>OZ220750.1:2307500-4794036 GCA_965117055.1 Alphaproteobacteria bacterium
CGGTACTAATCGCTCGATCGGCTTGATCGCGAACCGTCATGCGCAGCGGCGAACCCGGCACGAACGCGAGCCCGCGCGTTTCCGCGCGCGTTTCGACGACCTGGTGGTTATAGCGGGGGAGCCACACCCGATCCCATCCCGAACTCGGCCGTAAAGACCCTCAGCGCCGATGGTACTGCGTCTCAAGGCGTGGGAGAGTAGGTCGCCGCCAGGTCTTCCAAACGCGCGCAAGGCAAAACATTTCCCGTTCGCAACGACGAGAGCCGCCCGACGAATTGACGCGGGGTGGAGCAGTCCGGTAGCTCGTCAGGCTCATAACCTGAAGGTCGCAGGTTCAAATCCTGCCCCCGCAACCACCGAAAGCCCTTGAAAACATTGATGTTTTCGAGGGCTTTTTCTTTTCACAGGCTGGCGATTTCGCGGTTTGGCAAACTATTGGCAAACATTTTGATTCGCACGCCAGCTGTCGTGAGACGCAGACACGAGCCCGAAGACTTTTAGGTTCGCACCCTAAGGGTCGCTGCAGCCGTTCGGCGCAGCGGTCGACCATCGCCGTAGATCTGAAGCGACCTGGGGCGGTCGCCGGCAGTTCGATGATGGCGACCCCATCGTCGGCGGCTGGCAGCGTATTCCGACCGGGGTCCGGCACCAGCACGCGGCGACTCAGCCACGTCCGCAGCGCAGCGGCAAGGACTCGAGCCCGCGCAGCAGGATGCCGTCGCGGAACCTGGGGCGCGCGTCGATGAGGTCGATCCGGGCGTAGCGCTCCAGCAGCGCCTCGAACGCGATCCTCCCCTCCAGGCGCGCCAGCTGCGCGCCGAGGCAGTGGTGGATGCCGCGCCCGAGCGAGAGGTGGGGGCAATGCGCCCGGCCGACATCGAGCCGGTCGGGCTCCTCGAACACGTCCGGGTCCCGGTTGGCGGCGGCGAGCAGGACGGCGATGTTGTCGCGCGCGCGGACCTCGACCCCGTTCACCGCGCCGTCGGCGCGGGCGTGGCGGAACGTCATCTGCACCGGGGGATCGAAGCGCAGCAGCTCTTCGACGGCCGTCGGCATGAGGTCCGGGTCGCCCCGGAGCCGGGCGAGCTGGTCCGGGTTGGCGAGCAGCGCCAGCATGCCGTTGCCGATCAGGTTGGTGGTGGTCTCGTTGCCGGCGATCAGCAGCAGGCGCAGCATGTTCAGCATCTCGCGCTCGCTCAGCCGCTCGCCGCCGTCCTCGGCGTGGGCCAGCGCGCTCAGGATGTCGTCGCGGGGCGCGCGCCGGCGCCTCGCGACGAGCGCCCGGAAGTACGCGTCGAACTCCTGCTGCGCGTCCTGGGCGGCCTTGCGCTCGCGGAGGCTCGCCGTCGGCTCGATCAGGCGGGCGCGCTGCGCCGACCAGAGCCTGAAGCGGTCCCGGTCCCCGGCCGGGACGCCCAGCATCTCGGCAATCACGATGATCGGCAGGGGCCGGGCGAAGGCCGTCATGAGGTCGAAGCCGCCGGGATCGTCGACGGCGTCCAGGAGCGCGGCCGCGATCGCGCGGATGCGGGTTTCCAGGGCGTTGACGGCCCGGGACGTGAACGCCTTGTTCACCAGGGCCCGGAGCCTCGCGTGGTCGGGCGGGTCGAGCAACAGCAGGGTGTACTCGTCCGGCGGCGGCAGCATGGCCTGCTGGCGGCGGGTCAGCGTGCCCAGGCGCGGATCGTTGGCGAAGTTGCGATGGTCGCGCAGGATCGCGTCGGCATCGGCGTGGCGCGCGACCAGCCAGGCGTTCATCAGCCGGCTGCGATGCGGCGCGCCGCGGGCGCGCAGCGCCGCGTAGACCGGATAGGGATCCTGGGCCATGGCGCGCGAGAGCGGGTTGTAGGCCACCCCGGTCCGCCAGCGCTCGCCCGCCGCGACCGCGCGCGCGAGCACCGGGCGCAGCGCCTCTTCGAGCGAGATCATCGCAAGCCCCCGCCGCTGGGCGATGGCGCCGCGCGCCGGCCGGCGGAGCGGGACTCGGGAAGAGGGGCCCATCGGCTGCGCCGGCGGGACCCGGCAACCGCGCCGGCGCGCGGGGGGATGGGGAGCAACCTCATGAGCCGGTCTCCGGAATTGGTGTCTGCCAACGGGCCGGTGCCGGCGTCGTGTTCGCATGCGGCCCGCCCGGGCCGGGGAGGCTCACCGCGGGAAACCGTCACGAAGAAGAGTCTGCACGGATTGCCCTGCCGGGCTGGCCCTGGTCCTGTCGTCGTCGGCCGCGCCATCAGAATCCCGGATGAAGGGCAGCGAGCATATGACCGCGGGCCGCTCCCTGTCGAGCGCGCGCCGCACGCGAACCGGGAGCCGGCGCCGCGCCGCCGCCCGGCAGGAGCGTGACTCCCTCGACGGGAGGCCCTCGATCGGGACCCGGGGCGAGCCCGCCCGGGGATCGGAGCGCGGGCGCGAGCGCAATGACCGTCGGTCGGAGGCCGGAAAATCGTGAAATGCGCGATATTTTTCGACCCGCATTTTTTTGCGATACCTCCCGTTTGGGAGGATGTCTGCGCTGTCCGGTCTCCCCTACATTGGGGAGGGTGACAGATTGGAAGGGCGGCCGTGCGATCCGGCGGCCCGGGGAGACTCATGAGGAAAGGCATCACCGTTCGGCAATGCGGTTCTCGGCGCAGACCGGCGCGGACGCGTCGCCGGGGAGCCGGGGGGTGAACCCCGACGACGCCTTCGGGCGCATCCTCGCGGCGCTGTACGAGGCCGCCCTCGACGACACCCTCTGGCCCGCCGCCTCGGCGCTGATCGAGGAAGCCTGCGGCACCGACCGAAACGCACTCATCGTTGGCGAGGACTTCGACGACGACGTGCGCCTCCACTTCGTCCGGCACCTCACCCGCGGCGACACCGACGCGGACCCGGTGCGCGAGTACTACAGCGTCTACTACCCGCTCGACGAAGGGGTGCTGCGCACGAGGCAGCTTCCCGATGGCGAGCTGGTCCGGGTGCGCGACCTCTATTCGGAAGACGAGCGGGAGAGCTCGCCGGGGTACAACGAGGGGATGCGGCTCCTCGGCAGCCGGAACGGCTTGCGCACGCAATTCGAGGGGCGGGACGGGCTGCGCGTCGTGTGGGGCACGGGCGACCCCGTCGGCGGCGACGGCTGGCAGTCCGCCCAGGTCGAACTCCTGGAGTCCCTGCTGCCGCATATCCGCCAGTTCGTCCGCGTCCGCCAGGCGCTGGCGGCGGCCGATGCGCTCGGCGCCGGCCTGGCGGGGCTGCTGGACAACGACCGCATCGGCGTGGTGCAGCTCGACCGCGGCGGGCGGGTGCTGGAGGCCAACGCGCCGGCGCTCGAGATCCTGCGCCGCGGCGACGGGCTGCTCGACCGCGACGGGGCGCTCGACGCCTGGCTGCCGGCGGACCGCAGCCGCCTGAAGCGGCTCCTGGGGCGCGCGCTGCCCGACCCGTGGGACGCGGCGCCTGCCGGCGGCTCGATGACGGTCCAGCGTTCCTCGGGCCGGTCGCGGCTGGCGCTGCACGTCAGCCCGGTGGGCGATCGCGCGGCGGATTTGGGGGGGCGCCGGGTGGCGGCGCTGGCGTTCGTGGTCGACCCGGCGCGGCGTGCGCGCATCGACGCGGCGCGCGTGGCGGTGACGCTCGGCCTGACGCCGTCGGAGGGCCGCACGGCGGCGCTGCTGGCCGAAGGCCTGAAGGTGAGCGAGATCGCCGCGGCGGCCGGATGGTCGGCGGACTATGTGCGCTGGCTGACCAAGCAGGCCTACCGGAAGCTGGGCGTGTCGGGGCAGGTGGAGCTGGTGCGCCACGTCCTGGCGGTGGACGCCCTGCCCCGGCGCTGACGGCCCGCCGGCGGCAGCCGGCGCCCCCCTGCCCCGCCGCCCCGATCAGGCCTCAGGCGGGCTTCCGATACCTCCCAAATGGCAGGATTTACGGGCGTTTTGTGCCTCCACTAAGGTTTTCGAAATCGCCGGTGAAGTCCAGACGCCATTGCAGATTCGGTGCACCGGAATGCAACGCGTCGGCGCCTGGTACCGCCGAGGGAGGTATCCGCATGCCCGCAGTAGTGTGCCAGGTTCGAGAATTGCTCCGCCTGATTAAGCCGAGCCGAGCCGAGCCGAGCCGAGCCGAGCCGAGCCGAGCCGAGCCGAGCCGAGCCGAGCCGAGCCGAGCCGAGCCGAGCCATTCCTGCGTCCGTACGCCGGGCGGACCTCTCCGACATCCCGCAACCGCGCGTGGCTTGACGCCATGTGCCGCGCGCGTATGGCCCGGCGGGAGCGTCCTTCCCGCCTAGGCTCCGGCCTCCGCCGTTCGGCGGGCCCTGCGGGCGCCGGCTATTCCGGACCCGCGGCCCGTCCCCGCCCGTTTCGCACCACGCTCGCCGGCGCCTTCGCCGCGGCGCTGGCCCTGTTGCTCGCCGCCGGGGCGGTGCAGGCGCAGACAGCCGAGAACAGCAACAGCGTCACGTGCGCTGCCGCCGGCGGCTGGCAAATCGGCGGCTACTGGCACGTCAGCGGCCTGGGCTACTTCGGGCGCGGGGACCGGCTGATTCCGTGCGACATGGCAAAGCCCGCCTATGTCTTCGATAGGAGGCCGGGGCGGCGGCTCGGCCACATCAGATGGATTTTCGACGGCACGCCCGGGTTCTGGGACCAGGGCAACCTGCCGCCGCCGTACAACCAGCCGGTCCAGTCGGTGTCCTACACCGTGCCCGGCGACGCGGCCCACCGCGCGGTGGTCGGGACCGACGGCCAGTGCTACCGCGAGGAGCGCGAGCGCGGCCGGTGGCACCGCTCGCGCTCGTACGGCTCCGGCGATGCGGCCTGCCGCAATGCGAGCTGGAACGCGTACAAGCGCTCGCAGCTCGTCCATATGGTCGACCCGGACGGCGGCACGTTCCCGGGCGGCAAGCCGCCCGCCGCGCCCGCGTTCGCGAGCGCGCTGGTGGGCGGGGTGACGCTCATTGTGACCTTCGACCAGGAGCTGGATGCGCGCTTCGTGCCCGCTCCGAGCGCCTTCCAGGTCACCGCGAACGGCGCCCGGCGCAGCGTCGCCTCGGGCGGCGTCGCCGTCGACGGCGCGGACGTGACGCTCACGCTGTCATCGCCGGTGGCCGACACCGACACGGTCGCGCTGCGCTACGTCAAGCGGAGCAACGGGCTGCGCAACGCCGCCGGCCATCTGGTCGAGAGCTTCGCCGGCGGGGCGGTGACCAATGCGACGCCGGTGCCGCTGCCGGACGCCTTCTGGTCGGCGACGCTGACGGTGCCGACAACTAGTCAATCCTTCCGAGGTTGCTGGAATGGGACGGGCGATGAATGCAGCGGTCTTATAACGGCCCCCTCATTCACAAAGGGAGGCACAAGTTACGAGATCACAGCAGTCCATACCGTCAGCACCATAAGTCAGGGTAGTATTCTGACCTTCTCTTTGGACATGGCCATTCCGTCGGACTGGACGCTGCATGTGGGCGGTAAATCGTTCCGGCTTGCAGATGCATCTCTCTCCGATAGCAACAAGACTGCGCGATGGAGCAACTCCGGCCTGAACTGGTCCTTCGAACAGAAAGTCCAGTTGGCGCTGACCGCCCCTCCGGACACCACGGCGCCGACCTTCGAGAGCGCGGCGGTGAACGGGACGGCGCTGACGGTGACCTTCGACGAGGCGCTGGACGAGGCCTCGGCGCCGGCGGGGAGCGCGTTCACGGTGAGCGCGACGCCCGCGGGCGGGACGGCCCGGACCATCGCGGGCACGGGCACGGTCTCCGTGAGCGGCGCGACGGCGACGGTGACCCTGGCCGGCGCGGTGGCGAACGGCGAGACGGTGACGGTGGGCTACACCAGGCCCGGCACCAACCCGCTCCGGGACGCGTCCGGCAACGAGGTCGCGACGTTCGCCGGGCAGGCGGTGACCAATGCGACGCCGGCGCCGCTGCCGGAGGATGCCTTCTGGTCGGCGACGCTGACGGTGCCGACAACTAGTCAATCCTTCCGAGGTTGCTGGAATGGGACGGGCGATGAATGCAGCGGTCTTATAACGGCCCCCTCATTCACAAAGGGAGGCACAAGTTACGAGATCACAGCAGTCCATACCGTCAGCACCATAAGTCAGGGTAGTATTCTGACCTTCTCTTTGGACATGGCCATTCCGTCGGACTGGACGCTGCATGTGGGCGGTAAATCGTTCCGGCTTGCAGATGCATCTCTCTCCGATAGCAACAAGTCTGCGCTATGGAGCAACTCCGGCCTGAACTGGTCCTTCGGCCAGCAGGTCCAGTTGGCGCTGACCGAGTCGGCCGCACCTCCGGACACCACGGCGCCGACCTTCGAGAGCGCGTCGGTGAACGGGACGGCGCTGACCCTCACCTTCAACGAGGCGCTGGACGTGGGCTCGGCGCCGGCGGGGAGCGCGTTCACGGTGAGCGCGACGCCGGCGGGCGGGACGGCCCGGACCATCGCGGGCACGGGCACGGTGTCCGTGAGCGGCGCGACGGCGACGGTGACCCTGGCCGGCGCGGTGGCGAACGGCGAGACGGTGACGGTGGGCTACACCAGGCCCGGCACCAATCCACTCCGGGACGCGGCCGGCAACGAGGTCGCGACCTTCTCCGCCCAAGCGGTGACCAACAACACGCCGGTGCCGCGGACGAAAAACCTCGTGAATATCGGCACAGGGTGCGTCCAGCCTGCCTGTCCCGACGCCCCGAGCGGCACCGCCACCCCCGGCCCGGCGCACGGCCAAATCACGCTCACATGGACGCCCGCCTCCACCGGCGGCACCGCGACTGGTTGGAACGTCTACAGCAGTGTGTCCGGAATGGGCGGCTTCACCGGTTTAACCTTCAACGACCCCAGCAAGCGCAGCCACACCTTCACGGGCCTGGACGTGAGCAAGATGTACGACGTCCAGGTGCAGGGGCGGAACGGGTTCAGCCTAGGCGACGTAGCACAGGCCACTGGCGTCCGCCCGCTGAACGACACGACGGCGCCCACCCCCGGGAACGCCGTTGCGGTTTCAGCCACCGGCGTGGATTGGAGCGTGGCAATCGACTTCGGCGAGGCGCTGGACGTGGACTCCAAACCGGCCACGTCGGCGTTCTCCGTGTCGGTAGCCGACACCGCGCGGGTCGTTCCCAGCGTCGCCATCAATGGCCGGAGTTTGGTTCTCATCTACACCGCCAACCCGCCGACCGCGGGCCAGGCGGTGACGGTGAGCTACACCAAGCCGGCGAGCAACCCGCTGCGGGACCTGTCCGGCAACGACGTGGCGTCGTTCACGAACCACGCGGTGACGAACGCCATCGGCGACACGGCGGCGCCCACCTTCTCCAGCGCGGCGGTGGACGGGGCGGTGCTGACCCTCACCTTCAACGAGCTCCTGAACTGGGCATCGGTGCCCTTGCCCGGCGTCTTCCATGTCACCGTGACCCCCGCCGGCGGCGCCACTGGCGAGCGGCGCAACGTCGCCGACGGGGGCGTGCACGTCGTCGGCAGCACCGTGGAGCTCACGCTGGCCTCCGCGGTGGCGAGCGGCGATACGGTCAAGGTGCGCTACACGAAGCCGGCGGGGACCGGGTCGACTAGGCTGAGGGACCCCGCCGCCAACGACGTGGCGACGTTCGCCGACCAGACGGTGACCAACAGAACGGGCGGCGACAAGACGGCGCCCACCCCCGGGAACGCCGTTGCGGTTTCATCCACCGGCGTGGATTGGAGCGTGGCAATCGACTTCGGCGAGGCGCTGGACGCGGAATCCGCACCGTCCGTGTCGGCGTTCTCCGTGTCGGTAGCCGGCACCGCGCGGGCCGTTCCCAGCGTCGCCATCAATGGCCGGAGTTTGGTTCTCATCTACACCGCCAACCCGCCGACCGCGGGCCAGGCGGTGACGGTGAGCTACACCAAGCCGGCGAGCAACCCGCTGCGGGACGCGGCCGGCAACGAGGTGGCGTCGTTCACGAGCCATGCGGTGACGAACGCCATCGGCGACACGGCGGCGCCCACCTTCACCAGCGCGGCGGTGGACGGGGCGGTGCTGACCCTCACCTTCAACGAGCTCCTGAACTGGGCATCGGTGCCCTTGCCCGGCGTCTTCCATGTCACCGTGACCCCCGCCGGCGGCGCCACTGGCGAGCGGCGCAACGTCGCCGACGGGGGCGTGCACGTCGTCGACAGCACCGTGGAGCTCACGCTGGCCTCCGCGGTGGCGAGCGGCGATACGGTCAAGGTGCGCTACACGAAGCCGGCGGGGACCGGGTCGACTAGGCTGAGGGACCCCGCCGCCAACGACGTGGCGACGTTCGCGGACCAGACGGTGACCAACAACACGGGCGGCGGCGCCTCGGGCAGCGCCGGCCCCGGGTTCCGCAGTGCGTCGGTGAGCGGCAACAAGCTGAAGATGACCTTCGACGAGCCGCTGGACGAGGGCTCGAGGCCGCCCGGCGGCAGCTTCCGGGTGACGACGACGCCCGAGGGCGGCGCGAACGGGAACGGCCCGAGACAGAGGCGTTCGGCGCAGGGGCCCGGCGGCATCGGCGGCACGGGCACGGCGAGCGTGGACGGGGCGGAGGTGACGGTGACGCTGGACCGTGCGGTGGCGCCCGGCGCGCGGCTGACGGTGTCCTACGTGCCGCCCGGCGAGAACGCGCTGCGCGACCCCGCGGGCAAGGCGGCGGCGGCGTTCTCCCGGCAGCCGGCGACGAACGTCGCGCCGGCGCCGGCGGTGACCGGCGTGGCGGTGGTCTCGGACCCGGGCGACGACGACACCTACGGGCTCGGCGAGACCATCCGGGTGCGCCTCACCTTCGGCGAGGCGGTGACCGTGGACACGGCGGGCGGCACGCCGCGGATGAAGATCAGGATGAACCTGACCTGGGGCGAGAAGTGGGCGGCCTACGAGGGCGGCTCCGGCACGAACGCGCTGACCTTCGTCTACACGGTACGGCCGGTGAACGCCACGCCGCACGGCGTCGCGGTGCTGGCGAACACGCTCGAGCTCGACGGCGGCGCGATCGCGTCGGCGGCGACGGGGACGGCCGCGAACCTGGCGCATGCCGGGCTCGGCCACGACCCGGAGCACAAGGTCGACTACCGGCTCTCGGCGGCGGACGCGGCGCCGGCGGTGACCGGCGTGGCGGTGGTCTCGGACCCGGGCGACGACGACACCTACGGGGCCGGCGAGGCCGTCCGGGTGCGCCTCACCTTCGGCGAGGCGGTGACCGTGGACACGGCGGGCGGCACGCCGCGGATGAAGATCAGGATGAACCTGACCTGGGGCGAGAAGTGGGCGGCCTACGAGGGCGGCTCCGGCACGAACGCGCTGACCTTCGCCTACACGGTAAGGCCGGTGAACGCCACGCCGCACGGCGTCGCGGTGCTGGCGAACACGCTCGAGCTCGACGGCGGCGCGATCGCGTCGGCGGCGACGGGGACGGCCGCGAACCTGGCGCATGCCGGGCTCGGCCACGACCCGGAGCACAAGGTCGACTACCGGCTCTCGGCGGCGGACGCGACGGCGCCCGCGCCGGAGAGCGCGACGGTGAACGGGCGCGACGTGACGGTGACGTTCGACGAGGCGCTGGTCGCGGTCGGCGCGTGGCTGCACTACGACTTCACGGTCACCGGCGGGGGTGTCGAGCAGCACCCGGGGCGGGCCACGGTGTCCGGCAAGACGGTGACGATGCGGCTCGGCTCGGGCTCGCCGGCGCGGGCCGGGCAGAGCTACACCATCGGCTACTTCGGCGGCGGGTCGCTCAGGGACGCCGCGGGCAACGCGGTGGCCCGCTTCAGCGGGCTGGCGGCGGAGAACCTGACGCTGCCGGTGCTGACGGTGGCCGACGCCCGCGCCGACGAGGGCGCGGACGCTGAGATGGAGTTCGTGGTGCGCCTGGACGCGGCCGTGGACGAGGCGGTGACGGTGGACTACGCGACCGCCGACGGCACGGCGACGGCGGGCGAGGACTACACCGCGGCCTCCGGGACGCTGACCTTCGCCGCGGGCGAGCGGCGGAAGACGGTCAGCGTGGCCATCCTCGACGACGCCATCGACGAGGGCGAGGAGACGTTCCTGTTCAGGCTCTCGAATGCCAAGGGCGCGCGCATCGGCGACGGCGAGGCGACGGGCACGATCGCGAACGCGGACCCGCTGCAGAAGATGTGGCTCTCGCGCTTCGGGCGCACGGTGGCGAGCCATGTGACGGATGCGGTCTCCGACCGGCTCGGCACGACGCTTTCGGGGGCGCAGGTGACGGTCGCCGGGCAGCGCGTGGACCTCGCGCAGGCCGAGGACGGCGCGGCGCTGACGCAGGCGCTGACCGGCCTCGCCCGCGCGCTCGGCGCTTCGGAGGCGCCGGCGCAACCGGACGGCTTCGGATCGGGTCGGCCTGCCCCGGCTTCCGGGCCTGGAGCGCGGGCCGGGTCCAGCGCCTGGCCTGGGACGGGCCTCCGGGACGCCCCTGCTTCCGGCGGCACGACCACGCGCGACCTCTCGGGCCGCGAGCTGCTGCTCGGGAGCGCGTTCCACCTCGCCCGTGAGGGCGACGGCGGGCGCCCGGGCCTTGCGGCCTGGGGCCGGGTGACGGTGGGCGGCTTCGACGGCGAGGCGCCGG
Source organism: Alphaproteobacteria bacterium (assembly GCA_965117055.1). Taxonomy (GTDB): domain Bacteria; phylum Pseudomonadota; class Alphaproteobacteria; order MPNO01; family MPNO01; genus MPNO01. The sequence continues at coordinate 2,318,074 of OZ220750.1, forward strand.
CGGACGACGGCAGCGTCACCATCGACGGCGACGTGACCACGGGGATCCTCGGCGCGGACGCGGAGTGGAACCGGCTGCTGGCCGGCGTCGCGGTCTCGGTGAGCGAGGGCGAGGGCACCTTCGCCCAGCCCGGCGTGGACAAGGGCACCATCGAGAGCACGATGACCACGGTGAGCCCCTATGCGCGGGTGAGCCTGAACGACCGGCTCTCGGTCTGGGGCCTCGCGGGCTGGGGCACGGGCGACATGACCATCGTCCAGGCCGCGAACGACAACGGCCAGCCCGAGCGGGTGACCCGGACCGACCTCGAGATGCGCCTCGCCGCCATTGGCGGCCGGGGCGCGCTGCTGGAGGCCGGCGAGGCCGGCGGCTTCGACCTCGCGCTCAAGGCGGACGCGTTCTACGTGGAGACCGAATCCGAGGCGGTTTCGAACGAGGGCAGCACGACTGGGGTTGCGAGCCGGGTGCGGCTTGCGCTCGAAGGCAGCCGCGCGTTCCGGATGGATGGCGGCGGCACCCTCACGCCGGGCGTCGAGCTCGGGCTGCGCCATGACGGCGGGGACGCCGAGACCGGCACGGGCGTCGAGCTCGGCGGGCGGCTGTCCTGGCAGGACCCGGAGACGGGCCTCCGCGTCGAGGCGCGGGTGCGCGCGCTCGTTGCGCACGAGGACTCGGACTACCGCGAGTGGGGTGCGAGCGGATCGGTCCGCCTCGCCCCCGGCGAGCGGGGCCGGGGTCTCTCGTTCAGCCTCGCGCCGACGTATGGCGCGGCGTCGAGCGGCGTCGGCCGGCTGTGGGGTGCGCGAGACGCGCGGGGCCTGGCGCCGGGCGAGGAGTTCGAGGCCGGGCAGCGCCTGGAGGGCGAGCTCGGCTACGGGCTGCCTCTGTTCGGCGACCGCTTCACCGGCACGCCGAACGTCGGGTTCGGGCTCTCGGACACGGCGCGCGACTGGCGCATCGGCTGGCGGCTGACCTCGGCGGTGCGGGGCGATCCGGGCTTCGAGGTCAATCTCGACGCCACGCGCCGCGAGGCGGCGAACGGCAACGAGCCGGCCGAGCACGGCGTCATGCTGCGGGGCGCGATCCGGTGGTGACAGTGGCGAGGACCGTGGTCCGGCTTTCCGGCTGGCGGTAGGCTTCGGCAGGCCGCAGCGTGGCGGACGGCGATACGCGGGCCTGGCGGCTGCTGCGCGGTCTCCGGGCCTACCAGGCGGCATATGAGTCGCGGGCGGAGGCCCCGGCGTTCGAGGACGGCGCTTCCTTTCCGGTGCGCATCCAGTCGGAGACCGACCTTGCGGCGCGCCACCCCTGGCAGATCGAGGCGTGGGAGAATCCGTTCGCGCGGGACGGCCCGGCCTCGCCCTTCCTGGCCGGCGATCCGATGCTGGAGGGCGAAGGGTCGTCGAGGGCACCGCCGCTCCTGCCGATCGTCGCAGACGCGGGCGCACGCATCGACGGGCTCCGGCTTCTCGACGGGACCCTGATCGTCAAGATCGAGCAGGACGGGAGGGCGGTGCAGATCCGGGTGACGAAGGACGGTCCGCTCTTGGCCGGGGGCGGCCTCCGGCTCTACCACGATTTCGGGCTGGAGCTGCCGCTGGAGATCGCCCGGCTGACCGAGCTGTGGAGCGTCTCGGGGGGGCCGGTCCCTCGTCAAGGGCGGGTTCGGTGGGCGACGAGCGGGAACTGCTAATCGCGTTGGCGGTGAACCGGGCGAAGTTGGCGTCGCAGCGCGAGATCGCGATCGCCTATTGGGGCCTCGATGAGGTCGGGAAGCACTGGGACACGAAGGACTGGATGCGCGCCCAGATCCGCTATCGGCTGAAGGTGGCGCGCAAGATCGAGCGGAAACGCCGGGGCGGCGGCTGACCGGGAGCGCCGTCGCCGCCGGGCGGCCGCACTCCGGCCGGCGCTGCGGGCTTCCGGCAAAGCCCGGCCGCGCGGGGCGGTGACATTCGGCGCGCGCGAGTGGTCGAGGGTTGAAGACGCCCGGCTGCGCCGCTCCGTCCGCAGGCGCTTGGCCTGACCGCCGCCGGCCTCCGATTGCGGCCGGCGGCTGCACCCGTTGCACGAAGGACCGCCGTCTGGGCCGGCGCGCCGCGTATCGACCCTTTCCGACCCTTCGGCGCGATTCTGACCGAACCATCCTGACGACCTGCCGTTCCGTCCGGTGCGCCGATTCGGCCGCGCCGGCCCTCCCCGGCCGCGACCGCGTGCGCCGGAGCGGCGATTCCGGGCGCCGCCGCGGGGGGGTGCGCGAGGGCGTTTTCGCACGTCAGGCGCTGCCAGCTGTCGTGAGTCGTCGCATGCCGGGGGGAGAATTTCCGCCCTGATTTTTCTCCCTGCCGCCGGGTTCGCGTCTCGGCTTGGATGGCCGTGCATGGGCGCCCCGCCAGCGCGGGCGCCGGGGAGTTCGCAGAAGGAGACGCAGATGAGCGACGGGAAGAAGTACCTGTCGACGCGCGAGGCGGCGAAGCATGTCGGGCTGGCGCCGCGCACGCTCGACCGCTACCGGATCACGGGCGGCGGGCCGGTGTATCACCTGTTCGGAACGGCGGTGCGTTACCTGGCCGAGGACCTGGATCACTGGGCGACGACCCGGCGCCGGCGCTCGACCTCGGACGACGGTTCGGGCCCGCGGCCCGGGCCGGCGCCCGCCCCGGCCCCCGGATCGAGGGAGCCTGTCCCGGCCTCCGAGCCGGGAGGGCAGGCTGCCGAGCCGGCGGGAGCGGACCGAGCGGGCGAAACGGTCCGCAGCCTCGCCGTGGCGGGCCTCGCGGTGGCGGCGGCGCTCGCGGCGCCGGAGATCGCGCTGGCGACCACCGACACCACCTTCGGCAGTCCGCTGGACACGGTGGAGGGGATCGTCGGCGGCACCGGCGGCCAGCTCGCCGCCGCGCTCGCCGTGGGCGCCGCGCTGGTCGGCTCGGTGCTGCGCTTCAACGCGATGCAGCTGATGGGCGCGGTCGGCGTCGGCATCGCCGCGGGCGCCGGCACCGGCATCGTCACCGGCCTGGTCGGCACGGCGATCGTGTAGTGAACGACACCGCCCGCCATACGATCCCGCGCCGCCTCGACGACCCGGAGCGCTGGCTGTTCTGGACCGTCGACGAGGCCGCCGCGCTGATGGGCCCCGCCCTGCTCGGCCTCGCGGCCAACCAGTTCGTGCCGGGCCTCATTGCGGGCGTCGGCGGCTGGCTGCTGCTGCGCCGGGTCAAGCGCGGCGGCGGGGCCAACATTGCGCGCTACGCGCTCTACTGGTTCCTGCCGGACTTCGTGCTGCGGCTGAAGGCGACGCCGCCGAGCCACCTGCGCCGGTTCGTCGGCTGAGGCGGGCGGCATGAAGCGCATCGAACTGGACTCCGCCATCCGCCGGGTACGCGACGTCCGCCTCGCGCTGGCCGGGCTGCTGGTGCTGTCGATGACCGCCAACCTGGCGCTCACCATGAGCTTCGCCGGGCGTGAGACGGTGACCGTGCTGGTGCCGGCGGCCTCGGGGCCCTCCTGGGAAGTCGGCGGCGGCGGTGTCGGCATCAACCGGGCCGGCGCTCGCTATCTCGAGGACATGGCGCGCACGGCGGCGGTGACGCTGCTGACGCTGACGCCGGAGAACGTGGGTCACGTCCGGCGCGCGGCGGCGCGGATGAGCCATGCCTCGGCGCGCGGCGCGGTCGGCGCCTGGGTCGAGGCCGAGGCCACCCGCATGGCCGGGCGCGACATGGCGAGCGCGTTCTACCCCACCGAGATCGAGGCCGATCCCGAGCGGCTCTCGGTCGAGATCGCGGGCGAGCTGGTGACCTGGATCGGCCGCGAGGAGTCCTCCCGGGAGGACCGGCGCTACCGGCTCGCGTTCCGCATCGACGCCGGGCGGATCGGCCTCCTGCGCTTCGAACAGATGGAGACTGGCAAATGACACGGATTCACCGGCGGCGGTTTGCGCCGCTCTGCGCGGCATGGCTGATGTGCATGGCCGCGCTCGCCGCGCCCGCGGCGGCGATGCAGATCCTCGACGCGGCCGACCATGGCGAGATCGAGGCGGAGATCTCCGCGACCGGGGTCAATCGCATTGCGCTTCATGGCGACCGGATCGCGAAGGTGGTGCGCGCGCCGGACGGGTTCGCGGTCGAGCACGACGCCCGGTCGGGCGACCTCTATCTCCGGCCTTCCGGCCCGGAGGGGTCGGACGGGGCCGTGGCCACGCTGTTCATAGGCACCGAGAAGGGCTTCACCTACCGGCTCACGCTGACGGCCTCGAACAGGGACTCGGCGCAGATCCTGATCCGCAACGCGCAGGCCTTCCCGGACACCCCCGTGGTGACGCCGTCCGTCGCAAGCGACGCGCATATCGCGGCCCTGGTGGGCCTGGTGCGCGCCGTCGCCCGGCGCGAGGTGCTGCCCGGCTACGGGATCGAGACGGGCGGCGGTTCGCCCATTGACGGATTGACGCTCATCGAGACCTGGCGGGGCCCGCGGTTCGCGGCGCTCGTGGTCGAGGCCGCACGCCCGGCATTGCAGGATGCGGATGGGACCTGGCCCGGGCATGGATCCGGGCTCGCGGGCCTCGCCGGGACCATCGAGGGGGTCGCCGGTATCGAGCGCGTTGCCGCGCTCTGGCTGGCGGCGCCCGGCACCGGCCCCTCGGGTGGAAGGCTCGCCGTGGCGGTCGTCGAGGCGCCGGCGGGGGCGTCACGATGACCACGCGGCGGGAAGCCCGCGATCCGGGCGATGCCGATGCCGTGCGGCGGCGCCAGCTGCTGCTGTTCTCGGTCGTCGCGGCGGTCCTGCTGCTCGTCGTTGCCGCCTGGCTCGGCATGGGCGGCGGCAAGGATGCGGCGCCCCAGGGCGGCATCGAGGCGGAGATCGCCGGGCCGGACGCGGCCGAGAAGGTGTGGACGCGGCGCTCGGAGGCCAGGCTCGGCGGGATCGAGACCCAGATCCGCGAGCTCCGCCAGGAGGCGCGGACGCTCAGGGCCGACAACGAGCGGCTGCGCGCGAAGCTGGAGGGCGACGCGGCGGACGCGCGCTCGGTCATCGACCGGCAGGCGGCGCTGATCGACGAGCTCAGGCGCGGCATGCAGCCGGCCGCGCAACCGGGCGCCGCGCCGGAGTCGGGGGATTACTTCCGGGCGCAGGGCAACGCGCCGCCGACCGGCGGGCAGGCGGAACGGGCGTCACCGATGCCGGGCCGCATGATCGAGACCTTCGAGCTGGAGGGCGATCCCCGGACCGGTGTCGAGGGCAGTCCGCAGTCTTCCGCATCCGATCCCCGGACCGGCCCCGAGCTGGTGGCCGATGCGGTCGCCAAGCCGGTCTCCGTCTGGTTGCCGGCGGGCGCCCATGCCGAGGCCGTCGTGCTGGCCGGCGTCGACGCCTCCGCCGGGGTCTCGTCGCAGGGCGATCCCCGCCCGGTGCTGATGCGCATTACCGGTCCCGCCTGGACCGCGGCGGAGGACGGGACCGCCCTGCAGGTCGACGTCGACGGGTGCACCGTGACCGGGGCGGCGCACGGCGATTTGTCCTCCGAGAAGGTCTATGTGCGCTTCCGCACCATGACCTGCGCCGGGCCGGAGCCCGGCACCGTGGTCGAGACCGACGTCGCCGGCTTCGTTGCAGGCTCGGGCAAGACCGGCGTGCGCGGCCCGGTGGTGAGCCGCGAGGGCGCGCTGGTCGAGAAGGCCTTCCTCGCCGGCGTGGTCTCCGGCCTCGGCCAGGGCGTGTCGCAGGCGTTCCAGCCCCAGGCGGTGGCGACGGGCACCGGCGCCGCGGTCGCCAACACGGGCCTCGGCGATATCGGCCGTGCCGGCCTCGGCGCCGGTGCGTCGTCGGCCGGCCAGAAGGTGGCCGACTACATGATCCGCCGCGCCGAGCAGTACCAGCCGGTCGTGCAGCTCCAGGCCGGCACGAAGGTGACGCTGGTGTTTCTCGAAGGCGCCCGCATCGACGGCCGCGCTCCCGCGCCAACGCAAACCGCTCAGCAGGGGAATTGACATGACGCACGAAACGAAGCACGCGCCGCGCCGGCTGGCGACCCGTCCCGGCCACCGAGCCGGGATGCCGGCCGCCGTAGTCATAGGCGCGCTGGCGCTCGCCGGCTGCTCGTCGGGGAATATCGGCGAGTCCTGGCAGTGCCCGCTGGCGAAGGGCGGGTCGTGCGACAGCGTCGCCGCCGCCGATCCGGCGGTGCCGGACGCGGGTGGCCGGACGGTGCTCGGGGAGCCGCTGTGGCTGGTGCGCGGCAGCGCCCCGGAGGCGCGCAGCGAAACGGTCTGCACGGCCGGTTGCGGCGGGGGATTCGACCCCTTCGGCTGGCTCGCGCGGCTGTTCGGCGAGAGCGATGACGGCGGCGGCGAGCGTTCGGCCGCCGGGGAGCCGGAGCCGGCGACGGCCGAGGAGATCGAGACCATGCCCGGGGGTCCGAACCGGGAGGCGGACGCGGCGGCCTTTTCGGCTGTTCCGGAAGCGCGGCCAGCGGGACCGGCAGTCGCCGCCCCCCAGGCCGAACAGCCCTCCTTGCAAGCCGAACCGGCTGCGGCAGAGCACGGTTCGCAAGCGGACGATCTCAGGTCGGGCGAGGTGGTGGCGCGAATCTGGATCGCGCCCTTCGTCGACGCCGACGGCATCTACCGCGAGGCCTCATACATCCGCGTGGTGCTGGAGCCTGCCGGCTGGAGGCTCCCGTGATCGGCCGCTTCCTCGAACTCTTCGAGGGACCGGAGGCGCCGGGGCCGTGGACGCCGCCCATGATGCCGGCCGCGCTGCATGCGCTCCTGCCCTGGCGCGCTTTCGACGAATCGAGCGAGACCTACGTCAACGCCGGGAGCGCCGGCTTCGTCATCGAGCTGCCGCCCTTCGCCGGGATCGACGCCGAGACCCTGGGCGCGCTGGCCGGCACGCTCGCCGACGCGGCGCCCGAGCGCTGCACCATCCAGGTCATCCACTGGGCGAGCCCGCGCTTCGGCGCGGCGTCCCGGGCCTGGGCGGAGCCCCGCAGCGAGGCGGGCGGCGCGCTCGCACGCATGGGCTCAGGCCGCCGCGATCTGCTCGGGCCGGGCGGCTGGCGGCGGCTGCACGGCGGCGGGCCGCCCTTTACCCTCTCGGACTACCGGGTGTTCGTCACCGCCTGCCTGGCCGGGGGTCCCGGCCCGGCCACGGAGACCGCGCTCGGCGCGTTCCGGCGCGCGCTCGAAGGCACGCTGGTGTCGGCAGGGGCGCAGACACGCCGTCTCGAACCCGACGCGCTGCTGTCGCTCGCGGCGGAGCTCTCGAACCCCGACATCGGCGGTTACCGCGACGGCGGCACCGAGCGCCCGCCGCGCCGCTGGGCGCCGCGCGACCCGCTGCACGAACAGTGCATCGCGCCCGGACGTGCGCTGTCGGTCCATCCCACCGGCCTCACCTTCCACCACCCCGACGGGGGCCGCGACGGCGGCGCCGAAGACATCGCCGTCCGGGTGCTGAGCGCCATCGCCTTCCCGGAAGTCTGGCCGGGCTGGCGCGGCAACGCGCTGATCGGCGACTTCCACCGCGACTTCCTACAGCCGGGCTGCCCGGTGCTGACCTGCCTCACCGTGGTGACCGGCGACGAGGCCGCGGGCGAGAAGGCGTTCCTCAAGTCCGCCCGCGCGACCCAACAGGCCGGCACCGGCATTGCCAAGTATCTCCCCGGCTTGCCCGAGAAGGCGCGCGACTGGCAGGCGGTGACCGACCGGATCAAGGACGGCGAGAAGCTGGTCCGCGCCTGCTACATGGCGGCGGTCTATGCGCCGCTCGATGCGCTCGACGAGGCCGAACAGGCGGTGCGCGCGATCTACCACGGCCAGGGCTGGCGGGTGAACGCGGAGCGCTACATGCAGCTCCCCTCCTGGCTCGCGTGCCTGCCCATGGCGTCCGCCGGCGGGCTCGACGCCGACCTCGAACGCATGGGGCGGATGAAGACGCTGCTGACGTCGAGCGCCGTCAACCTGGCCCCGCTGCATGGCGAGTGGCGGGGACAGCCCGCCAACCCCGACAACCCGCCCGCGCTCTTCCTGATCGGGCGCCGCGGGCAGCCCGCCTGCTGGTCGCCCTTCGCCAACGAGGCCGGCAACTACAACGTCGCCGTCACGGGCAAGTCCGGCTCGGGCAAGTCGGTGCTGATGCAGGAGCTGGTGACCGGCCTGATCGGCGCGGGCGGCGAGGCGGTGGTGATCGACGACGGGCGCTCCTTCCAGCACACGGCGGAGGCCCTGGAGGGCGCCTTCATCGCCTTCGGCAAGGACCCCGCCTGTCTCAACCCCTTCGCCATGATCGACGCCGGCACCGCCGAGCATGACGGCGACTACCGCGAGGAATGTTTCGCCATGCTCGCGGGCGTGATCGGCCGCATGGCCAGGCGCCGGGGCTCGATCGACGACATCGAGGCGGCGCTGATAGCCGAGGCCATCGCGTCCGCCTGGGACGAGGCTGGGAACGGCGCCGATCTCGGCACCGTCAGAAAGAACCTGGAAGCCCGCGACGACCGCCGCGCCGCCGACATGGCCACGTCCCTCGGTCCCTGGTGCCCCGGCGGCGCCATGGGGCGGCTCTTCGCCGGGAGCAACGTCCCGGACCTGGAGAACGCGCTCACCGTGTTCGAGCTCGCCGAGCTCAAGGGCCGGGGCGACGTCCAGGCGGTGGTGCTGATGCTGGTGGTCTTCCTCGCGACCCAGCGCATGTATCACGGGCCCCGGACAAGGGCGAAGGCGATCGTGATCGACGAGGCCTGGGACCTGCTCTCCGGTGAGGATTCGAAGGCGTTCCTCGAAGGCGCAGCGCGCCGGGCTAGGAAGTACCGCGGCGCGCTGGTGACCGGCACGCAGTCGGTCAACGACTACTACGCCAACCCGGCGGCGCGCGCCGCCTGGGAGAACTCCGACTGGGTCATCTTCCTCGCCCAGAAGGACGAGTCGGTCGAGCTGCTGAAGTCCGAGAAGCGCATCCACTGCGACCCCGGCATGGAGCGCGCACTCAAGAGCCTCACCACGGCGGACGGGCGCTACGCCGAGCTGGTGCTGCACGGCCCGGACGGCTGGCGGGTGGCGCGGCTGGTGCTGGATCAATGGTCGGTGGCGCTGTTCTCCTCGCGCGGCCCCGCCTTCGCGGCGGTCGAGCGGCTCAAGGCCGAGGGGCTCTCGACGGTCGAGGCCATCGACCGGCTGGCCGGCTGGACCGGGATCGCAGACGCCGAAACCCGGCATTCCGAACCACCCGAAACGACTGAAACCGGAGAAGCCGAATGACGCGGAAAGCAGACGGCGGAGATAGACCGCTCAACTGGCCCGACGATCCGGAGACCGTGACGGCCGCCGATATCGACTTCGAGGCGCTCGCCCATGTGCTGGCCAACACCTGCCGCCGGGGCGGCTGCATGCGCGGCTTCCACTCGGTCGCGGCTCAGGCAGTAATCGTGTCGGAAGAGATCGAGGCCCTCGACGGGCTCGGGGACGAGGACCGGCGGAGGCTGGCGCTGCACGCGCTGGTCGCGAATGCGCCGTCTGCCTGGCTCCGGGATGGCTGCCGGACTCGCAGCGCGCGGCGGAACGCGCCGGGAAGCTCGCCACCGGGATCGAGACCGCGGTGCGCGAGGCCGCGGGCCTCGATGCCGTGCTGGAGGAAGAGCACGCCGAACTCCTGCGGTTCGTCACCCGCATGGCGGCGGCGGCCGAGAGCCGCGACCTGCTGGACGGCAACCGGCCGGCAGGCGCCGGCGTGGCCTTCCCGCCATTGAAGCGGCGTGTCCGTCCGATCCAGCCGGACAAGGCCGCCGAGGCCTGGCTCGCCCGCTTCCGGGCGCTCGCCGGACGGGAAGGCCGGGATGCCGGCGAAGTCTGACATGCGCCGGGACGGTTCGATCTGGCCGGTGATGGTCTCGGCTGTGCTGCTGTCGGGCGCCGTGGCGGCGGCGGTCTCGGTGGCCACGGTACGGTTGGCCGCGCCCGAACCTCTGCGCATCGCCTCGGTCCGTCTTGGCGAGATGACTGCCGCATACACCACGCGCGCCGCAAGCGAAGGCAAGAGCGCGGAGGACGTGCGCGCCTGGGGCGAGGCCCTCGAAGCGGCGCTCGACCGGATTGCGGCGCGTCACCGCCTGGTCCTGCTGCCGGCCCGCGCCGTGGCCGCCGGCGCGCCGGACGCGACGGCCCGGGTCGAGGCCGCGCTCGCGGCGGTCCTGGCGGAGCGGGGCGCGACGCGATGAGCGCGCAGGGTCTGCAACTCGCGCGGAAAACCGGCCGTTCGCGCCGCCGGCATGTCGGGCTCGCCGTTATGGTCGTGCTGGCGGCCGTCTGGCTGGTTGCCGTCTCGCGCGTGCATGTCAACGCGAGCTGGTCGGACGAAGCCTGGGGCTACGCGGCGCTCCCGCTGTTCGGCGAGGCGCCGGAAATCGGCGACCGGGTGCTGTTCGATCCCCCGGAAACCCTGGGCTCGCCGGTTCCGTATCTCAAGACGGTGCGCGGCGTGCCGGGAATGCGGGTCACGATCGGCGAAGACCGGACGGTCTTCCTGGACGGCGAGGCGGTGGGCCGGGCCAAGGGCCATGCGCTCGACGGGCGGCCGCTGGAAGCGATCGCGCCGGGCGTCATCCCTTCCGGGCATTACTACCTGTCCGCCGACCACGCCGATTCCCACGACAGCCGCTATGCGGAGATCGGCCTCGTGCCGCGCGGCCGCATCCTCGGGCGCGCCGTCGCCATGCCGGACATCCCCTGGCTCGGCCTCGACGGGCCGCTGGTCGGGCCGGAGGACGCGGGAATCGGAGCCCCGACGATCCTGCCGCATCCGGCCGGGGGACCGCCCCCGGCTACCGGAGACCGGTCGTGACGCGCCCGGCCCTGCGGTTGCTGTGGGCGCCGGCAGTGGCGGCCGCGCTGGCGCTGGCCGCGCCCGCATCCGCCGCGGACCTCGGCGTGCGCGGCGCGACTTGGCCGGTGGCCGAGCCGGACCTGCTGGCGCAAATCGAGGCGCGGCTCCTGGAGATGGAACGCTCGGGCGCGCTGGCGCGTTTCGAGGCGGAAGCCCGGGAGCGCGCGCGGCAACGGCTCGAAGGGCCGGAGCCGGTACCGGGCATCGCGCCCGCCACGGAACGGCGGAGCCGCCTGTTCGATCCCGCCATCGTCGTCGAACGCGACATCCGTACATCCGAAGGCGTTCTCATTGCCGCGGCCGGAACTCGCGTGAACCCGCTGGAACGCATGGCGCTCGCCCGCGACCTGTTGCTCGTCGACGGCAGGCGCGAGGCCGAGATCGCCTGGGCGCTCGCCCATGACCGCCCCGCGAAGATCGTGCTGCTCGCCGGACGGCCCCTCGAACTGATGCGCCGCCACCGCCGGCCCTTCTTCTTCGACCAGGGCGGACGGCTCGCCGCGCGGTTCGGCATCGCTGCGACGCCGAGCCTGATCGAACAGGCCGGGATGCGGCTGCGCATCACCGAAATCCCCCTGGAAGACGCGAATGACACGGCGGCTCCGGCGGGCGCCGGCGAAACACCGGACACGCAAGCTGACGAGTGAGGAGGAGGACTGAACGATGCTGAACATGAACCGGGCGACGCTGGTGGGCCATGCCGGGCGAGACCCCGAGATGCGCGACCTGAAGAACGGCGGCAAGGCAGCCACCTTCACGCTGGCCACCACCGAGAAATGGACGGACGGGGACGGGCGACCCGCGGAGGCGACGGAATGGCACCGGATCGTGGTCTATGGCGGCGCCGTGGATGCGGTCGGGAAGATGCTGCGCAAGGGCGACCGGGTGATGGTCGAGGGCCGGATCTCCACGCGCGGCTTTACCGACAGGGAAGGCAACGAAAGGGCCGTCACCGAGATTGTCGTCTCGGGATGGCAGGGCATGGTCAACGTCCTGTCCGACCGCCGCGCGAGCCCGGATCGCGGTCCGGGCCAGGCGGGAGACACGCCCGATGCCGGCGACTCCGCACCGGCCCCCGGATCGGGGTCCGCGGCAGGCTCCGCGGGATGATCCGCCGCCTCGCCCTTCCGGCCGTGCTCGCGCTGCTGGCCGTGCTGTGGTCCGCACCGGCCTCGGCGCAGACCTGCACCGGGCGGTTCGTCAACCCGATCTCGGACGTCTGCTGGGAGTGCCTGTTTCCGATCACCATCGGCCCGATCCGGATCGGCAGCGCCTCCGGGGCGCCGGACACGCCCAACCCGTCCTCGCCGATCTGCCTCTGCGGCTCGCCGATCCCGCGCATCGGGCTCTCGCTCGGGGTCTGGGAGCCGGCCCGGCTGATGGACGTGACGCGGACGCCCTGGTGCTTTCCCAACCTGGGCGGCCTCACCATCGATCCCGGCCTGCATGCCGCGCGCGGCCGCACCGGCTCCGCCGGGGGCGACGGCGCCAAGGGCTCGGTGTGGCACGCGCACTACTACATGTATCCGCTGCTCTCCTGGATCGGCGTGCTGCTCGACCTCGGCTGCCTCGAAGGCGGCGGGCTCGACATCGCCTGGACCTCGGAGCTCGACCCGGCCTGGCTCGACGACGAGCTGTCGTTCCTGCTCAACTCCGAGGCGGCGCTGTTCGCCAACCTGCCGGCCCAGGCCGCCTGCGCGGCCGACTGCGCCGCTGCCTCGGCCGGCCTGCCGCTCGACCCGATGTTCTGGTGCGCGGGCTGCCAGGGCGGGATGTATCCGCTGACCGGCAACGTCGCGGCCCATGTCGGCGGGGTCCAGGCCTCGCTGCTCGCGGCCCAGCGGCTGGTTTATCGCCTCCACCGGGCCGGGATCGCCTGGGGCACCTCGGGCTCTGCGGCGCTCTGCGGCCGCTACCCCATGCCGATCATGCGGAAGTCGCAATACCGCTGGCAGATGACCGAGCCGGTGCCGGCGACCTCGCCGATGACCGGCTGCAACCCGACGGGACGCTCGTCGGTGCTGTGGGAATCCCTGCGCGAACTGCCGGTCGCGGGCGAGAACTTCGGCTACCTGCTCTGGCGCAAACGCACCTGCTGCATGTTGTGAGACCCCCTGAAATGACCAGGAATCCCTGCCTCCGTACCGCCCTCCTGCTGATTGCCGCGCTGTGTCTCGCGGGGTGTTGCCGTCCGGCGTCGGCGCAGGAAACCCCACCGCCGGAAAACGCCGCGCGCGACCTTGCGGCTGAAGTGCTGCGCAAGGCCGGCAACGACGATCTCGGCGACTGGACCCGCTCGATCCTTGATCGCGCGCTGGAGCGGGCGGGCGAGGCGGCGCGGCAGACGGTTCCCGGATCGGTGTACCCCGGATCGGGGTCCGGGGCAGGCGCGGCAGGCCCCGATTCGCCCGGACGGTCCGCGCCTCCCCTCCCGGCCGAGCGCCATGCCGGCGAACTCATCGGACCGCGCGCCGGCACCGCCGAAATCCTGATCTTCACGAGTCTCTCCGTCCCGGCCGCGAGCTGGCGGCAATGGGCGCGCGATGCTGCGAAGAGCGGTGCGCCGCTTGTGCTGCGCGGCGTGGGCCAAGGCGGACTGCCGGAAACCGCGAAGCGGATCGGGGAGCGCCTGGGCGGGGCCGAAGCGGGCGTCGCCATCGACCCGCGCCTGTTCCGGCTGTTCGGCATCGAGCGGGTGCCGGCGGTGGCGGTGGTGCCGGGCGGCGTGCCGCCCTGCCGGAGCCGGGGCTGCACCGACGACGACGCCCCGCCGCACGACCTGGTGACCGGGAACGTCGGCCTCGTGGCGGCGCTCGAAGCGGTCGCCGGCGAGGGCGATGCGGGGCGCGCGGTCGCGAAGGCGAGTCTGGAGCGCCTGACGGGAGACGGGCGATGAGCCCGCGCCCGGTGTTCCTGAGAGCGCGCGCGCCGCTCGCGATCCGCCTGTTCGGCTGGATGCTCGTGCTGGCGGTCTGCGGCTTCCTGCTGTGGATCGTCCTTGCCGGCGCCGGCGCGCACGCGGACCCCGGATCGGGGTCCGGGGCAGGTGATCCGAAGGCGGCCGCCCGCACCATCGGTAATGCGGGCAACGCGGCGGCGCGCACGATCGCACGGGACGCCTCGAACGCGGCCGAGGTGCCGGGCTATGCCGGGACGAACGTGCCGGAACGGAACATCGGCGCAAGCCGCCTCCGGGACGAAGGCTGGGCGCGGCTTGCCGATCCGGACGATCCGGGCGGCGTGGCAGGGCGCGCGGTGATTCGGGGCACGACCCAAAGGCCCGCGCGTCCCGTCGCGGCGAGCGATCGGGTGGTGCGGCGCTCGGAGACCATCGCGGCGTCGCCGCAGTCCTCGGCGCACGGCGCGGACGGCCTCGCGTCGGGCAGCACGGCGGACTGCGGTGCGGACCTCCAGGATGCGGACGACGGCGGCGCCTGCGGCTCCGTGCGCTGGTGTGTGGGCGCCGATTGCGAGACCGTGCCTTCGCGAGCCAATACCGGTTTCGTCGAGGCCACCACCCGGCTCAACATGGCGCTGGAGCTGGGCGGCGACGAGTTCGACCGGGACAATCTGCGCTTCTTTACCGGTCAGCGCCGGGCCTGCCACATCAAGCTGTTCGGCCTCGCCAACTGCTGCAAGAACAGCGGGCTCCTGATCGGGCTCGGCAACTGCTCGTCCTCGGAGCGCGAGCTGGCCGAGGAGCGCAACGCGGGCAACGCCCACTATCTCGGCCGCTACTGCTCGAAGCGCACCTTCTTCGGCGTCTGTATCCGCCGCTCGCGCGCCTGGTGCGTGTTCGGCTCGAAACTCGGGCGCATCCTGCAACAGCAGGGCCGCCGCCAACTCGGCATCGGCTGGTCGAGCTGCCGCGGTCTCACCGTGGCGGAGGTCGAGGGCATCGACTTCGCCAGCCTGGACCTTTCCGAGTTCACGCAGGACCTGATGGACGGTTCGCGCGAGCCCTCGGTCTCGCTGCCGGACGCCGGAGATACCGGCACGGCGATGCGGACCCGCATCCGCGACTTCTACCAGCGGGGCCAGTGATGACGCGCGCCGCGCTTCGCATCCTGAAACAGGCGCTTGCCGCGAGCCTCGTCTGGACCGTGCTGGGGGCGCCCGCGGCCGGTGGGGAATGGCGGGCCTGGTGCGGGGATCCCGGTTCGAACGCGGGACAGGGCCTCGGCTGGCACTTCTACTGTGATCGGGTCGAAGAGCCGGAACGGACCGACCCCGCGCCGGCCCTGCCGCCGCCCTCTTCCGGCCCGGCGCAATCCGCGTCGGAGCGGATCGAGGCGATGCGCAAGGCGCTGGAAGAGGCGCGGGCGGAAGCCATCCTGAACCCCACTACGGAAAACGTCACCGCCTATCTGCGCCTCCAGCAGGAGACGCTGCAACGGGCCGCGACCTTCTCCGACGCGTTCCGGCGCACGGTCTGGGCGACGCCGGAGCTGGATTACACGCTCCGCCGCCCGGTGGGCGCGCTCGCCAAGCAGGTCTGGTCCGACCAGCGACGCGAAGCCCGCGACGCCGCGCTGGCGAAGCTGGGGGAGCGCTACGGGCTGATCTATCTCGGCCACGCCGGCTGCGCGGGCTGCAAGGTGTTCGGGCCGCTGCTCCGCGCCTTCGCCCGGCGCCACGGCCTCGACGTGCTCGCCGTCTCGCTCTCGGGCGAAGCGCTGGAAGGCTGGCCCGAGGCGGTGGCGGACAACGGGCGCGCCGCCCGGCTGGGCCTCGGCAACGCGCCGGTCCCCGCCCTGGTGCTGTTCGACACCGCTTTGAGGCGCGTGGTCCCCGTCGGCTTCGGCGTCATGGCCGAGGACGAGATGGCGGAGCGGATCTTCGCGCTCACCGCACTGGAGTCCGGCAATGACTATTGATGAGAGGAAGGGCGCCTTGTCCTTCGCCCTCGGCACGGCGCTTGCCGTACTCTTGCTTGCGGTCTCCCCTGCGCGCGCCGACGTGCTCTCGGAGATGGGCCGTTTCTGGCAGGGCGCGGCGGTCAACACCACCGGCCCGACGGCGTTCCACGGCCAAGCTTCCGGGCACTGGACGCTGGGCAACCTCTATCTGCGCTCCCCGGTGCGCTCGGAACAGATCGCAACGGTGAGCCTGCCGTCCTTCCGCTCCGGCTGCGGCGGCATCGACGCCTTCGCGGGCGCCTTCTCCTTCATCAACTCGGACCAGCTGATCGCCTTCGGGCGCGCGGTGGCCCAGAACGCCGCGGGCTTCGCCTTCGAGCTGGCCCTGGAGACCATCAGCCCGGTGATCGCCGAGACCATGGCGAAGCTCCGGGCGCTGGCGCAGTGGGTCAACAGCCAGAACCTCAACTCCTGCGAGACCGCCCAGGCGCTGGTCGGCGCGCTCTGGTCGAAGAACGACCGCGCCTCGTCCGCCATCTGCGCGGCGATCGGCACCGGCCAGGGCATCTTCTCCGACTACGCCGCCGCGAAGCACGGCTGCGGCGCGGCGGGGCAGCGTAACTCGACGCTCGCTTCGGCCTCGGGCGCCATGGCGGACCAGGTTCCGGTCAACGTCAACTACGCCTGGAAGGCGATCCGGGCTTCGTCCTTCCTGTCCGGGGACACCCAACTGGCGGAGTTCGCCATGGCGGTCACCGGCACGCTGATCGTCACTGCTCCCACTTCCGACGCCGACGCGCGTGGCCCGAGGGTCCGCATCCTGGAGCCGCTGGCGCTGGACCGCCGGGTCACCGAGACCCTGATGGAAGGCGGCGGCGCGCTGCCGGTCTACCGCTGCGACACGCCGAACCTCTGCCTCAACCCGAGCCTGGGCACGGTGACGATCCCGGCCAACCGGGGCTTCCGGGCACGGGTGGCGTCATTGTTGCGCGATCTCGTCGATGCGGTCAGGACGGATACCGCGCCGCCGGCTGCCGCCCTCGGGCTGGTCAACCTCACCACGCTGCCGGTCTACCGGGTGGCCAACGCGGCGGCCGCCTACCGGGGCGCCGTCATCGACCAGGAGATGGACGCGCTTGCCGAGGCCGTGGCGCTCGACGTGATGCAGGTGTGGATCACCGATCTCCACCGCTCCGTGGAGGAACGCGCCGGGACGCTCGACATCGCCGATGGCGAGCAGCTTCAGCGTTGGCGCGAGGGACTCCGGTCAAACCGGATCGCGCTCGCCCGGCACCGTCACCAGGGCCTCCAGCGGCTCAACACGGCGCTCGCCGTGGTCGAGAAGCTGCGGCTGATCGAGACCGAACTGGCGGGCGCGCTCTCCGCCGATCTCCGCGCCGCGCTCGCCTTCGCGCGCGGCGGCGCCGGCGCGGGGTCGCGCTGACCCATGGCGTGACACCTTACCTATGTACGAGCTCTTCACACTCGGCGGCGGCACCTACCTCGTCGATCTGCTGAACGCCGTCGCCGCGATCACCTCTGGCGGCGCCTATATCACGCTGGCCCAGCTCGCCGGCGTGGCAGGGCTCGCCTGGGTGCTGTTCCGCACCGCCTTCGGCGGCTCGTGGAAGGACAACGCGAAGTGGATGCTGCTGTTCGTGGCGGTCTGGGGCGCGATGATCGTGCCCAAGGCGACGGTGCGCGTCGTCGACCGGCTCGATCCGACGCTGGCTCCTGCCGTGGTCGCGAACGTCCCCATCGGGCTCGCGCTGTTCGCCTCGCTCACCAGCCAGGTCGGTGACGGTCTCACCCGGCTCACGGAGCAGGCGTTCACGCTGCCCAACGACCTCCAGTACCGCCGCCACGGGCTGATATTCGGGGCGCGGCTCGCGGCCAAGACCACACGTCTGGAAATCACCGACACGGTGTTCGCGCGCAACGTCCGCAACTACGCCCGTCAGTGCGTGTTCCACGCGCTGCTGCTGGGGCACATCTCGGCGGACGACCTGCGGGAGAGCACGGACATATGGTCCCTGTTCACCGCCTCGGGCTCGCCCTCGGCCGGGGCCTCACCCGCGCGCATGGTCGAGTTCGCCACGCGGCAGGCCGCGACCGGCACGGGCGCCACGCCGATCGACCGGCAGATCGTCACCTGCCAGGTTGCCGCGTCGCGGCTGAACGGGCAGTGGAACGCGGAGATCGCACGCGCCGGCACCGTGTTCGGGCGGCGCATCTTCCCGGACGCCAGGACCGAGGCGCTGGCCCGCGCCGAGCTGCTGGCCGCCCTTCCGGCCGCGCACGACTTCCTGATCGGCGCGGCGCGCTCGGCGGGCGAGATCATGCGCCAGCAGATGGTGCTGAACGCCGTCCACGACGCCGGCGAGCAATGGGCGGCGGAAGCGGGCAACGCCGCCGCGCTCCGGGCCTATACCGAGGCAAGGGCCGAGGCGCAGACCGTCTCCGCCTACCGGGCGATCGGCCGCCAGGCCGAGACCTGGGTGCCGCTACTCAGGATCGTGTTCGAGTGCCTCTATGTCGGCGCGTTCCCGATGGCGGTCTTGCTGATGCTGACCCCGGCAGGCGCAACCATATTCCGGTCGTATGTGACGGGGCTGGTGTGGCTGCAAAGCTGGGGGCCGCTCTACGCCGTGCTGCACCGGATCAGCATGGGCGAGGCGGCCGAGCGGATGCAGGCCGCCGCGCTCATGCCCGGCGGCGATAGCGGCATCTCGCTGGTCGCCCAGGCCGGCATCCGGGCCGTGGCGTCCGACGTCGCGGTGATGTCGGGCTATCTCTCGATGTCGGTGCCGTTCCTGGCCGCCGCGCTCGCCTACGGGCTGTCGAAAGCCACCGTGCTGGCGACCTCGGTGCTGGCGGTCGGGCAGGACGCGGCCTCATCCGCCGCGCACGAGGGCACCACCGGCAACCTCTCGCTCGCCAACACCGGCTACGACACCCACCGGTTCGCGACGCTGGAGGGCCGCCAGATCCGCACCTCGGCCCATGTCGACACCGACCGCTATACGGGATACGCGCCCGCCGGGGCGGCGTTCACCGTGGCGGGCGACGGCACGCCCATCGCCGACATGGGCGCAGCGACCAGCCGCATCCCGGCCGCCGGGGTGCGGCTGTCGGAGTCGCTCGCGACCTCTTACGAGACCCGCGCGGGCGAGGCCAGCACGCTCTCGCGCCACTGGTCGGCGGAGGCCGGAGAGGCCCGCAACGCCGCCGTCACCGACGCGACGGGGCTGATCGAACGCTACAGCCACGACGTCTCGACCGGCGAGGCATATGCGCGCGGAATTACGGAAAGCGAATCGAGCCAGGCGCAGCAGCTCGACTCCCATGTCGAGAAGCTGGCCGAGATCGGCGGGCTGACCAAGAGCCAGGCGATGAACCTGACCGCCGAGGCGAAGATCGGCGGCGGCTGGGACATCATCGCGAAGATCGGCGCGAACGGCTCGGCGCTCTGGCGCGGCCAGACCATCGAGTCCGATGCCTGGAACCGGATCAAGGAATACGACCGCCAGCACGGCGTGACGGAGACCTGGTCGCAGGTCTCGGAGGCCTCGCGGCGCTACTCGACGCAGACCGGCGACAGCGAAATGGCGGGGCTCGACGAGAGCCTGAGCGCCAACCTCACCCGCATGCGCAGCTTCCAGGAGCGGGCCTCGCTGGCGCGGAAGGAATCGGAGAGCTGGTCGGAACAGGCCGCCCAGGTGCGCTCGGACGCCCAGGCGATCGAACGCGAGTTGGGCCAGCCCTTCTTCGCCTGGCTGTCGGAACAGCCGGGTGCGGACGGCCGCGCGATCGGCGCCGCCGGCGCCATGCGGATCGCCTCGCCGCAGACGGCGGAGGATTCGGAGCAGCTCCGCGAATACGCCGCCGCGTTCATCGCCGAGAAGTACCCCGCCCCGGCCGGGCCGGACCCGGCGTCGGTCGGCGGCGCGGCCGAGTACGAAGGGGCTGCCGGCGAATTGCGCGGCGCCTACGGCCGCGAAACAGCCGCCGCGTATGGCGGCTGGTCGGCGGGCGTGCGGGACCGGGCGGCTGCGGCGGGCGCGCCGCAGCCGGGCGAGACGGACGTGCGGGCGATGGAGGAACGGGTCGAGACGAAGACCGAGATGACCATGAAGGAGACGGCCCGCGAGGCGCGGCAGAGCGTGACCGGGCAGGAAACCGCGGAAGGCCGCGCCGGCGTCGCCGTCGAAAGAAACAAGCCCTTCGAACAACAGGCGACCGAGAACCTGCCCTTCATCGGCGGCTGGCTCGCCGGGCAGCTGTTCGGCAGCGCGAAGAACGCGGCGCCGGACGACGCAGGAAACCCGCCGCCGACCGACGAGAGGGACTGGGGGAAGGCCTCGCCGTGAGGCCGGGCCGGATACCGGGCCCGGGCTCAGTCGCCGCGCATCAGCCGCTCGTGCTCCTCGGCGACCTCGATGAAGGCGTATTGCCCGCTCTGCGTGGCGGCGTCGATCCGCTCGTCGCGGCCACCGGGAAGCCGGTAGCCGGTGAAGGCCGACCAGTCGCGGCGGAGAAAACCGCGCCGCAGCGCGCAGGCGAGGCTGGCGACGACCGTCCAGAGGACAGCCGCGAGCCATGCGGCGCCGGTGGCTTCCATGCCGGAACCGAGCGCGGCGGACATCGCGGTGTAGAGCGCCGCCACGGCGAAACCGGCGAGCACGACGGCGCGCTCGGTCCGGGTGCCCCGCGGCGTGCCGGCCGGCGCCGTCGGTCCGGTCCGATCGTCGAATGTTCGGGTCATGTTCATGTCCTCCGATCATACCGGCGAAACGGGGAAAGGGAATCTCCGCCCGGCCCGGTCTCCTTCGCCCGACCCTTCGCCGGGCTCCACCTCCGGATGGCGAACCGCGCGACGCCGGGGAGCGCGTGATGCGCGGCATCGGCGGCAGCACGCTCCGGGGCGGCCAGACCGTCTTCCACGGCATCCGCATGTGGGGCCAGCTCTTCCGGGCGGCGGTGTTCTTCGCCGCCTTCACCACGGTGGCGGTGCCGGCCTGGACGCTCTGGCACAGCACGACGGGCGCGGAGTGGTACGCCGCCGGCATGGCGACGCTGGCGGAGGTCAAGCTCGCCCTCGGCTACGACCGCGACTCGGGTCAGGAGATCCGCTTCGCGGACGGCACGCGGCGGGTGCTGCGCATCCGCGAGATCGCCGCTTCCGTGCCGGCGCTGGAGGCGCGCGAGCGCATCAAGACCGAGATGTTCGCGAGCGCCGGGCTGGGCCTGGCGGCCGGGGGCGGGCTGATCGGGCTGTTCCTGGTCGCGTTCTGGTACCGCGGCGCCCAGCTCGGGCGGCAGAAGCGCATAAGGGGTGCGGAGATGGTCACCGCCGGAGAGCTTCGGCGGCGGCTGCAATCCCCCCATGAGCGGCTCCTGTCACGCCTGCCGGGCGGCGCCCGGTTCCGCCCCTACTCGATCGCCGGCATACCGTATCCCGAGCGCACCGAGACGCAGCACACCATCGTCTCGGGCACCACGGGCTCCGGCAAGACGGTTCTGATCTCCGACCTGGTGGCGCAGATCCGCGCCCGCGGCGAACGCTGCGTCCTCTACGACAAGATGGGGACGTACACGCGGTCCTTCTTCGACCGCGACCGCGACGTGCTGATGAACCCGCTCGACGCCCGCGCGCCGCGCTGGTCGCCCTTCCTGGAAGCGCGCAACCCCCGCGACTTCGACATGATGGCCGCCGCGCTGATCCCGCAGCAGAAGGACACGGTGGACCCGTTCTGGGTGACGGCGGCGCGCCAGCTCTTCTCCAACGGCGCCGGCGTGCTCCGCCAGAAGGGGATCGTCGAGAACCGCGTCCTGGTCGACCACCTGCTCAAGACCGACCTGACGGCGCTTGCAGAGGCCATGGAAGGCACGGTCGCGCAGTCCATCGTCGATCCCGACAACCCCAAGACCGCGCTCTCGGTGCGCGCCATGCTCACCGCCAACCTGTCCGCGCTGGAGTTCCTGCCCGATACCGGCAAGCCGTTCTCGATCCGGGAATGGATCTCCGACGAGGACCGGGACGGGTTCCTGTTCCTCACCTCGCGCGGCGACCAGCACGCCAGCCTGCGTGGGCTGATCTCGACCTGGTTGGAAATCGCGGTCAACGCCATGCTGACGCTCGCCCAGGACGACGGCCGGCGCATCTGGGTCATCCTCGACGAGCTCCCCACCCTCCACCAGGTGCCGAGCCTCCAGCCGGGCCTCGCCGAGTCGCGCCAGTTCGGCGGCTGCTTCGTGCTGGGCGTCCAGGTGGCCTCGGCGCTCCGCGACCTCTACGGAAGGAATGGCGCGGAGACCATCTCCGGCCTCTGCGGCACGCGGGTGGTGCTGGCGGCTCCGGACCGCGACACCGCGCAATGGTCGGCGGACAGCCTCGGGCGGAGCGAGATCGAGGAGGTCTCCGAGGGGTTCTCCTACGGCGCCAACACCATCCGCGACGGCGTCTCGCTCACGCCACGCCGTGAATTGCGCGCCCTAGCGCTCCCCTCCGAGATCATGCGGCTGGAGAACCTTTCGGGCTACCTCAAGTTCCCCGGCCCCTTCCCGGTCGCCTCCATACGGCTCAAATACGTCGCCCGGGCGAAGGCGGCGGAGCGGTTCGTGCCGCGCGGAGAGGATGGGGCGGAGCCGCGAAGCGGTGTCGAAGGGGCCGGCAGCAACGGGATCGCGATCCCGGAGCCGTCGAATCCTGACGGACCCCGTCATGCTGACAATCCCGGCACGCCGCGGGAGCCGGCGGCCTGGCAGGGCGAACTCGATCTCGTGCCGCTGTCGGGAGAGGCCGGCGAGGCGCAAGCGGACGCGGCGGCGGCCGAGACGAAGGCCGGTGAGGCACCGGAGAGCGGGGAAAATGCGCCCGAAGGCGAAGGTGTAGCGATCGCGACTTCTCCGGATACCGGCTCGAAACCGGCAGACCCGCCGCTTTCTTCCGATGCCGGCGGCGGGCGCGGGTCCGACTGGGGCTGACATGCTGTCGATCGGCGCGCTGTCCTCCGCGGCCCAGGGCGCGTCCTACTACGAGCGCGACGGCTATTACGCGAAGGACGATCCCGAGCATCGCGACGCCAGCGCCTGGGCCGGAAAGGGAGCGGAGGAGCTCGGGCTGAAGGGCCCGGTCGACCCGGACACGTTCAGGGCCGTCCTCGAGGGCAAGGTGCCGGACGGCTCGGACACGCGGCTCGGGCGGCGCGGCAAGGATGGCGAGATCCTTCACCGCCCCGGCCGCGATCTCACCTTCTCCGCCCCGAAATCGGTTTCCCTGGCCGCGCTTGTCGGTGGCGACCGGCGCATTGTCGAGGCGCACGACCGCGCCGTGGCGGCAACGCTCGCCTGGGTCGAGAAGAACGCCGCCGAGACCCGTATGAAGGATCCCGATACCGGGCGCATGGCTCGGGTGGGGAACCAGAAGATCGTCGCCGCCACCTTCCGGCACGACACCTCGCGCAACCTCGATCCTCAGCTCCATACCCACGCCGTGCTGGCCAACATGGTCCAGGGGGAGGACGGCAAGTGGCGCTCCATGGCCAACGAGGGCCTCTATGCGCGCCAGAAGCTGATCGGGATGCTCTACCGCAACGAACTCGCGGCGGGGCTCGGGAAGCTCGGCTACGGCATCGAGAAGACCCATGCCGACGGGCGCTTCGAGATCGCGGGCGTGCCGAGAGAGACCATCGAGGCGTTCTCGAGCCGCCGCGCCGAGATCGAGGCGGCGATGGAGGCGCGCGATCTCGGCAGCCCGGCGGACAATCCGCGCCTCGCCGAGCGCGCGGCGCTGATGACGCGGGCAAAGAAGCGCGACATCGACCGCGACGAGCTGCGGGGCGTGTGGCAGCGCCAGGCTGCCGATCTGGGTCTCGATGCGAAGGCGCTGGTGGCCGAAGCTGAAGGGAAATCTGCCGCGCCGGTTCGGGCCGCGGCGGTGGTGCCGGCCGCCGGGCCGAGCGAGCTGGCCGGCGCGGAAGGCCGGGAACGGCACGATATCGGTGACGATGGCCGGGCGCGTGCCCCCGCATCGGACCCGGTGGAGACGGATCGGGAGCCCGACGGGGACCGGAGGGATGTGTCCGGGCGCGGGAGCGTGGCGGAAGTCGCCCCGGTATTGCCCGCCGCGGAGGCGGTCGTCTGGGCGATGGCGCATCTGTCCGAGCGCGAGGCGGTGTTCGCCCGCACCGATCTGCTGGCGGCCGCGCTCGCCCATTCGCCGGGCGCGGTCGCGATCGGCGACATCGAGCGCGAGGTCGCGGCGCTGGAGAAGGCCGGGAGCCTGCACGCCGTGAACATCCCGGGCGCCGAGGATGCGCTCGCGACTGAGCGCTCGGCCGGCGAGGAGCGCGAGACGGTGGGGTTGTGGCGTGGCGGCCAGGGCCGCGGCCGGTCGCCTCTGCGCGGCTGGCAGGTCCAGGGGCACCTCAACAAGGGACCGCTCACGGCCGGGCAGAAGGATGCGGTGAAGCTGATCCTGTCGGCGAAGGACCGCACGGTCGGCGTCCAGGGCTACGCGGGCACCGGCAAGACCACCATGCTGAACCGGGCGCGGACGCTCGCGGAGAAGAAGGGCTGGCGCATGGCGGGGCTCGCGCCCTCAGCCTCGGCGGTGCAGACGCTCGCATCGGAGGCCGGCATCGAGACCGAGACCCTCCAGCGCTTCCTCGCCCGAAACGCCGGCGTCGCGGAGGGCAGGCTAACGAAGAAGGGCGCCAGGGAGATGCGCGCCGCCTTCGCGAAGACGATCCTGGTGGTGGACGAGGGCTCGCTGGCGTCCACCGTGCAGGCGCGCGACCTGCTCCGCATCGCCAACGCGCTCCGCATCCCCCGGGTCGTTCTGGTCGGCGATGCCAAGCAGCTCGATGCCGTCGATGCCGGCAAGCCGTTCGCCCAGCTCCAGGCCGCCGGCATGCAGACCGCCACGATGGACGAGATCATGCGCCAGCGCGATCCCGCCCTGAAGGAAGCGGTCGAGGCGAGCCTCAAGGGCGACATCGAGCGCGCCTTCGAGAAGCTCGGGAGCAACGTCGCCGAGGTCAAACCCGACAACATTGCGGGCGCAGTCGCCGCCAGGTGGCTCCGTCTGGACCAGGACGCACGCGAGAACACCGGCGTCATGGCTCCGAGCCACGAACTCCGGCTGGGGATCAACGGTCACATCCGCGAGCGGCTCGCCCGCGAGGGACGTCTCCACGGGCCGACGATGGAAAGCGAGAGGCTGGTCTCGAAGGGCTATACCAACGCCGAGAAGGCGCTGGCCGCCAACTACGGAACGGGCGACGTGGTGGCCTTCCACCGCCCCTACAAGCGGATCGGCGTCGAGAAGGGCGAGGAGCGCCGCGTCATCGGCGTCGATCACGGGACCAACGAAGTGCTGCTGGCCGACGGCCGGGGCGGCAGCACCGCCTGGAAGCCGGACGAGATCGGCGGCCGCCGGGGCGGCAGCGAGGTCTACAAGGTCGAAGACATAGAGCTCAGGGCCGGCGACCGCCTACGCTGGACTCGCAACGATGCCGGGCTCGGGCTGGTCAACAGCCGCACGGCGGAGGTCCTGCGCGTCGCGAACGGCCGGGTGACGTTCCGTTTAGAGGACGGCAAGACGCTCGAACTCGGCAGGGGCGACCCGCAGCTGCGCCATCTCGACCATGCCTGGGCGTCCACCGTGCACGCGTTCCAGGGCCGCACGGTGGACAACGTGATCGCCGCCATGGAGGCGCGGCACCCGCATCTCACCACGCAGAAGAGCTTCTATGTCGAGATCAGCCGGGCGCGCGACCGGGCCGAGCTGGTCACCGACGACGCGGCCGAACTCCGCGCCCAGCTCCAGGCCGTCACCGGCGAGCGGATCGGGGCGCTCGAAGGCATCGGAGAGATGAAGCGCGAGGCGCCGGACAAGGCAGCCGAGGCCGCGCGGGCGCCCGAATCCCGTCAGGAACGCGGGCTTGGCGAAGGCGCCGGAAAGGGCCGGGATGCCGCGAAGACACCCGCGAATGAGCCGGAACCGCTCGCCCGCGACCGCGGCAAGGGAGGGATGGACCTTGGATTGTGACGCAGGCGCCAAGCCGGTCGCTGTGCAAGGAGGGGCTGAGCGATGAACGAAGACGGGCAGAACACGGCCGATGTCGACGCCCCGGCGGTCGGGAACGAAGCCGAAAAGGCGGACGACAACCGCAAGACCCGGAGCATCCGTTTCTCGGAGTCCGAGTGGGATGAGGTCAGGAACGCCGCGCTGGCGCACGAATTGCCGGCCGCCGAGTTCGTCCGGGAGAAGATTCTGGCGCTCGTCCGCGCCCCGGAGGGCGCCGTTGCGCCCACCGTCGTGCCGTCGCTGGCGCCGCTGATCGAGCGGATGTTCCGCTACACCTGGTTCCTGGCGACGGAAAGGCGCGACGCGATGCTCCACGAGGGGCGCGGCGAGGAGCTCGAAAGGCTGGTTGCCGAGGCCCGCGCATTCCAGGAATCGCTTCGGCAGGACGCCTCCGACTGAGGACAGTCCCGTCCGTCGGCCGTAACTCGCGCGTAACTCGCGCGAGTTTCAAGCGAAACTCACCGAACACATTCCGAAACCCGGCAAGTTGCGCCTGGTGACAGGCGGGGCCATGCGGAACCATGGCGGTGACGATCCGCGAGTTGCGCGCGAAACTCGCTCGCTCCAACAACCCCATGGCCCCCCGGTGGCACCCGAAGACCCCGAAAGGGCACGTGATGGAACCCGGTGGCACGCCTGCATCAACGATGCGTGGGGTGTGACCCCGAAGCCCGCCCCGGCGGGTCAGAGCCACGATTCACGATGCAAGGGGGATCGGGAGATCGACGCCGGAGAACCCGGCGGATCGGAGCCGTAGCGGCGATTGAGCAGCGGCGGTCGGCGCGGAGGCCGATGCACTCGTGCGAAGCACGATGCGGAGGGCTGCGAGCGCAACGGCGATCGGCGAGCGATGCGAGCCGGAGCGCGCGCGAGGATGGCGGCGTTGCCGCAACGGGGAAGCACAAACGCAAACGGGCCGCGCTGCCGGAGCAACGCGGCCCGCTCGGGACGCTGCGGGCTATGCCGCGATGCGCTGAACCGGGATGCCAAGCTGCCGCGCCTTGTCGACAAGGTTCTCGGTGATGCCGGAGCCGGGGAACGCGATGACGCCTTTCGGCAGGAGATTGAGCAAGTCGTCGTTGCGGCGAAACGGTGCGGCGCGTCCGTGCTTGTCCCAATCCGGCTTGCAGACGATCTGCTGGATGCCGTTGCGCTCGGCCCAGCTTGCCGCGATCTTCTCGACACCGGGGCCGCCGCCGTGCACAAGCACCATGTCGGCGTATTTCTCGCGGGCCTTGTCCAGCCGGGCAATGACGGCGGCCGGGTCGGCAACATCCCTCCCGCCCGCGATGGCGATAAGCGTGCCGTCGGGAAGGTGCGCCGTCGTCTCGCGGTCCTTGCGGGCGCGCATGAAGTCGCGGGCGTCGATGGCGGCGGAAGTCAGATGCCCGGTGCGGCTGGTATGCGAACCGCGGCGCGGACGCCAGACCTCGCCGGTGCGCTCGCGGTAGGCTTCGGCGGCGCAATCGCGGAAGATTTCGAGGGCGTCGCGCCGGTCGCTGGTGTTGTGCGCCTTGTCGGTCAGCCTCTCCAGTTCGAGCGACTTGACTTCGGAGCCGTCCTGCGCGCGCTGAAGGTCCCGCAACTCCGGCTCCATGCGGTCAAGGGCGCGGTCCAGCCTCTGGGTCTGGGCATGGAAGCAATTGACCAGTCCCCAAATCAGGCTCTCGCGCTCGTCGGCAAGCTTGGTTCCGTCCGCGCACAGGCGTTCGGCGGCAAGGTCGATGATCTCGTGCACGATGCCGGGCAAGTGCGAGTCCTCGAACCCGGCGCGAAGGTCGGGAAGGTCCAGCGGGTCGCCGGGGTGCAAGTTGGGGTCCTGATCGCTGCGCACCTTGTATGCGATGCGCCGGGTGCGCCGCTCGGCAAAGGTCAGCGCGCCATGGGGCCGGGTCTTGATGCGGTTCGGGGCTTCCCACAGGGGCCGGTTGTCGAACTCGTCGGGGCCGGGGGTCGCGCCGAACATGGCGGCGGCTTCGCAGGCCACGGCGGTTGCGGATGCCGCGTGCTCCGGCTCGCGCTCGTCGTCGCTGCCGGTCTGCCCGAAAAGGTCGGCGGTGTCCACGGCGTGGGAGTCAAGGCTCCCGGTGTCGATCCCGGCTTCCGCGAAGGCGTCTGCCATGGCGCTGTCGTTGGGGTTTGTCATGGTCGGTTCCTCTCTCCTCTGAAAAAAACACCGCGTTTCCCCCGGAGCGGGGTGGGCGGCGAGTCAAGCCTGGAAGGTCCGCAGATTGAGGCGGCCTGCACCCGAAGGGCCGCAACGAAGTGGAGGACCCGCGAAGCGGGTTGCGGGCCGCCGCTGCGGACCTGGAATGGCGCGCCGCCCAGACCGGTCTGGGGGAAACGCAACAACGCCGCCGCCCGCCAGGGCGGCGACAACACCGCCGAAGGCGGCGGCAAGCGGAGCGCGCAGGGAGCGCAGCGACCGGAGGCGATAGGGATAGGAGCGGAAATCGGAGGGAGCGCCAGCGAGTGGAGATTGCAGCGGATAGCCCGGGCCGAAGGCATCGCCCAATTCCTTCCGTGCAACAGGAACGGAGCCACGCATCTCAGGCGGCTTCCTGATCGGTAAGCACCCCGGACGCCCATGCCGCCGCCTTGGCCAGCACGTCCCCATGACAGGGCAGCGGCTCGCACCAGCACGCCAGCCAGCACCCGTCCAGTTCGGCAAGCTCCTCCAGCGCGATCTCACCCGCCTGGATGCGGCGCCAGAGATCCACGCGGTAACGCTCGATCGCCTGTTCCCTGGAACAGTCCGGGGCGATTCTGAACGGATTGCCCCACTTCGTGCGGCGGTCGATCAGCACGGTGCTGTTCACGACGTGCGTATATTCGAGCTCCTCGCGCAGCCTGGGTTCGGTTCGCAGATTCACGATCGCGCGCATTCACTCCCTCCTCTCTCCCGGTCGGCTTGCCCGACCCTCCGCTTTCCTCTTCCTCCAGCCGGCGGGAACAGCGGTGCGAAGCGGGCGCGCAGCGCCGCCGCCCCGAAGTCGACGAGGTCGTCGTTGAAGTCGTTGCCGGCAGGCACGACGACCGTCGCGGCGACGTCCGCCCGCGCGCAGCGCCGGGCGAGGCGTTCGGTCGCGAGCGCGCCGTCCTCGTCGTTGTCCCGGGCGATCACCAGCCGCGCGACGCCGGAGGGAGGCGCGAACGCGCCGAGGCTCCCGGCGGAGAGCGCGGCGGCCGCCGTGATCTCCGGCACGGCGGTGATGAGCGAGAGCACCGTCTCGATGCCCTCCCCGACGACGAGCGCAGCGTTGTCGGAGGGGGTGCCGAAGCGCACCGCGAGGCCGTAGACGCGGCCGAGCGCCTTGCGCGGGTTCGCGACGCCCGCCTTGGCGGGCCGGCGCGGATCGAGCCAAGTGCGCTGCACGCCGAAGATGCGTCCGCCGTCGCCGGTGACGGCGGCGACCAGCGCCGGGAAGCGGCGCACCAACGAGCCTTCGCGGTAGCGAAGCTCGGGATGGAAGCGCAATGCCGCGAAGCGGCAGCGCGACAGGCCGCGGGCGTGGAGGTAGCGCTCCGCGTGGCTGCCGTCGACCGCCCGGCAACGGCACCAAAGGCGGCGTGCCGCCTCGGTCGCGTCGTAGGGCGCGTCCGGAGCTGCCGCCGGCGGAGCCGGCAAGGCGAGGAAGCGCCGCGCCTCGTCGAGCGCCGCGCGCAGCGTCGGCGCGTTGGTGCGGTAGCGGATGAGGTCGAGCAGGTCGCCGTGCTCCCCCGTCGCCGCGTCGGTCCACTTGCCCGGCTTGCCGGAGCCGGAGAGGCGGACGAAGAGCGAGCGGCCGCGGCCGCCGTCGAGGTCGCCGCAGATCCAGTAGCGGCCAAGCCGGCGGCCGTTGGGGAGATACCGCCGGCACACCTCCTCGGCGCGCGCGGCGAGCGCGGCGGCGATGGTCGCGGCGGGAGACGGTTGGTGCAGCATCCGGGACTCCCTTCCAATTCGAGCGGGACGCCCGATACCGGCCGGCCTCCGCCTCCTGGCGGAGCCGGAAGGCGAGCGCGCCGAGCGAAGCGCGGGCGCGGGGCCGGGCCGGCAGGCATGCGCCGGTCAGGCGCATGGCGGATCGGCAAGCCGGCCGACATCTATCCGGCCGGTCCAGGCGGCGACCCGCGAAGCGGGATCGCCGTCGCGGAGCTGCTGGCGCAGCTCCATCCAGAGCCGCCCGAGCACGTTCGCGCCGCGATAGCGGTCGCCTGCCGGCTTCGCCCCCCACCACGGGTCGCGGGTCGAAACCTCGACGATCGCGCGGTCGCCGGACGCGGCGAGCACGGCGTCGATCGCGGCGGCGTTGGCCTCGCGCTTCATGCGCAGCACCCAGCGCATGACGTTCACCCGTTGCTCGTTCCAGCGGGGGTCGAGGCCGGCCCGCTCGCCGCGCCCGATGGCGGCGGCCTCGCGCGCCGTGGGCGCGCCGGCGATCCGGCGCTGCACCGCCGGGGCGCCGCCGAACTTCGCCGCCTGGTAGAGGTGCTCCGACGTCGGAAACGTCCACGGGCCGGCGGCGATCGGCGCGGCCAGCGGCGCGAAGTTGCTGAACTCGCCCCAGGCCTCGCGGGTGAAGCGAAAGCTGCAGACCTCGTCGCGGTTGTAGACACGCATGCCGTCATCCTCCGGTTGTGGGCGGCGGCCTCCCTCGGCCCTGCCGCGATTCGCCTTCACACAGGCGCGGCTCTCCTCCGCCGGCCGGCCGGGACCGCTACCCCGCGAGAGTCCGGAAGGTCGCGGAGACGCGGGTCGCGGCCTCGCGCGCGCTGTCGGCCCGGTCGATGCCGTGCATCCAGTCCCGGCGCGCGGCGCCGGCGAGGACCAGGACCGAGCGGCGAGGCAGCACGGCGACCTCGTCGCCCGGTAGCCCGTCGCGGGCGTAGGGGCGCACGGAGCGCGGGCGGAAGCGCATCGGCCAGTCGGCGCCGAGCGACAGCGAGGCGACGACGTCGCCGAAGTCGCGGTGGTCGGCGTGCATCCCGATGCCCTGGCCGGGGCGGTACTCGTTGACGATGCACTGCACCGGGAGCGCGCCCCCGAAATGCTCCCGCAGCCGATCCGCCATGACCTCGGCCCAGCGCGGGAACGGCGCGGCGGGCTCCGGGCGGCTCGCGCCGCGGTAGTCGTAGCGGTAGCCGTAGTGCTGGACGCGGCGGCTGAGCTCGGTGAGCCAGGGCGCCGTGCCGATGCGGAGCAGCAGGCGCTCCTCCTCGGCCGGGGTGACGAAGTCGGGGACGATGACGGCCCCCTGGGCGAAGACGCTCTCGGTGTCGCGGGTCATGTTCTCTCTCCCTGGGTAACGGAACGCCCCACCGGCGCTCTTCTCCGACTCCGGCGGCGCGGCCCGGACGGGCATGAGGGGAAGGACTCCGGCGCGACTGCAAAAAGAAAGGGACCGACGCCGGAGCGCCGGTCCCGAGTTGGGGAGGGAGGAACGATGAGCGGGAAGCGCCTAGAACGGCGGATCCTCGATGTCGCCGGTCTGCGCCGGGGCCGCGCCGGACGGCATGTCCGCGCCGTTCGCGGGAGCCTGGGCGTCCGCGGCCGACGCGCCGTTGGGCTTGTCGTAGAACTGGACCCGGTTGCCCGGCACGACGATGATCTCGGTCGAGAAACGGTCGGAGTCCTCGCCCTCCTTGCGCCAGCGCCGGGTCTGCATCTTGCCCTCGACGTGGATCAGCCGGCCCTTGGTCGCGTGCTTCTGGAGCATGTCGATGAGGCCGGGCTGGAAGGTGACGACCCGGTGCCACTCGGTCCTGTCGACCTTCTGGCCCGAGTTCTTGTCGATGTACGACTCGTCGGTCGCGATGCTGAGGTTGGCGACGCGCCCGCCCGAGGCGAGGTGGTTGACGGTGACGTCGTCGCCGAGGCGGCCGACGAGTTCCGCGTGGTTCTTTCCGAAGGCCATGACGGTCTCCTGCGGTTCCTGGTTGATGACGATGGGTTCCGAACGGCCGGAGGCCGGGACACCCTCCCGAACCCCCTTCCGTTCAATCTCTCCAAGTCCCTCTCCACCTCTATTCCGCCGGGGGAAGCGACGACGCCGGGTCCCAGGGCTCGGACGGCGCCGGATCTGCCAGGCCCGGTTCCAACGCCGGTTCCGGGGAAAGGCTCGCGAAGCCGTATTCGGGATAGGCCGCGCCCCGGTCGGGACAGCGGATGGCGCGCTCGTCCTCGGCGAGTTCGCGGACGGTGTGACGGTCGACCCCGAGCTCGGCGAGCAGGTCGCCGCCCGTCGGCGGGGCGAAGCGGAAAGCGGGATGGAACATGGGCGGATCTCCTCTGCCGGTGCCCGGTCCGGCATCGGCGCCGGGGACCCACTCCCTCCGGCCTGCCGGACACTCGCCCGGCAGGCGCCCCTCTCCTTCTCTACGACGGATGGACGGCGCGGCGGATCGCGGCCAGGCGCTCGCAGACCGCGCGCGGGGACATCGAGCCCAGGTTCAGCACCGGGATGCCGCGGGGCTCGGCGATACGGATGGCCATACCCGTGCCGCCCTCGATGCGACCCTCGGCCGTCCACGCCACCACCGCATCGACCGGCCGGTCCAGCGTCAATCCGAGCACGGCCGCGTTCCTGGCATGCAGCTTCCGGACGGCCGGCGAACACCGCCCCCACGCCGGGTGCAGGGGCGCCGCGATCTCGATGCACGCCGCCATCGCCGCCACCGACAGCACCCGGCAGTCCGCCCCCCGGTGTCCGTTATAGCCCCGCCACGGCAGCCAGATCGTCCGCTGCCCGACCGGCGCTCCCGCTGCGAACGCGCTGTCGGCTCCATCCGCCCCGCCGGAAGACAGATGCCAGCCGGTCCGCGCCAACCATCCTGCGATCACCCCCATGTCCGACAGCACGGCGTCCGGTGTCGCCCGCGCCCCGATCCCCGCATATCGCAGTGCCGTCATGTCCGATCTCCCCGGTTGCGATTCCGCCGCTCCCTCTCCTGCAGCGGCTTCGCTCCCGAACGGCTTCTCTCCACCTTTGCGCCCGGAAGGTCCGGACCCGGCTTGCATCGTGCCGCCGTCCGGGGCATCGGTGCGGCATGGACGGGCGGGAACGGATGGCGCGCCTCGGGTTCTGGCTTCTGGCACTGCTCTGGCTGCCGGGCGGGGTGGTGGCCCAGGCCGTGGTCCGGTTCGGGGCGTCAGATGCGACATTCGAGGCCCCCGGGGAACTGCTGGCGGCACTCGTATCGCTCGCGCCGCTCGCGCCCTGCGGTCTTCCGCTGGTCCTCGGCTGCCGCCGCCTCTGGCGGCTCGGTTATCGGCGCGCGGCCTGGGCGGCCGGCGTCGGGCTGGGTGCCTTGACCATTCCGGTGGCGGTGTTCGCGGGCCTGCTCGGACCGCTCGCGATCGCGGTCGGGGCCGTGCTGCTCGGGCTGCCGGTATGGATCGCCTGGTGGTGGCTCGCGCGTTACGGTTGACCGCAGAGGGCGGCGGGCCGGCAGCGCAGCAGGCGGTGGGACGGCATGGCGGTTCCGCGACACCGGCCAGACGGCGGCGGGCCGGCTGCGCAGTCAGGAGCAGGCTCTCGTAGCTGGTTTTGCGACACCGCCTGCTCGGGGGCAGGGGCGTCAAACGGGTACGGCTAGATCCTGGTCAGTCGGATTTGGCCGGCAGTGTTGAGCCCTTGATGCCAATTGCGGTCAGTCCAATAGTTTCCTTCCAGCACCTTCGGACAGCGCTCCAGTGGGATGGAGAGGCGTGCGGCGCCGAAATGGCGTTGACTGTCCGTGCTCTTGGGCGCCGACACATGGCTGTCGTAGACGTAGAATAGGACTGGTTTGCGCTCGCCGCGGTGGCGCTGCAGGGAGCAGGTAATCGTTTCCGAGCTCAGGTATCTGTCATCCATGACCAAGGTCATGTCGATTCGGGCGAGCCGCGCCGAAATCTTCGCCTTGCCCACGCGGCTGAACAATACCGGGGCCCCTTCGGGGGACATGTCGGGCTGGCGACCCTCGTTGCGGGCCTCGACGATGGACCAGTTCGAGGAGATGTCGACGGCGTACTCCGCGTCGATGTTCGGAAACACCCGCCACACGCCGGGTAAGCCGCAAAGCCAGGGAAAGACGGACGTCTGGCCGACGAAGAAGACGAGGGCGGAGACCGCGATGACAGAGACGGAGACCTGCGAAACGAGCGGTATGGGCGGTAGCAACCCGAAGAAATCGGATGCGAGCGCGACGGCCAGAGCTGCATTGACGTAAAGCACAACTTTCAGGAAGCCGGCTAAACCCATGGAATCGAACATATTGTCGATTCTCCTTGAACGAAGCAGGAACCACTACCAGATATAGTGGCTTGAACCTTGTAAAGGAACCGGCGGAATGCACGGCACACTGAATGTTCACCGGGTCTTCAAGGGCAGCCAGACGCGCCGCGGATACCTGGCTGCCCTGGGCCTGAAGGATGAACGGGCGGCATCGCTTCGCGAGGCCCGCGACCGGATCAGGAAGAGGCTGCGGGAGGAAATGCCCGATTGGAACAGCCATGCGAAAGCGCGAAGCCTGGTGGAGTATCATTACGTCGCGCTGGCGTCGCGGATGCCGAAGCTGAGCCCGAAATTCCGCATGCAGGGAAGCAGCGTTTACCACACGCTGAACTTCCCGGCCCACCTGCCGCCGCAGGAAGTGGACTTTGACGACGGCGTGTTCTTGCCGACGTCCTTCGTCAACGGAGGCGGTTCCAACCGTCCGGTGGTGGCATCCAAGGGCTATTTTGCGATGGTCGAGGAGATTCTCGGGCCGCTGTGCGCGGAGTGGGGCTGGCAACTCGACACGAGCAAGTCGAGTTGCGTCAGGGTCCGGATCGACGCGGAGGCGCATGTCGATCTGGCGCTGTACGCCATCCCCGATGAGGAGTTCACGAAATTGGCGGAAGCAAGGGCGTTGGCCTTGGCGGCCAGGGGGCAGGCGACGCCGGAGCTCGACTTCGAACTGGCGGACGAGGTCTATAGGGGCCTGCTCGAAAAAAGGATCATGCTTGCGCAACGCGACAGCGGCTGGATCGAATCGGACCCGCGCGAGATCGAAAACTGGTTCCTCGGCGCCATCGCGGATCATGGCGAGGCGGTTCGGCGAGTCTGCCGGTACCTCAAGGGCTGGCGCGATTTCCAGTGGATGCAGGGCGGACCATCCTCGATCACGCTGATGGCGTGCGTGGTTGCGGTATACGACGAGTTGAAGGGACCGCTGCCGGACAACCGTGACGATCTGGCTCTTCAGGCCGTGGCGGACCGGCTGGAAGTCTTGTTCTCGCAGGCCATCCCCAATCCGGTGCTGCCGGACCAGCAGTTGGACGAGGACTGGTCAGCTGAACAACGGTTGGATTTCAAGGCGCGTGCGCGAGGACTGAAGACGAAGATCGACACGGTGCTGAACCGGACCTATCACAAGGCGGTCGCGATAGCGGAACTGCGGGAGGGATTTGGCGTGCGCATTCCGAACGACGAACTGCTGATCGACGTCGAGTCGGAGGAGCGCAGGGTACGGGCGTACGCTCCTGCTGTCGTCACCGCCCCGGCAGTGCCCCGAACCACGTCGGGATGAGTCTCGAAGGCGAGCGCGCAAGAGACCTGTTCCGAGCGCTCGCGCACAAGGGGTTCGGGCGAGACCGCTCGCAGACGGGAACCTTCCGGTTCACAGGCAGACTGCCGGTGGTCGGACGCGAGGTCGGGGTCGCGATCGAGTTTAGCGATCTCGAATTCACGCGCCTTCCGAAGCTGACGCTACTCGACCCGGACGACGAAGCGCCGGACGTTGTGGCGCACCTCGAAGCGTCCGGCGCGCTCTGCTTCGCCCGCAACGAAGACCTAGTTCTCGACCGTTACGATGTCGGCGGGACGGCGCTCATGTGCCTGGAACTGGCCCGTCGCGGCCTGGAACGGGCGCTGACCCACAAGCGTCTGCAAGGAGAAATCGCGCAGGAATTTCCGCAGCACTGGCTCGGGAAGAGCTTCTATTACGACGTTGCGGGGACGGGGAACGGCCGCGCGAAGCTCTACAGCGTGCCGCGCGACGGCGCACCTGCTCTGCTGTTCCTGGCCGATACGGACGAGAAGCTGAAGCGGCTGGTTCCGGGCAAAGCGGACCGGGCCCGGATCGCCGACTCGTCGCGACCCACCTTCGTCTTTCATTCGGACAGTGAATTGACCTTCCTGCCGGGGTTTCGGCAGCCGAGGACGTTGGAGGAGTTTCTTGCATGGCTGGAGACGACGGTGCCGGGCGGGACGGAAAGGGCGCTCGATGAGCTGTCTTACGGATTTCCGGGTGCGCCCGTGCCGTTGTTCGTCAAGGCGGAGAACGGTTGTGTCGGCATCTCGGTAGGCGCGAAGGAGGGCGTTCTCAGGGGAGCGCAGCGGCGGGAAGGATTCCGGCGTATCGCGCAGAACAATGCCGGCAGCGTGAGAGTGGAACGGCACAGCGGTGCGCGCATCGACCTGCCGTCGATATTCGGTAGGAACATGCACAGGCAATCGTCTCTGACAGGTCGGCGCATTGCGCTGATCGGCTGTGGAACCATCGGCAGCCACCTCGCCAAATTCCTCGTCCAGAGCGGCGCCGGGCATGAAGGAGGCGCGCTCCTGCTCGTCGACAACCAATCGTTCGAGCCCGGCAATGTAGGACGTCACCTTCTGGGCACGGCCAGGATCGGCGAGTGGAAGGCGGAAGCTGTGAAGCAGGAACTACAGCTTCAGTTTCCGGAAGCGCATATCCGGGCGGTCAGAGCGGGTGCCGAAGGGATGCTTGCGAGCCTCACGAGCTACGACCTGGTCGTGGACGCGACCGGCGAAGAAGCTGTGTCCGTGGCGCTCAATCACGGTTTCGTGGCGCGTCGCAGGGAAGGGGCGCGCACACCCGACGTCATCCATGTGTGGCTGTTCGGCAATGGGTCTGCCGGCCAGGCCCTGCTCGTGGACGGACCGCAATTCGCATGTTTCAAATGCCTGAAGCCCGATCATGGGGGGCAATGGCGATTCGATCCGCTGAAGTCCGGGACTACGGTCGAACAGACGGCTGCCGCTTGCGGCGAAGCGCAGTATATCGCTTACGGAGTGGCGGCGCCGGCTATGGCGGCGGCGCTTGGGCTTCAACTCGTGCTGGACTGGAATGGCGGTAGTCCGGGGTCGAGGCTGAGGACGGTCAGGGTTGAGAAAGAAGCTACAGTCGAAGTCAAGGACAGGAACCCGCGGCCGTCGGATCGTTGTCCGGCCTGCGCCGGCTCGCGGTAGACGCGCGGGAGTCGAATACGCTCTGTTCCGCCACGAAGTGTGCGGTTTCCTCGACGGGGTAAGGCGCGGCTGCGCCGGGCAGGTTGAACGCGGGGGGATCCTGATCGGCTCCTACCGGGGGCCGCATATCGAGGTTGTCGATTGCACCGAACCGGGCGCCGCCGACAAGGCGACGCTGTCGTGCTTCACACGGCAGGACGAGCGGCATCAGGAGGCCGCGACCGAGGCTTGGCGCAAGTCGCATCGCAGGCAGACTTACGTGGGCGAATGGCACAGCCATCCTCTCGGCCGACCGGTCCCGTCCGGGACAGACAAAAGGGCGTGGCGGTCCGTGGTCGCGAAACTCAGAGTGCCGTGCCTGTTCGTGGTGGTGTCTCCCGCAGGATGGCAGGTGTTTCGGACTGGACGCGGTACGGCAGCGGCCGACATTGTGCAGTTGGTCGAGAGCGAGAACGGGAGCACGGGTGTCGTCTTTCGACAGGCATGGCCTTAGCTTGGCAAGCTTCAATGCCAGGGGTCGCTCTCCGGATCGTCGTCCTCGGCGCGCATCGAGGCGGCAACCATGGCTTGCCAGGCCTCGCGGTCGAGCCCGAGCCGGCGGTTCAGCTTGTCACAGATGCTGAGAGCATCGTCGAGGTGGAGGGAGATGAGCGCGGTCGGGACATGGCCGGCGAGGCCTTCGATGACGATGCGGATCTGCTGCACCTCGGTCTCGACGTCGTAGGCCGGGCAGAAACAGAAGTTCGGCTCGTCCGGCAGCGTCTGCGGGGTCATGGCGGTCTCCTTCGGTTGCGGCGACTCCGGCCGCCGCCCGGCCGGCAATATGTATCCCGGCGGGCGGCGGTGCGAGCCTGTCGTTGTTGGAGTCGCCGGCGGCACAGCCCCGCGCACGGTTGCGCGGAGGACGGCGGGCCGGCGATACGTATCGCGCGGGGCGGTCAGGCGGCGAGCGGCCAGCGGTCGAGGATCCGCTCCATCGCCCCGGCATTGGGCGCGAATATCCGGGCGCGGAACGACAAGATCTCGACGGTACATCCCATGCGCTTCAGCGTGTCAATGTCGGTGTCGGCCGGCCCCTCGATCTCGATCCGGTCGGCGCCCATCAGGCGGCGGCGCACGAGCCGCCAGCCTTTGGCGAGCGCGAGCGCGTTGCCGCGTCCCAACACCGCCTCGAAGGCCTCGGCGCCGGTCATGGCGGGGCCGCCGTCGAGCCCGAACCCGGCGCGCACGGCGCGCACCTGCTCGGCGTCGAGGACGCGGCCGATGAGGGCGATACCGTCATCCGAGGTGAGACGGCGCACCCGCATGTTCTCGGCCGGCAGGCGGTCCCAGACCGGCAGCAGCAGTCCGGTGGCGAGCCAGAAGCGGGAGTCCCGGTGCGACGGCAGGCCGGCGATCTCGGCGTCCCAAACGCGCCGCCACTGAGCTTCGTCGGCACGGCGCCAGTTCGAGGCGTCGAGCTCGGCGCTGGCCATGGTCTCGGCGGTCGCCGGCCGGATGAGGCGAACCCGCTCCCGCACGCCGCCGTCGTCGAGCATGCGCGAGGCGGCCGGCAGGATGACGGCGGCGCGCTCGGAGCGGGCATTGACCGCGAGGCGCGGCTTGCCGTCCGGACCCGGATCGCGTTCGCCGATCTCCAGCGCCGATTCCGCCGTGAGCGGCACCAGCCTGTCGCGGCGGACGATCTCGACCAGCTCGGTGGCCGCCCCGGTGCCGGGATGCTCATAGAGCGTCTCCCGGCCGGCGATCACGAGCGAGTCGGCGGTGACGGTCTCGACGCCGACCTCGTAGCTGCCGGCCTCGATCGCCTGTTCGATGTTGGCGGCGATGCGCTCCTCCAGCTCGGCGAAGAGCTGGTTCTGCTCGGCGATGGGGAGCGCCAACAGCCGGTTGAGGAACCGGGGCATGGGCGGCAGGTCCTCCTTGAGATTGCCTTCCCAGGTGAGCTTCAACCCGGTGGACTTCTCGAAGCGCTCCAGATTCCAGCCCTCGATGCTGCCACGCCAGAGCGCACCGTAGAACTGGCGCAACGCGGCCCGCGCATAGACGCTCTCCAGATTGTCGCTCTCGCGGAACAGCGCCGCGTCGCTGCCGCCCATCGCGGTCTGGCTGTCGCGCTGGCCGCGCGTGATGGCGCCCAGGCTGTCGAGCCTTCTCGCAATGGTAGCGATGAAACGCCGCTCGCCCTTCACGTCGGTGGTGACGGGCCGGAACAGCGGGGCGCTGGCCTGGTGCGTGCGGTGGGTCCTTCCCAGCCCCTGGATCGCCTGGTCGGCGCGCCAGCCGGGCTCCAGCAGGTAGTGGATGCGCCGCTCGGTGTTCCCGCATGAAAGGTCGGCGTGGTAGCTGCGGCCCGTCCCTCCCGCCATCGAGAACACGAGGATGCGCTTCTCGCCGTCCATGAACGCCGCCGTCTCGGCGAGATTGGCGGAGGCCGGCCGGCTGCGCAGCGCCAGCCGCTCGCCCTTGGCGTCCGTAATACGCAATACCCGCCGCGACCGTCCCGTGACTTCCGCCACCGCCTCGTGCCCGAAATGCTGCACGATCTGGTCGAGCGCCGTCGGCACCGGCGGCAATGCCGCGAGCTTCTCGATCAGGGCATCGCGCCGGTCCTCCGCCTCCTTGCAGATGACGGGATTGCCGTCCTCGTCCCTGGCGGGCCGGCTCAGCAGATTGCCGCCGTCGTCGGTGAAGGGCTCCTGCAACTGCACCGGGAAGGCGTGCATGAGATAGGACAGGATCGCGTCCCGCGGGGTGAGGTCGATGTTGAGGTCGTCCCACTCGGAGGCCGGAACGTCGGCGATGCGGCGCTCCATCAAGGCTTCGCCGGTGGAGACGAGCTGGACGACCGCCGACCGGCCGGCCGCGAGGTCGGCGTCGATCGCGCGGATGGTCGAGGGGCATTTCATGCCGGTCAGCAGATGGCCGAAGAAGCGCTGCTTGGTCCCCTCGAAGGCGCTAAGGGCCGCCGCCTTGGCGTTCCTGTTCAGCGTATCCTCGCCCTGAACGATGCCGGTGGCCTTCAAGGCCTCCTCGATGTTGGCGTGGATGACTTTGAAGGCGCCGGCATAGGCGTCGTAGATGCGCCGCTGCTCCGGCGTGAGGGGATGTTCGAGGATGTCGACCTCAATGCCGTCATAGGCCAATGCCCGCGCTTGGTAGAGGCCGAGCGCCTTCAGATCGCGGGCGACGACCTCCATCGCGGCGACGCCGCCGGCTTCCATGGCGGAGACGAACTCGGTGCGCTTCTCGAACGGCGTCTCGCCGGCAGCCCACAGGCCGAGCCTGCCGGCATAGGCGAGGCCCGGCACCGTGGTGGCGCCGGTGGCCGATACATAGGCAATACGCGCGTCGGGCAGGGCGTTCTGGAGCCTGAGTCCGGCACGGCCCTGCTGGGACGGCTTGGTCTCGCCGCGCTCGGACT
Source organism: Alphaproteobacteria bacterium (assembly GCA_965117055.1). GTDB lineage: Bacteria > Pseudomonadota > Alphaproteobacteria > MPNO01 > MPNO01 > MPNO01. Next base: position 2,358,544 of record OZ220750.1, read on the forward strand.
TCGACCCCGCCGCGTTGGCCATCGCGTGCGCCTCGTCGAACACGATCACGCCGTCGAAGGCGTGGCGGTCCTCTTCGTCCAATGAGCCGGCGAGCCACTCGACGATTTGCTCCAGCCGCGAGGGCTTCCCCTGGCGGGACGGCGAGCGCAGCGTGGCGTAGGTCGCGAACAGGATGCCGGCGTCGAGGGGGATCTCCATCCCCTGCCGGAAATTGCCGAGCGGGATGACATCGCTGTCCAGCCCGCCCAATGCGGTCCAGTCGCGTCGCGCGTCCTCCAGCAGCTTGTCGGACTGCGAAAGCCACAGCGCCTTCTTCCGGCCGCGCAGGCGGTTGTCGAGGATGATGGCGGCGACCTGCCTGCCCTTGCCGCAGCCGGTGCCGTCGCCCAGCATCCAGCCCCGGCGGAAGCGCACCGGCTCCGAGAGCGTTTCGCCCTCGGTCGTGACCAACGAGGTATCGACCTCCTCTTCGTTCCCGTCGTCGTCGAGCTTGCGGCGGTGGACGGTCTCCCACTGGGAGCCGATGCGGTATTCCGCCGCCAGGTGGCGCGACTGGGCCTCGCCGGCCAGCACAACGCTCTCGAGCTGCGCGTCGGACAGCAGGCCGTCGGTGACCACGCGCTCCGGCAGCATCGGGCGCCAGGCCGGCGCCGGATGCGGCACCGCGGCCATGGCGGCGGACTGCACCAGCGGCGTCGGATGCTGGACCGCGCCCGGCACGCGCACGATGCCCGGTCGCCAGGGCGCGTAGGGGCCGGCGTCGTTGGCAAGGGAATCGGCATCGGGGGCGGGTTCGACCGGACCGGACACGACGACGAGTTCCGAAACCGGCCCCCAGTCATGGGAGCGCCGCGTCTCGGGCGTCGATACCGGCTTGGGACCGCGGCGCTTCTCAGGCTTCGGCGCGACCGGCTTGCCGAACAGATCGCGGGCCGGACCGGCCGGGACCGGCGCGGGCGCAATCGGCTGCCTCTGCGGGACCTGCGCGATGACGGCGTCGAGCAGCTCGGCGGCGTTGGCGGCGCGGGCGGTCCCGTCGAGATCCACGGCCGGTCCGGCGCCGCGCTCCAGCACGGTGAGGCGGGTGTCGAACCCGGTGCCGCGCCTCGCGTAGGCGCGCCCGTCGATCGCCATGGTGAAGACGCAGCGCGCCGGCGGGTCGAGGCGGCCGACGGCATCGCCCAGCACGCAGTGGGCCGAGGTGATCGTCACCAGCCGCCCGCCCGGCGGCAGCATCGACGCGGCGGATCGGACATGGCGCAGGTCGGCGTCGTGCCGGCTGCGCTCGACCCCCGGCGTTGCCGAGAAGGGCGGGTTCATCAGCACGACGGTCGGGCGGACGTCGCGCAGCCGGTCGGCGATGGCCTCGGCGTTGAAGGCGGTGACGACTGACCCGGGGAAGAGCTGCGTCAGCAACCGGGCCCGCGTCTGCGCATACTCGTTGAGATGGAGCGCGCCCGCCGCCCGGTCGCCGAGCGCACATTCCGCCATCACCGCCAGCATGCCGGTGCCGGCGCTGGGCTCCAGCACGGTGTCGCCCGGCCGGATCGCGGCGGCCTGCAAGGCGGCGTAGGCGAGCGGCAGCGGGGTCGAGAACTGCTGGAGCCGGACCTGCTCCTCCGACCGCCTGGTGTGGGAGGGCTCCAGCGCGGCGACCGCTTCCAGCATCGCCAGCATGCGGCCCGGCCCGTCCGCACCGGCGCCACAGGTGCGGCGCATGCCCCTTCCGTAGCGTTGCAGGAACAGCACGCAGGCGGCCTCGGCGGCCTCGTAGGCGTCCTTCCAGACCCAGCCGCCCTCGGCGTCGGACGCGCCGAAGGCCTCTGTCATGGCGTCCCGGAGGGTGGCGGCATCCATCGCCCGGCCGGCCTCCAGCACCGGCAGCAGGGCCCGGGCCGCGGCGAACAGGGCGTCGCCCGGAGACGGGCGGGCCGGCGCGGCGGGCGGGTCGATGGGGACGGAGGGAGGAAGAGGACGCGCGAGGGCATCCGGCGCCGTGGGGGCGTCGAGCATGGCAGGCTCCGTGCTGAAAGGGACCGGGCAGGCCGGGGGCGCGGAACGGGGACTCCCGCGCCGCGCCGCCGGACCGCCTCAGGCTTGCTGGCCGGACTCCCGCCGGTGCCGGGCGGCGGGGCGGAGCCGGACGCGCGTGCGGGCGCGCGGACGGGTTCAGGAAATCGGTGGAGAGATCAGGCCGGCCGGATCAGCCGAACCGCGTTCCGTCCGCCGTGAAAGTCAGATCGTTGATGGCGAGGTTCTCGTCGACGGCGTCGTCGGAGGTCTGGTGCTCGTACTCCGTGCGGAGCTGGCGGTAGAGCCAGCGCGCGAGATCGCGCATGTCCTCGGTCACCGTGTCCTCGGCATCGTCGGTCGGCGGCTGCCAGGTCGGGCTGTCGCGCTCGACCTCGATCGTCATGGTGTACTCGTGGCAATAGCGGCCCTGCTGGCGGACATAGGCGTGAAGCTGATGAAAATTCTTCCGTTGAACCGCCTGCAACTCATCCGCGATGCGATGCAGTTCCGTGTCCTTGGGCGCGTGGGCGCGGATAGCCCTGGCGGCGCCCCTCGCGTAGCTGTACTTGCCGGCGAAGCTCGCGCCGTCTCCCTGACTCGAAAACCCGGTCCAGAAGATCTGGGGCTTGTCGCGGGTCCCGCCGCCGTAGAGGCGCACGGGGGTGGTGGCGAGCGTCACGCCGAGAATCTTGCAGATCGTCTCGAAATCCTCGTAGACGAAATCGTACCAGTCGTCGTGCAGGCCGGTCTGGCGATACCAGATGCGGGCGTTCTCCTTCGCGGCGTCGGAGAGCTCGTCGATGGTGTAGACCGTGGTATCGATGATCCTCGGCATGGCTCAGCTTCCTTCCCGGCGGGCGTTGCGGGTGGAATCGCCCTGTGCGATGCGGACGAACCGGACCGCCTCCTGGACGCGGCGGAGCGCGACGCGGTCGTGGCCGGGAATGGCGCGAAACCAGTAAACCGGTTTCCTGGAGAACCACGCACCAGAATCCGCGACGAATCCGTCCGCATAGGCGACGAAGTGATTGCCGGCCGAAATCGCCCACGTCCCGGCAGGCGCGGGGTCGAGGAACGTACCGAGCGTGATCGCGCGGACGTCGAAGGGGACCCCGCCGAAGATGCGTTCCCACTCCTTCTCGCGGCGGGCGAAGCGGCGGTTCCGGTACTTGGGATGGCGGAGCGCGTAGTCGGGCGCCCAGCCGAACGCTTCGAGCGCGGCGGCCAGCTCGTCGATGAAGACGCCGTTGATCGAGGGCCGGTCGAACAGGCGGCGGATGACGGCGGCGGCTTCATGGGTCGGCACCCCGACGATCGCGGAGATGGCGGAGGGGCCGCACTTGGTGGCGCGGCCGGTGATCCGGTGGAGCATGGGCGGTCTCCGGGCATGGGGGGAGGATCCCGGATCGCAGTCCGGGGCGGGCGGCGGGAAAGCCGGCGCGCAGCGGGTCCTCCCGCTCCGGTTCGCCGGCCCGCCCGGCTCCGGCTGGCCGGACTCCGGCCGGCGCCAGGCGCGGCGGCGCGGCAGGGAACGGCGGATCGTTCCCGAATGGGGCTGTCGGAGGTAGGAGGCTCAGGCCGCCGGGCGGCCCGGAATCAGCTAAGCGTGACCGGCTCCACGCAGCGCGGGTCGTCGTTGGCGGGCCGGTTGACGTGCGTGCTCACCGGATGGGCCGTCATGGTGTCCGCCGGGTACGGACCGAGGGGAACTGCCGAGCCCGCGAGCCAGGCATCCCAGGTGTTTGGAGCCAGGATGACCGGCATGCGGCCGTGGACCGGCGCCACCGTTTCGTTGGCGGCGGTGGTGAGGATGGTGCAGGTCTCCACCGTATCGCCGGGGCTGCGCTCCGCGAGCGATCCGGTGAGGGGGGCGCCTTCGGGAACGGTCCAGCGTTCCCACAAGCCCGCGAAGATCATGGGCGCGCCGTCGCGGAGGCCGAACAGCCAGGGCTGTCGCGTCCCGCCCCGGCGCTGCCACTCGTAGAAGCCGTCAGCCGGGATCAGGCAGCGGCGGTGCCGGTAGGCCGAGCGGAAAGACGGTTTCTGCGCGGCGGTCTCCGAGCGGGCGTTGATGAGCTTGTGGCCGATCGCCGGGTCCTTGGCCCAGCCGGGAATCAACCCCCACCGCAGCATGGCGAGCGTGCGGCCGATGCCTGCCCCGGACTGCGATCCGGGGTCTGCGGCGCGCACGACCGCGACGTCCTGGCTCGGCGCGACGTTGTAGCGGGGCCGCAGGTTGAGCCGCGTGCCGATGAGGTCGAGCCGCTCGTGCAGCTCCTTCCAGGTGAATCGGTTGCTGAAGCGACCGCACATTTGGACGAAACTACCCACACCGGCGGCGGCTTGTCACGCTTGTTCGTTAAATGTTCCCATGCCACCTTGCACGCCATGGAGAGGAAACACACCTGTCCGGTGTCGCGGGACGACCTGGTGTTCTCGGTCGACATGGCGCTGCGCAAGGCGGAGCGCTTCTGGCCGAAGAAACGCGGGCCGGGCGACCACGACCGTCTCAGGCCGTTCGCCGAGAGGATCGTGGACCATCTCGAACTGTGCGGCATGCGCTGCTTCAGGCGGCCCGTCGGGCGGGGCCACAGCACGCCCGATCCCTGGGGCGGGCAGCGCCGGGGCGGGGAGTCGGACGGCGCGAACGATTGAGGCATGAACGGGGCGACGCGCGGCGGGGATACGGCCGGGCGGCGCGTCAGCCGCGATCACCAGCGTTGCGTGTCGAGGTGGCGCAGCACGGCGGCCGTGAGTGCGCGGATGTCCGCGTAGGAACGTTCGTCGAAGTCGTTCCACTCGATGATGGCGTTGAGGTGAGGCTCGGAATCCGCCGCGTCCCGTTCGCGGTCGCCGGTGTCGATGCCGGCGAGCCTGGTGTAGACGGCGCACATGGACTCGGTCGCCTCGCCGGTATGGGCCGGGTCGTAGTGGAGCACCGAACCGGTGTGGATGCGGATGGCGGCGCCGAGGCAGAAGCAGCGGGGGCTCTCGGGCGTGGCGAGGCGGAAGGCGGGCGGGTGGCGCACCTCGTCGCTGTCGACGACGTGGAAACCGCCGTCGAACTCGATGACGTCGCCGTCGTCGTCGCGCCCCCATCCTCCCTGGAACCAGCGCTTGGGACGGTCGAAGGTCTCGTGGACGCGGCGGGCGATCTCGAGCTGTTGCTCCGGGCTGAGGGTCTGCATGCTCAGTCGTCCTCGGGCCACATTATGGTGATTACGGCCTCGCCTCGGTCGCCGCCGCCGATCGCCACGATGGGAAAGTGCCTGCGGGGGGGCCGGTTGCTGTCGCGCAGGTCCTTGCGGACGTCGCGCACCAGCACGCACATCCTCACGCGGTCGCTGTTCGAGGCGCGGGCCGCGTAGTAATGCGCCATCCAGAGCACGTCCCACAGACGTCCGCTCTCGTCCTGGAATCCCTGGTACCCCTCGGGAAGGGCGATGAGTCGGTCCCAGACCGCGCGCGTGACCGCGACGGGGATCTTGAAACCCGCCTCGCGCGCGGTTTCGGAGACGTCGACGAGGATGCCGTCCTCGATCGCCTGGGCGCGGGTGTAGACGGAGAGATGTTGCATGCAACATCTCTCCGTGCAGACCCGCAACCAGCGACTGACCGCGGTCCGGGCCTTCGCCCGCTTCGTCGCCAGCCGCGACCCGGCCAGCCTGGAGTGGAGCGCCGGCGTCCGCTCGGTCGCCTTGAAGAAGGCGACGCCGCAGCCGGTCGGCTGGCTCAGCAAGGCGGAGATGGAGGCGCTCATCAAGGTCCCAGACCGCGACACCCAACGCGGCCGGACGGAACACGCCCTGCTGCTGTTCCTCTTCAACTCCGCGGCGCGCGTCTCCGAAGCGACCGGCCTCGTGAAGGGAGACCTCCAGATCGGGCGGCGCGACGGCGGCCACGCGCTCGTGACGATCCACGGCAAGGGCGGAAAGCGCCGCCAGTGTCCGCTCTGGCCCCGGACCGAGCGTGCGCTTGCCGGACTGCTGCATGGTCGGGCCGACGGCGATGCCGTCTTCTTCAGCCGGCAGCGGAGACCGTACACCCGGTTCGGGGTCTACCGGCTCGTGGAACGCTGTGCCGCCCGAGTGCCGGAGCTGGAAGGGAGGAAAGTGACGCCCCACCTGATTCGGCACACGAGCGCCTGCCAAATGCTCAAGGCCAAGATCGACCTGAACACGATCCGCGCATGGCTGGGTCATGAGAACCTCGACACGACCAACGTCTACGCCCAGATCGATCTCGAAATGAAGGCCAAGGCGATGGCGCTGTGCGATGCCGCGGGAGAAGCGCCGGATCGTCCCTGGAAGGAGGACAAGGGGCTGATGGCCTTCCTTGACTCGCTCTGACTGCAAAAGACTATGTTGCGGTCAGATTGAAGGTTCTGAGCGTGGGCGGTTCGATGCGACCGCTCCGCAACATATCCTTGGCCGCAACATATACGGAAAGCACGGGACCGAATGCGGTCTCGGTGCCGGGTTCGGGATCGGGCATGGTCGGGTTCCTCGCGGGCAAGAGTGGCAGAGGGTCGCCGCGGCCTGTCAGAGCAGACCGCGCGTCTGAAAGCTGACCGCGCCGGTCGGCGTGACGATGAGGTGGTCGAGCAGCGTGACCTCGATGATCTTCAGCGCGTCCTTGATGCGCCTGGTCATGTCGATGTCGGCCCGGGACGGCTCTGGACAGTGGCTGGGGTGGTTGTGGACCGCGACTACCGCGCTGGCCTGAAGCTCCAGCGCGCGAATGCAGATCTCTCTCGGATAGACCGGCGTGTGGCAGACCGAGCCTTTCTGGAGGCATTCGTCGGCGATAAGGACATTCCTGCGGTTCAGATACAGGACGTGGAACTCCTCGACCTCGCGGTGGCCCGCGAGCGTGCGGCAGTACGCGATCACCTTGTCGTAGCTGCCGAGGGATGGACGCACGGTATCGGGCATGTCGGCCCGCGCCATGCGGATGCCGAGGGCCTCGGCGGCCTTGAGGGCGGCGATGGCGTCTTCCGACAGGCCGGGCATGGTGCGGAGCCGGTCCGGCCGGGCCGCCAGGACGCGCGGCGCCGTGCCGAACGCGTCGAGCAGGCTCGCGGCAAGCGCGGCGGCATTGTCCACCGACCGGCGGCCCGAGAGCAGCAGTTCCAGCAGTTCGCGGTCGTCGACGGCCTCGCTCCCGGCGCGCAGGAAGCGGCGCTGGAGCCGGCGGCGGCCCGCGGCCTGCCGGACCGATGCGGGCCCGGCGGGGATGTCGTAGAGCGGCATCTCGTCGAAACCCGGTACGGGATCGGGCATGGCGGCATTCTCCAGAGGGTTGAAACCGAAGCGCCCGCGGAATCAGTGGGCAGGGACCTCCGGCACCGGTCCGGGCGGGCCGAGCTCGACCGCGACCTCGCCGCCGGTGACGGCGATGGTGACCGTGCGGTCCGGCGGCATGAGCCAGGCAGGTCGGTCCAGACGGCATTGGCGATGGCGCGCTTCTGGGCCTCGTCGCTGGGGCGGGACGGCGCGGCCGGGACGGCGGCGGTATCGGGGAGCGCGACAGGCTTCATGAGTCTGACCTCCTGTTGCTGGATGCCGGACAGGCAGGACGGGAACGCTCCCGCGCCCCGGCCTCGCCGCGTCCAGACGCATGCCGGCCCCCGCTCCGGGCGGAGCGGGACGGGCATCGATGTGAATGAAAGGTCGGCGGCGAGTGGCCGGCGGCCGATTCAGCCGTCGAGGATGCGCACCCTGGCGCTGCCGCCCTCGACCTCGACCCTGGGCTTGCCGTCGGGCCCGACGGAGACCGTCACCAACGGCTTGTTGGCGGGCGGATGCGGCGGGTCGCGCAGTTCCGACGTGACCGTGCCGGCGGCGCGGGCGATGCGCACCAGCGCCCTGCCGCCCGAGACCTCGACCGCGCCCGGCGGCACCGGGCCGGTGAGGGTCAGGACGGGCGGCTCGCCATGCTCGGTGAAACGGCCGGGGACGGGGAGCGAGCCGTCGCCCCAGGGATCTGCGCCCGCGCCCTCACAGACGGCATCGACGAACGAATCGGAACAGTGATCCGTCGACCGCCAGCCAGCGGCGTCCTCGTTGGCGGCCGCGACGGCCTTCTCCAGCGCGTCCTCAAGGGCGCCGGCCTCGACCGTGACGGTGTTGCAGTGATGCGCGTTGTAGCCGACCTGCACGGTCCATGGCCGAGTCATGGTGCGGCCTCCGCGGCGGCGCCGAGCGTCACCGTCACCTCGGGTCGGCGAATGCGGATGTCGACGGCGCGGCCGTCGGGAACGAACCACATCAGCTCACGCCGCACCGCCTCGGCGATGGACTGCCGGCAGGCCTCGTCGTCCGACAGCAGCAGCCGGGTCGCGAGATGCAGCGCCTCCTCCTCGAAGCGATCCCTCTGGGTTTCGTAGCTGTCCGCCTCGACGTCGTCCGACGGCGAGAAGAAAGCGTTGCGGAGCAGTGCCGCGAGCTGGTGGGGTTGGAGCGCGCTGTCCGCGGCGACCAGCGGCAGGGCGTCGTCGAGGTGGGACCAGGCCTCGCCCGCGAAGACGACATCGGCCGGCAGGAAGAGGGCGCCCGCCGGGCGGTCCGCCGCCCGGACGACGAGTTCGAAGCTCAGCGCTTCCGGCCTTGGCGGCAGCTCCGCGGCGGTCGGACCCGTTCGTTCCGGCAACGGAGCATCGTCCAGCGCATACGGCGTTCCGTCCAGCGTGACCTCGACGTCGATGGCGGTCGTCCGGTGGAGCCCGTCGTACCAGCCATAGCCTTCCAGCCTGAGGTCGGCCTCGAAGAGGCGCGGCGCGGCGCCGTTGCGTTCGGCGGCCCGCCACAGCGCCTGGGCCTCGTGGGGCTCGGGATCGCAGTCCATGACCAGGGTGTCCCGATCCACGGCGGCGAGCGTCGGCGGATCGCGCCAGTCGTCGACATGGGCGATGGCGGGCCGCCAGGGGCGCAGTACGGCCGGCGGCGGGGCGATATCGATGCCGGCCTCGCGCGCCCGCGTCCAGTCCTCGAAGACGGGACGCGGGTTCGGATCGCCCGCCATGGCGCGGTAGACCGCGAGCCGGGCGGCAGCGCGCATCTCCTTCAGAAAGGCGTTCTCGACCGCCTCCTTGCGGGCGGGAAGGACCAGTTCCAGGTCGGGGCAGTCGTCCACGTCCGCCAGCACGGTCCAGGTGGCGCCGTGGACGGTGTCGACCGTTGGCAGGCGGAGCGCCAGCGTCAGGCCATGGAAATTGAGGTCTGGATCGTTGTAGCCGAAACGGCGGTTCTTGAAGACGCCGAACGCGAGGCCGTGCCATCGCTCGGCGTGGACGGCGCCGTCGAGAAAGGCGCGGCGCGGCAGCTCTTCCGTGTCGGCGGTCTCGTCTTCGGTTCGGTCCTCGAAGATCACCGGCAGCGGGTAGTGCCGGGCGGCGTTCTCCGCCGCGTTGCGGATGGTGGCGGCGGATTCGGTCGCCTCGAACGAAATCGAGGTCCCATGGGGACAGGGCGCCTCGTCGTGGGCCGGCACCTCGGCCTCGGCCTCCCCAAGAAAGTGCGCCGGTTCCAGCCCGACGCGCCAGCCGGGCATAATCGCCCCGTCCGGCGAACGCGGCCGCGAGGATACGGTGCAGTTGCGGCGCGCCAGGCTGGCGAAGCCGAAGCCGGCGGCGTCCTCGCGGCGCACCAGGGCGTCGTCCCAACCGTTCTCGCCGAAGCTCAGCAGCACGGCGGGATCGGCGATGCCGGCGCCGTCGTCGGCCACGGTAACGGTGAAATACGGCTCGCCGGCGTCAGGCGCTCCGACGGACCTGGAAACCGCGATGCGGACGCGGGCGGCGCCGGCGCGGCGGCTGTTCTGGAGGGTCTCGGTGAAGATGTCGGCCAGGGTGGCGGCGTAGATGCGGGTGACGCGCTTGACGGCGCTCTCGTGGATGCGGGCGCGGATCGTGCGGTTCATGGGCGAACCTCCATCGGATTGCGGAAACGGAAGCGCCCCGCCAGCCTGCCCCGGCCCCCGAGCCGGGGGCGGACAAACGGGACGAGGCGCTTCCACGGGGCGGGACGGCTACTGGACGCGGCGGAGGAACTCGGGAATCTCCATCGGGTCCGGATGGGCGTCATGCCCGTTGACCGGTCCGGTCGCGGCGATCCCGTCCGGGCCTCCCGCGACGGCCGGGTCGGGATCGGCTTCCCCGGCCTCGCCGCGATCGGCGTCCGGACCGGGCTCGACCGTGTCGGCGGAGCCGTTGCCGGCATTTGCCGCCGCGCCGTCAGACGGGACCGGTGCGGGATCGGTCTCCGTCGGATGGCCGTTGCTGACCGGTGGTGCCTCCGCCGGATCGGTCCCGGCATCGGGGGCCGGTTCCGCGGGTTCCGGCTCGGGAGCCTGTCCCCCCGGCTCGGGGGCCGGGGCAGGCTCCCCCGATCCGGGAGCCGGAGCGGTTCCGGCGGTCTCGGTCACCGCATCGCCGGCACCGACGTCCGGCCGGCCGGTGTCGAACGCCGCGAACCCGGGCGGGACCCAGGCGAGTGCGGCGGCGTGCATCGAGGCGCTCACGCCGACAGGCGGGTCGCCGGTAGCGAAGGCCGCCTCCATCGCGTCGGCCAGGGCCGGCTTCTTGTACTTGGACCGCGCCGACGCCCAGGCCAGGCCGAACACCGTGCGGGCGATGTCGAGGACGCGGCTCTTGACGATCCGCGACCAGTACATGGCCGCCGTGGGCCGGATGTGCTTGGCGAAGTCGATGTCGAGCCGGGCGATGGTGGCTTCGAGCTCGGGACGCGCCTGGGGCTCGAAGGCGAGCTGTCCCTTCACCGTGCGCGCGACGCAGGCCGCGAACAGTGCTTCCTTGTCGGCCTGCGGCAGCGCCCGCAGCGCCGCGAAGGACTCGGCGTCGTCTTCGATCTCCATCCAGTCGAACGGCAGGTGCGAGCGGTCCGCCAGCATGGCCTCGCCCGGCGACCAGTCCGCGAAGTCCTCGTCGTTCATCCGGGTATTGGGCCGGTCCGGCGTCTCCTTGATCGCGATATCGAGGGCGTGGTCGTGGTAGCCCGGCGCGAACACCGCGCGGCCCATCTGGAACAGCATGAGGTCGAAGGACGCCGGGAAATCCCCGGCAAGGTGCGCCTTGACCAGCGCCGTGCGGATGGAACGCTGATCGTCGGCGAGTCCGATGCCGACCCCGGCCTCCTTCCGCGCCTCGGCCTCGCGGTCCCTCGGCCCCGCCACGGGCTGGGTGACGGACGGGGCGGCGGTGTGAACGCCATGACCGGCGGTGTGGACCCCGGCGGCGGCGGGATCGCGGCCGTTGCCGGCCTGCGCTGCCGCGTCGGCGGACTCATCCGGCTTCGGCATGTCCTCGGGCTTCACCAAGCCAGCGATGACCTGGAGCGAGCCGTCATTGCCGATCGTGGCGATGCAGCCGGCCATCGCGAAGTCCTCGCGCCGCCACATGGCGCGCGCCTCGACGGCGCCCTCGATCTCGTCGAGTCGGGCCTCGATGCGCCCGGCTTCCTCCATGAGAGCCTCGGTCCACTCGTCGTCGTCGAGTCCGCGGAGCTCGTCGTAGCGGGTCTCCAGCTTCCCGATCTCGGCCCGCTCCTCGTCGGTCGGCGTCCCGGGCTGGGGTTCGACGCGGCCGTAGGAGGCGGTGTCGCTCCACGCAACCTCGATCATGGGGACTGCCCATTTCCAGCGGGTCGCGAGCTCGTCGGCGGCCGCCTGGAGCTTGTCGGTCGCCAACTTCTCCAGCAGCACCGGGTCCTCGAACCAGACGCCGTGCTCGTGCTCGTCGGCGAACAGGTCGCGCATGACCGTGCCGCCGGCGGACTCGTATGCGTCGACGCCGACGAAGCGGGCGATCGCCGTGCCGCCGGGCACGCGCTCCTCGGTGAGCAGCCGCTTCACCTGTCCGGCGGAGGGGCGGTAGCCCTGGGCCGAGACCTGTTCCCAGACCGCCATCTGGCGCTCCCGGTCGGCGGTGACCGCGAAGGCCTTCAGCACTTCGAGGCCGATCTCGTCGGCCCGGTAGGCGTCCAGCAGCTCGGGCGCGGCGTTGCCGAGGCGAAGCCGCTGCTCGACGATGCGCTCGGACGCGCCGAAGCGCGCCGCGATGGCGGAAACCGACTGGCCGGCCGCGACCAGCTCCGCGAACGCCGTCACCTGGTCCGCCGGGTGCATGGCGATGCGGACGACATTCTCGGCGAGCGAGAGCTCGGAGGGCTCGGCGTCGCCGGTCCTGACCTGGCAGGGCACCGGGTGGTCGGCGTCGAACACCTTGTCCTCGACCAGCGCCTGCATGGCCCTGAGGCGGCGCCCGCCGGCGACCACGGCGAAACACTCGGCGCCGCTCTCATCCGGCTCGTCGGGGCGGACGACCAGGTTCTCCAGCAATCCGAGGGCGGCGATCGAGGCCTTGAGCGAGGCGTCGGCCTGCGGATCGGGCGGGGTCTTGCGGACGTTCTCGGGCGCGAGCGCGAGCCGGGAGAGCGGGATCTCCCGGATGATCGGCTCGGTCCTGGGGGCGATGAAGTTCATGCGAACCTCCTTCGATGGTGTGTGGAAATGCACGGAAGCGGGGCGGGGAACGGCTCCCGCCGGCCCGCCCGAGCCGCCCGGACCACCGCCCCGCTCCGCCTCTTGGCGGCGAGCGGGGACGGGGATTGGAATGCGGGAACGGGGGTCGCGGCTACCGGAGAAACACCGTCAGGCCGGCAGCGGCAGCAAACTCACCGGGCGGGGCCGCCTACTCCCCGTTGACGGCCTCGGCCCGGTCGGCGGCCTGGTCCAGCAGATCGGCGGCCTTGCGCAGCGCTCTCGCGCCGTCCCGGATACAGCGCACGCTCACATGCGGTTCGGGCGCGATGTCGGAGTCGGCCGTCCAGGCGACCCAGAACGAGAGCTCCGACAGCGCCTTCAGCGCCAGTCTGAGCGCCTCGGCGGGGGCGCCGTGGATCGCGCGCGTCACGGCCGGGCTCCCGCTCCCCGTCCGGGGTCGATGTCGATGCGCTCGCCCCAGGGCTCGCGGTTCCAGTCCTCCGGCGGCTCCGACCAGTTGCAGAAGATGACGGGAAACGGGGGCTCCGCTTCGGGGTAGCTGGAGCACTCCATGTCGGTGAAGTAGAGGCAGACGGCGGGGTGGATGCCCTGCTCGTCGAGCCACTCGAAGCCGGGCCGGAAGTCGGTGCCGCCGCGCCCTTTCAGCGCGATCTCCTCGGGCAGCTCGTCGGACGCATACTCCGCCGCGTCCTGCACGATGGTGTCGACCTGGAGCACGACGACGCTCTCGGGCCTGATCTCGCTCGCGACCTCGCGCAGCTCCGCCCAGAACGCGGCCAGCGTCGCCGCGGGTAGCGAGCCCGAGGTGTCGACGATGACGGCGATGGTCTCCATCCCCTCGGAGCGGATCGAGGGGAGATAGAGCCCGGAGTCGATGAAGCGGCGGTTGGGCAGGCTCCAGGAATAGTCCCTCTTCGCCGCGTCGGTCATGTAGCGCCGCAGCAGCGTGCGCCAGTCCAGCGTGCTGGCATGGGCGCCCTTCACCGTCTCCTCGACCTGGCCCGGGATCTTGCCTTCGGCGCGGGCGATGTTGAGGGCCTGGTGCATGGCCTCGTCCCAGGCCTGCTCCTCGGCGGCGACGTCCACTGGGGTATTCGCTGGATCGCCGTCGTCTCCGGCGCGGGCGCCGGCGTCCATGACCTCGCCGGTGCCGGATGGATCGTGGCTCGGCGGCGCATCGGACCCGGCATCTTCGTTCTGGCCGTTGCTGTCCTGACCCTGGCCATCATCGTCCCGCGCGTCCGGGGCGCCACCGCCGTCCTGGTCGTCTTGAGGATCCCCGTCGCCGGCAGAATCGGAGGGGTCGCCGGTATCGTCGTCATCGCCGTCGGGCGAGGGTTGGGCGTCGGCGGCAGCGCCGGCACCGCCAGCACCGGACGGGGCGTCGCCATCGTCAACGGAATCGTCGTCCTCGGGCGTCGGCAGGCGGTCGTAGGCCTGCTCGACGCTGAGGTCGTCCCAGGCTTCCGTGTCGGGCGGCAGCGTGAACCCGGCATCGCGTATGAGCGCATGGGTGACGAGCTGCGAGGCCGTCTGCCAGCGCTCGGGATCGCGCTCGCCCCGCCGCGTGTGGTGCTTGAGCGCGCACGCCATCACGACCCGCGCCATCGCGGTCTCGATCAGGTGTGCCTCGGTCTCCGCGATCCACTGGGGCGAGTAGCGGATCTCGTGCCCGTCGGTCGCCAGCGTCTCACGAGTCGGATCGGGCCGGAGCGGGAGCCGCAGCACGAGGCTCCCGAAGAAGGGCTGCTTGCGCAGTAGCTCGGTCACGCAGTCGCTGACCCGGAGCGCGGACTCGCTGAGCACGCGGGGGGCCATCAGGCCGCCTCCCGCACCGGCTCGTCCCGCGTCCCGAAATACCCCGCGAACTTCTCGGCGAGCTCGTCGGCGTCGCGCTTGACCTGAGCCCGGGCCGCCGGGTCGAAGGTCTTGGACGGCCGGAGCGCGTCGGGCTCCACGCTCGCGATCTTCTCCTTCACCTGGGCGCAGAGCTGCGCCAGGGTCTCGTCGCCGAAGATGTTGAGACGCGGCACCACGTCCACCAGGTCGCGGATGTTCGAGATCATGGTGTCGCGGAACACCAGCGGCTTGCCCTCGTCGTCCTCCCGCAGCCGCTCGGAGACACGCTCGACGGCCTCGCCGAAGCGGCGGTAGAGGTCGCCGACCGCGCCGTGGAGCTGTTCCTCGACATGGCGCTCGATGTCGCGCTTCACCCGGTCGGTGTCGTCGGAGGCGAGCTGGGCGATGAAGTGGTCGGCGTCCGGCACCGGGGTGATGCGGTAGCGGATCGCGAACTTGCCCTGGAGGTCTTCCTTGGAGGGGTAATCCTCGATGCGGAAGAGCTTGCCAAGGTCGAGCCGGGCCTGGTCGATGTAGTCGTCGTAGTCCTCGATGAAGCGGGCGCGCTGGCGCACCACCCGCTCGCGCAGGCCGTCCATGAGTTCGGTGTAGTGCTCGTAGTTGGCGACGGTGAGCAGCCGCGCGCCCTTGTCGTCCCAGGGCAAGGAGTTCGAATAGTGCTTCGTCCTCGCCTCGCTCATGGTGGCGGTGAGCGCGGCGAAGGCGGCCTTGGGCAGCAGGCGCTTGTTGTAGCGCCCGGCGCCGGTCGAGGCTTCGTGGGCCACGGCGACGTGGTCGCTCGCCTGGCGGTCGTAGAGCCGGCCGGACCAGGCGGCGATGTGCAGGCCGACCAGCATGGCGTCGCGGTTGAGGTCCATCGGATCCTCCTCTCGGGTTAGCGGAGCGTCCACACGGGGACGTGAAGGGAGGCGGTGGCGTGTTTCACTGGGTCTTCGCCGCCGCCCAGCGGATGAAGGCGGGCGAGCGCTGGAGCGCGGGGTCGCGGCGCACGCAGGCGCCGACCAGCGATTCCCCGACCTCGCGCCGAAGCCGCGTCGCGTAGGTGACGATGGCGTCCAGGTTGACGTCGGTGGCCATGCGGTAGAGCGATCCGCAGAGCGCCATCAGCGTGCTGGCGTTGTCCGGGATGTCGGCGTTGCCGGGATCGTCGAGGACGGCCCTGGGGTGGGGCAGCTCGCGCCAGACCTTCAGGAACGCGGTGAACTCCACCGCTGCGGCCTCGCCAACCGTGCCCCGGAACAGCGCCCGCTCGACCTCGGCATCGAGGCCGTTGCGGTGCTTGACGATGTTGGAAGCGAACTCCCAGCTCCGGGGGCTCGGAAAGGCGTGCTCCTTCGACTGGGCATCGAATTGAGACAGAAGCTCCGGCTCCAGCTCGATGAAGAACAGCACTTCCGGGGCGATCCCGTTGGCCGCGCCCCAGGCAAGCCAGTCCCTGGCGTCGACCCGGATCTCCAGATGGACGAGCCGGTTGCTGAGGGGCGTCGGCATGCTGTGGACGACGGCGCGGTCCTGGCTCCGGTTGCCGCAGGCGATCAGCGACGCGCCTTCGGGCAGCTCGTACTCGCCGCACTTGCGCTCCAGGAAGAGCTGGTAGAGCGCGGCCTGCACCATCGGCACCGCGGACGGAAGCTCTTCTAGGTTGATGAGCCACAATCCGGGATCGTCCGACGGCGGCAGGAACACCGGCGGCGCCCAGCGCGTGCGGTCGGCGCTGTCGCGCCACGGAATGCCGCGAAGATCGACGGGGTCGAGCAACAGCGCCCGGACGTCGACATACTGGCGGCTGGCGGCCGCGGCGACTTGCCGGGCGATCATCGATTTCGCCGCCCCGGGTGGCCCCCAGACCATGGTCGGCTGGCGGGCCTCGACTAGCAGGGCGAGCACTTCGGCGAGTTCGCTCGGGCGCAGCGTGTAGTCGGCGGAGATGGTCTCGGGAAGGGTCATGGGCGTGCTCCGGAATGGCGGGGAGGCGGCGCGGCCCGGACACCCTCCGGGCTCCGTTCGACCGCGCTCCGCCACCGGCCCACTCCTCTCTCCCCGGCGTCGCGACAGGTGGGCGAAGTGGGTGGCGTGCGTGGAGGGCGAGCGGGCGAGACTTCGGGCGATGGCTTGCGGACTGCGGTGGCCGGTCGTGAGGGCATCTATGCCGTCGGCGGCACCAGGCGGATTGCCGCTTCGGCACACAGGGTGCTAGAAATTGACCATGCGAACCTGGAGCGACAACATCGAGGCAGTCGCGCGTGCCCTCTGCGCGAAGATGCTGGCGCATGACGGCGTCACCGAGGAGCAACTCGTGGTCGACGTGGACATGTGGTGGCACCAGGTGGCGGCGGAGCTTGAGTGCGGGGTCATCGACGAGACCGGCGAGTACGTCGGCGGCGAGATCGACTGGAAGCGGAAGATGGACGGCTACCGCGACTGGATGCGCCGCCATCCCGGGAGCCGAGCGGTCTGGGAGACTGCGCGGTTCGGAGCGCCGCTACTGCGGGGCTGATCGCAGACGCACGTGCTCTGTTTGCGGCGCCAGGAGATGATGCGCCGCGCCTCTTCAGGGCTTTGGTCGCGGCGCAATCCCAAGAGTGTTGGCAAGCCGATTCGCGCCACGTTCCCCGGATTGCTCGGTGGACGCGGGGTCTAACAGGCCAGTGCCACATCCCGCACGAAGGGCGAGTACAGTTACGGAGCGGGTGGGAACCGAGCGGAGTCTCTAGGGACGGGATCGAAAAGGTGCGCGTTTCGTGCTAACCGTCGAAGCGACGCCCGCTATCGGTCCGCCGGGTGGACCGGACACGCTGGGAATACGACAATCCGGGGAGCGAACGGATTAACAAGGCGGACATGGCAGCCCGGAGCCCATCGAGCCCGTCGGTGATCCATGACGGGAGAGGACTCGGGGATCCCTGATGTTGAAACCGGGCGAGATCGAGTGAAAAATGACCCGACAGTGAAGGAGGATCGGGCGACCGTGACGGCACTACGGGCGCTGCGATCGCTTGATGGCGTCCGGCCTCTCTACATTCTCCCCGGGGACCCGCTGGCGGAAGAAGTCCTGATTCCGGGCTTCCGGGCGGCTGGGAGAGTCGATTGCATGGTGGGATTCTTCTCGAGCGAAGTGCTGGCTTCGCTCGCCCCCGGGCTCGCGACCTATGTCACTGGCTCCCAGAACAGTTTCCGGCTTGTCGTAAGCCCATTGCTTCGGGCAGAGGATCAAGCGGCGATAGAGGAAGGGGTGAAGTCGGCGGAGGAGATCGCGAACAGGATTCTTGAGGAACTAATCGTCACGGAGGATTTGCTTCAGCACCACACATTGAAGTGCTTGACCTGGTTGCTGCGCGAGAGGCGAATCGAATTCAAGGTCGCGTTGATGAAGGATGCCCTCTTTCATCCGAAAGTCTGGCTCTTCGAGAACTCAGGCGATGTCGTTGCGGCACACGGATCGGGCAACGCCACCTATGCGGGCATTCGCAGGAATATCGAGCAGATTGTTATTTCGCGGTCGTGGCAGGACCCGAACCAGCGATACATCGCAGAGAAACTCCACTACGAGTTCGAACGGCTCTGGGAGAGTAAGGATGACGACTGCATCATCATTCCAATGTCGGAAGCCGTAAAGGAGCGCCTGCTGCGTACGTACGGTTCGGAATTCGCCCCGAGCGAGGACGAGTTGCGCGCACTCTACACGCGCGCGAAACGATTGACCGAACAAGTGGAGCCACCCGGGCCGGTTTCGGTGCCGAGTGAGGGCTTCAAGATTCCTGACTGGCTGAGATATGAAGATGGGCCATTCGGGCACCAGGGAAAGGCCGTGAATGCGTGGTGCGCGGCGGGGTATCGTGGCGTGCTGGAAATGGCGACCGGATCAGGCAAGACGATCACCTCGATGATCGGCGCTCACCGTGTGTACGAAGAACAGAAGCCGCTGCTGATCGTTGTCGCCGCGCCCTATGTGCCGCTGATCGAACAGTGGTGCGGCGAGATTGTGCCCTTCGGAGTAAGGCCCGTTAATCTCACGACGGCAGGCAGCGCGGCGAAACGGGCGAATGAACTACAAAGACTCAGACGACGTCTGCGTACCGGCCTGTCGGACGTAGAAGTTGTCGTTGTCAGTCACGATACGTTGTGCACCAAGGAATTTCGGGACGCCGTTGGGGCGTTCGACTGCGCGCGGATTCTGATCGCGGACGAGGCACATAACCTAGGGCGACGGTCATTCATCGAGGAGCCGCCGGATTTCTTCGAACATCGGCTTGGCCTCTCGGCGACGCCGATTCGCCAGTATGACGAGGAAGGAACCGAGGCACTGCTCGACTTCTTCGGGCCTGTCGCGTTCCGTTTCGCCCTTGAAGAGGCAATCGGCCGGTGCCTCGTCGAATACGACTACTATGTCCATGCCGTCTATCTGACAGATATCGAGATGGACGAGTGGTTCGAACTGACGGGCAAGATCAAGCAGAACGCATGGCGCAGCGAGGGCGGCAAGCCGGACGAGTACCTAGCCAAGTTGCTGCGGGACCGTCGTGCCCTGCTGGAAACGGCATCGGGCAAGGTTTCGAAGCTGGAGGCCCTGCTTGACGAAGAGAATCCCAGCAGCCTGCAGCACACGCTCGTCTACACCTCGGACAAGGGGCCGGAACAGCTCGATCAGGTGAACGACCTGCTGCGGAACAAGAACATCCTATATCATCAGCTGACCGCCGAAGAGACAGGGAACCGTGAGCAGACGAGGCGGATCATCAGGTCCTTCCAGGACGGCGAAATTCAGGTAGTCACTGCGAAGCGCGTACTGGACGAGGGAGTGAACATCCCTCAGATCCGCAAGGCCTTCATTCTCGCAAGTACGACGGTTGAGCGGCAATGGGTTCAGCGCCGCGGGCGACTGCTGCGGACATGCAGCGTCATCGGCAAGACGCGCAGTGTGATCCACGACCTGCTGGCGCTGCCGCCGGGCATGGAAGAGGGACTCGATCCCGATGCCCGCGGGCTCGTACGCACAGAATTGCGTCGGGCCCAGGAGTTTGCGGGGCTAGCAAGAAACGCGGGGAGACCGGACGGGCCGCTGGCCACGATAGACAGAATGGTAAAGGCCGCGTACCTGTAAGGTTTTGGGGAAGGGCAGATGCCACTGAACGACAGAAAGATAATTTCGATCATCCTCGAGGAATGTGCGGGGATCGATGAGCGGTGCGATGGCTATCGGGAAGAGCTCATCGAGGTGATTTCCGAGATTCTGGAATATGAGCGCGGCCACCGCGTCTCGGCGACGAATATCCAAAAGAAGATCAACGACAAGTGCAATGCCACTGCGCGGTTCCTGGCAACGCAGCGCGGGCAGGACTCTGGGGCGGAGGAGCTAACCTCATGAAGCTGCTCCGAGCCGAGTTTCAGAACTTTCGGATGCTCCGAGATCTGAGCCTTGAATTTTCGAGCGATCGCGACCGGAACTTGACGGTTGTTCGCGCAGCGAACGAGTCGGGGAAGACGACTATTCTGCACGGCCTTCAGTGGGCGCTTTACGGAGATGCGGCACTGCCGGGAAAAGGCGAGGGGTTTCGCCTGCACCCGATTGACTGGGAAGAGGATGATGGCAAACGGGTGCCGATCACCGCGACGGTCGAATTCGAGTTGACGACGCACCGGCAGGTTCGCGGAGAGATGCGCGAGACCCGGCGGCGTTTCCGCGTGGTGCGATCCGCGTTCGAAGACGTGGACAGCCAAGCACGGCGATCAGCTTCGACGGTGAAGCTGTTCGCGTTGAACGACACCGGTGCAAGTCCTATCGATGCGCCGGAAGCACTGATCAACGACGAGCTACCGCCGGAGCTTCGGGAAGTGTTCTTTACGGATGGCGACCGGGCGCTGAGCTTCATCGAAGCGGACGTTGCAGTGTCTACGAAGCGCGAGCGAGTACAGCGGGCCATCCGATCCCTACTAGGCCTCGGCGTTATCGATGATGCCATCAAGCATGTGCGAAAAGCGGCGGGGGAAGTAAACAAGAAGGCGAAGCAGGTGGGGACTGGTGGCGAGCTAAATGAAATCGCCTCACGCCTTGAAGAGATGGAAAACAGCCGAGAGAAATTCGAGACCGATCTGGAAGACGCCAAACAACAGTTTGGAGCGTTCGATGAGAAGGTCGATGAAATGGATCGGAAGATCACAGCTGCACTCCAAAAGGGCGACAAGGAGAAACTCAGCAAAGATCTCGATAATTGCAAGAGCGAGATAAAGCGATTGGACGTTCAGCTCGCCGCGGCGAACAAGGAACACTCGGCGCTCTTTCGCAGCCGTTCGATCGCGACGGACCTCTTGGTACCCGTACTAGATCAAGCGTTTGAGAAGCTCGAAGAGCTACACGACCAAGGCAAGATTCCCAACACGACTATCCCAGTATTGCAGGACCGGCTTGAGGCAGAAGTCTGCATCTGCGGTGAAACGCTGGAAATAGGCAATTCGGAAGGTGAAGAGCGGCGCAGACATATCCAGAAGCTGATCGACGACAGTGAGCGTGCCGACGAAATC
Organism: Alphaproteobacteria bacterium; assembly: GCA_965117055.1. Lineage (GTDB taxonomy): Bacteria > Pseudomonadota > Alphaproteobacteria > MPNO01 > MPNO01 > MPNO01. The sequence continues at coordinate 2,379,458 of OZ220750.1, forward strand.
CAGGAGATCATCACGGACCTATACTACGGTGCCAAGCCATTGCAGACCGGCGATGCTTCTGAGTCCAGCGGATGGCTTGAAGAGTACACGAAGGTCGTGGAGCGGCGTGACGGCATCCAGATCCTGCGCGACGAAGCCGGCCGCAAACTCCGGGCGCTGGAGCTGCAATTGGACTCACTACCGGATACAGACATTCAAGGCCTTCGAGACACGCGTCGACAGTACAAGAACCAGAGAGACCGGTATTTGGCCAAGCAATCGAGCCTTGAGACTCAGCTCTCTGGTCTTAGGCGGGAGCGCGAGGATCTGGAATCCAAGCGTGATCGATTGCTACGCGAGCAGAAGAAGGGTGCGCGGATTCTCGCAGAGCTGGAAGTCACGCAGGACGTGATGAAGGTTCTGAGAAGTGCCTATGAACGGATCACGAACGAGGAATTGCAGAAGGTCAGTGATCTGATGAACAGCATATTCCTGGAGATGATCGGCGCAGATCCGGAACAAGGAGCAATCATCCGGCGTGCCGAAATCAGCCGGGATTTCGACATAATCGTGTACGGACCGAACGACAGGACACTCAACCCGGATCGTGACCTGAACGGGGCCTCACGGAGGGCGCTGACTCTCGCATTCATTCTCGCGCTGACGAAGGTCAGCGAGGTCGAGGCGCCGAACGTGATAGATACCCCGCTAGGGATGACGAGCGGTTACGTGAAACGGTCCATCCTGCGCACGGTGGTGCGTGAGAGCGCGCAGCTGATCCTGTTCCTGACACATGATGAAATTGCCGGCTGCGAGGAGATCATCGACCAGGCCGCCGGCGAAGTATTCACGCTGACGAATCCGGCGCACTTCCCCAAGATGCTGATGAATGATCCCGGTGTGGAAGAACGCAAGGTTCTTCGTTGTGAATGCGACCACAGGAACGAATGCCAACTCTGTCATCGCCATCCCGATGTGCAGGACGAGCTGAAGATGGCCTCATAGGAAGCGACAATGGCGGACCGCTACTTCAATCCCTTTCAGGCAATCGACATCAATGTGCCGGTGGAATTCCACGAGGCGTTCACCCGGTACTGTCAGCGAAGCGCAGATGCGGTTATTGACCAGAGTCCGTTTCCGCGCATGGTGGACCTCTGGTTCCTGTCCGTCTGTGTCGCAGCGCGGCTCGGGCTAGACCCCGCCGACATCACGAAACACGACACACGGAAGATCATCGATGGCTCGATCTTCGGCAGCGACCCCTGGCGTGTCCACACGCTGATGCTGATCGCTGTAGGCAATACCGGCGACGTCCAGATCGTTTCCGAGCCGCGCAAAATGATGACGCTTGCCAACGGTCTCGCTGTAGCTGGACTGCCGAAGATTATCGAAATGCTCAAGGATGGAGATGCGGAGCCTATATGGAATTTATCGGACGCGGTTGACGAGCTACTGAGGAAGCCAGCAACTACTTAGAAGAGCGTCTGACTGCTAGCGTTGCCCAACTACAGGCCTCTGAAGAGAGAAAAACATGGCTGAGATTGATCTGCACAAGGAATACAACTCCTCGGGAGAAAGCGTGCAGGACTTGTTTGACAGCACCGAAGAAGGTTTTTTTGTCCCGCTATATCAACGTGAATATACGTGGGAAGAAGAGAATATTAATCAGTTGTTCGACGATCTAGTGTTGGGAACAAGAGAACTGTCAGATAGCGACAGCGCGACGACTTTCTTGGGAACGGCCATTTTGACTTCACTAAGTGACAGAAAGCAATCAGTAAAGCCGGGCGATTCGCGTGCGCAACCAACCGCGGTACAAGTTGTCATTGACGGGCAGCAGCGCATTTCCACGCTATCTCTTCTATCGATTCAAATCACACAAAAGCTTAAATGTCTTTTGAATGCGCTACCACACAAGCCTCCATATTCTGATCTCCGCAATGCGGGAGATGAATACATTAAGAGGTTAAAGAGGCTTCATACGATTGAATTGGGAAAAGGTGCTAGACCTCCGTTCAAGCCAAAAATTATACGCGCTAGAGAGGACCGATGGACATATTCGGGTGACGACGACTCGTACGCATCTCCCATCGCGCTTTACATTGCTACTTTCATTAGAAGAGAAAATTCGGACGATGCATAGGGGGCGTTGGACCGAGAGTCAGGGGCTAGGGTGTTGAATAACGTCAGCCTAATAGATGAGTGGTTAGATGCGGTTTGTGATGCACATGTAGCCGGCAGCAGACTGTATGAGCAATTTCCAGTGGGTGGTGCCATAACGACTGAAAAAATACAGGAATACGTTTTGGACTTTAGCGATGACGAAGTGAAAAGGGTTGTCGACCTATGTGAAGTAGATAAGACGGCAAACGACTACAGTGCCTCGGCAACCTTTCAACTCCTACTGCTTACGCATTATTTGCTACGTCGTTGTGGCGTCAATCGCCTGCAGCCCACCCGAGAGGAATGGGGCTTTGACATGTTCCAGGCGTTGAATGCAACGGGCACTCCCCTAACAGTTATTGAGACGTTTGTACCACAAGTCATGCAGGCCGAGCTAGCGGTCGAGACGGATTGGGACGTTGCTCAGTCAAGAGAGTTTATGGATGACATTCAGGAACTGTTTGATGCGACCGCGACGAACGAACAGAAAAATCGCCGTACTAATGAGTTACTGGGTACGTTCGCTCTCTGTTATGAAGGAAAAAAACTGGGAAATAAATTCAGCGAGCAAAGAAGATGGTTGAATTGGGTCTACGAAAAGAAGTTGCCGGCGATCGAAGAAAAGCGAGCATTTCTTGGGAAATTAGCAGGAGTTGCACAGTTCTTTTATTTCGCTTGGTATCTGGAAGAAACGAATACGCCGAACGTCATCACCGGATTAGAGGGGGAAGATGAAGGGGAACTAGCATCGTTTTTGATTCGGTATTTGCGGGATGCGGGCTCGAAGCTTTCAGCGCCAATTTTGGCACGGATATACAGCCAGGTGCGAGAAGAGACGTCGAGTGCAGATGAATTGATCGAATGTGCCAAGGTTTGTGCGGCATTTTTTACCCTTTGGCGTTCGGCCAATTCTACATCCGGATTGGACGAAATTTATAGAAAGTACTTCCGAGGCAGTAACGCGCCGATCGAAATAGAGGGACACAATTGGAAGCAACATGTGAGTCCAATATCGGTGGAAGACTTGAAAGAATACTTCTTGAAGGTCCTTCATAGTGGGGGTATTGACGAAAAAGAAGCGTGGATTGCGGCTTCTGAAAGGTTCTTGCGTTATTCGGAGCTAAAAACCATTTGTCGCTTTGTATTGTTTGTCGCATCTCACGATAGAGTACCCGACGAAGAAGAGCCAGGGATGACTTCGCCGGGAATAAAGAACTCCTGTAGACTAATGACCTTGGAGCGGTGGTTGGCAAGGGACCACAAGTCGATTGAACATGTAGCCCCGCAAAGTCCGCCAGAGGGCAGCGGTTGGCACAGTGCAATATACGAAGAGGAACTAGTCCATCAGCTTGGTAATCTGATACTGCTACCCTTGGATCTCAATAAGTTCGCCGACAATAAGGAATGGGCAGTGAAGTATCTATATTACAGCCATGTGGGGCAACGAAACAGGGAAAAGTTGGACGAGTTGAACGCTGCGGCGAAGAGAAGGGGAATGAATCTGAGCAAGAAGGCCGTTAATGCACTTGGGAACATGAAATATAATTGCGCTATTGAGCCCCTGGAGAGGATAGGAGAAGGTGGAAGTTGGGATGGTTTGGTTATTCAGAAGCGAACTCGACAGATTAAAGAAGTTGCTTGGGAAGTATTGATCTCTTGGCTTAGGGGATAGCCTATTTGTGGCAGGCGAGGCAAACTTTGGATTTGCCGTACAGATCGTCTATGTCGAGAGGTTCGCGGTCCGGTCGTAGGGGGTTGAGTCTGGCTCGCGAGCGCATCCGGGCTAGCCGCAGGTCGTGATCCCGTCTGATTTGCGCGATGCGCCCCGGTCGTTCCAGCTCTTCGAGGGACTCTCCCTGGCTCCAGGTAAACGGTGAGCCGTGTTCGACGGCGCTCTTCTCGTAAGCTTTGGCTTCTTCGAAGGCCACGGGGTGCTGTTCCTTGAGCCGCACCCACTCAATCTTCTGCTGGAAGAAACAGAAGGTGCAGCCGCTGCGGGTACGCCAGGCGTAGTACTTGGGCAGGCCAAGGCCCGCGCCATCGAGGATTTCCAGCACACCCGCCTTGTCGACACCGGCTTGCTTGAAGGGCAGCTTGATGATGAGGCGATTGTGCTTCGACGAATAGCCTTCGCGATACTCTTCGTCACTGCGAATCGCAACATAGCTGTAGACGGTGGTGCCGGCCGCGAGGATCGGCCGAAGCCATTGCTCGAAAGGCCGGAGTTTGAGTTGTCGCGTGCACCAGCGCGTTTGCGGTGACGGAAGAAAGTCGTTGTACTGCTTGAGCCAGAAGTCGAAGTCGCGGTCGGGGTTCAGCCGTCGTATCGGCTGTCCGAGAAAACCCTCTAGCCTTCCCAGATACTCGTACACCTCAGGCAATTCCTTGCCGGTGTCGGTGAAGAAGTATTCGATCTCCAACTCGGGATGATGCTGCCGCATATGGACGGCGAGCGCTGCGCTATCGCGTCCGCCGGACAGGCCGAGCACATGTTTCACGGAACCGGTGGTCATGAAACGACCCTTCTACTCGGTGCCTTATCCGCGGGCGGGGGTTCTTGCATGTAGCGTGTGCTGAGTTCCGCCAACGCTGCGAGAATGATGCTGTGGCGAATGGTGTCGGTTTCCTCCAGTGCGGCAGAAACACGCTCGACGAGCGCGTCGACGGCCGCACGGTCGGCATCGGAAATATCGAACTCTTCCAGCAAGGGAGCCGGGCGCCCATCCATACCGATGACGACGGCCATTGCCTGCCGTTTGTCGGGACGGCCCTTGACGCGTGCATAGGTTTCAGCGCGAAGGAACCTCTGTGCCATGTCGGCAAGCTCGATCGCTGCGCGGTCGAGGTCGGGATCAACCCAATCGTGTGGAGGCTTGTCCGCGGCGAGGCTGGCGATACCTTCGAAGCTCTCGTGAGATCCATCGAACCGCACAATCCGGCCGACGAAGGCGTCAAGACGGAAGTCGCCGGCAAGCTGTCTGATGTTCTCTGCGCGCTCGCGCAAGTCCGCGAGGGCTTGTGGCGAGACGTTCGGTACCTGCAACTCCGCGAGCATGATGTCACGCAATCGATGCAGCATGGAGGGATAGGCCTGCACCAGCTCCTCGAGCCCTTCGCGAACACTGCCGATGACACGGCTGAGGGCATTCTCGTCGGCGAGCGAAACGTCTTCACCTAACGTTCCGGGGATGTCGTCGAACAGGAACTGGTTGGGATCGTGTGCCCGTCTGAAGAGCTCGCGGATACTCACGGCGTTCGAAGATAGCCGCATTGTCCGCTCAGTCCATTTTGGAAGTCGGTCGTAGATCGCAACGAGGCCGCGCCCGACGTCGATCGGTTCCAAGTGCGCGAGTTCGTTGGATTCGTCGAGATCGCGCACTAGGTCCGCCATACCCGATAGTAGTCGCCGGGCGGTATCCGTGAGGTCCATCCAGCGCAACTGGATAAAGGCCGCGTCCTTCGCGAGGTAGTCCACGTCCACGTCGTCAAATATCGCCCGGAACACGCCGTCCCGGTAGATTGCGAGCCTGTCGCGCTGCGACAGGACGAATGCGACGGCGAGGATCGGCATGAGACCATCCTTTACGCCGTAAGGCGGTTTTCTCCACTGGTCGAACAGTTCGGAGATAGGGACAGTGCGATTCGCGTTCTCCTTCACGAACTGGATGGCCTTCTCCCAAATGGGGGCCAAGCGGTAGGGATCGTGTTCGCTCGCCGCCGGTGCAACGAAGCGCCAGTTGTTTTCACTCCGGGCATAAAGGTTCGTCGCTTCGAGAAGGGACGCAAACAAACCGCGCTCGGCCGGGAACCCGTCGATGCCGAGGCGCGGCGCACCCTGGTTCAGGACCATGCGCCGAAGGAGGTTGTTTTGCGCCGCGATGGCGTTGCTTGACGGCTTCCTTCGGTTGAGAAGCTCGTTGTGCAAGCGCGGCGACTTCTCGAAGCGGCGATCTGCCAGTTCGGAGGCGATGCCGTTCAGGTCGGCTTGGCGCAAGTGCTTGGGCTGGTGGTACTTGCGAAACCAAAGGGCGTTGTCGAACGCCTTGTGCAGCTCTGTTTCCAGGACGGCCTGTAGGGCTGCAAGCCGTGCGGCGACCTCTCGTCGGGCAACGGGATCGCCGGCCAGTTCCAGGTGATCGTTGGCGACTCGGTCAAGGGCCAACAGTTCGCGGGCCAGTGGCACGATGGCCCAGGATCGTTTGGAAATTCCGACGACGGTGTCCCATTCATCACTCTGACGCGCCGCCTCGCGGCACAGGCTTTCGGTGTATGTCCCACTCTCACCCTCGGTCGGGATGGCCAGGAGGAACTGGCCGATCGCGCCGTTGCTCGGTCCTGCGGCGGCGGTGGATTCGGCGAGTCCGCTGGCGGGAACAATGTTCACGTCGAACCATCGGAGCGCGCCGGTATCGTGATAGTGACGCTTGGCGAGAATGGGCTGGAGTCCTGCAAGCGCTTTGAGTTCCAGAAAATTGACCTCGTCAATCTCGTCGAGCGCGGTGCGAACGGCCCGGTCGATGTCGAAATCGCTGCCGGCGAATATCGCGCGGGCGTCGAGGAACTTCTTGAAGATCGTGAACGACCAGGTGTCTAGCTGCGTGAGCGTCTTCTCAAGCTCGTTGTCGGACGTATCCGGAAAGCAGGTGCGCAGGAGCTCGGAATTCGGAACCAGGCCGGAGCGCTCCTTGAACAGGTCGATAACCGCAATCGTCTTGAGCAGGCGCACATGAAGGGCGTCTCCGCCGATTGCTTCGCATCGCTCCAGTGCTTCCGCTGCCAGTGCCCATCGGTGCCCGTCCGGAGACGCGAGTATGGACGGCTCAAGGTTGGCGCGGAGGTAATCCCATAGCCGGTCCGGGCTGTACAGCTGCCCAGCGGAGGCTTGACTGAGGAAGTCCTGGAATCCGTGCGGCTCGGCGGAGTTGAGAAAGCCAAAAATGCTGCGCTGGTTTTGCCCAAAACGGCGCCGGGAAATTGGTCCCAACAGACACGCGACGACTGGGTGCAGTGGCCAGCATGCTTCGAGCATGGCAGCCAACCGCTCGGCGTCGTGGGGACGATCCCGGCGCGAAAACGCTGCGACGGTGGAAGCGAACGCGCCTGGCTTCTTCGGGCGATGATCGCTCTCGATCGCGCGGGAGATGAGGTCGATCTGTTCCTCGCCCGCGGTGTTGACGATGAGATCGAGGAAACGGCCCTGGATCTTGGCCCATTCGTCGCGCATTTCGTGTGACAGGCGGTGGGCGTATTCCTCGAACGCCTGATGCAGCACGCCGACAAGCAGAAAGCGCCCATTGCTCCGTGACGCCGCTTCGGCCAGTTGCTGGAGGATGTAGATGTCGGAGCCGTCCTGCGAGGCGGCTTCGAGAAACTTGCCCATCTCGTCGATAAAGAGAACGAGCCCACCATGCGTCTTGGGCTTTTCGGCTGCGGCGCTGGTCAGGGTGGCGATCAGGTTGGTTTCGGTCCAACCGCCGCGCGGTTGACGAGATACAAGCCCCATTCGCTTGACAGCTTCGCCGATGACCGAGATGGGATCGTCGCGCCGCGCGACGACGGGAAGAACACGCCATCCTTTTGTGCCGGTCGGCAATGCCTCGTGGATCGACCCCGTGACCTTCCGGCCGAACACCCTGGCCGCTTCTGTCTGAAGTCCGGCATTGCCGTTCAGCAAAGCGCTGAGTGCGACGACCAAGCTCGATTTGCCGCTGCCGTACGGGCCGGTCCACGTGAATGCACCCTGTCCCGTTTCGGAAACATGCCGGGCCATCGTCAGGAGAACGTCGGAGAAGGATAGCGGGCAGACGAAGCCTTCAAGGCTGGCGGCCTCTCCGAAGTCGGAGTCGATTCGAATCGACCGAAGGAAACGGCGGGCGATGCGGACGCGATGACCGACAGGCATCAGGCGGCCTCTCTCCTGGCAGGTGCTCCGTAATCGTTCGGAATCCAGGACAGAGCCGATGCTTCGTCGATGTCGATGTTGCGTTCGACCTGCTTGATGCCGGCGGTTTCGGACCACTGCAGGGCACCGTCCGTTGCGTCGTCGAGGGCGGCGAGACGATCGGCGACATCGTTCTCGTCGAACAGAAATACGCGCCCGGGCCCGCCGGGTGCATGTGCGATGGCTTCGAACGACAGTGAGGCTGCCGTGGAATATCGCGACCAGAAGTCCAAGAGCGCAAAGGTGAAGACGCCATCGCCCAAGGTGGTCTTCGGCCCGCGGACGAATCGGAATCCATCTTTCTGGCCAACGGCCCTGATGAGACCCAATTCGGTCAGTGGCGACTCGAGCGCATCGTCGTGCCCTGCCTTGCTTGACGGCTGACGCGCGACGTAGGTGCGAATGAAACAGGCGACATCGTTTCTGATCGTCGTGTTGGCAACGCGGGACCACTGTCGGTCCATTGCAAGACGTTCAAGCCGCTTCATCAGGGAGACACGTTCGAAGGTGACGGCGGGGTAGTGGTTAAACGCCCAGAACCAGGTCGTTTTCTCGTCACGGGCGGCCAATCGCCAATGGATGAGCCACAGCGTTGCGGGGTGCTCCATGTACAGGTCGAGCCCGGTGGGGCCAAACAAGAGCTGACCGAGCTCGGTCGTTCGCACTGAATTGGTCGAGGGCTCCTTGATGACGCCGGCGGCCTTCGCCCAATGACGCATGGACGCGACCATATTCTTGCCGACGCCGAATCGCGCTATGGCTTCTTCTCCCCAACAGGCGCCACGGTTCTCGGGCAGGTGCTCTGTCGCCGAGACACGGTCGAACGCCTTCTTCAGCCACCCGTAGCGCAGGGGGAAAGTCTCATGTCCAGAAAACTGCGGGCTGTAGGTGTCCTGAAAAAGCGGTCCGCGCACCGTCCGTCCCTCGGTTACTGGATACTGCATCCAGTAGCTCGACCCTAACGCACGCCATATGCTACGGTCAACGGAAGCTGGAGGCTACCACCAGACGGAAGCCGGCTTTCGGAATTCGGCAACATCGATCCGATAGTAGGGTAACATATTGAAATAAAATGCGAATTGGACAAACGATCTATCTGGATCATCAGGCGACAGCGCCCCTGGATAGGCGCGTGTTGGCCGAAATGGCTCCCCACCATGCCGAATCGTTCGGCAATCCGCACTCGTCGGACCATAGTCTGGGTTGGCAAGCCGCACATGCGGTCGAAGGAGCCGCGGGACGAGTGGCGCGGCTCATCGGGGCGGACCCCGACGAAATCTTCTTCACCTCGGGCGCAACCGAATCCAACAACCTGGCGCTGCTGGGGCTCGGGCGCAGGGCCGCCGGAGGGAGCCGCCGCCGGATCCTTGTCAGTGCCATCGAGCACAAGTGCGTGCTCGCGTCGGTTCGCGCGCTTGAGGCCCAATCCGCGTTTACCGTCGAGCAGATCCCGGTGGATCGGCAAGGCCGCGTCGACCTGGCGGTGCTCGAAGACATGCTCGGCGAAGACGTTCTCGCTGTGTCGGTCATGGCTGTAAACAACGAAATCGGGACGATCCAGGATATCCTGACGATATCCCGCCATGCTCGCCGCCACGGGGCCGTATTTCATTGCGATGCAGCGCAAGCGCCGATGGGCATGGCGATGGACGGAGTCGCAACACACACGGACCTGTTGAGCCTGTCCGGTCACAAGATGTACGGCCCAAAAGGAGTCGGAATTGTCTACATCGCGCGCAGCCTGCAAGACCGGATCGAACCGTTGATCTACGGAGGCGGACAGCAGGGCGGGCTTCGCTCAGGTACCGTCCCGGTGCCGCTCTGCGTGGGCATGGGCGCCGCCGCCCAAATGCTGAACGCTGAGGAGGCTCAGAGAAAACGTAGCGAACTGCGCCGCCGTCGCGACGTCTTTGTAGGTGGCTTGACAGGCTTGAGCTGGCCGATCAGGTCAATTGGTCCGCAAGGCGAGATAAGACATCCCGGCAATGCCAGCATTTGTTTTCATGGGTTTGCCGCGCACGAGATACTGGGAGCGCTTCAACCCCGTCTTGCCGCTTCAACCGGCTCCGCTTGCTCATCGGGCATTGCTGAGCCATCGCACGTCCTGCGGGCGATCGGCCTCGATGGGGACGACGCTGAAGCAACCGTACGTTTCAGTCTGGGCTTTGGAACGACTGACGAAGACGTTGAACAAGCCGTAGCGCTGATCGAAGACATCTTGGCGAAATTGTTGAGGGCCGGGTTGGCGCGCACAACCTGATGATGTCTGGACGTGATAATACCTACTGAGGCAAGCGTTGTCAGACGTCTAACTCTTTATCACCCTTGGTTACAAATGCGTTGGTCCAAAGTGTTGGTCGATCGAATCCATCTGTTCCGGTAGTGGTCCAGACTTTATCCACGGCAACGTCAGTTGTTTGACTAATGAGAGAGTTTAAGTCTTGTACGCGTAGGTCTGTGAAAAACCGACCATCAGGTGCGAATCGCTCACCTTCTCCATGTTTAAAGGACATATACAGTATTCCGCCTCGTTTAAGGCCGCGGACCAACCGAAAAAGAGAACCGGGCAATAAGCTTTTGGGCAGGTGCAAAAGAGAGGCACAAGCCCAAATTCCGTTGTATTCGTCGGTTATGTCGAAATCTTCAAATTTTAGACGACGAGCGACTATACCTGTCAATTCTGAGCAAATTTCACACAGTGCGGAAGAGGCATCGAACGCAGAAACTTCATATCCTTGCCGTAGAAATGCTAGTGTATCCCGGCCGGCACCACAACCTGCATCTAAGACGTGGGCGCGTTGCGGCAAACGCTTTATAAACATATCGCGCACCTCAGTTATATTCGCATGTAGTGTAGCTCTAGCATATTCTTGTGCATTACGCTGATAGTAACTTAGCGTTTGCTCTTGCCAATCAGCAGTACCGGAAGAGTTTTTGGTCAATTCAGCAAGCCTCAAGCTTGGGTGTTTTTTCTATTGAAGAGGAGGATATAAATTATAACGAAAAACAATAACAGCGGCAGGGCAATATAACAGCGATTAAAGTCAAATGGCCAATAGAACAAGAACGCGCCAGTGACGGACATACATCCAGCGATTACGATCAAAATACAATAGATGCTAATCATACTATAGCTACCAAGCCAAGGCAGGCGGGGCTTTTGGGGCTTTCCGCCTGCAAAAGCGGCCGGATAAAATTCTTCCATGCGATCAATATAGCTTTGAAATACGTCTCGTATGCGGATCGCAGCCAACACTAAGGCAAAGTTGCAGAGGCCTGCAAATAGAAGAAGGCCAAAGCGAATTTCCTTATCGAGACTAACCTGAAGCCCAGCGGCAAACCATAAGCCGCCAGTGAGCGTCATTGCGAGAAGAGGAACTTGATTCATTTGTTTATTGACGCTTCGAGCATGCTCGCAATTTTGTTCATAACATATCTTCTGGCGTTCAAAATCGTTATTCGTCATTGTATATTGCTCTTTGCTGGAAGGATCGTGATTCAGGCAATCTGTGTGGCCGCGCGGGGTAGTCGTTACCGGTGCTTGAGGTCGGCTCGGGCAATGTAGTCGATCATGCTGGGGCGGCCAAGGCTTCGGACTGTGACTTTGACGTGGCGCGCTGTGAATGAACTGGTCTCATCACATGGCGCACGGCCTGTCTAAGCTCGTGGGTTACAGCAAAGGTGCCTTTGGCCTGTCTATCGAGTTACCCTGTCAGAAGGATTTGGCCGAGCACGCTAGGGACCGGAATGCGCAGATCGTCGAAGTCGAGGCACCGCCGGCGGTAGCGGCGCTGCTGATCGTGGGCGAAGTCGGCCAGCTGCCCTCGGGCGGGCCGGGACAGGTGCTGACCGACAGCATCGCGTCGGGTGTGGTGCGGTGCGGTGCCGGGGGTCCGCCGGACCGAGGTGTTCCGCTGGGCGGCGCGCAGCCGGATTGTCACGACCTCCCATGGCATCAACCGGGGTGCCATCCCCGACCTCTCGCGGCCGGAGGGCGAGAGCGATTTCTATTTCGTGGCGGCCGATGACCCGGAGACAGCGGTCCCGCGGATGGTCGAGCTGGTGAAGACCCGCATCCCGCGACGCTTCGGCCTCGACCCCGTCCGCGACATTGAGGTGCTGTGCCCGATGAACCGGGGCGGCGCGGGCGCTCGCTCGCTCAACATCAAGCTCCAGGCGGCGCTCAACCCGGCGGGCGAGCGCAAGGTCGAACGCTTCGGCTGGACCTTCGCGCCGGGCGACAAGGTGATGCAGATCGAGAACGACTACGACAAGGAGGTCTACAACGGCGATATCGGTGCGGTCGTGGAGGTGGACCCCGAGGCAGGCGAGCTCGCCGCGCGGTTCGAGGCCGCGATCTGCTCTACGGCTTCGGCGAGTTCGACGCGCTGGTGCTGGCCTATGCGGCGACGGTGCACAAGAGCCAGGGCTCGGAACATCCGGCGGTGGTGATCCCGGTGCTGACCCAGCACTACGCGATGCTGAAGCGGAACCTGCTCTATACCGGCGTCACGCGGGGCAAGCGGCGGTTGGTGCTGGTGGGCCAGAAGAAGGCGGTTGCCATCGCTGTGCGTAACGCGTCCGGACGCCGGCGCTGGTCGACGCTGGACGAATGGCTGGCCGAGGCGATGGTCGGCCCAGAATCCGGTACCACCCGCGAAGCCCGGTCTCTACGGGAGCGGCCGTTGACCGGCGCCCTACCCTACGGGTAATCGGGGAGCGGGACAGGACGGGATGGATGGGGAGGAGGGCCGATGAACAAGGCGGAGATGGCCAATCGGCTGGCAGCCCGAACCGGCCTGAGCAAGTCGGCGGCGAAGGAGGCGGTGGACGGCGTGTTCGCGGCCATCGGGGATGCACTGGCCAATGGCGAGGAAGTTCGGATCGCGGGGTTCGGGACCTTCGCCGCCAGAGACAGGCCGGCCCGTGCCGGACGCAACCCGAGCACCGGAGAGGTGATTTCGATATCAGCGTCGACATCGCCCACCTTCAAGGCCGGGAAACCGCTCATGGGCGTCGCTAATGCGGGTCCTAAGTCGTGACGCTGCAACGCGACGCGATCGCGACCGGAAGCGCCACAAGAAACCTGAATACGGATTTAGGTCGTCCTTGAAATGTCGGTGCAGCCTGTATTAGTGAAGTGCCCGTTCCATGAAGGCACGACCACGAGTGGAAGGAACGATGAATACTCAACCGAAGCCGCCATTTGAGATTTCAGCCAAATACTTGGGGCCCGTATTCTCACTCGATGGCAAGCTTACAAAGAACGCACAGAATCTCATTTTTGCCAGGAACGGTACAGGCAAATCGTTCTTGTCCCGTGCATTTCGGTATCTGGATACACATCGTCAAGGTGGAGCTCTGGATGATGCTGCGCGCGACTTGGTCTCTGATGAATCTCCGGATGGAAAAGGATCATTTTCCTTTTCGCGCGGTCCGGATCTCATGGGAACCCTGAGTCTTGAAAAGGGTGGAGATAAAGTTACTGCTCAACTCTCGGATATGATATTCCATGTCTTTTCTGGGGATTTTGTTCAAGAGGAACTCAGAGAACGCGAATACTATCTAGATGGTCAAATCGAGAATGAAATTGCCATAGATAGCGCTAACATTCAGCTTCAGGACGTGCAGAGCTTGCTGGAACAAGCGGAAAAGACTGAAAGGGATGCTACTAGAGATCTACAACTCAAGTTCGACTCCGAAAAGGACACAGAGCTTATCGACAAGGCCGGAGTGCGTAGGCAGCTCAAAGAATATGCTTCGCTGCGCCTTGAAGGCGCTCTAACGACCTTCACTTCGAAACCCCCCGCTCCCCACCAGAGCTTTGTTGATATACTCAGGGACCTTGATCAACTAAAAGCAATCCCATCGGAACCTACATATCCTCAAAGCGTCGATCCACTCGAAGTGGATGATGTCGACCTAGACTCTCTAACTGCCTCACTAATCCGACCTACATCGCCTTCAAGTGTTTCTGAAGAGATTAAGAAAAGGATTGAAACGCATCATGATTTCTACGAGACTGGTGTTGCAATTGTGTCGGACGAAAGGCGAGACACATGCCCGTTCTGTGAACAAGGCATTTCCTCTCCTGATCCGAAAGCAATAATCGACGCTTACGTGAATTACTTTGCAGACGAAGAGGAAAAGCATAAATCTACACTTCGCACCTACTACTCGACACTAAAGCAAGTCGAAGTCAGACTGACGCAGCGAGAGAACCTTCTTGATCTCCAAAAGTCTCAATATGATTCTCTCAAACGTCATCTACCGTCTACGAGAGATTCTGAGTTAGCGGATGCGAAGCCAGTGCTGAAGCACATTGGCGACGCTTTGGCCGCTGTACGGGGTACCATTGAGAGGAAGGCAAAGGACTTGGGAGCTGCGTATACGCTTCCTGAAGAAGACATATTGCTCCAGATTGGGAATCTGAATGCCATTATTAAAGGAAACAATGAAAAGGTAGAGACCCTGAGTAAGGCGATCGCGAAGTCAGATCATGAGCGAAGAGACTTGCAGCGCAGTGGATGCCTTGTGTTTGAGCAAGAATTTGTCATTCGGCATTGGACCACCATTGAGGCGCTTAGCACATTGCAGAAGGATGCGAAGTCCAAACGGAAGGAGCTGACGACTCTCGAGAAATCAGCCCCCTCGTCAGACGCGCGATCACGTGTAGCCGATACATTTGAGTTATTGTTGCGCGAATTTTTTGGCACTAAGTATGTGTTCGACAAGGATGCGTTTACGTTGAAGCGCGGTGATCATGAGATGATGCGTGGGCCTCATAGAACACTTAGTGATGGGGAAAAGACAGCTATTGCGTTTTGCTACTTTGTTGCGTGTTCACATCGAAAGGTCACCTCCAATAGTGATTATCGGAGGCTGTTTCTGGTTTTTGATGATCCCGTAACGTCGATGTCCTACGAATTTGTATTTGCAATTGCTCAAACGCTGAAGAATCTCAATTTGTCAGATCAAGGGCAAGTCTCAGTAAATCCTGGTGTGATAGACGGAACGAAGCATTTCCGCCCCGAGCTTCTTATTCTAACTCACAGCAGCTATTTCTTCAATATTTCTTTGACGAACAAGGTGGTTGACGGCAACGCGGCGTTTGCTTTACTTTCAGAAAAGAACGAGCATGTCATCGTACGCTTAAACAAGTATGTAGCGCCATTTCAAGCACAGCTAAAGGATATCTACGACATCGCGCATGGGGGGGAGCCCGATCATGCAACCGCGAATGGCATCCGTTCGGTACTTGAGGCGGTTGGACGATTTTGTCGGCCAGACAAGTCAACTAGTCTTTCTGAATTTGTCCAACATCTAGCCGGTGAGGAGGGAATTAGTGTCAAAAGCGTTTTGATAAATTCGCTGTGCCACGGTACATACTATGAGGAGACATTGCCGCCGGACGATCTCAAGCTCGCATGCGAGGAGACACTGGCTGTGGTTGAAAGGTTCGCGGCTGGACAACTGGAAATTCTCAGAAGTCCACGTTAATGCAAGTCGAGTTGGTAGTAGGCCTTTACAGTACTGAGAAAGAGAGTCGGTTCGGCTACCAAAGGACGATTGCTAAGGTTCCTCCGGGACGCTCAGTCCAAGGAAGCGATAGGCACCGCAGGGCCGAGGGTGTTGCGCGCGATGTCCACCAAGTGGTCGTGATGCGTAAAAAAGAGCACCTGGGTCGCTGTGCCAAGCTGTCCTAGCACGCGGAACCCGGCAGCTGCACGTTCATCGTCGAAGTGGATGAACAAATCGTCGGCGATGAATGGGAGAGGCGAAGCTCTATGCAGATAGTCGGTAACCGACGCGACGCGAAGCGCAAGGTAAAGCTGATCAGCAGTTCCGGTGCTCATGCCGGGCACATGTACGGTGCTGCTATCGGGGCGGACGCCGATCAGGTGAGCCCGGTCGTGCTCGTCAAAGTCGACGCGAAGGCTGGCGAATGAACCGCCGGTGAGGGTTGCGAAGAGCTGACTGGCGCGCTGGAGCAGGGGTGCTTGTTTCTCACGTCGATACCGGTCGATGGCCCATTGGAGCAGCGACGCGGCAACGCGAACACGGGTATACCGTTCCGCCACTTCTCGCATGTCTGCAAGAGCCTCCTGTCGGGTCGCGGCGGCGCGTGCCGCGGCATCGTCTCCGCCGATGGCTTGGAAGGCCTGCCGGGCCGTAGTGCGATGTTCCCGGGCCTCCAACAGACGCTCGTGAAGCTCCGTCAACTCTTCTGCCAACGATGCCTCGCGAGCTGACGTCTGATCGAGATCGACGGCCCTGCACTCTTCCTCCAACTCGACGACCGAAAGACCGTCTCCCTCTGCGCGAAGCGCTTCTACGGTCTCCGCGTGCTCCTGCTGCAAGGTACGCAGCCGGTCTGACTTCTCGATCGCGACCTTGAGCTGCTCTGCATCGGCGACACCGGCGGTTTTCTGGAGACGATCGATGACCTCGCGTGCGCTACGCCGCGCGGCCTCGGCTTCGTCAAGCGCCTGTTCCAGGGTGGTGATAGCGTCGTCCTTCTCCTTCATGAGGTCTCGCGTGCGCTTCGCCTCGGCCAGGCGCCGCTCCAGTTGGAGAACTGCCTCCTCAGGTTCAAGCTCGGCCAAGTCGGAAGCCATCGTCCCCGTGAGACGAGCAACGTCCTCACCGAACACGGCGGCGTCGCGTTCGATCTTGCCGATGCGTTCGTGACGCAAATCATTCACCTTGATGACGCTCGTGCGCATTTCATCGATCGAATCCACCTGAAGCGCCACTGCCTCGGGGTCGAGCGTGTCATCAATGCCCAGGTCAGTGAGTGCGTCGGCCCATTGCTGCTGCCATTCCGACCATGCTTGTTCGGTCTTCGCGAGGGCTCTACGTTTGTTCGCGGTTTCTGTCGTGGCTTGGCGAAGCGTCTCATCCAACTGGCGTCGAGAATCGACCATCCTTTCGTGCGCGCGCAGTCGATCGGCCGCGTCCTCCAACACAACAGCCAACGGCTGGCCGGCCAGGGCGTCAGTGCTGATGCCGAGCGCCGCGAGTTCGTCAAGAACGCTGGCTCGCGCGTCCTCTTCCTGTCGACGGAGAGCGGAGACCTGTAGTTCTGCCGTCGTCCGGCGCCCGACCGCGCTCAGCGCCTCCTTACGCGCATTCAGCCACTCGAGCATCGCGTCCGGCGTCAGAGGCTCGAATGGTGCTTCGGACCACATCGCGTGCCACTCGGAATCGAGGGCGCGAAGCTGTTCATCAAGCGCCTCCCTTTCTTGGCGGAGGCTTTCCGAAAGGTCCTCTTGGTCTGCGACCTGGCGGGAAGTGACGGCAAGTTGGGCCGCGGCTTCGGCGTTGTCGAAGCGACGATCAGCGAGGTCGTCGGCCGAGCGCACCGCCTGTTCGTATGCGTCCGCCGGCCGATCCTCGGGACCGCCGAGGTCGCGCATCTCAGCGTCGGGGACGAACCCGCCATCTACGTAGCGGCGCCGGATCAGATGCCATCCAGTATCGCGGCGCGCCCGGGCCTCCGCGAGTTCGTCAGGCGCGACCGCCTCTTCGTCGCGGGTTAGCCGTTCGCAAGCCTTGCGCCGGCGGTCGAGTTCCTGCACCGCAGCGCGTATGCGCTCGTCGCAACTCTCCATGCGCTGCTCCAGCGTTCGTCGAGAGTCACGGTGCGTCTGCACCGCGTTCCGAGGCGGTACAGGCAACGCGCCCAATGCTTCTTCGTTGGCGACAACGGGTCTCAGACGCCCGAGGAGACGCCGAAATTCGTCCTGTGCATCCTCGAATTCTGCGACGGCGACGCTGGTTCGCGATGCGATGTCGCCAATGCTGCGCGCAGCTCTGGTCACCGCTGCAAACTTCGCCATGTCGGCTAGCGCCCCTCGGTTCTCCCGTTGCGCCTGAAGCTCGGCTGCATTGGTCGTGGCCTCTTCTACGGCCGCTTTCGCTGCTTCGACGGCAGAGAGGCGCGCACCTCGCCGATTCAAGAGATTGCGGACGGTGCCCACCTTCGCTCGGGGCGGGATTCGATCGATTAGCTGGTCGACGTCGCTGGCATCCCATTCGAGTTCCGCGGCCAGCCGTCGGAGATCGGCTTCAGCGCCGGTGAGCTCAGCACGGCGCTTCGGTAAGTCAGCCCGACCGTCACGGACCGTGATCCGACGCTCATGGAGTTGCTCTATGTCGTGCTCGTGCAAAAGGAGCGCTTCGTCGTAGGTCAACACCGTCCGCTCCGCACGGGCGCTCTCGATCTGCTCCCTTAGCGTCTCGACGCGCGCCGCGGCAGTATCGTCATCACGCTCCGCGGCCTGGAGAATCTGGCGGGCGTCCTCGGGAAGTTCTGGCGCTTGGCCCAGGTCGGCAATCGACCGGTCCAGTTCTGCCTTGCGGCGAACACTTCGGTAGACTCGTCGAATCCGACCGAGCTTTCGCTGCTCGCCGGATGCCTTTTCGATCTCGGCCTCGAGCGTGGCGTAGGTGTTCTGGGTGGCATCGTGGGCCCGTTTGAGCTCCTGCCACTTGGCAGCGGTGATGGTATGCGCGCGGAGCGCTGTTTCCGCCTCGCGTAGCCGGTCCTCAGCCTGGAAGTATTTTCGTCGTGCCGCCCGGCGCGAGGCCCAAAGCCCGTCCGCTTCATCAGCAAGGGTTTTCAGGGTGTCGCGCAGGCCCGACAGTCCGGCCCCGGCCGAGAACAACATCTGACCGATCTCGTCCTGGGCGTCGAGGATCTCTCTCCCGCCTTGGCGCAAACGTTCATGGTCAAGGCTGAACATGCGCGCGAGAAAGCTGCGATCGGCACCATCCAGAAATGGTGCGAGGGCGCGCTCACCCAATGGAATCGGAGATTCTTCTGGCGTGAGCAAGGTGTCCCGGTTGCCCTTTCTACGGCGGACTTCCAGCGTTTGGTCGTCATTCTCCAGGACTGCCCCGATGCGCATGCTGGCGTATTCGTGGAGGAAATTGAGGGGTGAGTTGTGGGGGATGCCAAAGAGCAGATCCTCGACAGCCGTGAGTGCAGTGGACTTGCCCGCCTCATTCGGACCGAACAGGATGTGGATGTCCGGATCGTGGGCAGGCAGGCCGAGCGAGACGTCCGTAAATCGGCCGTAGCGGAGCAGATCAAGCCGACCAATCCGCATGACCTACTGCCCGTCCGTCGTGATTCGTGCCACCAGAAAGCCGCTCACGTGGTCGATCAATCCGGCGTAATCACCGTCGACCGCAACTTTCAGAACGGCATCATCGGGGTCGGCGCGGAGTTCATGTGGCAGCTTGCGCACCAGCTCGCCGATGTCGGCCTCCAGCAGTTGCAGCAGTTCAGCGTCTTCGCCGGCATCTTCCAGCATGCGTTGAAGCTCACCCAGTGCATCTTCGCGAGCACGAAGGGTGGCGGCGTCGAGTAGTGGCCGCGTCGCGACGACGATTCGCTCGATCCAGGCCAGTTCCTCACCGAGCCCCAGAGCTGCACCCCGCGCTTCGGCAAGTAGTTGCTCAGTCGAAGCGAGTAGGCTGCCGTGGATGTCGGTCTGGCCGGTCAGCTCAACGCGGCATGCCAGGAGCCGGCCGTCTGCATCCTGCGCTACGGCGTTTTCGATCGCCTCGCGCACGCGGTCGACCGCCTCAGTCACTCGCGTACATCCATCGAGGGGAACAGTCAGTCGCGCCCAACGTACGACGTCACTCGCAACTGAAATCGCCTCGACAAGTTCACCATCCTCGACTGAGAGCAGGTACGCGCCCTTGGGGCCCGTTTCACGAATGTGGCGCCCTTGGAGGTTGCCGGGGAAGATTACGTGAGGCCGCTCGTGAAGAACGGCCGTCTGATGTACATGGCCGAGGGCCCAGTAATCGTATCCCTTGTTGACCAGATCATCGAGTGCGCATGGGGCATAGTTGGCATGGCCCCCCATACCCCCAAGTCCCGTATGGAGTACGCCGATGTTAAACATGCCTGCGATCGGCTCGGGGTAGGCCGGCACAAGGTTGTCAGCGATATCGCGTTGCCGGTAGCTCTGACCGTGGAGCGCGACACCGAGCTCCTTAAGCTGGAACGTTCCGGGCTTTCGTGAAGAGAATGGGTTTACGTTCTCGGGGAGAACGAGACGGCGGGTAATTTGGCTCTCCGCATCGTGATTGCCGTAAAGCAAGAAGACCGGGACACCAGCTGCTGAGAGCCGGCCCATCTGCCTGACGAAGAAAAGACCTGTCTGATAATCGCGCCAGTCTCCGTCATAGAGATCGCCCGCGATGATGACGAATGCGACCTCTTCGTGCAGAGCCAGACTCACAAGGTTTTCAAAAGCCTCCCGGGTCGCTGTCCGGATACGGTCAGCCGCGCTGCCCTCTTGGCCTGCAAGGCCTATCAGAGGACTGTCGAGATGAATGTCTGCGGTGTGGATAAATCGAAAGGATGTCAAAGGGACCCCACTGATCGGTCGATTTTGGATGCTAGAGCGGGGAAGAATTCTGCGCCATGTCGGAATGACGACGGAGCGAAGCAACACTGGGAGCGCGAACCGATAGCACAATCATTCCAAGAGCCGGCATAACCGTCGGGGATCGGCATATTCATTGTACGGTTCTTGGTCTTTGAGGTTCCGGTCGTGGCTATCTCAGGTCGAGGCCTCTGAGCCAAGCGTCGACCTGTCCGAAGGCATCCTGCTGCCATTGATCTGCCGTGCGGTCGCCAAGCAGATGAGACCCCTCGACGAACCTTCTCACGCTCGTCGGTCCGAAGTCCTCGACATTCCGAAACTTGTCGGAGATCGAGCGGTATCCCTGGAGGGCCGACGCGACTTCGAGAAGCGGCCGGGTCGCTTCGACGAGGGCGTCGATTCCGTCCGGGAAGTTCCTCACGGAGTAATAAATATCGTAGGCATCCTTGCGTTTCAGACGGTTGGCGATGGCGTAACCCTTCATGGCTAACAGGGCCGGGATCGATGCCACCGCGATGTTCACCCGGTTGCGGTCACCGTCGGGCATGTGACCCTCGATGGCCACCATTTGATAGAACCTGAGCGCCAGATCGGCGCCGTCCGCGCGCTGGACGGCAAACTGGCTGATAAGCGGCGGTGTATTCCTCGTGATCTCGGCGTCGCGCGGCATCAGGAAATCGACCACGACGTCGATGTCGGGCCCGTCATCGCCGGCGGGGACAGTGCGCACGAGTTGAAAGCGCCGCAGGTTGTCTCGCTGAAGGTAGCCGTGTTCCTGGAGGGCTTCGACGAGCCGGGCGTACTCACCGTCGCCCAAGGCGGCCGGATCGAGGCCGAGGTCCACGTCTGCGGTACCGACGTGCTGCATCTCGGCTTCGCCCAGCAGCAGCCAGGGAACGGCGCCGCCGATGATCGCGAACTTGCCTTCGAAGCTGCCGAGGATCTGGCCGATCTCGATGAGTACCGACTTGACCGCCGCTGTCGTTCGGTCGTCGTAGTCGCCGGCGGCCTGGGGTTCCCTCACAACCATGGTAAGCACTTCGCGGCCAAATGGTCGGCGGTCTCGCGGTCACGATCGTTGCCGTTCCACAGATCGAGGTAGGTGACGACCGGATTGGCGCAGAAGATGCCCGGTGCCGGCTCAACGGCGTCTTCGAACAGGGTCTCATCGTTGGGGATACGCAGGATCACGTTGGCTCCCTGTGCGGCATGGGTCAGCTGAAGCGTCTCTTGCAGTATCCGGGCCCCGGGTTCGTCTGCATAGAAGCTCTGCGTGCCGCCTCGGACGTATGGCGCAATCCACTCGGCAGCCGAGTTTGACGCGCAGATCGCGCGCGGAGGCTGCGGCCCCGGGTTCAGGCTTCCCGACAGGCGATTGCGCAGCTGGTCCCCGTGGAGAACCGTGTATCCGCTGATGTGATGGCCGGCGGGTTGACGGTAGTTCTCGCGCCAGGTGTTGAGTAGCGCACCCGGCTGGGCGAGGACGAGACCGTTGTCCCGTATTTCGACCCATTCCCGGTCGAGCAGCGCTTTGCGGACATTGCTCACGTGCCCGAGGCTGGCGTTGGCTGCCACGGCCAGATCCGTGACGCGCCATGCGCGGGCCGGGTCGCGCAGGAGAACCCGCAGGATCGCGCCGGCCCTCGGAGTGAACAGTGACCGCTGCGCGCGGGTTTCGGACTTCGGCCTGTCCGGAACGGATCGCTCGATATAGACCGGGCCGAAAGCAAGGTGGGCGTTACCGAAGAGGTCGAGGTAGGCGACATTGTGATCGAGGCAGATGGAGCGCGACTCCGGAGACAGGTAGGGGCTCACCAGCATCGGAATGAACTGCCGGGTGTCGTCCTGGTGTTCGGATTGATGCAAATGCGCGATGCAGCTCTCGAGCTGATAGACCGCGGAACGGGCAAAGCGCGGCGCTCCATCTGACTTGACCTCCATGACGAGCGCATAGCGGCTTTCATCGTGGTCCAGATCGATCCTGGCATCGAGCCGGTGGCCGGACTCGAGCTGCTGCTCGTGGCGAACGCCGGTGATCTGTATGTTCTGGACGTGCTCAAGCAGGGCACGCACCGCGTCCACCGCCGCACTGCCCACCGGCTTCTCTACTTCGTTCGGTTTCACCATACGGTGAAAGTGACATATACGGTGAAATTAGTCAAGTGATATTTCAGTATAACACCACTTTCAGCAATATGATGATATAGCGTGTTCTGGTGAAATCCTCGTAAACAAGCTGGTCCGGGCGTTGCGGCCGGGCCGTCTGCTATCCATGCCCCATCGGTTTGGGGTGGGCGCAGTCGACCCGGCCAGCGATGATCCTCAGTCGGGGAGGCCAAGCGAAACGGCTCTCCCGGCTACAGTCTATGCCGGCTCCGACGGCGCGATGTGAGCACCGATGCTGTCCCCGACGCGCGACCCCGAGGCCTTCACGGATTCGTTCGCCAGGTGTGCATAGCGCGCAGTAGTCTGGACCTGGGTGTGCCCGAGGAGCTTCCCGATCATCGGCAGGCTCTCGCCGAGGGCCAGGGCGCGGGACGCAAAGGAGTGGCGCAAGTCATGGATTCGCACGTCGTCGAGCTCCGCGCGGGCGCGGATGCGGCGCCAGGGGTGCTGAAGATCGGTCAGATGAGCGCCCGGCTTCCTGCCGACGATCACCCAAGGGTTGTCCTCCGGGCGGGGAAGGGCAGAGAGGACGCTCACCGCGGCGCCGGAGAGCGGCACCATCCGCGCACCGGTCTTGCCGTCGCGGAGCCTGATCTCGGCCGCCTCCAGGTTCACGTCCTCCCAGCGTAGGGTCTGGATCTCGCTCAGCCGGCAGCCGGTCAGCATGAGCAGGCGGATCGCCGTCACCGCCGCGAGCGTCTCCGAGCCGTCGACCTCGATCTCGTTCAGGACCTGGCCGAGCCGGTGGAACTCTTCGTCGGTCAGGAACCGTTCGCGCTTCTTCTCCTTGTATTTCTGCACGAAGCGGCAGGGGTTTCCGCCGTCCTTGCGCAGGCCCCAGGCCTCCGCGAGGTTGAACAACTTCCTGACCACCTCGAGGATGCGGTTCGCCTGATAGGGCGTGTCGCGGTGCTTGTGGTGCAGGGCGGCGATGTGTTCCCGCTCGACCGCGTCGATGGTCATCTTGCCGAGATCAGGGATCACGAACTTCTTCACCAGCCAGCGGCAGGCCTCGACCGTCCGCGGCTTGCACCGGACCTGGACGTGCTCGACCAGATATCGCTCGGCGAGCTCGGCGACGGTAGGCGCGGGCGCCGGCTTCGCGGCATCGGGGTCGGGGTCCTCCCCGGCCTTGATGCGGGCGATGATCTGGGTCGCCTTGGCGCGGGCCTGTTCGGAGGTGATGACGCCGTGCCGGCCGATCGCGACGCGCTTCGACTTGCCGCCCGCACGGGTTTGGACGACGTATACCTTGGACCCGGAAGGGTACACGCGCACGCCGAAGCCTTGCAGCTTACGGTCCCAGTAAACGGCGTCCTTGTCGCCCACCGGCAAGGCGTGGACGGTGCGGTGCGAGATGGTTCTGTACTCGAGTCTGGCCACGTTATTCCCAATTCGGTTGCCGTTGACAGCGATGGCGGCGAAATCTACCGTAAGCATACCGTAAGCGATCTCACTTCACCGCATGGCCCAATGTGGGTCCGCTGTGGCCCCGTGTCAAGGCTGAAACCGTCCAGGGAAAACCTGAAAAATCCTTGTATACTAACCCATTAGGCACCAACTGGCCCCGCAACGGTCCGAGCAGGCACTTTTCGGAGAAATAGTCCACATTCCGGCTCATAACCTGAAGGTCATAGGTTCAAATCCTACCCCCGCAACCACCGAGACCGACATCTCCGGCATGGGGATGTCGGTCTTCGTGTTTTCGCGCCCGTTTCCCGCCCATTCGAGGATCGCGCCGAGATCGCCGTGCAGCACGGCGTCCATCTCGGCCCATTTCTCGCTCGGGGTGAGCACGATGCGCTCGATCAGGCCCCGGATGGCCGCCGCTGCCGCGTCGCGGTCCTCCGGATGGTCCAGCGCCTCGGCAAGCCGCGCCACCTTGCGCCGGTAGACGTCCGGGATGTTGGGATGGATGTCCGGGAGGTCGGCCGGGACGGCCGACAGCCTCTCGTTCAGCTCGTCCTGGCGCGCTTCCAGCTCGCGCAGCCGGTCCACCATGCCACGGACATAGCCGCCGTCCTCGATGACGGCGATCATGGCGGCGATCTTCTTCTCGACTTGGCCCAGCTCCTTCCGGTCGCTCGCGCCCGAGGCGCGGCGCTCGCGGTTGATCCGGTTGGTTTCCTCGGCCCAGGCCCGCATCGCCTCGGCGGCCGCCTCCGGCGCCATCAGCCGGTCCTTCAGCCCTGACAGCACCCGCTCCTCGATGACCGAGCGGCGGATGCCGCGGCCGTTCGAGCATGTGCCGGTCATGATGTGGTTGGAGCAGCCGTAGCGGTCCTGGCCGCGCATGGAATAGGGGCCGCCGCAGACGCCGCATTCGAGCAGGCCCGAGAGCAGGTGGCGCGGCCGGTGGGAGCCGTTCAGTCGGTTGGCCCGTGCGGATTGCGTGGCCCCGATGACGGTGGCGTATTGCACCGTGATCTCGCCCTGGCGGTCCTTTACCGCCTTCCACAGCGCATCGTCAACGATGCGGAGCTCGGGGACCTCCGCGACGATCCACTCCTCCGGCGGGTTGATCCGCGAGACCCGCTTGCCGGTCTCCGGGTTCTTGACGTAGCGCAGCCGGTTCCAGACGAGGCGCCCGATGTAGAGCTCGTTGTTGATCAGGCCGGTGCCGCGCTTCGCGTGGCCCCGGATGGTGGTATCCATCCAGAGCTTGCCCGACGGGCCGGGGACGCCTTCCCCGTTCAGCCGCCGCGCGATCGCGCGCGGGCTCGCGCCGTCGGCAAACTCCCGGAACACCCGGCGCACGACCTCGGCCTCGGTTTCGTTGACCGTGCGCCCGCCGCGGACCGGATCGCCCGAGCCGTCGAGCGACTTCACCACGTCGTAGCCGTAGCAGAGACCGCCGCCCGACTTGCCGGCCTCCACGCGGCCCCTGAGCCCCCGGTGCGTCTTGGCCGCGAGGTCCTTCAGGAACAGCGCGTTCATCGTGCCCTTGAGCCCGACATGGAGCTCGCTGATCTCGCCCTCGGCCAGCGTCACCACCGTCACCCCGGCGAAGCGCAGGTGCTTGTAGAGCGTCGCGACGTCGGCCTGGTCGCGGCTCACCCGGTCGAGCGCCTCGGCGACCAGGATCTCGAACATCCCCCGTCGCGCGTCCTCCAGAAGCGCCTGGATACCCGGACGCAGGATCATGCTGTCGCCCGAGATGGCGGAATCCTTGTAGGCGCCGGCGATCTTCCAGTCCTCGCGCGCCGCGCGCTCGCGGCAGACCCGGAACTGGTCCTCGATCGAGGCCGCGCGCTGCTGGTCGGACGAGTAGCGGGCATAGAGGGCGCAGCGCAGGGTCATGTCTTCCGGTCTCCTATCTCTCGCCGGCGTCCTCCGCCGGAGCGTTGTCGTTGGCGGCGTCGAGCCTGTCCAGCTCCTCGCGCGCGATGCGCCGGCCGATCAGCCGGGCCAGCGTCACCACGGCGGCATCGACCCGTGCTTCCGCCTCGCCATTGTCGTTCGCCGCCACGCCGCGCATGACGGCGATTTCGCGTTCCTCGCTCTCCGGCATCCCCTCGCGCCTCCCGCAACACTACGCTCCCGGGAGTCCATTTGGAGCCGCGATTCGGCCATGTCAAACCGGACATGTAGGGGGTTTCCTGCATAGAATCATACGCTTGAGTAGCACAGGGGTCGCTAGTGGGCTCATGCGGCGCCTGGAGTATGATCGAAAAAAACTCGGTGGACGGCATTGCCGCCATCCTTTCAGGTCAGCACCCGGAGCGCGGTCTCCGGGGCCTTGTCGAGCACTCGCAGCAGGGCGCGCGCCGCCCCGGTCGGGCAGCGCTTGCCCTGCTCCCAGTTGCGGATCGTCTCGTGCGACACGTCGATGCGCCGCGCCAGCTCGGTCTGCGAAAGACCAAGCCGCCGCCGGACCCGGCGCGCATACCGCGCCATGTCCTGCATCGCCTCTTCCTCGTCCTCGCGCTCCTGCGCCGCGATCTCCGCCTCGGTGGTGGCGTCCACCCTGGCGGGGTCGATCCTCCCCTTGGGCAGAGTGGACGGATCGTCGGGATCAATCCTGACGCGCGTTATGCTCATAGTCCGCGACCTCCTTGCCATTGGCCTTGCGGGCCGAAATGATGCGAACGGCCGAGCCTCGCACCGTGTAGACAACGACATACAGGCGCCCGTCGATCCTGCCGAGCAGCCGGTAGCGGTCCTCGCCATAGTCCCGCCGGCGGTCCTGCGCGACGATCCGGTGCGGATCGAGGAAGGCCCGGACGGCATAGGCGAAATCGAAGCCGCGACGCTCGAAACAGGCACTGTTCTTGGCCTCGTCCCATTCGAACTCCATTCCGATACCATAGGCCAATGGCCTATGGTTATCAAGTGCCTGGCTCCGAACATCGCCGACCGGGCTGCCATGTGTTGCCGTCTCTCCGACCGGGTAGACGAAGACCCGGCGATCACGCCAACGGTTTACGCGGTTGACGCCGACCTGCGTGCAGTGTAGCGTTACAAGTGCAATATTGCACGAGGAAAGCAACATGGCTGAGACAGCGAGAGACTTCGCCGTTCCTGAGGCTAAAGAGTTTGGCGTCGGCGACCAGCGGCACGTACAGGCACAACGGGTCTATTTGATCCTCACGGCCCACGTCATGAAGAAATGGAAATGGCGAGAAGAACCCCGGCCGCCTAGCCGACGGAAAGACGTGCTCATCACCTACGGTGAGCTCGCGAAGAGAATGCGGATGGACCCGAAGGCGGGCATCACCTTGGGGATTCCGTTGGGGATCGTCGGAGAGTATTGCCGGGTGAACGGTCTTCCGACGCTGAACAGCATCGTAATCAAACAGGAGACAGGAGCCCCAGGCGACCATGTCCTGGTAAGGGATGGCAAGACCTACAAGGACGAACAGCGCGAAGTCATGAAGACGGACTGGTTCGCCTATCGTGTTCCCACGGCAGGAGCCTTCCGCAAGATCAGGGAATATCAGCGACGCCAAGCGGCGGTACGGCTGGTCCGGCCGTGAGCCGAACCGGCATGCCGAACGACCTCGCTCGCACAGTGAATGAACGCGCCCCATCCTGCTGTATTCGAACTTCGGCACGGCCATTCGTCCAAGCTTTCTCGGTTCGCCATGCAGCACAGTGCTCACGGAAGGAAATGACCATGAAACCAAGCAGCCGCAAGTACGGCCGCGTTCGCAAACTGATCCGCGACGAGCGGCGCAGGCAACCCCCCATGCGCGTACCGTTCCTCTCCCGCCTGAATGGCCGCCGGGTGGACAAGCGGTCTGCCAACAAGTTTCTGCTCGGGTGCATTCTCGACTACCCGATGAAGGTCGGCTTGGTTTGGGAAAATGCCCGCCGATTTGCCGAGGACGATCTTGGTGATCCGCGTGATCTGTGGGACGAGATCGTCGAAATTCGCAGGTGGAACACCCCGACGATACGCCGTCGCTACAACCTCCACCGGTTCCCTGCCGCACATGCCCGCGTCCAGAGAATCGGCAGGGAAATCGTGGACCGATATCGCGGTGACGCTCGCAACATCTGGAGGAACCAATCCTCATGCGCGACTCAGAAACGACTCGAACGGATGGGGGTAGGACCGCAGCTCTCCCGGATGACCGCCGGGGCACTCCATGACACCAAGCAGATTGTCGGGGCCGGCGAACTCAAGGCGGATATTCATGTGCGGAGGGTGTTGGGCCGCGTCTTCACCGGCGACATGGTCTCCGCAGACACCGCCCTCGACATCGCAAAGGAGATGATGCCTCGAGGATCGTGGAAGCTCGACGCCCAGCTGTTCCGCTTGGGAAAGTCTACCTGCACGAAGACAAACCCGGACTGCCGAGGTTGCTTTCTCCGCGCGGAGTGCAGATTCCGTAAACGCTCTCGTTGTAGGAACGCTACTCGTTGATCGGCTCAGGAACGTGTTCGGGTAAGCGAGCGGCGCATTCGGGGCTATCGCGGCCTCGGCTACGCTGTAGACGAGGGCGGCGGGGTCGGGGCTCCGGGTTCGGATCTCGCGTTCAGACGGACGGAGGCCGATGCTGACAATATGGATCGTCTCGACCGGAAAGAACCACCCGAATGATGCCGGCGAGACGGCCCCGCGTTGCAGTGCTCACCGCTCCGTTCCACGAGCCCGAAGAGGCTGCGGTGCAGTGGGCAACGGAACGTCGGACAGCCCGGGATGAACCAGACTGCCAATGCCGCGTCGCGCACCATGAGGCGATCGTCGGCGCGCTCCTCAGCTCCGGATTGACGGTCCTGGTCCTTCTCCATGAACCGACAGGCGATCGAGGATGTCCAGCAACCGGTCCCTCGCTCCGGCATCTTCCACGCCGTCGACCAGCGCTTCGACCCACGCCGCCAGTCTCTGGGCATTGTGTCGGTGATCGTCCTTCCACCACTGGGAACACACATACCATTGTCTGCCGAAGGATCGCGTCCAGTACCTGCCATGACCGGCAACTTTCGTCCCGTCGCGGACCCTCCGGATCAGGGCATGGTTGCCGATCTTCAAACCCAGGGGATTTTTTGAGGTCTCCAGCAGATCGATCGTTTCGCCGTCCAGCACTTCGGGAAAGTCCTCGAGAACGGCGCGCATGAGGTCACGCACAATGTCCTGAAGCGTCTCTCCGCGCGCCGCTGCACCGGCTCTCCGGACTGAAGATGTCGCGGCCGATGCTCCGTGCCTACGGCCGCCGGGTGCGCTTCCCCCGACCAGCAGCAGGATCGGCTGACCGTCCAGGATCGCGTCAAGATCGACACCGGGGTCGGTGACGAATTCCGGGGGATCGCAGACCGGCTCGTCGCTGAAGTAGAGGTCCCATGCCGCCTGGCGGACCGCTACTTCCAGTTCCGGATGAGGATGCTGCGGTTCAGTCAGCATGCCGGCCCAGAATGGCATGTAGCAAAGGTTCCATCCCGCGGTGAACGCGTCCGGATTCCAAGGATGGCCCCAGACATGCC
The DNA here is from genome assembly GCA_965117055.1 of Alphaproteobacteria bacterium. Taxonomy (GTDB): domain Bacteria; phylum Pseudomonadota; class Alphaproteobacteria; order MPNO01; family MPNO01; genus MPNO01. Next base: position 2,409,044 of record OZ220750.1, read on the forward strand.
GGACGCCGTAGCCGGACGCACGTTCGATCTTGCGTCCGGTATAGCGCGCCCAGGCCTGCTGGGCTTTCGTGTTGTCGCCGAGTTTGACTTCCCGCCCCTGCCACACGGCTTGGGCTCCCCTGTCAAGCCCGGGATAGTGCTCGCGGCTGAGTCTCGCCCGATCCGGATACAGCGGCGTGTTCGCCCGGACTCTGTCCGGATGGACGAAATAGGAATGCTCGAACGCTGCCCGCAGGATCGTCGTACCGCCGTTCCCGAAATAGCGTTCCAGGGACTCTACCGGCGATACGAGTTCGCCGTCGTGTAGGCGGGTCTTGGGCAAGGCGATCTCCCTATCCAGCACGCGTCCGGCATCCGAGCTCAAATTCCCGGTCGTTTAGCATCGAATTCCACAATCGAACCGAGTCCATAACACGGCCTCACCGGCCCTCCCAAGCAGGCAGATGCCGCTGTTCGCTTTGGCGGAGGACGGTGCCCGGCGCTGTGTGCGGTGTCGCGATTGGCGATCCAGTCTCACGATCAAGCCGGACCCCTCGCTGCCGGCGTCATCGGCGATAGAGCGCCATTGCGAAACCAGACGTCTGGCCGGCCCGGCGGCATCCTGCCGAACCGACACCAGCACAACGCGTTACGCCCTCAAGAGGACGAGTTGGACCGTGAACGGGGCGGCGGTCGGGCGTCCGGGGGAGGGCGTCCGGCCGCCGTTTTCCCTCATCGGCACGAAGGAGACGGCACCATGACGGCAGCCATGGCGATGCCCGGCAACACGGCGGAGACCTTCCTGGTTCATTTCTTCGGCACCGGCCTTACCGACGACCGCTACGTGGTCGAGCGGTACCGGGCGCGCGCGGACGGCGACATCGTTCCCGCCCCAGCCGATGCGCTGGCGCCGAAGGGCCGGCGCAAGGTCAAGCGCGCCACGGTTACCCTGAAGACGGTGAAGGATCTGCGCCCCGACACGACCGAGATCATCATCTGCACCGGCCTCAAGACCCGAGGCGGCTGGCAATTGTGGGGTTCGATCGCCGCCGGCCTTCTCTGCGACCGCAAGCAGAAGGGCTGACGGCCCCTTTCCTGGACGTTCTGCCGGCCCGCCCTCGGCTCAAAGGTCGAGGCAGGCGGCGGGGCGTCCTTCCGTCCATTCCCGGATTGGCAGGAAGGAGGCCGTTGTGGCTTACCGTGACATCGCGAAGAGGCGGCAGCGCGATCTTGCGCGCTTCCACCGCCGTAACGAACAACGCCGCGCGGCGGGGCTGTGTTTGAAGTGCGGCAAGGTTCCGCCCACGCCGGATCGCACGCTCTGCGAGCCCTGCCTGGAGAAGCGCCGCGCCGCCGACCGCGCGCGGTTCGCCAGCCTCCGGGTCCAGGGAAAGCCGCGGCGCGACCCGGAACGCGCCAAGCTCTATGAGCGCGAGCGCAGTCGCCGGCAGCACGCCGAGCGCCGAGCCGCCGGTATCTGCACGAAGTGCGGCCGAGCTCCGGCGCGCCCCGAGCGCACGACCTGTGAGCCCTGCGCCGAGCAGCATCGCGCACGCGACCGTGATCGCCATGCCCAGGCGAAGGCCGAGGGCATTCCGTATGGCGGGCGCGATCCCGAGGCCCGGCGCCGGGCCGGCCGGAAGCGCAGCCGTCGGCGCAGCGAGGCCCGCAAGGCCGCCGGTCTCTGCGTCCGCTGCGGGCATGTCGCGCCCGAGGAGGGCCGGGCGATGTGCGAGCCCTGCCGCGAAGATCGGCGGCAGGCGAAGCGCGACCGCCATGCCGAACGCCGCGCGGCCGGCCTCTGCGTCCAGTGCGCGACGCCCGCGCCCGGCGGGAAGGCCTATTGCGACCCGTGCGCCAAAACCCGCTCGAAGCGGCGAAACCACGAGGCGAAGCGGGAGGCCGACCGCCGGCGTTATGCCGAACGGCGCGCCCGGGGCGACTGCACGAGCTGCGGCAAGCCGGCCCGTGGAGCGGCCGAGTGCCAGGCCTGCTGCGATGCCGCCCGCGCCCGCTACGCCGCCCGACGCGCCGCCGGGGTCTGCGTCAAGTGTCAGACCCCCACCTACGGCGGGACGGTTTACTGCGCGCCCTGTGCCGTAGCCAAGGCCGAGCGCCGCGACCGCGAGGCGGAATATGCCGCCCGGCGCGCCCGGTACGCGGACCGGCGGGCCAGAGGTCGCTGCGTCGAGTGCGACGCTCCGTCGCCGGGGGTCGCGCGCTGCGAGCCCTGTTCGCGCAGGCACCGCGAGAGCTCGGGGGCGTTTCGCGGCATCCCGATCTGGGACCCGAGCTGGACGGTGATCGAGACCGCCACCGGCCGGGAGCACGGTCCCTATGACAGCGAGGCTGATGTCGCGCTCTGCCTCGCCTTCGCCAAGCTCTCGCGCGACGAGGTCGAGGTGGTGGCCGACGTCAGTCCCATGGCTTCGCTGACGGCGCCGCCTTGGTGAGCTGGCGCCACTCCAAATCGGCGTCCGCCTGCCCCGGCCTCCGAGCCGGGGGGCCGAGCGCGGCAGGGTCTCCCCGCTGCGCTGCCGGCCCGCCTTCCGCCCGCACCAAACCCGCCGTCAAGTCCACCATACATATCGCCGGCCGGGCGCCCGCCGGCCCGGAGCCCACCGAAGGAGTTTCCGCCATGACCGCCGGCCTGCCCGACGATCCCGCCTATTGTTTCTATCCGGCCGTCGACGACGATGGCGAGCTCCCGCAGATCCGCATCTTGGTGGAAGGACTCGCCTTCGCCATCCCCACCGCGCTGGTCGCGCTCGACCATGAACAGGGGCTCGTCGTGTGCGACCGGCTCAACCGCCGGCTCGGTCTCGACCGTTCCGCCTGGACCGCGCTCGCCGCGCGCTGCCTGCGCGCCGGCGCCGGCGGGATGAACGGCAGCACCTTGCACTGACCCGCGCGCGAGGCCGTCGCGGCGCGTCCCCCGGTTGCGGCCTAGCCCGGATTTCTCAAACCTTGGAACGGGACGGTGATTGTGGGCGGGGTTTTTGCGTTTGTGTGGGGGACGTCCGGAACGGCGGGTTGGAGGCGCGTTGCAGCGCCCGCGCTCTGGCGGGTGGTCTGTCCGGTGCTGTGCCTGTGTTGTTGCTGGGGGTGGGTTCGGTTGGGCCGCTTACGGCGCGGCGGCGGATAATCGGTCGTGGGCGGCCTGGAACTCTCTCTGGTAGGGACAGCCCGAGGCCATGGCGAGCTTGATCCGGCGCACGCTGATACGCACCAGGGCGGCGATCTTGAGCAGCTTGAGCCGGATCGAGCCGCAGCTTGCCTTGGCGAAACGGGTATGGGCCAGGCCGATCCGCCGCAAGGCGCAGAGCAGCACATAGGCCATCGAGGCGAACCACAGCCGCAGCTGGTTGGCGCGCATGGAGCGGGCCGATGTGCGGTCGGCGAACAGGTCGAGCTGGCATTCCTTGATCCGGTTCTCCATCTCGCCGCGGGCGCAGTAGAGCGTCTCGTAGAGCCGGCGGCAGCGCGCGTCCGCAGGCTTCAGCGAGGTCACCACGAAGCGGGGATTGGCCTTGCCGCCGGTCCACTCCGCCTTGCCGACGACGCGGCGCCGGCGCGACCAGCTGTCGCGGGTCGACCACAGGAAATCCTTGTAGCGCCGGGCCGGCCGACCCTTCGCCTCGGCCTCGGCCCGGGCCGCCGCCAGCGCCCCCTTAAGCTCCGCCGCCAGCCGGGGATTGCGCGCCAGGCCGAACAGGTAGTCGACCCGGTTGGCTTCGCACCAAGCCATCAACGCCTCGCGCGCAAAGCCCGAATCCGCCCGCAGCAGGATGCGCAGATGCGGCCAGCGCCGGCGCAGCTGGCGAACGATCCGGGCCACCTCGTCGACCGCGCCGGCCGAGGCATCGATGTTCGCGCGCCGCAGCTTCGCCGCCAGCAGATGGCGGCCGCAGAAGATGTACAGCGGCAGGTAGCACCAGCCGTCGTAGTAGCCGTGGAAGAAGCGCCCCTCCTGATGCCCATGCAACGGATCGTCGGTGGCATCCAGGTCCAGCACGATCTGCGCCGGCGGCGTGCGATGCGCCGCCACGAACTGCTGCACGAACACAGCCTCGACCGCCGCCGGGCGATGGCCGATCTTGTGATACAGCCCCGGTCGCGGGCCGCCCAGCTCCAGCCGGTTCAGCGTCGACTTGCCGGCCAGCGGCGCGCAGCCCCGCCGCTTCGCCCGCAACTTGCCGGCCAGCACCGCCATCGCCGGATCGTGGCGCAGCGTATCGTGATCGATCAGATCCTCGTAGCCCAGCGCAATGCCGAGCACCCGCTGGCCTACCAGGGTGCGCAGCTCATGCTCGATCAGCCTGCCATCGCGACGATCCACGAAGCAGGCGGCGAAGCGATCGATCAGCCCGACCGCCCGGTCGGCGGCGCCGAGCAGCAGCGCGCCGGCGTCCGAGGTCATCGCCCCGCCATCGAACGCGGCGACCACCGAACGGTCCCCGACGGGTGCAAAACCGAACAGATCCGGGTTACAGTGTGTGCGCATCGGGGACTTCCTCCGGTCCGGGATAAGCCTTTGTCGCAAAAAGCATTATCCCAAAACCGGAGCCCCGATGCAGCAAGCGCTTGAGAAATCCGGGCTAGGCGGGGGTCTCGCCTCGGCACGGGGTTCGACCGAGAGGTGGAGAGGGGCTTTCGCCGGGCAAGCGCCCGGTTGGGAGCGAGGGAGGGTTTCCGTCGCGGCTGGGCGCGGAAGGAGAGACCCCCATGTTCGCTTTCGACACCGACTACGACCCCGTCGGCCCCGCCGCCGACGCCTTCCTCGCCGAGATCGGCCTCGACGCCCGCTCGGTCAGGGACGCGCTGAGCGAGGACCGGGCCCGGCGCTGTCCCGACCGCGAGGCCCCGGCGGACCGGAGTTAGAGGGGGGCTTGGAGAAGATGAGCGGCGGGGGGCCGGGGGGAGCGATCGTCCCGGTCTCCCGTCGTTCGGAAACCATCGTCAGAACCCAGAGCCATCAGGAGATCGTCATGGCGTTCGGAAAGAACTACGCGGAAATCGTCGGCCACCTCGGCGGCGACGTCATCGTCAACCATCTCGCCTCGGGCGGGCGGGTCGCGAACCTGTCGGTCGCCACCGACGAGTCGTATTTCAACAAGTCCGGCGAGAAGGTCGACCAGACCGAGTGGCATCGCGTCGTCACGTTCCAGGACGGGCTGATCGACATGCTGGAGCGGCACGCGACGAAGGGCCGGCTCATCAGCGTCGAGGGCAAGCTGCGGACGCGGCGCTGGAAGAAGGACGGCGAGGACTCGTGGCGCTACTCGACCGAGATCCTGGTCGTGCCGGGCAACCGGCTGCAATTCTACGACAAGCCGAACCGCGCGAACGGCAACGGCGCCCAGGCCGAGCCCGCTCCGGCGAACGGCGAGGCGATGCCGGCCGGCGGTGCTCCGGCGCAGGTCGAAGGTTCCGGCATCGAGATTCCCTTCTAGGCCGGTCTCTCCTCTCCCTCCCAACTCGGGCGGCCGTCTCGGCGGTCGCCCATTTTTTCTGCCGTGGGTCCGGAGTCCGCCGCCGCGCCAGGAGGGGAGGAGAGCTTGCGAACGGGCAAGCCGTTCGGAGAGAGGGAGGGAGTCCATGAGCGCCGTCGTCAATCTCAGGCGCGAGCCGAAGCTGCGCGAGCAGTTCGAATATGCGCACGTCGTCAACAACACCGTGCTGATCGACCGCCGTACGAAATGGGGCAATCCGTTCCGCGTGTCGGTTGGGCTCTCGTATGCCGAGGCGGTCGCCCGCTACCGCGTCCATCTCTGGCAGCGCATCCAGGCAGGCGAGGTCACGCTGGAAGAGCTCGCCGACCTCGACGGCTGTTTCCTGGCTTGCTGGTGCGCCGGCGACGGCCATCCCTGCCACGGCGAGGTGCTCGAACGGGCGGCCGCCTGGGCGGCGCGGGTGCTGGCGGAGCGATCCGATGCGTGACACGCCGCCGTGCCTTCTCTCGAACGCCGTGCCAGCCGAGACGCCGATGAGGTCGGTGCAGGTGGAGAGAAATAGCCCGCTACGTGATCTTCCATTGTGCCACGCGTGCTCGGGCCAGCAACCCTGCGGGTCCTTCGGTCGCTGCGCTCCCTGCGGCCTGGCCCAAGAAGCTCTAGGGCGGACCGTGAAAGTCGCCGACCGTGAAGATCGCGGAGCGATCTTCCGCACCAAGATCGGCAACTTTCCGCACCAGCTCCGCCCAAGAGCTTCTAGGGCCAGGTGCTCGCCCTGTGCGCGCGTGACCCAACGGAACATCACTTCGGGGCGCAACGCTCCGAACGCTGCAACCCGATCATCAAGGAGATCGTCATGACCTTCGACATCGACACCATCGAGAGCGCCGAGCAGTCCGTCACCGCGACCGCCTGCGAGAACGCGGCGTTGTTCGGCGCGGCGCCCGAGCGCGGCGAGTTCGACAGCCGCGACGTCTGGGACGCCGATGACGCCACCGACGCGGTGAGCGAGGCCTTCCGCATCCTGGCCGAGGGCGTCGCGCCGGACGGGTTCCAGCTCGCCGACGAGCGCGAGAGCCTGCTGTGGGGCTTCGTCAACTGCCTCGACGCCCAGGTCCGCCGCCTCGACCGCAGCGTCGACCGGCTGAGCCCGGAGCTGCGCGACCTGCAGAAGGCCCAGGACGGCACCGAGATCAAGTCGCGCGAGCTGGAGCTCGTCACCGACCGCGCCCGCAATCTCGGCGACCGCCGCGACGCCTTCGAGCGGATGCGCGATATCGCCGCCGACGACTACCGCGTCGAGACCGGCGACACCTGGCGGCCCCGGCACGGCTCGCACACCAGCCAGACCGGCAAGCTGACCAGCGCGGCGATCGACGCCCGCGACTTCATGCGCGCGAGGAAGGACCGCGAGACGACGGCGCACCTGCCCGAGGGGACGCTGGTCGCCATCGCCGGCGGCAAGGACGTCGCCGACCCGGCAGCGGTGATCCGCATGCTCGACAAGACCCGCGCCAAGCATGGCGACATGGTGCTCGTGCACGGCGGCGGCCCCGGCGTCGAGAAGCTCGCCGCGCGCTGGGCCGAGCGCAACGGCATCGACCAGGTCGTCTGCAAGCCGGACTGGGATCGCCACGGCCGCGCCGCCCCGTTCCGCCGCAACGACGAGCTGCTCAACCTCCTGCCGAAGGGCGTGATCGCCTTCCCCGGTTCGGGCATCACCGACAACCTCGTCGACAAGGCCCGGCAGCTCGGCATCCCGGTTTGCCGCGCTGCCTGACCGCAGCGCCCTGCGGGCCGGGTCGTCGCTCGGGCGGCGGCGCGGTCCGTTTCGCTTTCCGACGGCGGTGTTGCGGCGGCAACGCCGTCTTCGCGGGCGCTTCGCGCCGCGCTCGCGATTACCGCGCCGAACGCAGGCCGCTGCACTGCCGCCGGCACCGCTGCGGCGGCTTCTGCCGAGCCACCCGGCGGCGTGCCCGGCACGACCCCATGCGGTTGTGTCCGCACCGCCGCCCGCTCAAACGCCGCGGTTGCTCCGACCGGCGATGATCGCCGGCGCCGATTTCCCGGACATCGATGCTGCCGATTTGGCTCTGTCTCGACGGCGGAGCCGCTGATTCGTCACACCCGACTCACCGCTGGTGAATTGGGCGCATGCGTAGCCCTGGAGGGCCCTCCCGGTGCCTCACGGCGCCAAACGGGGCCTACCGGATGATGGGGACCCGTAGTGCGGATTGTGTTACGGCCAACCCTCTGGAATCATTGGTGGTGTTTGTTCCGTGTTCGCGATGTATGCTCCAGAGCACCGTGCGCATTGCGCGCGCAATGCGGGCGCAATGCCGCCGGAGACGGAAAAAACACGGTGTTGCCGCCCGCGGGCGAGTAGGCCAATGGACCAGTAAATGGCCCATGGCCATCCGAAACCGGCCGGCATTCCGCTCGCAGAGGGGCCGGTGCGAGGCTCGAACAGGGGAGGTAGCGATGGCGATCAGGAGCTTCCAGCGCTCGATCCGGTTCACGAATAACGAGTGGGATACCGTGATCGAGGCCGCCGAGAAGGCTGGAATCACGCCCGGCTCGTTCGTGCGAAAGGCCGCTGCGCGCGCGGCGGAGGACGATCTCTATCTCTACGGCGGCGGATTGACACCGGAACTGGCCGAGCTGATCAAACGGACCCACCGGGGTGTCCACCTGCTCACGTACCTGAAGCGGGAAGAGCTCGCCGGATCGGAGAGGGGAGCGCTCTTCGACAGGGCTGCCGAAGACGCCCGCGCCGTCCAGATCAAGACGCTCGGCTCACCGGACACCAGTAGCAATTCACCATAGCCCCTGGCCTCGAAGAGCATCCGGGAGCGACAGTCATGGAGACGGCCTTGCCCGACACGATCGATTACCTGCGGCTCCTCAACAGGAAGGAGCGCTTCCACTTGTTGCGCGAGGCGCTGGGTAAAATGACCTTCCGTCTGGACGAAGGCTTCCGCACCCGGCTCCAATCCTGCCTGAGCGGTTCTCCACGCGGCGCAGTGTCGGTTCCGCCTGACGCGTTCGTGGCGATGGATTACCATCTCGACTGGATCGGAATGGCGCTCCGTCTTGCCGCCGACGAACCGGAACACGCCCATCCCGACCGGTTCCCGCTCCACGATATTGCCGATGACGGGCTGGTATCGGGAACGCAGCAGGACGTGGACCTGCTCGTGGCGTTCCCGGATGGCGCGACGACGCACCTGGTCATGATCGAGGCCAAGGGCGATACGGACTGGCGCAACGACCAACTGAACAAGAAGGCTGGGAGACTGGACCGGATATTCTCTGAAGAACGTCCCTGGATGGAGTCGATCGCGCCCCACTTCATCTTGATGTCTCGGAAACGTCCGATGTCCCTCACGAAGAAAGGATGGCCCTTGTGGATGATGCCGAACGGCAAGCCCCTGTGGCTTCGTCTTTCGCTGCCTGAAGACCTCATCAAGGTCACCCGGCGCAATCCCGACCGAGACAGAAGACCCGAGAGCTACAGAAACCTGTCCGTCGACAGGATCGAACGGCGGACCGGATAGGGGTAACGTGCGGCGCATCGCAAGGCGGCGAAGCCGGATTCCATGAGACGGAGCGGGAGCCCAATGAATCGTTCGTGCCCGGACGCAGCAGGACTCCAGGGCGTTCCCCGCATGGGTTGGCTGGCATGAAGAACCATTCCGAACAGAATGTGTCGGCTCACCCCACCGGCTTGGCGACTTTTTTCGAAGGCCTCGCGACCAGAACGAACCTGGCGGCGAGTTCCCACACCGCCGACTTGCAGGCTTTCTTCACCGGTCTCGGCCCGGCTGTCCGTATAGCCCAGCGCGCGCAGGCGGAGCTTGACCGGCGGGCCGCGACCCGCTTCTCGCTGTTCGACTTCTTCCACGAACGGGAAACGGATTTGTCGCGCGTATTCGGGGGTCTGCTCGACCCGAGCGGGACGCACGGTCAGGGCGATACGTTTCTTCGCCTGTTCCTCGACGAGGTCCGGGACATTCTCGACAGCGAAGTGCATGGGCGTTTTCCGGCCGGGAATCCCCACGACAGCCAACTTGATCTCGAACACCGCACGGATACGGGGCGAAGCATCGACATCGTCGTCCGGGTGCGCGGCGACACCTGGATCGGGATCGAGAACAAGCCCTGGGCTGGAGAACAGCCGGATCAGGTCAGCGACTACCTGAGATACCTGCTGACCAGAGCCGGCCCGAGAACCGATCCGGACGCGTGGCTTGTCTATCTGAGCGGTTACGGCAAGCGGCCCGAGACGCTGCCGAAGGAGGCAGACAAACGGATGCGCTGCCCGACTCTGCCCTACAGAGGCGCCGAACGCGGTTCCCCATCTCTGGAAAATTGGGTGGAGAAGTGCCGCGCGGCGTGTGAGGCGGAACGGGTTCGGTGGTTCCTGACGGATATGCTCGAGTACATACGGAAGTGGTTCGAGCGCGCGGAGCCCACGGGGACGGGAGATTGATCGTGACCGAAGACGTCATTCTCGACGTGACGGCGGACTTCATTCGAAGCAGCAAGACGAACCTGAAGCTCGCCCTGCAGGTCGAAAGGGCGATGCCCCATGTGAGGGAACACCTCGTCAGGGCCGTGCTGGAAGCCGTCGAAGAGTGCTTTCCGCGAACGGAATGGAGCATCGATCGGTCAGCAATGCAGGACGTGATGGCAAAAAAGGGCAGCTGGGTGCTCAGACGCGAAGGCTGGAAAACGAATCAGGGCGACGCCGCAATTTGGCTGGGTACGAATTATCCGTCCTGGACGGATGTCTGGATCGGCCTTTATTTCGCGGGACAGTCCTCGCAGAAGTTGCAGCCCATCGAGCAGACGGTGGCGCCTTTGACCAATAGAGGATTCAGGTTCGAGGCCTCGGAGGATCTACCGGGCGTCTGGAAGAGCCTCGATGGAGTACTGCGAAACTGGAGTGGCGAGCGATTCCTGACAAGGATTTTGGAGGACGGGCCCGACCGGGTCGCGTCCGAGATTTCCGCCGAACTGAAAAAGATCGACGAATTCGTCAGGTCCCTGCCCCAATAATGCACAGGGATTAGCAGTCGCCATTAGCCTATCCCGGCGTTGCATCACATCTCCATCTCGATCCCGCGCGATCCCCGGGATTTGTCAAGTTCCGCCGAGCGTTCTTGCTCCGGCGCCTTCTCCCGCTGGGGCTCGCGGCCCTTGTCCGACGCCTCGTCCCGGGTGCCGGCGGGGCGGTCTAGCATCCCCTCCAACCCGCGCCCGCGTTCCTTCTCGCCGCCGCGTGCCTTCTCTTCCGTGAGCTCCTTCTCCGCCGCGCCGATTCCTTCGAGCGCCGATATCCGCTCGCCGGTCGCCGCTTCCAGGGTCTCGCGCAGTTCCTTCGCATCGTCGGTGACCAGCTCGGCGTTGTGCCGCGCGCGGCTGATCTCGACGTAGAAGCTCTTCTGGGTCGACAGTTTCGGGTGTTTCGCTTCCATCACCGCGATCACGTTGTCGACGGTCCGCCCCTGGAAGGCATGCACGGTAGAGGCCCAGGCATGGTCGAGATGGCGGAGTTGCGGATCGTTTTTCCCGAGTTCCAACATCCGCCCATCGCCGAGCCGGAAGGCGACGCGGCTTCCCCGCACAGCAGCGACTTCCGCCGTGTCGCTGTTGACCAGTCCTAAGCCGGTGTCGTTGCGGGTCCAGCGGATGCAGTCACCGGCGCGCAGCTCCATCGATTCCGTCCGGTAGACCTCGACCGCGCCGCGCTTCGCGCCGACCTGGCGCGGCCGCCAGGGGACAGACTGTCCGTCCGGGCCTTCCAGGGTCCCCGTGCCCTTCCGGTGATCGACGCCGGCGACGCGCCGTTCGTCGCCCTTTGCGACACTGAGGCTCCTGTAATCGCGGTGGAAGGCGACGACATCGCCGGGCGCATAGTTCCCCGCAACCATCTTCTCCGCACTGGTGTAGCCGCGTGAGACCAGCCGCTCGGCCGCGAAGACGGGCCCGCGGATGGCGCCGTCGCGGGCGAGGCGCTCGCGGATGTGGCCGTTGATTTCGGTGCGCAACGCATGACTCGGCGCCATCAGCCCGGTGTTCTCGCGCTCCCGGGGCGAGAGCTTCAGCCAGCGCGCGGCGGCCGCGCCGGCGAGATTGTCGGGATTCACCTCGGCGATGCGGTCGCCGAGCTTTCCGAAGGCCTTGCCGATCTCTCCAGCGAGGCTCGCGCGCACCGCTTCCTTCAGCTCGGCGTCCTTCTGGCGCAGGATCTCGTCCATCACCGCCGTCTTCATGCCGGCGGCCTGAAGCTGGGCGAAGGGCTTGCCGGCATCGACCGCGTCGAGCTGCTTGCTGTCGCCGACCAGGACCACGCGGGGAATGCGGATGGCGGCGGCGATTCTCAACAGGTCGCGGGCCTGCACGGTCGAGGCGAGGGATCCTTCGTCGACCACCAGCACGGTCTTCCGGAACGCGGCGCGCATTTCGCGGGCGCCCTTCCTCGTCAGCCGTCCCTCGGCGATACCCGCGTTGCGGGCGAGGAACCGTTGCAGGGTTTCGGTCTCGATCCCGGCTTCGGCAGCCAATGTGCGCGCTGCCGAGGCCGAGGGCGCCACCCCGATCGTGCGGTAGCCGCTCTTCGCGGCGAGCTGGCGGGCGCGGTCGAGCATGGTGGTCTTGCCGGTGCCGGCGTAGCCCTGCACGCCGACCACCCGGTCCTTCGAGGACAGGATCGTCTTGACGGCTTCCTTCTGCCCGACGGTGAGACGGCCGTCGTGCAGCAGCGGCCCGGCGATCCAGCTCCGCATCACCGGGCGCGCGGCGCCCTGGCCGCGTTCCATCAGCGCGACGGTCTCCTTCTCGTCGGCGACGGCCTTGTCTGTGGTGAGCGACTCACCCCAGGCCGGCAGGCCGCAGGCGTGGAGCGTCCCGTCCTTCTCCAAGCGTGCAACGGCGGCCTCGGCCTCTCCGATGGACACCGATCCCGGTTTCCACGTCAGCGCGGCGGCGAGCAGGTCGGTCTTGGCGAACACCGCCTCGCGCTCGGACAGGTGCTCCACCGCCCAGGCCATCGCCGCGTCCGCCGGGGATTGCGGCGGGGGATCGAACAGGTCCCCTTGGCGAACCGCCGAAGCATCGTTCCTGCCAACCCCGCGATCCTTGCCCGAAGTATCCTGGCTCTTCTCCACCGCGTCGGCCGTGAGCGCTCGGGCGTCGAACCCGAGCCCGTCCGCCTGGCGCTGCCACATCTCCCGCAGCTCGGCCCGGTCGACGTCGCGCTTCGCCGCCCGGGTCATCAGCGCCGCGCGCTGGGCGGCGCGCTGGTTCTCCGCCGGCGTGCCCAGCCCGCGCCCGTCCATCGCCGCCTCGATCTCGGCCCGGCGGGTGGAATAGGCATCGATCACGTCCCGCGACACGCCCGCGATCTCGAACCGCCCGTCGGCATGGGTCTTCTCGATGCCGTAGCCGAGCGAGGTCAGCTCCCGCGCAAGTTCGCCCCGGTAGAGCGCGCCGATCAGCATCTTCGAGTAATACAGCTTCTCGTTGGCCATGGTGCGCCACTTGCCGTCATCGCCCTGCACCATGTTGGCGATCACAGCATGGGTATGGAGCTGCGGGTCGAGATTGCGCGAGGTCTCGTGGGTGAAGGTGGCGATCACCGCCTTCTGGTCCCCGGCGCGGATCATCCGTCCACCGTCCGGGGCCTTCATCCGGGTCTCGACGGCGCGCTCCTCGACCCAGGCGAGCGTTCGCTCCACCGCGCGCCCGTGAGCTTCGCCTACGCGGACGTCGCCGCCGACCAGCGCGGCGAGTGAGACGGATTTGGGGGCCGAGAGGGTGAGGTCGCGGCCGGGACGGTGGACGATTTCGCCGTCCTTGCCGGGGCGGCCGAGCTGCGGGCCGTCCGGCACCCGGCCCTCGAGGATCCTGGTGAAGGTGTCCGGGTCCACCGGGCCGGATAGCCCAAGTGCGTCCGCGCCTTTGCCGGCCCAGGCGCTGGCGGCGCGATGATCGGGATCGTCCTTCGCGTAATAGCCGTCGCGTTCGTAGTAACTGATGCCCTGGGACGGCGCGGCGACGGCCCCGATCGAGGCGACCATCAGAAGAACTGCTCGCCCAGCTCGCGCTCGGGCACGACCGGCTTGTCTTCGGCCGGCTGGTCCGCCTTCGCAGTGTCCTGGCGGCTTCCGGGATCGGCGAGGGCCGGTTTGGCCGGCACCGCGGTTTCATCGGCCGGTTCCCCGCTCGCCGACGGGGGAAGGGCCGCCGTCCGTGCCGGCTGCAGCGAGTCCCGCAGCGTTGCGGACGGCCGGGTCGCGTCGCGGACTCCAGCCAGCCGCTCGACCTCGTCCGTTGACACCAGCAGGACCCCGAGCCTGCCGCTCCGGCGGGCGAGCGCCGCGATCAGTTCGCTGTCGCTCCAATCGTCCGGCTGTCGCATCCGGCCGGCGTATCCGGGCCGGACCCGCGGCGCCGGCTCGACCACCGTGCCCCGCCCGCTCTCAAGCTGCCGCAGGCGCAGCGCCATCCGCACCACCAGCCAGATGCCGAACAGGGCAAGGCCGATGCACGCGCCCAGCAGCGCGCGGTCCGCCGCCAGGGAAAACAACTGCCGGCGCGCCAGCCATGCCTCGTCCATGACGTAGGCGAGGCTGTAGCGCTCGACGCTGATGGTTTCGCCGTCCGCCGTGCGGTACTCGACAAGCCCGTAATCGTCGAACCCGATGGTCAGCATGGCCTCGACCAGGGTGAACTTCCAGGCGGCGTACCAGTCGTGCCCGGTCGTGCCGAGCGCGAGCGCGATACCGGCGACCAGCACCGCCATGCCGGCGGCGCAGATCCCCGCCGCCACGAGCGGCAGCAGCCATTTGTCGGTGTCAGGCATGACGGACATCCCCGCATCCGGGGACGCCCGGACTCACGGCGATGTCCGCCGCGCGGCCTCGTCCCCGGCGCGGACGCCCCCGTTCCCGCCTACCCGTCGTTCGGCGGCCCACGCCCCCAGAGCGTCCCCGCGGTACCGCACGCAGCCGCCGAGTTTGCAATACCAGGGACCCTCTCCGGTGGTCCGGTAGCGGGCCAGCGTGCTCGGCGACAGCCCGAGCAGTGCCGCCGCCTCGCGGGTATCCATGTAGCGCTGGTCCTCGCAGCGGCCGACCGGCTGTTCAGGCCCGGCGTCGCGATCTTCGCACCGGGCAGGCGGCTCCGGAGACGGCAGCGGGGCGCCGGTCAGGATCGCCGGCATCGCGCCGGCGCGGGCACGGATCTCACGCCACTCGGCAGGGCTCGCGTGCGACTTCATCGTCGCGCGCACCGCTTCCACCGTCGCCAGCTTCGGCGACACGCCCCCGAAGAGCTGCGCGACAAAGGAGGGGTTGCCGGTCGCTTCCTGTCCGAGCAGCGAGCGCTTGACCCCCGTCACCGCGAGAAAGGCATCGACTTCCCCGAGGAAGGCGGGGCCGGCCGGCGGCTCGCCCATGACGGCGAGCGCCCGGTCCACCGTCCTGAGGCACGGACGGCGTCCGTCGCGCAGCGAGGCGACGAAGCCGCGGTCGCGGTACACGGCGGCGCCGAACGCCCCGGCGCTCATCCCGGCCCGGGCGCACCAGACCTCGATCGCCCGCAGAAACCGGGCATCGAGGGCGCCGCCGGGATCGGAATTCGATACGCTCATCCATGCAGAGATAGGGGAGGCGGGAGGGTCCGCAAACCGCTTTCGGTATGGCAAATCCTGCGAATCACACGTCAGGCCCCGCCAGGCGCCGCATGCCCCCTCAGGGCGGTGAAAAAATTGTCTGAGTGCCCTGACGAAGGCACGGAGTCTCCCGTCGCGGTACCGTCAGCCGATTTCGCATGGCGCCATTCGGAGCTTGCCGCCGGTGGCTGCATCCGACTTTCCGATGACGATTTCGATATCGCGGCCGGGCGCCATCAAGTACCGGAACAGGCGATCCAGCGGGTACTCTCGGAATTCACCCCGAAGCAGCCTGGAGACGTCGGGTCGGGACAGGTCGAGTGTGCGGGCAAGCTCCGCCTGGGTTATGCCGCGCTGTCGGCCGATGTCGTCGACGCGGCTGACGAGTTCCGCCTTCAGCAGATGTGAATCGGCGTCGGGAAGATCGAGATCCGCAAAGACGTTGCCGCAGCCGCGTCGGACGGACGACTCTGATGTATTCACGTTTGTCGTCTCCATCATGCGTGTCGGCGCCTGCTCAATCATCCGTCTCCCGCTTCCACGGCTCACCCGGGAGGAGCGAGATCAGCTGCTCGGACATTGTCCCGGCAGTCTCTGCCGGCCGCCACTCGAACCCCGGCCTGAGAAGCGCGCTCATGTCGGCATTGAACTGCGCATCGCCGATCTTCCCGGCAAGGTTCCGTTCGAACATTGCGCGGGTGACCGGACCGCCCTCGCGATCCATGTACTCCCGGAACGCGGCAGCAATCCGCCCCGGATTGCTCCGCGCGTCCCCTAGCCCCATCGCCAGATCGAACAGATCCCGGCCCTTGCGGCGCTGGTAGAGCGCCCGCATCTTGGTTGCCAACAGCTCGTCCAGCTCGAAGGTCGCGATGTCCGCCCGCCCGGAATACCACCGCGACTCGACCGGGAACGGGCGTTCGGTGAATCCCAGCACCGCAAAATGCTCGCGGGTATTGATCTCGACCTTCAGGCGCAACCGGATCGCCGGCACGTCCTCGGACAGGAACCGGTAGCCGAACGTCACCCGGCCTTGCGACTGCTTCCAGCGCGCTTCGCCGAGCCAGGGGTCGAGCGCGTTTCGCAAGGCGTCCATCATCGGACCTGCCGGCCCGGGCTCTACCTGAACCAGATCGATATCCTCGGAGTACCGCGCGGGCGGCGTCAGGTAGAGCTTGTAGAGCGCCGTGCCGCCCCGGAATGCGAGCGCCCCGGCGAGAACAGGATCGGAGAATATCTCGACCAGGGCCCGGCTGATGACGAGGTCCTGCTCGACCTGGAAGTCCTCGTTCCAGGGTGCCTGCGCCCGCCACTGGGTGATGTAGTCCCGCGGGATCACGCATCCGCCTCGATGCTTGCGTTCACGAACAGCCGCCAGTCCTTCGACCGCGGCGCACCCGCGGCGTCCGCGCCGGGCAGTAGCTTCGTGTAGTTTCGCGCGCGCCGCCGCACATGCTCCTTGAGCAGCACCGCTCTGTCTCCGGCCCCAACATGCTCCAGGAGGTAGCCCAGACGCTGCGCCCAGAGGATCGACGCTAAATTCGAAGCCTCGACGAGACGCTCCGGGTCCATGTCCTCGCCGAGCTCGGAAAGCACGCCCGCCACCCGGTCCACGCCTCCGGCGCGACGCAAGTATCCGACGAGGTCGACCGCCGTCGCTTCCACGGTCGAGACAAGAACGGTTCCGCGCGGATTGTTGAACCTCTCGACCGGCACCGCATCGAGGTTCCGGCGCGCGACGAAGGCGACGCGGACGGCCCCGCAAATTATCGCCGGCCGGTTCCTCTCCACGACCACCTGGAATTCCTGCGGGCGATGATGGGCCGCGCCGTGAAATTGCGCTGCCGAGAGGAGGCCCACGTAGTAGCGAGCGCCCCAGTGCTCCATCAGCAACGGTATGAATTGATCCGCCGGCAGGCAGCCGAGCCGCCTGTACTCGGGCGGCACGATGACGTAGAAACCCCGCGCGGGGCTAGCGATCTCCCCCTTGGCCGCAAGGCGGCTCAGCGCCTGGCGCACAGCCGCCTCGGAGACCCCAAGGGCCGAGCGAAGCTCGGACGAGGTGAAGTGATGCCGGCCGAAGGCGACCAGATCGGCGATGACGTTGCGCGCGCGCGGTGCGGCAGATGCACACATGACACTGACAAAGTCGCATTATTCGTCACGTTATAAAAGCAAAATCGTAGTTTGCACAGTCCTACCGTAGACCGAAGCTCCCGCGTGGCAGCTTGAGATATCGGTCGACAGTCTTCGGTTCGGCCCGACCGCCGCGATGACAGTTCAGGCCTTTGCGCCGCTGATGGGGGGCTTCCGGCGCCGAAGGGATTTCGCCGCCCGGCTTGGTCGGATGCCGCTCCAGCACACGACCGGCGGCACGCCGAGGTTGGGCAGGATATCGAAGATGGCCAGCGCGATCTGAAGCGGCTGTTGATCACGGGCGCCATGGCGGTGGTCCGCTGGGCGGTGCAGCGCGGCAGGACGAACGATCCGTGGCTCGCCGGGATGCTGCCCCGCAAGCCGCGCATGCTAGTTGCCTGCCGTGGCGCTGGCCGTCCGGGTGGCGCGCGTGATCCGGGCGCTGATGACGAAGAAGGAGAGTTACTGGGCTCCTGCCGTCACCTGAAAGGCAGCAAAGCGGGTATCTGTCGGGGACGCGGTCAGGTTTGAGGAAGGCAAGGGCAAACGGTCGATCGAGACGGGATCGGGAAACCAGTTCCCGGATGCAGGCTTTCGAGCGCGCGTAAGCGATATAGACCGGGGCGGCGGCGATCGGCAGCGCTGCGCCGGTCGCCGCCGAAGGGTTTAAGGAACGGTCGACGATTGGATATCGCTTCATGCCGCTTGTGTCGCCGCCTCCTTCGCTTTGGCGTTGCCGGAGTCTGGTTGGGGACAACAACAATCCGGTCTTTTGCCCTTTTTCAGTTTCAAGGGTTCCGGGTTTCTTCCGTAGAAGACACAGGCACCGAAGAGGCGGACGGCCCAATAAATCAAGAACGCCTTGCAACACATGCCCGCTTCCAGCATCGCGACCAGCATCAGTTTGTCCGCGAACCGCCGCATGTCGTCCGTGGGAGTAAGCCCCTTCTTTTGCCACGCCACATACAGGTAATCATGTATGATGGTGGCTTCTAAATGCGGCCCGACCCGGCCGACGTACCAACGAAGAATTCGAGGCGCCGATGAAAGGTCCGTCACCATTCCCGCCGGCACCTTCACAACAAACGTTGTGTCATCACCGAGCAGAACGCATACCCTGTAGTCCTTGGTGACAACATACTGCTGCTCCGGTCCGAGCCGCGGGTCGCGTTTCTTGAGTCGGCCGATACAGAGGTCGTCCATGTGACTGAATCCGCCAATGTATTCCCATCCAGGGGCAGGATAGGGGCAATCGTCATCCTTGCAGGGTTCGTCGCAAGTATTACCCGTCTTTTTCTTTCGAAATACGGGCCACCAACAGCAAACAAGTATTGCGATACCGAGCAGAACTACGACAGCTGACGTTATCCACTCCCCGTAGTTCCCAATGAAGTTAAGAATATCGCTCCAATTCCAGATGACCAGCAATGCTGGTCCCGCCAAAATGATAACAATGATGGAACATCTGATTGCATGTCGAATCATGGTTCGGCTCCTGGTGCATCTACAGGATTCTCTCGGGTCGTTTGCCCGCGAAGCCCGTGATGAGCAGGTTACCAGACATGGGGCCGGCACGTCGACCGATCGAGAACGCCAGCAAAATCAACAGGACGACCGGCACCACCAGGAGCAGTACGCCTCCTACCGGCTGGTCACTCTCCGGCTTGCCGGGCGTGAGGACCGTGGCCCCGTGGGCCACCCTGCGCGTGTCCTCCTTACACAATGCTCCTCAGACCCGGTTAACCGCTTCCTCGCAAAGACGCGCGACCGTCGACCGGGCGCGCTCGACCGCCGCGCCCGCATCCGGCCCTGGTTCGGCGAGGATCAGATCGGCGATGCATTCCCCGAGCGTCTCCATTTCGGCGAGGCCGAGGCCGCGCGTGGTCGCCGCCGCCACGCCGAGCCGTAATCCCGTCCACTGCGACGGGCTGGGCGAATCGAGCGGAACCAGGTTCTTGTTCGACGTGATGCCGGCTCTGGCGAGGACGTCTTCCGCCTGCTGGCCGAGTGGTCCTCGATGCGGTCGTAGTCGAGCAGGCCGCTTTCGCGGTCGACGCCGTAATGATGGGACTCGAACCAGCGCCCGGAGAGGTTCGCCCTGGCGCCGTGGCTCAGGTGGCCACCCGCCGCGAGATCGAGGCTCAGGATGCGGTCTCCAGAGCGGGCGAAGACGAAGAACACGGCCTGGTTCGCCTGCGTCCCCGAATGGGGCTGCACGTTGACGTAGGCGGCGCCGAACAGCTCAACCACCTGTTCGACGGCGAGGCGCTCGACGGTATCGACATGCTGACCACCGCCATGGAGCGGTTGCCCGGGTAGCCCTCGAGGGTCTTGTTGTTGATCTCGTGTCCGAGCCTCGCGAACGGCGCGGCTGACGATGTTCTCCGACGCAATGAGCTCGATGTTGCTCCGCTGCCGGCGCTTCGGAATGACGCTGGCCGTTTATGAGAGTAGTTCGGTTCTACCTTCGACCCGCTGGCCGTCGACTTGCACTTGCGGCAGTACAGAACGTTCTTCTCGCCGGCTGCTCTTGACAGCGCACACTCATGTGCCGTTGATGCAACCCAGTGAAACCTATGCTACATTGGTCACACAAAACCGAGCAGCCTCTTTCGGAGAACAACTTCATGAGCAAAATCGGTATCGCGGGTATCGTAATTTCCTGCGTCCTTGGAATTGTCGCGATTGTCGTTGTTCCAATCCAGGCGCTGGATTATCTTGATGGAAGGTATGTGACAGCGAAGAACAATCCAATTTTGGCTAGTTTGCCTGCTGGAATTGTCTTGCCTTGGTATTCGAAGAACGGTGTTATTCCAAAAGGATGGGCCATCTGTGACGGTTCAAATGGTACGCCTGACTTGAGGTCGAGGTTCTTGCGTGGAGTTGGCTCATTCAGTGATGTTGGACTACCGGGCGGACAGGAAAGGATTATAGTACCGGAATCCGATCTCACTGTCTATGCTTCTGGTTGGGATGATCATCTTACTGAGGCACCAAATGGCGGCCCTGAGCAGTTTCAATCGTGGGGAAGCGGACGATGGCATCGTTTGAAGTCAAAGGGAAAAATTCCAAAGGTAGAATTTGAAACGCTTCCTCCCTATACCACAATTCTCTTCATTATGAAGTTGTACCCTTCGCAAGATAGCTAACCTGACTTATTCGCGAGACGCCGCTTTTCTCGCCTTTGCGTCCAATACAATTGCTACTAGGTCATGGCACGTCATTTACATTGGAGAGGCGCCAGGTGGTAGATTATCTCCATCAGAATCGCGCTTAAATGTCGGAAGCATCTTGGAAAGTCCATGCGTTATCAGTATCACACCAGCGAAAAATCCCACCAACATAAACATCGACTGTTCTTGAATCCCTTTTTGAACTGCCTGTATGGCAAGACCAAGCCCTGAACCTATCTCGACAATTCCCAAGATTCTATGTCCAACATTGTCACTCAAGATTCTGAATGCAAGCAAGATAATTGCTGACACACCCGATGCCAAGATCGCGGCGCCAACAATAGTTCCCGAGCTGTCCTCTTCGAGTGAGTATATCCATAAAGGAAATTTATTGTAAAGGAACTCAATTGCATTCCAAATTAGCGCCGCTGGGATTATAGACCATATGGCATAAAGGAAAAATCGCAATGAATCAAAGGCGTCATTTTTTGCATTGCCCTGCATAGATTTCACGCGCTCTGGGGGCGGTGGTTGTACTTCAGTCATGAGTTCCTGTTGGAGCTTCATGTTCCTTATCTTGCGCTCTTTTTTGCGTTTTCAATCGGTCAGCACCGCAATGTCGACATCACTGAAGGAAAAACCTCTTCCTCTCGCCAAAGATCCGAACAAGATCATCCTAACTGATCCATATTGACAATCTTGTCTGGCGGCAGAATTGCCGTAGTTCACGCTCTTGATGAGCTGTGAGTTTGAGGTTTGCAATGTTGCGATGCAAGTATTTGACGATGGACTGTTGCGTTTGTGACGTGTGTTCGACACGGTCATCTTCCTGTCTTCAGCGTAGAGGTCAAGATTGAAGGACCTGACCAAGAATGTTGAGCACGGCCGACCTGCCGAGGAAAGGTCTCTTGAATTCTCCCTCTCGACCTTTTGCCGATCTCCCCGGACCTACTCGAACCCGCAGGATTTGTTGGTCGTCCATACGGCATGCCGCGTTCCGCGCCCATCGTCGAAGCAGCCGTCGCGCCACTGGCCCTCAGACTTAGTGCCGTTGGCTCTGGTGTATGTCCCGAATCCGTTCGGCTTTCCGTCGCGGACTTGGCCCTCGAATCGGTCCCCAGTGTCCCATCGCGAGACCCAGCGGCCATGTGGCTCGCCATCCACATAGGGGCCTTCGTGGACACCCGCTGAACTCGTGCCGGGCGGGTACTTGCGAACCCAGTGGCCATGTCTCTCGCCATCCACATAGGGGCCTTCTTCGAACTGTTTGGGACCCTTGAAGGGATCCGCGTCCTTCCTGGCATCGTAATGGCGCAACGTCCAGGGGCCTTTGCTCCGGCCCCCGACCATCTCTCCCATATCTTCGCTGTAGCTATCGGTGCTGCTCCAAAGCAGCGTCCCCCGTCCGTGAGCCGCACCGCCGGGACATGCTCCGGTCCATGCTGCCGTCTGGTCGGGATAGAAATAGACGTCCCAGACATGGCATCCAGGTCTGTGGGATACCTCCTTCCAACACTTCGACCCCTTGACCATCCCCTTGCATTTCGGCAGCAGACGCTCCGCCGCCCGAGCCTGAGCCGGTGCTTCCCCGGGAGGCGATCCCTTCCCGCTTTCCGCAGCTGCCGCCGCTATAGCCCGTGCCTCGTCGCGGTTCAGGTTGCCCGTCGGCGCAAGCCCTTTGGCCTGCTGCCACGCCCGGATCGCCGATCTGGTGCGCGGCCCGAACATACCGTCCGCGAGGCCGGCATCGAATCCCAGCGCGGCAAGGCCCCGCTGCACCCCGATACGGTCCGCACGCGTCAGCGCCTTCTCGCTCGCCTCTCCGGCTGTTACAGGCCCGCTCTCCTGCCGCGCCGCCGTGCCGACACTCGGGGCCGCGCGGACGCTATCGCTGCCCGACCATTGTGCCGGCTGCTCGCCGGGCTCGGCGCAGACCGCGGCGACAATGGCGCAGCCGGCCTCCTCGCCCGACTTGCAGGCCTGCATGGCGCGCGTCTCGGCCCGCTCCCGCGACATCGCGCTCTTTCCCTGCGCCCCGCCGTAGCGGTCCATCGCAAGGGCGCCGCAGCCATTCCGGAACCGGGCGAGGTCGACACAGTTCGCGCCGCCAGCGCCAAGACAGGCATTCCGCGCCGCAGCCAGCGCTTCCTCCCTCGTGCTGTAGTTCCAGGCGAACCCGTATGCCGCGTCCTTGCCCTCGGCGCTCTTGCCGAAGGCGATGGCGCCATGCGCGTCCTGGGCCTGAGCCGGGGCAGCGACCGCCAACAGCGTGACGACAAACAGCGCGGCAGGGCAGTGGACGAACGAACGACCAGGGTCGGTCATGGTAGCTCTCCTTCATGTCTCCATGTCTTCCACAAGAGCGGGACTCGCTCATTACCATTTCCCGACCGAAGCCAAGATGCCCGGCCTTCCGCCGCGCGCCGCTGACCATTTTCGCCCATAGTGACGATAGATTTCTAGTGTCAGCTGCCGTGCTCTCCAAGTCGGGAGGGCGGACGACCCTCACCTCACCGCGCGGGCATGAGCATGTGTGCATGTGCGCGACGACAGTCCGTTCGGCGGTCCCGACCCGCCGGCGACCCTGTTCCGCTACTCGCGAAACAGCTTGGGCGTTCATCCCGTCGAGCATCTGCGCGTCTTCTACGGCATCCTGCAGTCCGATGCCTTTGCCGGATACAATCGGGGAAACGAGCCCAGTCGAATGCCGGGCCCCGTGACCGATACCGCCTGCTCCGCGCACGCTAGGTCCAAATACTACGAACTCGCCGACATCGCAGCCGGAAAGAGGCGCGGCAAGAACGCGCCCCCGATCTTGCCGCTGGCGATGGAGGCCGTGAAGCTGATCGATGCGCTGTTCGACATCCAGCGTGGGATCGACGAAGGGACCGCCGAGCGGAGCCTAGCGCTGCGCCGCGAGCAGAGCGCGCCGCTCCTGGCCGACCTCAAGAACTGGATGCGCGTCGAGCATGCCGGGCTGTCGCGCAATTCCTCCTGGCCAAGGCCATAGACTATATGCTCATGCGCTGGGACCCCTTTGCCAGCTTCATCGACGACGGTCGAATCTGCCTCTCGAACAATGCCGCTGAGCGCTGCCTTCGTGGTATCGCCCTCGGAAGACGCTGTTGGTTGTTTCCGGCTCTGATTGGGGCAGCAAGCGTGCGGCCACCATCTACACCCTGATCTGCACCGCCAAGCTCAACAATGTCAATCCCCAAGCCTGGCTCGCCGATTTCCTTCGCCGCACCCCGGAGACGCCGCAAAGCCAACTCGATCAACTGTTGCCCTGAAACTGGGTTCTGAAGCAGAAGCGCGATCGAGCCGCGTAGGCCGCGCTCCAAACCAATCCACCCCACACGCGCCCGCCGTCTAACCACGTCCTACCTACCCCTGCGGTCTTCGGCAAATGAATATCTTGGATGCAGACAACTTCATTGTAAATCAAACAGTTACCCAGATATGGACTGGGACCTCGATCAAATGTCGGTCTCGGCGGTTGCGAGCCCCCGCAACCAAAAAAGCCCCGTTATTCCAATAGGATAGCGGGGTTTTCTTTTTGCCACTCCCCGTGAAATTGCTCTGCCGTAAGCGTTGCGTAAGCGGAGTGAATCTCCCGTGTGGGTGCGCGGAGATACCGCGTGACACCGGGGCCTTCGCGAATTCTCCGGGGCTCATGGCCATGGCGCCGGTGTTCGTTCGGCCACCGTGGTGTTCGTTCGGCCACTAGGTGGGAGCTGGCGTAGATGAAGAACGGCGTCCTGAACCGAGGCCGGTTGGACAGGTGCTTCTGCGAGACGGCGCCGGCACCGATTGGCTCCATCACCCGTTGGCCGAACACATACGCCACGGCAGCCTGACCAAGCATGGCTCAGGTTGCCCGATTGATCGTGTGCAGGGCGAGCGTTATCCGACCGCACTGAAGCAGGCCGTGAATCAGCAGGACTGGTGAAATCTCGAGCGCTTGGACAAGCCGGCGTTCAGCGGACCGGGGACAGAAGACCGGATTCGACATCGGTGAAGTGCAAATTCAAAGTGCGGCTGATCGCAAGATTGTGTCTCGGCCAATTGAAGACGATCGCATCGGTCGCAGTTGAGCGAGCGCCCTCTCGGCGGCGGTGGGCGGACATCAGGTGAGATCCACGTCCAGGGGTCCGACATGCGGCATATCGGACCCGGTCAGCAACAGCCAGGGAACGGCGCCGCCGATCACGGCGAACCTGTCCCGGTAGCTGCCCAGGGCCTGGCCGATCTCCACCAACACGGACTTGACCGCGCCCGTAGCGCGGTCGTCGTCGGAGGCGCGCCGCGGGTCTATTTCAGCCATGGGAAGAACTTGCCCGCCAGGTGTTCCGCCGCCTCCCGGTCGCGGTCGCTGCCGGTCCAGAGATCGAGATAGGTCACAATGGGGCTCGTGCAGAACACCTCTGGACCGGGTTCGCTTGCGTCGTGAAACAGGCTCTCGTCCGACGGGATGAGCAGCACCACGTTCGCGCCTCTTGCGGCGTGGGTCAGCTTCAACGCCTCCTTCAGCGCTTCGGCGCCGGGCTCGTCGGCGTAGAACATATGGGTGGCGCTGCGGCCGAAGGGGGCAAGCCACTGCGCGGCCGAGTGCAGCGCGTAGATGGCACGCGGGCGGTCGGGGTCTGGGGTGAGCGCGCCACGCATCCGCTCGTCGAGCTGCGTTCCATGGAGATGGGTATACCCGGTGACCGATTCGCCGGCGGGGCGGCGATAGCTCTCGCGCCGGGTTTGCAGCAGGGCGTCCGGCTGAACGAGGACCACGCCGTCCTCCCCCGCCTCGATCCATTCGCGTGCCAGCAGAGCCTTGCGGACGTTGCTTACATGGCCGTAGCTCGCGCGGGCCTGTGCCGCCAGCTCGGCGACGCGCCATGCACGTCCAGGTTCGTGCAGCAGGACGCGCAGGATCGCCGCTGCCTTCGGAGAGAAGACCGAGCGCAGCGAACGGGTCTCCGAGACAGGCCTCTCGGCGACGGCACGCTCGATATAGACGGTGTCGAACGCGAGCCTCGCGTTCCCGACCAGATCGAGATAGGCGATATCATGATCCAGACAGATGGCGCGCGAGTCCGGAGACAGGTAGGGACTGACGATCATTGGAATGAAGCGCCTGCCGCCGTTTGCCTCGCTGGATCGGCGCAATCGCGCCACGCAGCTTTCGAGCCGATGGACGCCGGCGCGGACGAAGCGGGGGGCGCCGTTCGATCTCACTTCGACGACGATCGTGTAGGCGCCGCCGCCGTGGGCGAAGTCGACCAGCCCATCGACAGCGTTGTCGCGGCTGATCTTTCGTTCATACTCTACGGCCTCGACCTGCAGGCCCGGCACGTCGCGGAGCAGGTCGCGAGCCGCGTCGACAGCGCGGATTTCCGCTTCTTTCACTCTTCCCGATATTTTCAACACTTGTTGAACACCGGGTATCCACCGAATATTGCAAGAGCGGCCGCTACTGCGTGTCTCGACGCGCCGCCTGGCCGTCGCGTCCAATGGCGTAGACCTCGACCCGCGGGTGCCGCCCGATGGCGACTGCCGTCCGGACGCCGGGCGCAGCACCGGATGCGCCGCTCGCGCAGGAATCGAGCGGAACGACACTCGCTCGTGTCAGCCATCGCTATCGCCGAAGACTTCTTCGCAAATGGCCTCTATTTGCGCCGCTTCTTCATCGGTTAGAGCCACGAACTCCCTCTCGCGACGCCTCTTTGGCAGTTTGCCGTCGTTCTGCCGGATAAACATGATCAGATCCTGCGCGAGTCGGTCGGGCATTTCCACCATCTCCATAATGCGCCGTTGCGCTTCATCGTGGCGGCGCAAGTAATCGATCTCTTTCGGCAAATCGTGTTCGACCGTGCGGGCGACACAGGCATACAGAAACTCGGCTTCAGCCGTGCAATCGAAATACCGGTATAGATCGGCTGTATCATTGAGGACCTCGACATTCCGGTTCGCCGTCGACCGCCAGTCGATGAAGAGCATTAGCGGCCCGGAATGGTCTTGCAGCGTGCGGCGGTAGTCATCGATCCGCTCCAGCATCACCGCAGAAACGGGGAAGATCATGCCCGGCGGTGTGAATTCCCGTTCCGCCAACACATGATGGATCAGGCAGCGGTGCAGCCGGCCGTTTCCATCTTGATAGGGGTGGATATAGACGAAGCCGAACGCTGTGGCGGTTGCCTGAAGCACCGGATCGATCGCGCTGGCGGTCATCCGCACATTGGCCGCGAGCAGGCAGTCCAGCAGGGTAGGCAGATCTTCCGGCCGCGCGCCGACGAATTCCGGCAGGGGATCGCCATTGTGATCGCGCTCGCCGAGGAACACGCCTTCGGGGCGCAGGCCGGCCCGGATAAAGCGGGTGTCCTCGATCAAGATACCGTGCAGGCGGTTGAACTCATCGAGTGTCAGTCGATTTTTGCCGGCCTGGAGGACCGCACGACCCCAGCGCTCAAGTCGGCTGCGCGGCGGGCGCTCGCCTTCGATCGCAAAGCTGGCACGGCTATCTGCCAGCAACAGAAAGCTCGCGGCCCGGGAGATCAGTTGTCCGCTGACTCGGCCTACGGTTTCTGTAGCTTTGTGGGCGAGGCGGCGTTCTCGATAGCCTTCGAGAGCCTCGGTGCGGCGAATGACTGGGCAATAGCCGCCTGTGCCAAGCAGGTTATCCCGGACGCGGTGGCGCTTCGATAGCGCGGCATTGCTGGTCACGTAACTCTTGGGGTCGAGAGCGTCGACGGCTGTTACCATCGGCGCGTCGTCGATCGGTAGCCGCCGGCCAGTCATGCTCTCATAGAAGAACCAGACCCTGCGGGTGAGCGTCCCGGTCGGCGTATCGCGCACGAAGGCCGAAATCGTGTCCGGGCCCACTGCGTCGAACACACGCTTGAGGACGAGCGGGTCGAACCACTCATGGCGAAGGGCGAAGCCGATATGATCCGTGACGTGGTGGCCCGGCCAGTACCGCTTGTCGAAAACGGTCCAGCCGGCTTCTTCGCGTTGGCTGCCTTTGATGTAACCGCCGGCAACGGCGCTCGCTGCCCGGACCGGGGCCGCGATCCCAAGGCCATGAACCAACGCGGCCCAACCGGCCAGCCTTGCCCCCTTCGGGACAAGGCGATCCTGGAACACCGGGGGCGTTTCGAGATTTAGTTCCATCGGTCGAAGTGCTTTCATTGCAGTCGAAAAGAAGTCGATGTTTTCAAGTCCCGTCGAAATCGACTATACACGAATGCCGCCGAAAATCATTCATGAAAATCGAAATAACATCCAAATTCATGTCATGGGTCGAAAACCGTCTGATCACGCCCGGTAAACGTGCTGATCCAGCGATCACCGATGATGACGCGGCGCCTCACTGGCACGGGCGAGGCCCGCGCGGGGGTCGACGCGGGGCAGCGCGTGCGCGGGTGTTGGGCGTGCGCCGGCCCGAACACGGCATTTCGACGAGAAAGGTCCGTCAGTCCCGCAAGGGGCGCTCTCCCTGACGGTGCGCCAATGCCCAATTCAGCAGGTCGGCACGGGTGTACCGGACGCGACCTCCCAGGCGCAGAAAGGGAGGACCGCGGCCCTCGGCGCGATAGCGTTTGAGCGTGCTGGCGGAAAGCGCGAGCAAGGCTGCGGCCTCGGCGGTCGAGAGGAGCGCCTTGGCGTCGTGTCGGGCGGGCGTCGTTCCTTCGAGAGGGCGTGCGTCGCCGGAGTCAGGCTTTGCCGTCGTGGCGGCGCGCGTGTCGCGCGCGGCCGGGTCCGGGGAGACCGCCGGTGACGTCTCTCCGGCGCCGCTCCGCAGCTCCGCCATCAGCGCGCGCTTGTTGACGCGCATCCACGCCCACACCCGCTCGATGGTGTAGAGCCGCAGCCCTGCCCCGCTTCTGAGCTTCGTCATGAACGAGGAATCGCCGGCCGCCTTCGACCCGAATTGCCGTTCCCCGATACCGGTCTCTGAGAGGAACGCCTCGACCTCGCCGGTGAACTGCGGACCGATGGGCGGTTCGTTCATGTAGCGGAGCAAGGCGTCGGCGGTGTGGAGTGTCGTCGAGCCTCCCGCCATGAGGCGCGGGATGAGCGAAGGGTCGCCGGCCGCGAACGCGCCCAGTTTCCTTTCGCTCATTCCGGTGCGCCCGAGATACGCCTGGACGGTCTGCAGGATGGTTTCGTCGAGCGTCGCCATGGGCGCACAGTCCGGTCGGGGTTCAGCCATTCGCGCCGACGGCCACCGGAGGCCGAGAGAGCGGCGGGTTTCGTCGCGATGCGTTCATGAGCTCGGGCGGGTGCCGTCAGGGAGCGCCCGTCAGGGTTCGCCGGTGTCGCGCCTTCCCCCAGGCCTCGAGGTCGAAGTGCGCGTACAGCACCCGGCCCCCGAACTTGTGGAACGCAGGTCCCTCGCCCGTCACCCGGTAGTGCTTGAGCGTCTGGAATGAGACACCGAGGAATCCCGCCGCTTCATGCGCGGAGAGGAAGGTATTCTCGTCGAGCTTGCCGATCCCCTCATCGTCCTCGGTCCATGGCGGGAAAGCCGTCGGCAGGCCGTAGGGTGGGATCGTGATGTCGCTTGCCAGCAGCCAGACGATGCCGGTGCGTTCGAACTCGTCGGCGAAGCCGTGCATCCACGATCTCACGCGCCCGACGCTGTCCAGCGTCGGCGATGCCCCGTTTCTCAGGTCCCGCACGAACGAGGACTTGCCGATCGCCTTCGTTCCCAGAGCTGTTGCCCTGGTCCGGACCCGGGCGGCAATCAGGATCGCCTCGACCTCGTGCCGGAACCGCGGGCCGATGGGGGCGATGTCCATGAATCGAAGTATCCGGTCGGCCGCGTCGAGTTGCGGCGAGGTCCCGCGATTCAGGTCCACGACGAAGCCCGGCTCGCCAAGCGCGCGCTTGCCCAGTTCCTTGCCCTTCATCCTGGAGCGCTCGAGATGGGCCGAGACGACCCGTCGAAACTCGGCATCGAGCATGATCATCGCGGCGATCTCTGATCGTGGATCGAAAGGCCGCGCCGCCCGCTACGGCGGGCACCGCCGTGCCGTCGGCCGTCACGCGGCCGCGTGCGTCGACAGGCCGTCAGGCTGCGTGGAGCTCCAGATGCTGCTCGAGCTGATGAGGTCTCGTCCTGGACCGCCGGCCGACCGGTTGAACGCCGGCGTTGGGGTATGGCCCGGATCCCGAGCGGTTCGGCGTGCTCGCGAATCCGCCCGCGGTCTCGACGGTTCGGATCGCGGCACGGCCTCGCTCCCGTCAGGACCATTGCGTCTCGGCGGTGGATCGATATCTCCGCGTCGCCGCCCACTCGGCGAGGTCCGCCAGGGCGTAGACAGTTCGATTGGCGAACTTGTAGTGGACGGGCCCTTCCCCTTCCGCCCGGCAGCGCTTGAAGGACCGCTCGCTCATCCGCAACAGTCCGGCCGCCTCCCGGGGTCTGAGGAACTCGGGCAGGACGGCGTCGTCCAGGGCCGGGGTTTCGGTGGTGGTGCGCGTATCCTTCACCGCGGGTGGTCCGAAGTGTGCGTCGAGACCCGGAATGACGAAGCGCGCAGCCATCCCATGAATGAGCCCGACCGCCTTCCGGTCCGCATCGGTCGGTGACCCTGTGTTCTCCCTTGTCCGCCTGTCCTCATTAGCGAACCGGGACGCGCATGAATAATGCCGATCGCCGGAACATTCATGCACGGGCCTCATGCCCTGAAGCTGGCATGGATCGGTAAGTGCTATCGCCAGACGAGGACGATGGCATCGGCATGTCGAGGAGTCTTCGCCGATCGGAATGCAAGACGCTGCGATCTGTTCCGCTGAGACCTTCCCGCGTGGCCATGCAACGTCCCGAATTCCGCACGATGTATCCCTCCCCGCAGCGCCGACGCGAAGGCGGAATGTATGGCGCTGCCACGGATTGCGCGTCCCCAACCTCGGGGAGAACTGCGAAGAATTCGTGCTGTGTCCCGGCGACTTGCGAGAAGGCGGATGCTCACCTCGGAGAACCTCACCTCGAGTCGGCGTTGCATATGACACTTTAATATCTATATTTCTGACAAAATCGCGGTACAGGACCATGCCCAGCCTACCGAAACGCATCATGGAGCACGCGTCGGGCCTGCCCGAGGCGACGCCGATCTGTCCGGCCGCCCTCCTTCACCTGGGCAAGCGCGCGGCGGTGGACCAGGCGCTGGCCCGCCTCGCCCGCGCCGGGCGGCTGATGCGCATTTGCCAGGGCGTCTACATGCGCCCCGTCGAGACCCGTTTCGGTCCTCGTCCGCCGCGCATCGGGAAGGCGCTCGAAACGCTCTCCGAGCTCTGGGGCGAGACCATCGTCCCCTGCGGCGGCTCCGCAGCCAACCGGCTGGGGCTGACAACCCAGAATCCCGTCCGCGCGGTCTATCTCACCTCGGGCCGCAGCCGGCGGCTGCAATTCGGGCGCGTTGCGGTCGAACTGCGTCACGCCCCGCGCTGGCAATTGGCGGCGCCGCGCCGCAGGGCGGGCGAGGTCATTCGTGCCCTCGCCTGGCTCGGCCCGCACGAGGTCGAGGAGGGTCTCGAGGCGCTCCTGCCCGGGCTCTCCGCTGCCGAAGTCGACGAGCTCGCCGCTGCGCGGGCGGTCATGCCCATCTGGATGGCGGAATCGATCAGCGCGCGCCTCGCCCATGGCTGAGACGCCGTACCGGTCGCTCTCGGTTGCCGACCGGCGCGACGCCCTGCGCGTTGCCGAAGCCGGCAGCGCGCACCGTGCGTTCCTGCTCGAAAAGGACATTTGGGTCGTCGCAACGCTCCAAGCCCTGTTCGAGGCGCCGTTCGGCAAGGACCTCGCCTTCAAGGGCGGAACCTCGCTGTCGAAGGCGTACCGCGCGATCCGCCGTTTTTCCGAAGACGTCGACATCACCTATGACATCCGGGCCTTCGCCCCCGATCTGGTCGCAGACGCCGGCGCCGAGGCGCTGCCGCCCACGCGCAGCCAGGAGCGCCGCTGGACAAGGGCGATCCGGGCCCGTCTCGACGCCTGGGTCGCCGACGAGGCTGCGCCGTCGGTTGAAGCGAACCTTCGCCGCGACGGATTCGAGCCGCGGGTAAGGGCGGAGGCGGAGTGCCTGCGCATCGTCTATGAACCGCTGTTCGACGACTACGCCTTCGTGCGCCCGGAAGTCACGGTGGAGTTCGGGGCGCGCTCAACGGGCGAACCCCGGGCCATCCGACCCGTCGAATGCGACGCGGCCCCGTACTTGCCCGATCTCCTGTTTCCGCAGGCCCGACCGTCCGTCATGCTGGCCGAGCGCACCTTCTGGGAGAAGGCCACCGCCATCCACGTCTTCTGCCGGCAGGAGAGGAAGCGCGGCGAACGCCTGTCCCGCCACTGGCACGACCTGGCAAGACTGGACGACGCCGGCGCTGCGGCCCGCGCTCTCTCCGACCGTGCGATCGCGCATTCGGTCGCGCGCCACAAGTCTATCTTCTTCCGGGAGAAGGACGCCGCCGGCAACGAGATCGACTACCACGGCGCAGTCGACGGAGGACTACAGTTGATCCCGTCAGGCTCGGCCCTCGAGGTCCTGGCCGACGACTACGGCAGAATGCTGGCCGACGGCATGCTGCTCGACGTCGACGAGCCCTTCGAACGCCTGATGGAGCACTGCACCGGCATCGAGGCCCGAGCGAATGCGCGGGGAGACCAAGGCGATTGAGTGCGACACCCCGCACCAGCAACGCGAGTGGCTCCGCTCCGTCGAGCGACGGCCGGGGAGACCGTCAGGGCGACTTTGCGTGACCCGCGGCTAGGACCCGGAGCGGCTGCGCACGGGGCTGCGCGCGGTCCGCCTGGAACGAGCGTTCCGCGTGATGCATCGCGATCATCGCGGCACGCGGCTGGTGGCGGTGCCCGCGCCCAGCCGGTTCAGTGATTCAGACCGCCTGCATGTAGGATACAGGCAATTGCTATACGATGACGGGCATTCTGCGAGCTGGCGGGCTGGCGCCGCGAAAAGCCAAGAGAACTGCGGGGTTGACGGACGGACAGCCAACGGGCTGGATGCTGAATCGTGTATGAGGCAAATATATCAGGGAAACGATACAGCACTCCTTCTAGGCAAACTACCGTCTGTTGAAAGCCCACACGTCGATTACCCGTGTTGACCTACTAGATCCGCTAAAACCATCGGGTGAGGAGAATTTGATGAGCCAAGATACTCTACATAATCTTGATCGTTTCATGGTCGATCTTCGTCAAATTTTGTCTCAAGGTAGAAAGCGGCTTGGATTCCTCTTAGGAGCCGGAGCCCCCATGTCACTGTTGGTTGATGAAAAGAATAATATTGCTTCAGCTGGCTCTCCATTGATCCCTGGTGTTGCGAGACTGACAGACATAGTAATTGAAAGACTATGTGAAGAGGATAAGGCTGTCATTGATGCACTATTCCCGGATCGTAACGAAGAAGTGAATATTGAAACGGTCCTCACCCGAATAAGGAGGTTATCAGAAGCGATCGAAAACGAACGAATTTACGGACTAAATGGATCCGAATATAGAGGGCTAGCGGAGCGGATTTGTAAGACTATCGGTAGACTTGTTTCCCCGGTTCTACCGGACAGCCCAAATCCGTACACCGAGTTAGCCACATGGATTGGTGGTACGTATCGAGATCACCCAGTAGAAGTTTTCACGCCCAATTATGACCTCTTGCTCGAGGAGTCCTTTGAAAGAAATCGTTTGCCATACTTTGATGGATTTTCTGGTAGTCACAAGCCCTTCTTTGATCCGACGTCGATAAGCTCAGATAGTCTGCCGGCGCGATGGTCGCGTCTTTGGAAGATACATGGATCACTCGGTTGGGAAATTCACGACGGCAACATAATTCGTACTGGCAGCCGTAACGCCACTAGTCTTATTTACCCAGATCATCTCAAGTATGATCGAATAGAGAAGCAACCATACACAGCGATGTTTGAACGTCTTAAGTCATTTCTCAATACCCCCGACAGTTTACTCCTTTGTACTGGATTTTCCTTTTTTGATGCTCATATCACGGCAATTTTGGACGAAGCGCTTGCAGCTAACACGCATACAGCTGTTATTGCGTTTCAGTTTAGAACACTACAGGAAGAAGAAGCAGCCAAAGGGCTTGCGATAAAGAGAAGAAATCTGAGTATATATGCCAGAGACGGAGGTGTTGTTTTTGGTATTGAAGGCAAATGGCGATTAGGAGAACCCCCGACAGAGGAATGGCTCTGCATCAGGAATTCATTCTGGGATGCGGGCAATGGCCATGGGGGAAGTTTTCTGCTTGGGGACTTTGCCAAGCTAGCACGCTTCGTTGCATTGACGCAGGCGGAAACCCTGATCCCGGTCGCCCGTAGCGTTGAAGATGAAGCCCCTGGGGTCGGCGCCCCCGGACCGGAGGAAGGAGATAGGACGTCGTCAATGACTAGCGAGGCGACACATGCTGAGTCTTGATCCGACCTATCTTGGGACGGTGGCAGCGGTGTCGGGTGCCACCGTAAGCGTGCAGCTCTCGCAGTCGGTTGCATCTGGCTTGTCAATTATCGAAGGAAGAACGTACAGAATAGGCCAAGTCGGAAGCTTTGTGAGAATTCCCCAAGGCTACCAAGACCTATTTGGTGTGGTGTCGGAAGTTGGGGCAAGGGACGGGTTGCAGGCTCAAGAGGGCGACGGTTCAAGCACCGGTCGTTGGATGCAAGTGCAGCTTGTTGGCGAAGCACTCGCGGGTGTATTCGAAAGAGGAATTAGTCAATATCCGAACATAGGCGACAGCGTGCACCTCGCCACCGAGGGAAATCTAGCGAGGATTTATGCTTCCGATGGGTTCGGCCAAGTGGTTATTGGCACTTTGTCGAGTGCAGAAAGCATCCAAGCTAGGATTGGGCT
The DNA here is from genome assembly GCA_965117055.1 of Alphaproteobacteria bacterium. Classification (GTDB taxonomy): domain Bacteria; phylum Pseudomonadota; class Alphaproteobacteria; order MPNO01; family MPNO01; genus MPNO01. The sequence goes on from OZ220750.1 coordinate 2,443,331, forward strand.
TGACGAACTGGTGACACGACACTCCGCAATTCTGGGGTCTACAGGCTCCGGTAAGTCAACTACTGTTGCCAGTTTGCTGCGGTCGATAACGGATGGCTCATCGGGAATAGAATATCCGAGCGCAAGAGTTTTAATGTTGGATGTTCACGGAGAATATTCTGGAGCGCTTTCAGATGTAGCAGAAGTGTTTTCAGTGGATCCCGACGAAAATGAGTCGAAGCTGCTAATTCCGTACTGGGCCTTGGACACTAAGGATCTGATTGAGTTCCTCACAGGAGGCGTAGAGGGGCCGAGAGAAACGGCGTTTACCGACAAGATTTTTGAACTAAAGGTGCAGGTTGCAGAGTCGGTAGACTTCCCGGGAGTTGAACGCAGTTCGATTACAGTTGATACACCGCTGCCCTTTAGCCTCAAGCGGCTATGGTACGATCTCATTGATTATGAAGTGACCACCTATGAGGGAGAAAACAGGGATCAGCCCGCGAGATTGACAGTGGGCGACCCAGACCAGCTTGTACCGCCGACGTATAAGCCGCATGGTTTAGGCTCGAAGGGGCCGTTTATCAATTCTCAAGCGATTGGCATTCGTAGGCAGTTAAATCTTCTTCGTTCTCGAATGCTGGACCGAAGATACGATTTCTTGCTACACCCTGGACCTTGGGAGCCAACGCTCGATGGAGAAGTCGACAGGGACATGGATGACCTTTTGACGGGGTGGATCGGGGGGCCTAAGGCAATAACCATCCTAGATTTATCGAGTGTTCCAAGTACAGTGTTGGAAAGGCTGGTAGGCTCGATACTAAAAATCGTTTACGAAGCTCTATTCTGGAGCCGGGAGAAGTCAGAGGGAGGGATTGATCGCCCGTTATTGGTAGTCATGGAGGAAGCGCATAGATATCTGTCGCCGAAAGGAGACGGTATTGCCGGAGAAACCGTAAACAAGATTGCGAAGGAGGGACGCAAATACGGCGTCGGAGCAATGGTAATTAGTCAGCGGCCATCGGAAGTCGACGAAACGGTGCTTTCTCAATGCGGTACTTTCTTCGCGTTGCGTCTTTCGAATCCACTGGATCGACAGCGGGTACAGGGTACATTGCCGGACGGTTTGATGAGTTTGCTGGACATTCTTCCAGTTCTGAGGACCGGCGAGGCGATTGTAATGGGGGAGGCCGCGAAACTTCCAATGCGGTGTAGGATCACATTGCCGCCTGAAGAGAGGCGGCCCCGAAGTGTAGATCCGCTTGTGGCGGAGCAATGGTCGTTGCAAAGGAGGAGCGGCGGATACGATAGAATCGTCGCTTCGTGGCGCGCTCAGAATCCCAGAGCCGTGGCGAGGATAGTACAAATTCACCGGTTTCCGGTTGAAGACGAGTCGACCGAGGATTGAGAGGAACGGATGCAGCGATACTCTGTAGCATCATCGAATTTGGCGTCAGTTGGCTACGACACGGCCACGCAGACACTTGAAATAGAATTCCTAAGCGGAGGGGTATATCAGTACTATAACGTGCCAGAAAACCTATACGATCAGCTAATGCGAGCGGGTTCAAAAGGAAGGTTCTTTCACCAATATATCCGCAATGCCTTCCCGTATTCCAGAGTCGGATAGAAAGGAGCAACAACATATGGAGAGTCATCAAAGTCATTACTTGAGATAGGTCAAGTTGGCACATGAGGGACATGGAGGACGCTCGGCGCCATACGATAGTTGCGCATGGTCGCGTGACGATACGGGAGCATCGACTTAGAGGGGCCCGTGAAGGCAGACATGGCCTTCAAGTGCTGTCCTTCGAGCGTGTTGCTACGCGGCTCGCGGGTGGCTTGGCTCAACCGGTAAACGAAGAAGCGTTGCAGGAAGCCATCAAGAGTGTCCTGCCAGGGTCAGTATTGGGCGAGCTTGACGGGATTAAGGACTTGCCCGGCATGATCGGCGCCGCCGCCGACACGCTGCGCAAGGCGTGGCGAGCGGGCGTTGACCTTCAGGCCCGGGCCGGAGAGCATCCGCGCCTCCGCTCCATCGCCGGGCTGGAGGATGCGGTCGTGGCGGCACTGCCGCCGTCGATGATGCGGCCCGCCGACCTTGTCGCCGCGGGACTTGCGCGGCTGGATCACGCGGTGGCGCTGTTCGGGCCCATCGAGATCGTCGGCATTACCGAGCTCTCGCCGGTCTGGCGGCCCCTTCTCCACGCCATCGCCCGTCGCGTGTCGGTGCGCTGGAACGCCGGCCCCCGCCCGGTGCCCGACTGGCTAGATGGCGAGGTAGTCGAGATCGTGCGCGACAAGGCGAAATCACCGGAGATCTCCGCCCTGAGCGCCGCCACGGCCTACCACGAGGCGGTCGAGGCCATGCGCTGGGCGCGGGAGTTGCTCGCGTCCGGCAGGGCGGAGCCCGCCGACATTGCCATCGCCTCAGCCACGCCCGCCGAGTATGACGACCACCTGCTCGCCCTGCGCGCCGACGCCAATCTCGACCTGCATTTCGTACACGGCGTCACGGTCACGGCGAGCCGGGAGGGGCAGACGGCGGCGGCGCTCGCGGACATCCTGCTGCGCGGTCTCTCTCAGTCGCGGATGCGCCGGCTGAACACGCTGCTGAGGGCGCATGCCGGCCCGTTCGCGGACCTGCCGGAAGGCTGGACACGCATCCTGCCGGCCGGTGCGCCGCTCTCTTCGCCAGAGGCCTGGACGCGGCTGATCGATGGGTTGAGCACCACTGACTGGCCAGACGGAAACGACCGCGGCCCGGCGCTCGCCAGCATCGTGGACCTGCTGTCCAGGGGCGTCGAGGCCGCCGGCGACGCGGGCGAGACGCTGCTGCGCGGGCACGCGCGCGAGATTTGGCGCTGGGCGCTCGCGGAAGGCCCCGCCGCTTCGCTCGACCTCACTCTGGAGGCGCTCAAGCAGGATGATGGCATCGATCCCTGTGTCTCGGCCTGCTGGATGCCCGCGAGCGTACTCGCGGCGTCGCCCCGGCGCTTCGTCCGGCTGCTCGGCCTCAACTCTGCGCGTTGGCCCCGCGCCATGGTGGAGGACCGCCTTCTCTCCGATCACATCGTCCCCACCGCCGAGCTTGATCCACTGCCCGTTGCCGCCGCCGACCGGCGCGATTTCGCGACCATTCTGGCGACAACGGAGCAGGAGATCGTGCTGTCCCGCGCGCGGCGCGGCGAGGACGGCCGACTGCTCGGTCGGAGCACCCTTCTTCTTCAGGTCGAGGCGGACGACGCCTATGTTCCGCGTAATCGTGTGCCCGCACACGCCTTCAGCGAGACCGACCGGCTGACAGCGCGGCCCGACGAGTTCCGGCGCCTGCCGCAAGCGGTGGCCGCGTCGGACTGCTGGTTCGACTGGCTGCGCGCGGAGATCACGCCGCACGACGGCGCCGTCCGACCCGACCACCCGGCGATCAAGTCCATTCTCGAGCGCACCCAATCGGCGAGCTCGCTGCGCATGCTCCTGCGCAATCCGCTCGGTTTCGTCTGGCGCTACGGGCTCGGCTGGCGTGCGCCCGAGAGCGGTGAGGATCCGCTGGTCCTTGATTCCCTCGCCATGGGCGATCTCGTTCACCAGACCCTCGACCGGGCGCTTCGCACGCTGGAAGAGGATGGTAGTCTCACCAGCGCTTCGGAGAAACGGGTCGGCGCGGCCATGGACGCCGCCGCCACCGAGATCGCGGCGTCCTGGGAAGCCGGACAGGCCGTGCCCCCGCCCGTCATCTGGCGCCGTACGCTCGACGAGGTGCGCGCGCTGGGCAGCCGGGCCCTCGGTTTCCGCGACGCGGATCTTGTGGATGCCCGAGCCTATGGTGAGGTCCCGTTCGGCGGGTCGGAACCCAAATCCGACGGTGCGGTCCCGTGGGATGCCGGAGCCGCCGTCGAGATTGCCGGCGCCGGGTTCGGCATCGCTGGATACATCGACCGCCTGGACATTTCCGCGGACGGTCGCCGGGCGCTTGTGCGCGACTACAAGACTGGGCGTGTCCCGAGGGACGACATCGTTCTCGACGGGGGCAAGGAGCTGCAGCGCTGCCTTTACGCCTTCGCGGTGAGGGCGCTGCTGGGCGACAAGGTGTCCATCGCGGCTTCACTCCTCTATCCGCACGACGATCGGGATTTGCGGCTCGACGATCCCGACGCCGTGCTCGGCACGCTCGCCGGCCACGTGCGGGCGGCGCGCGCCAGTCTCGCCGCCGGCGGCGCGGTGATGGGCGTGGACACCGGCGAGAAATATGACGACCTCGCCTTCGCGCTCCCGGCCAACGCCGGCGCCGTCTACCGTGTCCGGAAGGAGGCGGCCGCCAACGAACGCCTCGGCGACGCAACCCGTGTGTGGGATGCCCCGTGATGGCGGCCCGACGACTGACGCTCTCCGACATTACCGCGCGGCGTGAGGCCGTCGCGGTCCGCGACCGCTCTTTCCTGGTCGAGGCCGGTGCCGGCTCGGGCAAGACCGCGGTTCTGGCGGGCCGGATCGCGATGCTGCTGGCCGGAGGGGTCGCGCCCAAGTCCATTGCCGCCGTGACGTTCACCGAGTTCGCCGCGAGCGAATTGCTGATCCGGGTGCGCTCCTTCGTGAGCGCACTTGCGGCCGACGACATCCCGGTCGAGCTTCGCTCCGCCCAGCCGGATGGCCTGTCGGAAGAGCAGCGAGGCAATCTCGCCCGGGCCGATGCGGCGCTCGACGAGATGACCTGCTCGACCATCCACGGCTTCTGCCAGAGGCTCATCGCACCCTATCCGGTCGAGGCCGACATCGACCCCGGCGCCACCGTGATGGACCGCGATCAGGCGGAACTCGCTTTCGCCGAGGTCGTCGATGACTGGCTGCGGGAAGAACTCGGCGGCGAGGAAGGCGGCCTGCTCGCCGAGCTGGTCCTGCACGATCCCGACGCGACCATCGCGCTGATCCGCACGGTCCTCGAGCATCTCCGTCGGCATCGTGAGTTCGCCCCCTGCGAGCTGCAGGACTTGGCCCATCTCGCCGGAGAGTTCCGGGAGTCCGTGGACGGCTTGGCTAGGTTCCTGGACGACGCGGAGGCCAAGGAGTCAGAAACCGTCGCCATCGCCGACCAGTTCCGAGAACTTGCCGGGGGGGTCGCCGCCGCGCTTCCCGCCGACTCCCCGGCTGCGCTTGTCCGATTGTTGGTTACCACTCCACACGACGATCTCTGTACGGGGTCGGGCGCTTTTCGTGCGTATCGGAAGAAGGGGAAGTGGGGAGCCGCCGCAAAGCGCGCTGGCTTGGCCAAGGCAGATGTGGAGCGGCTGAACGATGCCGCCAGCGCCCACTACGTTCATTGCTGCGAGACCTGGACGGCGTTGCACCAAGCCGTCGCCACCCATGTGCTGGCCGGTCTCGTGCCCTTGGTCGCGCCCGTCATGGACCTCTTCCGCGAGCACAAGCGCGCCGCCGCGCTGCTCGACTTCGACGACCTGATATTCTCGGCGCGCGATCTCCTGCGCGACCACGACGAGGTGCGGCGTGCTCTGTCCGCGCGCTTCCGCTACGTCCTCGTCGACGAGTTCCAGGACACCGATCCGCTTCAGACGGAGATATTTTGGCGCCTTTGCGGCGAGCCTCCGGGAGACGGCGATACCGGCGACTGGACGGCATTTGCGCCCCGGCCCGGCGCGCTGTTCCTGGTGGGCGATCCCAAGCAGGCGATCTACCGCTTCAGGGGCGCCGACATCGCGGCCTATATCCGGGCGCGCGAGGCGTTCCGCACCGGGGACGCCGTGCTCTCCATCGCCACCAACTTCCGCTCCCGCGCGCCGATCATGGAATACGTGAACGCGCGCTTCGAGGCCGTGCTTTCCGAGGAGAACGGCCAGCCTGGCTTCCAGTCCCTCGACCCCTTTCAGCCGCCACGGGACGGCGGACCCTCCGTCGCCGCCCTGGACGTCTCGGTGGCCGACGAGGACGGCAAGGCCAATGCGCAGCAACAGCGTGATGGCGAGGCCGAGGCCGTCGCCGAGTTGTGCGCGTGCCTGATCGGCAGCGAGCCGGTCCCCGACCCCGCGAACGGCGTGCTGCGCCCGTGCCGGGCCGGCGACATCGCCCTGCTGGCGCCGACAGGAAGCGAGCTCTGGCGCTACGAGGAAGCGCTGGAAGAGCGCGGCATCCCCGTCGCCACCCAGGCCGGCAAGGGCCTCTACAGGCGCCAGGAGATCCAGGACCTCATCGCCGTGACTCGCGTCCTCGCTGACCGCCGCGACACGCTCGCGCTCGGCGCGCTGCTGCGCGGACCGCTGGTGGGGCTGACTGAGGAGGAGCTGCTCGACATCGTCTGGGCGTTGCCGCGCGCAGAGGATGCGCCCGACGATCTGCCGCGCCTCGACCTGGGTGTCGCGCCGGTGGAGATCACGAACCCTCTCGCGCGCGATATCGTCGAAAAGCTTCAGGCGCTGCAACGCCGGGCGAACGCGACCACGCCGCATGCGCTTCTCTCCCAGGCCGTCGACGTGCTCCGGGTCCGCCCTATCCTGCTGCGCCGCCATCGCGGCCAGGCGGAGCGGGCGCTGGCCAATGTCGATCTCTTCCTCGGCTTCAGCCGGGCCTATGCGGTGCGGGGGCTGCGCGCCTTCGCGGAGGCGATGACGGCCGCGTGGAGCGACGAGGCCCGCGCCGTGGAAGGCCGGCCGGACGCCCAGGAGGAGGCGGTGGCGCTATACACGATGCACGCGGCCAAGGGGCTCGAATGGCCTATCGTCGTGCCGATCAACACCATGACGCGGGTGATGGCGGCGGACAGTGCCGTCACAGACCGCGCGAGTGGGCGGTTCTACTGTCGCGTGTTCGGCGTCGAGCCCACTGGATACGAGGCGGTCCGCGCCGACGAAAAGGCCGAGCTCGACCGCGAGCGTGTGCGCCTCTGGTATGTCTCCGCCACTCGGGCACGGGAACTGCTGGTTCTGCCACGACTCGATGTCGACGCCGTCCGTTCGGCCTGGCTCTCCGTGGTCGATCTGGCGTTGCCGGAGCTACCCGCGTTCGATCTTGAAGAACTGCTGCCGAAGGTTGGCACGGGCGAGCCCGAGCCCGCAAACGACCAAACGCGAGAAACATTTGCTGCCGAGGGGGCGGCGATCACGGAGCGCACACGCAGCATCGTCTGGCGGACGCCGAGCCGGGACGAGGGCACGGCCCGTCCGGTGATACGGGAGGAAGTGCCCACGATCCTCGTCACGAACGGCGACGGGGCGCCCGCCGATGGTGCTGCCGCAGCCGCGGTCCAGGGTGGACGCGAACGCGGCCTCATCCTGCACAAGCTGATCGAGGAGGTCCTCACGGGCGAGACGGCGGAGGCGCAGCTGGAACTGGTCGCGCGCGCGGAAACTCTGATCCGGGCTTTGGGCCTACCCGTATTGGACAATCCTGCGGAGGGTTTGGCGCCTACCGAGATCGCTGGCTGTGTCCTTCGCGTCCTGTCATTGCCCGAAATTGCTGCGCTCAGGCCGCGTCTCGTGCCGGAGTTTACGGTCTATAGCTCCAGTGAGAGCGATACGCACGAGGAGGCAACAGCGGGCATTGTTGACGCTATCGTCTTTGGTCCTGACGGAACGCCCGAGACAGTGATTGATTGGAAGAGCGACGTGGACCCAACGCCGGAGACTGTTGAGCATTACCGCGCCCAGGTCCGCGTCTATCTTGAGGTGACTGGTGCTGAGCGCGGTTTGGTTGTCCTCGTAACGAGCGGAATAGTGGTACCGGTGAATGGAAAGACAACTCGGTGAAGCGCATAATGACAACCTAATGGAGATCCCCCGGTTATTTACTGGATGGAGGGGACGCCGCCCTCCACACCAGCCTCATGGCATTCATTCTTGCTCTTGATGTTGTATTTCTGAATCAAGAGGATCCGGCAGTTCGTGGAGCCTGACGCCCGGACAGACATCGGCGGCAATGTCGCAAAGATGTTGATGGTGTCCGAGATAGATGACCTGTCCTACCTTGGCCATGTCGGCGAAGACGCGGAAAGCCTCTTTCGCGCGAAAGTCGTCCGAGGTCTCGAGAATGTCGTCGGCGATGAAGGGGACCGGGCCGTGCTGGTCGACGAACTCCAGATAGCCGGCTACGCGCAAGGCGAGATACAGCTGGAAACGGGCACCTTTTGACATCTGCGAGGCGATCTTGGTGTCTCCTCCGGCACTGATGCCGAGCAGCACTTCGCCCTTATCTGTCAACTGAGACTCCAACCGGGAATAGGCGCCTCGGCTGATTGTACGGAAAGCCTCGGACGCCCGTTCCATCATGGTGCTGCGATGTTCGTCCCGATAGGTCTGCAACGCGCGATCGGCGGCCTCGATGCCAATCCGGGTGCGAACGTAATCGCGCGCACGCTCCTGGATGTCGAGAAGACATGTGCGACGTTCCCCTTCGAGCCGAGCTACCGCTCCATCACCGCCTATCGCGTTGATGGCCTCCTTGGTAGTCTCCAATTGGTGATAGAGCTGCTGCGTTCGCTTCGAGACGGCGGCGAGGCGTGCCCCGGTCTCGGCAATCCGGTTCTCAAGGTCATCGTCACTTGCTTCCGTAAGAGTGGCTTCCGCCGCGTCCAGCGATGCCGCCTCCATTGCTTCGACCAAGCCAGCCTCGCGTTCGGACAGGTCCTCGCGAAGGGCTTTGCGTCGTGAGACCTGTTGCAGTTTTTCGTCCACCGCCCGAAGAGAATCCACGTGGAAGGCTTCGAACATCGGTGAAGCAAGCGCGTGCAGCTCGGCTAGGCTGCGTTCTACAGATGTGATTTCTTCAGAGAGAGCGGAGATTTTCTTGCTCAGCCCTTCGCGGGAGGTTTGATTGGCGACCGCCGTCGCCAAGCGAGCCTTGAGAGCGTCGCCCTGCACCACAGGGCGCTCGGGATCGAATTCGCCGCCAAGTTCCTCCACCAGACCTCTTACCTCTTCTGCGTAGGCGGCCTGATCGCCTTCCATTCGAACCACGCGGTTCTGAAGCTCGTCGCGTTTGGTGAGCGTGGAGTCGAGGAGCGCGACCTCTTCGAGTATTCTGCGGACTGCGGAGGTGGCGGGCGGGGGATCGAAGTTTGCCAGCCAGGAACCGGACAGCGCCATCGTCCATTCCTCGCACCAGGCCGCATCGTCGTCGCCAGCTCGCCGCGCATCGCGTTGCCGATGGGCCAGTTCGGCCTTTGCCCTGTCAAGACGTTCCTTCGCGGCGGCCGACGCGGCGCGTCGTTCCGTGAAGAGCGCAAGGGCTCGGCGCGCGAGCTCGATGAGCTCCTTTAGTGCACCGTCTGGATCGTGCGCAAGGTTGGCTGCCGTCAAGGCTTCGCTGAGCCTTTGCCGATGGTCGAGAGCATCCCGTTGAGCACGATCAATCTCCGCGCTCTCGCGACCCAGGCGGGCGAGCGTCTCGAGAATTCCGGCACGGCGCTCCATCCAGCCCGACAATTTGGCAAGTGAGATGTCCGAGGGCATATCGCTGGCGCCTGTACTGGACATGACAGCAACGGCGGAAGCAATGCGGTCTAGCACCGCCCGCTCGTTTCCGCGCACCTGCACGAGTGCTTCGTCGTTGCGTGCGATCTCCGTCTCCACGTTCCGCAGCGCTTCGACGGCTTGCCGTAATTCGGCCAACCCCGTCGCATGGGCGATACGCCCGGATGTCGCTGCATCGTCGTCCTTCAACCGTTCTTCGAACGTGTCGGCGGACTCTTCGTCCAACACAGCGCGATGGAGCGTCCATGCCTCGTCCCTAAGGAGGCGCAGGCGTTCGGCCTCTTCATCTCCGACGACGCCGGTCTCCGCCGTTCGGCGTTCGGCCTGTTCCGATAGGCGGCGGCTCTCCGCGGCAAGCCTGATCTTTTCGCGGGCGATGTGTTCGATTTCTCGGAGTGCTTCGTCGAGAGCAGAACTCCAAGTCTGCATCTCCTCCTGTTCGGGAACATGAACGCCCGCCAGAGCGTCGGCTTCGCCACTCCAGGGATGAAGTTGCGCGAGCTGCTCGTCAATCTGAGCCTTGAGGTCGCGACGCTGCTCGTCGTGCAGCGAGAGTCGCGCGGCGAAGTCGTCGGACTGTATCTCCTGCATGACCTCGTTCAGACGCCGGATCACATCGTCATTCGTGTCAGCGCCGTTCGTGGTCTTGGCGAATTCATCAGTAGCAGTCTCGGCCGCAGCCTTTGCGGCTTCCAGTTCTTCGGCGGATGCCCTCAGCCGTTCTTCGATCCCGGACCGCCGTTCGATAAGTTCATTCAGCACTCCAACCGTGCCGGCGGGAATGACGAGGGTTCGGGGATCGGTGTCGGCGGTCTTGTTCAACCGCCGGACGACGGCTTCGATGGTGCCCAAGTGTTCGGCGAGGTTCGTACGGCGCCTCGGAAGGTCGTCTTCGGCTGTTACGTATCGGGCGCGCCCGTTGTCGAGCGAAGCGAGGCGTTCCTTCAGTTGGAGGACCGCTTCGTCGAGAACCAGAGCTTCCCGCTCTTCATGGTGGTTTCGTTGCTGGTCCCGTAGCCCTTTGACTCTCTCGGTGAGTCTGGGCTCATCGGCGATGAGGTCGGGGATCTGCGTGAACCAGAGCTGCGGCACCTCTGGCAATTCTTGCAGATCGGCAAGTTCTGCGCGTATGAGACGGATCTGCGCGAGTTGGCGCAAACCATCCTTGCGACGCACGGCCTCTTCCCGATCGGCTTCGAGCCTAGCGTGTTGAGCTATCGCTTCGTCATAAGCGTTACTGGCGGCATCGCGTTCGGCGGCCAGACGGGCATGGGCGCTCGCGGCGGTGTCGAGCGTTTTCTTCTCACGTTCAAGTTGTTCGAGTCGGACCTTGAGCTCATGGAGCTCAGTGCTGCGGCTTCTCCCTTTGTGAAAGCCCTCGGCGGTGTCGCGAAGCCGGTTCAGGGTTTCGCTGAGCTCGACAAGTCCGGCACCCGTCGCGAAGAGGAGTTGACCCAGATTGCCCTCGCTTCGGAGGATTTGTTCTCCGCCCGTTTCCAGGCTGTCGTCGTCGAGCGAGAACATGGCCCTGTAGATTTCGCGGTTCATGCCTCCCAGGGCGTTGACAAGCAGGTCGTCCGACACCGATCTGCCGCTCTCGTCAAGGAGGCTGCCCTGGCGCTTTCTGATACGGACAAGGCGCCGGACAGCGCCGTCGATGTTCAGATCGGCCTCGACCTGCATGGCGTCGTAGCCATGCGCGAAGCCGTAGGGACTGCGATGTTCGAACGCGAAGAGCAAGTCGAGGAAGCCCGCAAGAGCGGTGGACTTCCCGGATTCGTTGGGCCCGTAGACCACGTGCAAGTCAGGTTCGCCTTGGACGGGTTCGCCGAAGTCGATGACGCGGTCGGAAAATATTCCGTAACGGGTCAGAGCAAGACGGTCCAAGCGCATTAGTCGGCCCCGTCCGCGCGGGTTTCTCGCAAGTGTGCCAGAACGGTCTGGCACCCCTCCTCGATCAATTGGTCAAGGATTTCGTTGCGCTTCTCCTCGCTGTCGCCAAACACATCGCGAGCCGCTGGCGGCAGGGCCTTCTCAATCTCGTCGAGTACTTCGAGAGTCGAACGCCGGAAAGAGTCTGACGGCGCGATCTTGCTGCGAATCGTGTCCGCGACCTCTCCGATGGGTCCTATGGTGGGATCCCCGGGCGCAATCACTTCCAGTGTGATCTTCTCGATCCAGGTTCGGCCTATCAGCTCGGCGCGGTGCAACGCTTCTGCTCGGACGATCTCCGGATCGCGACGCAACCGCCAGGCCAGCTCGGTTTCACCTCGCATTTCGAGGCGCACCACCAGGTGGTCCGACTGAGCCGCGGTCCGTGCGTTCGTCAGCCCCGCGGCAATACGGTCCACCATGGCGTGCTGATCGGTAATGCCGGCCAAGTCGATTTGAATGCGTTCGAACTGGGCAACGCTTGTGGTGTGGGGATGGCAATCGATCGCGCCATCGTCTGCGACGCGAACGAGCGTCACTGATTTTGTCCCGGCCTCGCCGATATCGCGACCTTGCGGCATGCCGGGCATCACGATGAACGGCTCTCGGCTGTACACTTCGCGTTTGTGGAGATGCCCCAGGCACCAATAGTCGAAGCCAGTGCCGGCGACATCGGAAACGCTGCAAGGCGCATAGTCGTCGTGCTCGGCGGAACCGGCCAGGCTCGTATGAAGCAGACCGATATTGAAGGCGTCTGGAACAGGGTTCCGGAAACGGGGGATCAGGCTCTCTGGGGCATGGGGCCTTGCAAAGCTGATGCCGTGAATGGCGATCGGCATCGTGCTGCGATCGTGGCCGAGCTCGACGGTTTCAGCTCGACTGCCGAAAACCTTCACGGCTTCCGGAAAGGTGAGCTCGCGCGTAATCCGTGATTGGGCGTCGTGATTGCCGCGGACGATGAAGGTACGAATGCCGGCGTCGGTCAATCGCTGAAGCTGCGCGGCAAGAAACAGGGCGGTCTTCATCGATGTCTGATCGCCATCGTAGAGGTCGCCCGCGATCATCAGCGCGTCCACCTGTTCGTCGAGGCAGAGCTCGACGGTTCGCTCGAAGGCGAGCCGGGTCGCATCGCCGATCAGCTCAGCAAGATCAGGGTTGAGCAGTGCGAGGGACCGCAGCGGTGAGTCGAGATGGACGTCGGCGGTGTGAACGAAGCTGAAAGGCATGATTCATCCAATATCACCCTACAGGCACATGAACTCCGGCAGCACCTGACCGGTGACGACTAGAGTTGGGCCGTAAGGGCGGCAGAACAGATCAGGGGAGGCATGCTTGAGCGTCGAGCGCACGAGCCCGCGCAGATCATCGGCCCAAGGCTATTGGGACAAGACAAGTAGAAACATATGTTCATGCGATCCATGAGGCGTTCGCCCATCGTGTCAGGTTGGCTATTTTCCGACGCGCCTTGGGACCAAGGACGGTCGCGCAATCGTCGCGGCAGGCATAGCGAGCGGCCTGGTTCATGTGAAATGAATTCCGGAAATCCCAATTCCAGGCATTCCTGGCGTCCTCTCCGAGTTCGCCCTGTTGCAGACGCTGCAGGGCGCTCACCAGCATCAGGCCGCTGGCGGCGGACAGGAACGGCAAGGCGGCGTCCGGCCTCTCCGGGCCATCGGCGCTCGCGGTTGGCGCCTCGCCGCAGGCAAGCTGCGGCGCGCGGATGTCTTCCATTCGGCAGCGAACGCAATCGTCCCGCCCGGAGACATGGTGATGGAGTTGGCTGAGCCAGGATCGGCCTGTGGTGGCTTGCAACTGTATCGGGTCGTTCCTTGACGAGACGATTGTCCTCACGTCTCGCTCGTTTGCCAGCACGAGCACGGTATCGAATGTTTGCCGCGCCTCCGGGGCCTGGTCGTACCAACTGTCGACGGCAACCGCGTTTTCGAGGTACGGGCTCAGGCATGCAACCTTGGAGACGGGGAGAGCATTCGGCCAACCGGCGTCGCCGGGGAAGAAGAGGAGGCCCCGGTTGGTGTTGTGGAGCGCGACCCTGTCGTGGTCGATGATGGTCCAGGGCGAACCGTTCCCCCATTGCATCAGCCAATAGACGGCGGCCGCGGCGACTGCCCCTGCACCGATCATGAGGCCTCGCCCGATGTCGATCGGCGGGATTTCGGCCGGTCCCGGGTCTGCCTCGGCACCGCTCTCGAAATTCCACGCGGACAGGCGCGTGGGTGCGATTGCGAATCTCAAAGCCGCCTTGGTGGCCGCTGCTGCGCCAAGCGTGGCAGCGAGGCCGGCGCCTCTGAGGTCTGCCGACGCGTTGTTGCCGGCTTGGCAGGGCTCGGTGCGGAGCTGGGCATTCGAGCGGTCGAATCCCAGATAGCAGGTGAGGTCGTCACGACAATGGGCGCCGACGCCGATGGAGATGCGTTCCGGGGGCGTTGCTTCGGTATCGAGCTCGAACTTGCCAAAGGGGTCGATTTGGCCGGCCAACCCGCAAAGTTCTGCGCCAAGAGTGGAAGCGCCGCACAGGGTGGGGGTGAGCAGCTCCGCATCCGGAGCGGCCACGGCGAAGCGCAGTTCGCGATGTATCCGGGCGAGCTGGTTTACAAGCGAGATAAGGAGGAGTTGTCCGGCTCGCGTCTCGCAAGCGTCAGCCGAAACGTGTACCGAAACGGTGGCGCTGGCCGGAGAATCGTTTTCGAGGTATTCGGAAGTGCGCGAGTCGCGTTCGCGATAGAATCGTTCACGCTCCGAATCGAAATCGTCAGTCGTCATGGGGCACCGTGTCGAAAACCGAAGATACGGACTCGCCTGTGCACAACACCCAACGGCCGTCCTGAAATTGGTGAACCGAGAAGTCCGTTATGGCGCGGAGGGTCCGGCCATAGTAAGGAGCGACCAGGGACAGCATGTTTTCGAACGGCATGACAACCAGGTCGTCATCCCCATCGGAATGTCGAGTGTCGCGGCCCGGGTGGCTGTGGACCTGAGCCAGGATGCCCAGACCCATCGCCCGAGCCTGCCGGGCGACCTCGGCAAATGCGGCCTCCGATACGAAGACGCCGTATCGTCCGTGTCGGGCAGTGGGGACGACGGCGGCCTCGAGGCTCGTCACGTCGGCATCTTCGCGGCCGGCCCAATAGCAGAGGCCTTCGTGTCCGCCTTCGTGACGGCCGGATTCATAAAATCCCTGCAGAGCCTGCTGCGTGTCATGGATGAGGCCGGGCGAAATCCTGTACCGGCCGCGCAGGATCCCGCGCGGGAGCGGGCGAAGGCGGTCGACGGTCATCGCATCCGCCCTGAAGAATGCCGGAAATCGCGCAGGATCGCGCTGAGCATGTCGCCGAGCTTGACGGCGTGGACATAGCCCTCAGCGGCGGTCATCCATTGAGCGAGGCTGCCCCAGTCCGAATGCGGGCCTTCGTGAGCGCCATATGCCAGTCGATTGAACGGCGCACATATCAGGCCCTTGCCGCCATGTTTGATGAACATGGAGCTGCCGAGCGAGGCGGGTCTGTTGCCGGCGTCTTGGGGGCTCAGGTGCAATGCGTCGGTCGAGGACCAGCTTGCGTCATACCATTGCCATAGCGGAGGGTACGCCCGGTAGTCCTCGAACGTAGCCTGAAGATAGAATTTCTCGTTGCTCTCCGGCTGCTCAAGCACGAGACGGAGGGTGCGAACGGGGATGGACCGGGTGTCCATGACGATTTGGCGGCGCCTCGCCCAAGCCATGGCACCCGGCAGCTCATCGGCGATCGCAGCGTCGGTCGCTGCGAGCGGAATCATCGCGGTTCAGACTCCACCGCCCTTGTCGGTCAGTTCCAGCGTGTCGAAATCCCGGACGCCGGCTTCGGACAGCGTCTTGTCGCGGTCGAGCACATGCCCGGCCTTGTCGAGCAAGGTCGGGTTCCCGGCTTCATAGCCGAAGGCCTTCGCGGCTTGGTCCGCCGCGTCGCCTACCTTGAGAGACTTCGTCCAGGTGAACTTCATGGGTTCGGGGACGCGCGGCGAGAACACTTCGACGGTGAGTTCGCCACCGCCCCCGGTGTAGTCACGATCGGCGATCACCGACCCTTCGTTGGCTTGAGCGACCATGGAGGCACCTCCTGTGCTTTGGTCAATTGCGGTCTCGTCTGTCGATATGGGGATGTCGTGGCGGGAGTTCAAGCCCTGTAATTGACAAATTTCATTTCTATCTGTAATTTGTCAACCGAAACGAGGGAGGTAGAAAATGACTGTAGGTCAACGTATTAGGGTTTCCCGGCGTGCCCGTGGCCTCTCTCTCCGCGACCTTGAAGCCCGAATCGCCAACCGCGTGACGGCGCAGGCGATCAGCAAGTACGAACGCGACGAGAGCATGCCGAGCTCCGGCGTGCTCATCGCGCTGGCTGATGCCCTCGATGTGCCGATCGACTACCTGGCCAGCGACAGCGACATTCGTCTCGAAGCCGTCGATTTCCGGAAGAAGCGGCTCACGAGCCGCCGGGAGGAGGCGCAGGTCGAGGCCAGGGTCCTGCACCTGCTGGAGCGATATCTCGCGGTCGAGGAGATCTTGGGGCTGCCCACTGTGGCTTGGGACATGCCGCGCGAGGCCCCCTGGCCGGTGCTGCGCGACCCCGCCGAAGCGGAGCAGGCCGCACTTGGCATGCGTGCCCACTGGGGTCTGGGTCTGGATCCGATCCCCAACCTTGTCGATCTCCTGGAGGAGCGTGGAATCAAGGTTCTCGCGATGAGTCTCCCGAATATCGACGGGCTGACGGCGCGCGTGCGCCGCGAAGACAGGGGCGTTGCGTCGGTCGTCGTCGTGAGCCGGGACGAATGGGGCGAACGTCAGCGCTTCACGCTGGCGCATGAGCTGGGCCACATGGTCCTGGACCCGGGACCGAAGATCGACGAAGAGAAAGCCGCACATCGCTTCGCCGGCGCGTTCCTGATGCCGGCCGAGACGCTGCGGTCCGAGATCGGGAAACACCGCAATTCCATCGGCTGGGGTGAACTCTTCGAACTCAAGCGGATCTTCGGCGTGAGCGTTCAGGCGCTTACCTACCGCTGCAAGGACCTCGGGATATTCGGCGTGCCGATGGTTCGGCAGCTGTTCAAGGAATTCACGCGTCGCGGCTGGCGCAGTCCGCCGCACGAGGAGCCGGGGGCGATGCCCGGCGAGCGGCCCATGCGTTTCGAGCGGTTGTGTTTTCGCGCCCTGTCGGAGGGAGCGATCTCCGAAGCCAAGGCCGCCGAACTGCTCGGCCACTCGGTACACGAGCTGAACCGACGCATGGATGAACCACCGAGCCTCAAGGCGGAACCTGCCGGAGGCTGAGCAAGGTGAAGGTCCTGGTGTCCGACACATCCGTCCTGATCGACCTCGACCGCGGGAACCTCGTCGAAGCGACCTTTCGTCTGCCGTTCGAATTCACCGTTCCCGACCTGCTGTACGAACGGGAGCTCAAGGAACACGGAGGGCCGGAATTCGTCAGGCTTGGGCTTCGTGTCGAGGAACTGGATGGCAATGGGGTCTCGCTTGCTCTGGGCTACCTCCGCAAGCGGAGATCGCTGTCTCTTCCGGATAGCTTCGCTCTCGCTCTCGCGAAGAGAAACGCGTGGACGTTGCTGTCCGGGGACCGGGAACTGCGCGAGCTGGCAGAGGAAGAGGAGGTCCGATGCCACGGAGTGCTGTGGTTGCTCGACCGGATGTTTGAACACCGCGTCATCGAACTGGGCGATTTGCGCGCCGGATTAGACAGGATCACCGCTCATCCGCGATGCCGGCTTCCGAAGTCGGAGATCAACAAGCGGCTTCTCGCCTATTCCGTTTGTTGACGGTGGCATCCAGATTGGCGAGACGTCTTCCGGGCACAGGCGAGCGTGTCGACGCGCTCGAAGGGATCGGTGAGATGGGTGGTCCACGCAGGCCCAGGCCGCTACGAGCGCTCTCACGGTCGACCGGCAGGCGGACGGTCGCGCCGGCCCAAGTGCGCGAAGGAACGGGATAGGGCGGCGGCATCCTCCAAATTTCGGGAGATTTTACCCCCGACCGGAGCCGAGGGGCGGGGATTGACTTGACCTTGTAATGGAGGGCGTGGTCCCGATCATCAGCAAGTTTATCTGAGGCGTTCGACGAACAAGCTCCAGAAGTATTCGGCGGCCCCCTCCATAGTGAGCGGCGTGTCTCCTGCTTGTCCGAAACGCGCCATTCCCAGCGGCTTGAGAAACAACGCGTAGCCGTCGTCGGATACCGACATCGTTTCGTTGAAGCTGTTTCCGTTGCCGAGCCCGCCCGCGGAATAATAGATCCCGTCGGCGCCCAATGGGCCGCCCCGCCAGATGCCGCAAACTGCCCGTTCCTCGCCGCCGACGAAGGCCCTCGCCTCGAAGCGGTTGGCGTCGACCTGCCGAAAGTCAGTTTCCACCCTCTCGTTTCTCGCCCGGAGCTCGTTCAAGGAGTTCTCAAAGTAGCGGGCAACATACTGGAAGGATTCGCCAAGAAAGGCGTGGCGGTCGCGATCAGTGAACTCGGTCCTGATCCTCAGATTGCTCGAACGCGGGCCAGGCTGTGCCGAGTCGGCGCGGGTGGCGGTGGTCTCTGCGGGCTCCGCTGCGGGAAGCCGGGTGTTTGCCGCGTCCGCCACCCGGCGAATGGCTTGGGCGACCTCGAGAAAACCGTCATCGAGGGTTGAATGCTTGACCACGGGCTTGCCGTCCTTCGGGACCGCCATCAAGCCGCCGAACGGCGTTCTTTTCCAATCGCAGGGACGCAGGATGACCGGAATGACGCTTGCTTCATCACGATGATGGCGCTCCAGCGCACGCGACATTTCGACGTCGCAGCAATAGTCGGAGGCGATGAAATCGGCGCTGACCAGCAACAAGATGATATCGGCGCGGTCGAGCTGATCGCTGATCTGGCCGTGGAGTTCGTCCCCCGGAGCGATGCGGCGGTCGTGCCATGTGGTGATCGCGCCCTGACGTTTGAGGGCGGCAAGATGCTTCTCAAGCTCGTTTCTAAGGTCCTCATCCGCGTGCGAATAGGACATGATCACATGCATGGCCTCTGGAACTCCCTGGTGGCTCAGTGACAACTCGGCCTTGCTCGCCGCGGTGGTACCAGGCCCCCGCAGCGCGAAAATCCCGAGAACGGAGGTATATGCTGTTACCGCATCGAAATTGGAACAACATCGTTGATGCTCAATTCGCGGCGACCAACTTGAGGAAATTCTCGAGCGCGTCGTGCCGCAACCTCCTCTCGCAATTCAGGGCCGATAGATCAGTTCGGGCAGCACGACGCTCCAACGGTCCCGGCGAAGCTGGGACTGGAAGTCCTCGCCGGAATCCGACCGGCAGCGTGTGGTGATCGCATACGCGCTGCCTTCCACGAAGACGGCCCCCTCCGGCGGCACGAATTTCCTGGCCAGGCGCCCGATTGCAACACCATCGCGGTCGACGATCAGCCAGCGGTTGCCGTCCTGCTTCAGGCCGACAGCATCGCCCGCCGCAATCCGATCCAGGGACCGCACCGCCCGATGTCCGTCGGTCAGGCGCCCCGCGAAGCCCAGGTCGACCTCCGAGGGGTTGAGCGTACGGTAGATCCTTCTGCATTCGGCAACGTCGACGCCCTTTCCGTCCAGAGTGCGGTGGGCCACCGCCGGTCCTTCCAGGCTGTCGATAAAGGGATGACCGGCGCCCATGGAGAGCAACGCCAGGCTTCGGCGGGCCCGCGTCATGGCGACATAGTAGAGCCGGCGCTCGGCGTCCCCGTCCTCGCCGTTCGACGGTCGGTCCCAGCCGCCGTCGAGAATGACCACGTCGTCGAACTCGAGCCCCTTCGCCCTGTGTGCTGACAGGAGCAGCAGGCCGGTCTGGCGCTTCCGAGCGTCGCGGCCCCATTCGGCGAGCCACTCGATCACATCCCTGCGGCCAGCCTCGCGGTCGCCGAGCTCGTGGGACAGGTCCTCAAGGCCCTCTTTCAGCAGCGACCACCAGTGACCGTTTGGCTGTCGGTCAATCCAGCCGGCGATGTCGGCAACCCGGACTGCGGCGCCGGATCGAGCCCTGAGCCAGTCGATCAGACTCTGGGTCTCGCGCAGCCGCCAGACGTTCGGCGGGTCGTCGGATGCCGTCTGGACCGGAATGCCCCGTATCTCGCAGTAGCTCCGGACGGGTCCAAGCTGACGCCAGGTGCGAGCGATGACCGCTGCTTTGGCCCACGACCAGCCCGTCGTCTGTGTCTTGAGGCGCTCCAGCTCGCGCACCGCCAGGACGGCTTGAACGGCTTCGTCCCTGGGCACACGTAGAACCTGCACGCGGCCCCGCCCGATCAGGTCGAGCCGCTCAAGCTCGCCGCCCGGCCGGTCTCTCTGCCGGCTCCGGTTCACCACGATGTCGTGACCGGCCTTCATGCGGTCCGCGGCCGGCGCGATGAGCATGTTGGCCGCCTCGACGATGTTGGCGGTCGAGCGGTAGTTCTCGATCAGGTGGACAGGGCGCGCGGCATAGTCCTTCTCGAAGCGTCGGATGAACGCGACCGACGCGCCCTTGAAGGCATAGATGTTCTGGTCGTCGTCGCCGACCGCAAAGAGGCTGAGGCGGCTGTCCTCGTCCTCGGTGGACCGTCCGGCGATGGCTGCGATCAGCTCGTACTCGTCCGGTCCAATGTCCTGATACTCGTCGACCAGGATCCAGCGATATCCCTCGATCAGCGTGTCGCGCTGCGCCTCGGCCTCGTCCCGGGTGAGGCCGTCACCCCGCAGCAGCGCGACCGCCTGCTTGAGGACCTTGTCGAATTCACCCTTCGGGATGTCTCCGGCCTGCCCGGCGAAGTCCGCCCCGACCAGGCGCATGGCCAGTCCGTGACAGGTCGACACCGTCACGCCGCGGGCATCGTCTCCCAACAGGTCGAAGAGACGGCGCTGGATTTCGGTTGCGGCATGGCGGTTGTAGACCAGCGCTAGGATGCCCTGCGGGTCCTGCCGCCGGACACGGATGAGGTAGGCGATGCGGTGCACGAGGACGCGCGTCTTGCCGGATCCCGGGCCGGCCAGCACGAGCACGCTGGTCTGCTCGCGGTCGTCGGCCACGATCCGGGTCTGGTCGGCGTTGCCCAGGGATTCGACGATCGCGCGCCAGGATTCGGGAGTTGTCTGGCGGCGCAACGCAGCCGCGCTCCGCGGGATCCACTTCTCGACGAACGCCTGCCGGTCGAGCGTGAAATAGTCGTCCCTCAGGCGGCGCGCATCGCGCATCGAGTCCAGACCGCGCTCGGCGTAGGCCGCCATGATATGGGTCTGGAGCGTCTGCTCGTCATAGTGGATGTGGAGCGGCTGGAAGTCGGTCTCGGTGAACTTCCGGCCGCCCGGCTCGAGGCGGACGGTGATCGCCGGGCGGAAGATGGTGAGTCCTCGGCCCAGCGTCACGGCCCCTTGCTCGTGCAGCCAGAGCAGGGCGTGGTCGAGAAGGCTGGAAGGGTCGGAGATTTCCTGTGCCAGCTCAAGGTCGCTCGTCAGCGCCGAGATCAGGGTGCCGAGGGTGGTCGCGACCTGCACGTCCTTGCCGCGGGCATTCGCCGGCGCGGAGGCCGTGAGCGAGGCGAGCAACACAGAGGCGGCCCTGCGGCGGAGCCGGGAGGTGAGGGAGAACTTTTCCCAGTTGCGCTGCAGGCGGAGCGAAAGGTGCTGGCGATCGATCTTGCGGACCTGGAAGCTGGCAATGCCCTCCGCATCCTCCCGGCCGTCCCGCGCGATCCCGCGAATGAGCTTCTCGACGATGTCGGGCCGGACCGTCGTGTGACCCGCATCCCGGAGTTGCTGCGAGGCGAGCCTGAGGTTGAGCGTCGAGATTTCGCCGGGCTCGAGGTCGGGCGCGAGTTCCTGGAACCGGTCGAGCAGATCGCCCTCCAAACGAGAGGCTTCGTCAAGTCGCTTGCTGGAGGAGTCTTCCACGGCGAGATGGATGAAGACCGTGATCGCGGTGTCGTTCGAGGCGATGCCGAGCGCCTCGAGAAAGTGGAGCGCCTTGCGCAGTCGCGCCGGCTTCAGGCCGGACTCGCCGCAGAGCTCGTCCGTAGAGATGCCACGGTCGGGCGGGGAGTCGAACAGGCTGCGGACAAGCCGGAGAAGCTTGGCCTGGTAGGCCGAGGTGGTATCCGCGGCTTCGATCCGCGTGCGCGCTTCGTCGATGGTCTGGATATTCAATGACGACGGAAACACCCGCACGAAGTTCTCGTCGCGCTTGAGCAGCACCGCCTCTTCGAGCCACGAGACCGCGATCTTCACCCGCGTATCCTCGGTATCCCTGTCACGTCCGAAGTCGCCGTCCACATCTTCCTTGACGATCTCGCCGGGCGTCGCGATGACCTCGCCCTCCCGCTTCGATCGTCGGCCGAGCCGCCGCAGAGACTTCAGGATCGCGGCGATTTCCTGCTTGTCGAGACGCGACCGGGCCGAGAGCGTGAACTGCTTCTCGATATCGTCGTTGCTGTAGAGCAGGACACAGCGGGCGGCCTCGCTGTCGCGCCCGGCGCGTCCGGCCTCCTGGACATAGTTCTCGAGCGAGCCTGGGATGTCGGCGTGGACGACGAGACGGATGTCGGACTTGTCGATCCCCATGCCGAAGGCGTTGGTGGCCGCGATCACGCGGAGGTCGCCGTTCGCGAACTGCTCCTGGGTCTCGAGCTTGGCTTCCGGCTTCAGCCCGGCATGGTAGTGACCGGCGGCGTAGCCCTTCTCCTTGAGGAACTCCGCCACCCGCTCGGTCGCGCTTCGCGTCGCGCAATAAACGATGGCGCCCGAAGTACCCTCCGTGGGCAACGCATCCTCGAGAACCGAGACGATGTCGCCGAGCTTGCCGGTCTTGTCGGTCTCGACGACCTCGAAGGAGAGATTGTCCCGGTGCGCACCGCCGTCGATCCGCTTCAGGTCGACACCCAGCTTCTCCTCGAAGTGCTCGCAGATGTCGTCGATGACGCCGGGTTTGGCGGTCGCGGTCAGGCAGATCAGCGGGGCCGGTTCGCTATCGCCCGAATATTCTCGGATGAAGCGCGCAATGTAGCGATAGTCCGGCCGGAAATCGTGGCCCCACTTCGAGACGCAATGTGCCTCGTCGACGACCCAATAGCCCACTTCCCGTTGCTCCAGGATCGACCGCACCGACGGGTTTCTGAGCTGCTCCGGAGAGATCAGCAGCATCGAGGCATCGCCGAGACGGACCCGGTCGAGCGCGTCGTGGCGCTCGGGCAGCGACAACAGGCCGTTGACGGTGACGCAGGACACGATGCCCTGGCGCTTCAGCCCGGCAACCTGGTCCGCCATGAGCGCGACGAGCGGCGAGATGACCACGGTGAGCGTGCCGGTCCGGTGATACCGGGTCAGCGCCGGCAGTTGATAGCAAAGCGACTTGCCGGTTCCGGTCGGGAGGATTCCGAGGACCGAGGACTTGGCAAGCGCCGCCGCGACGATGGTTTCTTGCAGGGAGCGACCGTCCTCGCCGGCGGGTTTCGGCCGAAACCCCTCGAAGCCGAACCACTGTTCGAGAAGTCTCGCCGGGTCGCTCCAGGACCGGCACCAGTCGCAGGCAGGATCGGTGCAGGACGTGTCGCGGAGCCTTCGGACGAGAACGCCGGCTTCGGGAAACTGGTGCCGGACCCAGGGCGGCATCACGGAGTTTTCGCCCGCGACCGAGACCCAGGAGAGTGCGTAGGCGAGCGACCAGCCGGTGCGCTCCGCTTCAGGGATCGCCAGCTCGATCTGGTGGGTGCAGGCCCGGCCAGCGAGGACTTGCCGGATCGCGCGTTGCGCATCCGGAGCGTCCGGCCTCGGCGCATCCCTTGCCGACCGGAAGACCGCCTCGAAACCCTCTGGCTTCTCGGTCGAGGTTACAAGCCAGTGGAGGGCCGTCAGCAGATCGGGATCGTCTCGTGCGAGTTTTCGAAGCTCGGTGAGCTGGTTTCTCAGGACGGTGAAGACGAGGCCGGCATCGAGTTCCGGGTCGCTAGCGGTACCGGCCTGGAGCCGGCCGTCCTTATAGTGCTTGACTAGGCGGTGATACGGGTTGCGAGGAAAGGCGAGCGGGTTCAGCCAGAGCGTGTCGATCGGCGGCTTCGTGGGGACCCGCAGGCCGGAACAGGCTTCTCGCAGATAGGGCAGATCGTGGTTGATCACGTTGTGTCCGAGCACGAACTCCGTGCCGGCGGCGTATTCGTCGAGCGCGCGCAGCGCGGTCGCGAGGCCGCCCTTGCTATAGGTGCATTTGTCGGCGGTCGTCGAACGGATGGCGGCGAAGCTTTGAATCCGGCCGGTGTCCGGATCGACTTCGAGGTCGACCGAGACGCATTTCGACAGAAACGTCTCTGTCTCCATGCTGTTCGCTAGGTCCGTTCCGTCCTGCAATTGGTCCCCGGAAGTCCGGTCATTGCTCCCAGCCTACTTCGATATGGCTGGTTCGGTTTAGGGATGGCCGCGCCGGAGCGCAATCTGCACGTATCCGGCCTCAATCGTTCTCCGGTCAGGCACGCACTGGGAATCGCCCTGTTGCTACGTGGCGAGGTCTTGCAGTCGCGTGCGCACCGACGCCACGACATTCCTCGGTTCACGCGCCATCGGCGACCACCGCATCCAGATAGGGCCGCAGAACGGACCAGATGCGGATATCGCGGGCGTAGTCGACGACCTGCGCCGGTCTGGCCTTGCCGGACCTCACGACATTGTGGAGACCTTCGAGCGCAACATCGAGACCGACGTGCTGTCTGAACCGAAAGCAATCGACGACCGTCTTGGCAGGATCGAAAATGGGCACGGATACGCCGTCGACGCTGTGGGTCTGCACGCCGAGGGAAAGGGCCCGCGGCCCGAACCGCACGAATCGGGTCGGGGGATAGTCGAACCTGGGCTTTCGCGCTCTTGAACCTATGGCAAGCCAAACCCGGCCGGGCATCTGGAGCGTGAGCTCGTGGAACTGAAGAGCGGAGACGAGGCAGATGACCCCGTTGGGTACCAGCTTCGCAACCTCGGCGAGGTTGTGGGGTGCCGTCACTTCGGCATCGGCGAGCTGGTAGAGGCCACGGGTGACACGGGTGAGGGTCTGGTCCTTGAGCATGCGCGCGAGAGTTTCCGGGTGGATCCCGGCGTCGCTGAGTTCGATGCCACGCATGGGGCCATGGGTCTTGAGAAGAGCGACAGCTCGATCTTTCTGAGATGTCGTGGTCGCGGGCGGCATGTGAATAAACGTCGATCAATAGGATGGACTGTCCGACATTATATCACGTCGTCATGGTTGAGTAGAAAGGCGGGAGCATTTGGGTTGGGCCGTTTCAGAGCGCTGAGTCATCGAGGAACCCGGCGCGGGCGATCTGTCTTTCTTTCGCGAGGAAGCATTGTTGATCCTTCCCGTCGAGTGGCGGGCCAGACGAGCGTAGCGAGATGTCGTCTCGATATCGCCGCGGCCGAGCATTTGGTCGACCACCGGCAGGATCTTCCCGGCTCCGGATCACAGGATGCGAGGCTGTGACAGGGATCATTCATATTGCCTCAGCGGACGCGATCACAACCTGAAGGTCGCGGGGGCAAGTTCGGCCCCGAAACCACGATAATCTGTTTTATTCTAATAGGTTGATCGTGTCCCGAGCCGTGGTGTAAGAGCTTGGCGCCGATCGCGGTAACCGGCGGGCAGGGCCGGTTCGCTCAGGCTGCCACGGCGGGCAGCTTGACGGTGAGATTGTCGCTCACGGGAGCGATCGATTCCAGCGTCATGTATCTCCTTGCAACGGCCCATTCGTCGTTTTGCTCGAGCAGGATCGCGCCGACGAGGCGGGTGATGGCGTCCTCGTTGGGGAAGATGCCGACGACGTTGGTGCGTCGCTTGATCTCGGCATGGAGGCGCTCGATCGGGTTGGTCGAGTGGAGCTTCTGGCGGTGCTCCTTGGGGAAGGTCATGTAGGCGAGGACGTCGTCTTCGGCCTCGTCCATGAGGTCGGCGAGCTTCGGCACCTTGGGCCTGAGCTGATCGGCGACCAGGCGCCACTGGGCCCTGGCGCTGTCGGCATCGTCCTGGGCGAAGGCGGTGGCGACGAAGGCGGAGACGACGCGCCGGCCCTGCTTGCCGGCATGGGCGAGCAGGTTGCGCATGAAGTGCACGCGGCAGCGCTGGGAGGTTGCGCCGAGGATGCGCGTGGCGGCGCCCTTCAGGCCTTTGTGGTCGTCGGCGATTACCAGCTTCACGCCGCGCAGGCCGCGGCGGGTGAGGCTGCGCAGGAACTCGGTCCAGAAGGTCTCGGCCTCCGACGCGCCGACCGCCATGCCGAGGACCTCGCGCCGGCCCTGGTCGTTGACCGCCACCGCGACGGTGACCGCGACCGAGACGATGCGCCCGGCCTCGCGCACCTTCACATAGGTCGCGTCGAGCCACAGATAGGGCCAGTCGCCCTCAAGGGACCGGTCGAGGAAGCCCTGGATCTTGCCGTCGATCTCGCTGCACAGCCGCGAGACCCCCGCCTTCGCGGGGGCAGGCTCTGGCTCTTGGAGATGCCCGACATCCCCATGGCCCGCACCAGGTCGTCGACCGAGCGGGTCGACACGCCCTGGATGTAGGCCTCCTGGATCACCGCTGTCAGCGCCTTCTCCGCCATCCGGCGCGGCTCCAGGAAGCCGGGGAAGTAGCTCCCCTTGCGCAGCTTCGGAATCTTCAGCTCGACCGTGCCGGCCCGGGTCTCCCAGACCCGGTCGCGGTAGCCGTTGCGGTGGTTGATCCGGTCCGGCGAACGCTCGCCGGGCGCGGCCCCGGTCAACTCCTCGACCTCGAGCGCCATCAGACGCTCGGCCGCAAAGCCGATCATCTCGCGAAGCAGATCGGCGTCGGAACTCTTTTCCAGCAGCGCGCGCAGGGTCATCATGTCGTCGGCGGTCATCGTGGTACTCCTCCGGTCGGGTGGACTCAGCAAGCCCAACCCTAAACCGGCACCGCGATGGCCTCCGCTGTGGATAAGTAGCCCGCCGCCGCCAGACTCGCGGCGGTCGCTGCGGCGGGCTACTTACCCACAGCTACCAACCGCCGTCAGAGCTCCTACACCACGCCCGGGGACACAACCTGTGTTAGTGGCTATTGTGACGGACATAGCAACCGTACGAGGCGAACGTTGTCGTCAAGCTTGCGAGCTGGTAACCCGGTTGGTGGACCGTGGTTATGCACAACGCGGCGATATAGACGAAGCGTTGTTGAGATCGGCGGTGAATAGTGCGGTTGTTCAGCTGCGCGGAGATGATTTGTTTGCGGGAAGTAGTTTGGGAATGGGGGAACAAAGGGAGTTACTTCCTCATGTGCGGCGGGAACTTACTCGCCTAGTGGTGACAATGGGTCGGAAAGATATAGCGTTGGGGGAATTAGGTGAGGCGTGGCTAAGGCAAGCGAAGGCAGATCGATTCATCGACGTGAGATCGTTAATGAACGAAGGCGAGGCGTAGTTGCAGGAAACGACGGTTTGGCCAGCGTCCGTCCGAGGCGCGTGGACTGATAGCGTCAGTTAGTATTTCGTCCTCATATGTCTTCCGATCCTGCCATAGCATTGGTGGCCAGTTCGCTTATGTTTGTGCTTGTTCAATGTCGCATCGTATTTCTTCCTGTAGAAGGTCTTTCCGCAGACGGTGCACTTGAAGACATATGTTGGACCACTTGCAGCCCGGAAACCCGTGCTTCGGGTCGATCTGCGTGCAGGTGAACGGCGAATGGTACGTGTGCCGCCCGCCCCGAACGTGTTTCGCGAACCGGACCTCGCCGTCCTCGGAATGCTTTGAGGACCCGATGGCGTCAGCTCAATTGGGTATCGCGGCGCGAATGGCGTTTGGGTGGGTTGGACTCCAAGAATGCTGTTGACCAAATAGCTGCGCGGCTGGCCGCTGTCCGCGCGTACGGCCATGAGCAATACGTCTCCGGTCTGCGAGCGGCGGAGTGAGTAGGCTTCGATCGCGCGTGTCGAACGATTGCCCTGCTTGTCGCGGTAGTCGATCTCTACAAGAAGGCGGTTTGCGGCAGCGAAGCGGATCATTTCGATGAGACTCTGTCCTCGGCTGCCCGTGGGCAGATCGACTACACGCTCGCGGATGAGTGTGTTGCCGGTGCCGACAGGCATGGCCGCAAGCGGCTGAGCGACGGCGCCCTGGAGCCAATCGAAGATTTCGGGGAGCGCGTCCCAGAACGTCGTGACCGGGAGCAGCGCGGGGAGCTGGTGCTCCAGCATGTGAATCCAACCAGTCTCAAGTTCCGCACGGTGCGGCTCAAGGTCGGTCATGCGCGGAATGCCGATGCCCTTGAATTCACACTTGGCACGCAGGACTTCCATGAAGTGCCGCGGTTCCGGACGTGCCTCGGTATTCCGGTAGAGATGTACGACGTCATAGAGATCACGTGGGCGCGTCCGTTCCGCGAGCGCTCTGAACTTCTCCGCGAATGCCTCGGTGTAATCGTAGGCTAGGACTTCGATGCCATCTTCCGGAGCATCGCTGTATGGATGGAAAATCTGCACGTGGACCGGCGGGAGAACGATCCGCTCGTCGGCGGTCAAGTCAAGCTTGATGCGCGGGAGGGCGTGGGTCGATGAGACGGGGCCCTTGTAACTGATCTTGCCTTGGCACGAGAACTGGCCCCGCGGGTTCTCGTAGATATCGAACTCCTGTTTGTCGGCCGGAATCTCAATGCCGGTTTGGTCGTAGATCCATTCACCAATTTCGGAAAATACGCCCTTCAAGAAGTTGGCGTCGAGATGCTCTGGATTGCGGAGCGTGAAGTCGAGATCCTCCGAGAATCGATAGGTCTCGAAGAAGCATTTCTTCAGGCACGTGCCGCCTTTGAATATCCAATTCTCCGCGAGGTCCTCGTGCCCATAGATGCCTGCGAGCATCCAGCCGAGAACATAGTCCTTCTCCACGACATGCGGCGTGAGCGACGTCTGCTGGGATGTCGCGAGGATTTCGCGCTTATCGATCATGGCGTTTCCTCGCGAGCCCAGCGCTCCGGCACGCGGAGCCGCCACTTTGTCACGACGAGCGGCCCGTTCTGGACCGGATCGAGCTTCGCATGGCCGCCGCTCAGATGCGGCTCGCAAAGACGGCCCAGTTCAGCACCGCCAGGAAAGCGCTCGGCCAGAAACCCGAGGCGTTTGAAGACGGCGCCGTTGCGGAGGCTCACCGCGTAATCGACGAGCTTCTGGTCGTCGCGATCATCGCGTCGCAGATAGGCTTCGAGGCAGTCGGATACATGCTGGATGCCGCCACCGATCGCCGGGTCGTCGAGCATGTCGATGATCGTTCGATGTAGGTCGGAGACGGGCACTCGCGTCTGATGACGCCAGACATTCTTCGTGCCGAAGATCTTCCGCTCGTGGATGTGCTTCAGCGAAAAGAGCGTACCGTGCCGCTCCTGGCGCTTCTGACGCACCGGCTGTGCGGTCATCACGAAGATATCCTTGAAGATCTGTTCAGTCAGGTCCCAGTGCTCGGCTGCCGTGCGGCCTCCGATGTAGGCTGGCGTGAAGAGTGCGGGAACGAGCACCCATGGGTCATCGAGGACGCGATCCGACCCCATGGTGTCGATGGAAGCGGCGACATAGGCACCACGGCCCACTCTCCTCAGCCATCCCTGTTCAGCCCACCGGGATAGACGCTGGGCAGCGCCGGTACGGTCGAGCTGGAGGGCATTCACCACGTCATCCACGTGGATGACATCGCCGGCGGCGGACAGCACCCGGACCAGCTGCGCGCGCCCTCGGGGGAGGCGAGTCGTGGTTTCGTTCATATCACCTGTTTAGCATAAAGTGCGAAGTGTGACAATCAGACTAACGGCCATGAGCAATTCATAGGACATCAATAATTCGCAATATTCGTGAATTTGAGAAATTGAAGTAATCACAAGCCCAAGCCAATCTGTCAGTCGGCCGAGTTGGGGCTCGGGGTCTCGCCCGTCTCAAGATCGTGGAACCCGGTCGCGACGTGACCGATCAGATCGGCCGACGATGCAAGAGGCAAGGGGTTGCAGCAGCTATAAGAATCGAGTATATGATGTTGATCTGGAGATGAAGAACACTAGATATTGCGGCTGAGTGCTGAAATAGGATGTAGCAGGAAGATCGTGTCCCGAGCCGTGGTGTAAGAGCCTGGCGCCGATCGCGGTAACCGGCGGGCAGGGCCGGTTCGCTCAGGCTGCCACGGCGGGCAGCTTGACGGTGAGATTGTCGCTCACGGGAGCGATCGATTCCAGCGTCATGTATCTCCTTGCAACGGCCCATTCGTCGTTTTGCTCGAGCAGGATCGCGCCGACGAGGCGGGTGATGGCGTCCTCGTTGGGGAAGATGCCGACGACGTTGGTGCGTCGCTTGATCTCGGCATGGAGCCGCTCGATCGGGTTGGTCGAGTGGAGCTTCTGGCGGTGCTCCTTGGGGAAGGTCATGTAGGCGAGGACGTCGTCTTCGGCCTCGTCCATCAGCGCGGCGAGCTTCGGCACCTTGGGCCTGAGCTGATCGGCGACCAGGCGCCACTGGGCCCTGGCGCCGTCGGCGTCGTCCTGGGCGAAGGCGGTGGCGACGAAGGCGGAGACGACGCGCCGCCCCTGCTTGCCGGCATGGGCGAGCAGGTTGCGCATGAAGTGCACGCGGCAGCGCTGGGAGGTTGCGCCGAGGATGCGCGTGGCGGCGGCCTTCAGGCCTTTGTGGTCGTCGGCGATTACCAGCTTCACGCCGCGCAGGCCGCGGCGGGTAAGGCTGCGCAGGAACTCGGTCCAGAAGGTCTCGGCCTCCGACGCGCCGACCGCCATGCCGAGGACCTCGCGCCGGCCCTGGTCGTTGACCGCCACCGCGACGGTGACCGCGACCGAGACGATGCGCCCGGCCTCGCGCACCTTCACATAGGTCGCGTCGAGCCACAGATAGGGCCAGTCGCCCTCAAGGGACCGGTCGAGGAAGCCCTGGATCTTGCCGTCGATCTCGCTGCACAGCCGCGAGACCCCCGCCTTCGCGGGGGCAGGCTCTGGCTCTTGGAGATGCCCGACATCCCCATGGCCCGCACCAGGTCGTCGACCGAGCGGGTCGACACGCCCTGGATGTAGGCCTCCTGGATCACCGCTGTCAGCGCCTTCTCCGCCATCCGGCGCGGCTCCAGGAAGCCGGGGAAGTAGCTCCCCTTGCGCAGCTTCGGAATCTTCAGCTCGACCGTGCCGGCCCGGGTCTCCCAGACCCGGTCGCGGTAGCCGTTGCGGTGGTTGATCCGGTCCGGCGAACGCTCGCCGGGCGCGGCCCCGGTCAACTCCTCGACCTCAAGCGCCATCAGACGCTCGGCCGCAAAGCCGATCATCTCGCGAAGCAGATCGGCGTCGGAACTCTTTTCCAGCAGCGCGCGCAGGGTCATCATGTCGTTGGCGGTCATCGTGGTACTCCTCCGGTCGGGTGGACTCAGCAAGCCCAACCCTAAACCGGCACCGCGATGGCCTCCGCTGTGGATAAGTAGCCCGCCGCCGCCAGACTCGCGGCGGTCGCTGCGGCGGGCTACTTACCCACAGCTACCAACCGACGTCAGAGCTCCTACACCACGCCCGGGGACACAACCGGCTGCCTTGTGCCCGGCGCGCGCGTTTCGACGGCTGTACCGGTCCGGTCTTGGTTCTGCGCCGCCGCGGCGGCTGTACTGCTCAGCATTGGCGCCTTCGCGATCGTTCCGCAAAGCGCTTCGGCCGCCGTGTGCGAGGGCGATAGGCCTCATTCGCGTGCCATCTGGACGGCGTGCCTGACCATAGGCAAGGACAGTAGCCTTGAACGTTACGGTTATGACGGTACCACCGGTAGCGAATACGGTTCCCTCTCCGACACCGAATTCACCATCTTCGGCAGGAGTTACCGGATCGATAGCTTGAAATTCATACCTGGAACAGGGTTGCAGCTTGACGTCGAAGCTTCCACTTCAGCCCTTAGCGGCAGCAATTTGGCTCTGCAGGTCGGCACGACCTCGAATATGCTCGGATCGCGCCAGGATCCATACACTTGGTCGAGCCCCCGCTTCACCTGGAATGATGCCAATGTCGGCGAGAAGGTATCGGTAAGTCTGCGGCTCGGTTCGCCTGCTGACGATATCTCGCCGGAGGTCAGATCCGCTGCAGTTACCGGCAAGAACCTGGCTTTGACCTTCAGCGAGCACCTGAACCAGGACAATATTCCTCCTACTGATCGGTTCACGGTCAGGGTGAACGGCGAAAGGCGCGAGGTCGCCGGGGTCTCGATTGACCATGTCGCGTTCACCCTGACGCTCGCCGAGGCGACCGTAATGGGCGAAACCGTGACGGTGTCCTATGACCCGCCCCGGCTCACCGCAATCGACCGCTATCGGGGCCGGAGTGCGCCCGCCCTGCAGGACCTCTCCGGCAACCAGGTGGCCAGCTTTACGAACCTGGCGGTGACGAACAATTCGGCCGCCTGCCCTGGCGCTGCGCGCCAGGGCAGTCCCTTCTGGTCGGGCTGCCTGACGGTCGGGGAGTATGGCGGCAATTACCTGGTGGGCTTCAGGGGTGTGGGAACGCCATTCGGGAAGCTTTCCGGGGCCTCGTTCACGCACTCGTCGGTGGGCTACAGGATAGACGCCATCGTGGAACGGTCCCCGTTCGGGTCGCGGTCGCCGCGCGTTTTCATCGTGTCCTTCGCCGACGACCCCCGCCCGGCGGCCAAGAACTGGACGCTGCAGTTCGGCGACAGTTTCGCCCTGAAATTCAAGGACGCGCAGTACCGTGAGAATGGCCACCACTACGAGTGGACGCTCAGCGGCTCGAAGCTGGGCCTCGATCGGCTCGGCGACGCGGTGACGGTGTTCCTGGGCGAGGGCAGCGACACGCCGCCCAAGTTGAGCGACCAGCCGGTCGTCGAAGGCAACACGCTGAAGCTCACGTTCGACGAAGACCTGAATACCGGCTCGGTGCCGGCCAAGGCGGCGTTCGACGTGGAGGTGGCAGGCAGCGATCGCGCGCTGGCCTCGGCGAACCCTGTGGCGGTAAGCGGCAAGACGGTGACGCTCACCCTCGCTTCGGCCGCGGGCTGGCGCGAGAAGGTGACCGTATCCTACACGAAGCCGGCCTCGAATCCGCTGGAAGACGGGGCGGGCAACGACGTCGTCAACTTCGACATGAAGGTCGTCAACGAGACGCCGAACCCGAGGGAGCGCGGCCTGGTGTTCGCCCCGGCGAGCGTCACAGTGGAGGAGGGCGGGAGCGCGACCTACACCGTGAAGCTCGACCGCGCGCCGGAGGCTGGCTACCCCGTCTACGTGAGTGTCAGGGAGATCAAGACGCAATATTTGCAGAGCGACAAGCTCAGGATCTCGCCGGGGGGGGGGGTCCTGCTCAACACGACCAATTGGAACACGGGAGAGGAGTTCACCGTGTCGGCGCTGCGCGACGGCGTCGGGCACGACAACCGCGTGACGCTCAAGCACGGGGGAGTACGGGTCCGGGGCGGCTACACCGAGGCCTTGAGCGGCAGCGCCCACGTCAAGGTCACCATGACGGATACGAACGCCCCGCCGAGGGTGGCGAACCCGATCCCCAGCCAGGCGCTGATCGCGGGCCAGTCGTTCAGCTACGCCTTCCCGGAGGACACGTTCTACGACGCGGACGGGGACGAGCTGCGCTACTCGGCGGGACGGTTCATCAGTCACCATGTCGAACCCCGCTGGCCGTCATGGCTCGAGTTCGACAGCTCGACGCGCACCTTTTCGGGAACGCCGCAGCGGGCCGATACCGGGTTCTACAGGATTTCCGTGGTGGCCAACGACGGCGTCCGGCATCGCACGGCCTCCACGCAGAACACGTTCCTGATCCGCGTTTACGAGTCGCTTGAGGCGCAGCTCGAGGGGCAGCGGCTGCGCCCGGCTCCCAGCGGGTCGTGGTCGCGGTCCCTGTTGCGGTCGGCCGAAGGGCCGCCCGGGGTGTGCCGGGTGGAGGTGTCCGTGCGGTTCGTGGCTCCGGACGGCACGGCGGTCTATGTGGCGGAGCTGACGGCGGACGACTTCGCGGTCCAGAACGGTCGACTTGGCACGCCGGTTCGGGACGGCGAGGGCTGGCGGGTGCCGGTATCGCCGGACCCGGGGTTCACGGGGCTGATGCGCGTGCGCCTACTGGCAAGGGAATTGTCAGAGATACCGGAGCCGGACAGCGAGGACGACGAAGTGGATCTGTCGCAGGTGGCTTCGCAGGCCTGGCCGGATTCGGAGCAGGTGTTCCATGTCGCGAGCGACACGGACTGCGCGCCCGCGGCACGGAACGAACTCGCCTCCCTCTCGCTGGACGGCCTCGATCTCGATCCGGCCTTCGATGCGGGCACGACGGCCTATGCGGCGGCCGCACCGGCTGACGGGGAGACGGTGACGGTGACGGCGGCGGCGGTCTACGGCGCGTCGGAAGTCACCGTCCTGCCGGCCGACGCCGATACCGGGGCCGAGGGCCACCAGGTCGCGCTCGCCGAGGGCGAGACCGGGGTGACGGTCACGGTGACGCCGGCCGACGGCAGCGGTGCGCAGACGTACACGGTCACGGTGACGCGCGGGTCGGCGGCAGCGAACGCGGGCGTGCTGACCGGCTTCGTGCTGGTCGACGCCTCGACGGATGCCGACCTGGGCACGGTCGAGAGCGGCGGCACGGTGTCGGTATCGGCGGACGGCAGCTACGGCGTCCGAGCCGGGATCGAAGAGAACGCGGAGGTCGGCAGCGTGGTGCTGTCGCTCGTGGGTCCGGGCGCGGAGGATACGCACACCCAGACGGAGAACATCGCGCCCTACTCGCTCTATGGCGATGCGCAGGGCGCCGAGCACGGCCGGGCGCTTCCGGCAGGCTCCTACACCCTGACCGCGACGGCCTATGCCGAGCG
This sequence comes from Alphaproteobacteria bacterium, assembly GCA_965117055.1. GTDB lineage: Bacteria > Pseudomonadota > Alphaproteobacteria > MPNO01 > MPNO01 > MPNO01. The sequence continues at coordinate 2,477,597 of OZ220750.1, forward strand.
CGGCGGCGCGGGCGAGGCGCTGGGCACGCTCACGGTGCCGTTCACGGTTGCGTTCGAAGCGCCGCCGCCGCCCCCGGCAGGCGTGCTGACCGGCCTGGTGCTGCTGGATGCGTCGGACCAGTCGACGGTGGCGACACTGTCGAACGGCGCGGCCGTCGATCTCGGCGGGCGCTCCGGCGGCAGCTTCGCCATCCGGGCCGACGTGGCCTCGAACGCCACGGTGGGCAGCGTCGCGCTGTCGCTTGCGGGGGCGAAGACGGTGTCGGCGACGGAGAACCATGCGCCCTGGTCGCTCTACGGCGACCGCCGGGACGGGAACGGGGGGCGTGCGCTCGACGGCGCATCGCTTCCGGCCGGATCGTATACGCTGACGGCAACGGCCTATGCGGAACGCGGCGCTTCGGGCGCGGTGCTGGGAAGCCTCTCGGTGTCGTTCCAGGTGCTGGCGCCGGCGGCGCTCACGGTGGCGGACGCCCAGGCCGGGGAAGGCCCGGGCGCGACGCTGGACTTCGCGGTGACGCTGGACCGCTCGTCGACCGGCACGGTGACAGTGCAATACGCCACGTCCGACGGCACGGCGACGGCGGGTTCGGACTACACGGCGACCTCCGGCACGCTGACCTTCGCCGCGGGCGAGACGGAGAAGACGATCTCGGTGCCGGTGCTCGAAGACGACCATAACGAGGGCAGCGAGACGCTGACGCTGCGGCTCGCGAGCCCGTCCGGAGCGACGATCGACGACGGCGAGGCAACGGGGACGATCACCAACAGCGACGCGATTCCGGAGGCGTGGCTGGCGCGCTTCGGCCGCACGGTGACGGGCCAGGTGCTCGACGCGGTGGAACAGCGACTGACGGGGCCGCGGCAGGCGGGGGTGCGGGCATCCCTCGCCGGCCAGGCGCTGCCGTCGTGGACGCCGGGCTCCGGACTCCGATCCGGTGCAGGCGGCGGCACGGCGGCAGCCCGCTCCGGATCCGGGTCCGGGACAAACCCCGGAGCCGGATCCGGAACCCGCCCCCCCGGATCGGGGTCCGGGGCAGGCTCCCGCGACCCGGAGGCCGGGGCAGGTCCCGGAGCCGGCGACAATGCCGGTCCGGAGCGCCTGTCGGTCGCGGACTCCCGGAGCCGCGATGCGATGGAGACGATCCGCAATTGGATGGCCGATGCGGGCGCGGGCCCGAGCGATGCCGGCGGCCGGAGTTCCGGGGCGTTCGGCGCGGCCGGCGGCGCAGACGGCCTGCGGTTCGAGTCACGGGCGCTGACGCCGCGGGACTTCCTGACCGGCACCGCCTTCGCCCTGACGGCGAAGGCCGGCGGCGGCCGGGGCGCCGGCTACGCCGCGCTGTGGGGCCGGGGTGCGATCGCCGGCTTCGACGGCCGCGAGGGCGACCTCTCCCTCGACGGCGAAGTGACCACCGGCCTGATCGGGGCCGACTGGGCGTCGGACCCCGGATCGGGGTCCGGGGCAGGGTCCGGCCGCTGGGTCGCCGGCCTGGCGATCGGGCACTCCACCGGCTCCGGCGGCTGGCGCCGGGGCGGTTGCACCGAAGGCAACTGCGGCGGCGGGATCGAGGCGACGCTGACCGGCCTCTATCCCTATGCCGGCATGGACCTGACGGAGCGTCTGTCGGTGTGGGCCGCGGCGGGCTACGGCGCCGGCGAGGTCACGGTGACGCCCGACGGCGGTCCCGGCCTGACGGCGGACCTGACGATGGCGATGGGCGCGGCCGGGCTGCGCAGCCAGGTGCTGCGGCCCGAAGACGGCAACGGGTTTTCCCTGGACCTCAAGGGCGATGCCCGCTTCACCCGGACCGCGTCGGATGCTGTGCGCTCGGCGTCGGGCAATCTCGAGGCCGCGGAAGCCGATGTCTGGCTGATCCGCGCCGGCGTCGAGGGGTCGCGGCGCTTTGCGCTGGGGAACGGCACGGACGGCGGGGCGTCCCTCACCCCGTCGTTCGAGGCGGGGCTGCGCCTGGACGGCGGCGCTGCCGAGAGAGGCTTCGGCGCCGACCTGGGCGGCGGCCTCGCCTTTGCCGATCCGGAGAGCGGGCTGCGCCTCGACCTGAAGGGTCGGGTCCTGATCGCCCACAGTTCTGCGGGCTTCAAGGAGTGGGGCGCCTCGGGCGCGCTCGCCTGGGACCCGCGGCCCACGACCGACCGGGGCCTTGCACTGACGCTCACCCAGAGCTGGGGCGCCTCGCCCGCCGGCGGCATGGATGCGCTGCTGAGCCGGGAGACGCTGGCCGGTCTGGCGGCCAACGACAACCCCGGCTCGGGGGCCGGGGCAGGCGGCCGCTTCGAGGCGTCGAGCCGCCTGGAGGCCGAGATCGGCTACGGGCTGGCGATGTTCGGCGGCGCCTTCACCGGCACGCCCAACATCGGCTTCGGGCTGTCCGGCGGCGGCGGGCGCGACTGGCGCCTCGGCTGGCGGCTGACTTCGGCGGTGCCCGGCGATCCCGGCTTCGAGGTCAGCCTCGACGCCACCCGGCGCGAACCCGCCAACGACGACGAGCCGCCCGAGCTGGAGGTGACGCTGAAAGCCGCGATTCGCTGGTGAATGTCAGGCTAACTCTGACGTGGACAGCCGGTGAAAGTCCGGCGGGAGGAAACGTGTAACGAACCGCTTCCACCGCGAGCCATGCGCAGGGTGCTGCGAGGTGTCATGTGAAGTGTCAGTAGCAGCACGTGCGGGCAGGGTTATTGAGCGTCGATACATCGTGATTCGGAGTGTCGAGGCTTTGTCAGCGCGCCAGCCGCGACGGTCAAATACCGGCGGCCCATACGCAACACTCGACCACTCACAACAGACAAGGTGCCGACTGCAAATTCCTTCGCAAATACAGAAGGTTACAACGAATCAGATCGAGATTATCAGCGAATGTCGGTCTCGGTGGTTGCGGGCCCCCGCAACCAACCCTGTCTTAAGCCCGGAGCCCTTGGCTCCGGGCTTTTGATTTGTGGAAATAGCCAGCATTTCCGCGAGCTCGCCCTTGAGGTGGATGCGAAGCTCGCCGCCGTCGGGCACCAGGCGGATTTCGTCGATCGGCCCGCGGACGATCACGCCGGTTTCCTGCCTCGTCTCCTCGGCATTCAGCGCCCCGGTCAGGTTCCCGACCTTCTTCCGGTAGGTCTCCGCAAGGTTGGGGTGCAGCCGGACGGGCGGAGAAGACATCCCCGCATGCTCTCCGGTAACGGCTGGCGGCGGGGCAACGCGGCAAGTCAGAACAGCTCTTCGCTCGCGATCGCCGCGCCCTCGGCGAGCGCCCGGAGCTTGGCGAACACGATCTCCGGATCGACCACGCCATACCCCGCGAAGGTGGCGAAGCCGCAATCGGTTCCGGCGATCACCCGCTCCCGCCCGACGATGTCGGTGAAGCGCAGGATACGGTCCGCTACGTTTCGCGGATGCTCGACGTAGTTGGTCGTGCTGTCGATCACCCCGGGGATGAGCACCAGGTCATCGGGCAGGTCCACGTCCCGCCAGGCCCGCCATTCGTGGCCGTGGCGCGGGTTGGCGGTCTCGAACAGGAGCGCCCCCGCCTTCACCTTGAGGAGGAGGGGAAGCACCTTTTCCATCGCGATGTCGTGGGTGTGGGGTCCTTCGTAGTTGCCCCAGCAGATGTGCAGCCGCACCTGCTCGCGCGGCACGTCGGCGAGCGCCTCGTTGATCGCCTCGACATGCATTTCCGCAATCGCGAGGAACGCCTCGTCGTCGAGATCGGCGAAGACGACGTGCCTGCCGAGCGCCAGATCCGGCGCGTCGATCTGCAGGGTGAGCCCGGCGGCGGCGATCGCGGCGTACTCCGCCCGCATCGCCGTGCCGAGATCCCGCACATAGGATTCGTGGTCGGCGTGGAAGTCGGACGGCTGGAACTGGGCGATGACGCCCGGAGAGGCCGAGTTCATGAACCCGCCGGAATAGCCCGCCTTGGCGAGCGCGCTGTTGAACCGGGCGATGTCTTCGTCGAGCGGTCCCAGATCCTTCACCGCGATCGGCCCCACGCAGCGCGGACGCCGATAGGTCGGCGTGCCGCCGCTCTCGGCGAGTTTCCGGAGATAGGAGGGATAGTCGGCGAGGTCGGCTGGCGGCTGGCGGGGGCTGTCGCCGTCGAAGCCGGTGAGCCGGTCCTTGATGTAGGTGGCGTAGGAGATCTTGCCGAGCTCGCCGTCCGACGCCAGATCGATGCCGACCTCGCGCTGCCGGGCGACGACGGCATCCACGGCGTCGTCGAGCCTGGCTCGAAATGCCGCCGGATCGAAACCCTCGCCGCGCTCCCGCGCGAACAGCCCGTCGGCGATTTCGGCGGGGCGAGGAAGGCTGCCGACGTGGGTCGTCTGGATATGATCGATGTTTAACACGTTGCCTCCTGTCTCCGGGGCGGCCGGTTATGTCATCCCTTCCCGGCGGGCGCCCAGATGGGCGTTCCGTCCCGGTCATGCACCGGTCCGCCCGGCAGACGCGCGCTGCCGCGCACCGCCAGATGGCCAGGGACGACCCGGCGGTGAGAGAGGATGGACGAGCTCTCGATCTGTTCCATCATCAGCGCCACCGCCGCGTCTACCATGGGTACGAGCGGCAGCGTGAACGAGGTGAGAGAGAAACTCGGCCAGCTCGCAGCGCCGACATCGTCGTAGCCCACGATGGAAACGTCTTCCGGTACCCGCAGTCCGAACTCGTACCGTGCAATTTCCATGACGGCGAGCGCCATGTGATCGCTGCCGGCGAACACCGCGTCGGGCGGCTCTGTCGACGCGAAGAGCTTGCGCGCTGCCGTCCTTGTGTCCGCCGTGTCGAGATTGCCCTCGCCATAATCGATTTGGAGGATGCCGTGCCGCCGCAACCCCTCGCGATATCCCGCCTCGCGGTCCCGGTTGGTGGACGAGATCGCCGCGCCGGCGATATAGGCGAACCGACGGTGTCCGCCGGCGACAAGGAATTCGGCGATCTGCCGGCCTCCGTTGCGGTTGTCGCTGGTCACGCTGCAACACAGCGGATGCTCGGTCGTGCGGTTGAACATGACCACCGGAACGCCGGCCGCCGTGCATTCGTCCGAAAGGTCGGACGAGAGCGTGGTCGAGGCGAGCAGCAGCCCGTCGACGCGGTACTGCATGATCTGTTCGAAGACCGGGTCGGAATGACGGTCCTTGAACCCGGTGAACAGCAGCATCTGGTAGCCGCGTTCCTGCAGTCCGGCGGCGAGTTTCTCGAGAACGTCGGGGTAGAGCATGTTGTCGAGATAGGCCATGACGACGCCGATGATCCGCGAGCGGTTGGTGATCAGCGTGCGCGCCATCGCGTTGGGCCGGTAGCCGAGCTCGCGCGCCGCCGCGAGGACCTTCTCGCGGGTCTTGGCGGCGACGCTCGCCCCGGGGGTATAGGCCCTCGAGACCGCCGACTGCGAGACGCCGGCAAGGCGCGCGACCTCCTCGGCGGTCACCGCCCTCTGGGTCATCGCGGGCGGGGTCCGGCGCTAATGGACATCCTCGCCCTCCGCCCACGCGGCACGCAGCCTGGCGATGTCGAAACCCGGCTTCCGCGCGGCTTCCAGGATGGGGCGCTCCTTGCGCTTCACCGTATCGACGGCGGCTGCGATGGCGGCGAAATGCCCGGCGGGGATGACGACCGCGCCGTGCCGGTCGGCATGGACGAGGTCGCCCGGCTCGACGCTCATGCCGAAGATGCCGACCGGGCAATCCGTCTCGGTTACGTGCACGAACGCATGGCTCGGCCCGATCGCGCCGGCCACCACCTGATAGCCCTCGTCGAGCTCCCCGAGGTCGCGCAGGCTGCCGTTGGTCAGCGCGCCGGCGGTGCCGAGCCCCTTGTGGATCGCGACATTGACCTCGCCCCAGAAAGCGCCGACGGGCTGCGGCCAGTCGGTGTCCTCGATGACGACCACGGTCGGGACCGGTCCGGTGGCCACGTATTCGTAGTAGCCCAGCCGAATCTCCCGCACCTTGCCGGCTGGAATCTCGGCGGGAGAGGCGGCGCGGATCTTGGCGGTCCTCGCGAAGCCGACGACCGGCGGCAGGCTCGGGTCGGCACAGACCACCGGCTCCTTGGTGAACCCGGTGGCCGTCCGCCCGCCCATCGCGATCTCGAGCGCGTTGCAGACAGTCGGCGTATCCGTATCGCGAAGCGCCGCCAGCGTTTCAGCAGTCAACTCATGCATGCCCATCGCCTTGCCCCGAAGCGCCGAATTGGGGCGCGCCCGGATTGTCGCCGCCCCGCACCACATAGGCGACGGCGCGCTCGGCCCCCCGATTCTCGAATTTTCGCGCCACGCCCACCGGGACCGACAGGGTGTCGCCGGGCCTCATCGGGACTTCGCCCTCCGGCCAGCAGATGTTCAGCTCGCCTTCGTGCACGAACACCACCTCGGCTTCGAACCGGGTGTGCGGCGGTACGAAAGCGCCGGCGGCAATCCGCAGCTGGCGCAAGGCGAACCCGTGCTGCCAGCCGCCCCGGATGGGGCCCGCCGGGAACCCGTCGGCGGTGTCTGCCAGGTTGACGATGCCGCATTCCTCGACGCCGTCGCCCGCGAGACGGGATCGCGGGTTGCCTTCCATGTCCCGGCTCCGGCACACGGTCTTTTCCATCTCGGCCGGCAGCGGCGTGGCCCATTCCGCCAGCTGTTCGGCAGAAGGCGGCTCCTCCAGCTCGGCGCCGGGTGGGATGGTTTCGCCACACCCCGTATCGATCAGTCTTCCGGTCTTCAGGAGCTTGAGTCCGGTCGCCTCCGCGCGGGCGAACACGTCCGGCGCCCAGGCGATTCTTCCCGGATCGTCGCCGCCCAGCACCACCCAGAGAAACCCCTTCCCTTCGTCGCGCTTTTCGAAGCCGCGGAACATGCGGACCGGCAGGGAAACCACATCGCCCGGCTCCACGTCGATATGGCCGTCCCGCCCGTCCGGCCCGAACACCATGCGCCAGCGCCCGCTGTGCACGACGAAGACCTCGGCGGTGACGTGCGAATGCTGGGAGTTGACGCAGCCGCCGGGCTGGCGCGCGCCGCCGATATTGAACCCGTGCGGCTCGGCGATATGCACGAACTGGCTGCCGTTCTCGGCGACGCCCGGCCCGATGATGCAGAAATTTTCCTTCTCGTCGGAGCCGGGGGTGAGGGAATCGAGGAACGCGGTCTCGCAGGGGACGAGATCGCCGTAGCGAACGAGCCGGTCTTCCATCGCTTCCCGGGTCCAGGAGGTCACGCGATCTCTCCCCGGCCCGTCATCCGGTGCGCAGGCGTTCGCCGCTGGCCGCGTCGAACAGGTAGATGCGCGAGGCGTCGACCCCGATGCCCACCCGCTCGCCGATCGCATGGCGCAGCTGGCGGTCGGCCTTGGCGGCGATCCGGTTGCCGCCCACCTCGACCGTCACCAGGACGCTCTCTCCGGTGAGCTCCGAGGCGTAGACCGGCGCGTCGAAATCGCCTTCTCCGGCTGTGGTCAATGTCAGGTCCTCCGGCCTGACCCCGAGCACAAGCCCGCCGCGCGAGGGCGCGTCGACCGGGGCGATCGCGGTGCCGTCGATGCGAAATCGGTTCTCGGCGATCCCGCCCGCGACCAGGTTCATCGCCGGCGACCCGATGAACCCCGCCACGAACAGGTTCTTCGGGTCGTTGTAGATCTCTTCCGGGCGCCCGAGCTGCTGGATCCGTCCCCGGTCCATGATCGCGACGCGGTCGGCGAGCGTCATCGCTTCGATCTGGTCGTGGGTGACGTAGACCGTGGTGATCTGGAGCTCGTGGCTGAGATGCTTCAGCTCGGCCCGCATGGTGACCCTGAGCTTGGCATCGAGATTGCTGAGCGGCTCGTCCATCAGGAACACCTGGGGACGCCGCACGATGGCCCTGGCCAGCGCAACGCGCTGGCGCTGACCGCCGGAAAGCTCGCGGGGCTTTCGGTCGAGGAGGTCGCCAAGCTGCACCTTCTCGGCCGCCGCCCCGACACGCTCCCGGACCTCCGGCGCCGGCGTCCGCCTGACCTTCAGGGGGTAGGCGATGTTGCCGTACACCGTCATGTGCGGGTACAGGCCGTAGTTCTGGAACACCATCGCGACGTCGCGATCCTTGGGCAGTTCGTCGTTGACCAGGCGGTCGCCGATCCAGATCTCGCCGGCGCTCGGCTGTTCCAGCCCGGCGATCATCCGCATCGTCGTGGTCTTGCCGCATCCGGACGGCCCCAGCAGCACAAGGAATTCGGTATCCTCGATCTCCAGCGACTGGTCGTCGACCGCGATGACGTCGCCCCAACGCTTGGTCAGACTGCGCAGTGAGATCGTCGCCATCTTTCCCACCGGTTCCCTGACTCGATCGATCGAAAGCCGCTGCCCCAAAAAATTGCATACGTATGCAAAAAAGGCTAGCGGCTTTGCGTGCATATGCAACATACTCCGAAACGACATCCGGAACGAAGGCTCTCCGATGGAGGATCGCCTTTCTGAGCGGGGTATCGTCGAACCTGGAAACCCGCCTGGCTGTCGGGACCACTTCTGTCGGAGGAGACCATGCAAACTACCCGAAGGACGCTGATCGGCACTCTGCTGACCGGCGCCGTCGCGACCGGGCTGGCCTACGGCGCGACCCTTGCCAACGCGGCCGATGCGCTGCCCTACGGCCTGAAACCCGGCAAGCCCTATGCGGGGACCAAACTCACCTATCTCGCCCCGGTGGCCGGCCAGTACGAAGGCCACGAGGCCAGGCTCAAGGAGTTCACCGACCTGACCGGGATCGAGGTCGAGTTCGAGTTCATCCCCTTCCGCAACCTGTTGGAGAAGATCCTCTCGATCAAGGTGGCGGGCGACGCGGATCCGGACCTGATCAACTACAAGGACGACTGGGGTCCGGGGCTGAAGGATCTTTTCGTGCCCATCGACAAGATGATGACGGACGACAGGATCACGCTCGACCGCTACTACCCGGCGCACCAGCTCGGCGTGACGTATGCCGGCAAGGTTTACGGCCTGCCGCTCCGCGGCCACGCCCAGCTGATGTTTTACCGCAAGGATCTTCTCGAGAAGCACGGCTTGTCGGTGCCCAAGACCTGGGACGAGCTCGCCAAGGTGGCGAAGGTCATTAAGGACAAGGAAGGCATCGGCATCGGCATGTACTACTCGCCGAAGGCCGCGCAGAACGTCGCCGTCTGGATGAACATCCTGTGGAGCAACGGCGGCGAGCTGTTCAAGGGCGGCAAGGTGACCTTCAACTCGCCCGAGGCGGTCGAGGCGCTCAAATACTATGTCGCGCTGGAGAACGACCTGAAGGTGAATTCCGAAGGCGCCAAGTCGTTCGAGCAGTATGACGGGTCGCTCTCCATGGGCGCCGGCCAGAGCGCGTTCTTCATGGGCTGGTGGTGGCATTACGGCTCCCGCATCCTCGGCAAGAACACCAAGCTCAAGCCGGAGCAGGTGGGCTTCGCGCCGCTGCCCGCGTTCAAGGGCGACAAGTCGACGACGTTCGCGATGTCGATGCCGACCGCGATCAACGCGAATTCCCGCAAGCAGGCGGCCGCCTGGGAGTTCCTGAAATGGGTCAGCAACCCCGATCTGGAGAAGCGCAACGTCATCGAGAAGGAGAAGCGCAACGTCATCGTCGCGCTGCACAAGAAGAACCTGATGGACAAGGACGTGAACGCGGCGAACCAGGGGCTGCAGATGGCCGCCGCGGGGAGCCTCGAAAGCTCGCGCATCTTCCCGCAACTCGCCGTCTGGCCCGAGGTCATGCAGGTGCTGGCCAACGCGATCTCGGACGCGGTCAGCAACGGCGCCGATCCGAAAAAGGCGCTCGACGCGGCCGCCAAGAAAGCCCAGAAGCTGGTCGACCGCGGCTGAGGAGCGCCAATCCGCAAGGGTGTGAGCCGGGCGCATCGCGATGCGTGACCGACACCTGAAATATCTGTTGACGATGCCGGCCTTTCTCCTGGTCACGGCAACAGTCATTTACCCGCTCGGCTATGCCGGCATCGTCAGCTTCATGGATTGGCGTTTGAGCCGGTCCCGCGTACCGACCGATTTCGTGTGGCTGGAGAATTTCTCCCGCGCCTTCCTGGAAGACCCGTCGTTTCTCAATTCGCTCGGCGTCACGATCACCTTCGTCGCGGGTTCGGCGATCGGCGCGGTGGTGTTCGGGCTGCTGATAGCGCTGCTTCTCGCGCGGCGCGGGCGCTTCTATTCGATTACCCGCACCGTATTGGTGCTGCCGTTCGCCATGTCACCGGCGCTCCAGGGCACCTCGTTCCGCTTTTTCCTCAACCCCGAATTCGGGATCTTCGATGCGGTGCTGGACGCGCTGTTCCCGTTTCTCAGCCATGTCGACTGGCTCGGAAGCTCGGGCTGGGCGATCACCTGGCTGATCCTCACCGACATGTGGCACTGGGGGCCGTTCCTGTCGCTGATGCTGATCGGCGGGCTGCTCTCGATCCCGCGCGACACGCTGGAGGCCGCCCGCGTCGACGGGGCGTCGGCCTGGACGTCGTTCTGGACGATAACCCTGCCGCAGCTCATGCCGGTGCTGGCCATCGCCTTCGTGCTCAAGACCATCTTCTCGTTCAAGATGTTCGACTACGTCTATCTGCTGACGGGCGGCGGTCCGGGCGAGTCGACCACGACGATGACCTACTACGCCTTCCGCATGGGGTTCACCGCCTACGACATGGGCTACGCATCCGCGATCGCCTTCGTTCTGGCGCTTCTGCTGGTCGGCGTCTCGGCGGTCTATTTCCGGCTGCTCTTCCCCAGGGGCGGGACGGCCTGAGATGCGGCTTACCCCCGGACAACGCGGACGAATCCTGTTCTGCCTGCGCGGGTTTGCGATCGCGGTCCTGCTGGCGGTCCTGCTCGGCCCGATCGCGTGGATCTTCCTGACCTCGATCAAGCCGCTGTCCGAGGTCTACACGATGGCGCTGTTCTTCGAGCCGACGCTCGACAACTTCCGGGCCATCTTCAAGCGGCCTTTCTATGTCGGCGACCGGCTGCTGAACTCGATCGCGATCTCCGGCTTCACGGTGCTGATCGGCGTGCCGGTCGCGCTGGCGGCAGCCTACAGCTTCTCCCGCTTCTCGATGCGGTTCAAGAAGTCGCTGTTCTTCGGCGTGCTCGCCACCCAGTTCGTTCCGCCCATCGTGGTCGTGCTGCCGTTCTTCCTGATGTTCCGGCAACTCCATCTGCTCGACACCTGGACCGGGATGGTGTGGATCAACCTCTCCATCGTGCTGCCGTTCGCGATCTGGATGCTCAAGGGGTTCATCGACACCATCCCGGTCGAGATGGAGGAAGCGGCGATGACCGACGGCGCGACGCGGCTCCGGGTGATCCGTGATATCGTGATTCCGGTCACCATCCCGGGCGTGTTCGTCGCCGCGATTTTCTGCTTCATCTTCTCGTGGAACGACTTCCTTTACGCCCTCATCCTGACCAAGAAGGAGGCGGTCACACTGCCGGTCGTGCTGAGCACCTTCTACACCGAGGAGGGCGATCGCTGGGAGCTGATGGCGGCGACGGGGACCTTCATCCTGCTGCCGATGTTCGCGATCAGCTATTTCGTCCAGCGGCATTTCGTGCACGGCGCGACCCAGGGGTCCGACCGCTGATCGGGGCCGCGCGCCCGGCGAGGGGATAGTGGGACGCAACATCCTCTTCGTGACCACCGACGAGCAGCGCTGCGACGGTCTCGGCTGTTACGGCGGGCGGATCGCGAGGACCCCGGTCGCCGACCGGTTGGCGTCGGAAGGCGTGATGTATGAGCGCGCCTACACTCAGAACGTCACCTGCATGCCGGCCCGCTCCACCATCGTCACCGGGCAGCACGTCAATACCCACGGCGTCTACCGCAACGGCTATTCGCTTCCCGAGTCCGATCCCAGCATCGCTGAGCTATTGAAGGAGCGGGCCGGCTTTCGAACCGCGCTGGTCGGCAAAGCGCACTGGCAGCCGATGGTGGACCCCGCCGCCTTCGAATCGACCGCGGCGACCCGTGGAGAACTCGGCCCCTATCGCGGCTTCGAGCACCTTTCCATCGCCGTCCACAGCGCGCATTCCTATCGCTGCGTGACGCATTACAGCCGCTGGATGGCGGACAACCATGCCGAGCACGTCGAATGTTTCTACCCGCCGGTGGGTCCGAAGAACGGTCCCAACAATTTGCGCGGCGGCGAGACCCGCGCGATCCAGGTTCATCGCAACGATTGCCCGCGCGAGCTCTATCACACGGACTGGGTAGCCGACCGGGCGCTGGACTGGCTGGCGACCCTCGGTGGGGACGACGACTGGTTCCTCTGGGTGAGCTTCCCCGACCCTCACCACCCCTTCGATCCGCCGCGCTCGGAGTTGGGCCGGGTGAACTGGCGCGACCTCGACCTGCCGCCGGGTCATCCGGGCTCGCATGACAAGGCCGTCGAGCTCCTGTCGCAAAAGCCCAGGCACTGGCTCGACTTCTACCTCGGCAAGGCGGACATCGCCGAGGAGACTCCCGACGACTTTGTTCCATCGACGATGAGCAACGACAATGTCCGCGAAATCGACGCCATGGTGCATGTCCAGAACGAGCTGATCGACGAGGCGCTTGGTCGGATCGTCGGCTGGCTGGAGACGCGCGGCTGGGCGGAGGAAACCGACGTTTTCTTCACCACCGATCACGGGACCACCCAGGGCGATTTCGGGCTGATGTTCAAGGGCCCGTTCCATGTCGACGCCCTGATGCGGCTGCCGCTGATCTGGCGGCCCGCCCCATCCGCGGGGCTCGATGTCGCCGGCACCCGCATCGACGATCCGGTGGGCCATGTCGACCTCGCGCCCACATTCGCCGCGATCGCCGGCCTCGACGCGGCGCCCTGGATGGAAGGCGGGCCGCTACCGCTCGATCCGTCGCCGGAACGCGATCGCGCAATCTGCCAGTGGGACGCCGAAAAAGAGGGCCTCGAGATCCGCCTGCGCTCGGTTTACGACCGCTCGGGGTTCCTGTGCACCGCATACGCGCCCACCAACTACTATCATGGCGGCGAGGGCGAATTGTACGACGTGCACGAAGACCCGCGGCAGTGGGTCAACCTGTGGGACGACCCCGGCTACCGTGCCGTGCGTAACGAATTGGTCGAAAAGATTCGGGAAGGGTTCCCGGAGCCACGCCACCCCCCGCTGATGCGCCGCTCGCGGACTTGAAGCGGGACATTACAGCCGCGTCTTGCCGGCCTCGCGGTCGTCCTCGGCAAACATTTCTTCCAGCTCGCGGGTCCAATGCCTGGTCTCCTCGATCATCCGGTCCGTGTCGTGGGCAATTCCGTGCTGCGCGATCAGGCGGGCGGTATCGTGATCGCGGAAGGTCTCGACCGTTTGCCGGCTCTCCAAATCGCCGAGACCGAGCTCCATCAGGATCCCCTGGGCGAGTTCCAGGCTGGAATGGAAAGTGTCGCGCACGATGCGGTCGATGCCGAGATTCATCAGCGCATAGGCGTGCCGACGGTTTCTCGCACGCGCGAATATCGTCAGATGAGGGAAGTGCTTACGCACCGCCCGGGCCGTGGCGAGCGAGCGCTCGACGTCTTCGATCGCGAGCACGAAGAGGACGGCCTTGTCGGCCCTGGCGGCGCGCAGCAGCTCCGCGCGGCTCGCGTCGCCGTAATAGACCTTGTTGCCGAAGCGGCGCACGAAGTCGACCTGTTCGGCACTGGTCTCGAGCGCGGTGAAGCCGATGCGCCGCAGCCGCAGGATGCGGCCGACGATCTGGCCGACCCGTCCGAACCCGGCGATGATGACCCGGTTCTCCTCTTCGATGTGGCGCTCGTATTCCGGTTCCGGCTCCGGTTCGAGGCGGGCGTTCAGCCAGTCGCCCGCCTTGAAGGCGAGGGGCGTCGCCGCCATCGACAGCGTCACGGCGACGATCAGCATGTCCGCCGTGCGCCCGTCCATCAGCGAGGAAGACACGCCCAGCGCGAGGATCACGAAGGCGAACTCACCGCCCTGCGAGAGTGCGACGGTCGTTCCACGGATGGTCCGCCAGTTCGGCGTATCGATGCGGGCGATGGCGGCGAGACAGAGCATCTTGGCGAGCATGAGGCCGAGGGCGAGGCCCAGCACCGTGAGCGGGGTCTCGATCACCAGCCCGATGTCGACCGTCATGCCGACGGCCATGAAGAACAGTCCGAGCAGCAACCCCTTGAAGGGTTCGATGTCGGCTTCCAGCTCGTGCCGATACTCCGAATCGGCGAGCAGCACGCCGGCCAGGAACGCGCCGAGCGCCATCGAGAGCCCGGCAAGCTCCATCAGCAGCGCCACGCCCACGACGGTGAGCAGGGCCGTCGCCGTGAACACCTCATGCGTGCCGAAGCGCGCCATGAGCCGCAGGACGTAGCGCAGCAGGTAGCGGCCGCCGAGAATCACGAGCGCGATCGTTCCGACCGCCTTGGCGATATCGAGCCACGGTATCCCGTCCCCGGCGCCCCCGGACGCGGGTCCCAACAGCGGCAGGAGGGCCAGTATCGGAATGACCGCAAGGTCCTGGAAGAGCAGGATCGAGAACGACAGGCGGCCGTGGCGGGTCGTGAGCTCGTTGCGCTCTGCGAGCGCCTGCAAGGCAAAAGCGGTCGACGACAACGACAGGGCGAGGCCCGCGACCACGGCGGTCTCAAGCGGCAACCCGAACATCAGGGCCAGGCCGGCAAGCGCCGCGACGGTCAGCGCAAACTGTCCGCCGCCCAGCCCGAACACCGCTCGGCGCATGGTCCAGAGTCGCCTCGGCTGCAGCTCGAGGCCGATGACGAACAGCAGGAGGACGACGCCGAACTCCGCGAAATGGAGGATCTTCCGCTCGTCGTCGACCAGGTCCAGCGCCCAGGGCCCGACGATCGCGCCCGCCAGCATGTAGCCGAGAACCGAGCCGAATCCGGCGCGCTTGGTGAGGGGAACGACCACCACCGCGGCGCCGAGAAAGATGGCAACCTGCTCGAGAAACGCCATTCGACGTACTCCCATGTCATGGTGTCGGTGGAAGCGGTCGGCTCCGGTGCGAACCGTGGCCCGTGCGCCGGGCGCTACCGGGCGCCGGTTGTCGAAGCCAATGCGCTTTGCTACCGAGAACCCTCGTACAGGGTGGACCCGCCGGTGCTTCCAACTGGGCCCGAACCGCCATCAAATACCGCAGTGATGTGATGCGTCACATATACACGATCGGCTGTCTCGCGGGGCTTCTGCCGCTCTGCGCGTGGGCCGGCCCTGCCGCCGCCGACCGAAACTTCTCGCAGTACCCCGGGTTCGCCGAGTATTTCGCGGCCAACCCTCCGGCCGAAGCCGCCGGTTCGTCCGATCGGGCGCTGGCCCGCCGCCACGCACCCCGCTTCCATCTGCCCGCCGGCCATGAAGGGCCCATCGACTTCTACCGCGACTACATCGCGCACGGTCACCTGATAACCGGCGACGGCGTCCGCATCGACGGCCCCAGCAGGAGCGACCTGAACCGCTACCGTGACGATGTTCGCGCCGAGTTCACGCACGTGCCCGGCACCGCCGAGCCCCGGCCCGTCGTCTTCGCCACGGTGGAGCGCACCGGTCTGTGGGCGCCGCGGGAGCCGGGCCGGGCAGCAGAGGAGTTCACCGTCATCACCTACCATCTGGCGTTCCGGGTGAGCGGCCTGCCGGCGGGGCTGTCTCTCGCCGCGGCCATCCCGCTTCGGCTGGTGGCGGACCTCGACGACTGGCACCAGCTCGACCACTACACCGCCGCGTTCGTGATCCTGGACGGAGACGGGCGCCCCGTCGCCCTGACCCTGCAGCAGCACAACTATCTGCGCACCCACCTGGTCGGCGAGTCCGTGAAGCTCGGGTCCGACGGACGCTTCGACATCGACGTGGCCATCCGCTCGAACGAGCTCTACCCCCACACCCCGGGGCGGGCGGTACGGCGCGCGGTACGGTTTCTGGACCATGACGCGAGGGCGTTCATGATGGGCTTCGGCGAGCGCCCGACGATGTCGGCGGACGACATCACCGACCCGGACCGTACCGTCGACTACGAGCTCGCCTTCCTCCCCGGCTCCGACGCCTTCTACTCGTTCCACGGCTTCCTCGGCGAACGCCGCAGCCTGCCCGGCCGCGACGGCCCGCCCGGTGCCCGCTACAACACCCTGCCCGAGCTCAAGCCCCTGCCAGCGCAGATTCTCGACGGCTACTGGCGGGAGGGGAACGAGGGCGACTGGGCGCGTTATCGGAGCAGCCGGGAGAACGGCTCCGGCCCCGCCGGTTTCGCCCGGGCCCAGGCAGCCGTATTCCATCGCAACCTCGATTGCTTGCGGCGCGATCGCAAGGGCTGTGCGCTACAGTAGCGGCCTGAACGACTGGCCCCCGACCCCTTCCCGTGCATGAACCGCCGTCGCCGGCTACCTCCCGGGTCACTCGGTCTGGGCGATCAGGCTGACTACGTCGGCATCGCCGACCACCCGCGTCTGGTGACCCTTGCCGGTCGTGTCTTCCATCAGCCGCACCGCGCCCGCGCCGAATATCCGGCTCTCGCCGTCGCTCATCGTGATCTCGAGCTCGCCCTCGATGGTCGTGTTGAACTGTCGCTTGGGGGTGGCGTGCCAGTCGCCGAACCAGCCGCGCGGTATCCGGACGAAGAGGATGCGCGCCGCGGGCGCCGGGTCGGAAACATGGACCGGCTCGGTCGGCGGCGCGAACGCCTGCGGCGCGGTCGCCACCTCGACATCCTCGAAATGCGTTTCGCCGTCGTCGTCGGTATACATCCGGACATATTTCATGCGGCCCTCCCGTATCGGCGTCCGGCATGTTCCTACCTGGCCGCCAGGCCCTCGTCCACCGGCGAACGCCCCAACCGCACTCCCCGAGGGTCGTTCAGTTCAACTCCACCAAGTGCGACTTGAGCGCCGCCAGGAGGCTTGCCGGAGTCTCATGCGGCGGCGACATACATGTTTCCGCGCAGGGTATTTTTCCTCGCGCGATCGATGACACATCTAAGGCATCCACGGTCGGAAATCCGCGCGCGCCGCGCCGCCCGATCGAGCCGACATGATTATCAAAAAAGAGAAATATAAAATCATTATTGACCTATATATCGCTTTAAACTAGTCAATACCCATGGTTGATATCGACACCAAGCTGCTGCGCTCCTTTCTCTCCGTCGCAGCCGAGAAAAGCTTTTCCACCGCGGCCGAACGCCTGAAATGCTCGCAGGGCACGATGTCGGTCCGTATCCAGACGCTGGAGAACCAGTTGGGGCAGCGGCTGTTCGACCGCGGCCGGCACAACCTGAAGCTTACGGCTGCGGGCCATGACCTGCTGCCCCATGCGCAAACGTTTGTCGACATGCATGACCGCATGATCGACCATGCCGAGGCGAGAAGCGTCTCCGGGCGCGTTCGGCTCGGGATATCGGAGAATCAGGGCGTCGACCTGCTGTCCCGGCTCCGGCAGCACATGCGGGAAGGCTACGCCGCGATCGAGCTCGACATCGTCTGTCGATCCAGCGGCGCGATCGCCGCTCAGACCCGCGACGGCACGTTGGATCTCGGGATCGTCACCCGGCGCGAGGCGATCGAGCCGGGGACGGTGCTGTCGCGCCCGCGACTGCACTGGGTGGCCTCTCCGGACTTCGCGCCCGAAGAAGGCGCTCCGCTTCCGGTCGCCTGTTTTCCCGAGGGCTGCGTGCTGCGCGAGACCGCGTTCGCGGCGCTGGAAGACGGCGAGATCGCCTGGCGCGAAGCGCTTTGCAGCCCGAGCGAGCAGATGATCCTGGACGCCGTCGGCGCCGGCGCGGCGATCACCGTGATGACGGAGGGAACGGTTCCCGCCGGGCTGAAAGCCGTCGTCCGCCCCTCGCTGCTGCCGGCTCTGGGCAAGGTCTGCGTGCAGTTGCTGGAGAATCCCGACCGGCAATCGGAGGCGGTGCTCGCGGTGAAGCGGGAAGTCGTCAACGCCTATTCGGGCAAGTAACCGCGCGATAGCGTCCGTCGACGGCGCGGGGAGCATTGCCCCGATCATTCGACGATACGGATTGACCGACCGGGTGCATTTGTATAGTCGATCCGGATGCCGGACATCGACACGAGGCTGCTGCGCTCTTTCGTTTCGGCCGTGGGCGAAGGGAGCTTTTCGAGCGCGGCGGAAACGCTCGGATGTACCCGGCGAACGATGTCGCTTCGGGTCCGCGCCCTGGAGACCCGGCTGGGTGTCCGGCTGCTGGACCGGAGCGGCCGGGGCCTGCGGCTGACGCCGGCGGGCCGGGATGTCTACGCGGACGCCAGCGAAATCGTGGAGATGCACGACCGGCTGTTCAAGCCCGGCCGGGAACTGCGGCCGGATGAAGGAAACCGTCGAAGCCCTGACCCGGCCGCTCGGGACGGCGATCTCCGAGCCGGCGGGTCACGCATAACGGACGACGAATTTCGCTAGGCCCTTCTCGATCCGAGTCAGGCCGGCCAGGATCCTACCTTCCCACCAGTTCCGGCCCGATTGGCGCGGGTGCGCGCATGGCGGTAGTCGAGCGTTCCGCGCCATTCGCCGCATCCCGCGTCCCGGGCGGATCTTCGTCGAGCAATCGCCGTATCGCTTTCGCGAGCTCGCCGAGCAGCACCCGTGCGGTTCCACTGCGGGATCCGGCCTCCGTCGCCACGGCGTAGAGCCCCACATCCGTGGTTTTCCAGTCGTCGCCGATCATGCAGAGACGGTTCGAGCGCAGGTCGGCGTTTACGAAACCGTCCCAGCCGATGGCGATGCCGTCGCCGTTGGCAGCCGCGTCCAACAGATACTGGTAGTTCTCGAACCGTTCGACGGGGGCCTCGGGCGGGTCGCAACCATATTCTCGAAACCAGGTTGTCCAGGTCGCCCAGGCCTGGTTCCGCTGCGCGACCTCCAGCCTGGGAATGGCGCCCCAATGACTGGGATGCTCGGCCAGGATCCGTTCGAACCGCCGCGCCAGCCCGGGCGAGGCGACCGGGACGATCTTTTCGTCCAGCAGCCTTACCGCCCCCTCGTCCGCATGCGATTCCGAGTATTCGAAGACGATATCGATGCCCGTCGGCAGCAGCAGATCGAGCATGTCGTAGTCGCAGTTCAGGACACGAAGCCTGACGTTCCGGCCAAGGGATCGCTTGAGCGCCGGGAAAACGGGCAACAGCAAATGGTGCGAGATCTCCTGCGTGCAGGCGACGGTCACGGTCGCCGTTCCCGTTTGCAACCCGTTCGCGGCGGCGTGCAGGCCGTAGATCGAGGCCTGGACCGCACGGAAGTACTCCCTGCCGCCCTCGGTCGGTACGATGCCTCTCCCCGAACGCTCGAACAGCTTCACGCCGAGCGATTCCTCAAGGTCGCGAATATGGCGGCTGATCGCCGACAGCGACGTGCGGCGCTCCGCCGCGGCTTCGCCAACGCTGCCAAGCCGCGCGACCGCCTCGAATGCGAGCAGCGTGCTGGTGCGGGGGATCCTGTTTCGCCACCCCTTCATCCGCGGCCCCTGGACGCCCAATGGACATGCACCGGCTCGCGGCACGCGTTCGCGAAACGGTGTTTCGCTCGCGGAGGCAAGCGCGTTCCGTCGGCCCACCTCACCCGTTCGGGAAGACAGTTCGCCATGCCCTCGCCGCATGTTGCGCGTATCGATGGGCAAGACTATGGCCGATATTGTGTGTTATGTGCGTGTTTTTTTCGGACAGTAGGGTAGTATTTTGGGGGCGGACATCGATAAACCACGCAGATCGGCCGACACTCTCCTCCCGTCGGGCGCGCCCGCAGATATCGAGACCGCTCCGCCCCGGCGCCCACCCACTGGACGTATGCGCCATCCCTCCCTAACTTCACCGAGGCATCCCAAGACCACCGTTCACGAATCGGCCACCATGGAAACGCCACCGAAACAACGACTTCACCAACTTATTGACGAACTGCCCGAGGACGAAATCCAGGCCGCCGAGCGCTGCCTCAAGTCCCTGTGCAGCCATCGCGATCCAGTCCTCGATGCGATCCGCTCCGCCCCCGATGTCGAGGAACCGTTCACCGAGGAGGAACAGCAGGGCGTCGACGACGCCATTCGCGATCTCGAGGCTGGCAATCGCGTCTCCGACGCCGAGGTTCGTGCCGACCTCGGGCTATGATCTGGACACTCGTTTGGACACGCGCCGCACGAAAAGACCTCAACGCCCTCGACCCCGTTGACGCCCGCCGCGTCCATCGCACCCTTCGCCGCTTCTCCGAAACCGGCCACGCTGACATCGCACGCATCATCAACGCTAAAACGCCCCGCCGACGCATCCGCGTCGGCCCTTATCGCATCATCATCCGCGAAGACGAGGACCTGGCGGAGGTGGAAATCATCCGCATCCACCGCCGCGACTCGGCTTATTGACACCAACCGTTCAGGTCGCCGGATCTCGCTACATCCTGTTCGCTGCTCCACTAACCTCCCTGCGATTTCCCCCCTCGTTCTTGCAGCTAACCCAAATCTCCACCGCCACAAGCCCTTCACGCTGCGCGGCTTCCTCGACCGTAACCTGGCAGGACGGATTCTCGACATGCTGCCGGCCAGGATCGACGCGCGCTCGTGGACCGTGGTGGATGTCGCCGGATTGATCGGCCGGATTCGCGAGGTCGCGGAACTTCCGGCGGACGGCGCGCCTTCGCCGCTCGCCCGTCGCTGTCTGAGTTGAGTAATTCTGGCTTCCCGCAAGCGCGTCGATGCCGAACGTCACTGTCTTGCGGCGAACCTCCTCGATCCCAATCCCATTGGGGAGAATCACGGCACATATTCATTAGAAATTCTAATCAAAAAGTGAAGAAATTAGTATTATTTATAATAATTAGTCACGTCTAGAATGAATACCGATGAGATGCCCGGAGGCGAAGGCGGTGATAGACCGCATGCTTTTTTCCGCCGGGCGCTCGCCGCCCCGGCTTTGGCGGCTATGGCTTCCGAGCGTGTATGAGGGACCCGGAGATGGAAGGCACGACCCGAACCGGATGGGACGCGGAGACGCCGGAACGCCCGGTGCCGCACAGGCCCGTCGCCATCGTCGGATACAGCTACCGGATGCCCGGCGGGATCCGCACCGACGAGGATTTCTGGCGGCTTCTCAACGAACGCGAGATCGTCCAGGAGCCGATCGACGACCGCTACGGCCGGGGATATCGGCCGGTCGGGGGATTTTCCGGTCCGGGGCGGTTCGCCAGCCGCTATGAGGGGTTGATCCGCAACGACGGCGAAAAGCTGTTCGACCGCAGCCTCTTCGGGCTGTCCCAGAACGAAGTGGCGGCGACGGACCCCCAGATGCGGATGCTGCTGACCTGCGCCTGGGAGACCTTCGAGCGCGCCGGCTGGGATCTCCACTCGCTGCGCAACAGCCCCACCGGCGTTTTCATCGGCGCGCAGGTTCCGCCGGTCGCCAACTGGCGGCCCATGCACGGCGCCTCCGCGTTCGACGTGACCAGCATCAGCCTTGCCATGCTGGCCAACCGCATCTCCTACCACTTCAACCTGATGGGGCCGTCGACGACCTACTGCACCGCCTGTTCGGCAAGCCTGACCGCCCTGCACGCGGCAATGAACGCGTTGCAATGCGGCGATTGCGAGCAGGTCGTCGTCGGCTCGGTCAACTATCTCGGAACCGCCAGGCTGAGCGCCTCGTTCAACGCGCTCGGCGTGATCAGCCCCGACGGCAAGTGCCATTCCTTCGATGCCGACGCGAACGGCTATATGCGCTCGGAGGGCGCGTTCGTCTTTGCGCTCAAGCCGCTCGCGGCCGCCGAGCGCGACGGCGACCGCATCCACGCGGTGATCGAGGCCACCGCGGCCAACGCGGCCGGCGCCGCCGACGGCAGCGAGGGCCTCGCCCAGGGCCGCTACATCACCGCGCCCACCCGCCACGCCCAGGCGGCGTTGATGCGCACCGCCCGCGCCCGGGCAGGCCGCTCGGCCCGCGAGTTCGACTATATCGAGGCCCACGCGACCGGAACCGTGGTGGGCGACCGGATCGAGGGCAACGCCATCGCCGAGGCGTTCGGCGGGGTCGAACGCGACGCGCCGCTGCGCGTCTCCAGCGTCAAGAGCAATGTGGGCCACATGGAAGCGGCCGCCTTCCACTGCGCCCTGCTCAAGGTCATCCTGATGATGCGCTATCGCATTTTCGCGCCGACCTCGAAGAATTTCCTGGTGCCCAACCCGGAGATCGATTTCGACGGCTGCCCGATGCAGGTGCAGACCGCCTGCGAGCCCTTTCCCGATCGCCCCGTCGTTATCGGCGTCAATTCCTTCGGCTTCGGCGGCGCCAACGGGCATTGCGTGGTCCGCGAATACCGCCCCGCGGAGCCGCGATCCTTCTCCGCGCCGCTGGCCCCCGGCGGGGGCGTCATGATCCCGCTGTCGGCCCGCACGCCGGCGGCCCTGTCACGCGGCGCGGAATCTCTGCGGGAGACGCTGGACGAGCACGACTTCGACCTTTACGCCCTGGGCGGCAATCTCGCCCGCCGCCGCACCCATTTCGCCGCGCGGACCTCGTTCGCGGTGCGCAGCCGGCAGGAGTTGACGGCCGCGCTCGAAGCCTTCGCCGCCGACCCCTCGCCGGTCCAGACGGTGGATGACGGCGAAACGCGGGTGGCCATGGTGTTCTCGGGCCAGGGAACGCAATGGGCGGGCTGCGGGCGCGCGCTCTACGACGCGGAGCCGGTGTTCCGCCGCGCCGTCGATGCCATAGAGACGCATTGGCGCGAGCATTCGGGGGTCTCGCTGCGCGAGGCCTGCTTCTCCGCCACGCAGGAGGATCTGAACGAGGTCCGGCTGGCGCAGCCCGTCATCTTCATAATCCAGTGCGCGCTGGTCGAGCTGCTCAAGACCTGGGGGGTCTATCCCGATTACGTGGTCGGCCACAGCTCGGGCGAGGTGGCGGCGGCCTACGCGAGCGGCGCGCTCTCGCTCGCCGATGCCACCCGCCTGGTCTTTCACCGCGCCTCGCAGCAACAGCGCGTGGCCGGGTCGGGGCGCATGCTGGCGGTCGGGCTCGACCGGCCGGGGCTGGAAAGCCTGCTCGACGGGATGGGCATTTGCCACCGCTTCGGCGAGGACGGGCGCGACCGGCCGGTTCAGGTCGAGATCGCCTGCGAGAACGCGCCGGCCAACACCGTCCTCTGCGGCAGGGAGGAGGCGTTGCGTCCGGTGATCGAGGAGCTCGACCGCCGCAGGCTTCAGAACCAGCTGCTCCCCGGCAATATCGCCTTCCATTCCACGGCGATGAACCCGATCCGGGACGACGCCCTGGCCGCGCTCGCCTTCCTCGACGACCGCGCCTTCGATCCCGACGTCCCCTTCGTATCCACGGTGACCGGAGGGGTGACGGCGGCGCTCGACAGCGCCTACTGGTGGTCCAATATCCGCCAGCCCGTGCGCTTCGCCGCCGCGATGGAAACCGTCCAGCGCGAATTCCAGCCGGACGTAGTGCTGGAAATCGCCCCGCACAGCGCCCTGCAACCCACCATCGCGCAGTGCCTGGAAGGAAGCGGCGCGCCTGTCTGCATCCCGACGCTGATCCGCGACGGCGACACGGGTCTCGACTTCCAGCAGGCGCTCGGCGCGCTCTTCAGGGCCGGGGTGGAGCTCGACTTCGAGTCCCAGTATCCGCGCCCGGAACCGATCGCCCATCTGCTTCCAGGTCATCCGCGCGACGAGCAGGCCACGATGGACATCCTCTGCGACAACGAGATGTTCGTCCGCCAGGGCGAGTACTCGCAAGGCCCGCTGGTCGGGCACAGGGTTCCCGCCGAGCACATGCTGTACGAGTCCCGGCTGTCCGACAGGGACTTTCCGTGGCTCGCGGACCACCGCGTCCACCACGCGGCGATCATGCCGGCGGCCGGCTACATGGAGCTGATCCTGGAGGCTCTCGGCGGCACGCCGGTCCATTTCGAGGTGCTCGAGTTCCTCCAGCCCTGCCCGATCCCGAAGACGCCGGTTCGGTTGCAGACCGCCCTGCGGCCCGTCGACACGGCGCCGGACGAATACGCCTTCACCATCTCCTCGCGTTCCTTCCAGGTCGACGCGAAGAGCGAGCTGCATTGCCGCGGCAAGGTTCGCCTGACGCACGACGAAGAGGTCGCGGGCGTGCCCGCCCGGCTCGCCGATATCGACACGAGCAATTTCGAATCCTCGTCGCTCGCCGACGATCGCGACTTCTACGAACGCCTCGAAGCGGTGCTCAGCGAGACCTTCCAGTACGGCCCCTATTTCAGAACCATCCGGCGCGTCCGGGTGGACACGATTTCCAGGGCCTACCTGTTCGACGTGGAAATGGACGAGGGGCTTTGGACCACCGGAACCGAAGAGGGCTATGTCGCCTGCCCGCCTCTGCTCGACGGCGGCTTGCAGATTTTCCTCTACCACCTGCTCACCGCCGCCGATCTGTTCGCCATACCGCAGCGCGCGGAAGCGATGACCTTCCTGCGGGCGCCCACCGGGCCCCGGATCACCTGTCACGTGACCAGGCCCCGCGACGACTGGATGAACGCCGACGAGCGGGGGCAGTACTCGGTTCGCCGCGGCGAGAGGTCGGGCGGCGCCATCGGCTTCTACGACGGCGACACCGGCGATCTGATCGCCCATATCGGCGAATACACCTATTTCACCTCCAATCCGCGCTGGAACGACCTGCCCGACAGCAAGCACAGGATTTCGTGGCAGCCCAAGTTCCTCCCCGCCGGAACGGCACTGACCGACCGGTTGCCCGACGGAGAGATCGCGCCCGAAGCGCTGATCGTGGCGCTGGAAAATGAAGAAGGAGGCGGCGAGCGCTACGCCTGCCACGTCGTCGAATTCGCCGGCGCCCGCGCGCCCGACGCCACGATTTTGGAGAGATGCGTCGATCGTCTGTCGCGCGACGACGGGCGGACCGAGTACTGGCTGGTCGGCGACGACGACGATATCGCCCGGGGCTACTACGACGCCTTCCGGGGGCGCGAGGCGGCGCTCCGCTTCGCGAATATCGACCCCGCCGCCGATCGCGAGCCCGAATCTGGCCTGCTGCGCGCCGGCGCCGCCGAGATCCTGCTTCTGCACGGCGAAGACGCGCCATTCGCGCCGGAGCGTTGGGAGCTCGCCCGCCGGCTGGCGGTGGCGGGCGGGCTGATGCTGGTCACCCATGACGAGGGGTGCGGAATCGAGCCCGGTGCCGGCTGGACGACGCTGCGCACGGGACAGCGTGCGACCCTCCTTCAGGCGCCGCAATCGGCGGCGGAAACGTCCGGCGACGCCGAACTCCCGGGCCCCCGCTGGGTGCTGGGCGAGGCGGAAAGCCCGGCCGGGGGCTGGGTCTCCCTGCTCGACGAGCCCGGCTCGGTCCACCCAATTTCCGCGGAAGACCTGGCGATGGCCACCTTCCAGTCGCTCGACGCGTGGCCGGAGGCGGCCGGGCTGCGGGCCGTCGACTTCTTCTGCGGGACCGACTCCGCGGACCCGACGGGAGAGAAGATCGCGTCGCGGTTCATTTCCTTCGTCCAGGCGCTGGTCTCCTACAGGATCGAGAACGCGGATAGCCGGTGCCGGCTGACCGTGGTGACGCAACGCGCCGTCCACGACGTGGATAACCCGCGCGGCGGCGCCCTCTGGGGCGCGGTCCGCAGCATGGCGATGGAGATCGGCGAAGAGGCCATGATCGACTTTCGCCTGGTCGACCTCGGCGATTCCGGCGATCTGAAGACGCTCGCCGGAATCGCCCGCGACGATCTGCGCGAACGCGAGCTCGCCATTCGCGACGGTCGGCTGTGGGCGCCGCGGATCGCGAGCATCCGGGAACGCTATCTGCGCGTCCCCGCCGGCGAAGACGCGGTCTACCGGCTGGCGCTGGACAACCCGGGGCAGATTTCGGGCCTCGAGATGAAGACCCGCGAGCTCCCGGAGCCGGGGCCGGAGGATGTCGAGATCGAGGTCGTCGCGGCGGCGCTCAACTTCCGCGATGTCATGGTGACGTTGGGGCTCCTCCCGGCGCTCGCCTATGAGCGCTCGGCGCTGGGCCACGAGGTCGGCATGGAGGCGAGCGGGGTGGTCCGCCGCGTTGGCTCCGGGGTGTCGGATTTCCGTGCCGGGGACGAGGTCGCGTTCATCGCCGGCGGCTGCATCGCCAATCGCGCGGTGGTCGACCGGCGCCTCGTCTTCGCCAAGCCGGACCGGCTCGGCATGGAGGAGGCCGCCTCGACGCTCTCGGTCTACGTGACGGCCTATTATTCGCTGATCCACCTCGCCCGCCTGCGCAAGGGCCAGCGCGTGCTCATCCACTCGGCGATGGGCGGCGTCGGCCAGGCCGCGATCGCGCTCGCCGGACATGCAGGGGCGGAGATCTACGCCACCGCCGGCAGCGAGGCCAAGCGCGAGCGGCTGCTGGCGCTCGGCGTGCGCGCGGCCTTCGATTCGCACAGCTTCGACTGGTACAGCGAGCTGATGACGGCGACCGGCGGCGAGGGCGTCGACGTGGTGCTGAACGCGCTCGCCGGGCGCCATATCGAGCTCTGCCTCAAGGCGCTGCGTCCCGGCGGCTGGCATTGCGAGATCGGCAAGGTCGACATCTATGCCGACAACGATCTGGGTATGCGCATCTTCCGCAAGAACCTGCGCTTCGCGGCGATCGACGTGGACCGGCTGATGATCGACGACCCGCCGCTGACGCGCGAGCTGTCGCGGACCTGCCTCGATTTGCTCGACCGGGGCGCCCTGCTGCCGCTCCCGGTCACCGTCTTCCCCTATGCGGACTACGCGAGCGCGCTCCGCCTGATGACCACCGGCGAGCATCAGGGGAAGCTGGTCCTCAAGGCGCCGCGGGAGGCCGACGACCCCCGATTCCCCATCGCCGACATGCGGCCGCTCTTCGACCCCGACGCGACCTATCTCGTGACCGGCGGGCTGGGCGGGTTCGGGCTCAGATTGCTGCCTTACCTCGTGGCCTCCGGCGCGCGCCATATCACCCTGATGGACCGCGACCCGGAGCGCCGCCGCGATGCCGCCTGGATCCGCCGCTCCAGCGCGCTCGCCTATATGGAAGAGGAGGTCGCGTTCGACATCGTGACCGGCGACGTCGCGGTGGCGGACGACGTGGAGCGCTGCGTCGCGGGCTTAGAACGCCCGTTGAAAGGGGTGTTCCACCTCGCCGGCACGCTCGACGACCGCCTGCTGGACGCGCTGTCGCCGGAATCGGTGGCCCGGGTGTTCGCTCCCAAGGCCGACGGCGCGCTGCATCTCGACCGCGCCACTTCCGGCTGCCCGCTCGACTATTTCGTCCTGTTCTCCTCGACCGCCTCGGCGCTGGGCAATCCGGGGCAGATCAACTACAGCGCGGCCAATGGCTTCCTCGACGGCCTTGCGGCCAACCGGCGGCGCCGCGGCCTGCCCGGCCTCGCCTACAACATGGCGGCGGTCGCCGATGCCGGGATGGCCGCCCGCAGCCTGCCCGTGCTCCGCATGATGCGGGCCGCCGGCCTGCCCCCGGTGAGCAGCGATTTCGCCATCGCCAATCTCGACTACGCGCTGCGCGCGCCGGCGGGCGGGGACCACCTGATCACCGCGCTTCTGGAACGCCCGTCCTGGACGGTCGATTTCCCCGACTACATGCGGATCGGGCGGCTGATGCGCAATCAGGACGCCTTCGAG
Source organism: Alphaproteobacteria bacterium (assembly GCA_965117055.1). Taxonomy (GTDB): domain Bacteria; phylum Pseudomonadota; class Alphaproteobacteria; order MPNO01; family MPNO01; genus MPNO01. The sequence continues at coordinate 2,505,211 of OZ220750.1, forward strand.
GCGGGCGCCGCCGGGGAGCTGACGGTCGAGGGCGTGGTCGCGCAGATCGCCGCCAAGGTGGCCGAGCTTTGCGGTCACGAGGAGGGCGGGGTGGAAGAGCCGCTTTCGAGCTTCGGGCTCACCTCGATCTCGGTGGCCGAGCTCGGCACCTTCATCCAGACGCAGTTCAACTACCGGGTGAGCGCGCTCGAGTTGATGACCACGGCGTCAGCCCTGTCGCTGGCCGAAGGCATCATCCACGGCAGGGACGATGACGAGGAGGAGGGGGCGGAGGCGGATATGGCGGGGGACGAGGGCGCCGTCCGCGCCGCCCCGCCGCGCGCCCGCCGCGCGCCGTCGGCCTTCGCCAACCCGCCGGCGGACCATTTTCCGCGAACGGGCGGCGGCGAGACGGCCGCTCTCGTGAGCCATTGAGCCGGTTCGGCTGGACCTGGAAAGACGCCGCCATGCCCAACGCGCTTCTGATCTACCCCGAACACCCACCGACCTATTGGGGCGCCAATTTCGCGCTTGAGATCGTCGGCATAAAGGCGGCCTTCCCGCCGCTCGGCCTGCTCACCGTGGCCGCGATGTTCCCGCCCGAATACGCGCTCCGCGTCGTCGACATGAACACCGGTCCGCTGGCGGACTCCGACCTCGAATGGGCCGATGTCGCGTTCACCTCGACCATGCTCACCCAGCGGGTGTCGCTGCAGGACGTCATCGACAGGTGCAACCGGGCCGGCGTTCCGGTCGTCGCCGGCGGCCCGCACCCGACCACCTTTCACGACGAAATCCGGGGCGTCGCCCATTTCGTGCTCGACGAGGTCGAGGAGACTTTCGCCGACTTCCTCAACGATCTGGAAAACGGCGAGGCGGGCGCGATCTACCGCGAGCCCCGCAAGCCGGACGTGAGCGAAACCCCGGTTCCGCGTTTCGATCTCATCGACCTCGACAACTACCACTCGATGGGGGTCCAGTTCTCCCGCGGCTGCCCGTTCGACTGCGAGTTCTGCGACATCACCAAGCTCTACGGCCGGGTGCCCCGGACCAAGTCGCCGGACCAGATGGTGGCCGAGTTCGACACGCTCTACGGCCTGGGCTGGCGCGGTCAGGTCTTCCTGGTCGACGACAACTTCATCGGCAACAAGCGCGAGGCGATGAAGCTGCTGCCGGTGCTCGCCGAGTGGCAGAAATCGCACGGCTACCCGTTCACGCTCTGCACCGAAGCGAGCGTCAACCTGGCGCGCATGGATGCGCTGATGGAAGCCATGGTCGAGGCCGGGTTCGACACCGTGTTCCTCGGCATCGAGACCCCCAACCCCGAGGCGTTGATCAAGACCAAGAAGAAGCAGAACACCAGCCGGCGCGAGGACGATTTCCTGTTCAACGCGGTCCGCAAGATCCAGCGGACCGGGATGGAGGTTCAGGGCGGGTTCATCCTGGGGCTGGACGGCGACGGCGAGAGCGTGTTCGACGCCCAGATCGACTTCATCCGGGACACCGGAATCCCGGTGGCGCCGATCTACCTGCTGACCGCCCTCAAGGGCACCGACATGTATAACCGCTTGGATTCGGAAGGCCGCCTGCTGGAGGTGCCGCTGGGCACCAGCGCGATGGCGCTCAATTTCAGGACCGAGATGGACCCGGGCGCCCTGATCGAGGGGTACAAGCGGGTGACCGCGACGCTCTACGACCCGACGCTGGAGAATTACCTCGGGCGCTGCCTGACCCTGCTCGAGCACCTCAAGCCCGTCCCGCACCTCCTGAGACCGAGGAGCGCGAACGCGAATTTCGCCGAGATGATGGGCGTGCGCGGGCGGCTCGCCCCGGAACAGATTCCGGCCTATACGAAGTTCATCGCCCGGGTCTCGAAGGACCATCCCCGCATGCTCCCCAGGGCGATCCGCCTGGCCGCGCTGGGCTACCATTTCGAGAAGGTCACGCGCGGCCAGATCGCGCTAAACGATTTCAAGGAATCCCTGACGGCCGAGCTGCGCTCGCTGGAGGAGGCGGGCGCGGATCGGGAACCCGGCGGCATCCGCGAGCGAACAGATGCGGCGCTCGGCCGCGCCCGCGCGCGCCACGCCTCCTTGCCCGACGAATTCCGCTATCTCGGCGACGGCGTCGACGAGGCCCTGGCATCCTTCCGTTCGGCCGTGACGGAGGGGTCCGGGCAACCCGTTCAACCAACGGCGGTCTGAACGATGGCCGCGGATTCCGGAGTTTCCACGATGCAGTGCTTGTCCGATACCGCCGTCGACATCGCGCCGGTACCCCCTCTGGCCGGCACGTTGCCGCCGCAATGCCAGCGGGATCTCGAGATCCTGCGGAAATTCGTCCGCGACTGTATCGACCGGGGCTTGCCGGCCGATCCCGTGTCCCCGGCCGGGTTTCGCGAGGTTCTGCTGACCGGGGCCACCGGGTTCATCGGCCGTTTCGTCCTGTGCGAGCTCCTGCGGCAGAACGCGGGACTGACGGTCAATTGCCTCGTCCGTGCCGACAGCGCCGCGCACGGGCGCGAGCGCATCCGTGCCGCGCTGCGGCAGGCGGAAATCTGGGACGAGGACTTCGATGCGCGCATCGAGGTGACGGTGGGCGACATCGTCCACCCCGGCTTCGGTCTCGCGCCCGGGGGGTTCGACGCGTTGTGCCGGCGGATCGACGCGGTCTACCACCTGGCGGCCGACATCAATATCCAGTCGTCCTACCGGGACATCCGCAGAATCAACACCTTCGGCGTTCGCAACGTGCTCGAACTCTGCCTGCGCGAGCGTTTCAAGCACCTGTTCTACGCGTCCACCATGGGCGTGTTCCCGCAATACTTTTACAACTTCGCGAATGAGTTCCGGGACGCGCGCATCGACGATCCGATGCAGCCGGACCTGGCGTCGATGAAGAAGATGTTTCCCATCGGCCTTCTCGGCTACCCGTGGAGCAAGCTGACGTCGGAACAGGCGCTCGGCTTCGCGCAACGGGCCGGCATGCCGCTGGCGATTTTCCGGCTGCCGCAAACCAACCTGTCGAGCTCGGGTTTCAGCCCGGTGGACGACCTCGCCGTCCGGTTGTTCGCGGCCGTGGCGGACAGCGAAACCCAGCCCGAAGGGTTCACGTTCCGGTGCAGCAACGAGGCCGTCGACATGGTGGCTCGGGTCTGTGCCGCCATTTCGTTGAACCCGACACGCAGATCGACGATCTACCATTGCTGCAATCCGCAGCTGGACCCGTACGACCTGGAGCCCGCCGATTTCGGGTTCTATTGGCCTACCGTGCCGTACGACTCCTTTAAGCGTGCCTGTCAGGCGCGCGGCGAAGCCTCCCCGATGCACGGCCACTGGGCGGTGCTCGATCATTTCCGGGATTATTGGTTCAGCGAGGACAAGCCGCGGAACCGCCTGCCGATCGACGACCGCGCGATCCGCGAGGACTGCCCCCTGCCGATCGAGTGGGCGGGGTCCTTCACCAAGCTCCGGCGCACCCGTGAATGGGTCGACCGCCACCGCGAAACCTGGCCCTACCCGGTCCCGCAAAGCCGTCTCGATTTCGACAGCCTGATGGCCCGCGCCGCGAACTATGCCGGGGAGCTGGGCGTCGACTTCGAGTCGGCCTATGCCGGCTGGATGCGCGAAGCGCTGCAACGCTTGGTCGGCGCCTTGCAGGCGCCGGAGGCTGGGCTTGTGCCGGACAAGCTCGGCAATGTGGTCTTCGAACTGAGCCGCTTCCTGCGCCAGAACGCGGAGATCGCCGGCGAGCGGCGGCGGCACCCCGAGATCGGGCGGGAGAGGATCGCGAGGCCGGTCTTCATCGTCGGGATCAATCGCAGCGGCACGACCTTCCTGCACCGCCTGCTGGCGCGCGACCGGCGATTCTGGGCGCTGCGTCTCTACGAGCTGATCTGGCCGGTCTTGCCGGGAGGCGGCTACGACACCGTGGCGGGCACGCCGGACGACCCCCGACGGGCGCAGGTGGAAGAGGCGTTCAACGCCGTCGATATCTTCAAGGCCATGGAGGGCGTCCATCCCGTCGACTTCGACGAGCCGGAAGAGGATTTCCCGATCTTCAAGATGAGTTTCAAGAGCTGGACCTACGCCGCCCAGTTCCACGCGCCCGACTACGCGCGCTGGCTGGCCCGCAGCGGTTCGGGAGATGCCTACGGCTATCACCGCCGCATGGTCCAGCACTTCACCTGGCAGCGCCGGCAGGCGACCCCGGGGCGGGAGGGGCAGTGGCTGTTCAAGATGCCGTTCCACCTCAAGGAGCTGGAGACCCTGCTCGAGACCTATCCCGACGCGCTGTTCATCCAGACCCACCGCGCGCCCGCCGAGGCCCTGGCATCCTGGAACAGCCTCGTGGAACGGGCCCGCTCGGTCGCCGCGGAGCCGCTCCCGCGCGACGAGACCGGCGCCGGGCAGCTTGCGTTCATGAGCGGCATGCTGAACGGGGCGGTGGAATTCCGACGAACCCGCCCCGAGCTCGAGCATCGCTGGATCGACGTGGCCTATACCGATCTGATCCGCGATCCCATGGCGGCGGTGCGCGAAATCTACGGCCGGTTCGACTGGCCGCTGGAGCGGACGGCCGTCGACGGAATGAACGCATGGCTGTCGCGGCAGGCGGAGCAGCGCCGCCGCGAGATCCGGCACAGTTACCGCCTGGAGGACCACGCCCTCACGCCAGAGGCCGTAGACCGGGCGTTCCGGCCCTATCTCGACTTCGCCGTGGCCCGAGGGCTCTTGCCGGGGTAGCTCCCGCGTTGTAGCGGAACCCTCCGGCCGATCGTGTTCAGCCCTTGTTCGGCTCCGGCATGCGGTAGCCGACGCCGCGCTCGTTGAAGATCCAGACGGGCTCGCTCGCGCAGTCGCCGAGCTTGGTTCGGAGTTTGCGGACGAAGGCGCGCACCGGGTCGGGGTCCGCCGGTGTCCTCCCTCTCCAGAGCTGGCGCAGCAGGGACTCTCTCGTCACGACCCGTCCGGCGTTGGTCGAAAGCAGGCGCAACAGCTCGTACTCCATGGCGGTAAGCGTCACCCGCTTGTCGGCGACGCTCACCCGGCGCGCCTCGTAGTCGATGACCAGATCGCCGAGCACGAACTTTTCCGGAGAGATCCTGCGCCGCAGCGCCGCCGTGATCCGGGCCGTCAGCTCGGTTGGCGAGAACGGCTTGACGATATAGTCAACGGCGCCGGCATTCAGCGCCCGGGCGATCGTTTCGTCCCTGCCATAGCCGGAGATGAAGATGACGGGCAGGTCGCCAAGCTCCGGAACGGTCTGCATCAGCTCGATACCGTCGATACCCCGAAGCATCAGGTCGAGCAGGACCAGTTGGGGGCGCTTCGCCCTGACAAGTTTCTGCACTTCACCCGGATCGCCGGTCAACTGCGGGGCAAAGCCCGCCTCCACCAGCGTGTGGCGCATAAGGCGCAGCATTTCCGGGTCGTCGTCCACCACCAGGATCGGGATCCCCTGCATGTCGTCCAGCTCCTGCCGGAATGCGCCCGGAACGCGGCCTGCGCCGGCCCCGTCGGCGAGCGGGAGCGTGAAGGTGATCCGCGTTCCCATGCCCGGTCCGTCGCTCGCCGCCCGGATACGGCCGCCATGTGCCTCCACCAGCCCCTTGCAGATCAGGAGCCCCAGCCCGTTCCCTCTGACCCGGCGTTGTATTTCCGGTTGCTTGCGGAACAGCATCGCCAGATGCTCGGGCGCGACGCCTTCGCCTTCGTCGGCGACCGAGATCGCCACATGCACATCGGCGCGTTCCGCGGCGACCGCAATCGGCGACGATTCCGGCGAATGCCGCGCCGCATTGGCCAGGAGGTTGTTCAGGACCTGGACGATACGCGGTCCGTCGGCCATGACCGGGGGCAGGTCGGGCGGCAGGTCGATGAGGACGGAGCGCTGCCCGTGGCTCCTCAGGAACACGGTTCTCGCGTCGTCCACGAGGTCCGCCAGGGCTGACGGCGTAGGCGTGACCGAGAGCGTGCCGGTCTCCAGGCGTCCGGCATCCAGCAGGTCGCTGACAAGCACGTCCATGCGATCGGCCTGGTCGTTGATGATGCGAAAAAACTGGCGCACCTCCACCGGTTCGACGACCCGCTCAGCGCCGAGCACGGTGGCTGCGGACCCCTTGATCGCGGAGAGCGGCGCGCGCAACTCGTGGCTCACCAGGTTGAGGAACTCGGCCCGTGCGCGTTCCACCTCCTCGATCTGCGCCAGATCCTGACAGGTGACGACCACGGATTCGACGTTGCCGTCCGCGTCCTCGATCGGCTTGGAGTTAACCAGCACGGAGACACGCCGGCCGTCCGGGACCGAAATCTCGATCTCCTCGCCGTGCACCGCCTGGCCGGGGTTCGGCAGTTGCGCGCCGTAAGCCCACTCGCTCCCGTCGGCGCGCCGGATCGTGACCGCATTCAGCGTCGCCTCCGGGAACGGTCCCGGCAAAACCAGCCTTTCGACAAGTTGCCGCGCCTCGGTGTTGACCGATTTCGCGGTGCCGGTGCGGACATCGTACACCACGACGCCGACCGGCGAGGTCTCGACCACGGCCTCCAGGTCGGCCCGGGCCCGCCGCTCCCGATCATGGGTGCGCGCGTTGTCGATCGCAGCCGCCGCCTGCGCCGCGAACAGCAGCAGCATTTCCTCGTCCTCGTCGGTAAACGCCTCGGCTTCTTCCTTTTCCGAGACGAAGAAGTTGCCGACATGCGCGCCCCGTTGGAGCATCGGCGTTCCCAGATAGCTCGTGCCGATAATGAACTCCGAAGAAAAGCCGAGCGACCGGACGTAATCCGGCAGGTCCGTCAGCCTGAGCGGCTTCTGGAAGCCGCGGAGATGCTCGAACAGCCGCAGCCCGTCGGGCTGCCAGTTCACCATCTTCCACTTCTCTTCGTCGGTGAGACCCGAGGTGACGAAATCGTCCGGCGCTCCCGTTTCGTTGACGGTCGTAATTCCGCCATAGCGCGCGCCGGTGAGCGCCCGGGCGCTGTCGACGGCCTCCCGGAGCACGGTGCCCAGATCGAGGCTCGTGCTGATGCGCAGGATCGCCGCGCTCAGCTCGGAAAAGCGTTCCCGCAGCGCTTCGATCTGCCGATCGGGGTCGTCGGGGCGATTCATTGGCGCCTCCTTTCGGAATTCGATGACCGGTTCGTCCCGTCCCGCCGGGTTTCTCTGCGGATGTTTCGATTAAGCGCGGGATCGGTCGAATTCCGGAGCGTGCAAGTGGCATGGCCGATATGCAGACGGCACATCGACTCCAATAGATACACAAAAACTACGAATTTCACCGATGGGGGAACTTACAGATAACACAATGTCAAATAAGTTCCCCTCGCTTGTGGCATTTGCGTTGGCAGGCGGCCCGCGTGACAGCATTTGGGGCGGCATCGAGCCGGTCCGCAAAAAGGGCGCCGCCCGGGACCCGGTGTGGACCGCGGCGACGCAGCGGCGCCGTCGAGCGCGAGTTGTTCGGGAAAGGTTCACTACCATGCATTCGAAGAATTCCGGCGCGTTCGTCGGAAAAGACGACGCCAGGGTGTCGATAGTCAAATCAAATAATCGTATAAGTCACGAATCGCTTTCACCAATCTTCAAACCGTCCGCGGGACCGGGTTGCGCCGAAGGGAGCCCGGAACGGCGCCCTCTGTCCGGCGCCGTGCGTCGGCCGGCTGCCGCCGAAGGCGCGGTCGAGGCGCGCATCGCGTGCCTTTCCCGGTTGCGCCGCACCGCGGCGGCGGCGCTTCTTGCCCTGGTTGCCTGCCTGGCCTTGCCGCAGGCCGCGTCCGCCACCGCGCCGACGGTGAGTTCGGCGGAGGTGACGGCGGCGAAGCCGAAGGAGCTGGTGGTCACCTTCAGCGAGGCGCTGGCGACAGGCTCGGTGCCGGCCGCGGCGGCCTTCGCGGTGAAGGTCGGCGGCAGCGCGGGGCCCGCCGTGTCCTCGGTCGCCATCGACGGCGGCGACGCGACGAAGCTGAAGCTCGGCCTTGCGGTGGCGCTCGACGCCGGCCAGACGAGCGTCACGGTCGACTATACCAAGCCCGGCTCGAACCCGCTGAAGGACGGCGCGAACAACGAGGTCGCGACTTTCACCAACCAGTCGGTGACCAACAACGCCCCGGCCTGCCCCTCCGGCCAGCCCTCCAACGCCTTCTGGACGGCGTGTGTGACGGTGGGGCAGGATTCTGGCGGAAACTTCTTCGGCTTCGGGGGGTCCGCCGGCTCCCTCTCCTCCGCGACGTTCACCCGAAACGCTACGAGCTACACGATCGACAGCGTTGCCACGATCCCTCCTGATCGCGGAAGTGGCGAAATTCCGCTCGAGCTCTCGTTCGCCGCCGATCCGGGCTCAGCTTCGGAGTCCTGGACTTTCCAGGTCGGCAGCCGCTCGTACCGGCTCGCCGAAAGCGACGGTAGTTTCGACAGTTCGACTTTTTCGTATGAATGGACCTATCCCGGATTTGCCTGGGCTGCCGCCGACGTCGGCGACAAGGTCTCGGTGAGCCTGCGCCCGGCGCCGGCGAAGGTCGGCCTTACCTTCTCGCCGTCAAGCGTGACCGTGGACGAGGGCTCGACGGCCGAATACACCGTGCAGCTTGACGCGCAGCCGTCGGCGGACGTGACGGTGACCATCGCGACCCGCAACATGTTTGCGGCCACGGCCGCGCCGGCGACGCTCACCTTCACCCGGTCGACCTGGAACCGGCCTCAGAGGGTCACCGTGACCGGCGTCCAGGACGGCGACCCCGGCGACGAGCGGGTCATGCTCGACCACATCGGCGTCGATGTGACGGATGAATCGATCGCCGTGACGGTGAACGACGACGATGCCGGCGCCGTGCCGAGCGCCTCCGCCAACGTGCTGGTCAGCAACCTCCATGAGTCCCGACACCAGGGTACGCCTCTGTTACGTGCCGGCGATTATGTAGCGCAGGCGTTTACGACCGGGCCCAATCTCGCGGGATACGCGCTCGAAAGCGCCGATGTGGTCTTCGAGGACGCGCCGAAATCGTCCGGCAATGTCACCGTATCGATCCGGGAGGATTCTTCCGGCAGGCCCGGTTCCGCGATCATGGCGACACTGGCCAGCCCGTCCAACCTCACGTTCGATGGAACGAGGCGGTTCGGCGCTCCGGCGGGAACCGTGCTCGCCGCCGACACCACCTATTGGCTTCATGTGCGGCGAAATTCGAGTAGCTTCAAAACTACGGCCACGCGGTCCACGAACGAGCGGGGCGCGGACGGCTGGTCCATCGCGGACAGGCGGATTTTATCGGGCTCCGCTCGCCAAACTCCCATGCGCATGGCCATCAACGGCAGGGCCCTGACGCCGAGAATGCTCGGCGGCCGCGTGGTGCGCGCCGGGCTGCCGTTCCTCTATGTGCTCCAGAACGGCACGTTCGGGGACCCGGCCGGCGCCGGGCTGACCTATTCGGCGGCACAGTTGGACGGTTCCCCTCTGCCGGACTGGCTCACCTTCGATCCCCGCAGGCGCACCCTCAGGGGCACGCCGACCAACGCCGACGCCACCGGGCCCGACGAGCGGATCTTCGTCGCGTTCACGGCCACCGACGGCAACGGCGGCAAACAGCTCGCCGCGCTCAGAATCGGCGTCGTGCCGGACGAAGACCCGCCCGTGCTCCGGAGCGTCACGAAGGGCGCCAGGACGCTGGCCCTCGCCTATAGCGAGCCGCTGGACGAGGATTCGACGCCCGGCGTCGGCGCGTTCACGGTGACCCATGGGAACACCCTCACCGATATCCCGGTGAGCGGCGTCGACGTGACCGGGCGCAATGTCGTGCTGACGCTCGCGACGGCGATTTCCGGGGTTGCTTCGGTGGGCTACACGGTGCCGACCGGGGCGAATGCGATGCCGATCCGGGACGTGGCGGGCACCGATGCGGCGGCGTTCGACAGGACCGTCGAGGATTTCACCGTCAGCGTGCGGGCGTTACAGCCGCGGGTTTCGGAGGGCGCCGAATCCGCCGGATTCGAGATCTCGCTCGACCCCGTCCCGACGGATCCGAACGTGGCCTTCTTCGTGCACTGGGAGACGGTGCCGGGCACGGCGGTCCCGCACTGGAAGTCGCAGACCGGCGCCGACTACACCGGCACGGGCGGGGGGATTGCGCTCGGCAACGGTGGCGGCAGCAAGCCTACCTACCGGGTGTGGGTGCCCATCGCCGACGACGGGCTCGACGAGCCGGACGAGACCTTCGGCCTGCGCATCGCGCTCGGCTTCGGCCCGGACGAGACCGACATCGTCAGCCCCGCCGGCGCCCCGCAATATGTCAAGGACCTGGTGGTGCGTATCGTCACCGCCGAGGCGGAGGTGACCGTCGAGGACAACGACTCCGGCCCGTCGGTGACGCTGCGCGCGCCCGGCGGCAGGCTCGGGGACGACATCCGCGAGGGCGACGAAGAGGCGGCGTTCGGCGTGTGGCTGCTGCCGGGGACGGGGTCGGTCTCCTACCCGGTGACGGTGAACTACGCGGTGCGCGCGCTGACCGCGGCCGAGGCGGCCGAGGCGGACGGGCGCACCAGGGCGACCGCGGGCACGGACTTCACCGCGGCGACGGGCATGGTGACCTTCAATACCGGCGAGACCTACAAGACGGTGCCGGTCGACGTGCCGCGCACGCCGGAGCTGGAGGGCGACGAGTACTTCGCGGTGGAGCTTTCGGGTCCGAGCGGCAACCTCGACATCGAGGAGAGCCTGGGGCTCTACCTGATTTACGACAATCCGGGGCCGTACAAGTCGCGGATGGGGGTGGGGTCCGGGGCGCCGCCGGAGAGCGAAGGCGGGGGCTGCGGCGTGAACCTGTCGGTCGAGTTCCGCGACGGCAACGGCGACCGGACGGACGTGTCGTCGCTCGCGGCCTCGGACTTCGCGGTGGAGAACGGGCGCATCGGTACGCCGGTGGCCGACGCGGACGGCCTGCGCTGGACGGTGCCGGCCTGGGCGACGGCGGGCTTCACCGGGCTGATGCGGGTGCGGCTTGTGGCGAAGGCGCCGGACCCGGAAGGGCGCGTGACGGGCTGGGAGGCGGCGGAGCAGGTCCTGCGGGTCGTCGGCGACAATGACTGCACGGCGGTGGCGCGCAATACGCTCGCCGCGCTTGCGCTGGAGGGCCTCGACCTCGACCCGTCCTTCGATGCCGCGACGACGGCCTATACGGCGGCCGCGCCGGCGGACACGGACATGGTGACGGTGACGGCCTCGGCGGTCTACGGCACGTCCGACGTCGCGATCGCGCCGGCTGACGCAGACGAGGAGACCGACGGCCACCAGGTGGCGCTCGCGCAAGGCGGGACCGGGATCGCGGTCACGGTGACGCCGGCCGACGGCAGCGCGGCAAAGACCTGGACGGTGGCGGTGACGGGCGCGTCCGATCCGGGCGTGCTGACCGGCTTCGTGCTGGTGGACGCCTCGAACGATGCCGACCTGGGCGCGGTCGAGAGAGGCGGCACGGTGTCGGTGTCGGCGGACGGCAGCTACGGCGTCCGCGCCGAAGTCGAGGCGAACGCGGAGGTCGGCAGCGTGGTGCTGACGCTTGCGGGTCCCGGCGAGACGGACACGCACACGCGAACCGAGAACATCGCGCCCTGGTCGCTCTACGGCGATGCGCCCGGCGGCGCGAACGGCCGCGCCGAGCACGGCCGGGCCCTGCCGGCGGGCACCTACACCCTGACCGCGACGGCCTATGCGGAGCGTAGCGGCGCGGGCGACGTGCTGGGCACGCTCACCGTGCCGTTCACGGTCGAAGTCGAGGCGACGCCGCCCCCGGCCGGGGTGCTGACCGGCTTCATGCTGGTGGACGCGGCGACGGACGCCGACCTGGGCGCGGTGACCGACAGCGGCACCGTGACGGCGTCGACCGACGGCAGATACGGCATCCGCGCCGAGACGCAAGCGAACGCGGACGTGGGCAGCGTGGTGCTGACGCTTGCGGGTCCGGGCGCGGAGGACACGCACACACAGACCGAGAACATCGCGCCCTATTCGCTCTATGGCGATGCGCAGGGCGCGGAGCACGGCCGGGCGCTGCCGGCGGGGTCCTACACGCTGAGCGCGACGGCCTATGCGGAGCGCGGCGCTTCGGGCACGGTGCTGGGAACCCTCTCGGTATCGTTCGAGGTGCTGGCGCCGGCGTTGCTCTCGGTGGCGGACGCGCGGGCCGAGGAAGGGACCGACGCCACCCTCGACTTCGCGGTGACGCTGAACCGCGAGGCGGCGAATACGGTGACGGTGGACTATGCGACGGCGGACGGCACGGCGACGGCGGGGTCGGACTACACGGCGACCTCGGGCACGCTGACCTTCGCCGCGGGCGAGACGGAGAAGACCGTCTCGGTGCCGGTGCTCGAAGACGACCACGACGAAGGCAGCGAGACGCTGACGCTCAGGCTTTCGAACGCGCAAGGCGCGCAGATCGCGGACGGCGAGGCGACCGGGACCATCGCCAACAGCGACGCGATCCCCGAGGCCTGGCTGGCGCGGTTCGGGCGCACGGTGACGGGCCAAGTGCTCGACGCGGTGGAGGCGCGGCTCGCGGCCTCGCGGCGGGCGGGCGCGGATGTGAGCCTCGCCGGCCAGGCGCTGCCGTCGTGGCGTGCCGACGGTTCCGCGGCGACCGGCGACGACGCCGCCGCGGAGCGCGAGGAGGAAGAGGCCCGCGCGGCGCTGGCGTCGATGACGGCGTGGCTGGCGCAGATGGATGCCGGCGATGCCGTGCCCGAGCCGGAGTCGCGCGCGCTGACCGGGCGCGACTTCATCACCGGCACGTCTTTCGCGCTGACCGGCGGGTCTTCCGAGCGCGGCGGCTTCGCCGGGTTGTGGGGCCGCGGCTCGATCGCCGGCTTCGACGGCCGCGAGGGCGACCTCACGGTGGACGGCGAGGTGACGACGGGCCTGATCGGCACCGACTGGGCCACCGGGCGCTGGACCGCGGGGATGGCGCTCGGCCATTCGACCGGCACCGGCATTTGGCGGGGGGCGAACGGTTCGGGCGGCATCGACGCGGTCCTGACCGGCCTCTACCCCTATGCGGGGATGGACCTGACGGAGCGGCTGACGCTGTGGACGGCGGCGGGGTGGGGTTCGGGCGAGGTGACGGTGACGCCCGACGGCGAGTCCGGCATGACGGCGGACCTCACCATGTCGATGGGCGCGGCCGGTCTGCGCGGCGCGGTGCTGCGGCCGAACGACGGCGACGGCCTCTCCCTGGACCTCAAGGGCGATGCGCGCTTCACCCGGACGTCCTCGGACGCGGTGCGGAGCGAGGACGGCAACCTGGCGGCCGCGGATGCCGAGGTGTGGCTGCTGCGCACCGGGCTGGAGGGCTCGCGGCGGTTCGCGCTTCCCGGATCGGGGTCCGGGACAGGCGGCGAAAGCGGCGCCACCCTGACCCCCAGCTTCGAGATCGGGTTGCGCCTCGACGGCGGCGACGCCGAGACCGGGATGGGCGCCGACCTGGGCGGCGGGCTGGCCTTCGCCGATCCGGCCAACGGGCTCAGCCTCGACCTGCGGGGCCGCGCCCTGATGGCGCACGAGGCGTCGGGCCTGCGCGAATGGGGCACCAGCGCGACGCTCGGCTGGGACCCGCGCTCCCGGGCCGGACGCGGCCCGTCGGCGTCGCTCAGGCAATCCTGGGGCGCCTCGCCCGCCGGCGGCATGGACGCGCTGCTCTCGCGCGAGACGCTGGCCGGCCTCGCGGCGAACGATGGCGACGGCGGCCGCTTCGAGGCGTCGAACCGGCTGGAGGGCGAGCTCGGCTACGGGCTGCCCGCGTTCGGCGGCGGCTTCATCGGCACGCCGAATGTCGAGTTCGGGATGTCGGACGACGGGACGCGGGACTGGCGCCTCGGCTGGCGGCTGAGATCGGCGCTCAAGGGCGATCCCGGCTTCGAGATCAGCCTCGACGCCACCCGGCGTAAGCCTGCCAACGACGACGAGCCCGAACACGGGGCGATGCTGAGGGGCACGGTTGGCTGGTAGCGGCGGGGCGCGGGGCGTTCCCGCCGGGGTTGGAGTCGTTGGATCGAGTCTTCGAAAGCGATCTGGGCGTCCAGGTGGCGCACCAAATCGTCCGGGACGCGGTGTAGCAAGGCGCCGCGGCCCGCGCATACTCCGCCGACGCCCGCGACGATGAGCTCGAACAGGAGGCTTCCGACCACGGGACTTTCGCCAGCGTATCGCGACGCGGAGCAGGAGGCCGTGGCAGGGAGATGCATGACACCGGAATCGATCGCTCCCGTGAACGACAATCTCACCGTCAAGTTGCCCGCTATGACAGCCTGAGCGAACCGGCTCTACCCGCCTGTTACCGCAATCGGCGCCAGGCTCATACACCACGGCCCGGATCAGGGGACGGTCGCAGGCCCGAGCCGCCGCCTATCCCTCCGCGAGCCGGCCGACGAACCGTTTGTACCAGGCCTCGACGCTGTTCGACCGGAGAACCTGCATCGAGCTTTGCCAGCGCTCCCAGCGCTCCCCGGCGGGCATCGTCAGCGCGGTCTGGATCGCCTCGGCAACGCCTTCGACATCGTACGGGTTCACGATCAACGCGTCGGGCAGGTACCGGGCCGCCCCGGCAAAGCGCGAGAGCACAAGGACTCCCGGATCGTCGGGCGGCTGGGAGGCGAGATATTCCATCGCCACGAGGTTCATGCCGTCCCTGAGCGGCGTGACCAGACCGACCTGGGCGAGACGCAGGAAACCGAAGAGGGTGCGCCGGCCGAAGCTCTTGTTCAGGTAGCGGATCGGCACCCAGTCGACGTCCGCCAGCTCCCCGTTCACGTGTCCGGCGAGCGTCTCGAGGGTCCGGCGGATCTCGGAATACTCGGCGACGTCGCCGCGGGTGGGCGGGGCGACCTGCATGAAGGAGACGCGGTTGTGGTTGCGGGGGTAGGCCCGCAGCAAATGCGCGAAGGCATCGAAGCGCTGCGGCAGCCCCTTCGAATAGTCGAGGCGGTCGACCCCGACGATCAGGCGGCGGCCGGCGACGCTGGCCTTGAGGCGCTCGACCTCGCGGTTGCTCTCCGTCCTGGCGGCGCTCCGTTCGACGTAGCCGGTATCGATCCCGATCGGATGGGACTCCACCCGGAAGGTTCGCCGGAAGGCGCGAACGACCGTCCCTTCCTCGCGCCGCTCCACTTGGGCATCCGCCTCGCGAGCCAGGTAGTCGCACAGGTGATCGCGGTCCGTATCGGTCTGGAAGGCGACGAGGTCGAAAAAGGACAGGCAACGGATGAGCTCGTCGTGTACCGGCAGGGTCGCCAGGAGCTCCCGCGGCGGCAGGGGCGTATGCAGGAAGAACCCGATCCGGTTCCGGATGCCGAGCCGCCGCAATTCCTCGGCGAGCGGGATCAGGTGGTAATCGTGCGCCCAGATCAGGTCGTCGGGCCGCAGCAGGCTCTTCAGCTTGCGGGCAAAATCCGCGTTGACACGGCGGTAGCCGGCGTAGTTCCCGCGGTCGAAGTTGACGAGATCGACGCGGTAATGAAAAAGCGGCCAGAGCGTGGTGTTGGCGAAGCCGTTGTAATACTCCTCGTGGTCGCGTTCGCCGAGGTCCACGGTGGCGCGGGCGACCCGGCCGGTTTCCGTCACGTTTACGGTCTCGCCGGGAACCGGGACGACCTCGCCGCTCCAGCCGAACCAGATGCCTCCCGAGCGCCTCAGCGCCGCCAGCACGGCCACCGCCAGACCGCCCGCGGCGGCCTTGCCTTCGTTGACCGGGGCGACCCGGTTGGAAACGACGACGATGCGATCGGTCATACGGTCCCGGATGGCTGAACAGCGTCGCCGGTCAGCGTATCCCGAAGACCGAATCGCGACGATTCAGTTTTACGAACGATCGAGGAGAGACGGGATTAGATTTCGTCACGGTAACGAAACATACCTGCTTCGGTGGTTTCTGGCGATCCGACGCGAAATCCGACCGACCGGTTGCGGCCCCCCCCCCTCACCCTGACCCTCTCCCCCACGGGGGAGAGGGGACTCGCATGGCGACCCCTCGCTACCTTCTCCCCTCCCGCTTGCGGGAGGGGCCGGGGGAGGGCCATTCCGGAGCCCGTCAACGCTTCCGGACGAGACGGACACGCCCTAGAACGCGTCCTCCCAGGGCCGGGAGAGCCTCATCGCCGAGGTGATCAGCCCGACCATGCTGTAGGTTTGCGGGAAGTTGCCCCACAGCTCTCCCGTCCTCGTATCGAGATCTTCCGACAGGAGGCCCATCGAATTGCAGGAGGCGAGCATGTTCTCGAACAGGCGCCGCGCCTCCTCCCGCCTGCCGAGCGCGGCGAGGGCGTCGATGTACCAGAAGGTGCAGACATTGAACGCATTCTCGGGAGCGCCGAAATCGTCGGTCTCCACATAGCGGAACACGTGATCGCCGCGCCGCAGCTCGCGCCCGACCGCGGCGACGGTGCCGATGAAGCGCGGTTCCAGGGGATCGCAGTAGGAAATCTCGTGCATCAGCAGCAGCGCCGCGTCGATCTCGCTGCCGCCGAAGGCGCTGACATAGCTCTGCTTTTCCTCGTTCCAGGCCTCGCGCTCGATGGTATCCCGGATGTTGTCGGCGCGCGCCTGCCACAGCCAGGCGCGGTTCTCGAGCCCGAGACGGTGGGCGATGCGGGCGAGACGGTCGCAGGCCGCCCAGCACATCAGGACCGAAAAGGTATGGACGCGCTCGGTCCCGCGAAGCTCCCAGATCCCCGCGTCTTCCTTGTCGAAGAACCGCGCCGCCGCCTGGCCGACCCGTTCCAGGACGCGGAACAGGCTCTCGTCCCCCTTGAGGTCGATCCGCTCGTCGAAGAACGCCTGCGCGCAGGCCAGTATGACGGTGCCATAGACGTCGTTCTGGGTCTGGATATAGGCCTTGTTGCCGGCCCGCACCGGCCGGTGGTCGCGATAGCCCTGGAGCGTATCGATCTCGCGCTCGGTGAGCTCGGTCTCCATCTGGATGCCGAACACCGGCTGCAATGTGCCGTCCAGGCTCGCGGCGACGACGTTGAGGATGTAGTTGAGATACTCCTCCATCGTCCGGGTGATGCCGAGGCGGTTCAGCGCGCGGATCACGAAATAGGCGTCGCGCAGCCAGCAGAAGCGGTAATCCCAGTTGCGCGAGGTGCCGTCGGCCTCGGGGATCGAGGTGGTGATGGCGGCGACCACGGCGCCGGTCTCCTCGACCTCGCACAATTTCAGGGTGATGGCCGCCCGGATCACTTCGTTCTGCCACTCGAAGGGCAGCGCGATATAGCGCACCCATTCCCGCCAGTAATCCTCCGTCCTTTCGAAGAACTCGCGGGAAAGCTCGGCGATGTCCCGCTCGATGGCGTCGTCGGGGCCGAGTATGAGGTCGAGCGGGCGATTGAGGAGGAACGGGGTTTCCTCGATCACGAAGGAAACCGCCGCGTTGGTGGTGAGCCTGAGCACGTGGTCCGGCAGGACGTAGCGCAGGTGATTGCTGCCGCGCGTGACCTCCGGCCGCACCGCCCCGTAGTTTCCCGCCGGCCGCAGCCTTATGCGGATATGCGGGCTGCCGGACAGCGGGATCAGCCGGCGCACCAGGGTCAGCGGGCGGGCGAGGCGGCCGTGCCGTTTGAAACGCGGCGCGAAGTCCTGGATCTTCAGCGCATGGCCGGACCTGGCGCGCAGCGTGGTCTCGACGATCGCGGTGTTCGGCAGGTATCGCTGCTCGCTCGACTCGAAATCTTCGAGCTCGATCTCGTAGAAGCCGATGGGCTCGGTCGGCCGCAGCAGATCGCAGAAGACCGGGTTGCCGTCGAACCGGGGCATGCAGGCCCAGACCATGCGGGCCCGCGAATCGAGCAGGCCCGCATAGGTGCAGTTCCCGACGATGGCGAGATCGAGCGATTGCATGCGTCACCCTTCTCCGAGAGGCCGGTACTGCTCCCCGGCGATATCTTCAGTATAGCTCGGGGAAGGCGGCGGGTTGTCGATCCTTCGCCCGCCCGATGTGGCATAGTGGGGCGGCCTCGGGTCGGGCAGGGGAGGAACGCTTGAACGACCGTTTCGACGTTTCCGGTCGAACCGCGTTCGTTACCGGCGCGAGCCGGGGAATCGGCCGCGCCATCGCGCTGGCGCTGGCCGAGCATGGCGCCGACGTGGCGATCAACCACACCGCCGCGTTCGACGCGGAGGTCGGATTCCCCGACGCCGCGGCCGAGCTGGTCGACGAAGCGAGGTCGCATGGGGTCGAGGCCTTCGCGATCGAGGGCGATCTCTCCGTCGACGGCGCGATTACCGACGTGTTCGACCGGGCGGTCTCGGCGCTGGGGCGCGTCGACATCCTCGTGAGCAACGCCAACATCCAGATACCCGCCGCCTTCGCGGACGTGACGGCCGAGCAGATCGACCTGCAATCCCGGATGAATTACCGCGTCCCCATCCAGCTTCTCCAGCGCGCGCTTCCTCCGATGGCGGAGCGCGGCTGGGGCCGGGTGCTGGCGATCGGGAGCGTCCAGCAGTTCAACCCCACCATCGAGCTCGCGGTCTATGCGGGGCTGAAGAGCGCCCAGCAGAACCTGGTGATGAATCTGAGCCGCCAATACGTGAAGACGGGTGTGACGATCAACAACCTATCCCCCGGACTGATCGACACGGATCGAAACCGTTTCCTGCGGGGCAGCAAGGCCGACTGGCGGGCCACCATCGAACGGACCAGCCCGATGGGCCGGGCCGGCCTGCCAGACGACCTGGTGGGCGCCGCCCTCCTGCTGTGCTCGGATGCCGGCAGCTTCATCACCGGCACCAATATCAACGTGACCGGCGGCGGCGACCTGCCCTGGACTTGAATTTCCGCGCGCTCTACATCGTCAGCCCGCCGTCGGCCACGAACACCGCGCCGGTCGTGTAGGCGCTCTCGTCGGAGCAGAGATGCACCGCGAGCGCGGCGATCTCTACCGGCGTTCCGAGCCGGCCGATCGGCTGCCGCGCGATGAAGTCCCGGCGGGCCTGCACCGGGTCGTCGAAAGCCGCGATGCGCTCGTCGAGCGAGGGAGACTGCACCGTGCCGGGCGCGATCGCATTGCAGCGCACTCCGGTGCCGATGGTGTCGGCGGCAACCGCCTTGGTCAGCCCGATCACCGCGGCCTTGGTCGTTCCGTAGACCGCCCGGAAGGGCAGGCCCTTCAGGCTGGACACCACCGAGGCCATGTTGACGATGGACCCCCGCTCCGCCGCGATCATGTCGGGCAGGAATGCCCTGATCGTTCTGAACATGGAGCGCACGTTGAGATCGAAGGCGAAGTCGAGCTCCGCCTCGTTCGCGTCCAGAATCGAGCCGTGGTGGACGAACCCGGCGACGTTGCAAAGCGCGTCGACCCGGCCGGTCCGGGCCGCGAACGCCGAAATGGCCTCGCCGTCGGTGACGTCGAGACGCTCGGTTCGCGCGACGACGTCGGCGAGCCCGGCGAGCTTGTCGGCAGCGATATCGGTCGCGATGACCTGCGCGCCCTCGCTTGTGGCCGCGAGCGCGATGGCCCGCCCGATCCCCTGGCCCGCCGCCGTGACCAGCACGGTCTTTCCTTCAAGGCGCATCGAGGGACGCCCTAGTGAGAGTGCCGAGGCACCGTCTCGGTCACGGCGCGATAGCGCGTCGCGAATTCGAGACAGCCGCCATCTGCCAGCTGCCCGACGTGGGACCGGTAGAGCTCCTCCCATGGCGTGTGGTGTTCGAGCTCGGCGGGGGTATGGGCCGCGCGGCGGGCCGCGAGGGTCTCCTCCGGCAGCAGAATGTCCACGCGCCGGCGGCGGAGGTCGACCCGGAGCCGGTCGCCGGTCTCCAGGATGGCGAGGTTGCCGCCGACCGCGCTCTCGGGGCTGGCGTTGAGGATCGAGGGGCTCCCGGAGGTGCCGGACTGCCGGCCGTCGCCGATGGTCGGCAGTTCGCCGATGCCGGCCTGGATCAGCGCCGCCGGCGGCTGCATGTTCACAACCTCCGCCGAGCCGGGATATCCGACCGGCCCGGCGCCGCGCATCACCAGGATCGAGGTCTCGTCGATTTCGAGCGCCGGATCGTCGATGCGGGCCCGGTAGTCCTCGGGCCCGTCGAACACGATGGCGCGGCCCTCGAACGCGTCGGGATCGTCGGCGGAGGAGAGAAAACGGGCGCGGAAGCCGTCCGAGATCACGCTCGTCTTCATGATCGCGGCGTCGAACAGGTTGCCGCCCATGACGACGAACCCCGCGTGCTCCTTCAGCGGCCGGTCGAAGGGGCGGATGACGTCCTCGTCGGACGGCGCGGCGTCGGCGACGTTGTCCGCCACGGTTCGGCCGTTCACGGTGAGCGCTTCGCCGTTGAGCTTTCCGGCGCGCAGCAGCTCGCCCATGACGGCGGGCACGCCGCCAGCGCGGTGATAATCCTCTCCCAGATATTCCCCGGCCGGCTGGCAGTTGACCAGCAGCGGCAGGTCGTAGCCCACCGCCTGCCAGTCCTCCAGCGTGAGCTCGACGCCGATGTGGCGCGCGATGGCGTTGATGTGGATGGGCGCGTTGGTGGAACCGCCGATCGCGCTGTTGACGGCGATGGCGTTCTCGAAGGCGGCGCGGGTCAGGATCCTGTCGGGCGTCAGGTCCTTGTGGATCATCGCAACGATCCGCCGGCCGCTGTCATAGGCGTACTGGGCGCGCTGCTTGTGCGGCGCGGGCGGGGTGGCCGAGCCCGGCAGCGACATGCCGAGCGCCTCGGCGAGCGAGTTCATGGTGGAGGCCGTGCCCATGGTGTTGCAGTGGCCGGGGCTCGGCGCGGAAGAAGCGACCATCTCGATGAACTCGTCGTCGGCGATCTCGCCCGCGGCGAGCAGCCGGCGGGCTTCCCAGAGAATGGTGCCGGAACCCGACCGGCGGCCGTCCCACCAGCCGTTCAGCATCGGGCCGCCGTTGAGCGAGATCGCGGGCAGGTTGGTCGTCGCCGCCGCCATGATCAGCGCCGGCGTGGTCTTGTCGCAGCCCGTGGTCAGGATCACCCCGTCGATCGGGTAACCGTGCAGGATCTCGACGAGCCCCAGATAGGCGAGATTTCGGTCGATGGCGGCGGTCGGCCTCCGTCCGCTTTCCTGGATCGGGTGAACCGGAAATTCGAGCGGAATGCCGCCCGCCTCGCGGATTCCTTCCCGCATGCGCTCCGCGAGGCTCTGGTGGATCCGGTTGCAGGGCGAGAGGTCCGAACCCGTCTGCGCGATCCCGACGATGGGCTTGCCGGATTGCAGCTCCTCGCGGGTCAGGCCGAAATTCATGTAGCGCTCGATATAGAGCGCGGTCATGCCGGGATCGAGCGGATCGTCGAACCAGCTTCGGCTGCGCAGCTTCTTGCGGGCCATGAGCGCATCTCCAACGGTGTCGGATTTTCACCTTAGCGAGCGGTTCCGTGACCGGAAAGCCGCTCCCCGCGCTCACCCCGCGCCGTGGCCGCCTCCGTATCCGCTTGCCTCCGCCGGGCGCCAGCCGGCGAGGTCCCCCTCGCGCGGGCGGAAGATGTCGATCCGCACCCTGTGGCAGGTCGCGGCATCGCTGGAGTGGCTCGCGCCGCAATTCCCGCCCGGGCAGGCGGACACCCCGGCCAGCAGGTCGATCTCGGCGAACAGCTCGATGAAGTCGCCGGCCCGTGCCGGGCTCGCCTTCATGAAGTACTGGCTGCTGTCCCGCGTGTAGCCGGTGCACATGAAGACGTTGACGACGTCATGCACATGCTCCTCGGCCTCGGCGAGCGGCAGGCTCCGCGCGGCGGCCAGGGCTCGGGTCAGGTTCGAATGGCAGCAATAGTGGTAGTCCCTGCCGCTCAGCAGCCGGTTGGTGTAGGGATCGCAGCGCGTGCCGATCACGTCGTGGACGCCGGCCCCGAACGCGTCGATCCCGTACCAGTCGAGCGTGTCGTGGGTGATCGTGGCCATCGGGCGCAGCCACGGAAGGCAGCTCCACAGGCGGTCGCCGGTGCCGATATGGGTCGCGTGCAGCGCGCGCGTCTTGCCGCTGTAGAACCGTTCGGAGAGGTCGGCCGCGTTCCACAAATTGAGGTCGGCGACCTGCGAGCCGTCCGGGGTGACGATCCGGAACAGATGGCCGGCGGGCACGTCGAAGGCCCGCCCGTCGCGCGGCGGCACGACCACCTCGTCGATCTTTTCCATGCCGCCGCGCACGGTTTCGTAAAAGTCCCGGTCGTAAGGCGGCAATTGGTCCACTGTGTAGACCGTCACCGCCTCCGCGGCACGCCTTTCAGCCGCGTCCGGGGGCTCCGGGTACTGCGCCGCTATCGCCATGGTTCGCTCCTCTTGCTTGGCCGTCGTCAGGCCGCATCCTATTCCCACCGCGCGATGAGGTCGGCTGACCCGACCACCTCGCCGAAATGCGCCTCGACGCAGCGCAGCGTCTTGTCGTGCAGGTCGCGGTCGTACGAGCCGACGCAATCGCCGGGAACGACGACGTAGTAGCCCCGCGCGGACGCATCGCGCAGGGTGGATTCGACGCAGACATGGGTCTGGACGCCGGCCACCACCACCGTCCGGATGCCGCGGTCGCGCAGGATCTGGTCGAGCTCGGTGCCGGCGAAGGCGCTGTGGCGGTGCTTCTCGATCGTGAGATCGCCGTCGTCCGGGCTCACCCGGTAGAACTCCGCCCCCCATGTTCCGGAGACGCAATACGCTTTCTCGATGCCGCGCGCGATCTGACGCGCGTGGATCGGCGGCGACAGGTAGGCGCGGTCGTAATCCGCCTTGATCCAGACCACGGGGGCGCCGGCGCGCCGGGCCGCGGCGGCCAGCCGTTCGACGGGCTCGACCACCGCCTGACAGTCGGCGACGTCCTTGCCGAGCCTGGCCTCGGTGTGTCCGCCCGGAGCGCAGAAGTCGTTCTGCACGTCGACGATCAACAGCGCCGTGTGGCCGGGCGCGACGACCTCGGATGGATCGGTCAGCAGGTCTTGCGGCACGGTCGCTCTCCCTGCGGTTCGACCGCTCAACGCGGATACCTTCCGGCGATCACGTCGTCGGTCACCTGGTTGCCGATCCGGCGCAGCCGGTCGCGCTCGGCGGCCGGATCGTTCAACTCCGGCTCGGCCAGGATCGTGTCGTGCGCGAAGGTGCGGATCGGCCTCTCGGCGCGCTGTGCTGGCGGCACCGGATCGCGGCCCTCGGCGACGTCCCGAATGCCCTGGCGCACCAGGCGGCGGAACAGGCTCACCCCGCGGTCGGTCGCGCCCAGATGCTCGCGCGCGTGGATCGCTGTCGGGCCGATGCTGACCTGGGCGTCGTAATCGCCCGGCAGGCGCTGGCGCTCCTCGTAGGGACGGTCGGGCATCTGGCCGAAATCGGTGCCCAGGTAATACCGCTCCATGTCGGGCGGATCGATCTCGTCGTAGTGGTTGAAGCCGATATTCATGGTGTGCGTGTCGTCGAGCGGCACCGCCCAGATCGACTGCATCGGGCGCGAGAACGTCTTGGGCGCCTCGCCGGTCTCGAAGGTCAGCGCGAGCTGGTGCAGATTGGGCATGATCATCTCGGTCGAGCGCACCCAGACATTGCCGCCGATCCGGCGCACCCCGACATACATCATGCCGAGCGGGTTCTCGCGGAAATCGAGCTCGGGGATGACGCCGAAGGACCCGGTGAAGTTGATGCTGTGCAGGAACGAGGTGTGCACCGGGTCCATGGCGTTTTCCTTCACCTGGATCCAGTTGCACGGCAGCACGTTGCCGCCCCACGGCTCGAGCCGGTAGTCGTCGAGCTCGAACGAATCGTAAACCGGGAAGGGCGGGCGCGCCTGCGACGGTCCCATATAGGCGAAGACCAGCCCCTTGAACTCGCGCACCGGATAGGCGCCGTGCCACAGACGGTCCTTGAGCGTGCTATCGGCGGGCTCGCCCGGGGTCTCCAGAATCCTGCCGTTCACGTCGAACAACCAGCCATGATAGCAGCACATGATGCCGCGCTCCCGCACGATGCCGAATTCGAGCGAGGTGCCCCGGTGCGGGCAGTGGAGCGCGAGCAGCCCGACGCGGCCTCCCTTGTCCCTGAACAAGGCGAGGTCCTCGCCGAGTACGCGGACGCGGCGCGGCACGTCCTTGAGCTCGGCGGCGAACGCCACCGGGTGCCAGAACCGCCGCAGATACTCGCCCCCCGGCGTGCCCGGCCCGACCTGCGTCAGCTCCTCGTCGACGGCGAGCCTGTCGAGCGCGGCCCGGTATCCCTCGTACTCGCCTTTGAGAAAGGTCGCTCGTTTCGCCATCTCGGGCTCCCCTGGAGACGATCGCCCCTGAAGGGCGCCGGCCGCGATGCTATCCTGCGCGCCGATCATATTACCGGGAGGCTCGAATGCCCACGCGCAGCTACATCAACCCCGAGAGCGTCGTCGCACCGCCGGGCAACTTCTCCTGGGCGGTGCGGGCGGACAAGACGCTCTATCTGGCGGGCCAGGTCGGGATCGACAAGGACGGCAATACCGTCGATCCGAAGGACGCGGGCGCCCAGACCAGGCAGGCGCTCCTCAACATCGACGCGACGCTGCGCGAGCTCGGCGGCACGCTCGACAACATCGTCCGGACCACGACCTACGTGGTGGGCAGGGAAAACCTCCCCGGCGTCCGCGCCGGGCGCAAGGCGGTGATGGACGAGGGGCTGATGACCGTCGTCCCGGCCAACACGCTCCTGGTGATCTCGGGGCTGGCGAGCGAAGACTGGCTGGTCGAGATCGAGGCCACCGCCGTCCTCGACTGAGGGGGCGCGCTAGTGCAGCGAGCGGATCATGCCGCCGTCGACGATGACGGTGGCGCCGTTGACGTAGGATGCGCGTTCCGAGGCCAGGAAAGCGACGACGTCCGCGAGCTCTTCCGGCCTGCCCAGGCGGCCGAGCGGCACCGTCGCCCGGTGTTTCTCGGCATAGGCTTCCTCGCTCATCCCGGCGTTCTTCGATCCCGAGAGGAAGCGCTCGGTCAGGATGCGGCCGGGCGCGACGCAGTTGAACAGCACATTGTCCCGGCCCATGGTCACCGCGAGCGACTTGAACAGGCCGACGATGCCGGGCCTGAGCGCGTTGGAGAGCTCGAGCTGGTCGACCGGCTGGCGCACCGACGACGAGACCACCGTCAGCACCCGCCCCCATTTCCGCGCCCGCATGCCGGGCAGGACGCCGCGGATCAGGCGGACCGTCGACATCATGGTGACGTCGAATCCCTCCTGCCATTCCCCGTCGTCGAGCGCGTCGAAGCCGCCGCGCGGCGGGCCGCCGTTGTTGGCGAGCAGGATGTCGACGGGTCCCACGGCCTCCGAAACCTCGGACAGCAGGCGGTCGATATCCTCGCCGAGCGACATGTCGGCGACGAACGCCGCCGCCTCGCCGCCGGTTTGCCGGGCGATGTCGCGCGCCGCCGTCTCGATCGCCTCGCGCCCGCGCGCGCAAATCGCCACCCGCGCGCCCTCCGCCGCCAGCGCCGCCGCGCAGGCACGTCCGATACCCCGGCTCGCGCCCGTCAGCAGCGCGACCCTGCCCTCGATTCCAAGATCCATGCCGGCCTGCCTCTCCCGGAACGTTCGCATCGCCCGTATCGACGGTCAATAACGGCGGGGTCGCGCTCCACGGTTACGTCACGGGCGGCGGCGCGGTAACTTGCCGGAGCCGCGGCGAAGGTTCCCGGGATAGAGGGCCGCTTGCGATGGACACAACGACGAAACTGGACGCGCTGATCGTCGGCGCCGGCTTCGCCGGCCTCTACATGCTCCACAAGTTGCGCGGCATGGGGTTTACCGCGCGGGTGCTGGACGCCGCTTCCGGCATCGGGGGAACCTGGTACTGGAACCGCTATCCCGGCGCGCGCTGCGACGTCGAGAGCATGTTCTACTGCTACCAGTTCGACGACGACCTGTCGCAGGAATGGGAATGGACCGAGCGCTACCCCGCGCAGCCCGAGATCCTGCGCTACGCCAACCATGTGGCCGACCGGTTCGATCTCTGGCCGGACATCCGGCTGGACACCCGCGTCGTCTCCGCGGTCTACGACGACATCGCCTCCCGTTGGCGGATCGCGACCGAAGCCGGCGAGACGTTCGAGGCCGGCTATTGCATCATGGCGACCGGCTGCCTCTCGGCGGCCAACAAGCCCGATTTCGCGGGGCTCGACGAATTCGCCGGCCGGGTATTCCACACCGGGCACTGGCCGCACGAGCCGGTCGATTTCAGCGGCCGTAAGGTCGGCATCGTCGGCACCGGCTCGTCCGCGGTGCAGGCGATCCCGGAAATCGCCCGGCAGGCGGCTCACGTCACGGTGTTTCAACGAACCGCCAGCTACGTCATTCCGGCGAACAACCGGCCCCTCGATCCCGGGGAGCAGCGCGACATAAAGGCGCGCTATCCCGAACTTCGGGCCGCCGCCAGGAAGACCTTCGGCGGGTTCGCGGTGTCGACCGGCCGGGAGTCCGCGCTCTCGGTGTCCGAGGAGGAGTGCCGCCAGAAGCTGGAGCGTGCGTGGAACGAGGGCGGGATCGGCTTCCTCAACTCCTATATCGATTTCGGGATCGACGAAGCGGCCAATTTGCGGGCGCAGGAGTTCGTTCGGGACAAGATTCGCGAGATCGTCAGGGATCCGGAAACCGCGGACAAGCTGCTGCCGCATCACATCATCGGCTGCAAGCGGCTCTGTCTCGGCACCGACTATTACGAGACCTATAACCGTTCCAATGTCGACGTGGTGCCGCTCGGCGAGGACGGTATCGGCCGGATCGCCGCCGGCGGGCTGATCGCGGCAGGCCGGGAATTCCTCTTCGACGACCTGGTGCTGGCGACCGGGTTCGACGCGATGACCGGAGCGCTGGGCCGCATCGACATCAGGGGGAGGAACGGCGCGAGCCTGAGCGAGGCCTGGGAGGCCGGGCCCCGCATGTATCTCGGCCTCATGGTGCACGGTTTCCCCAACCTGTTCACCGTTACCGGCCCCGGCAGCCCCTCGGTGCTGTCCAACATGATGCCGACCATCGAGCATCACGTGGAATGGATCGCCGACTGCATCGCCTATCTGCGCGAGAACGGTATCCGCGAGATCGAGCCCTCTCTCGAGGCGCAGGATTCGTGGGTGGAGCACGGCAACGAGGTCGCGTCGAGGACGCTGCGCTACGGTTGCAGCTCCTGGTATCTCGGCGCCAACGTGCCCGGCAAGCCCCGCGTGTTCATGCCCTATATCGGCGGCATGCCGGCATACATGAAGAAATGCGCCGCGGTCGCGGCGGCGGGATACGAGGGGTTCGCGCTGACCTCGAAAGAAAGGGCGCCTTCCGGCTAGCTGTTCCACCACGGCATGTCGTTGAACGACCGCAGGTCGATTTCGTTCGTCCAGGTCGAGCGGTGCTGCCGCGCGAGGTGGAAATAGGTGTCCGCGATCCGCTCCGGCAGCATGAGGCCGTCATGCTCCATGCCGCGGCTCTCACGGAGTTCGCGGAATTTTTCCGGGCCGAGCATCTTGCCGAGCGTATCCGGGGCATCGACCGCGCCGTCGATCAGGATGTGGGCGATGTGGACCCCCTTGGGGCCGAATTCGGCGTTCAGCGTCTGGCACAGCATGCGCCGTCCGGCCATCGACGCGGCGTGCGAATGCTGGCCCTCGTTGCCCCGCACGGCCGCCGTGGACGAGGTGACCAGGACGGCGCCCCGGCCGCGCTCCGCCATTCGGGGGCAGAGCGCGGACGCCGTGCGGAACAGGCCGAAGGTCGCCATCCGCCAGCCGAGCTCGAAGACCTTGTAGCTGGTCTCCTCCAGGCTGCGGCCGCCGACCTGCGAGCCGAGATTGTAGAGCGCGACCTCGATGGGTCCGATCTCCGCCTCGACGGCGGCGATACGCTCCTCGATTGAGTCCGGCTGCACCGCGTTCAGCAGATAACCCGTGGCGTCGCCGCCCTCGCTCCGGATGGCGTCCACCAGCCGGTTCAGGCCGTCCTCGTCGGTCCGGCGGCAAAGCACCGCATGGTAGCCCTCGCTCGCGAACCGCTTTCCGACGGTGCCGCCGATGCCGGCGCCGGCGCCGATGACAAGACAAACGGGTTTCATCGCAAGTGTCTCTCCCCTGCTCCGCGTCGAGCCCGTCCATAATGACCATACGCGTCGCGCGCGGAAAGCCGGCGACCGCCTTGTCGAACCCGGAACGGGACAGCAGTGGAACAAGTCACGGGAAAGATCGGCAAGCTCGCCCCCAAGGCGATGGCGGCCCCGGAATTGAGGAGCGTAGCGGCTGACGGCCTTCAAAGAAGGCAGACGCGCTCGGCCAGTTCGTCGATCAGCACGCGCTGGTTCTCGCGATAGTCGATCGGCGCTTCGACGAGATGCACCCCGCCCTCGCGGAAACAGCTTTCGAGGAGCGGCGCGAACGCGTCCGCCGCGCCGACGCGGTGTCCCGCCGCGCCGTAGCTCTCGGCGTATTGCACGAAATCGGGGTTGCCGAAGCCGAGCCCCCAATCGGGCAGGCCGGCATCGGCCTGCTTCCAGCGGATCATGCCATAGGCATCGTCGCGCAGGATCAGCACCACCAGATCGAGGCCGAGCCGGACGGCGGTCTCCAGCTCCTGGCTGTTCATCATGAAGCCGCCGTCGCCGCAGATCGCCATCACCCGGCGATCGGGATAGAGCATCGCCGCCATCATCGCCGAGGGCAGCCCGGCCCCCATGGTCGCCAGCGCGTTGTCGAGCAGCACGGTGTTCGATTGCCGGGTCGGATAGTTGCGCGCGAACCAGATCTTGTAGGTGCCGTTGTCCAGCGCGACGATCCCGTCGGCCGGCATGACGGCGCGCACGTCGGCGACGATACGCTGCGGAAGCAGCGGAAAGGACGGATCGTCGGCGCGCTCGGCGATATGCCCCATCACCTCCGCGCGGACCCGCCTGAAATAGTCGAAGTCGTGGCCCGGGTTCGGCTCCAGCCGTTCGGCGAGGCGCTGGAAGCTGGACGCGATGTCGCCGATCAGCTCGAGCTGCGGGAAATAGACCTCATCGACCTCGTTGGGGCTGAAATTGACGTGGATGACCCGCTTGCCCCCGTGCTCCATGAAGAATGGCGGCTTCTCCACGACGTCGTGGCCGGCATTGATCACCAGGTCGGCCCGGTCGATCGCGCAGTGCACGTAATCGCCCGCCGACAGGGCCGCGGTGCCGATATAGAGGTCGTCGAACCGGCCGATGACCCCCTTGCCCATCTGGGTGGTGAAATAGGGAATCCCGGTCTTGCCGACGAAAGCCTCCAGCGCCTCGATGATGCGTTTGCGGTTGGCGCCGGCGCCGACCAGCAGCAGTGGATAGCGGGCCTCCCGGATCATCTCCACCGCCTGGCCGATGGCGAGGTCGTCGCAATGCGGCCGCCTGGGCGAGGTCGGCGGGAACAGGGGCAGGGCGTCGACCGGCTCGGCGGCGATATCCTCGGGCAGTTCGATATGCACCGCGCCGGGGCGCTCCTGCTCGGCCAGGCGGAACGCCTCCCGGACGACGCTCGGGATGGTGGCGCCTTCGACGATCTGCTTGGCGTATTTGGTGATCGGGCGCATCATCGACACCACGTCGACGATCTGGAAGCGCCCCTGCTTGCTGGTCTTGATCGGCTTCTGGCCGGTGATCATCATCATCGGCATGGCGCCGAGCTGAGCGTAGGCGGCCGCCGTAACGAAGTTGGTCGCGCCCGGACCCAGCGTTGCCAGGCACACCCCGGCCTTTCCGGTCAGGCGCCCGTAGGTGGCGGCCATGAACCCCGCGCCCTGCTCGTGACGGGTCAGAATCAGCTCGATACTCGACATGCGGAGCGAGTCGAGAAAATCGAGGTTCTCCTCTCCCGGCACGCCGAAGACGTATTTCACGCCTTCGTTTTCCAGGGCCCGGACCAGCAAATCCGACGCCCGCATCCGTGTGCCGGCCGCCGCGGTCGCCGCCGCCTCGATCGTGCTCATCCTATCGTCCTCGAAGGGTTGCGGGCCGCGCCCCGTCACCGTCGCGCGAGGCGTAGGCCGGAAGGATGTCGGGAACCGGGTAGCGTTCGTCGAGCGGCACCGACTTGCCGTTTCCGAGCGCGATCCGGCAGTGATAGCGCTTGAGCGCGCGCGGATGGGGAACGCCGCAGGAATGGCTTATGATTCCCGTCCCGTAGCGCAGCTTCTCGACGAAGTTCCGGACCCGCACCGACTTTTCCTCCGGGTCGAGTCCGCGCTGCAGTCGGCGGTCGTGGGTGGTGATCCCGGTGGGGCAGGTGTTCCTGTTGCACTTGAGCGACTGGATGCACCCGAGCGCGAACATGAAGCCGCGCGCGGAGACCACGAAATCCGCGCCGACGCAATACGCCCAGGCGACTTCCGCCGGCGTGATCAGCTTGCCCGACGCGATCGTCCTCACGCGATCGCGCAAGCCGTGGCGCTCGAGGATGTCCACGACCACCGGCAGCGCTTCCTTGATCGGCATGCCGACATTGTCCATCAGCGGCATCGGCGCCGCCCCGGTTCCGCCGTCGCCGGAATCGACGGTGATGAAATCGGGCGCGGATTCGATACCGCGGACGTGGATGTCCTTGCACATGCTCTCCAGCCAGCCATAGGCGCCGACCACGGTCTTGAACCCGACCGGCCTTCCCGTGACGTCGCGAATCCGGCCGATCATGTCGAGCAGGTCCGGTACCGAGTCGATATCGAGATGGCGGTTGGGAGAGATCGAATCCTCATGCGCCGGGATGCCGCGGATGCCGGCGATTTCCTCGGTGACCTTGGCGCCCGGCAGGATGCCGCCCTTGCCCGGCTTGGCGCCTTGGCTGAGCTTGATCTCGAACATCCTGACCTGTTCGTGGGCCGCCACCTCGCGCAGCCGGTCCTCGCACAGATTGCCCTCGCGGTCGCGCACGCCGTATTTCGCGGTGCCGATCTGGAACACCAGGTCGCAGCCGCCTTCGAGATGGTACGGCGCCAGCCCGCCCTCGCCGGTATTGAGCCAGCAGCCGGCGAGCGCCGCGCCCTTCGACAGGGCCCGGACCGCCGGCTTCGAGATCGCCCCGAAACTCATGCCGGATACGTTGACCACGGATTGCGCGACATAGGGTTGCCTGGCGTAGGGGCCGAGGGTAACGGGCGGGGCGGGCTCGCTGTCTTCGTCGATCTTCGGAAACGGACAGTTGACGAAGATGACCGTGCCCGCCGGGGTGAGCGATTTCGTCGAACCGAACGCGATGGTGTTGTCGACGCCGCGGGACGACTTGTAGACCCATTCCCGCTCCGCCCGGTTGAAGGGCATCTCGTCGCGGTCCATGGCGAAAAAATACTGCCGGAAATATTCGCCGAGCGTGGTGAAGAGATTGCGGAACCGGCCGATCACCGGATAGTTGCGCCGCACCGCGTCGGCGGTCTGGGAAACGTCCGCGATAAACATCGCCAGGACGACGAGAACGACGATCGCGATGGCGAACACGAACAGCGTCGTCAGGACGTTCATGCTGGTCATTGCAAGTGAGGAGAACAAAGACATTTGTCTACCCTCCTGTCGCGAAATCCGGCCCGACTATGCGGTTCGGGCGAGCGCGGCGTAAGTTATTGAGATCGACCGGAAATTCGTTATCGAAGCGGCTTTCTCTCCGGGCGGCGGGACGGCCACGCCGCCGGAATCGAAGATAGCCATCTCCCTTTCGATCCGCCAGCCGGTCATTCGCTCCGGAATCGCCGCAACACGTTGTCGGTCATGCGCGAGATATTGTTGTCGAAGTCGTTGTGGGGAAGGCTTCCGCAGAAGGTGATCGAGCCGACCGAGAACACCGCGCCGCCGTTGGGCGTCTCGAAGAACACGATCTCGGAGCGGATGAGGTCTTCGGCCGGCAGGC
Source organism: Alphaproteobacteria bacterium (assembly GCA_965117055.1). Classification (GTDB taxonomy): domain Bacteria; phylum Pseudomonadota; class Alphaproteobacteria; order MPNO01; family MPNO01; genus MPNO01. The sequence goes on from OZ220750.1 coordinate 2,537,007, forward strand.
CGGGGCGGTTGCCGTAATGGTTCAGAATCTCCTCCGGCACCAGCATGAAGGTGTCGTCCTGCCGTTCCGAGCGGGCGAGCACGAGGGCGTGGGGCGGGGATCCGAGGCTCGGGTCGAGCCAGTCGAGCTCGAAGCCGGCCGCCCCGCCGCCGCTCAGCCCGAAATCGCCCAGCGGTTCGTCGTCGCCGATGCCCTCGAAGATCCAGGCGGCGCCGTGAAAATCGCCCTGGGCGATGAATCCGACCCCGGCAAGGCGCTGCGGCGCGCGGCCGCTGTTTCGCCACAGCCCGCCATAGCCGCCGTCGAACGCGTTGTAATACTCCCCGGGCTCCGCCGCCCAGGCGCGGATTCCGCCCTCGCCGCGACGGATCTCGACCGCGCCCGGCAGCTCCGGGTTGACGGCGACGCGCCAGTAGAAGCCGTTGCCGCCGAGATACATCAGGCGCCCGCCCCGTTGGGTGTACTCGGTGAGCGCGTCGAGCGAGCCCGGCGTGTGGTATTCCGGGTGGGAGCCGGTCATCACCACCTTGTAATCCGCGATCGCGGCGACGCCGTCCGCATGGAGGTCCTCGTCGGTGATGACGTCGAAATCGTGGCCGAGCGCATCCAGCCATGCGAGAAGATGGGTGTCGGCGGGAAAGTGGCGCAGGCAGGACCCGCCCCGCGGGTCGGCGTAGGCGCAGAACCCGGAACGCTGGTTGAGGATCGGGCGCAGCCGGGACGAATAGGCGACCCCGCTGCCGTCGCGATGACTGTTATAGGTCGAGATGCCGTATTCGGGGTGCTCGTCCGGCGTCCACGGGCGTGCGCCCCAGCGCGCGGCCTGCGCGCGGTAAGCGTCGTCGACATTGCCGCGGGCGAAATTGGCGTAGACGGTGTAGGTGAAGGCGGGGATGAGGACGCAGGCGCTCGATTGCGCCCGGCCCGGCGCGGCGCGCACGAAGAAGGGGATCATGTCCTCGTGGCCGCCGGCCGAGAGGCGCACCGCGTACACGCCGCTCCTGAAGTCCTCGGGCACCTCGAAGCTGAAATCGGTCTCCCAGCCGCAGTCGTAGAGATCGTCGTCGTGGAAGTGGATCGCGCCGTATTGCGCCGGAGCGTGGCGCCAGCACATCTCCTCGCCCGTCCAGCCCGAGCCCTTCATCGCGCGTGTCGGCAAATTGACGGTCTCGCCGTGCATCGCGTGCGGGCCGGTGTCCAGGATGCGCGCGGACGACATCTCGCGGGAGAAATCCCACGCGGCGAGAAGGCCCTCGCCGGCGCCCGCAGGGTCTTCCGCCGCGGCGCGGAATGCCGATTCCGCGTCAAGGGTGGCCGCGACGATCCGCGGCGCTTCGAGCTTGCCGTTGTAGCGGTCGCCCGGGGGCGAGCCCGCCCGCGCCGCGAACACGAGGTCGCCGCTCCCGGTACAACCCCCCTCGAATGAAGCGATGACGGCGGCGGTGCCCGAATCGTCGATCGTCATCGCGGGCGCCACGGCCTGCTGGCCGACGCGCACCTCGCCCGCGTCGGCGTCGTAGCTGAGGAAGACCCGATACCAGGCGCGGGCGCGCAGCGCCTTGCCGGTGTCGAGGACGACCGTGCGGGCGCCGTCGCTCAGCGTGCCCGCGAGCGAGCCGGCCTCGTCGATCTCCAGGGTGAAGCCGGCTCCGGTGGCGGCATCGACGCGCGACACGAGACCCTGCCGGCGGTCGAGGCGAGGCAGGGTGGGCCAGACGGTGGCGGCCACCGTGAAGCTGCCGAGCGCGTCGAGGAGTGCGGTGTCCAGGACGCGCGCCCAGGAGCCGTTGTGGATCGGCTGCACCCGCGACGGGTAGCGGCCGGCAAAGGCCGCTTCCACGGGCTCCTCGCGTATGCCGGGGCCGGCCGGGTTGGGGTCGCCGCAGATGACACGCACCAGGCGCGCCTCGTAATCCTCCCGCGCGGTCGAGGAGACCTTGAACGCGATGGATTGGCCGGGCGCTACCGAATAGCGGTCGGCATAGCCGGTGATCGGAAGCATTCGGTATCTCCCGGGTGCCGTGGTCGTGCCTTTGCCCGTGACTCTAGAGCCTTCCGCCGAGTTCGGGCGAGCCTGCGGCATAGCGGTAGGCCCGAAAGACCCGGTTGGCCTCGCCGGTCCCGGACGGCCCGAACCAGGGGTTGATGTATTCCCACACGATGTCGCCTTCCGGCGTCACCTCGAACAGGCGTCCGGTCAGCCCTTCGCAGATCAGCGTGTTGCCGGATCCGAGCCGCTGCGCGCCCGAGATATTCGGGCTGAAGAAGTTCCACCTGGGCACGTCCTCGTAGCGCCACACCTCTTCCCTGCTGCGCGGATCGATTTCGACCACCGCCGAATGGAAGACCCCGCGCGGCACGTGGATGCCGTTCGCGAACAGGAGGATGTTGCCGTTCTCCAGCATGGTGCAGTCATGCTGCTGGCCCCACCCGTCGTCGCGCATGAACCAGTCGACCGCTTTGGTCCGCTTGTCGACGATCAGGATGGTGCTGATCCGCCGGAAGCTCAGCATGATGTTGCCGTCGGGGAGCTCCTCGCAGGCGTTGCAGTGCGCGAATTCGAGCCGCGTGGCCATGGGGTGAAGCGGGAAGTCCTCCAGCGCGAGGTCGCTGTGGGCGTGCCATTCCCACGCGATCTCGCCGCCCGGCGTCACCTCCTTGAGGAAGTCGCCCCAGATCGTGCCGCCCTCGTCCTCGCTGCCGGGCTCGGCGCCCCTGACGCGCGCCGCCGCGGCCGCCGGCATCGGTTCCCAGCCGATATAGAGCGTGTTGCCGTTCGCCAGACGCCGGAAATCGTGATGGTGCGCGTCGTCGACATGTTCCCAGAGGAGATTGCCGTCCCAGTCGAACTCCTTCAGATGCCCGCCCTTGCCGCCGGCAGGTTCCGGCCCGGACTCGACCTTGACGCCGCAAAGCAGCCGGCCGCCCGGAAGCAGATACCCGTAGTCGCCGGGCAACCCGCCGATGTCCCAGCGGTGAACGACGTCGCCCTTGAGGTCGATCAGCAGCACCTCTTCGCATTCGAGCGGAGCGAACAGGGTGTAGCCCCCGGTCGCCCGCGCCTCGTCCAGCGTCGTCAGGCCGGTCACAAGGGGGCGCATGCCGAAACCGTGGCAAATGACGGCGGCCGTGTCCAATATCGACGCGACTTGCCGCGGCGCGCACCGCCTTGCCCGACCGGGACGAGGAAACGAGTGCTATCGGAGCCGCGGCGAACCGTGCTTAGATCGGCGCCGACGGAGCATGGAGCGGAGGATCGATCGATGGGCGAGACGACCGCGTATCTTTCCCCGAACGGAGACAATTTGAGCCGGGGCGACGGGCCGGCGACCCGTCTGGCGGTGGCGACGGTCGAAGGCGTGGCGACCTTCAGACGCGAGGGGCAAGGCGCGCCGTGGCGTCTGACCGATCGTTCGCTGTCGGAGTGCCATGTCGGTTCGCTGCTCTTCGAGCCGGTCTCGGGCAGGCTGTTCGCCGGCGCACATGCGGATGGCGGGCTGTGGGTCGACGACGGCGAAGCCGGCTCGTGGCGCCGGCTGACCGAGGGGCTCGACCGGCCGCACATCTACAGCCTGACCGCGCGCCGGACCGGCGACCGGGTGACGCTCTTCGCCGGCACCGAGCCCGCGGCGCTCTACCGCAGCGAGGATTTCGGCGAGAGCTGGAGCGAGATGAAGAGCCTGCGCGAGGTCCCCGGCACCGACAAATGGACCTTCCCGCCGCCGCCGCATCTGCCGCACGTCAAGTCGGTCGTCTTCCACCCGGCGCGGGAGCGGACCTTCTATGCTCTGGTCGAGCAGGGCGCGCTGCTGCGGACCGACGACGACGGCGCGACCTGGACCGAGCTCGCCGGCTACGCCCGGGCCGACGATATCACCTATCGCGACGTCCACCGGCTCGTTATCGGCGCGGACGACCCGCTTCTGTTCTATCTCGCTACCGGCGAGGGGCTCTACCGCAGCGCCGATGGCGGCGAAAGCTGGGAGCACTTGATTCCGCGGACGGGGCGGATCGGCTATCCCGACTTCCTGTTCTTCGATCCGCGCGACGAAGATACGCTGTTTCTGGGCGGTGCGCGCAACGAGCCGGGCAAGTGGGTCAGCGATCCGATGGCCGATTCGATCGTCGCGCGCAGCACCGACGGCGGCCGCACTTGGCTCGAGCTCGACCGCGGCATGCCGCGCCCGATGGCGCCGGCATTCGAGGTGCTCTGCCTGCACCATTGGGACGACGGCATGATGCTCGCCGTGGGCACCGCGACGGGGGAGATCTACGTCAGCGAGGACGACGGCGGGTCGTGGACCTGCATCGAGGACAACGCGGGACCGGTCTCCAAGGACCACCACCACCTCGCCTGGTACCCGAAGGCCGAGCGCGAGGCCGCGATGGCGCTCCGCCGCGCCTGATCGGCGCGGGTGCCCGATAAAGCGTATCTCGACCGGGCATGATCGCAGCCAGATGTCGCCCGAGAGGCCCCCTCACCCCGGCCCTCTCCCCGCTGGGGAGAGGGAGAGTTGCGGCGCCGACCCTTCCTTATCTTCTCCCCTCCAGCTTGCCCCGGATCGCGGTCCGGGGCTTGCGGGAGGGGCCGGGGGAGGGTGAATCGCGCGGTATTGACCGGAAATTGCTCAGAAGAAGACGAAGGCGCGGACCACGGCGTTCTTGCGGCAGGGCGCGTCGGCGGGCGCGGTCGGGTCGATGCAGGCCGTGTGGAAAGACCAGCGCGAGACCGAGCCGTCGGCGATCGAGTCGTAGCATTTGAGCATCGAGACCTCGGTCGGCTTCTGCCGGGGAAACCAGTACCACTCGTGGTCGGGCCGGTAGGTGAAACGCGTGGTCTCGCCGACCCGGTCGTCGTAGATGCGATAGTTCGTGATGTAGGGCTGATCGGCGAAAGAGGGCCAGGCGCAGAGCACGAAGGGGAACTGGCCCACGGTTTCCATCGGCTTGGCGAGATTGATCGACATGAACCGCCGCGACATCTTCGCGTCGGCTTCCGCCTCCGTGCAGTGCTGCTCGCGCCCGAAGTTCCGCAGATTTTTCGTCAAGAGCTCGCGGCAGCGCACCCGGCCGCTGTTGTCGTTGAGGTCGTTATGCACGAGGTTGACGTAGCTGGCGTTGACGCCCGGGTTCCTGGCCTCCTGGTCTTCCGTGCGGTCGCCGGAATAGTCCTTGTCGAAGATGTCGTGGTTGTAGACCAGCGCATCGGTCGCATCCGGGAAGAACGCCAGCAGGAGCTCCTCGATTTCCGGGTAGAACACGCGTTGGACCTCCGCCGAATCGTAAAAGTTCCCGCACTCGGATTCGAGATGCGCCAGCGAGACGCCGAGCCTGTCCATGCATTCGGGGCTCTCGACCGACAGGCCGGGGTAGTACTCCCCGATGCGGCGCGCGTCCCGCATAACCTGCGGGAAGTATAGGGCGCGCCGTCCGTTGTTCTCTTCGGCCTTGCGCAGCGCCTTCGCCTCCGCCGCGCGCGCCGGGTCCCGCCAGAGCGCGTTGGACGTAACGACGGAGTAGGACGGCTGCTCGTGCGCGGTGTATCGCAGCGGCAGCGCCAGCCCGCCTTCCGGGGCCTCGATGCCGCTCGCCCGGATATGCTCCAGGCATTCCTCGTATTCGCGGAACCCGGGGCCCCACTCGGTCTCGATGGGGCCGGGCGGCGCGCTTTCGATCCGGTCGATGAACGCCTGCACGCGCCCTTCGGTAACCTGGTCGAGCGCCGCCTGGATCGCCGCTTCCGTTCCCGCATCCCCGTCGCGGTCGAACGACATGTACGACAAGCCGCCATTCGCCGCGACGGGCGGCGGCTGTCCTTTGGTGAGTTGGAGCGGCGGCACGTAGGCCGGCGAACCCGTCTCCGCACGGTTCCCGATCGCTTCGTGTCCGTCCATGACATGCCCTCCGGCTAAAGACGTTTCGTCGCGGCACGCGAGGATGCGCGGTTTCCGGGACGCGAGCCCGACCATGGCAATTTAGCGAACCGACGCGCATCGCGCTAACATCGCGCCACGCGCGGGCAAGGCGGAAGGGAGCAGGGCGATGACGATCCCGCCCCCGGTGGAAATCCTCGGCATCGTCGCCATCGCGACGATGGTCACGTGCTACGCTCTGGAGAAACGCGGCACGTTCTTCATCGCGGCCTTCGCGTTCGGCTGCGCCCTCGCCGCGGTCTACGCTTGGCTGATCGGTTCCTACCCCTTCCTGATCGCCGAGGCCATCTGGGCGGTGGTCGCCGCGCGCCGCTGGCAGGCCGCGCGGCGTCTCGCTTGACCGTATGGCCGTGCGAAACAACCTTCCCGCTAACGCTTGAGACATCGGAGGCGCACGATGACGAGGCTCCTGTTCATCGCGGTCCTGGCCGTGGGTCTCGCCGCTCCGGCGGTCGGGGCGCTGGCCCATCACGGCTGGTCGTGGACGACCGGCGGCAATATCGACCTGACCGGCATCGTCAAGACCGTCCGACTGGGCAATCCCCACGGCGTCCTGACGATCGACGTGGAGGGCGAGGCGTGGACCGCCGAGGTCGGTCAGCCCTGGCGCAACCGGCGCGCCGGCCTCAAGGACGGCGATCTGGCCGAAGGGGTGGAAATCCGGGTGATCGGCGAACCGGCCGCCGATCTGTCGCAAAAGCGGGTCAAGGTGGAACGGCTGTTCCTCGGCAAACGGGAATACGTGCTTTACCCCGAGCGCGACTGAGATCTTGGAAGCCCTGTTCGCGGCGCTGGAGGGGACGGCGCTCGCGCAGGCGTTGCGGGGTTCCCGCTGGGTCTATGCCGCCGTCAACGCTGCGCACATCCTGGCGATCGCCCTGCTGATCGGCTCCGTCGTGCCGCTGAATTTGCGGCTTCTCGGCGTGTGGCGCGGCATCTCCCGCGAAGCGGTGGTGCGGGTGCTCGCGCCCGTCGCGGCGAGCGGGTTGATCCTCGCCCTGCTCACGGGACCGCTGCTGTTCATGGTCCGGGCGCGGGAATACAGCGGCGTCGGATTCCTTCAGCTCAAGCTCGCCCTAATCTCAATCGGAGTCCTGTCCGCGCTTGCCCTCTGCCGGTCCCACGGGTTCCTGCTCAGGGACGCCCCGCGCGCCCGTCTCGCCGGTCACGCGGTCCTGTCCACGGTCTGCTGGCTGGGCGCGCTCGTCTGCGGGCGACTGATCGCGTTCGCCGGGGATTGAGGCGTCCGCAACCGGGAGTTCAGACTTTCGAGAAATCCGGGCACCATTTCAGGATACCGTCCCGGTAGCTCTCCCTGGCCTCAAGATCCGCCGCCCAGCGCGAGACGTTCGGGTGGTCGTCGAACGGATAGCCGCATCCGACAAGCACGAAGTGAACGGGAATCCAGGAAATATCGGCCAGGGTGAACCGGTCGCCCATAATCCATTCGCGGCCTGCCAGGGCGCTTTCGAGCTTGGCGAAACACTCCTCCAGTATTTCGCGCGCCGTGGCGACATCCGTCTCACCGAACGCGCTGCCGCCGGCATGCCTTGCGTGAAACGTCTTCAACTCCTCGTTCTTCTGAAGCGCATCGTATTTTTCCTGTTCCTCGGCGGTCTTCTTCAATTTCTTCTGCATCTTGGTCGCGTAGACATACGGCTTGACCGCCGGCACATGGATGGACGCGGCAAGACGAAGCCATTCGAGCATCCCGTCTTCGTTGCCCGCCGCGCGCAGCGCGGGCTCGGGATAGGTTTCGTCGAGATAGTCGATGATGTCGTTGGACTCGATATGAACGACACCGTTGTCGATCAGGGTCGGCACCAACCCGTTCGGATTGATGCCGAAATACGCGTCCGAAATGTTTTCTTTCCGCTTCAGGTCGAGGTGGTGGCTGGTCCAGGGCAATCCCTTCTCGACCAGTGTCATGCGGACGCGCATCGAACAGTTCGAGATATCGCCGTGGTAGAGGTGAATTCCCTCCAATGTTTCGACGGATTTGTCGGTCGGAACGATGACTGCCACAGAAAGGTCCTCTGTCGTTTTCGCGCGATCGATCCTGACGATTGCGCCCCGAACGAGCGCCAAAGATAGTCTCGGGCGCACGCGTTCCGCCTGTCAATCGGCCTTCGACTATGATCCCTCAAGGCGCTGCGTCGCCGCGGTCGTTTCGGGGCCCGGGCGCGACCGTCGGCTACAGCGGTTTTCCGATTTCTGCGTCGAGGATTTCGAGGGCGATCCGCGCGGGCAGATAGTCGGGATCGTGCCGCAAGGCCCGTTCGAAGGAGCGCTTCGCCGCGTCGAGCTTCCCCTGAACCAGACGCACCCGGCCGAGATTGTAATGCGGGAACTGATAGCAGCAGTACCGCTTGGCCGAGATCGCCTTTTCCAGCCACGGGACCGCCTCGTCCGGGCGATCGAGATCGATCAGGTACACCCCGATATCGTTGTAGGGATTGCCGTAGTCCGGATCGAGCGCGATGGCTTTGTGGCATTCGGCGATCGCTTCCTCGAGACGCCCGAGCATGCTGAGCGACCAGCCCAGAAACGTGTGCCCCTCCGCGGTGGGCAGAATCGCGATGGACTTGCGGAAACTGTCGACCGCTTCCCGGTATCGGCCGGTGAGGTGCAATACGTAGCCTTGCTCCCAGAGGGCGTAGGCGCGCACCTGGTCGGGAATCTCCGAACCCTCGCCCGGCTGTCCGTGGGCCGCGGGGGTCAACGACAGCGTCAGCAGGAACGCCGCGGCCAGGAATGGACGGGACCGTTTCATGGGAGCGTCCGTTCCGGCAAGTCTGCCGCCCGCACCGCCGGCGGGGGGTTTGGCCCGCCTGTCGCCATCGCTGTCTCGTCGTTCGCTGCCTCGTACCGGCAGGCGCCAGCCACGCCGCGGCGGCTCGATTCGACGGTGTCGACTTCGACCCGGGGCATCGGCCGGAGCGTGTGCCCAGGCGCCAGCATGACTCCGAACCCCCTCCGATGGCAACGCGCTTGCCGGAGCGCGCGCTTGCCTGCCGGCGCCGCCTTGGCCTCTCAGAAGGATCGCCGCTCCAGGCGGGCGATGTTCGCCAGCCAGTCCAGCAACTCTCCCACCGTATCGACCCGCACCGCAGCCAGGGTGGCCGGGCCTTGTCCGACCCGGATGCTCACGCCGCCCCGCGCGTTGACGACCGCGAATCCGTCTTCGTCGGTCCTGTCGTCGCCGCAGAATACCGGTGTCCTGCCGCGGAATGGCGCTTCGCCCATATAGGCTTCTATGGCGTGGCCCTTCGTCGAGTCCCGGGGTCCGATTTCGAAGACGCACTTGCCTTCCACGACCCGCCAGCCTTCCCCGGTTCGCTCGACGGCCGCGTTTGCGAGGTCCCTGCACGCATCCTTCAACGAAGGGGCGAGGCGATAATGCAGGGCGACGGCGTATGTCTTGTCCTCGACGAGAACGCCCGGATGTTCCTCGGCGAAGTCCCGCAGCATTTCCCGGACGCCATGCAGCTCGTTGCCGGGCGGCGGCGAACGGACGATCGCGCCGTCCGTCCCGCGACACTCGATCCCGTGCAGCCCGGCGACAGCGGGGACGGCGGTGCCGAGAAATCCGTCGATCTGCTCGATGGAGCGGCCCGTCACGACCGCCACGGCGCCGCCCAACGCATCGTGCAACGCGCGCAACAGCGAGGGCAGGCCGTCCGGCACCTCGACCGCTTCTGGCGTCGGCGCGATGTCGACGATGGTGCCGTCGAAATCGAGAAACAACGCCCAATCCGCGTGAGGCTCCGGCAGGTTCATCGCGTGCTCTGCCCATTCCCCCGCGGTACAGGGTCAGCCGCGCATGTCGGGCGCCGAGTTGACCGTCGCGTGCAGGTTGCGCGCGAAGTCCACCGCGCTTGCGATATCCATCGAAAGCGCCGAGCGGGCGTACTCCTTGACCGCGAGAATCGCCGGGCGCGGCGCCTTTTCGAGCGCTTCGCGGAGTTCGTCGACGCGGGTTTCGAGGTCCGCGGCGGGCACCACGTCGCTCACGATCCCGAAGGAGAGCGCCTTCTGGGCGTCGATCGCCCGGGTCGAGTATGTGAGATACATCAGCGCCTTCCGCGGCACCCGGTCGACGAGCGAGGACATGGCCATGGTAGGCATGATGTTGTGGCCCATCTCCGGCAGCTGGAAGGTCGCGGCGTGGCTCGCGAGCGTGATGTCGCAGAGCGAGGCCAGCGCGCAGCCGAAACCGAGCGCCCGGCCCTGGACCACGCCGACGACAGGAACCGGAGAACGGCGGAACGCGCCGTAGCAGCCGAAGATCACCTCGTTCCGGGCGCGCCGCTCATAGGCCGGCGGACGCCCGGCGGGCCGTTGCCCCATGACCGCGCGCCCGGTGCAGAAATCCTCCCCCGCGCCGCGCAGCACGATGAAATGGGACTCGGCCGCCCCGGCGATCGCGTTTCCGAGCTTGGCCGCCATCCCGTCGGTCACCCCGTTGCCCGCGTCCGGACGGTTGAGGACGATTTCCGTGGCGCGGCCGGACGCGCGGACCAGGATCTCGTCGGACACGATCGTGCTCCTCCTGCTTTGGGCGTTGCCGTTTGTCGCCGTGGATCTGCCCGGCGGAGCGCGAAGCGCCGGTCAGGTCCCCTCGTTGGGGTCGTGATAGAGCTCGCCCACGATCGCCGTCATTCCCGGCTCCCCTTCCGCGACATGGTAGCGGCCGTCGCGATCGCGCCCGAGCCTGCCCTGCTCGCGCAGTTCGTCGAGCGCGCAGGCGATCTCCCTTCCGTCTTCGCTGCCGACCGACTCGACGATCTCGCCGAAATACAGCGGCCCCGCCTGGAGCGCCTGCTCGACGGTCTGGAACCGGGCCTGACCGTTGAACGTCTTGGCGGCGCAGCGCGTAAAGCGGATTTCCCTTTCGGCGCCGAACGGGCGGGTGCAGTCGAAACCCGCCTTGGCGCCGGTCCTGCGCCCCTTGAGCGACGGATCCATCGGCATCGACATCGTGCCGGTCAGCATCACGATGTCCTCGTCGGCCTGGAAGCGGGTGCCGAAAGCCCACTCGACCTGCCGTTCGTCGCGAATGTCGATATCCTCGTCGAACACCCAGACATGTTTCAGCCGGCGGAGGCCGCCGAACAGGGCGGAGATGGCATGTCGCGGCTCGCCCAGCTCGCGCTGCCGGATCGACACCCGAAGCGCGTTCATGCCGCCCGCCGTCGGACGCATGCAGGCCGCGACGGGCTCGCGCACGGCCTGTTTCAGGATCCGCATCGCTTCCGCTTCGATGCGCAGGGAGGTGATGTTGGCGGAATCCGTCTCGTCGAGGACGAAGGCGCTGCCGTGCTGCAATGTCTGGTGGAGCACGTCTTCCCGCATGGTTATCGCGGTGCAGGTGAAGACGGGATCCATGTGGATCGAGCCGTAATAGCCCATGTACTCGCCGAACGGCCCTTCGGGTTCGACATAGCCGCGCTCGTCGAGATAGCCCTCCAGCACGATCTCCGCGTCCGCCGGCACCCGGATATCGTTGGTCAGGCTCTTGACGACGGGAGCGGGTTCGCCCCGCATGGTCGCGATCAGGCTCAGCTCGTCGCCCGGTATGCGGGTGGTCGCGGCGTACATGTCGAGCGGGTGGCTGCCGATCGTGAAGGTGACGGGAAGACGCTCGCGGCGCGCGGCGCAGCCCTGGTAGATCCGCTTGAGGTCGGAAGGCGCGGTGACGTTGGTCCCGGCCTGGTAGCGGTTCCGGAGCGACAGACGCCGGCTTCCCACATTGGTCCGCCCGGTCTCGGGATCGACGGTGTAGTCGATGCCGGACGAGATGTAGCAGCTGCCGTCGAACTCGTGCTGCAGGTGGAAGGGCAGCTCGGTCAGGTCGACGTCCTCGCCGGTGATTTTGGCGGCATGGACCGGCGCTTCGTCCGACGGCACCTCGACGACTTCCTGCGGGTTCGCCATGCGCCGGTAGAACTCGTCGTAGATCTCTTCCTCGTTGCTGTCGAAAGCGGCGATCAGGCGGCGGCGCCCGGCGGACGCCTTGGCGACGAGCTCCAGATGCCTCGGACCGGCATTCCTGAACAGAACGGCCTTCGGCGTCGCCTCGATGATCAAGCTGAGACCGGTCAGGGGGACCGGCTCGTCATGGATCTCGACTTCGTCGATTTCGATCAGGCGGTCGACGAAACGACGCAGCCGGAATTTCTCGAAATCCAGTTCCTGGACAGTGGCCATGTTCGCGATCCCCCCATCGAGCTCAATCGATTCAATCACACGCCAAGAACCGGGGCAATCTGGCGCCTCCGGCGCTTTCCGCTATCGTCTATTCGATGGCGAAGAGCGACACCAGGACGGAAGAGGCCCGCCGCGCTCCGGTCCCCGCGAACAGCATCCTGTTCACCCACGCGTATCTGGCGTCGCCGGTTTCGAGCCGGGCCTGGGTGCGCATGTAGTAGCTGTCGGGCGGGACCTCCTCGCCGGCGGCCAGGCGTTCGATGACGTCCGGGGGTCCGTGGCGAAAGCCGTAATTGATCACCTCGATCAGGGCGCCGTCGTCGGTCTCCATGGCGTAGCGGGTGTCCAGCTCGGCGGTCCCGTCGCCGAAGATCGTCTGCCAGTCCGCCCCGAGGTCGAGAATGCGCCCCGAGATGTCGGGCCCGGTCACGCGCCCGCCGACGATCGGGATGATCCGGCGCCGTCCGGCCCGCCCGGCCCCCATCTCGCGGATCGGTCCCAGCTCGGCGGAGATGTCGCAGAAATGGCGCAGTTGGGGGGCGGGCTGCATGTCATGGCCTTTCCGATAGCGTTCGTTCCGGGTCCGGCAGCCGGATCGCGGCCGGGTCCTCGTCGTCGTAGAGGCGCTCTACGAGACTGGCGCGCCGCGCGGTCACCGTCCTGACGTTCAGGCTCCCCTTGGGCGTGATCTCGCCGGCGCCGATCGAGGCCGGCTCGGCGAGCACGAGCGCCAGGGCGATGCGCATGGACGAGCCCGTTGCCTTCGCGGCAAGCCCCGCAAGCGCGGCGCGGAGTTCCCGGGCATAGGCTTCGTCCCGCAGCGCGCCACCGGTATCGGTTCCGGCGTCGTCCGAACGTCGGCCCGGCGCCGGGAACACCAGCAACCCGATTTCCGGGCGGCCCTCGCCCACCACCACGATGTCCTGAACCAGCCCCGACAGCCGTCGCCGCTGCGCTCGGCGATGAAGACGCGATCGGGCGCTTCCCGGGCCCAGCGGTGCAGCCAGTCGAGCGTAGTTCGTGCGACCGGGCCGAGTTCGAGGCCCGAGCGCAGGACGATCGTCCCGTCGCCGCGGTCTTCCCGGACGATTTTGTGCGGCACGACCTTGGGCGATCCGCTCATGTCCTGTTCCTTCCCTCCCGAATGTACTCAGCGACCCCCGGTATCGCACGGGCGCCCCGCGAGGATGTTGACGTCCGGCCGGCCAGCGACGAGAAACCGGCGTCCGGAACCGGCGGCAGGGGAGAGACGGGATGGCGGGCGCGGGGTTTCAGGGGCCGGATGCGGCGTTCGCCGCCGGGCTGGCGGAGGGCGAGTTCAGGATCCAGCGCTGCGGGAGCTGCGGCGCGCATATCCACTACCCGCGCGCGCTCTGTCCGGAATGCGGCTCACCGGAGCTCGAAGCCGTGCGGGCGTCGGGCCGCGGCACCGTCCACGCGACGTCCGTCGTCCGCGTCCGGCCGGAACACGGCGAGGACCACAACATCGCGCTGGTCGATCTCGCCGAAGGGCCGCGCATGATGACCCGGGTCGTGGACACCGCTCCCGAAAACGTCCGGATCGGCGATGCGGTGACCGCGTTCGTGGGCGAGATCGAGGGAGAGAAAGTCGTCCTGTTTCGCCCCGCCGGCGGCGGAGACGGGTCGTGAGCGGCACGTTGCGCGGCGCGGCGGCGATCGTCGGCATCGGTCTCACCGAGTTCGGCGAGCTGCCCGGCCGGTCGCCGATGGAGATCATGGCCGAGGCGGTCCACCGCGCGCTCGCCGAGGCCGGCATCGCCAAGGACCGCGTCGACGGCGTGTTCGGCGCCGATTTCACCGACTCGCTGATCGGCCTGTCGGTGGCGGAATATCTCGGGCTGAACCCGACGGTGATCGACGGGACCAATATCGGCGGCTCGTCCTACGTCAACTTCCTGCAATCGGCGGCGCTCGCCCTGCGGGCGGGGCTGTGCGAGGTGGCGCTGATCGCCTACGGCAGCAACGCCCGCAGCGCCGGACGCGCCGGCAGGGGGCCGGGCCCGGTTCCCTACGAGACCGTCTACAGGCCGCGCCAGCCGATCAATGCCTATGCGCTCGCGGCCTCCCGGCACATGCACGAATACGGCACGACGCGCGAACAGCTTGCCGAGGTCGCGGTGGCGGCGCGGGGCTGGGCGGCGCTCAACCCGACCGCCTTCATGCGCGAGCCGCTGAGCGTCGACGACGTGCTGGCCTCGCGCATGGTGGTCGATCCCTTCACCGTGCGCGATTGCTGCCTGGTGACCGACGCGGGCGCGGCGCTCATTATGGTAAAGGCCGACCGCGCGGCGGATTTTCCCACCGATCCGGTCTACCTCCTCGGCATCGGAACCGCCGCCAGCCACGCCCGGATCGCCTGCATGCCCGACCTCACCGTGACCGCGGCCGCGCGATCGGCGCCCCGGGCGCTCGCCATGGCGGGGATCGGGCTCGGCGACGTCGACGTGGTCGAGCTCTACGACGCCTTCACCCTCAACACCATCCTGTTCCTCGAGGATCTCGGGTTCTGCGCCAAGGGCGAGGGCGGCGCCTTCGTCGAGGGCGGCCGGATCGCGCCCGGCGGGGCGCTGCCGGTCAACACCAACGGTGGCGGGCTGAGCTGCGTCCACCCCGGCATGTACGGCCTGTTCCTGGTGGTCGAGGCGGTCGAGCAGCTGCGGGGCGAGGCGGGGGACCGGCAGATCGAGGGGGCCGAGATCGCGCTCTGCAACGGCAATGGCGGGCTGTTGTCGAGCCAGGTCACCGCCGTGCTCGGGACGGAATCGACTCTCTGACCGTCCGGTCCACCCTCCCCCGGCCCCTCCCGCCAGCGGGAGGGGAGAAGATGAGGAGCAGGAGTCGGCGAGCGAATCCCCCTCTCCCCCGTGGGGGAGAGGGCCGGGGTGAGGGGGTGTCCGGCAGCAGGCCAGGTATCGCTCTAGCCGAGCACCGACCGCAGCAGACCGGCGTTCGCGGGATCGGGCGCGAGCTCGCCGCGCTCGACCCGCTCCGCGATCTCGACGAGTTGCCGGTTGACCGGGGCCGCGCCGCCGAGCCTCTCCTGCTCGCTCACGACGAGACCGTTGATTGCGTCGATCTCGCCCCGCCGGCCCTTCATCCAGTCCTGTAGGGTCGCGACCCTGGTGTCGGACAGCGTCCATCCCTTGAGCACCGCTTCGAACAGGACCGTCGAATAGTGGTCCGGGTCGTTCGCGTCGATCCGCTCCTCGCCGAAAATCGGCACCAGCTTGTGGCCGAGCGCGAGGGAGGTCCGCACCGCCTCGCGGCCGGCCGCCTTCATCACGTCGTACATGCCGGGTACCGCGACCGCGTCGGCGAGCGGCAGGCCGAGGATCGACGAAGGCAGGAACTCCGCCGCGTTGGCGACGAGCTTCATCCATTTCGCCGAGCGGATGTCGTCGCGGGTCTCGACCGCGCCTGTGTGCCGCAGGATATCGGCGACCTCCGCCTCCCGGCCGCGCGTCGAGTCGTCGTAGGGGCCGACGGCGAACCAGGTTCCGGCCTTCGGCGTCTGCCGCACCGCGACGCCCGGTTCGAACATGTTGGCCGCGACCTCGATCACCGCGCCAAGCGTGCGCTCGGGCCCGACGACCGAGGCCACGTCGTCCATCGTCATGCCGTTCTGGAGGCCGACGACCAGCCCGTCATCGGCGACCAGCGGCTCGATCAGCTGGCACGCCCATCGCGTGTCGTAGGCCTTGACGCCGATCAGGACGACGTCGAACGGCGCGCGCAGCGTCGCCACCTCGCACAGATGGAGCGCCGCCACCTTCACGGTCACCGTCTCGTCGGGCATTTCGACGCGCAGCCCGTTGGCGCGCATCGCCTCGACATGGGCCGGCCACTGCTCGATGACGGTGACATCCAGCCCGGCGCGCACGAAGTCCGCGCAGAAACCGGACGCGGTGGCGCCCGTCCCCACCATCGCGATGCGCTTGCCCGACGCGCCGCTCCCGTGCTCCGTCATCCCCCGGCCTCCGCTGACGGCTTCAGCGTATGGCGTTCGCGCCGCGGCCCGCAAGCCCGCCGCGGCGATACCGGTTTCCGGCGACCGCCCGTATGCGCGATAGTCGTGCCTCACGGCATGGAGGGAGGGACATGAACCGAAGCGGGAACGAGCGCTCGCTGGAAGCGCGGTTGCGGGACATCGAGGACCGGCTGGAGATCTACAACCTGATCGCGTCGCACCCGCCGAGCGCGGACACCGGCGGCGACTATTACACCCGCGTCGTCTACACCGAAGACGGCAGCTTCGACCGCGGCGAAGGTCTCGACAGCGCGGTCGGCAACGAGGCGATCGCCGCAATGACCCAGACGCCGGGGCACCAGCGCGCGATCCAGGGCGGGCTCGCGCATTTCGCCGGGCTGCCGCATATCGTGCTCGACGGCGACACGGCATCGGTCACGTCGTATCTGCTGCTCCTCCATCCCGACTCGCTCGGCGAGGTCCGGGAACTGCCCAATCACGGAAACTCGCCGGGCTTTCGCATCCACCGGGTGGCCGCCAACCGGTGGACGCTGACGCGAACCTCCGAAGGCTGGAAGATCGGGAGCCGCAAGCTGCGGCCGCTCGACGGATCGGCGCCCGCGCGCGAGATCCTCGAACAGGCGCTTGCCGCATACCGTCCGGCGGGCTGATCGCCATCTGGACACGGAGGACTTCCGGCCTTACCAACGGGGCGCGGGTTCGGGGAGGACGCAAAGAGGACAATGCCAAAGCCATTGGTCGGCGTGATCGGATCCAGACATCTCGTCAACGACCGCTATCCCGCGCAGCTCGCCGGAGAGAAGAACCTTCGCGCCGTGTCGGAGGTTTCCGGGGCCATGCCGGTGATGTTCGCGGGCGCGCCCGGCATCACCGATATCGGGTCCCTGCTCGACTCGGTCGACGGCGTATTGCTGACCGGCGGGCGCTCCAACGTTCATCCGGCGCATTTCAACGTCGAGCCCCATCCGAGCCACGAGCCCTACGACGAGAACCGGGACGCGGTGGCGCTCGGGGTGACGGAGGCCTGCGTCGAGCGGGGCGTTCCCATCCTCGGGCTGTGCCGCGGCATCCAGGAGATGGGCGTGGCCTACGGCAGCACGCTGCATCCCGAGATTCGCGACCTGCCCGGACGCATGAACCACCGGGCGATCCGGCTTGAAAACGGGGAAGTCCATCCCGATCAGGAGGTCGTCTTCGCCGACCGCCACGAAGTCCGCCTGGTTCCCGGCGGTGTCTTCGCGGCGCTGTTCGGCCGCGAGACGATCCGCGTCAACTCGCTGCACGGCCAGGGTATTCTCGAGCCGGGCGACCGGGTCGTCGTCGAGGGGGTGGCGGAGGACGGCACGATCGAGGCCATCCGGATCGACGGCGCGGCCGGCTTCGCCTTGGGCGTTCAGTGGCACGCCGAGCACGACCCTCAAACCAACCCGGTCAACCGCGCCCTTTTCGAAGCCTTCGGCGAGGCGGTCAGGGAACGCGGCCGGGCGCGGTCGCATCCGGTCTCCCCCTCACCCTAACCCTCTCCCCCACGGGGGGGGGATTCGCTTCCCCGCTCCTCCGTACCTTCTCCCCTCCCGCTTGCGGGAGGGGCCGGGGGAGGGCGGACCGCGCCGTCTTCCGCAATCCTCTCCCGACTAATGCATCTCGAGGATCGGCTTGATCGTCGTGCCGGCCTCGCTGTCGTGGAAGGCCTGCTCGATATCGTCGAACGGGTAGAACCTGACCAGGCGGTCGAACGGAAACACCCCCTGCATGTGGAAATCGACCAGCTGGGGAATGAACACATAAGGGTTGCTGTTCCCTTCCATGATGCCGAGCACCTTGCGGTTCATCATCAGCGGCCGGAGCGGGATGGTGAGGTCCCCGCTTTCCGTCGGCGCCACGAAGCCGAACGTGCCGTGGGGCGCGAGGCTCGCGATCGCGTCCAGCATCACGGGGCCGACGGTGGTGGTGTCGAAGGCGAAATCGACCCCGTGCGGAAGCCGGTCGAGGATCTGTTCGTGAACCGGCCCGTCGTCGGCGCGGATGACCTCGTCGGCGCCCAGCTCGGCCGCGAGCTGGAGCCGGTTGGGATGGAGATCGACGGCGATCACCTGTCCGGCGCCGGCGATCCGGGCCGCCATCACCGCGGAGAGACCGAGCGATCCGGCGCCGAAGACGGCAAGCGACTGCCCGGGCTTCATCTCGAACACGTTGAGCACCGCGCCCGCGCCGGTCTGAATCCCGCAGCCGAGCGGGCCGAGGATGCTCAGCGGCGCATCCTTGCGGACCTTGACCACGCCCCGCCGCCGCGCCAGCGCATGGGTGGCGAAGGAGGACTGGTTGAAGAAGTCGCCGTGCACCGGGCCGTCGTCGCCGTGCAGGTAGTGGGACCCGTCGGGACGGGTGCAGGCGAAGTGGTCGGTGTTGAAGCAATAGGCCGGCCGGGCGCTGCGACAGCTCGGGCAGTGCGTGCACCAGGTGAAGGTCATCACCACGTGATCGCCGGGCTCCAGGTCGGTGACGCCCGAGCCCACCGCCTCGACCACGCCGGCGCCCTCGTGCCCCAGGACCACCGGCCGGGGCGAACGGCTCTCGCTGCCGGCCGTCTTCAAATCCGTGTGGCAGACTCCCGTCGCGGTCAGCCTGACGAGGACCTCGTCGGCGCCCGGTTCCGACATCTCCAGCGTCTCGATGGAAGGCTTGAGGCTGGTATCGCGAAAAACCGCTGCCCTGATTTTCATGACCGTCTTCTCCCGATCCTCGTGCTGAGTGCCATCGTCGTTCCCCCGACATTTTCCGGCTACAATCGCGGCCCGCAACCCATCCGCCGCCCTGGCGGGATTCGCGCGGAACGGATCAGCCGGATGACCGATCGCCTCGTACACGATTTCGCGCCCGCCGGGCCGGTACGCGCCGCATGACCCTGTTCGGGAAACGGCAGGCGCGGGTGGAAGATGCCGCGCTGCTGACCGGCCGGGGGCGGTTCGTCGACGATATCCGCTACCCCGGCATGCTGCATGTGGCGATCGTGCGCAGCACCGCCGCCCGGGCGTCGATCTCGGTCGATGCCGGGGAAGCGCGGGCGCTGAAGGGCATCGCCGCCGTAATCCTGGCGGATGACCTTCCCGCGGCGGCGCGGATTCTCCCAGACGGTCACCCCAACCCGACGCTCCCGGACCCGGCGGAAGCGCCGGTGCTGGCCCGCGACGAGGTGCGCTATGTCGGCGAGCCGATCGCCGCGGTCGTCGCCGGGACCCGCTACATCGCCGAGGACGGCGCAGCGCTGGTGGAGGTCGAGTACGACCGGCAACCCGCCATCGTCGATCTCGAGCGCGCCGCCGAACGCGACGCACCGACGGTCCACCGCGACCGGGAGTCCAATATCGCCACGCATATCGCGCTCGAGACCGGCGACGCGGACCGGGCCTTCGCTGCGGCGCGGCACGTCGTCCGCGAACGCATGTCGATCCAGCGCGGCGCCGGCCAGGCGATGGAGACCCGGGGCGCGGTCGCGCTGTGGGATGCAATTCAGCGGAGGATGGTCGTCTGGAACGTCTCCCAGGTTCCCTATGTCCACCGCCAGCTGATAGCCCGCGCGCTCGGGCTCGAGGAGTCGGCGGTCCAGGTGCTCAACGGCGATGTCGGCGGGGGCTTCGGCTACAAGGGCCTGACCTATGTGGAGGACATCCTCATCCCCGTGCTGGCCCGGATGCTGGATCGGCCGGTCAAGTGGATCGAGGATCGGACCGAGCACCAAACCGCGGCCTATCACGAGCGGACCCAGATCCACGATCTCGAAATGGCGCTCGACGACGAGGGCGCCATCCTCGGGATCCGCGGCCGTTTTCTGCACGACACCGGCGCCTACGTGCCCTGGGGGCCGGTCGTCCCGCTGCTCACGGCGGTCAACATTCCCGGCCCCTACAAGGTGCGGAACTTCGCGGTCGAATGCGACGTCGTCTACACCAACACCGTTCCGGTGGCGCCGGTCCGGGGCGCCGGACGGCCGCAGTCCTGCTTCGTCATGGAACGCCTGCTCGACGCCGCGGCCCGGAAACTCGGCATCGACGCGGCCGCGCTGCGCCGGCGGAACCTGATCGCGCCCGAGGAATATCCTTACTCGCTGGGCTTCGTCTCCCGCGACGGGACCAGCCGGACCTATGACAGCGGCGACGTGCCGGCGTTGCTCGAACGCGCCCTCGAAACGATCGACTACGAAGCGGCCCGCCGGGAGCAGGCCGCCGCGCGGAGCGAGGGCCGGCGCATCGGCATCGGTATCGCCTGCTGCGTCGAGGACACCGGTCTCGGCCCCTACGAGGAGGTCGGCGTGTCGCTGGAGCTCGACGGGTCGCTCACCGTCCGGATGGGGACGCCGTCCCAGGGGCAGGGCCAGCAGACCGCGTTCGCCCAGATCGCCGCCGATGCCTTCGACCTGCCGTTCGACCGGATCCGCGTGATCGCCGGCAACACGGACGAAATCCGGCACAGCATCGGGACTTTCGCGAGCCGCGCCGGGGTGGTGACCGGCTCCGCCGTCCATCTGGCCGCGCGGCAGCTGAGGGAAAGGGCGCTCGCCTTCGCGGCCACCCTCCTCCAGGCGCCGGCCGAGGACCTCGCGCTCGCGGACGGCGCGGTGGCGATCGCGCGAGAGCCATCCCGCCGCGTCGCGCTCTCGGAAATCGTCGCGCTGTCGCTCGGCGAGTCCGGCTCGCCCCTCGCGCTGCGCGAGTTCGGCCCCGGCATGAGCGCGACCGGGAGCTTCTCGCCGGCGACCAACACCTTCGCGACGGGCTGCCACGCCGCGGTCGTCGAGGTCGACACGGAAACCTGCAGGGTCGCGATCCTGCGATACGCGGCGGTGGAGGACTTCGGAAACCTCATCAACCCGGCGATCGCCGACGGTCAGGTGCTGGGCGGGCTTGCGCTCGGCGTCGGCAACAGCTTCTTCGAGAAGGTGCAGTACGACGCGGATGGCCAGGTCCTGACCGCGAACCTGATGGACTATCTTGTGACGACGCCCGCCGAGATGCCGCGGGTCGACATCGACTACATCGCGACGCCGAGCCCGCTCAACCCGCTCGGGCTCAAGGGCGCGGGGCAGGGCGGCACCATACCGGTGCCGGCGGCCCTCGCGGGCGCCGTCGAGGACGCGCTCCAGCCCATCCCCGTCCGCCTGTGCCATGCGCCATTCAGCGAAAGCGACCTGCACGAAATGATCGGTTCGGCGGCGCGATCCGCGATGTGACCGCGCGGGGGGGCTGGAGCGATATCCGACCGGACGCGGTCGTACTCGCCATCCCCCTCACCCTGACCCTCTCCCCGCGGGGGAGAGGGGATTTCGAGGGCTCCCTTCTACCTTCTCCCCTCCCGCTTGCCCCGGATCGCAGTCCGGGGCTTGCGGGAGGGGCCGGGGGAGGGTGAACCGCGCCGTCCTGACCCGATTGGGTCGGAAAACGCTCTACCGGCCGCCGGCCGTCTCCCCCCGTCCTTGCGCCTGCCCTTCGTCGCGTAGCGCCCGCCAGACACGCTCCGGCGTGATCGCCATGTCGAGATGCTCGATGCCGCGGGAACGCAACGCGTCCAGCACCGCGGAGGCGACCGCCGGCGGCGCGCCGACCGCACCGCATTCGCCGGCGCCCTTGGCTCCCAGAATGTTGGTCGCGGTGGGCTCCCCCTCGTCCAGCAGGGTCTCGAAGCCCGGCAGGTCGTCGGCGCGCGGCAGGGCGTAGTCCATCAGCGAGCCGGTCAGGAGCTGGCCGCTCCCCGGGTCGTAGCGGATGTCCTCGAGCGCCGCCTGGCCGATGCCCTGCGCCAGGCCGCCATGCGTCTGTCCGTGCACGATCGTCGCATCGACGACCCGGCCCACGTCGTCCACGCCGTGAAAGCGGTCGATCCGGATCCTGCCGGTCTCCGGGTCGATCTCCACCTCGCAGATGTAGCACCCGTTGGGAAAGCAGAACGGCGCCTCGGTCTCCCCGGTCGCCGTCACCTCCCGGCCGGGTTCCTCAGCGGCGAGCTCGCGCATTTCGATCCGGCGGTCGGTGCCGACGATGGTCAACGCCGCATCGGCGAACGCGATGTCCTCCTCGGAAGCCTCCAGCCGCCTGGCGGCCAGCGTCTTCAGGCGTTCGATCAGGGTTTCGCAGGCCACCGCCACCGCGGCGCCGCCGGTGTAGAGCGAGCGGGAGCCGTAGCTTCCCGGCCCCTCGGGAGTCGTCGCGGTATCGCCCTGCACGATTTCGATCGCATCGGCGGCCAGCCCGAAGATCGCGCCGGCAATCCGCGCATAGCTACTCTTCAGGCCCTGGCCCATCTCCTGGGTGCCGGAATAGAGCCGCACCCGGCCGTCCGGCGTCGCGACCGCCTGCACGGTTTCCTTCGGCGACAGCCCGCTCGTCGAATCGATGTGGTAGGCGAGGCCCCGGCCGCGCAGCCGGTCCCTCCGCCGCGAGTCTTCGCGGCGCGCTTCGAACCCGTCCCAGTCCGCGAAGGCCAGGGCGCGGTCGAGCAGCCGCGGGAAATCGCCGCTGTCATAGGCGAGCCCGGAGACGACGCGGTAGGGCAACTCGTCGCGTCGCACCAGGTTGCGCCGGCGCAGCTCGGCCGGGTCGACGCCGAGCCGGGAGGCGGCGAGATCCAGGATCCGCTCGATCCGGTGGTTCGCTTCCGGCCGGCCCGCGCCGCGATAGGGCCCCGTCGGAGTCGTGTTGGTCAGCACGGTCTTCACCGCGATGTCGGCGGCCGGCACGCGGTAGGCCCCGGTGGCGATCCGGTTGCCGGTCGTCGTCGCGATCGGGATCCCGAACGGCGTGGCGTAGGCCCCGAGATTGGCGTGATCGACGACGCGCAAGGCCACGATCCGGAGCTCTTCGTCGAGGCCGAGCTCGATTTCGGCGGCGTGATCGCGCGCGTGATAATCGGCCAGGAAGCTCTCCGCGCGCTCGGCGCGCCAGCGCACCGGCCGCCCGAAGCGGCGCGCCGCGTAGAGCACCAGGGCGTCTTCCGGGTAGGGGGTCACCTTGCCGCCGAACGCCCCGCCGATATCGCCGACCCTGACCCCGATCCGCTCCCTCGGGACAGCGAAGACCGCGTCGGCCAGCATCGCCCTTCCGTGATGCGCCGCCTGGCTGCCGCAATGGAGCGTCCAGGTCCCGCCGACCGGATCGTAGATCCCGATCGCGGCGCGGAGCTCCATCGGGTGCGGAACGATCCGGTTGTTGCGGACCCGGAGGCGGAAGCGGTGTCTCGCCCCGGCAAGCGCCGCGCGGCACGCCGCCGGGTCGCCGAGGCGCATCTCGCCCACGATGTTGGCGCTCCCCTCCTGCACTTGCGGCGCGCCGTTCTCGGCGGCGGCGAGCACGTCGGTCACGCCATCCCGCGGCGCATAGTCGACGACGACCCGCTCGGCCGCGTCCCGCGCCGCCGAAAGGCTCCCGGCGACGACGAAGGCGACCGGCTCGCCGACATACCGCACCGCCCCGCGGGCCAGGAGGGGCATGGCAAGGGTGCGGACCGGCCCGCCCCCGGGCGCGTCTATGGTGCTCATGAACGGCAGATCGCCGATTCCGTCGCCGGCCAGATCGTCCCCGGTCACCACCCCCGCCACGCCCTCGACCTTGAGGGCCGCCGCGATGTCCAGCCGGCGCAAGCCCGCCGCGGGATGGGTCGCACGCACCACGACGCCATGAAGCGCGCCAGCGAAATCGAGATCGTCGGTATACCGGCCGCGCCCCCGCAGGAGTCTGCCGTCTTCCGGCCGGCCGGAGAACCGTGCCGGCCGGTCAAGGTCGAAGGCGTGGGCCAATGGGCGTCCCCAGCCAGGTTCGCCGGATTGTGACGAGCCGGTTGCCCGGTCGCAATCGTCGACTCTCGGGCGGGGTCATGCGCGGAGTGTTACCCATGTAACCGGTCCAATCTGTTACCTATCTTTCCGGTCTGTACCGACCGGCCCCCCCCGGCCCCTCCCTCTTGCCCCGGACTGCGATCCCGGGCAAGCGGGAGGGGAGAAGGCAAGGAAGGGTCGGCGAGCGGCTCTCCTTCTCCCCAGCGGGGAGAGGGTCGGGGTGAGGGGGTCGCCCGGCAACCGGATACGACCGCGTCCGGTCGGATATTGTTTTCCACATAGGTCTGCCTACATTCGCTGTCCTCCGGTGACACTGGGGGGTCGCGTAGCTAGGATTTGCCGGAAAGACAGAAATCGGACGCTAGCCACATGGATGCCTACATCGTCATCATGGATCGTGAAGGGATCGCCGCCAGCCCAACGGTCAAGGCTCGCCTTCAGAACAAATTTGGGCGGGTCTATGAATTTTCGGAAGGTTCCTTCCTAGTCGCAGCAGACGATTTGACCGCCAACATCGCCCAGGTGGCGGGTATGAAAGGCGACGATCAAATTGAGGGGGCGACTGGCGCAGTTTTTCGGATCAACGGTTATGCCGGCTACACTGATCGCGCTCTTTGGGAGTGGCTCGATAAGGTGGAGGGTTGAGCATGGCCGGTCCAAATTTAAGAGATGTTTCGGCCGATCCACCTGGGCGTCCTGCAGCCACTACAGGAAGCAACGGCGGGAATGGAACCTTCGGAGAACGGTTGGCACGCCTAGAAGCTCACATGCAGCATGTGGCGACTAAGGCATGGGTTCTAGGGGGCGTGGTCGGCGGGATGGTGCTGGCCGCCTCGCTCTCCATTGCCATCCTCAAGCTCTTTCCCTGATTCCTACGCGGAAGCCGAAGCCGTCTCAGTGACGGCCCGTTTGGCTAGCTATCAGTATAAGTCCCATATTGTTCCAGCCGGCGGCGATCACGTTGAACGGCGGTCAATCGGGGAAGCCGCGGGGGAGGAAGCGATGACGGAGGGATGCGTGTTCATCGGCGGCGAGTATGTCTCGCCCGGGGACGCCAGGATGTCGATCTTCGACGCCGGCTTCGTCTGGGGCGACACGGTTTACGACGTGACCTCCACCCGGGCCGGCTGGTTCTTCATGCTGGACGAGCATCTCGAGCGCTTCGCCCGCTCCTGCGCCGGGTTCCGGCTGGAGAACCCCTACGGCGCCGACGAGATACGCCCGATCCTCGCGGAATGCGTGGCGCGGACGGGGCTCGACGACTGCTATGTGAAGCTCCAGCTCACCCGCGGCGTCATCCCCGGCGGCGCCCGCGACCCCCGCCTCGGCGCGCCGGATTTCGTGGCCTACGCCGTGCCCTATGTCTGGATCTGGGGCGAGGAGAAATGCCGCAACGGCGCGGCGCTCCACGTCAGCGGCGTCGAGCGCGTCTCGTCGAAGGCGATCGACGCCCGCTACAAGAACTACAACCGGGCGGATTTCGTCCAGGCCCGCTTCGAAGCCTATGACCGGGGATGCGACGACGCGCTGCTGGTCGGCGCCGACGGGGCGCTCACCGAGGGGCCGGGCTACAACATCTTCGTGGTGAAGGACGGCGCGGTCGCGACGCCCGACGCCAACGTGCTGGAGGGCATCACACGGCGCGCGGTGGCGGAGCTCTGCGCCGAGGACGGCATCCCGTTCTCATACCGCAGGGTGGAGCCCGAAGAGCTGGGCGCGGCCGACGAGCTGTTCGCCAGCAGCACCGCCGGCGGCGTGATGCCGGTGGTGCGGCTCGGCGACAGGCCGATCGGCAACGGCCATGCCGGCCTCCTCACCGGCCACCTCCAGTCCCGCTACTGGAGCAGGCGGGAGCAGGGCTGGCACGGCACGCGGGTGGAGGACCTGCTGGAGGACGCATAGCCGGACGGGGTGGGTTCGTTCCCGGGTTCCCGGCCCCGATGCGGTTGTTCGGGGACATCGCATTGCCGTCCGGTTTAAGCGTTGTGGACGGGGTGCATTGCCTTGGGTGGGACCGGGTTATCGACGCCTCGGCCGGATCGAGGCTCGAATCGCGCACGGCCCGCTCGCGCCTCGCGTCCTTGCCCTCCTTGGTCAACCCGGAACAAGTCCAGTGTATTTCGTTCTTGCATCCACTAACACAATGTTTTGATTGAATAATGTATCGTTCTGCCGATTGCTGACGAGTGAAATCCCTAGATCAGTCATCAAACCGAATGCAGAATTTTTCCATACAGCGTCTGTTGGCGACCGTGTTTGGCTCCTGATTACCATTTTCGGGGATCGACGCCAATTCGACGCTTCCTTGGGGACGATCATCGATCACGGGGGTTGGCGTGTGCATTCCGTCAAGATAGGTGGTCTCCCGACATGGAACGAGAAGCGGACATACCGATTCGCCTGATGGCGGATGGCGAGAGATGTCATTGACCTCGTGGCGCCGTGGCGAACCAACTGGCGGCGGCAGTGGCTCGGTGCTAGGTCTTGGGTGTTGGGGGTAAGCTGTTTTGAAAGAGTCCTTGTCAGGTCGCTCTAGAGTGACGCTGATAGGCAGCGCAGAGTCCGAACGGGAACGAACCCGGACGTGCGAGAGGCCAGTCTCCCAGTGCGACTGTTGTTGGGCCGCAACGATCCCGTCGTCCCGCCAGCGCGCAGTAGTGTTCGAATCATGAATATCGACGAGCACGCCATCGGGATTCTCCGCGAACTGGTGCCGAAGGCGCGATACAAAAGCCGCGGACAGAGCATCACCGGCACGGACTATCGCAATGCCTGGAACTCGCCGATACCGGCATTATCCCGTGGCTGGATCTTGACCAAGGTCACGCCGCCGGAGGGTTTTGACAGGCTGGTGGACGCGCTCAGATCAATGCTGGAGCCCTTCGTGGCCTGGGCCGACGGAAAGGAGCTGGTACGGACCAACGTCAGCGTCATTGCCGCGGGCGTTGGGTACTCCACCGAACTGTATGACTTCGCAAAGGATGTCCTGAGCGCTACCGTCCTGATCGGTCCCGACCGCACCGTCGCGCTCCTGCGTTCATGGGCCGACGGCCAGCCCATCAGATACACCAGATTTACCGTGCTGTCTGGGATACGGATCGAAGGGGATGACGAGCAGTTTCGCGTGGAGGAGGGGTTGACGATCCGGCCGCTCCCGAAGAGCCAGGATCGGCTGCTTTCCCTGGGCGCGCCGGAGATGTGGGCAGGGTCGCCGCTTTCGGTCATGCCGCCCACTTTGGGCGGTCCGGACATCTACGGCGCCCCCGCCATGGTCGTGGAAATGTCCAGCGGTCCCGTGTTCTCCCAGGCAGACGGGATGTCGCGGGACAACGGGTCCGTAGCTTCCGGGGTGTTTGGATTCAACGACCCGTCCCTCCAGGGGCTGACCCTGGCATGCGACTCGCCGGTCGCGCCCTCGTGCGGATGGAGCATGATCGCCGCGGACGTGCAGTCCTTCGTGCCCAGGGCCCGAGCGATACCCAACGGGGTGGTGCTCTTCGGCGGGGATGGCAGGAACTTCGCACCGTCATCGGTCCTGACGCGTGAGAGTCTCGTGCAGGCGATTGATCTTGCGCACTCGATCGTCGAGCACGGTCTTGGCCACAAGACGCGTACGGCACTGGACAGATGGACCAGGAGCCTGCAGGGGGACATCGCTGATCGGTTCATTGATCTGCGGATCGCGCTGGAAGCCCTGTACGCACCGGATGGAGGAAGCGGAGAGGTTTCCTATCGGCTCCAGACTCGGTGCGCCAGGCACATGGCAACGGCGTTTGATGAGCGAATGGGCATCGCCAGCGACGTCAAGGACTTCTACAACACCGCGTCCAGATTTGCGCACGGGGACTTGGTGGTGCCGGCCGACAAACCGCCCGAGCCCAGGCACCTGCGGCAACTGGAGCGTGCCAAGCAGATCTGCCGTGAGGCCCTCATCAGGATCGTGAGAGAGAACAGGGGTCGGGACTTGGACGTGAATTCCATCACGCTCGCCTGAGCCTGTTGGTCTAACGTCGACCTGCGGCCCACAACCGTCTGCAGGATGGTGTCCATGGGCGGCCGGCATTGGCTTGCGGAAGCCGGAAGCGTTGTCGACCAGGCGCCTCGATTCCTAAGGAGAGTGCGATGGCGAGGCTGAGACTTGCGATGGCGGCCGCTTGCGCCGCCCTGACCGCCGCCTGCGGCGGGGGCGACGGCCTGACGATGCCGACGATCCAGAGTTTGCGGGGGGCCGATCCGGCCGAAACCCGAACCGCCGTGGGTCGGGCGGCGGACAACCTTCCGAACTTCGGGAGCCTCACCTTATGGAAATACGTCGGATTGAAGCACATGCAGGGCCATGGGACAGAGAAACAAGGACGGGGCAGCAACGAGCGGCCTGAGTCTGCTATCTTGAGATCGCCAAAGCTCGCTGGATGAAGCGTTGACGGATGAGGAACGGATGAGGGTCTTATACTTGGGCAGGTCCAGCCGACATACCCGCCTGCCTCCGGGTATCGACGGCGATGTCATCGAACTGCTGTCGGACAATTGGGACGACTATGGTTTCAAGACGAGCTTTCCGGTGCTGTGCCGCATTGACGGAGAGTTGCTGGACCTCGGCATGGTTCGGCTCCTCATAGAGGACGAGTACACAAGCCGTACGCAGCTGGACCGTCTCCGATCAGAAGGTTGGGATGGTAGATTTCCGATACCTCACTACTCCTACATTTCCACACCATCCGACATTACATTTTATGAACAGCTTGAGGGCGCTCTGGGAAACGACGCTGCGATTGAAGTAGCAAAACTTCTTCGCGATGCGAGTTATCTGACGAGAATTGCCGACGATGATGATGCCAAAACATTGGTGGAAAGCGATGGCTTCGAGAATTCTCTCCAGCGAGAGCGTGGAAGCGTCAAGTCGTATTTGGATGGTTGGCGGATCTTTGAACGCGAGACCATCGCAGTTCTTGACCTAGGCTTTAACTTTGAGAATACCGTCGGCAACCTTAAGACACTTGAAATGAAATTCCAGGCCCACAATAGACTCCCACATGACATAAACGTTCTGATAGGTCCTAACGGCTACGGTAAGTCGCAGCTTTTGCATCAAATTGTCCAGGATTGGATATCACCCTCCGAAGATGATGAAGTGGGATTTGAAGAAAAACCGAACCTGAGCCAGGTTGTCGTGGTGTCGTACAGTCCATTTGAAAGTTATCCTGTCGACCTTGCTGGCCAAGAGCTTAAAGACAAGGAGGCGTATCGCTACTTCGGTTTCCGACACAGGGCCAAACCGACGCAATCCAAAAGGCTTGGTCGCGTTTCACTTTCCAGAAAGCTATCTGGCCGGGATGCTGCGCAATCGCTTATTCACTGCCTAAGGGACGATCAACGATATCGATCGATCCGGGATTGGTCGCAAAAGATCAAGACCGTTGAGCAGGTATTGAATGTGGGTTTTCGTTTCGACTTTGCGGCGATAGAGGTGGAGTCGACGAAACGGCCCAGTTCCTTTTACGTCGATGCGGATCATGTCGATCCGCTAAGTCTGAGAACTGGAACAGGTGCCACTCGCAGACGCTACATACCGATTGCATCGGACCGGATCGACACGCTTAAGGTGAAGCGCCTGTCGCAAGCGTTCGTACCGGAGGCGGGTGTGACCTTTTTCCTGGATGATGAACCAATTGAGTTGAGCTCCGGACAATGGCTTTTTGCCTACATCGTAATTAACATTCTTGGCGCGATCCGTCGCAATAGCCTATTGCTAGTAGACGAGCCCGAGCTTTTCCTTCATCCAACGCTGGAAATCCAATTCGTGGATATGTTAAAGAAAATTTTAGCAAGGTTCAATTCGAAAGCACTACTCGCAACACACTCTGTCGTGACAGTTCGAGAGGTTCCGGCTGATTGTGTGCATGTCTTCGAAAAGGCGGACGGCGATATAGTGGTCAACAATCCGCCGTTCCAGACCTTCGGAGGAGACTTTCAGAGAATTTCGTCGTACGTGTTCGGAGACAATTCCGTGTCGAAGCCATTTGAAAGCTGGATTGAGAACCAGCTCGAGGAGGTAGGCTCAGCTGAAGAGCTGATTAGTGAGTTGGATGAAATGCTGAACGAGGAGATGATTGTCCACATTAAAGCCTTGGGACGGGAATAATGGTGATGCGGCTGCCTGGCCCAGGCACTTGCAGCTTGCAACTCGTCGATGATGTCGTTGCCGAGCGACAGGCCGGTAGGAATGCAGAGTTCTTCGCGGGAATAGCCCTAGAATGGCGAGCGAGGGTGCAAACGTATATTGACGAAGCCGGTTCGCCTCAAACCGTACCATTATGGCCAGCGGTGGACCACAAGAAGAAAAGCTTCCTGAACCTCTATAGTTCACCGGCTGAGGGATCTGCGCAAGGCGACATGTTGGAAGACCTTCGTAACCACTCGCTCACGCTCTGCCCGGCTTGTGGCGAAGCCGGCACGCCAAACACGCTTGACCACTACCTGCCGAAGAGCAAGTATCCGCATTTTTGCGTTACACCGTACAACATTTTTCCAATGTGCGATGCATGTCAGATTAGAAAGGCGGCAAAGACGGGCGACGCCCGGAATCCCCGATTTTTCGTTCATCCGTATTTTGATGTGTTTGTTGCTGAGCAAGTGATTAGTTTGAAGATACGCCCGCCCTTCAATGCTCCGACATTCAAACTGGGTATCGTCAAGGATCTGTCTAAAAAGAAGAGAAAGCTTCTGAGGCGGCATATTCAGGAATTGCAAATTCCAAAGAGATATATTCGTTTTTTTCGTGAGCAACATCGCCTGTTGCTCAGATTGGTAGAAAGAATGCGGGAGACAGGCCAGGATATAGAAGCGAATCTCGACAATTTCCGTTGCGCGGCAGAAGGGCCGAGCATGAATGGCTGGGGCCATGTGTTTTATGAGTCTGTGCTGTCTAATGCCGCAATGCTGACATACTTGCGGGAAGGCCGCTTGCCTACTCACCTGTAGCAAAGCGTGGAGAGTGGTCTTTGGGCTTCGAGCCGTGGGAGCTCAGGGGTGGAAGGGCTCTGTCCTCGAAGCGAGGGGACGAATGTGCCGGGCAGTCTGACTTGGCCCGGATAGTCGGGCACGTCGTAACGGCGTATTCCATGGTCGGATTGGGGAATGCGGATGAGCGGCAAGCAGCGGTGGATCCGGTTGAGTCGAAGGCGGAGGTAGCGCTGGAGGCGCCTCTGGGCGGGCGGACACTTCGGTGGCAAGAGGGAGCCAACGACGCACAGTCCGGCGGGGACGACCGAGAGGATATGCGGGAAAAGGATGGGCAACACCAGTCCGACGGCGATCGCGACACCGTCGGCAGCGAGCCGTGGCGATGGCTGGTGTCCGGGCGGCGGCGCCGATGCGCGGACCCCGCGGCGACCCGGCCCGCTCCCGGCATAAGCTGACTTCCGGCCCAGGCATGCGGTAGCCGAGGCCACGCTCGCTGAGGATATATCTGGGGTTCCTGGCTTCGTCGCCGATCTTGCACCGGAGCTTGCGGACGGCGTTGCGCTCGGTCTACGGGTCGGCGCCTCGCTGGTTGCCCCACGCCTGGCGCCTGAGGGCGTCGCAGGCCGCCGCCCCGCCTGCGTCGAATGAGAGAGGATGGTGGAGCCTGTACACGATGGCGGTGAGCGGCACCGGGCGGCCGGCGACGGTCACCCATAGAGGGCAGGACGGCCCCCACCTTGTGTTCCGGCCCCAAGTCCGGGGTGACAGCAGAGGAGCGGAGACGATCTCGCCCATCGGTGCGGAGCCCGTCCCAAAGCTAAACCGGACACCAATGAGGACATCGTGGCATCGCGGGCCTTTTTTCGGGCAGCTCCTCCTTCTTTCTCAACCGTTTTCGCAGGAACTTCCTGCATGGCCTTGGCAAGCGGTACGTCGTCGCGGTTCCGGCCCGGTTCTCGCCGCTCCCGACGGTTGCCTGGCGAGGGCAATCCCGTCCCCGGGGGACGCAAAAAATAGTCTCATATCGGACCAATGTTTCACGTGAAACATAGGTCAACAATGCTGACCTTTGTTTCACGTGAAACATTAGAGGCTACCCCCACAACGCCTCGCTGGCGATGCGGGCGCCCTCGGCGAGGGATTCGAACTTGGCCCAGACGATGCTCGGATGCACCTCGGGCGTGGCGCTCGCGCTGGTGCCGAAGCCGCAATCGCCGCCGGCGATGACGTTCTCGCGCCCGACCAGGCGAGCGAAGCGCTGGATCCGCTCGGCGATCAGCTCCGGGTGCTCGACGAGGACCGAGGAGTGGGTGATGACGCCCGGGATCAGCAGCTTGCCGTCGGGCAGGCGCGTGTCCTCCCAGAGCCGCCATTCGTGCTCGTGGCGCGGGTTCGCGGCCTCGAAGGAATAGGCGCCCGCCTCGATCTTCAGCACGAGGTCGAGCACCCAGCCGAGCTCCACCTCGTGCACCCGGGGCCCCATGTTGATGCCGTAGCAGGTGTGGTAGCGCACCCGGTCCTCGGGCACGCCCTCGAGCGCGTAGTTGATCGCCTCGATCCGGGACTCGACCCATTTGCGGTAGTCGTCCATTTCGAGGTCCGGCGTCTTGACGTAGTGGGTGACGAGGTGGGGGTCGTCGATCTGCAGGACGAACCCGGCATCGACGATCGCGCGGTACTCCTCGTTCATCGCATCGGCGATCGCCTGGAGGAATTCGTCCTCGGAAGGGTAGTGCTCGTTCTTCTGGTTGCCGGCGATGTCGACCGGCGAGATGGCCGGCACGAACGCCTCCGCCGCGCCGTGGGCGTCGACGGCGGCGCGCAGGTTGGCGAGGTCGCGGTCGAGCTGCGCGCGGCCCTTGTAGCGGACCGGGCCGACGCAGACCGTCTCGACGGCGGGGGCGAGCGAGCCCGCGCCGTGCGGCCGGCTGCCCTCGTAGAACTCGGGAAAGGCGAGCGCCTCGCGCGAGCCGCCCCACGGGGTGCCGCGCGCCTTCGGGCGGGTTTCCAGCCCGTCGAGGCGCTCGTTGGCGTAGATCGAGAAGCCGCGCTTGGAGAACTCGCCGTCGTCGACCACGTCGATGCCGAGCGCGACCTGGCGGGCGACGACGCGATCGACCGCGTCCTTCAGCGCCGCCTCGTGGGCCCGGCGGTCGATCGCCACCCCCCGGTCCTCGGCGACGAACGCCTCGATCAGCTCGGGCGGCCTCGGCAGGCTCCCCACATGGGTGGTCAGGATTCTGTCGGCGCTGTTTCTCATCGAACGCTCCTCCACGGTCCGGTCCTCCCCTTGCCATTCGACCGGCGAAATGTCCATGGTGCATGGAGGCAACGGAGGGTCGTAGGGTGAGCGATCGCCGGCCGCTCGCCTGCCGGCAATGGCAGGGCGCGCGTGCCTATCAGGAAGATTCGTTCGGCACGCTGGAGGTCGACGCGGCGACGCTGCTGATGGCGCTCGCCGACGGGATGGGCGGCCATGCCGGCGGGGCGGAGGCGAGCCGCATCGCGGTCGATGCGTTCCTGCGCGGGTTTCCGGGCGCCGGCGGCACGGTCGAAGAGCGGCTCCGTCATTGCCTGGACGCCGCGGTCTCCACGATCCGCGAGCGGGAAGCGGAAGACCGGCGGCTCCGGGGCATGGGCACCACCGTCGTGGCGGCGCTGCATGACGGGCGCGGCGTCGACTGGCTGAGCGTCGGCGATTCGCCGATGTGGCTGTTCGCCGGCGGGGCCCTCCTGCGGCTCAACGCGGACCACTCGATGGCGCCGCTGCTGGGGGAGGCGGCGCGCCATGACCGGCGGCGGCACATGCTGCGCTCGGCGGTGATGAGCCAACCGCCGGAGCTGGTCGATTGCGGATACCGCCCCGGCCGCCTGCTGCCCGGCGAGTTCCTGCTGGTGGCGAGCGACGGGATCGAGACCCTCGCCGAGGACGAGATCGCGGAACGGCTCGGCGCGGCGGACGGCGACGCGGAGGCGGCGGCGGACGCGCTGATGTCCGCCGTCCGCGCCGCCGCCGGCCCGCATCAGGACAACGCGACTTTCCTGCTGCTCTCCGGACCGGCGCCTTGATACCCTGCCGGGGAACGGCCAACGGAGACGGGAGCGGCACCATGGGCCCCTATCACAGGATCGAGGACATTCCGAGCCACGAGATCGAGGTCGGCGAGGTGAAGGTGCTGTCGGGCGAGCACGGCATGGTGTTCTTCGGCACGCTCGCGGCCGGCACCGAGGTGCCGCGCCATTCGCACCCCAACGAGCAGATCACCATCGTGCATACCGGCCGGATGCGCTACCGGATCGGCGACGGCGAGACCACCGAGGTCGGCCCCGGCGAGGCGCTGGTGATCCCCGCCGGGGTCGAGCACCAGTCGTGGTACGACGAGGAGTGCACCATTACCGAGTTCTTCTCGCCGCCGCGCCTCGACATGTTCCCCGCCGCCGCGCACCACCCCTACGCGCTCGAGGAATGAGGATCGCCCGCGTCGAGACGATCCCGCTCGCCATCCCGCACGAGCATGGCGGGCCGCCGCCTTCCTGGGGCGGGCAGGCCTGGGAGACGCTCGACATCCTCCTGGTGCGGGTGGAGACGGAAGACGGCGCGGCCGGCTGGGGCGAGGCGTTCGGCTACAACTGCCTGGCGGCGGTGAAGGCGGTCGTCGACGCCATGATCGCGCCCGTGCTGGTCGGCCGCGACGCCACCGGCATCGCCGCGCTCAACCGGGACCTCCAGCAGGCGCTGCATCTGTTCGGCCGCTACGGCATCACCATGTTCGGGCTCTCGGCGGTCGACATCGCGCTCTGGGACCTTGCCGGCAAGCGGGCGGGGCTGCCGCTCGGCCGGCTCCTCGGCGGGCCGGCGGAGCCGCCGCTCGTCCCCGGCTATGCGAGCCTGCTCAAGTACCGCGACCGGGAGCTCGTCGCCGCGAACGTGCGCGCCGCGCTGGAGGAGGGCTATCCGGCGATCAAGCTGCACGAGACGGAAGAGCCCGAGATCGCGGCGGCGCGCGAGGCGATGGGGGAGGGGGCGCCGCTCTGCGTCGACGTCAACTGCCCGTGGACGCCGGAGGAGGCGCGGGCGATGGCGGCCCGGCTCGAACCCTACGATCTCCACTGGCTGGAGGAGCCGATCTTCCCGCCGGAGGACTTCGCGGCGCTGGCCCGGCTCCAGGCGGAGTCAGGCGTCGACCTCGCCTGCGGCGAGAACGCCTGCACCGCCTTCGAGTTCGACCGGCTCCTCGCGGCCAGCGCGGCGCGCTACGTGCAGCCGAGCGTCACCAAGCTGGGCGGCGTCACCGAGTTCCTCAAGGTACTCGCGCTGGCCGAGGCGGGCGGCGCCGCGGTCATGCCGCACTCGCCCTATTTCGGACCCGGCTGGCTCGCCACCCTGCAACTGCTGGCCGCGATGCCGTTGACCGGTCGGCCCGGCGGCGCCTGGATCGAGCGCTTCTACACCCGGCTCGAGGCGACGCTCTACCCCGGCCTCGTCTCGCCAGCGGACGGCGGGCGGTTCCGCATCCCCGACGGCCCCGGCCTAGGCGCCGAGCCCGACCCGGACGTCATTCGCGATTATCGCGTGGCCGCGTAAGCGTCCCTATATATGGGGTACCGAAACTCGACCCGTGGCGGGAGGTGACGATGCCGAGATGGATCTGGATGTTCTTCCTGGGCGGCGCGCTCGGGACCGCCTTCGGCGTGGCGGTCGGGTTCTTCGTCTTCCCCTACGTGTTCCCGCCGCCGCCCGCGGCGGAGACCCTGGCCGAGGGCGAGGCGACGACGGTCGCCGCGCGGGGCACCTTCATCCACGCCGATCCCAACGACCCGATCCACTACGGCAAGGGAAAGGTCACGGTCTACGAGAACCTGGTCTTCCTCGAACCCGATTTCGAGGTCGGGCCGGGCCCGGCGTTCCACGTCTACCTGGTGCCGCGCGAGAAAATCCGCAAGTCGTCCGACGTCGAGGGCACCATGTTCGTCGACCTCGGCAAGCTGCGCGCCTTCGAGGGGAGCCAGAAATACCCGATCCCGGCCGGCGTCGACCTCAAGAAGTTCCCGAGCGTGGTGATCTGGTGCGCCCAGTTCGACGTGCTGATCTCCCCCGCCGACCTCGCGTTCGGGTCCTAATGTTTCACGTGAAACAAAGGACAGCATGGTTGACCTATGTTTCACGTGAAACATTGTCGCGATATGAGACTATTTTGCGTCCCCCGGGGACACGGCGTACGCGGGATAGCGCCCTCCAGGACAGGCCGGAAGCGGCGGACGCCAAGCCTTTCAAGGCCCTGCCGGGAAATCCTGCGAGATCGGTTCAGCCCTACCCCGGATAGACCAGCCTGATCTGGCGTTCGGTGCTCTCGGTGGCGACGCCGCGCGACCATTGTGCCGAATAGGGGGTGGGCGCGCGGAAATCCGGGACCATGAGCCACAGCCGCCACAGCACCCGCTTGCGTTCCGGCTCCGGCCAGTCCTCGAACGCGGTCCTGGTGTGGACGCAGGTGTAGTTGTTGAGGATCTGGATGTCGCCCCGGCGGAACTCCATCGTCGCGTGGTGTTCCTCCGCCAGCCCGGAAACGAAATCGATCGCCTCCTGCTGCTCCGGTGCGATGTCCGGCGCCTCCGGCAGCATATGGCCCTTGAAGATGTGCTGCGGCCCGAAAGCGGTCGAGAGCCGCCCGTCCCGGAAGTTGAACACCGGGCCCTCGAAGAAGGGCGCCTCGTCGGCGTATTTCTCGCCGTGCTTGGTCCAGCAGAACGGGCGGGTCAGCACCTCGTGCAAATCGGGGCGGCGGCGCAGCACCTCGTTCCTCAGCCTGACCGAGCTCGCCACCTTGGACGTCCCGCCCGACCTGGCGGTGCGGATGCAGAGCAGCGCCACCGCGTCCGTCTGGTCGCAGTGGTAATCCATCTCGGCGGCGGTCTGGTAGCCGCGGTGTTTGGGGTGGCCGTATTCCCGCCCGGCGTCGAGCACGTGGCCGATCATGTCGCCTTCCGGGTTGTTGGACTGGGCCACGCCCATGTGGAGCCCCATCGCCCAGTAGACCGTTGCGGCCTCGATCGGCGAGAGGTCGTCCATCGGAAGCCCGCGATAGAACGCGATCCCGGGCCCCGCGCGCACCGCCGCCAGCATGGCCGCCACCCGCGCGCCGAACGGCCCGAGGTCGAAATCCGACCGCGAGGTCCCGAGCAGCCGGTTCGGATCGCCGTCGAGCCGGGCGGCGGCGGCGCGCGCCATGTCGACCAGATGGGCGGTCTCCGCCAGCGTTGCGTCGAATCGCCAGTCGGTGCGGGATTCCAGTTCCGCGCCCGTCCAGTCCGCCGGGTCGCTCACTGGTAGTTCGGTTACGGCGGCGGCGGTTGCAGCGGCCATGATCTTCCCCCGGGAGAGGTGTGCGGCGTCACTATAGAGCATTTTCCGACCTTATCGGTTCACGGTCCGCCCTCCCCCGGCCCCTCCCGCAAGCCCCGGACTGCGATCCGGGGCAAGCGGGAGGGGAGAAGGCAAGGCGGCGTGGGGCAAGCGCGTCCCCTCTCCCCCGCGGGGAGAGGGTAGGGTGAGGGGGCGGGCGGACGCCCGCTTGCGAGTCGCGCCGCGCTGCGCCACAACGGGGCGATGGCGGGAACGGGCGCGAAACTCACGCGGGCGGTCGAGGCGTATTTCGCCGACCTCGGGCGCATCCGCGGCTCAGGCGGGGCGACGGGAGAGCTCTCCTACCACCCGGCGCTGCGGAACCTGCTCAACGCCGTCGGCGCGGCGCTCAGGCCCAGGGTGTTCTGCGTCGGCGAGCTGGCCGACCAGGGCGCGGGTCGCCCCGATTTCGGGCTCTTCGCGGCGAAGCAGGTCCAGAAGGGGCGCCCGCGCGAGGGTCAGTTGCCGGAATGCGGCGTCGTCGAAGTCAAGCCCGCCGGCGACGACGCCTGGCTCACGGCCGCGGGCGATCAGGTCAGCCGCTATTGGGGCCGCTACCGGCTGGTGCTGGTGACGAACACGCGCGACTTCGTGCTGGTCGGGGAGGACGAAGCGGGCCGCCCGGCGAAGCTCGAAACCCTCCGGCTGGCGGAGACCGAGGACGAATTCTGGCGCCGCGTCGAGAAGCCCCGCGCCTTCGCCCGCGAGGTGGGCGCGGGGCTCGCCGAATACCTCGCCCGCGCGCTCGCGCACCGCGCCGCGCTGGCCGAGCCCAAGGATCTCGCCTGGCTGCTCGCCTCCTATGCCCGCGACGGCCTCGCCCGGGTCGAGGCGGCGGGCGACGCGCCGCAGCTCGCGGCGGTGCGGGGCGCGCTGGAAGAGGCGCTCGGCGTCCGTTTCGAGGGCGGGCGCGGCGAGCGCTTCTTCCATTCGACGCTGGTACAGACGCTGTTCTACGGCGTGTTCTCGGCCTGGGTGCTGTGGGCGCGCCAGACCCCGCCGCCGGCCGGGCGGTTCGACTGGCGCACGGCGGTCTGGCATCTGCGCGCGCCGGTGCTGCGGGCGCTGTTCCAGCAGCTCTCCGACCCCGGCCGGCTGCAGCCGCTCGACCTCGTCGAGGTGCTCGACTGGACGGCGGCGGCGCTCGACCGGGTGGACCGCGCCGCCTTCTTCGCCCGCTTCGCGGAGGGCGAGGCGGTGCCCTATTTCTACGAGCCCTTCCTGCAGGCCTTCGACCCGGCGCTCAGGAAGCAGCTCGGCGTCTGGTACACGCCGCGCGAGGTGGTCCGCTACATGGTCGCCCGGGTGGACAAGGCGTTGAAGGACGACCTCGATATCCCGGACGGGCTGGCGGCGGAGAACGTCTACGTGCTCGATCCGTGCTGCGGCACCGGCGCCTATCTGGCGGAGGTGCTGCGGAGGATCGCCGCCAACCTCGAAGGCCAGGGGCTCGGCGCGCTCGCCGGCGCCAAGGTGAAACAGGCGGCGGCGACACGCGTGTTCGGCTTCGAGATCATGCCCGCCCCCTTCGTCGTCGCCCATCTCCAGGTCGGGCTCACCATGCAGGCGCTCGACGCTCCGCTCGCCGACGACGACACCGAGCGCGCCGGGGTGTTCCTGACCAACGCGCTCACCGGCTGGGAGCCGCACACCACCAAGCCGCTGCCCTTTCCCGAACTCGAGGAGGAACGCGACCGCGCCGAACGGGTGAAACGGGACACGCCGATCCTCGTGGTGCTGGGGAATCCGCCCTATAACGGCTTCGCGGGGATGGCGGTGGACGAGGAACGCGAGCTCTCCGAAGCCTACCGCACGACGAAGCGGGTGCGCCGGCCCGAGGGGCAGGGGCTGAACGACCTCTACGTGCGCTTCTTCCGCATGGCGGAACGGCGCATCGCGGAGAAGACCGGGCAAGGCGTCGTCTGCTTCATCTCCAACTATTCCTGGCTCGACGGCCTCTCGTTCACCGGCATGCGGGAGCGTTATCTGGAGGCGTTCGACGCGATCCGGATCGATTGCCTGAACGGCGACAAGTACAAGACCGGCAAGGTCGCGCCGGACGGCACGCCCGACCCCAGCATCTTCTCGACCGAGGGCGATCCGGTCGGCATCCAGGTCGGCACCGCCATCGCGACGCTGGTGCGCAAGGCGGATCACGCGCCGGCGGATGCGGTCGAATTCCGGCATCTATGGGGGCAGGCGAAGCCGGCGGAACTGATCGAGACGGCCGAGAGGGAGCCGGATGCGCTCTACGGGACCGTCGAACCCGTCCTGCCTCTGGGCCTGCCCTTCGTACGAACGGCGGTGAGCCATGAATGGTTCGATTGGCCTACGCTGCCCGAGTTGTTTCCGATGTCGTTCTCCGGGATCAAGACCAGCCGGAACGGGTTTCTGATCGATACCGATCTCGACCGGCTCCGCGCGCGTATCGCCGATTACTTCGACTCCCGTCTAGGCCACGAGGAAATTGCCCGGCGCTATCCGTCGGCGATGAAGGATATCGGCAATTCGAGTGCCCGCGCGCTGCGCGACGCGCTCCTGCGGCGCGGAGGTCCGAACGAAGCCGGCTTCGTTCGTCACGCCTACCGCGCGTTCGATACCCGGTGGCTCTACTGGGAAGCGGATAGCGGATTGCTGGACCGGCCGCGGGCCGACTACGGGCGTCATGCGTTCGACGGGAACTTCTGGATCGAAGCCCGCGGGCGCGAGGCCAGGGAAGAGTATTCGCGCGGCACCTTCGTTCGTCATCTTGCCGATAATTTCGGCAACGGCCTCTCCAGTTTCTTTCCCGCGTGGCTGCGCGACGAAGATCTGGGCGGCAACGGCGCAGGGTCGCGCCGGGCCAATCTGAGCGAAGCAGCGCATCGCTATCTGAAGCGTTTGGACCTCGGTGTGGAAGACCTGTTCCACCACGTCCTCGCCACCCTGCACGATCCCGCCTGGCGCGCGGCCAATGCCGGGGCGCTGAGGATGGAGTGGCCGCGCATCCCACTGCCGGGCTGGCCGGACGGCGGGGGCGGGGACGCGGCGGACGCGCTCGCCCGCTCGGCGGCGCACGGGCGCGAGCTCGCCGCGCTGCTCGATCCCGACACCCCGGTCCCCGGCGTGACGAAGGCGCCGCTGCGGCCGGAGATCGCCGCCGTCGCCGTCCCCGCCACGGCGGGAGGGCGCAACATGACGGGCGACGACTACGCGGTGACCGCCGGCTGGGGCCATTACGGCCAGGGAGACGCGGTGATGCCGGGCCAGGGCCGCGCCGCCGAACGCGCCTTCTCGCCTGACGAGCGCGCGGCGCTGGGCGACATGCTCCCCGCGCTCGGCGAGACGACCTTCGACATCCATCTCAACGAGGACGCGTTCTGGCGCAACGTCCCCGCCGCCGTCTGGACTTACCGCCTCGGCGGCTACCAGGTGCTCAAGAAATGGCTGTCGTACCGGGAGCGGGACGTTGTCGGGCGACCGCTCAGGCCGGAGGAGGTACAGTACTTTGCGGACACGGCGCGGCGAATCGGGGGGATTTTGGCGTTATCTCATTGAAGGTCCATGCTCGGAGAAAATGAAGGCTACGAAGGGATACAATAATGGAAGGAGTAACACCCACGGCTTCAATAAAGTACGCGGGGTACGAAAATTTGGTTGCGGATTGCCCTCTATGTGGGCAAGAACTCATATTTAATCGTGCCTCCGATCTTTGTACCCTTGAGCCGATATCCGGAAGAACCGTTTCGTGCGAACATTGCAAAGAACAGCTCTGGCTTAACGGCGACAGAATCAATGGAAGACACGAAACGCTCCTTTTCGATTGTCGTGATCTCATAGAACAAAAACGATATATGCACTCCGTCATTAGCGTCTGCCAAGCTTACGAGATGTTCTTCAGTCTGCATCTACGAGTGAATTTTCTATACAGACCATTTGCACTTCAGTACCGCGAGATCCCAAACTCTATCGATATACTAAACCAATTGAACGGCCGTCTTGACGAAAAGACTAAGAAGTTTGCCTTCGCTAGGCTGAGAGTCGAATTTGTGCACCATACAGTTAAATCCACTTCTCCTAATACTCTGAATGAAGCCGGCGAGGCGATAGAATTGCTCGGGAAGGCGAAAATGCCGAAAGACAAGGAAATATCGCGGATACATCCAGGGAAATTTGGATCGCACCTGCTGGCGGTGAAAAACACGAAAGTCAATGCGTTGAGAAATAGGGTTGTACATAGGTTCGGCTATCGACCTACACGTGAGAAAGCGGAGAAGATACTTCAGGAAGCTAGATCAATACTATTCCCGTTAACGTTTATTCTCGATCTTCACGACGATATCAATTGGTACACGGCGGCCGGAGGCAGGATGGTCGATTGACGGTCGTTCTTTCTCTACGGAGAGGGTGATCTCCACGCTGCCAAGCAATTGCCGTCTCACTACAGTCGGCCATTTCGGTGGAATAGCGGCGAGCGCGGCTTTACCCGTCATTTCGACTGGACGAAGCCTGCGACAACTCCACCCGCCCCGGTGTCTCGACCGGCCTTCGATACGCGGCTTCGCCGCTATTCAGGGTGAGGGATGGGTTATGGGTGTCAGTTGCGACCGAAAAGTTCCCATTTCTTGCAATCGAAGAGTTCCCCCAGGCTCGGTGCTGGGGTGTTGGGCTCGGTGGAACTGTGGGGGTAACTGGCTTGGCGCAGCCACCGGCGACGAGTCTGGCGGGCAGACGGCGGCTCGGCGGCGTCGTGACACGGAGGCGGCCCGGCGGGCCCTGAGGCCGTTCCGGTCCGTTCCGGTTGGAACCGTTCGATCCGTTCTTCCCCACGTCATGGTCAGCGGAGGCCGACCATCCACGTTTTTCTTTTTTGTTTTTGGCCCGCCCGCCGCACGGAAAAAAACTCGTGGATGGTCGGCCTCCGCCGACCATGACGAGCGGGACGATGCAGCGGGACTGGCGGATTTCTCCGCTCGCCGCGCTCGGTCGAAACGACTTGTGGGACCGCGCGATGTCGTCCCCGCCCGTCACCACCCCACCGCCGCGAGGCGGGGATCTTCGAAGGCGCCGGGGCGGAATTCGATGTCTTGGGCCGGGGTTTCCGACAGCAGCTGGGCGGCGGCCGGTCCGACCTTGATGCGCCAGGTGCGGCGTTCGGCGGGCCGGGCGGCGGCGAAGGCGGAGCAGGAGAGGACGGCGAGGTTGGTCCCTTTCCCGGGGTCGCGCACCGAGCGGTAGCGGATCGTCGTGCCGCCGGCTTCCCGGACATCGTCGGCGAGTTGCTGGCAGGCGGCGTAGTCGGTCGGATGGGTCCATCGCGCCTCGTCCGCCGACAGCGGCGGCTCCGTCAGGTCGATCGCCCGGTCGGACGACAGAAGCGCCGAAAAGACGGTGTATTCGACCGCGTTGCCGGGCCACGGCGTGGCGGGCGACTCGGCGAAGAACAGCAGCCGGTGGAACACCGTTTCGGCCGCCGCCGTCTCCGGTCTTTCCGCGGCGTAGAAGACGCCTTGCGTCCTGCCCGCGCGGCGAAACCGGGATCCCTTCGGGTAAGGCGCGTCGTAGCGGAACGGCGTGTACAGCAGATAGTCGAGATGCCGGCATTCCGGCGAAACCGGGGGCTTGCTCTCCTCCAGGACGGTTTCCAGCAGGCGCTGTTCGTCGAGCGTATCGACGAGGCGGAGCGTCGAGACCCGGTGCTGCGCCTCGACCAGCCGCCAGCAGAGGCCGGCATGGGCGCGGAACTCAGAGGAAAGCGCGGCGGGCGTCCAGATAGGCGACGACATCGACCAGACCCGAAACGGTGACGATCCGCTCCATCGGCGCGCCGCCGAGCGCGGCGTTGGGGTTCCTCATCCAGGCCCGGACGACCTCGTCCTCGCCGCCGGCGATCGCGTCGAGCGAGCGGAAGACGCGGACCAGCAGGGCGGCGAGCTCGAAGGGCTTCGATCCGTCCTCCAGCACGTAGCGGCCCCGCTTCATGCGCGATACCGTCGCCTCCGAGAGCCCGGTCGCCGCCGCCAGGACGCGCGCGCTCAGCCCGAGACGCTCGGCGGCGCGGACGGCGGCCTTGGTCAGCACCGCCCCCCGGTCGGTGCGCGCTTCTTCCCGGTCGGTCCGAAGGGTCATGGGTTTGTCCATTCTCCAGCAAGATATATATTATATTAATTCCTGAGAAATCCAGTGCAATGGGACGTTTTCCGACCCTATCGGTTCACGCTGGACGCGACCCACCCTCCCCCGGCCCCTCCCGCAAGCGGGAGGGGAGAAGGAAAGGCGGGATCTTCAAGCGATTCCCTTCTCCCCAGCGGGGAGAGGGCCAGGGTGAGGGGAGATGCCGGACGGCTACTCCGCGACCGGTTCGGGTTCGTTGCGGCGGACGATGTAGCTTTCGAGGAAGTCCATCTTGCCTTCCAGGCGGCTCAGGCGGTCGCGGACTTCCCTCATCTCCTCGGCGAGGGCGTCGAAACGTGCCTCGACGCGCGCCTCGAACCGGTCCATACGGGCGTCCAGACCATCCATGCGGGCGTCCAACCGGTCCATGCGCGCACCCAGACCGCGCTGGCCTTGCAGGATCAGACCGGCCAAGGCCATGCCGACTGCCAGGATCGCGACCAGTTCCGGGGTCACCCGCGCTCCTCCCCGGCGGCACGGCGCCGCCCGCGCCGGAGACTTTGCCGGCCCTACGGCCTGCCATCAAGCGAATAGTGGCTCTCTGGCCTCGTCCCCCGTCACCCCCGCGCGTCCTCCGCCACCATCGCCGCGCCCTTCTCGGCGATCATGATGGTCGGGCTGTTGGTGTTGCCGGACGTGATCGCCGGCATGACGGAGGCGTCGATCACGCGGAGGTTTTCGATGCCGTGGAGCTTCAGCCGGTCGTCCACCACGG
This sequence comes from Alphaproteobacteria bacterium, assembly GCA_965117055.1. Classification (GTDB taxonomy): domain Bacteria; phylum Pseudomonadota; class Alphaproteobacteria; order MPNO01; family MPNO01; genus MPNO01. The sequence continues at coordinate 2,581,218 of OZ220750.1, forward strand.
CTTGCGGGTCGCGGCCCATCTTGCAGGTGCCGATGGGGTGGAAGATGGTGGTTCCGATGTCGCCGGCGGCCTTGGCGAGGTCCTCGTCGGACCGGCGCTCCCCGCCGGGCAGCATTTCCTCCGGCGCGTAGGGTTCGAGCGAGGGCGCGGCGGCGATCCTGCGGGTCAGGCGGATCGCCTCGACCGCCGTCCGCCGGTCGCCCGGCGTCGACAGGTAGTTGGGCGCGATGGCGGGCGGTTCCCTCGGGTCGGGCGATTTGAGGGTCACCGTCCCCCGGCTTTCCGGGCGCAAGTTGCAGACCGAGGCGGTGAAGGCCGGGAAGCGGTGCAGCGGCTCGCCGAACCGGTCGAGCGACAGCGGCTGGACGTGATATTGCAAATTGGCGGTCTCGCGCGACGGATCGGATCTGGTGAACACGCCGAGCTGGCTCGGCGCCATCGAGAGCGGCCCTGACCGAAAGAGCGCGTATTCCAGCCCCATCGCCATCCTGCCCCACAGGCTGTTGGCGCGCTGGTTCAGCGTCGTGACGTTGGAGACGCGGTAGATCAGGCGAAGCTGCAAGTGGTCCTGGAGGTTGGCGCCGACGCCGGGGAGCTCGTGCAGGACCGCGACGCCGTTGTCCCGCAGTAGCCCGCCCGGCCCGACGCCGGAAACCTGGAGGAGATGGGGCGAGCCGATGGAACCGGCCGCCAGGATCGTCTCGCCCGCCACGTCGACCCGGGTTTCCGCCCCTTTGAGCCAGAATTCGAGGCCGCTCGCCCGGGTCCCGTCGAACAGGATGCGCTTCGCCTGGGCGTGGGTCAGCACGGTGAGGTTGGGTCTCCCCCGAGCCGGTTTCAGGAAGGCCTGGACGGTGCTCCAGCGGGCACCCCGGCGCTGGTTGACCGTGAACTTGCCGGTTCCCTCGTTGTCGCCGTCGTTGAAATCCGGCGTGGGCCGGATGCCGATGTCGTTGCAGGCGCGTTCGAAGGCATCGAGGATTTCCCAGCCGAGGCGCTGGCGTTCCACCCGCCATTCGCCGCCGGTGCCGTGGAATTCGTCGGACCCGCCGAAATGGTGCTCGGACTTCCTGAACCACGGCAGCACGTCGTCCCATGCCCAGCCGCGGTTGCCCATCTGGGCCCAGCCGTCGTAATCCCGCGCCTGGCCGCGCATGTAGATCATGCCGTTGATCGACGAGCAGCCGCCCAGCACCCGCCCGCGCGCATAGTTGAGCGCCCGGCCGTTCAGCCCGTCCTCGGGCTCGGTCTGGAAGCACCAGTCGGTGCGCGGGTTGTTCTGGGTGTAGAGATAGCCGACCGGGATGCGGATCCAGAAATAGTTGTCCCGGCCGCCGGCCTCCAGCAGCAGCACCCGGTTGCCCGGGTCTTCCGACAGCCGGTTGGCCAGCACGCACCCGGCCGACCCCGCGCCGACGATGACGTAGTCGAAGCTCCCCAGGCTGGCGGGCTCCGTCATTCCTTGCCTCCCGCGCCGCGCCGCCCGAGACCGGCGCCTGCATCGGCATCGTACAGAAACAGGCCGACTCCGGCATGCCTCCCTCCCGCCGTCATGCCCGGACTTGTTCCGGGCATCCACGTCTTGCGGCATCGCGGTGCGGGCCGGGAGCGGGCGAGGCGGCGGAGGGACGTGGATGCCCGGAACAAGTCCGGGCATGACGATAAAGGGGGGCGGTGCCGGAGGTTGCCCGCACCGTCCGGCGGTGATCCCGCGCCGCTATTCCGCCGCCTCCGGGCGCGGGGAAACGCCGGCGCCGGCGGCCCGGTGGATCTTCTCGATATAGTGCTCGCCGAGGGTCACCGCGTCGCCGGCGTCTTCGAAGATCCCGTTGAGCATCGCGTCGTGGTTGGGCTGGTGGAAGAACACCAGCGAGATCCGGTCGCGCTGCGCCGCGCCTTCGGGCGGGTTCGCCACCCGGTGCAGGGTGGACGCCCAGCGCCCGCCGGTCCAGCGCGCCATCGCGTCGCCCAAATTGCAGACGAAGCCGTCGGGAGGCGGGCTCACATCGGTCCAGCCGGCGCGCGGCATCTTGACCTGGAGCGTCCCTGGCACGTCGTCGCCGCGCAGGACGGTCAGCGTGCCGTAGTCCGTATGGGCGCCGGCGCGCAGCTGGCTCTCGGCCGGGGCGTCGGTCTGCGCCGGGTAGCGGATCAGCCGCATCACGCAGGCCGGTCGGTCGATCTTGTCGGCGAAGAAATCCTCGTCGACCCCGAGCGCGAGCGCCATCGCCCCCATCAGCCGGCCGCCGAGTGCGAGCAGAGTGCGGAAATATTCGTCCACCGTCGCGCGGAACGCCTCGGGCCTTGCGGGGTAGCGGTTCTCGCCGAAGAAATAGGCCGCGGTCTCGCCCCTGTAATAGGGATCGTCCGGCACGTCGGGCTGCCCCATCGCGTAGGCTTCCTGCAAGTCGGGCGGTGTCTTGACCCCGAGCGTGTAGGCGAGCGAGCGGTCGGCGAACGGGTAATAGCCGCGCCCGACCCGGCTTTCCGGCCGCAGGATCGCGCGCTTCTCGGCGGCCGGGAGCGCGAAGAAATCGGCGGCAGCCTGCCGGGTGCGCGCGATCAGCTCCGGCGGGACCCCGTGGCCGACGATGCAGAAGAACCCCGACTCCTCGCACGCCGCGGCGATTTCCGTCGCGACCCCGCGCTTGTCCCCGTCCCCGCCATGCAGATAGGGGCCGACATCGATGACCGGGATCGCCATGCGCCCTACCTCCGCATTTCGTTCATGCCGGAGCGTCGGTCAGGTCGAGGCGTCGTTCGATGCGCTCCAGCCGTTCGCCCAGGTGATCGAGACGCTGATGCGTGAGCGCGACATCGCCCTGCAGGTTGGCGAGGTGCCGCTCGATCGAGGAAACACGCTGCCGGACATCCCCCAACTCGGTCCGGACCTCGCGCCGCAGATCCGCGATCTCGCTTCGGATCCCGCGCAGCTGCTCCAGAACCAGGTTCTCGACATCGGCGTTCATCGCGCCAGCCTAGCCGGAATGCACCCGCTTCCGATAGATGAATCTGTGCGCCCGGCCGATGGACGAACCGGGGCAGTCGATTATGGTGATAGAGGAGATCGCGCGCAAAACGCCGTTGCCGGAGGAAGAGGATGCCGACCGTGGCGGTTGTCGGGGCGAGCCGGGGCATCGGTCTCGGGCTGGTCGGGCTTTATGCGGGGGAAGGCTGGCGGGTGCACGCGACGACGCGGACCCCGCGCGATCCGGGCGCGCTCGGCGCGGTGGCGGGGGATGTGCGGCTGCACGGGCTGGAGGTGACCGACCCGGCGCAGCGGGAGGCGTTCCGGGACGCGCTGGGGGAAGAGGCGGTCGACGTGCTGATCCACAACGCGGGCGTCTATGGCGACGGGATGACCGCCGCCGAGGTGAACCGGGTCAACGCCGAGGCGCCGATCGAGACGGCCGAATTGCTGATGGACGCGGTGGTCCGCAGTCGCCAGCGCAAGATCGCGCTGATCACCAGCACGATGGGCGCGCGCCGGGGCTCGCGCCGCGGCCTCGGCAAGTACGGCGAGTCCAAGGCGGCGCTCAACGACCGGTTCCGCGCGCTCGCCGGGAGCTGGCGCGGGCGCGGCTGCCTCGCGGTCGTGATCCATCCCGGCTGGGTCCGCACCGACATGGGCGGCCGCAACGCCGCGATCTCGGTCGAGGAGAGCGCGCGCGGCATCCACGACGTCATGGCCGGGCTCGACGAATCCCGGCACGGCCGGTTCTGGAACTGGGACGGGCGCGAGCACCCTTGGTAGGGGGCGGCTCGCCTTCTACGCCAATGTGCGCAGGATGGTGGCGATAACGCTTACGGTCATGCCGGCCGCGGCCACGCCCAGCGCGCCCACCAGCCAGCGGAGCATCCTCGTTTCGCGGTCGGCGATCAACGCCTTGACCTCGCCGATGTCTTCCTTGGTGGCGAGATAGTCCATGCGGGCTTCCAGCGCCCTTACCCCAAGGCCCAACTCGTGCAGCGAATCCGCCGCGGTCGCCTGCGCCATCGTTCCTCCTATACCGCATCCGCCTTGATCAGGTCGGCGGCCTTCTCGCCGATCATGATCGCCGGGGCGTTGGTGTTGCCGCCGACGATGGTCGGCATGATCGAGCAGTCGGCGACCCGCAACCCGTCGAGGCCCCGGACCCGGAGCTCCGCGTCGACCACCGCGCCATCGTCCCGGCCCATCCTGCAGGTGCCGACGGGGTGGAAGATCGTCGCCCCGAAACGCCGGATATAGGCCGCGAGCTCCTCGTCGGTCTGGACCTTCTCGCCGGGCTCGACCTCCCAGGGCCGGTACTTGTCGAACGCGTCGGCGTGGTTGATCCGCCGGGCCTCCTTCAGGCCCTTGAGCAGAACCCGGAGGTCCTCCTCCTCCGAGAAGAAGCGGGGGTCGATCGCGGGCGGCGCGTCGGGGTCGGAGGAGGCGAGGGTCACGGTGCCCCGGCTCTTCGGCCTCAGCAGCACCGCATGGCCCGAATAGCCGTGACCGTACTCGATCATCTTGGGCGGCGGCCCGCGATGGCCCGGCACGAAGACCAGCTGGATATCGGGCCGGTCGAGCCCCGGCTCGGTCCGGATGAACCCGCCCGACTCGATCAGGTTGGAGGAAAAGACGCCGCGTCGCGCGAACGCGTATCTGAGGGCGTCGAAGGCGAGCGACGGGACCTTGGGCCAGGACCAGCCCCACGGGATGCGCGATTCGGTGCGCATCATGGTCATGATCGCGACGTGGTCCTGCAGGTTCTTGCCGACGCCGGGCAGGTGGCGGGTCGGCTCGATCCCCACCTTTTCGATCTCCGCCCGGTCGCCGATGCCGGACAGCATGAGGATCTTGGGCGACGAGATCGCGCCGGCGGAGACGATCACCTCGCGCCGGGCGCCGACGAAGCGCCCCTCCGGCAGCTCCACGCCCACCGCGCGCCCGTTCTCCAGCCGGACTCGCCGCGCCGGGGCGTCCGTCATGACGGTGAAGTTGGGACGCCGGCTCGCCGGGCGGATATAGCCCATCGCCGTCGACCAGCGGCGGCCGTTCTTCTGGGTCACCTGGTGCAGGCCGACGCCGTCCTGCGTGTCGCCGTTGAAGTCCGGGTTGTGCCGGTGCTGAAGCGACTCGCAGGCCGCGACGTAGTCCTTCTCCAGCGGGCTCACGGTATTGGAGAACGTGACGTTGAGCGGCCCGCCGGTGCCGTGGTGCTCGCTGTCGCCGAACTGTTCGTTGTGCTCCGATTTCAGGAAATAGGGCTTCACGTCGGACCACGACCAACCGGGATTTCCCAACGCCGCCCATTCGTCGTAGTCGAGCGGGTTGCCGCGGATATAGACCATGCCGTTGATCGAGCTCGTCCCGCCGAGCGTCCTGCCCCGGGGGACGAAGATCGGCCGGCCGTTCATGTTCTCCTGCGGCTGCGAGAAGAAGCGCCAGTTGACCTTGCGGTGGTTGGGGAGCCGCATGATCCCCGCCGGGACGTGGATGAACGGGCTGCGGTCGGGCGGCCCGGCCTCCAGCAGGCAGACCGAGACCGACGGATCCTCGGTCAGCCGGTTGGCGATCACCGCGCCCGCCGAACCGGCTCCGACGACGACATAGTCGAATGCTGGAGAGTCGTTCATGCCGTTCCCCTACGCCACCAAGGGCCTTCGCCCCTGGACGGGATAGCGCGGCCAGGTAAAGCCCGGCGTCGCGGGGTGTCCCGGCGCCACCAGCTTGTCGCAAAAGGCCTCGTCGCCCGCGGTGAACTCGGCGTCGAGCGCACCCAGATAGGCGCGCCACTGCCCGGCGGTGCGCGGCCCGGCGATGACGCTGCTGACCAGGCGGTTGTTGAGCAGCCACCGCATCGCGAAATCGGCGACGGTCATGTCGCGCCTGGCAATGCGCCGGCGAATCTTCGACACTGCGCGGAACGCCTCTTTCAGCATATCGCGGTGGAGGATGCTCGCATCGCCCCGCCCGGCGCGGCTGTCCGCCGGCGGCTCCCCTCCGGGATCGTACTTGCCGGTCAGCACGCCCCGGGCCAGCGGCGAGTACGGGGCGACCCCGATGCCGTAATATTCGCAGGCCGGCAGCAGGTCCGATTCAGGCTGACGGTTGACCAGGTTGTAGAGCGGCTGCGCGACCACCGGGCGCGGCGTCCCCAGCGCGTCGCACAGCCGGACGATCTCGCCGACCTGCCAGGCGCGGTGGTTGGAGAATCCCCAGAACAGCGCCTTGCCGCTGGCGATAATGTCGCCCATCGCGCCGACGCTTTCCTCCAGCGGCGTATCCCAGTCGACATGGTGCATGTAGTAGATGTCGACGTAATCGGTGCCGAGCCGTTCCAGCGACCGGTCGATCGCCTCCAGCATCCACTTCCTCGAAAGCCCGTGCTTGCGCTCCGGCGGGCCGTCCTGCTGGCCGACCTTGCTGGCGAGAACCCAGTCGCTCCGGTCGTCGGCGAGCAGGACGCCGAGCATTTCTTCCGACTTGCCGCCGTTATAGGCGTCCGCGGTGTCGATGAAGTTGACGCCGCTCTCGCGCGCGATATCGACGATCCGGCGCGCTTCCTCCTCGTTCGTGGTCGCGCCGAAATTCATCGCGCCGAGGCAGATCGCGGACACCCTGAGCCCGCTCTTGCCGAGATAGCGATAGTCCATTCCGTTCTCCCTCCATCCCGCGCGCCCAAGTTAACGACCCGGCGCGTCGAGTCGACCGGCAAAGCGATTCGGCACCGGCATCTCCCCTCACCCCGGCCCTCTCCCCGCTGGGGAGAGGGAGAGTTGCGGTGCCGACCTCTCCTTGCCTTCTCCCCTCCCGCCTGCGGGAGGGGCCGGGGGAGGGTGGGCCGGGTCGGTGCGAACCGATAAGGTCGGAAAATGCTCTTCCGGAGAACCGATCCTTGAAATCGTCCGGCAACCTGGGGTTTGCCTTCCTCCTCGCGCTGACCTCGATGGCGACCGCCATCGGGATCGACGGCACGCTCCCCGCGATGCCGGCCATGGTCGAAGGGCTGGGGACCACCCGGACGCTGGTGCAGCTGAGTCTCAGCATGTTCATGGTGGGGGTGGCGGTGGGCCAGCCCATTCCCGGCCCCTTGTCCGACCGGTTCGGACGGAAGCCCGTCATCGTCGGCGGCCTGCTGCTGACCGCCGTCGCGGCGCTCGGCAGCGCGTTCGCCGAATCCGTCGAGGTGCTGAGTGGGTTCCGTCTGTTGCACGGCGTGGCGGCCGCGTCCGGGTTCATCGTCGCCCGCGCCGTGGTGCGCGACCGCTATGAGCGCGCCGCTGCCGCTCGGGTGCTCTCGCTGGTGCTGTTCTTTTTCTGCTTCGGGCCCCTGATCGCGCCCATCGTCTGCGCCCATCTGACGCTGTCCCTGGGCTGGCAGGCGATGTTCGGCTTCATCGCCGCCTACAGCGTCCTCGTGGCGCTGCTCTTCGCCTTCGCCTTCCGGGAGACCCTGGAACGCCCCGACCCCGGCGCGCTCCGCATCGCGCCGATGCTGAGGAATTTCGCGGAAATCTCGCGCAGCGTGCCGTTCTGGGCCTATACCGGCTGCGCCGCGGCGTCCTACGGTATCCTGTTCTCGTTTCTGTCCGCGTCGCCGCACGTGATCATCACCTTCTTCGGCGAGACCGAGACCGCGTATGCGTACATGTTCGCCGGCTGCATGGTCGGTTCCATGCTGGGGATGCTGGCGAGCGCCCGGCTGGTCGGACGCTTCGGCGTGGACCGGCTGCTGCGATGGGGGGTGTGGAGCGCGTCCCTGTTCGGCCTGCTGCTGGCCGGGCTGGGCTGGGCCGGCATTCACCACTGGCTGGCGGTGATCGCCCCGATGTTCTTCTCGATGTTCGCGTTCTCCTTCATCTACCCGCAATCGGTCGCCGGCGCGTTGCAGCCGTTTCCGCACGTGGCGGGCGCGGCATCGTCGCTGGTCGGCTTCACCCAGCAGATTGTGGGCGCCGCCGCGGGCATGATCGTGGCCGCGCTGACCACCGACGGGACCCAGATGGCGCTCGCGCACGGGGTGCTGGTCTCGTCCCTGTTCGCGCTGGTCGTTTACGCGTTCGCGGTCCGCCGTCACCGGACGGTCTAGGAGGGGACGGCCTGCCGCGCGCCTTACCGGTATACCGGGTGCAGGTCTTCCGCCATCGCCGCGAGATGGGCCGGCGCGACGATCGCCCCGTCGCGGAGGATCCGCTCCCCCTCGATCCACAGCGACTGCATCGAGATCACGCAATCGGGGTGGTTCTCGCCGCCGCCCGGCACCCAGAACGGCAGCCCCAGCCCGATGGCGTTGTACCCGGCGACGCGCTGGTCCTCGATGAAGCACTTGCCGGTGTAGCGCGCCGCCGGGTGGAAGCCGCAGGTGAAGTGGACCACGTAGCCGAACTCGCCGTTGCCGGCCCGCGCCAGCGCGCGCCGCATCACCTTGTTCTCCGGCCCGCCGCCGATGACTTCCCGGACCTTGCCGTCGATCTCGAGCGTCATCGGTTCGGCGAGCTCGGTGTAATACTCGTGGAACATGTTGGAGGTGACGACCGTCCCCTTCACCGACTCCATCTCGGGATAGATCATCGCCGTGCCGGGCACGAAATAGCCGCCGGGTCCGGTCGCCTTGGCCAGGGCGAAACCCTGCGGCTTGCCCAGGGTGAAGGTCACGTCGGTGCCCTGCGCGTTGGCGATCCGGCATTCCTTGCCGGAGGACTCCGCGATCAGCTCTCCCAGGGCGTCGCCGAGCGCGAACATGCCGTCGAGATCCGCGCCCCCCATCAGGCGGACGATCTCCTCCGCCCCGATGTCCGCGCCGAGGAAGTAGCGGACCCGGCCTTTCTCCATCGCCTCGTCGAACGCCCTGGATCCGGCGAGGTATGGCATGCAGAGATCGATCCACACGTCGCACGCGCCGGTCGCCGCCTTGACGTGGTCGGGCAGGTATTCGTCGGCCAGCCCGCCCTGGAAGGGGACCGCGGGCGCCAGCACGACCGAAGCGACCTTCGCGCCGAGGCGGTAGGCGGCGTCCTGCACCGCCTGCGCGCCGACGGTATCGGTGCCCGTGTCCGTCGTGATGAGGACGCTCTCGCCCTCTTCGATGCACATCATGTCGCGCGCCAGGATGTCGGCTGCGCGCGCCAGCCTGGGTCCGATTCCCGCCTGCGTCATGGCTCATTCCCCGGTTGGGAAGACAGGGTTACAACGCACTCGGCAGCCCGAAGTATAACCCTTACCCGGGCTGTGCCGCGCGCGCCGTTGTCATCCTCCGCCGGGCCTGCCTAGAGTGCCGGAGCGAACGGGAAGGGCGCGGATGGCGGACCACGAGGTCTTCGAAGCCGGCGATTTCGTTCTGCAATCGGGCGAGACGCTGGCCGATTGCAGGCTTGCCTATGTCACGCGCGGCACGCTGGACGCCGAGGGCTCCAACGCGGTGCTCGTCTTCACCCATTTCGGCGCGCGCCACGGCGATTGCCAGTACCTCGTCGGCGAGGACATAGCGCTCGATCCCCGCGAGCATTTCATCGTCGTCGTGAACCTGACGGGCAACGGGCTGTCGTCCTCGCCGAGCAATTCGCCACCGCCCTGCGACGGGCCGCGTTTCCCCGTGGTGACGATCCTCGACAACGTTCGCTTGCAGCACACGCTGATCACGGAAAGGCTCGGCGTTCGCCGCATCCGGCTTGCTGTCGGGCACTCGATGGGCGCGCAGCAGGCGTTTCACTGGGGCGCGCTTTATCCGGACATGGTCGAACGCATCGCCCCGATCTGCGGCTCGGCGCGAACCTCGGTCCACAACGCCTGTTTCCTGGAAGGCATGCGGGCCGTTCTGACGTCCGACCCGGCCTGGCGCGGCGGCGACTACGACGCGCCGCCCTCCGCCGGGCTGCGCGCCATGGCGCGCGCGTGGGCGCCGTGGCCGCCCTCCCAGGGGTTCTACCGCGAGGAAGGGTACCGGGCGCTCGGCCATGACACGCTGGAGGCGTTCCTTGTCGACTACTGGGAACGCTGGGCGTTGTCGCTCGACGCCAACGACATCCTGTGCCAGATCGCGACATGGCTGCGCTCCGACATCGCCGACAACGAGCTCTACGGCGGGGACTTCGAGGCCGCGCTCGGCGCCATCGAGGCGCGCGCCATCGTCATGCCCGGCGGCACCGACACCTACTTCCCTCCGGAAGACAGCGAATACGAAGTCGCCCGCATGCCGAACGCCGAGCTCCGCCCGATCCCTTCCGATTGGGGCCACTGGGCGGGATCGGGGAGAAAATCCGAGGACACGGCGTTCATCGACCGCGCGCTCCGGGACCTGCTGGCGCGTTGAGACGATCGCCGGTGAAAACCGCGCGGGGAGACCGGCCATGACCCTGATCCTGTCCAACGAGGAAATCGACGGGCTCCTCGACATGGGGGAGCTGATAGACGTTCTGGAGGACGCCTATCGCGAGCTTGCGGAGGGCCGGGGAGGGACCCGGCTCAGATCCGACATCGTCACGCCGACGACGCTGCGCGAGGACGGGCTCTATGCGCTCAAGTCGATGGACGGGGTGATCCCGAAGCTCGGGGTCGGCGCGGTGCGCATCAACTCCGACATCCTGACCTTTCCGGAGACCGGAACCGGGATGCGCCGCGTCAAGGTGCCGGCGGCTCCCGGCAACCGCTATGTCGGGCTGGTGCTGCTGTTCAGCTCGCACAACGGCGAGCCTCTGGCGATCATGCCGGACGGGGTGATGCAGCGCGCGCGGGTCGGCGCCACCAACGCGCTGGCCGCGAAGTACCTCGCGCGCGGGGATGCGGATACGCTCGCCGTGCTGGGTTCGGGCTGGCAGGCCGGGGCGCAGGTCACCGCCCACGCCGCGGTCCGCGAATTGAAGGAAATCCGGGTCTACAGCCCCAACAGGGACAATCGCGAAGCCTTCGCGCGCGAGATGTCGGAGACGGTCGGTCTGGAGGTGCGCCCCTGCGACGACGGGGAGACCGCCTGCCGGGGCGCGGGCATGGTCGCCTGCGCGACAAACTCCTACCCGCCCGTCTTCTTCCGGGACTGGATCGAGCCCGGCATGCATATCGGCACCGTCCGCCCGGGCGCGACCGAGGTCGAGCGCGCCGCCCGCGACCGGATCGACGTGTTCTCGCTGCTGGATCACGACGACAACGCGCATCTGATCTGCACGCATGGCATCCGGGTCGGCGAGGACCGGCTCGGCAGCTACGGCGTCGAGCACGACGCGTGGCACGCCTCGCTGCCGTCCCTGCCGCAGATCGTCACCGGGCAGCGCGAAGGCCGGACCGGCGACGGCCAGGTCACCTGCTTCCTGAACAATCTCGGCTTGGGCTACCAGTTCGCCGCCGCCGGCTACCTGGTTCACAAGCGAGCCAGGGAGGCCGGCATCGGCAACGACCTGCCGACCGACTGGTTCACCGAGACCGTGCACCCCTGACGCGGCGGAAGCCGCCGGCGCGATCCCCTAGCCCGGATTTCTCACCAATGGCCGAAGAGAGACCCGCACCGCGTCCGACCCCAAGCCTGTCACCCCGGCCTTGAGCCGGGGTCCAGGCTCGCCCCGGACTACGATCCGGGGAAGGCCGGGTGAGAGCGGTGCCCCTGACTCTGGACCCCGGCTCAAGGCCGGGGTGACAACGGGGCGAACGACAGGCCGTGCGCTTCGCCGGAACCGCCGACGAGCGGTCGAGCCCTTGTCGCGCAGCCGTTCCCGCGCGTCGGACACAAGCAGCGCCCGCCGCTCGTGAGAAATGCGGGCTAGAGCACGTCTATTTTGGTTGGAACCGCTTCATCCGTTCTCTCCCGTCATGGTCGGCCTTCGCCGACCATGACAAAGGGAAACAGGGGTGAAGACGCTTCTATCTGAAACGGACAAGCTCTACCCCGCCCCGCCGTGGTGGCCGGACCGGGCGTAGTGCTGGCGCAGCAGGTCGATGCCGTAGTCGTTGCCGTTGGGCGTTCGGACGATCGTGTGGATATGGAACCGCGCCGGGTCCGGGTTGGTCAGGAAGACGCCCGAGTGGTGGTCGAACTCGATGAAGACCACCGGGCTCTGGATCCGGTAGTAAAAGGTCGACGCCTCCCCGGTGCCGCCGATCCAGCAAAAATGCGTTTCCGGGAGGTGGCGCTCTACCTCGCCGAGCCTCGCCTTCAGCGGACCGGCGGGAAGCGGCTCGACATAACATTCGACCAGATCGAGCAGGTCGCGTTTCTGCCGGGCGGACAGCGTGCCGCAGGGCAGGCCCTCGTAAGGCACGATCCGGTTGTCCTGATGCGCGCCGCCCAGATGGAGGTGATCGGCGAAGTGCCAGCGGCCCGGAGGGTGGTCCTCGCCTTTCATCGAATTAGCGACGAGCGCGCGGCCGCGCATCTCCGGCGACAGCGAGCGCATCAGGGCGAGCCCCTTGAGCTCCTCGTCCTCGAACAGGCCGAGACCGGCGTGCGGTCCGAAATCGGCATGGGCCGGCTCGGCGCCCAGGAAGCAGGGGGTGAGCGCCATCTGTTCCCCGAGGATCAGACAGTTGAGGCTCAGATGGTGGCCGAAGAGCTGCCAGCCCCAGGGCTCGGCGGGCGACGGGGTGCCGAACAGGCAGAACGTGAAGCTCCATTCGCCGAGGACGGCCTCGCCCCCGATCAGCTCGCCGAGGAACCCGTTGAGACGCATGGCCGCGCGGGTCTTTTCGAAGCCGCGCGGGCTCAGCCCGGCCCGCAGAACGTCGAGCACCGCTTCGCGCAAGTCGACCCCGACCTCGTCGAGCCGGAGCCCGTGCTCCTCCAGGTAGAGCTCGGTGTTCTGCCAGCGCCGCCACATCTCCGACCGGACCGAAAAATGCGCCCTCGCGCGCTGCCCGGACGACATCCGGTCCAGCAGGGCGAGCGCGGCGGCCGACATCGCGGCGGTCGGTGCGCCCTGCGGCTCCGGCGAGAACAATCCGGTCTCGACCGTGCCGTCCACGGTGATTCCGGTGAACGGCCGTTCGCTCAACGCCGACCATCCCCTGAGAAGTTCCTGCGCGCGGCCGGATTGCGTTCTCTTGGCGGTGTGCTCGGCCGGCGTGGCGCCCGCGATCCGCGATTGCCCGGGGGAGGGGATGTAGGGGCGGAAGTCGGCGCGTCCCATTCCGGCCTAACCCTTCCTCTCCGGATGGGCGAACGGCCAGGGCGAGGCCTCGCTGCCCCTTTCGATGGGCACGACGATCAGGACCGGACCGTCCTCCTTGAAACCCTCCTCGATCGCGACCCGCAGCTCGGCGGGAGTGGCGGCGCGCACCCCCTTTGCGCCGAAGCTCTCCGCGAGCCGGACGAAGTCCGGGTTGCGGAGTTCCGAACCGATCAGCCGCCCCTCGAAGACCGTCGACTGGTCGCGGTGGACGTTGCCGAACGCGCTGTTGTCGAAGACCACGGTGACGAGGTTGACGCGGTACTGCACCGCCGTCGCGAGCTCGGACAGGCCGAACATGAACCCGCCGTCGCCGGTGATCGAGACCACGCATCTGTCGGGGTTGGCGATCTTGACGCCGACCGCGGTCTGGAACCCGAAGCCGAGGCTCTCCTGATAGCCGCAGGTCACGTATTGGCGCGGCCCGTAGACCGGGAACGCGTAGCGCGCGGCGAACCCCGCCTGGGTGATCTCCTCGACGAAGAACCCGTCGGGCGGCAGCGCCTCGCGGATCGCCTTGAGGTAGCTGACCTGCGGCTGGATCGACTCGATGGCGGCCTCGGCCGCGGCCGTGTAGCCCCGGAACTCGTCGGCGCGCGATTCGCGCTTGTCGATGGTCGCGCCCAGCTCCTCGATCAGCGCGGACGTGCCGAGCTTCGCGTCCGTGACCGCGCCGGCGTCGGGCCGGACACGCACGAACTCGGTCGGGTCGATGTCGATCCGGACGGTCTTCAGACCCTCGGGCATCCAGCGCCAGCGGAAATGGACCAGCTCCAGCCGGCTTCCGATGCCGATCAGGAGGTCGCATCTGGGCCAGTATTCGTATGCCGCACTGGACAGTAGCGCGTAGGGGCTGTCATCGCCGACCACGCCCTTGCCGCTGCGGAAGCTGGTGACCGGCGCCTGGATAAGCTCGGCGAGCATCGCCACCTCTTCCGAAGCGTGCTGGGCGCCGGCGCCGACGACGATGAGTGGGTTGCGCGCCTCGCGGATCAGCCCGGCGATCTCCCCGATCCGGTCGGGGTCCGGAACCGGCGGCGGCGGAACCGTCCGGTCGACATCGAGATCGACCCGCGCGGCCTTGCCGAAGACGTCCCACGGCGCCTCGATCGCCGCTGGCCTGACGCGCCCCCCGTGCATTTGCCGGAACGCCTCGGCCACCTTCCGGGGCGCTTCCGTCGCGTGGTCGATGCGCTCGGCCCAGCCGGTGAAGCCGCGCAAGGTCGCGAGCTGGTCCGGCAATTCGTGGAGCTGGCCCCGGCCCAGGCCGATCAGATGGGACATGATGTTGCCGGTCACGCAGAGAACCGGGGTATTGGCGCCGTAGGCGACGCTGAGCGCGGATGCGGAGTTGAGCACGCCCGGGCCCGGAACGACGGTGTAGACGCCGGTCCGGCCGGTCGACTTGGCGTAACCGTAGGCCAGGTGTCCCGCGCCCTGCTCGTGACGCGTGGTGACGAACCGGACGCGGCCGCCCTCGCGGGCGAGCGCGTCGGTGAAGTGGTACATGTGCGCGCCGGGTATGCCGAAAACGGTGTCGACGCCGTGGAGCAGCAGCGACTTGGCGATCGCCTCGCCGGTGGTTAATACGGGGAGCTCGTTCACGTTCGAACCTTTTCGATCGTCGGTCCGCTAAACCTACTCTCCCGCGCGGTCCGACGCACCGGCCCGGCAAGTCGGCCGAACCTTATCGAAGCCCGGCCGTCGCTATATTCTTGACCGGAGTTCGACGACAAGACGGAGCCTGCCCGATGGGCCACCTGCTGAACGGCGAATGGACGCACGACGACGTGCTGGTCGAAAACGCGAACGGCCTTTACGTCAAGAAGCCGTCGCGGTTCCGCAACCGGATTACCGCGGACGGATCGTCGGGCTACCCGGCCGAGGCGGGGCGCTATGTGCTCTATTCCTCGGTCTCCTGCCCGTGGGCGCACCGGACGGCGATCTTCCGCGTGCTGAAAAAGCTCGAGGGCGCGATCGAGCTGGTCGACACCGAGCAGTCGCCCGACCGCCAGGGTTGGGCCTTCGTCGACGGTGCCCACACGGTCCCCGGCACCGACAAGCGGGCGAACTACCTGCACGAGATCTACGCGCTGGGCGAGCCCGGCTGCACGACCCGCGTGACCGTGCCGATGCTGTGGGACAGCGCGACCGGAACGGTCGTGAGCAACGAATCCTCCGAGATCGTCCGCATGTTCAACACCGAATTCGACGCCGTCGCGGAGCCGACGCCGGACTACTATCCGCCGGTGCTGCGGAACGAGATCGACGCGATGAACGGGAAGGTGCTGACCGGCATCAACAACGCCGTCAACCAGTGCGGCCGATCCACCGCCCAGGAGGCTTACGAGCGATCCGTCGATCTCCTGTTCGGAACGCTGGACGAGTTCGACGAAATGCTGTCCGGGCGGCGCTATCTCTGCGGCGATGCCCAGACCGAGGCCGACTGGCGATTCTATCCCAACCTGATCCGCTTCGACCCGATCTACTATGTCGGCTACAAGTGCAACCTGCGCCGGCTCGAGGACTACCATCATCTCTCGAACTACCTGCGCGATCTGTACCGGACGCCCGGGATCGACGGCGTGAGCGATGTCGCCTCGATGAAGCGGCAGGCGTTCTCGTCCGTGGGTCCCATCGGCGCCAACGGAATCGTGCCGCGCGGTCCCGTCGTCGACCTCGACCGCCCGCACGACCGGGACCGGTTCGCCATCGCGGCGTGAACCGCCAACTTTCCGCATCAAGAGGAGACGTCATGAAGCTTTACTACGCCAAGGGGACCTGCTCGTTCGCGCCGCATGTCGGGCTGCGCGAGGCCGGGCTGGATTTCGAGCTCGCGTCCGTCGATCTGCGCGAAAAGAAGCTGGCCGACGGCGGCGACTACCTCGCCGTCAACCCGCGCGGCTACGTGCCGCTGCTGGAGCGCGACGACGGCAGCAAGCTGGCGGAATGCGCTGTGATCCTGCAATGGGTCGGCGACCGGGTGCCCGAGTCCGATCTGATCCCCGCGGCGGGGACCGACGAGCGCTACCGGGTGCAGGAATGGCTGAGCTTCGTCGGCGGCGAGCTGCACAAGGGACTGCCGCCGATCTTCCTGCCGCACATTCCGGACGCCATGCGGCCCATCGCGCGGGCGCGTATCGAGCTCAGGCTCAAATTCCTCGACGGGGCACTGGCGGGCAAGAAGTGGCTCACGGGCGAGACGTTCACCGTCGCCGATGTCTATTGCGGCGCCATCCTCAACTGGACCAAGCCCGCGAAATACGACCTCGGCCAGCATCCCAACGTGGCGGATTTCTACGAGCGGTTCTGCGCGCGCGACAGTGTTGCCGCTGCCCACGCGGCGGAAGCGTAGGGCCGGAGCGTGGTCCAGCTCCTGGAAAGCGATATCCGGACGCGCGCGGTGCTCGGCTGGAAGGGCGTGCACCTGTTCCACTTCCAGGGCTCGTCGTGCTCCCAGAAGACGCGGATCGTGCTCAATCTGAAGGGTATCGACTGGACGCCGCACCATATCGAGCTTCCGAAGAGCGAGAACCTGAGCGAGCGCTATCTCGGCATCAATCCGCGCGGGCTGGTGCCGACTCTCGTGATCGACGGCGAAGTCCATATCGAGAGCAACGACATCGTTTCGCTGCTGGACGCGCGGTTTCCCGAGCCGCGCCTGATCCCCGAGGGCCGCGAAGCGGAAATGGCCGGCCTGCTGCGTCACGAGGACGATCTGCACCTGGACCTCAGGACGATCAGCTTCCGCTTCACCCAGCCTCGCGGGCGCGCGCCCAAATCGGAGGAAGCGCTCGCGATCTATCGCGCGGGTGGCAGCGGGACGGTGCTGGGCGAGCCCGATCCCAACAAGGCGGTGGAGATCGATTTCTGGGAACGCATCGCGCGGGACGGCATCGCCGACGAGGCGATCCGGGTTTCCGCGGGGCGCTTCCGCGAGTCCTTCGAGGACCTCAACCGCCGGCTGGAAACCGCGCCCTACATAATGGGCGAGCGGTTGAGCATGGCCGACATCGCCTGGTTTATCTACGTCAACCGCCTGATCCGTTGCGGCTATCCCGTCGAACGCCTGCATCCCAACCTGTTCGCGTGGTTCGCGCCGCTTCGCGCCCGCCCCGACTTCGCGCGCGAGGTCGAGGTTTCGCCCGAAATCCAGAGTGCGGTGGAAGAGAACCACCGCCGGCAGCGCGAAGCCGGCCAGACCCTGATCGACGTGGCCGGGCTTTGAACAGAATCGTGACCCGGCGAAAGGCGGTGGCCGGGCTGGCCCTCGGCGCGGCGGCCTTGCCTCTGCTCGCCCGTGCCGGCTCCGCGTCCCGCGAATGCACGCCGGGCACGCCCGCGCAGATCGAGGGACCCTATTACACGCCGGACACGCCGCGCCGCGCCGACCTGCGCGAACCGGACACGGGCGGAGAACCGCTGATCCTGCGGGGTCTCGTGCTCACGCCCGACTGCCGGCCGGTCGCCAGCGCGACGGTCGACCTCTG
Source organism: Alphaproteobacteria bacterium (assembly GCA_965117055.1). Classification (GTDB taxonomy): domain Bacteria; phylum Pseudomonadota; class Alphaproteobacteria; order MPNO01; family MPNO01; genus MPNO01. Next base: position 2,598,827 of record OZ220750.1, read on the forward strand.
GCACTGCGACGAGCGCGGCCGGTACGACAACGAAGGCTTCCGCTATCGCGGGCACCGGTTCACCGACGCCGCCGGCGCATTCCGCTTCGCGACCATCCGGCCCGGCCTCTACCCCGGACGCACGCCGCATTTCCACGTCAAGGTTCAGGGCAGGGCGACGCGCCTCCTGACGACCCAGCTCTATTTCCCCGACCGGCCGCACGACAACATCGGCGATCCGATCTTTCGGGAAGAGCTGCTGCTGCGCCTGGGCCGGGCCGGCGGCGTCTGGCAGGCGCGCTTCGACTTCGTGCTCTCGCCCGTCTGAAGCGCCGCGCTGGACTGCTCCGCCCGGGACGGCGATAGTTGAGCCACGCGGCGCGGCGGCGAAAAGGGACGAAGAGAATGGGCGCGACTCACGTCACGGTAACCGTTCGGAACCCGGCCGATCCGGAGAAATGCTGGGAGGGGCTCTTCCTGGTCGATACGGGCGCGACCGACTCCCTGGTGCCCGGGCCGCATCTGGACGCCATCGGGCTGAAGCCCAGGGGAAAGCGGGTCTACGAACTGGCGGACGGGAGCGAGATCGTCATGGACATCACGGTCGGCGAGATCGAATTCATGGGGGAGACCGTCGGCGGGACGATCCTCTACGGGGCGGCCGACACCGAGCCCCTTCTCGGGGTGACCGCCCTTGAGTCGGTCGGCATCGAGGTCGATCCGGTCAGCCAGCGGCTGAAAAGGCTTCCCGCCGTGCGCCTCAAGGGCGTCCGATAACGAACCCGCCCGAGCCGGGACTCCGCTCCTCAGACGGGACGCACCCACACCGCGGTGTCGTGATAAACCGCGCCCCCGAAGGGCGGGCCGGGGTCGGCGCTCACCAGCGCGTTGACGCCGAGACCTTCCTCGAAGGCGGCGTTCGGCCAGATGCTCTCGATGATCGCCACGCCGCGCTGCAATCCGTCGAATTCCTCGGCGTGGACGACGATGCTGGCCCGCCGGTTGCCGACCCGCAGCCGGTCGCCGTCGCCCGTGCCCACCGCCCTGAGATCTTCCGGGTGCAGCTTGATCGTCGGGCGCTCCTCGCGCCGCTGCGATGTCGGCGTCTCGGTGAAGCTCGAGTTGAGATAGTTGCGCGACGGCGCGGTCACCAGCCGGAAGGGGTGTTCCTCGTCCGCTTCCTCGACGATGGCGAAATGGTCGGGTAGCTCCGGCATCCGGTCTGAGTCGCGGCCCACGCTGGCCCAGTCGGGGCGGAAGCGGAACCTGCCGTCCGGATGGCCGAAACCGTCGAGAAATCGCATTTCGCGCGACGGCTTCGCGCAATCGATCCAGCGCCCGTCCGCCGCCGTCTCCGCGTCGCCCAGCCCCGAGGCCTTGAGCGTCGCGTCGATGATTTCCCATTCCGTCATGCGGAAGCCGGGATGATCGGCGCCCAGGCGTTCCGCCAGGCCGCACAGGACCTCGTGGTTGGAACGGCACTCGCCCAGCGGTTCGATGACCCTGCGCGCGATCTGGAGATAGGTGTGGCCGCCGGCGACATAGATGTCGTCATGCTCCAGAAAGGTGGTCGCCGGCAGGACGATATCGGCCATGGCGGCGGTCTCGGTCATGAACTGTTCGTGGACGCAGACGAACAGGTCCTCGCGCAGGAAGCCCTCGCGCACCTTCGTCGTTTCGGGGGCCACCATCATCGGGTTGGTGTTCTGGATGAAGATCGCCTTGACCGGCCGCCGGTCGGTGCCGTCGAACGGATCGCCTGTCAGGATCGGGCCGATGCGCGCCTGGTCGAGTATCCGGGTCGACTTGTCCATCGCGTCGAGGCCGCGGATCAGTGTGAAATCGACCGGGAAAAGCTCGGCGTTCGAGTAGAGCGCGCCGCCTCCGGGGTGGCGCCACTTGCCGGCGACGGTCGGGATGCAGGTCACCGCGTGCATGTTGGCGGCGCCGTTGCGCGAGCGGGTGAAACCGTAGCCGACCCGCATATAGGCGCGCCCGGTCCGTCCGTAGAGGGCGGCGAAAGCCTCGATCTCGTCGGCGGACAGGCCCGTAATGCCGGCGGCCCAGCCGGGTCCGCGCGATTGCAGGTGGGCTTCGAGCTCGGCTGGGCAGTCGGCGTATTTCGCCATGAACTCCCGGTCGGCATGGCCGTCGCGGAACAGGACATGCATGACCGCGCAGGCGAGCGCCCCGTCGGTGCCCGGCCTGAGCGCCAGATGCAGGTCCGCCTGCTCGGCCGTGCCGGTGCGGTAGGGGTCGATGACCGCCAGCTTCGCGCCCCGGTTCCTGCGCGCCCGCGCGATATGCGTCATCACGTTGACCTGGGTGTTCACCGGGTTGCCGCCCCAGACGACGATCAGGTCGGCGTCCTGCATCTCCCGCGAATCCGTGCCGTATTTCACGCCGACCCCGGCGCGCCATCCGGCATCGGCGAGCGCGACGCAGAAGGTGGAGTGCTGGCGCGCATAGCGCATGGTGTGGCGCAGCCGGTCGATGCCGTCGCGCTGCACCAGCCCCATCGTGCCGGCGTAGAAATAGGGCCAGACCGACTCGCTGCCCCATTCGCCGGCCGCGGTCTTCAGCCGGTCCGCCACCTCGTCCAGCGCCTCGTCCCAGCCGATCGGGGCGAACGCCTCGATGCCCTCGCCCTTGGCGCCGATCCGGCGCAGCGGCGTCGTCAGGCGCGCCGGATGATGCACCCGCTCGGCATAGCGGGCGACTTTCGCGCAGACCACGCCGGCGGTGTAGGGGTTGCTCTTCGCGCCGTGCACCCGGCCGATGGTCCGCGCGTCCAGCCGCTCCACGTCCAGCGCGCACGCGCTCGGGCAGTCGTGCGGACAGGTCGAGGGAACGATCTCGGGCGCGGCGTCGAGCGGCATCGCGCGAGTCTCCATGCGGCAGCCTGAACCCGGGAAATTAAGGCCGGCCGCGCGGGCGGGCAACACGGCCGGTGCGGCGCTTCTCTCGCGGTTGCCAGAGAAAGGCCGGACGGGCAACCTGCCGGCGGTACGGTTCTGAGCGACGGAGCGGGTTTCCATGCAGCTTGAGGACAAGGTCGCCCTCGTCACCGGCGCGGCCTCGGGGTTCGGCGAAGGCATCGCGCGGCGCTATGCCGAGGAGGGCGCGCGCGTCGTCGTCGCCGATCTCAACGACCAGACGGGAGGCCGGATCGCGGATGAGATCGGCGGCGCCTATGTCCACGCCGATGTCTCCGACCGCGACGACGTGCGGGCGATGGTCCGGACCGCGGTCGACCGCTACGGCCGGCTCGACACGATGGTCAACAACGCCGGCGTCACCCATGTCAACCGGCCGATGCTGGAGGTCGGAGAAGAGGAATTCGACCGGATCTTCGCCGTCAACGTGAAGGCGATCTACCTGGCCGCGATGGAAACGGTGCCGCTGATGCGCGAGCAGGGCGGCGGCTGCATCGTCAACACCGCGTCGACCGCCGGGCTGCGCCCGCGGCCCGGGCTCACCTGGTACAACGCGTCCAAGGGCGCGGTGATCACGATGACCAAGTCGATGGCGGCCGAGCTCGGCCCGGACAATATCCGGGTCAACGCGCTCTGCCCGGTCGCCGGCGATACCCCGCTGCTGCCATCCTTTCTCGGCGCCAACACGCGCGAAGCCTTCGAGGCGACGGTGCCGCTCGGCCGCCTGTCGACGTCCGAGGACGTCGCCAAGGCGGCGCTCTGGCTCGCGAGCGACGAGGCGAGCTTCATCACCGGGGTCGCGCTGGAGGTGGACGGCGGCCGCTGCGTCTGACGGAGCGCCGAGAGAGGAACGGGACATGGCCGAAACGATGCCGGCGGGCAGGGTTGCCATCGTCAGCGGCGCCGGCGGAGGGCTCGGCCGCGCGATGACCCTTGCGCTCGTCGAGGCCGGCGCACGCGTGGCCGCGGCGGACGCCAGCCGCGACCTCGCCGAGCGGATCGCCGGAGACGCGCGAGAGGCGGCGGGCGAGGGCAGCGTCGTTCCGGTCTGCCGCGACCTGCGCGATCCCGACGGCTGCGCCGCCGTCGTCGACGAAGCGCTGTCGGCGTTCGGGGCGGTTCATGCGGTTGTCAACAACGCCGGGATCGGCATGGCGACGATCCGCGAGAATTTCTGGGCCGACAACGTGAAGTTCTGGGACGTGCCGACCGACAAGTGGCAGGCGGTCTTCGACCTCAACGTCAAGGCGCCCTTCATGCTGGCGAAGGCAGCCGTGCCCCATATGATCGCCGGAGGCTGGGGCCGCATCGTCAACGTGACCACGAGCCTGGATACGATGATCCGGCCGTCCTGGACGCCCTACGGTCCCTCGAAGGCGGCGCTCGAAGCGTCGTCGGCGAACTGGGCGGGGGACCTGGAAGGGACGGGGGTCACGGTCAACGTGCTGATCCCGGGCGGACCGGCCGACACGCCCTTCGTACCGCTCGCCTCGCAGCCCGACCGCTCGCGGCTGGTCAGGCCGGAAAGGATGGCGGCGCCGATATTGTGGCTGCTGTCGGATGCGTCGGACGGCGTCAACGGCCGCCGCTTCGTCGCCAACGACTGGGATCCGGACATTCCGGCGGCCGAGGCGGCAGAGGCGGCCTCCGCGCCGATCGCCTGGAAGGGCTTCGGCCGGCAGGCGGCCTCGCAACCGGTGCCGGGGTCCGCGTGAACGCGTCCAAGAATCAGGGAGGGAAGAACGGATGATCGAGACCAAAGGCGTCGTGCATTTCACCATACCGGTCACCGATCCCGAGAGGAGCGAGGAGTTCTACCGCGACGTGCTCGGGCTGGAGACGGTGCAGGTGGTGCCGCCGATCGGGATGGTGTTCATGAAGTCGGGCGAGGACCATGTGATCCTGACCCGGAGCAAGACGCCGGTCGATCCGAACCCCGGCAACGAGTTCCTGATCCATCACGCGTTCCGCGTCGAGCTCGACGCCTATGACGACGCCAAGCGGCAGCTTGCCGAGCGCGGCATCGAGATCATCTTCGAGGAAGAACGGCACGAGGGCGTGTTCCACGGCCGCCAGTGCTATTTCCACGACCCCGACCGCAACGTGCTCGAGATCATCGCGCTCGAAAAGATCGGCGAGGGGTTCGGCGATGCGGCGCGGCGGCCCGGATTTTCGCCCTATTCGTCGAAGGACGCCGGCCAGGCGACGGGGAAGACCGCGCCGTGAGCGGCAGGCTTCAAGACCGGGCGGTCATCGTTGTCGGCGCCGGCTCGGTGGGGCCGGGCTGGGGCAACGGCAAGGCGGCGGCTGTGCTGTTCGCCCGCGAAGGCGCGAAAGTGCTGGCGGTCGACATCGACGCGGACGCCGCCGCCGAAACGGCCGGGATCGTCGCCGGCGAGGGCGGGATCGCGGAAACCTTCACGGCCGATGTCAGCCGGGCGGACCGGGTCCAGGAGATGGTCGATGCCTGTCTCGACCGGTTCGGCCGGATCGACGTGCTGCACAACAACGTGGGGATCGTCGCGCCGAAGCCGACCGCCGAGGTCGACGAGGCGGAATGGGACCGGATCGCGGCCGTCAACCTGAAGAGCATGTTCCTGACCTGCCGCGCCGTCCTGCCGGTCATGGAACGCAACGCGTTCCGCGTGGACGGCGACGGGCGCCGGATCGGCCGGGGCGCCATCGTGAATATCTCGTCGGTCTCGGGGATCCGCTGGACCGGCGTGCCCTATGTCACCTATTCCGTGACCAAGGGCGCCGTTCTGCCGCTGACCCGGTCGATCGCGCTGGAATACGCCGAGCGTGGCATCCGCGCCAACGCGATCCTGCCGGGTCTGATGAATACCCCGATGATCGTCCAGCCGCTCAAGGAGGCCTATGGCGGCGGCGATGTCGACAAGATGGTCGAGGCCCGCGACGCGCAGTGCCCCACCGGCTACATGGGCGACGGCTGGGACGTGGCCCGCGCCGCCCTGTTCCTCGCCAGCGACGACGCGCGCTACGTCACGGGGGCCGAGCTGACGGTGGACGGAGGGATCAGCGCCAAACTTGTGTAACGACGTCCGAAAACGCCGCCATCGGACCCTCCGTTTCGTCTGGGCATCGCGCTCAGGAATCAGACAGCGGCCACGAGCATGATCTCGACCTGCGTCCCGGGCGTCAATTCGACACCGACGGCGGCGCGCGCGGGCAGGCAGGCGGGGTCGAGCCAGGCCATCCAGACCTCGTTCATCGCGTCCTTCTGCGAAAGATCGGCCATGTAGACCGTCGCGGACAGAATGCGCGACTTGTCGGTGCCCGCTTCGGCAAGAAAGCCGTCGATCTGCGCGAGCACTTGCTCGGTCTGGCCCTTGACGTCCGCTGTCTTGTCCTGGGCGACGATGCCCGAAAGATAGGCCAGGCCGCCATGCACGACCGCGCGGGCGTTCCAGGCGCCCGGCTTTATTCTGTCGATGGTCATGAGTCGCTCTCCTCCGGTTCCCTTGTTGTCATGGTAGCCGACATGGGCCCGGGTCCCGAAGGCGAGTTGGCCGGGCGGCAGCAATCCGCGCATTCCCGCTCTGTACAGGATGGCCGCCGTGTGGGATTACTCCGATGTCGTCCTGCCACCGGTTTGTCCCGCATGCAGTTCTCCACCCGTCGCATGAGCCCGCAGTAAAGATCGTTGAACGAGCCGAGAAGAAATCTCGCGGCCCGCTACGTCAACGACCTGAGGCGATACGGGTTTAGCCAGTCCCAGTTCTACAGCCTGCGCGGCACCGTCGTTCCGCTGGGCCTGGCGATCGTCTTTCTGGCATCGGTCAGCCTTCTCGTCGCCGGGTCCCAGAGCACCTTTGGCGAGGACTGGCTGATTGTCGCCATCGGGGCGGTGATCGGCGGCTACATGGCGCTGAATATCGGCGCAAACGACGTTGCCAACAACATGGGCCCGGCCGTCGGCGGCAAGGTTCTGACGGTTACGGCCGCCATTCTGATCGCCGCGGTGTGCGAAGCCGCGGGCGCCATGCTTGCCGGTGGCGATGTCGTAAAAACGATCTCCAAAGGGATTATCGCGCCGGGCGACGAGGTCGGCGTCGGCGCATTCAGAGACTTGATGCTGAGCGCGCTGTTCGCGGCCGCCCTGTGGATAAACCTGGCGACCGTGCTGAATGTCCCGGTTTCGACGACGCACTCGATCGTCGGCGGTGTGCTCGGCGCCGGGGTCGCCGCCGCGGGTCCCGGGCTGGTCAACTGGACAACGATGGCGAGCATTGCCGCCAGTTGGGTGATCTCGCCTGTCGTCGGCGCGGCCATAGCCGCCGCGTTCCTGTACTTCATCAAGGTCCGTGTGCTGAACGTGGAGAACCGGCTGGAAGCCGCCAACAAATGGGTGCCCCTCCTGATCGCGACGATGGCCGCGGCATTCGCCGCCTACATGGCGATGAAGGGGCTGAAGAAAGTCTGGACGCCCTCCGGCGTCGAAATCGTGCTGTTTTCCGGCGGCTCGTTCCTGGTCGCATACATGTTGTCGCGTCCCTTTATCGCCAAGCGCGTCGACCGTCTGGAAAACCGCAAGAAGGACATTTACAGCCTGTTCGATGTGCCTCTGATCGGGGGCGTCGCGCTGTTGTCTTTTGCCCATGGCGCGAACGACGTCGCCAACGCCGTCGGCCCATTGGCCGCCCTCGTTTCGACGGTCGGCGAGCAAGCGGAAATCGCGGGCAAGGTAACGATACCGCTCTGGGTCATGGCGGTGGGGGCATTCGGAATTGCCCTCGGCCTGGGCCTTTTCGGGCCGCGGCTGATCACCGTTGTCGGCGAGAAGATAACGCGCCTGAATTCGCCCAGAGCCTATTGCGTCGCGCTGTCCGCGGCTATCACCGTCCTGATCGCGACGACATTGGGCCTTCCGGTGAGTTCGACCCATATCGCCCTCGGCGCGATCTTCGGCGTCGGATTCCTGCGTGAGGTTCTCGAGAACCCGAACAGACGAAAGCTCCGTCCGGGGCACAAGCTGAATGCGACGTCTCACGACGCATTCAACAGTCGGGGCCGCCGTTCCGTTCGCCGGCTGGTGCGGCGGCGGTATGTTTTTTCGATTGCCGCCGCCTGGGTGATTACAGTGCCGGCTTCGGCGGCGCTTGCCGCTACGATCTATGGGCTCTTGCAGCTTCTCTGATCCAGGGCTTCAACTCTTCGAATTGATTGACGAGAAACAGGAAGTCCTCGCTATAGGCGACACGCGATGAATCTTCGATCAGCGCCCAATGGCGCTGTCGCTTTTCCATATCCGGCCACTCATCGGTTTGCTCGGTCACGAGGAGCGGATAATAGGTCACGGGAACGCGCTCCTTTTCGCCTTCGATCTGTTTCGTGATCGTGACGGTGAAGGGAAAGTCCTCAAGCACGATCCCTCGTACCCCCGCTTCCTCATATCCCTCGCGGCAACATGTTTCTGCGTGGGTTTCGTCCGGTTTCTGCCTGCCTTTCGGCAATATCCACCGTCCCCGGGTTTGCGATGTGACGAATAGCAGGGCGACCGCGTCGCCCCGCATATCGAACGGAATGATGCCAATTCTGTGCATGTCGGCCTCTGTGGACTTCAGTACGCCGCGTCGTGTCAGCTTAACAGGCTTCGACACACGCGCTACCGGGAGGGCAATCGGCAGGTCGTTGGGTCGCACATCCGCAAAACCGTCGTACCCCGCACCGTCGTCTCCCGCTGGGCTGGACTCGCCCTCGATGCGGGCGACCGGTTGTACGGCATGAAGCGATCCTCTTTCGGTCAACGAACCCGGCACGACCGTCGCGAAGAAAAAAGGGGGCCGTCGGGCCCCCTTTCGGTGGGTGCGCCGGTGCCGGCGCTACTTGGTCATGCCGAGTTCCTTGTAGGCCTTCAACGCGCCTGGATGGTGCGCGATGCCGGCGTTCTTGAACACTTCGATCCCCGCGCTCGGGCTCCAGGACTTGTAGACCGTCTTCATGTACTTGTTGGTCTTGTCGGTGAAGACGTATTTGACGATGCGATAGATCGTCTCGTCGGGAACGCTGTCCTGGGCCATGATCGTCGACGGCACGCCGTAGGACTGGGCATCGGCGACCACGCCGTCGCCGTAATCGGCCGCCTTGATGACGTAGGGCGCGAAGGCCGGATTCTTGCCGAGCACCGCCTTGAGCTCGTTCGGGGCGAGCGGGATCAGGCGGATCTTGCGGGTCGCCGCCATCGCGCTGACCACCGGAACCGGAACCGCGGAGGCCACGGCGAAGGCATCGATGTTGCCGTCGCGCAGCGCATTCCCGGCCTCGCTGAAGCCGAGGAACTGGGCCTTGATCCGGTCGCGTACGCCGACCGTCTTCAGGATGAGGTCGGCGTTGGCCGCGGTGCCGCTGCCCGCCTTGGCCAGGGAGACCCGTTTGCCCTTGAGGTCGGCAAAGGACTTGATACCGTCCTTGTCGAGCGTCACCCAGTGGATCGGCGAGATGGTGAGCGCCATCAGCGCGCGGACGTTCTTCGCCGGCGGCTTGCCCTTGAACTTTCCGGTCGAGGTGACCGCGTTGTAGACCGCGCCGAGATTGGCAAGGCCGAGATTGAGCCCGCCGCCCTCGCGGCTCAGCATCCGCATGTTGGTGGTCGAGCCCGCCGTGGTCCGGGTCGACAGGGTGATGCCCTCCAGGTCGCGGGTGATCGCGGTCGACAGCCCGCCGCCCATCAGGAAGTAGCTGCCCCCGGGCGAGCTGGTGCCGATGACGAGGCTTTGCGCCGCCGCCGTCTGGGCCAGCGCCAGCACCGCCGCCGACGCGAGCGCCGTGGTTACGAGTTTCTTCATGCGAAGCCTTCCTTTCCTGCGTTTCCGCCGGTCACATTAGCAATCGGGCCGGCCGGCGGGAACAGCGCTGCCCCTCCTGCTCTCGCGGAACTGCCAGACCGTGAAGGCCCCGAAACAGGCCACCGGAATCAGCGCGTAGAGTCCATGCGTCAGCACCAGGACGACGCCGATCGCGATCGCGACGATCCGCGCGGCAAGCGACAGCCGGGCAAGGTAGAAACCCTCGATTCCCGCCGAAATCGACAGCCCTCCCAGCGCCAGCGACGCGATCGTGATGACGATGCTCCAGACGCTTCCCTCGAGCAGCAATCCCGGCTGGTAAACGAACAGCACCGGCAGATAGAAGATCGCCATCGCCTTGACCATGGCGACGTTGCAGACCGGCCATAATCGCTGCTTGGAAATCCCGGCCGCCATGTAGGCCGCCAGCGCGACCGGCGGGGTGACGTTGGAGGCCTGTCCCCACCACAGCACCAGCAGGTGGGCGGCCATCACCGGGATTCCGAGCTGGATCAGCGCGGGCGCCGCGAGGGTCGCCAGGATCACATAGGCCGGGATCACCGACAGCCCCATGCCGAGGATGTAACCGATCACGAAGATGAACATCACCGTGAAGGCGAGATTGCTCTCGGCGAGGTCGATGATCAGCCCGGTGATGCGAATTCCCGTACCCGGCAGCAGCACCGCGCCGGCGATGATGGAGACCGGGCCGGCGATGGCGATGATCGGCAGCGACAACTTCGCGCCCTCGGCGAGCGCGGTGACGACCGCGCGCGGGCCCATCGGCCGCGGGGTCAGCCAGCTGGCCGCGATCACGCTCACGATCGCCAGCATGCCGATACGCCGGAGCGAATAGTCGAGATAGACCATCGCGACGACCACCGCGATCGGCACCAGATAGGCCCAGCCCCGCCTGAACGTCTCCCGGAAGGACGGGCATTCCTCCGCCGGCAGGCCCTTCAACCCGTTGCGCCGCGCGTAGAAATGGACCTGGAGATAGACGTTGAGGAAGTAGAGCAGCGCCGGGATCGTGGCGGCGATCACGATCGTCCCGTAGGAGAAGCCGGTCAGCGCCACCATGATGAAGGCCGACGCGCCCATGACCGGTGGCATGATCGTCCCGCCGGTTGACGCCGCGGCCTCGATGCCGCCGGCCACCGCCGGCCGGTAGCCGGTCTTGATCATGATCGGGATGGTGATGCTGCCGGTGATCGCGACATTGGCCGAGGCCGAGCCGGAGATGCTGGCGGTGATGAAGGACGATCCCACCGCCGCCTTGGCCCCGCCGCCCGGGCGGGTGCCGAGGAAGGACGTGCAGATATCGGTAAAGAAGTCCGACGCGCCCGAACGGATCAGGAAAGTCCCGAACACCAGGAACAGAAACAGGTTCGAGGCGAGCACATAGGTGATCGACCCGTACAGCCCGTCGGTCTGGGCGTAGAGCGCGGTGGCGATCTGGCGCAGGTCGAACCCGCTGTGCACGAACGGCCAGGGGACGGAGGCGCCGAAATACAGGAACAGCAGGAACGCGGCCGAGATGATCGCCATGCCGATGCCGAGCGCCCGCCGCCCGCCCTCGATGACGCCGAGGATCATGATCCAGCCCACGGCCATGTCGAAATCGCCGATATCGAAGCCTTCGTTCTCGGCGAAATAGAGATAGCGGTCGTTGAAGCGGTACGTGGCGTAGGTCACCGCGAGCAGAAAAACGGCGTCGAACGCGCGGGCGGGGATCGTCTGGGCCAGCGGATGAACGCAGATCGCCAGCGCCACGCCGGCATAGATGAACAGGCTGCGGTCCAGCGCCGGGCTGAACGTGCCCCAGGTCGCGACATAGATGTAGTAACAGGTCGTGACCAGCCCGATCAGGAAACCGAGCTTTTTCCATTCGCCGCGGAACGCCCCGGTCATGCCTTGCCAGTCGTTCAGAGCGCCTCTCCCCGCTCGCAGACCCTCGCCTGCCCGGTATACTCGCCATCCGGATTTCTCCCGTCCAGCCGAGGACGCGCAAAAGGGGCGACGCCGGTGTCGGAATTGAGGGTGCTCAGGGAAGCCGACCTCAAGGCGGTGCTCGACGTGGCGACCGGGCTCGAGATCGTCGAGCGCACGTTCCGCGACCTCGGCACCCGGGACATTTTCCGCCTGTCCGAGCCGGCCGCCCTGTTCGGCGGCTCGGGGATCGGCCGGGCCGCGCGCTACAAGTCCAAGGGCGCGACCCTGATTCCCGAGAACGTCACCGGGATCCGGCTGATCAGCGATGTCGCCCGGGACCGCGGGTTCCGCTCGCACCACATGCTGGTCGTGTTCGACGACGCCACCGGCGCGCCGATCGGGCTGTTGAACGAGACCTGGCTGCACCGGTTCCGAACCGCGTTGACCGGGGTGGTCGCGGCGCGGCACCTGGCGCGGCCCGACTCAAGGGTCTTCGCGCTGATCGGCGCCGGCTCGATCGCGGCCGAGCTGTTTCCCGCGATGACCCGCGCCTTCGATCTCGACGAGGTCCGCGTGGTCGCGCGGCGCCGCGCGAGCGCCGAGGAATTCTGCCGCCGCCATTCCGCCGGAACCGCCCGGTTCGCCGCCATGGACACGCCCCGGGAAGCGCTCGCCGGCGCCGACATCGCGATCACGCTGACCCTTGCCGAGACCCCGGTGATCCGACCGGGCATGCTGTCGCCGGGCGCCTTCCTCTGCTCGATGGGCGAGACCGAGGAGGTTGCGTTCGGCGTTCTCGACGAAGTCGACCGGTTCGTGGTCGACGATTTCGACTACGCAACGGTACTGGGCGATATCAAGGCGTGGCTCCACGACGGCCGGATCGGGCAGGACGCGATAAGGGCACGGGTCGACGCCAATATCGGCGAGGTGGTCGCGGGGACGAGGCCGGTCCGCGAGAACGCCGGCCAGCGCATATTCGCGATCGTCCAGGGCATGGTGATCTGCGACCTCGCGCTGGCCCGCCACGCGCTCGCCGAGGCCGAGGCGCGGGATCTGGGCGGCAGACTCGACCTGTTCGGCTGAGGGTCCGGAGGCCGATCAGCAGCGCGCCGGCAGGCGCCCGAATCCCTCGACCGTCATCGTCGATCCCATACGCCGCAGGCAGTGCCAGAACGTCGCCTGGTTGCTGGTCACGACCGGTTTGCCGAGCTCGTCCTCCAGGCCTTCGATCAGGTCGAGCGAGGGAAGATTGGTGCAGCTTATGAAGACCGCATCCGCGTCCGGCCGGTCGACCCGGCGGGCGAGGTCGCGGGTGGTGTCCAGCGGAACCCGGCCGATGGAGGCGCGCTCCAAGGCGGTCTTGCCGAGCTGGAGTCCTTCGAGCGAGGCGACTTCGAAGCCGTGCCCGGTCAGCCATTCGGTTTCGCGCCGGTTGACGAAATCGGTCCGTGGCGTGGCCAGCGCGATACGCCTTGCGCCGAGCGCGCGCAAGCCCGCGACCACGGCGTCCGAGGTGAGCACTGCCGGCGCACCCGACGCCCGCGTCATCGCTTCCGTGAGAACGTCGCCCGGGAAGAAGTAGCTGCACGAGGTGCATCCGAAGGCGATCACGTCGACGCCGGCCGAACCGAGATCGCGCGCCGCCCCTTCGACATTTTCCGCGATCTGCCGATAGAGCGCGGGTGCCTGCGGACCGTCCTGGAAAGCGCGCGCGACGTGAACGGCGAGGCCCGCCGGCGCCATGCGGTGAAATTCCGGCTCGATGCTGGTGTTGGTCGATGGGCAGATCAGCCCGATCTTGCCGAGCCCGGCATAGGGCCCGGCGGATGGAAGCCTATCGGCCATCGGCGCCGTCGACTTCGGCGATGCACGCGCACAAACCGCCGCCGGGCGGCGCCTGATGCTCGGTTCCGCCGCTCACGAAGACCCGCCCGGTGCCGAGGATCCCGCCGATCACCCCGCTGGCGGTCGCCCGCATGTGCTTGTCGGGGTCGAGATCGCTGTGGAAGACGGTCGTGCGTTCGCCGCGCACCCGCCCGTCCGGAGCGACGCCCGCCTTCACGAAGACCGCACGCAGCAATTCGGGCGAAGCCACCTCGCCCGAGTCGTCGAAGCGGCAGCCCGCGGTGCGAAACAGACCCTTGAGCGAACGCGCGTCGAGAATATCGTCCATCGGTCCGGAAAAGACCCTGGTCGAGCCGCCGGCCCCGGGCCGGTTGCCGAGGACCAGGACCTCGCCGATTTCGACCTCGGTGCCGGAAAAGCTCATCGTCCGGTTCGAATGGCGGTGCAGGTCGACGCCGATCCGGGTGTCGTCGATCTCCGTCTCGGACAGCTCGCCGAGCGCCAGCGCGACGCCGAGCGCGGCCGCGCCGCGCGATTGCCCGCTCGATCCGGCCCGGGCGATGACCGCGGGATCGCCGGTCTCCGCCGCATCGCGATGGCTGAGGATCGGGCTTTTGACGAAGACCAGCGAGACCCGGTCCGGCGCGAGCCCGGCTTCCTCCATTGCCTCGCGGACCGCGCTCGCGATCAGCCTTGTATGGGTCCGCGTCACCAGCTCGCCCGCCGTCATCGCGCGGGTCCGCGCTCCGCCGATAACCAGCCGCTCCTGCCCGCCGCCTCCGTCGTCTCCGATCGCCGCCATAACGTAGACCACCGGGCTCAGCACCCCCTCCGAGCCGGTCGAGAAGATCAGCGTGGACGCGTCGAGCAGATCCGCGCCGCCGAACCCTTCTATCGTCCGCGCGGCGGCGGACAGGGCGAGCTCGCGCGAGAAATCGTTGATCGTCGCCGTGCCCTCGGTCTTGGCGACCAGCGCGAGCCGGGCGATGTCGCCCGACGGCAGCCCTGACAGGATTCTTTCGAGTCCGGCCACGTCGCCCGGCCCCTCGGTCGCGTAAGCCTCGACATGGACCCGCATCGGCCGGTCATTCTCCCCAATATCGGAACGCGAAGGCGTCGCCCTCGGGAACGATGTAACCCGCGCTCGGGTTGGGAAAGTGTGAGGGCAGGACGGTCACGTCGGTATCCGCATAGCGGTCGAGAAAGGCTTTCCGCGTCTCCCGCGCGGCCGCCCGGTCGGCGCAGGCGATGGTGCTCCAGTCGGGGATATGACACTGGATCATGTGGTGCATCAGGTCGCCGCAGAGCAGCGCTTCCTCACCGCCTGAGTCGATGCGCAGCCCGACCTGGCCCGGGGTATGGCCGGGGAGCGGCGCCAGCGTGATCCCGTCCTCGATCTGGTGGTCCATCTCGACCAGCAGCTCGCGCTTCGCTTCCAGGATCGGGATTACGCTGTCGGCGACGTAATCGCCGGTCCGCGTCATCAGCCCCTGCTCCGACTGGGACAGCCAGTAATCGAGCTCGGCGCGGGCGAAGATGTATCTGGCGTTGGGGAAGGTGGGCACCCAGCGTCCGTTTTCCAGCCTTGTGTTCCAGCCGACATGATCGACATGCAGATGGGTGCACAGCACGAAGTCGATGTCTTCCGGCCGCGTCCCGGTGGCGAGGAACCGGTCCATCCACGGGAACTCGGCGTCGTTGAAGAACGCACGGTTGCGCGGCTTGAGGTTGCCGACGCAGCTGTCGACGAGAATGGTGTGGCGGGGCGTCCGGATCAGGAAGGCCTGTATCGCGATCACGACCAGCCCGCTGTCGGGGCGGTAATGGCGCGGCACCATCCAGTCCGCGTGCGGGGCGACCGCCGCCTCGTCCCAATCGGGAAAGAAGGCGTTGGCCTCGAGCAGAGGCATTTCCATCTCGACGATCCGGGTGAGGTCGATGTCGCCGAAGGTGAAGTCGTACATGTCAGGTCCGCCTCAGCGCTCGCCGCGCATCTCGGCGATGCGCTTGTGGACCGCGATCAGGAACTTGTCGGCCTGGCCCGGCACGTCGAGCGGGTCGTCGAACGCGATCTTGTTGCGCTGCTGCGCCTCGACCATCGGGATGTCCTCGGTCCGGATCGTGGTTTCCTGCTCGCGCCGCATGTCCTCGTCGTTGGGATAGCCGCCGTCCAGCGCGAAGTCGCGGGTGAAGGCGAAGAAGTAGTGGCTCGACGTCTCGGTCTCGGGCGTCATGATGTGGTCGTGGTTGATAAGGATCCGGTTCTCCCGGTTCTCCATCGCCAGCTCGATATTGATCGTGTTGGTCGGCCGCCAGTTCTGCGAGGTCGTGCGCGTGACCGGCTCGGTGAACCCGCCCCAGGCCGCGGCCATCGGCCCCAGCGCGACGTTCTTCAGCACCCGCCGGCTGTGGACCGATCCGGGCTCGGTCCAGGTCTCCATCTCCTGGCGGACCGTGTCGGTCTCGCCCCTATGGCCGGCGCGCGAGCCGAAGCTGCCGGCGTGCAGGAAATCGGCGTGGCTCACGTCGAGCAGGTTGTCGGCCATCAGCTGGTCGCTGGCCCGCGCGTGAAACCGGCTGAGAATCGACGATCGGTCGTCGGCCACCAGCCAGGGCATATCGGGAATCGCCGGCGGATTCGCCATCGACGGATCGCCCAGCCAGGCCCAGACGAAGCCTTCCTTCGCCTCGACCGGGTAGCTCTCGATGCGCGCGTTGCGCGAGACCGTCTCCTGGTGCGGGACGTGGACGCAGCGCCCGTCGGCGGCCATCACCCAGCCGTGATAGCCGCACATGATCTCGTCGCCGATCACCCGGCCCATCGACAGCGGCGCCTGGCGGTGCGGACAACGGTTCTCCAGCGCCACCAGCGCGCCCGATTTCACGGTCTGGAACAGGACGACCGGCCGGTTGCACACCACCCGCTCGATCGGCCGGCTGGAAATCTCGGAGGCGAGCGCGACGCAGTACCAGATGTTGTCGAAGAACATGTCGGCGATTCCGTCTCCGAGCTCCGACCGGCAGGCGTTGTCATGGTATTTTAGCCGCCCGGAACGGGGAGGGGCCATGCTGACGCTGTACCATCAGGGAAGCTCGGTCTGCGCGGCCAAGGTGCGCATCGTGCTCCACGAAAAGGAGGTGGAGTGGACGGGCGAGGTCGTGGACGTGCTGAGGGGCGAGCAGTTCCAGGAGTGGTACCTCAAGCTCAACCCGAACGCGGTCGTGCCGACCCTGGTCGACGACGGGCGGGCGATCGTTGAGTCCACTGTGATCTGCGAGTATCTCGACGACATCCTTCCCGACCCGCCGCTCAGGTCCGCCGACCCCTACGACCTCGCGGCGATGCGGGTCTGGACCAAGCGGATCGACGAGCGGCTGCACCCGATGACCAGCGTGCTGACCTATTCCGCCTCGCACCGGCACACCATCCTCGACAACAACACGCCGGAACAGGTCGAGGCGATCATTAACGAGACCCGCGACCCGGTGAAGCGCCAGCGCAAGCGCGAGTGGATCGAGCTCGGGATCGAGGCGCCGAGCGCGCGCGCCGCCGTCGTGGAGTTCGACAAGACGCTGGCCGACATGGAAGAGACGCTGTCGCGCACGCCCTGGCTCGCGGGCGACGCCTATTCTCTCGCCGACGTGGGCATGATGCCTTACGTCAACCGGCTGTCGATGTTGCGGATGGAGGGTTTCTGGGAAGGCCGCGCGCATGTCGCGGACTGGTTCGCGCGGGTGCGCGGCCGGGCGAGCTTCATGCCCGCGCTTATCGACGCGGTTCCCGAAGTCCTGAAGAACTCGCTCGCCGCCAACGGCGCCCGGAGCTGGCCCCGGGTGGAGGCGATGCTGGAGACCGTCCGGGCGGCCTCCGCCTCAGCCTGACCGCCCCGGGAGAGACGGCGGGCGCCAGGCGTCGATGCCGAGTTGGGCGCGGAGGTCCGCGGTCCCCGTTTCCTTGGCCGGCTCCAGCGGGATCCCCGTCGCGTCGGCGACACGATCCAGCGCCGAGTAATTGGCGATGACGGCGGCCGCATCGACGAGCGCCCCGTCGCCCAGCGCATTCCGCACGCGTTGCCGGGTTTCGGTCAGCAGGTTCCCGTCGTCGCCCAGCGCGGCCTCGGCGAAGGCCTTCAAGAGGCCGCCATGCGGGACGCCGCCGCCTCCCGCTTCGTCGTCGACGATGGCGTTGAGATCGACCGCTTCTCCCGTCGCCCTGGCGCTCGCACGGAGCATCTCGGCGTGGGTGACGGTTCAGTAGAAGCACCCGTTGAGGGCGGAGACGCGTCCCGCGATCAGCTCCATCTGGGCGCGGGTAATGGCGCGGTGCCGGCCCGCGACGTCCGGGATCAGCCGCGCCGGCAAATATTGCGCGTCGACCATGTCGAAGAGCCCCGACGCCTCGCGGGGAACCAGGCTGAGGGCGCGCCGCACGAAGGTCGGATCGGGCGAGACGTAGACGTTGTCGAGGCACGATTCGTCCGCGGTCCTGTCGTCGGGCGCGAGCATGGGAACCCAGGCCGGTCCGGATCGGGCTCCCGCCGGCCGCGCCCTCGTAGGCTCGCCGGGTTCGGGCTCGGGGAAAGGGTGCGGCGCGACGCCGATCGCGCGGCAGAACATGTCGATCGCTATTGTCGTCACCGCGACGCCGACGGTCTCGACGAACGCGGCATCGCCGACGCCGCTTTCCCTCGCGCGGCCGAACCACGCGCGGGTCAGCCGGCCGGGGTCCGTGGCGACCCGGTGGACGACCTCCACGAGGTTGTCGGGCAGCTCCGTCACGGCCCGATGGGATCCTTCGACGGCGTAAGGCGACAACGCGGCCTTGCACTCCCTGCAATAGGCGCAGCGGCGCGCCGCCCTCGTTTCCGCGGCAATTTCCAACCGGCGTCGCGCGTTCAGCCACGTTCCGGGCGATCCGAGCCGCCGCCACGCCCGCCCGTGAGCGGCGGCGAGATCCGGACGGACGGCAATGTCGGCCGCGTCGTAGGAAAGCAGGTTCATGCAGGCGGTTCCGGTCCGTTCCGCACCTCCGATATTCTGCATCCGGCGTGCATCGGGGCAATATCGGCAATAGTATCGCCGCCATGAGCATGGAAGTCGTTCCGCTGTCGCCCGCCATGGGCGCCGAAATCCGCGGCGTGGATCTGGCCCTTCCCATCGAACCGGAGGTCGCCGCCGCCCTGCGCGCGGCGTGGATCGATCGTGTGCTGCTGGTCTTTCGCGGCCAGACGCTCGACGACAATACGCTCAGGCGTAGCGCGGACTGGCTCGGCGACCCCGCGGATATCTCCATGCCGGTCGCCCGGCGCGGAGACGACGACACCTCGATCGCGCTGATTTCCAACATCCGCGACGAGACCGGCGCGCCCATCGGGGCGCTCGGCGACGGCGACATGTGGTTTCACCACGACAACAGCTACACCGAGGCGCCGGACAAGGCGACGTGGCTCTACGCCGTCGAGCTGCCGAGCAGGGGCGGGAGCACGCTGTTCGGCAATTGCTATCTCGCCTGGGAGGCGCTGCCGGAACGCCTGCGGCGGAAGCTGGCCGGAAGGAAGGTCCTGCAGGTCTACGACTACACGCTCAAGCAGCGGCCGGATATCGCCGACCTCGACGGAATCCCTCATTTCTGGCAACCGGCGGTGATCGTCCATCCCCTGACGCGAAAAAGGGCGCTCTATGTCGACCGGCTGATGACCGCGGCGATCGGCGGCTACGGCCGCGCGGAGAGCGAAGCGCTGATCGCGGAGATCTGCTCGTACACCGAGCGGGTCGACTACGAGCATGTCTGGCGGGCGGGCGATTACGCGATCTGGGACAACCGCTGCTCGGTGCATGCCCGCACCGATTTCCCCGCCGACGAGCGCCGCCTGCTCAAGCGCGGCAAGGTCGCTGGCGAGCCACTGCTGGCGGATGTCCCGACTTCCGGGGGCGCTCACTGACCGGCGCGGATCGCCGGCAGGACGTGCTCTCCGAACAGCTCGACCGTTCCCGCCGGGTCCGAGGCGACACTGACCGTGAACATGACGCGTTGGAGACCGGCCGCTTCGGCGGCGCGCAGTTGTTCGAGGCATTGGTCCGGCGTGCCGTATATCGCGAAACGCCCGGCGAGATAGTCGAACAGCCCGAGCTCGTCGACCAGCCGCGCATCGGCCTCGCCGGGCCGGGTGCTGTATCGCCGGCGCAGCTCCCGGACCGGCTCGTGGTGCTCCGCGGGCACGCCGCGCTCGGCGAGGTCGTCCGAGGCGAGGATGTAACCGCCCGCCATGAAAGCGAGGATCGCGCCAGCCCTCTGCCTCGCGGCCTCGCCGTCGCGGTTGCAATCGAGGCTGGCGATCTGCCAGATCTCCACCTCGTTCGCGTCGCGTCCGCTTTCCCGGGCGCCTTCGGCGACCAGGCCCCGGGAATAGTCGAGATTCTCGCGGTCGATTCCGAAATTGACGAAGGCGCCGTTGGCGATCCCGCCCGCCAGCCGCAGGGTGTTGCGGCCGGACGCCGCGAGAAACACGCGTCCGCCCCCTTTCGCCCAGGGAATATGCGCCTCCGCCTCGCCGAGCGAAGCCGGCTCGCCCGAAATCAGCGACTTGATGAAACGGATCCCCTCGTCCAATTCGCGCAGATTGGAGCTGGGCAATCCGAGATTTCGCGTCCCGCTGTGCCCCGCGCCCAGGCCCAGCACGATCCGCCCCGGAGCCAGCAGGTCCAACGACGAGACCGCGGCGGCGGAGACCGCCGGGTGGCGCGAGGACAGGTTGGTGACGCAGAGGGCTATCCGGGTCTGCCGTACTTCGCGGGCGACGATCGTGGCGGCGACCCACGGGTCCATCGCGTTGCCCGGCGTATCGGCGATGCCGATCATGTCGTAGCCCCAGCGGTCCGCCGCGACCGCCATCCGCCCGGTCAGCTCCGGCGTGTAGGGCCAGAAAAAGAATCCGATCTCCACTTCCGTGTCCCGCGCAGGCTCGAGGTCGAGGAACGCGGGCAGAGTAACCGAAACGACTTTCCTTGCGGAGTACATGAATCGCTCTTGGCTTTTGGCGCCGAAGACTGCACGATCCCAAGGAAAGCCAGTCGATGCTCGAAGGAAGACCGTTCAGGACAAGAAGACGATGGACCTGACCGCCGAAAGACACGAGAACGTCTTGTCCCTGGAGGTGAAGGGGCGGCTGGACTGGGTCACTTCCGACACATTCAGGGAGGCGATCAATGACACGGTAAAGGAAACCGATCGCGCCCTGATCATGGATTTCCGCGAGCTCGACTTCATCGGCAGTGCCGGTCTCCGCGTTATTCTGCTGACCGCCAAGTCCCTGCTCGAGCGGGACGCCAAGCTGCTGCTGTGCGGTCTTTCCGACCCGGTTCGAGACGTGTTCAGGGTCACCGGCTTCGAGCAACTCCTGCCGATACACGAGACCGTGGCCGAAGCGCGGGCGTCTTTGACCCGCTGACGGGGCGAAGGACGATTTCGGTCCGAAAAGCCTTGGTCGCGCGTCACCGCGACAGTACCCTGCGAGTTCGGCCAAACGGGGGAATGCGGCATGGCATACACGCTCGGAGACTTTTGCGAGGACTGCCGGACGGCGCTGGGCGCCGATGACGGCGATGGCGGGCGCGACGCCGTGCGCGCCAATCTTGGCCGGCTGCTCGGCAACGAGGACTTCGTCGCCGCCCATTGCGGGCCCGACGCCGAGCGCGGCGTACACCGGCTCTACGAGGATCCCGATCTCGGCTTCGTGGTGCTGGCCCATATCTACGAGAAGGGCGTCGAATCGCCGCCGCACGACCACGGCCCGTCCTGGGCGATCTACGGCCAGGCGGTGGAGCACACCGACATGACCGTATGGCGCGAGACCGGCAAGGCGCCGGGCGGGGACGCGCCGATCGTCGAGCCCGCGGAACGCTACCGGCTCGACCCCGGCATGGTCGGCGTCTTTCACCCGAACGACATCCACTCGATCAGGTTCCCCGACGGGGCGCGCTTCGTCCGGGTGACCGGCACCGACCTCGACAAGGTGGTTCAGCGGCGGTTCAACCTCAGGGAAAACACCGTCGACGGCACCAAGCCGGTGCCCGACCCGGTCGACGCCTGAACCCGGCGCGGGACGCAAGACCCGATGAGCACCGCCCGGCAGACTCCCTTCAAGGCGCCCGTGGTGGAACGGCTGGCCGTCAGGGTGGTGGTCGATTCGCATTACGAGCGGTTCCTGCCCCCCGCCGAGCACGACCATGTCAGGATCGAGCATGTCGGCGGCATCCCCGGCCGGCCGATGTCCACCCTGGCCGGCGAATGGGGTCTCGCTCTCCATCTGGAATCGCGCGCCGACGGGGCGAAAGCGGAATACATGCTGGATTTCGGCTACACGCCGGAAATCCTCAACCGCAATGTTTCGCTCCTCGATATCGATCCGGCCAGGCTCGACGGGCTGATCCTCAGTCACGGCCACCGCGACCATTACGGCGGGCTGGACGGGTTCGTGACACAGCACCGCATCGCGATGAAGGACGACCTTTCGCTCTATGTCGGCGCCGAGGAGGCGTTCTCCGTCCGCTGGGTGCCGGCCGGACGGCCCAAGCCCGGAGCCAAGCCCGAATTCGTCTGCTGGGGCGCGCCCGACCGGACAGGTCTGGTTTCGCAGAACGTGGTTCCCGTGTGCTGCCCGCAGCCGCACGCGCTGCCGGGACCGTTCACCACCGGATACATCGCCCGCGATACCTTCGAGGAGGTCACCGGCGGGTCGATGCTCCAGCCCTACGACCATTTCTCCGAGTCCGAACGGCGCGGGGAGCTCGTGCGGGACAGCCACCCCGAGGAGCACGCGACCTGTTATGTCGTCAGGGGGCGGGGCCTGGTGGTGATCTCGTCATGCGGCCATGCCGGGATCGTGAATTCGGTCAGGACGGCGATGGCGGTCTCCGGCATCGACAGGCTCCACGCCGTCATTGGCGGCTTCCACCTCACGACGGCGAAGCCCGACTATATCGAGCACACCGTCGACGAGCTCGAACGCCTGTCGCCCGACGTGGTGGTTCCGATGCACTGCACCGGCGTCGGTTTCATCGAGGCGATGCGCCGCCGGATGCCGGACAAGCTGGTGGCCTCGAACCTCGGCAGCCGCTTCACCTTCGGCGTCTAGCGCCGGCCCGAAGAACCCTCCCCCGGCCCCTCCCGCAAGCGGGAGGGGAGAAGGCAAAGAAGAATTTCCCTCTCCCCCGCGGGGGAGAGGGTCAGGGTGAGGGGGGAGCCGCACGGCGGTCCAACATGCCGGCAAAACCCGTTCCAGCCCCGGTCCGGCACGGCGCGACGGAAGCGTTGTCCCCGCGGCGATGCACGGGTCATACTCTTTGCGGAGGGAAACGTCCGGGCACGGCGACGTCGCCCGGCGCAACAGGGAGATAGCACGATGAAGACGCTTACCCGATTCCCCGGCCGAGCGGCGTTCGCTGCCGCGGGCGTCCTCGCGGCGCTCGCCGTTCATCCGGCCTCGGCCCAGCATACCCACGAGATCAAGATCGGCTTCGTGACCATCAACGATTCCAACCACGTCTCGGCGAAATGGCTCAAGGCGGCGCTGGAGAAACGGACCGGGGGGAAGTTGAAGGTCAGTATCTTCCCGGCCGCCCAGCTCGGCATCATTCCGCGTCAGCTCGAGGGTATCCAGCTCGGCACCCAGGCGTTCTTCTTCACGCCGCCCGGGTTCTTCCAGGGCGTCAACCCGGCCTTCCAGGCGCCCGACGCGCCGGGCATGTTCGATTCGCATTGGCACCAGCATCTGACGATGAACGACCCGAGCGTGCGCGCCGAGTGGGACAAGCTCGGCGAGAAGGCCGGTATCGTGCCGGCCTTTATCTGGAGCGCGGGCGTCGGCGCGATCGCCTCGCGTGAGCCGATCCGCACCCTGGCCGACCTCAAGGGCAAGAAGCTCCGCGTGCTCGCGACCAAGATGGAGATCGCGCTGATGGATGTTTTCGGCGCGGCCGGCATACCGATTCCGTACTCGCAGGTCGTCCCGTCGATCCAGAAACGGGTCGTCGACGGCGCGCGCAGCGCGATCATCGTCATGGGACCGTCCAAGTTCTACACCGTGGCGAAGTATCTGACGCGGACGGCCGGCGGCTATATCCCGGTGGGCGGCTATGCCAGTTTGAAGCGGATCAAGAAGCTGCCCAAGGATCTCCAGACCGCGATCTGGGAAGAGGCCGCGAAACTCACCGATCCGACGGTCGAGGTCGCGATCGAGATCACCCACCA
Source organism: Alphaproteobacteria bacterium (assembly GCA_965117055.1). Classification (GTDB taxonomy): domain Bacteria; phylum Pseudomonadota; class Alphaproteobacteria; order MPNO01; family MPNO01; genus MPNO01. The sequence continues at coordinate 2,622,577 of OZ220750.1, forward strand.
TTGGGAGAAGCAGTGGGTCAAGGAAGGCGGCGAGGTCATCGATCTCTCCGATGCCGACCGCAAGGAGTTCTTCCGCCGCGCGAAACCGCTGGGCGACAAGATCCTCGGCTCCAATCCCAAGATCGCGCCCATGTACAACCTCATCAAGGCGGCCGCGGAGAAGACCCGCGCCGCCGCGGCCGTGAAGCACAAGGCCACCATGATGCGGCTCGAGAAGAAGTAACCCGGTCCGCGAACGATCCCGGCCGGGGCCGATGCCCCGGCCGGCGGCGCGCGACCTACGAAAGGAACGAGCGATGTCCCGATCGATACACGTCCGGGTGGCGCCCAAGGGCATGGGCATCAACGAGTTCGTCGCCATGGAGGAAGGGTTCTTCCGCGACGAGGGCCTCGACGTCGAACTCGACATGAAGGTGTTCCGCGGCACCCAGGCAAGCTGGAAGGGGCTGGAATATTTCGACCGCCCGCAGGACCGTCCGTACACGGAAGGCGGCGCCGACAACCTCATCCAGTGCGCATGCCAGTGGGGCACCGTCAGCAACGCGGCCTCCGGCATGGGCAAGGCGGTGCGCGACTGCTACGGCGTGTCGCCCTGGGGGATCTTCGTTCGTCCCGATTCGGCCATCCGGACGCCCGAGGATCTGGCGGACGTGCCGATCGCCGTCGGAATGCGCGCGGGCAGCCATTTCAACGTCCCGTACCGGCTGGAGAAATATCTGCCGCTGGAGCGGATAAACTGCCTCAATGTCGGCGGTTTCTCGGCGCGGCTGGAAGCGTTGATCTCGGGCGAGGTCGAGGCGGCGAGCCTGCTTCCCCCGCAGATCGACATGGCGAAGCAGCTCGGCATGCGCGCGATCGTCGAGGACGAGTTCATCACCATCTGGTGGGTCCCCGAAACCATGCCGCGCGAGGCGGTAAGGGGTTACATCGACGCGCTCGCGCGGGCGGAACGGGTCATCGAGGCCGATATCGGGAAATATCTGCCGGCGTGGCGGCACTGCATCCCCGAGGCCTTCGCCGACCGGGAGTGGGACTTCGCGAGTTTCAGCCGTGGCGAGCGGTTCGTCAGGGCGCAGCTTCCCGACGGGCTCATCGACGAGATTTTCGAACAGGTCGACCGCTGGGATCTCGCCCAGTTCATCGAGGACCGTTCGGCCGATCGTCTGCTCTACGCGGCGGAATAGGCGAGGGAGAACCGGATTCCAGGCGGAATGCGCGACCGGATCGAGGTTTTCGAGGGCGACATAACGACCTTGACGGTCGATGCCATCGTCAACGCGGCGAACAACGCCCTGCTGGGCGGCGGAGGGGTCGACGGCGCCATCCACCGCGCGGCGGGACCCCGGCTTCTCGAAGAATGCCGCACGCTCGGCGGATGCGAGACCGGCGACGCCAAGCCGACCGGCGCATACGGTCTGCCTTCCCGCTACGTGATCCACACGGTCGGTCCGGTGTGGCAGGGCGGCGACCGGGGGGAGCCCGAACTCCTGGCGAGCTGCTATCGCCGCTGCTTCGAGATCGCCACGGAAAAGGGGGTCGCGTCGATTGCCTTCCCGGCAATCAGCACCGGGGTCTACGGCTATCCGCTCGAGGCGGCGACGCGCATCGCTGTGACCGAGACCAGGGAACACCTGGCGGGCGGTAGCGCACTGGAGAAGGTGGTGTTCGCCTGTTTCGGCGCGGAGGCCAGGGATATGTACGCGGCCGTCATCGACGACCTGAACCCCGCCTGACCGCCGGCCGTCCATTGCCCGGTCCCGGCGAGAACGGCTACTCGGACGCGCGCACGCATCCGGAGCACGCCCCATGATCGAGGCCGTGCTTGACGGTCTCCTGCTGGTTTTCCAGTGGCCGGCGATCGGTTTTCTGGTGCTCGGCGTGCTTCTCGGGATATGGCTCGGCGCAGTGCCCGGCCTCGGCGGGATTATCGGCCTGGTGATCCTGCTTCCCTTCACCTACGGCATGGATCCCGTCTCCGCGTTCGCCTTGCTGCTCGGTATGTTCGCGGTGACCTCGACCAGCGACACCATCGCCTCGGTGATGCTCGGAATCCCCGGCACCGCGGCATCGCAGGCGACGATCCTCGACGGCTACCCGATGGCGCAGCAGGGCAGGGCCGCCCAGGCCTTCGGCGCGGCGTTCACCGTCTCCGCCTTCGGCGGTGTGTTCGGCGCGCTGATTCTGGCGGTGTCGATTCCCCTCGTCCTGCCGATCATTCTCGCCTTCGGGTCGCCCGAGTTGCTGATGCTGGGGGTGCTGGGCCTCGCGATGGTCGGCTCGCTCAGCGGCGGCTCGATCCTCAAGGGGCTGATCGTGGCCCTGCTCGGGCTGATGATGTCGATGATCGGCTATGCGGAGATGGCGGCGATCCCGCGTTACTGGCTGGGCACCACCTATCTGCTCGACGGCCTGCCGCTGATCCCCGTGGTGCTCGGCCTGTTCGCGATCCCCGAGCTGATGGAGCTCGCGATCCGCGATTCCTCGATCGCGCGGATTCCCAGGGAGCAGAGCCAGGGCGGCGGGATGCTCGAAGGGATCAAGGACGCCTTCCGGCACTGGTGGCTGACGCTGCGCTGCGCCGCGCTCGGCACCTATGTGGGCATGCTGCCAGGGCTCGGCGCGGCGGTCGTCGACTGGTTCGCCTACGGCCACGCCGTGCAGTCGGCCAGGGACGCATCGATGTTCGGGAAGGGCGACGTCCGCGGCGTCATCGCGCCCGAGGCGGCGAACAACGCCACGCGCGGCGGCGCCCTGCTCCCGATGGTGGCCTTCGGCATTCCCGGCAGCCTGGGGACCGCCATCCTGATGGGGGCGCTGTTGATCCAGGGCCTCAAGCCCGGCCCGGAAATGCTGACCGACAAGCTCGACCTCACCTTCAGCATGATCTGGACGATCGTTGTCGCGAACATTCTGGTCGCTGTCCTCCTGATGGTTTGGAGCAACCAGGTCGCCAAGGTCGCCTTCATTCGCGGCCACCTGATCGTTCCCGGCGTGATCCTGTTCGTGTTCATGGGCGCGTGGCTCGGCGGCGCGTCGATGGGCGACTGGATCGCCTGCCTGGCGCTCGGGGTCGTGGGGTTCTTCATGAAGCGGGGCGGCTGGCCCAGGCCGCCTCTCGTGCTCGCCCTGATTCTCGGGCCCATCCTGGAGAACGCGTTCCACATCAGCATGCGGGTCCATGCCGGGGTGGGTTGGCTAGGCCGGCCCATCGTCCTGGTGATCGCTGCCCTGGTGGTCCTGACGCTGGCGCTCTCCGCCTGGCGATACGCGACATCGAAACGCCGTCCCGACGGCCCTTCCATCGGCGAGGGCACGGAGCGAAATCTCACCGTTTCCGTTCCACTGGCCGCGGCGATGACGGCGCTGTTCGTCTGGGCCGCGCTCGAGTCGCTGGCCTGGCCCAACATGGTGCGTCAGTTTCCGCTGACCGCCGCCATCCCTGCGGCCGCACTCTCGTTCGCCGTGCTGTGGATCGAGGGCCGGGCGTTGCGCGACGCCGTGGGAGAGGCTGGCGGTTTTCGGGTCGTGGCCAAGGTCGATACCGAGAATGCGGTGCTCGGGCGGGCCTCGATCTTCTTCGGCTACCTGATCGCCCTGCTCGCGGTCGGCTACCTGTTCGGACAGATGGTGGCGTTGCCGCTGTTCATCGCGGCCTATCTCTGGCGCTGGGGCGGGTATGGGTGGACCGTATCGCTCGGCTACGCGGCGGGCGGCTGGGCGGTTCTCTACCTCTTCTACGGCAAGGTGATGAACGTGTTCTGGCACCAGCCTCTGCTGTTCGGCTGATACCGCCCGGAGACGAAGGCGGGGCCGCGCGGGCCCCGCCGATCTCCGGCAACGGAGAAACGCCCCTCAGTTCTGTCCGATCTTGCTCACTTTCTTGAGCGTCGCCAGGATTTCGTCGTCGACGTTGCGGTAGGTCGACTGGATCTTGAGCGCGTCCTCGGTGCTGACGAAGTTGACCCCGGTGCCGCCCAGCCGCTTCTTCTCGGGTTCGACATAGGCGGGATCGTTCGCCGCCGCCTGGTAGGCCGCGCGCAGGATGTCGGCGACTTCCTTCGGCGTCTTCGGCGCGGCGAACACGGTCATCGTCGCATTGCTGAGCGCCGTCGAATACCACTTGTAGGTCTTCCAGAGCGGTCCCGAGGGCATCTTGCCGTGCACCTCCTTGTAGACCTCCTCGAAGCTCGGCACGCCCGGGAAGGATGTCGCCTTGACGATGTTCCCGTCCTTGTCGAAGTTGGGGTGCGACCACAGCGCGATCGCCGATCCGTCCTTCAACATGGTGTCCTTGAAAAAGAGGTAGTAGCCGATGCTGCCGCTATTCGCGGCCTGCACCTCGTTGGACATGAAGGCGGGGCGGATCTTCGCCATGCCCCGATAGCCGCCGATGAAGCGGTAATTGGCGCCGATCATCTCCATCGAGAGATTGCCGAGGAAGTCCAGCATCTGGTCGGGACGCCGCCCGCCGACATTGAACGACTTCACCTTCATCACGTCGGCCGACTTCTTGATGCCGGGCGCGACGTCGGTGCGCATCAGCGTCACCCGGTCGAGGCCGCCGGCGCCCATCATCACCAACTCCTCCGGCACGTAGCGCAGCGCCGGATCGCCGGCGATGATCCCGGGCGCGGCCCAGGGGCCCAGATACAGCGTCAGCCCGTCCGGCCGGGCGCGTTCCTGCAGGAAGTTCAGCGCCTTGGCGCCGCCCGCGCCCGGCATGTTCTTCACGATCACCTTCGGCTTGCCCGGGATGTGCTTCGGCCAGTGCCTGACGAAAGCGCGCGTCAGCCGGTCGAGCCCGCTGCCGCCGGGGACCGGGCTGAGGACGGTGATCGTCTTGCCCTCGAAATAATCCGCGGCCTTCGCCGCGCCCCCCGCCGCCACCAGAACCGCGGCGGCGAGAACCGCCATGAGACGATGTAGCATCGAAACCCTCCCTGATTTCCTTGACTGCCACAGCGTTTTGGCACCGAACCTCCTTTTGCGCTAGTGGGAGGGCCGCAACCTGTGCATTTTGACCGACCGGAGACGGAACCGCCGGAGGGGCGGCCGCAGGAGGACGAACGTGAAATTTTCATCCCCGCCGACGATCTCGGCCAATCCCAATCCGCGCGTGCCGCTTGCCGCCGTCGTCGAATTCGAGACCGACGCGGCGTCTCGGGCGGTCGTCGATGTATTGGGCGACGGACGGGCGTGGCGGGTGCGGTCGGGCGAACCTCCGCGCACCCGGCACCGGATAGCGCTGGTCGGCATGCGTCCCGGTGAGAGCTGCACGGCGGCCGTCGCGGCGGAAGACGCCGGGGGAAACCGGATCGAAGCGCCCGCGCCGGTGTCCTTCGCCGCGCCGCCGCTGCCCGACGAATTTCCGCCCTTCGAGGTGACGACCTGCGTGCCGGAGAAACGGGAACCGGGCGCCATGCTGTTCAACATTCGCCATTCGCCGGCCTCGGAACACCTTCCCGGTTTCGGCGTGATCGTCGCGGTCGACCGCGAGGGCGAGATCGTCTGGTTCTACCGGATCGACGAGGCGGTCGGAGACGTGCGCCGGCTGGCCAACGGCAACATCCTCTATGTCGCCGACGGGCGGGTATGCGAAATCGACCTGCTGGGCGACACCGTCGCCGAGTGGTACGCGGAGGGCCGCTGGAAGGACAAGACCCCGCCTCCCGGCGCAATCCCGGTCGCGGCCGGCATGTTCCACCACGCCGTGATCGAGCTTCCGTCGGGGAACATCGCGGTGTGCAGCATGGAGATCCGGGACATCGAGGGATTCCCGTTGTCGGAGGAAGACCCCAACGGAGAAACCGAGACCGCGCGCGTGGTCGGCGACGTGATCGTCGAGTTCGCGCGCGACGGGTCGGTGGTCAACGAGTACCGGCTGCTGGACCTGCTCGACCCGCGGCGCGTCTGCTATGGCAGCCGCGCCGCCTACTGGATATACCGCGGCTATCCCGATACCTGCGACTGGAGCCACACGAACGGGCTTGCCTGGGACGGAAGCGGCTTCATCGCCTCGCTGCGCCATCAGGACTGCCTGATCCGGATCGACCGGGAGAGCGGCGCGCTCGACTGGATCCTCGGAACCCCCGCCAACTGGCGCCCGCCCTGGTCCGACCGGCTGTTGCGGCCGGCCGACGGGCTGGAATGGCAGTACCACCAGCACGACTGCTCCGTGACCCCGGCCGGCACTCTCATGTGTTTCGACAACGGCAACCACCGCGCCACACCGCCCGACGCCAAGCCGGACGACGCCGATTGCTACAGCCGCGCCGTCGAGTTCGCCATAGACCGGGAGACGCGAACCGTAAGCCAGGTCTGGTCGCGCGGGCCGCGGCACGATCGCATCTACTCCACCTTTCAGAGCGGCGCGTTTCGCCTGCCCGCGACCGGCAACACGTTCATCAACTATGGCGGGATATGCACCGTTGACGGGGTTCCGTCCGGCAAGGTCTTCGCCGGCCATTGCAAGGCCCGGCTGATCGAGGTCACGCCGGGATCGCCCGGCGAGATGGTATTCGAGCTGATCGTGAACGACGGCTCGGCCGAGAATCCGGTCGCGTGGTCATCCTTCAGGAGCGAGCACTTTCCCGATTTCGGCACCGGCCCGGCATGAAGCGCCGCCGAAGTCCTGAAGCCTGATCCGTCGGAAGGACCGCGCCATGGAACTGCGCCTCGACGGTCTTCACCACGCCTATGGGGAGGTCGAGGTGCTGCGCGGAATCGATCTCGCCCTCCCGTCGGGGCGGATCGTCTGCATCGTCGGGCCTTCGGGCTGCGGCAAGTCGACCCTGCTGCGGCTGGTCGGCGGGCTGGAGCTCCCCGACCGGGGCAGCGTGATCCAGATCGGAGATACGCCGGCCGATTCCCTCAACCCGCTGACATACATATTCCAGGAATTCGCTCTGTTGCCGTGGCGCACGGTCGAGGGCAATGTCCGGCTGGTCCTGGAGGATCACGGCTTCGCGCGCGGCGAGACCGCGCGGATCGTGGACGACGTGCTGTCCCGCACCAGGCTGTCGGAGTTCCGCGACGCCTTCCCGCGGCAGCTCTCCGGCGGCATGAAGCAGCGCGTAGCGATCGCCCGCGCGCTTGCCGTCTCGCCCGCCTTTCTGCTCATGGACGAGCCGCTGTCGGCGCTCGACGCCCAGACGCGCGAGCTGCTGATGGACGACCTGATCGATCTCTGGACCCGCGAACAATTCTCCGCCGTCTATATCACCCACAACCTCCAGGAGGCGGTCCGGCTGGGCCATCGGGTGGTGGTCCTGTCCCGCCGTCCGGGCACTATTCGCGAAATTCTCGAAATCGACCTGCCGCTGGAGGCACGCGAAGAACATGCGGGGGACCTGGAAACCCATCGGCAACGGCTATGGCGGCTGATCCGCGACGAGGCGCAGGCGGCGGAGCTGGAGCTGGTCGATGGCTGAACCCGGAAGCGCCGGCCGGCCGGTATCGTTCCGGGGCGGCGGTTTCATACCTAAGCGGGTGGGGGTGGTCGGCCCGGCGGTGTTTCTCGCCATCGTCGGAATATGGGAGGCCGGTTCCCGCAGCGGGCTGATTCCGCCTTTGATTCTGCCGGCGCCGTCCGAGGCCCTGGCCGCTCTCGCGCATCTGCTGGAGACCGGCCTCCTGTGGAAGCATCTGGGCGCTTCCCTGCAGCGGCTGCTGGTCGGCTGGACGGTGGGAACCGTGCTGGGGATCGCCGTCGGCGTCTCCATCGGCCTGTTCTCTCTGGCCCGGGCCGGGCTCGCTCCGATCGTCGCCGCCATCTTCCCGATCCCGAAGATCGCCCTTCTGCCGCTTTTCGTGATCTGGTTCGGCATCGGAGAGGGATCGAAGATCGCGACCATCCTTTTCGGCACGTTCTTCCCCACCGTGATCGCGACCTATGGCGGCGTGGACAATGTCGACCGGACCCTGATCCGGATGGGGCAGTCATTCGGCCTTTCCTGGTCGTCGATCGTGCGGAAGATCATCCTGCCCGGCGCACTGCCGGCCATCCTGCCGGGTTTCCGCATCTCCGCCGCCATCGCGATCGTGCTGCTGGTCGCCGCCGAGATGATCGGCGCAGAGTTCGGGGTCGGCGCCTATATCCTGCTTGCCGGCAGCCTGATGGCCACCGACGAGCTGATCGCCGGCGTCGTGATCCTTTCGATCATGGGGCTGAGCGTGAACTGGCTGATCGCCCGGGCGGAACGCTTCCTGCTCAGGTGGCGGATGTGAGCGGGCGCGCCTTCTCCGAAGCGATCTGCTTGACGATCTCCCGCAGGCGCTGGAACGGAGCGAGCCCTTCGGCCGACCGGCGCCAGACGATTCCCGTGCGGTAGCGGTACCGGCCGAGCTCCACCCGCAAGGGCCTCAGCTCCGGTTCCCGCATGCTTTCGAGGAACTGCAAGGGCAGCCAGGAGAGATAGGGGCCCGAACCCAGCATGAACAATCCGACCGCTCTGGCCCGGACAATCGTCTTCACCCGTTTGCTGGTTTGCCGGTAGAGGTCGTCGATGACCCGCGCGATGGAAGGCCGGTCCCGTCCGTTTCCCGTGAACCGCGGCACGAGACCGTCATAGTCGACCCACGGATAGTCCGCGAGGTCCGCAAGCGCCACGTTCCCGTCGTGGAGCGGATGGTCCTTGTGGGCGACGATGCCCGACGTGACCTTGAGAAAGCCGCGGCACCCCAGGAACGGCGGAAACGGGTCATGGACATCGACGCCTCCGCAATGGAGGTCGCTTTCGCCGTCCGTCAGGCGGCGTATGCCTTCGCTCGCGCTGGCCGTCCACATCTTGAGCTCGACGCCGGGATAGTCCTCGTGGAACCGGGCGACCGCATCGGGGAGGACGGCGCACATCCAGGTCGGACCCGCCGTGACCCGCAGACAGCCCGTACGCCCGGAAACGGCGTCGTGGATCTTGCGTTCTGCCGTTTCGATTTCACGCACGATCTCGCGCGCGTAGCCGGCGACCATGTCGCCAAGCGCGGTAAGCCGCACGCCGGTCGGGATACGCTCGAACAAACGCCCGCCGAACTGGTCCTCGAGCTTGGCGATCACCCGGGACAGCGCGGGCTGGGTGATCGCCAGACGGTCGGCCGCCGCGAGGATTTTTCCGGTTTCCGCGACCGTCAGGAACTTTATCAAGTCGCTTCGCTTTTCGAACATTCGTCCAGGTCTCGGTTTCGGTATGTCGAACGCGCACGCCTGCCCCATCTATCTGGTCATGGATTCGTCGCCGGTCTCATATCGTTTTCGGATCGTCTCGATATTTTCGTCCAATACCGGCGCCGGGCGACATGGGTTAGCCTCGGCCGCGGCGCCCTGAACGTCGGAAGGGAAGACGGAACATGACGGTAGCCTCGACAGCGCCGGAAAAAGCGCTACCCGCGACGGCCGGCTATCTCGCCCTCGACGCGGACGGGCACGTCCATGAAGAGGATGCGTTGTTCAGCGAATATCTGGAGCCCGAATTTCGCGGGCGCACGCTCGGATGGGCGCTCAACGCCGACAGGAACCGCCGGTTCGTCGTCGATGGCGCGGAACACCCGCCCTTTCCGAAGGAAATCTCGGTGCGCAAGCCGATGCCGCCCGACAGCCGCATCAAGGTGCTCGACAAGGAACGCATCGGGCTCGCGGTGCTCTACCCGTCCGCCGCCCTCGTCGCCGGCTACATGGAAGCCGATTTCAGCCACGCGACGATGCGCGCGTACAACCGCTGGATGGCGGACTGGTGCGGCGCCTTTCCCGACCGCTTGAAATTCGCGGCCCCGGTGGCGCTCCACGACATCGGCGAAGCGGTCCGCGAGGCGCGTCGCGCCGTCGTAGATCTCGGTGCGGTGGCGGTCACGGTGCGTCCCAACCCGGTCGCCGGCAAGCGCTTGGACCATCCCGACCGGGAGCCGCTCTATGCCGCCGTCGAGGAGCTGGGCGTGCCGCTGGTGGTGCACGAATCGACCGGCGATCCGGCGACCGCCGGCGGCGAGCGGTATGGCGGGATGATGCGGCCCGAAAGCTACGTCTTCCACCACGTCGTCTCGCATCCCTTCGAGCAGATGATGGCGACGATGGCGCTGATCTGCGGCGGCGTGCTGGAGCGCCATCCGACGCTCAAGGTGGGTTTCTTCGAAGCCGGATGCTCGTGGGCGCCGTACTGGCTCTCCCGCCTCGACGAGCATTTCGAGCACCCGAGGCTCGGCGGGTACATGGAAGGCCTCACGATGCGTCCGAGCGAATACTTCCAGCGGCAATGCGTCGTGACCTGCGATCCCGGCGACCCGACCATCCCCCTCGCGGTCGAGGGTCTGGGCGCGGACAAGATCCTGTTCGCGACCGACTACCCGCATTTCGATTCGGGCGCCGGGCCGGTCAACGAATTTCTCGAAGCGGCGCCGCTCGACGAAACCGCGCGGCGGCGCATCCTCTGGAGCAATACGGCGGAGTTCTACGGGCTCGCCGTCGGCTGAGCGGGCCGGGTCAATCCATCAGCCCGGGGAGCCACAGCACGGTCCCCGGAAAGGCGATCATCACCGCCATGACGATCAGGTTCAGCCCGACGAAGGGAAGGGCGGCGCGGTAGACGTCGTTCATCGTCGTCGAGGGCGACGCGATCCCCTTCATCACGAACAGCGACAGGCCGAAGGGCGGCGAGATCGTCGCCATCTCCAGGTTTAGGACCATGATCGCGCCGAACCAGACCGGGTCCCAGCCCATCGCGGCGACGATCGGCATGAAGATCGGGATGGTCACCATGACGATCGAGGTCTGCTCGATGAACATGCCGAGAAAGATCACCGCGAGCTGCATCAGGATCAGGATGACGATGGGATGCACCGGCAGGTCGGTGGCGAGCCGGGTGATCGCGGGCGTGACGCCGGAAAAGCTCAGCAACTGGCCGAACGCGGCCGAGCCGGTGAGGATCAGGAGCACCATGACCGAAAGCGACGTCGCCGAGCCCACCGCCTTCTTCATCACCTCCCAGGTCAGGCGGCCGTATAGCGCGGCCACGACAAAGCTCAGGAGGGCGCCGACCGCCGCGGCTTCCGTCGGGGTGGCGATGCCGAGGAAAATCGAGCCGATCACCATCAGGATCACCGAGACCGGCGGCAGGACGTAGCGCGCGGAATCGGCGAGGCGCTGCGGCAGCGGCGTCGGCTCCACGGCGTAGGCCGGCGCCAGCGAGGGCTGCAGGTGGCAGCGGATCACGATATAGGCGGCATAGATCAGAGCGAGCAGCAGACCGGGCACGATGATGGCGATCAGGAGCTTGCCGACCGAGAACCGACCGAGGCTCGCGAGGATGACGGCGAGCGCGCTCGGCGGGATCATGATCGCGAGACTGCCGCTCGCGAGGATCGGGCCGAGCGACATCGATTTCGCATAGCCGCGGCGTTCCATGTCGGGCGACAGCGTCGAGCCCAGCATGGCGACGCTTCCCATCGCCACCCCGGTCAGCGTCGCGAACAGCGCTCCCGCGCCCACCGCCAGCACGGCCAACCGTCCGGCGATGCGTCCGAGCCATTGGTCGAGCACGTCGATCATCCTGAACGCGACCCCGGAATGGAACATCACCGTTCCCATCAGGATGAACATGGGGAGCGGCACCAGGACGAAGGTCGAGACCGAGCTGTCGATCGAGAGGATCAGCTGGTTGAGCCCCATCGCGCCGCCCCAGAACACGTAGACGCCGACCAGGTTGACCAGCATGAAGGCGACCGCCACGGGGAGGCCGATCAGAAGCAATGCGCCGAGGCCGCCGAAGAAGCAGAGGAGGTAGAACCACCACTCCATCGCGGCTCACCCGATCCCGGCGGGCGGCGCGGGCGCCATCCGCCGCCAGTGGCGCCAGGCGCGGCGCGCGAACTGGAGGCCGAGGAACAGGCAGCCGACCGGGATCGCCACCAGGTTGATCGCGCGCGGCATCTCCAGCTCGGCCGGTATCCGGATTCCCCTTTGCCACGACGTGACGGTCTCGAAAGCCCCGAAGCCCGAGATCGCGAGACAGACCAGCGCTCCCGCGACCGAGCCCCAGATCAACAATTGCCGCCGGACTTCCGGTCCGATCCGGCCGACCAGCAGATCGAGCGTCACGTGCTCCTCGCGGCGCAGCACCCAGGCGGCCCCGAGGAAGGTTATGTAGAGCAGCATCGTGCCGCTGATCTGGTCGATCCCGATCAGGCCTTCGCGAAGGCCGTAGCGGAACACGACCTTTATCGTCGTGGTGAGCATGACCGCGACCATGAGCACGGCGGCCAGTACCGCGCCGCCATCGACAATCAGGTCGAAGACCCGCTCCGCGCGCGAGCCGCGCGCGTCCGTCTCCCGCCCGTCAGGGATGCTGTCGGTCAATGCTCAACAACCCACGATCGTCTATTCCGCCGCCGTTTCCAGCCGCACGTCGTTCCGTCCGGCATCGGTGGCGGGCCGGCGCGCGTTCTCCACCATGAACTTCCGCCAGGCGACGACGCCGGTATCGCTGCGCGAGAGCTGTTCGGCATCCGAACGCACACCCTCGACGATCTTCTTGTCCTGGTCGGAGAACACCCAGTCATGGGCCCAGGACTGCCACAGCGCCCAGCCGATCCTGTCCAGCAGGGTTCCGAGGGCATGACGCCGGCGGAACGCGTTCAACGAGTAGAACAGCGTCGTCTCCGCGTCGACCGGCGTGACCCAGCGGCACATGAAGTAGTCGCCCGCCGGACGGCCCACCAGGGTCACCGCCGGCAGGCGCGACATGTGCCGGTACCTGATGCCGTATTGCCTCGCCGCCTCGGACGTCTCCGGATCCATCTCCTTGCCCCGGCCGCGCGGTTTCAGCCGGCGCCAGAAGGCCTCCCGGGGCGGCGGGAAATCTCCGAGACCGGGATAGCGGGCTTCCGTAATACCGTCTCGCGCGGTGTAACCCAGCCCCCTGGAATCCTCCAGCGGGGTCGCCGAAATCCGGCTGGCGAAGGGGAAGACCGGCTGGAAGACCAGCTCTGGCGAGTTCCTGTGGACGAACGGGGCGTGCAGGTCGTAGCACAGATTGTCGTTCAGGACCCGCCAGTTGCAGCGATAGGTCCGCCAGGTCGAAATCGTGTGCCACTCGTCGGTATCGGCCAGGCATTCCGGCAGGTCGTCCTCCAGCCTCACGGCGTCCATGTCGCCGACGAACAGCCAGATCACCCCGCGATGTTCGCGAACCGGGTAGGGCTTGACCCTCGCCTCCGAGGGAATCGCGGTCTCGGGGCCTTCCATCAGCTTGGCGACGCACTTGCCGGTTTCTCCGGAATAGGTCCAGCCATGATAGGGACAGGTGAGCGTTCCGCTGCCCGGATACAGGCATTTCCCCCGCGACAGCCGCGCGCCGCGATGCGCGCACTGGTCCCTGAGCGCGTAGATCCTGCCCTTGTCGCGAAATAGAACGACTTCCTCGCCGAGCAGCCTGACCGATTTCGGCCGCCGGCGCAGCCGCCATGTCGCCAGCACCGGGTACCAGTAATTCCGAAAGCCCAGCTCCGGCAGCCCGGTCCCGGCGTAGACGTCGGTCGCCGTCCGGACTTTGGCGCTCATTCGGTTCCCCCGCGCGGCCACGGGCCGGCGCGACGCGCCGGCCCGCCGACCGATCGTTCGACGCTTACTTGTATCCCAGCAGGCGCCGGGCGGTCGCGTACTCGTCCGCGCTCATCACCGACTTGAACTGCGCCCAGAGCGCCTCGTTGGCGGTGGTCTCCCACTGCGCGGCCTCCTTGTCGGAGAAGGTCACCAGCTTCATGCCGCCTTTCAGCATCGCCTTGAGCTGCTGCGCCTGGAAAGCCGAGACCCAGCCCGCAGTCCAACCCTGGACCGGACCCACCGCGTCCAGCATCACCTTCTTCGCATCGCCCGACAGTTTGTTCCACTTGGCGAGGTTCATCATGATGCTGACGCCGTCGCGGTAGAGCGGGTGGCCGATGACGAATTTCGAAATCTTGTGCCATCCGAAGGCGGTGAACCCGTCATAGTAGGGCCATGTGAAGCCCTCCACCGTGCCGCGTTCCAGCGCCAGATAGACCTCGCTCGGCGGCAGCGTCACCGGCTCGGCGCCGATCTTCTTGACGAAGAACCGGGTGAGCGGCGGCACGCGGATTTTCCGCCCCTTGAGATCGCCGATGCCCGAGATCTTCTTCTGGGTGTACATGAAATGGTTGCCGGTGCTCGGCTCGCCGCAGAAATGGCCGACATAGCGGACGCCCTTCTTCTCGTACATCTTGACGATGAAGTTGTAGAGATCGCTGCCCGGCCCCTTGTCCGGGACGTCATAGGGCGACAGCTCGAAGAAATAGCCGCCCGGGACGACGCCCGCCCAGTAATTGGGCGCGCCGTACCAGACGTCGAACAGGCCGCGGACCAGCGCTTCGGGCTGATCGAACGTGGGCACCACGTCGCGCGATCCCTTGAAGGTGATCTCGACCGTGCCCTTTCCCATCTTGTTGACGGTGTCCAGGTACTTGATGCCGATATCGGCGGCGGACGACACCTTGGGCGGCCAGGACCCGACCATGGTCAGCTTGGCCGGCGCGGCGCTCAGCCCGGCCCCACCCACCGCCACGACGGCGAGAGCCAGCAGACCGGTTCCGGCCCAATTCGCAATACGCCTTGCATATCTCATTGGATTTCCTCCCAGTGATCCGTTACGGCGGATCGTTCTTGCAACGGTCAAAGTCTAGTGCCTATCCGTTTCAGATTGAACCGCCTCCCCGTCATGCCCGGACTTGTTCCGGGCATCCACGTCCCTCCGCCGTCTCGTCCTTTCCCGGCTCGCACCGCGATGCCGCAAGACGTGGATGCCCGGAACAAGTCCGGGCATGACGAGATAGGGGAGAGGCCAGGGCGCGGCGGGAACGGTTCCAGGTAAAACGGCCAGGCTCTAGTGCCGCCCAATTCGCGCCAGCAAGCGATTTCCCAGCCGGCGTGTCCGGCGCGGTCGCTTGACGGCACCCTCGGCCGGTTGTCTTGTAACGGAATGAGCCCGGTGCATCGCCCGTCGGAAATCCTGGAGACGCTGCGGCGCACCGGCTTCACGGTCGCCGTGACGGTGCCCGACGGTTGGCTGGGCGAGTTCCTGGTCAGGATCGAGGAGGCGCCGTGGATTTCGCTGGTCCGCGCGACCCACGAGGAGGAGGCGCTCGCGATTTCCTGCGGGGCGAGGCTCGGCGGCGCGCGCACCGCGCTGGTAATCCAGAATGTCGGGCTCCTGAGCATGGGCGCGGGCATGGTCTGCCTCGCCCAGCGCTACCAGTTTCCGCTGCTGATCCTCGCGTCCTACCGGGGAACGCCGGAAGACCCGGTCTTCTATCACGTGCCCAAGGGACGGGCCACCGAGCCGGTCCTTCGCGGCCTCGGCCTCGGATATGCGGTCGCCGACCGCGACTGGCCGATCGGCCCGCAAGTGGAGCAGGCGGCGACCTTCGCCGAGGAGGGCTCTTGCCCGTTCGTCCTGCTGCTGGGCCGGGAGGACGTGCAATGGTGACGACGCGCGAGGCGTACTACCGCGCGATGGCCGAAACCCTGCCCCCGGAGACGCTGGTCGTCACCTCGCTCGGCAACGCGTCCTATCTGTGGGCGGTGGTCCGCGACCGTCCGGAGAACTTCTATGTCGAGGACGCGATGGGGCTCGCCCTGCCGCTGGCGCTGGGGCTGGCGGTCGCGCGGCCCGACCGGCAGGTCGTCGCGGTCGAGGGCGACGGCGGCATGCTCATGCACATGGGAGGGTTGATAACCGTCGGTGCGGCGGCGCCCGCGAACCTGACGGTCTTGTTGATCCAGAACGGGGTGCATGCGGCGTCCGGCGGGCAGGCGCTGACCAACGCGGAGCTCGACTTCGCCGCGCTCGCCCGCGCCGCCGGGTTGAAGGGGGCGCGCAACATCGAAACGTCCGACGCGCTTGCGCCTGCGCTCAGCGAAGCGCTCGGGACTCCCGGCCCGTCCTTTCTCGCCCTCCTCACCGCGCCCGACCTCGAAGTCGTGGTTCCGCCCGCCGGATTCGATCCGGTGGTGACCAAGCGCCGGTTCCAGGACGCCATCGAGGCGCCCCGCTACGTGCCGACCCTGTTCGGCGGCGGACGGCTGGAAGAGCGGCAGAGCTAGCCCGTGGCGGGATGATCGTCGAACGCCGCGACACCTGGGAGGAGGTGAGGGCGGCGTTCCGCTGGCGGCTGCCGTCCCGCTACAACATCGCCGGGCATGTCTGTGAGCGCCATGTCGGCGCCACGCGCCCGGCGCTGATCTGTCCCGATCCGGCGGGCGGCGATCCCCGCGAATGGTCGTTCCGCGAGCTCTCCCGGCTTTCGAACCGTTTCGCCAATGCGCTTGCCGCCGGCGGCGTCGGGCGCGGCGACCGGGTGGCGGTCCTGCTGGGCCAGGGCGTGGAGACCGGGCTCGCCCATCTCGCGGCCTACAAGCTGGGCGCGGTCGCCCTGCCGCTGTTCACGTTGTTCGGCGCCGAAGCGATCGAACACCGGCTGCGCGATTCCGGCGCGAAAGCGCTGATCGCCGATGCGGAGGGCCGCGAGAAGGCGGGGGCGCTCGACCTGCCGGAACTCGCCCTGACGGTGGCGGACGACTTCTGGGACCTTCTGGAGCGCGGTTCCGACGCGTTCGAGATCGCGGCGACCGGCCCCGACGATCCCGCGCTGCTGATGTACACCTCCGGCACCACGGGGCCGCCCAAGGGCGCGCTGCATGGCCACAGGGTGCTGCCCGGGCATTTGCCGGGCGTCGCCCTGCCGCACGAATTCTTTCCCCAGCCGGGGGACCTGTTCTGGACGCCCGCGGACTGGGCCTGGGCCGGCGGTCTGCTGGACGTATTGCTGCCCGCCTGGGCGGCCGGCGTGCCGGTGCTGGTGCAGCCGCCCGGCAGATTCGACCCGGATGAGGCCTTCGCGACTCTGGCCCGGTTCGGGGTGCGCAACGCCTTCCTGCCGCCGACGGCGCTCAAGATGATGCGGCAGGTCTCCCCGTCCGGCCGCCCGTCCGGCCTTGCGCTCCGCAGCGTCGGCAGCGGCGGGGAGAGCGTCGGCGAGGAGCTTCTCGCCTGGGGACGGGAGGTCTTCGGGCTGACGATCAACGAGTTCTACGGCCAGACGGAGTGCAATCTGGTGCTGGGCAATTGCGCCGGGTTGTTTCCCGTCAGGCCCGGCTGGCTGGGCCGTCCGATCCCCGGCCACGAGGTCGCGGTGCTCGACGGTGACGGCCGTGAATTGCCGCCCGGCGAGACCGGAGAGATCGCGGTGCGCCGCCCGGATCCGGCGATGTTCCTCGGCTATTGGCGCAACGAGGAAGCGACGGCGGCGAAGTTCAACGGCGACTGGCTGCTCACCGGCGACCTCGGGGTCAGGGACGAAGACGGCGCCTTCCGCTTCGTCGGGCGCGAGGACGACGTGATCTCGTCGGCCGGCTACCGCATCGGACCCGGCGAGATCGAGGAATGCCTGATGGGCCACGCGGCGGTGGCGATGGCCGCGGCGGTGGGCGTGCCCGACCCGGTGCGCGGCGAGATCGTCAAGGCCTTCGTGGTGTTGCGCGAGGGCGAGGCGCCCGCGGACGGCCTGGCAGCGGCGCTCCAGGCCCATGTCCGGGAGCGACTGTCGGCGCACGAATATCCCCGCGCGGTCGAGTTCGTGGATGCGCTGCCGATGACCGCCACCGGCAAGATCCGCCGCCGCGACCTGCGCGAGCGGGAACGCGAGAAACCGCGTTTCTCTCCGAATTAGCCCACCGGCAGTTGCGTGCCGGTCTCGAACTCGATCGCGGCCTGGTCGTCGCCGGCGATGGCGCGCTCGAAGGCGGCGAGGCGCTTGTAGATCGACATCAGCTCCACGATCGTGGTCCAGGAATTGACGAGGAACTGGAACGAGTTCTCCACCCTGCCGAAGGCGCGGATGATCTGCTGCATCACCCCCAGCGTCACCGCCGCCGAGACGATGGTCGGCCCGAGCGCGATATAGGGCAGGATCACCCCGGCCTGCAGGTAGCCGTACCGGACGACGTTGAAATAGAGGTAGTTGAGGTAGAGGCGGAAATAGTTGCGCCGCACATTGGCGAAGAGTTCCCCCAGCGTCGGCGGCTGCGCCCGGTCCTCGCGGTCCTCGCCGATGACGAGCTCCTTCCGGAACGCGGCCTCGACCCGCTGGTTGCGGAATTCGAGCCCGGGCAGGCGGTAGCCGGCGAGCGCCAGGATCCCGGTCCCGAACACCGACCAGAGTATGGCGACCCAGACCAGCGCATAGGCGATCTCGCCGACGACCGGGATTTCCTTGATGTGGGACGACAGCCCCCACAGGATCGGCAGGAAGGCGATCAGCGTCATCACCGCGTCGATGAACCGGACGCCGAGCGATTCCACGATCCCGGCGAAGCGCATGGTGTCTTCCTGCACCCGCTGCGAGGCGCCTTCGATGTGCCGCACCTGCTGCCACAGCTCGACATAGCGGTCGTTCATCGCGGTCCGCCAGCGGAACACGAAATGGCTGGTGAAGAAGGCGTTCAGCACGGCGGTCACGATGAAGACCATCGCGATGACCAGGAAGGTCGCGAGCTGCGCGTAGTATTCCTCCGTCGTCACCGCGCCCGGCTTGGCCAGCGCCTTCTGGATCATGTCGTAGAAGGTGCCGAACCACCGGTTGATCATCACGTCGAGCTGGACCTGGAACCAGGTGACGAAGACGATCAGCGCCGAGCCGGCGACCGACCAGAGCGACCATTTGTGCGGGCTGTAGCGCATCCAGAACAGCGCGAAACCGGCATAGCAAAGGAAGACGTAGATGTAGCCCCAGACGGTCTCCTCCGCGACGCCGATCAGCCCGGCGAGCCCGGTCGGATCGCCCCAATCGGCGGCGACGAGGTACCAGAACAGGACCGCGACCAGCCCCCAGGCCGCCGCGGAAAGGAAGAAGACGCGTGGGTTGGGAAAGAAACATCCGAACATGCGGGATTCCTTTCGGTAGGGCGGTCGATCCCGGAAGACGCCCGCGATTTGTGGCGTCGGCGGGAGTGTCGTTACAGGAGAACGCTATCCAAAGGCGAACTTGACCCGGAGAACAATGCGCCGCTGCCTGGGAGACAGGGATCGCAAGTCATCGCCTTAGTGTTTTAGAAGGTCGATGAGCGCCTTGGGCGAGATCCGCTCATATGAGACATCGTGGTAATAGTAGACGCTCCCGCAGAGCCAGCAGCATATCCAATCGCAGGGATCGCACTCGCAGTCACACCCGCACGGTTTATGTGTGCCGAACTTCAAGCCGTTCGATACTGGGACCAGGACGAATGAATCCATAAACTTCCGGTAAAGTTCGCTCTCCATCGTGTTCAGTCGGTACTGTTTCCGCAACGGTAGTGCCGGATCGAGCGACGACCGGTCCGATTTCCCCGTACCCATAGTCGGCTTGATCGACTCTCTCCGTTTCTCGATCTGTTTCTTGGTCTGCTCTTGGAGCTTCAGCCACTTCCGATAGTCCTTCCGCAGCATTTTCCAAGTGCGGACGTCGCCGGAGAGTTGTTTGGGAACATACGGCGCGTCCGCCCGATCGCGGTCTTGCGGGCGTACACTGAAGAAGAACCAGTTCAGCGTGCCGTACGTCGAATTTCCGAAAACTCGCGGCGGAACCGACATCCGATCCACGCGGCGCCGATTGCCGGCGAATGAAACCGGATCTGTCGGGTCCTTCATATACATGCCGTAAGACGACCAGCCCGTCGCACCGTAAGCCGAGACTCCGACATCGACTGTTACTTTGTCCGTGAAGGAGCGGGTGGCGGGAAAGAAACTCGAATCCGCCCAGGCTGCCGCATCGACGCGGTTCCACGAAGCGCCTCCGGAGGAAAGGATGGACATGGAAAGCGTCTGCGCTCCAGCAACGGACGCCGCCATGACCAGCGCAATCGCGATTGCAACGACTCGGGTTGCCATCATTTTGTTATTCCCAGCGTTCAAGAGTGGATTCGAAGAGGTCGGCAAGGATGGGTTCGAAGATTTCGCGGTCGATCTCATGGAGCAGCTCCGTCGCTTTGATTTCATAGTTCCGTTTTCCTTCGATCTTGTTCATCTCGAACAAGGGTATTCTTTCGTTGACCAAGGTAATTTTGCGGCGAAGCCTATTTCTGGTGGTGTCGAGCTCTTTCTTCTCCAAATCCGTCAACTCGTCGTCAAGTCCATTCTCCCAACCGATGCCGGCGGTTCTTCTTGCGAGTTCACTCAGCGACCACGCCGTCAGGTGTCCGCCTCTTTCCGCGGCAAGAAGGTGGAAGGCAGCGCTCTGGATGTCGCTGCTGAACAGAGCGCGTTGGAATTTAAGAGAGGACTTCCGCTGCTCGTCGGCGCTCTTGATCTTGCCATCGAAACGCGCTTTGAGATCTTGTCGGTGTTCTTTTTCCTGCGCAGGGCTCGGGTCGCGGTCAACGAACCCTACATAGAAGGTTTCGTTGTATTCCGACTTTTCCTCGCGGAGCCGCATATACGCTTCGTGGTCCGCCCGGTAGGTCAGGGTCGCCGCGATCGCTATGTGTCTGACGATTTCGAACCACAACCCGAGGTGACCGAGGAGCAGGTCGAAATGAATCCGCCGACGGTGTTCTCTGTCAGAATCTTTTCCAGTCATCCGCGAATCCTGCCATACCCCGGTTCAGGCCCAAAACGGAATAAATATCCAAGCTTCAGGGAAGCCTCGTCGGCTGCTGCTGCAAGTGGTTTCGTCTGCCGAGCGGCGACATTCCCACGCCACGCTCGTCGCGCCGACCGGTTCGGAACCGGGCTTCTACACGGCGCCGAGGCCCGGTCGGCGCGAGGCGCGGGGTCGAATCAGTCCGCCACGGACCCGGCCGCGGACGGCGCCGCGAAAGGCGCGATTGATTCGAGTGCTCTCTCGAGCTGGATCCGGATCGCCTCCTTGTCTTTCTCCGCCTGACTTCGCAGGGCCTCCTTCTCGAGTTCGTCGCAGAGCGGCATGTCGCCGACTTCCACTTTGAAATAGCCGGTCTGGATGCACGTGCCGCTCCAGGCGGCGATGGTCGGGCTTTTCAACCAGTTCGACATCTTGACCGACGGATACTTGCTCATTCCGATCCCCTTGTCGAAGAGCTTCTCAAACTCGATTGCCGACGGGCAGCTGGTTTCGATTGGAACGAAGCGGTAACACTGTTGTCCGTAAACGCTCTCGAAGACCAGCTTGACTCCTGAAAAGGTCTTCGGCGCGGCGGCGGAGGCGCCTCCGACGATCGCGATGATCGCCACCGCCGTCATTACTCGTCCTTTCATGGTCGTCCCCTTTCACCAGAGTTCGGAAACGGAACGGTATGAGGTTATCCATCCGAATCAAAGTGGACGATTTATCCAATAGAAATGGACTATTTGTCCGATAACATCGGGTGGTTTGCTGAACGCCGTTGGTTGAATCGCCCAATTGTTTCGCGGCGGAAAGCACGCATTCTGGGCCGTGGCATTCAATCTCGCGGAAAGCGGAGCCCACTCGTTCGGCGCCTTGCTTTGGCGGCAAAGCACTGTTTTTCGTAATTCTTGCCCTGCGTGCAGCCCGGAAACCCGCCCGAGCCGGGCGCTTGGCCCACCATCAGCGAAGATAGCCTGCCGCCGTTGGATCTTTCAGCCGTACAACGCAAGAATGCGATCGCCGATTTCGCAGGCGAGGCGATCTCGTCGGACGACGGGCTGGCGCTGCCGAGAATGGCGGTGCGCCGACTCGGGCTGGCCCGCGACCGTGCCCCGCGCGCCCTTGCGCACTCAAAACTAGCTGGCGGGAGAAGCGTCTCGCGAATAAGTCAGGCTAGAGCAAGTTCGGCAGCCAGGTTACCACGCCGGGGAACGCGGCGAAGATCAGCATTCCGATCAGGAAGATGAACACGAACGGCCATGACGCGTTGTAGATGTCCGTCATCGGCACCGTCGGCTGGACCCCCTTGAAGGCGAACATGGTGTAGCCGAACGGCGGCGTTATCCCTCCCAGCGTGATGTTGATGAGGAACAGGAGCCAGAACCATATCGGGTCGAAGCCGAGCGGCTGCAACAGCGGCATGTAGATCGGGATGACCACCAGCATCAGCGCGACCTGGTCGATGAACAGGCAGAGCAGGAAAGGCACCGCCATCAGGATGAACAGGAGGAACCAGCGGTTGACCTCGATGTCGCTGATGAAGCCGACCAGCGCGGTGGTGGAGCCCGAGAAGGCCAGCAGCTGGCCGAACATCTTCGAGCTCATCATGATCGCGAGGATCATCGCGGTGATCCGCGCCGTCGAATCGCAGGCTTCCTTGATCAGCCCGAAATTGAGCCGCCCGTAGATCCAGGCGACGATCAGCGTTCCCAGCACCCCGGTCCCGGCCGATTCCTCGGGCGTCGCGATCCCCGCCATGATGGTGCCGAGAACGCCGAGGATGATGATGGTGAAGGGGACCATCCTCAGCACCGCGATGCCGCGATCCCGCCAGGTCACGTCGCCGATGTCGTCGGCCACCGCCGGCGCCCGGTGGGGTTCGATCTTCACCCGGATCATGATGTAGGCGAGGAACAGCCCCGCCAGGATCAACCCCGGGATGATCCCGGCGATCAGCAGCCTGGCGATCGAGACCTGGGCCAGGCTGCCGATGATGATGACCAGGATGCTGGGCGGAATGATCGGGGCGAGGCTGGCGCCGGCGAGGATGGTGCCGGTCGAGATTCCCCGGTCGTAGCCGCGCGCGATCAGCCCCGGGAACAGCGACCGGCCGAGCATCGCCACCACCCCCATCGCGGCGCCCGACAGCGCGCCGAACATGGTCGAGAGCGCGATGGAGAGGTAGTAGAGCCGGAGCCGGGACCGCCCGACCAGCTTGTCGAGCGAGTTGTAGAGAACGTCCATCGCACCCGAGCGGAACAGGAATTCCCCCATCAGGATGAACAGGGGAACCGCGATCAGCGTCGGGAACGTCGTCGTGTCGTAAAGGCTGTTGGCGAACATGCCGAAGCCCGCCGGGCCGAAATAGACCAGCGTGCCGACCACGTTGATGATCATGAAGGCGATGAAGATCGGCGCGCCCGACAGGAACAGGCCCAGCAGCAGGGTGAGGCCGACGATCAGGACGACATACCACTCCATCGCCGGATCAGATCCCGGCCTGCGGTATGCGGTTGTAGGTGCGCACGAAATAGAGCGCGGCGTTGGCGAGGCCGTACGGGATGAACGATGTCACCCACCATTTCGGGATCGCCGTCGTCGTGTTGGTCAGGATGTCGTTGACGATCTGCCGCAACGCCTCCTCGAACGCCATATAGGCGGCGATTGCGCAGACGATGGCGCCGGCGATCGCCGTGACCCGGGCGACCCAGATGGCGATCTCTGGCGGCGTGTACTGGAAGATGATCGTCACCGCGACATGTCCACCGTCCTTCACGAGCTGCGGGATGCAGAGGAAGGTCGCGACCGAGAGCATGAAGCTCGACGTGTCGTTGCCCCAGGACGTGGGCGCGTTGAGGAAATAGCGCGACGCGACCTCGTAGACGTAGAGCACGCCGATCAGCGCGATCAGGATCACCCCGATGGCGAACAGCGCATATGTGATCCGGTCGTGGATGCGGAGAACGGCGCTCATGCCTGCTTACACGATGCGAGACGGCGGGCGGCCGCGAACACCGGCCGCCCGCGACGGGTTCGCCCGGTTACTCGGCGACCATGTTCGCCGCGCGCGCCATGTCGACGAACTTCTGCCCGTCCGCCTTGGAGTACTTCACGACGAGATCGAGAACCCCCTCGTTGAACCACTTGCGGACATGCGGGCGGAACTTTTCGGGATAGCCGTGATAGGTCACGCCCTTGGTCTTGAGCACCTTTTCTTCCTTGGCGATGAAGTCGTCGAAGAACTCGATCGACCAGTATTCGACCTTCTTGCCTTCCTCCACCAGGATGGTCTGGAGCTTCTTCGGCAGCTTGTTGAAGGCCTTCGCGTTGATCGCCGTGAAGCTGCGCGACACGCCGAGCGTCGGACGCATGACATACTTGGCGCCGGCCTCGTAGAACTTCGTCGCCAACAGCCCGTAGACCGGCCAGCAATATCCGTCGACCACGCCCTTCTCGAGCGCGGTGTAGATCTGGCCGAAGGTGAGCACGACCGGCGATCCGCCGAGCTTCCTGATCAGCGGGTGGTAGGTCGCGGTGCCGCGGATCTTGCGTCCCTTCAGCCCGGTCTCCGGGTCGGGCAGCGACTTGAGCACCATGTGGTAGCCGTCATGCCCCGTCGGCGTCAACGCGAGCAGCTTGAGCCCGTGCCGCTTTTCGTAGTTGTCGCTGATGTAGCCGAACAGCCCCGTGTCGCGCAGCTTCTTGGGATCGAGCTTGAGCGCGTCGACCCCCATCAGCAGCCCGTTGCTGCCGGCGTGGTAGGCGCCGTGGCTGAACAGGAAATCGAATACCCCTGTCGAGACCGGGTTGAGCTGCTCCAGCGGCGGCACCACCTCGGGCCCCACCTCGGCGAGGTCGAGCTCGCCGGCGGCGGCCTTCTCCACCTGCCTGTGATACTGCTCGATGCTGCGCACGGCTTCGATGACCGGCGGCCAGCTTCTCAGGATTTTCAGACTCGATCCGGCGACCGCTTCGGACGCGGACATCGCGAACACGCCGGTGGCCGCGATAAGCGCCGCGGCGAACGAAATCAGCACTCGTCTGGCAGACATCTACGATCCTCCCCATTTGGCTCCCTGCATGCGGCAGCCGAGCCCCCCGTCCCGCGGCACCCTGCCGGGGCGAGGGTCGATGGTACGGCAGGAATCGCGGAAATATCAACCGAGCGAAGGTTCACCGCGGCCGGTTCATGCGGTAAGAGACCCGCCGAACGAAGACGTATCCCGCGACGGAGGAGAAGACCGTGACCGAAGCCCCCGCCTACGAACCGCCCAGGGTCTGGAAATGGGAACGCGAGAACGGCGGCCGGTTCGCCTCCATCAACCGCCCGGTCTCCGGCGCGACGCACGATGCGGAACTGCCGCGCGGGAAACATCCGCTCCAGCTCTATTCGCTGGCGACGCCCAACGGCGTGAAGGTCACCGTGATGCTGGAGGAGCTGCTGGCGGCGGGGCATGACGGTGCGGAATACGACGCCTATGTCGTCAACATCCGCGAGGGCGACCAGTTCGGCTCCGGCTTCGTCGAGATCAACCCCAATTCCAAGATCCCGGCGCTGGTGGACTACTCGCTGCCCCGGCCGACCCGCGTCTTCGAGTCCGGCGCGATCCTGCTCTATCTCGCGGAGAAGTTCGGCGCCTTCCTTCCCGAAGACCCGTCGGAGCGGGCCGAGTGCCTGTCATGGCTGTTCTGGCAGATGGGCTCGGCGCCCTATCTCGGCGGCGGTTTCGGGCATTTCTACGCCTATGCGCCCTACAAGATGGAATACCCCATCGACCGGTTCACGATGGAGGTGAAGCGCCAGCTCGACGTGCTCGACAAGAGGCTGGCCGACAACGCCTACGTCACGGGCGATGCCTACACCGTCGCCGACATGGCGATCTGGCCGTGGTACGGCGTGCTGACCACCGGCAGGCTCTACGACGCGGCCGAGTTCCTCGCCGCGGAGGAGTACCGGAACGTCGTCCGCTGGTACGAGGAGATCGGGTCCCGCGACGCGGTGATCCGGGGACGCAAGGTCAACCGGATCAACGGGCCGCTCGAGGACCAGCTCCACGAGCGTCACGACGCCTCCGATTTCGCGCTGCGCACCCAGGACAAGCTGGAAGCGGCGGAGTAGAGCGTATCCCTTTTACCTGGAACCGTTCCCGCCGCGCCCTGGCCTCTCCCCTACCTCGTCATGCCCGTGTGTGGACGCCCCCGGTGGTGCAAGCATTTTCTTTGGACGGTTTGGTGCATGCGGTCAGGTGCTTTCGTGTGTCCGGCCTCTCGATGCGGCACGTTGTGGCCGCGGGCCCGTATGGAGATACGCGGATCGGGTCCAAATCGTGTGTGGACGCCCCCGGTGGTGCAAGCATTTTCTTTGGACGGTTTGGTGCATGCGGTCAGGTGCTTTCGTGTGTCCGGCCTCTCGATGCGGCACGTTGTGGCCGCGGGCCCGTATGGAGATACGCGGATCGGGTCCAAATCGTGTGTGGACGCCCCCGGTGGTGCAAGCATTTTCTTTGGACGGTTTGGTGCATGCGGTCAGGTGCTTTCGTGTGTCCGGCCTCTCGATGCGGCACGTTGTGGCCGCGGGCCCGTATGGAGATACGCGGATCGGGTCCAAATCGTGTGTGGACGCCCCCGGTGGTGCAAGCATTTTCTTTGGACGGTTTGGTGCATGCGGTCAGGTGCTTTCGTGTGTCCGGCCTCTCGATGCGGCACGTTGTGGCCGCGGGCCCGTATGGAGATACGCGGATCGGGTCCAAATCGGACTTCCGTGCTCGAGCCCACGCCGGGCAAGGCTGGTTTTCCCGATCCCGTCTCATCGACCGTTTGCCCTTACCTGTCCTCCGACCTGCCCGCATCCCCGCTTGCCCCGGACCGCGATCCGGGGACGGCCTCCCGCCCGCGCCTTACCGGGCGCGGGCGGGAGGCCGGTAGACTTCCTTGTTCATCGTCAGCGCCCAGGCGATCCGCGCCATCCGGTTGGCCAGCGCCACGGCGACGACCATTCTCGGCTTGCGCGCCAGCATGCGGGCCAGCCAGGGGTCCGCCGTCTCGCCGCGCCGGACCGCCCAGCGGATCCGCGCCATGGCGCCGGCGATCAACAGTCGCCTGAGATCGCGCGGGCCCATCTTCGATATCTTGCCGAGCCGGGGCTTGCCGCCGGTGCTGTGCTGGCGCGGCACCAGGCCGAGCCAGGCGGCGAAGTCGCGCCCGCACCGGAAGCTCTCCATCGGCGGCGCACAGGCCTGGATCGCCATCGCCGCGATCGGACCGATCCCCGGGATCGTCATCAGCCGCGCCGCCGCCTCGTCCTTGCGCGCGCCGGCGTGGAGCTCCCTGGTCAGGCCGGCGATCTTCGCATCGAGCCCGGCAATCTGTTCGAGCAGAAGGCTGCCCAGCGCGCGCACCGGCTCCGGCAGGCCCGAGCCGGGGTCCTCGACCGCCGACGCAAGACGGCCGACATGCGCTCTGCCCTGCGGCGCGATGACGCCGAACTCCGCGAGATGACCGCGCAGCGCGTTGATCGTCTGGGTGCGCTGACGCACCAGAAGATCGCGCACCCGGAACAGCATCGCCCGCGCCTGCTGCGCCTCTCCCTTCACCGCCACGAAGCGCATGGTCGGCCGCTGCGCCGCCTCGCAGATCGCCTCCGCGTCCGCCGCGTCGTTCTTCTGACGCTTCACAAAGGGCTTCACATAGACCGGGGCGATCAGCCGAACCGTGTGGCCCAGCTTGCCGATCTCCCGGCCCCAGTAATGCGAACTCCCGCAGGCCTCCATCGCCACCACGCAACGCGGCTGCGCGGCCAGGAAATCCAGCACCTGCCCACGGCCCAGCTTCCTGCGGAACTCAACCGAGCCCTCCGCCCGAGCGCCATGCAGCTGAAAGCTGCGCTTCGCAAGATCGATCCCGATGATGCTAACCTGTTCCACGGATGTCCCCTCCTTAACGTGGTTCAAATGCACCACCACCTTGGCACATCCAGATGCCGCAGGGAGGGGGCGTCCACCCCATCGGACTTGTTCCACTGCTGTCCGGTTTAACTTCGGAACGGGCTCTGTGTCGACGGGCTGGCGTCTCCACCCCCCTGTTGTCACCCCGGACTTGATCCGGGGTCCAGAGCCACAGGCACCGCCCTCGCCCGGCTTCCCCGGATCGTGGTCCGGGGCAGGCCTGGACCCCGGATCAAGTCCGGGGTGACAACAGGGGGACAAGGACGGCGGGTGTGGGCGGGCTGCAATCCGTGTCCCGATCCGGCGGAAGGGCCGGAAACCCGCCTGTACCAATGCCTTGCGCCGGGTCCACCCCATCTAAACCGGACAGCAGTGGAACAAGTCCGGGCATGACGTGATGGGGTACCTCGCCAACGCACTCGAACTTCTCGATCAGGACACTCGGGGGCGCCCGCACCGGCAGTTGGTCCCCGACGCCGAACCCGCTGCGCCATCGCCGGTCCGCCGGCTCAACCCTGAATGGATTGACCCATATACGCGAGCAGGTTGCGCGCGAGCGGTTTTCTCCGCCCCTTTTCCGTCAGCAGGCCGCAAAAGAGATTGTCGAATTCGACGAATCCCTCTCCCAGTTCCACCAGCGCGCCCGCTTCGACGTAGCTGTCGACGAAGTACCGCCATCCGAGCGCGATCCCTCGGCCCGCGGCCGCGGATTGCAGCACATCGTTGTAGCTGTCCAGTTCGACGATCCGGGGCAGGGGATCGGGGCCCCCGGCCGATTCGAACCAGCCGTCCCATGACGCCCATCTCTCGTCGAGACTCGCGCAATCGAGAAACGTCAGCCCGCCCCAGCCGCCCACCGGTCCGTCCAGAATTTCCGCGTTGGATGCCGCGTATCCCGGCGAACAGACCGGTCTGACCGCCTCTCTGAGCGCCAGGGCTTCCCGGCCGTCCGCCGTTCTGTTCCAGGTGAACGCCACGTCCGCATCGGGATCCAGCGGCGCTTCCCGGGAGTCGTGGGGATAGAGCCGGAACCGGATCGGGGAATTCCCGCCGAGCGATTGCTGGAGCGCGTCGAGGCGTGGCATGAACACGAGCTGCCACGCATCGTGCGAGCACGCGACCGTCACATACTCCTCGTCCGTCGCCTCGCCCGCTTCGACCATGGCGCGGCGGATCGTCTCCAGCCCGCTGGCGACGGCGTCGTAAAGGTGGCTTCCCGCCTCGGTCAGGCAGACCCCGGTGCGGGACCGGTCGAACACCCGGGTAGAGAGATGCTCCTCGAGTCTGGCGATGTGACGGCTGATCGCGGATTGGGAAGTCTGCAACTCTTCCGCCGCGCGGGAAAAGTTGCCCAAGCGACCGGCACTCTCGAACGCGACAAGAGTACTGACCGCCGGGATGCGTACTCGGGGACGGTTAACCATGGCCACACTGACACATCTAATATTCAAAAGTAATAACTCTGGTCTATCTCAATCTGAGATAAATTCATATCACTTTTTGAATATTTAATATGTGTAATGAGCCTTAGTATTATAACCAGACGGCACATTTCGTCTTGTAAACAATTTGTGATTGCGCCGATTCGAGGTAATCGGACGAACGGTTGAGTCGGCCATCCGGGCCCGTGATCGGCGTCGCCGCCGGCGAGCGCTACCCCGAGGCGTGGATGGACGAAGTCAACCGCTGACGGCGGATTCCCGAGCCGCCGGTCAGATCGGCGTCGCCTCGCCGCCCTCGACGATCACCTGTTCCACCTCCCCCGCGCCGTCGCGCCGGTGGCTGGCCGCCGCCTGGTATTCCGGCGAGCGGTGGCAGGCGACGGCCTGCTCGAAGGACGGGAACTCCACCACCACGAAGCGCTCGAAATGCTCCGGCCCCTCCATGATCCGGTACTCGCCGCCGCGGGCCAGAACCCTGCCGCCGTATTTCTCCAGGATCGCCGGGACGAGGTCGGTGTATTTCTTGTACCGGACCGGGTCGTGGATCTTCGAGCGGGCTACCCAATAGGCTGGCATGGCAGGTCTCCTTCCTTGACGATGCGGTCGGGCTGGTATCCGGGGCGCGTCCCGCCTACGCTGTCCGGCACGCCGCGCCGCGGGAGAAACGGCATGCCGCTTTCGCACCTCGAACACTTCCTCGTGCAGACCGAGGATATCGAACGGACCAGGGACTGGTACTGCGATGTGCTCGGCATGACGGCGGGGCCTACCCCGGACTTCAAGTTTCCCGTCGTCTGGCTCTATATCGGCGACCGCGACGTGGTGCATGTGACCGAGGGCGGCAAGGACGTTTCGGCGAACCGCATGGCCTATCTGGGCCAGCAATCCGACGCGACGTCCGGCACCGGCGTGGTCGACCACATCGCCTTCCGGGCGACCGGGCTGCGGAAGACCATGTCCCGCCTGGCCGAGCTGGAGGTCGAATTCTCGCAGCGCCGGGTGTCCGATCAGGGCCTCTACCAGCTCTTCCTGTTCGACCCCAACGGCATCAAGATCGAGCTCAACTTCGACGCCGCGGAGGCGGCGGGGCTCCGGCCCGAAGTCATGGCCTCCGACCTCGACCCGGCGAACGCCTAGCCCTCCGCTAGCTAGAGCAACATCCCACCGGACGCGGTCCCCCCTCACCCTGGCCCTCTCCCCCGCGGGGGAGAGGGGATTCGCTTGCCGACTCCTCCTTACCTTCCCCCCTCCCGCTTGCGGGAGGGGCCGGGGGAGGGTGGACCGGTCTTCGCGATCCGATAGGGTCGGAAAACGCTCCTAATAGCCCGCCGCGCGGTCGACCTCCTGGAGAAGCGGCAGCCCTGCCTCGCGGCGCCTGATGTTCGCGACGATCTGCGGCGCCAGCTGCGCGATGTCGGGCCGCCGGGCGACATGCGGCATGACCGTCACCTTGGGATGCTCCCAAAGCGGGCTTTCCGGCGGCAGCGGTTCGGGAGAGTGAACGTCGAGCGCGGCGTGGTAGAGATGGCCGGAATCGAGCGCCGCGATCAGGTCGTCGACGACGAGGTGCTCTCCCCGGCCGAGATTGATGACCATTCCGCCCTCCGGCATCTTCGCGAACGCCTCCGCGTTCAGGATTCCGCGCGTCTCCCCGGTCAGCGGCAGCAGGCAGACCACGATGTCCGAGCGTTCGAGGAGCGCGTCGAAGCGGTCGGCCCCCGCGTAGATCGGGATCTCGGCATCGGGCTTCGGCGTGCGCGTCCAGGCGGCGACGTCGAATCCCATGTCACGCAGGATCCGCGCGGGTTTGCGCGCCATCGTCCCGTAACCGAGAAATCCGACGGTGCGTTCCTCCGGCCGCTTCTGCCGTGCTTCCTTCCACTCCTTGCGAAGCTGGCGCTCCCGGTAGGTCGGCATATTTCGGTGCAGGCGGAGCACATGCATGACGGCATATTCGGTCATCATCGGGTCGCCGTCTTCCGGTTCCAGCTTCGACAGCGGAACGTCGGGCAGCCCGGGATGCCCGATGAAGCCGTCGACCCCCGCCTGGCGGGTCAGCATCGCCTTGAGGTTCGGGAATGCCGGCCAGTCTTCCGGGGCGGGGCGGGTGAAGGCCAGGTATTCGATATCCGCGGGATCGCCGACATCGGGCCAGAACCGCACCTCCATGTCCGGCAGTTCGGTATTGATCGCGGCGCGCCAGTCCGCATCCGTTCCCATCAGGAGGTTGCTGATCAGAAGGGCCAAGGTCTTCGTCTCCCGGTTGGATATCGAAAATGTTAGTGGATCGGGGGTTTTTCGGCCAAGCGGCCCGGTGTCCCATCGTCCCCTGCCTCCATCGTGTATTCTCCGCGTCGGACAGAGGAATGACGGCGAAACTGTTCGAACCCATAGGGTTGCGCGGCTTGCGGCTTCCCAACCGCATCGTTGTCGCGCCGATGACCCAGTTCTCCGCCGATGACGGGGTCGCCGGCGACTGGCATCTGATGCATCTCGGCCAGTACGCGGTGTCGGGCGCCGCGCTGGTATTGACCGAGTCCACATATGTCGCGGCCGGCGCGCGCAACGCGCCGAGCTGCCTGTCGCTTTACTCCGACGAGCAGGAGGCCGCCGTCGCGCGCATCGCGCGGTTTTTCGAGAGCCACAGCGACGGACATTTCGGGGTCCAGCTTTGCCATGCCGGGCGCAAGGCGTCGGCCCGGGAACCCTGGAAGGGCGGGGGACCCCTGCCGGTCGACGAAGGGGGCTATGAAGCCGTCGCGCCCTCGGCGGTGCCGCTTTCGGAACGATGGCCGGCGCCGAGGCCGTTGTCGGCCGACGATGTATCCGGTGTGATCGCGCGTTTCGTCGACGCGGCCCATCGGGCGAACCGCGCCGGGGTCGGGGTCATCGAGCTGCACGGCGCGCACGGCTATCTGATCCACCAGTTCCTGTCGCCGCTGACCAACCGGCGGAACGACGAGTACGGCGGAAGCCTGGCCAACCGGATGCGTTTCGCGCTCGACGTGTTCCAGGCCGTCCGGGCGGTCTGGCCGGCCGATCTTCCGATCGGCATGCGCGTCTCCGCGACCGATTGGGCAGAGGGCGGCTGGACCGTCGAAGAGACCGTCGAGCTCGCCCGGGCGCTCGAAGCGCTCGGCTGCGACTACATCCACGTTTCCAGCGGCGGCTTGACACCGGCGCAGCGGATCGCCGTGGGGCCGGGGTACCAGACCGGGTTCGCCGGGGCCGTCAAGGCCGCGGTCGACATGTCGGTCATCGCGGTCGGGCAGATCGGCGAGCCCCGTCAGGCCGAGGACATCCTGGCGCGCGGGCAGGCGGACATGATCGCCATGGCGCGGCCGATGCTGTTCAACCCGCGCTGGGCGTGGCACGCGGCGCGGGAGCTGGGGGAGCCGATGGCCTATCCGCGCCAATACGAGCGCGGCCACCCGGACAGATGGGGCGCCAGCGGGATCAACGCGCCCGGCAATCTGATACCCGAGAAATAGAGCGGGAACCGGTCCCGGCGCCCGTTCCCGCCGCCGGCGCAGGCATCGGGTAGACAAATCCCTGCCGGGTCGACCCGCCTGTCGACATTTCGGTCGGCAAATGCCGAACCTGCGCGCGCGGCACCGGGTGACGACGGCGTCGGTAACGATGGCGGTCGCATGCATGATCGCGTCCTCCACATGGCCGGGCGGCGTCTCGGCAACGGAAAGGGGCGCCGAAACCTCCGGCGCCGTTCCCTCTCTCTCCCCGCTTTCCCCGCCGTCATGCCCGGACTTGTTCCCATTCTCGGCGCGCCGAAGGGCGGGAGCGGGGCGGGCGGGCGCTCGATTACGGCGGCCCCTCACCCTAACCCGCATTTCTCACGAGCGGCGGGCGCTGCTTGTGTCCGACGCGCGGGAACGGCTGCGTGACAAGGGCTCGACCGCTCGTCGGCGGTTCCGGCGAAGCGCACGGCCTGTCGTTCGCCCCGTTGTCACCCCGGCCTTGAGCCGGGGTCCAGAGTCAGGGGCACCGCTCTCGCCCGGCCTTCCCCGGATCGTAGTCCGGGGCGAGCCTGGACCCCGGCTCAAGGCCGGGGTTACAGGCTTGGGGTCGGCCGCGGTGCGGGTCTCTCTTCGGCCATTGGTGAGAAATCCGGGCTAACCCTCTCCCCCACGGGGGAGAGGGGACGCACTCGCCGACCTCTCCCAACCTTCTCCCCTCCCGCTTGCCCCGGATCGCAGTCCGGGGCTTGCGGGAGGGGCCGGGGGAGGGTGGGCCGGCCGCGACGGGCTCCGCGCCGATGGGCGAGACCGTCTCCGCCCCCCCTCTGTCACCCCGGACTTGTTCCCATAAGCGCTAACTTGTTGACAGATCGTAGTGCAGGGCGCGTTGGAGGGTTCTCTGTCTTGGCGGCTCGGAGAGCGCTTTTGAGATGTCGTTCCACTCATCGATCGTGCGGGCGAGGCTGAAGGCGGGCTCGATGGCCCTTCGGACCTGGTTGAGGGCAAACCGGAACTCCCGCCAGGGACTATGGGTCCTGTGGCGGCGCCAGGTCGTATCCCCAGGGGGAAAGGGCGCGGGCATGACGGACCAGCTTGTCCGCCAGCAGCGCCACGAGGAGTTTTCCGTAGAGCCAGGCGCGGGCGCTTTCGTCGTCATGCTTGGGCAGATGGCCCAGCTGGGCCAGGGATTTGAGGCGTTTGAAGACCAGCTCGACCTGCCAGCGCAGGCGATACCATTCCAGAACCTCGCGGTCGCTGAACGCCTCTTCGCCGAACGTGGTGAAGACGATGACATAGTCCGCAAAAGCAAGCGTTGTGGGCTTGACCTTGCTTCCCTGCCGCCGGGCCTCGCGGCGCGCCGTCTTGCGCGCCCGCGCGGCCGCTGCCGCCGATTTGCGAACCGCGCAGATGCGACCGCAGACCTTCTCCTCCCCGGCGGTCGCCGCCGGCCACGACCCGACAGCCCCGGCGCTCCTCAGCCGGGACACTGCCGCAAGCAGGTCGAAAGGCGCGCCATCGAGGGTTCGAAGGGACAATCCTCCGGTGTTCACCCGCACGGTAATGCGTCCGCCGGCCGCCGACACATGGCGAAGCCCCGCCGCCGTCGAATAGCCCCGGTCGGCCAGAATGTGATCGCCCTCGCCAACCGGAAACCGCGCCAGATACTCCCCGCCGCCCGCGCCCCGCGCCGGCGTCACCTCGAAAAAGTCGCAGCTCAGCGAAGACAGGCACAGGCTGTAATGAACCCGCCACAGCGAACCCGTCCGCCCGGGCTCGCGCACCGTGGTGGCATCGACCGCCCGCACCCGCAAGCCAGGCTCCACCGCCAGACCCCGTTCGCGAAACAGCGCCACGCACAACCCCTGCAACCAGTCCGAAGACTTGCGAAGCCGCTTCAGAAGCGCAACGTCCGACAAATCCGCCAGACCCGCCTTGCGCGCGCGCACCGCCGTCTCGCGCAGCGAGTGCCCGCAGCCCAGATGCAACAGCAGAACCCGAAGCGCCGACTCCGCCGACTTGTCCTTGCGAAGACCCTTCAGCGCCCCGCTGGAACGACCCAACTCCTCCCAGCCCGCCGGAAGAAAAGAACGAAGAACCGCCCAATCCTCATCCATCGCAAAGCCTCCGGATCCCGACACCCGGAAACCCTAGATAAAATGACAAAGATAAACAAGTTAGCGCTTATGGGACTTGTTCCGGGGTCCAGGCTCGCCCCGGACCCCGATCCGGGGAATGCCGGGCGACAGCGGTGCCTGACAGTCTGGACCCCGGAACAAGTCCGGGGTGACAGCGGGGGGACAAGGACGGCTGGTGCGGCCCGGCCGCGATCCGTGTCCCGATCCGGCGGAAGGGCCGAAAACCCGCCTGTACCAACGCCTTGCACCCGATCCAGTCAACCTAAACCGGACAGCAGTGGAACAAGTCCGGGCATGACGAATTGTAGGAAAGACGTGGCCGGAGAGACCGCCCGGTCTATTCCCCGGCCGTTGGTAAAGAATTCGGCTCGATCGCGTCGCTCACGCGGTGGGCGCCGGCTTGCCGGGCGCGATGACCTCGTTGCCCGACGGCACGACGACGATCCGGTCGGCCGGGTCGCGCATGGTGCCGGGCGGGTCCTCGCCGCGCTCGACGGCGTCGATCGCCTCGCTCAACAGGCGGCGGAACATGACCACGCCGCGGTCCGATGTCGCCAGGTGTTCCAGCGCGTGGCGGGCGATCGGCCGCTGGCTGACCTGCGCTTCCCGATCGTCGGGCGTGCGCTGGGTTTCCTCGTAGTCGCGGACGACCTCCCCGTCGGGCGGCTGAAAGATCCTTTTGCCGGGATCTATGCGTTCCACGTGGAACCCGATGGTGCGCTCGTTGTCGACCGGCACCCACCAGCCCACCATGCGCGCCCGCTCGGTCTCGCCGTCGGGATCGGTGCCGGTCACGTCGGGCGGCGGTATGCACTTTGCCGTCGGCACGTAGATCGTCGAGGTCCGGATCAACCTGTTCCCTCCTTTCAGATCGGTCGTCCGGATGTAGGAGACATGCCGGTCGGAGCGAACGAAGTCGATGGCGGGCTTGATCCCCATCACGTCGTCGAAATCGAACACGCTGCGGTTCGCGCCGTGCAGGGTATAGATGTGGATCGGGTCGGCGGCGTTCTCGTGGAGCTGCAGCCAGTTGCACGCCGCCACCGCGCCCCGGCTGTAGTTGCGGTAGGGGAGATACTCGGCGTCCTCGTCCTCCAGGATGTCGTAGCGCGGCAATAGCGGCTTCGTCCCCGGCGGACCCAGATAGGCGAAGACCAGCCCCCGGTATTCCTCCGCCGGGTACCAGGGCTGGCGCACCTCGTTCCTGTAAGGGCTTTCGGCGGGCTCGCCCGGCTGGTCGAGGCACCTTCCTTCCGCGTCGTAATACCAGCCGTGGTAGCAGCAGCGCAGGCCGTGCTCTTCGATCCTGCCGTATTCGAGCGACGTCCCCCGGTGGATGCAATGCGCCCCCAGCACGCCGACCCGGCCCGACTTGTCGCGATAGGCGACCAGCTCCTCGTCGAGGATCCTGAGATACCTCGGAAGGTCCGCGAGGTCCGACGACAGGCAGACGGGATGCCAGTAGCGCCGCATCAGCTCGCCCATCGGCGTGCCGGCTCCGACATGGGTGAGCCTGACGTTCTCCTCGGGAACGATGGCGTTGCGTCCGTAACCGGATCCGTCGTTTGCGGTCATCGGGACGGCCTCGTGGAGGAACGGGACATTCAGACGGGATCGGCGTTGACCAGCACCGCGGCGAGCAGGCAGGGCTCGTCGGTGCGAACGCTCCAGGAATGGTTGGTGCCGCGCTGGATCATGACGTCGCCCGCCTTCAGGCAGACCTCGCCGGTATCGAGGATCGCCCAGATCTCGCCCTTCAGCACGACCAGGTAATCCACCGTCGAGGTCTTGTGCATCATCGGGTCGTCGCTCGCGGCGTCGGGCGCGTGCCCGGCATCGATCGACTCGAAGGCGTCCCTCGCGTCGGCGCGGCCGCGCCACGCGCTGTCCGGCGGAAACTCGACGATGCGGAATACGGTTCCGCCCGGCGCCGGCTCCAGCACGACCGGACCGTCGGCGGCGTCTTCCCGTCCCGCGTTGTCGGCCGGGGCGCCGTTCGTCCGCCACAGCTCGGTGAGCGCGAGGCCCGGCATCGACTCCATCTCCTTCACCGTGCCGGCGTCGCCGTCGATGACGAAAACCGACCTGCCGTTGTCGTCGTGCGCGGTGACCACGCGGCGGATCTTCTCGACCAATTCCTATTTCTCCCTGATGAGCTTGTTGCGCAGGATACCGATACCCTCGACCTCGAGCTCGACGACGTCGCCGTCGGACAGATAGCGCTCGAGCTCCAACCCGCAGCCTCCGCCGACCGTGCCCGAGCCGAAGAACTCCCCGGGATGCAGGGTCTCGGAACGCGAGACGTGGGCGATCAGGTCCTCGAACGTCCAGTGGATGCTGCCCGAGTGTCCGCGCGACCATTCCTCGCCGTTGACGCGGGCGATCATCGTGCAGTCATAGGGATCGAGCTCGTCGGCCGTGACGATGCAGGGCCCGATGACGTTCCCGGTGTCGAAGTCCTTCCCCTTGCCGGGTCCGAGCCCGCCCGGCATCTCCAGCGCCTGGGCATCCCGCGCCGAGAAATCGTTGAAGATGGAATAGCCGAAGATATGCGCGCGCGCGTCCGGCTTCGCGATGTCCCTGCCGCCCTTGCCGATGAAGAAGCCGAATTCGAGCTCGTAATCCATAACCTCGGCGTAGCTCGGCCACGATACGTCCTCTTCGTGGCCGACGACCGCCAGGCGGTTGGCCTTGTAGTAGATCGGCTGGCGGTACCAGATCTCCGGGACCTGGAACGTCGCGGAGGACCCGCCGCCGCGGGTTTTCCGCATGACCTCGAACGCGCGCTTGAGATGTTCCTCGAAGCACAGGCAGTCGCGGATCTGGGGCGGCTCCGGCAGCGGTGTCCGAAGCGCGATTTCGCCCGCCGCGAGCACGGCGCTGGCCGGCGGGTCGGCGGCCGCGCGGCGCGCCGCCGCGAGCGCCTCGTCGCCGGCGCGGATCAGCGCGAGCATCGACGCGAACGCGGGACCGCCCGGGGACGTGCCGAGATCGACGACCGCGCTGTCGCCGTCGATCAGCGCGCCCACGCGATCCCGGTCGCCGGTCGAGTCATGACGGAATGTGACGAGTCTCACGGTATCGCCGGTCCTGCTCCCCGTCCGATGTTAGGGCATCGACGGTTTCCCCGCCAAGCGAGGCGGGCGCGGTTTTGAAAAGCGATACGCATTTGTTAGGGTTTCCATTCCGATCATCGGAATGCAGTCGTTCGTGGAACGCCGAAGGAGGCACCAAGTGTCATCGAGGGCAATGGAAGACCTGATCGCGCGCGCCGGACTCATGCGCGGGCTCCACACGGGTATGGGCCTGGCGGCCAAGGGCATGGTGGTCGCCTTCGTGGTCTTCACGGTGCTCAACGTCGAGTTCGCCAACGGCATTTACACCGCCATCCGCGGCTGGATCGAGGCGTCGCTCAGCTGGTACTACATCGTCATCGTCATGGGGCTGGTGCTGTTCTGCCTCATCATGATGTTCTCCAGGTTCGGCTCGATCCGCCTCGGCGACGACGATTCGCGGCCCGAGTTCAGCAACTTCTCCTGGTTCGCCATGCTGTTCTCGGCCGGGGTGGGGATCGGCATCCTGTTCTTCGGCGTCGCCGAGCCGATCTTCTATTTCGACAACTCGGGCGCCTTCGGCTACCCGAACAACCCGCACGCCGATGTCGCCGGCGCCACGTCGATGGACCTGACCCGCGCGGTCCACGCGATGCGGGTCACCTACTTCCACTGGGGCTTCCACGGCTGGGCGGTCTATGTGGTGGTCGGCCTCTGCCTCGCCTATTTCGGCTTCCGCAAGAAGCTGCCCTTCACCATGCGTTCGGCGCTCTACCCGATCATCGGCGACAGGATCTACGGCCCGATCGGGCACGGCGTCGACCTGCTCGCGGTGTTCGGCACGATCTTCGGCGTCGCGACCTCTCTCGGCCTCGGCGTCAATCAGATGGCGACCGGGCTCAACGTGCTGTTCGGCGTCGATCCCGGAATATGGACGCAAATCATCCTGATCGCCGTCATTTCGCTCATCGCGACGGTTTCGGCGGTCTCCGGCGTCGGCAACGGCATCCGTATCATCTCCGAGTGGAACATCTGGCTGTCGCTCATCCTCCTCGCCTTCTTCCTGTTCGGCGGGCCGTTCAAGTGGCTGATGGGCTTCTTCGTCACCTCGCTCGGCGATTACATCTGGAACGTGATCCCGATGGGGTTCTGGACCGCCGGCACCGAGAAGGAGATCGCGTGGCAGGGCGGCTGGACCATCTTCTACTGGGGCTGGTGGATCTCCTGGGCGCCCTTCGTCGGGCTGTTCATCGCGCGGATCAGCCGCGGCCGGACGATCCGCGAGTTCATGGTGGGCGTCATGTTCGTCCCCACCACGATCGCCTTCTTCTGGCTCTGCATGTTCGGCGGCAACGCGATCTACATGGAGCTCAACGCGGCCGGCGGCGTCGGCACCGCGGGCGTCATCGACCTGGTGAAGGCATGGAACCTGCCGGCGGCGCTCTACGGCACCATCGAACGCCTGACCGACATCTCGACCCTGCAATGGATCATGTCGGCGCTGGCGACGTTCCTGCTGGCCACCTGGTTCATCACCTCGTCCGATTCCGGGACGCTGGTGATCACCACCATGCTGTCGATGGGGAACGACGACCCGCCGCAGCGCTTCCGCGTCGTCTGGGGGCTGGGCGAGGGGTTCGTGGCCGCGGTGCTGCTGCTCGCGGGCGGGCTGAAGGCGCTTCAGACCGCGTCGATCGCGGCGGCGCTGCCGATCTCGGTGATCATGGTCTTCATGGCCTACGGGCTCCTGAAGTCGCTGTCCGAGGACAGTTCGGCGGTTGCCGCACCCGCTCCCGCGCGGGAGCCGGAAGAAGCGCCGGGCTAACGGGGGTCGCCGGTCACGGCGTATTCGAGCGCGGCGTCCCGGAGCCAGTCCCGCGCGTAGTCCGCGTAGCTCCGGGGGACGGTGATCTCATAGAGGGGCGCGTCACCCGGGCGATGCAGCAGCACCGGGACCCTGCCGAGCAGGCTGCGGGCGCAGTGCCCGGCCCGGAACCGCTCCGGGTCCAGGTCCAGGGTCATCCCTTTGGCCAGCACGTCCGCTGCCCTGGGGCCGGAGAGCGCCAGGGTGACATGTCCGTCGCCGACGATCGCGACCGAAACGTGGCATCCCGAAAGGGATTTCTCCAACCGCCGGGCGATGGCATTTTCGGTTTCGGACGGGACCTCGATCAGCCAGGCGTCCGGAC
Organism: Alphaproteobacteria bacterium; assembly: GCA_965117055.1. GTDB lineage: Bacteria > Pseudomonadota > Alphaproteobacteria > MPNO01 > MPNO01 > MPNO01. Next base: position 2,662,429 of record OZ220750.1, read on the forward strand.
CCAGCCACAAAACGACGGTGTCGTCCTGCGAACGGCCGGTGTTGGGCGTCGGCGGCGGTTCCAGCCCGAGCGCATCGGCGACACCCGCGACGAACCCGGGATCGGCGGGGTCGCCGCGTAGCTCGATCCGCCCCCGCGGCGGGCAGGTGCGCAGTTCCACGGCGGGCACGGGCTCAGCCATTCAGGCGCACCCCCTCGGGATCGTAGAACCTCGGATCGCAGATTTCCGCGCGTTGGGTGCCGTTGTCGAGCGGCACATGGACGGTGCCGGGGTCTCTGTCGCGGCCGCCCTTGACCAGCGCCAGCGCGATCGAGCGCCCGAGCGTCGCGCTCCAATAGCTCGACGTGACGTGGCCGATCATGGTTTCGGGCGGGCCGGAAGGCGGTGCCGCCAGGATCTGGGCTCCCTCCGGCAACACCGATGCCGGGTCCTCCGTCAGGAGTCCCACGAGCCGCTTGCGCATCGGGTCGCGCATCCCCGCGCGGGCGAGCGAGCGACGGCCGATGAAGTCCTTCTTCCGGCTCAATATCCATCCCATCTCGAGATCGTGCGGCGTCACCGTGCCGTCGGTCTCCTGGCCGATCATCAGATAACCCTTTTCGGCGCGCAGCACGTGCATGGCCTCGGTGCCGAACGGCGCGGCGCCACGCTCTTCCAGCGCCGTCCAGAGCTCCATCGCATGATTCGCCGAAACGACGATCTCGAACGAGGTTTCGCCCGTATAGCTGATCCGGAACACTTGAGCCGGCAGCCCCGCCACGCGGCCTTCGCGCCAGGCCATGAAGGGAAACGCGTCCGAACCCAGGTCGATTTCGTCACTCAGCCCGCCGAGAATCTTCCGCGAGTCGGGGCCGGCCAGAGCGACCGTGGCGAACTGCTCGGTGAGCGAGGTGATGTAGATCCTGAGCTCGGGCCATTCCGTTTGCAGCCACTCTTCCAGCCAGGCGAACACGCGCGCCGCGTTGCCGGTCGTGGTGGTCATCAGGAACCGGTCCGCGGTCAGGCATGACGTGACCCCGTCGTCGAGAACCATGCCGTCCTCGCCCAGCATCAGCCCGTAACGGCACCGCCCCGGTTCCAGCCGGTCCCAGGCGTTGGTGTAGACGCGGTTCAGGAACTCCCTCGCGTCGGAGCCGCAAACCAGGATCTTGCCGAGCGTACTCGCGTCCATGATGCCGGCGGCTTCGCGCACCGCCAGGCATTCGCGAACGACCGCGTCGTCCTTGGTCTCTCCCGGCCGCGGGTAGTAGAACGGCCGCTTCCACTGGCCCACGTCCTCGAAGACGGCGCCGTTCTCCTCGTGCCATGCGTGAATCGGCGTCCGGCGCACCGGGTCGGCGAGATGGCCCACGTCGCGCCCGGCGATGGCGCCGAACGTGACCGGCTCGTAGGGCGGCCGGAAGACGGTCGTGCCGACCTCGGGGATCGGCACGCCGAGGGTGTCCGCGAGGATCGCGAGCCCGGGGACGTTCCCGGTCTTGCCCTGGTCGGTGCCCATGCCGAGCGTCGTATAGCGTTTCAGGTGCTCGACCGATTCGTAGCCCTCGCGCGCCGCGAGCGCGATATCGGCCGAGGTTACGTCGTTCTGGAAATCGACGAAACGCCTCGCCTCGCCGGCTCGGCTTCGCGCGGGAACCGCCCACAGGGAGCGCGCCGCTTGTCGCGCCGGTCGTGGCGCCGCAGGCTCCCCCGCGCCGGCGGCGCGTCCTTCGGCGATGCAGTCCTCCGTCTCCAGGGCGCCGTTGACCGCGCCGGCGCAGCGGACCGCCTGCGGTGAGCGTTCGGGCAAGAACCCGCGCAGGGCCTCGTCGTAGCGCAGCTTCCCTCCGGACTGCGAGAACAGATGCACCGCCGGGTTCCAGCCGCCCGACATGGCGATCAGGTCGCAGGGCAGCGCCCGCACCTTCCCGGTCGGCGATCCGTCGCCCTCGATGGGAGCGACATACGCCGCACGCACACGGCGACGTCCGGCGGTATCGACGACGGCGTAACCTCTCAGGATTTCGAACCCGGCCTCGCGCGCTTCCCGCGGCGCCTCCGCTCCCGGCCGCAGATCGACCATCGCGGCGATGTCGACGCCGCGGCGATGGAGATCGAGGGCCGCGGCGTAGGCGCTGTCGTTGTCGGTGACGACCACGGCGCGCCTTCCGGGCAGCACGGCAAAGCGGTTGACGTAGGCGCGGACGGCTCCCGCCACCATCACACCCGGCCGGTCGTTGTTGGCGAAAACCAGCGGACGTTCGAGGGCGCCCGTCGCCAGCACGACCCGGCCGGCCCGGATGCGCCACAGGCGCTGGCGCGGCAGATGCGCCGGCGCATGCGGCCCCAAATGGTCGGTGACCCGCTCAAGGGCGATCAGGAAATTGTGGTCGAAATAGCCGGCGACCGTCGTTCGCGTGAGGACCCGGACATTGCCCATCCGCTTCAGCTCGGCCGTCGTTTCGTCCAACCAGCCGGTCTCGGCCGCGTCCCGGAGGGTGCCGCCCAATCGAGCGTCCTCGTCCGCGAGAACGACCCGCGCGCCGCTTCGCCCGGCCTCCCGCGCCGCGGCGAGTCCCGCCGGTCCCGCGCCGACGACGAGCACGTCGCAATGCGTGTTCATGCGCTCGTAGCGGTCGGGGTCCGGTCCGTCCGGCGCCTGGCCCAGCCCGGCCATCCGGCGGATAAACCGTTCGTAGAAATGCCAGCCGCGATGCGGCCACATGAAGGTCTTGTAATAGAAACCCGCCGGGATCAGCCGGTGGGCGAGGTCGTTGACGGCGGCCAGATCGAAGCCCGGCCCGGGCCAGCAATTGACGCTGCTCGCGGTCAGACCTTCATACAGCTCCACCCGCGTGGCCTTGAGATTGGGCACGGCGCGAGGCCCGGATTCGAGCTGTACGATCGCGTTGGGCTCTTCGGTGCCGGCGGACAGGATGCCGCGCGGCCGGTGGTACTTGAAGCTCCGCCCCACCAGATGCACGCCGTTGGCGAGCAGGGCCGACGCCAGCGTGTCGCCCGCATATCCCGAGTAGCGCCGACCGTTGAACGAAAAGCCGACCGGCCGCGAACGGTCGATCGCGCCGCCTTCGGGCAGACGGCAGGGCTGGACCGCCGTCATTCGTCACCGCCCGGCGGCGGCTCGCCCATCCGGTAGACCGAAACGATCTCGTGCGTGACGGTGTTTCGCTCGACGTTGAACCAGCGCCCGCAGCCGTGGGTATGGCACCAGCGCTCACGGTGCGCGCCCTTCGGGTTGGTGCGCATGAACAGGTAATCCGCCCAAGCGTCGTCGTCGAGCGCGTCGGGATCGGCCCGACGCGCGATGTGCGCCTCGCCGCCGCAGGTGAACTCGCTCTCGTCGCGCTCGCCGCACCAGGGGCAGGGGATCAGGAGCATGGTGGGCTCAATGCGCGACGGCCGCCGCGCCGTGCTCGTCGATCAGCGCGCCGCTTGAGAACCGTTCCAGCGTAAACGGCGCGTTCAGCGCGTGCGGCCTGTCCTGGGCGATGGTATGGGCGAACACCCAGCCCGAGCCCGGCGTCGCCTTGAAGCCGCCGGTTCCCCAGCCACCGTTGATGTAGAGCCCGTCCACCGGCGTCTTGCCGACGATGGGGCTCGCGTCCGGGCAAACGTCGACGATGCCGCCCCACTGGCGCAGCAGGCGGAGCCGCGAGAAGATCGGAAACAGCTCCACCAGCGCGCCCATCTGGCCTTCCACGATCTGGAAGCCGCCGCGCTGGGAATAGGAGTTGTAGCCGTCCATCCCGGAGCCGATGACCAGCTCGCCCTTGTCGGACTGGCTGACATAGACGTGGACGGCGTTCGACATCACCACGCTGTCGAGCACCGGCTTGATCGGCTCCGACACCATCGCCTGGAGGGTGTGGCTCTCGATCGGCAGCCTGAACCCCGCCATCGCCGCCAGAACGCTCGAATGCCCGGCGGCGACGAGGCCCACCTTCTTCGCGGCGATCCTGCCCCGCGTCGTCTCCAGCCCCGTCACCCGGCCGCCCGCGACGTCGATCCCCGTTACCTCGCAGTTCTGAACAATGTCCACGCCCCGCGCATCGGCCGCCCGGGCGAAGCCCCAGGCGACCGCGTCGTGCCGGGCCACGCCGCCCCGTCTTTGCAGGGACGCGCCCAGGATCGGGTAGCGCACCGAGGGCGAGATATTGGCGATCGGCACCTCGGCCTTGACCTCCCGCGGGTCGAGGATTTCCGAATCGATGCCGTTCAGGCGGATCGCGCGTACCCGCCGCGAGAGCTCTTTCAGATCGTGCTCGTTGTGGGCGAGGTTCAGCACGCCGCGCTGGCTCAGCATGATGTTGAAGTTGAGCTCGCGGCCGAGGCCCTCGTAGAGCTTGAGCGATTTCTCGTAGAGATGCGCGCTCTCGTCCCACAGATAGTTGGAGCGGATGATCGTGGTGTTGCGCCCGGTGTTGCCGCCGCCCAGCCAGCCCTTCTCAAGGACCGCGATATTGCCGAGCCCGTGCTCCTTCGCGAGGTAGTAGGCGGTCGCCAGCCCGTGCCCGCCGCCGCCCACGATCACGACATCGTATGACGCGCGCGGCTCCGGGCTGCGCCAGGCGCGCGGCCAGTTCCGGTGATGGCCGAGCGCGTTGCGGGCCAGGCTGAAAATCGAATAGCGCATCGTCGCTTCGGTTCGAACCGTTCAATACGCGGTGTCGCGGCCTTCCGCCGTCGCGATCTCCCGCGCGTTCGGGTTGACCGACGGCCGGAAGGGCATCTGCACCACCGTGCCATCGTCCGGCTGTCCCGCCGTCGTCGCATACTCCGCCGGCAGCCGGACCTTCACGCGGGTTCCCAGCGCCGACATCGCGCAGGGGACGTAACCCATGGCGATATTGGTTTCGAGCTCGGGCGAATACCACGGCGAGGTGACGTAGCCGACAGGCGCCCCCCCGCCGGCATCCGAAATCAGCCAGAAGTCGGGCGCGTAATCCTCGATCGGTCTTCCGCCCAGAACCAGGCCGACGAGCGTCAGCTTGAAGGGCGGCGTGCCCGCCTCGACGAGCGCGCGAACCTCTTCAAGCCGCCTCTTGCCGACATAATCCGCCTCCTTGGCGCGCGGCACCTGGTAGCCCAGATTGCACTGGAACGGCAGGGTCTCGGCATCCAAGTCCTGGCCCCAGGACAGGATGCCGGCCGCGATCCGGCGGTGATGCGCCGGGGCGATCACCATGAGATCGTGCGCCTCGCCGGCCTCCAGAATGGCGTTCCACAGCTTCTCGGCATGGAGCGTGGCATCGCGCAAATAGAACTCGTAGCCCTTTTCGCCGCTGAACCCGGTCTGGGAAACGACAACGTCGCAGCCCGCCACCCGCGCCTCCATGAGGCCGTATGGCGGCAGGTCGCGGACCGCGTCGCCGGCCAGCTCGGCCATCAGATCGGCCGATTTCGGCCCCTGGATCTGCAGCGGACAGACATCGATTTCGTCGATTTCCACGTCCGCCTTCATGCCCACGTTCACGCCCTGCAGCCAGAACATCACGTCGGAATCCGACAGGCTGAACCAGAATTCGTTCTCCGACAGGCGCAGCAGCACCGGATCGTTGAGGATCCCGCCCTTCTCGTTGCACAGGATCACGTATTTGCCGTTCATCGGCCGGATCCGCGCCGCGTCCCGGGTAATCACGTAGTTGACGAACGCCTCGGCGTCGGGTCCGGCGACACGGATCTGGCGCTCCACCGCCACGTTCCACAGCGTCACATGGTCGACCAGCGCCCGGTACTCGACCATCGCGCCGCCGTCCTCGGGTCTGACATAGCCGCGCGGGTGATAGATCCGGTTATAGACCGTGGCGCGCCAGCATCCCGCCTCGTGCGACAGGTGCCAGAAGGGCGATTTTCGGACACGCGTCGAGATCAGCAGCTCGGTGGGGGTGGGCCCCGACTGGCGCAGGTTGATCGGCACCTTGCGGTCGGACTGGTCGACCGTGTCCTGATAGTTCACCAAGGGCGATTTTGGCACGCGCGTCGAGATCGGCAACTCGGTGGGGGCAGGCCCCGATTGGCGCGGGTTGACCGGCACCTTGCGGTCGGACCGGTCGACCGTGTCCTGATAATTCACCATCAGCAGGATCCTTCATGGCGACGCGCCGAGCGTCGATTTGCGAAAGTGGACACCCCTTGCCGCAGGCCCGCGATACGGGTCGCCGACGGGAAGGGTTCCACTCCGGATTGCTACAACCGTTGCATTTGGTCGCGCAATCGCTTTTTGCGTTTCGCCCCGGTAAAAGTCTCGTTACCCGGCGGGTCCGGGGACGGTTGGTCGCAACCTCTATCCAGGTTCGAGTCGGGGCGCGCACCGCCCGGGGAGGAAGCCTTGAAGACACATGCTCGGGCGGTGGTGATCGGCGGCGGGGTGGTCGGCGTCTCGACCCTCTATCATCTCGCCCGGAAGGGCTGGTCCGATGTCGTGCTGTGCGAGCGTACGGAACTGACCGCCGGGTCGACCTGGCACGCCGCCGGCCTGCTGCCGCTGTTCAACATGAGCTACAGCGTCGGCCAGCTGCACAAGTATTCGGTCGATCTCTACAAGGCCCTGCCCGCGGAAACCGGCCAGGAGGTCGGCTTCCACGTGACGGGCAATCTCCGGCTCGCGACCAACGAAGAACGCATGGACGAGTACCGCAAATATTGCGGGACCGCCAACACCATCGGCGTGCCGTTCGAGATCGTGACGCCGGCCGAAGTCGCGGAGCTCTGGCCGCTCTGCAATACCGACGGCCTGGTCGGCGCGCTCTACCACCCCGACGATGGCCATATCGCGCCGGCCGACGTGACCCAGGCGATGGCCGCCGGGGCGCGCAACATGGGCGCGGAGATCTACCGCGATACGCCGGTCAGCGCGCTGGAACGCAGGGCCAACGGCGAATGGTCGGTCAGGACGAGCCGGGGCGACATCGTTTGCGAGCACGTGGTGTGCGCCACCGGAAACTACAGCTGGCACACCTCGCGGATGCTCGGGATCTACATTCCGGCGATCCCGGTGGAGCACCAGTACATCGTCACCGACGAGGTGCCCGAGCTCGTCGAACGGCATCGCCGGGGATTGCCGGAAATGGCGGTGCTGCGCGAATCCGATGCGTCCTACTATCTCAGGGAGGAACGCCAGGGTTATATCCTCGGGCCTTACGAGAAGGGCGCTCCCGCCCGGTTCTGGGACGGCGTTCCCGAGAGTTTCGAGCGCGACCTGTTCCCGGGCGACCTCGACCGGCTGATGCCCCATCTGGAAGCGGCGATCGCCCGGGTTCCCAGCTTCGAGCGGGCGGGCATCAAGGACATCGTCAACGGCCCCATCGCCTATACGCCCGACGGCAGCCCGCTGGTCGGACCGGCCTGGGATCTGCGGAACGTGTGGCTGAACGAGGGCCACAGCTTCGGCATCACGGCCGCCGGCGGGGCCGGCTGGCAGCTCGCGGAATGGATCGTCGAGGGCGAGCCGTCGATCGACATGATGGACGTCGATCCCCGCAGGTTCGGCGCCTATGCCAACAAGCCATACGTCAGGGCCAAGAACGAGGAGGCCTACGAGCACGTCTTCATCGTCCACTACCCGGACGAGGAACGGCCCGCCGCGCGCCCGGCCAAGACCAGCCCGATCCACGACCTGCTCGACGGCATGGGCGCGGTCTGGGGCCAGCGCTATGGCTGGGAACGGCCCAACTGGTTCGCGCCGGCCGGGGTCGAGCGGGCGGATGTATGGAGCTTCCGGCGGACCAACTACTTCCCGCACGTGGCGCGGGAACACCGGAACGTGCGCGAGAATGTCGGGATCGTCGACATCACCAGCTTCTCCAAGTTCCTCGTCTCGGGGCCGGGCACGGAAGCCTGGCTCGACCGGCTGCTGTGCCGCCGCCTGCCGAGGGCGGCCGGGCGCATCAACCTGTCGCACGCCCTGACCGCGCGCGGCGGGGTGCGTTCGGAATTCACCGTCATGCGGGACGGCGAGGAGAGCTTCTATCTCGTGAGCTCCGGCGCGGCGGAGCGCTACGACGGGGACTATCTCGCGAAGAACCTGCCCGCCGACGGCGGCGTGCGGCTGGACAACCTGACGACGTCCCACGCAACGCTCGTCGTCGCGGGCCCCAACGCGAGGGCGGTCATGGCGAAGATCGCGGAGGCCGATCTCGATACGGAGTCCTTCCCCTGGCTGACCGGTCGGCACACCCATGTCGGGCTCGCGCCGGTCCGCCTTATGCGCATCGATTTTCTCGGCGAGCTCGGCTGGGAAATCCACCACCCGGTCGAGTACCAGCGCCACATCTTCCTCGAGCTGCTGCGCGCGGGCGCCGAGTTCGATATCGGCCAGTGCGGAATGCGGGCGATGGATTCGCTCAGGATCGAGAAGTCCTACCGCATGTGGGCGCAGGACCTGACCCGCGAATACACCATCCTGGAAGCCGGGCTGGGGCGGTTCGCGGCCCTCGACAAGGGAGACTTCATCGGCCGCGAAGCGCTGATCCGCCAGCGCGCCGAAGGCGTGCCGCGCGAGTTCGTCACCCTGGAGGTCGACGGGATCGAAGATGCCGATCCGATCGGCAACGAGCCGCTATGGCGGGAGAGCGCCATGGTGGGACGCGCGACCTCCGGCGCCTGCGGTCATTTCATCGGCAAGTCGCTCGCCATCGGCTACGTGGACGCCGGGCATGGCGAAATCGGGTCCGAGCTCGAAATCGAGATCCTCGGAAAGCGCTACCCCGCCCGCGTGATCCCCGAATCTCCGCACGACCCCGAAAACGAACGGCTTAAGTCCTGACGGACGCTTAGTCGCACACGGTTGCGGCGTCCCCCTCACCCCGGCCCTCTCCCCGGCGGGGAGAGGGAGAGTTGCGGCGCCGCCGACACCTCCTCCTCTCCCCTCCCGCTTGCGGGAGGGGCCGGGGGAGGGTGGGCCGGCAGGAAACCGCCCTAATCGCCGTAGAGTTCGAGGAGATTGCCGTCCGGATCGTGGAAGAACACCAGCCTTCCGACGCCCTGGTCCGGTTCCGGCGGCAGGATGTCGGACGAGAACGCGACCCCGGCCTCGCTGAGCCGCTTGTGGACGGCGTCGATATCGTCGACCGTGAACGCGATGTAGCGCACGCCGCGATGGGAATCGACCAGGCCCTGGGTCGGTTCGGGCGTACCCTTGACTTCGACGAGCTTGAGCGCGAGCGGGCCGGTGCGGAACGTCCGGAAACGAAACCCCTTGGCGGAGAAACCGCCGCGCACCGCCTTTTCGTCCGAGACGACGACGCGCTTGATCTCCTCCATCCCGAGGAGGTCGCGGTAGAACTCGACGGACCTTTCGAGGTCCTCGACGACCAGCGCCAGAAAGATCGGCGCGCCCTTCTGGATTTCCATTGGCCTCTCCCTCCGTCCAGGACGGTGCCGCGACCGCGACTTAAACGATAGTCCACTCCGCCGCCCCGTGCACGCCGGCTCCGTCATGCCTCGGCGAGCACGGCCTCGACTTCCGGCCAGGCACTCTCGCCGCGTTCGATCAGCAGGTCGTCGTAGTCGACCGGACCGAAGGACGTGTACGCCCGGTCGTAGCTCGGCCGGGCCCGAATTCGGTCGAACCAGTCGGCCAGGCGCGGCCGCGTCCGGGTCCACATCGGCGACAGGCCGAGGCGGTTCAGACGGTCCAGATAGGGTGTCAGCGCGATGTCCGCCAGGCTGAAGCTTTCTCCCGCGAGCCAGGGCCCGTCGTCGAGCGACTCTTCCATCGCCCGATACGTCCTGTCGAACAGCCGGACCGCGTCCTTGACGAACGGCGCGTCGAAGCCCTGCTCCATGATGGTGCGCTGACGCCCGGCGCGGGCCCGGTCGGGCATGCTGGCGAGCCTTCGTTCCAGGGCCTCGGGCGTGAACTTCGCCTGAAGCTGCCGGGCGAACGCCGCGGAAAAGCTGACCGAGGCGCAGGCGACGTGGATGCCCTCGTCCGGCACCTTGGTCCACAACCGCATGCGCGCCCGGCCGCGCGCGTCTTCCGGCTTGAGCGGCGGCGCGGCGAACGCGTCGTCGAGATATTCGTTGATCACCGTCGATTCGATTATCGGAACGCCGTCATGCACCAGGGTCGGCACCAGCGCCCTGGGGTTGAGCTCGAGGTAGTCCGGCGCCGTCTGTTCGCCTTCGATCAGCAAGACGTGGTGGCCGACCCAATCCAGCCCCTTCTCGGCCAGCGCGTGACGTACCTTCTGCGAGCAGACCGAAATGTTGTTGTGGTAGAGTTCGAGCATCGCCGTTCCCTTTCCGCAGCCGCCGCCATTGGAGCGGTTTCCGGGCTCGACCGCTAGAATTTTGCACCGCGCCGCATTGGCGGGCGAACGTCGTTAATGAACGCGCGAGGGGAGACCGACATGAAAATCGCCCGCGTGGACGCGACCGGGTTGCGCGTTTCGGTGCCGTTCGACGATTTGGGAATCGACCGGACCGTCGCGCTCAATGTCTGCCATGTCGAGATCGAAACCGACGACGGTCTGGTGGGCTACGGATTCACCGCGATCGTCGAGGGCGAGGTGGTCGCCCATATCGTCAACGCCGTCGCGGGGCCGCTGATCCTCGGCGAAGACCCGATGGCGAACGAGCGCATCTGGGAACGGCTTTACTGGAAGATGAGCCCGCGCGGCCAGACCGGCTATGCAAGCCACGCGATCGCGGCGATCGACGTCGCGCTCTGGGACATCAAGGGAAAGTACCTGAACCAGCCGGTCTGGCGCCTGCTGGGCGGCGCGCGGAGCAGGGTCCAGACCTACGCGACGTTCGGGTTTCCGGTCTTCGACCGGGAACAGCTCGCCGAAGCCGCGAGGACCTGGCGAGCCAAGGGCAATCGCGGGCTCAAGATGGTGGTCGGCAACGAAGCCCTGCCGAACCGCGACACGATCCGCCCCGTCGACGACGTCATCCGCGAAGACGCCATGCGGGTGCGGGCGGTGCGCGACGCCGTCGGCGACGACGTGGACCTGTACATGGACGCCAACTGCCGGCTCGATCCGTATCAGGCGCGCAAGCTGGCCGGGATGGTGGAGGATTGCGGGATCGCGTATTTCGAGGAACCGATCACCCACAACGACGTTCGCCAGCTCGCGAAGCTGCGCCGGCTGACGAGCATTCCGCTTGCCGCCGGGCAGAACGAGGGCCTCGCCTGGCGGTTTCGCGACATGCTGGTGCACGAGGCGGTCGATTACCTGCAGCCCAATGTCGTGATCGGCGGCGGTTTCACCCAGTGCGTCAAGATCGCCGGCATGGCGGCCGCGTTCAACGTCCCGATCTGCAACGGCGGCGCCTGGATGCACCACAACATGCACCTGCACGCGGGCGTCGCCAACGGCACCATGGTCGAGCACCACCACGTCGCGACCGAGATCTGCAAGCAGATGTACCGCGGTCTCCCGGAACCGGTCGACGGCTGGCTCACCTTGCCCGAGACGCCGGGGCTCGGCTTCACGCCCGATCTCGATGCGATCGCCGAGCTGCCTAAGACCGGATAGAGACGGATCTATGCGATGACAATCGAACGCCGGCCGGATTTTGACTCGGTGACTCCGACGGCATAGCCTTCGTCTATCCCCAAGGCCGGCGTGGCCGCCGCGGAGAAGACCGGGAGAGCCCCCATGTCTCGATCGAACCTGCCCGCCTACGGCGATCCGTGGCCGAAGAGCGATCTCACGCGCGTTCCGCACAGCGTGTATCTCGACGACGATATTTTCGCCGCCGAGAACGACCGGATATTCCGCGGTCCGACCTGGAACTATCTCGGGCTCGAATGCGAGATACCCAGCCCGGGCGATTTCGTCACTTCCTGTGTCGGGACGATCCCGGTGGTGCTGAATCGCGCGGGCGACGGATCGCTGCACGCCTTCGTCAACCGCTGCGCCCATCGCGGCGCGATGGTGGCGCGCGAACATCGGGGCAACTGCGAAAACCACACCTGCATCTATCACCAGTGGACCTACGATCACCGCGGCAATCTGGTCGGCGCCCCCTACCGCAAGGGAATCAAGGGCAATGGCGGTTTCCCGGGCGATTTCGATCTCGCCGATCACGCGCTCGAGAAATTGCGCATCGAAAGCTACGCGGGCGTCGTGTTCGGCACCTTCGATGAGGACATGGAGTCGCTGGGCGATTACATGGAAGAGCCGGTGCGCGACCGGATGGACGCATTGTGCGGACGGCCCTACCGCGTGACCGGTTATCAGCGCCAGATCGTCGAGGGCAACTGGAAGCTCTATTTCGAGAACGTGAAGGACTGCTATCACGGTTCCCTGCTGCACATGTTCAACTCCAATTTCGGGTTCTTCCGCTCGACGCAGCGCGGAACGTCGGCGATGACGAAGGGCGGGTTGCATTCGATCCTGACGACTTACGGGAAAATCGACGAGGAGCTTGGCGATACCTTCAAGGACATCGCCACCCACAAGCCGAAGTTCATGCTCGAAGACACCGCGGTCATAGACGTCGTCCGCGAACACAGCGACGGAATGGTGACCACCATCCTCACGCTGTTCCCGACATTCGTGCTGGCGCAGATCGGAAACCACCTCGGGTTCCGCCATGTCCGCCCGAAGGGACGGGACCGGTTCGAGCTGGTCTGGATCAACTTCGAATACGAGGACGACGACGCGTTTCACCGCGAGGTGCGGCGCAAGCAGGGCAACCTGCTCGGGCCGTCCGGCTATCTGGCGATGGAGGACGCGGAAGCGCTGGAAATCGCCAGCAAGGCGTTTGTCGGCGAATTCGGGCGCGGAACCTCCTTCATCGAGATGGGCGGGCGCGAATCCGACGACCAGGACCACCTTGTCACCGAAGCGCCGATCCGCGGCTTCTGGCGCGGCTATTGCGACATGATGGGAATCCCTTTCCAGGACTGACCGCCGGTTCGGGCGCGTAGCAGAAGGAGGCGGCGAAGATGGCCGAGGCGTCCGGGCCCGGGCCGCAAATTCCGGCGGACGTCACGGCGGACAGCGCGGTCGAACGCGCGATCGAGAAGATGTTCTACCGTTACGCCAAGTGCCTCGACGACGACCGGCTCGAGGAATGGCCCTCGTTCTTCATCGAGACGGGCCGCTACATCATCCATCCGAGGGACAATCTCGAAGCGGGTCTCGAGGGCTACTGGATCTATTGCGACCACCGCCGGATGATCCGGGATCGCGTCCTTTCGCTGCGCGAGGCCAATATCTACAACATCCATTACGCCCGTCACCTGATTAGCAACGTGCTGGTGATCGGCCATGACGGAACGGCCTACGACGTTCGCGCCAATTACGTCGTGATGCAGACCGACAACGAAGGCGTCACCCACAATTTCAGCACCGGCGAGTACCGGGCGAAGGTGGTGTTCGAGAACGGCGAGCCCAAATTCGCCGAGAACGTCGTGGTCCCGGATACCTATCTGGTGAAGGCGCTGATCGCGATCCCGCTGTAGCCGCGCTCTTGGCTCGGACAGCGGCACACGCTTCGTATTGTCGGTCGAAACAGGTCCGGCTAGGCTGGACGGGGAGACTTTCGCAAGCGGATACGGACATGGCGACCACTCTGCGCGGCGACCGGAAACGCCACGGCGACGCCTATGACTGGGAAGAGGAGATGGCGGCGCTGCATGAGCGCACGCAGGCGCTGGACCTCTACGAGTTCTGGTCGGTCGGCAAGGCCGGCGAGCACGAGGCGGTGCGCGACCTCGCCCGCTTCGACAAGGCGGTACCGCATATCTGGAAATACCGCGACATCTGGCCCTGCCTGGAGAAGGCCGGCGAGCTGATCGACATGAACGAAAGCGAACGCCGTTCGCTGATCATGTGCAACCCCGCGCTGAAGGGGCTGATCGCCACCGTTACCACGATGTTCGCGGCCTACCGGATCAACAATCCGAACGAGATCGCGCCGGCTCACCGCCACTCGCCGAACGCCATCCGCTTCGGGCTGACGGGCCGCACCAACTTCACCGGCGTGGAGGGCGAACCCATCACCTTCGGCCCGGGCGATCTGGTGCTGACGCCGCACGACACCTGGCACAACCACGGCAACGAAGGCGAAGGCGGCGCGGTCAATCTCAGCGTGCTCGACATGCCGCTGGTGAACGTGCTCAACGCCACCTATTTCGAAAGCGACTATTTCGAGGAGGACGGGCAGGGCAACAGGATTCGCAAGGAAACCCAGGAAAACCGCTTCCATCCGGACCATTCGCGGCGAACCTACGGACAGGGCGGGCTGCTGCCGCGCAGCGTGTCGCACGACCGCGGCACGGGGAACGCGTCGCCGATGTATGTCTATCGCTGGGAGGCGACGCGCGAGCTGCTGGAAAACCTGCGCGACCGCGACGGCAGCCCTCATGACGGCGTGATGGTCGAATATGTCGATCCCACGACCGGCAAGGCGCCCTACGCCACCATGACGTTCTTCGCCCAGATGCTGCGGCCCGGCGAAAAAACCCTGCCGTCGCGCCAGAACGCGAGCCTGATCTACACCGTGTTCGAGGGCCGCGGCCATTCCATCGTCGGCGGAAAGCGCTTCGACTGGGAGCCCTTCGACACGTTCTGCGTGCCGGGCGGCGAATGGGTTGAGCACGCCAACGAAACGGCGTGGGACGACGCGATCTTCTTCGTCTCCTCCGACGAGCCTGCGCTCAAGACGCTGCATTTCTACAGCCGGCACGGCCGCACCGGATCCGGCGAGGAAGTGCTGCTCGAAACCTCCCGGCAGTTCTGACGCCGGTAACACGCGGCCGCCGGGAGGTCCCGACCGAACGTCCGACGGGAGAACGGGAATGGAGGAACGTCAACCGGTCGGTAACGAACTGACCAGCCGCTGGCCGCGCTACGACGAAGCCGCCCTCGGTTTCCGGCATTACTGGTATCCGGTGCTGGAGTCGCGCAAGCTCCGGAAACGCCCCCACCCGGTGACGCTGCTGGGCGAGAAGATCGTCCTGGTTCGCGACCGGGGGCGGGTCTACGCGCTCAACGACCGGTGCCTGCACCGCGGCGTCCCTCTGTCCATGGGCAGACGCGAATTTCCCGGCGCCATCACCTGCTGCTACCACGGCTGGACCTACGATCTCGCCAGCGGGCAGGTGGTGGCCGCGCTGACCGACGGCCCGGACTCCGCGATTTGCGGCGATCCCGAAGTGCGGGTCCGGACCTATCCCGTCGAGGAGCGCGCCGGGCTGGTCTGGATCTATGTCGGCGACGAGCCGCGCCCGCCGGTGGAGGAGGACATTCCCGAGGCGCTGCTGCGGCCCGACGCGGTGGTCGAGCCGATGGTCGACCAGCGCGACGGCAACTGGCGCTACGCGATGGAGAACGCGGTCGACGACGCCCATGCCAAGTGTCTGCACCGGTACAATCTGTGGTTTTTCTTCACCAGGCTCCCGGGCTACGGCACCGGTGCGCGCATGACGCCGCTGGAGGACGGCAAGTGGCTGCGGCGGGTGAGCACGCCCGAATTCCGGCCGGCCGACTACCCGGGTCTCGGCAAGTGGCCGAAATTCGGCTTCTGGCGCTGGCGCGGCGGCCACTACGACCCTGACGAAGGCACCGCCGGCTTGATTCTCGGGGGCGCGTGCCTGCCCGGGATCTTCTATGTCGGGCACGAGACCTGGGAGGATTACCAGATCTTCGTACCCGTCGACGAGAACCGCCACCTGATGCTCCAGGTTTCGCTCCGCCACACCAGGGGCCTGGGCAGATGGTTGTGGCGGCTGCGCTACTGGACCTACATTCGGCTCATCCACCACATCATGTTCAACCGGTGGGAGGACGGCCGGGTCATCCCCGCCATGAGCGAGCCCGAGCACCTGTTCCGCCCCGATACGGCGATCGTTCACTGGCGCAGGTGGTGCCACGAGAACGCCCGCCGCTCGCCGGCGGAAACGGACGCGTCCGGGCCCGCGGAGCTCAAGGCCGTTTGAAGGTCGTCGTAACCGGGGGATCGGGAAAGGCCGGCCGGCCGCTGGTCGAGGAGCTGGCGTCAGACGCGAGCGGAAAGGCGCGTCACGACGTGCTGGTCCTCGACAAGGTTCCGATGCCCGAACGCGAGGGGGTTCGCTGCCTCGCCGGCGACATCGAGGATTTCGGCCGCGTGCAGGCTGCTCTCTCGGGAGCGGACGCGGTCATCCATCTCGCCGGCATCCATACCCACGGCATCCTGCCCAACGAAGAGACGTTCCGAATCAACGCGACGGGCACGTTCAACGTGCATGAAGCGGCCTGGCGGCTGGCCATCCCGCGCGTGGTCACGATGAGCAGCGAGGCGGTGCTGGGATGGGCGCCGGGGTCGTGGGAGCGGGAGCACGTGCCCGCCTATCTGCCCATCGACGAAGATCATCCGGTCGGCGCGCAGGACGCCTACGGCCTGTCGAAGGTGGCCGGCGAGGCCATCGCCCGGTCCTATACCGCGAAGTGCGGCATGGAGACGGTCGTCCTGCGGCCACCGTGGATCGTGTCGCCGGAGGAGCTGGAGACACTCCGCGGCTCCGGCGGCGTGACGCCGGCGAAGTTCGGCCTTTACCACTATATCGACGCCCGCGATCTCGCGGCGGCGTGCCGGGCGGTGATCGAGCGGCCGATGGCGGGAACCCATACGCTGTTCGTCGGGTCCGGCGAAACCACCGTCGCCGAGCCGCTGTGCACCCTCTATCCCAGGCTGATGCCCGCGATCGGCGGCAAGGCGGACAACCTTACGGGGACCCGTGGGCCGGTCTCCACGGAGCGCGCGCGAACCCTGCTCGACTGGGCGCCGACCCGTTCGTGGCGGGCGGACTGAAGGGCGGTGATCGAACGGAAACGATGTCGTGATAGAGTTCGAGCGCCGCCGCTGTAGCGGTTTCGCGAGATCGGGGTCCGCACGGAGACGAGACATGACCGGAAGCGCGATGAATCGGGATCGGCACGGGTTGACGATCGGCACCGCCAACGACGGGGCCGCCACGAGGTATCAGGTCGGCGTCGACCTGTATCTTTCCGGAAACCCGGGCGGCGAGGCGGCGCTCAGGGAGGCAATGGCGGCGGATCGCGAATTCGCTCTCGCGCCCGCGGCGCTGACCGTGGTGCTGCGCGATACCGGCCGACGCGACGAGGCAAAGGAGACCGCGAGCTTCGCCCGGTCCCTGGCCGATGGAGCGACCCGGCGCGAAAAGCAGCATGTCGAGGCGATCGCGGTCCTGGCCGATGGCGACGGGCCGGGCTCGTTCGCCTTGATGGAAGAGCATCTCGCGGAATTCCCGCGCGATGCCCTGATCCTGTCGGCCGCTGACCGCTACTTGTTCTACAGCGGCGGCGAAGACCGCCAGCGATTGCAGTTCGAGCTGCTCGACGCGTTCGCCGGAGACTATGACGGCGACTGGTGGTTCCCGGGCCAGTACGGCTTCGCTCTGGGCGAATGCGGTCGCTACGAAGAGGCGGTCGACGCGGCGCGGCGCTCGCTCGCGCTGAACCCGAAGAATCTCTGGGCCGCCCATACGCTCGCCCATGTCTATGCCGACACGAAGGACGACGAGAACGGTGCGGTTTTTCTCGGCCCGTGGCTCGGCGACTTCGATCCGCGGGCGCCGATGTTCGGGCACACCTCGTGGCATCTTGCGCTGTTCGAGCTGGGGCGCGGTCGCCAGGCGCGGGCGATGGAGATCTACGAGACGGCCGTCAGCCCCGCGGTCTGCACCCACCGCAGCACGCTCAACAATTCTGCCTCGTTCCTGTGGCGCTGCATGGTCTACGGCTATGCGCCCACCGCCGCGAAGTGGGACGAACTTCAGCCTCTGGCCGGCGGCATTTCCGGACCCGCGCAGGGCGAGTGGGACGGCATGAACGCAGCGCTCGCCTTCGCCGGCGCCGGCAACGAGTCCGGAAAGAACGATCTCGCCGCCGGCATCTGGAAGCTGGGCGAGGGCGGACGGACGACCGCGGTCGAGGTGGGGCTCCCGCTGGTGGAAGGCGCCTGGGCGTTCGCCCGCGAAGACTACGAGGGGGCGATCCGGTCGATGGCGCCGGCGATCGGGCGCATCGAAGGCGTCGGCGGCAGCAACGCCCAGCACGAGGTGTTCTGGGACGCCCTGATCGAGGCCTATCTGCGCACCGGCCGGTTCGCCGAAGCCGAAGATTTGCAGACCAGCCGCCTCGACCCGCGCGCCACCGTGCGCGACCTGTTCCGGCTCGGCCGGGCCCAGATCGGCGCCCGCAAGGCGGAAGAGGGAACCTGCAATTTGCGCCGCGCCGCCGAAGGCTGGCGGGACGCCGATTCCGGCTCGCCTGAGGTTGCGGCGATCGACACGCTGCTGGAACGGGCGGAGCGCGCCGCGGTGCCGTAGGACGCCGTTCTATGGCGTATCCGTCTTGATTGGAAGCGTAGACGGGACTGAGGCGGGTCCTTCGATACGCAGCTTCGCCACTACTCGGGATGAGGAAAGTTTGAGTGCAATCAACACCTTTCCTCATCCCGAGTGGGCCCTGCAGGGGCCGTATCGAGGGACGCCCCACCCACCGTCACGGTTCAATCCGAAATGGACAGGCTCAAGAGCATTTTCCCACCTCATCGGGTCTGTACCCGCGGCCCACCCTCCCCCGGCCCCTCCCGCAAGCGGGAGGGGAGGAGGCGAGGCGGGGTCGGCGCCGCAACTCCCCCTCTCCCCGTCGGGGAGAGGGCCGGGGTGAGGGGGATGCCGGTTGCGACCGCGTCCGGTCGGTTATTGCTCTAGCGAACGCCGAGCGCGAAATCGGCGTCGCCGCTCGCCGGCTCGAACTTCGAGAAAAAGTCGGTGACGGTGGAGAGATCGCCCTCCAGCGAAACCTCGCCGCTCTCGATACCCTCTTCGAAGCTCGGACCGCCCCCTGCCCAGGCGCTGAGGAATCGCCGCGGGAACGACAGCGATGCGTCGCATTTGTCCGGCGCCGTTGCGTGAAACTGGCAAACGCCGCGCCGGATTTCCAAGGCGAAGGACTCCCCCGTATCGGTGGCCGCGAATCCGAGGATCATGTGGCTGTCCATGCAGTCTTCCGCCTTGAGGCGGACCGTCAGCAGTTCGAGCAACCCGCCCATCGGGTAGTTGCGCGCCCGGTCGGGCTGGATGCGATGTCCGCCGCGCTGCTCGCCCAGGCCATCCTCCAGCTCCAGCGCCTGACAGAGCGCCCAGTTGCGCCAGGTGCTCGTCTTCTGCCCGTAGCCCCAGGCGCGTAGCGCGGCCGCCTTCACGCCTCTCGCTTCCATGTCGGAGGTATCCGCCCGCACCGCCCAGGTGGCGATATCGGCCGCCCACCGGAACTCCCCGGCCTCGATCGCCCGCCGCGCCTCGGCGAGCACCGCGTCGCGCCCGCCCATCGCGCGGACGTAGCGCTCGGCCCGTTCGCGCCAGGGCAGCGGGTCCAGCTCCACCGCGTCGCCCTGGAACCAGCCGACATAGCCCGCATAGACGCTGCGGACCGAGTGCTTGTAGCTGCCGTAGAACTCGCCCAGCCACGGATGCGAGGCGAGATGCGGCGGCATGGTCACCTTTTCCGCCAGCTCGTCCCAGGTGCAGCCCTTGTTGATCCACCGTACCGCCTGGTCGTGCAGGTACTGGATCGCGTCCCGATGGGCGGTCAGCACGTCCTCGACGGCATCCGCCCCTTCGACGGTGGGCCCGTGATGGGGGATCAGGATCTCCGCCTCGAACGCGCGCAGCCGGTCGATGCCCTTCGCCCATTGCATGGGATTGCGGAATTGCGTGCCGCGCAGCGCGTAGACGTTGGGAAAAGTCATGCCCTGGATGGCGTCGGCGGAGATCAGCACCTTTTCGTCGGGCAGCCAGACCACGGTCTGGTCGTCCGTTTCGCTCGGCACATGCACGATATGCAGCCGGATGCCGGCGATTTCGACTTCCAGCCTGTCCTCGAAGGTCCGGGTCGGAGGCACGAAGCCGGCCTTGCCGCGCCGGGGCGGTGCGCCGATCGCGCTGCCGAAGGAGCCGTTCTCCCCGAATCCCAGATGCGCGCCGAACTGGTAAGGCCCGCGGCGGCGGCGGATGGGCGCGAGAATGCCCTCGTCGCGCAGCAGGTTGTCGGTCAGCTCGGACTGGGCGATGACCTCCACCTTGCCGGCCCGAATGTCCTCTTCCGAAACGAAGCTGAAGATGCCGCTGACGTGATCGCCGTGAAAATGGGTGACGATCACCGCCTCGATCGGCAGGTCCGTGATCTGGCGGAAAGCCGCGGCGGCCTCGTCGCCGGGGAGCTCGCCGCTCAGTGTATCCACGAGGACGCAGCCGCCCTCGCCCACGATGAGGGTGCAGTTCGAGCCGGTATAGCAATGCGCCGTGTGGATGTGCCCCAGCGTCGTGATGATGCGCGGCTCCGCATAGAGCGCCATCTGGGCCGCGAGTTCGGGATGCACCGCGGGTTCGGTGGCGACAGTCTCTGGCATCGGATTACTCCCAGGGGAAAATCGGGGACGGCGCCAGTATAGCCGCGCGGCCGGCGTCCGTTGACGCCACCGCGTCCCCGTCCTAGCCTCGAACGGTTGTCTCGCGGGGAGGTCCCGATGGCTGACGCGCCCACCATGTCCGAGCGCGCCGACGAACTCGAGCACCGCCAGATGCAGGAGTTCGGCGAGCGTATCGTCGGCAAGTCCCTCCTCTACAATCTGGCCGACGGGGAGCGCACCCTCGGCCACAACGCATTCGGCGGCCGGATGCTCATGGGCGAGGATTCCCGCCTGCCGCCGATGCCCGACAAGCCGACCCTGCTCGACTTCTTCCGCTGCCGCTTCGACGACTTCGCGACGGCCCACCTGTTGCAGAGCGCCAACCTCGCGCAGAACAACGGCCTCTCCGACAAGATGGTGCTCGCCTGCCTGCTGCACGACGTCGCGGTGGCCGGTTTCATCCGCACCGACCACGGCTACTGGGGCGCGCAGATGATCGAACCCTATGTGGACGAGGAGGTCAGTTGGGCGGTCCGGGCGCACCAGGCGCTCCGGTTCTTCCCCGACGAGTCCGTCGGATACGAATATCCGGACAACTACCGCAGGATGTTCGGAGACGATTACGAGCCCGAACCCTATGTCGTGGCCGCCTACGAGGAGGCGCGGCGGCACAAGTGGTACATGTCGGCCCGGATCATTTGCGTGAACGACCTCTATTCGTTCGACCCCGACGTGCATGTCGAGCTCGAGCAATTCGAGGACGTGATCGGCCGGGAGTTTCGCCAGCCTGCCGAGGGGCTCGGCAACGACAACACGCCGGCCTCGCATGTGTGGCGCACGCTGCGCTGGCCCTGCAACGCGCTTTAGCCCCGCTCGTCGTCCCCGGTCCCGCGGCCGCGCCACGGCGCGTGATAGTTCCGCTCGTCGTGCTGGATCGTGTTGATGAACCCGAGCGCGAGCGGGCGCCCGGCGGCTTCGGCGGCACCCGCCAGATACGCCACCAGATCGCGGCGCGGATAGAAACGGCGGTACCCCAACGCCTCGTATGAGGCGCGCTCGGGCAGCGAGGCGCCGAACGTGACGATGCCGCGCGTGGCGCGCAGCGACTCCGGCAGGGCTTCGGCGAGCGGCAATCCCTGTGCCGCGTTGTTGCCGAACACGATCCGGTCGACGGTTTCGTCGAGCCCGCCCAGCGCCGCGCGGATAGCGGTCTCCGAAACCCGGTCCCAGTTGAGTTCCTCGCGGCCGGCCTCGGCGGCGGTGAGCTCGGCCGGATATCCTTCCCCGACCCGGTAGACCCCGTCGCGCGCGGTGAGGCGTGCCCATGGAAGCGGCGGGGCCGCCACGAAGGCGTCGACCGTTACCTCGTTGTCGAGGATCAGGACCTTGAAGCGGTCGGCGAAGCAACGATCGAGTTCGGCGGCGATGCTCGTAATGACGTTTCCCTCCGCTCTTTCCATAGCAGCTTCGCCGCGCCGATTCGAACGGTTCCGCTCGAACCGAGCGTCCTGGAGCCAGTCCGTTTAAGATCGATCCGTCACCGGAGCCGCCAAGGGCGGGGTAGCGCAAGAAGCGGGGAGCGGGATGGCTGCCTTCACGGACTACGAGAACCACGATGCGGTCGGGCTGGCCGCGTTGGTCGCGCGCGGCGAGACCACGCCGGAGGCGCTTCTGGAAGCCGCGATCGAACGGGTCGAAGCACGCAACGGCACCGTCAACGCGGTCACCAACCGGCTCTACGACTTCGGCCGCAAGGCCATCGCCGACGGGCTGCCCGACGGCCCGCTCAAGGGCGTGCCCTATCTCCTCAAGGATCTCAGCGCTTCCCTCGCCGGCTACCCCACCACACGGGGCAGCCGGTTCTTCGAAGACGTCGTGCCGGCGGAAGACAGCGAGCTCGTCAGGCGGCTCAAGCGCGCCGGGATGGTGATCTTCGGGCGGACCAACACCTGCGAGTTCGGCCTCAGCCTGACATGCGAGCCGCAACTGCACGGCCCCACGAGAAACCCCTGGGACACGACGCGCATATCGGGCGGATCGAGCGGGGGCGCCGCCGCCGCGGTCGGGGCGCGCATGCTGCCGGCGGCGCACGCCTCCGACGGTTTCGGCTCGATCCGGGCGCCGGCGGCCTGTTGCGGGCTGGTCGGGCTGAAGCCGACCCGCGGCCGCAACACCATGGCGCCCTATCTGGGCGAGGGTCTGAGCGGTCTCGCCACCGAACACGCCGTCACCCTGAGCGTGCGCGACAGCGCCGCGATCCTGGACGCCACATGCGGACCCGGCGTCGGCGATCCCTACAGCGCCGCACCGCCGGGCCGCCCTTTCCTGAATGAAGTGGGTGCCGATCCCGGTAGGCTGCGCATCGCCTTTACCCGCCGGACGCCCAATGGCGCCCCGGTCGAGGCGGACGCTCTCCGAGTGCTGGAGGAGACCGCGAGCCTCGCCGAGGAACTCGGGCACATTGTCGAGGAGGCCGATCCCGATATCGACGGCGCGGCCGTCGTGCCGACGTTTCTCACGCTGATGGCGGTCAACACGGCGGTGAACCTGTCCAGCCACCCGAGCGCCGGCCGCGCCGCCCGCGAGGACGAGGTCGAACACATCACGTGGCTGTCCGCCAAGATGGGCGAGGGCATCGGCGGCGCCGACTGCGTCCGGGCGACCCAGACCATGCACCGGCTGGGCCGGCAAATGGCCGCCTTCCATCGCGGCCACGACATCCTGCTGACCCCGGGGCTGGCGACCGGCACCGCGGTGACGCTCGGCTGGCTCGACATGACCATGGACGATTTGGACGAATACTGGCGCCGGGTCTTCCACTTCTCGCCGTTCACCGTGTGGTTCAACCTGACCGGCCAGCCGGCAATCATGCTGCCGATCGGCGCGAGCACCGACGGCCTGCCGGTCGCGGTGCAGGCTGTCGCCCCTTATGGAGACGAAGCGACGCTGTTCAGATTTTCCGCCCAGCTCGAATCCGCGCGCCCGTGGTTCGGCCGCAAACCCGCGATGGTCCGCGAGACGGGCTGAGCGGGACGCCCCGGGAAAGGACTCATTCCCCTCCCGTCATCCAGCCAAGCGTTTCCTCCGTGGTCCCGCTCGGCAGGTACTCGGCCGCCACCCAGCCGTCGTATCCCAGCCGGTCGAGGGCGGCGAAGACCGCCGGGAAGTCGATGGTTCCGGTCCCGGGCTCGTGCCGGCCGGGGTTGTCGGCGAACTGGACATGGCCGATGCGCGGCACGATCTCCTCCAGGCGCGGGATCAGGCGGCCCTCCATGATGTCCATGTGATAGAGGTCGTGCTCCAGCGACAAATTGGCGTGTCCGGCACGGTCGATGACATCCAGCGCCTGTTCGCTGGTCGACAGCAGGAAGCCCGGCCGGTCGATGGCGTTCACGGCCTCGACGACCACGCCCACGCCGATCTCGCCCATCGATTTCGCCGCGGCCCGCAGATTCTCGGCGAGCGTTTCCAGGCAGCGCTCGCGCTCATGGCCGTGGCGTTCGGGATAGCCCGACAGCACGTTGACATTGCGCGGCCGAAGCGTCGCCGCGAAGTGCCGCGCGGTCTGCACCGCCTCGGCAAACTCCGCCTGCCGGCCCGGCGTCGCGGCAAGGCCGGGCCCGCCCTCGAGCATGTCGCCGACGGGCAGGTTGATGACCGAGACCGCGAGCCCCGCCGCTTCGATCGTTCGTTGCCAGTGTTCGGCCGGGCGGTCGTAAGGGAACTGGATTTCGATTGCCCCGAACCCGGATTCTGCCGCAGCGGCCGGCCGATCCAGCCATTCTCGCTCGGCGAAAAGCATCGAGATGTTTGCGGAGAAGTGGGGCAAGCCGGGGTCTCGTGAGAGCTGCGCGCAGGGACGACAAGCGCCGCATCCTGACGGGTCCGGGAGGGCGGGTCGAGAGAGCTTCCCGAAGGAATCGGTTTCGGTTGCGGCGAAAAGCAGAGTACCAATCGGAATGTCGAAAATCGTCCGGAGGCCCGCCGATGGATCGCTCGACCGAAATCGAACTGCTCGAAGAGCTTGTCCGCCTGCGCCAGGCGCGCGCGTTCTATCTCGACGAGGCGGTCGCGGCCTCGCCGGTGGCGCGCTATACCTGCCCGGAGCGGTTCTTGCGCGAACGCGAGGCGCTGTTCCGCACCCTGCCGGCGATCGTCGCGCATGGCAGCGAGTTGCCGGAGCCGGACAGCTTCCTCGCCCGCGACTTCGCCGGGCTGCCTCTGCTGCTCACCCGCGACGGCGGGGGTGGGGTGCGTGCGTTCCTCAATGTCTGCCGCCATCGCGGAACGCGGCTGGTCGGCGACGCAAGCGGTTGCGGGCGGCGCTTTACCTGCCCCTACCACGCCTGGACCTACGACAACCGCGGTGCGCTCGAAGCCATCACGCATGGCGCGGCGGGATTTCCCGGGATAGACCGGGATCGGCTGGGACTGAAGCGCCTGGGCTGCGCCGAGGCCCATGGCTGGATCTGGGTCGCGGCCGACAGCGATACCGCGCCGGATATCGACGGTTTCCTCGGCGAGCTCGCCGCGGATTTCGCCTGGCTCGACGCGGGCAATCTGAAGATCGCGCACGAGGAAACCGGTGAGCGGGCGGCGAACTGGAAGATCCTCGTCGAGGGCGGCATCGAGACCTACCATTTCCGCACCGCCCACCGGGACACCATCGGCCCCTATTTCCAGGACAACCTGTCGAGCTACCGGGTCTTCGGCCGGCATATCCGCTCGGTCCTGCCGCGCGCCCGCCTGGACGAGACGATGGCCGAGCCGAAGGAGAGCCGCTCGCTCAGGCGTGCGGCCAATCTGGTCTATACCGTCTTCCCGTCGGCGCAGCTTCTGGTCCAGGAGGACCATATCGTGTGGGTCCAGAGCCTGCCGCTGGCGCCCGGCCGGACGCAGGTGCGGATCGTCACCCTGGCGCCGTCGGATTTCGATCCGGCCGATGCCGAGGCGGCGCGGCACTGGCGCAAGAACCACGACATCACCGTCCGCACGCTGGAAGAGGACTTCGCGATCGGCGAAAGCATCCAGAGCGGACTCCTGTCCGGCGCCAACGACGAGTTGCGTTTCGGCCGCTTCGAAGGCGCGCTCGACCGGTTCAACCGGACCGTCGAACGGGAAATCGAGGCGGAGACTTAGGCACCGGGTAGGTTTTTCCCATGAATGCCCTCGTGCGGCGGTTTCTCGGTCAGGCCGAAATCCTCACGGCCGTCGGAATCGTCTGCGTCGCAAGCTGGGCGTTCGTCGCCTGGATGACGCTCGACATGTCGCACCCCGTCGTCCAGCTGATGATGCCGGTCGATGCGGCATGGTCCGGGCCGACCGCGATCGCCGTGTTCGTCATGTGGGCGTGCATGATGTTCGCCATGATGCTGCCCTCGGCGGCCCCGATGATCCTGACCTTCGACTCCCTGGAACGCCGCGCTGCGGAGGCCGGTCGGGCGACATCTCGGTCGCTCGCCTTCGCCGGCGCCTATCTGCTCGTGTGGCTCGGGTATTCCGCGCTCGCCGCCGGGGCGCAATGGATGCTGCAGGCGAGCGCCATGCTGACGCCGATGATCGTCAGCAGCTCCGAATGGCTGACGGCCGGTCTGCTGATCCTTGCAGGCCTCTATCAGCTGACGCCGTTGAAGCAGGCCTGCCTGAGGCATTGCCGGACGCCGCTCGGCTTCCTGATGGCCGAATGGCGCGACGGCACGCGGGGCGCCCTGGCGATGGGCCTCAGGCACGGCCTCTACTGCGCCGGATGCTGCTGGGCGCTGATGCTGCTGCTGTTCGTCGCGGGCGTGATGAACCCGGTCTGGATCGTGTTCCTGACCGTCCTGGTGGCGTTCGAGAAATGGCCGCGCCTGCCGATCTGGCTCACCAGGCTGTTCGGCGCGGCCCTTCTTGCCGCCGGCGCGGCGATATTGCTCTGACCGGGCCGCGAATTACGGTCCCGTCCAGTCGAACGGGATGTGCTTGGCCGAGTTCACGTCCCAGGAGAACTCGAACCCGAAGGCGTCGACGTTGCAGACGGTCGACTTGCCCCAGGTGACCAGCTGCGGCCCGGGCCCGGTTTCCGATCCCGGGGCGTTCGCCATCCGTGGGTATTCGCCCGGATTGCTGGTCGGCCCGGTCAGGGCCTCCGCCCAGGCCTTGACCTTGCCGGCGATGTCGACTCCCCAGCGCGACTGATCCGGGGCGATCTCGAACGATATTTTGGCCCGCTCCATGCCCACGATCTCCCGGCCTCCGGTGAACAGGGCGTTCACCTTGGCCATGAAGCCGCCCGCGCGGCCGCCGATGATCGCCGCCAACGCGTCGGCCTGTTATCTCCGCGTGTTTCCGAATGGTCTCCTCGTCCTTCGAGAGGTAGACGCAGAACGTCTTGTCCGCGGCGACGTAGCTCTCGACCCACTGGATGTCCGGAGCGAGCTGGGCCAGGGCCTCGTTCGATTTCGCCGCGGCCTCGGCCAGCTGCTGGCGTTCCAGGGTTCCGACCTCGGGAATGTCGCGTTCGATGATGTATTTGTTGAGCGCCATGGCGTGCTCCTGTCTTCCGGTATTCGGTTGGCCGGCAGGTTAGCGCATTTCGGCCGGGCGCCTAGAATTCGATGACGATCTTGCCGAAATGGCCGGCCGCTTCCATGCAGCGATAGGCGTCCCTTGCGTCCGCGAATGCGAAGCGCCGGTCGATCTCCGGCTTCAGGCCGCCGGCTTCGATGGCGGCGTTCATGTCGAGGAACATGGATTGGCTGCCGACGTAGATCCCGTTCAGGCGAATCGATTTGCGCAGGAGCGGCGTCGGATCGACCGCGCCCTGGGTCAGCACGCCGATCATGGCGATGTGGCCGCCCATGCGGACCGCTTCGATGGATTGCGCCAACGTCCCGCCGCCGCCGACTTCGACCACATGATCCACGCCGACACCGTCGGTAAAGTCTCTCGCCTCGGAAGCCCAGTCCGGCGTCTCCGCATAGTTGATCGTCCCCCACGCGCCCATCGCATGCGCGTGGTCCAGCTTCTCGTCGCTCTTCGAGGTGACGATCGCCCGCGCCCCCATGAGCGCGCAGAACTGCAACGCGAAGATCGAAACGCCGCCGGTGCCCAGCACCAACACCGTATCGCCCGCCTTGAGCCCGCCCTTTTCGACCAGGGCGTTCCAGGCCGTGAGCGCGGCGCAGGGCAGGGTCGACGCCTCGGCGTAATCCAGATGGTCCGGGACGGGCACGACACCGTCCGCGTTCAGCACCACCTCTTCGGCCAGCATGCCGTCGATCGGACCGCCCAGAGCGCTCGCCATGGCCGCGTCCGAAATGTCGCCCGCCGCCCAGTTCTGGAAGAAGCAGCCCGCCACGCGGTCGCCCGCGGCGATGCCGGCGACACCGGGACCGGTTGCGGTGACCTCGCCCGCGCCGTCGGAATTCGGAACGCGCGGCAAAGTGAGGCCCCGCGAGCCCGGCGCGCGCACGGTGCTGAGGTCGCGGTAGTTGATCGAGTTCGCCCGCACGCGAACCTTGACCTGTCCGGGTCCCGGTTCGGGCGAAGGCCTCTCGGCAAGTTCGAGGGCGTCGATGCCGCCCTCGCCGACGATCTGCCAGACTTTCATGGGTCTCTCCGTTCGTCGCACGGTTCTGCTCGGGAAGATATTGGCTTTGGCGGGGGCACGATAGCTTGCAGGTGGTCTACGGCTTCCCGCCGCGTCTCGGGAGCGCTAGGCTGGGAATGCGAGACCCGCGTCGACGGGAGGGACGGGCGCCATGAGCGACGAGACGATTGCACCGTTTCTGAGAAACGCCTGGTACGTTGCCGCCTGGCCGGAGGAGATCGGCGACAAGCCGCTCGGACGGACCATCATGAACGAGCCCATCGTCCTGTTCAGGGACGGCGAGGGCAGGGCGGCAGCGCTGGAGGATCGCTGTTGCCACCGGGGTGCGCCCCTGACCCACGGGGCGCTGGTATCGGACGGTATCGAGTGCGGCTATCACGGTCTGGTCTACGACCGCAACGGCCGATGCGTCCGCATCCCGGGCCAGGACCGGATCGCCGGCGAGGCGCGGGTGCGAAGCTACCCGGTCGTCGAGCGGCAGCAATTCGTCTGGATCTGGATGGGCGATCCCGCGCTCGCCGACGAGGGCGCGATCGTCGACTTCCCCTGGCACGACCAGCCCGACCGCTGGCCGCACCGGCGCGCGATGTTCCGGATCGCCGCCAACTACATGATGATGATCGACAACCTGATGGATTTGTCGCATCTCGGATACGTCCATTCCCGGACCATCGGCGGGTCCCCGATGACCCATTCCACCGCCGAAATGAAGGCGGAGCGGACCGCGACGGGCGTCCTGCTGACCCGCGAAATGTTCGGGATGCCGCCCCCGCCCACCTTCGTGAAGGCGGTCGGCTTCGAGGGGCCGATCGACCGGCGCCAGGAGTTCGAGTACGTCGCTCCGGCCGCCGTCGTTCAATGGGCGAGCGCGGTCGATACCGGCAAGGATTCGAAGGACGAAAACGATCCCGGCGCTTTCCGGAATCGGCTGTTCCACGGCGCGACCCCGGAGACGGAGTCGAGCTTCCACTATTTCTGGTCCGCCGGGATCGGTTACCGGACCGACGAACGGGAGGCGGTGGACGAGTTCTTCGAGGAGGTCCATGCGACCTTCCTCGAAGACAAGGCGATCATGGAAGCGCAGCAGGCCCGCATCGCTCTCGAGCCCGACCGCGATCTGGTCGCCATCCGCGCCGACAACGCCGTGGTCGCGGCTCGCCGCCACCTTCAGCGATTGCTGGACGAGGAAAACGCGGCACGGCCCATCGCCGCGGAGTAGGTATTCAGCCACCGCGCTCCGGCGTCCCCCTCACCCTGACCCTCTCCCCCACGGGGGAGAGGGGATTCGCTCGGCGTCTCCTCCCTGCCTTCTCCCCTCCCGCTTGCGGGAGGGGCCGGGGGAGGGTGGGCCGGCTCGGCGCGAACCGATAAGGTCGGAAAATGCTCTGACGGAGATCCGCCGATGGCGATGCAGCCTCCCATCCACGCCACCCATCACATGGTCAGCTCCGGTCATCATCTGGCCACGCAGGCGGGCTACGAGGTGCTGGAAGCCGGTGGGAACGCCGTCGACGCCGGCGTTGCGTCCGGGATCGCGCTCGGGGTGGTGCTCAGCGATCTGGTGCAGTTCGCGGGCGTCGCGCCGATCATGGTCTATCTGGCGGAGGAAGATCGGGTGACGACGATAAGCGGGCTCGGCTGGTGGCCGCGCGCCGCGTCGCTCGAACGCTTCGTCTCCGAGTTCGAAGGCCGCATCCCGGACGGCGTCCTGCGCACGGTGATTCCCGCCGCGCCCGATGCCTGGATTGCCGCGCTCGGGCGGTACGGAACGATGACGTTCGCCGACGTTGCCACCGCCTCCCTCCGCTATGCGCGCGAGGGGTTCTCCGTTCATCCGATCATGGCCGGGAATCTTGCCGCCCATGCCGGCGAATACCGGCGCTGGCCGTCGAACCGCGAAATCTATCTTCCCGGGGGAAAGCCTCCGGGCGTGGGCGACCGTTTCGTTCAGGCCGATCTCGCGGGCGTCATCGGCCACATGATCGACGAGGAAGCGGCGGCGCACGGCGGGCGGGAGGCCGGTCTCGCCGCCGCGCGGGACGCGTTCTACCGGGGCGACGTTGCCCGCGCGATGGTTCGCTACCACGAGGAATCCGGCGGTTGGCTCACCATGGAGGATCTTGCCGAGTACGAGAGCGCGGTCGAGGAGCCCGTGGTTGCGCGCCTCGGAGAGGTCGAGGTCTTCACCTGCGGTGCGTGGTGTCAGGGACCGGTGCTTGCCCAGATGGTGAGCCTGCTCGACGGAATCGATATTTCCCCGCTCGGGCACAATAGCGTGGAGTACATCCATACGCTGACCGAGGCGATGAAGCTCTGCTTCGCGGATCGCGAACGGTACTACGGCGATCCAAAATTCGTGGACGTTCCTCTCGCCTCGTTCCTGTCGCCCGAATACAGCCGGCAGCGCCGGAGCCTCATCCACCCCGACCGCGCATGGCCCGGCATGCCGCCGGCGGGAGGCGAAGACGCGTCTAGACCCGGCGCTTCGGAAGCGGAAGCCGCCACGTCGCCCGCGCCTGTTTCGCCCGACACCTCCTATTGCTGCGCCATCGACCGCGACGGCAACTGTTTCTCCGCCACGCCGAGCGACGTGTCGTGGCAATCGCCGGTGATTCCCGGTACCGGTCTCTGCCCGTCCTCGCGCGGCTCGCAGTCCTGGGCGGTGCCCGGCCATGCGTCCTCCGTCGCGCCCGGCAAACGGCCGCGTCTCACGCCCAACCCCGCCTTCGCCAGGATCGGCGGGCGCTGGGCCATGCCCTTCGGCACGCCGGGCGGCGACGTGCAGACCCAGGCCATGCTCCAGGTCCTGCTCAACGTCACCCGGTTCGGGATGAGCACCCAGGACGCCATCGAAGCGCCCCGCTTCGCGACGCAAAGCTTTCCCAACTCTTTCGAGCCGCACGAGGCGTTCCCGGGCCGGCTGGTGGTCGAGGACGCGATTCCCGAAACCGTTACCCGGGAGCTCGCGGCGCGCGGCCACGATATCGAACGGGTGGCGGACCGATCCATCAAGATGGGAGCGGTCTGCGCCATCGAGCGCGACGTGGAATCGGGAATCATGGAAGGCGGCGCGGATCCGCGGCGCATGAGCCGCGCGATGGGCCGTTGACCGTCATCTTGCGCACCGGCGCCGCCTGCTCGTGATTGGCCGGTTTGGCGGGAGGCATTAGTCTCCGGCGCCATGTTTCTGCGCAATGCCTGGTATGTGGCGGCCTGGGGCAGCGAGATCGGCGCGGCGCCGCTCGCGCGCACGATTCTGGCGGAGCCGGTGGTGCTATACCGCCGCCGCGACGGCGCGGCGGTGGCGCTCGAAGACCGCTGCTGCCACCGCGCGCTGCCGCTTTCGATGGGTCGGGTCGAGGGCGACCGGCTGCGCTGCGCCTATCACGGCCTGTTGTTCGACGGGAGCGGCGCATGCGTCGAGGTGCCGGGTCAATCGCATGTGCCGCCGGGGGCGTCGGTGCGGGCGTATCCGATCCGCGAGCGCTGGGGCTGGGTCTGGATCTGGATGGGCGCGCCCGGCGATGCCGACCCCGCGTCGATCCCCGACTGGTGGTGGATGGACCATCCCGATTGGCGGGTCGTCGAAGGCAACGGCGCGACGCCGCTCCATATCGGCTGCAATTACGAGCTGATCACCGACAACCTGATGGACGTTTCGCACCTGACATACGTGCACTCCTCCTCGATCGGCGCCGATTCGATCACGGACTTCCCGATCGAAACCGAGCGGCGCGACCGCTCGGTTCGCATGACGCGCTGGGTGCTGGACCGCCCGGCGGCGCCGTTCTACCTGGCCGCCGGACGGTTTGCCGGCAATGTTGATCGCTGGATGATCACCGACACGGACCTCCCTTGCCATACCGTCAACGACGTCGGTTGCGCCCCGGTCGGTACGGGGGCTCCGGAGGGAGACCGCAGCCGCGCGGTCGAGTTCCGCGTGCTCAACGCGCCGACGCCGGAGACCGCGACGTCGACCCACTACTTCTATGCGCGTCCCCGCCGCTTTGCCCAGGACAGCGCCGAGATGGACGAGATCTTCAGAACCCGGTTCGACGCGGTGTTCCTGGAGGACAAAGAGGTCCTCGAAGCCCAGCAGCGCCGGTTGACCGCCACGTCCCACGCGGCTCGGGTCGACATCAATGTCGACGCGCCGGGAATCGCAGTCCGCCGCATGCTGCGGGCGGCGATCGACGCGGAACGCGCCGGGGAACGATTGTCGCAGCGTCCGAATTGAACCATTGTTCCGGCGGAGCGATCCATGCCCGACACGGGAAACAGGAGCGGGGGATGAGCGATCGGGGGATCGGGGCGCGCGTTCTCCGCAACGAGGATGCCCGGTTTCTGCACGGGCTCGGCGAGTATGTCGGGGACATCGCGCTGCCGCGGACTCTCAACGCGGCGTTCCTGCGGTCTCCGGTGGCGCATGCGCGGATCGGGTCGATAGACGTGCCCGATGCGATCCGCGACCGCGTCTTCGTCGCCGCCGATCTGGCCGACGTGAAGCCGATCCGCGCGATCGCTTCGCTGACCGGTTACAAGGCATCCGACTACCCGGTGCTCGCGACCGACAAGGTCCGATTCGTCGGCGAGCCGGTGGCGGTGGCGGTCGCGCCCGACCGCGGCGAGGCCGAGGACCTGATCGAGCAGGTGGCGTTCGATTACGAGGAGCTGCCCGCGGCGGTCGAATCCCTTGAGGCGCGCGAGCCCGGCGCGTCCCTCGTGCACGAGCACTGGGGCGACAACATCGTCCATTCGGGCGTCTTCCAGGCCGGTGAGATAGACCGCGTCGCCCGCGAGGCGGCGCATGCCGTCACGCGGTCGTTCAAGATCGGCCGCCAGGTCCACATGCCGATGGAGGGCCGGGCCGCGCTCGCGCATTACGACGCCCGGCTCGACGAGATCGTCATCTACAACTCGAACCAGATGCCGCATCTCATCCAGTCCGGTCTTTCCGACGTGCTGGGTATCGAGCAGCGCAGGATCCGGGTCGTCTCGCCCGATGTCGGCGGCGGTTTCGGGCTGAAGATCTATGTCGAGCCCGAATGCGTCGTCGCGGCCTGGCTCGCAAGGAAGCTCGGCCGGCCGGTGCGCTGGATCGAGGACAATTTCGAGCACCTGACGGCCGACGCCAACTGCCGCGAGCACCGCTACACCATCACCGCCCATACCGACGAGGCCGGCAGGATTCTCGGCGTCGAGTTCGACGTGACCGTCGACGCCGGGGCCTACTCGATCTGGCCCTGGACTTCCGCGGTCGAGGCGGCCCAGGCCGCCGGCATCCTGACCTCGGCCTACGATTTCCGCCACTTCCGCGCCAGGGTCTCGACGGTCGCGACCAACAAGCCGCCGATCGTGGTCTATCGCGGGGTCGCGCGGCCGGGGGTGTGCTTTTCCGAGGAGCTGCTGGTCGACGCGATCGCGCGCACGGTCGGACGCGAACCGCACGAGGTACGCATCGACAACATGGTCCGGCCGGAGCAGATGCCCTACACCACCGTGACCAACAAGATCTACGACAGCGGCGACTATCCCGCATGCATAGGCAAGGCCGCCGAGATGATCGACGTTGCGGCGGTGCGCGCGCGCCAGAAAAGGGGGGAGGAAGACGGGCGGCTCATCGGAGTCGGTTTCGCCTGCTATACCGAGCAGACCGCGCACGGCACTTCCGTGCTGTCCAAGTGGGGGGTCGAGCTGGTCCCGGGGTTCGAGCCCGCGCGCGCCCGCCTCACCCCCGACGGCGAGCTGATGCTCGAAGTCGCGATCCACTCCCACGGCCAGGGCATGCAGACCACGCTCGCGCAGGTCGCGAGCGAGGTGCTGGGGCTCGACCCGACCCGGATCGCCGTCCGCTTTGGCGATACCTCGGTCTCGCCCTACGGAACCGGAACCTACGCCTCGCGCAGCATCGTCATGGCCGGCGGCGCGGTCGCGGTGGCGAGCCGGTCGCTGGCCGAGCGGATCGGTCATATCGGGGCGCATCTGCTGCAATGCGACCGTTCCGAGGTCAGGGTCGAGGACGCGGAGGTCAGGGGTCCCGGCGGCAGCGTCGACTTCAGGACCGTCGCGCGGGCTTGGTATGCCCACCCCGAGGAGCTGCCGCCGGACATCGACCGCGAGGGCCTGACGGTGACCAGCGGGTACCGGCCCGAACCCGATTCAGGCGTGTTCTCCTATGCCACCCACGCGGCGGTCGTCGCGCTCGATCCCGAGCTCGGGTCGGTCGAGATCCTCGACTATGTCGTGGTCGAGGATTGCGGGCAGGTGGTCAATCCGATGATCGTCGACGGCCAGGTGATCGGCGGGACGGTGCAGGGGATCGGCACCGCGCTCTACGAGGAGGCGGTGTTCGACGCCAGCGGCCAGCCGCTCAACGGCACGCTCGCCGACTACCAGATACCCGGCGCGACCGAAGTCCCCGACATCCGGCTGTCGCACATGTCCACCCCTTCGCCCTGGACCGAGTTCGGCATCAAGGGGATGGGCGAGGGCGGTGCGATCGCGCCGCCGGCGGCGATCGGCAACGCGGTCAACGATGCGCTGGCTCCGCTCGGCGTGGAGCTGACCCAGTCGCCCATGACGCCCCGTCGGATCGTCGCGGCGCTGGAGGAGGCGGGACGATGAAGGCGCCGCCGCTCGACTACGTCCGGCCCGACACGCTCGACGCCGCCCTTGCCGCGATGACCGGGGCGGGCGAAGGCGCCAGGGTGCTGGGCGGCGGCCAGTCGCTCGGCCCGATGCTGAACCTGCGGGTGGTTCGTCCCGATCTGCTGGTCGATGTCTCGCGGCTGGAAGAGCTGTCGCGGATCGAGGAGACCCCGGACGGGTTGCGCATCGGCGCGGCGGTCACCCATTCGGCGATCGAGGACGGCGCGGCGCCCGACGTCACCAACGGCCTGATGGACTTCGTGGCCGGCCAGATCGCCTATCGCGCGGTGCGCAACCGCGGGACCGTCGGCGGCAGCCTCGCGCATGCCGACCCGGCCGGCGACTGGGCGCCGGTCATGGTGGCGCTGGGCGCCTCGGTCGCGGTCGAGGGAGAGGGCGGGCGGCGTGAAATCGCCGTCGGCGAGCTGATCGTCGATGTCATGACGACCGCGTTGGCTTCCGGCGAGGTGCTCGTCGAGGTCGTCGTGCCGCGAATGTCCCCCGACGCGCGGTGGGGGCACTACAAGCTCACCCGGAAGCCCGGCAAATTCGCCGACGCCATCGCCGTGGCGGTGTCCGATCCCGCGCGCGGCCATCACCGCGTGGCCATCGCACGCCCGTCCGCGCCGCCGGCCCTTATGCAGCGCGCGGGCGCCGCGTTGGCGGCCGCCGCAGGCTGGTCGGAGGACTTCGACCGCGACATCCGTGCCGCGGTGGCGGCGGACCTCGCGGACGAACCGAGCCCCGACCCCGATCCGGTGCAACGGAGATTCCACATGGTGACCGTGGCCCGCGCGGCCCGGCGGGCGCTGGCGTCATGAGCGCGGTCCGGCTTACCGTCAACGGCCGCGCCGTCGAGGCGGATATCCCGGCCCGCCTTTCGCTGGCCGATTTCATCCGCGACCGCGAGGGGCTGACCGGCACCCATCTGACCTGCGAGCAGGGGGTGTGCGGCGCCTGTACGGTGATGGTCGACGGCGCGCCGGAACGCTCCTGCATAACGCTGGCGGTGGCCTGCGACGGCCGCGACATCCGCACCGTCGAGGGATTCGGGGACGACGCGATCATGGCGGTCATCCGGCGCTGCTTCTCGGCCGCCCACGCCCTGCAATGCGGCTATTGCACCCCCGGCATGCTGATCACCGCGCACGACATCGCGACCCGGCTTCCCGGCGCCGACCGCGACCGCATCCGGCTCGAGCTCAGCGGCAATCTGTGCCGCTGCACCGGCTATATCGGGATCATCGACGCGATCGAGATGGCGCTGGAGGAGTTGCGCAAGTGACCGCGCCCCGCCCCCGGCGTCTCACTCACGCCAATCTGTTCGTCGCCGACATGGAACGCTCGATGGACTTCTACATGTCGGTCATCGGGCTCGACGAATCCTATCGGCGGACCAATTTGCGGGCGGGGTTCCTGACCAACGGGAATTCGCATCACGACATCGCGGTGATGGAGTACGGCCAGACCTACGCCGGCAAACGCGTACGGGACAAGAAAATCGGTCTCAACCATCTCGCCTTCGAGATGGAGAACGATCTGGAACTCAACCGGTGGTACCGCGCCGCGGTCGAGGCCGGCGCCCACATCCATCGCACCGTCGATCACGGCAATACCCATTCCTGCTACATGCACGACCCGGACGGAATCCAGATCGAGGTCTATTGCGACACCATCAGGGAATGGTGGCACCTCAAGACCGGGACGATGACGACACCCCTGGACGAGTGGACGCCGGGCGACGGGGAGCACTCGACAGAGCCGATGTATCTGGAGAACCCGGAGATCGGGCGCATGGAGGATGCCCCGCTGCATCCGGTCAAGACGACCCACGCGGTCCTGGTCGCCCAGAATTTCGAGGCGTGCTTCGATTTCTACACCGGGATCGTCGGTCTTTCGGTGCTTTCGGGCGGGCGCGACGGGCGCTTCTGCGTGCTCTCCGGCGGGCTCGATACGCCAAGCCTGGCGCTGTTCCGCCAGAACGCGAACCTCGCCCCCGGCTTCCACCACGTCGCGTTGTCGGCGTGGAGCGTGGACGATCTGACGGCGTCCCGCGCGGCGCTCGCCGACGCCGGCATCGAAGTCGCGGCGGAGACCGACCATCCTTCGCGCTACGCGCTCTGCGTGACCGATCCCGACGGGTTCCGTATCCAGCTCTATGCCGACCGGCCCGACAGGGTCGGGACCGATTGGGCGGCCGAGGACGTGGATACGCTGCTTTACCTGGTTTGAGACGCACCCCGGTCGGTCGACCCGTAGCCTCCTCCTCCCGGCGTCTCGATCGCGAATTCCGTCCCCGGTTCCAGGCGGAAACTTCGCTTTGCATCGATCGTCTCGCCATCGAGGCTGAGCCGCGTCGGGCCGCCGTCGTCCCCGCCGCACATGCCGCGGGGCGGGAAGCGGGATCTTTCGAACATCGTCGAGACCGTTGCCGGCTTGCCGCTGCGGAGCCGGAGCCCGATTCTCTGGCCCGCACCGCCGCGGAACCTGCCGGCGCCGGAAGATTCGGGGATCAGGGTCCGGCTCATGAAGAGCACCGGCACGACCTGTTCGATGACCTCGACCGGCGCGTTGGCCACGTTGCTCGGAAAAGCCGTCGCGTCCAGCCCGTCCTTGTCGGCCCGCGCGCCCATCCCGCCGGAGCAGAAGAAGGTGAAGACATAGGGCGCGCCGTCGTCCTCCTCGCCCGCAAGGGTGACGGCGCCGAGCACCGAGCTTTCCGCGACGATTCGGTCCGGGATCACCGGCGCCAGCGCATCGAAGATCGCGAAGGGGACGAACAACCCCACCAGGTGACGCCCGCCGACCGGGGCCGGATGGCGCGCATTGAGGATGGAACCTTCGGGCGCGCGGACCCGGATCGGGCGCAACGTGCCGTCGTTGTTCGGGATATCGGGGCTCAACGCGCATTTCAGCGCGTAAAACACGAACGCCTTGGTGTAGTTGAGGACACAGTTCACCCCCTTGTCGATCTGCGCCGAAGTGCCCGCGAAATCGACTTCGATCTCGTCGTCCGCGACGGTAATCGCAACGGCGATGGTCAGGGGCGCGCCGAAGCCGTCGAGCATGACGCTTCCGCGCCAGGTGCCGTCGGGGAGCGCGGCGATGGCGCGGCGCATCTTCCGTTCCGTCCGGGCGGTGATTTCGTCCGCGATCCCGGCGAGGTCGGCAAGACCTTCCAGGTCCATGAACGCGCGCATCCGTTCGCTCGCCACCTGGTTCGCCGAGACCTGCGCCGCCAGGTCGCCGAGCACCAGCTCCGGTGACCGCACGTTGTCCTCGACGATGCGGAACAGCGTGTCGTTGGGCGCCCCGCCGTCGAACAGGCGCAGGATCGGGATCTGCAACCCTTCCTCGTAGACCGCTTCGGCGGCAGCCGAAAAAATCCGGCCGCCGATGTCGACGGTGTGACAGTTGCTCGCCGTGAATCCGACGAGATCGCCGGCGCGATGGACCGGGGTAGCGACGGTGATGTCGTGCTTGTGCCCCGAGACCAGCCACGGGTCGTTGGTGATGAACACGTCGCCCGGCCTGAAGCCCGCCGGTCCCACCGCGTCGATGATGTGATCCATGCCGATGCTGAGTGTGCCGAGATGCCCGGGCGCGCCCTGAACGGACTGGGCCAGCATGACGCCCCGGGCATCGAACACCGCGGCCGACAGGTCCTCCATCTCGCCCAGGATGGTGGAAAAGGCGCTGTTGACCATGGTCGCCGCCTGCTCGCTGGCGATCGAGACCAGACGGTTCCAGCAGATCTCGATCTTTACCGGGTCGATGGTTCCCTCACGTCCCGCCATGACCGCCTCCGCCGAGTTCGACGACCAGATTACCGTGTTCGTCCGAAGTCGCGACCGAGCCTTGCCCGACCACGACCGTGGTGTAGGTATCCTCGACGATCGCCGGTCCGTCGATCCGGCTGTCCGGGGGAATGCCGGCGCGCCGGTATACCCGTGCTTCGCAAGGTGCGTCCGATCCCTCCAGCCAGACGGTGCGCACGCGCACCGCCGCTTCATCCACGGCTGTCGCCGCAGGCGAGAGAGAATCGACAACGGGCGCTCCCTCCGCGGAGAGCCGCAACGTCCGGACCTCGATTTTGTGCCCGGCGTGTATGCGCCGGTAGACGCGTTCGTATTCCGCCTCGAAGGCGTGTCCGATCTCGTTCGCCCGGTCCGCTGCCAGATTGCCCCCCGGTAGCCGGACGGTCAGTTCCTTGCGCTGCCCCAGGTAGCGCATTTCGGCGATCCGGCCGAATGTGATCTCGGACGATGGCACGCCGGCGCGTTCGAGGACCGCGGTCGCGTCCTTCTCCATGTCCCGGAAGGCGCCTTCGACCGCCTGCCAGTCGATCGCGTCGACGGTCCCGATCCAGGTGCGCGACAGCCGATATGCGCGGGGCGCGAGCAGCAATCCCAGCGCCGAGCCGACACCGGCCGAACCCGGCACGACGACGCGCGCGATGCCCAGCCGGCGAGCCACGCCCTCCGCGTGGACCGGGCCGGCGCCGCCGAAAGCGACCAGCACCAGGCCCGCCGGATCGAAGCCGCGCTCCACGACGTGAACACGGGCCGCGTTCGCCATCGCCTCGTCCACCACGGCATGAATGCCGAGCGCGGCCTTTTCGACCGGCAGCCCCAGGGGCTCGGCGACGCGATCGCGGATCGCCGCGCGCGCCTTCTCCTCGTCCAGCGCCATGGCGCCGCCGAGAAACGAGTCCGATGCGAGATAGCCGAGCACGAGGTCGGCGTCGGTGACGGTTGGCAGGGCGCCGCCACGCCCGTAGCAGGCCGGACCCGGGTCGGCGCCCGCGCTCTCCGGCCCCACCTTGAGCAGCCCCAGATCGTCGACGCGCGCGATCGAACCGCCGCCCGCGCCGATCTCGATCATGTCGACCACCGGCATCCGGAGCGGCAGCCCGCTGCCCTTCTTGAAGCGATGGTGGCGGGCGACCTCGAACTCGGTCGTGACGATGGGCGACCCGTCTTCGATGAGGCAGGTCTTGGCGGTCGTCCCGCCCATGTCGAAGGAGAGTACGCGGGACAGCGCGAGGGCGCGGCCCGCCTCGCCTGCCATGACGGCTCCGGCCGCCGGTCCCGACTCGCAGAGCCTGACGGGGAACTTCCGGGCGATATCGGGGACGGTAATCCCCCCGCTGGACAGCATCACGAAGAGCCGGGCGGGAACCCCTTCCTCCAGCCGCGCGAGGTAACGGTCGACCAGAGGCAATACATAGGCGTTGGCGACGGTGCTGGAGGCGCGCTCGTATTCCCGCATCTCGGGCAGGAGGTCCGACGACAGCGAGAACGCGAGCCCCGGCTGGCGTGCGGCGAGGAGCTCGCCGAAACGCCGCTCGTGAAGCGGGTTGGCGTAGGAATGAAGCAGGCATACCGCGACCGTCCGCGCGCCGCTCCGGGCGATCTCCTCGATTACCGCCAGCGCGGCCGTTTCGTCGAGCGGTTGGACGACGGAACCGTCGGCCGCCATCCGTTCGGCGAGCTCGTAACACGCGTCCCGCCCGGCCAGCGGCACCGCCTTTTCCATGCCGAGATCGTAGATGTCGTATTTCTTCTCGCGCGCGATCTCCAGAAGATCGGCGAAGCCGCTCGTCGCCACCAGCGCGGTCCTGGCGCCCTTGCGCTCGATCAGCGCGTTGGAGACCAGCGTCGTCGCGTGCAGGACGACCGCCAGGTCGTCGATCGCCGCGCCGGCTTCCCGGCACGCCTCGCGCATCGCCTCGATGGCGCCGCGCGCCGGGTCCTCGGGCGTGGTCAGCGACTTGAAACGATGCACCCGCGCCGCCGCCGAATCGACCATGTAGACGTCGGTGAAGGTGCCGCCGATGTCGAGCCCGGCGATCCAGCGCCCCGCGACGGCGTCGGCCGGTCCCGCCATGTCTTCCCGAGCGCTCGTCATTCGCGCAGCCATCGACTGACCCGTTCCCGTCGACCGGCCCGCCTCCCGGTGTGGCCGGGCGCGCGAACCGCCACTATTCTCGCGGAAGAGAAGCGGACCGGGTAGGGAGCCCTCGACATGGCAGAGACCGGCAAACTGATCGTCTATGACGAGCTTTCCTGGGTGGCGGCCCGGGAGCTGGTCGAGGGCGGCATGGACATGGCGATCGTGCCGACCGGCGCGACCGAGCAGCACGGCCCGCATTTGCCGATGAACGTCGACTACCTGGTGGCCTACCGGATCGCGCTCGGCGTCTCGGAACGCACCGGGGTTCCGGTGCTGCCGCCGCTGCCGGTCGGCCATTCGGGCGGTCACGACGGCATTCCGGGGACGGTGTCGCTGAGCCCCGAGACCTTTCAGAAGGTGGTCGAGGAGATTGCCGAGGGGCTCTATGCCACCGGCTTCCGGCGCCTGTTGTTCCTCAACGGGCATCTGCCCAACATCCACCCGCTCAACTGCGCGGCGGTCAATCTCAGGGTGCTGCACCCCGACTTCAAGATTCAGGCGCTGAGCTGGTGGGACATCACGCCGGAGATCCAGAAGAAATTCTACGGCGACGAGAGCTACGGCATCCCGCACGGCAACATCGTCGAGACCGCGATCATGCGCTATTTCCGAGACGATCTCGTCGACATGACCAAGGCGAAGAAGGTCGGCGGCAAAGGCAGGAAGCTGTTCTTCTACTATCTCTTGCGCCAGGTCTCGCTCTCCGGGCACGGCGGCGACCCGAGCGGCGCCACCGTGGAGCTGGGCGAGGAGCTCTACCGGATGGCCGTCGACGGGCTGGCGCCGCAGATCGAGAAGGCGCTCGCCGAGGAGCCGCCGGAACTGGCCGACGGTCTGATCCAGCCATGAAGAACCTGAAGATCGACGGCGACCGGCTGTGGGCGTCGCTGATGGAACTCGCGAAGATCGGTGCGACCGAGAAGGGCGGCGTCTGCCGGCTCGCGCTGACCGATCTCGACCGGGAAGGGCGCGACCTGTTCATCCGCTGGTGCGAAGAGGCCGGATGCACGGTGAGCGTCGACCGCCTCGGCAACATCTTCGCCCGCCGGCCCGGCAGGGACGAGACGCTGCCGCCGGTGATGGCCGGCAGCCATCTCGATTCGCAGCCGACCGGCGGCAAGTTCGACGGCGCCTATGGCGTGCTCGCGGGTCTCGAGGCGGTCCGCACGCTGAACGATCTCGGGATCGAGACCGACGCGCCGGTCGAAATCGTCGCCTGGACCAACGAGGAAGGCAGCCGCTTCTCGCCGCCGATGATGGGCTCGGGCGCCTTCGCGGGTGTCTTCGGCGAGGAGGACTTGCGCGCCCGGCCGGACAACGTCACCGGCGACCTGCTGGGCGACGAGCTTCAGCGCATCGGCTATGACGGCGCCGCCCCGGTCGGCGGGCGCGAGATCGGCGCCTATTTCGAGGCCCATATCGAGCAGGGCCCGATCCTCGAGAACGAGGGCAGGACCATCGGCGTCGTCACCGGCGCCCAGGGGCAGCGCTGGTACGAGGTCACCGTGACCGGGCAGGAAGCCCATGCCGGCCCAACCCCGATGAAGCTGCGCCGGGATGCGCTGGTGGCCGCCTCGCGGATGATCGATGCGGTCAACCGGATCGGCCACGATTTCCCGCCCGACGCCTGCGCCACCGTGGGCTTCCTCGAATCGAGTCCCAATTCGCGCAACACCATTCCCGGCCGGGTCTTCTTCACCGTCGATCTGCGCAATCCCGACGACGCCACGCTGGCGGCGATGGATGCCCGTCTCCGCGCCGATTTTTCAGCAATCGCGGAGGCCGCCGGCTGCACTGCCGACATCGTCGATTTCTGGGATTTCCCGGCGACGCCGTTCGACGAGGCCTGCGTTGCCGCGGTACGGGCCGCCGCCGAGCAGGGCGGCCATGGCTGGCGCGATATCGTCTCGGGTGCCGGCCACGACGCCGTCTACATCGCACGGGTCGCCCCGGCCGCCATGATCTTCATCCCCTGCGAGGACGGCATCAGCCACAACGAGGTCGAAAACGCGACCCGGGAAGACTGCGCCGCCGGCGCCCAGGTGCTGCTTCAGGCGATACTCGACCGCGCGATGGGGTAGTCCGTATCCGGTTTGGATTGGATCGACGGCGTGCATTGCCCGCCGGCGAGCGGGTTATCGACGCATCGGCCGAATCGCGGCGGCTCGTGCTTCCCCCTCTGTCACCCCGGAACAAGTCCGGGGTGACAGAGGGGGGCAAGGATGGCGAGTGCGGGCGTGCCGCAATCCGCGCCGTCCACCCTCCCCCGGCCCCTCCCGCAAGCCCCGGACTGCGATCCGGGGCAAGCGGGAGGGGAGAAGGTAGGGCGGGGTCGGCGCCGCATCTCTCCCTCTCCCCGGCGGGGAGAGGGCCGGGGTGAGGGGGGCCGCCGGGAGCGGGCGAGGCGGCGGATCCACGTGGATGCCCGGAACAAGTCCGGGCATGACGACGGGATGGAGTGCGGGACAGGACCCCGGTGACCCGACGCCGCCAGGCTGCGGGGGGAGCAACGCGCGGCCGGAGTGGCTCAGCGCTTGCGGTTCAGGAACGCCTGCATTCGCTCGCGCGCCTCGCCGCTCGCGAATCCTTCCGCGAGGAAGTCGATGCTTCGTTCCACCGCTTTCGACAGCGGGAGCTCCTCCCACTCGCGCATCAGCGCCTTCTGAAGGCGGATCGCGGCGGGTCCGGCGGCGCAAATCCTGTCAACCGTGTCCGCGAGCGCGGCGTCGAGCCCGCCCTCGGGAGCCAGGGAGTCGACGAGGCCCCATTCATGGGCCCGTTCCGCGTCGATAGTCTCCCCGGTGTAGATGAGACGGGAGGCGCGGCCCCAGCCGACCAGCCGCGGGAGAAGCGCCGCTTCGATGACCGAGGGAATGCCGACCTGGACCTCGGGCATGGCGAATTTCGCCGTGGTGTCGGCCACCCGGAGGTCGCAGGACGCCGCGATCTCGAGCCCCGCTCCCAGGCAGTACCCCGCCAGCCGCGCCACCACCGGCACCGGCGCACCCCGGATCGCGGTACAGAGATCGTGAAGAGAGGTAATGAACGGGCGGGCGGTCGCGGGCGTCAGTTCGACCATCTCGCGGATGTCCGCTCCGCCGATGAAGGCACGCTCGCCCGCGCCGCGCAGCACGACGGCCCGTACCCCGGAACTGTCCGCCGCTTCGCGAATGGCGGCGCCCAATGCCTCGATGGAATCGCCGTCGACGATATTGAGCTTTGCCGCATTGTCGTGGCAGACGGTCGCGATGCGCCCGCCTTGGGGGCTGTCCGCGGTCTCCACATGAACAGTGCTCAACGCTTTCGCTCCTTTCCGCCGCGCATCGCGATAAACACGCTTCGAGACCGCCTAGGCCTCATGCCGGCGGGATTATGTTCCATCGCGCCGCCCGATGGGTAGGCTTGTCGGGAACGCCCAGGGAGCAATTCGATGCGATTCCAGATCGGTCTCCTGCTCTTCCCCGATCTCACCCAACTCGACCTGACCGGGCCGTACGAGGTCTTCACCAAGTTTCCGGACACCGACGTGCACCTGGTCTGGAAGACGCTGGAACCGGTCACGGCCGCCGGCGGGATACGCCTGTTGCCGACGACCGCGTTCTCCGACTGCCCTCCGCTCGACCTGATCTGCGTGCCGGGAGGCGCGGGCATGAACCCGCTGCTGAACGACGAAGCGACGCTCGACTTCGTGCGCCGGCAGGCCGGGGGCGCGCGTTACGTCACCTCGGTATGCACGGGCTCGCTGGTGCTCGGCGCGGCGGGGCTGCTCCGCGGCAAGCGGGCGACGACGCACTGGATGTCGCTGCCGATGCTTGCCGCCTTCGGCTGCGAGCCGGTGGCTGAGCGAGTCGTCGTCGACGGCAACACCGTCACCGGGGGCGGAGTCACCGCCGGGATCGACTTCGCCCTGACCGTCGCCGGCGAATTGTTCGGCGTGGAAACGGCGCGGAGGATCCAGCTCGCCATCGAGTACGACCCCCGGCCGCCTTACGATGCCGGGTCGCCGGCTCGGGCGGACGGGTCCCTGGTGGCGGCGACGCGCGAGGCCTCGGCGGCGCGTCAGGCCGAGCGCGAGGCGGCGGTCGAACGGGCGGCCGCCCGGCTGGGCTGATTTCGAGGGAGCGGCGATGAAAGCGATGGTCCTGTACGACCGGGAGAAGCCGTTCCGGCTGGAGGAACGGCCGGATCCCCGCCCTGGCGTCGGCGAGGCCGTGATGCGGGTGCGCGCCGCCGGGGTTGG
Source organism: Alphaproteobacteria bacterium (assembly GCA_965117055.1). Lineage (GTDB taxonomy): Bacteria > Pseudomonadota > Alphaproteobacteria > MPNO01 > MPNO01 > MPNO01. The sequence goes on from OZ220750.1 coordinate 2,707,243, forward strand.
GCTCACGCTGATCAACATGCGGCTCGGGCGGATGGGCGGCTCCCTGCCGCGCGTCATGGGGCATGAGCTGGCGGGGGAGATCGTCGAGACCGGCGAGGGCGTGACCGCGATTTCGGCCGGCGACCGGTGCGCGGTCTATTTCTATCTCACCTGCGGCCGCTGCCGCTGGTGCCGCGGCGGGCGCGAGACGCTGTGCGAGAATTTCGCCGGCTATGTCGGCGGTCACCGGGACGGCGGATTCGCCGAGTATGTCTGCCTGCCGGCGGAGAATTTCCTGCCGATTCCGGGAGGCTTGAGCGACGAGGCCGCGGCGGTCGCGGCCGATGCCGTCAACACCAACTGGCATTGCATGCGCGAACGCGCCCGTATCGGGCCCAACGACACGATCCTGCTGATCGGGGCGGGAGGCGGCGTCGGCATTCACGGCGTGCAGGTCGCGAGGCTGTTCGGCGCGCGCGTGATCGCGGCGGACGTTTCGGACGAAAAGCTCGATCTCGCGCGCCGATGGGGCGCGGAGGAGACGATCAACGTGCGCGCGGTCGACGACGTGGCGGAGGAAGCGAGGCGCCTGACCGACGGAAGGGGCGTCGATGCCGCGGTCGACTATGTCGGTCACGGCGAGACCTTCACCGCGGCGGTCGACAGCCTCGCGACGTCGGGCCGGGCGATCGTAATCGGGGTCGGGACGGGCGATGCGCGCATCGATCCGACCGTGCTGGTCAGGACCGAGCAGATTGTCACCGGCTCGCGCCATTCGACCCGCGCGGAGACGATCGAGACGATGGAGCTCATGGCGCGTGGTACGGTCGAACCCGTCGTCGGCATGCGCGTGCCGTTCACCGAGGTGGAGACGATCTTCGATGCGCTCAGGTCGGAAGCGCTGTTGGGCCGCGGCGCCCTGACCTATCCGTGAGGGGAACGGACGAAATGCGGAAAATTCATCTTGTCGGCAGCGCGCCCTTCGCAACCGCGGAGGAGATGTTTCGCGCCGCCGCCGGACATCTCGGGCCGTGTCTGCAGCGCCTGCCCGACGGCGAGGTGGGCGAGCGGGACAGCTGGATCAAGTGGCAGCACCCGCGGATCGGCCAAAGCCCCCAGTTCCGCCTCGCGGAGGTCGATCCCGTCTACGTGCCGGTGCCGCCTTACGAGCTGGTCGAAGGCGTGAACTCGGCGGACGCCATCGCGTTGCCCGATCTCGGATACGCCGCGGCGGCGATCGACTCGTTCGGGACTTTTTCCAGTCTGATGGAGGATGGCGTCATCCCGCCCGACACGCGCTTCCAGATGGGGCTGCCCACGCCGCTATCGGTGGCGAGCGCCTATGTCGTGCCCGCGTCGCGCGAACTGTTCGAACAGGCCTACACCCGTGCGCTGGGCGGGGAGCTGGAACGAATCCTCGCCGCGGTCCCGGCGGAGAAGCTGGCCATCCAGTGGGAAGCGGCGGTCGAGTTCGCTTTGCTGGAAGGGGTGTTTCCCGGTCATCTGGGCGACGACATGACGGGCGACATCGCAAGCCGGCTGGCCCGGCTGGTCGATCTGGTGCCCGCGGACGTCGAAGCCGGCATTCACCTGTGCTACGGCGATTCCGGGCACCGGCATTTCTGCGAACCGGCCGACGCCGGACACCTGGTCGATGTCGCCAACGGCGTCTCCGCCCGGGCGCGGCGTTCCATCGAATGGATCCACATGCCGGTGCCCAGGGAGCGCGACGACGAGGCGTATTTCGCGCCGTTGGCCAATCTCCGGCTGAAATCGGGCTGCGAGCTCTATCTCGGCCTGGTTCACATGACCGGAGGGATCGCGGGCACCCGCCGCCGCATCGCCGCGGCAGAAAGGGTTTTGGGCGATTTCGGTATCGCCACCGAATGCGGGTTCGGCCGTCGGCCGCCCGACACCATCCCCGACCTGTTCCGCCAGCACGTGGAAGCGGCGGAGAGGTGAAAGGGGCCGGGTTAAACGAGGGAGAACCATCATGGCAAAGCGCGTGCTCCAACCCGCCACTGTGCAGGCCAAGGGCAGCTACAGCCCGGGCTGGGAGGTATCCGGCGGCAGGGCGGTCTTCGTCGCCGGCCAGATCCCGTGGGACGAGAACGGCAACACGGTGTGCAAGGGCGACGTCGCCGGCCAGACCCGGCAGGTCTTCGCCAATATCGAAGCGGTGCTCGCCGAGGCGGGCGGGACGCTCGAGGACGTGGTCAAGATCACCGTCTTCGCCGCCGATATCCGTTACCGCAACGAGATCAACCGGGTGAGGACGGAAACCTTCAAGGAGCCCTATCCGGCGAGCACCCAGGTCGCGGTGGCCTCGCTGGTCGATCCCGAATGGCTGGTCGAGATAGAGGCCGTGGCGTTCATCGCGGACTGAGGCGCGCCGCATGGCATTCGAGGTCAATCTGCTCGGCGACCGGTTCGCGGCGGAAATCGTCGGGATGGATCTTTCGCAACCCCTGTCCGAAGACGCGTTCGCGGCAATCCGCGAGGCGTGGTTCCGGGCGGGCGTCGTGGTTTTCCGCGACCAGCGCCTCGCGCCCGCGCAACAGGTCGCGTTCAGCCGCCGTTTCGGCGCGCTCATCGTCCACGTCATGCGCCAGTTCCTGCTGCCCGGCCATCCGGAGATCCTGCTGATTTCGAACAGGAAGCACCCGGACGGCACGCCGATGGGCTTCGAGGATGCCGGCCGCTACTGGCATTCCGACATCTCCTACGACGAACGCCCGGCGCTGGGATCGCATCTCTACGCGGTCGAAATTCCGCCCACGGGTGGCGACACGCTGTTCGCCGACATGCGTCATGCGCTGAGGACCCTGCCGGACGATCTCCGCCGGCGGATCGAGGGAAGGCGGGCGCGACACTCCTACACGCGCAACTGGCGCAGGAACGAAACGGTGGAGGGCGGCCGGCCCGTCGTCAGCGCGGAGCAGCAGGACAGGCTGCGCGATGTCTCCCATCCCATGATCCGCGAGGTCGAGGACACCGGCGAGGAAGCGCTGTTCGTGAACCCCGGCTTCACCTTCGCGGTCGAAGACATGGACGAGGCCGAGAGCGACGCCCTTCTCGCCGCATTGTTCGAGCACAGCACCCGCGAGAGGTGCGTCTACGCCCACAAATGGCGTTCCGGCGACCTGCTCTGCTGGGACAATCGGACCGCGATGCATTGCGCGACGGTTTACGATCCGGCCCACACGCGGCACATGCATCGCACGACGATCGCCGGCGGCCGTCCCGTCCCGGGTTCCATGCGATGATCGTCGACATTCACTGCCACTACGTCCCCGAGGCGTATTTCGGCTTCATCGAGGACTCGGAAGACTTCGATGTGCGACGCTCCGCTACCGGCGACGAGACGGTCGAGGTGGAAGTCGGCCGCGCGAAATTCGGCATGAACAGGACGTTTTTCGACCCCGGGCGGCAAGTTCGTCGAATGAAGGCGCTCGGAATCGACATGAGCGTCCTGTCGCTCGCGACACCGCTGATCGATTACGCCGCGCCCGCCGGCGCGGCGCTGTCCGCCGCCCGGATCTTCAACGACGAATTGGCGGCTCTCAGGGACCTTCATCCCGACCGGTTCGACGGCTGGGCGTTTCTTCCGATGCAGGACGCGCCGGCGGCGGCGCGGGAGCTCCGGCGCGCTGTCGCGGAGCTCGGCCTGCGCGGCGGGCACATCGCTTCCAACGTCAACGGGCGCTATCTCGACAGCCCGGAATTCGCGCCCCTGTTCGAGACCGCCGTCGATCTCGACGTGCCGCTGTTCGTGCACCCCAGCAATCCCGCCGGCGCCGACCGGACAGGGCGGTTCGAGCTTACGGTGGTGAGCGGCTATCTGTTCGACACGACGATCAACGTCTTCCACATGATCTTCGGCGGGATGCTGGACCGCTACCCGGCGCTCAGGCTGTGCTGCGCCCATGCCGGCGGCTACGCGCTCCTGCTAAGGGCGAGGATGCAGCGGGAGGTCGATACCAACCCCGGCCTGGCCGAGACGATCGCCGGGCCGGTCGGCGACTACCTGAAGCGGCTCTACTACGACACGGTTTGTTTCGAGGACGGCTATCTGCGCTACGCCTCGGACGCGATCGACCCGGCCCGACTGGTGCTGGGGAGCGACGGCCCGTTCCCGCTCGGCGAGCCGGATCCGGTCGGTTTCGCGCAACGGACGTTCGGGGACGATCCCGTCGGCGCCGACATCCTGCACCGCAACGCCGCCCGGATGTTCAATCTCGCCGGTCAGGAGCCGGAGACCTGGAAGCCCAAGACGCCGGCGTGACCGGCTTCTCCTCATGCCCCGCGATTTCCAGGATCATCTTCTTGAGGATCGCGTCGGCGAACGACCTCCTGTCGTCGGCCTTGATCACGAAGGAGCGCGGACCGCCGGTGACCGCCGCGCGGTAATAGGCGTCGAGGTCGGGCATCCTCGGGCGTTCGATCACCAGCCCGTTGATCGTCATGCCCGCCGCGATCGCGTTGTCGCGCGCGAACTCGACCGGCAGGCCTATGGTGTTGGGGCCGTCGCCCGATACGTCGATCACCTGCCTCGTGCCGTCGAATCCGTTGCCCGCGATCGAGGCGGTGGCGAGTGCCACGGCATCGCCGATGGCGTTCCCTCCCGGGCAGAACATGCGCGGCGACGCGAGGATTTTCTCCCCGAACGACCTGGCAGTGTCGAGGTCGGCGACACGCGCCCAGCCGACGCTGACGCGCTCGCACCCCGGCCCGGCGAACTCGATATAGGCGATCGCGATGGAGCGCAGGTAGCCGCCCCCGATCGCGCCCAGGACGCGCGGGTTGACGAGCGCGTCGGCGTAGCCCTGGCGTTGCAGCCGGGTCTCGGCCTCGTCGATGCTGCCCGACGCATCGACGACGAAGGCGAGCTCGAGGTCCACCGCCGAGCGCTGCGCGTGAACGGGCAAAGCGAGGCACAGCAATATCGGCAGGATCGAAAGGAACGGCTTTCCCGGCATGGTTTCCTTCCTCCCAAACGGTCGCCCCGCCGCCGCGGCGAGGGGAATAGAATAGCAGGACCGGTTCCATCCGGACCGGACAGGCCGGGAGGTTCGCGAATGTCGGGGAAGATCGCGGTCGTGGGAAGCGGCGCCAACGGCACGTCCATCGGCGTCGATCTCGTCAGGGCCGGCCACGACGTGACGCTGATCGACCAGTGGCCGGCGCATGTGGAGGCGATGCGGAAGCACGGCGCGACGATCGAGATGCCGGAGGAAACCATCGTCCAGGCGGTGAACGCGCTCCATCTGTGCGAGGTCTGCACGCTCCGGGAGAAGTTCGATGTCGTTCTGGTGGTGACCAAGGCCTATGACGCCCGCTGGTCCAGCCAGCTCATCGAACCGTGGCTGAAGGACGACGGGCTTCTGGTCGCGGTTCAGAACGGCATGACCGCCGAGACCGTAGCCGAAATCGTCGGGCCGGAACGCACGCTCGGCTGCGTCCTCGAGATCTCGTCCGGGCTGTTCACGCCGGGGATCGTCGAACGCCATTCGCCGCCGGCGCGATCCTGGTTCGCGGTGGGAAGCTTCCACCCCGCGACCGCGGGGCGCGAAAGCGAGATCGCGGAGCTCCTGTCGCATGCCGGCACCTGCGAGATCGGCGGCGACATCCTGGCGGCCAAGTGGATGAAGCTGGTCAGCAACTGCACCACGCTGGCGACGACGGCGTGCCTCGGCAAGACCATCATGGACGCGGAGACCGTGCCGGGGATGCGCGAATTTATGCTGCGCGCCGGCCAGGAGGCGCTCGATGTCGGCGCCGTTCTCGGGCACCAACGGCGGCCCATCTTCGGGCTGTCGGAGCGCGACGTCGCGGATTCGAACCGCCTGGTCGAAACCCTGCTGGACCGGCTGATGGGCGGTTTCATCCTGCCCAACACCAAGGGCGTGGTGCTGCAGGACTGGGAAAAGGGGCGCAAGAGCGAGCTCGACGATTTGAACGGCCATGTCGCCCGGAAGGCGGGGGAGGCCGGCATCGCCGCGCCGGCCTGCGAGGCAGTTTCCGAAGTGGCGCTCCGCATCGAACGCGGGGAGCTGGAAGCCGGCGTCGAAAACCTCGCGCTGTTGAACGAACTCGCCGGCTCCGCCCCGTCGTAACGAGACGCGGGAAGCCCAACAACGACGGGAGCACGCGATGTCCTACTGTCTGGCCTACATGACGGCCGCAAGCGCGGAGCAGGCGATAGCGATCGGCCGCGTCCTGGTGGAGGAACGGCTGGCCGCCTGCGTCAACGTCATCCCCGGCATGACCGCGATCTACCGCTGGGAGGGCGCGGTGGAGGAGGGGGGCGAGGCGGTGCTGATCGCCAAGACGCGGGACGATTTGTTCGAGGCCCTGGCCGCGCGGGTCGAGGCGCTGCACGACTACGACAATCCCTGCGCGATCCGTCTCGACATCGCGGCGGGCCGCCAGCCCTTCCTCGACTGGATCGCGGACGAGACCGGCTGAGAACGGCGATCTTGCCCCCCGCCGGGCCACGCGTTAGCGTCCGCGAGCGATGAACGAAGCCGTCAGACTGGCGCATCACGACTTCTATTCGGACCGCCGGATCCGCACCATCCTCGCCAATGTCCGCACCATCGCGATGGTCGGCGCGAGCACGCTGTGGCGGCGGCCGAGCTTCTACGCCATGAAATATCTGCAAAAGCGCGGCTACCGGGTGATCCCGGTCAATCCGGCGCGGGCGGGGGCGGAAATCCTCGGCGAAACGGTCCATCCCGATCTCGCCTCGGTTCCCGGGACCATCGACATGGTGGACGTCTTCCGCCCGTCGGAAGAGGCGCTGGAGATTGCCAGGGACGCCGTCGCCAACAGGGAAGCCAAGGGAATCCAGGTGCTCTGGATGCAGCTTTCGGTGCGCAACGACGAGGCCGCGCAGCTCGCCGAGGAGGCGGGGCTGGTCGTGGTGATGGACCGCTGCCCGAAGATCGAGTATGCGCGGCTCTCGGGCGAGCTCGGCTGGAGCGGGATCAATTCCGGCATCGTCACGGCGAAGAGCCTGAGGCCGCCCCGGGCATGAAAGAGAAGGCGCGCATCAAGGCGCTGCTCGACCGGCTCCCCGACGAGGGGCCGGCGCGGCAACCGGGCTTCGAGACCCTCGCCGTCCATGCCGGTGCCAGGCCCGACCCGGTCACCGGCGCCCGCGCGACGCCGATCTACCAGACCACGTCCTACGCCTTCGACGACGCCGACCATGCCGCCGAGCTCTTCAACCTCCAGACCTTCGGCTACATCTATTCGCGCATCACCAACCCGACCGTCGCGGTGCTGGAAGAGCGGATCGCCGCGCTCGAAGGCGGGCGGGGCGCGGTCGCCGTCGCGTCGGGCCACGCGGCGCAGTTCCTGGTCGCCGCGACGCTGCTGGAGCCGGGCGATGAGTTCCTCGCCTCGCGCCATCTCTACGGCGGTTCGCTCACCCAGTTCGGGCTGAGCTTTGCCAAGCTCGGTTGGAATTGCCGCTTCGTCGACATGACCGACATCGACAACGTGCGCGCGGCGATGACGGAGAAGGTCAAGTTCGTGTTCTGCGAATCGCTCGCCAACCCCGGCGGGGTGGTGATCGACATCGAGCCCGTCGCCGCCATCGCGGCCGAGTGGGGGGTGCCGCTGGCGGTCGACAACACGCTCGCCTCGCCGTGGCTCCTGCGCCCGTTCGAGTGGGGCGCGGACATCTCGATCCACTCGATGACCAAGTTCATCGGCGGGCACGGCAACACGATGGGCGGGATCGTCGTCGAATCCGGCCGGTTCGACTGGGCCCGGAACGACAAGTTTCCGGGGCTGACGACGCCGGACCCCGCCTATCACGGCCTCACCTTCTCCGAGACCTTCGGCGATTTCGGCCTAACCATGAAGATGCGGGCGGTCGCGCTGCGCGACTACGGCGCGACGCTCTCCGCGCAATCGGCCTTCGCGTTGTTGCAGGGCGTCGAGACCCTGCCGCTCAGGATGGAGCGGCATTGCGGGAACGCGCTCGCGGTCGCGCGCTGGCTCGAGGCGCACCCGAAGGTCGCGTGGGTCTCCTATGCGGGACTCGACTCATCGCCCTACCGCGCGCTCGCCGGGAAATACCTGCCGCGCGGCGCGGGCGCGGTGATGACCTTCGGCGTGGAGGGCGGCTACGAGGCCGGGGTCGCGGTCGTCGACCGGGTCGAGCTGTTCTCCCACCTCGCCAATATCGGCGACACGCGGAGCCTGATCATCCACCCGGCGTCGACCACCCACCGCCAGCTCGACGAGGACCAGCAGATCCGCGCCGGCGCCGGCCCCGACGTGGTCCGCCTCTCCATCGGGATCGAGACGGTGGACGACCTGATCGCCGACCTGGACCGGGCGCTCGCCGCGGTGTGAGCGAGACGGCCCGCCCGTGAATGGGGTGAGGACGCGCGGTTCACCCTCCCCCGGCCCCTCCCGCAAGCGGGAGGGGAGAGGTAGGGAAGAGCGGGAAGCGAATCCCCTCTCCCCGCTGGGGAGAGGGTCAGGGTGAGGACTCCCCACCATTTGTAAAGAGGGCTGTTGCACGCGTGAGTACGCGTGCTGCGCATCGGGTGTCGATCCTGCGTCACGCCGCATCGGCCTGTCTCGCGCGGGCGGGATCGAACAAGGTCTGGCTTTCGAGCATCGCGCAGGCGACGCCGAGCAGGCGGTCGGCGACGCCGCGCAGCGCACGCGCGTGGCCGTGGCCGCGGGCTCTGAGGGCGGTGTATTTCGCCTTGCTGAGGGGGTCGCGCTGTATCGCGATCCTGGCCCAGTGATAGACCGCGTTCTGGAGCCGGTTGTGCGACGCGAGACGCCGGATCACGATCAGCGACTTGCCGGACCGCTTGGTCACGGGAGCGACACCGGACAGGCAGCGCAGGGCCTGATAGTCTCGCCGGCGCAGGGCATCGTGTGCTTCTGCGAGCAGCGTGGCGAGGACGATCCTGCCGACGCCGGGAAGCGATCTCAGGATGTCCACGTCACGCTGCGCTTGCCCTCCCGGCGCGTCCTCCGGGGCGGCCGCCGATCGGGCCAGCGCCGCGGTCAGGCGGTCGATCTCGCGACGGGCCCTGGCGAGCTGCTGCGCGGCGACGGCGAGCTGGGCGAACACGACGTCGAGCTGGGCGATTGCGGCCTCGGCGGTGCCGGGCGCGACGGAGACCGCCGGCTCGCGCAGGATGCGGAGCGCGGTTTCGGCATCGATCCGGCGCACCCGATGGTGCTTCAGCAGCTTGGCGACGGTGGCGGAACGGACCCGCCGCGCCTTCGCGGGCGTCGGCGCAAGAGACCAGAGTTCGCGGACCCAGGCCTTGGCGAGATCGCTCTCGAGCTCGAGGAGCTGCGGGTAGTAGCGCCAGAGCTGCTGGCGGGCCCGGTTCGCCAGCCGGGTCCGCTCGCGGGTCAGGTCGCCGGCGATGCGCGACCAGGCGCGCAGCTCGACGATCTCCGGCGCCGCCGCATCGAGACGCCGGAACGCATGGCGGTCGGTCCGCAGGGCATCGCCGAGCACGCGGGCGTCGCGCCGGTCGTCCTTGGCGCCGGCCGGCGAGAAGCGGTCGCGGAACCGGTCGAGCTGCTTCGGGTTGACCGCGTGCACCGCGAAGCCGCGCTCCATCATCGTCTCGACCACCGGCCCGTGCGGCACCTCGATGGCGACCCCGATGACGTGCGCTTCGACGCCCGCCGTGGCAAGCACCCAGCCCGCCATCTCGGCCAGCCCGGCCCCGCCGTGACCGAAGGCGCGCTCCCCCAGCACCGTGCCGACGCCGTCGACGATGCAGACCCGGTGGCTCTCCGAGCCCCAGTCGATGCCCGCAAAATACTCAAACATGTCCATCGCATTCCCCTCGCGCCGTTGTGCCAACGGACCGCCACGATGCCCGCCAATCCCTGTACCGGCGCTCCAGGCGCAAACTCCCCACCGGGCGTCCATCGTGGCCAGGGACCGGGGCACAGGTCCTCACCAGGCGCTCAAGGCGCAGGGGGCAATCGGTCGCTCCCGATCCCTTGGCCCGTCCCGTCCGCAATGGACGGAACCCCACAATGGCAGGGCGCTTCGATCGACGACACCCGGCCACTGGCTTCGCCTCCGCGCTACGCGCTCCGGCAAAGCCAGTGGCCAGCCGGCACCGCCGCAATCAAGGTCACGGAAATCGCCAAGCAACGCCTGCACCCCAAACGGCCAAAGCGTTGTGAGAGGTACAGGGGGGATGCCGGCCGCGACCGCGTCCGGTTGGATATTGCTCTAGACAACGGCGATCTGCCTTGGGCCGACAATTCGCCGTCTGGCGACGAAGTCCGAACGTCTTCGTGATGCACGTGCTGGGAGTCGAGCGGGGCGATCGGTACTTTCACGTCCGGCAGAGCGCGCATCAGTCGTCGGATTCTTCGCGCAACCGGTCGATCAATCCATTCGTAACAATACCGCCGCGTTGCCGGAAGGGGCGGAACCCCGTCGCGAGGTCCTGCTGGTCGGCCGCGTTGTAGTTGGCGTCGTACCACCAGGCGAGATGGTCTCCGTAAACCACCGGCGGCCAGCGCGGCGGGTTGCCGGAGCCGGTGCAGGTCGGCGCGCAGCGAATCTCCGCGTCCAGGTTGGGGCCGAGGAAATAGGGGATCGCGTATCGGTGGCGCCCGACCGGCGGCAGCGCGCGGTGCGGGGTCGACTTGTATTTGCCGTTGGTCCAGCGGTGCAGCATGTCGCCGGTGTTGACGACGAAGGAGTCCTCGACGAACGGCACGTCCTCCCAGCCGTCCCCGTCGCGCCGGATCTGCAGCCCCGGCATGCCCGACTGCGCGAGGAAGGTGAGGAAATTGACGTCGGTGTGGGGCGCGATGCCGTAGCGCCCCGTCTCGCCGGTGGCCGGCGGGTAGTGCGAGAGCCGGAAGGAGAACTGGCTGCGGGTGAAATGGGGCGAGAACCAGTCCTCCGGCAGGCCGAGGGAGAGCGACAGCGCGGGAAGGATGCCGACCGCCAGCCGGTCGATCGTCTCGCAATATTCCAGCAGCGTCTCCCGAAAGCCCGGCAGGTCGGCCGGCCAGCGGTTCGGTCCGGCGAAGCGGCGGTGGGCCAGCGGGTCGTCCGGGCCGCGCTCGCGCTTGACGAAGAAGGCCTCGTTCATGTCCGGCAGCGCGTCTTCGCTCGCCCGCGAGGTCCGCACGTTGTAGCGCGCCATCGCCATGTAGCCGTTGTTGTGCTCGTTCATCAGGACGGCGTGCTTGGCCGCTTCCGGCTGGGCGTGGAAGCGTTCGGCTTCGGCGAAGGTCCGCCGGACGAGCTCCCGCTCCACGCCGTGGTTCACGACGATGAAGAAGCCGACATGCTCCAGCGCCGCCGCGAGCGCGTCCGCGACGTCCTCCCGGCTCCGGGAAAGGTCGATCAGCGGGATCATGGTCCTGCCTGCCGCCTCGCCTGCCCCTTGATGCGGAGCGTCTCGAAAGGGCGCGGGATCCGGCGTCTCAATCCGCGGGCAGCGCCTCGCCGGCGACCGCCAAGGGCGGAACGGGAGCGCCGCGCAAATTCTTCTTCAGGTGTTTCTCGCTGTACCCGTTGAAGATGTGGCCGAGAAGCCCGCGATCGAGGTCCGAGGTGCCGAACATCCAGTCGGCGATCGGGAAGGTCAGGTTCATGTTGGTTTCCATCATCAGGCGCGTGTTGTGGTGCGCGAAATGATGGCGCCGAAGGGTGTTAACGAACGGGCAGTTGCGGACGAAGGCGTTCTCGTCGACGTGGCAGCAGTAATGCATGAACTCGTAGATCAGGTACATGCCGACCGTGGTCACGATCAGCAGCCAGCCGACATTAGCCGAGATCAACAGGCCGAGAATCGCCGCCGGCGGCGCCGACATGGCGATGAAGGTGACCAGGGCGAAGGGCGGGAAGACCGTCACCCGCCAGTCGTCCGGATCGCGGAAGCGCATCTCGGAATCGGAAAAGAACTGGTGGTGATTGAGCGTGTGGCGGACATAGACGGCCCTCAGCCCGCGCTGGTTGTAGGGGCGATGCATGACGAAGCGGTGGACCGACCATTCGAAGACGTTGCAGCCGAGGAAGAACACCGGCACCGACAGCCACTCCCACCACAGGACGTTGTGCAGGTGGCTCACGAAGTAGAGCATCGCCGCGCCGCCCATCAGGTAGATCACCGCGACGTGGAAGTAACCGTTGTACCAGCCCGCAATGCGGGACCGGTATTCCCTGCGGAACGCGACCTGTCGCTGGCTCATCATCTGGCGGTCCTCCTTCTTCGCGCGCCGCCCCGGACTACTCCGCGGCGTGCGCCTCTTCCTCTTGCTGGAGCGCGAATATCGACGTGTAGCCGCCCGACCAGTCCGGCGGCATCAGGCAGGGGCGCGGGTCGTGATGGGCCCATCGGACGGGCTCGCCGCGCACGATCTGCTGGTCGTACCGGGAACGGAGCGGGTTGGCGGTGTAGGGGAACGCGTCCGCCGCCGCGTAGACGTTGAGCAGCAGCGGCCGCCCGATCGCCGAATGGTTCGGACGGGAGCCGTGGATGGCGCGGCAGTTGTGGATGGTGATCGAGCCCGCCGGCCCTTCCAGCTCCCTGACCCGGGACATGTCGATCTCCGCCGCGTCCGCGTCGGACAGGCAGCCGACCCACTCGCCATCCTCGTTGTACTGGTCGCGGAGATCCTCGTCGTGGCTCCCCGAGACCACGCAGAGCGGGCCTTGCTCGGGGCCGCAATCGTAGAGATAGGTGCCGACCGTCAGCGGGCTGTAGTTGGTGTGCGGCCAGAAGCCGATGTCCTGGTGCCACTTGACCTCTTCGCCGCCGTCGGCCCACTTGAAGTTGAGCTTCGAGTGGTGGAACTTGACGTTGGGCCCGATCAGGTCGGCGACGATGTCCGGAATGACCGAGTTGGCCGCGAAGTCCCAATAGGTCGGGTGATGGTCGTTGGGGCTCGAAAGCCGGCGGAGGCGGGGGTTCTCGGCCGTGTGACCCTCTTCCAGGTCCCACACCGCGTCCGACCGCGCGATCCCGCGGGTGCGCTCGACCATTTCGTCGGTGGTCGCGCGCAGGCGGACCAGCCAGTCTTCCGATACGGCGCTGTCCACCAGCAGGCAGCCGGTCTCGAAATAAGCCTCCCGCTGGGCTTCGCTGAGGATTTTCGGCGGGATGGCGCGGATTTCTTCCGGTGTCATGACGGGTCCCGGGTCGCAGGAACGGTCCGGGCGCAAAATGCCCGCATCGCGCCCTGCCTGGCAACTGATATATCAGTAAAACATCAACTGAAGACGAAGGTCAAGCGATCTTGATGCCTACCTGAAACCCAGCAGCTGCGCCGGAAGCCAGAGCACCATTTGCGGGAAATAGCCGACGATCGCCAGACAGACCAGTTGCAGGAAAATGAACGGCACCACGCCCGCGAACATGTGGCGGAGCGTGATCTCCGGCGGGCTGATGCCGCGCAGGTAGAAGATCGCGGGCGCCATCGGCGGGGTCAGGTAGCTGGTCTGGATCACCACCAGGAACATCACGCAGAACCAGACCGGATCGAACCCCATCGACTGGACGATCGGCATGAAGACCGGGATGAAGATCAGCAGCACCGAAATCCAGTCGAGCACGAACCCGGCGGCGAAGCAGATGAACAGGAACACGGCGAGCGTGACCCAGGGCGCGAGCGCGGCCTGCGCGATGAGGTCCTGCGCCAGCGCGATCCCGCCCGCCGCCACGAACACGCCGGCGAACATGTTGCCGCCGAGCAGGATCAGGAAGATCATGCAGGTGACCTTGAGCGTCTTCAGCACGGCCTCGTTCAACACCGCGAGGCTGAACTGGCGATAGAGGATCGCGAGGATCATCGATCCGAGCGCGCCCAGCCCGGCCGCCTCGGTGGGCGCGGCGAGGCCGAACATGATCGAGCCCAGCACGGCGGTGATCATGGCGACCGGCGGGGCGAGCGCCACCAGCGTGATCCGGATCCGCTCCGCCAGCGACGGCTCGTCGTCCGACGGGGGCAGGCTCGGGCCCGCCTTCGGGTCGAGCGTGCAGCGGACCAGGATGTAGGCGATGTAGAGCCCCGCCATCAGCAGGCCCGGGAACACCATGCCGACGAAGAGGTCGCCGACCGAGACGTCGGCCACGGGTCCCAGCACGACCACGACCACCGACGGCGGAATGATCGTGCCCAGCGAGCCGCCCGCGCAGATGGTGCCGGAGATCAGCCCCTTGTCGTAGGCGTATTTCATCATCACCGGGATCGCGAGCAGCCCGACGACGGTCTCGGTCGCGCCGATCACCCCCGACGACGCGGCGAAGATGACGCACATCACGACCGTGCCCACGGCGAGTCCGCCCGGCAGCCGGCGGGTCCAGAGATGCACCGCCTCGAACAGCTGTTCCGCGATCCCGGAACGCTCCAGCATCGCGCCCATGAAGATGAACAGCGGCACCGCCGCCAGCACGAAGTTCGATCCCACGGCATCGATCTTCTGGGCGAACTGGAAGATCACCGCAGCATCGAAGGTCATGTACCCGAAGACCAGCGCGATGCCCATCATCGAGAAGGCGACGTGAAATCCGAGAAACAGCGCCGCCAACAGCGCCGGAAACATCGCCAGGGCGAGATATTCACCCATCGGGCACGTGCCGCGCGGAGCTCCGCCCGGCGAGAAAGCGGACGCATCTGGCGAGCTCCGCCACGCCCTGCAGCGCGAGCAGGAAATAGCCGAGGAAGAAGACCAGCCGGAACGGCCAGATCACCGGGTTCCAGGCGGACTGACCCGAGTGGTCGTTGTTGACATAGGCCTCGACCCAATAGTCCCAGAGACCCCAGCTCACCCAGCAGACCACCGGCAGGAACAGGAACAGGTAGCCGGCCGTGTCGACGACCGCCTTGATCTTTTCGGGAAAGCGGCTGTAGAGCACGTCGATCCGGATATGGCCGCCTTCCCGGAGCGTGTAGGCCGCGCCGATCAGGGCGTGCGTCCCCATCGCCATGTAGCCCAGCTCGAACGCCCAGATGGTCGGCGCGTTCAGCGCATAGCGGGAAAAGACCTCGAAGCAGGTCGCCAGTATCAGCGGGAAGACGATCCAGGCGATGACGACGCCGGAGACGCCGCTCAACCGGTCGATGGAGCGAACGAGGACCATCATCGCCGCGGCGCCCCCGCGCCGGAAAACGCTGTCGTCACGAATCGGCGAGGAAGGCGCGGCGCGGGCCGCGGCCTTCCTCGACCGTCAGGGGAAAGGAACCTACTCGGAGATCACGTTGCGGTAATGCGTCGCCTGCCGCCACAGCTTCTCGAAGGCCAGTTGATGCTTCAGCACCTTGTCGAACCACGGGTTATCCTTGGCCTGCTCCTTCGCCCAGTCAATCGCCAGCTTCTTCGCCCGGCGCTGGACGGCGGCGTCGAGCACGATGATCTCGTTGCCCTCTTTCTTGAAGAAGTCGAGCGCCTTGGCGTCCTCGTGGCCGATCCGCGTCCAGCTCTCGAAGGTGACCGTCTTGGCGGCGAGCGCCACGAGCTGCTTGTCGCGGTCGGAGATCTTGTCCCAGGCCTTCGGGTTGATCACCAGCTCGAACGGCGCGGTCGGCTGGTGGATGCCCGGGATCACCACGTATTTGGCGATCTTGTGGAAGCCTGACGAGATGTTCTCGTACAGCGTGCCCCATTCGGTGGCGTCGATCGCCCCGCGCTCCAGCGAGGTGTAGACCTCGCCGCCCGGCATGGTGACCGGCGCCGCGCCGAGCCCCTTGGAGATCGCCAGCCAGGCGCCCGCCGTGCGGAACTTGAGACCCTTGAGATCGTCGAGGGTCTTCACCGCCTTGCGCGAGTGCAGGAAGGCTTCGGCGGTACGGGTGAAGCACGGGAAGGAGACCAGCCCGAAGCGCTCCTTGGCGAACTGCTGCCACATCTCGAGGCCGCCGCCTTCGTAGATCCAGTGCAGCATGCGCTCCGAATCCATCGACCCGGCATAGCCGCCGAACAGGACGGTCGTCTTGTCCTTGCCCCAGTCGTAGCCCATCCAGGTGTGGCCCGCCTCTGCGACGCCCTTGGCGACGGCGCTGCGCACCTCCAGCCCCTTGGACAGCTGGCCGGACGGGAAGACGCGGACCTTGACGCGGCCCTCGGTCAGGAAGTCGATCTTCTTGGCGACCGCCTCGGCGCCGATCTTCATCAGCGGCCCGCCGCCCCAGCTCGCGGCCATTTTCCAGTTCTCGGCGGCGGACGCCGATTGAGCGGCCGTCACGGCAAGCGCGCAAATCGCCGCCGCGGCGATCCATGTACGGGTTCGGTTCGGTGTCATGACATGCTCCTCCCTTGTTTTGTCCGGAGATTCCTCGACTAATCGCGGTTCCCGAGCGCCTCGACGGCCCGGTCGATGTCGCCGCCGGTCAACTCCCAGTCGTTTTCCAGATTGGCGACCACGTCGCGCATGAAGCCGTCGCAAAGCGCCAGCGCCTTCGCGTCGTCGTTCAGGTGATCGGCCAGCAACGCCAGCGACAACTGCGCGGGTCCCGCGCCCTCGTAGGTCCATTCGAATCCGGTCCTGGTGAACCGCTTCACGCCGTAGCGGCCGTCGAGCGGCTCGCCGTCGACCGTCACCACGATGCCGTCGATGGTCCGGGATCCGGAATAGACCTTCATCGCGCCCGCGCTCTGATATATCTCTGGTATGCTAACCTCGGCGGCGACGGTTGTAAAGCTGACGCGCTCGGCGACTCCTCGCTGCCTTCTCCCCTCCCGCTCGCGGGAGGGGCCGGGGGAGGGCGAACCGCGCCGAACCTTACGAAGTCAGCGCCCGCGCGAGCGTCATCGCGTTGTGCCGCATCATGTCGAGATAGGTCGGCGCCGGACCGTACAAACGCGGCCAGACACTTGGGCTAACCCGGATTTCTCAAGCGCTTGCTGCATCGGGGCTCCGGTTTTGGGATAATGCTTTTTGCGACAAAGGCTTATCCCGGACCGGAGGAAGTCCCCGATGCGCACACACTGTAACCCGGATCTGTTCGGTTTTGCACCCGTCGGGGACCGTTCGGTGGTCGCCGCGTTCGATGGCGGGGCGATGACCTCGGACGCCGGCGCGCTGCTGCTCGGCGCCGCCGACCGGGCGGTCGGGCTGATCGATCGCTTCGCCGCCTGCTTCGTGGATCGTCGCGATGGCAGGCTGATCGAGCATGAGCTGCGCACCCTGGTAGGCCAGCGGGTGCTCGGCATTGCGCTGGGCTACGAGGATCTGATCGATCACGATACGCTGCGCCACGATCCGGCGATGGCGGTGCTGGCCGGCAAGTTGCGGGCGAAGCGGCGGGGCTGCGCGCCGCTGGCCGGCAAGTCGACGCTGAACCGGCTGGAGCTGGGCGGCCCGCGACCGGGGCTGTATCACAAGATCGGCCATCGCCCGGCGGCGGTCGAGGCTGTGTTCGTGCAGCAGTTCGTGGCGGCGCATCGCACGCCGCCGGCGCAGATCGTGCTGGACCTGGATGCCACCGACGATCCGTTGCATGGGCATCAGGAGGGGCGCTTCTTCCACGGCTACTACGACGGCTGGTGCTACCTGCCGCTGTACATCTTCTGCGGCCGCCATCTGCTGGCGGCGAAGCTGCGGCGCGCGAACATCGATGCCTCGGCCGGCGCGGTCGACGAGGTGGCCCGGATCGTTCGCCAGCTGCGCCGGCGCTGGCCGCATCTGCGCATCCTGCTGCGGGCGGATTCGGGCTTTGCGCGCGAGGCGTTGATGGCTTGGTGCGAAGCCAACCGGGTCGACTACCTGTTCGGCCTGGCGCGCAATCCCCGGCTGGCGGCGGAGCTTAAGGGGGCGCTGGCGGCGGCCCGGGCCGAGGCCGAGGCGAAGGGTCGGCCGGCCCGGCGCTACAAGGATTTCCTGTGGTCGACCCGCGACAGCTGGTCGCGCCGGCGCCGCGTCGTCGGCAAGGCGGAGTGGACCGGCGGCAAGGCCAATCCCCGCTTCGTGGTGACCTCGCTGAAGCCTGCGGACGCGCGCTGCCGCCGGCTCTACGAGACGCTCTACTGCGCCCGCGGCGAGATGGAGAACCGGATCAAGGAATGCCAGCTCGACCTGTTCGCCGACCGCACATCGGCCCGCTCCATGCGCGCCAACCAGCTGCGGCTGTGGTTCGCCTCGATGGCCTATGTGCTGCTCTGCGCCTTGCGGCGGATCGGCCTGGCCCATACCCGTTTCGCCAAGGCAAGCTGCGGCTCGATCCGGCTCAAGCTGCTCAAGATCGCCGCCCTGGTGCGTATCAGCGTGCGCCGGATCAAGCTCGCCATGGCCTCGGGCTGTCCCTACCAGAGAGAGTTCCAGGCCGCCCACGACCGATTATCCGCCGCCGCGCCGTAAGCGGCCCAACCGAACCCACCCCCAGCAACAACACAGGCACAGCACCGGACAGACCACCCGCCAGAGCGCGGGCGCTGCAACGCGCCTCCAACCCGCCGTTCCGGACGTCCCCCACACAAACGCAAAAACCCCGCCCACAATCACCGTCCCGTTCCAAGGTTTGAGAAATCCGGGCTAATAGATATTGAATAGCGATCGTCGCCCGCTTCAGTCGTTTTCCGATGGCGTGCGCTGTCCCAGCTTCACCAGGCGTCGCGCGAGTTCCCGCTCAAGCCGGCCTCGGCGGAACGGTGTCAGCTTGCGCCATTCTCCGATCTCGGCGTCGGTCCTGCCGCAGCCCAGGCACCACCCCGTCTTCGGGTCGGGACGGCAGACGTCGATGCAGGGGGATTGCGCGCGTTTTGCCCCCCGTTTCATGGAAGAACCCCGATAGGAGTTTCTCCGTTCGCGCTCACGATGGAGCCTGCCAGTCGGAGAGGCCGATTCGACCGATGAAGCCGCTCTCGGTGCCGAGGGCGAGATGCTGTCCATCCGCCGACCAGGCGAGCGCGGTCACGGCGTCCTCGCCGGGTCGCTTGACCAGAACCGGATCGGCGCGGTCGATCTGCACGAGGATGGTGGCACCGTCCTCGTATCCGGCGGCGACCACGTCATGCCGGGGATGGGCGGCCACCACCGTCACCACACCCTCGAAGCCCCACCCGAGGTCGAGCGGTGCCTTGCCCATGGGGCCGCCCTTGCCGTGGAACGGCCAACAGACCACGGACTCCGCGCCACCGGTCGCCAGATACCTTCCCTTCGGCAGCCAGCTCATCGACTTGACCTTGGCCGGGTAGCCGGACATCCGCATATCGGCGCCGTCGGAGACACGCCAACCGTGCAGCTCGTTCTCCTGCATCGCGGTGACGATGTACTTCCCGTCCGGGCTCCAGGTCAGGCTAAGGTGCGAGCCCGGCCAGCCGAGTCGTTTCGGCTCCTGCGTGCTGGCCTTGGCCCACCAGAGGCTGATTCCCCCATAGTGCGCGGTGGCGATCCGCCGTCCTTTCGGGTCGAATGCCAGACCGCCGACCGTGTTTGCATGATCGAACTTTCCGACTGCTTTTCCATCTTGCGAGAATAGGGAAACCGTCTTGCCGAAGACCGCGGCGCATAGTCCGGATGTCCCGCTGACGGCAATCGGCTCGACCCATCGCCCCGCGATGGTCGCAACTTCGGCGGTCTCGCCGTCGGTATCGGTGCTCACCAGCCGGGCATCGTCTCCGCCTGTCAGAACGCGCTGCTCCCCCGGGTCGGCGGCCAGCGAAAGACAAGTCCCGTCATGCACCGAAACGAAGGACGGAGGAGTCCCGCCTTCGCCGTCGATGAACGCGACCCGGCCGTCCCCGAGCGCAGCCGCGAGCAGTCCCTCCTTGAGGAACGCAACGCCCACCACATAGGCGTCGAGCTCCCGGCCGGCGCCGATGCGATCAAGCAGCGACGTCTTGTCCTGCTCGACCGACAGGCTCATGCGATGCAGGCGTCGAACTGCTGACGCAGCTCCAACTCATCGATGTTTCGACCGATGAAAACCAGGCGGCTCTCCCGGGTCTCGTTCCGGCTCCACGGCTTCGTGAAATTACCTTCCATCAGCATATGGACCGCCTGGACGACATACTGCTTGTCCTGACGAGCGATCGACAGGATCCCCTTCGTTCGCAGAAGGTCCTGACCGCGCTCGACAAGCAGGCGCTGCAACCACCCTGTGACGCGGGCTCCGTCCAAGGGCCGGTCGGCGCGCAGGCAGACGCTCTTCACCGCATCGTCGTGTTCATGGTCGTCTTCCGAAAGAAAGTCCGGCTCGATCTCCAGGATGCGATCGAGGTCGAAGGCTCGGCGCCCCAGAACCCTGTCGAGCCCCACCTCGCATCGCTCCGTGCGATGGATAACCGTTGTCGCGTTGATCGAGCGAATGCGGGTTTCCACCTGCGCCAGCTCGTCGGCCGACACGAGATCCGTCTTGTTGAGAAGGATGACGTCGGCAAAGGCAATCTGTTCCAGCGCCTCATGGCTGTCTTCCAGCCGCTGGACGACATGGCGGGCGTCGACCACCGTTACGATCGAATCGAGCCAGGTCCGTCGCCGAACGTCGTCGTCGACGAAGAAGGTCTGGGCGACCGGCGCGGGATCGGCAAGGCCCGTGGTCTCGATGAGGATTCCATCGAAGCTGCCCTGCCGTTTCATCAAGCCGCCAAGGATGCGGATCAGATCCCCGCGCACGGTGCAGCAGATGCAACCGTTGTTCATCTCGAACACTTCCTCGTCGGCGTCGACCACGAGGTCGTTGTCGATGCCGATTTCGCCGAACTCGTTGACGACCACGGCGTATTTCTTGCCGTGCTCCTCGGTCAGGATGCGGTTCAGGAGCGTTGTCTTGCCGGCGCCGAGATAGCCGGTCAGAACGGTAACGGGGATCTGGTTCATCGGTTCCTCTCCTTCGGTCTTCGAGGCCGTTCAGCGGCGCCTTACGACGTCAGCGCCCGGGCGAGCGTCATCGCGTTGTGCCGCATCATGTCGAGATAGGTCGGCGCGGGGCCGTCGGGGCCGGACAGCGCGCCGGGGTAGAGCGTGCCGCCGATGACGGCTCCCGTCTCGTCGGCGATGCGCTTCAGGAGGCGGGGGTCCGCGACGTTCTCGATGAAGACGGCGCGAATGCCCCCGTCGCGGATCTGCCGGATGAGGCGGACGACATCCTTCGCGGACGCTTCCGACTCGGTGCTGAGCCCCTGCGGCGCGAGGAAGGTGAGCCCGTAATCGCGGCCGAAATACCGGAACGCGTCGTGCGAGGTGACGACGGTCCGGCTCGCCGCGGGAAGCCTGGCGACGATCTCGCGGATTTCCGAATCGAGCGCTTCGATCTCGGCCGCATAGGCCTCGCGGTTGCGCCGGAACGCGGCGGCGTTCGCGGGATCGGCCTTGGCGAGCGCCGCGGCGATGTTGTCCGCGTAGACCGCGGCATTGCGGAGGCTCTGCCAGGCATGGGGGTCGAAGGTGCCGTGGTCATGGTCTTTGTGATCGCCGCCCTCGGCGTGCTTGTCGTGGTCGTCGTGGCCTTTGTGATCGTCCTCGGCGTGTTTGCCGTGGTCGTCGTGTTTGTCGTGGTCGTCCTCGAACGCGATCGGCTCGATGCCGTGGGTCGCCACCACCCGGACGCCGCGGAAGTTCGAGGCGTCGATCAGACGGTCCAGCCAGCCCTCGAACCGCAGCCCGTTGACGACCAGGATCTTCGCTTCGCTGACGGCCCGCGCATCGGCGGGGGTCGGCTGGTAGACATGCGTATCGCCGTCGGGGCCGACCAGCGTCGTGAGGGCGACGTGCTCTCCGCCGATCCGCTTCACCATGTCGCCGAGGATCGAGAAGGTGGCGACCACCGGGATCGGTTTGCCGGACTGTGCGATGGCCGGCGCGGCGAGCGACAGGGCGAGCAGGGCGGCGGCGAATATCGGAAGCGCTCTGCGGGCGGGCATCGGAACTCCTTTCAGGCTTCGAGATAGCGGCGCGGGAAGGCCCGCCGGGCGAGACCGCCCACCGGTCCGAAGACCAGCGACAGCGCGTAGGCGAGACCCGCGACGAGGATGATCGCCGGCCCGGACGGCAGGCTGAAATGGTAGGAGAGAAGAAGGCCGCACAGGCTCGAGAGCGTCGCGACCGAGACCGCGGCGGCGATCAGCGCGCCGATGCCGACCGCCCAGAACCGCGCGGCGGCGGCGGGAAGGATCATGATGCCGACCGCCATCAGCGTGCCGAGCGCGTGAAAGCCGGCCACGAGGTTCAGCACGACGAGGGCGAGAAACGCGAAATGCGCGATCGCGCTGAGCCCGCTCACCGAGCGCAGGAACTGAGGATCGGCGCATTCGAGCACGAGCGGCCGGAACAGGACCGCGAGCGCGAAGACCGAAACGCTCGCGAAGGAACAGAGCAGGGTCAGTGTGGCGTCGTCGAGCGCGAGCACGGTCCCGAAGAGCACGTGCATCAGGTCGACATTGCTGCCCCTTGTGGACACGATCAGCACGCCCACCGCCAGCGAGATCAGGTAGAAGGCCGCCAGGCTCGCGTCCTCGCGCAGCGCGGTGACGCGGGTCACCAGGCCCGCGAGGAGCGCCACGGTCATGCCCGCGATCAGCCCGCCGACGGTCATCGCCCCGAGCGAGAGGCCCGCGACGAGATAGCCGACGGCCGCGCCCGGCAGGATCGCGCAGGCCATCGCGTCGCCCGTCAGGCTCATGCGGCGCAGCATCAGGAACACCCCGACCGGCGTCGCGCCGACCGAGACCGCGATGCACCCGATCAGCGCGCGCCGCATGAAGCCGAAATCGGCGAAAGGCTGGACGAGGAGCTCCCACATCATGCCGCCTCCGCGGCCCGCTCTCCCCCGGCCCCTCCCGCAAGCGGGAGGGGAGAAGGCAGGGCGGAGTCGGCGAACGAGTCCCCCTCTCCCCCACGGGGAGAGGGAAGGGGTGAGGGGGCCTCCCGCAGCGACATCATGCGGCGCTTCGCCCGCATATATGCGGGGGGCCGGCGCAGGCCTCGCACATCTGGCGCGCGCGGAACTGGTTCTCGGCCGTCAGCACCTGCGCCGTGGGTCCGTGGGCGACGAGCTCGCGCGCCAGCATCAGCGTGCGGGGGAAGTGGGCCCGCACCGTGTCGTGGTCGTGCAGGACGGCGAGCACCGTGCGGCCTTCGCCGTGCCAGCGCCGCACCACGCCGATCAGGTCGGCCATGGTTCTCGCGTCGACCGCGGTGAAGGGCTCGTCGAGCAGGACCAGCCGCGCGTCCTGCAGCAGCAGGCGGGCGAACAGCGCACGCTGCATCTGCCCGCCCGACAGCGACCCGATCGACCGCTTCTCGAACCCTTCGAGCCCGACCGCGGAAATCGCCTCGGCGACGCGCGCCCGGTGAACGGCCCGCAAGCCGGCAAAGCCGCCGATCTCCCGCCAGAGGCCCATCGCCACGAGGTCGGCGACCGCGATCGGGAACGACCGGTCGACGTCGGATTGCTGCGGCAGGTAGGCGATGTCGTCCCGCGCGATCCCGCCGAAGGCGATCCGGCCATCGAGCGGGCGGAGCGAGCCGGTCACCCCCTTCAGCATCGTGGATTTGCCGGCCCCGTTGGGTCCGACGATGGCGGTCAGGCTGCCCTCGGCGATCGTGCCGCGGAGACCGAGCACGGCCGGATGCCGGTCGTATCCGAGGGTCAGGTCCTGAAATTCGAGAGCGAAGGTCATGGTCCCCCCGGCGTGGACGTCGCCCAGAAGAACGCGCCCCAGAGCGCGGCGACGATCAGGGCGGCCCCGAGCAGCCGGGGGCCGGCGCCGAGCATCAGCAGCCGGATCGAATCCGTGCGCCGCGTTTTCATGCCCGTGCAGCTCCTCTTTCCGGCCTACGCCGCCCCGGCTTCCGCGCACCGGGCGCATGTGCCCCGGACCTCGACCGTTCGACGTGTCGCGACGAACCCGAGGAGGGCGGCATCTTCGGCAAGCAGTCCTTCGATGCGCGGATCCTCGAGCTCGACCGATGCCCGGCAGGCGCCGCAGATGAAGAACAGGCAGTCGTGGTCGCGCTCGGGATGGAGGCACGGGACGTAGGCGTTCAGGCTTTCGATCCTGGAAACCAGGCCCTGCGCCATCAGGAACTCGAGCGCCCGGTAAACGGTCGGCGGTCCGATCGGACGCGACTCTCCGAGCTTGACCTTTTCGATCAGTTCGTAGGCGCCGGTCGGCCGGCCGCTCGCCCAAAGCAGCTCCAGGACACGCCTCCGCAGCGCGGTCATCCGTTCGCCGCGCCCCTCGCAGATCGATACCGCGAGCGCGATGCGTTCGCCCGGCGCGTGCTGCCCGCGGCAATCCGGGTCGGTGCAGGGCCGGGGTCGGGTCGCCGGTTCCGTCATCGCTCGATTCAACTCGCGAGGCATGAAAGAGACGTTATAACATTGCGTTTTGATCCGCAAGAGAACCCCGGCTCCGGCGCCGTCCTACCTCGCCGCGGCGCGGCCCGGCGATACGGTGTCCAGGGTCGCGCGGGTGAACTCTTCCACGTAGTCGATCAGCCGGTCGGAGGCCCGCGCCGCCTCGTCCGGGTCGCCGTCGGCGATGCTCCGCGCGAGCTCGGCGTGGAGCCGGGCGCAGAGCGGGAGATCCGCCGCCTCCTTGTAGTGCATGTACCAGAAGCGCCGGGACAGCCCGTGCGTCTGGCTCATCGCGCGTTGCGCGTACTCGTTGTGCGACGCCTCGGCCTCGAGCTGGTTGAGCGCCTGGTCGTAACGCATGAACGCGATGTCGTCGTTCTCGCGCGAAGCCTTCTCCATGCCGTCGGCGATCCGCAGGAATTGTTGGCGCTCCTCTTCCGATCGCCGAAGCGCGCCGGTGCGCGCGATCAGCCGTTCCAGCTCGCGGCGGACTTCCAGCAGCAACAACTGGTTCCGCGGGTTGATCTCGGAAACCAGAATTCCCTTTCGCGGGAGGATGACCACCAGTCCCTCGCGCGCCAGGCGTTGCAGCGCCTCGCGGATCGGGGTGCGGCCGAAACCGAAATCGGCGGCGAGCGCGCTCTCCGACAGGACGGCGCCGGGCTGCAGCCGCAGCGTGACGATCGACTCCTCCAGCCGGTCGTAGGCCCGGTCGGTCAGGGTCGCCGCTGCGCTGGTATGCTTCATGCCGTCACGGCGTCCCTCGATACGGCGCTGTCGCGCCTACTCGGGATGAGGAGGAGTTTTGGTTTTCCCCATCCCTCACCCTGAGTAGCCGCGAAGGTAGCCTGCCCTGAGCCTGTCGAAGGGGCGTATCGAAGGGCGTACCCCGGCCGCGTAGGCGCTTCAGGGCGAAACGCCCACGAACTAGACCTGGCGACGTTTCTCGACCATGGACGCGAAGGTTTCGTACTCGCCGTCGTCGACGCCGTAGCTGTGATCGTCATCCGGAAAGGCGCCTTCTCTCACTTCGCTCGCGTATTGCGATATTCCGTTCACCGCGACCTCGGTCAGATTGGCGTATCGCTTGGTGAATTTCGGCTTGAAGTCGGTGAACACGCCGAGCAGATCATAGCACAGGAGTATCTGGCCGTCCGTCCCGGCCCCGGCGCCGATCCCGATGGTGGGGATTTCCAGCTGCTCGGAGATCAGCCGGGCGATTTTCGCCGGCACCGCCTCGAACTCCAGCATGAAGCAGCCCGCATCCTCGATCGCCAGCGCGTCCTCCAGGATCTTCATGGCGGCCTCCGCCGTCCGGCCCTGGATCCGGAAGCCGCCGAACACGGCCACCGTATGGGGCGTCAGGCCGATATGGGACGCCGTCGGGATGCCGGCATCGACCAGCGCCTCCAGGACATGGGCCTGGCTCTTGCCGCCCTGCGGCTTGACCGCATCGGAGCCGGCGTCCTGCATGAAGCGGGTCGCGTTGGCGAGCGCGCGTTCGACGGTGTGGTAGCTCTGATAGGGCATGCAGCCCAGCACGAAGGTGTTCGGCGCCCCCCGGCGCACCGCCTGGGCGTGCATGATCATCATGTCCATCGTCGCCGGTATGGTGTTGGGATGCCCGTGCGCGATCATCGCCAGGCTGTCGCCGACCACGGCGACGTCGACGCCGCCCATCTCCGCCCATTGCGCCGAGGTGTAGTCCGGGACGGACATGTAGACCATCTTCTCGCCGGTCGCCTTGGACCTTCGGATCTCGGTGATGGTCCGCTTCTTCCGCGCCGTTTCGCTCGCCTCCGCCATGACGCCCGCTTCCCTTTGATCTATCTGTGATATATTAACCGGCATTCTGCGGGAGGCCGGTGAACCCGTCAACGCCGGCGGCGGCGATCCGCGGTTCAGGAGGAGGGGCCGGGCGATGCCCAACAACATTCGCGCGATGCTGACCGTCGTGGTCGTGCTGATCGCCTGCGCGGCCTTCTGGTTCGAGCACGAAGCCGGGGAGACGTTCCTCAAGTGGCTGGCAGCCGGCCTCGGCGTATTCATGGTGTTCGCCGTCTGGCTGTTCCCCGAGACGGCGGGGAAGGCGGACAACCCCGATCCCGACTGAGCGCCGCCGCGCCGCCTGTCCACGGCGGAGGCCGTCGCGGTTCCGGTTCAGGGGGCGCTTCCGTCGTCGTCTTCGGGCCTGCCGGCCCGCGCCTCGATGCCGGCGCACCGCTCGATCAGGCGTTCGAATGGCTCGTCCGTGCCGAGCAGCATGCCGTCGGCGACCATCCTGGCGTAATCGTCGGCCAGCACTTCGAGCGCCGATCCGGTCGGGACCAGTTGCAGTCCGCCGGAAACGGCCGCCCCGTAGTCGATACTGTCGCCCCCGGCGTCCTTCTCTGGAAAGAACATCGCCTTGTGACGTGCGACCGATAGCGCGAGGGTACGGTCGGCAAGCGCCCGGTCCGCCACGCCGGCGTCATCCAGCCGCACGAGATCGTGCCAGTGCCGCGACAGGCGCTCGCCTCGCCGACGCTCCTGACGGCAATAGACATGGATGGCGGTGGCCTTTTCCCAGAAGGTTCTCTCCGCCAGCATGACCGACGGCCCGGCCTCCGGAAACAGAAGCTCGGGTAGGAAGCCGGCCGCATCGCACGAGACGTGCCGGACCGCTCTGGGCTCGCCGGTCGAGCGCGCGCCGAACTCGGCCTTCACTTCCGGACGGACGAAGGCGTAGTCCTCGAACAGGGGATCGTAGGAGACGTAGAGGTTCTCCGCTTCGGCGCGCACCCGAGCCGCGAAGCCGGCTTCCGCGAGGCTCCGCTCGACGATCGGCCGGGCTTCTTCCCGCACCCATTCCGTCAGGCGCGCCCGGATCGCCCGTGTCCAGCGCCGTTCCTGGCTGCGTGTCGGCGGCAGGGCCTCCTCGCCCGCATCGGCAACCAGATCCGGCGCGAAAGCGCGGATGTCGTATGTGATGTCGAGATCTTCCGAAAATCGTTGGATAGCGCCGTAGGCCTTCGAGAGCGATGTCCCGCCCTTGAACACGAGGTCCCCGCCGAAAGGCGCGTCGAAGAGGGCGCGCAGCGTTGCCACCACCCAGACATCCTTTTCCAGCAGGAAAGCGCGATGCGAGCCTTTCTCCTGAGCGACCCTCAGGGCATCGCGGCGGTCCCCGGCCGGCAGAAGCTGAAACCGCGTCTCAGCCATGCGCGAGACGTGCGCTGACCGACTCCGCCATCCATGCCGGCAGGACCGCCCTGGCGCCCGCCAGTTCGGTCAGGTCTTCCGGGGACAGCCCGGGAAGAACCGCGTCCAGACCGCCGTCGATCTCCCGCGGGCCGAGCCAGGCGAGGGCCCGGATGACGTCGCCGGCCTTGCGGTGCGGCGCCAGCAGCTGCCAGCGGGGCGCATGGCGCAGCTCGACGGCGGTCTCGCCGAACTTCAGCCGACGGTTCGGTCCGGACGTCAGGTAGACCTCCCGCACCGGATTCTGGGCGGTCAGGCCCAGGCGGTTCGCCGCCGAGCCGCCGCAGGGAACGATGGTCTCGCCCCACAGGGCCGAGAGCCTCTCGATCGCCTTGCCGATTCGCGGAGCGCATCGTCCGAAACGGGTCTCGACGGGGCGCATGTACACGCCTTGGCAAATGCGCATGAGGTGCCCGGCGCGCGCGAGACGCGCCAGCGCCTGGTCCACCGCCGCCCGCCTGCCCAGGTGAAGGAGGGTGCCCGGGCAGATCGGCGCAGCTTCGGGCAGGGCCGCAGCATGCTCCATGATCCGTTTCGGAAGGCCGCGCATGGCTCGATACTCTTGTTTGTCAGAAATATAATGGTGAATATGTCTTAGTGCAATGGCAGCGGGGATCTTCGGGGACGCCGTGCGGATAGCGGGGAATGCACGCTAGAATGCAGGCCGTCCAGCCGGCACGCGCTGCGGCGAAGCACCGGGGAGAAGGAAAGACGTGGCGGAACAGCGGTTCGCATTCGAGGCCGCCTGGCGGCAATTGCAGTATCGGGAAGAGTCCAAATTCACCGAGACCTACGGGTTCGCCGGGTCGACCGGCAGCGTCAACCTGGAGGGCGTGCACTACATCCCCGAGGGTCGGGAGTCGAAGACGCTGATGATCTTCATGCATCCGGCGTCCACCCTCCAGCTGCTGCCGGTGCCGAGGGCCCTGCCGACCTATGGCGTCCACGTCCTGTGCGCGGGAAGCCGGTATCCGAAGAACGATTCCGCGCTGATCTTCGAGAAGGTCCTGCTCGACATGGGCGCCTGGATCCGCACCGCGAAGGAGGAATGGGGCTACGAGACAATCGTGCTCGGCGGCTGGTCCGGCGGCGGCGCGCTTTCGCTGTTCTACCAGGCCGAGGCCGAGAACCCGACGATCGCCGACACGCCCGCCGGCGACCCGGTGGACGTGGCCGGCGCGGGGTTGATCCCGGCCGACGCGATCGCCTTCCAGGCCGCGCATCTGTCCCGCGCCAGGACCCTGACCGAATGGATCGACGCCTCGGTGCGCGACGAGCTCGACCCCGACGACCGGGACCCCGAACTCGACATCTACAACCCGGCGAACGGCCCGCCTTACGGCGCCGGCTTCGTCGAGCGCTACCGCGCGGCGCAGATCGCGCGCAACCGCCGGATCACCGCCCGGGTGCGGGAAACGCTGGAGGACTTGAGCAAGAGGGGCGGCAAGGAAGTCGAGCGGGGCTTCGTGGTCCATCGCACGATGGCGGATCCGCGCTTCCTCGACCCGGCGCTCGACCCGAACGACCGAAAGCCCCGATGGTGCTATCTGGGCGATCCGGAAACCGTGAACAGCGGACCGGTGGGGATCGGCCGTTTCTCCACCCTCCGCTCATGGCTCAGCCAGTGGAGCTACGACGAAAGCCGCGCCGACGGGCCGGCGAACGCGGCCAGGATGACGGTCCCGCTGCTGGCGATCGAGAACAGCGCCGACGACGCCGTTCCGAAACCGCACACGGCGGCGATCTTCGAAGCGGCCGCCAGCGCCGACAAGGAACACCATGTCATCGAGGGCGCGACGCACTACTACCTGAACCAGCCGGAGCAGATGGCCGAGGCGATCGGGCTCACCGTCGGCTGGCTTCGGAAGCGGGACCTGATCGAGGGCTGAGCGTCCGGAAGCGGCGTCCCCCTCACCCCGGCCCTCTCCCCGTCGGGGAGAGGGGGAGTCGCTCGGCGGCTCCTCGATAGCTTCCCCCCTCCCGCTTGCGGGAGGGGCCGGGGGAGGGTGGGCCGCCGTCCCGTATCAGCGATCTTCCCAGCGCGGCTCGCGTTTTTCGAGGAAGGCGTCGATCCCTTCCCCGGCGTCGCGGGACAGCATGTTGCGGGTCATCGCCTCGCTCGCCGTGCGATAGGCGTCCTCGAAACCGGCCTCGACCTGCCGGTAGAACGCTTCCTTTCCGATCGCGACGGTGAGCGCCGATTTGCCGGCGAGGCGTCCCGCCAGCGCGCGGGTCTCGGCCTCCAGGTCCTCCGGCGCGACGACGCGGTTGACGAGGCCGTAATCCGCCGCCGTCTCCGCGTCGATGGCATCGCCCGTGAGCAGCATCTCCATCATCCGCTTGCGCGGCACGTTGCGGCTGATCGCCACCATCGGGGTCGAGCAGAAGAGGCCGATCTCGACGCCCGGCGTGGCGAACTTTGCGTCCCGCGACGCGACCGCGAGATCGCAGGTCGCCACCAGCTGGCAGCCGGCCGCGGTCGCCGTCCCCTGGACCCGGGCGATGACCGGCTTGGGCAGGCGGATCAGCGACAGCATCAGCCTGCCGCTTTGGGCGAACAGGGATTCGATGGCCTCCCGGGTCGGGTCGGCGCGCAGCTCCCGCATGTCGTGCCCGGCGCAGAAGGCGGGGCCGTTGGCGCCGATCACGAGCACGCGCACCGCCGGGTCGGCGGCGATCGAATCGATCTCCTCCTGGAGCGCGGCCATCGCGCCGCTCGAAAGCGCGTTGCGCGCCCGCGGCCGGTTGAGCACCAGCGTCGCCACGCCGTCCTCGTCGCTCCGCAGGACGGGAGGGGCGTTGTCGGTCGCGTCGGTTGCGAGAGTCGCTGCCATGAGGGCCGGTCTCCGGCGCCGTTATCGGTCTCGGTCCAATCTGGCCCGCGCCGTTGCCGCGCGCAAGCCTGAACCGGACGGCAGCCCCCCTCACCCCGGCCCTCTCCCGCTGGGGAGAGGGAGAGTCGCGGCGCAGACCCTCGCTACCTTCTCCCCTCCCGCTCGGGGGAGGGTGGACCGATGGCTCGAGCAAGTCCGGGGCGACAATGGGAGCGTCCGCCATTTCTTTGCGTAACCCGATACGCTCCCACAAACGCCTGTCCGGAAACGACTTTCCGGCATTGACAGTCCGGAATCTTCTGCGATACTCGCGCGCCGTTCCGCAGGCGGCGGACGGGATTTTACGGGCGGGGCAGACAATGCGCACCTATTCGGCGAAACCCGCGGATGTCGAGACCAAGTGGTACGTGGTCGATGCCGACGGGCTGGTCGTCGGCCGGCTCGCCGCGGTCGTCGCCACCATGCTGCGCGGCAAGCACAAGCCGATGTTCACGCCCCATATCGATTGCGGCGACAACGTGGTGGTGGTCAACGCCGACAAGATCCGCCTGACCGGCCGCAAGCGGGAACGCAAGACCTATTACCGCCACACCGGCTATCCCGGCGGCATCAAGAGCACCACGCCGGAGAAGATCCTGTCCGGCGCCCACCCCGAGCGGGTGGTCGAGAAGGCGGTGCAGCGGATGCTTCCCAAGGGGCCGCTTGGGCGCAAGCAGTTCGGCAAGCTCAAGGTCTATGCCGGTCCCGACCATCCGCACGAGGCGCAGCAGCCCGAAACCCTCGACGTCGCCGCGCTCAACCCGAAGAACGCCAGGAGCAGGTAATGGCCGATCAGGATGCAGCGACGCTCGGCGACGTGATGCCCGAGGGGCTGACGGGCGAGGCCGAACCGCCGGTCGACGCCGCGCCGGTCTACGAGCGCAAGGTCGACGCCGAGGGCCGCTCCTATGCCACCGGCAAGCGCAAGAACGCGGTCGCCCGGGTATGGATCAAGCCGGGCTCCGGGCGGATCGTCGTCAACGGGCGCGAGGGCGAGACCTATTTCGCGCGGCCCGTCCTCCAGATGCTGCTCAACCAGCCCTTCCTGGTCGCCGACCGCGACAACCAGTACGACGTCTGGTGCACGGTCAAGGGCGGCGGGCTGTCCGGCCAGGCCGGCGCGGTGCGTCACGGCATCTCGCGCGCGCTTACTCATGCCGAGCCGGGGCTGCGCCCGATCCTCAAGCGCGGCGGGTTCCTGACTCGCGACGCCCGCGTGGTCGAGCGCAAGAAATACGGCAAGCGCAAGGCGCGACGAAGCTTCCAGTTCTCCAAGCGCTAGACCCCGACCGCGCGCCCCCCTTTCTCCGGCATCTCCCGGCCGGCGCTTGCGGCTTGTTTCCGATCGCGAAAATTCCTACGCTCGCGCCATGACGATCATGCTTTCCAAGACCTACGATGCGCTGAAGGCTGCGGGCGCGCCCGATGATAAGGCCCGCGAGGCGGCCGAGGAGATCGCCGGCTACGAGAACCGCCTGGCGGGGATCGAGGCCGAGCTCAAGCTCGTCAAGTGGATGATCGGTTTCAACCTGGCCTTGTCGGTGGCGGTCGTCATCCTGCTCTTGCGCGGCTTTCCCGCCATCTGACCGGATTCCCGCAAACCCCGCGCCCGGCGGGAAATACGCCGTGGCGGCAGTTTTTTGTTGACGGTAATTTGCCGATCTTTCAAAACCCCGCGCGATCGCCGGAGGTGATGCCATGGCGAGCACAGCCAACGCGGTTCGGACCGCGATCCTCGGCGCGAGCGGCTATACCGGCGCCGAGTTGGTGCGGATCCTGCTGCACCACCCGTCGGTCGAGATCCGGACGCTGACCGCCGACCGCCATGCGGGCAAGCCGTTCGACGCGGTGTTCCCGCAATTCGGCGGACGCGGCCTGCCCGGCCTGATCCGCATCGAGGACGCCGACTGGGATTCGCACGACCTCGCCTTCTGCTGTCTGCCGCACGGCACCACGCAGGAGGTAATCGCGTCGCTCCCCGCAGGCCTCAAGGTGGTCGACCTCTCGGCCGATTTCCGCCTGTCCGACCTCGCCACCTACGCCGAGTGGTACGGCCACGAGCACCGCGCGCCGGCGCTGCAGGAAGAGGCGGTTTACGGCCTGACCGAGCTCGCCCGCGAAGAGGTGAGGGCGGCGAGGCTGGTCGCCAACCCGGGCTGCTATCCGACATCGGCGATCCTGCCGCTCGCCCCGCTCTTGGGCGAAGGCGCGATCGAGGCCGAGATCATCGTCGATTCCAAGTCGGGCGTCTCCGGCGCCGGACGGGCGGCGAAGGAGGCGAGCCTGTTCGCCGAGGTCTCCGAGGGCATCCAC
The DNA here is from genome assembly GCA_965117055.1 of Alphaproteobacteria bacterium. Taxonomy (GTDB): domain Bacteria; phylum Pseudomonadota; class Alphaproteobacteria; order MPNO01; family MPNO01; genus MPNO01. The sequence goes on from OZ220750.1 coordinate 2,739,918, forward strand.
CCCTACGGCATCGCCGCTCACCGCCACGCGCCCGAGATCGAGCAGGAGCTGGGCAAGGCGGCGGGCGCGCCGATCACGGTCAACTTCACCCCCCACCTGATGCCGATGAACCGGGGGATTCTCTCCACCATCTACGTGCGCCTCGCCGGCGGGGCGGGGCCGGACGACCTGCGCGCCGTGCTGACGGAGCGCTACGACGGCGAGCCCTTCGTCCGCGTGGTGCCGGAAGGCACGGTTCCCGCGACCCGTCACGTCCGGGGCTCCAACCGCTGCCTGATCGGCGTGTTCCCCGACCGGCTGCCGGGGCGGGCGATCCTCGTCTCGGTGCTCGACAACCTGGTCAAGGGCGCGGCCGGGCAGGCGGTGCAGAACATGAACCTGGTCTGCGCGCTGCCCGAGACCACGGCGCTCGAGCAGGAACCCCTGTTCCCGTGAGCTCCGCCACCCTGCTGCCCTATCGCGGCGCCCGGCCCGATATCGACGCGACCGCCTTCGTCGCCGAGGGCTGCCGGATCGTCGGCGACGTCGAGATCGGGGCGGAGGCCAATATCTGGTTCAACTGCGTCATCCGCGGCGACGAGCATGCCGTCCGGATCGGCGCGCGGTCGAACGTCCAGGACGGCACCGTGATCCACGTCCACAGCGCCAAGCAGGGCACTCATATCGGCGCCGACGTCACCATCGGGCACAAGGCGCTGCTGCACGCCTGCACGATCGACGACGGCGGCTTCGTCGGCATGGGCGCGATCGTGCTCGACGAGGCGGTGATCGAGGGCGGCGGGATGCTCGCCGCCGGCGCCATGCTGACCCCGGGCAAGCGGGTGCCGTCGGGCGAGCTCTGGGCCGGCAGCCCGGCCCGCCATGTCCGCGCGCTGACCGACGAGGAGCTCGCCGGCTTCGCCGTGACGGTCGAGAACTACCGCGCCCGCGGCCAGGAATACCTCCGCGCGCGCGGGGACGGGATATAGGGCATTTTCCCACCGGACGCGGTCCCCCCTCACCCTAACCCTCTCCCCGGCGGGGAGAGGGGATTCGCTTGGCGACTCCTCCTTACCTTCTCCCCTCCCGCCGGCGGGAGGGGCCGGGGGAGGGTGGATCGGTTCGATCGGGGTCGTCCCTGAATTGACCTTAGGCGCCGGCTTCGCCCACGATCCACCGATGGACGACCGTTCGCGGCAATTCGACCTGTTCGGGGATCGGCCGCCGGCGGCGCCGGTTTCCGCGCCGGCGTCGAGGCCGCTGCGGCCCGACACGCTGTCCGACGACGAAATCCTCGACCTGTTGCCGGACGCGGGGATGCGGGACGCGGTCCTGCTGTGCCGCCTCGTCGTCGAGCGTGGGCTCGGCGACCGCGCCCTGCCCGCGCTGGACCGGCTGTGGCGCCGCTTCCGGGGGTATGGCCGCGAGCGCCCCCAGCCCGAGCAGGAGGCGGTGCTGGAAGCGCTCGCCGGGATCGGCACGAAAGCGGCGGCGGCCAGGCTCGCCGGCATCGTCACCGCGGCCGATTTGCCTCCGCCGCTGCTGCCCGCGGCGCTGCGGGCGGCGCTCCAGGCCGGGCTCGGGCTGCCGCGCGGGTTCGCCGGCCCTCTCCTCGGCCATCACGATCCCCGGATCAGGGAGCTCGCCGCGCGGCTGGGCCGGTTCGGCGCATCCGACATCGCCGCGCTCGAGGAGGCGGTCGGCGATTCCCATGCGCCGGTCCGACGGGCGGCGGCGGTGGTGCTGGGCCGGCTGGGCCGCGCGAGCGCAACGCCCGTCCTCCTCGAAGAGCTCCGTCGCGATCCGGCGAGGGAGATCGTGACCGCGCTGGCCGGCATCGCCGACGGCGACGTCGCGGTCCATCTGGGCCGCTGCGCCGAGGCGCATCCGGCGCTCGCGGAGGCGGTCGCGGCGGCGCTGGAGGAGATCGAGACGGAGCTCTCCCTGAAGATCGCGCGGCGCATCCGCGGAGCGGATTGACCGGCGGCGCCGGCTTCGCCCAACATCGGCGCATGAAGCACCCTGCGGGCACCGAAGCCGACACCGCGATCCGCCGCTGCCGCGCGCTGGTCCGGCGCGAAGGCTCGCTCGTCCTCGAAGACTGCGACATCGAGATCCGCGGCGGCCTGATCGCCCGGATCGCCGCGCCGGGGGAGGGCCGCGGCGGGGACGTCATCGAGGGCACGGACCGGCTGGTCGCGCCGGGGCTGGTCAACGCGCACACCCATTCGCCGCTCAACGTGCTGCGCGGGACGGCGGACGGGCTCGACCATGTCGGCTTCATGTGGACCAACCAGGCCGACACGGCCGGGCGCGGCGCGGAGGAGATCGCCATCAGCGCGACGCTCGGCGCGCTCGACATGCTGCGCTCCGGCGTCACCGCGGCGATCGACCACTACCCGGAGCAGAACTGCGCCGCCGGCGATGTCGGCCCGCTCGCGCGCGCCTATGCCGGGATCGGCATGCGGGCGGCAATCGCGCTCCGGGTGTTCGACATGGCATATGACGACATCGACCCGGCATTTGTCGACGGCGTGGACATTTCCGTCGACCGCGATCTTCGCGACAACCCGCTGGCGCCGCTTTCCGTGGACGAGATCGCGGCGGTGTGCGACGAGGCCGCCGACGCCTGGCATGGGCATGGCGGGCTGGTCTCGATCATGCCGGGTCCATCCAACCCGATCCGTTGTTCGGACGACATGCTGGTCCGCTGCCACGGCATCGCGGCGGCGCGCGATCTCGGCATCCATACCCACCTCCTCGAGACCCGCATCCAGCGGACGCTGGCGGAAGAGCGTTACGGCCGGACGATGGTGGCCCAGCTCGACGCGCTCGGCATTCTCGACCGGCGCTGGTCGATGGCCCATACCGTCTGGGTCGACGACGACGACATCGCCCTCCTCGCCGAACGCAAGGCGGTGGTCGTGCACAACCCGCACAGCAACTCCAAGATCGGCGCCGGCGTGGCTCCGATCCCGCGCATGCTGGCCGGGGGCGTTCCGGTCGCGCTCGGCACCGACGGGGCGAGCACCAACGACACGCTCTCGATCCACGAGGCGATGAGCCTCGCGCTCCTGCTGCCGCGCGTCTCCGGCGTGCCGCGCGCCGGCTGGCCCGGTCCGGCGGCGGCGTTCGACATGGCGACGCAAGGCGGCGCGGCGGCCTTCGTCGGCGGCCCCCGGCTCGGCGCGATCGAGGAGGGCGCGGCGGCCGACCTCGTGCTCTACGACCTCGACGCGCCCAGCCTCGCGCCGCTCAACGACCCCCTCCAGCAGCTCGTCTTCGCCGAGCGCGGGCGCGCGGTGCGCACGGTGCTGGTCGCGGGCAACGTGGTCTACGAGGACGGAAGCTTCGCCTCCGCCGATGCCGACGCCGCGATCCGGGCGGCCAAGGGCATGCGCGAGAGCCAGAAGGCGCGCAACCGGGCGCTCTACCGCTTCGCCGAGGCGCTGGAAGCGGCGCAGCAACGCCCGGAAGGGTAGGACCGGCAATCCGCCTGTCCAATGTTTCACGTGAAACAAAGGTCAGCATTGTTGACCATTGTTTCACGTGAAACATTGGCCTGAAACGGAAATTTTTTCCGTCCCCAGGGGACACGGGGGGGCTGGCGCCCGCGCGGTCCGGCACGGTGCGCGGCGGCGAAAGCGAACGCCGCGTCAACGGCTTGCGCCCCGGCCTTCGCATGACGCCCGCACGGCGTGGAAGCATCAACGCATCAAGATAGGGAGGCATCAAGATGCGCCGCTACGCCCCGTCGAACCCGAATCCGCGGCCGACACCGCCCGGCATTGTCCCGGTCCCTCGGCGCACAACTCGTGCCGAAGTATTAACCGGACAGCAACGGAACAAGTCCGGGCATGACGACGGGGAGGGGGCGGTCGGGGAGGCGGCGGGGCGGCACGGGGCGCCCCTCCGGCGTCGCCGTCTGCTAGGATGCGCCCGCGAGCTTCGCCGGCGGGAGGCGGTATGACGAAGGCCCTGGTGGTTCACGAATATGGCGGGCCGGAGGTGCTGAGCTGGGAGGAGGTGCCGGTCGGCGCGCCCGGGCCCGGCCAGGTGCTGCTGCGCCATACCGCAATCGGGCTCAACATGGCCGATACCTATCGGCGGCGCGGGGTCTATCCGCTCGCGCTGCCGGTGGTCGTGGGCTCGGAAGGCGCGGGAACGGTCGAGGGGGTGGGGCCGGACGTGGATGCCCTCGCCGCCGGCGACCGCGTGGCCTATGCCGGGCCGCTCGGCGCCTACGCCGAACGACGCCTGATCGCCGCCGACAAGGTCGTCCGCCTGCCGGACGGGATCGACGACCGGACGGCGGCGGCGGCGATGCTGAAGGGGCTGACCGTCCACTATCTCCTCCACTGGACCCATGCCGTGGAACCGGGCGACACGGTGGTGATCCACGCCGCCGCCGGCGGGGTCGGGCTCATCTTCTGCCAATGGGCGAAGCATCTCGGCGCCACCGTCGTCGGCACCGTGGGCTCGGACGAGAAGGCCGCGCTCGCCGCCGCGCACGGATGCGACCACCCCATCGTCTACACGCGCGAGAACTTCGCCGAGAAGGTGCTGGAAATCACCGGCGGGGAGGGGGCGCATGCGGTCTACGATTCGATCGGCGCCGACACCTTCCTCGATTCCATCCGCTGCCTGCGCCCGCGCGGCACGGTCGCCGGGTTCGGCCAGGCCTCCGGGCCGTTCCCCCGGCTCGACACGAACCTGCTGCAAGGCGGCTCCAAGTTCGTCACCCGGCCCGGCCTCGCCGATCACATCGCGACGCGCGACATGATCGAGACCGCCGCCGGGCGCCTGTTCGACCTGGTCGGGCGCGGCATCGTCACGATAAACGTCAACCAGGAATGGCCCCTCGCCGAGGCCGCCGACGCGCACCGGGCGATCGAGGCCCGCGCCACCACCGGCTCCACCGTCCTGATACCCTGAAGGCAGAAGCGATGAACAAGGACCTCAGAACCTTCCTCGCCGAGGCCCGGCAGATGGGCCCGGAATATTTCCAGTCCGTCACCCGGCCGGTCGATCCGGTCTACGAGCCCTGCGTGATCCAGCAGAAGCTCGCCGCGCGCGACGACTACCCGGTCATCCGCTTCGAGAAGGTCGACGGCTCGGAGCTGCCGCTGGTCACCAACCTGTTCGGCAAGTACGAGCTCCTCGGCCTCGCGCTCGGCGTCGATCCCGACCGGCCCAAGTCGGAGATCCTCGACCGTTTCCGCGAGCGCGTCGCCGCGCCGGTGCCGACCAAGCCGGTCCCCCGCGAGGACGCGCCGGTCAAGCAGGTCGTCATCGGCAAGGACGAGGTCGATCTCGGCAGGTTCCCCATCGTCAAGCACGCGGTGAAGAACTCCGGCAAGTACATCGCCATCGGCTGCCTGGTGGTGAAGGACCCCGAGACCGGGGTGCTCAACGCCGGCGTCTACCGCCACGAGATCAAGGGTAAGGACGAGCTCGCCTGCATGTTCAACCCGGCGCACCACGCGGGCTACATCTACCGCAAGTACCGCGAGATGAATAAGCCGATGGACGCGGTTCTCTTCATCGGCCACCACCCGGCCGCGATCCTCGGCACGCTGTCCAAGCAGCCCTTCGATTCGGACGAGTACGAGATGATGGGCGCGCTGATGGGCGAGCCGCTCGAGGTGGTGCCGGGCGAGACCGTCGACATCCCGGTGCCGGCCTGGGCGGAGATCGCCATCGAGGGCTTCCTCGACCCCGCGAAGGAGACCGCCGACGGCCCGTTCTCCGAATACACCGGCTTCTACGGGCCGGCCAAGGACCCGGTCGGGCTGATGCAGGTGACCGGGATCACCATGCGCCGCGACGCGATCTATCACGACCTCGACCCGTCGCACCGCGAGCACAACCTGGCCGGCGCGCTCACCTTCGAGACCGCGCTCTACAACTCGGTCGCCAAGCTGGTGCCGTCGGTCACCGGCGTCCATTTGCCGCCGTCCGGCAACTGCACCTTCACCGCCTACATCAAGATCAGGAAGCGCGTGCCGGGCGAGGGCAAGTCGGCCGGCATGGCGGCGCTCGCCGGCGATCCCAACGTCAAGATCGCGATCGTGGTCGACGACGAGATCGACATCTACAACGACTCCGACGTGCTGTGGGCGATCTCGACCCACGTCCAGGCCGACCGCGACGTGACGACGATCCCGTTCGCCATGGGCGCCCATCTCGACCCCTCGGCCTATGGCGAGGTCCGGACCGACAAGGGCCCGATGCAGACCAAGATGATCGTCGACGCGACCCGCCCCGCGACCCTCCCCTTCGCCGACCGCATCGTGCCGCCGAAGGAGGCGTGGGACCGGATCAGGCTGGAGGACTATCTGGACGGGTAGGGGAGGAACAATATCCGACCGGCCGCGGTCGCACCCGGCATCCCCCTCACCCCGGCCCTCTCCCCGCTGGGGAGAGGGAGAGTTGCGGCGCCGACCCGTCCCCATCTTCTCCCCTCCCGCTTGCCCCGGATCGCAGTCCGGGGCTTGCGGGAGGGGCCGGGGGAGGGCGAACCGCGCCATCCCGGCCCGATAAGGTCGGAAATTGCCCCGGAGCCCGTCTGTTTCGGATTGAACCGCCTCCCCGTCATGCCCGGACTTGTTCCGGGCATCCACGTCTTGCGGCATCGCGGTGTGGGCCGGGAGAGGACGAGGCGGCGGAGGGACGTGGATGCCCGGAACAAGTCCGGGCATGACGATAAAGGGGGAAGGCGCGGGGGGACGTCGGGACGGGCGGCGCTCCGGTCGCCGGTCTGCCGGGTTCCCGTCCGCCACGAATCGTTGACTCCCTCCCGCCGGGTTGAGAGCATCGCCGGACCCAACGGGAGATTCCCATGGCCAAACTCCGGCATATCGCGATTTCCGTTCAGGACCTGGAAACCGCGCGGAAATTCTTCGAGGACGCGTTCGACATGAAGGCGGTCGGCAAGGCCGGCAGCGGGGTCTACATGTCGGACGGCACGATCAACATCGCGCTGCTGGCGCGCGAGGGGCGGCCGCTCGGCTACGAGGGCGAGGAGCCGTTCTACGGCATCGAGCATTTCGGCATCTGGGTCGACGACATCGACGAGGCGCGCCGCAAGGTCGAGGCCGCCGGCGCGACGCACGTGATGGGCGAGCCGACCGGCAATCCCGACACGTTCTACGAGGTGAAATACCGCGACCCGCTCGGCCAGATCTTCGACCTGACCGAGAACGGCTGGCGGGGCGCGGTCAAGGAGGTCGTGCCGGCGGAGGAAGAAGCGCCGGCGGAAGCCGCGGAGTAGGACGGTGAGCGAAATCCACGATCTCGTCATCGACTGCGACGACGCGGTCGACCCCGCCAGCGGCTATCGCGGGCCGGCCGGGATCGCCGTGAAGGACGGGCGGATCGCGGCCTTCGCGCCGGAGCTCCCGCCGCACCGCGCGGACCGGCGGATCGACGCGCGCGGCCGGACGGTCTGTCCCGGGCTGATCGACTTCCACGTCCATGTCTACGAGTGGGTGACCAATTTCGGCCTGCACCCGGACGAGGCCGGGGTGCATTCGGGCGCGACGACGATCGTCGACCAGGGGAGCGCCGGCGCCTGGACCGTCGGCGGGTTCGACGCCTATATCGCCAGGCCGGCCGAGACCGACGTGCGGGCGTTCGTTTCCGCCAACCTCGCCGGCGCGCTCAAGGGCGGGATGGAGGGCACCGTCCTCCACAACCCCGGCATGATGCGGATCGAGGCGATCGCCGAGGTCGCGGCGGCCTACCCCGATCTCGTCAAGGGCATCAAGAGCCACGGCGAGTCGGGCGGGCTGTCGCATTGGGGGCTTGAGGTGCTGAAGATGGCGGTCGAGGCCGGCGCCGCGACCGGGCTCCCGCTCTACGTCCATACCGGCGAGCTGTTCCCGGTCGACGAGGCCAACCGCCCCGACCCGGCGGGTGTGCTGGAGCAGGTGGTGCCGGTGCTGAATCCGGGCACCACGCTCGCCCATGTCTACAGCACCATGCCGGACGGAATCATGGGCGAGGGCGGCGAAGTGCCCCGGATCGTTCACGAGGCGCTGGAGCGCGGCATCCATTTCGACATCGGCCACGGGGTCAATTTCTCGTTCGACATCGCGCGCCGGATGATGGGCGAAGGCGTGCTGCCCAACACGATCTCCAGCGACGTGCATTCGGACTTCCACGCCTATCACGACGATTCCAGGCTCGACTACAGCCTGTGCGGGGCGATGTCGAAGCTGTGGGCGCTCGGCATGGACCTGGCGGACGTGGTGAAGCGGGCGACGCTCAACCCGGCGCTGATCCTGGGCGAGGCGGACGAGATCGGCACGCTGGCGCCCGGCAGCCGCGCCGACATCGCGATCCTCGACCTCGCCGAGGGGCGCTGGACGCTGAGCGATTCGACGGGCGAGGCGCTCGTCGTCGACCGCCGGCTGGTGCCCGGGACGGTGTTGCGCGAGGGAAGGGAGATTACCCCCAACCGCCGCCTGCTGCGCGACGTCTGCCCGCCGGAGATGCGCGCGGCGGCGTAGGCGGCGCCCCCCCCTCACCCCGGCCCTCTCCCCGCCGGGGAGAGGGAGAGTTGCGGCGCCGACCCTTCCTTATCTTCCCCCTCCCGCTTGCGGGAGGGGCCGGGGGAGGGTGGGCCGAGGGCGGATCCGTTTTGGTTGGAACCGCTTCATCCGTTTTCTGCCGTCATGGTCGGCGAAGGCCGACCATCCACGTTTTGTTTTTTGTTTCCAGCGCCTTAAAAACTCGTGGATGGTCGGCCTTCGCCGACCATGACGGTGAGGAGACAGGGGTAAAGGCGCTTCTATCTGAAACGGACAGGCTCTAGTTCGAATGCGAGGGGCGCCAGCGGAAGGCGCGGTGCTCCAGCCTCGCGAACACGCCGTGTTCGAGGATCAGCATCAGGATCACGAACAGGATCACCCAGGCCAGCACCTGCTCCATGCTGAACTGCTCGAACCAGAAGAAGAACATGTAGCCGATGCCGAACTTGATGCCGAAGGTCTCGGCGAGCGCGACGATCTTCCAGGTCATCCCGAAGGAGAAGCGGAAGGCGGAGAAGATGTAGGGCATGAGCTGCGGCAGGTAGACCTTGCGGATCAGCGCCCGCCGGTCGGCCTTGAAGGACTTCGCCATGTCGATCAGCGACTTGTCCATCGCCTTGGCGCCCTCGAAGATGTTCACGGCCACGAACGGCGTCACCACGCCGATCACAGCGACCAGGCTGCCGACCTCGTTGAAGCCGAACCAGAGCACGGCGAGGAACACCATCAGGATGGTCGGCATGGTGAGCGCCAGCGGGATCAGCGCGAGCAGCGAGTGCTCGAAGACCTTGCGCAGCCCCATCGTCAGCCCGATGCCGATGCCGGCCAGCATCGCCGCGGCGAAGGTGACGAAGATCCGCGCGAGCGAGATGCCGATGTGGAAGAAGGCGGTCTGACCCTCGGGGCCGAGCGTCGCCAGGTTGGTGAGGATGGTGGCGCCGATCAGCACCGGTCCGGGCAGCACCGTCTCGTCGCCCATCCAGATGGCGGTGATCCACCAGATCAGGACCAGGACGACGATCGAGCCCGCCCTGAGCCCGACCGCTTTCCATTTCGCGCTCATCCTAGCCCTCCGCGATCGCGTCGGCGTCGAGCACGCTGAAGAACTCCCGCACGAGGTCCTTCTCCATGTCGAAGATCTGCGGGTCCTCGGGCTTGCGCGGGCGCGGCACGTCGACGTCCACCCGCTTGAAGATGCGCGCCGGCTTGGTGCTCATCATGTAGATGTGGTCCGACAGGAACACCGCCTCGCCGAGGTCGTGGGTGACGAACAGGATCGTCGTCTTGGCGCGCGCCAGGATGTCCATCAGGTCGAAGCGCATCTTGCGCGCGGTGATCTCGTCGAGATGGCTGAACGGCTCGTCCATCAGCAGGATGTCGGGCTCGATGGCGAGCGCGCGGGCGATCGCGACGCGCTGCTGCATGCCGCCCGACAGGTTGAGCGGATAGTTCTTCTCCTGCCCGGCGAGGCCGACCATTTCGAGGTACTTGGAAACCCGCTCGCCCCAAACGTTGCGCGGGATCTGCTGCGCCTCCAGGGCGAACTGGAGATTGCCCTCCACGGTGAGCCAGTTGAGCAGGCGGGCGCTCTGGAAGACGTAGCCGATGCGCGGCTCGCCGCCTTCGCCCGCCCGGGGATGGACGGTGACCGACCCGCCGTCGCTGGGGTCGTGGGTCTCGATGCCCGAGATGATGTTGAGCAGCGTCGATTTGCCGCAGCCCGAGGGGCCGACGATGGCGGCGAAGCTGCCCTCGTGCACCTTGAGGCTGATCGCGTCGAGCACCACGAACTTCTCTTCGCCGCCGGGGACGTTGAAGCGCTTGGTGAGGTTGTCGACCGAGACGACGGTCGCCCGGTCGGGCCCGGCCTCATCCAGCGTCACGGTTGCTTGGTCAGGTTGCAAATTTGTGCCTCCAGACGAATGTGCGCTTTTCCCACAGGCGGAAAATCACGAGATCGATGAGGGTCATGATGACCATGAAGCTGATGCCCCAGGCGAGCATCATGTCGACCCGGGTGTCCTCGAACCAGTAGATGAGCCTCTGGCCGACGCCGCTCGCCACCCCGAACGCCTCGCCGACGAGGACGATCTTCCACGACAGCGACAGCGCGATCCTGAGCGCCGAGAACAGATAGGGCATGAGCTGCGGGATGATCACCTTGCGGATCACCAGCGCCCGGTCCGCCCGGTAGACATGCGCCATGTCGATCAGGGCCTTCTCGACCGCCTTGGTGCCTTCCCACACGTTCATCGAGACGAAGGGGAAGACGATCAGCAGCACGGTCAGCAGCGGCGCGATCTCCGACAGGCCGAACCAGAGCACCGCGAGGAACGCCCAGCAGATCGCCGGGAAGGTGAGCAGCACCATGATCCAGCTGTCGAGGAACGCCTCGAGGTCGCGCCTGAGACCCATGACGAGGCCGATCGCGGTCCCGATCAGCATCGAGAGAACCAGCCCCTGGAAGATCCGCGAGACCGTCTGCCAGACCACCAGATAGGTCTCGGCCTGGCCGTAGACCTCGATCACCCGGTCGAGCAGGACCAGCGGGCCGGGCAGGAACACCGGCAGGAAGAACTGCGAGACCAGCTGCCACAGGACGATGGCGGCCACGATGGTCGCCAGCCCCGGCAGGAAGCCGGGCTTGAACAGGACCAGGTCCTTCATGGAGAACGCCTCGTTGCTCCGCGAACCGCCCAATATCGCACAGCGCGCCGGGCGGGTGTATCCCCCCTCCATAGCACACCGCCGCGGCCCCGCGCGACCGCGCCGAATGTAGTCACGCTGTAGTCTTGAAACGCGGACCGGCGCGGCCCATAGTCCGCAAGTCCGAAACCGGAGCGACCGGCCATGGAACTTTCCCTGCGCGAGGCGAAAGCGCGCCTCTCCGAGCTCGTCGCCGCCGCCCGCAACGGCGAGCGCGTGATCATCACCAAGCACGGCCGGCCCGCCGCCGAGCTGGTGCGCTGCGACCGGCGCGGCGGCATCGACTTCGACAAGCTGGAAGAGACGCGCAAGCGGCTGGGGATCGAGGACGCGCCGCCGGAAGAGGCGGAGGCGATGATAGCGGCGTTCCACGATGCCGCTCTAAGCCGCCGGGTGCTCGGGCTGGAAGACGAGGACGATTGCTGAATCGTGCATGTTCTCCTCGACACGACCTATCTCTACCGCCTGATGGAGGCGTTCGGAACGCTGCCCGAGGCGGATCGCCGGTTCCTCGCTGCGCACGACGCGCGGCTCTATGTGAGCGCGGTTTCGATCTGGGAAATGCGGCTGAAGTACAACGCCCGCCACCCTTCGGGCGACCGCAAGAGCCCGTTCGATCCGGGTGACGTTCTCGCCACGCTGGACGGCCAGGACGTGACCTTCCTGCCGATGACCATGGCGCACGCCGCGAAGGCGCTGGAGCCGCCGCTCGACCACAAGGACCCGTTCGACGAGCTGCTCCTCGTCCAGGCCCAGGTCGAGGGCCTCAGCCTGCTCACCGCCGACCGCCGCCTCGCCGCCCACCCGCTCGCGGTGACGGTGTAGGGGAGGGCCTCGGCGCTCGGATGTTCCAGTGTTTGCTTGACAATTATTTTTACAAGTTGTAAATTCCTTCCACGGTGTGGAAGAGGAATGTCGGGGTAGGGAATGGCTCGACAGGGCGGAGACAAACCCCACAGCGGAGCGATTCACGCGGAAGTTCTCGCCGCTGCCCAACGCTTCTGCTCCCCGCCCGACGGGAGCTTCAGGCTGATCGACGTGGTCCATGCCCTGCCGCATCGGAAGGAAAGCTCCGTCCGCACCCACGTCGTCAGCCGGTGCTGCGTGAACGCGCCTGCCAACCATCCCCACCGCTGGCCGTATTTCCGCCGCGTGGGCCGGGGCCGCTACGAGATCCTGCCCGCGTTTCGCCCCCCCGAGCCCGAGGAACCGCGCTCTCTCCAGGAGACCGCCGATGGGGATTGGCGGCACGCTCCGGCACCCGACGCGCGGCCCGCGATCCATGCGGTGATCTCCGAAAGCGAGGGGTGGTACGTGGCGGAATGTCTCGAAGTCGCCGTCGTCACCCAGGGCCGGTCGCTGGACGAGACCCTGGCGAACCTGCGGAGCGCGCTCGCGCTGCATCTCGACGACGAGGAACTGGCGCGGGCCGGTTTGCAGCCGGCGCCGCGGCTCGTGGTGAACTACGAGACCTCCGCCTTGTCCGCCTGATGCCCCGCCTGAAGCGGCTGACATCGAGAGAAGTTCTGCGCATTCTCCGGCGGTTCGGTTTCGAGGTCGTTTCCAGGCGGGGCAGCCACGCCAAGCTCGTCCGCGTGACCGCGTCCGGCGAACGGCAGGTTCTTACCGTCCCGGTCCACGCCGAGCTCTCGACCGGTACGTTGCGCGCGATCTACCGCCAGGCGTCGCGCTTCGTGGCGACCGCGGAGCTGCGGCGCGAGTTCTATTCCGATTGACACCCCGCCCTCACCGCGTCGGCGCGCGGCTGAACTCATTGTTGGCGGCGACCAGGGCGGCGAGGCTTCGCATCAGCCGGGCGCGGTCGGCCTCGCTCAGCGGCGCGACGAGGCGTTCCTGGGCGCGCAGCATCGCGGCTTCCATCCGCCCGGTGAGGGCTTCGCCGTCGGGCGTCAGATAGGCGAGCCTGACGCGGCGGTCGGCGGCGCCCCGGCGGCGTTCGATCAGCCCGCGCTGGGCAAGCCGCTTGAGCACGTCGGCCACGTTGGTGCGGTCGATCCCGGCGTCGCGCGCGAGCGTGATCTGGTCGCGCCCGGGCGCGATCGAAAGCGCCGTCATCACCGCGTACTGCACCGGCGTCACGTCGAAGGTCCGGCACTCCTCGAGGAACAGCGCGACGTGGATCTGGTGCAGCCTGCGGATCAGGAAGCCCGGCCGGTCCCACAGCCGCGCCTCGATCTCGGCGGCGTGCTTTACCTCCCCGCTCATCCCGCCGGGCCGGAAAGCAGCAGCCCGTTGTTGCCGCCGAGGATGCCGGCCCCGGCCTCGCCGAGGGAGCGGATGTCGTCGACGAAGGCCTTGACCGCGGCCGGCTTGCGGATTTCCTGCGGGTAGTCGCTCGCGAACACGATGCGCTCGGCGGGCAGCTCGACCAGCGAGGTCGCGACCGAGCGCGCGTCGCCGCAGAAACCGGCGGTGTCGAACACCATGCGCTCGGCGAGGTAGCAATCGAAGTCGCGGTCGGGATTGCGGCCGTGCCGGTCGTTGCCGGCGGTGCCCCAGAATTCGCGGTCCTGATAGCTCCGTATGCGCCCCAGCACCGAGGCGATGCCGCCGCCGAGATGCGCCATCTGGATCGTGAGGTCCGGGTGGCGGTCGAACACCCCGCCATTGATCAGCCGCACCGTCGCCTGGACGAGCGAGAACTCGCGCCCCACCGCGCGGGCGAGGTCGTAGGCGTCGAACTGGCGCGCATGGGTGAGCCTGAGCGCCGGGTGGACGAAGACGTAGAGCCCGAGCCGCGCGGCCTCCTCCCAGAACGGGTCGAGCTCCGGCGCATCGAGCCCGATGCCGTCGAACTCCGACGTGATGACCACGCCCGGGAAGCCGAGCTCGCCGGCGCAGCGGGCGAGCTCGCGCATGGCGTCCGGGCCGCCGAGCGGGTGGGCGTGCGCGGTGCCGATGAAACGGCCGGGCCAGGCGCGCTCCGCCGCCTTCGCCGCGTCGTTGCAGAGGACGGACTTCTCCAGGCTCGAACACATCCCCTCGGCGCAGGAGAGCACCGCTACGTCGATCCCGGCGGCGTCCATCATCCCGATATGGGCGTCGAGATCGACCAGCAGGTTGTGGAAGCTGTAGGACGGCACGCCATTCTCGTCGTAGCGCGTGAACGGCTCGTCGCCGGCGCCGTCGGGCAGCAGCTCGCGCGGCAGGAAGTGGTGCTGGAAGTCGACGATCATTGCACGGCCGTGTCCAGCCCGACGATCCGGGCGGGGTTGACGGTGGAGACCCGGCGGATCTCGTCTTCATCGAGGCCGAACGCTTCCATGTAGCCCCGGATCAGCCGGATGCACTCCACCGAGTTGGGGAACAGCGGCTCGCCCGCGTCGGACGACAGCGTGCAGTGCGCGGGGCCGACTTCGCGGATCGCCTCGTACATCCGGGCCGGGTCGACGCCCAAGAGCGGCGAGAGCTCGTCATAGGTGAAGTTGAGCGTGATCCCGGCGCCGGCGAGGCGCTTCATGTGGTCGATCTCGAGGTCGACGAACGGGCTGAACGGATGGTCGACGACCGCCCGGCCGAAGCCGAGCGCCGCGACCAGCTCGGCGAGGCGGTCGATCTCGGCATGGGTCGCGTGGCCGAAGAACAGCGCGACGTTCCGTTCGGCGCAGAGCCTGACGATGTCCGCGATTTCGTCCTTGAGGCTCCCGTCCTCCTCGAGCAGGTAATGGCCCCTGGCGAGCGCCTCCTCCCAGGGGAGCGGGTCGGAGTGCGCCGCCGGGTCGGCGTCCGGGTTCCACCAGATCTCGCGCCCGCCGACCTTGAAGTAGGTGTTGGCGTGGTTGAACACGGGAAGCCAGAGCGCGACGGCGCCCGAATCGATCTGCGCCTCGCACCAGCGCCGGGACGGGGCCGAGCCGTCGAACCCCATCAGCGCGCCGGCCCAGCACTCGATCGGCCGGATGTCCTCCTCCGCCTCGGCCCAGTCGTCGAGCGCGTCTCGGATCCTGCCGACCGCCTCGCACGGGCGCGCGAAGTCGGTGATCGTCTTGAACAGGAGACCGCGCATGCCCGAAACGGAGGCGAACTTGGCGAGCGCCAGCGCATCCTGCTGCCCGCCATGGGCGTGGCAGTGGATGTCGATCGCGTCCGTCACGTTCGGCGCCGCGGGCGGGTAGAACGCGCCCGGCGCATAACCGCGCCGCGCCGGGTAGGAGGTAACGCAGCGCTCCTCGGTCGGGGTCGCGGGTGTGGTTCTCGCCATCGCCTGTCCTCGCCTGCGGTTGCCGGCGTCAGACTACACCACAAAGGCGGACGCGCGCGCGAACGCCTCGCCGGGCCCCGGGCCGGGCGCATGCGACCGCCCGGTACGGCGAAATCGCCGTCCGGGCAGGTTCTATGGGAGGGGTATCGAGGCGGGCGCAGGAAGCGCCCGCCCGGGCGAATCAGTCGAGGGCGACGAGATTCTCCGCCGACGCCCGGCCGTCGCGACCGGGAACGAGCTCATATTCCACCTTCTGACCTTCGCGAAGGCCGTTCAGGCCCGCGCGCTCGACCGCCGAAATATGCACGAAGGCGTCTTTCGAACCGTCGCTCGGCTGGATGAAGCCGTAGCCCTTCGTCGCGTTGAACCATTTCACCGTACCGCTAGGCATCGCTACTCCTTTCGCGTTGTCGTCGCCCTGCGCGCCTTCACATGCGCCGCGCGGGCGTTCTCGAGATGGTCAATTCCAGGAGCAGCTTGATAAGACGCGGCAACAGCCTAACAAGATACGTCTGGGTAATTTGCGCCATCTCCTGCCTTCTTGGCATCAGTCGGCCCGCGTTGCAAGCCCGCCGATGCACCGACCCTTCAGCGGCCGCTGCCTCCGGCGAGCGTCGCAGGGGCCTGTCGAGCGCCGAATGAGCCGCGCCTGAGCTTGTCGACGTAGAACGAATCGAACGCGCATGGCGGGTAGCGGGCCGGCTCCCCGCCGTCGGTGATGCAGCGTATTTCCGCGTCGTAGTTCGGGTTGTGGAAGAACACGATCGAGATCCGGTCCGGGCTGTCAGTCCCTTCCGGCAGGCCGACGCGATGGAGCGTCGAGACCCAGCGGTGGTTGGTCCAGCGCATCATCGCGTCGCCGATATTGCAGATGAAGCCTCCCGCCGGCCGGACCACGTCGATCCAGCCGCCGTGGCGCAGCTTGACCTGGAGCCCGCCCGGAAGGTTGTCGCCGCGGAGGATGGTGAGCGATCCGTAGTCGTGATGCTCGCCGGCCCGGCGCTGCCCCGGCTCGGCGCCGTCGGTGCGGCCCGGATAGCGAATCAGGCGGAGACTCGACGAGTGGCGGTCGATCCGGTCGTCGAAATAGCCGTCCTCCTGTCCCAGCGCGCGGGCGAAGATCCGCATCACCGTGTGCGACAGGTTTTCCATCGCCCGGTAATAGCCTTCCATGGATTCGCGGAAACCGGACCTTTCCGCCGGCCAGATATTGGTGGCGAAGAAGGCCCGCGCCCGGTCGCAGGTGTAGTAGGGCTCGTCCGGCACCGCGACCGGTCCCATCGCGAAGCTCTCCTGGAGGTCGGGCGGCGTGTCCTTGCCGAGCGAATAGGCGAGCGAGCGGTCCCGGAGCGCGTTCCAGCCGCGGCTGATGCGGTCCGCCGGGCGTTCCACGAGCCGCTTCCGGTCTTCCGGCAGCGCAAAGAAATCGACCGCCTCCCCGCGGAGATCGTCGATCGTGGGTTCCGGCACGCCATGTCCCGTGATCGCGAAGAAGCCGGTTTCCCTGCAAGCCCGGTCGACCGCGCGGGCGACGGCATCGCGCTCCGATTCGCTTCCCGCGACATAGGGGGAGATGTCGATTGTCGGGACGGGGTTCTCGGTCATCATTCCCCCTTCTTCCTGAACGGCGGCGCGCCAACTGTTTCGGCGTCCATAGTAACGCTAGACTTGCGGGAACGGCCACAACCCCGCCGCGGCGATGGAGCCCTATCAACAACGCAACCGGCACTTCGAGGAGCTCGTCGCCCGGCGCGGGCTGATCTGGATGGGGCAGAACACCAACCACCTGCCCACCCATCCGGATGTCAAGCGGGCGATGATCGCGGCGATCGAGGACGAGGATTACCACGCCTACGCGCCGCCGACGGGGCTCGAGGAGCTTCGCCGCCTCATCCTCGCGGATTTCGGCGTCGACGGTGCCGACGTGCTGATCACCGACGGCGCGATCGAGGGGCTCTACCACGCCTGCCGGCACGTGACGCGGCCCGGCGAGCGCATGATCGCCACCGATCCGGGCTGGCCGTGGCCCGAGGCGTTCTCCCGGTTGTCGGGCGCGGAGGTGGTGACGCTGCCGATCTACCGCGCGGAGCAGGACTACAAGCTTTCCGCCGCCCAGCTCGCCGGCGCGGTGGAAGACGGGGGCGCCGGGCTCATCTATCTGATCGATCCGCTCAACCCGCTCGGCGTCGGCTATTCGGCGGACGAGATCGCGGCGTTCGCCCGGATCGCGCGCGATGCCGGCGCGTGGCTGATCCACGACTGCACCTACCGCCATTTCGCGCACGACCATACGCTCGCCTACCGCCACTATCCGGAAAAGACGATCACCACCTACAGCTTCTCCAAATGGCTCGGCCTCGCCGGACTCCGGGTCGGCGGGCTGATGGCGCGGCCGGCGCTGATCGAGATGCTGTCGGAAGGTCAGCCCAACAGCCTCGGCTCCAACCTCGTGTCCCAGAAGGGCGCGATCGCCGGGTTGCGCACCAAGGCCGAATGGTTCCCCGAGGTCAACCGGATCCAGCGCGCCAACCAGGCATCGATCCACGACGCGGTCGCCCCGATCAACGGGCTCGACATGCCGGTCTACCCGTCGAACGGCAATTTCGTCGTCATCGACACCAGCGCGGCCGGCATCGCGCCGGAGACGCTTTGCGAGCTTTACCTGGAACGCGGCATTCTGATCCGCCAGGCGGCATACCAGTCGAAGCTATTTGCCGACCGCTTCGTGAAGGTGTCGACAACCGTGCCGGCCGAAGATGCCGAGCGCTTCTGCGCGATGCTGCCCGAAGTGGTGGGGGCGGCGCTGGACCGCGGCGGCAGCGGCCGGGCGCTCTACTAGGGAGGGTGGCTTGAACGTCGGCGTGCCGCTGATCGACATTTCGGGCTTCGCGCGGGGCGACCCCGCCGAGCGCAAGCGGATCGCATCGCGGGTCGCCGAAGCGGTGGAGACTATCGGCTTCTTCGCGATCGCCGGGCATGGCGTGCCCGATGCGCTGATGCGCGAAACCCAGGCGCGGCTCGCCGCGTTCTTCGATCTGCCGGATGAGGTGAAGACGAAATATGCCGGCACCGCCAACAGCAAGAACCGCGGCTACCTGCCGTTCGGACGGGATTTCGTATCGGCCTCGGTTGGCGGGGTGGCGCCGCCGGACTGGCGCGAGACCTTCGGCTTCGGACGGTTCGACGTGCCGGCGGACGATCCCTACTACGCCGACCCGTCGGCGGCCTATGCCTACGAACCGAACATCCTTCCCTCCGAGATCGGCGGCCTCGCGGAGACGGCGCGCGACTACTACGCGGCGCTGGAGAGGCTGAACGCTCTCCTGCTCGCGATCTTCGAATGCGCGCTCGACCTGGAAGAGGGTTTCCTGCAACGCCATTTCGACCGGCACGCCTCGATACTGCGGGCCATCAACTACCCCGAACAGGATGTCCCGCCGGTGGAGGGTCAGCTCCGCTGCGGCGCGCATACCGATTTCGGCTCCCATACGCTGCTGATGGTCGACGACGCGCCGGGCGGGCTCCAGGTGCGCGACCTGTCCGGCAACTGGGTGGACGTTTCGCCGCCGCCCGGCACCTACGTGGTCAATATCGGCGACCTGATGATGACCTGGACCAACGACCGCTGGCTCTCCAACTTCCACCGCGTGGTCAACCCGCCGGCCGACGCGGCGGGACGCACCCGGCGTCAATCCGTGGCCTTTTTCGTCCAGCCCAACTACGACGCCGTCATCGAGTGCATCGAGAGTTGCCGTTCCCCCGGCGAGCCCCCAAAACACCCGCCGGTGGTCGCCTGGCGGTATCGCCAGGCCAAGCTCACCCGGACGACGGCGGGTCCCAACCCGCGGTAGATCGAGGGGATACGCCGATGCCATTCGCCGAAGCAGACGGTGCGAGGCTCTATTACGAGGAGGCCGGCACCGGCGATCCGATCGTGTTCGTCCACGAATTCGCCGGCGACTATCGAAGCTGGGAGCCGCAGATCCGGCATTTCTCGCGGCGCTATCGCTGCGTCGCGTTCAACGCGCGCGGCTACCCGCCGTCCGACGTGCCGGAGGACCAGGCATTTTATTCGCAGGACATCGCGGCGGACGACATTTCGGCCGTCATGCGCGGCGCGGGAATCGACAAGGCGCATGTCGTCGGCATGTCGATGGGCGGTTTCGCGGCTCTGCATTTCGGTTTGAGGTATGCCGACATGGCGCGCTCCATCGTCGTCGGCGCCTGCGGCTATGGCGCCAAGCCCGAGGAGAGCGAGCAATACGCGCTCGATTCCGAGGCGATCGCGGTCGAGTACGAGAACCGGGGCGCGACCGAGGTGGCGGAAATCTACGCCAACGGCGCTTACCGCCTGCAGCTGAAGGAAAAGGACCCGCGCGGCTGGGCCGAGTTTCGCGACCAGCTCGCCGAGCACTCGACCGAGGGGTCGGCGCGGACCATGCGGGGCGTCCAGAAGCTGCGCCCGTCGCTGTGGCATCTGGAGGAGGGGCTTTCGGAAATGTCGATTCCGGCGCTGATCGTCGCCGGCGACGAGGACGACTGGTGCCTCGAACCCGGCATTTACCTGAAGCGCACCATCCCGACCGCCGCGCTGCTTATCGTGCCCAAGACCGGCCACGCGGTGAACCTCGAGGAGCCAGCGCTGTTCAACCAGGCGCTGGCCGATTTCTTCGCCACGGTGGAGGCCGGGCGCTGGACGGCGCGGCCGTTCGAGCAGGGCGCCTCCGCGCTGCTGTCGGGCTTTCACGGCGAGCAAGGGGAATCGTGAGCCTTTCCGGCGCGTCCGCCGCGGTCGACGAGGCGCGGCTCTGGCGGCGTCACATGGCGCTCGCCGAGATCGGCGCGACCGCGAAGGGCGGGGTCGACCGCCAGGCGTTGAGCGAGGAGGAGGCGCGCGCCCGAACCCTGCTCGCCGAATGGGCGGCGGAGCGCGGCTACGGTATTTGGGTCGACGGCATTTCCAACCTGTTCATCCGGCGCGACGGGACGGACTCCGCTCTCGCGCCGGTGCTCACCGGGTCGCATATCGACAGCCAGCCGACCGGCGGCAAGTTCGACGGCGCTTACGGCGTCCTCGCCGGGCTGGAGGCTCTCCAGGCGCTCGACGAAGCCGGGATCGAGACCCGGCGGCCGATCGAGGTCGTCGCATGGCTCAACGAGGAGGGTTCACGCTTCGCGCCCGGAATGATGGGATCGGAGGCCTTCGCCGGTCTTCGCCCCCTAGACGAAATCCTGACGGTCGCCGATCGCGCCGGAACCAGCGTCGCCGACGACCTGCCCAGAGCGCTCGCCGCGACGCCCGACGCGAAACGCCGCGAGATCGGGTTTCCGGTCGCGGCGTTCGTGGAGGCGCATATCGAGCAGGGTCCGGCGCTCGAACGCGCGGGGAAACCCATCGGCGTCGTGACCGGCATCCAGGGCGTGCGCCGCATGCGCGTCCGGGTCACCGGCGAGGAGTCGCACGCGGGCACCACGCCGCGCTCGGCCCGCCGGGACGCGCTGTGGGAGGCGGCGCGGATGGTCGATGCGCTACAGCGGAAGATCCATGTCGACGACGAGCACCGCTTCACCGTCGGCATGATGGAGATCCGGCCCAACGTGCCCTCGGTGGTCGCGGCGGAGGTGCTGTTCTCCATCGACATCCGGCATCCGGACAGCGGCACCCTCGCCAGCCTCGAAGCCGGGGTCGACGGGATCTGCCGGAACGCCCTGGTCGCGTGCGAGGTCGAGACATGGACCATCGCACAGGCGCCCTCGATATGGTTCGACGACCGGGTGGTCGGCACCGTCGAGCGGGTCGCCAACGATCTGGGCCTCGGCAACATGCGCCTCTTTTCGGGCGCCGGCCACGATGCGCGCCAGCTCAGCCATGTCTGCCCCACCGGCATGATCTTCGTTCCCTGCGAGAGGGGGATCAGCCACAACGAGGCGGAGAACGCGTCGCCCTCCGACCTCGCCGACGGCGCCAGGGTGCTGGCAGAGACGCTGGTCAGGCTGGCGTCCGGGTGAGGCGGGGCACGCTTTTACTACTCAGGGTTTACTTATGGCCATATCGATAATAGGGTTATCCATGTGAGGACGACGCTGAACATCGACGAGACCCTGCTGAAACAGTTGCGCGTCGAGGCGACGCGGCGCGGGACCGCCATGTCCGCCCTCGTCGAGGCCGGGCTGCGCCACGTCCTGCCTGTCCCGGACCCCGGTGACGGCAAGGCGAAAAAATTGCCGCCCCTGCCGGTTTGGCGAAGCGGAGGATACCGGGTCGACATCGCAAACCGGGATGAGCTCTACCGGCTTATGGACGAGTACTGATTCCCGATCTTTGACACGAACGTAGTGATCACCCTCAACTCATTGTTATAGAACGACTTTTCAAATTCCCGTGCGTTTTGGCCAGAGCCTCTGTCGACCGTCTCAGCGGTGACCGCCCGTTGGATGAGGACTCCACGGGATGTCGGCGCGGCGTCGGCATGGTTTGGGGAGTCAGGGCTGCCGGCTCAGATCGGGATACTCCAGTACCAGGTGGAAACAATCGAATGCCTTCGGATACGGTTTGCCGCTGGGGACCGTCCGCGAATGGCGCGAGACCCGGTTGGGTCGGGACGGATGTTCGGGTACCGGGTGCATTGTGCACGGCAGCTTTCGGGCGAGCGTGGGGAAGACGTCATTGGGTGAACCGGTCAGCAGGTAACCGAGCATCGCGCCGGAGTCGGAGAACGGAGCGTAACGGCACGTAAGGAATTCGCATCGGACGTCGCGCACGTAGTCGGCCACGGCGTTGGGTGTTTCGAGAACCTTGGCTTCCATGGGCCACATGATCCGTTCGTCGGCGCGAAAGACGAACGCGAGGTCGTATTCCGGAGGCTGCGCGGGCGACGGCTTCTTTGTCTCCCGCTCATAGGGCGTGTGTTGCACGTAGAACGGTTCGTCGCCGGTCATGGCGTCGCGGACGCGCGGTTCGAGAAGCTGGGTGATGCTCCTCTCCAGGTCGCCAGCGTCTACGCGGGGCCTGGATGTCCGCATGTTGTCGTAGGCCAGCCAGACGAGACCCAGAAAATTCCTGGCCGGGTTCTGCATCCAGGCGCGGGCCAACGCGAGAAACTCGGGGGCGGGGCGTTGCATGACGTCGTGTAGCGTCCGAACTGGGCCCTAGCGGGCAATCTCGCTTGTCTCTTGATCCGCGCCTTGCCACATGAACAGATCGAGAGCGACCGCGTCTGCGTCGTGGAGGCCCATACTGCGGGTCCACAGCCGCTTCTGATCGGGCTTCAAGAGGAAGATCGTCGGCAGGCTGTCCGCCACCTCGTAGATCCGGACGAAATGGTGACCGGGGCTTCCGATGTTTCGTCCGCTGCTGCTTCTGCCAATGCGGTCGAGTTGACGCAATAGTGCGGTTGAGGAGACGTTCTTGACTTCGATGTCGTCGACGGCTTTAGCCCCCAACGTAACCGCGATCAAGCGATACGGCATGAGGCCGGTCGGGCACCTGAAGATGGTGGCGGAAACGGGGCGATCACTCCCGAATCCGGCTCTCAGAACGCGGAGGAAGTAGGTGCAGTAGGCGCGGAGGTGGGTTTCGTCTTCTGCCAACAGGTCCGCGGCGGCAGTCGGTTCGGTTCCGCGCGAGTCGGCAGCGGCGAGGAAGTCGGGCAGCGTGTAATCGAGTGTGTCCTCGATGAGCACGCGCTCGGCATCCGTCAGGTGGAAGAGATCGTAGGCTTTTCGGTCGAGTTCTTCGAACGTCCTCAGTCCGTGGAGCATACCGGGGGCCGGATGCGGAATCGGCATGCCCAGGATTTCTCGCTTGGCCAGTTTGGGGCGGTAGGCGGCAAAACGACCGCTGGTAAGAAAGTGGTAGTAGACGGCGACTCTGCTGTTGTGCGAGAGGGTGGCCGCCTCTAGCATCGGCGCGGTCGCGTGGACGGAGACGAAACTCTGGTTACATAGTGCGCCTGTCCCGTTTTCGGATACGGACAACCAGGCGCGGAACCGGCCGGTTGCGCGCGTCCAACTATGCTTGACAATGAGTTGCGGGCGGGAGAACGCCTGGACGCCTGTCGACTCCCGCGAGTGGACGCGGACGTTGGCTTCGATGGGCAGGTCGCTCTCGTGGAACAACCATGGCTCCCGGGTTCCGGCGAGTTCCGCGTTGAACATCCTCTTGCCCTCGTACTCGGGCGCGGGCCTTGTTCCGTCACCGAAGTTGACGCCTTGGCGCGAAACGACGGCCTCGTCGTCGGGGAGGTTGTCGAGGTTTGGAAACCGAGTCAGTTTGTCAATCAGTTGAAGGTCCCGGGGTTTGCCCCACATCAGCTTGGACCAGATAGACGGATCGGCGAGAACGTCCTCAACGGTTAGCGACCGTCGATCATGCGGCTCGATGACGATGCTGAAGTCGTCCACCTGCGTCCGAAGGCGTTTGGGACATACATAGGCGATCGACTGTGTCCGCGGAGGTTCACCTCGATGCAGCACAACTATGCAGATCGGTGCGACAGGTTTCCTGGTGGTATGCTTCTTCCTGCTGAAGACGTCGAAACGCAGAGCAGACAGGTTGTGCACTTCCGTGACGGTGTGCCTGGTGAACAGTTCCTTGCGAAAACTGGCGGCGCCTCCGATGTTGAACAAGATCGTGTTGGCGGACTGGATCAGCGCGACCGTGGCCGTCTGCGATGCCAGCTCTGCGCTCTTCGCTAGGAACAGGCCGCCGACGTCATTATTGGGTACGGTCCACTGGCGACCGTCGCTCTCTGCCCAAAGACACGCCGTGTCGGTGATCACGTCGGCGCCGAACGGCGCGTTGCCGACGACGAGGTCATACGAGAGAGCGTCCCCGCGAGTCCTGAAGCCGTCGCGATCCTCGCTGAAGAAATCGGAGGGCACCAAGCGGCGGCCTCGCATCTCGGGGAACGTGACCTGAGTCCAGTAGTATCTCGGTTCGATCTCGTCGCACATCGCTAGGTAGAGGCTGAAACAGGCCACGCGGACGGCATGGGGATCCTTGTCCACGCCGAACAGGTTGCGCTCGAGTAGCCGGCGCAAGGTGTCCGCGCGCACTTGTTTGCCCGGATTCGCTTGTCGCCATCGGTGAACCAGGCGTTGAAAGGACTTGACTAGGAAGATGCCCGAGCCGCAGGCGGGGTCTAGGATCCTCAGGTCCCAGTCCGTGCCCTCCCACGGCAGGGCGCGGTCGAGGATGAAGTCGACCAGATAGGAAGGTGTATAGAAGATGCCTTCCTCGGCAGCACGATCCGAGACGAACGTCTCGTAGATGCTGCTGATGAACTCCAAAGGGATGACGTCGAAGGCGTATTGGGGCCAGAGCAACGCCTGTTTCGTGGACATGTCGACGTCGCCTCGTATGAAGCTGGCGAGCAGCGACAGGTGGTGCGGAAGGACGGTGGCTTTCTCCTTCGCCCAGCCGAGCGCACGCTCCTCTGGCGTGTCGCCTTTCCCGGGAAACAGGTCGCCGTTGAACTTCGCGTTGAGCCAATCGAAGAGGCGGTAGGTGTCGTCGTAGTCGGCAAGAACGCTATCGAGGGATGCATGGCGTTTGTTCAGTTGGCCCTCTCGCTGCAGGCGATGAAGTACCGACTCGGTCAGTGCGGGATTGCCGTTATGATCCTTCCTGTCGAAAAGGA
Source organism: Alphaproteobacteria bacterium (assembly GCA_965117055.1). Lineage (GTDB taxonomy): Bacteria > Pseudomonadota > Alphaproteobacteria > MPNO01 > MPNO01 > MPNO01. Next base: position 2,765,000 of record OZ220750.1, read on the forward strand.
ACTGGACAAATATGACGCGTGCGAGAAGGTCGTGGCAGATATCGTCGTCATTGAGGCCTTGACGGGCAAGTTCGTCCCGGATGTGGCGCAGGTTGCCAAGCAGCATCTGGTCCGCACGGCCGTCGCGCTTGAAGCGTTCCGGGTGGCCAGCAAAGAAGTGGCCGGACACGAGGTTGACCCAATGGAGCGCACGGGCCGCGCGCAACTGAAGGTCGGTAGCTCGCGCGTGTTGGAGATGCTCCGCCGGGAGCGTTTCGACGAGGTATTTCTCGATCGGCCGCTCGGGGTTCGGCGGCTCGCAGCAACTCCAAACGCGCAGCAACTCCGGTTCGATAGTAATGACGGTGGGGGAATGCGAGAAGTTCCAAGCGAGTCGGTGCAGTTCGCGAAGGGTGTCGGGTGCCACCTCGGAGTGGAACTCGGCAATGATCGCGACGGGTGGTTCGGACGTCTGGCCGTCCGGATCGGCCATCAGGACGCCGGTGCGGGCATCGGGCGCGTCGGGCAGGCGTCGCAGGTTACGGCCGATTTTTTCGCGAACTAGGGTGGCGAATATGGAAGCACCGGGACCGTTGGGTTCGGTGACATTTGTGGGCGCAGGCCAACCCAGAACGTCGTGGGTTGTTTCCAGGGTGAGAGGCGAGGTGACGGCCACCTAATGGGTCCGCTTGTCGGCGCGCATCAATGTGTGGCGGGTAGGTGGTTGCACAGCGACGGGGGCATTCATGATCGGGTCCCGCGAGAAAGCCAGCGTCGTAGAGATCTCCCTCGGTGCGTAGATCGCCGGGACACTAACCCACGAACGTCGGGCTGTCCATCGAAGCCTCGACGTAGCAGCTTCTCGAATCTCCAGAGGAGATTTGCGCATGCTCGGGGAGTGGCTCCAACGTCCTGATCTACGCGGTCGACGAATTATCGCCTTTCCATGATCGTTGCCGTGTCGAAATGCAGGCGGCCCGCGATGACCCCGCGCCCGCGTTCCTGACCGTGGTCGACCTGCGCCGTTAGGGCGTATCCGTTCAGGTAGAAGCATTTCTGTCCATGCTTCTTCTTCGCCGACCATGACGAAGAGAACGGACGAAGCGGTTCGAACTAGAACAGACCCGCTCTAGGCCCCGGTCGTCCCGGTCGCACTGACCTCACGCAGCCACGTAGCGGTCGCGCTTCATGCCTTCGAGATTGATCCCCTCCACGCGGATCAGCCGTGTGGTGTCCTCGCGCCGCGGCGAATGGAGGTCGCCTTCGTTGTAGCAGGCGGCCATGCCGGGCTCGAGGTCGTAGATCCGGACGGGCTCGACGACGCCGGGCTCGTCGCCCTCCGGCGCCTTCAGCTTGCGCCATTCGGTCATCTCGGTGACGCCTTCCGCCTGGCCGTAGATCGCCCATGACGGGCCGTGGTCGTGCGGCGTGCTGCCCTTCGCGCCCTCGTAAACATGGGCGAGGATGCAGAACCCGTAATCGGGATCTTCGTACAGAACCTTGCGCGGCGTCGTGTTGTCGGGGCCGAAATGGGCGGCGACGAATTCCCTGTCCTTGAGCGCCGTCTCAACGTGCCTGCGCACCGTCTCGCGGCCGCCGGGGCCGTTGTCGGCGTCGATCGCCGCGTGGCAGTCTGCGGCAAGCTGTTCGAGCGTGTAGGCCATGGTCCGGTCTCCGGGCAGATGGGGCCGGAACGCATTATAGCCGGGGTGGCGAGGGAGGCGAGCGATGCAGGTGAGGCGGGTGGTCACCGGCCATGACGGGACCGGAAAATCGGTGGCGATCGTCGACGATATCGCCGCCAACGCGACATCGCGGCGCCACGGCCACGATTCGCGGCTGATCTGGACCACCGACGGCGAGACCCCGCCCAACCGGGGAAACGAGGATGCCGGCGCGCGCCGGGTGGGCCGTCCGCCTCCGGGAGGCGGAACCATCTTTCGCGTTCTCGAGCTGCAGCCCGACCAGGAGCTTGAGATGCACCGGACCGCGACCATCGATTACGTCGTGATGATCGAGGGATCGATGAACCTGGTCCTCGACGACACCGAGATCCCGCTCCGCCCCGGCGATTGCCTCGTCCAGCGCGGCACCAACCACGCCTGGCGCAACACCGGCGACGGCCCCTGCCGCTTCGCCGCCGTGCTGGTCGACGCCGGCGGCTGAGCATTGGCCCCCGGCGCGCGGGGTGGCATCATGCCGGCGCGGCGCGGTCCGCCGCGGTGAGGGGGGAAGTGCGTATGGCGGGCGCCAGTCGCGGCTATGCCGATTTGCAGGAACATCTGGAAGCGCTCGATTCCGCTGGGCTGCTGCTGACCGTCGACGAGCCGGTCAACAAGGACACCGAGATGGTACCCCTGGTGCGCTGGCAGTTCCGTGGCGGGCTCGACGAGGAAGAACGCCGCGCCTTCCTGTTCCGCAACGTCATCGACAGCCTGGACCGGCGTTACGAAATCCCGGTGGTAATCGGGGCGCTGGCCGCCAACCGCGCGGTCTACAGCGTCGGCATGCAGGCCGAAGTCGACGAGATCCCGGGCAAGTGGGACCGCGCCCTCGCCCAACCCATACCGCCGCGCCGGGTCAACGCCGCGCCCTGCCAGGAAGTGGTGATCGAGGGCGAAGAACTGCTCGGCGAAGGGAACGGACTGGATGCGTTGCCCATCCCGATCTCGACGCCCGGTTTCGACAGCGCACCGACGCTCGCCGCGACCAACGTGATCACCCGCGATCCCGAGTCCGGCGTGCAGAATATGGGAACCTACCGCGCCGCGCTGAAGGCGCCGGACCGTCTGGTCGTCCGGATGGCGACGCGGGTGGGCGGGGCCGGCGGTTACGTCCACTGGAAGAAGCACAAGGCGAAGGGCGAGGAGTTGCCCTGCGCCATCGTCCTCGGCTGCCCTCCGCTGGTCGCCTTCATGGGGCCGCAGAAGCTTCAGCTCGATGTCGACGAGTTCGACGTCGCCGGAGGGCTCGCGGGCGAGCCGATCAACGTGGTGCGCGGGAAGACGGTCGATCTGCTGGTTCCGGCCGAAGCCGAGCTGGTGATCGAGGGGGTCATCGAAACCGACATGCTGGAGCCCGAGGGCCCGTTCGGCGAGAGCCACGGCCATGTCGCGCTGGAAGAGTTCAACATGCCGATGCGGGTCACCGCGATCACCCGCAAGGCGAGCCCCGTCATCCCCTCCTATATCAGCCAGGTCGCGCCGTCGGAATCGAGCGTCATCAAGCGGGTCGCATACGAGCCGCTGTTCCTCGGCCATCTCCGCGACGCCCTCGGGATCAAGGCGGTCACCGGCGTCTCGCTGCACGAAAAGCTGACCGGTCTGTTGCGGGTGACGATCGTCACGCTGGAACGCGGTGCGCCGCGGACCGAGGTGTGGCGGGCGCTCTACGGCGCGGCGAGCTTCAAGGGCGATTGCAGCAAGATCTGCATCGCGGTCAACGACGACATCGATCCCGACAACGCCGACGCGTTGCTCTGGGCGATGGCCTATCGCCACAACCCGGTCGAGGACGTGGCGACCCTGCCGCATCGCGGGCAGGGTCACGGTCCCAAGCGGGAGCACAAGGGCGAGGAAGACTCGACCCTGCTGATCGACGCGACGATGAAGTCGCCGATGCCGCCTCTGGCGCTTCCGACCCGCGAACACATGGAAGGGGCGAAGGCGCTCTGGGAACGCCTCGGCCTGCCCAAACTCAAGCCCGAGTCGCCGTGGCACGGCTATTCGCTGGGCGACTGGTCGGACGGCTGGGAAGAGGCAGCCCGCCGCGCCGCGGACGGTCGCTATCTCGAAAACGGAAGGCGCACCCTGCAACGCCAACGGCCCGGTCTGGTGCCGGAGACGTCGGTGCGGGACGTCGAAACGGATTGCTGAAGCCAAGGAGGATCCCATGGCCCCAGATGGAAGCCTGAGCCTTCGCGAATCGCTGACCGAGAAGGCGGCGGCGATGGTGCCGGTGCTGCTCGAACGCCAGAAGGAAGCGGACGAACTGCGCCGGATGCCCGATTCGACCCACCGCGACTTCCTCGACGCGGGCTTCTACCGGATCTTCCAGCCGAAGCGCTATGGCGGGCTCGAATGCGAGAACCGGACGATCATCGACATCGCCGTCCAGCTCGGCCGCGGCTGCGGGTCGAGCGCCTGGGTGTTCACCAACCTGGTGGCCCATAGCCTGGTGATCTCGATGAACTGCGTCGAGGCGCAGGACGACGTCTGGGGCGACAACCCGGAAGCCCTGATCGCCTCGGGCCTCTCGGTCAGCGGCGCGACAACCACGCCGGTCGAGGACGGCGTCGTGCTCGACGGGCTGTGGAGCTTTTCGAGCGGTGTCGATTTCGCCGACTATCTCCATCTTCAGGTCTTCGTGCCGCGGGAGGAGGGACCGCCCGAGCCCCGCTTCGCGTTGGTGCCGAAGGGCTCGTTCGAGATCGTGGACGACTGGAACGCGACGGGGCTGCTGGCGACCGGCAGCAAGTCGGTGCGGCTCAAGGAAGTGTTCGTGCCGAACTACCGGACCGTCGCCGCCGGCGTGCTGTCCGGCGGCAAGGGGCTCAGCCGGCACATCAACTCGGCGCCGCTCTACCAGATTTCGATATGGTCGTCCGGCACCCAGATCTTCCCCGCTCCCGCGGTCGGGATCGCGCGCGGCGCGCTCGACTATGTCGAGAACGAGTTTCGGGACCGGGTGGGCGTGGTCGGGGTCAAGCTCGCCGAGCTGCCCACCGCGCAGGCCCGCGTCGCCGAGGCCAATGCGGAGATCGACGCGGCGCTGGCGCTGCTTCTCCAGGTCAGCCACGAGGCCAACGAGTTCGCCGAGCGCGACGAGCATCCGGAACTCGAACAGCGCGCCAAGTGGCGGTTGAACAACGCCTATGCGACGCAGCTCTCGATCCGCGCGGTGGAACGGCTCTACCCGCTGCTCGGCGCGCGCGGGCTGGACGCGGCGAACCCGTTCATGCGGGCCTGGCGCGACGTGCATGCGGTGGGCCAGCAGATCACCCAGGCCTGGGACATGCAGGCGACCAATGCCGGGCGGATCCGGTTCGGCCTGCCGTCCGTCGATCCCCGACTCTGAGGCCCCCCATGAAGCGAGCGATCGCGCTTATCGCCGCCCTCTTCGCCGTGCTGCCCGCTCAGGCGGCGGAAAAATTCGTCTTCGGGACCAACTGGAAGGCCGAGGCCGAGCATGGCGGGTTCTATCAGGCGCTGGCGGAGGGCCGTTACGCGAAATACGGGCTCGACGTCACGATCCGCCAGGGCGGGCCGCAAGTGAACCACAACCAGCTCCTCGCCGCCGGCGTGCTCGATGCGGCGATGATCAGCAACAACGCCGAGGGGCTGAACTTCCTCAAGAACGACATCCCGATGGTCACCGTCGCGGCGTTCTTTCAGAAGGACCCGCAGGTTCTGCTCACCCATCCCGGTTCGCCAATCCGCTCGATCCCCGGGATGAAGGGGCGGCCGATCATGATCTCCGCGGATGCCCGCGATACCTGGTGGCGGTTCTTCGAGCTGCGGTTCGGCTTCGAGGAGAGCCAGATCCGGCGCTACACGTTCAACCTGGCTCCCTTTCTGGTGAACGAGGACGCGATCCAGCAAGGTTACGTGACCTCCGAGCCGTTCATGGCGGAGCGGGAAGGCGTCAAGGCGAAGGTGTTCCTGATCGCCGATACGGGTTGGCCTGCCTACTCCACGCTGGTGACCGTCTCCAAAGAACTGGTGGCAACGAAGCCCTCTATCGTGCAGCGCTTCCTGAATGCGTCGATCGAGGGCTGGTACAGCTATCTGTACGGCGATCCGGGGCCGGGAAACCGGCTGATCGGGAAGACCAATCCGGAGATGCCCGAAGCGCTGATCGCCTATGGCATCGCCAAGATGAAGGAATACGGCATCGTCGACTCGGGCGATGCCCTGAAGCTCGGCATCGGAGCCATGACCGAAAAAAGGCTCGCGGCGTTCTTCGATGCTATGGTTCGCTCCGGCTTGTACCCGGCGAACATGGATCACCTCTCGGCGTTCGATCTCCGATTCGTCAACAAGGGGCACGGGACGCAAATGCGCCCCGGCGGCCGGTAGCAGGGCGGAGAACGGATTACGCGATGGCGATCAAGCGTGCGATAATTGCTTCCACTGCGGCGGCGCTTTGCCTGGCTCTGGCGGCGTGCGGGAGCTCCGAGAGGGGCAAGGTGGAAAGGGCTCCGAACCTGGCGCTCGCCTGCCAGACGATGGAATGCACCTGTTCCGCCGAAACCGGCTCGCTCTTCGGGAAGGCGAAGACGAGCCAAATCCTCTGGCGCGCCAACGGCGACGCCTACTGCCCCGAAGGGTTCGTCCTCGAACCGGTAAGGAAGAACCCGTAGCGGGGCCGTCTCCGGCCCCGCCCGGTCCCGTGATTATTTTTCCCGCTCGATCGGGTTCGAAAGCACGCCGATGCCTTCGATCTCGATCTCGCAGGTGTCTCCCGGCGTCATGAAGATCGGCGGCTTGCGCACGAAGCCGACGCCCGCCGGCGTGCCGGTAACGATGATGTCGCCGGTCTCCAGCGTGAAGATCTTGCTGCACTCGTTGACCAGCGAGACCACGTCGAAAATCATCGCGGACGTGGTCGAGGATTGCAGCGTCTCGCCATTCAGCCGCGCTTCGATCCTGAGCCCCTTCGCGCCCCTGTTGGGCAGCTCGTCGGGGGTGACGATCTCCGGGCCGAACGAGCCGGAAGCATCGAAGCTCTTGCCGATCATCCACTGCGAGGTCTTCAACTGGTAGTCGCGGATCGAGCCTTCGTTGGCGATCGAATAGCCGGCGACGTGATCGAGCGCCCGCGCCTTGGCGATCCGCCGTCCCGGCTTGCCGATAACGGCGACGAGCTCGGCCTCGTAATCGTGATGCTTGGACGCCCTGGGCCGCAGGATGGGCTGGCCGTGGCCGACCAGCGAGGCCGGGGTGCGCAGGAACAGCACCGGATAGTCGGGCGGCTTCATGCCGGCTTCGGCCGCATGGTCGCTGTAGTTCAGCCCGACGCAGATCACCTTGCCCGGGTTGGGGACCGGCGGGAGGTAGTTGACGCGCCGCCTGATCAGAGAGCCTTCCGGCGGCTTGCGGGCCGCCCGCGCCGCCTTTGCGAGCGCCCTGTCGCCGCCGGCCAGCAGCCCGATCATGTCCCGTGGAAGGCTCTCGTCGGCGACCGATAGATCGACGATCCCGTCGTCGGTGCGCACCCCTACGGCGCTGCCGCGGCCCTTCTTGAAAGTTACCAGACGCATGTCCGTCTCCCTGTCGTTACGCCGGATGCCGTCATGGCGGCCGGCTAGTTTTCGGGATCCCCGTCGGTCAGGTAATCCCACATTCTCTCGAAAATCCGCCCCGTGCTCGTCGCCCGGGCCTTCGCTTCGTCGAGCGGTATCTCGACCGATTCCGCATTGCCGCCGACCGCCATCGCGACGAGCTCGGTTCGCGCGGCCTCCTCCAGGTAGAAGGCCATCACGATGCTCTCCTCGACGGTCGCGCCGGTCAGGATAACGCCGTTGCCGCGCATGACCACCGCGCGCGATTCGCCGAGGCACTCCGCGAGCCGCGCGGCCGCCTCGTCCGAGCGCAGCAAGGCCGGATCGTCCCAGAGCGCCGGGCCGGGCGCGAAATAGGTGCCGAACCCGTGCCGCGCGCGCGGCACCCGCCGGAAGGTCGAGAGTGTCATGGTCTCGCGCAGAAAGGTCCGGCATATGCCGTTGACGTCGGGGCGGCGGCGATAGATCTGCTGGTGACAGCGCACCTCGCCCAGCACGCCTCTGGGCAGCGCGCCGTCGACCGGCACCACGGTCCCCGGTTCGCCGGGCCGGATCAGGCCCATCGGTTTCGCGGCGCAGACCAGGAACCGCTCGTCGTCCAGCCGGGCGCTCACATGGCCGTAGGCGTGGCCGAGATCGTGCCTGGCGAGCGCGCGCGCGGCCTTCCGGACGCGTATCTGCGTCGCTTCGATCGGCTCGCCGACCGCGCCAAATTGGGTTTCAGCCAAGAAATGCCCCCGAGCTGCGATCGCCGGGGTTCAGCTCTTGAACTCCACGATGTCGGGCTTCGAGCCCCACATGCAGAGCGACGAGTCGTCGAACGGGAACTGCCGCGGCCGGTAGTCCGGATCCTCGATCAGCCTGACCCCATGGGAATACTCGTAGACCATCTCGTCCGGCCCCTCGAAGTAGAGGAAGCGGGCGCCCGAGGTCGGGTGCCGGCCCGGTCCGAAGACGATCCTCACCTGCCGCTCGGTCAGGAAGTAGTGCGAGCGCATGATGTCGTCGACGCTTTCCACCTGGAAATTGATGTGCTGCACGCCGGCCTCGCTCGCCGGGAACAGCGCGAGGCGGTGATGCACCTTGTCGAAGGACATCAGCGCCGCGTCGCCGATCCAGTCATTGGCGCGGATGTTGAAGTGCTCGGTCCAGAACGCCTCGTCCCTGGGAGCGTCGGTGGTCTTGAGCCCGACATGAGAAAATTCCTGGATGCCCGCGTCGCGGCTCGGGAAGTACCGCCTGCCGCTGTGGAACGGGCGCAGCACGAGGTCGATGCTGTTGCCGGTGGGATCGGAGAAGTTGATGTAGTCGGCAACCCTGCGGTCGGCGGCGCCTTCCGGCGTTCCGCGCGTGATTTCCACGCCCGACGCTTCCAGCTCGGAAACCGCGCGGTCCAGCATTTCCGCGGTCTCGACCTCGAAGCCCAGCGTGTGGTCTTCGGGCGCGCCCTCGAAATAGCAGATGTTGTGGTCCCGGTCGTCGCCGCGGACATAGGCGGAGCCGTTCTCGCGCCGGACCAGCTCCAGGCCCAGGGTCTCCGTCGCGAAACGGACAGCCGAGTCAACATCGCGCGTGCCGAGGCGGACATACCGGATGTCGACGAGTTCGATCATGGATCACCTCGCAATGCGGCGCTTCCCGTGGACGTCGCCATGATAGCCGGGCCCCATGCGCTTTCAATCGACTCTAGACCAGTCGCACGACGTCCCCGGAGTCGGTCTTGCCGAAGCGCCGTAAAAAGCCGAGCGTCGACAATGTCGGTTCGTCGCTGACCACGAACAGGATCGCGTCGTCGCTGTCGGAGCCGTTGACGTGCTCGAACCAGGTATTGCCCGGCACCGCGATGGCGTCGAATTGCTGCCAGTCGAGCCGTTCTCCGTCGACGATCGTATGGCCGCTGCCCTCGAACGGGAAGCAGACCAGGCTCGCGTTCTGGCGCTGCGGGCGGGTCCGCTCGCCGGGCCGGAGCAGCTGGCCGAAGAAGGTCATCGTGGGATAGGGCGGACGGCCGGTCGTCGGGTCGGTGTACTCCACCATGATCGCGTCGTAGGGGCTGCCGTCATGGTCGCGGAATTTCTCCAGCAGCTCGCGCGTCGAGTCCCAGCGGTAGACGTACATCGGCGATGACCGCCCGGCGCCACGGCCGTGATCGACAAATCGCGGCAGGAGACCGCCCTGACCGTAAGTCCGCGAGGAATAGTCGTCCGAGAACCGTGCGGTCTGCTCTCGCCTGGCGACGCCGCCCTCCTCGTAATGGTGCTCGAAGCTCGCCGCGTTCAGCACCTCGGTCAGCGGCAGGTCCAGCACGCTCACATTGACCGCGAAATCGTCGCCCCGGTTGCCGTGGTTGTGCCACGCATCGGCCGGGGTGAGGACCAGGTCGCCCGGCCCGAAGACGATGTCCTCGCCCTCGACGCCGGTGAAGTTGCTGGCGCCCGTGAGACCGATCCTGACGGCGTTTATCGAGTGCCGGTGCGGCGGCATGATCTCGCGCGGATCGTTGAGCCGGTAGGCGGTGTAGAGGGTGGTCACCGTGGCGCGGACCGGAGCCAGGCCGGGATTGACCAGCACCACCGACCGGCGCTCCGAATCGTCCATGGTGATAAGCTCGGCCGCCTCGTAAAGAATCGGCTCTATATCCTTGTATTTCCATACATAAGGCCGCGCCTTCCCTGCCTTCAGGATCTGCGCGTCCTCGTCGTTGTCGGTATCGGTGCGAACGGCCCAGTAGGGCGCCATGTCTTGCGCGTCGAGCTTTCGGTACAGCGCATCGAGGCGCGCGTCCCGGTTTGAGCCGATTGCTGGTTCGACCGTGGCCATCGGTTGTCCTCCCAGTTGCAGCCCTTGGCGTCAGACCGCGGTTTCGTGGCGTTCGATACACACCGCGACCACTTCGTCGGGGTCGCGCTTCCACCAGTTTTCGGCGGAGAAGATCTCGACCTCGTTCATCCCATCGTAGCCCGCCTGTTCCACCAGGCGGCGGATGCGCGGGATATCGACCACCCCGTCGCCCATCATCCCCCGGTCGAACACCAGATCCCGCGTGTCGGGGAGCCAATCGTTGACGTGGAAGGCGAGGATACGGTCGCCGGCCCGCGCGATCTCCCGGTCGAGCGCGGGGTCCCACCACACGTGGTAGATGTCGACCGCGACGCCGACGCCTTGGCCGAGCGCGTCGCATAAATCGTTGGCGAGCCCGAGCGTGGTCACGCAGCCGCGCGAGGAACAGGTCATCGGATGCAGCGGCTCGATGGCGAGCGGCACACCGGCGGCGCGCGCGGCCGGCAGAATCTCGGCGATCCCCTCGGCGACCCGGGCACGCGCGCCGGGCAGGTCCTTCGAGCCCTCCGGCAGGCCGCCCGCCAGCATGATCAGCGTGCGTGCCCCGATCGCCGCGGCCTCTTCGATAGCCCTGAGGTTGTCGTCGATGGTTTCCTGCCAGGTCGACGTATCGGCACTGCCGAACATGCCACCACGGCAGAGCCCCGTTACAGTCATGCCGTAGTCGCCGAGCAGCTTCACGGCCTCGCCCACGCCGCATTCCGCGAGCTTGTCGCGCCAGACCGAGATACCGCGCACCCCCTGTCTGGCGTATCCCTCGATCGCCTCGCGCAGAGTCCACCGGTCGCGCGTGGTGGCCTGGTTGATCGCGAGCTTCTCGATTCCCGGCATCAGGCGGCGATTCCGTGCATCCGCATGGTGTCCCGCATCCGGCCGGCCGCGAGCTCCGAATCCGAAAGGAGGCCCGCCCGGTCGGCGAGGCGGAAAATTTCGGCAAGGTGGATGGCGGAACGCGCGCTTTGCTGCCCGCCCACCATGACGAAATGATCCTGCAGCCCGTTGAGATACGCCATGAACACGACGCCCGTCTTGTAGAACCGGGTGGGCGCCCGGAAGATGTGGCGCGAGAGCTCCAGCGTCGGGGCCAGGATGGCGCGGAAGTCCTCCCTCCGGTTTCCCGAAAGCGCCGCCAGCGCAGCCGAAGCCGCCGGCGCGATCGCATCGAAGATGCCGAGCAGCGCGTCCGAATGGCCCTCCTCGTCGCCCTCGATCAGCTCCGGGAAGTTGAAGTCGTCGCCGGTATACATGCGAACGCCGTCCGGCAGGCGCCGGCGAAGCGCGATTTCCTTGTCCTTGTCGAGCAGCGAGATCTTGATCCCGTCCACTTTCGCCGAATTGGCCTCCAGCACGGCGAGACAGACTTCCATCGCTTCCCAGTGGTCGTCATGGCCCCAATAGCCGGCGAGCGCGGGATCGAACATCTCGCCCAGCCAGTGGACGATGACGGGTTCGGAGACCTGCGACAGGACCCGGTCGTACACGCTGAGATAGTCCTCCGGTCCCTTCGCCGCCGCGGCCAGCGCGCGCGAGGCCATCAGTACGATCCGCCCGCCGGCCTCCTCGACCGCGCCGCATTGCTCCTCGTAGGCCGCGATCACGTCCTCGATCGCGAGGTCGGGGTCGGGCGCAACATGATCGGTGCCCGCGCCCGAGGCGAGCACGGCGCCCGGCGTCGCGCGCGCCTCGGCAACGCTGCGGCGAATGAGCTCCAGCGAGGCGTTCCAGTCGAGACCCATGCCGCGCTGGGCGGTGTCCATTGCTTCCGCGACGCCGAGGCCGAGCCGCCAGAGATGACGCCGGAAGGCAAGGGTCGCCTCCCAGTCGATCGCCGGTTCGAGCCAGGGATCGATATCCGCGCGCGGGTCGGCGACGACATGGGCGGCGGCGAAAGCAACCCGATTGAACGGACGCTTCGGCTCTTCCGGCGGCGGACGCGAAGCGCTCATCTCGAACGGCAGGATCCTGCCGTCGGCGGTCGGGAGGTCGATAGCCGTCATGGACCGGCCTCCAGCGGCTCCACATCGATCCAGCGCCGCTCTTCCCAGCTTTGAAGCGCCCGCTCGGCGAGCTGAACCCCCTTCGCGCCTTCCAGCAGGTTCCAGGTGAACGGACCGTCGTCGTAGAGCGACCGGATGAACATCTCCCATTCGGTCTTGAAACCGTTGTCGAAAGAGAGTTTGGCCCCGTACTCGTTCCAGGTGCCGAAGAAGTCGATGGTCTGCGGCTCGTCGGGATTCCATACCGGGGAGGGCGTTGCGTCGCGGTCCTGCACGAAGCACCGGGTCAAGCCCGACACCGCGGCGCCGAGCACCCCGTCGGCGTGGAAGGTCACGAGATCGTCCTTGCGTACCCTGGTGCACCACGAGGCGAAGATCTGGGCAACGGCGCCGCTCTCCAGCTCGATCAGCGCGCAGCAGGCATCGTCGGCATCGGCGTCGTAGGGCTCGCCGTTCTCGTCCCAGCGCCGGTCGAAATTGATCGCGCCCCGGCATACGACGCTCCGAACCTTGCCGAACACGTTGTCGAGCACGTAGCGCCAGTGCGGCATCATGTCGAGGACGATGCCGCCGGCATCGGCCTTGCGGTAGTTCCAGGACGGCCGCTGCGCGGGCCGCCAGTCGCCCTCGAACACCCAGTAGCCGAAATCGATCTTGATCGAGAGCAGCCGTCCGAGCACGCCGTCGTCGATCAGTCGTTTCATCTTGAGCAGGCCGGGAAGGAAAATCTTGTCCTGGACGACGCCGTGGCGCACTCCCGCCTCCTCCGCCCGCCGATACACGTCCAGCGCGTCCTCCAGCGTTCCGGCGGACGGTTTCTCGCAGTAGATGTGCTTGCCCGCCGCGATGGCTTTGCGCAGGATTTCGGCACGATGGACGGTGCTCGCGGTATCGAAGAACAGCGGATAGTCGGGGTCCCGGATGGCCGAGTCGAGATCGGTCGTCCACTTGTCGAAGCCGTGCGCCGCTCCGAGGGCCGCGAGCTTGTCCTCGCTGCGCCCGACGAAAAGCGGGTCCGGCACGATTCGCCGCCCGTCGCTCAGCGCCACGCCGCCTTCCTCGCGGATCTTCACGATCGAACGGATGAGGTGCTGGTTGGTGCCCATCCGGCCGCTGACCCCGTTCATCGCCACGCCGAGACGAATTTCGGCCATGCGCGCCTCCCGAAATGCCCGCCGAAGGATCGCCCATCGGCGCGCGCAGATCAAACATGGCGTCCGGGGCGATCGCCGCGATGAGCCTGCCCGAAATCCCCGAATCCGAGGCCGCCGGGCGCATCGCGGAGATCTACCGCGCGATCCTCGACGCGACCGGGCTGCCCTCCACCAACCTTGTCTGGCGGCACATGGCGTTCCATCCCGGCGTTTTCGAATGGGCCTACCAGGCGCTGGAAGGCGCATTTGCCGCCGGCGCGTTTCGAGTACTGGGCGCCGAAACCGCGTCTTCGATGCCACCGCGCGCCATGCCGCCGCTGGAGGAACGCGAGGGTCTCGACCGCACGACGCGGGAAGCCGCGGCTTCCGTGATGGCGTTCTACAACCGCGCCAATCCGATCAACCTCGTCGCGCTTTCCGCGTTGCGGCGCGTGCTGCGCGGAGAACCGGGCGGGGCGCGATACGATGCGAGGCCGCCGTCCGATCCGCCTCTTTCTCCGCTGCCCACGATTCCCCGCGATATCGACGCGGAAACCGGGGCCCGCATGGCATCGCTCGCCCGCACGATCAACGATCGCGAAAGCGCCCTCATGCCGACCGCGCTGCGCCATCTGGCGAACTGGCCGGAGACGATTGCCGCGCTGCACGGCCGGGTCGAGCGGCTGGCCGCTTCGGGCGCTCTCCACGGCGACGCGGAAGCCCTCCGCCGGAAAGCACGCGAAGCCGCGGCGCTGGTCCCGCTCTCGACGCCCGGCTCGGGGCAGCCGTCCGAGGAAACCCGGAGAGCGCTCGAAGAGACGATCGATCTGTTCATCGCCCCCATATCGCGCATGGTCGTGATCGGGCGCGGCTTCGAAGCGGTGCTCCGGTCGTGACCGAGCGCGTCGAGTGCATCGTGATCGGGGCGGGAGTCATCGGGCTCGCGGTCGCCCGGCGACTCGCCCGCGCCGGCGTCGAAGTTGTGATCCTCGAACGCGCCGACATGATCGGGACCGAGACCAGCTCGCGAAACAGCGAGATCGTCCACGCCGGCATCTATTACCCGACGGGCAGCCTGAAGGCGCGCAGCTGCGTCGCCGGCAAGCACGCGCTCTACGACTACTGCGAATCGCACGGTATCGCCCACCGCCGATGCGGCAAGATCATCGTCGCCACGGACGATTCGCAGGTCGAGGAGCTGGCCGTGCTCAGGAAACGCGCGGCGGCCAATGGCGTGGGAGACCTCCCCTGGCTGACCCCGGCGGAGGTCGCCGACATGGAGCCGGAGGTCTACTGCGTTGCGGCGCTGCATTCGCCCTCGACCGGGATCGTCGATTCGCACGGGCTGATGCTGGCCTTCCAGGGCGAAGCGGAGGAACGGGGCGCAATGATCGCCTACCACGCCCCGGTGGCGGGCGGAAGGATCGAGGACGACGGCATCGTCGTTTCCGTCGGCGGGGAGAACCCGATGGCGCTGAAAACGGAGCGGCTGGTCAACGCGGCCGGAATCTGGGCCCCGGAGATCGCCCGGACCATCGACGGGCTCGATCGGAAGACCGTACCCGCCGACTATCTCTGCAAGGGCAACTACTACACGCTTGCCGGACGTTCGCCGTTCACCCGCCCGGTCTACCCGGTGCCCGAAAAGGCCGGGCTCGGCGTCCACGTCACCGTCGACCTCGCGGGGCAGGTGCGTTTCGGACCGGATGTCGAATGGGTCGATTCGATCGACTACGACGTGGACCCCGGCCGGGCGGACGGATTCTATGCGGCGATCAGGCGCTATTGGCCCGGTCTGCCCGACGGCGCGATCCAGGCCGGATATTCCGGGATTCGGCCCAAGCTGCAGGCGCCGGGCGAGCCCGCCGCGGACTTCATGGTGCAGGGTCCGTCCGCGCACGGCATCCACGGTCTGGTCAATCTCTACGGCATCGAATCGCCCGGTCTGACCTCCTCGCTCGCGCTCGCCGATCTCGTCGCCGGAGAATTGTCGGTCGGGTCTTGAAGCAGGACACCTCGCTCCCCACCTGAATCGTTGTCGAACGCCTGCTACCGGGTTCGACGAAACCGGCCGACCCGTTTGGGTGGCCAAACACACGAATCGCTCAACCAAGGAGGATTCCGACATGCGCGATTTCGATTTCTCCCCTCTGTTCCGCTCCGCCATCGGTTTCGACCGGCTGCCGTCGCTGATCGACACGGCGCTGCGCAGCGACGTCTCGGTGGGGTCCTATCCGCCCTACAACATCGAGAAGGTCTCCGACGACGCCTATCGCGTCACGCTGGCGGTCGCCGGCTTCGGGCTCGACGACCTCAACGTCGAGATGCGCGACGGCGTTCTGATCGTGAAGGGCGCCAGGCCGGAAGGCGAGCGGAAGGCCGGCTATCTCCATCGCGGAATCGCCGAGCGCGCCTTCGAACGCCGGTTCCAGCTCGCCGAGCATGTCGAAGTGCGCGGCGCCGGGCTCGACAACGGCCTGTTGACCATCGACCTCGTGCGCGAGGTGCCGGAGGCCCTCAAGCCGCGCCGGATCGACGTCAAGGCCGGCGGACCGGCCGCGATCGAGGCCAGGAAGGCCGCCTAGCCCGGCTTTCGGGCCGACAGAGGGGCCGGGCGGGAAATCCGTCCGGCCTCCTTCTTGACAAAACGGAAACGGCGCACAAGTTTCTCGCTGCCCCAACCGACCCCTTCACAGGACGACCCCAAGGTGAAGCGCCGCTCCGCCGCAGCATCACGACAGCGAACGAATACCCGGGAGGTTCCGCAGCGATGAGCGAAATGCTCCAGGTCCGGGAACTCACCAAACGTTTCGGCGCGCTGACCGCCGTGGACAATGTCAGCCTGACCGTCGACCGCGGCGAGGTGCTGGGCTTTCTCGGTCCCAACGGCGCCGGCAAGTCCACGACGATGAAGATGGTCACGGGCTTTCTGCCGCCGACTTCCGGGACGGCGGAGGTCTGCGGATTCGACGTCACCCGGGAGCCGATAGAGGTCAAACGCCGGGTCGGCTACCTGCCGGAAGGCGCGCCGCTCTACGAGGACATGACGCCGCTCGCCTTTCTCAATTTCGTCACCGAGGTGCGCGGCACCGCTGCCGCCGACCGGGCCGACGCGATCGAGCGTGCCGCCGGGTTGATCAATATCGGCGACGTCATGCACCAGCCCATCGGCACGTTGTCCAAGGGCTACAAGCGCCGGGTCGGCCTGGCGCAAGCGATCATCCACGATCCCGAGGTGCTGATTCTCGACGAGCCCACCGACGGGCTCGACCCCAACCAGAAGCACGAGGTGCGCGCGCTGATCTCGAAGATGGCCGAGGACAAGGCCATCGTCATCTCGACCCACCTTCTGGAGGAGGTCGAGGCGGTGTGCACCCGCGCGGCGATCATTTCGCGCGGCAAGATCGTCACCGACGGTACGCCCGACGCTCTTCTCGCCCAGTCGCGTTACCACAACGCGGTGAGCCTGCGCATCGGCGCCGCCCAGGCCGAAGCGGTCACCGCCGCTCTCCAGGCGGTCGACGGGATCGGCCGGATAGAGGAGGTCGAGCGGGACGCCCAGAGCGCCAGGCTCATCGCGGTGCCGGTCAATGGTGGGGCGATCCTGCCGCGCGTGACCGAAGCGCTGCGCGCGAACGGGTTGAGCGTGTACGAGATTTCGGCCGAGCGCGGCCGGCTCGACGAGGTGTTCCGCGCGCTTACGGTCGGCGACTGAGGCGCGGGGGAGGCGAGATGCGGGCAACGGCTGCGATTTGCAAGCGTGAACTGATCGCCTATTTCACGACGCCGCTGGCGTATGTGTTCATCGTGATATTCCTCGCGTTGACGGGCGCGGTGACGTTCTATTTCGGCGCCTTCTTCGACCGCGGCCAGGCCGATCTCCAGGTCTTCTTCTCGTTCCACCCGTGGCTTTACCTGTTCCTCATCCCGGCGGTCGGAATGAGGCTCTGGGCCGAGGAGCGAAAGACCGGCACGATAGAGCTTCTGATGACGCTGCCGGTCTCCACCACGCATGCGGTGATCGGCAAGTTCCTCGCATCCTGGATCTTCGCCGCCATCGCGCTGGCGTTGACCTTCCCGATCTGGATCACGGTCAACTATCTCGGCGGGCCGGATAACGGGGTGATCGTGGCGGGCTACATCGCGAGCCTGCTGATGGCCGGCGCGTTCCTGTCGATCGGCTGCTTCGTCTCGGCGCTCACCCGCAATCAGGTGATCGCGTTCGTGATCGCCGCGGCCGTGTGCTTCGTATTCATGATGAGCGGGCTGGAGCTGGTGCTCGCCGCCTTCAGGGGTTGGGCGCCCGAATTCGTCGTCGACCTGATCGCCTCGCTCAGCTTCCTCACCCATTTCGAGGGCATCATCAAGGGTGTGCTCGATATCCGCGACGTCATTTACCTGGTATCGGCGATGGTGATCTTCCTGTTCGCCAACCGGCTGGTTATCGATCTCAAGAGGGGAGACTGACCGTGGCCGAATGGGATCGGCGCAAGCTCGGCGTCGCGGGGCTGGTCCTCGCGGTCATCCTGTTTCTGGCCGTCAACATCTTCGCCAACGGCACGTTCAGGAGCATTCAGGCCGACCTGACCGAGAACAGCCTCTATTCGGTTTCGGCGGGCACCGAAAAGGTTCTCGCCGATTTGAAGGAGCCGGTGACGCTACGCTACTTCGTCTCGCGCCGCCTGATCGATCTGAGTCCCGGCCTCGGCACCTATTCGCAGCGGGTGCTCGAGCTCTTGCAACGTTACGTCGACGCTGCGGGGGGCAAGATCCGTCTGGAGATCGTCGATCCCAAGCCGTTTTCCAACGAGGAAGACCGCGCGGTCGGTTTCGGGCTGCAGGGGATACCGCTCAACGATGCGGGCGAGCTCGGCTATTTCGGGCTCGCCGGCACCAACACGACCGACGACCAGGACGTGATCGGCTTTCTCCAGCCCCAGCGCGAGCCGTTCCTCGAATACGACCTCACCCGTCTGGTCCACAATCTCGCCCATCCCAAGAAAAAGGTCATCGGGCTGGTTTCCGGCATCCCGATCGACGCCGACCCCGCGAACCAGTACAAGCCGTGGCGCGTCGTAGAGCAGATCAAGCAGTTCTTCGAGGTCAAGAGCCTCGGGCTGGATCCCGACATCACCGACGACATCGACGTCCTGATGATCGTCCATCCCTTCGGCCTGTCCGACAAGACGCTCTATGCCATCGACCAGTTCATACTGGCGGGCGGAAAGACCATGGTCTTCGTCGACCCTTACGCCGAGGAGGGCTCGCGCTCGAACGCGGCGATGCGCCTGCCGCCCGACCAGGGGTCGAACCTGGAAAAACTGTTCAAGGCCTGGGGCGTCGATTACGCCCAGGACAGGGTGCTCGCCGATCTCGGGCTTGCCCAGCGGGTGCAGGCGGAGGTCGATCCGCAGGGCCGCCCGGTGATCACCAACTACGTTTCGTGGCTTTCCTTCCCGGCCGACAGGCTCAAATCGGATGACGTGATCACGGGCGAGCTCCGGGCGATCAACGTCGCCACGGCGGGTTTCGTCGCCAAGGCGAAGGACGCGGACGTGACCTTCGACCCGCTGATCGTCTCGACCGAAGCGTCGGCGCCGATGGAGGCCCAGAAATTCCGCTTCCAGCCCAACCCGGCCGAAATCCTCAAGTCCTTCGAGCCCAAGGGGAAGCCGCTCACTCTCGCCGCGCGGCTCAGCGGCAAGCTCAAGAGCGCCTTCCCGGACGGCCCGCCGAAAGACAAGGACGGCAAGGGGAAAAAGGAGGCGGACAAGAAGGAAGACGCCGCCGCGAAGCCTCATCTCAAGGAATCCAAAGACGTCGTCAACCTGATCGTCGTTGCCGACAGCGACATCCTGGCGGACAGTTTCTGGCTCCAGGTGCAGGACTTCTTCGGCCAGCGCCTCGTCGTCCCGACCGCCAATAACGCCGACTTCGTCATCAACGCGCTCGACAATCTCTCCGGTTCGAGCGAGTTGATCGGTCTCCGGAGCCGCGGGTTCTCCGACCGGCCCTTCGAACGGGTCATCGAAATCCAGAGGGCGGCCGAGCTGCAATACCGCGACCGCGAGCGCGCGCTGCTGGAGGAGCTCAAGGAGGTCGAGGGCAAGCTCAAGGACCTGACGACCAAGGAACAGGAAAACGCGGCGGTCATCCTGACCGACAAGCAGAAGCAGGCGATCGAGGACTTCCGGCGCCAGATCATCAAGGTCCGGGGCGAACTCAGGGACGTGCGCCGGGCGCTCCGCGAGGACATCGACACGCTCGATGGCTGGGTCAAGATCCTCAACATCGCCGCCATGCCGGCGTTGATCGCGGTGGTCGCGATCGGCCTCCTGATCGCCCGCAATCGAAGAACCCGCCGGCGCTACGCCGGGTCGGTCGGCTGACGGCGCGCCGGCGCGTGGAGATCCTGCGATGAAGCCTCGCTCATTCCTGTCGCTCGCGGCGCTGACCGTCCTCGCGGTGATCGCGGCGATTCTGGCCGTGGTCAACCAGCCTGCGCTCACCACGCTGACCAAGGGTGACGAAAGCGCCTTCGAGGTCCTGACCGAGCGCGTCAACGACGCCGCCGAGGTGGTCATCCAGTCGAACGAGGCAACCTTCTCGATCGTCAAGACGGAGACCGGCTGGGGCATGAAGGACCGAGCGAAGTACCCGGTCCATTTCGACAAGGTCAAAACCGCCCTGGTCAGCCTTTCCGAGCTCAAGCTGCTCGAGGCCAAGACCAGCGATCCCGCTCGTTACAAGAGGCTCGAGGTGGAGGAGCCCGACGTCGAGGAAGCGCAGTCCGTCCGCTTCGAGATCAAGGATGGCGGCGGCCAGTCGATGGCAGCCGGCATCGTCGGCAGACTCAACCCCAACCTGTTCGGGGAAGGCGGCGGCGGTACCTATCTGCGGCGCGGCAAGGAAGAGCAATCCTGGCTCGCCGCGGGCGAGGTCTCGCTCGGCAAGACGCGGAACGACTGGCTGGTTCGCGACATCGTCGACATCGCGGCGGAGCAGGTCCGCCGTGCGGTTATCCGCCAGCCCGACGGGGCCGAGATCGCCGTCACCCAGGAAAAGCCCGACAGCGGCGAATACAAGCTCGAAGGCGTGCCCGAGGGACGCAAGCTCAAGGATTCGAGCGAGGCCAAGAACCTGGCCGGGGGGCTTTGGCGACTGACTTTCGAGGACGTGAAGCCCGCCGCCGACATCGACTTCCCCGAAGAGCCCAATACCAGCGTTTACGAGACCTTCGACGGGCTCAAGGTCGACATCGAGATGACCATGGTCGACAAAGTGGTATGGGGACGGTTCTCCGCCAGCGCGGAAAACGCGAGCGGCGACAAGGCAGACGAGATCCGGAAGAAGGCCGCGGAAATCACCGAGCGGGCGAAGGGCTGGGTCTATGAGCTCTCCGCCGGCGAAGGCGAGCGCCTGACGACGAAGATCGGCGACATTCTCGAAGACCCGAAGGAGAAGGCGGACTCCAAGGCCAAGGCCGGCTGATCCGGTCGCGGTCCCCCCGATCCCCGACGGACAATCCCGGGCGGTGTCGAACCGGACGGCCGATTGACAGGTATCGGGCGGCTCTCGATCATGCCGCCGCGCCCGTGAAAACCGCCGGAAGGCATCGGCCATGAGCCTCCTGTTGCTGCGCCCGGCGGACCTCCAGGGCCTCGTCACGATGGCCGACGCGATCGATGTCATCGAGCAGGGTTATCGCGAGGCGGCGGAATTTCCGGTGATCAACGCGCCGAGGCGCCGGGTCCATTCCCCCGCGGGAGTCCGGGTGAGCAACTTCCCGGGCGGCGTGCACGGCCTCGGCGTGATCGGCGCGCAGACGAGGGCGGAGCTGGTCGCGCAGACCGAGACCAACCAGAGCTACAGTTTCCGCGGTCCGCCAGTGCATGTGCTGAGCGATTCCGCAACCGGCGAACTGCTCGCCATCCTGATCGGCGAGATCGACGAAAAGACGCTCGGGCCGACCAGCCTGATGGCATTCCGGACCGCGGCGGCCAGCGGTGTCGGTTTCCGCCATCTGGTCCGGGACGACGCCCGCGTCGCCGGGCTGTTCGGCTCCGCCGGCCAGGCTGCGAACCAGCTGCTCGCGCTGCTCACCGTGCGCGATATCGACCGTGTCAAGCTCTACAGCCGCGATCCCGGAAACCGGCGGCGCTTCGCCGAGAAATACAGCGCCAGGTTTGGGGTCGAGATCGAGCCGGTGTCCTCGCCGCGGGAGGCGGTCGAGGGTGTCGATGCCGTGGTCGTGGCGACGAACACCAATGTTCCCGTCTTCGACGGCGACTGGCTGGCTCCCGGCCAGCACGTTACCGGCATTATCGGTTCCAACATCCAGCTCGTCGAAGGCGGATTCCTCAAGCGCCGGCGCCGCGAGATCGACGACCGTACCGCCCAGCGCGCCGACGTGATCGTTGCCAATCTCCGGGAATCGGTGATTTCCGAGCAGCAGGGCGATCTGTTCGAGCCGGTCGAGCGCGGGCTGATCCGCGCCGAAGACATTCTCGATCTGGGCGACGTGGCCGCGGGCGCCGTGGCCGGCCGGACCTCACCCGCACAGATCACCTATCACAAGAACAACAACGGGACCGGCGCGTCCGAACTCGCCCTCGCCGGCCGGGCATACGCGCTCGCCAGGGCCGCCGGGCGCGGGGTCGAGATCGACCTCGAACCCGCTTTCACCTGATCCCCGGCGCCCGAATCCGATAGCCATGCCGGGGCTCGATTTCGACGCGGGGCAGGCTGCGGCGCTCCTGCTGGCCGCGATCGTCGCGGGCGTGATACGCGGTTTTTCGGGCTTCGGCGCGGCGCTGGTGCTGGCGCCGGTGGTCAGCCTCATCGTCGGCACGCAAGTGGCGGTCCCGGCGATCCTTCTGTCGATCTTCGCCACCACGGTCCAGCTCTTCGCGCCCGCCTGGCCGCATGTCCGCTGGTCGGACCAGTTCGCGCTGTCGGTGCCGGGCTGCATCGGGGTGCCGGCGGGGGTGTTGCTGCTGCTCTATCTCGACCCCGAGCTGATGCGCCGCGCGATCTCGGCGATCACCGT
Source organism: Alphaproteobacteria bacterium (assembly GCA_965117055.1). GTDB lineage: Bacteria > Pseudomonadota > Alphaproteobacteria > MPNO01 > MPNO01 > MPNO01. Next base: position 2,787,281 of record OZ220750.1, read on the forward strand.
CCTGATCGCCCTGTTCCTCTTGACCGGATGGCGCTCCAGCCGCCCGCCGACACGCCCGGGCTCGGCGACGATGGGCGCGCTCGGCGGGGTGCTCTCGGGTGCCGCGTCGATCGGCGGGCCGCCCGTGATCGCGTATCTTCTGGCCGGGCCGGGCAGCCCGACGCAGACCCGGGCGACCCTGATCTACTATTTCGCCTTCACCCAGGCGGCTTCCCTGATCATGTTCTGGATCGCCGGGCTGATGAACTGGGAAGTTCTGGTCACCGCCGCGCTGATCGCACCCTCCCTCGTCGCGGGGACCTGGGTCGGCGCGAAGCTCTTCCATCTGGCGAACGAGCGGGTCTTTCGTCTCGCCGCGCTGACCATCCTCCTGTTGGTCGGCGCGTCCACCTTCTTCGCGTGATGACGTTCTTCGACCTCGATTCGCTGGAACTGACTGTCGTGGCGCTGGCCTTCGCCGCATCCGGCATCGTCCGGGGGTTCGGCGGAGGCATCGGCGCCAATTTCCTGACCGCCCCCGTCCTCGCCCTGCTGATCGGGCCGCGCGAGGCGGTGCCGATCGTCATGTTGCTCAACATGGTCGGCAACCTCCAGCTCATGCCGCAGATCCTGCCCTCGGTGAACTGGCGGGACGGTTGGCCGCTCTTCTTCTTCCCCATACTGACCGTGCCGCTCGGCGGCTGGCTCCTGTTCACCGTCGACGAGGATGCGATGCGCCGCGCGATCGCGGCGGTGGCGCTCGGGTTCTCGCTGCTGCTGCTCAGCGGCTGGCGCTATCGCGGAGGCCACCGGATCGGCCTCTCCATGGTCACCGGATCGGTGTCGGGCGTTCTGGTGGGTTCGGTCTCGCTCGGCGGTCCGCCGGCCTTCCTCTATTTGCTGGCCGGCTCCGGCGACGCCGCCACCAACCGGGCACAGTTCGTGATGTTCGGAACCACCGCCGGAATCGCCGCGCTGGTCATGTTCGCCGCGGTCGGCGCCTATCGGCTCGATACGGTGCTGTTCGCGGCCCTGCTGACGATCCCGGCGGCGGTCGGCATCTGGCTCGGCTCGATACTGTTCCGCCGGGCGAGCGAGGACGTGTTCAGGCAGGTTTGCCTGTGGGGGTTGGTCGCGGTCTCGCTCTGCGTATTGGTGCTGTAGCCGGCCGCTATCCGCCCTGTTCCGACATCGGGATGCCCGGCGGCAGCTCGAACAGGCCGTCCGGCAGCCCCTCGATGTACTCGATGGCCTCGTCCGTCGACGCGATGTCGGCGTATTTCGCGTTCATGTCGCAGAGGTTGATGGCGTGGCTCGCCTCCGACCGGTCGAAGCAGCCTTCCTCGACGAGCGTGGTCCTGAAGTTCTCGCTGAACGCGTCGAGCACCGAGGCGCGGACGCAGCCGCTCGTGGTCGTCCCGACCATGAGGATCGAATCGGCCTTGAAGTTGGTGAGGAAAGAGGAGAGCGGCGTTCCGTGGAACGCGCTCGGCTTGAGCTTTTCGATGACGATGTCCTGCGGGCCGGGCTCGATCTCGGGATTGATCTTGTTGCCGTCGAGGTTGGTGCGGGGATCGTCGCCCGCCCGCCACTCGTCCGTGCGGGTGTTCTTCCAGGCCCAGGAACCCCGGTCCCAGCCGTCCGTCCGCATCGACGCGGTGGTGTAGATGATCGGAATACCCTTCTTGCGGCCGGCCTCGATCAGCCGCTTGATGTAGCGCATCGATTCCCAGGCTTCCTCGCCGCATGAGTTGGGCCAGGTCTTGATCGAATCGAGAATCGGCTCCGGCCTGTCGCCGGTGAAATTGTAGTTGACGTCGATGACCACGATGACCGGCCGTTCGCCGAAACCCGCGCGGTCGCCGTAGCCCGCCGCGTCGAAGACCTGCTTGTCGCGTTCGGTGAGAAACTGGTTCCAGACGGGTTCTTTCATCGTCTTGCCTCCCCGGGCCGGGTTGCGTCATCATGCGCGGAGCAGCGTAGGCGCGCGAAATTGCCTGCGCAAGCGGACACGGACGGAGGACAGCGCGATGAAGGTCGCTCGTCTCAACCACATCAATATCCGCACCATGAAGATGGAGGAAACCAAGGACTTCTACGTCGAGAAGCTCGGCCTCGAAGTCGGTTTCCGCCCGCCCTTCGACGAGCACGGCTACTGGCTGTATGCCGACGACATCGCGATCGTGCACTTGTCCTACAGCCAGGATGACGAACCGCGCCGCACGCATGCCGAGTCGATGGGCGACGGGCTCGACCATATCGGCCTCGACGCCGAGGGGTTCGACGACATGCTCGACCATCTCCGGCGCACCGGGACGAAGTACAACAAGCGCCTGGTCGGCGGCGGGACGATCGCCCAGATCTTCTTCCACGACCCGAACGGCGTGCTCGTCGAGCTCGCCTACGACGTCGTCACGGAAGGCATCGATCCGGAAACTTTCGAGGAAGAGATGGAGGGGGTCCTCCAGTAGCCGCGCGCCTCTACTTAGGCGGCGGGGGCATCCGCTCGAATTTCCTGGTCGTTTCCGGGTGCCGGGTGAAGGGCAGCGCGCGGGAGACGAAAACCTCGATCTGCGGCTCGACGAAGCCCGCGTCGTCGATCGAGCCCACCTTGATCGACCGGAGCCCCGGTCCGCGGGACGACCAGCCGAAGAGCTGCGAGCCGCATTCGGGGCAGAACTCCTTGGTCATCGTGTTGCCGCTGTCGGCGGGATGCTCGTAGCTCTTCGTCGTCCCCCGAAGGACCGTCAGGTCCTCCCTTTTGACGAACACGTTGGTCGCGAAGCTCGACCCGGTGGCGCGGCGGCAGTCGTCGCAATGGCATTGCGCGATCCGTACCGGCTCCCCGCTCACCGAGTAGCGCACCGCGCCGCACAGGCATCCGCCGGCAAATTCCGTCATTTGGGTCCCCGTTGGCAATTCAGGCGGCAGGGTAGCATCTCGTCCCCAGCGCCGCGAAGCCGCCGGGGTCAATGGAAATCGCGCGACGGGTAGCTTCGCCGGTCCTCGCCCGAGGGCCGGGCGATCTCGTCGGCCCGTGCCAGTGGCGGCTTGAGCGGATCGTCGCCGGCGGCAAGCGCGCGAAGGCGGGGGGTGAGGTCTTCCATCCGCCGGGCGACGACGTGGATCACGATGCCTTCGCGCTGCAACTCGCCGCTGACCTTGAGAAGGCGGGCCGCCATGACCTCGCGTCGGTAGCGCTCGAAGGTCTTCGGCCAGACCACGAGGTTGGCGATGCCGGTCTCGTCTTCCAGGGTAATGAAGATCACCCCGGAGGCGGTGCCCGGACGCTGGCGGACCAAAGCGAGGCCGGCGACCGTCACGCGCGTTCCGTTGTCGAGCTCGACCAAGCGGCCCGCCGGGGTGACGCGTTCCTCCGCCAGCCTGCCGCGCATCAGCGCCAGCGGGTGGTCCTTCAACGACATCCTGATCGTCGCGTAGTCCTGCGAGACCTCCTCGCCCCGGCTCATCGCGGGCAGCATGACCGCGGGTTCGGGCCGGCGTTCGCCAACGCGGGCGAAGAGCGGGAGCGGCGCGGGGCCGAGCGCGCGGACGGCCCAGAGCGCTTGGCGCCTTGTGCGGCCGGTCGAGCCGAAGGCATCCGCCCCGGCAAGGGTTTCCAGCACCGAAACCGGAAGCCCGCTGCGATCCCGCAGATCCGCCGGATCGGCGAAAGGGCGGCGGGCCGGGCGGTCGCGGGCCTTGACGATCGTTTCGGCGTTCTTCTCCGCCATGCCTTTGATCTGGCGGAAGCCCAGGCGCAACGCATGCGGCCGGGCGCCGCCTTCCGCCTCTTCGAGAGTGCAGTCCCATTCCGAACGGTTGACATCGGCCGGGCGCACGGAAACCCCGTGCTCCCGGGCGTCGCGGACCAGCTGCGCGGGAGCGTAAAACCCCATCGGCTGGCTGTTGAGAATGGCGGCGGCGAAGACGTCGGGGTAATGGCATTTGAGCCACGCCGAGACGTAGACCAGCAGGGCGAAGGACGCCGCGTGCGATTCCGGAAAACCATAATCGCCGAACCCCTCGATCTGGCGGAAGCAGCGTTCGGCGAAGTCGCGCTCGTAGCCGTTGCGGACCATGCCCTCGATCAGCTTGTCGCGGAACTTGCCGATGGTTCCGACATGGCGGAAGGTCGCCATGGCGCGGCGCAGCCGGTCGGCCTCGGACGGGGTGAACCCGGCGGCGACGATCGCGATCTTCATCGCCTGCTCCTGGAACAGGGGCACGCCGAGCGTCTTTTCCAGCACCCCGCGCAGCGCGTCGGACGGGAACTCGACCGTCTCCTCGCCGTTGCGGCGGCGCAGATAGGGGTGGACCATGTCGCCCTGGATCGGGCCCGGGCGGACGATCGCGACCTCGATCACCAGGTCGTAGAACGACCGCGGGCGAAGCCTCGGCAGCATCGACATCTGGGCCCGGCTCTCGACCTGGAAGACGCCGATCGAATCGGCCTCGCACAGCATGTCGTAGACCGCCGGGTCTTCGTCCGGGATGTCGGCGAGCCCGTAATCGATGCCGTAATGGGCGCGCAGGAGGTCGAGCCCCTTTCGGACGCAGGTCAGCATGCCGAGCCCGAGCACGTCGATCTTGAGCATGCCGAGCGTGTCGAGGTCGTCCTTGTCCCATTCGATGACGGTGCGTTCCTCCATCGCCGCGTTGGTTACGGGGACGATCTCGGACAGCGGCCCGCGGGTGATGACGAAGCCGCCGACATGCTGGGAGAGGTGGCGCGGGAAACCGGTCAGCTCGCCGGCGAGCTCGACGGTGAGCGCCAGCCGGTCGTCCTCCGGGTCGAGCCCGACCTCGCGGAGGTGATCCTTGGTGAGCGGGTCGGACCGCCACCCCCAGACCGTGCTCGAAAGCGCCGACACGGTGTCGAGCGAGAGACCGAGCGCCTTTCCGACTTCGCGTACCGCGCTTCGCGCGCGGTAGTGGATCACGGTCGCGGCGAGTCCCGCCCGCTCGCGGCCGTATTTCCGGTAGATGTATTGGATCACCTCCTCGCGGCGCTCGTGCTCGAAGTCGATGTCGATATCGGGCGGCTCGTTGCGCTCGGCGCTGACGAATCGCTCGAACAGGAGATCCAGCCGGCTCGGATCGACCGCGGTGATGCCGAGGCAGTAGCAGACCGCCGAGTTGGCCGCCGACCCGCGGCCCTGGCACAGGATGCCGCGGCTCCGGGCGAAACGGACGATGTCATGGACGGTCAGAAAATAAGCCGCGTAGTCGAGCCCGGCGATCAGGTCGAGCTCGTAGGCGATCTGGCGGGCGACGCCGTCGGGGACGCCGTCGGGATAGCGGGTTTTTGCGCCCTCCCGGGTCAGGCGCCGCAGCGCGCCGTCGGGGGTGTCGCCCGGGGAGGCCTCATCGTCCGGATATTCGTAGCGCAGCTCGTCGAGAGAGAAATCGCAGGCATCCGCGATGGCGACGCCGCGGCGGACGGCGTCCGGATGATCCCGAAACAGTCGCGCCATCTCCGCCGCGGGTTTCAGATGGCGCTCGGCGTTGGCGGCCAGACGGTAGCCGGCCTCGTCGATCGTGCAGTGCTCGCGGATGCAGGTCAGCACGTCGGCGAGGCGGCGCCGGTCGGGCGCGTGGGCATGGACGTCGTTGGTTGCGACCAGCGGCGTTCCGGCGCGTTCGGCGATCCCGGCGAGCCGCGCGATCCGCGCCCGGTCGTCCCCGCGATAGAGGTGGTTCGCCGCGAGATGGACCGAACTCCCGATGCGGCGGCGGAGCGAAGCCAGGCTCTGCTCGAAATCCGGGCCGGGAACGCTTTCGCCGGGCGGCAACACGATCAGTACCTGGCCCGTCGCGTGATCGAGCAGGTCGGCAAGCCCGATCTCGCACGCGCCCTTGGGAGCGCGCCGCCGGCCGACCGTGAGCAGCCGCGACAGCCGGCCATAGGCGGCGCGGTCGCGAGGCAGGCAAAGCATGCTAGGCGCGTCGACCAGGTCGAGCCTCGCGCCGACGACGAGCTTCATGCCGATCTCCCGCGCGGCCGCATGGGCGCGGACGACGCCGGTCAGCGTGTTTCGGTCGGTCACCGCGATCGCGTGCAGTCCGAGGGCGGACGCCGCCTGCACCAGCTCTCCGGGATGCGAGGCGCCGCGCAGAAAGGTGAAGTTGGTCGTCACCTGGAGTTCGGCATAGGCCGCGGTCATGCGAACAGCCCGTGGAGGAACCATGCCGGCGGCACATCGGGACGGTAGAGCCCTTCGCGGTAGAGCCAGTAGCGGCGCCCGTTCTCGTCCTCGACCCGGTAATAGTCCCGCAAGCGGGACGCATCCTCGTCATGCGGCTTGCGCCACCATTCCGGCGCGATGCGTTCCGGTCCCTCGGCGCGGACCACGCGGCGGCGCACGCGGCGCCAGCGGAACATGACGGGCGGATCGTCGGGGACGGGCGCCACGACCTCGATCGGCTCGGGAGGGGCAAGAAGTCGGATCGGGCGGGATATGGAAGGCCATGCCGCCGACGATCCGGCGGAACCGTCGAGAGCCGGCGTCGCGATCACCGCGCGCTCGGGGACATGGCTCTCTCGCGCGGCGAAGCGAATGACGCGTCCGCCTCCCAGGCGGTTGGCCAGCCGGTCGAGCAGCGCGTCCGCATCGCCGCCCGCCTTCTCCTCGTGGAAGGCGGCCTGACGGGGGCCGAGCGGCTCGGTCACGGACGCCGTCAGCGTCATCGTCTCGATCCCGTAGGCGGTCTCCAGCGTTTCCATCGGCGCGGCGAAAAGCCCGGCGAGATGACCGGCATCGCGGGAAGGTTTGCCGGTGCCGACGACGAAGCGGTGAAGATCGTCGGCCGGCTCGAAAAGCGAGAGCACGAGCCGGCGGGCGCCGCGCCCGCCGAGGGCGAGATCGCGGACGAGGTCGCCGAGCAGACGGTCGAGCGCGACCGCGATGTGCTCGGCCCGGCCGATCGGTTCGGCGAAGTCGATCCGGGCGAAACAGGGCGCGGCCGGCGCGATCGGCGTAATCGGCTCGTTGACGGCCCCGAGCGCCGCATCCAGCCGGGTCGCGACCTCGTCTCCGAAGCGGTCGGCGATGGCGCCGCGCGGCAGGTCGAGCAGGGAGGCGACGGTGCGAAGACCGAGGGCGTCCAGCGAAGCGGCGGTTTCGGGCGCGAGCCTGAGCGCCGCCACCGGCAGGGGCGCGAGCGCCCGGCGCGCGTCGCCGCAAGGGACGATCCCCATCCGCGCGACGTCGTCCGTCGCGAACCGGCAGACCGCCCAGGCGGCGCCCGGCGTGTCGGCGATTGCGGCGCGAGCCTCGTAGCCCGCCGCTCCGAGGCGCTCGACCAGATCGTCGGCCAGTGCCGCCTCGCCGCCGAAAAGACGGTCGCAGCCGGTGATATCCAGCCAGATCGCGCCGCTGCCGTCGGGCGTGCCGGCGGCTGCCGGGCCGGGCGCGGTCCAGGGGCTGTAGCGCCCGCACCATCCGGCCAGGCGTTCGAGCGCACGGCTCTCGGCCGCCGGGTCGGCGGGCACGGAGCGGAGCGACGGCAGGATGGCGCGCGCATCGCCGAGCGGCTGACCGGAGTAAAGCCCGGCGGAAGCGGCGCCGCGGTCGAGGCCGACCAGCAGCAGTTTTCCCTCGCGCGCCTCGACGGTCGCGAGCGGAGGCTTCCGCCGCGGGGCGGGAGCGTTACCCCGCCCGGCGGTCCGGTTCAGCCTGTCGGTCGCAAAGCGCGGCAGCCAGAGCGAGACCACGCGTCTCATCGCGCCATTCCACATCCCAAATGCCGGGCAGCCCGCCGCGGCAGCGAAACATCTCGATCCGCCAACCGGGCGGCGGGAAACCGATTCCGTCGCCGCCGGGTCGGGCCGCGCCGACGCGCCAGCGGGTGGTTGCGGCGTTCGGCACGGGCTCGACGCCGGGGGGGCGCAGCATCAGCGCGGTCACCCCGCTTGCCTCGGCGGCGCGCTGGAGCCGCCGGCTCTCGGTCAGCGAGACCGCGGCGAGCGCGCCGACCACCGCGGCCAGCGCAGCGCAGCGCAGCCCGTCTTCCATTGCCCACAGCGTCTCGGCATCGTTCCGGGTGCGGGCGACGACCAGCCGCCCGGGGTCGAGCCCGAACCGCCGCAACCCCGGCGGATGCAGCGCGCCGGCATCGAGGATGCGCGCACCCTCGCACCAGAGCACCGGGCCGTTTTCCGAAAGCGACGCGAGATAGGCGGAGAACGCGCTCGCCACCCCGGCCATGCCGGTATCGGCGGCGACGATCTCATGCAGCGCGCCCGCGGGCAGACCGCCCGCGGGAAAATGCGCGTCGATCTCGCCGATGCCGAGGGGCAGGACAGCCGCCTGTCCGTCGGACCAGGCCGGCCCGGTCCCCTCGATCCGGCGAATGGCCGCACGCAGCCGATCCAGGATGGCAGGATCCCGCAATCCGGTCTTGCGCGGAGGGAAACGGGAGTCCTTGCCGACCGGGCGCGTTACGGGCCGGAGCGGCAGCGGCGGCGAGGGTCGGTCTCTGTCGACAATGCGGAATACGGGCTGCATGAGATATTTTTCTTTTGTTCTCTATATATTCTATATTTGTTCTCACCCAAGTCAAGCCCCGGAATCGGCTGCCCGATCCACGGAAACGGGCGCAACGAAATCGAATTCACGCTCAACGGGCCGCTCGGCATCGTTTCGGAGCGCACGAATATGCTATAGGAAGGGCGTCCCGATCCGTCGGGACACAACGAGGAGCCGGCTAGCCCGTGTCCAAGCTCCACCTGTACATGCTCAGGCAGATCGTCGTCGTTCTGCTGGTCGTTGCGGCCGGCATGTTTGCGGTCATCTGGCTCACCAAGTCGCTGAGTCTGATCGACCTGGTGATGAACCGCGGTCTTTCGGTGTCGCTGTTCGCCTGGATCACGACGCTGTTGCTGCCGGCGTCGTTCGCCATCGTCGGCCCCATCTCGCTCTTCGTCGCGGTCGCCTTCGTCTACCACCGGCTCACGATGGACAGCGAGCTGGTCATCATGCAGGCCGCCGGAATCAGCCGTCTCCAGCTCGCCCGCCCGGCACTGGCGGTCTCGGCGGCGATGATCGCGATCGGCTATCTGGTCTCGCTCTATCTGATGCCGCTCGCCTATCGCGACTATCGCGATCTGAAATTCCAGATAAACAACAACTACTCTTCGGTCCTGATCCAGGAAGGCGTCTTCTCGCAGGTCGTTCCCGGCGTCACGGTCTATGTTCGCAAGCGCGGCCCCGACGGGACCCTGGTGGGGATCCTGGTGCATGACAGCCGCCAGCCCGACAACCCCGTCACCGCGCTGGCCGAGCGCGGGACGCTGTTGCCGGGCGAAACCGGCCCGAAAATGGTGATGATCGAGGGCAACCGGCAGGAGCGGCGCCCCGACCAGGGCACCTCCCGCCTCCAGTTCGATCGCTATGAGCTGCAGTTCACCACCGAGACCAAGTCGGGCTTTGGCAGGTGGCAGAGCCCGCACGAGCAGTTCCTCCCGGATCTGTTCGATCCGCCGGAAGCGGCCGGCGGAATGTCCCGCTACCACCAGTTCCGCATGGAGGGTCACGATCGCCTGACGGCGCCTCTCATGAATCTCGCGCTGCCCCTGGTCGCCCTGGCGCTGCTGCTTGGCGCGGAGTTCAGCCGGCGCGGCCACGCGGTCCGCATCCTGATTGCGGTGGCGATCGTCGTCGGGCTGGAGGCAGCCTTGATCGGGACCAAGAACCTCGGCCGGCGCATCCCGGAATTGACGCCCCTGATCTATCTCTGCCCCGTGGCCACGATAGGCATTTGCCTGATGTCGCTGTGGCGCGGCCCCCTTCGACTGCGGCGGCGGCTCGCGCCCGTCGCCGCGGCGGCGTCCTGACCGCGGTTTCCGATCGAGATGCGCATCTCGCTTCGATTGTCGCTTTACATCCTGCGCCTGTTTCTCTTCTGGCTATTCGGTGTCCTGATCGCCTCGGCGGCGGTGATCTTCCTGTTCGACTCGGTCGAGTTGTTCCGCCGCGTGGCGCAGAACGAGGCGGCGACGTTCTGGTTCGTCATTTCCATGAGCCTGATGAAGCTTCCGCATCTGCTGGAGCGTGCATTGCCGGTCGCGACTTTGCTGGCAACGATGCTGACGCTGTGGCGACTGAACCGTCATCATGAGCTGACCGTGGTGCGTTCCTTCGGCGTCTCGGTGTGGCAGACGCTGATGCCTCTGGCGGTCGGCGCCGCGGCGGTCGGGGCGCTGGAGCTGGTCGCGTTCAACCCCGTGTCCGCGGCGCTCTACGCTCAGTATCAATCGCTGGAAGCGAGCGTGCTCAAGCGCCGGTCCGCTTCGGCGGCGATCACCGGAAGCAGCGTCTGGTTTCGCCAGCCGACCCGGAACGGCCACTATTTCATGCATGCCGAAAAACTGGATCCGGCCAACGGCCGGCTGTCCTCGGTGATGGTGCTCCTGATGGAGGACGAGGACAGGTTCGTCGGCCGGATCGATGCGGACCGGGCCCGGCTCGGCTGGGGCTACTGGGCGCTCTACGACGTCTCGATCGAAGTCCCGCCGGACCCGCCGCGCAGCGCGCCCGCGTACCGCCTGGCGACGGACCTGACCCTGGACAAGATTCAGGACAGCTTCGCGGATCCGGCAACGATATCGTTTTTCGAGCTTCCCGCCTTCGTTCGCGTGCTCGAAGCCGCCGGCGTTTCCGCGATCAGCCATCGGCTTCACTGGCAAAGCCAGCTCGCGCAGCCGTTCCTGCTGGTCTCGATCGTGCTCGTTGCCGCTACCTTTTCGCTTCGTCCGGTGCGTCGCGGGGGCGCGCGGCTGCTGTTCGTGACGGGATTGATCTGCGGCTTCTTGCTGTTTATCGCGATGGACGTGATCTCCGCCCTGGGCGTCTCGGCGCGTATCCCGGTCTGGCTGGCGGCCTGGAGCCCGATGATCATTGCCACCATGCTGGGGTCGGCGATGTTGTTTCACCTGGAAGACGGGTGAACGCCGGTGCGAGTCCGGATGACAGTCGCGGTTCTGGCGGCAACGCTCCTTTTTCTTCCCGGCGTCGCCTTGGCGCAGGATGCAAACCCCATGCCCGGAGTGCCGGATCGACCTGTCGCCCTTCGGGCGGACCAGCTCACGCACAGCCGGTCCGGCGACGTGATCACCGCGAGAGGCAATGTGGAAATCGTCCAGGACGGGCTCGTTCTCCGCGCCGACAAGGTGGTCTACGACAAGGTCGCCGACCGCATGAGCGCCGTCGGCAATGTGGTGCTTACCGATCCGTCCGGGGACAGGTTCCTCGCCGATAATGTTGAAATATCGGGCGACCTCAAGGACGGCGTCGCGGAAGGGATCCGTGTCGAACTGCGCGACGCGTCGCGCTTCACGAGCGCGGCGGGCCGGCGGATCGGCGGCACCAGAACCGAGCTGAACAAGGCATCCTATACGACATGCCCATCCTGCGAGGATGACCCGGACCGTCCGCCGCCGTGGCGGATCAGAGCCCAGGAGGTCGTCCGCGACACCGAGAAAGAGACCATCACCTACCGTAACGCCGTGCTGGAAGTCTGGGGTGTCCCTGTCCTCTACACGCCCTATTTCCAGCAGCCCGATGTCGGGATCAGGCGCAAGTCGGGGTTGCTCATCCCGAGCCTGGGTTCCGACAGCGAATTGGGAATGATCGCGCGGGTGCCGGTGTTCTGGGAGATCGCGCCCGACAAGGACCTGACGTTCACGCCGATCCTGACCGAGAACGAAGGCGGCGTCGGTCTGGTCGAGTACCGCCAGCGGTTTCGCGGCGGCTCGCTCCAGGCGGAGGGCAGTATCACGAGCGCCAGCACCGAGACGGAGTACCGCACCGTCCGAGGCCATTTCGACGCCGGCATCGATTACGACGTCAGCGACCAATGGCGTACCGGGGCCACGGTCAACTTCGCTTCCGACGACACCTATCTCGGCCGGTACGACTTCTCGAACGAACGGATGCTGACCAGCAAGGTCTTTCTCGAAGGTTTCTTCGGCCGCAATTACGCCTCGGTCAACATGTACCGGTTTCAGGGTCTGCGGCCGACCGACGATGCGGACGAAATCCCGCTGGTCGTTCCGGAACTGGATTTCAGCGTCCTGGGCGGGCGCGACCGGTTCGGCGGGCGCACCAGCCTGGATGCCAATCTGCGTACCCTCGAGCGTTCGAAAGGCGCCGACAGCGTAAGGGCGTCCTTGAACTCCGGCTGGCAGCTTCCCTATACCAGCCCCCGCGGTCAGCGCCTCAACCTGTTCGCCCGCCTGCAGGCGGACGGCTACTGGGTCGACAGCGAGGTCAGCCGGAACGGGCCCGGAGAGAGGCCCGCGGACGTGACCGGCCGCGCTTTTCCGCAGGCAGGCATCGACTGGCGCTTTCCGCTGATCCGCCACGGCCCCCGGTTCTCGGAGGTCGTCGAGCCCGTGATGGGTTTTGTCGTGGCGCCGCGCGACGGCAATCCCCGCAAGATTCCGAACGAGGACAGTCTCGACTTCGAACTGGACGACACCAACATTTTCGACCGATCGAGAACGACGGGGCTCGATCTGGTGGAAGACGGGAAGCGGATGTATTACGGCGTCCAGGGCAGGCTGCTCGGTCACCCTGAGTTCGAGGCGAACGCGTTTCTGGGGCAGAGCTACCGGTTCGGCGGCAGCGAGCTGTTCCCGTCCAGCACGGGCCTCGACGAAGACCTGTCCGACATCGTCGGCCGCGTCGAATTCGAGTACGGCGACTATTTCGAACTTCTTTACCGGTTCCGGTACGACTACGAGGATATCAAGTCGAGGCGCGACGAGGTCGGAACCACGTTCGGTCCCGATGCCTTCAAAATCTCCGCCAACTACCTGTACATCGACAGTCAGCCCGCACCGATGCAGTTCCGGGATCGCAGGGAGATAAACCTGGGGCTGGATGCGCAAGTCACCGATACGGTCGCGGTGCGCGGCGAGACCCAACGCGACATCGAAGCCGGCCGCTATCTGTGGCACCGCGGAGAGATCGCATATCGGGCGGATTGTTACCGGGTCAAGTTCAGCTTCGAGCGCTCCCTGACGAGGGATCGCGATATCAGGCCCACCAACAAGTTCCTCCTGTGGGTCAGCCTGACCGGACCCGCCGCCGAATAGGGCGCAACCCCCGCTACCCTGGCAGGTAAGCCGCCATTTCCCTTTCGACCGCCTTGGCGTCCCGGGCGAGTCCCTCGCTGAGTCCCTCCGCCATGGCATCCGGGTAAAGGTCTTCGACGTCGTTGGACACCGCCTCGACGATCGCGGCCGCGACGTCTTCGGGTCGGGCGTCTCCGCCCGGCGTCATGTCGGTATCGACCGCGCCCGGGAACACCCCCATGACATGCGTCCCTTGCGCCGCGAGTTCCGCGCGGACGCCCTGCGTCATCGAGTATTCCGCCGCCTTCGAAGCGCAATAGCTGCCCAGCGCCGGCAGGTTCACGCGGCCGATCACCGAGAGCACGTTGACGATCATGCCGCCGCCATTCGCCTCGAGCACCGGGGCGAAGGCCCGACACATCGAGAGCGTGCCCAGATAGTTCACCTCGATTTCGGCGCGGGCGTTGCCCAGCGCCTCGGGTTCGCCGATCAGGGGACGGTTCCGGTTGACGCCCGCGTTGTTGATCAACAGCGTCACGTCGGCGCAGCGCCCGGCCGCCGCCGCCACCTGTTCCGGACGGGTCACGTCGAGCGCGATCGGAACGATTCTTTCGTTCTCCGCCAGCGCGTCGAGCTTCGCCGGGTCGCGCGCGCCCGCGTAGATCCGGGGGACTCCGGCCGCCAGCAGACTATCCACTATGCGGCGGCCGATGCCGCGGTTCGCGCCGGTGACGAGGACGGTGGCGTTCGCGATATCCATCTGGCGCACCTATTCCGCGGGTTCGCTTTGCGCCCAGCGCGCCATCAGCCGGTTCGAGTCCTCCTGCGTGGCGTCCAGCATCTTGCGCGCCACGTCGTGCCCGCCGACCGGCAGCCCTTCGGGATCGAGCAGCCCGATCTGGACCAGAACGGATGCCTGATCCCAGTAGATGTGCTCGTGATAGAGCTTGTCGCCCCGGAAGTTGATGATCGCGACGACCGGCATCTCGACGTATTTTCCGGTCGGCGCCACGCCGGGCAGGAGCCAGTCGATCTCCGTGGTGTGGGTGAAGCAGAACAGCATCTCGTCGACCACCCGGTCGGCGCCGATGGTGCGCGATACCGGGATGAGCCTGGTGTCCTCCGGGTTGGCGTGGACGAAATGGTTGAGATAGAAGCGGTGCAGGTTCTTGTAGCCCACCCCGCCGGTCATCGTCGGGATGTGGTTGACATAGGGCTCCGGCACCATGGTCGCCATCGTGGCGTCCACGTCGCGGGTGATGAACTCGTACTCGCAGTGCTTGTCCCAGAGGTGGCTGAGGTCGTAGTTCGGACCCATGGTTCGCCTGAGCGCGGCGACGGTGCGGCTGTGCGCCATCGACGAGGACGGCTTGTCATGGACCTCGCGATGACTGTTGTAGAAACCGTGATCGGCGCCGGGATAGCTGTAGATCTCGACATCCGTCCGGTCCCCGAAGGCATCGCGCAGGGCGGCGACGCCCTCCGGCGGCATCAGCCGGTCGAGCTCGGGACAGTGGAACACCATCGGGCAGTCGATCCCGCCCGCTTCGCCCAGCAGGTCGGGCAGGCCCACGCCGTAGAACGAAATCGCGACGGCGGGATCCAGCCGGGCGGCGGTCAGGAATGCGAGCTTGCCGCCGAGACAGAAACCCATGAAACCGACCTGCCCCATGCACTCCGGAAGGCCGCGCAAAGTGTCCATCGCCGCGCCGATATCCTCTACCGCGCGGTCGGCGTCGAAGCGCTCGAAATAACCGAACGCCGTGGCGAACTCCTCCTCGGAATATCCCAGCTCGATTCCCGGTTCCAGACGCCAGAACAGGTCGGGCGCGAGCACGACATAGCCTTCCTCGGCGAAGTAGTCCGCGGTCGCCCGCATCGAGGCATTGATGCCGAAGATCTCCTGACCCAGGATCAAGCCCGGCCCGGACCCCGCCTCCGGGACCGCGAGATAGCCGCTGAAACTGCCGCCGTCGCGTGCAACGATCTCGATCGTACGTCCCGCCATGTCTTCCTCCCTGCCGGCGCGCCGGATATCGCGCCAATATAGACCACTTCGGGTGGCGGTCAGTCCTCGTCCAGGTAAAGCCCGTGCGCGCGGTGCCAGTCCTCGATCCCGCGGTCGGGATAGATCTCGAATCGCGAAATCCCCGGACTTTCGGGGATCTCGACCCATTCGGGCGCGTAGCGCGTCATCAGCACCGTCTTCTCCGCGGGTCTCGGCAGCGGCGTGTCGATGGCCGAGGCGAATGGATGAATCAGCTCCGGCCAGCTCGGGTCCCAGACCCAGAGCGCCGTGCCGCATTTGCGGCAGAAGCTCCGCCGCGCGCTGCTGAGCCCGTCGTCTTCCAGGTGGCCGCGCTCGTTGCCGGCCGCGCGGTAGATCGCGATGCTGTCTTCGCCCTCGATCTCCAGCGTTTCGGCGACGCCCATGACGTTGATGGCGAACCCGCCTCCGCCCGCCGTCTTGCGGCAGATCGAGCAGTAGCAGAGGTTGTACGGGTAGGGCGTGCGCGAAACGAGGCTGAACCTCACCGCGCCGCAATGGCAGGACCCGTCGAGCTTCACCGTGCAATCTCCCTATAGCGAACCCGGACAATAGGGCACGACCCGCCCGGTTGCGGCAACCCGGCGCCGCGATCATCATCCGCCACGCTCATGCCCATGGAATCCCTCGCCATCGTCGTAGCGGCCCTTCTCGTCGGGACCCTAGGGAAAGCGATCACCGGATTCGGGCTGCCGCTGATCGCCGTGCCGGCGATGGCGGCGTTCATCGACGTCCAGACCGCCGTCGTGGTGATGGTGCTCCCGTCCACCCTCTCGAACGCCTGGCTGATGTGGACCTTCCGGCGCGAGGCCGGGGCCATTCCGGGGCTGTGGGCGGCGATCGGCGCCGGGCTGATCGGCATCGGGCTCGGCGCGTGGCTGCTCAAGGCGCTCGATCCGGCGGTCATGTCGCTGGCGCTGTCGGGCTGGGTCGGCGTCTATCTCCTGACCCTGCTTGTCCGATACGAAATTCCACGTTCGCTGACCGAAAACCGCACGGTGTTCGCGGCCTCCATCGGGCTTGGCGGCGTTTCCCAGGGCGCCACCGGGATTGCCGGGCCGATCATCGTGACCTTCATGCATGCGATGCGTCTGGAGCGTGGCGTTCTGGTCTTCGGCCTCTCCGCGATCTTCTTTTCCTACGGGCTGATCCAGGCAGGGTTCTACTGGTCGCTCGGGATGGCGACCGAGGAGCGGATGCTGCAAAGCCTGGCCGCCACGATCCCGGTTCTGGTGGGCATGCCGGTCGGACTCTGGATCGGACGACGCATCCGGGCGAAGACCTTCGGTTACGTCGTCGTCGCGTTGCTTATCGCGTCGGGCACCAAACTGTTCGTGGACGGGCTCGCGGCATTCGCCTGAACCTCATGCGGCGTCGAGCGATGGCTCGCGGTTCCTTCCGAACAGGCTGAACCAGACCATGATCGCCACCGCGAGCGCGAGCGCGGGCAGCGCGGTGATGTTGACCCAGCCCCAGCCGAAGAAATGGAACAGGGCGCCCGAGGAAAGCGCGCCGATGGCGATGAAGGTGTAGGCGACGAAGTTGGATGCGCCCTGCGCCTTGTTGCGCTCGGCCGGCGTATATGCGCCGGCAAGCAGCGTCGTCCCGGCGGTGAAGGCGAAGTTCCAGCCGACACCGAGCAGCAGCATCGACAGCCAGTAGTCGAACACGGCTTCCCCGCTCAACGCCACCGCGACGCAGACGAATTGCAGCCCGAAGCCGGTGAAGATGATCGCGATCTCGCCCACCTTCTTGATGAACCAGCCGGTCACGAAGGCCGGCCCGAACATGCCGAGGCTGTGCCACATGATCACCCACGCGGTCGCTTCGAACTCGTGGTGCGAATGCGCCATCGCCAGCGGCGCGGCGGTCATCAGCATCGCCATCACGCTGTGCGCGATCAGCACCGAGGCCGTGGCGGCCACGAAGGTGGGCTGGATCGCGATGGTCGCGAGCGGGCGCTGTTTCTGCGCCGCCTGCGCGGCGGTGAGCGGCGGAATGTTGAGGAACATCAGGACCAGCGCGCTCAACAGCGTCGAGATCAGGAGGAAGAGGTAGGAGCCGAGAAACCGCGAATCCGCGAACATGTGCTCGCCGATCTTGGAGAATTCCGCGCCGACCACCGAGGCGACGACGCCGCCCGCGAGCACGAGCGAGATCGCGGTGCTGCGGAATTCCCTCGACGCCGTGTCGGCGGCGGCGAAGCGGTAGAGCTGGGCGAAGCCGGAGAAGAAGCCGAAGATCAGGTTGCCGATCGTGAAGGTCCAGAAATCCTCTTGGACAATGCCGATCATGCAGACCGCGCCGCCCGCGCCGCCGATCAGCGCGCCGATGACGAAGCCCGCCCGGCGCCCCACCCGTCGCATCAGCATCGAGGCGGGGTAGGAGGCCGCCGCGGTGCCGACCACCACGAGCGCCGCCGGCAGCGTCGCCAGCCCTTTCTGTTCCGCGAAGCTCAGGGCGACCAGCGCGGCCGTCGCGACCAGCAGCGTGCGGCCCGCGCCGAACAGCGTCTGGCAGATCGCCAGCACCAGCACGTTGCGCCGTTCCTGGACGGTGAAGACCGACCAGATGGCCGAAAGGACCCTGTTCATGCGGCTCGGATACTCCCGCGCGGACGCCACCGAACCGGGTTGGTAAAATGGCGCCCGCCCATTCTAGTCGTCCGCGCGCGGCCAAATCCAACCGGAGACCGAATCCCCAAAATGTCCAGCACCGCCGACAGGCTGATTACGAATATCGACTGGCTGATTACCGTGGACGAGCGCCGCCGAATCGTCCGCGACGCGGCGATCGCCGTCGCGGACGGAAAGATCGCGGCGATCGGCAAGACGGCGGCGATCGAGGCCGGGTGGCGGGCCGATACGGTCACCGACGCGTCCGGCATGGTGGGAACGCCCGGCTTCGTCGACAACCATCTCCATTCGTCGTTCCAGATGGCGCGCGGGCTGGCGGACGAGGCCAACGCGCAGTCGTTCCTGTTCGACCACATGTATCCCTACGAAGGCGCGATGGAGCGCGACGACGTGCTGGCGAGCGCGTCGCTGACCGCGATGGAGATGCTGCGTCACGGGGTGACCTGCTTCGTCGATCCCGGCAACTACCACCCGGACGCGACCGTCGAGGCGGTGGGCGCGGCGGGCATGCGGATGGTGATCGCGCGCTCCTCGTTCGACCGCACCAAGTCGGTGATGGGGATCCTGCCCGAGGCGATGATCGAGACCACGGAAGACTGCATCGCGCGGACGGCGGCGCTGATGGACCGCTTCGACGGCGCGCATGAGGGGCGGGTCTCGGTGAGCGCGTCGTTCCGCGGGCTCAACAACGCCTCCGACGGGCTGATTACCGGTCTCAAGAGCCTCGCCGACGAGCATGGATGCCTGCTCCAGACCCACGCATGCTTCTCCTACTCGACGCACGACGGCTGCCTCGCCGCGTTCGGCGCGCCGGAGATCGAGCGGCTCGAGGCGCTGGGCGTGCTGGACGAGCGCATGCTGCTGGTCCATTCCGGCTGGCTCGAGCCGCACGAGGTGGAGATCGTCGCCCGGCGCCGTCCCACCCTGGTCGCCGCGCCTTCGTCCAGCATGCATAACGGCTACGGCAATTTCGTCATGGGCAAGCTGCCCGAGCTCGCCGCGCTCGGCGTGAACGTCGCCATCGGCTCGGACCACGCCTGCTCCGGCATCACCGACATGGCCCAGGAGATGCTGCTGCTTGCCGGCGGCTACAAGGAGGCGCGCATCAACCCCCGCGTCCTGCCGCCGGAACAGGTGGTCGAAATGGCGACGATCAACGGCGCGCGGGGCGCCGGGCTCGCCGACCGGATCGGCTCCATCGAAGTCGGCAAGGAAGCCGATATCGTCCTGTTCGACACGCGCTATCCCGAATGGCAGCCGCTCTACAACCCGGTCTCCAACCTGGTCTACGCGGCGACGGGCAACTCGGTGAGCGAGGTGTTCGTGCGCGGCGCCCACCTGGTGTCGGGCGGGCGCTGCGTCACGATCGACGAGGAAGCCGTGCTGCGCGAGGTCGCCGCGACGGCCGAACGCATCGCCGGGCGCCTCGACATGGACCGCATCGTCAAGCTCGCCTGGCCGGTGGAGTAGCGCGGGCGCTGCTGGCGCTTCTGCCGGGTTGCGCCTATGCTCGCGGAGTTTCCAAACCAGCCGGACGGGTCGCGATGAGCACCATTCTGGAAGACACCGTCGACCGCGCGGACGCCGCCCCCGACATGGTCGAGGCGGAGGTTCGGTACGTGGTCGACGACGGCACCCCGCCCTATCGCTACATCGACTGGCCCGAGATGCAGGACCAGGACCGACCCCCGGCCTATGAGCCAAGGCGCGTGAAGATCCGGAACGGCCGCGTCTCCGGCGAGACGTTCACGCTCCCGACCCACGGCTTCACCCTGGTCGAGCACCCCACGAAAATGCGGGATTTCTACGACGAGGAGGAGGTTCTCCGTGTCTACTACCCGGAGACCGAGGCGCTGATCGAAGCCGAATCGGGGGCGAAGCGGGTCATCGTCTTCGACCACACGGTGCGCACGGCGGACAAGTCCAGGCTCGCGGAGCGCTGGGTGCGCGAGACCGTGCACGCGGTGCACAACGACTACACCGAGCGTTCCGCGCCGCAGCGGGTGCGCGACTTCCTGCCTCCCGGCGAAGCGGAGGAGGCGCTCAAGCACCGTTACGGGATCGTCCAGACGTGGCGGTCGGTCGCGCCCCGGGTCGAGTCGGAGCCGCTCGCGATGTGCGACGGAAAGTCGATCCCCGAGATCGGCTTCATTCCCTACCAGCGGCGCTACCGGGACCGGACCGCCGAGACCTACCATCTCTCCTACAGCCCCGAGCACCGCTTCTGGTATTTCCCGCGGATGACGCGGGACGAGGCGATGGTCTTCAAGGTGTTCGATACCGACCGCTCGGCGGGGGTCCGGTTCACCGCCCACACCGCCTTCAACGACCCCACGACGCCGCCCGACGCGAAGGGCCGCGAGAGCATCGAGATGCGGGCGCTCGCCTTCTACTAGCCTTGCCGCCGGACCGGGATCGACCTAGCTTCGCTATAGCGTTTTCCGACCCTGTCGGGTCAGGACAGCGCGGTTGACCCTCCCCCGGCCCCTCCCGCAAGCGGGAGGGAAGAAGGCAAGGAGGGGTCGCCAAGCAAGTCCCCTCTCCCCCCGTGGGGGAGAGGGTCAGGGTGAGGGGGATGCCGGTTGCGACCGCGACCGGCCGTCAACGAGGAGCGAAAGGATGCCGCGTTTCAAGGACTTCGAGCCCACCGGGGTGATCCCCGCGACGCTGCTCGCCTTCAACGAGGATTTCAGCATCGACGAGGCGTCCACGCGCCGGCATCTGCGCGACGTCTGCTCGGTGGACGGCATTTCCGCGGTCGCGGTCAACGCCCACGCGTCCGAGGTTCACGCCTGCACGTTCGACGAGCAGGTTCGCATCCTCGACCTCACCATGGAGGAGGTCGGCGACCGCCTGCCGGTGATCAACGGGGTCTATGCCGACGGAAGCCTGGAGGCCGCGAAGATCGCCCGCATGGCCGAGTCCGGCGGCGCCTCCGCGCTGCTCGTTCTGCCGCCCCATTCGATCGGGCTGTTCGGCGGGCAGAAGCGGCCCGAGAGCGCCGTCACCCATTTCAAGACGATCGCGGACGCGACCGACCTCCCGATCGTGGTGTTCCAGTACCCGGGCGCCTATGCCTACCCGCTCGACACGTTGCTCCGCATGGCCGACGAAGTGCCGACGATCCGCGCGATCAAGGACTGGTCGCCGCCGATGGAGCATGAGCGCCACATCCGGGTCCTCCAGTCGCTGCCCCGGCCGGTGCACGTGCTGAGCACCAACAGCGCCTGGCTGATGTCCTCGCTGACGATGGGCTGCGACGGGCTGCTGTCCGGCGCGGGCAGCGTGATCGCCGACCTCCAGGTCGCCCTGTTCCGGGCCGTCAAGACGGGCGATCTAGCGCGCGCCCGGGAGATCAACGACCGCATCTACCCGGCCGCCGCCTGCTTCTACACCGAGCCCTTCGGCGACATGCACAACCGCATGAAGGAGGCGCTGGTGATTCTCGGCCGGCTGCCGCGCGCCGTGGTGCGCCCGCCGCTGGTCAAGCCGGAGCCCGACGAGATCGCCCGCATCGCCCAGGCGATGGAAGACTCCCGGATCGAGCGCGCCGGCGCCGTCCTCGAAGCCGCCTGATCCGCCCTTCGATAGGGGCTTACCCCGATAGGTTGACGTGTAGCCCGCCCGCTGGAAGAAGGGGCGGGTGCGAAAATACATCGGCCTTGGTCTGTGGTGGCTTTTCCTCGTGGTGGCCACGTTGATCGTGGAGAGGGCGCTTGACGCGGTTCCTCTGTCCGCGCTGATAGGTATTGCCATTGTGCTTGGCATCGCCGCAATTCCCCTAATGTTCTCGGTATCGATGCGGCGACGACTCTTCGACATGCCGATCCAAGAAGCCGTAGACCATTACGTTCGGACCTTCCCCCACTCCTACCGAGACGGGGCGGACCAGCACGCCTTTGAGGTGCTTCACAAGGCGATGTGTGGCGGCAAACTCCCAGTCGTTGGAAGCAGAGGCGAAGACGCCCCTCCCAAACGCATTTCCGCCCGGCGATGCAAGCGGCTCAAGCCGATAAGAACACTTCTGCCAAAGAACCGGGCGTCGCCCCAAGGGGTGCGGTTCGATCTGATGGAAAGTGTAGAGGCGACGGAGCCGCTTGAGGAGAACACCGATTTCCTCGGCTACACCGGATTGCGCGTGCGCAGCTCCGATCTCTACCGGCTGTGGCCGAAGGACCTGTCTGGCAATGACTAAAGAAGATTCTCCAGCCCCGGAAACTCCTGCGTTCTCATCATCTTATGCAAGTCGAGAACGAGCTGTTGAAACTCAGCCCTCTCCTGCAAATCCAAGTCCGGGTATTCAAGGCTCAACTGCTCACAGGCGGCATCGAGAATCTGAAGAAACCTTCTCGCGGAGCGGATTCTTGGCGGATCTGCGTCAATGCCCTGAATGGCTGCGCAAACACCCGCCAAAAATACCGCCGCCGCCTTCCGACTCAGACGATCAGGGGAAGCCATAATCCCTCCTTGGAAATGTGGTGATGAAATACCGCCCAAAACTCGATCCGAAGGTGGACTTGGCGGACGCGACCCCGGAGACGCTGGCGCGGGCGGGCTACACGTCAACCTATCGGGGTAAGTCCCCTTCGATAGGGGCTTATATATCTGACTGAACAGCGAGGCGCTTCATGAACCGCGACGACGAGGCTTTGCTGATGAAGATGGGCCGCAGCCGCCGCGGGCGTGCCACCCTCCGCCGTCCGCCGAACAGTGACCACCCGGCGTGGCGTGAAGTCGCCGCCGCAGAACGTCTATGTAAAGCGCGGCTGGCCTTCATGCCGGACCGGTTGACGGTGCAACTCACGAGGGAGGGTTGCATCCTCGTCAGAAAACTCAGGGATCAGCGTTTGGAATCGAGCTAGGTAGCCTGTTCAGTCAGATACTTAAGTCCCCTTCGATACGCCGCTTCGCGGCTACTCAGGGTGAGGGAAACGTTGAATTCCAAGGGAAGAATTCCTCATCCCGAGTAGGCGCGAAGCGCCGTATCGAGGGACGCCACGTCGCATCGGTTCCATCCGATACGGACAGGCTCCAGATCAGCGCCGGGTCTTCGGCTTTGGCAGCGTTGCCGTCGCTTCGAGTCCGCCGCCGGCGCGGTCGCCGAGCGTTATGTCGCCCCCGCACCGCCTGACCGCCGTCCGGGCGATTGAGAGGCCGAGGCCGGTGCCGCCGGTCTCGCGGCTGCGCGAGGTCTCCAGCCGGCGGAAGGGTTCGAAGACCGCTTCGCGTTGGGCCGCCGGAATTCCGGGGCCCCGGTCGGCGACGACGATGCGGACGTTCTCCTCGTCATCCGAGAGTTCGACATCGGCTTCTCGGCCATAGGCGACCGCGTTGTCGATCAGGTTGGCGAGCGCGCGCCGGATCGCCGCCGGCGGGCAGTGCAGGACCAGGCGGTCGGGGCCGCGATAGCGCGCGGTGCCGCCGGCATCGGTTGCGTTGTCGCAGAGCGCCTGGGCCATCGAAGCGAGGTCGACCGGCTCGTGCGGCTCTTGCGCCGTCTCGTCGCGCGCGAAGGCGAGCGCGGCGTCCAGCATCGCCTCCATCTCCGCCACGTCGCCCTCGGCACGGCCGCGCTGGGCATCGTCGGCGATGAACTCGGTCCGGAGCCGCAGCCGGGTGAGCGCCGTCCGCAAATCGTGCGAGATCGCGGCCAGCATCAGGGTGCGGTCCGCGACCAGCCGCCTCAGCCTCTCCTGCATTCGGTTGAAGGTGCGCGCGGCGCGGCGAAGCTCGGGCGATCCGGTCTCCGGCATGGGCGCCGCGGTGAACACGTCGCGCCCGATGCGGTCGGCGGCATCGGAAAAGCGCCGGACCGGTTTCGTCACCCGGCGCGAAACCCAGGCGGCGAAGAGGACGACGAACAGACCGCCGCCGAGGATCCAGGCGGCCATCCTGAGCGCCCAGCGAAGCGACGTCGCCTCGGTCGCGGCGGTGAACACCGTCCACGATCCGTCGCCGAGCCTCACCGCGATCACCGCCTTGCGCCGGCTCGGCAGCAGGTCGGGCTCGCGTTCGCCGCGCTCGCTCCGCCCATCCGACCATCGCCAGGGCGGGGCCTTCGGGATCGACACGACGAATTCCCGCCCCGAAAGATGCGGCCCAAGGTGGCGACGGACGAAACCGTCGACTTCGGGTTTCGAGGCCGGGAGCGCGGGCCGGTCCGGGGCGACCGCGACGCCGAGAGTCGGACTGTCGAGCGACGGGAGAAGACCGGCGCGGCCGGCGGCGGGCGTCCGCTCCATCAGGCGGACGATCGCCACGACGCGGTCGGCCACCGAATGGGAGAACAGGTGCAGCGTCGCGTCGGCCCGGTCGCGCACATAGGCGAGCATGCTGATCGCGAGGAAAGCGAACAGCGCCAGCATCAGGATCACCGCGATCCGCGAGGCCACCGTGTCGGGCCAGAGGCGGCGCAGCCCGCTCACTGCCGTTCGACCGGAAGGGTGAAGACGTAGCCGCCCGAGCGGACCGTCTTGATCATCTCCGGGTTCTTCGGATCGGCCTCGATCTTGCGTCTGAGCCGGCTGACCTGCACGTCGATGCTGCGGTCGAAGGGCTGCGCTTCGCGCCCCCTGGTGAGGTCGAGGAGCCGGTCGCGCGACAGCACCCGGCGGGGGCGTTCGACGAGCGCGGTCAGCAGGCCGAACTCGCCCGCCGTCAGATCGACGAGGACGCCGTCCGGGTCGCGCAGCTCGCGCCGCGCCGGGTCGAGCTTCCATCCCGAGAACGCGAGCACGCCTTCCACCGCATCGGCTGCGGAATCCTGCCCTTCCGCGCGGCGCAGCACGGCGCGGATCCGGGCCAGCAGCTCGCGCGGGTTGAACGGCTTGGTGAGGTAGTCGTCGGCGCCGATCTCCAGCCCGATGATCCGGTCGGTGTCCTCGGCCACCGCCGTCAGCATCAGGATCGGGATGCGGGTCGAGGCCCGGAGCCGGCGGCAGATCGAAAGTCCGTCCTCGCCCGGCAGCATCAGGTCGAGCACGATCAGGTCGAACTTTCCGTCGCGCAACAGCCGGTCCATCGCCTTCGCGTCGGCCGCGCTTTCGACCCGGAAACCGTGCTTCCTCAGATAGCGCCCGGTCAGGTCGCGGATCTCTCGGTCGTCGTCGACGATGAGGATATGGGGCGAGGCGGCCATGTCCCGACTATAGGCACGCGGCGTGCGGCGTCGGCGGAAATTCGTAACCCGGGATTACCCGCCCCGGCCCTGAAACGCGCCGTTACAAAACTCCCGTCCGGCGGAAACACGCGGGCAAAGAAGCGTCGCCATATAGGGCGCGTCGTTGGAACCGATGGAGACCGAAAACCATGAAACGCCGAACCCTGATCATCTCGATATCGTCGCTGGGCGCCGTCGCGCTCGTCGCCGTCACGCTGTTCGCCGCCGGCCCGGGCGGCGCATTCGCGCACGGGCGCTGGGCCGGAGACCATCACGGCTGGGGCGGTCGCGCACATGCGCGGATCTGCAGCGAGAGCCGCGACGCGCGGATCGACGATGCGATCCGTTTCGTCGAGGCGTTCGCCAATTTCACGCCCGAACAAACGGGGTCGTGGAACTCGTTGACCGCCGCCGTCAAGACCGGCAGCGCGAAGATCGGTCAGGCCTGCGACACCGCCGAGGCCGAGGGCAGGCCGTCCCAGGCTCCGCAACACCTCGCCCGGGCCGAGCTCGCGCTGACCACCGCGCTCGGTGTCGTGCGGGAGGTGAAGCCGGCGTTCGTCGATCTCTACGGCAAGCTCAACGACGAGCAGCGCGCGCGGATCGACGAGCTGCTCGACCGAAAGCACCGCTACCGGCGCTGAGCCAGCCGACCCCCGGGGCCGCTCCGGCGGCCCCGGAACCCGTCCGCATTACGGCAATGCAAGCCGTTTCTTCAAGGGCAGCCCACTTTGGTTCAGTCTCCTGGCTTCGGGAGAATTCCCGGGAATTTTGTTCTTCCCGCTCGCGATCCAGACATAGCGCGTGTTCTTGCCGGCCCGGTCGGTCAGGCGCCGGAGATCGTGGGCTTCCTCGTTCAACCAGTTCTTGAGCCACCGCAGTTTCCGGAGAACGCGCGTAACTTCGCTGGTCTTCGCCGAGTGGACCTCGACCCAGATTGCCCGCTCGCGCCCGTTGGCCGGCTTATAGCCGAGGCCGTAATCCCACCGATTGTCATTGGGTCTTCGTTGCCTCAGCGCGGCGTCGAGATCGATGCTTCCCGTCAGACGACCGGGAGGAGCACAGGTCACAAGACTCCGATGCCCGTTTTCCATGGCCTGTTTGCCGCGTCGATATGCACCGTTCACCGGATACGGCGTGGCCTCCACAGCCTTCTTGAAGGTCATGAATCGTCGTTGCGGTTGGCGACTTCGGCGACAATATCGCCCACCCTCCCGGAAAACTCGGTGAGACCGCCCCACCCACCTTCCGCGATGTCGTCCGCGCCCGGATCGAGGTCGGAAATGTCGCGTACCCTGCCGTCGCGCGCGAAATAGTACGTCTTGAGATCGCTTCCGAGCACGCTGTCCGCCATTTCTCTGGTCTTTAACGTCGACTTGAGACCCAAGAGTCTTAGAACGTCTTTTCTTTGTGCCTCGTTTTCCTGGAAGAAACGCAGCGCCCAAACGACATCGAGGACGTGGGGCGAATGCGTGGATAGGCAGACGCGGTAGCCTCGCGACATCAGATTGATGACAAGGGCGAGTACGGCACCGATCCCGTTCGGATGGAGGCCCGATTCCAGTTCTTCGATCACCACCCATTTCAGGTTGTCGCGACGCGGCACCCGCGATGGCGGCAACAGCCAGTAAAGCCCCAGCAACAGCGGCACGAATTCCCGTTGCCCGGCAGACCACACGAGGTACGGCAAAGGACGGCCGGATTTCGACTTGAGTACCAGACGTCTCTGATTCGCCGAGGTGTCGGTGCGCAACCCGAACCCGCCGAAAATATGTTCTTCGAGCGGCTGTCGAAGCGGTTCGGCCAAACGCTGCCGGCGCGGAAAGATATCCTCGTCGAGGCCGATTTCGTTTTGCACAATCCAGTGCAGCTTGTCGCTAAAGTCGCGAAGGACGAAAGGATCGCCGGCCCGGTAATCGGTGAACGGACGGGTCATCCCGTCGCGGAGGCTCATGACCCGCTGGGCCGGGATATAGAACATCTTCTCCGATTCGTGGGAACGTCCCGGGCGGGCGTAGGCGGCGAGATCGGTTCGTTTCGGCGGCTGGCCGACGGCAAGACGGCTTGTTTTCTCCGACCAGATCGACGCCATGCCCTCGCCGAAATACCGGTCGAGAAATTCGCTTGGTTCGCCGTGGTGTCCGAGGCCGTAATACTGCATCGTGTCGTGGATCGAACGCCTGTCGACGAGCAATTTCAGCAATTGCAGGAAGATGCTTTTTCCCGTCGCCTGCGGCCCGACGAATATCGTCAGGTCGCCGAAGCGGATCTCCGCTTCGCGGACCGGGCCGATGTTTTTCGCCCTTATCCAGTCCACCATGTCAGGATCGAACCAATAAAGTCCCCTGCGTTTCTTCATCCTATCCAACTGTCCGACATTCGGCCAAGGGAGAGACGATGACGCGCGACGCCGCAATCGCCCGCGCCCGGGCGTATTTCGACGACGGCGGGTTCGAGGCCGATCTGGCGCGCCGCGTGGCGATCGCCTCGACCAGCCAGGAGGTCGCCGGGCGGCCGGAGCTCCGCCGCTACCTCGCGAACGAGATCGCGCCGGTTCTTGCCGCGCTCGGCTTCGCCGCCGAACTCGTCGACAACCCGGAGGGAGGTGGGCCGCCTTTTCTCTACGCCGAGCGGATCGAGTCCGGGGCCGGACTCACCCTGCTGTCATACGCCCATGGCGACGTGGTGCGCGGCCTCGACGACGGCTGGAGCGGGGGGCTCCGCCCGTGGTCGCTGGAGCGTAGAGGCGAACGCTTCTACGGGCGCGGCACCGCCGACAACAAGGGCCAGCACAGCGTCAATCTGGGCGCGCTCGCGGCGGTGCTGGAGGCGCGCGGGCGGCTCGGGTTCTCGATGAAATTCCTGTTCGAGACCGGCGAGGAGGTGGGTTCTCCCGGCCTGCGGGCGTTGTGCGCGGGCGCGATGCGGGACCGGCTGGCCGCCGACCTGTTCATCGCCTCGGACGGTCCCCGGCTCGCGCCCGACCGGCCGACGATCTTCCTCGGCTCGCGCGGCGGCGAGCCCGTCGAGCTCGTCGTCGATCTGCGCGAAGGCGCGCACCACTCGGGCAACTGGGGCGGCGCGCTCGCCAACCCGGCCACGATCCTGAGCGCCGCGGTCGCCACGATCGTGGACCGGCGCGGGGCCATCATGGTGCCGGAGCTGCGGCCCCCGCTCCCCGATTCGGTGCGGCGCGCGCTCGTCGGGCTGGAGGTCTCCGCCGGCGAGGGCGGTCCGGAGGTCGACCGGGACTGGGGCGAGCCCGGCCTGACGCCGGCGGAGCGGGTCTACGGCTGGAACAGCTTCGAGGTGCTGGCGCTGCATGCGGGCATGCCGGAGAACCCGGTCAACGCGATCCCCGGCACGGCGCGCGCCCATTGCCAGCTCCGCTTCGTCGTCGGCACGGACGCGGACGACATCGCGCCCGCCATCCGGCGCCACCTCGACCGCGAGGGGTTTCCGCAGGTGGAGGTCCGCACCCGGCCTGGCGGCAGGTTCCCGGCGACCCGGCTCGATCCGGACGACCCTTGGGTCGGCTGGACGAAAGACTCCATCGCGAAGACGATCGGCGCGCCGCCGGCGGTTCTTCCCAATCTCGGCGGCTCGCTGCCCAACGACGTGTTCGCGGGCCTTCTCGGATTGCCGACGATCTGGGTGCCGCACTCCTATCCCGGCTGTTCGCAGCACGCGCCGGACGAGCACCTGCTCGCCCCCGTGGCGCGCGAGGGGCTGGCGATCATGGCCGGCCTGTTCTGGGATTTGGGCGAACCCGGCGCGGCCAGGGGATAGACCCCCTCGTCACACCGCTTCGGCGTATTCCTCCAGCGTTTCGAAGGGGCGGGTTCCCTCGGTGGTGGTCCGGCGCAGGAGACGGCGCTCGGTCTCGGGGAAATCGGTGCGCGCATGGGTGACGCAGCGGTTGTCCCACATCACCAGGTCGCCGACCCGCCAGACATGCTCGTAGACGATGGACGGGTCTTCGCTCGCCGCGAGCAGGTCGTCGACCAGCGCGTCGCTCTCGGCTTCTTCCATGCCGTCTATCCGCGCCGTCATCAGCCGGTTGACGTAGAGCGCCTTGCGCCCGGTCTCCGAATGGGCGATGGCGACAGGATGGGAGAAATGGCGCACGTCCGACATGTCGTCCCGCACCCGTGGCCGGTCGGTCCGGTAATACTCGTGCATCTGGAGCGCGGTGCGGCCGCGGATGCGGGCTTTCGTCGCCTCCGGCAGGCGGTCGTAGGCCGTATACATGTTGGCGAACAGCGTGTTGCCGCCCGTCGACGGTATCTCGATGGCATACAGCATCGTCGCCTGGTGCGGCTTCTCGTCGTAGCACATGTCGGAGTGGAACCACATTTCGCCGTCATGGGCGAGGCCGAGCGGCTTGCCGTCGCGGCGGATGTTGGAGACCATCATGATTCCGGGCTCGAGGGGTTGGCCGTCGAGCCCGCGCTGGGGCCGCGGCGAGAACACACCGCCGGGCTGGCCGAACAGGCGGGTGAAGGCGAGCTGCCGGTGCTGGTCGATGTCCTGGCCGCGGAACACCAGCACCAGGTAGTCGAGCCAGGCGCGCCGGAGCAGCGCAGCCACATCGCCGTCGATGGGCGCGCTCAGATCGACGCCCGTGACCTCGGCGCCGAGGGCGTCGGAGGCGGGCAGGATTTCGATGCTCATCGGCCGGTTTCCCTGTCCAATCGGGCGCGGGAGATTATGGCGGTGCGGCGAATCGGGTGCAATCGAGGGCCGCTTGGGTGTTGACGAAACGGGGCCGCACGGCCAGCATAGCGCCGCAAAAACACAAAGATATCCAAGGGAGTCTCATGCGGCGAGGCGGGGCGGCGGCTGGTTCCCAACCTGTCCGACCGGAGCCCGCGCGGCCCAGCAAGGGAGTACGACGATGAAGCCACACCGGATCCTGATCGCATCCGCGGTCGCCGCCGCGCTGACCGCGTCCGCGTCCACCGCTATGGCGAAGGACGAGCTCGGCGCGGTGACCGCGCTGCAGCGGAGCAACACCATCGCGCAAGCGTTCATCGAGACTTATCTGAACGCCAGCAACGCAGCCAACGGCCCGGTCAAGATCAAGTATGTCGGCGGCCAGGAAGTGGTGCCGCCGCGCAAGGCCGCCAACGCGCTCAAGCGCGGCCAGTTCGACATGCTGAGCTGCCCGACCGCGTATTACATCGGGACCGTGCCCGAGGGCTACGCCCTGCTCGCCGCCAACCAGGGGCCGCGCGCGCTGCGCGCCAACGGCGCTTGGGAGATCCTCGAGGAGGTCTACATGAAGAAGGCCGGCGCGCATCTGCTGGCCTGGGGCGAGAGCATGACGTCGTACAACACCTACATGATGGTCATGCCCAAGTTCCGCGCCGACGGCGTGCCGGACCTGACGGGCCTGAAGATGCGCGCGACCGGTACCTACCGGCCGCTGTTCCGCGCGCTCGGCGCCTCCACCATCAACATCAAGTCCTCGGAAATCTTCACCGCGCTTCAGCGCGGCACCGTGATCGGCTTCGGCTGGCCGGATGTCGCGGTGGTGGCGCTCGGGCTGCACAAGATCGTCAAGTACCGGATCACTCCCAACTACTACCAGACCAACCAGGTGCTGACGGTCAACCCCAAGATTTGGAACGCGCTGACCAAGGAACAGAAGGCGTTCCTGGAGAAGCAGGCGCTGGTCTACGAGACCGAGTCGGTGAAATGGCTGGAGGTCCGCCGCGCCAAGGAAGAGAAGGAGATGCTGGCCGCCGGGATCAAGGATATCGCCCTCCAGGGAGACGCGGCGGCGCGCTATCTCGACATCGCCCACCAGGTGATCTGGAAAGAGTTGAAGGAGCGGTCCGAATACCACGACAGGCTCAAGCCGCTGATGTACATCCCGGGCAAGCCCAACCGGCAGGTCGATATCGGCCGCGCGCTCCGGCAATAGGGCGTTTCGAAAGGACGACGGCGCTCGATTCGGGGGAGGCTCGGAGTTCTGTCCAGCCTGACATTGCGCGAGCTGGCCTCAAGGGGTATCGACTTACGGGACGAAAGGGTTGCCGGTCCGTTTTCCCGTCGGCTCCGGCGGCCCGGATGCAACGATTTGCGCGAACCAAAACCAGGAACGAGGAACATGAAGACACGTTACGCACTGACCGCCCTTGCCGCGGCGGCCGCCATGACGGCGGGGGCCGGAACGGCATCGGCGATGGCCGACAAGCTCACCGCGGTCGGATCGCTCACCCAGAGCAACCTGCTGTTGATCAGCTTCAAGACCAATTTCATGGAGCCGGTCAACGCGAAGCTCAAGGGCAAGGTCGAGATCAAGTTTCTCGGCGGCCAGGAGATCGTTCCGCCGCGCAAGGCGGCGAATGCGCTCAAGCGCAACCAGTTCAACATGCTGCACAGCCCGACCGCCTACTACATCGGCACCGTGCCCGAGGGCTACGCCATCCTCGCCGCCAACCAGGGCCCCAGGGCGCTGCGCGCCAACGGAGCCTGGGAGATCCTGCAGGAGGCCTATCTCAAGAAGGCCGGCGCGCATTTGCTGGCCTGGGGCGACAGCATGACCTCCTACAACACCTATCTCGTCAAGATGCCCAAATTCGACAAGGACGGCGTGCCCGACCTGACGGGTCTGAAAATGCGCGCGACAGGCACTTACAGGCCGTTGTTCAGGGCGCTCGGGGCGACGACCATCAATATCAAGTCCTCGGAGATCATGACCGCCGTTCAGCGCGGCACCGTCGTGGGCTTCGGCTGGCCCGATATCTCGATCGTGCCGCTCGGACTGCACAAGGTGGCCAAGTACCGGATCCAGCCCAACTACTACCAGACCAATACCGTGATAACGGTTAACGCCGGTGTCTGGAACAAGCTCGCGAAGGACAAGAAGGACGCGCTCGTCGCCGCCGCCAAGGAGTACGAAGACGTCTCCGTCCACTGGATGGAAAAGGAGCGCGTCAAGGAGGACAAGGTCGTCAAGGCGGCGGGTGTCAAGGATCTCGTGCTCGAGGGCAAGGCCGCCGAGCGCTATCTCGACATCGCGCATGGCGAGGTCTGGAAGCAGCTCAAGGAGCGGTCCGAGTATCACGACAAGCTGCGGCCGCTGATGTACATCCCGGGCAAGCCGAACCGCCAGGCCGATCTCGGCCGCGCGCTCCGGAAATAGGCCCCGGCCGGTCATCGCGGCTCTCGGCGTCCGGAGGGAGCCGTGTCGCTTGAAGCGTTCGACAGGGGGCTCGGTCGGGCCGTCGGCGCGCTGGTGTGGATCGCCTGCGCGCTGATCCCCTGCATCTTCACGATGATCGTGATCGACGTGTCGATCAGGACCGTCGGATTGAGGCCCCCACTCTTCACCTCCACGGTGGTGGAGTACGCGCTGCTTTACGTGGCGATGTGCTCCGCCCCGTGGCTGGTGCGCCAGAAGGGCCATGTCGCGATCGAGGCGGTGGTCTCGCATCTGCCGCCCTCGATTCGGGAGCCGCTGGCCAAGGCGGTCTATCTCGTCTGCGCCGTGCTCGGGTTCTATTTCGCCTACCTGTCGATCGAACTGTTCATCGAAGCCATCCAGACCGGCAATCTCGACGTGCGCGGCATCGACATGCCGTACTGGCTGCAGTTCCTGCCGATGCCCTTCGGCTACGGGCTGGTGGCGCTGGAGTTCCTGATGTATCTGGCCGGGCTCCGGCACTACTACACCTACGACCTCGGCGAAGTGAAGGACAGCGTCTGAGCCATGGAATGGTACGAGGCCGGAGCGATCCTCATCGGCTGCGTCGTCGCCGGAATGGCGCTCGGCTTTCCCGTCGCATTCACCTTCCTGATCGCCAACGTGCTCGGCATGTTCGTCTTCGCCAACGGCTGGTCGAACCTGATCCAGATCGCCGACAACGCGCCGCAGCTCATCACCACGTTCACGCTCTCGCCCATCCCGATGTTCATCCTGATGGGCGCGCTGTTCTTCCATACCGGGCTCGCCATCCGGGTGTTCGACGCGCTCGACAAGCTGCTCGGCAAGGTTCCGGGGCGGCTCTGCTTTTTGACCGTGATCGGTGGCTCGCTGTTCTCGACCCTGACCGGTTCGACCATGGCCAATACCGCCATGCTGGGCTCGCTGCTGGTCCCCGAGATGACCCGGCGCGGCTACAACAAGCGCATGTCGATGGGGCCGATCCTCGGCACCGGCGGACTCGCGATGATCATCCGCCGTCGTCGCTCGGCGTGCTGCTGGCCTCGATCGCCGGCGTCGACGTGGGCGCGCTGCTGATCGCGGGTCTCCTGCCGGGGTTCCTGCTCGCCGGGCTGTATGCGGCGATGATCCTCTTCCAGCTCAAGATCAATCCGAACGCCGCTCCGAGCTACGACGTCGAGCCGACCACCTGGAAGGAGAAGCTCTACCAGATCGTGGTCAACATCCTGCCGATGGGGCTGGTCGTCTTCATGGTGATCGGCTTCATCGTGCTGGGCTGGGCGACGCCGTCCGAATCGGCGTCGTTCGGCGTGGTCGGCGTGTGCATCCTCGCCATCGCCTTCCGTGTCTTCACCTGGGAAGCCTTCAAGACCTCGCTGGTCGGCGCCATCCGCGTGGTGGGCATGGTGTTCTTCATCCTGATGAACTCGACCGTGTTCAGCCAGCTGCTCTCGCTGTCGGGCGCCGGGGCCGGGCTCACCGCCTGGGCCACCGGGTTCGAGGTGGCGCCGCTGGTCATCCTGTCGGCGATGTTCCTGGTCCTGATCATGCTGGGCATGTTCATGGACCAGGTCTCGATGATGTTGATCACCGTGCCGATCTTCTATCCGATCGCGCAGACGCTGGGCTACGACCTGATCTGGTTCTCGCTGATCGTGCTGATGTCGCTGGAGATGAGCGCGACCACCCCGCCTTTCGGTCTGCTGCTTTACATCATGATGGGGATGGTGCGCGGGACCACGCTGTTCGAGGTCGCGTCCTACGCGATTCCGTTCCTGTTCTGCGACCTCATCCTGATCATCATTTTGGTCATGGCACCCGGCATCGCGCTCTACCTGCCCAGCCTGATGTGAGACCGGCGAGCGCGGGCGAAGTGCGCCCGGATTCAGGGGAGGAAGGACCGTGGACCCACGCGACCGCATCGAATACAGCGCCATCGTCGACCGGCCGCCGCTGAAACTGCCCGACGGCGTTCGGCTGGTCGCTTGGCCGGTCTTCAACATCGAGAACTGGGACACCAACAAGCCGATGCCGCGGACGGTGCTGACGCCGCCCGGCGAGGCGCTGTTCGTCCCCGACGTGCCAAACTGGAGCTGGCAGGAATACGGCATGCGGGTCGGGTTCTGGCGGATCAAGGACGCCTTCGACCGACTCGGCATCAAGCCGACATTTTCGCTCAACGCGTCTGTCTGCGATGTCTACCCGAGGGTCGCCCAGGCCGCGCTCGATGCCGGCTGGGAGTTCCTGCCGCACACCTACCACCAGGGACCGATGCACCTGCTGGAGGACGAGCGCGCGACCATCGAGCAGACCGTCGAGCGGATCGAGTCCTTCACCGGGACCCGGCCGCGCGGCTGGATCGGCCCCGGCCTCACACAGACCTACGAGACCTCCGACCTGCTCAGGGAAGCGGGGCTCGATTACGTCGCCGACTTCGTCTGGGACGACGAGCCGACGCTGGTGAAGACCCGCGCGGGCGATCTGGTCAACGTGCCCTATTCGGTCGAGCTCAACGACATCGCGATGATGATCCTGCAGCACCACGAGAGCGCCGAGCTCTACCGCCGCACCATGGACCAGTTCGACCGGCTCTACGAGGAGAGCGCGGAACGGGCCAAGTTCATGGGTTTCGGCATCCACCCCTATATCAGCGGGGTGCCGCACCGCATCGGGCATCTCGAAGCGATGCTCGCGCAAATGGCCGCGCGGCCGGGCGTGGTGTTCTGGTCGGGCGCCGAGATCGCCGACTGGTACAGGTCGACGCTAGACTAGACCCAGCAGTCGCTTCGCATCGCCCGACCTGACCGGGTCGCCACTCTCCCCCACCCGCTCCCGCAAGCGGGAGGGGAGAAGGTGAGGAGGTGTCCGTGCCGCGACTCTCCCTCTCCCCGGCGGGGAGAGGGCCGGGGTGAGGGGGGTCCCAGGCGACGACCGGCGGCGATCGTGCCCAGTCGAAGAGTGCTATAGCCCCAGCAGCCGCTTCGCATTGCCCGACAGGATCCTCTCGCGGGCCGCGTTGTCGATGCCGCCGTGCCCGGTCACGACCTCGACCGGGCGTTCGTAGCCCATGTCGAAGCAGTAGTCGCTGCCCAGCATCACCCGGTCCGCGCCCACCAGGTCGATGAGATAGGCGAGCGCCTTCTCCGAGTGGCTGACCGTGTCGTAGTGGAAGCGGCGGATATACGCCATCGGTCCCTTGTCGCGGTCGCGATCCGCCATTTCCCGACGGACCTCGTGGCCGTGCTGGAGCCGGCCGACGACATAGGGGAAGACCCCGCCGGCATGGGGCAGGCAAACGTCGAGGTTCGGGAACCGGTCGAGCACGCCGGAAAAGATCAGGTGCGCCGCGGCGATGCCGGATTCCATCGGGTTGCCGAGGAGGTTGGTCAGGTAGTAGCGCGCGAGCCGTTCCGGGTCGACGACGTGGACCGGGTGCAGGAACAGCGGCAGGCCGAGCCCGTCGATCGCCTCGAAGATCGGCAGGTACGCTTCGTCGCCGAGTTCGCCTCCCCGCACGCGGGTCATCGAATAGACCCCCCTGATGCCAGGGAGCTTCGCCGCGCGCTCCAGCTCCTTCACCGCCAGCGCGGGTTCGTGCCAGGGCAACATCGCGAGCCCCATCAGGCGCTCCGGAAATCTCTCGTGGGCCGTTACGCAGCCGTCGTTGAACGCCGCCGCCAGCGCGAGCGCGTCCCCCCCATCGGCGAAGTCGACCATCGGAGCGGTCAGCGAAAGCGCATGGACCTCGACGCCGATCTCGTCCATCTCCGCGACGCGCAGCTCGATGTCGGAGAATTTGTGGGGCAGGGGTCCCATCGAGACCGGTCCGCCGGTGACGGTGAACCCCTCTGGATCGTATGACACGCCGCCGCCGCAACGATGACCGTTCCGCTCCAGCGTCTTCAGGTATTCGGGCGGGTAGAAATGGGCGTGAATGTCGATCGGCGAATGGACGTGCAACGCGGGTTCTCCTTTTCTTCGAGAGGTCGGTCCGGGGGCTGGCGGCACCATAGACGGGTTTTCCGGCATCGTCGAAGCGCCGGCCGGTTTCCGCCATCGTCCGAAAGTTCGAACCTGCCGGAAAATGCGCTAGACTCCGGCCGCAGCGAGAACCGGGAGGCCGGGCCATGACGTCGCACGTGCTGGGCGGTGCGTTCCTTCCCCATGCGCCGCAGTTCTTCACCATGCCCGAGACCGAGGACCCGGCCACGGTCGAGCGGGTGCGCGAGGTTGCCGGCCGGATCGGGGAGGCGCTCGCCGGGCTCGAGCCCGACGTATGGATTATTGTCGCCAACGACCACGTCAACCAGTTCTTCCTCCACTGCACGCCCGCCTTTGCGCTGCATACGGGCGCGGAGGTCAAGGGCTCGTTCGCGGGGCGCGACTTCCGCTACGAGGTGGCGAGCGGGACCGCGCACGCGCTCATCCGCCACCTCCAGGCGGAAGGGTTCGATCCCGCCTTCACCTCCACCGCCGAGATCGATTACGCCTTCGGGATTCCGCTCGCCCATCTCGGGGTCGATGCGCCGATCGTCCCGATTTACGCCAATGCCTACGTCCCGCCGCAGCCCTCGATGGAGCGCTGTTACGGCTTCGGCCAGGCCTTGGCGCGGGCGCTCGCCTCGATCGACGTCCGCGCGGTCGTCATCGCGAGCGGCGGCATGTCCCATTTCCCCGGCACCGAGCGCTACTCCAATCCGGATCTGGCGTTCGACGAGGCATTGCTGGAGCCGTTGCGCCTCGGCCGGTTGCGAACGCTGCTCTCCCTCGACGAGAAAAGGCTCGACGAAACCGGCAACGTGGAGCTCAGATGCTGGGCGATCGGCGCCGGCGCGCTGGGGGAGAGAGTGCCCGATGTCGTGCAGCTCGACCCGAGCTGGCACCACATCTACGGCTCGCTCGGCTGGCTGAAACCGCAATCGGCCTCGGCTCATACGCCGCATTATCCGCCGGTCCATGCCGAGCGGGTGGAGCTCACGCGGATCCTGCATCTCCTTTCCAACAGCGCTTCCGAGCGGGCGCGTTACGTGGGCGATCCCGGCGGCTACGCCGCTTCGGCGGCGCTGGACGTCGAGGAGGCGGAAGCGCTGGCAAGCCTCGACATGGATCGGATGCGCGCCCTCGGCGTCCACCCGATGGTTCCGTTCCTCACCCGGCTTCAGATCGACCACGAACGGGCCAAGACCGCCTGATGGTCTGGACGGTTCTGGCGGCGATCCCGGTGGCCGCCTGGATCGGCCTTCTGTTCGCGCGCGGCGGTTTCTGGCGGGCGGAACCCCGCCTTCATGGCGCGGCAAGCGCCGCACCCGCTCTTCGGGAATGGCCGGAGGTCGCGGCCGTCGTGCCGGCCCGGGACGAGGCGGAGACCATCGGCGAGGCGGTGCACGGGCTCGTCGCGCAGGATTATCCCGGCGGATTTTCCATCGTGGTGGTCGACGACGGGAGCGGCGACGGGACCGCCGGGATCGCGCGAAACGCCGGCGGAAGCGCCGAGCTCGACGTCATCCCTTCCGGCCCGCTCGCCGACGGCTGGAAGGGAAAGGTATGGGCGCTCTCCAGAGGCTTCGCGCATGTGACCGCGAACCGGCCCGACGTGCGCTATCTCTGGCTGTCGGACGCCGATATCGTGCACCCGCCCGATACCCTGCGCGCGCTGGTATGCGAAGCCGAGGCAGGTTCGCTCGATCTCATGTCGCTGATGGTCCGATTGCACACCGGGTCGTTCTGGGAGCGCCTCCTGATACCCCCCTTCGTGTTTTTCTTCCGGAAGCTCTACCCGTTCTCCTGGGTCAACGATCCGGGACGACGGGTAGCGGCGGCGGCGGGGGGGTGCGTCCTGCTGCGGCGAAGCGCGCTGGAACGGATCGGCGGGATCGGTGCGGTAAGGGAAGCGCTGATCGACGACATCGCGCTCGCGCGGGCGGTGAAGCCGGGCGGTCCGATCCGGCTGGTCCTCACCGATGGGTCGCGGAGTATCCGGCGCTATCGTTCCCTGGGCGAGATCTGGACGATGGTGGCGCGCTCGGCCTTCGACCAGCTCGACTATTCGGGGCTTGCCCTGATCGGCACGGTCTCCGCGATGACGTTGGTATATGCGGTACCGCCGGCCCTGGCGCTGTCGCTGCCGCTCCACGGCGACGCGGTGGCGGCGGCGCTCGGTATGTCCGCCTGGATCGCGATGGCGTTCGCGGTCTACCCGACCGTGCGGCTCTACGGACTGCCTCCGTGGGCCGGGCTTGCGCTGCCGGTCGCAGCGGTACTGTTCGTCGCGATGACGCTGGATTCGGCGCGCTGCCACTGGACCGGCCGCGGGCGCGCGTGGAAGTCGCGCGTCTACGCCCCGGAGCGCGGCGATGGCTGACGCGGCGGCGAAGACGACGGCCGTGGAAACGCCCTCCGGAAAGTGGTCGGGCGACGAGAATTTTCCGGTCGGTTCGTGGCTGTTGCCCGCGCGCCTGCGCCCCCACATCGCGGCCTACTACGCGATCGCAAGGACCACCGACGATATCGCCGACAACCCGGACCTTTCGCCGGAAGAAAAACTCCGCCGGCTCGACGCCTTCGAGGCGGCGGTCAAGGGCGAGGCCGGGGACGGGCCAACGCTGGTCACGGCCGAACGAATGCGCGAAAGCCTGGCCGAGACCGGTCTCGGCCCGCGCCATGTCGTCGACATCATCGCCGCCTTCAAGCAGGACGCGACCAAGCTGCGTTACGTCGATTGGGACGACCTGATGGGGTATTGCGCGCTTTCCGCGTCCCCGGTCGGGCGCTATGTGCTCGATTTGCACGGCGAGGACCGGTCCACATGGGCGGCCTCGGACCCGCTGTGCAATGCCCTCCAGGTGCTCAATCATTTGCAGGACTGCCAGGACGATTACCGTTCCCTCGATCGGGTGTATCTGCCGGAACCCTGGTTGAAGGCGGCCGGTATCGGCGTCGAAGCGCTCGACGCCCGGCGATCCAGCGAGGCCCTGCGGTCCGTGCTCGACAGGCTGCTCGACGGGGTCGACGGGTTGATGATCAAGGCACGGGAACTGCCCGCCGTCGTCCGGAACCGGCGGCTCGCCATGGAAACCGCGATCATCGTCCGCCTTGCCGACCGGCTGAGCGCGCTGCTGCGCGCCGGCGACCCGCTCGCCGGGCGCGTGGCGCTCAGTCGCTGGGATTTCGCCCGCGCGGGGGTGGGCGGCGCGCTGGGTGGATTGTTGCTCCGCCGCTAGCCCGCATTTCCCGCCACGGTCATGGCCTGCGCGGCCCGAAGGGTCGCGCCCAGGCGCCCGCCCGCGGCGTCGCGGGCCTCGACCGTAGTCCCCGCTACGCTCTTCGGCCCGCTCCTGACGGGCGGGCGCCTGGACGCGACGCAGGCCGTGACCGTGGCGGGAAATGCGGGCTGGAGAACCGGACGGAAACCGGCGAAGCGTATCCGTCAGGCGTCGTGGTCCGGGGAAAGCGGAGCGGTCCGGCGGGTCGCTTCCGAGGCGAGCGAGGCGGCCTTCTTGCGGATTCGCTCGATCAGCGCGCTCACGCCTTGCTTGCGCAATATCCCCGAGTATTCCGAGCGTTTGGTCGCCACCTCGCTGATCGAGCCTCTCAGATACACGTCGATCGCGCGCCATCCGCCGTCGAAACGGCGGAGGACATAGTTCAGCTTCGTGTCTTTCCGTCCCGGCCGGGCCGGCTGCGCCCGGTCCACGCGCGTCTTGACGAAAACCGTTCCGGGGCGTAGCGGGGCCGTGTCGAGAATTCGGAAAGACTGGCCCGAATACCCGTCGAAACGGTGCGCGTAGGTCGCCGTGACCAGTTCGGAAAACGCCGAGACAAAGCTGGCCCGCTCCGCCTCCGAGAAACCCTTCCAATTGCGCCGCCCGGCAACCATCCGGCTCATCGAACGGAGATGGAACGTTTTTCCGATCGCCGGCGCGAGCGTGCGGTATCGGCCGTCGTAACCGAGGGCCTTGGCATTCTTCATGACCCTCAAGAGCGTATCGTGAAATGTCTCGATGATCCTGGCGGGCTCCGGCGGGTCGGACATCGCCGGGGCGGCGAAGAAAACCGCGAGCGCCAAGATCGCCGCCGGGAACCGGGTCGCGATACTCGAGCGGGCCATCGAAACTCCCCTGCCGACTCCAAATCGACATCGTACCGGCTGCCGGGCGTAATCGGTATATTTGTCGTCCGGCGAGGCGGCCCAAATTGCAATCGAGTGCCCGCCCCGGCGTCCGGCGATTGGAAAACGCCCTCCCGATGGTTTAAATAGTCTCGGGCGGATTGTGCGTCACGGAAGCCGCGAGCGGAAAATCCGCGGCGGTACTCCATACCGGGGAAGGTTCGAGGGGTAGGATTCGCATGGGCGTTGCGTTGTCCCAGCAGCTGCGTATCGGTGCATATATCGTGAAGCAGCGGCTGCGCGGTGTACGGCGATACCCGCTGGTGTTGATGCTGGAGCCCCTGTTCCGCTGCAACCTCGCTTGCGCCGGCTGCGGAAAAATCGATTACCCCGATTCGATCCTCGACAAACGAATGAGCGTCGACGAAGCGATCGGCGCTGTCGAGGAATGCGGGGCTCCGGTGGTGTCCATCGCCGGCGGCGAGCCGCTGATCCACCGCGAGATCGATGGAATCGTGGAAGGTATCGTCGCGCTCAGGCGATATGTCTATCTGTGCACCAACGCGCTGTTGCTGGAAAAGAAGCTGCACCTGTTCCGGCCGAGCCCGTTTTTCTCGTTCTCGGTCCATCTCGACGGCAACCGCGAGGTACATGACCGCTCCGTTTGCCAGGAGGGCGTCTACGACAAGGCGGTGCAGGCGATCGCCGCCGCGCGCGCCCGGGGTTTCCGGGTGTCGATCAACTGCACGCTTTTCGACGGCACCGATGCCGGCGAGGTCGCGGCGTTCTTCGACACCGTTTCCGAGCTGGGCGTGGACGGCGTGACGGTCTCGCCCGGCTATGCCTATGAGCGCGCCCCCGACCAGCAGCACTTCCTCAACCGTCGCAAGACCAAGGAACTGTTCCGCGCCGTTTTCCAACGCGGCCGCGGGAAGAGATGGCCGCTCAACCATTCCTCGCTCTATCTCGATTTCCTTGCCGGCAACCGCGATTACCGCTGCACGCCCTGGGGCAATCCGACACGCAACGTCTTCGGCTGGCAGCGGCCTTGCTACCTGCTGGGAGAGGGCTACGCGTCGTCCTTCCGCGCGTTGATGGAAGAGACGGACTGGGATTCCTACGGCACCGGCAACTACGAAAAATGCGCCGATTGCATGGCTCATTGCGGTTACGAGGCGACGGCGGTGGAGGATCTCGCGTCGCAGCCCTGGAAGATACTGCCTCTCGCCCTGTCCGGAATTCGGACCGAAGGGCCGATGGCCCCCGAAATACCGCTCGCCGGTGCGCGGCCGGCGCAGTTTGTGTTCAAGGACTTCGTCGAACGGCGCGCGGCGGCGCTAAAGGCCAAAGCCGAAGAGGGGCCCGCCCAGCACAGCGACGCGGCGTAGCGAGCGGAGCGCCCGCCGGTAATCCACGGACAGCCGGGCGATCGCCGGAAGATCGCTCGGCCGCTTGCAGGTTTCCAGCAGCACCCGCCGCGCGAGCGGTCCGCGTTCGGACGCCAACGCGGCGACAACGGATCGAGGCAGGCGCCGCTCGGCCGGGTCCGCGATGACCCGCAGCGCCATCGCCGGTAACCCCGCGGAGGCGCAAATCCGTGCAACCGCGTGGCTTTCCATGTCCACGGCCGCCGCTTTCGAGGGGCGGCCGAGCGCGGCCTTGGTTGCAACGTCCGCCACGGGGTCTTCCGCGCCGGCGATTGGCGCACGGACGGTGTCGAGCGAAGGCTTCAACGCATTCTCCAGGCGCGCCGCCCATTCCCCGTCGATCCCGAATTTGTCGCCGGAGGGCGAAAGGATCGTCGTCGCGATGACAACGGTCCCCGGCGGAAGCCCCGGCCTGAGCCCGCCCGCGGTGCCGAAGCTCAGCAACCCGGCGGCGCCCCAATCGACGAGGGATCTGGCATGGGATTCCGCCCGCGTCGTCGAGGCGCCGCAGCATAGAACCCGAATCCTTTCGTCTTTGCCGTCGTGGGCCGCGCGGGCTTCGGCCGGAAGGCCGGTGACAATTCCCAGCAGCGGTCCCGTCGTCACAACCCGAAGGGCGTCGTCTTCGCGTTGCCGCCGCAGAGTCGGCGATAGCGGGCGAGCGCCCAAACCGGGAAGTAAGCGCTGTAGCCGTGATACTTCAGGTAGAAGACGCGCGGAAATCCGACCGCGTTGTAATACTCCTCTCGCCAGAGCCCGTCCTCGCGCGGCGCGTTGAGCAGGTACTCGATCCCACGCCGGACCGGCGTGCCGTCGACTTCGCCCGCGGCCATAAGGCCTAGAACCGCCCAGGCCGTCTGGCTCGGCGTGGAGGCCTTGGCCTCGTCCTGGCGATCGGGCCAGTAGGTCGCGCAGTCCTCGCCCCAGCCTCCGTCTTCGCGCTGGCGTCGCTCCAGCCACCGGACCGCGCGCCGGATGCAGGACGAAGCCGGAGCCTCCCCCACGGCGTTGAGGGCGGCAAGCGCGCTCCACGTGCCATAGACGTAGTTGGTTCCCCACCGTCCGTACCAGGAACCGTTTTCCTCCTGCTCGCGGATCAGAAATTCGATTCCGCGCGCCAGGG
Organism: Alphaproteobacteria bacterium; assembly: GCA_965117055.1. Classification (GTDB taxonomy): domain Bacteria; phylum Pseudomonadota; class Alphaproteobacteria; order MPNO01; family MPNO01; genus MPNO01. Next base: position 2,830,014 of record OZ220750.1, read on the forward strand.
AAGAGTCGTCGCGGGAGTAGCCGAGCTGGGCAAGCATTCCGACGCAGCGTGCGGTCACGTCCGTGGTGGGGGGGTCGAGCAGCGCGCCGTGATCGGCAAACGGAATGCTGTCGAGGTAGTGCTTGTTGTTGTCGATGTCGAAAGAACCCCAGCCGCCGTTGGAGCTCTGCATGCCGACGATCCATTCAGCGCCGCGCCCGACGGCGCGGTCGACGCCCGTGGGGCGAGCGCGGTCTATCGCCATGACGACGACGGCGGTGTCGTCGGTATCGGGATAGTAATCGTTGCGGTACTCGAACGCCCAGCCGCCGGGGGCGAGCTCCGGACGGCTATGGCCCCAGTCGCCTTTGACATCGGTGATCTGTTCGCCCACCAGCCAGCCGGAGGCGCGTTCCGCGGCGGCTTCGTTGTCCGCTCCGCCGGCTTCCATCAGGGCGTGCGTCGCGAGCGCCGTGTCCCATACCGGAGACTGGCACGGTTGGCAGAACGTCTCCCCCTTCCTCGCCACCAGCAGCTTTCCGAGCGCGGTCCGGGCGCTGACATAGCGAGGATCGTCGTCGGCGAGACCCATCGCGCGAAACGCCATGACCGTGGCGGTCATGGCCGGGAATATACCGCCGAGGCCGTAATCCCCGTTGAGACGGTCCACGATGAAGTCGAGCGCCCGCTCCTCGGCGCGCCGCTTGAGCGCGGGCGGGCCGAGGGGGGAGAGCAGCCGCAGGGTCCGGTCGACCGCGAGGAAGACGGTATCGAGCAGGTTTCCCGTCGGTTTCATCAATGGCGGGCATCGCTTCCACGGGTCTTCTTCGAATAGCTCCGCGATATCCGCGTTACCCGGGTTGGCCGCTCTCGGTCTTCGGTCGAGAAGCACCAGGAGGGGCACGATGACCGTGCGCGACCAATAGGACACCTTGTCGAGATGGATCGGAAACCACCGCGGCAGCAGCATGAGTTCGAGGGGCATCATCGGCACGGCCCGCCACGGCAGCTGTCCGAACAGCGCCAGGGTGATGCGGGTAAAGACGTTGCACTGCGCGGCGCCGCCCCGGTCCAGGATCGCCTCGCGCGCCCGCCGCATGTGGGGCGCCCGCGGGTCGTCGCCCACGCATTTGAGCGCAAAATAGGCCTTTACCGAGGCGCTGACGTCGGTGTCGCCTTCGTAAAACAGCGGCCAGCCCCCATCTTTCCCCTGGCGTTTCCGGATGTAGTCCGCAAGCCCGGCCTCGAGGGCGGGGTCGATGTCGTCCAGGAAGTGCTCGAGGAGGATGAATTCCGCCGGGATCGTCACGTCGGCTTCGAGCGGAAATACCCAGTGGCCGTCCGACGACTGCGTTTCGCGAAGCGCCGCTCCGGCGGCCTCGATGGCGCGGTCGATGCGCGCCTCCAGACTGTCCGCGCTGCCGGCTCCGGTCGGGGCAATGGGGGCGCATGCCGGGGTCTCAACGGCAGCACGTTCCCATGTGGAACCTTCCACCGAGCCCCTCCGATCGTCGCCGTGTTCTCGAACCGGCTACGCGACCGGCCCACGGCAAAAACTAGTTGCCAAGCCCCGGTTTGTCCACAATCGCCGGTGAATCAGGCGAATACGCCGTAGCGAAGCGCGATCAGGATCTTCTCCGGCCTGGAAATGCGTACCGGGACGTCCAGCCTGGCCCAGCCGCGTTTCTCCAACGCCGCCAGCAGACGCCGGTAATGCGTCATCATCGCCACCGCCGGACGAAGCGCGCGGCGATCGCATTCCATGAGCGCGGCCCTCGCGCCGGCGAATTTCTCTTTCGCGATCAGAGCGAGCGCGTCGCACACTTTGGGGATCGCGGCGTGGCGGATAACATCGTGCGGCGACGCGGTGTCGATGCCGGCCTCGTGCAACAATTCGCGCGGCAAATAGAGGCGGTCGCGTTCGGCGTCCTCGACCAGGTCCCGGAGGATATTCGTCAATTGCAGCGCGGTGCCGAGCGAGAGGGCGAACGTCCTCGCGTGCGGACCGTCGGCGCCGAAGGCGCGGATGGAAAGCAGCCCCACGGCGCCCGCCACCCTGTGGCAGTAAAGATCCAGCTCCTCCAGGCTCGGCGCTTTCAGCCCTTCGCCGAGGTCCATCTTCATCCCGTCGATCACCGCGAGAAAATCCTCGCGGCGCATGCCGAAACGGCGGACCGGCTCGACCAGGGCGCGGGCGGTCAGCCGTTCCGGCGCACCGGCATAGAGCGAATCGATCTCGTCGCACCACAGGTCGAGGCGCCGCCGCTTGTCATCGGGCGTTCCATCGTCGTCCGCGATGTCGTCCACCTCGCGGCAGAACGCGTAGATCGCGAACATCGCTTCGCGGCGGGCCCGCGGCAGGAAACGCATCGCCCAGTAGAACGAAGTGCCGGACGCCACGGTAACGGCGCGGACATGCGCCTTGGCTTCTTCGTCGGTCGCGGTGCCGTGCTCGGATCCCGGGGGCATGCAGGACAACTATCGCGGTACCGGGCGACACGCAATCGTCCTTGCGGCGCGGAACCGTCCGCAGGATTGACCCGATTTCCCGCAAGTCATACCGTGAAATCCGGAAACGGCGCCCAAGAGGTGCGCCGGGAGACGCGGGAGTTTAGCTTTGCCCGTCCCATACGACGAACCCGGAAATATTCGGCACCAGACCCAGGTCGACGCCGCGCCCGGCGCGTATGCGAAAGCGCTCGCCGACCGGCTGGAGGACATTTTCGGACGTGGGATTCACGATCTCGACAAGGTCGTCGCGGCGCTCAACGAAGACGGTCCGGCCCCCGAGGGCGCGGAGCGGTGGACCGCGGAGATATTCGAGGCGGAGATGGCCCGGCTCGGCCCCTAGCGGCACAGGATGGAGATGGGGATGTCGATACATCGGGACGCGGTCGAAACGCTGGTCGATCTCGGCGTCCGCAACCGCTGGTACGCGATCGCCGCGAGCTGGATGATCCGCGACAAGCCGGTCGCGCTGACGCGGCTCGGAGAGCGGATCGTGGTGTGGCGCGATGAAGAGGGCGAGATACGCGTTCTCGCCGACCGCTGCCCGCATCGCGGGGCGCAGCTCTCGAAGGGCTGGAATCTCGGCGACCGGCTGGCCTGCTGGTATCACGGGCTGGAAGTCGACGGCAGCGGCGCCGTTGTCGCCATGCCGGCGATCGGCGACTGCCCGCTGGTCGGAACGCGGGCGGTGAAGTCGTACCCGGCTTTCGAGCACATGGGCGGGATCTTCGCCTATTTCGGCGACGCGCTGCATCCCGAACCCGTCCCGTTCGAATATCCCGAGGAGCTCCGCTCCCCCGAGTGGAGCGCGATCCTCTGCACCTCGCACTGGCGCTGCAATTACCGCTACGCGATCGACAACGTCATGGACCCGATGCACGGCGCCTACCTGCACGCCGAATCGCACTCAATGGGGCGCGGCGACAAGGACGCGCGGATGCGGGTGCGCGACACCGAGCACGGGCTGACGTTCGAGAAGACCAACCAGCGCGGCGTCAATTTCGATTGGGTCGAGTGGGCCGATACCGGGGCGCACTGGATGCGGCTCTCGATTCCCTACCAGCGCAACGCGGGGCCCGGCGGCGCGTTCGGCATCGTCGGTTTCGTGACCCCGATCGACCGGGAAAACTGCCGCGTTTTCTTCTGGCGAACCCGACAGGTGGAGGGCTGGGAGCGCGCGGTCTGGCGGTTCATGTACAAGCACAAGCTCGAAACGCTGCACTGGGACGTCCTGGAGCAGGACCGGATCCTTCTCGAAGGCATGCCCAACGACGCGCGCGACCACGAGTTTCTGTACCAGCACGACACCGGGCTGGCGCGCATCAGGCGGCTTGTCCAGGAGCAGGCCGAACGCCAGGTCGTTGCCCTCGAAGCGAACGAATCGGCCCCGGCGGCGGCGGAATAGAAGGACGAGACTCCATGAGCACCGAATCCGAGACCGCCGCGCGCCCTCTCGCGGACTGGATGGAGACCCGGATCGCGCGCTACGAGACCCGGCGCTACGACTGGGACGCGCTCAAGTTCCAGGCCGACTTCGATCCGAAATACCGGCGGGCGCAGATGCGCTATCTCGGCACCGGCGGAACCGGGGTATCGGACGATTCCAACGCCGTGCCGTCGGAGCACTTCACCTTTTCGACCATGGTGCTCCCGCCCGGCTGCGAGGGTCCGCCGCATGTTCACGACGACGTGGAGGAGGTGTTCTTCATGTTGCGCGGCAAGATCAGGCTCACCCTGGAGCAGGGCGGCGAAAAGTACGAGACGGAACTCGGCGAGCGCGACCTTATCTCGGTGCCGCCCGGCGTCTATCGCGGCCTCGTCAACGAGGGCGAGGAGGAGGCGCTGATGTGCGTGATGCTGGGCGCTTCGAGGCCGCGTATCCCGACCTACCCGCCCGACCATCCTCTGGCGAAGATCGAGCGCTAGGAATCGGGCGTGGCGCTTCCGCCGCTCGAGACCGTCCGGCGGAACGGCCGCGCGATCGCCTACCGCGCGGCCGGCGAGGGGCCGCCTCTGGTCCTGTTGCACGGCATCGGCTCCGGTTCCGCGTCGTGGGAAGCGCAGTTCGACGGGCTTTCCCCGCGCTACCGCGCGATCGCCTGGGACACGCCGGGATACGGTGGCTCGGACCCGCTCCCGGGCGAGCGGCCGTCTTCCGCCGCCTATGGCGACGCGGTGGCCGACCTCCTCGACGGGCTCGGATTGGAGAAGGTCCACCTGCTCGGTCATTCCCTCGGCGGGCTGATCGCGGCCGCGTTCTCCGCCCGTCATCCGGAAAGGCTGTCGAGCGTCGCCCTGTCGGACGCCGCGGGAGGCTATCTGAACAGCCCGGAGGAAATCCGCGTCGGCCGGCTGAAGGCGCGTATCGAGGCGATGAATACCCTTGGACCGGCGGAGGTCGCCAGGAAGCGCGCGCGCGAGGTCCTCTCGCCTTCGGCGCCCGAGGAGACCTATGAGAAGGTCGTCCGGGTACAGAGCAGGCTCCGGCCCGACGGGTATGCCCAGGCGGCCCGGATGCTCCACAACTCCGACATCTTCGCGGACGCGGCGACCATCGAAGTACCCGCCCTCGTGATGTATGGGAGCGAGGATACGGTGACGCCCGAGGCGCTCGGCCGCGACATCGCCGCGGCGATAAATGGCGCCCGCTACCTCACCCTCGAAGGGCTCGGTCACGCGAGCTATGTCGAGGGGCCGGAAGCATTCAACGCCGCGCTCGCCGATTTTCTCGGGGGGCTGGAGTGAGCGCCGGCCGGCGGACCGATCCGGGTTCGGAGGAGTAGGGCCACCACATGGATCTCGGACTGTCGGACAAGGTGGCGGTCGTGACCGGCGGATCTTCCGGCATCGGGCTGGCCGCGGCGCGGATATTCCTCGAAGAGGGCGCCCGGGTCGCGATTTGCGGCAGGTCCGAGGATCGGCTGGCCGAGGCGGAGCGAACGCTCACCGGGCCACACGGCGCCGACCGCGTGCTCTCCGCCGCCTGCGATGTGCTCGACCCCGCGCAAGTGGCGGCGTTTCGCGATCGCGTGTCGGAGCGCTTCGGCCGTGCCGACATTCTCATCGCCAATGCCGGGCAGGCGCGGCGTGGGGGGGTCGACGACCTTGGCGACGACGAATGGCGCGCCGAGCTCGATCTGAAGTTCTTCTCGGTCCTGCACCCCACCCGCGCCTTTCTGCCGATGCTGGAGGAGGCCGCGCCGTCCGCCATCGTCTGCACCAACGCCCTGCTGGCGCGCCGCCCCGAACCCTGGCTGGCGGCCACCTCCGCCGCGCGGGCCGGGGTTCTCAACCTCGCCAAGACGATGAGCCGGGACTTTGCGCCCAGGGGAATCCGGGTCAACTCGATTCTGATCGGGCTGGTCGATTCGGGGCAGTGGAATCGGCGCTACGAACAGGGCGAGAGCGGCGGGAAGAGCAAGGAGGAATGGTTCGCCGACCTCGCCCTGGAACGCGGAATCCCGCTTGGCCGGCTCGGCGAAGCCGACGAGGCGGCGAAGGCGATGGTCTTTCTCGCCTCGCCGGCGGCGAGCTACCTGACCGGGGAAACGATCGAGATCGCCGGCGGACAGGGTCACCATGTCTGAGCGGATTTCCGCCGGCGAGCTCGTCGCCGCCTTCCTCGAAGAGGCTGGCGTCGACACCGCGTTCGGGGTCATCTCGATCCACAACATGCCCATGCTGGACGCCATCGGGCAGCGCAATTGCATCCGCTTCGTGCCCGCGCGAGGCGAGGCCGGCGCGGTGAACATGGCCGACGCGAATGCGCGGGTCTCGGGCGGACTCGGCGTCGCGTTCACCAGCACCGGGACCGGGGCGGGCAATGCCTGCGGCGCGCTGGTCGAGGCGCAGACCGCGGGCACGCCGCTGCTTCACCTGACAGGCCAGATCGAGACGAAATACCTCGACCAGGGGCGCGGCTACATCCACGAGGCGCGCGACCAGTTGACCATGCTGCGAGGCGCGTCCAAGGCGGCCTACCGGGTAAGGAGCGTGTCCGACCTGCCGGGAACGCTGCGCGAGGCCGCGCGCGTGGCGAAGAGTGCGCCCGCCGGTCCGGTCAGCGTCGAGATACCGGTCGATATTCAGGAATCCTCGCTCGACAGGCCGGCATCGATTGCGCCGGTCGCGCCGTCGCGCCCCGAACCCGACGGAACAGCGCTCGATCTCCTGGCCGACGCGCTGGCCGGTGCGCGGCGGCCGATGCTCTGGCTCGGCGGCGGCGCGCGCGGCGCGTCGGCCGAGGCCCGCGCGCTCGTCGGGCTTGGCTTTGGCCTGGTCACCAGCATTCACGGCCGGGGGGCGATTCCGGAAGGCGACAGCATGTCGCTCGGCGCCTACAACTTCCAGCCGCCGGTGGAGGCGTTTTACCGGACCTGCGATGCGATGCTGGCGGTCGGTTCCCGGCTGCGGAGCAACGAGACGCTGCAGTACAAGCTGGCCCTGCCGCGCCCGCTCTACCGGATCGACGCGGATCCCAGGGCGGATGGACGGTCCTTTGCCAACGAAATTTTCGTCTGCGGCGACGCGGCGAAGGCGATGGCGAGTCTCGCGGACCGGCTTCGCGGCCGGATGACGGTAGACCCGGCTCTTGCCCCGGACATCGAGAAGGCGCGGAAAGACGCCGAGGCCGTACTTCGCGGCACGCTCGGGCCCTATGAACGGCTCATGGACGATCTCCAGGCCGCGGTTCCCGACGACGTGGTGTGGGTGCGCGACATCACGCTCTCCAACAGCACGTGGGGCAACCGTGCGCCGCGGCTGTCGGGGTCCCGCAACGGCGTGCATGCGGTGGGCGGCGGGATCGGCCAGGCGCTGCCCATGGCAGTCGGCGCCGCTCTGGCTGCGAACGGGCGGAAGACCGTGGCGCTGGCGGGCGATGGCGGGCTCGCTCTTTCGCTCGGCGAGATTTCCACCATGGTCCAGGAGCGCGTGGACGTCGCGCTGATCGTCATGAACGACGGCGGCTACGGCGTGATAAGAAACATCCAGGATCGAAAGTTCGCCGGCCGGCGGCTCTATGCCGATATCGCGCTTCCCGATCTGGACGCGCTGGCCGGCGGTCTCGGGCTGCCCTTCCGACGCGTCGCGGACACCGCCGGGATGCGGCCCGCGCTCGACTGGGCGATCTCAACGAACGGTCCGGCGATGGTGGAGATCGACATGAACGCGGTCGGCCCGTTCGCGGTCCCCTTCGCCGGACCGCCCGTCCGCCCGAAGGAATAGGCCATGCTGAACGTCGTCCTGATCGGTCGCGGCGCCATCGCCACCGAGGTGCTGAAACATATCCCGCCCGGCGGCGGGGTCAGCGTCACCGGCGTTATCGTGCGCCCCGGACGAATCGCCGATGCGCGCGCAAGCCTCCCGCCAGAGATCGAGGTGGCGAGCGCCATCGGCGACTTCGCGACGGCGCCCCACCTGATTGCCGAATGCGCGGGGCATGGTGCGGTCGCCGGGTTCGGCGAAGAGGCGCTGGGGCGCGGCATCGACTTCCTGGTCATTTCCATCGGCGCGCTCGCCGACGCGGCTCTCCGTACCCGGCTGGAGGCGGCGGCGGAAGCCGGCGGGGGCAAGCTCATCCTGCCGGCTGGCGCGGTCGCGGGCGCCGATGCGCTGGCGGCGGCTCGCATCGGCGGGCTGGAGCGGGTCGTCTACACCTCGCGCAAGCCACCGGGGGCGTGGCGCGGAACCCCGGCGGAGAAGGCGCACGATCTCGACGCGCTGACCGAGCCGACGGTGCTGTTCGAGGGCGCGGCCGACGAGGCGGCGATACTCTACCCCCAGAACGCGAACGTCGCCGCGACCATCGCGCTGGCGGGCGCGGGATTCGACCGCACCGACGTGCGGCTGATCGCCGATCCGGGCGCCGGCGGCAACATCCACGACGTCCGCGTGGAAGGGATGTTCGGCGCGTTCGACATCGGGGTCCGCGGCAAGCCGCTGCCCGACAACCCCAAGACCTCGACGCTGGCCGCCCACAGCGTGGTCGCCGAAATTCTCCGCCGCGCCGCCCCGGTGGAAATATAGGGCCTGTCCGGCCGGACGCAGTCATACCCGATTGGCGCGGGACCCCCTCACCCCGGCCCTCTCCCCGCTGGGGAGAGGGAGAGTTGCGGCGCCGACTGTTCCGTACCTTCTCCCCTCCCGCTTGCCCCGGATCGCAGTCCGGGGCTTGCGGGAGGGGCCGGGGGAGGGTGATCTGGCGTGAACCGACGAGGTCGTGAAACGCTCCGCCGCGCTCTCGGGGGCTTTCCGCTCAGTTCAGTCCGGCCAGGAAGGCCGCGACGGCCTCCGCGGTTTCTTTCGGCTTCTCGATGAACGGGATGTGTCCTCCGCCGGGAATCTCGGCATAGACCGCGCCGGGGATCGCGTCGGCGATGATCTTCGAGAACTTCGCCGGGATGAAATAGTCGTTGTCGCCGGTCAGCACGAGCGTCGGGCAGGCGACGCTCCGGATTTTCTCGGTCCACAGCGGCTCGTCCTCCTGGCCGGCCAGGCGCCGCCCCCAGGACAGGATCGAATCGAGGAACGCGGAGTAGAGCCCGGGCGCGTTGGCGCGCACGTTTTCCTGGTTGGCCCGCATGATGGCGAGCCCTTCGTCGGTGTCCATGAACTCCCGGGTCATGGTCGAAAGGCCCATGAAATCGGCGAGCTCCTCCCCCATGCCGATCTTCGCGGTGATCTTCTTGCGGAGCGAGAAGTTGAGCTCCATCGCCCGGTCGAGCTCCGAGAAGCCGCCGACCACGATCATCGAACGCACCAGATCGGGATGCCGGACCGCCATTGCCTGGGCGGTGGAGCCGCCGAGCGAGGAGCCCAGGATGTCGACGCTCTCCCAGCCCGCCTCGCGCGCGAGCGCGGCGAAGTCGTCGGCCCAGAGTTCCGCCGAGTAGCAAACCTCCCCGGGGTCGTCCTTTCTCGATCGGCCGACGCCGCGCGGATCGACGACGACCGTCATGCAGCTCTCGCGGAGCAGCGGCTCGCCCAGGCGGTAGTACCGATGGTCCATGCCGAGGCCGGGGAAGAGCATCAACGGGTGACCGCTTCCCTGAGCCTCGTACCAGATCTCGGTGTCGTTGACCGATGCAGTCGGCATGGTTCTCCTCCTCAGCCGGCCGCCGCCCGCAGCGCCTGCCATACGCGGTGCGGGCTCGCCGGCAGCGGCAGTTCCTTCACGCCGCGGGCCGCGAGCGCGTCCAGAACGGCGAGCATCACCGCGGGGTACGCACCCCCGTTCCCGGCCTCTCCGCAACCCTTGACCCCCAGCGGGTTGGTCGTGCACGGCACCGGGTGGGTGGCGAAATCGATCGCCGCCATGTGGTCGGCGCGCGGCATCGCGTAGTCCATGTAGGAGCCGGTGACGAGCTGGCCGTCGTCGTCGTAGACGGTGTTCTCCAGCAGGACCTGCCCGAGGCCCTGAACGATGCCGCCATGCACCTGGCCCTCGACGATCGGCGGGTTGAGCACGGTGCCGAAGTCGTCCACCACGGTGTAGCGGTCGATCGCGGTCTCGCCGGTGTCGGGATCGATCTCCACCTCGCAGACGTGACAACCGTTGGGGAAGCTGATCGGGCTGGTGTCGTGCGAGCACTTGGCGCCGAGCCCGTCCGCGAGGTCGTCGGGAAGGGCCGTGTTCCCCCGGGCCCGTTCCGCGAGGCTCATGATGCCGATCGAGCGGTCGGTGCCGGCGACCCGGAAGACCCCGCCGGCGAAGTCGATGTCCTCGACCGCGGCCTCCAGAAGATGGCCGGCGATCCTCCTGCCACGCTCGATCACCGCCTCGCTCGCCTCGACGATGGCGCCGCTCGCCGCGATCGCCGACCGGGAACCCCCGGACCCGCCCGCGCCGGCGCTCATCTCGTCCGAGTCGTGCTGGATCATGCGGATCCGCTCGAACGGCACGCCGAGCTTCTCGCTCAGCACCTGGAAGAACGGCGTCGCGTGGCCCATGCCGAAGTCGCAGGTGCCGGTGACCAGCGTCACCGTCCCGTCGGCCTCGAAACGGATATCGGCAAGCTCGGTCCCCGGCGCGGCGGTGGTTTCGAGATACGGGGCGATGCCAAGCCCGCGCAGCCTGCCGGCGGCTTCGCTGGCGCGGCGTCGTTCGACGAAGCCCGCGGTTTCGGCGCGCGCCATCGCCTCGTCCATGATCGCTTCGAAATCGCCCGAATCGTAAGTGAGCCCGACCGGCGTCTCGAACGGCATCTGGTCGGGCCGGACCAGGTTGCGCCGGCGCAGCTCGATCCGGTCGATTCCGGTCTCGGCGGCCGCCTTGTCGATCAGCAGCTCGAGGAAATATTTCGATTCCGGCCGCCCGGCGCCGCGATAGGGACCCGTCGGGACGGTGTTGGTGAAGACGCATTTGGCGCCGTACGAGAACAGCGGCGTCTTGTAGACGCTGATGATGTTGCGGCTGACCACCATGGTCACCGGCCACGGTCCCATCGCCGTGAGATAGGCGCCCATGTCGCCGAGCGCGTCGACCTTCAGAGCGAGGAAATCGCCTGTCTCGTCGAGCGCCAGCGCGAGGTCGACCGTCATCGCCCGGCCCTGGTGATCGGAGAGGAAGCTCTCCGACCGGTCGGCGCACCACTTGACCGGCCGCCCCAGCTTCCGCGCCGCGTACATGACGCAGATCGCCTCGCTGTAGGCCGCGCCCTTCATCCCGAACGAGCCGCCGATGTCGTCGCTGACAACCCGGATCTTTTCCGGCGCGACACCGAAGATCGCGTTCGCGAGCGTCGCGCGATAGCCCGTGACGCCCTGGCTGCCGACATGGAGGGTGAACTTTTCCGCTTGCGGTTCGTACTGCGCGAGGGCCGCGCGCGGCTCCATCGCGTTGACCACCATGCGGGTATTGTCGAGCCGGATGCGGGTGACGTGGTGGGCGCCGGCAAGCGCCGCGTCGACCGCCTCTTCGTCGCCCATGTGGAAGTCGAGGAAGACGTTGCCCGGGCATGACTGCCAGAGCTGCGGCGCGTCGGCCGCGAGCGCGCGTTCCACCGAGGCGGCGGCGGGAATGGACGCGATCTCGAACGGTATCGATTCCACGGCGTCGCGGGCTTCCGCGAGCGTCTCGGCGATGAAGACGGCCACCGGATCTCCGACATGGCGAACCCGGCCGACCGAGAGCGCGGGACGCGGCGGGACGTTGGGCGCCGTGCCGTCGCGGTTCTTCATCGGGACCGGGCAGGGAATATGGCCGATTCCATCGGCTTCCAGGTCGGCGCCGGTATAGACGGCAAGCACCCCCGGCGCATCGGCGGCGGCGGAGACGTCGAGCGCCGCGATCTCGCCATGTGCCGCGGTCGACCGCAGGAATGCGGCGTATGCCTGGCCGGGCGCGCTGAAATCGTCGGTATAGCGCCCGCCTCCGGAAAGCAGGCGCGGATCCTCGGTCCTGGGGACCGGCTGCCCGATCCCGAATTTCAACGCTTCCCGTCCGCTGTTTCCGGCCATTGCATCCCAGTCGTCATTGTATCGAAACGGGCCGGGCGGCCCGTGGACCGCCCGGCGGTATTCGGATTCGAACGAACCCCCTATTCGGCGGCGGCCTCCTCGTTGCGCCGGGTCGACGCTTCGAGCCGTGCGACCAACTCGTCGGTCTCCTGCACGTCGCCGAAATAGAGGTAGAAATTGCCCAGTGCCGCTGCGTGCTCGCCGTCGCTCATCGTCGCGCAGCCGTCGGAGACCATCAGCGCCCGGTAGTTCAGCATCATCGCGTCGCGCGCCGTCGACTCGCAGCAGACATTGGTCGCCACGCCGGTCACGATGATGGTCTCGATTTCATGGTCGCGCAGCACGTTCTCGATATTCGAAGAACCCTGGATGAAGGCGCTGTAACGCCGCTTGACGACGATTTCGTCTTCGTCGCGGACGTCGAGGGTGGGCCAGAGCCTGAAGGCCCGCGAATCCCGCTGCATGGAATTCAGGCGGAGATCCCCCTTCTCCGGGGTGTAGCGCTCGTGAGCGACCGACCAGCTCTTGAGCGATTCCCTGGTCGCCAGGTTCTGCAGCCAGATCACCAGCCCGCCGGCGTTTCGCACCGCCTCGGCGAGGCGGTTCACGTTGGGCACGATCTCCTGCGCGACCGGCGCCGCGCCGAGCTGGCCCTCCTCCATGAAGTAGATCTGCATGTCGACCACCACCAAGGCGGTCTTCGGGCCGTCGAAGGTCTCGCAGGTATGCGGCCGGCCCTGGCGTTGGATCATCCGGTCGACGTATTCGCCGGGCATCTCGAACGGGTGCATGGGCGCCTCCCATATTGGCTGGACCGACTATAGGTCCGCCGCCTTCACCCGGCAATCTCGCGGGCGGGCGGAGGCGGCCTTGCAATGCCGCGGTATTCTGGCCACGATGCCCGGGACGCCTCCGCGGTCCGGCAAAGCACCCGCCGGCCGCCAACGACGACAGGACGATCACGGGGACGGCTATGAGCGATTCCGGCAAGGAGAACGGCTCGGCCTTCGAGCGGTTTGTCAGCATTGCGGACCGGGTTGCCGACGTGTTGCACCCGTTTGTCAGCGCCGGGGTGGTGACCCTGCCGCGGCTCATCATCGGCTCTCTGATCCTGTTCGGAATCGCGATCAACTTCGGCAACGTGCTGGGCCGCTACCTGTTCCTCTCGCCGATCGTCTGGGCCGAAGAGATCATGATCTACTCGATGGTCTGGCTGGTGTTCATCGGCGCGGTGCTGGTCAGCTGGGACGGCCACCACCTGAAGATGGACTTCTTCTCGATCATGATGCCGTCGCCGTTCAAGGAGATCATGAACTTCTCCGGCGTGGCGTGCTTCCTGCTGGTCTGCATTTTCGTGCTGCCGCAGACCTTTACCGTGACCCAGCTGATGTACCGGCTCGACCAGCGCAGCGTGGTCGCGGAGATCCCCATGGTGATCCCGCATTTCGCCATACTGCTCGGCTTCATCATGATGTTCGTGGTCATCGTCTGGAGGTTCCGGCGGCTGGTCAGGGGGGACCTTTCCAGCGAGGTCGAAGATCTGATCGCCGCGACCGAACAGCAGCAGGACATACCCCTCAACCGGGGCGCATCCGGCTGAACGCCGTCCCCGGCACCGGGAAAAAACGCAGGCCAGGGTTTCAGGGAGACAGGGTATGGAGTGGGTGATGGTCCTGATGCCGATCGGTCTTCTGATCCTCGGCTTCCCGATTTTCATCATCCTGGTCGCCACCTCGGCGATCATTCTCCTGTTCTTCATGCAGGTGCCGCTGACCGCGGTTCACCAGGTGATGTTCGGCAGCGTCGACAAGTTCGCCCTCATGGCGGTGCCGTTCTTCATCTTCGCCGGCGAGCTGATGGGCATGGGCGGCATCTCGCAGCGCATCATCGCCTGGGTGATGTCGGTGATCGGCGGGATGCGCGGCAGCCTGCCGCTGACCACCGTCGGCACCTGCACGATCTTCGGCGCCATCTCGGGGTCGAGCCCGGCCACCGTGGCCGCGGTCGGCCGGCTGATGTACCCGCCGCTGCGGGAGAAGGGCTACGACGAGAGATTCTCGACCGGCGTGCTGACCTCCTCCGGCGCGATCGCCATCGTCATCCCGCCCTCGATCAGCATGATCCTCTACGGCGCCTCGGCCGAGCAGTCGGTGTCCCACCTGTTCATCGCCGGCATCTTCCCCGGGCTGCTGATGTCGCTGATGATGGGCGGCTACATCTACTGGTACGCCGCCCGCCGCGACATCCGCGAGGGCCAGCCGTTCGATATGGGCGAGTTCCTGCGGGCCAGCAAATCCGGCATCTGGGCGCTCGGCACGCCGGGCATCATCCTGGGCGGCATCTATGCCGGCGTGTTCTCGCCGACCGAGGCGGCGGGGATCGCCTGCGTCTATGCGATCCTCGTCACCAAGTTCGTTTACGGCGACATCTCGTGGCGCGGGATCTGGGACGTCTCGATCAACTCGATGTACCTGACCGCGCAGGTGCTGATCATCGTCGCCGGGGCGGGCGTGTTCTCGTGGCTGCTCACCGTCAGCGGCATCCCGCAGGCCGCGGTGGCCGCGATCCAGGCCCTCGATGTCCCGCCCTGGGTCATCCTGATGATCATCAACGTGTTCCTGCTGATCGTCGGCTGCCTGCTCGACCCCGGATCGGCGATCCTGGTGCTGACCCCGCTGCTCGCGCCCATCGCCGCCGCGCTCGGCGTCGATCTGGTGCATTTCGGCGTGATCATGACGGTGAACCTTGCCATCGGCATGTTCACCCCGCCCTTCGGGCTCAACATCTTCGTCGCCCAGGCGCTGTTCAAGGCGCCGCTGAGCAGCATCTATCCCGGGCTGGTGCCCTTCATCATCATCAACATCATCGCGCTGGTGATCGTCACCTACGTGCCGGAGCTGTCGCTCTACCTGCTGAAGTTCCTGGGGTAGGGCGGCACGCGACGTCCCCGAACGGGGTGAATCAGGCGAGCGCTTCGGCCAGCAGCTTGCGGACGTGCGCGTTGACGTCCCGGCTGCGGTGGCGCTGAACCTTGCCGCTCGGATGCAGCGGCTCGTCGAAGAAGAAGTCCGGCAGTTCGTCGTCCTCTTCGGAGAAGCCGGCCTGGCGGTTGAACTCCCATTCGTCGCGCAGGGTTTCGTGGCCGAGCCGCCGGTAGAACGATTCGTCGAGATCCGTGCCGTGCGCGTCGTTGAGCGCGTTGACCATGAAGTCGATGTTCTCGTTGGTCACGGTGCGCCCGAACACGCAAAGCCCGAGCGAATCCGCGGTCGCGCACAGCGTCTGCACGTCGAAGCTCGCCTCGGTCAGCTCCTCGGTCGTCTTTCCGTCGCAGACGAAGGCGGGGATGTTGCCGGTGGTGTGGTCGGCGCCCTGGGCCGTCACCATCATCGAGATGCCGGTGACCTCGATCACGCGCGGGTCGTAGGCGCTGATGCCCTGCTTCTTGACCGTCGGCACGCGGGCGACGTTGTAGTGCTCGCCGACCCTCGCGGTTCCCTGCGCGAAGATCCTGCCGCGCTCGGTCCCGTCGCGGATGTCCTCCAGCACGTCGGCCATGAAGGCGGGATCGCCGAACTCGCCCAGCCCGGCCTCCATCAGGACGCCGATGGTGGCGCCGATCTCGATGGAATCGACGCCCAGATCGTTGGCGATGTGGTTGAGCCGGGCGACATCGTCCGGGTCCTCCAGCCCGCAATTGGTGCCCATCAGCCCGAGGGTCTCGTATTCGAGCGGCGAGACGATCTCCTCGCCTTCCGGCCCGGCATAGATGTTCGAGCAGCGGATCATGCAGCCCGGCATGCAGGCATGCGTCGGCTCGCCGCCGCGCGCGAGATTGCGCTCGCGGATGTGCTCGCCGCCGAGCTTGAAGGTCTCCTTCTCCTTGTCGACCAGCTGGCCGGAGGAGAAGTTGCGCGTCGGCAGCCCGCCGATGGTGTTGGTGAAATCGCCCACCATGGCGGTGCCGAGATTGCGCAGCGCGTTGATCGCCGCATCCGCGTCCAGCATCTTGTTGTAGTCGCGGACCGAGCCCATCAGCTTCTTGCGGTCGTGGAAGGTCGGCATCCTGTCGCGGTCGACGACGATCGCCTTGACCTTCTTGCTGCCCATCACCGCGCCGACGCCGCCGCGCGCCGCGATCCGGACCGGCCGACCCTCGGGATCGGTGAAGGAGATTCCCGCGATCAGCCCCATGTACTCGCCGACCGGCCCGCACAGGCCGACGCTCACCTTGTCGCCGTATTTCTCGAACAGCAGCCTCGCCGCCTCGATATTGCCCTTCCCCATATAGGGTTCGGCGTCCTCGAAGGCGATGTCGCCGTCCTTGTGGATGTAGATCACCGTCCACTCGTCCGACGCGCCGTAGAGGTTGAACCCCGCGATCTCGATCTGCCCCAGGGCGAAGGCGAAGGTGCCTCCGGAATTGGCCTCCTTGACGCCGCCGGTGAGCGGGCTCTTGCAGCCAATGGAGAGCCGGTTGGCGTTGGAGAAATTGGAGCCCGCGAACGGGCCGGCGGAGAAGATCAGCGGGTTCTCCGGAGACAGCGGGTCCACCCTGGCCGCGCCCTTCTCCAGCAGCGTCTTGGCGATCAGGTGGCGGCCGGCACGGACGATCGCCTCGCCGTGCAGCTCCTCGGTCTCGATCGACCGGTCGCCGAGGTCGATGTGAAGGTATTTTCTCATTCTGTCCGCGTCTCCGGGTCACACAGGATCGGTTGCCATATTGTGGGAATTTGCCCGCTCTATTCCAGTTCTTTTACCGCGCTCGGGATTTGCCCGGCTCGCCGCCGGCGTATTCCAGCCACATCGTCTTCAACGCCTCCCGCCGGATCTTGCCCCGGTCGGACTTGGGCAGGCTGTCCACGACGAAGACTGTCTTCGGGCGCTTGAAGTCGGGCAAATGCGGGGCGCAGCCCGAAATTATCTTGTCCGGCCGCACCGTCGTACCCGGTCGGGCAACGACGAAAGCCGCGATCTCCTCCCCGTAGATCGGGTCGGGAACGCCGACGGCGGCCGCCTCGGCGATTCCGGGAAGGCGCATCAGCACGCCATCGATCTCCAGCGGCGCGATGTTCACCCCGCCGCGAATGATCAGGTCCTTGGCCCGGCCGGTGACGGTGACGAAGCCCTCTTCGTCGGCGACGCCGATGTCGCCGGTCCGCAACCATTCGATAAGCCGGGTCGGGCGCATGTCCTGGTATTCGCCCGTGGGCGCGATCGCGGCGACCGCCGTCTGGGGCCCGCGTATGGCGATCTCGCCCTCGACACCCGCGGGGCAGGGGGCGCCGCCCGGATCGAGGATGGCGAACTCCATGTGTCTCGCCGGCTGGCCGACGGTGCCGACTTTCCGGTTGTCGTGCCGGTTGCCGCACAGCCAGCCGCCCTCGGACGCCCCGTAGAACTGGAGCAGGGTAATGCCGTAGCTCTCCTCGAACCGGCGCCACCTGTCGGGCGCCAGCGGCGCGGAGCTCGACGTCATCAGGCGCAGCGATTCGATCCTGTCCCGCGCCAACTCGACCGGGCGGTTGAGCAGCATGTTGATTACCGTCGGCACGCCGATGGCGACGGTGATCCGGTGCTCCCCGATCCAGTCGAAGAAGCGGCCGTGCGAGAACCGCCGCGCCATGTGCAACGTAAGTCCGGTCTGCAGGAACGGCATCAGCGCGAGGATCTGCGGCGAGAGCCAGCTGAAGGTTCGGTATTCCAGCAGCCTGTCGTCTCCCGTCATCCCGGTGAAGTCGAGGCTCGAGAGGCCGCAAAGCCAGAGGCCGAGATGGTCCCACTCCACGCATTTGGGACGGTCCGTCGTCCCCGAGGTCGAGAAGATGCAGGCGGTGTCGTTTGCGAAATTGGTTCCCCGGGGCGCGTCCGGACCGTCCATCGAGGCGACGGCCGCGAACAGCTCGCCCGGTTCCGGATCGCCGTCCGGCCAGGAGGAAAACCGCACCGACGGGTAGCCCAGCCCCCCGACGATCCCGTCTCCGTCCAGATCCGAGTGCCAGAGCACCAGCCGCGGGTCGATATAGGTGACGATGGCGCGCAGGTGCTCGACGCTCATCTCGACATGGAAGGGACAGGCGATGGCGCCGACTCGCCAGACGGCGAGAAAGACGAGCAGCTTCTCGATCCGCTCGTCGGATAGCACCACCACCTTGTCGCCGCGCCCGACGCCGGTCGCTTCGAGCCAGGCGGCGATCCGGTCGACCGCTTCGCGAAGCCCCGCGAAGTCGGTTTGCTTGCCGCCGTCGAGGTCGACGATGGCCGGCTTCCGCGGGTGCTCCGAGGCGTGGCGCGCAAGCAGGTCGGCGATCGTGGAAAACGGGATTGCGAGATCCCGCGCGGTCTCCGTCATTGCGCGAAATTAGTCGATTCGCGAGCCGAGTCGAAGACCTGCGCCGGCTGGCGCGGCGGCGGGGGAAGGGGATTTACCGGGTCTGGCCGTTGTATCCCAGATCGTGTCCCATCACGTCATGCCCGGAACAAGTCCACTGCTGTCCGGTTTAACTTCGGAACGGGCTCTGTGTCGACGGGCGGGACCGTCTCCACCCCCCTGTTGTCACCCCGGATCAAGTCCCATAAGCGCTAACTTGTGTGTGGGATGACGTACAGGTCCCGTTGCGGTCTTCGGCGTCGTGGCGGTTCGGCGAGGGCTTTGGCGATGTGGTTCCACCCGTCGATCGTCCGGGCGAGGCCGAAGCGCGGCTCGATGGCGCTCCGGACCTCGTTGAGGACGAAGCGGAACTCGCGCCACGGGCTATGCGGCCTGCGGCTGCGCCAGCGCGTATCCCCAGGGGGAAACGGCGCGGGCGTGGTCGACCAGCTTGTCGACCAGCAGGGCGACGAGGAGCTTGCCGTAGAGCCAGGCGCGCGCGCTGTCGTCGTCGTGCTTGGGCAGATGGCCGAGCCGGGCGAGCGACTTGAGGCGCTTGAAGACGAGCTCGACCTGCCAGCGCAGGCGGTACCATTCGAGAACCTCGCCGGCGCTGAAGGTCTCCTCGCAGAAGGTGGTGAAGACGATGACGAAGTCGGCATAGGCGAGTGTCGCGGGTCGGACCTCGCTGCCCTGGCGCCTGGCCTCGCGGCGCGCCCTCCTGCGCGCCCGCCGCGCGGCCTCGGCCGACTTGCGCACCGCGCAGACGCGGCCGCATACCCCATCCACCCCGCCCGCCGCGACCGGCCACGACCCGACCGCCCCGGCGCTGCTCAGCCCGGACACCGCAGCAAGAAGGTCGAAGGGCGACCCGGCCGGGGTCCAGAGCGGCAACGCCCCGGTGTTCACCCGCACCGCGATGCGCCCGCCCGCCGCCGACACGTGGCTCAGACCCGCCGCCGTCGCGTAGCCCCGGTCGGCCAGGATGTGATCGCCTTCGCACACCGGAAACCGGGCGAGATATTCCGCGCTGCCCACCCCGCGCGTCGGCGTCACCTCGAAAAAGTCGCAGCACAGCGAAGACAGGCACAGGCTGTAATGCACCCGCCACACCGAACCCGTCCGCCCCGGCTCGCGCACCGTCGTCGCGTCGACCGCGCGGACCCGCAGACCCGGCGCGACGGTGCGCGCCAGACCGCGCTCGCGAAACAGCGCCTCGCACAGCCCCCGCAGCCAGTCCGAAGACTTGCGAAGCCGCTTCAGAAGCGCAACGTCCGACAAATCCGCCAGACCCGCCTCGCGCGCCCGAACCGCGGTCTCGCGCAGCGAGTGCCCGCACCCCAGATGCAGCAGAAGAACCCGCAGCGCCGCCTCCGCCGACCGGTCCTTGCGAAGACCCTTCAGCGCCCCGCTGGAGCGCCCCAGCGCCTCCCAGCCGGCCGGCAGAAAACACCGCAGAACCTCCCAGTCCTCGTCCATCCCAAGCCCCCGAGCCCAAACACCCGGAAACCCTAGCCAAAAAGACCGCCACAAACAAGTTAGCGCTTATGGGATCAAGTCCGGGGTGACAACAGGGGGACAAGGACGGCGGGTGTGGGCGGGCTGCAATCGGTGTCCCGATCCGGCGGAAGGGCCGAAAACCCGCCTGTACCAATGCCTTGCGCCGGGTCCACCCCATCTAAACCGTCATGGTCTTGGCGGTGCTGAGCCACCCCGTGGCATGAAACTCGGGGCGTTCGGCTGAGGGTTCGCCGATCGTCGCGCGGGTCTGCCGTGGCAGGATGGGAATGGTGGAGGCGGCGACGCGTGAGCGTTCCTTTTATCGGTGATGTGGTTCCCGAGATCTAAACTGCTTCCGGCGGTCGGCTCCGCACCCCGTACTGTGCCCGGCCCGCGGCCGTGGACGCGCGGCAAATCGAACCGCACCCGCTCGACGGGTGCGTGTCCTTCCGACCGCTGTCGCCGCCTCCACCGTGGCGATGCCACGGCGCGATCCTACGCCGCCGTGGCGAGAGCGCAACGAGGAGGAAAGCGATGAAGACGGAAGGCTTGCACGTCGTCCGGCCGCGCGCGGCGGGTCTGGACGTGCACAAGATGGAGATCACCGCGACGGTTCGCCTGTGCGAGGGCGAGGGTGAGCCGGTGGTGGAGACGCGCTGCTTCAGCTCGCTTCCGAGCGGTCTGGCGGAGATGGTCGCCTGGCTGACCGGTCGCCGCGTCGAGGCCGCTGTCATGGAAGGGACCGGGATCTACTGGCAGGCGCCCTTCGCGGCGGTGGAGGCGGCGGGGATCGAAGCGATCCTGGTGCACGCGCGTCAGGTCAAGCAGTTGAAGGGGCGCAAGACCGATGTCGCCGACAGCGTGTGGCTGGCCTGCGTGTGCCAGTTCGGGCTCTGCACGCCTTCCCATGTTCCCCCCGAGCCGTTCCGGGAGCTGCGCTCGCTGAGCCGCCAGCGGCGCACCCTGGTCAGGCAGCGCTCGACCGTGCGCAACCGGGTGCAGAAGATCGTCGACCGCGCCGGCCTGCGCATCGGCGGCATCCTCTCCGACGTCTTCGGCGTCAACGGCCGCAAGATCCTCGACGGGCTGGCGCAAGCCACGCCGCGCGCGGTCATCCTCGCCTCGCTCACCGGCCACGTCGCCAACAAGCTGGAGGGGCTCGGCGAGGCGCTCTCCCTGAGCCTGGGCGACAACGACCGCTTCATGCTCGGCGATCTGCTGGACGAGCATGACGCGCTCGAGGCGCGCATCGCGTCCTACGGCGAGAAGATCGACCGGCAGATGACGCCGTGGGAGGAACAGCTCCGCCTGCTGACCACCATCCCCGGCATCGACCGCATCGCCGCCTCGACCATCCTGATCGAGATCGGCCCGGATATCGAGGCGTTCGCCTCCAAGCAGCACTTCGCCGCCTGGGCCGGGCTCTGCCCCGGCAACAACGAAAGCGGCGGAAAGCGCCGCAACGCGCGCACCCGAAGGGGCTCCAAGACCCTGCGCGCCAGCCTCGTCGAATGTGCCCACGGCGCGGCCCGAACCAAGGGATGCCAGTTCGAGGCCCACCACCGCGCTCTCGCCGCCCGGCGCGGATACAAGCGCGCCATCGTGGCCGGCGCACACAAGATGCTGCGCATCGTTTATGTCGTGCTCAAGACCGGCAGGCCATACTACGACCGCACCGCCGACTACGACGCGCTGATGGTCAAGCGCAACGCCCCGCGCTGGATCCGAATGCTCCGCCGCTACGGCTACATCGAACCCCGGCGCGCCGAACCCAAGGCCACCTGACCGGCCCGCATAACGCCAGACGGCCGCGCGGGACCGCTTCGGGCCACATCGGGGAAGTCCACCGCTCGTCTCCGCCGCCCCCTTCCGGCGATCTCAGCCAACTCCCACTCGGCGTTGGATGGAGCCCTCGCGCGCCCCCACCGAAACTGTTTCACGGCAAACCGGACAGCAGTGGACTTGTTCCGGGCATCCACGTCTTGCGGCATCGCGGTGCGAGCCGGAAGCGGACGAGCCGGCAGAGGGACGTGGATGCCCGGAACAAGTCCGGGCATGACGTGAGAAGTGGTTGGACAGGGGAGACCGCACAGCCAACGCGAAATCATGCGAACTTTTCGATCAGAACACTACCGACATCCCGCCATTCCGACGGTTGACTGAACCCCGGGGGTCCCTATAATCCGTTCGCCCGGATGGGAACGCCCATTTTCGGAACCCCGAAGCTTATGCCGAAGCAGGAGGTCGCGTCGTGGCGCGAATAGCTGGCGTTAACCTGCCGAACAAGCCGATCGAGATCGCGCTCACCTATATCTACGGAATCGGACGTACCGGCGGCCGGCGGATCTGCGAGAAGGCCAACGTCCAGGGGACCATGAGGGCCAACGACCTCGCCGACGACGAGTTGGGGCGGATCCGCGAGATCATCGACCGGGAATTCAAGATCGAGGGCGATTTGCGCCGCGACACCGCGATGAACATCAAGCGGCTGATGGATCTGGGCTGCTACCGGGGGCTGCGGCACCGCCGCAACCTGCCGGCGCGCGGGCAGCGCACCCATACCAACGCGCGCACGCGCAAGGGCCGCGCCCGGCCGATCGCGGGCAAGAAATAGCCGCGACCGGCGCAGACCGAGGACAAGATGGCACGACAGACCTCCACGCGCGTTCGCCGGCGCGAGCGCAAGAACATCACCGCCGGCGTCGCCCATGTGAACGCGTCCTTCAACAACACCAAGATCACCATCACCGACGCCCAGGGCAACACGATCTCCTGGTCGTCGGCGGGTTCGCAGGGTTTCAAGGGTTCGCGCAAGTCGACCCCCTACGCCGCGCAGATCGCGGCGGAAGACGCGGGGCGAAAGGCGATGGAGCACGGCATGAAGACGCTCGAAATCCAGGTCAAGGGGCCGGGCTCCGGGCGCGAATCGGCGTTGCGCGCGCTTCAGGCGGTCGGCTTCTCGATCACCTCCATCCGCGACGTGACGCCCATCCCGCATAACGGTTGCCGCCCGCGCAAGCGCCGCCGGGTATAGCCCCGCGACCGTCTCGCAGCCGCGGCCGGTCCGCGCTTCCATCGGCGGCGCATGCGCCGCCGGGTCACAAACGCCGCCAAGGATCGAAAAGATGTCGATTATTCAGAAGAACTGGCAGGAGCTGATCAAGCCGAGCAAGCTCGAGATCGTCCCGGGCTCCGATCCCAGCCGGTTCGCGAGGATCGTCGCGGAGCCGCTCGAACGCGGGTTCGGCGTGACGCTCGGCAACGCGCTGAGGCGTGTGCTGCTCTCGTCCTTGCAGGGCGCGGCGTGCACCTCGATCCAGATTGCCGGGGTGCTGCACGAATTCACCTCGATCTCCGGCGTGCGCGAGGACGTTACCGACATCGTCCTCAACGTCAAGAGCCTCGCGCTCCGCATGCACGGCGACGGGCCGAAGCGCATGCACCTCGAAGGCAGCGGGCCCGGCGAGATCACCGCCGGCATGATCGACGCCGGCCACGATATCGAAATCGTCGAGCCCGATATCGTGATCTGCACGCTGGATGACGGCGCCGAAATCGCAATGGAGCTCGAAGTCGACTCGGGCAAGGGCTACGTCCCGGCCGCCCAGAACCGCGCGGCCGACGCCCCCATCGGGCAGGTTCCGGTCGATGCCGTGTTCAGCCCGGTGCGCAAGGTGGCCTTCCAGGTCGAGAATACCCGCGTCGGCCAGATCACCGACTACGACAAGCTGTCTCTCGACATCGAGACCAACGGCGTCATCACGCCGGAGGATGCCGTGGCTCTCGCGGCCCGGATCCTGCAGGATCAGCTGCAGCTCTTCATCAACTTCGAGGAGCCCTCGACCAGGGCCGAAGAGGTCCTGCCCACCGAGCCGGCGTTCAACAAGAACCTGCTCCGGAAAGTGGACGAGCTGGAACTCTCGGTCCGCTCCGCCAACTGCCTCAAGAACGACAACATCATCTATATCGGCGATCTCGTGCAGAAGAGCGAGCAGGAGATGCTGCGGACGCCCAATTTCGGACGCAAGTCCCTGAACGAGATCAGGGAAGTGCTGGCGCAGATGGGGCTCGAGCTCGGCATGGAGATCGTCAACTGGCCGCCCGAGAACATCGAAGAGCTCGCCCGGCGGCTGGACGAGCCCTTCTAGGCGAACGATACCGGCAGGGAGACGCGCCATGCGACATCGCCTGAAGGGCCGCAAGCTCAACCGGACCAGCGCACACCGCACCGCCATGTTCCGCAACATGGCCGCGGCGCTGGTGAAGCACGAGCAGATCACCACAACCCTGCCCAAGGCGAAGGAGCTCAGCCCCATCGTCGACCGGCTGATCACGCTGGGCAAGCGCGGTCCGGAGAACCTCCACGCCCGGCGCCAGGCGATCCGCAGGCTTGCCGGCGACGCGAAGCTGGCGGACAAGCTGTTCACCACCCTTGCCGATCGCTACGCCGGCCGGAATGGCGGGTACACGCGGGTCCTGAAGGCCGGATTCCGCTACGGCGATTCGGCGCCGATGGCGGTGATCGAGCTGGTCGACCGCGATCCCGAGGCCAAGGGGCTCGATTCCGGACCGGTGCAGGAGCGCGATACGGTCGAGGAGGAGGAAGCGGTCGCCTGATCGCAAGACTCGTCCGGACGATCCAGGGGCGGCGCCCGGCGCTGCCCCTTTTCATTTCAGGGGCGGCGCGGCATGGTGCCGGTTCCTGGGAGGAGCCTTGCGATCATGACTCCGATGCGGGGCGCAACGTGGCTCGCCACCGCCGTTGTTGCGCTGGCGGTTGCCGGCACCGCACTCGCGCAACCGGACAAGCGCCTGCCTTCCGACCGGGAGGAAATGCGGCTTTCCTTCGCGCCTCTCGTCAAGCGCGCCGCGCCCGCCGTCGTAAATATCTACGCAAAGCGCGTGGTGCGCAGCGCGCCCGTTTCGCCCTTCTTCAACGATCCCTTCTTCCGGCGGTTTTTCGGGGAGGACTTTTCCTTCGGACGGCCGCGGGAACGGGTGCAGAATTCGCTCGGTTCGGGCGTCGTCGTTCGGCCCGAAGGGCTCGTCGTCACCAATCACCACGTCATCAAGGGCGCGAGCGAGATCACCGTCGTGTTCGCCGACCGGCGGGAGTTCGACGCGAAGCTCATCGGTTCGGACGAGCGGACCGACCTGGCCGTACTCAGGATCGATCCCGGCGCACAGGCGCTGCCCCATCTGGGGCTTCGCGATTCCGACGATCTCGAAGTCGGCGATCTGGTGCTCGCCATCGGCAACCCCTTCGGGGTCGGCCAGACCGTGACGAGCGGGATCGTATCGGCGCTCGCCCGCACCGCGGCCGGCATTTCGGATTTCGGCTTCTTCATCCAGACCGATGCCGCGATCAATCCCGGCAACTCGGGCGGCGCGCTCGTATCGCTCGACGGAGAGCTGGTCGGCATCAACACCGCGATCTACTCCCGCGGCGGCGGGTCCGTCGGGATCGGCTTCGCGATCCCGTCCAACATGGTGGCGATGGTGGTCGACTCGGTGGACCGCACGGGCCGGGTGGTCCGGCCGTGGATCGGCGCCCGGACGCAGGACGTGACGGCGGCCATCGCCGCCTCGCTCGGCCAGCCGCGCCCGTCGGGCGCCATCGTCCGCCAGGTCCATGCCGAGGGACCGACCGACCGCGCCGGACTCCGCGTCGGCGACGTGATCCTCGCCGTCAACGGCCGCAGGATCGACGACCGGGCGGGCCTTCAGTTCCGCGTCGCGACGCTGCGGCTGGGCTCGGAGGCCGAGCTGACGGTGCTTCGGCAGGGGCGCGAGCGCCCGATTCGTTTCGACGTCATCGCGCCGCCGGAGATCCCCCCCCGCAACGTGACCGAGCTCACCGGACGCCATCCGTTTTCAGGCGCCGCCATGGCCGATCTGTCGCCGGCCCTCGCCGACGAACTCAGGATCGAAGGCATCGAACGCGGCGTCGTGGTGATGAAGGTCCGCCGGGGCGGCACGGCGCGCCGTCTCGGCTTCCGCCGGGGCGATGTCGTGATGTGGATCAACGGCAGGGAGCCGCGCTCGGTAGCCGGGCTCAAGCGGCTTCTCGAAAGCGCAAACGATCGCTGGAAGGTCTCCCTGATGCGCGACGGCAAGGCGCTGTCCTATGTCTTCGGGGCCTGAGCGGTGACCGCGGACAGCGACCGGGAGCCCGGCCTGTTCGAAGCCGAGGCGCCGAGGCCCCTCGCCGACCGGCTGCGCCCGGCGAGGCTCGAGGACGTCCTGGGCCAGGATCACCTGCTGGGTCCGGAGGGGCCGATCGGCCGCATGGTGAGCGAAGGCCGTCTGACCTCGATGGTTCTTTGGGGCCCGCCGGGAAGCGGCAAGACGACGATCGCGCGGTTGCTGGCCAACGCGACGGCGCTCCATTTCGAACCCCTGTCGGCGGTCTTTTCCGGAGTCGCCGACCTCAAGCGGGTGTTCGACGAAGCGCGCGGCCGGCGCGTCGGAGGGCAGGGGACCATCCTGTTCGTCGACGAGATCCACCGGTTCAACCGGGCGCAGCAGGACGGATTCCTGCCGGTCGTCGAGGACGGGACCGTCATCCTGGTGGGCGCGACCACGGAAAACCCCTCCTTCGAGCTGAACGGGGCGCTGCTCTCGCGCTGTCAGGTCTTCGTGCTGCGGCGGTTGGACGACGCGGCGGTGGAAACCCTGTTGCAGCGGGCGGAAGCCGAGATCGGGCATCGCCTCCCGCTCGACGGCCTCGCGCGCGCGGCGCTCCTCGCGATGGCGGACGGCGACGGGCGCTACGTGCTCAACCTCGCGGAGGAGCTGCTGGCGCTCCCCGAGGGGGAGACTCTCGACATCGCCGGGCTGTCCCAGGCGGTGCAGCGCCGCGCGCCGCTCTACGACAAGTCGCGGGACGGCCACTACAACCTGATCAGCGCGCTGCACAAGTCGATTCGAGGATCCGACGCGGATGCCGCGCTCTACTGGCTCTCCCGCATGTTCCAGGGAGGAGAGGATCCGCGCTACGTCGCGCGCCGGTTGACCCGGCTGGCGGCAGAGGATGTCGGGCTGGCCGACCCTCAGGCGCTGGTCCAGGCGGTCGCGGCATGGCAGGCCTACGAACGGCTGGGTTCGCCCGAGGGCGAGCTCGCGATCGCGCAATCGGTCGTGTATCTGGCGAACGCTCCCAAGTCGAACGCGCTCTACAAGGGCTTCAACGCCGCTTGGGAGGCGGCCGAGCGCACCGGGTCCCTGATGCCGCCGAGCCACATCCTGAACGCGCCCACGCGGCTGATGAAGGATCTCGGCTACGGCGCCGGCTATCGGTACGACCACAACGAGGAGGACGGCTTCTCCGGGCAGAACTATTTTCCCGACGGAATGGACCCGGAGGCGTTCTACCGGCCGACCGGCCGGGGCGCCGAAGCCGACATCGCCGCCCGGATCGAGGCGTTCAGGGCGAAACGGAAAGGCGGGGCGCGGTGAAGCTGCCGATCCGGATGGTGGCCGCGTGAGCCGCGCGCGCATCGCCACCGTCGCGGCGGGCGACCACGACATTCGCCTCGACCGCTGGTTCAGGCGGCACTTTCCCGATCTCGGCCACGGGCATCTGGAGAAGCTTCTCCGCACCGGCCAGATCAGGGTCGACGGCGGAAGGGCCAGGGCCTCGACCCGGGTCGTTGCCGGGTGCGCGGTGCGGATTCCGCCCGGTCTGTCGGAGAATTTCGCCCGGCCCGACCGCCGGGCTCCCGTTTCGCCGGCGGATGCCGCCTTCATCCGCGGTCGCGTTCTCTACCGCGACGGGGAGATGATCGCCATCGACAAGCCCGCCGGTCTCGCGGTTCAGGGCGGCTCCAAGGTGAAGGCCTCGGTCGATTCGATGCTGGACGCGCTCCGCTTCGACGGCGACGAGCGCCCGCGGCTGGTTCACCGGCTCGACAAGGACACCAGCGGCGTGCTCGCCATCGCGCGGACCCGGCGCGCCGCCGCCTTCCTGGTGAGCGCGTTTCGCGAAGGCCGGGTCGAGAAGGAGTACTGGGCGCTGGTCTCGGGCGTTCCGGAACCGTCGCGCGGTATCGTCGACCTCGCGCTCGCCAAGACGGCGGCGCCGGGAGGCGGGCGGGAACGCGTGACCGGCGACGCGCCGGGCGCCAAACGGGCGCGGACCGCCTATGCCGTTCTCGCCGAGGCGCGCCGTGTGTCGTGGCTCTCGCTCATGCCGGAGACCGGGCGGACCCATCAGATCCGCGTGCATTGCCAGGCGATCGGCGCGCCGATCCTGGGCGACGGGAAATACGGCCCCGGAACCGGCGAAATCGACGGCCCGCCGCCGGTGAAGCGCCTGATGCTGCACGCCCGCAGGCTCGTGTTGCCCCGGCCGGATAATTCTCCGGTCACGGTGACGGCGCCGCTCGATGCCGACATGCTGGCGCAATGGTCGTTCTGGGGATTCGACGAGATGGACCGATCGTGAAGGGACGGAACGGCGCTCTTCTCGCCGCGTTCGATCTGGACGGCACCCTGCTGGACAGCGCCGGCGCTATCGTGGAGCGCGTGATCGCGTGCTGGGAGGCCTGCGGATTCCCGCCGCCCGACCCGGACCACGCGCGGCGCATCATCGGGCTGCCCTGGAAGGAGAGCGTCCTCGCGCTGCTGCCCGACGCGGGGCCCGATGAGTTCGCCAGGATCCGTGCCTTTTACGACGACGTCCGGGAGGGCCGACGGACCGCGCCGCCCTTGTCGGAGACGCTTTTCGACGGCGCCCGCGGGACGCTCGAATATCTGCGCGGGCGCGGTTTCGCGCTGGCGATCGTGACCAGCCGAAACGGCGACAGGCTGGCCGAATTGCTGCGGGCACAGGGGATCGACGAGTTCTTCTTCGCCTGCAAGACCGCCGATCTGGGTCCCGCCAAACCGGACCCCTACTTGCTGAGGGCCGCGATGACGGAGGCCGGAGCGGTCACCGAGACCACGGTGATGATCGGCGACACGACCTTCGACATCGAGATGGCGGTCAACGCGGGCGCCGGGGCTGTCGGGGTGAGCTGGGGCGTGCACGAGGTCGCGGAGTTGCGAGGCGCCGGCGCGCACCGGATCGTCGAGAGCTTCGGAGAGGTTCGCGACGCCGCGATCGCGATGACGGCGGCGGGCGGTTCCCCCGACCGGGCTGCGCGCGGTCCTCCCCGGGAGTAATATCGCTATCCGATTCGACACTCCGATTCCTGGCGGACCGATGACGTTGCTCGATTGGAATCCCGAAGACTTCAGCGAAATTCCCTACGCCTTCTACTCCGACGAAGACATCTATCGCCGCGAGTTGAAGCGGGTCTTCCAGGGCGAGGCCTGGAATTTCCTGGCGCTCGAATGCGAAGTCCCCGACGCCGGGGACTACAAGACCACCGCCGTCGGGGAAATTCCGGTCATCGTGGTGCGCGACGAGGCGGGCGCGGTCAACGCGATGGTCAATCGCTGCGCCCACCGGGGCAACCTGGTCTGCATCGACGAAGCGGGAAACGCCGAGCGGCTGACCTGCGTCTACCACAACTGGACCTACGATCTGCGCGGCAATCTGGCGAGCATCGCCTTCGAGCGCGGTATCCAGGGCAAGGGCGGCATGGCGGCCGATTTCGACCGGTCGCGCCACGGCTTGCAGCGCCTGCGCGTCGAGACCTGCAACGGGCTGGTGTTCGGCACGTTCTCCGACGACGCGCCCTCTCTGGCGGATTATCTGGGCCCCGAGATGCGCGCCAATATCGACCGGGTGCTGGGCCGGGAGATGGAGATCCTCGGCAAGTTCCAGCACGGACTCGACGGCAACTGGAAGCTCTATACCGAGAACGTGCGCGACACCTACCACGCCACGCTGCTGCACTCCTTCTTTCCGACGTTCGGGCTGGTGCGATTGTCGATGAAGGGCGGGATCGAGCTCAGCGAGGGCGGGCTGCACCATTTGACCTATTCGATCGGCGCGACCGACCGGCCGGAATCCCAATACAACGCGCGCGACCTCCGGGCGGTGAAGGACGGCTATGCCCTCAACGCGCCCGAACTTCTCGAAACCTGGCCGGAATACGATTGCGGGACGACGCTTGCGATCCAGAGCATCTTCCCGAACTTCTCGATCCAGCAGCTGTCGAACGTGATCACCGTCCGGCTTCTGCTCCCGAATGGTCCGGACAAGAGCGTGCTCACCTGGTGGATCCTCGGCGCGGTCGACGACACGCAGGAACAGCGCGCCATGCGGCTCCGCCAGTCGAACCTCGTCGGCCCCGGCGGCTACATCGCGATGGAAGACGGCGCGGTGGTGGGTTGGGTGCGCCGGGGCATCGCCGGCGCGGAGGAACGGAATTCCGTGCTGGCCATGGGCGGGCGGGACGTGGAGCGGGACTCCGACAGCCGGTGCAACGAACTTTCCGTGCGCGGGTTCTGGCAGGGCTGGCACGGGTTGATGCGGGAATCCGCTGCGTGACGGAGGTCGCATCGCTGCCCGCTCGAATCGACGCGCTCAACCGCCTCTATGGCCACGCGATCGACGACGGCGATTACGAGC
This sequence comes from Alphaproteobacteria bacterium, assembly GCA_965117055.1. Classification (GTDB taxonomy): domain Bacteria; phylum Pseudomonadota; class Alphaproteobacteria; order MPNO01; family MPNO01; genus MPNO01. The sequence continues at coordinate 2,860,352 of OZ220750.1, forward strand.
GTTGGCCCGAGTTCTTCGCCGAAGACGCGCTCTACAAGATCACCACGCGGTGGAACCACGACCGCGCCATGCCGGCCGGGCTGATGCTGTGCCAGGGCCGGGCGATGATGGAGGATCGCGTGTCCGCGCTCAGGAGCGCGAACATCTACGAACCGCACCATTACCGGCACCTGATCGACCCGCCGGTACTTATCGACAAGCCGGGTCGCGAGATTTCCGCTACCGCCGGTTTCGCGGTCTACCGCACCATGCAGTCGGGCGCACCGGAAATCTTCTGCACCGGGAAATATGTCGACAGGATCGTCGAGAACGCCGGCCGCCTGAAATTCAGCGAGAGAATTGTCGTCTGCGACGGCGAGCGCATCGACACGATGATCGTCATTCCGCTGTAGCTAATCGGCATCGGGCAGGTCGACCGGCCAGTAGGGCTCGACCTCCACCCACTCGTCATCCGAGTCGACAGGCCAGGGCGGCATCGTTACCGCGAATGCCGACAGCGGCGCCGCGCCCGTCGCGCGGAACTGGAAGGAAATGCCGACCGGGATCGTCAGGCAAATGTCGGGTTCCAGCGCGACCGCCTCTTCCTCGCCGCCGCCGCTGCGCCACATCTCGCCGCGCCCGGAGAGGACGTACCAGATCTCCTCCACCGTCCGGTGGCGCCCGGCCCGCGAGACCTCGCCGGGCGCGAGCCGGAAATGCGCCGCGCTGCCGCCTTCGAGCGCCGCCAGCACCCGCACTTCGGATCCGTCGGGCGCGACGGCGTCCGGTTCGGCGGGGAGGGGCCGGGCGGCGAAGCGGGCCACCGGCTCAGCGTTTCTCGTACTGGGCGGCGCCGAACAGGTTCGACCAGTTTTCCTCGTTCCATTCCCACTGGTCGGCGGTGTCGGTGAGGCGTTCCATGTCGGGCGCGACGGCGGGCCGAGCGGCGATCGTTCCGAACCAGCGGAGCACGTTGGGATGGTCCTCCAGTTTCTGGCCCTGACGCCCGTGCAGCCGGCACCACGGGAAGATCGCCATGTCGGCGATCGAATAATCCCCCGCGACATATTCCGCCTCGCCCAGCCGCCGGTCGAGGACCCGGTAGAGCCGGCGCGCCTCGTTGGTGTAGCGGTCATAGGCGTAATCGATCTTCTCGGGCGCGTAGGCGCGGAAGTGATGGGCCTGTCCCAGCATCGGGCCGAAGCTCGCCATCTGCCACATCAGCCATTGCATGACCTCGAGCCGGGCGCGCGGCTCTTGCGGAAGGAACCGCCCGGTCTTCTCCGCCAGATAGAGCAGGATCGCGCCCGATTCGAAGACCGCGATGGGTTCGCCGTCCGGCCCGTCGTCGTCGGCCAGCGCCGGGATCTTGTTGTTCGGGCTGATCGCGAGGAATTTCGGGTCGAACTGCTCGCCCTTTTCCAGGTCCACCCAGTGCTCGTTATAGGCAAGCCCGGTCTCTTCCAGCATCATGTGGATCTTCTGACCGTTGGGCGTGGCCGAGGTGTAGAGATCGATCACGTTCCGCTCCCGGCGGTTGTTCAGGGACGGCGCAGGAAACCACAATCGATCCGCGCCGGGAACCGGCTTGGGGAGCGCATGACGGCTTGAGCGCGTGGATTTTCGGTTACGGATCGCTGATCTGGCGGCCCGATTTCCCCTTTGTCGAGCGAAGGACCGCGGCGATCCACGGCTGGTCGCGCCGGTTCTGGCAGGGCTCCACCGATCACCGGGGCGTGCCGGGCGACCCCGGCCGGGTCGTCACGCTGGTCCGCGAGGACGGGGCCGAGTGCTGGGGCCGGGCCTATCGCATCGAATCGGGGAACGGCGGCGAAATCCTCGACCGGCTCGCCTTCCGGGAAAAGGGCGGGTACGACCGCATCACTCTCGACCTGCACTTTTCCGATACGCGGGCGAAGCCGGTCCCGGGCTTCGTCTATTTCGCCAATCCGGACAATCCCAACTGGCTCGGTCCGGCGCCGCTGCCGGACATCGCCCGCCAAGTGCGGCGCAGCCACGGGCCCAGCGGCGCCAATACCGACTACGTGCTGCAACTCGCCGCGGCGCTGCGCCGGATGGGGGTGGTGGACGAGCACGTCTTCACCCTCGCCGACCTCGTAAAAGGCGGCGGCACACCCTAAATTAGTCGCCGAACCGGAACGGAGGATGGCGATGGCGAAAGCGACATTCGGCGCCGGCTGCTTCTGGGGCGTCGAGGAGGCCTACCGGCAGGTCGACGGCGTGACCGGCACGGCGGTCGGCTATGCCGGCGGCAGCGTGGACGACCCGACCTACGAGATGGTGTGCTCCGGCCGTACCGGCCACGCCGAGGTGGTCCAGGTCGACTACGACCCCGGCAAGATCGGCTACGAGGCGCTGCTCAAGCTGTTCTGGCAGGTCCACGATCCGACTCAGGTCAACCGCCAGGGCCCCGATATCGGCACCCAGTACAGGACGGTCATCTTCGCCCACGACGAGGAGCAGGCCGAGGCCGCGAGACGCTCCCTCGACGAGGAACAGGCGAGCGGGCGCCACCGCCGCGACATCGCGACGCAGATCGAGCCCGCGCCCACCTTCTGGATGGCCGAGGACAACCACCAGCAATACTTCGCCAAGCGCGGCCACAGGCGGTTCGGGCTGTTCTAGGGGAAACGCGCATGGCCACCAGGGCGCAGGACGTCGATATCGGCGCGGAGTTGATCGAGCGCGCGCAAGGCCTGGTCCCGACCCTCGCGGCGCGGGCCGAAGAAACCGCCGCGCTCAGGCGCATGCCCGACGAAACCTTCCGGGACCTGCGCGATCTCGATCTGCTGAAGGCGGCGCGCGCCGAACGCTTCGGCGGCTATGCGCTGGGCCTCGACGAAGTCCTCGAAATCGTCGTCCGGCTGGGGCGCGGTTGCGGGTCCTCCGCCTGGGTCTACGGCATCTATTGCGATCACGCGATCACCGTCGGCATGTTCGAGCCGGAGGCGCAGGACGAAGTCTGGGGCGCGAACCCGGAGGCGGTGATCTCCTCCGGTCTGGCGCCTTCCGGAAAGGTCGAGCGGCTTTCCGACGGCTATCGCCTGAACGGGCGCTGGCAGTTCTCCAGCGGCTGCGATCACGCCGGCTGGGTGTTCGTCCAGAGCATGATTCCGCCCGCCGGGGACGGGGAGGGGCCGACGCCGGCCTATTTCCTGCTGCCGCGCAGCGACTGGGACATCGACGATACCTGGTTCGTGACCGGCCTCGCCGGCACCGGAAGCAAGGACGTCGTGATCGAGAACGCCTTCGTTCCGGCCCATCGCATGCAGCCGATCGCCCCGCTGAACACCGGCGACGGCCCCGGTGCGCGCGTCAACTCCGCCCCGATCTTCCGGCTCCCCCGGATTTCGACAGTGCCGTTCTCGCTGGTCGCGCCGGCGCTGGGCGTGCTGGATGCGATGATCGACGCGTTCGTCGAGCGGACCGGGGCGCGGGCAACGCGCGGGGTGCGCCATGCGGAGCTGACGACCGTTCAGCTGCGGCTCGCCGAGGCGTCGGTGGAGCGGGACTGCGCACGGCTTCTTCTGTCCCGCGCGACGCAGGAAACGATGGCGACGATGCGGAGTTCGGGCAAGCTCCCGCTCGACCAGCGCGCGCGCAACCGACGCGACATGGCCTATATCGCGGTGCTGCTGACCCGCGCCGCCGACCGGCTCTATACCGTCACCGGCGCGAGCGGGCTGTTCGACGGCAATGCGATGAAGCGGATGTTCCACGACATCCGCGCGGTCGCCGCCCACCACATCACCGCCTGGGACATCGCCGGCCCGACCTACGGTCAGGTCGCGCTCGGCGTCGCGCCGACCAACCCGCTTGTCTAGAGCGGATCTGTTTTAGTTGGAACGGCTTCGTCCGTTCTCTTCCGTCATGGTCGGCGAAGGCCGACCATCCACGTTTTGTTTTTGTTTCCAGTGCCTTAAAAACTCGTGGATGGTCGGCCTTCGCCGACCATGACGGTGAGGAGACAGGGGTAAAGGCGCTTCTATCTGAAACGGACAGGCCCAGGGCTCAACCGTTCTGGATTGAACCGCAACGGTCCTCGCGTCGGCCTTTCCTCCACCTCGTCATGCCCGGACTTGTTCCGGGCATCCACGTCTCGCGATCCAGCGATACGAACCGGGGACAAACGAGTCGGCGGACCCACGTGGATGCCCGGAACAAGTCCGGGCATGACGGGGAAGGTTCAGCTATGACGGGGAGCGCTTCAGTCTGAAACGGACGCGCCCTAGGCGGACTAGTCTTCCAGCAGCGCGGCCTCGATGGGTACGCCGAGGCTCTCGTGGATGCCGTTATACATCTTCCAGAAGCCGACGACGCAGGCGAGCTCGACGATCTGGGGCGGAGTCAGCAATTGCGTCAGGCGGTCCAGGACTTCCGGGGGCATGTCGGCGGGATCGAGCGTCGCCGCGCGGGCGTAGGCAAAGCAGGCGCTCTCCACCGGGTCGTCCGGCCGGTATTCGGGGTCGAGCAGCGCCGCGATGTCATCCGCCGCGTAATCCCAGCCCTCGCTCCCGCCGCCGCCGGCCGACGCAAGCGTGTTGGAGTTGTGCGCGACGCAATAGGCCGACCGGTTGAGAGAGCTGCAAAACGCCGCGATGCGCCGCTTGAGCTCGCGGTCGAGATGGCCGGAGGCATCCCGCATCGCCGTGTCGTTGAGCCGGATCAGGCATTCCAGCAGTTCCGGCCGGTGCATGTAGAGCCGGAGCGCGTTGGGAAGGAAGCCCATGCGCTTCTCGTAGGCATCGACGGCAGCCGCGAGATCGCCGTCGAGACCGGCGCGGTCGGCATAGGGGATCGGGGGTGCGGGTTCGTCGGCCATGGCGCGCCTCAGTCCAGGTAGTCTTCCAGCTTCGCCTTTCCCCAGTTGAGGGGGAAGGCTTCCCGGAAATCCTCGCCCCCGCGATGCGGCTTCGCCGTCGCATCTATGCCGATCTTGCCGACCAGGCGGAAGGGCTCGTGGCCGGGGACCGGCGCGGCCGAGGGATCGTAGGGCGATCCCCGGGTACCGGGGACCACGATAATGTCCTTCGCCGGGTCCACCCGGGTCGCCATTGCGCGATAGACCGCGCCCGGGTTCTCTATGTCGGTGTCGGGGCTGATCGCGACGACCATCTTGGTGTTGAGCCAGGGCGCCCCCATGGCCTGCATCAGCGCGTCGTTGATGAACCCCTCCCGGGGATAGCTCACCTGGAGGATGCAGGAGACCGCCGCCCCCCACGTCGGGAAACGGACGTCGTGGACGGTGAGCCCGATCTCCGTGATCCGGTTGTAGAGCACCGCCTCGTGGCAGAGCCTGGGCAGCGGCTGGTGGTCGGTCTCCGGCACGGTCTGGTGGTTGCGGTAGATCGGCTTGCCGCCCCGCATCGCGATCGCGGCGATGTCGATGCGCGGGATTTTCTGCTCCCTGGGCAGGAAGTACATGGTGGGCGCGTTCACCCCGCCCACCTCGTGCGTGCCCGTGAGGTCGACCGTCCCCTCGACCACGATCTCGGCATGGGCCGGAACGCGGAGGTCGATGGTCTCGCACGGCACCATCTCCACGTCCCGGTCCATGATGGTTCCCACCATTTCGAGCTCGCCCCAGAGATCCATGTGCATGCCGGAGAAATTGGCCATGATCTCGTATGCCGGGTGGACCCCGAAGACGAGCGCGATCGGCATCTCCGTGGCGCCCATGTCGCGATACTTGTCCATGACGATGTGGGTGTGGGGCGTCGCGAAGCTGATCCAGCCGTGGCGCGGACCGACCGGCGTGGTGCCGGCGTGGGACGAGTTGTAGAAGCCGGTCTCCGGGTCGCGGACGATGTTCATCGCCGAGATGTAGGGCTGGCCCTCCTCGGCGGAGTGGACCGGCACCGGCAATTTGAGCCAGTCGACCGCGTCGCCGGTTCGGACGATTTCCTTGACCGGGCCGGTCGGCACGTCGACGAAGCCACGCGGCGGCTCGCGCAGGCGTCGCGCCAGGGTGGGCAGATAGTCTTCCTGCTTGACGCCGAGCGCGCGGCATTGCGACCAGCGGTGCTTGACGAGGATGTCGCAGAGCCGGAAGTCGGGGTACTCGGTTATGTTCTCGAACAGGATCGGCCCCTCCGACTGCGCCGACAGCGCGCCGATGTCGTCGATCGAGACCGGCTTTTCGATCGTCGTCAGGATATCGGCGTTGGTCTCCAGATAGCCGCGCAGGTCCCGGTCCAGGGCGCGGTTGGTCAGTGCGTGGGGCTGTGCGGATGGGGCGTCCGGCATGGTCGCCTCCTCGAACGGGGTCGTGACGACAGGATAGGCGGTCGCGGTGCGCCGACCAACCGGGCCGGTCCTTCGATACGCCGCCCTTCGGGCGGCTACTCAGGATGAGGTGGGTAGGAAGCGGCACGAAACCGCCCACCCTCATCCCGAGTAGCGGCGAAGCCGCGTATCGAGGGACGGCTTTCCTCCGGACATGCGGCTGGGTTAGCGTTCCGGACATGCATCTCGGAATGTTCTACTGGCCCTGCGGGCATCACATGGCGGCGTGGCGGCATCCCGACGGGGTCGCCGATTCGGGCGGCAACATCGCGCACATTATCGAGCTCGCCAAGCTCGCCGAGCGCGGCCTGTTCGATTTGTTCTTCATGGCCGACTCGGTCTCGTTCTGGCGCGGCGACCTCGAGGCGATGACCCGCGATTCCTACGGCACCTGGATCGAGCCGTTCACGGTGATGTGCTCGATCGCCCAGCACACCAACAGGATCGGCCTCGTCTGCACCTCGACCACGACCTACGACCAGCCCTATCTGATCGCCCGGCGCTTCGCCTCGCTCGACGTCACCAGCGGCGGCCGGGCCGGGTGGAACCTGATCACCTCGGCCAACAAGCTGGAAGCTGCGAGCTTCGGTCTCGACGAGCACATGGAGAAGACCGAGCGCTACCGCCGCGCGCGCGAGTTCGCCCATGTGGTGCGCGGGCTGTGGAACTCGTGGGGCGACGGCGTATTCGTCCGCGACAAGGGTTCGGGCCTCTATTTCGACGAGAGCAGGCTCAGCGTGATGGAGCACCGGGGCGAGCACTTCCGGGTGCGCGGGCCGATCAACGTGCCGCCCTCGCCGCAGGGCGAGCCGGTGATGGTGCAGGCGGGCGCGTCGGACGACGGGCGCCAGCTCGCGGCCGAGACCGCCGAGGTGATCTTCGGCGCGCAGCAGACCCTCGAAGGGGCTCAGGAGTTCTACGCCGACGTGAAGGGCCGGATGGAAGCGATCGGACGCGATCCCGATTCGCTCAAGGTTCTGCCCGGGCTCGCCGTCTGCGTCGGCCGCACCCGGTCGGAGGCCGAGGACAAGTACGAGGTCCTGCAGGATCTGATCGATCCCCTCGCCGGGATGCAGCTGCTGTCGAGGCGGATCGACTTCGACCTCACCGGCTACGACGTCGACGGCCCGCTGCCCGAGCTTCCGCCCAACAAGATCGTTTCGAGCCGGGCGCAGCTCTTCGCCGAGATCGGGCGCCGGGAGAATCTCACGATCCGCGACCTCTACCGCCGCATCGCCGGCGCGCGCGGGCATTACGAGATCGTCGGCACGCCGGAGGGCATCGCCGACACGATGGAGGAGTGGGTGCGCGAACGCGGCTGCGACGGCTTCAACATCATGCCGCCGGTCTTCCCGTCGGGTCTGGAGGACTTCATCGAACTGGTGATCCCCGAACTCCAGCGGCGCGGGCTCTACCGCACGGAATACGAAGGCACGACGCTCAGGGAAAATCTCGGGATTACCCGCCCTCCGTGGCCTTAGAGCCTGTCCGTCTCGGATAGAAGCGCCTTTACCTCTGCCTCCTCACCGTCATGGTCGGCGAAGGCCGACCATCCACGAGTTTTTAAGGCGCTGGAAACAAAAAACAAAACGTGGATGGTCGGCCTTCGCCGACCATGACGGAAGAGAACGGACGAAGCGGTTCCAACTAAAACAGGTCCGCTCTCGGGGGCGTTATGCCGCCTCGAGCTTCAGCAATTCGCGGGCGTTCTTTTCGTATATCCGCTCGCGCGCGGACGCATCGATGTCGAGCGAATCGACGGCATCGATGGTGCCCCGGATGAACAGCGCCCCGCCTTCGGGATCGAACGGCGCGTCGGTCGCGAACAGGCTCTGCCCGGCCCCGAAGAAGGCGTAGCCGCAGACCGTCGCGGGCCTCGATCCGTTCAGGGCGGTATCGCCGTACAGCATGCGGTAGTAGTCGATCGGCTGTTTTTCGAGTCCCGCGCGCGCGGCCAGCGGGTTGTCGCCGACTCCTCCTTCGAAGAGCTGCTCGAAGCCGATGGCGATCTTCTCCGCGAAGAACGGGATCATGCCGCCCATGTGGTGGGTGACGATCTTGAGGCCGGGCAGCGCGTCGAACAGGCCGGAGAAGATCAGCCGCGCCATGCACGCGCTGGTCTCGTAGGGCCAGCCGAAGGTGAACCAGATCTCGTGCTCGGACAGCTCCTCGCTCATGTAGTCGGGGTGGTTCGGCCCGCGGATGGGGTGCACCCAGACGGGCAGGTCGTAGCCGGCGAGACACTCGAAGAGGGGCCGGAAAGGAGGCGCGCTGATCGGCCGGCCCAGCACGTTGGTGAAGATCTGCACGCCGCGCGCGCCGAGGTTGTCTATCGCGCGTCGCGCCTCGGCCACGGCGGCGTCCGGGTCGTTGAGCGCGACCGAAGCCGTGAAGGCCGGGAAGCGGTCGGGATGGCGCGCGCAGAGCTCGGCCATGCCGTCATTGGCGATGCGCGCGAGCTCCGCGCTCTCGGCCGGCGTGCCGAGGGCTTCGAGCGGCGGGTTGGCGAGCGACAGCACCTGCCGGTAATCCTCGAACGGGTCCATCATGCGGAACCGGGCCTCGACATCCGTCAGCGTCGGCAGCAGCGGGTAGCGCTCCAGCATCCGCTTGTCCGGGATGACCTCTTTCAACCGTTCGAAATAGGCGGGCGGCAGGATGTGGTTGAAGATGTCGAGTTTCATGGGCGGTCGTCCGGTTGGCTCATGCTTCCCCCGTCGGCGTCGGCATTGTAGCGTTGCGCCGCAAACGACGCTGCCCGACGAACCGGGAGGCAACGCAATGTCCGGCTATTCGGTCCCCGCTTTCGCGCGCTTCATCGACGATCTTCGCGCCCATTTCGAGAAGGATCTGCCGGAAGCGGAGCACTGGCCGGGCGTGAAGGATTTGCTGGGCGTTCTGGTCGCCGACGAGGACATGCGCGAGGCCTCGCGCGGCTGGACGGCGAAGAAGGGGCGCGAATACATCCTGCATCACGACCCCGATCACGGGTTCTTCGTCGGCGCGCTGGTGCGCGAGCCCGACCACCGCGCCTTCATCCACGACCACGCCCATACCTGGACCGTCTACGGCGTGCTCGACGGGGCCGAAATCACCCATGTCTACGAGCGCAGCGACGACGGCAGGACGCCCGGCAAGGCGACGCTCGAACTGATCGACAGACACGACGCGCCCACCGGCCATGTCGACCTGATCGGCCCCTGGGTGCCGCATTCGGAATGGGGCGCGTCGGAACGCTCGGTCGCGATCACCGTGCGGAGCGACCGCCCCGGCGGCTACAGCCAGAACCGCTTCTTCCCCGAGACCGGCACCACCGACAACACCCACCGCGGGCTTGTGCTGGTGCCCCTCGCGGTCTGACGGCACGAACCGAGCGACCCTCCCCTGGCCCCTCCCGCAAGCGGGAGGGGAGAAGGTAAGGAAAGGTTAGGAGAGGTCGGCACCGCAACTCTCCCTCTCCCCAGCGGGGAGAGGGCCGGGGTGAGGGGAGACCGCGTCCGGTCCGATATTGCCCTAACCGGCCGCGCCGTTCCCCGCCTCGCGGATCGCCTTCAGCACCTTGGGCGGCGACATCGGCTGTTCGCGGAGCCGGATGCCGATGGCGTCGTGGATGGCGTTGGATATCGCCGCGATCGGCGGGATGATCGGCACCTCGCCGATGCCCCGCACGCCGTAGGGGTGGTTGGGGTTGGGCACCTCGACGATCTCGGTGCCGATGAACGGCACGTCCGAGGCCACCGGCACGCGGTAATCGAGGAAGCCGGGGTTCTGCAGGGTTCCGTCCTCGTCGTAGATGTATTCCTCGTTGAGCGCCCAGCCGATCCCCTGCACCGCGCCGCCCTGGAATTGTCCCTCGACATAGGCCGGGTGGATGGCCTTGCCGGTATCCTGGATGACGGTGTAGCGGAGGATCTTGACCAGCCCGGTCTTCCGGTCGACCTCGACATCCACGATATGGGTGCCGAAGCCGGGCCCCGCGCCCTCGGCGGTGATCTCCGCGTGACCCGCGATCGGGCCGCCGGTCATGCCCGCCTTTCTCGCGATCTCGACGATGGAAAGGGGCTCGAACTCGCCCACGTTGGAGCTCGCCGGGCGCGCATGGCCGTCCTCCCAGACCACGCCGTCGACCGGCACGTCCCACGTCCGGGCGGCGCGTTCGCGCATCGTGTCGATCGCCTTGCGCGCGGCGACGGTCACCGCCATGCCGCTGGCGAAGGTGCCCCGGCTGCCGGCGGTGACGAAGTTGAAGCCGAGCGCCTGGGTGTCGCCGATCTGCGGGCGCACCTTGTCGACGTCGATGCCGAGCTCCTCGGCCACCATCATCGCCATCGCCGCGCGCGACCCGCCGGCGACATCGATGGTGCCGAGGATGACCGTCACGCTGCCGTCCTCGTTGACGTTGAGCGTGGTGGTGGTCTCCTTGCCGATATTGAACCAGAAGCCGGTCGCGATGCCGCGGCCCTGGTCCGGGCCGAGCGGCTCCTTGAGATGCGGATGCTCCCGCGCCTTCTTCAGCGTCTCCTCGTAGCCGATCGGCCCGAAGGTCGGGCCGTAATAGGTCTGGGTTCCCTCCCTGGCCGCGTTCCTGAGGCGGAGATCGATGGGATCGATGCCGAGCTCCCGCGACATCTCGTCCAGGATGCTCTCCACTCCGAAGATCGAAATCGGCGCCCCCGGCGCCCGGTAGGCGGCGACCTTGGGCCGGTTCACGGTGATGTCGTTGCCGACCACCTTGACGTTCTCGAGGTCGTAGCGCGTGAAGGTGCACATCGAGGCCATCGGCACCGAGGAACCCGCGAAGGCGCCCGCCTGGAAGTCGAGCTGGGCCTCGGCGGCGACGATGCGTCCGTCCTTGCGGCAGCCGATCTTGATCCGGGTATGCGCGCCCGAGGTCGGGCCGGTGGCGCGGAACACGTCCTCCCGGCTCATCGTCATCTTGACCGGCCGGTTGGATTTCCTGGACAGCACGATGGCGAGCGTTTCGAGATAGACGTTGTTCTTGCCGCCGAACCCGCCGCCGAGCTCGGTCGGGATCACGCGGATCTTCGAAATGTCCATCTGAAGCAGCTTGGCGCATTGCGCGCGGATCACGAAATGGCCCTGGGTGGCCGTGTAGACCTCGACCTGGCCGTCCTCGGTGTAGCTGGCGAGCGAAGCCTGGGGCTCGATATAGCCCTGGTGCACCGGCTTGGTGTCGAACTCGCGCTCGATGACGAGGTCGGCTTCCGCGAAACCCTTCTCCACGTCGCCCTTGGCGAAGTTGAAGACCTTGGCGAGGTTGGACGGTTTCTCCGGCGCCGGGTCGACGCCCTCGGTGATCTGCTCCTCGTGGAGCAGCGGCGCGTCGTCCGCCATCGCCTCCACCGGGTCGATCACGTGCGGCAGGACCTCGTAATCGACCTCGATCAGCTTGACCGCCTTCCGCGCGATGGCGTCCGAGGTCGCGGCGACCGCGGCGACCGGATGACCGTCATAGAGCACCTTCTCGCGCGCCATCATGTTGCGGGTGACGTCGCGGAAATTGACGATCAGCTCGCCTGCGGCGGCGAATTCGACCGGCATTTCCGGGAAATCGTCGCGGGTGACGACCGCCTTGACGCCCTTGAGCGCCTCCGCCTTGCCGGTGCGGATGGCGAGGACGCGCGCATGGGCGTGCGGGCTGCGCAGCACGCGGCCGTAGAGCTGGCCCGGCAGGTTGATGTCGGCGCCGTAGCGCGCGCGGCCGGTGACCTTGTCGACACCGTCCGGGCGGATCGGCCGCGTGCCGACGACCTTGAGATCCTTGTCCTCGTATTTGAGCGTCGTCGCCATGATCAAACCTCCCTCATCTCGCGGGCCGCGTCGGCCACCGCCTCGACGATCTTGTGATAGCCGGTGCAACGGCAGAGATTGCCGGCGAGCCAGTAACGGATTTCGGTCTCGGTCGGGTCGGGGTTGCGTTCGAGCAGCGACCGCGAGGCGATCAGGAGCCCCGGCGTGCAGATGCCGCATTGCAGCGCGGCGTGTTCGAGAAACTTCTGCTGCAACGGGTGCAGCTCTTCCCCGTCCGCCATGCCCTCGATGGTCTCGACCCGCTTGCCCTCGACCTCGACGCCCAGCACCAGGCAGGAGCACATGAGCCGTCCGTCCACGGTGACCGAGCAGGCGCCGCAATCGCCGGTGCCGCAGCCTTCCTTGGTGCCGGTCATGACGAGTTCGTCGCGCAGCACCGATAGCAGCGTCTGGTCGCTCTCGCAGAGAAAGTCGACCTCGTCGCCGTTGACCGTCGTATTGATGTGATAGCGCGCCATTATCCCTGCTCCGCCCGTTCGAGCGCGATCCTCGCCGCGCGTTCGGCGAGAACGCCGGCGACCTCGATCCTGAATTCCCTGGTGCCCCGCTTGTCGTCGATCGGCCGGCAGGCCGCGGATGCCGCTTTCGACAATTCGGCGAGGGCGGCATCGTCGACCCGCGTGCCGATGAGCGCGGCGGCGGCTTCCTCCACCAGAAGCGGCCGCGCCGCGACGGCGCCGAGCGAGACGCGGGCGGTCGAACACATTCCCGATTCGTCCATGGTGAGATTGACGCCGGCGCCGACCACCGCGATGTCCATCTCGGTGCGCGGCGTGAATCGGAGATAGGCGTCGCCCGAACGCGGCGGACGCTCCGGCAGGTCGAACGAGACCACGATCTCGCCGGTCTTCAGCGAGGTCTGCCCCGGACCGGTAGCGATGTCCTCCACCGGGACCTGACGCCGCCCGTCCGGTCCGATCACCGAGGCGGCCGCGCCGGCGGCGATCAGCGCCGGCACGCTGTCGGCGGCGGGCGAGGCGTTGCACAGATTGCCGCCCAGCGTCGCCCGGCCGCGTATCTGGATCGAGCCGATCAGCTTGGCGCCGTCGACGATCCCGGGCCATGCGGCGTTGAACGCCGCGTGCTCCATGATCTCCATGCCGGTGACCGCGGCGCCGAGGCGGAAACGGCCGTTCTCCTCGGCGATCTCGCGCATCTCGGCGATGTTCTTGATGTCGACCAGAATTTCGGGCTCGACGATGTCGCCCCGCATCTGGATCAGCAGATCGGTCCCGCCGGCCAGCACTCTGGCCGCGCCTTCCGCATCCGCGAGTATTCTCGTCGCCGCGTCGAGCGACGCCGGCGCTTCGTAACGCATCCGTTCCGTCTCCTCTGTGACCGCCGCTCGGGCCGCCCGGTTCCGCGCAATCCTATACCGGGCCGGCCAAGGCGAGGAAAGAGCCCGGCGGAAAACCCCGCCGGCCTCTCCGGCTCCCCCATTTCGCGTAGTGTAGAAAATCTACCCTGAATCGCGTCCCGAGTCAAGCAAAAAATGCCTGTTCAAGATAAATTTTTCCCTAAGCAACCGATATCATAGCATTTTTTCCCGCTTCCGATTCTGCCCCGAAGCCCGCCGCCAGACCCCCGAATCCGTCCCATTCCCCATCCCCACCCGCCCCCTCGGCGTCATGGTCGGCGGAGGCCGACCATCCACGAGTTTTTATGTCGCTGGAACCAAAAACAAATCGTGGATGGTCGGCCTCCGCCGACCATGACGGGAAAAGGCAGGGCAGCGATGCTTCTATCCATAGATGCGCTCTGGAACGGATTTCCCGGCGTTCGACGTCGCGGTGCCGCCGCGCCGCCGCGCGCCGTCGAGCTAGGCATCGAGTCGACAAATCGCGACCGGGTCGACATTCGCGTCCTTGCAAATGCCGAGCGGGAATGTCGATCTCTGCCGACTCGACCCGCCGGTCGACATTTCCGCCGGCGAATGCCGAAGGCGCTCGTGGCACCAGCGGGTCGGTGACGATGGCGGTCGCATGCACGATCGTGTCCTCCACATGGGCGGGCGGCGTGCCCGGCAACGGAAAGGGGCGCCGAACTCTCCGGCGCCCCCACTTCTCGACTCTCGTAAATCTACCCCAAAACGCGTCCCGGGTCAAGCAGAAAATGCCTGTTCAGGATAAATCAGTCGGTAAGTCACGGATTCCACGACGTTTTTTCTCCCTTCCGATTCCACTCCGAAACCGCCTCCCGGACCATCGAATCCGTCCCATGCGACGCCCCCACCGTCATGCCCGGACTTGTTCCGGGCATGACGATGGGAGGGGCGACGGCGGGGCGTCCGGAGGGCCGCGCGGCTCAGTCGAGGCCGATCAGGAGCCCGAGGATCGCGACCGCCACCGCCAGAAGCCCGGCCATGGAGAGCAGGAGACGGGTCTCCCGGCGGGCGGCTTCGGCGTCCCGCTTCGCCATGTCCTCAGCGAGGCGGGCGATGTCGGTCTTGTATTCGGCTTGCATCGTCTTCATGCGTTCTTCGTAAGCCACCGTGAAACGGATGTAGACCCTCGCCGGAGCCCGAACGACCCCGTCGGCGGGTTGAGCGCCCGCCCGGCGGCGGCTAGGGTCCGGCGCCGGAGGGGCGATGGATTTCGAGCTTTCCGAGGAGCAGGCGCAGTTCCGCGAGGCCGCGCGCGCTTTCGCCGAGGGCGAGCTTTCGCCGCGGGCGGCCGAGTGGGACGAGGATTCGGTGTTTCCGGCGGAGACCCTGCGCTCCGCGGCGGCGCTGGGATTCGCCGGGCTCTACGTGAGCGAGGACGTGGGTGGGACGGCGTGCCCCCGGCTCGACGCGGCGATCGTGCTGGAAGAGCTCGCCGCCGGCTGCACCTCGACGGCCGCCTATATCTCGATCCACAACATGGCGGCCTGGATGATCGACGCCTTTGGCAACGACGATCTGCGCCGGGCGTGGCTGCCGAAGCTCAACGCGATGGAATGGTTCGCGAGCTACTGCCTGACCGAGCCGGGCGCCGGGTCGGACGCGGCGTCGCTGTCCACGCGGGCGGTCCGCGACGGAGAACACTACGTCCTCAACGGCGCCAAGGCGTTCATCTCGGGCGCCGGCAGTTCCGACCTCTACGTCACGATGGTGCGCACGGGCGGCGAGGGGCCGGCGGGCATTTCCTGCATCGGGATCGAGGCGGGCACGCCCGGTCTTTCCTTCGGCGAGCAGGAGAAGAAGCTCGGCTGGCACTCCCAGCCGACGGCGATGGTCTATTTCGACGATTGCCGCGTGCCGGCCGCCAACCGTATCGGGGACGAGGGCGACGGGTTCCGGATCGCCATGCAGGGCATCGACGGCGGTCGGATCAATATCGGCGCCTGCTCGATCGGCGGCGCGCGGGCCTGCTACGAGGCGGCGCGGAATTATGTCGGGGAGCGGCGGCAGTTCGGCCGCGCCATCGCGGACTTCCAGGTAACCCGGTTCAAGCTCGCCGACATGGCCACCGCGCTCGAATCGGCGCGGCTGATGGTGTGGCGCGCCGCGGCGGCGCTCGACGCCGGGGAGGCGGAGGCGACGCTCCGCTGCGCGATGGCCAAGCGGGTCGCGACGGACGCCGGGTTCGAGGTGTGCAACGAGGCTCTCCAACTGCACGGGGGTTACGGCTATCTTCGCGACCACGCGGTCGAGCGCTATCTGCGCGATCTCCGCGTTCACCAGATCCTCGAAGGAACCAACGAAATCATGCGGGTCATCATCGCCCGGCGTCTCCTGGCCGAGACCTGATGCCGAACCCCATCGAATTCAGTGTCACGGGCGCGCTGGGCCGCGTCCATCTCAACGCGCCGTCCACTTTCAACGCCCTGACCCGCGAGATGTGCATCGCCTTTCGCGCGAAGCTTCTCGAATGGGCGGTGGACCCGGCGATCGGCGCGGTCGCGGTGTCCGGCGAAGGCGACCGGGCGTTCTGCGCCGGGGGCGATATCCGCGCGCTCTACGACTCCCATCGGGCCCGCGACGACACCACCCACATGTTCTTCTGGGACGAATACCGGCTGGACTACGCCGTCCACGAATTCCCCAAACCCTATGTCGCGCTGGTCGACGGAATCGTCATGGGCGGCGGAGTCGGCATTTCGGTCCACGGCTCGCACCGGGTGATGACCGAGCGCACGACATTCGCGATGCCGGAATGCGGCATCGGGCTGTTCCCCGATGTCGGCGGGACGGCATTTCTACCGCGCGCGCCGGGCGAGCTCGGCATGTATCTCGCGCTGACCGGCGCCCGCATGAAGGCGGCGGACGCGATCCATGCCGGCATCGGCACGCACTATATGCCGAGCGCGAAGCTGGACGCCCTGCTGGAATGTCTGGCGAATGCCGACTCGGCGGGAAATGCCGAGTCGGTCGATGCCGCGATCGCCGAATTCTCCGAGGACGCGGGTCCCGTCCAGATTCGCGAGCACGCGCGGGTGATCGACCGCTGCTTCTCGGCGCCCACGGTTCCCGGAATCGTCGACGCGCTGGAGGCCGAGGACGGCTATTTCGCGATCGAGACCGCCGATACGCTGCGCACCATGTCGCCCACCAGCATGCTGGTGACCCATCGCCAGCTTCGCGGCGGAACCGGGCTCGGCTTCGAGGAGGTCATGCGCCGGGAGTACCGCATGGCCCTCGCTTTCCTCGACAGGCACGACTTCTTCGAGGGGATTCGGGCGGCGGTGATCGACAAGGACCGCAAGCCGCGCTGGCAGCCGGCGCGGCTGGAAGATGTCGGCGAAGCGGATGTCGAGCGCTATTTCGCGCCGGTGGAACGCGAGCTCGCCTTCGACTGACGGGAGAGGAACCATGGCGGAGATCGGTTTCGTCGGGTTAGGCAATATGGGGCGGCCGATGGCCTGCCGGCTGCTGGAAGCGGGCCATGCCGTCCGCGGTTTCGACGTTGCGGCGCCCGCGCGCGAAGCCGCCGAAGCGGCCGGAATCCCGTTGGTCGACGACTTGGGCGCGGCGGCGGACGGCGTGGAGGCGGTGTTCACCATGCTGCCGGCCGGCGCCCATGTGCGCGCGGTCTATTGCGACGCCGGCGGGCTGCTGGAGGCGGCGGGTCCGGACACCCTGCTTGTCGACTGCTCAACCATCGACCTCGAGACCGCGCGCGCCGTCCACGAAGAGGCATCCGCCAGGGGTTTCGCCATGCTGGACGCGCCGGTCTCCGGCGGGGTCGGCGGGGCGGAGGCGGGGACGCTCACCTTCATGGTGGGCGGCGAGGCCGAGGCCGTCGCGCGGGGAGAGCCGCTGATGGCGGCGATGGGCCGCAACGTCGTCCACGCCGGCGGTCCCGGCAACGGCCAGGCGGCCAAGATGTGCAACAACATGGTCCTCGGCGTCTCGATGATCGCTGTGTCCGAGGCCTTCGCGCTCGCCGAACGGGTGGGTCTCGACGCCCAGACCCTGTTCGACATCGTCTCCACCGCGTCGGGGCAGTGCTGGTCGCTCACCAGCTATTGCCCGGTGCCGGGGCCGGTGCCGTCATCCCCCGCCAACCGCGACTACCGGGCCGGCTTCACCGCCGCGATGATGCTCAAGGACCTCCGCCTCGCGCGCGGCGCGGCCCAGGCGAGCGGCGCCAACACCCCCCTCGGCAGCCACGCCGCCGCGCTCTACGAACAGTACTGCGCGGACGGCGAGGAAGGGTCCGATTTCTCCGGCATCGTCCGCATGCTGCGGGGCGGGGGGTAGGCGCCCAGCCGTCATTTCGACTGGACGCCTTCGTAGCGGTCGCTGTGCGGCTCCGGTATCCCCCCTCACCCTGACCCTCTCCCCCGGCGGGGGAGAGGGGACGCTTCCCCATTTTTCCTTGACTTCTCCCCTCCCGCTTGCCCCGGATCGCAGTCCGGGGCTTGCGGGAGGGGCCGGGGGAGGGTGGACCGTCGTGAACACATCAGGTCGGAAAATGCTTTGGTTGACTCGGCCTCCGCCCGTTTCGATAGTCCGGCGCGCACGGATTTCTCACCTTCGGACAAGGCATGGCGGATCCGGAAATTCCCGGCGGGCTGAGGCTCGCCGCCGATATCGGCGGCACGTTCACCGACATCGCCGCCTTCGATCCGGCGACCGGCGCGCTCAGGCTCGGCAAGGCGCTTTCGACGCCGTCGCATTTGGTGGAAGGCGTCGCCGCCGGGGTGGGGAGGGCCGGCGTCGCGTTTTCGGATGCGGCGCTGTTCCTGCACGGTTCCACGATCGCCATCAACACGATGCTGGAGCGGACCGGCGCCCGCGCCGCGCTGGTCATCACCAAGGGTTTTCGCGACATCTACGAGATCGGCCGGATCAACCGGCCCGATTCCTACAACCTGTTCTTCAAGAAGCACCGCCCGCTGATCGAACGCGCGATGTGCTTCGAGCTCGACGAGCGCATGCTTGCCGAGGGCGAACCGCTCAAGCCGCTCGACGAGGACGAGGTCCGTGCGCTCGGGGAGAAACTCGCCGGGCTCGATGTCGAGGCCGTCGCGGTCCTGCTGCTGCACAGCTACCGCAATCCGGACCACGAGAAGCGGACGAAGGAAATCCTGGAGGAATGTCTGCCGGGCGCGTTCGTCACCGCGTCCTACGAGCTGTCCCAGGAATACCGTGAGTTCGAGCGCTGTTCGACGGTGGCCGCGAACGCCTATATCGGACCCGGCGTACGCAGCTATCTCGACGAGATCGGCGCCCACCTCCAAGCCCAATCCTTCCCCGGCGCGTTCCTGGTCGTGCAGTCGACCGGCGGGCTCTACGACGTGGCGCAGGCGCGGCACGACTGCGTCCACATGCTCGAATCCGGCCCCGCCGCGGGTGTCATCGCGGGCCGCGCGCTCGCCCGCGCCGTGGGCATCGAGAACGCGATCACCTTCGACATGGGGGGCACCACGGCGAAGTCCGGCGTCATCCATGGCGGCGAGGCGCTGACCACGGGCAGCGCGAAGATCGGCGGCTACGAGCAGGGGCTGCCGGTCCAGATCGCCATGATGGACATTTTCGAGGTCGGCACCGGCGGCGGATCGATCGCGCGCGCCGACGCGCAGGGCGCGCTCCGCGTCGGGCCGGAGAGCGCCGGCGCGAGCCCCGGCCCCGCGTGCTACGGCACCGGCGGCGCGGCGCCCACCGTCACCGACGCCAACCTGATCCTGGGCCGGATCGCCCCGGACCGGTTCCTCGGCGGCGCGATGACCCTCGACCCCGACTCCGCGCACGGCGCGATGAAGTCGGGTGTCGCGGACCCGCTCGGAATGGATGTTGTGGAAGCGGCGGCCGGCGTGCTGCAGATCGCCGCGACCGCGATGTCTTTCGCGGTCAAGGGGGTTTCCACCGAGCGGGGCCTCGACGCCGGCGCGTTCACGCTGGTCGCCTGCGGCGGCGCCGGGCCGTTGCACGCCAGCGCGGTGGCGCGCGAGATCGGGATGCGGGAGATCGTCGTGCCGCCGGCGCCCGGCCACTTCTCGGCGATCGGGATGCTGCACGCCGATCTCCGCTACGACTATGTCCGGACATGGTTCGCGCGGCTGGCCGAGGCGCCGCTCGACGAGGTCGAACGACTCTACGCGGAGATGGAAGCGCAGGGCCGTAAAGCGGTGGCCGCGACCGGCGCGGACGTCGAAGCCGTCGTCGCGGGGCGCGCCGCCGACATGCGCTATGTCGGCCAGGAACACGCGGTGACGGTCGACCTCGCGGCCGAACTGTTCGCGGCGGGCGACCGCGATGCCATCAAGCGCCGCTTCGACGAGGTCCATGCGGTGCGCTACGGCACCTCGGCGCCGGAGGAGCCGGCCGAGCTGGTGAGCCTCAGGACGACGGTTTCCGGTCTTCTCGGGAAGCCGCCGATGGTGCGCGGCGCGGAAGGCGGATCGGCCGACCCGGCCCCGCTGGAGACGCGGCGAATCTATTTCTCCGAGACCGGCGGTTTCGTGGAGACGCCGGTCTACGCGCGGGCCCGTCTTGGCTCCGGGGCGGCCGTCGACGGGCCGGCGGTGATCGAGGAGGAGGCGTCGACGACGCTGCTGCTGCCGGGCGACGGCCTCGCCGTCGACGAGCTCGGCAATCTCCGCATCCGCGTCGGGGCCGCCGCGCGATGAACGCGGACCGCCCGCGCGTCGACCCGGTGGTGACGGAGCTGGTGCGGAACGGCGTCATCGCCATCACCGAGGAGATGAAGACCAACCTCACCCGCACCGCCTACAACATGATCATCTACGAGGCGCTCGACTTCACCGTCGGGCTGTTCACGGCGAAGGGAGAGACGGTCTCCATCGGGCTCGGCCTGCCGATGTTCATCCGCGGCATGGCGGAGACGGTGAAGGCCAAGCTGCGGCATTTCGGCGACGATATCGGGCCGGGCGACATCCTGCTCACCAACGACGCCTACATCACCGGCAGCCATCTCAACCACCTGACCTTCAGCATGCCGATCTTCGACGACGGCACGCTGGTCGGGTTCGCGGTCTGTATGGCGCACTGGCCGGATATCGGCGGCACGCTCGACGGCATGACCACCGACATCTATTCGGAAGGTCTGCAGATCCCCATCCTGAAATACCGGCGGGCCGGCGAGGTCAACCAGGACCTGCTCGACATCCTGAAGATGAACGTCCGCCTGCCGGAACGCGCGATGGGCGACCTCCGCGCGCAGCTCACGGCCATCTCCAGCGGCGAGCGGCGCTTTCTCGAGCTCATCCGCCGCTACGGGCGCGACGCGGTGCTCGACGGCATCGCCGAGATCATGGACCAGTCCGAGGCGGCCGCCCGCGCGCGCACCCTCGCAATACCCGACGGGGTGTACGAGGCGGAATCCTTCATGGACGACGACGGGGTCGACATCGCGCAGCCGGTGCCCATCCGGGTGAGGGTGGTCGTCGACGGAGACCGGGCGACCGTCGACCTCTCCGACGTCTCCGAGCAGGTCAAGGGTTTCTACAACTCGGGCGTCACCACCGGGTTCGCCTGCTCGCAGGTCGCGTTCAAGTGCCTGACCTCTCCGACCGACTATCCGATCAACGACGGCAGCTTCCGCAACCTGGAGGTCGTCGTGCCGATGGGGCGCGTGGTCAGCGCCGAGAAGCCCGCGCCGATGCGCTGGTGGATGACCTTTCCGATGACCATCGTCGATACCGTGTTCAAGGCGCTCGCGCCCGCGATCCCCGACCGCATCGTCGCCGGACACCATGCCGACCTGATCATCGGGATGCTGAACGGCGTCAATCCCCGGACCTCGGAGTTCTATATCGCCTTCATCGGCCCGACCGGGGGAGGCTGGGGCGCCAAGCAGGCGGAGGACGGCAACTCGGCGACGATCTGCATGAACGACGGAGACACCCATAACAGCCCGGTCGAGCAGCTCGAGGCCAAGTACCCCTTGTTGTTCGAAGCGCACGCGCTGCGGCCCGATTCCTGCGGCGCCGGGCGGCAGCGCGGCGGGCTCGGCATCGAGAACGTCGTCCAGGCCCGCGCGCCGCTCACGGTCAATACGCAGATCGACCGCATGCACTGCGCGCCCTGGGGGCTCGCCGGCGGCCTGGATGCGATGGGCAACGCGGTCGCGCTCCGCCGCGACGGCGCATGGCGGGACGACTATCCCAACGCCAAGGTCTTGACAGCCCGCATCGGACCGGGCGAGGCCTTCGCGCTGCGTTCGGGGGGCGGGGGCGGTTTCGGCCCGCCGCTGGAACGGCCGATCGAGGCGGTCGCCCACGACGTGCGCCAGGGCTATGTCACGCCCGAGGCCGCGTTCCGGGACTATGGCGTGGTGTGCGACGCGGCGACCCTCGAAGTCGATGTCGAGGCGTCCGAGCGGATCCGCTCGGCCAAGGCGACGCTGGCCGAGGCCGGCGATCCCTGAGGCAATATCCGACCGTACGCGGCCGTAACCGGCGTCCCCCTCACCCCGGCCCTCTCCCCGCCGGGGAGAGGGGACGCGTTTGCTCGCTCCGCCTCACCTTCTCCCCTCCCGCTTGCCCCGGATCGCAGTCCGGGGCTTGCGGGAGGGGCCGGGGGAGGGTGGACCGACGCCGACATGCGCAACCCGTCGGAAACCCGCCTGCGATACGGCAGCGCCCTCAGGCCGGGATCACCCGGTCCTTGCCCTTGATCTGGATGCGGTAGCCCGACCGGGTATTGGGGTGGTAGTCCCAGATCGCGAAATGATGGGTGCAGCGGTTGTCCCAGAACGCCACCGAATGGGGCTCCCAGCGAAACCGCACGTGAAAGTTGGGATGCTCGCAGTGGCGGTAGAGAAAGCCGAGGACCGCGTCGCTCTCGGCCTTCGATACGCCGCATATATGCGACGTGAAGCCGGGATTGACGTAGAGCAACTTGCGCCCGGTTACAGGGTGCTTGGCGACCATCGGCTGTTCGGCGACGGGCAGCTGGTTGGTCGCCGTGTGCGAGAACGCGCCGGCCCCGTCATGCACCGCCGTCATGCCTTCGAGATAGCGCTTCATGGCGGGCGACAGCGCCTCGTAGGCCGCGTACATGCTCGCGAACATCGTGTCCCCGCCGCCCGCCGGCGGCACGGTGTGGATGTAGAGGACCGTCCCCATGGGCGGGGTTTCCATGCACGATTGGTCGGTGTGCCAGGTCTCGTTGCCGGACACCGATTTCGAGTTCTCGTCGAAATGGAGCGACCGCACCTCGGGGTACTCCTGCAACTGCTTGGAGTTGGTGCCGTCGCCGCCGACGCTGATGTGGAGCTTCCCGAAATGCTCGCCCAGCGCCTTCTGGGTCTCGTGGGTCAGCTCCTGGTCGCGGAAGAACAGGACCTGGTGCTCCATCAGCGCATCGTGCAGGTCCTCGACCGTCGGGGCGTCCAGCGGCCGGGTGAGGTCGATACCCTCGACCAGGCCGCCGATATTCGGCGTCACCGCCGTTACCTGGATCGTGTTGTGGCCCATGATCGTTCCCTTCAGCCGCCGCGCCGCCTTCCGAAGATGGCCCCAAATGCCGGTCCGGGCAAGCCGCCGCTATCTCGGCTCAAGCCGCCAGACAAAGGCGTCGTTCTCGTCGAGCAGCAGGTAGATCAGCCCGTCGGGTCCGGTGCGCACGTCCCGGATGCGGTTGCCGAAATCGGCGAGCAGGCGCTCCTCGTGGACGATCTTGTCGCCGTCCAGCTCCAGCCGGACGAGGAGCTGGGAGCGGAGCGCCCCGACGAACAGGTTGCCGTCCCAGCGGGGAAACGCGTTTCCCCGGTAGACCGTCAGCCCGGACGGCGCGATGGACGGCACCCAGTATGTCCTGGGCTGCTCCATCCCAGGGCGCGCGGTCTCGTCGGTGATCCTGGTGCCGATATAGTTGCGGCCGTAGGTGATGACCGGCCAGCCGTAGTTCCGGCCGCGCTCGACGAGGTTCACTTCGTCGCCGCCCCTGGGCCCGTGCTCCTGCGACCACAGGCGGCCGGTCTCGGGGTCGAAGGCGAGGCCCTGCGCGTTGCGGTGGCCGTAGGACCAGATCTCCGGCAGCGCGCCGGGCCGGCCGACGAACGGGTTGTCGGCGGGCGCGGTGCCGTCGGGGTTGAGCCTGAGGATCGCGCCCGCGTGGGTGCCTAGATCCTGCGCGTTCGGCCGGTGTCCGCGGTCGCCGATGGTGACGTAGAGCTTGCGGTCGGGACCGAAGCGGAGGCGCGAGCCGAAATGCCGGCCCGACCCGCTCCCCGGCCGCCCGGCGAAGATCAGCCTGAAGCCGCGAACCCGGTCGCTGGTCAGCCGGGCCGCGCCGACGGCGGTCGTCTTGCCGCCTCTGGCGTCCCAGGAGAGGCTCAGAAAAATGCGCCGGTTGCGCGCGAAATCGGGGTCCAGCACGACATCCATCAAGCCGCCCTGGCCGTAGGACTCGATGCGGGGCAGCCCGCGCAGCGGCGCCGAGGGCCGTCCCTCGCGGTCGAGAATGCGGAGATTGCCGTCCTTTTCGGTGACCAGGATGCGGCCGTCCGGCAGGAAGTCCATCCCCCATGCCTGGTCGAGCGGGCCGCCGACGGGGGCCAGGCGAAAATCGTGCTTTTCCGAGCGGTACTCGCGCGGCTCCGCCGCCTGGGCGGCGCCCGGAACGGCGGCAAGGACGAGCGCGGCGCCGAGCGCGCCGAGCCGGCTTCGCCGGGGCCGGTCGCCGGTCAGTCCGCCACCTCGATTTCTTCGGTGGGATAGTCCGCCGGCATGGTGACCTCGATCACCTCCATGTCTTCGCTGTAATCGATCACGTTGTGCACCTCGCCGGGCGGCGAGTAGACCGAGGCGCCGGCATGGGCGGTGATCGCGTCTGCATGTCCCTGCCACCTGTAGGTCACCCAGCCCTTGAGGATGTACACCATCTGGAAGGCGAGGTCGTGGCGGTGGAAGCCGAGATCGCGCTTGCACGGACCCTTGGCGCGGAGATGGATGGCGCCGACCTTGCCGCCGGTCGCCTCCGCCATGCCGAGGTCGCGGTAGTCGAAGGAGTCCCAGAGCCCGACCGGCTTGAACGACTCCTCGTCGCATTCGTGGATGGCGAGCGCGCTCAGCGCTTCGGTCAGCTTGAATGCGTCGCCGGACATTTCCCCTCCTTCAGGCCGCGAGCCGCCTTTCCCATTCCGCGAGCGCGGGTCCGCGTTCGTTGTCGCCGAGATGGCCGAGCGCCTGGGCGACGAAGTCCATCCCGACCATCTCGTTCCAGGCGCGGATCAGCCGCATCGTCACCGGGCCCGGCGTCGTCCCGTCGCCGATCGCCGAGCCGTTCAGGCTCCGCGCGGGGAGCATCGTTCCGCTGGTCCCGGACAGGAACGCCTCGTCCGCCGTGTAGACGTCATAGGGCGCGAACGCGTCCTCGACCACCTCGATGCCGAGCTCGTGGGCGAGCTCGATCACCGTCTTGCGGGTGATGCCGCCGAGCACGTTGCGCGCCGTCGGCGTACACAGCTTGCCGTCGGAAACGAAGAAGAAGTTGGCGGTGTTGGATTCGGCGATGTTGCCGTCGAGGTCGAGCATCAGCGGCAGCGCGTCGGGATCGGATTGCTGGGCCTCGAACCTGGCCTGGAGCTGGTTCGCCCGGTTGGTGAGCTTGGCCTTGGGGTCGGCGCATTGCGGCGGGGTCCGCCGAACGCCGGGCGTCACCAGCTTAAGCCCGCCGAGATAGGCGTGCGCGAAACCCGAGAAGGCGACATCGAGGCAGTACAGGGTGACGGTCGCGGGCGCGGCATCGCCGAGCCGCCGGTCGCCGCGGCTGATCACCATCCACAACGCGTAGTCGCTGCCCTCTGCGAGGAGCGGAAGATTTCGCGCGACGGTTTCCTCGCCGATCGCCGCGATCTCTTCCATGCTCAGCCCGGGATCGATCCGCGTATAGGCGAGCGACCGGGACAGCCGGGAGAGGTGGGTCTCCAGCCGGAACAGCTTTCCGTCGAAGGTGCGGGCGACCTCGTAGACCCCGTCGCCGCCGGAAAAGCCCCAGTCGAGGACCGACACCCTGGCCTCGCTCTCGGCCACGAACTCGCCGTTGAGGTAAACGATTTTCTCGCTCATCGCGGACTCCCGATCGACGTTCCCCGCGCCAAGATCGCCGAATCCGGGCGGAGCGGCAAGGCTCTCAGCCGCCGGACGCGTCCAGGGCCTTGAGGCGCTCGACCGCCCGCTTGTGGAGGATGCGGTCGTAGGCGTCCTTCGCCGGCAGCTCGATGGCGCGGGCGAGCAGCCCGCGCGCCTTTTCCCGGTTCTCGTCCTCGTCCAGGATCAGCAGCCCGAGCCCGTATTCGAGGTTCGCCGATTTCGTGTCGGGAGCGTGCTTCAGGGCCGCTTCGAAATGGGCGATCGCGTCGCTCTCGCGGGCGCCGTGGGTGATGCGCGCGATAAACGAGCCCACGGCGCCCACCACCTCGGAATGCCACGCGCCCAGGGCGGTATGAGCGGGCGCCATCGTGGGATCCAGCCTGAGCGCGGTCTCGGCCGCTTCGCGGATCTTCCCCGCATAGCCGCGCTCTATCGCTTCGAAGGAACCGATGGCCTGCGCGTGCCGGCCCATCGCCTGGACCAGACGCACGTAGGCCCTGGGGTTGTCCGGATCGGCCCGGATCGCTTTCCGCGCCAGCGCCGTGGCCTCTTCCAGCAGAGCCTCCGCCTCATCGTCCGGCGCGAAGTAGTAACCGTGGATCGCCAGCGACCCCGCCGCCAGCGCGTAGCCTTCGGAAGTCCCGACCGCCGCGCCGATCCGGGCGGCCTCGGCGAACCGCCCCTCGGTGTATGCCGCCCGCGCCTCTTCGATTGATTGTGCCGCGGCGGTGCCGCCCAGCGGCGCGACGGCCAGGCAGGAAAAGAGCAGGAAGCAGCGGATGAGGTTCGCACGAGTCATGTCGCGACAATCCATTCGGGAAATCCAATGTCTTCCGGTTGCAGACCCTAGCATTCGGGACGACGACCGACAAAAGTCGTTAGAACCGCGTGGCCACGGTTTCCGAGACCGAAGCGGATGCACCGTCCCCTTGTGGAACGGAGTTGGAGCCTGCGCTAACTTGAAGAGGTCGACTTCGCGGAACCGTAGTCTCTGGCCATGACCGACCGGTTTTTTGAGTGCCCGTTTCTGAATCCGCCAGGGCGAAGTGGCGCAATGGCTCTTGTGAACAGGGAGGCGCGGTTCGGCCCTTCGCGTTTGCGCAAGTTGTTCGGGCATGCGGCGGCGCGGGCGAGCTCCTTGAGCCGGGGAGAGGCGATATGAAATTGAAGGTGGTGGTTCACGAGGCGGAAGAAGGGGGTTATTGGGCGGAGGTGCCGGCCATCCCCGGATGCGCGACCCAGGGAGAGACTTTCGAGGAGCTTCTGAACAACCTCTACGAAGCCGTGGAAGGATGCCTGTCGGTGGATGTCGAGGAATTCGACGTTACCGAGACCGGCAGGGTTGTCGAGATCGCCGTTTGAAGACCGTCAGCGGCAGACGCTTCTGCCGCGTGCTGGAAACGCGGGGATGGAAACTCATGCGTACTCGCGGCAGTCACCGCATCTACGCGAAGGCGGGATCGGACATCCGTATCTCGGTACCGGTTCACGGCGGCACGGCGCTCAAGCGGGGCTTGCAGAGACACCTCATGAAGCTGGCCAACATCCGTGAGTCCGAACTATAGGCCTGGAACGAAGGGCTGAACCTTGACGGCCCGCGACGGGCGGGAGACGCTCGGGTCCCGTTCGCGGCTGGCGCGAAGCGCGGGGAAGGACGAGACGTGGCGAACGAGAACCCGGGCACTCAAGGCGAATCTACGCGACGAGTCCCCATCTGGGACCGTCCGACGCGGGTCTTCCACTGGGTGCTGGCGATCCTGTTCGTGGTCTGTTTCGTGAGCGGCAGAAACGGGCAGTTCGACATTCACATCCCGGCCGGCCAGGCGCTTCTCGTGCTGGTCGTCGCGCGGGTCGTCTGGGGTCTCGTCGGCAGCGAGACGTCGCGGCTCGCCGGGCTCGTCCGGTCGCCCGCGACGATACTTTCCTACATTCGGACCGTGCCGCGCCGCGTGCCCGACCGCTATGGCGGCCACAACCCGCTCGGCGGGCTCTCGGTCGTCGCCATGCTCGCGTTGCTGCTTCTGCAGACCGGTCTCGGCCTGTTCGCCGCGGATGTCGACGGGCTCCACGAGGGGCCGCTATCGTTCCTGGTGAGCTACGATCTCGCGCGCGAGGCGTCCGGGCTGCACGTGATCGTCGTCGACATCCTGCTGGTCCTGGTCGGATTGCACCTCGCCGCAATCCTGTTTCACCTGATCTACAAGCGCGAAAACCTCACCGGCGCGATGGTGACCGGGCGCGGACCGGTGCCGGCCGGGTTCAGGCAACCGCGTATCGCCGGCGACGGCCGGGCGGTCCTCGTCCTGGCGATCGCGGTGGCGATCGTGATCGGCGGAATCGAGCTGGCGCGAAGAGCGTTCTGAGCCGCGCCGACCCGCGCTTTCAGCGTTTCTGGCGGAATTGCCTGTGGCAGCCGCCGCAGCCGCTCTTGCCGAGGTCGCCGAAGGCGGCGGCCGCGGCGCCCTTGTCGCCGGAGGCGAGAGCCGTCTTGAGGGCCGCCGCCTTGTCCCCCAGCAACTTCGCCGCTGCGGTGAAGGCGTCCCATTCTTTCCAGATGTTGTCCTTCGCCTCGGATTTGGGGTTCGCCCCCATCCCGGTATTGGGCGGAAAGACGGCGGCGATCTTGGTCGCGGACGCGGCGATGACCTCGGCCGCCGCGGTCGCCTCGGCGGCGGAGCTCCGGCCGTCGACGAAGCCCTTGATGCCGCGCATCGCGCCGCCCATGCCCTTCATGAGCTTGCTTCGCTCCTCGGCCACCTTGGCGCCCTGATCGGAGACCGCGGCCCGCTCCGGACCGAACGCGGCGAACGTTACGACGAGTGCGACCGCCAGACCGCCCGCCCATTTCAATGTCCAGACCTGCATCGTTCCTCCCCGGAATAAGGTCATCCGAATCCTCGGAAAGCCAAGCATAGAACCCGGCGGTGCGCTACCCCTTAGCAAATTTGGGATAGAGGTTGCGGTAGCCGAGCTTCTTGCGGCTCTCGGCATTCTCCCGCGCCTTCTCGGGGCTCATCGGGGTGAAGCCGTAACCCTGGACCAGCCGGCACATGAAGTTCATTCGCGCGGTGACCGCGATCGCATCGTGCAGCGCCTTTTCGTCCCAGCCGGCGGCGAACACCGCGTCCGCGTCTTCCTGCCCAACCTCGGTGGGCGCCAGGGTGAGCTTTCGGGCATAGGCGAGAAGCGGCTTGAGCCGGTCCTCGACGGGCGAGGACTCGAGGTCTTCCACCGCCTTGTCGATGGCGTCGCCGTCCATGCCCCAGGCCACCGCCGCCGCACGGTGCGCGACCCACGCGTACCGGCAATTCGCCGTGCCGACGACGAACGCCGCGATCGCCTCGCGCTCGCCGGGGGTGAGCGGCGACGGGCCGCGCATCAACGCCTGGCTGGTGTCCGCCCAAGGCAGGTAGATCTCCGGATAGGCCTCGAACACGTTGCCCGGGCCGGCATCGTCCGGCAGCGACTTGAAGAACGGCACGCTTAGCCCTCCTCGCGTTTGTCGAAGGCGGTCTGCATTTCGGCGGCCACCGCGCGGGCGACGGACGCGGGATCGCCGGCGCGGACGATCGGCCGGCCCATGACGATGTAATCGGCGCCCGCCCCGATCGCGTCGGCCGGCGTTCCGCCCCGCTTGTGGTCGTCCCGCGCGTGACCGGCGGGGCGAACGCCGGGGGTTCCCAGCAGCAGCTTGTCGGGCGGCGCGATGGCCCGGATCTTCCGGGCGTCCTGAGGCGCCGCGATCAGCCCGTCGCAGCCGTATTCCATCGCCTTTCGTACGCGGACCTCGATCAGCTCCTCGACGGGCCGGAGATAGCCCATCTCGCGCATGTCGTCGTCGTCGAGGTTGGTGAGCACCGAGATCGCGAACACCTTCAGATCGGAGCCCTGCTTAGCTTCGTTCGCGGCGAGCAGGATGTCGCGGTTGCCGTGAACCGTGACCAGGCTCACCCCGCGCTCGGCGGCGCGCGCGACGCCTTCGCGCACGGTCTCGCCGATGTCGTACATCTTGCAGTCGAGGAAGAGCTCCCTGCCGGAACCGAGCACAAGGTCGATCAGCCCCTCGATCCCCTTCGCGTAGAGCAGCCAGGGGCCGATCTTGTAATAGGCGACGGAATCGCCGAGCGCGCCGATCAGATTCCTCGCCTCTTCGACCGTCCTGACATCGAGCGCGACGATCAGCCGCCGCTTCGCATCGATCATCGGCTTTCGCCGGAGAGCTGCGCGCGCTTGGCATCGACCCGCTCGGCCTGCCTTGCGAGGTCGACCACGAAGCGGACATGGCGTCCCTTGCCGACTAGATCCACGGGGTCCCGAACTTCCACATCCAGAGCGATGCGCCGGCCCTCGATTTCGGCGATCGTGCCCGTCACCTCGACCCAGGAGCCCTCGAGCGAGGCGCCGAGATGGTCGACCTCGACCCTCATGCCCACCGTCGCCTCGCCCTCGTCGAGATGTTCGGCGATCATCCCGAGGCAGGCGACCTCGATATCGCGCACCATGGCGGGGGTCGCATACACCCGGCGGTCCTCGCCCAGAACGTCGATCGTGCTCTCGCGGGAAATATCGAACCGGCGCGTGACGCTGAGCCCCGGCCTGAGCGTGTTCTTCATACTGACTGACTCCTGCTACACGTTGTCGCTGCCATAGATGCGGCGAAGCTCGGTCTTGAGAATCTTGCCCATCGCGCTCTTCGGCATCTCGTCGACGAATGCCATGCGGCGGGGGATCTTGTAGCCGCCGATCCGTTCGCGGCAATGGGCGATCATCCCCTCGACGTCGAGAGCGGCGCCCGGCGCCGGGACGATCACCGCGAACAGCGCCTCGCCGTAGGTCTCGTCCGGAACGCCGACCACGGCGGCCTCGTTGACGCCGGGATGCTGGTAGAGCGCCGCCTCCACCTCGGACGAATAGACGTTCTCGCCGCCGGTGACGATCAGGTCCTTCTTGCGGTCGAGGAGGTACATGAAGCCGTCGGCGTCCATCCGCCCGATGTCGCCGGTGTGGAACCAGCCGTCGCGGAACGCCGACGCGGTATCCTCGGGCCGGTTGAGATAGCCGCTCGTGACGTTGGGGCCGCGCACCGCGACCTCTCCCGCCTCGCCCGGCGGCACCTCGTCGCCGGCGTCGTCGACGATCCGCATGTCGACCCCGGTGACCGGCCGGCCGGCCGCCTTGAGGCGCTCGTAGCGCCCGCTCGCCAGCGCCTCGCGGTGCTCGTCCGCATCGAGCGTGGTCAGGATGGGCGACGTTTCGGTGAGGCCGTAACCCTGCTGGATCTCCGCGCCGGGCAGCGCCTCCATCGCACGGCGGATCCACTCCACCGCCATCGGCGAGGAGCCGTAGAAGACCAGGCGCAGCTTTCCCAGGTCGAATTTCTCGAAGGCGGGATCCTGGAGGATCATGATGATCATGGTGGGCGCCAGGAAGGCGACGGTTACGCCGTGACGCTCCATCGCGCGGAGCACGGACTCGGGCGAAAAGACCGGCAGGAACATGTGCGCCGCGCCCTGCAGGGTATAGGCGGTCCCGAGCAAATCGGCCGAATGGAACATCGGCGCGGCGTGGAGAAAGACGTCGTCCGCTCTCGCGCCGAGGGCGATCGCGCATTGCTGCCCGTTGGAAAACACGTTGCGGTGGCTCAGCGGCACGCCCTTGGACCGCCCCGTCGTGCCGCCGGTGTAGAGCAGGACGGCGGTATCGTCCTCGGCGGCATCGTGCGCCTCGGCGGGCGCCGCATCGGCGAGAAGAGGCTCGTATTGCGGCCGGGCGTCATCCCCGGGTTGCGGGGCGACGAGAAGGGTCCGGTCGCGCCAGGGGGCGAGCTCGGCGGCGCCGGCGAGTTCGGTCAGCGCCTCGTCGACGACCAGCAGCCTGCAACCCGAGTCGTCGAGGATGTGGCGAATCTCGGGACCGGCGAGCCGGATGTTGACCGGCACCGGAATCCTCCCGGTCCAGTAGCCCGCATGCATCAGCTCGGCGTTGCGGAAGGTGTTGCGGGAGAGAATCGCGTAACGGTCGCCTTCGCCGATCCCGAGCCCGTCGAGCACCGACGCCGCGCGGCGCGCCCGGTCGACGAACTCGGCCCAGGTGAAAGTCCCCTCGTCATCGACCACCGCGGGCCGCGCCCCGTAGAGCCGGCGCGCCCGATCCATCGCGGAGACCATGGTCAGCATTCTTCACCCCGACATCGTCATGGTCGGCGGAGGCCGACCATCCACGTTTTGTTTTGGGTTTTCCGACCTTCCAACGCAAACAAAAAAAGGGGCCTATATGGATTACTTGACGAGGCGGGAGGGCCAACGACACCTCGTCCGTCATGCCCGGACTTGTTCCGGGCATCCACGTCCCTCCACCGCCTCGCCCGCTCGCGGCCCGCACCGCGATGCCGCAAGACGTGGATGCCCGGAACAAGTCCGGGCATGACGGTATGGGGGCGGGCGGGGCGCCGACCATGACGGAGAAAGGGCGAGGGCGGGAGCCCTTCGTCGCCGAATCGCCCGGCTCCGGTTGCGACCCCGCCGGACGCTCCATAGGATGCCGCCGTCCGGGAGGGGTCGGTTTGAAGATCGAGGACAGCTTTACCGTCGATGCGCCGCTCGAAAGGGTCTGGTCGATGATCACCGACCCGGAGGTGGTGGCGCCGTGCATCCCGGGTTGCCAGCACATCGAGGTGACGGGCCCGGATACCTACAAGGCCGACATCAAGGTCGCCGTGGGCCCGATCAAGACGACCTTCACCGTCACCGTGGAGAAGACCGAGGAACGGCCGCCCCATTTCGCCGCGTCGACCACCAAGGGGGAGGAAGGGGGGCGCGCCAGCACCTTAAACGCAACGAGCACGCTGTCGCTCGCGGAAGTCGAGGGCAAGACCGAGATCGCCTACACGTCGGACGTTTCGGTCTTCGGCCGCCTGGGCAAGTTCGGACTCGGCGTGATGAAGAAGAAGGCGCGCGACCTCGGGCACAGTTTCGCGGAAACCTTCCGGGAAAAGGTCGAAGGGGGCGCGCCGTGACCGGGGAGGGCGTTCCCGAATACGCGCGGCTGTTCGTGGACGGGCTGAAGGAGGCCGACGTCAGCATCGTCACCGCCCTCCCCGAATCGCTGCTCGCAAGCGTCTATCGCCTGTGCGCGGCCGACAACGCGATCCGCTACATCCAGGTCTCGAACGAAGCAGACATGCCGGGGATCTGCGCCGGCACCTATCTGGCCGGCAAGCGGGCGATGATGATCATGGAGAATTCCGGGATCCGGCAGTGCTGCGAGCCGGTCGCGCGCCTCGCCTTCCAGCATGCGGTGCCGATGGTGATGACGATGAGTTACCGCGGCGAATGGGGCGAGCAGAACTGGTGGGGCCACAACCACGCTCAGACCATGGCGCCGATCCTGGACGCGCTTCGCATTCCGCACCGCTTCGTCACCGAGCCGGACGAGATCAAGCCGGCGATCGCGCGCGCCTTCAAGCACGCCGACGGCAGCAACTGGCCGGTCGCGCTGGTGTTCTCGGGCAACTGCGTGGAGCTTCCCGCCTATGCAAAGGATTGACGCCTTCCGCGCGATCGCGCCCATGATCTCGGCCGAAGACCTGGTGACGACCTCGATCGGGGCGACCTGGGACGACTGGTGGAACCTGAAGCCCGCCGACAACACGTTCTTCACGGGCGTGCTGGGTTCGGTGACGTCGACCGCGCTCGGGCTCGCGGTGTCGTTGCCGCATCGCCGCATCGTCGCCTTCGAGAGCGACGGTTCGGTGCTGTTGAACACCGGCATCCTGTGCACGCTGGGCGCGGAACGCCCTCCGAACCTGACCGTGCTGGTCTTCGACAACGGAATCTACGAAAACATCGGCGGTCCGCCGACGCTGACCTCGAAGAACACCGATCTCGCGCGGATGGCGGAAGGGGCGGGCTGCCTCAACTGCGCGACGGTGGGCGATCCGGACGCGCTGGCCGAGCGTTTCTCCGCCATGCTCGACGACGGCGAGATGGGCTATCTGGTCGCCAGGATCGAGCCGGGCAAGCATCCCTGGGAGTGGAAGGACCGCAAGCCGACCGACGGCATCGAGGACAAGTACCGGTTCCTGCGCTATGTCGAGCGGCTGGAGGGCGTGGTCATCCACCCGGGGGCGCCGCAGAACTGAGCCGCCATGACCGGCGGGATCGACGACGAGCGCTTTCTCAACCTCACCGGCCCGTTCCGCGCGCTCTACCGCGCCGCGCGGGAGGCGGAAAAGGACGGCAAGGTCGACCGTTCGGCCCCGGAAGAAGCGCCCGAACGACCGGATCCGATCCACGCTGCGATCCGCCGCCAGGTCGAGGACCTGCTGGCGGACGCCGATATCTCGCCCGAACAGCGCCGGGAGATCTTCGATTCTATCTCCTGCCCGTGCTGCGGCGGCACCGGCGCCAGCTTCGCCATTTCCATAAAGCCGGCCTCGCAGGCGGGATTCTAGAGCATTTTTTTCCGACCCTATCGGGTCAGGAGGACCGGTCCACCCTCCCCCGGCCCCTCCCGCAAGCGGGAGGGGAGAAGGTAAGGAGGAGTCGCCAAGCGAGTCCCCTCTCCCCGCCGGGGAGAGGGTCAGGGTGAGGGGGTCCTCCGGCAACCGGGTGCGACCGCGTCCGGTCGGAAAATGCCTTAGCGCCCCGATCGAAAGTTTCGAATGCATTGGCGCGGTGCCCTATCGCGTCATGCCCGGAAGAAGTCCGGGGTGACAGCAGAGTGGACAAGGACGGCGGGTGCGGACTGACAGCCGTCCGCGTCCCGACCCTGCCATCGCCGCGGAGTCCCCCAACGCCTGAATCCGACGGCAATGGCCCCAGGGCGCGCTACCAGGTGAGCTGTCCGCCGTTCGGGTGAACGATCTGGCCGGTGATGTAGGACGACCGCTCGCTCAGCAGGAAGTCGACGACGGCGGCGACCTCCTCCGGCTGGCCCAGCCGACCGATCGGGAGGTTGTCGGAGAGCCTCTTGCGGGCCTCCGCGTATTCCTCTTCCGTGCGGCCCGATTTCAGGATCGGGGTGTCGATCGGACCGGGGCCCAGCGCGTTGACGCGTATCCGGTCCGGCGCGAATTCCTGGGCGATCGACTTGGTGAGCGAATGGATCGCAGCCTTCGCCGCGCAATAGGCGGCGCCGCCCGGCACCGCCATCACCGCGTAATCGGACGACATGGTGACGATCGCCCCGCCGCCGCCTTGCGCCCGCATCCGGCGCAGTGTCGCCTGGCAGCAGAGAAACGTGCCTTTGACGTGCACGCCGATCATCCGGTCCCAGTCTTCCTCGGAGACGCTCTCGGCGGTGCCTCTGATGTGGATGCCCGCGGCGAAGAACGCGGCATCGATGTCTCCGTCGACCGCGCCCACCATGTCTTCCACCGATGCGCGGTCCGAGACGTCGACCCGGATCGCCTTCGCGTCGCCGCCCGAGGCCCCGATCGCGGCGACGGTCTCCGCCAGCCCGTCCGCGTCGATGTCGGCGGCGTAAACGGTCATGCGTCCGGCGAGGCGCTTCGCGGCGGCGCGCGCGATTCCGCTGGCGGCGCCGGTAATCAGAACGTTGCCCATGCCCCCGGCCCCTAGATCATCAGCCGGCCGCCGTTGATACGGAGGTCCTGGCCGGTGACGAAGCTCGAATCGTCTTCCATCAGGAACAGCGCGGCCTCGGCCATGTCCTCGGGCTCGCCGATGCGTCTCATCGGGTTCGCGGCCGCCGCCGCGTCGAGATCGGCCTGGCTGCGGTGACCGCGCGGCTGCGGCGTGTCGGTGATGCCGGGCGAGATCGCGTTGACGCGGATCCCGTCCCGCGCGGTCTCCAGCGCCATCGCCCGGGCGAGGCCGAGCACCCCGCCCTTGGTCGCCGCGTAATGCGCGCCGCCGGCCGCGCCGTTGCGCGCGATCGAGGACGAGAACATGACGATCGCCCCCTTTCCCCGGCGCCGCATTTCCGGCAGCACCGCCTGACTGGCGAGCAGCGTTCCCTTGAGGTTGATGTCGAGATGCCTGTCCCAGGCTTCGTCGTCGAGATCGAGGAAGGGCACCGGCTTGTAGACCGCGGCACAGGTGGCGAGGCCGACGATCGATCCGCCGGCCTCGACGATTTCGGCGACCGCCGCGTCCATCGCCGCCTTGTCGCGGACGTCCAGCCGGCAAAAGGACAAATCGGGCCGGTTCATCCCGGCAAGCCTGCCTTCGTCCGAGTCCCAGGCCGACACCGCGTAGCCACCGGCCAGCGCGCGGCGGACGATGGCGTGGCCGATCCCGCTGCCGCCGCCGGTGACGATGATCGTCGGTCGATTCGCGCTTTCCGTCATGGGGGGCGAACCCTACGCGAGCCGGCCCGGCCCGGGCAAGCGGACCCGGGCGACCGGGACGACATGTGCCGGCTCAGGCAGACAGGGACGACCCGATCCCGGTCCGGTACGGATCGTCCGGAGCGAAATGCAGGATCGTTTCGCCCACCACGAAGGCCTCCCCCTCGATGGTGGGAACGACGCCGCCGCCGGCGCCCGGCCGGTAATGCGCGCGGAAGGTGCTGCCGATGATGCTCTCCTGCACCCAGGGCTCGCCGGGGGCCAGGGCGCCGTCCGCGGCGAGGCAGGCGAGCCTGGCGCTGGTCCCGGTGCCGCAGGGCGAGCGGTCGTATGTATCCCCGGGGCACAAGGTGAAGTTGCGGCTGTTCGCGGCGGGCGAAGCCGGCGGGCCGAAGAATTCGATGTGGTCGATCGGGGCGCCGCGCGCACCGGTAATGCCAGCCCCGGCGAGTGCCTCGCGCACGCGCGCCGCCGCGTCGGTCAGGGCCGGGACATTCTCCATTTCAAGCGGCACTTGCGACTGCTCGCACTGAAAGAACCAGTTGCCGCCCCATGCCACGTCGCCGACGATTCGGCCGAGCCCTTCGACCTCGGCCGATACGCCGGCCTGCGACCGGTAGCTCTCGACATTCTCCAGCGCGACGGCGTTGGCGCTCTTCGCCGTGACCGTGACGACGCCGACCGGTGTCTCGATCCGGTGGGTGCCGGGGGCGATCCGGCCGAGGAACGCGAGGGTCGCGGTCACGCCGATCGTGCCGTGTCCGCACATGCCGAGATTGCCGGCGGTGTCGAAGAAGACGACACCCGCCGCGCAGGACGGATCGTCGGGTGGGCAGAGCAGCGCGCCCACCATGCCGTCGAACCCGCGCGGCTCGGTGAGCAGGGCACGACGGATCCAGGCATGGTCCGTCTCGAACCGAACCGCCCGCTCGGCCAGCGCGCCGGCGCCCAAATCCGGCCCACCTTCGACGATCACCCGGGTGGGCTCACCCTCGGTGTGGGAATCGATTACGCGCACAGGCGGGCACACCAGTCGCCGTTTCGGCATAAGCTCTTGAAATCGCTGGTCGGAGTGAGTGGATTCGAACCACCGGCCCCTGCCTCCCGAAGACAGTGCTCTACCAGGCTGAGCTACACTCCGAACCCCAGCGGAAGGCCCTTATAGCTTCTGTCGATTCGGCCTGCAAGAAAAGCGCGCCGGGCGCTCAATACGCCCTTTCCACGGCGAACTCGACGCCTTCGGCGAGGGCCTGCCTGGCTTCGCTCTCCGGGAAGTCGGCGAGCGCCTCGCGGGCCTTCGCGGCGTAACGGCGGGCGCGCTCCAGCGTGGCGCGGAGCGCGCCGGAGTTTTCCAGCAGGTCGATCGCGCGCTTGAGGTCGCCTTTCTTCTGGATCTGGTCTTCCAGCGTGCGGTGCCAGAACGCCTTGCCGTCCTCGTCTGCCGCCCGAACCGCGTAGACGATGGGCAGGGTGATCTTGCCCTCGCGGAAGTCGTCACCCACCGTCTTGCCCAGCGTGGCCTGATGCGCCGAATAGTCGAGCACGTCGTCGACGAGCTGGAAGGCCATGCCGAGATTGTGGCCGAAGCCGCGTAGCGCTTCCCGCTCGGCGGCGGGGCGGTCGGCGACGACGGCGCCGATCTCGGCGGCCGCCGCGAACAGCTTCGCGGTCTTGGCGCGGATCACGTCGAGATAGTCCTGCTCGCCGGTATCGATGTCGTTCGCGGTCATCAGTTGCAGGACTTCGCCCTCGGCGATCACCGACGAGGCTTCCGACAGGATGGCGAGGACGTCGAGCGAGGCGTCGGCGACCATCAGCTCGAAAGAACGCGAGAACAGGAAATCGCCCACCAGTACCGAGGCCTGGTTGCCCCAGACCGCGTTGGCGGTGGCGGCGCCGCGCCGCAGATCGCTGTCGTCGACCACGTCGTCATGCAGCAGCGTGGCCGTGTGGATGAGCTCGACGCAGGCCGCGAGCCCGACATGCCGATCCCCCTCGTAGCCGCACATCCGCGCGGAGGCGAGGGTGATCATCGGCCTGAGGCGCTTGCCGCCGGCGGCGACAATGTGC
Organism: Alphaproteobacteria bacterium; assembly: GCA_965117055.1. Classification (GTDB taxonomy): domain Bacteria; phylum Pseudomonadota; class Alphaproteobacteria; order MPNO01; family MPNO01; genus MPNO01. The sequence goes on from OZ220750.1 coordinate 2,898,336, forward strand.
CCGGCCAGCTGTGAGACCAGCAGCACCGGGCTCTGCATGCGGTCGACGATGGTGCGGTTGACCGCTTCCATGTCGCCCGCGGTCAGCGCCGTCAGGCTTTCCAGCGACGGGCGCGGGTGCGGCTTCGCCCTGCGCGCAAGCTCAACGACCACGCTCACCTGTTTTGTCCGCCCCGGAAATTGACGATAGACAGGTTGCCGAACATAGTGCGAGGCCGGTTCGCGTCAAGGCGCGGCTATGGCATGCGACGATCTGTCCGGGCGGAATCCATGCGCGAGTTGGTCAGGAGCAACGAGCTGGTCTTCCTCTCCTGGCTCGATGCGTTGCTGCGCGCCGAGGGGATCGAACCCATCCTGCTCGATACCCACACCAGCGTCCTCGAAGGCTCCACGCTCGCGATTCCACGCCGGGTGATGGTGGAGGACGACGACTTCCTCCGCGCCCGGCGGCTGGTGACCGAGGCGGGCGAGGCGCACCGGTTGAGCCCGGACTGAGGCATGACGGGCAACCGGCGCCCGGGCTCGTTGACCGAGGACCGCCTGCTCGGCGGGCAGGTCAGGATCCGCCAGCCCAGGCAGGGATTCAGGGTATCGATCGACAGCGTCCTGCTGTCCGCCGCGATTCCGTGCGGCGACGGCGACCGCGTGCTGGAGCCCGGCGCAGGTGTCGGCGGGGCGGCGCTGATGCTGGCCGCGCGGGTGGCCGGTTGCAGCGTGGTGGGGCTGGAGAGCCAACACGCCCTGGTCGGGATCGCGGGGGAGAACGTCCGTCTCAACGGAATGAGCGAACGCGTCGATATCGTGGTGGGCGATCTCGGCAACCCTCCGTCCCGCCTCGCTCTCGGCGCCTTCGACCACGTGATGATGAACCCGCCGTTCCACCGGGCCGGCCGTACCCATGCGCCCGCCGAGGCGAGCCGCGCGGCGTCGCATGTCGAGGGCGAGGCCGGGCTTGCAGACTGGGTCGCGTTCGGGATCAGCATGCTTCGCGAGAAGGGAACGCTGACCCTGATCCACCGCGCGGATCGGATTGCCGACGTGCTTGCCGCGATCCAGGGACGGGCCGGCGAGGTCGTGGTATTCCCGCTGTGGCCCCGCCGCGACGGCAGCCCCGCGAAGCGCATCGTCGTCCGGGCGCGGCGCGGGACGGCCGCGCCGCTTCGCATCGCCCAGGGCCTGTTCCTGCACGAGGAGGACGGCGGCTTCACCCCGGAAGCGGACCGGATCCTGCGCGGCGGCGCCCTCGAGCTGTGACCCCGGCGCGGCTTGGCGAACCCCGGCTTCGCTTCTATCTATAGCGCATGAACGGCGCGGACTCCGTCGCGAAGGCGCGGCAAGACCCACCTCGCCGGCGCCGGATACTGTTCTGGCGCCGCCGCAAGGATGCCCCGCTGGTTTCCGTCCTGCGCCTTGCCGGCGTCATCGGGCGGGTCGGACCGGTCCGCGGCGGAAGCATCACGCTGGCGAACATGGAGAAGGCGATCGACCGCGCCTTCGCGCCCAGGCGGCTCGCCGCGGTGGCGCTCTCGGTCAATTCCCCGGGCGGCTCGCCGGTTCAGAGCGCCCTCGTCGCCAAGCGTATCCGCGCGCGGGCCGACGAGCGGGGCGTTCCCGTGCTCGCCTTCGCCGAAGACGTCGCGGCCTCGGGCGGGTACTGGCTCGCCTGCGCCGGCGACGAGATCTTCGCCGACGAGAACTCCATCGTCGGCTCGATAGGCGTGATCGCCGCCGGGTTCGGCTTCTCCGACCTGATCGCGCGGCACGGCGTCGAGCGGCGCGTGCACACCGCGGGCGAGCGCAAGGGGATGCTCGACCCGTTCCGGCCGGAAGACCCGGAGGAAGTCGAAAGGCTGCTTGCCGTCCAGCGCGACATGCACGAGACCTTCATCGCGCACGTTCGCGCACGCCGCGGCCGGCGCCTCAAGGAACCGGAAGAAATCCTGTTCTCGGGCGAATTCTGGACCGGCCGCAGGGCGATCGAGCTGGGCCTCGTCGACGGGCTGGGCGATCTGCGGGGCGTCCTGCGGGACCGCTTCGGCGACAGGGTCCGCATCCGTCCCGTCGCCGTTCGGCGGAGCCTCCGCCGCCGCCTCGGGCTCGGCATGCTCGGCGGGGTGCCGGCGGTGGAAATCGGCGCGGGCGCGATCGGCGCGGAAATCCTGGCCGCGCTCGACGAATGGGCCTTGTGGAAGCGCTACGGGTTGTAGGCGGCGGAGGGAATCCTTGACCGTCCGCTCCGTCGCGCGCCAAATGGAGCCATGTTCGGTTTCAGCCTGTCCAAGCTCCTGGTTCTTGCCGCGCTGATCGCGGCCGTCTGGTACGGCTTTCGCTGGATCCAGCGGCGCCAGCAGCTGCAGCAGTCGGCGGAAAGCGACAAGGTGGAGCGCGGCGCGGACCCGTCGTCGGAGGACCTTGTCGCGTGCACCCGGTGCGGCGTCTTCGTGCCGGCTGAAGGCGGGCGGTCCTGCGACCGCGCCGACTGCCCGGTCTGAGCGCGATCCGGGAACGCATCGCCGCCGTGCTCAACGGCACCCTTCGGTCATTTCGGCGGCTCGGGCGACGATCCTCCGGGTTTCGTCCCACAGCGGAATATCCGCGATCTCGTCGAGTCCGATCCAACGGGTTGCCGCCGCGTCGCTCGCCGCCCGCGCCTCGCCCGAACGCCAGAGCGCGGCGAAGTCGACCAGCGTGTAGTGGTATTTCGCCCGGCCCCCGGCATCCCGGGTGATGCCGTCGACGACATCGATGAGGCCGACGATGTCGATTTCGATGCCGGTTTCCTCCGTGACCTCGCGGAGCGCCGCCTCGCGCACCGTCTCGCCGATCTCCTGCGCACCGCCCGGGATGCTCCAGCGGTCGGACACCGGAGGCTTGCCGCGCTTGATCAGCAGCACCTCGTCGCCGCGGAAAACGACGACGCCGACGCCGACGATGGGCCGGTCGGGGTAGAGGCGGTCGCTGTCCAATTCGTCGCTCCCGGCGTCACGGGTCGTCATGGGTAGACATTTTCAGGTCGGGAAATGCCTGGCGGCAAATGCGGAAATGTCGATTGTCGGCATGGAGTCGGCATCGGACCCGACCGGGCGGTCAGGCGCTCAAATGCTTGGCCGGGTCCCAGCCGCTCTGCGCGAGATGCCGTTCGCCGAACGCGGTCGGCCGTTCCTCGAGCGGCGTCGCCATGGTGTCGTTCCAGCGGTTGAGCCAGCCGAACAGGCAGACGACGCCGACCAGCTCGACGATCTGGTCCTCGTCGAAATGTCGTTTCAGGGCGGCCATGTCCTCGTCGGTGACCGCGTTGGGGACGGAGCCCGCGCATTGCGCCATCCGAAGCGCGGCGCGCTCGGCCTCGGAAAAGAGCGGGCTGGTTTCGTATTCGAAGATCGCCTCGATCTTTTCCGCCGGAACGCCGTCGACATCGACGGCGGCGCTCGCCGTGTGGGCGGAGCAGTACTGGCACCCGGCGGACCGGCTCGCCATGTAGGCCAGCATCCGCTTGAGGTCGAGCGGCGCCTTGCCCGGAACGCCGATCACCTCGCGCGACAGGCGGGAGAACGCCCGCAGCATGCCTGGAGAACGCGCCATGACGAAGAAGCTGTTGGGAACGAAACCGAGCGCGCGTTCGGCACGGTCGAAGACGTCCTCGAGTTCGGGCGCGTCCTCGCGCTTGCGCGGCGTGATCCTCGGCATGGCGACCCCTCCCGGTTCACGGGGCGAATATAGCGCCCGCGCCGACGGGTCGATAGGCTGGGGCAACCGCAGCACCGGGAAGGAAGCGCAGGAATGGTACGCGAGGAACTGGTCGGCACCTGGCGGCTTGCCGATTACCGGCTGACCGCCGCGGACGGCACGGTATCGAGGCCGTGGACCGAAGCGAAGGGATACATCTTCTATGCCGCCGACGGCCACATGTCGTGCTCCGTCGAACGGCCCGACGGCGAGGGCGGCACCGACCACCTGACCTATTGCGGCCTGCTCGAATGCCTCGAAGGCGAGAACGTCCACACGATCGAGATGAGTTCGCGCCCCGATCTGCGCGGCACCAGGCAGCGCCGGAAAGTCAGCCTCGACGGCGACACCATGACCCTGACCGCCGAGCCCAGCATCGCCTACGGACCCGGATCGAAGGCGGAGATTTTCTGGCAACGGGCGTAAGAGGGCGCGGCTGCGTTGCTAGCGCAGACGCAATTCCATAGCCTGAAACTCCTTCGGTCGGCGGACCGGCTCTGGAGGCCTCGTCGGACACGTCATGCTGGGACAGCAACTGATCAACGGGCTGATGCTGGGCGCGTCCTACTCCCTGGTCGCGATCGGCTACACCCTGATTTTCGGCGTGCTCAGGCTGCTCCATTTCGCCCATGGCGAGGTGTTCATGGTGGGCGCGTTCATCGGCCTGCATATCGTGCTGTGGTTCGCGTTCGCCAATATCTATGTCGCGATCGCGGGCGCGATGGTCGCTACCGCGCTGCTCGGCTGGATCGTCGCCCGCTTCGCCGTGCAGCCGGTCGACAAGGGTTACCCGCTGGCGCCGCTGATCGGCACCATCGGCGTGACGATCGTACTGCAGAACCTCGCCATCAACATCTTCGGCGGCGAGCAGGTCGCGTTTCCCGAAACGATCGAGCAGGTTCTCTACCGCATCGGACCCCTGACCATCAGCTCGGTGCAGGTTTTCATTCTGGCGATCGCGCTGCTGTCCATGGCGGCGCTTTGGCTGTTCATCGACCGAACCCGGATGGGCCGCGCGATCCGCGCGACGTCGGAGAGCCATGAGACCGCGGCCCTTCTCGGCGTCGACGTCAACCGCGTGGTCGTCGTCACCTTCGTCGTCGCCTCGGCGCTGGCCGGGATCGCCGGGGTGCTCGACGGGGTCAAGAACAGCGCGATAACCCCGCATATGGGCCTCGAAGTCGCGGTCAAGGCGCTCGTCGTCATGCTGCTCGGAGGGTTGGGCAACGTGCCGGGCGCGATGGTGGGCGGCATCCTGCTCGGCATGGTCGAGATACTGACGGCGAGCTATCTCGGGACCAGCGTTCGGGACTTCTTCACCTTCGTGATCCTGATCCTGCTGCTGCTCTATCGTCCCACCGGGCTGTTCGGCACCCGGACGATCGAGTCGGGCTAGCCGGGGCGCGCGCGTTGTTCGACGAATATCTCCGCTCGGTTCTGATCTTCGCCGGAATCCATGTTGTTGCCGCCTACAGCTTCTATGTCCCCTTCAAGACCGGCCAGATCTCGCTGGGTCAGGCCGGTTTCATGGGGGTGGGCGCCTATGCGGCCGGTATCGTCACGGCGAAGCTCGGGCTGCCTTTTCCCCTCGGCCTGCTCGCCGGGGGTGTCGCGGCCGGCCTCATCGGGGTGGGCGTGGGATTTCCGGCGCTCCGCATCAGGGGGATCTATCTGCTCCTTCTGACGCTGGGGTTTGCCGAGATCGTCCAGGTCGTCATCCTGACATGGGACTACACGGGCGGCGCGCAGGGTTTCCAGAACATACCGTTCCTGGAGAACGCGCTCATCTGGATCTACGCCATCGTGGCCGTCCTCATCGTTTTCTTCGCGCGGCTCGAACGGTCCAGCCTGGGGCGCGCGATGGATGCCGTGCACGAGGACGAGATGGCGGCCGAGGTGATGGGGGTCGATGTCGTGCGCGTGAAACTGTTCGCGTTCGGTCTCGGCGCTTTCATCGCCGGCCTGGCCGGCGCGCTGTTCGCCCACTACTCGACCTATGTCGATTCCGTCACCTTCAACATCCTGGTCGGCGTGGAGATTCTGATGTTCGTGCTCGTCGGCGGCGGTTTCAGCTACTGGGGACCGCTGTTCGGCGCGATGTTCCTCTCGCTGCTCCCGGAATTCCTGCGCGCGCTCCGGGATCCCATGGAGTTGATCCCGGTCTCATGGACCGAGAACGCACCGTGGAACGAGGTCTATGACGTCGTCTACGAATTCCTCGACTTCGAGAACGAGAAGCGCCTGATCGTTTACGGCCTCGTTCTCGTCGTCATGATGATCGTGAGACCGCAGGGGCTGATCACGCGGAACACGATGCGGCGGTTCCGGTTCGTCCATCGGCGGTTGCACGATGCCTGAACCGGCGGGCGCTCCCTTTCTCCGCGCGGCCGGCCTGACCAAGCGGTTCGGCGGCTTCCACGCGCTTCGCGATGTCGATATCGAGGTTCGCGAGCGCGCCATCCACGCCGTCATCGGTCCCAACGGCGCCGGCAAGACGACGTTGTTCAACCTGCTCTCCGGGGTGATGGCGCCCGATTCCGGGGAGATCGAGTTCCTGGACCGGCCGCTGGGCCGGCTCCGGCCGCACCGGCGGGCGGCGCTGGGGATCGCCAGGACGTTTCAGAATATCCGGCTGTTCGGCCACATGACCGTGCTCGAAAACGTGATGCTTGGCGAACACGGGCGGATTTATCCCTCGCTTTGGCGGTCGTTCGTGAAAGCGTCGCTGCACCGGCCGTTCGGCGAGGCCCGCGGAGAGACCGAGATGCGGCGCCGGGCGCTGGAGATCCTCGAATTCGTTGGGCTCGCCGACAGGCGCCACGCCATGGCGACGGACCTGCCGTATGGCGAACGGCGCCTGCTGGAGCTGGGCCGCGCGCTTGCGATGGAGCCGCGGCTCCTGCTGCTCGACGAGCCGGCGGCGGGGATGAACATGCGGGAGACCGAGGATCTCGACGCGCTGATCTCCAGGGTGAGGGACCGGGGCGTCACGGTGGTCCTGGTGGAGCACGACATGAACCTGGTCATGGGGATTTCGGACTGGATCACCGTGCTCAATTTCGGTGACAAGATCGCGGAAGGGCGTCCCTCGGACGTTCAGTCGAACCCCGCGGTCATAGAGGCCTATCTCGGCGAAGAGGAGACGCTTTGACCATCCTCGAAGTCGACGGTCTCCACGCCGGTTACGGCCAGATCCGCGTGCTGCACGGCGTCGGTCTTTCCATCGCGCGCGGAGAGATCGTCGGTCTCATCGGCGCCAACGGCGCCGGCAAGACCACCCTGCTCAAGACGATTTCCGGGCTGATCCGCCCGAGCGGCGGGCGGATTCTCTTCGAGGGGCGCGACATCGCCCGTCTGCCGGCGCACCGGACGGTCGAGATGGGGATCTGCCAGGTCGCGGAGGGGCGGGCCATCCTCAAGCGCATGACGGTTCTCGAAAACCTCAAGATGGGCGCGCATACCCGGCGGGACGCGGAAGTGGACGTCGACATAGGACAGATCCTGCAAAAATTTCCGGTCCTCGACGAACGCCAGACCCAGCTCGCCGGGACGCTGAGCGGCGGCGAGCAGCAGATGCTGGCGATCGGGCGGGCGCTGATGGCGAGACCCAGGCTGTTGCTGCTGGACGAGCCCTCGCTCGGCCTGGCGCCGATGATCGTCACGCAGATCTTCCGCACGCTCAGGGACCTCAGGGAGGAAGGCAACACGATCTTTCTCGTCGAACAGAACGCCCGCCGCGCGCTCCAGCTTGCCGACCGGGGCTACGTGCTGGAGCGCGGGCAGATCGCGTTGGAGGGGAGCGGAGAGGACCTGCTGAACGATCCCGGGGTGCAGCGAACCTATCTCGGAAAACAGGCCGGGGAGGAAGCCGAGGCTACCCGAAATCGGCAAACGCGATTATCCTGAGAGCAAACCAAAAGGGAGAGGTCGGACGATGACATACAGGTCAATTCTCGCAACCGCCGCCGGCGCGGCGGCTTTGGTGGCGCTCTCGACGGCGCCCGACGCGGCGCAGCTCTCCGGGCGGTCGGTAAAGGTCGGCGCTCTGGTGCCGATAACCGGCAAGGGAGCGGAATGGGGCTACACCGCGCGCGAATCCATCAAGATCGCCCAGGACGAGATCAACGCCGCGGGCGGTATCGGCGGCGTTCCGCTGAAGGTGATCTTCTGGGATACCCAGTCCAAGGAGTCCGAGGGCATCAAGGGCTTCAAGAAGCTGGTGACCCGCGACAACGTGCTCGCGGTGTTCGGACCGTGCTTCAGCTCCATCTACGAAATCCTGGCGCCCCAGCTCGACCGCTACAAGGTGTCGATGATCTCGTATTGCTCGTCCAAGCCGGGTTTGTCGGAGATGAGCAAATGGGCGTTCCGCAACACGCTCACCAGCGACAAGCAGTTGGCCCCCGTCGTGAAGGCCTGGGTGGACGAGTACAAGATCAAGTCGGCGGTCATCATCCACGACCTGGAGGACGCGGTCTCCAAGGCCGAGGGCGCCAAGATCCTCCCGGTGCTCCTGAAGAAGTACGGGGTCAAGCAGCTCGGGATGCTGACCTACCGCACCAAGGACACCGATTTCTCGGCGCAGATCACCAAGGCCAAGGCGCTCAATCCCGACGGGATCGCGCTGGGCTCGTGCTACCAGCAGGCCGCCGGGATCGCGAAGGAGGCTCGCAAGCAGGGACTCAACGCTCCCTTCGTCGGCGGCGCGTGCGCGGGCGCGCCGGGCTTCGTCCAGCTCGGCGGCAAGGCGACCGAGGGCGCCTACATGTCGACCGCCGCCTGGATCGACGATCCGAGGCAGGCCGTGCAGGCCTATGTGAAGAAGATCAAGGCGGTCAACAAGGGCAAGAAGCCGCCCTATGGCGGTCCCCGTTCCTACGACTCCACCCACATCCTCAAGATGATCATGGAGAAGCAGGGGGTCACCAACAAGTCCGGCGACCTCGAGGCGGACCGGGACCGCATCCGCCAGGGCTGGGCGGAGTTGAAGGGTTATGACGGGATTTCCGGCGAGACGACCATGAACGAGGTGGGCGACGGCTCGGGCGCCAGCGCCATTCTCAAGGTGGTCGACGGAAAATACGTCAACGTTTTAAAGTAGAAAGCGGGCACGCCGGATCCGGGGCCGCCGCGAGGCGCCGGGTCCGGCGCGCGACGCCGGGCAGCTTGCATGAGCAGGGCTGTGCTGGCACCTTACGGCCTCTTCGGCCTCTTCGGCCACTTCCAACGAACATGCGGGAGGTTCATATGAAGCGTGTACAGGGGAGAACCGCGGTATTGCTGGCGAGCGTGGCCAGCGTGGCGCTGCTTGCCACCGCGGCAAGTGCGCAGACCCTCAAGATTGCGGTCCCGACTTTTCTGACCGGCGGCAGCGCGCCGGCGTTCGGCGTTCCGGCCAAGAACGGCGTGGAGTTGATTCTCAAGGGGATCAACGAGGGCACGCTTCCGGCACCCTATAACAGTGTCGGATTCGCCGGCCGCAAGGCCGAGGCGCTGTTCTATGACGAGATGGGCGGCGGCACCAAGCAGGTCACCGAGCTGCGCAACAAGGCCCAGAAGGAAAAAGTCGACATGATCGTCGGCTATATCTCGTCCGGCACCTGCGCCGCCGTCGCGCGCGTCGCCGAAGAGGTCAAGCTGCTCACCATCATGACCGTGTGCGGTACTCCCCGGGTCTTCGAAGAACTGGTGAAGAAGCCGAAATACGTGTTCCGCACCGTCGCGCACGGCACCGGAAACAACACCGGCGCGGCGCATTATGCCGCCAAGATGCTGAAGGACGAGCTCAAGGACGGCTATATCGGGCTGAACCAGAACTATGCCTGGGGTCAGGATTCCTGGCGCGACTTCAACCTGGCGATGGGCGAAATCGCCCCGGACGTCAAGCCGGCGAAGAAGCAGCAGTTCCCCAAGCTGTTCTCCGGCCAGTACGGTTCCGAGATTTCGGCCCTGCTGCGCGCCAAGCAGAAGGTGGTGCATTCGAGCTTCTGGGGAGGCGATCTGGAAGCCTTCCTCGCCCAGGGTACGGCGCGCGGGCTGTTCAAGCGTAAGACCTTCATTTTCACGGTCGGCGAGACCGTGGCCTACAGGCTCGGCAAGAAGTTCCCGTCCGGCCAGCTCGTCGGCACGCGCGGTCCCTACGGGATCTACGCGGTGGGTATCGACACCCCGCTCAACAACTGGTTCCAGAAAAACTATCGGGAAACCTACAAAGAACCGCCGTCGCAGCCGAGCTATCAGTACGCTCAGGGCGTCCTCGCGGCCAAGTACGCCTATGACAAGGCGATGAAGGACAACGGCGGCAAGTTCCCGACGACCGATCAGGTGATAGCGGCGCTCAGAGGCGCGACCTTCACGTCGATCGCCGGCACGGTCGAAATGGCGCTCAGCCATGGCCATCAGGCCATTACCGAGGACCGCTGGGGCCTGACCGCCTTTGACGAGGAAAAAGGCGAGCTGGTGGTCAAGGACGTTCTGGTGCTGGGCGCCAAATGCGTGAACCCGCCCGATGGCGTCGAGTCGGTGCCGTGGCTCAAAGGCGGCATGAAAGGCGCGAAGTGCGGCTGAGGCCTCGCGCGCGATAAACCGCAACCTGTTTCCCGGACGCCGGCGATCCGGCGTCCGGGATTTCCGATATTACGCATGACCGCGGTCGAATAGCGGCACCCGGGGGGCAAGCGTTGGATTCTCAACTCCTAGTGATCATCCTGATCGACGGGCTGGTCTACGCTTCGTACCTGTTCATGGTCTCCGTCGGCCTGACGGTCATCTGCGGCGTCCAGAAGATCCTCAACGTTACCCATGGCGCGCTCTATGCCTTCGGCGCCTATCTCACGGCCACGCTGCTGATCGTCTATTTCGAGGCGGACTGGCCGCAGTTCGGCGCATTCTTCGTCATGTTGATCTCGGCCATATTTCTGGGGATCGTCTTGGGCGTCATTATCGAACGCGGCCTCCTCAAGCATCTCTATCACGAAGACGAGCACATCGTCGTGCTCGCCACTTTCGCCGCCTTCCTGGTCCTGGAGGACGTGCTCCTCCTGATCTGGGGGACCGACGCCTACATCGCCGCGGAACCGCTGATGCTGCTGGGGCAGACCGACATCGCCGAACTGCCCTTCGACAACTACAGCCTGTCCATGGTCCTGCTGTCCGCGGTGATCTGCGTGATCCTCTGGTACGGGCTGCGCCGGACCACCTTCGGCAAGATGCTTCTGGCGGTGATCTACGACCGCGAGCTGTCGCAGGCGATGGGAATCAACGTCACCAAGATCTTCCTGCTCACCTTCATCGTGGGCTCGTTCCTGGGCGCGCTCGGCGGCGCCTACCAGGCGCCGGCGATCTCGGTGCAGCCGGGGATCGGGGTGGAGGTCATCGTGCTCGCCTTCGCCGTCGTGGTAATCGGCGGCATGGGATCGATACCGGGCGCGCTGATCGGCTCGCTGGTCGTCGGCATCGCGCGCGCCGCGGCGGTGCATCTGGAGCCCGTGCTCGAGTTGTTCGTCATCTACATGATCATGGCGTTCGTTCTGATCGTCCGGCCCCAGGGTCTGTTCGCCCCCGCCAAGCCGAGGAAGATATGACGCAGTATATGGACCGGACGACCTGGGCGCTGACGATCGGTCTGGTGCTTCTGATCGTCGTCAACTTCTTCGTCCCGGAGTGGTTCCGCTCGATCCTGCTGCTCTCGCTCGCGCGCGGCTCGGTGGCGCTCGGCCTGCTGGTGCTGTGGCGCTGCGGGCTGATCTCCTTCGGACATGCGCTTTTCTACGGCTTCGGCGCCTACACGGTCGCGCTGATCGTCAAGTATCTCGGCATCACCGACGCGTTCTTCACCATCGCCTGCGGGGTGGTCGTCGCCGGCGGCCTCGCCTGGATCCTCGGCTTCCTGCTCAGGCGGTACCGGGGCATCTTCTTCGCCCTGCTCAACCTCGCCTTCTCGATGATCCTCTACGGCGTGTTGGCGAAGCTGGAAAGCCTGGGCTCGACCGACGGCATCAGCCTCGAACGGACGACCTATCTCTGGTACGCGCCGGAGGGCGCCGCCAACAAGTTCGCCCTGTTCATCTTCGCCGCGATCCTCACCTGGGGCGTCGCCCTGGCGGTGCATCACTATCTGCGCTCGACGCTCGGCTACATGACAACGGCGGTGCGCGAGAACGAGATCCGCCTCGAATTTCTCGGCTACTCCGCCGAGCGGGCGATCCACGTCAAATACACGATCTCCGGGCTGGTCGGCGGGTTCGGCGGCGCCATCGCGGCGATGACCATCGGCCATGTCGATCCCGACTCGATGGCCTATTGGCCGATCTCCGGCGACTTCGTGTTCATCGCGATCCTCAGCGGCACCGGCAATGTCGGCGCGCCGTTCATCGGCGCCCTGATCTACGAGCTGATCCGCACCTACGCCTTCGATCAGTTCCCCGAGATCTGGCAGCTCATCATGGGCGGGACGCTGCTGCTCATCGTCATGTTCCTGCCCAACGGGCTGTGGTCCCTGGTCGATCGCTGGAACAAGCGCCGCACCGGGCGCGACCGGCTCGAAGCGGAACGGGAAAAGGCGTAAGCCGATGTCCGTCGTACTCAACGTCCAGGGTCTCGAAAAGAGCTTCGGCGCCGTCGTCGCGGCGCACAACATCAACGTGACGATCGAGGAAGGCGAAACGGTCGGCGTGATTGGCGCCAACGGGGCCGGCAAGACCACCTTCGTCAACATGGTGACCGGCTATCTGGAGCCGAGCGAGGGCAGGATCGAGTTCATGGGCCGGGACATTCGCGGCCGCTCGGTGCGCCAGATCACCCGGATGGGCCTGTGCCGCTCTTTCCAGGTCCCGCAGGTTTTCCTGTCGGAATCCGTGTTCGACAACCTGATGATCTGCTTCGGCATCGCCGAGCGCGACGGGCTCGGCCTGCTCGGCGCGCTGATGCGGGGCGACCGGGCGGACCGCGTAGACCAGCATCTCGTTCGCTACCAGATCGCCGACTACCGCGACGTCGCGGCGTCCGCCCTGCCGCAGGGCGTCCGCAAGCTGCTCGACATCGCGATGGCGACCGTCCGCAAGCCGAAGCTCCTGATGCTCGACGAGCCGACCAGCGGAATCAGCGCCGAGGAGAAGTTCGGCATCATGGACATCCTGATGCAGGCGCTGAAGGAGGAGGAGACCACGGTCCTGTTCATCGAGCACGACATGGAGATCGTCGAGCGCTATGTCTCGCGGGTGCTCGCCTTCTCGCAGGGCGAGATCATCTGCGACGCGCCGACCGAGCAGGCGATGGTCGATCCTCTGGTGCAGGAATTCGTCATCGGCAAGGAATACCACCGCGCGCGCTCCGGCAATGGCGACGCGGCCTCTGACGGCGAAGGGGAGCCCGCCTGATGCTTACCGTCCAGGACGTCGACGTCAGCATCGGAGCCACCGAGATCCTCCGGGGCGTGAGTCTCGAAGTGCCGTCGGGTGCGATGTGCGGGCTGATCGGCCGCAACGGCGCCGGCAAGACGACCGTGATGCGCGCGATCATGGGCGCGCTCAAGCTGCAGAAGGGTTCGATCGAGTTCGACGATCTCGATCTCGGCAACTCGCACGCCTTTCGCCGCGCCCATCTCGGGATCGGATTCATGCCGGAGGACCGCCGGCTCGTGCCGGAGCTGACGGCGGAAGAGAACATCATGCTGCCGGTCTGGTCGACCCGATCCGGGGGCGCCGAAGAGCGGCTCAGATGGATCTACGGCCTGATGCCGGAGGTCGAGGAGTTCCGCGACCGGGGCGCGACGACGCTTTCCGGCGGGCAGCAGAAATTCGTCGCCTTCGCCCGCGCCATCATGTGCGGCACCAAGCTGCTGCTGCTCGACGAGCCCAGCGAGGGCATCGCGCCGGTCTTCGCCCAGCGCATGGTCGAAATCCTGGCCAGCCTCAAGGAGGAGGGCGAGTCGGTGCTGGTGGCGGAGTCGAACGACGTTCATATCGCGCCTTTGCTCGACGATACCTTCGTCATCGAACGCGGCAGCATCGTCCCGCACTGAGCGGCGGCGGTCGCCCTCGGGCGGACCGCCTCGTAATGTTCCCGATATGGCGATAGGATGATGCGGCGATGGGCGCGCGCGGGAGCCGACGCGTGGGATCGACGAGCGATTGTCCGATCGAAAGCGACCCCGACATCCTCGGCGGCGCTCCGGTATTTTCCGGGACCAGGGTGCCGGTGCGCATTCTGATCGAGCACCTGGAAGCGGGCGACCGGCTCGACGAATTTCTGGAAGACTACCCCAGCGTGTCGCGAGACCAGGCCGTCGCTGTCCTCGAAAGGGCGAAGGCGATGCTGGCCGGCGAAGCGGATGAAGCTGCTGCTTGACGAGTCCGCGCCCAGGCGGCTCGCTTCTTTCTTTCCCGAACGTTTCGAGGTCCACACTGTCCAACAAATGGGTTGGGCGGGGAGCAAGAACGGCGACTTGCTTCATCTCGCGGCGGCAAGAGGATTCGACGCCCTTGTGACGGTAGACCGAGGGTTCGAGCACGAGCAGAACCCGGAAAGTCTTGCGGTCCCCGTGGTCATCGCCATCGCGACCCGAAGCCGTCTTGAGGAACTCCAGCCGCTCATTCCTGACATCGTGGTGGCACTATCGGGAGACTTGCAGCGGCGGGTCTACCGGATTCCCGCCTGACTCGGCCTCTCAGGCCCCCCTCCACTCACCTGACACAAACCCTGATACGTCACCCCTTTCCCCGGGCGCTTTCGATCCGGATTCCTTTGTGCTACCGTTTTGGCCGGTTTCAGATAAACCGTCCGCGACCGGCCGCGAAGAACAGTAAGCAAAGACGGTAAACGACGGCCGCGCGGAGCCCTATGGAAAGGGAGGTCCGTCATGCGGCAAATCTCGAAATTCAGGATTCCCGCGTTCGTGCTCGGCGCGCTCGCCGCCGGGGCGATGGCGTTCGGCGCGGCAGCGGCCCCGCCGAAAGGAGCGCCCAAGGCGCTCAAGGTGGCGTTCGTCGATTTCTTCTCCGGCGGCGCGGCGGTGTTCGGCGTCTCCGGCAAGGGCACGTCCGAGTTGCTGGTCGCCAAGTGGAACAAGGAGGGCGGCATCGGCGGCGTGCCGATCGACCTCGTCCTGGTCGACGAGGGCGGCGGGCCGAAGAAGCAGGTGTCCGAGCTCCGGCGGCTGGTCCTCGACGAGAAGGTGGACGCCGTCGTCGGCTACACCTCGAGCGGCAACTGCCTGGCCATCGCGCCGGTGGCCGAGGAGCTCAAGGTGCTGACGGTGGTGCATGTCTGCGGCACCCACCGCCTGACCGAGGACAACAAGCTGAAATACGTCTTCCGGACGTCGGCCAACCAGGCGGGCGACAGCGTCGCCCTGGCGCGCTACGCGCTGGCCCTCAACCCCAACATCAAGACGATAGCGGGAGCCAACGAGGATTATGCCTGGGGCCGCGATTCCTGGGAGGCGTTCAAGATCGCGATGCAGCGTCTCAAGCCTGACGTCAAGGTCGTCGCCGAGCTCTGGACCAAGTTCCAGGCCGGCGAGTACTCGGCCGAGATCTCCCGCCTGCTGGCGGCGCGGCCCGACGCGATCCACTCCAGCTTCTGGGGCGGCGGGCTGATCACCTTCATCAAGCAGGCGAGGCCGCGCGGGCTGTTCGACCAGAGCCTGGTGCTGCTCTCGACCGGCGAGCAGGTGCTGCAGAATGTCGGCAAGTCGATGCCCGACGGCGTGGTCGCCGCGCCGCGCGCGACGGCCGGGTTCTTCGCTCTCAAGGGGAGCAAGGAGCACCAGGAGTTCGTCGACGCGGTCTACGCGCACAACAAGCGCTATCCCGACTACCCGGCCTACCGCACCTACCAGGCGTGGTCGGGGTTGAAGGGGGCCTACGAGAAGGCGATCGAGATGGCCGGCCGCTGGCCGACCACCGAAGAGGTCATCAAGGCCTTCGAAAACCTGAGCTGGGATACGCCGAGCGGCAAGATCACCATGCGGCCCGATCACCAGGCGGTGCATGGCGGCTTGCTCGGGACGACCAAGTTCTCGAAGAAGCACGGTTTCGCGATCCTCGAGAACATCGTCCACCACAAGGCGGAGGACATCACCCCGCCGCTCGGCACCAAGACCCTCGACTGGGTGCGGAGCATCAAGTAGCCGGCCGTTTCGCGGCCGACCGAACGGACGCGCGAGGGGGATATCCTCCCCCTCGCGCCCCCGTTCGGACGGCCCGGCCGGGCTAGACAGCAGGGATCCGGCGCCGAATGAACCTTCTCACGATCATCGTCTTCGACGCGATCAACTACGCCGCGACGCTGTTCCTGCTGTCGGTCGGGTTGACCGTCGTCTTCGGCGTCATGCGGATTCTCAACGTCTCGCATGGCGGCATCTACGCGCTCGGCGCCTATATGGGCACCTGGCTCGCGCTTCTGGTGCTGGAAGTCGACCTGCCGCCGGTGCTCACCTACCTGATGCTGCTGCTCGGCGCGCTGATCATCGGCTTCCTGCTGGGGCCGATCATCGAGCGCCTCCTGTTGCGCCGCATCTACGGCAGCGACATGCACATCCAGCTGCTGCTGACGTTCTCGATCCTGCTGATCCTCGACGACAGCATGAAGCTGATCTGGGGCATGGAGCCGCTCTTCATCAGCGAGCCGTATTCGATGCTGGGCCGATTCATGGTCGGCGGGATCATCTACCCCTGGTACGACTTCGTGCTGGTCGGGGTGGCGGTGGTCTTCGGCGGGGCGCTGGTGTGGATGGTGCGCGCCACCCGGTTCGGCAAGCTCGTCATCGCGGTGATCCACGACCGCGAGGTCAGCCAGGCGATCGGCATCAACGTCAATCTGGTCTTCACGGTGGCCTTCACGGTCGGTGCGCTGGCGGCGGCTTTGGGCGGTGCGTTCGTCGCGCCCAAGATCGCCGTCGTCCCGCAATTCGCGCTGGAGGTCGTCGTGCTCGCCTTCGCGGTCATCGCCATCGGCGGCATGGGCAGCATCGAGGGCGCGGCGGTCGGCGCGGTCATTGTGAGCTTCGCGCGCGCGATGGCGATCCATCTGGCGCCCGAGCTCGAGCTCATGGTGGTCTATCTGATCATGATCCTGGTGCTGGTGGTCCGGCCCGAAGGGCTCTTCGGCGAAGCGGAGCTCCGAAGGATATGATGAACTGGATGGAATGGAGGGGCTTGCCGCGCGCCGGCGTGGCCGCGGCCGCGCTGCTGATCCTGCTGCCGCCGTTCCTGCCGGGCTGGATTCTGTTCGTCCTGACCAAGGCGATGTTCATGTTCATCGCGGTGATGGGCGTCTCGGTCCTGCTGCGCGGCGGGCTGCTCACCTTCGGCCACGCGCTCTACTACGCGACGGGCGCCTATGCGGTCGGCTTCTGCATCAAGTGGCTCGGCGTGCGCGAGCTGCTCTTCCTGATTCCGCTGGGCGCGCTCGCCGGGTTCATCATGGCCGCGCTGGTCGGGATCGTCATGGCGCGCTATCGCGAGGTCTTTTTCGCGATGCTGAACCTCGCCTTCTCGATGATGTTGTTCGGCGCCCTGCTCAAGCTCTACTGGATCACCGGCGGCACCGACGGGCTGGCGATCGGGACGGCGACGCTCGCCGGGATCAGGCTGCCGGGCGACTCTTACGGCTATTACTACTTCGCTCTGACCATGGTGGGCATCGTTACCCTGGTGGTCTACCGCTTCATGGCCTCGCCCGCCGGGTATTTCCTGCGCGCGATGTACGACAACGAGATCCGAATCGAGTATTCCGGCGTCGCGGTGCGTCAGGTCGTCTACCGGACCTATCTGCTGG
The DNA here is from genome assembly GCA_965117055.1 of Alphaproteobacteria bacterium. Lineage (GTDB taxonomy): Bacteria > Pseudomonadota > Alphaproteobacteria > MPNO01 > MPNO01 > MPNO01. The sequence continues at coordinate 2,915,840 of OZ220750.1, forward strand.
CCGGCACGCTGGGTGGGGTGGCGGGCGTCCTGGCGGCGTTCACCATCGGTCACATCGTTCCGGAGGACGCGTTCTGGATCCAGTCGGGCGAGTTCGTCTTCGTCGCCCTTCTCGGCGGGTTCGGCGGCGTGCCCGGTCCCATGCTGGGCGCTCTGGTGTTCGAGTTCCTTCAGACCTACGCGTCGAAATACTTCCCGCTCGCCTGGCAGATGATGATGGGCATCATCATGCTGCTGATCATCCTGTTCCAGCCGGGCGGGCTGTGGGCGATCTACCAGCGGATCGAGGCGCGGATCACCGGCAAGGACAGGGGGGGCGACCATCACTGATTCCAGCCCCATTCTCAGAACCATCGGGATCAACCGCACCTTCGGCGCGGTGGTCGCCGCCGACGACCTCAACATCGACGTCGACAGCGGCGAGCTCGTCGGAATCGTCGGCGCCAACGGGTCCGGCAAGACGACGTTCCTGAACCTGATCACCGGCTATCTCAAGCCGGAGAGCGGCCAGATCCTGGTGATGGGCCAGGACACCACCAATCTCGCGCCGCGCGAGCTCGCCAAGCGCGGCGTCGCGCGTTCGTTCCAGATCCCGCAACTCTACACCAACATGACCGTGCTGGAGGGCGTATTGCTCTCCCTCGCCGCCACGGCGGGCGAGTCGAGCAATTTCTGGCGGCCGCTCCACCGCGATCCCTGGGAGCCGGAGGCGTGGGAGGTTCTCAACCGGTTCGGCCTCGAATCCTACGCCAACCGGCCGGTGAGCGAGCTCCCCGAGGGCGGGCGCAAGCTGCTCGACATCGCGCTTTCCTTCGCGCTCAAACCCACGCTCCTGGTGATGGACGAACCGACTAGCGGGGTCAGCATCGAGGACAAGTTCCAGGTGATGGACACGCTGATCGAAGTCCTGAGGGAAGGCGACATCACGACGATCTTCGTCGAGCACGACATGGATGTCGTCCAGCGCTACGGCAGGCGGGTCCTGGTCTTCGATACCGGCCGCGTCGTCGCGGACGGCGAGCCCGAGAGTGTGCTGGCCCAGCCCGAGGTCAGGCGCGCCGTGCTGGGGCACGACTGAGATGCTGAAGCTCGGCGACATCAGGGTGACGATCAAGACCTTCGTGATCCTGCGCGGGATCAGCCTCGACATCCCCGAGGGCGACATGGTGGCCCTGGTCGGCCGCAACGGCGCCGGCAAGACGACGACGCTGAAGAGCATCATGGGTCTCGTCCCGGTGGTGGGCGGCGGCATCGAGCTCGACGGCGAGAACCTGCTCGAGGTGCCGGGCCATCTCAGGGCCCAGCGCGGTATCGGCTACATGCCGGAGGACCGCCGCCTGATCGGCTCGCTCACGGTCGAGGACAACATCCTGCTGCCGGCCTGGGCCGCCAAGGCGGAGAATCCCGAGGAGCGGCTGCGCTACATCTACGACCGGATGCCCGACCTCGCGCCGCTGGTGCACCGGCGGGCCACCATGCTGAGCGGCGGACAGCAGAAGATGGCCGCTCTCGCCCGCTCGCTGATGAGCGGCACGAAGCTGCTGTTGCTGGACGAGCCGTTCGAGGGGCTGTCGCCCGGCCTCGGCGACAAGCTCGGCGAGACCATCCGCCAGCTCCAGCAGGACGGCCTCACCGTCCTGATCGCCGAGTCCGACGACAAGCGCGTCGAATTCGTCGAGCAGACCTACATGATCGAGCGCGGCCAGAACGTCGACGAACTCGAAGGCTGACGCTCCGGCCTGGCGTGCTTCGACACCCGTCCTTCGATACGCCCGCCTCCGGCGAGCTACTCAGGATGAGGGGTTGAGGCTCCCGAAAAAGGAAAACCCCTCATCCCGAGTAGGCGCGAAGCGCCGTATCGAGGGACGCCACGCAAACTTGGCCGTCCCGCCAACTCGCCTATAGTACCGCTGCATGGCGAGGAGGAGCGGAGGGGACATGATTATCGATTGCCACGCCCATGTCAGCGCGCCGTCCGAGTTGTGGGCCTACAAAGCGACATTGCTGGCCCACCGCGGCTCGCATGGGCGCGGGCGGGTGAATGTCAGCGACGACGAAATCCGCCATTCCGTCGAGAAAAAGCATTTCCCCGGTTCCGGCCACAGCCACATGGACTATATCGACGCGCTGGGGACCGACATGCAGCTCGTCTCGCCGCGCCCCTTCCAGCTGATGCATTCCGAGAAACCCGCGCGGCTCGTCCAGTGGTTCCACGAGGAATGCAACAACATGATCCATCGGGAGACCGGGCTTTACCCGGACCGGTTCGTCGGAATCGCCGGGCTTCCCCAGCCGTGCGGCGAGCCGCTCGACATGGCGATCGGGGAGCTGGAGCGCTGCGTCTCGGAACTCGGCTTCAAGGGGTGCCTGCTCAACCCCGACCCCTACGAGAACACCGGGGTCCATCCGCCGGCGCTCGGCGACCGCTACTGGTATCCGCTCTACGAGAAGCTGTGCGAGCTCGACGTGCCGGCCCATATCCACGGCACCGGGTCGCGCTCCGAACGCGAGCCCTATTCGCTCCGCTTCATCAACGAGGAGACGACCGCCGTCTACGGGCTCGTCAACTCCCAGGTCCTCGACGATTTCCCCGACCTCAAGATCGTCGTGAGCCACGGCGGGGGCGCGATCCCCTATCAGCTCGGCCGCTTCGAGTCCGGCACGTTGCGCCGGGAAGGCGCCGAGCGTTTCAGCCAGCGGATGCGGCGGCTCTACTACGACACGGTCCTCTACACGCCCGAAGCGATCGAATTGCTGATCCGGGTCGCGGGTGTGGACCGATGCCTGTTCGGCGCGGAATGCCCCGGCGTCGGCTCGTCGATAAACCCCGATACCGGGCGCCACATGGACGACGTCGCGCACCACATCGAGGGATTCGGCTGGCTGTCGGACGCGGACAAGCAAAAGATCCTCGCGGACAACGCCCGCCGCGTCTTCAAGCTCGATGTGTGAACGCTAGTCCCGACCCTTGTCCGCCTATATGGAACCGATTCACCCGTTTCACTCAACGTCATGGTCGGCCTTCGCCGACCATGACGGAAGGGTGGACGGGCCGTTAACGCTTCAAACTAAACCGGATAGGCTCTAGACGGAGAGGCGCCGGTGGGACGTTTCTTCGTGCAGAGGCTGGGCGTGGCGGTGCTGGTGGCGATCACGGTGTCGATCATCGGCTTCGCGCTTCTGCGCGTGTCGGGCGATCTGGCGGCCGACCTCGCCGGCGAGGACGCAACGCCCGCCGAGGTCGCGGAGATCGCGTCGCTCTACGGCCTCGACAGGCCGCTGCACGAGCAATATTTGAGCTGGGCCGCGAACGCGCTCGGCGGCGATCTGGGGCAGTCGCTGTTCACCAACGAGCCCGTGATGGACCTGATCCTCGAACGGGTCGAGGTGACGATACTCCTGTCGCTCTATTCGCTCGTGCTGGCGCTGGCGATCGCCATCCCGCTCGGGGTGCTGGCCGCGATCAGGGCCAACACGGCGATCGACCGGGCGGCGCTCGGCGTCGCGGTGTTCGGACAGGCGATCCCGAATTTCTGGTTCGGGCTGATCCTGATCTATTTGTTCGGCGTATTGCTGCGGTGGCTGCCGATCTCGGGCTCATCGAGCTTCTCCCATTTCATCCTGCCCACGGTGGCGTTGGGCACCGCGGTGATGCCGGCGCTGATGCGGCTCACCCGGACCGGGATGCTGGAGGTGCTGGAAGCCGATTTCATCCGCACCGCGCGAGCCAAGGGGCTCAGCCCCGGCGTGATCTTCTTCAAGCACGCGCTCAGGAACGCGATTCTCCCCGTCGTGTCCCTGTCCGCGGTTTCGCTGGGTTTCCTGCTCGGCGGGTCGGTGATCGTCGAGACCGTATTCGCGCTGAACGGTATCGGCCTCCTGGCCTATGAGTCGATCCTCCGCAGCGACTTTCCGGTCGTGCAGTCGATCCTCGTCTTCGTGTCCCTTGCCTATATCGTGCTCACCTTGGCGTCCGACCTGATCAACGCCCGCCTCGATCCCCGCATCAGGCTCGGCTAGGGAAGGCGATGGCGGGCGGATTGTTCACGGACGAGTTTTCGGTCGACGCCCCGGCGCCGGCGGAAATCATGCGCCGCCGCGCGCGGAGCCATGTCGGGTTCCTGTCCGGCGCCGGGTTCGTGCTGGCCGTGGTCCTGCTGGCGGTTTTCGCGCCGTGGGTCGCGCCGTCCGATCCGTTCACGCAGAACCTCGATGCGCGGCTGCTCAATCCGATCTGGGGGAAGGGCGGGAGCTGGGCGCATCCGCTCGGCACCGACTCGCTCGGCCGGGACTACCTGACACGGATCCTGTTCGGCGCGCGGATCTCGTTGATGATCGGGTTCGGCGCCGCGATCATTTCGGGCGTCGTCGGATCGACCATCGGTATTGTCGGCGGCTATTTCGGAGGCCGCGTCGACGCCTTCGTGATGTACCTGATCAACGTCAAGTTGGCTCTGCCGGGCATCCTGATCGCGCTCTCCCTGGTCTCGGTGTTCGGCGGCTCGCTGATCGCGCTGATCGCCATTCTCGGGTTTCTCTTCTGGGACCGCTTCGCCGTGGTTTCTCGCAGCGTGACCCAGCAGATCAGGGGACAGGAATTCGTCACCGCGGCCGAGGCGGTCGGTGCATCGCATGCGCGTATCGTCTTCCGCGAAATCCTGCCCAACGTCATGAGTCACATCATCGTCATCGCCAGCCTCGAAATGGCGATCGCCATCCTGGTGGAGGCCGTGCTGTCGTTCCTCGGGCTCGGAATCCAGCCTCCCACGCCGTCCTGGGGCCTGCTGATCTCCGAGGGGCGGAACTTCATGTTCTTCAAGCCTTACCTGATCGCGCTGCCGGGGCTCGCCCTGTTCTTCCTGGTGATCGCGATCAACCTGATGGGCGACGGCATCCGCGACATCACCGTGCCGGAGGGCCGGGGCCGGTGACCGGCGAAGGCGACACGATCCTCAGGGTACGCGACCTCAGCGTCGACATTCCGGTGCCGTCCGGAACGCTGCACGCGGTGAGAAATGTCGACCTGTCGGCATTTCGGGGCCGGACGCTCGCCATCGTCGGCGAATCCGGTTGCGGCAAGACGATGACGGCGCTCGCGGTCATGCGGCTGCTTCCCCGCCGCGCGCGGCTCGATGCAGCGGAAATCAACCTCGAGGAGACAGATCTGCGGTCGGTCACCGACAGGGCGTTCTCCGCCATACGCGGCAACCGCATGACGATGATATTTCAGGACCCGATGACGTCGCTGAACCCGGTCTACACGATCGGCGACCAGCTCGAGGAGATCCACATCCGCCACCGGCAAAGCGGCCGCGCGGAAGCGCGCGAGCGCGCCGAGTACCTGTTGGACCGCGTCGGGATCGTCAATCCGGGCACGCGGCTCCGGCAGTATCCGCACCAGCTGTCCGGAGGGCTGCGCCAGAGGATCATGATCGCGATGGCGCTGATGTGCGATCCCGCCCTGATCGTCGCGGACGAACCGACCACCGCGCTCGACGTCACCGTGCAGGCCCAGGTCCTGCATTTGCTCAAGGATTTGCAGGCGGAATTCAACATGGCGCTGATCCTGATCTCCCACGACCTCGGCATCGTCGCGCGGATCGCCGACCGGATCGCCGTCATGTATGCGGGGCGCATCGTCGAGACGGGTTCCAGCCGGCAGATTTTCGGCGCACCGACCCATCCCTATACCCAAGGGCTGATCGACTGCATTCCCTATCCGGGCAAGACCGAAAGAAGAACCACGCTGGGGTCCATACGGGGTATCGTTCCGTCCCTCATCGGCGACATGCGGGGATGCCTGTTCCGCAACCGCTGCGCCTTGGCGGACGAGCGGTGCCGCGACGGCGGCAATGCCGAGAGGACCATCGAGGAGGGCCACAGCTACCGCTGCGTCAATTCGGTCGCGCGGCTGCGCGCAGCGGCATCGGCGTCATGAATTCGACCGGCGGGCGCGGCACCGTTCCGGTGCTCGAATGCGACGGCGTCACGCGGCATTTCAGGGTCGCGAGGGGGCTGCTCCAGAGCCCGGCCACGCTGCGCGCGGTAGACGGCGTGTCGTTTTCCGTGAGCGAGGGCGAGGTGCTGGCCATCGTCGGCGAATCTGGCTGCGGCAAGACGACGCTCGCGCGCATGCTGCTCGGCCTTCTCTCTCCGTCCGAGGGCATCATCCGGTTCGCGGGCCGGCCCATGCGGGAGGTCGGGAGGTCGGAGATCGCGGCGCGGGTGCAACCCGTCTTCCAGGATCCCTACTCGTCGCTTAACCCGCGCAAGACGCTGGCCCAGATCGTCGGACTGCCGCTCGCCGTCCATCGCATCGGCACGGAAGACGAACGCCGCGCGCGCATCGCCGAGATCATGGAGCTGGTGGGGCTGCCGGCGCATCTTCTCCATGCCTATCCGAACCAGCTTTCCGGCGGCCAGCGCCAGCGGGTCGCCATCGCGCGCGCGCTTGCCATCCAGCCGGCGGTCGTCGTTTTCGACGAGCCCACCTCGGCGCTCGACGTATCCGTGCAGGCGCAGATCCTGAACCTGTTGATGGAGTTGCGGCAGACGCTCAACCTGACCTACGTCTTCATCAGCCACGACCTCGCGGTGGTGGAGCACATCGCCGACCGGGTGGCGGTGATGTATCTCGGCCGTCTCGTGGAGCTGGGAGACACGGGTCGGATCTTCGAGCAACCCCGCCATCCCTATACCGAGACGCTGCTGCGGTCGATCCTGACGCCCGATCCGGCGCTGGGCTTGCCGCCGGGGCCTTTCGGAGGGGACTTCCCCGACCCGCTCGATCCGCCTTCGGGCTGTCATTTCCATCCGCGCTGTCCGAAGGCGCTCGACGCCTGCCGCGCGGCCCGTCCCGAGGTATCGATCGAACCGTCGAGCCGGATCGAGTGTCACCTGTACAATGGACATGGCGATGACGAATGACGAACGCCCGATTGTCGAGCGGCTTGCGGCGCTGGACGCCTGCGCCGTCTCCGACGCGCTGGACGCGCTCGGCCTCCCTTGCGCGGTGACCGGAATCGCGGCGCAGGCGACGGTCAAGCGGATCGCCGGCCGGGCGGTCACGGTCAAGCTGACCGACCGTAAACCCGAAGACGCGCCCGTGCGGCATCTGTGCAGCGGCGCCGTCGACTCGGCGGGCCCGGGCGATGTCCTCGTCATCGAACAGCGCACCGGCGTCGACGCGGCCGGGTGGGGCGGCGTGCTGTCCAACGCCGCAAAGGCCGCCGGCATCGAGGGCGTGGTGGTGGACGGTCCCGCGCGGGACATCGACGAGGCCGCCGAACTCGGTTTCCCCGTCTACGCGCGGAGTGCGACGGCGCGGACGGCGCGCGGAAGGATCCACGAAGAGGGTTTCAATATCGACATCTCACTCGGAGAATTGACCGTGCGCCCCGGAGACCCGATCATCGCCGACCGCAGCGGCGTCGCGGTCGTCCCGGCGGACCGTGCCGAAGAGGTCCTCCGAAAGGCCGAATCCATCGTCGCCAGGGAGAAAGCCATGACCGAGGCGGTAAGGCGTGGCGAGCCGGTGAGCCGGGTCATGGGAGCGTCCTACGAAACGATGCTGCAACCGGGTGGAGAAGACTGATGGCGGAAGTCGTTCTCGGCATGTGGACGACCCACGGGCCGACCCTGAACACGACGCCCGACCAATGGGGCGAGCGCGTGAAGGCCGACCTGGTGAACGAACACTGGTTCAAGGGCGAGCGCTTCACCTTCGACGAGCTGCTCGAACGGCGCGCGGACGAGGACATCGCGGCGTGGATCACAGATGACCAACGCCAGCGGCGCTATGACGCCTGCCAGACCGGGATCGAGGCGCTTGCCGACAAATGGGAAGAGATGGCGCCGGATGCCTGCGTGATTCTCGGCAACGACCAGCGCGAGCTGTTCCTGGAAAACATCCAGCCGACCTTCACCGTCTATCGCGGCGAGACCTTCTACAACCAGCCCACGAGCGCCGAGCAGAAGGCGAAGCTGCCGCCCGGGGTCGCCGATGCCGAATGGGCCTACCGGCCGGAGCGGCACACGGTCTATCCCGGTTTGCCCGACCTCGCGGAAATCGTCTTCGGGCGCGCCATGGAAGAGGGATTCGACCTCGCCGCGTCGAACGAATGGCTCATCCACGAGAATCACCGCCATGTCGGCACGCCGCACGCGTTCAGCTTCGTCCTGCGCCGGATCATGCGCGACCGCGCGGTTCCCACCCTGCCGGTGATCTCCAACACCTTCTACCCGCCGAACCAGCCGACCGCGCGGCGCTGCTTCGACTTCGGCGCGATGATCGGGCGCGCGATCCGCGATTGGGATTCGCCCGCCCGGGTTGCCGTCGTCGGGTCGGGAGGAATGTCGCATTTCTGTATCGACGAGGATCTCGACCGGCGGTTCCTCGAATCGTTCTGCGACCGCGACGAAGAGGGGCTGTGCGGTATCGAGCAGGACCTGCTGCAATCCGGTTCGTCGGAGCTTCGCAACTGGATCGTCGCGGCCGGAGTCCTGTTCGGCACGCGTCTCGACGGCGACGTGATCGACTACGTCCCCTGCTACCGGTCTCTGGCGGGAACCGGAACCGCCAACGCCTTCGTTTGCTGGACCTGAACTCCGTCGGCGGATGGCGGACGATCCACGCGTAGTCGTCGTCGGAGGCGGTCCGGTCGGCCTCGCGCTCGCCGTAGAGCTGGGCCTGCGCGGAATCTCCTGCACGGCGATCGAGCGTCGGACCGAGCCGCACCGCATCCCCAAGGGCCAGAATCTCACCCAGCGCACCCTCGATATCTTCTACTCCTGGGGTATCGCCGACGAATTGCGGTCCCGGCGCCTGATCCGGCCGGGTTACCCCGGCAATTCCATCGTCGCCTACGGAGACCTGATGGGCGAACACTGGTTTTCCGGCGTTTACAGGACCGCGGTCGACCGGCATTACTTCCAGCGCAGCGAGCGGCTACCGCAATATCTCACCGAACAGGTGCTGCGCGAACGGCTGGAGACGCTCCCCCATGTCAGCGTGAGAACCGGTTGGTCCGCGGAAGCGATCCGGCGATCGGAGCACGGCGTCACGGTCGAAATCGCGGAACGCGACGGCGGGAGACGCGAAACGATCGAGGCGGACTACGCCGTCGGCTGCGACGGCAGCCGGTCGCTGATCAGGGAGAGCGTTGGGCTGGTTTCGAGCGGAACCGACTACGAGCAGACGATGGTGCTCGCGGTGTTCCGTTCCACGGCGCTGAGCGAAAGGCTGAAACGCTTTCCGCCAGCCTATATCTATCGGGTGGTGCATGGCGACCTGAAGGGCTATTGGCGTTTTTTCGGCCGTATCGACGAGCACGAGGGCTGGTTCTTCCACGCGCCGGTCGGCGGAATGGAGCGGAGCGAAGAGGGGGTCCGGGCGCTGCTCCGCGAAGCCGCGGGGTTCGAGTTCGCGTGCGGCTTCGATCACATCGGCTACTGGGACCTCCGCGTCTCCATCGCCGACCGGTTTCGCGAGGGGCGTGTCTTCATCGCCGGCGACGCGGCGCACAGCCACCCGCCCTATGGCGGTTACGGTCTCAACACCGGGTTCGAGGACGCGGTGAATCTGGGCTGGAAGCTGGCCGCCGTATTGCAGGGCTGGGGCGGCGAGGCGCTCCTCGATTCGTACAGCGGGGAACGGCAGGCGGTGGCCGCGGACACCGCGCGGGAATTCATCGACAGCCGAATTGCCGCGGACAGGGAGCTCTTCGACCGGATTCACCCCGAAGGCGACGCGGATGAATTCGCCGAAGGCTGGGACGCCTACGCCCGCGCGGGGAACGCGCATTTGAACAGCTATGCGCCTCACTACGAGGGATCGACCGTGATCGAGGGCCCGCCCGGCGCCGCGACCGGGGCGAGCGGCGCGCTGACCGAGAAGGCGCGGCCGGGGCATTACCTGCCGCCGTGGCGGCTGACCTCGGGGCGCAACGTGTTCGAGGAGCTGGGGCGAGGATTTACGGTCGTCGCGTTGAATGCCGGAAACGATGCGGTCGCGCGATTCGAGCGGGCCGCCGCGCGGCGGTCCGTCCCGTTCACGGCGGTCCGCGATCCGTCGCCGGACGGTCCGGGGCGTTACGGCGCGCGCCTCGTCCTGGTGCGGCCCGATGCCTATGTCGCGTGGATCGGCGACGCCGCCCCGGAAGACGCCGATCCGATCCTGGCGAAGGCGACCGGCAGGTGAACGCCGCGCCTACCCGCCCATGAGGCTTGGCAGGTAAAGCGTGAGCCCCGGTATGAACACGATCAGCAGCAGGCGGATCACGTCGGCGACGAAGAAGGGGCTGATGCCGGCGAAAATGCCCCAGAGCGACATTTCCGGCATGATGGTCTTGAGCACGAACACGTTCATGCCGATGGGCGGCGTGATCAGGCTGATCTCGGTCACCATGATGACCACGATGCCGAACCAGATCAGGTCGAAGCCGAGGCTCTGAACGACCGGGAAGAAGATCGGCACGGTCAGCAGGATCATGCCGATCCCTTCGAACACGCAGCCCAGCGCGATGTAGATCAGGCAGATCACCAGGACCACGGTGATCGGCGCGATCTCGAGCGAATTGACCCAATCGACGATCTGGTTGGGCATGCCCGAGATGTTCATGAAGTTCGACAGGATGATCGCGCCGAAGGCGACGCTGAACACCATGGCGGTGGTCTGGCCGGCCTCGATCAGGGCGCTGCAAAAGCCCCGCCAGCCCATCTTCTTGCGCGAGACCGCGAAGGCGACCGCCCCGACGGCTCCGATCCCGCCCGCCTCCGTCGGCGTGAACACGCCGAGATAGATGCCGCCGAGGACCAGCAGGAACAGGACGATCATGCCCCAGACGCCCTTCAGCGCGAAAAAACGCTCCTTCCACGGCGTCCACGGCCCCCGCGGACCGAGCGAGGGGCGGAAGGTGATCAGCACCTTGATGACGAAGATGTAGAGGGCGATGGTGATGATCCCGGGGACGATGCCGGCGATGAACAGCTTGCCGACATCCTCCTCGACGATGATGCCGTAGATCACGAGCGCGATGCTGGGCGGGATGAGGATGCCCATGGTGCCGCCCGCCGCGATGGTGCCGGCGGCGAGGTTCTCGTTGTAGCGGTAGCGCCGCATCGACGGCATGGCGACCTTGGCCATCGTGGCCGCGGTGGCGACCGAGCTTCCCGAGACCGCGCTGAAACCGCCGCAGGCGGCGACGGTCGCCATCGCGAGCCCGCCCTTGTAGTGCCCCAGCCACGCGTTCGAGGCGTCGTAGAGGTCTTCCGACAGCGCCGCCCGGTAGACGAACGCTCCCATCAGCACGAACAACGGCAGCACCGAGAAGGAGTAGCTCATCGAGAAGTCGAGAATGAGCTGGCCCACCGTCTCCAGCGCCGGCTCCCAGCCGCGCACCAGCCCGAAGCCCACGAAGCCCACCGCCACCATGGCGAAGCCGAGCGGAAAGCCCAGGAACACCATGAGCAGCAGGATCGCGAAGCCGATGAGGGATTCGGTCATCCGCCCGTCCCCGTCACGAGTTCCGGGCCAGCATCGTCTTCACGTCGTGGAGCAGCATCAGGGCGAGAACCACGCAGGTCACGACGCTGAGGACGCTGATCGCGTAGGCGGCGGGGGCAACGGGCCATTCGAGGTAGCCCGATTCGATTTGCGCCTCGGCGAGCCCGTCGCCCTGGCTCCACATGCGTTCCGCGATGAACGCGACGACCGCGAGAGACCCGGCGTCGACGATCAGCCGGCGCATCTCGCCGATCCCGCCCCGGAACCAGCGGTCCAAAATGCTGACCACGATATGCGTTCGCCGGCGCGTGATGATCGGCAGGCCGGCGAAGATCGAGAGCGGCATCAGGAACTCGATGAGCTCGAAACCTCCCGGGATCGGCGCGTTGAAGAGGTACCGGCCGGCGACGTCGACGAAGGTGATCGCCATCATCAGGAAGATCGTCGTCCCGACGATCGCCATCAGGACGGCCTCGAAAGGGCCGTCGGGCCAGACGTCGTCAGCGCCCGGCCCGATTCCTTCGTCCGACATCGGCCGGAAGCCGCTCTAGTTCTGGGTGGCCTTGTAGATCCTCTGCGACTCGGCGCGGTAGAAGTCGAGCGCGGCCCGTCCGTCGACGCCCGCCTTGTTCGCCGTCTCGATCCACGCCTCGTCCTGATAGGCCCAGAGCTTCTTGAGCTCCGCGGTGAACTCCGCGCTGGCTTCGTGAATACCGATCCCCTTCTTGCGGTAGATCTTCTCGGCCTCGATGTCGAAATTGCCCCAGTTGTTGGAGTCCATCGATATCTTCTCGCCCGACGCCGCGTCGACGACCGCCTTGTCTTCCTTCGACAGCCTGTCCCAGACCTTCTGGTTCATGTAGAGCGAGAACACCGCTCCGTAGACCTTGCCCGGCACCTTGGTGAGATGCTTGACGTAAGGCGTCATCTTGAGCTTCTCGACGTCGCCGATGGGAAAGATCAGCCCGTCGACGATTCCCTTCGACACCACGTCGAACGCCTTGACCCCCGGCGTCGGCACCACCGCCGCCCCGGTCCTGGCGATCGCCTTGGCGACGTCGCCCGGGGGAACCCTCATCTTCATCTTCTTCAGGTCGGCAACGGAGGCGATGGGGTCCTTGAGGCTGAAAAATACACCGCCCCCGTGCATGACGTAGCCAAGGAACTTGACGCCCTTGTACTGGTTCTTGGCCTCGAAATATTTCTTGTGGGTCCGCCAGAGCGCGGTCGCCGTCGAGGACGCGTCGGTGATGCTGAAGGGAAGCGTGCCGACCTGGTCGAGCGACAGCCGCTTGCGCTCGAAATTGTTGTACATCACCGTCGCATCGGCGATCCCGGACGTCACCATCTTCCACTGGCGCGGCGCCGGGGCCAGCGTCTTGGCCGGGTAGCTCACCGCGATGCGGCCCTTGCTGGCCTCGGTGACCCGCTTCGACCAGTTGTCGATGATGCCGACCTTGAGCGGGTGCTTGGGCGGCACGAAGTAGTTGAACAGGATCTTGGTCTCCGCCAGAGCCGGCGAAGCGGCGAGCAGCAGGCTCGCGGCGCCCAGCGACAGCGAAATCTTCGCAAGGGTTTTCATGATTCCTCCCTGTCAAGCCGCGCGGGCTATGGAACCCCGCGATCGGCCAATCGGTTCAGCGATTCGAGGACATGCTATCGGCGCAGCCTTTGTCGGAAAACCCCATCGCGTCGACATAGGCGGCCCGGACGTCCGCCGGCTGGCCCGCCTGGAAGACGAAGTTTAGCGTCGAGCGGGTGCGCACGTGCGCGGCATCCAGGAGGTCTTTCGGCTCCCATCCGTCGACGAAGAAATCGCGGTCGAAGATGGGAAGCTCGATGCAGTCGTTGACGGCGGGATCGCGGACGACCGCCTTGGGGTCCTCGTTCCGTTCGACGAGATCGATATCCGAGAGGAAGCGCCTGCGCATCATGATGACGCCGCGGTCGCTGCGCCCGAGATGCTCCTTCGAACGGTCGGCGAGCGTGCCCTGGCCGACCCAGGCGACGAAGTCCTGGTTCATCACGTGGCTGGTGATCCAGTTTCCGTCGTCGTCCTTGATCGGGCCCCGCCAGCATGGAATCTCGTTCTGGGCGAAGGGCCGCCTGTCCTTGGGCACCGGGTTGAAGAACCAGCCGACGCTCAGCGTGTTGTCGTCGTCGATCGGAACCCGCCATTCGAAATGGTCGCCCGTAAACAGCGCGTTGGGCCACAGGCAGTTGCGGCCGACGGTCCAGAGCGGGTGGCGTTCGTCGGTGTTCTCCCGGATCCGCTTGTAGGTTATGCCGTAGTCGAACTCCTCGAAATCGATGCGCAGGTGCTTCGGCGCGTACGGTCCGTCGGTCCCGGCCGCCCGCACGCGCCAGTTCTCGTGCTGCCATTCGAAATGGACCGGGTCGATGGAGTTCTCCTGGCACTGGAACCAGTTGCAGGGGATCTCGGAAATGACGATCTGCCGGAAACCGTTGGCCCAGGTGAAGGGCTCCCAGGTCGGCACCAGCGGCGCCGGCTCGGGACCGAGATAGGCCCAGAGAATCCCCGCCTTCTCCTCCACCGGGTAGGACTTGATGCGGACTTTGTCCCTGAACCGGGAATCGGGCGCGGCGGTATCCTCGAACGGCTGCTCGAGGCAGGCCCCCCGGGCATCGTAGAGCCAGCCGTGATAGCTGCATCTCAGGCCGTTCGGCTCAACATACCCGTGTGTGAGATCCGCGCGCCGGTGGCAGCAATGCCGGTCGAGAAGCCCGTACCCGCCCGAGAGATCGCGGTAGAGCACGAGGTCCTCGCCCATCAGCCGGATCGGCATCGTGGGCCGGCGTTCCATCTCGGCCGCGCCGGCGATGGGGTGCCAGTAGCGGCGCATCAGCGCTCCCATCGGCGTGTCCGCGCCGACCTGCGAGAGCTTGCGGTTGGTTTCACGATCGAGCATGTCCGCAGTATAGCGGCAATCGGATCGCGGGGCGCATTGACAGGGAGCGGTGCGGGAAAGGACCATCCCGGCCGAGCCTGAGAAGGAGAATGGGTCAATGACGAAGTTCGTCATCCAGTCGCATGGCCGTTTGCAGGAATGGATCGCCGAGGAGCACGGCTATTTCGCCGACGAGGGGCTCGATTACGTGCTGGCGCTCGGCAAGCCGGCGAGCTGGTCGGCGACCGTCGCGAGCAGCGCCGAAGCGCCCGACGAGATCAAGCGCGGCGCCTTCGAATCCTATGAGGAGGGGCGGGCCTGCAACGTCTCCGCAGCTTGTCACTGGACGGTCAACATGGCGGCTTCGGCCGGTCATGGCCGGATGTGGGGCGATGCGTACTCGGTGACGCCTTCGGCGATCTTCGTGCAGCCCGACTCCGACATCCGGAAACCCGAGGACCTTGCCGGCGTTCCGGTCCAGGTGGGCTACCACTCGGGCAGCCACTATTCGACGCTCCAGGCGCTGCTGCGCTTTCTCGACCGCGACCGGATCGATCTCAATTTCGGCGGCGTATTGTGGGACCGCCTCGCGCTCTTGGTGGACGGCAAGGCCGAGGCCGGCAACGCGTTCGGCGCGCCCTACTACCTGCTCGAACAGCTGGGATTCCGGAAGATCGTCGACACTACCTTCATGATCGGCGCTCTGGTCACCAACGACGCCGATATCGGCGACGTGGAGAAATATTTCCGCGCGCTGCGCCGCGCCCAGCGCGACCTCGACGTGGAGCCCGAGCGGTACACCCACTACTTCCTGCGCGAGCTGCCGGAACGCTACCGCGCGACGGTCGACGTCCGCTGCATGGGGCCGGGCGAACGCCTCGTCTTCGAGCCCTATACCCGAGAGGTGTTCGAGCGCACCCACAAGTGGATGGAGGAGCTCGACCTGTTCTCCGAGGAGAGCAGGGGACGCGGCGGCTACGCGGACTCCGTCCTTACAGCCGTGGCCGCCGAGTAGAAGTTTCCGTGCTCGGCCCGCCCTTCGATACGCCGCTTCGCGGCTACTCAGGGTGAGGAAATCTTTGAATTCAAATAGAAAAATTCCTCATCCCGAGTAGCCGCGAAGCGCCGTATCGAGGGACGCTACTTCCAGCGAATCCGGCCGAGCTGCGCCCCGAACGGGTTGATGATCCCCTTGTCGATCTCGAGGTCCTTCGCGTGCACGAAGACCGACGGCAGGCTGGCGATCGGGACGATGTAGGCCTGCTCGTTGATCCGGTTGAAGATCTTGCGGTAGAGCATCTTGCGCGCGGCGACGTCGAAGGTCGAGCCGGCTTCCTTCATCCACCCCGCGATCTGCTTGTCGCCGTAGTAGTTGCGCGCCTTGCTGCCGAAATAGAACGTCACGAGGGCATCGGTGTCGGGCACGCCGCCGGAACTGAACTGGTGCACCAGCGTCTGGATCTTCCCGGTCCGCTGCAGCTTGCGGTAGGCCCCGAAGGTGACGCTCTTGATCGATGCCTCGACGCCGACCGCCCGCAGGTAGCCGACGATCGCCTCGGCGACCTTGCGCGCTTCCGGCAGGGTGGTGATCTCAAGCTTGAGATCGGACTTGCCCGCCTCCTTGAGCAGCGCCTTCGCTTTGTTCGGGTCGAAGGCGGGCGGCTTGACGTCGAAGACGCAACCGATCTGGATCGCCTTGCAGATCGAATCCATCTTCTGCACCGCCTCGCCGCCCGCGAAGATATTGCGGCGGATCGAATCCCGGTCGATCGCGTGGATCAGCGCGCGGCGGACGCGGGCGTCCTTGAGATCGTCGCTGCCGGTCCGCCCGACCGCATCGAACGCGATGTAGCGGTAGAGGATGCCGTTGCTCACCGTGACCGCGAGCTCCGGGTTCTGCGCGAGGTTGTCGGCCTGGTCCTTGGGCACGTTGTGGATCATGTCGAGGCCGCCGGTGATGATCTGGGCGACCTGGTTCTGCACGTCGGGGATGGGCAGGACGTGCACGTTCTCGATCGAGCCCGCGGGCTTGGACGCGGAGCCGTGGCGGTAATCGGGATTGCGCACCATCCGAACGCCGTCGTTCGGGCTGTAGGCGACGACCTTGTAGGGACCGGTTCCGATCGGCTTCTTTCCGAACGCCGCCTTGTTCTTCAGCGCGCCGTGCGCGTCCGACGGGAAAATCGGGATGCTCACGGCAAAGCGGGCAAGCGCGACCGCGCGCGGCCCCTTGGTGGTGACCCGAACGGTGTAGCGGTCGACTTTCGTTGCCTGCGCGATCCACAGGAACCGCGTCTTGATCCGGAACTTGACCTTGGGGTCGGCCAGGAAGTTCAGCGTGTAGACCACGTCGTCCGCGTCGAAGGCGGAACCGTCGTGGAACTTGACGTCCTCGCGCAGCGCGAACTCGTAGGTGGTCGGATTGACCGTCTTCCAGGACCTGGCGAGCAGGGGCTCGAACTTCTTGGTCCGCTCGTTGTAGTCGATGAGCGTGTCGAACACCGCCCGCGCCGTCAGGGCCGTTTCGCCCTTGGGGTCGTAAACCAGATCGACCCCCGGGATCGGATCGTAGAAGCCGATCCGGAGCGTGTTCTTCGATTTCTGGGCCAGAGCGGGTCCGGCGGCGACGGCCAACGCGGCCGCCAGGGCGATAGCGCGTACGTTCGGCATGATTCTCTCCCTGCTTCGCAAGGAAAACTATAGGCGTCCCTCCGGCCGGCGTACAACAACCGGCGCCCGATAGCGGCGTCACGGTTCCTGCTGCTACCTTCCGGGTATGGAACCGGTGTTCGCGATCGCCGAGGAGATACGGAACGCGGTATCCGCCGGCACGCCGGTGGTGGCGCTTGAAACCACCGCGGTCGCGCACGGGTTTCCGTCGCCGCGATCGCTCGACGTGGCGTCCGGCCTCGATCGCGCGGTCCGGGAACGCGGCGCGCTCCCCGCCTTCGTCGGCGTCCTTTCGGGGACCGTGACGGTGGGGCTCGAATGGACCGCGGTAGAACGGCTCGCGACCGGGACCGACGTCATGAAGGTCAGCCGGCGCGATCTCGCCGTTGCCGCCGCCTCCGGCCGTGACGGGGCGACCACGGTGGCGGCGACGATGATCGCGGCGGCGCGCGCCGGCATTCCCGTCTTCGCCACCGGAGGGATCGGCGGCGTGCACCGCGGGGTGGAGGAAACGCTCGACGTCTCCGCCGATCTGGAAGAGCTCGGACGCACGC
Source organism: Alphaproteobacteria bacterium (assembly GCA_965117055.1). Taxonomy (GTDB): domain Bacteria; phylum Pseudomonadota; class Alphaproteobacteria; order MPNO01; family MPNO01; genus MPNO01. Next base: position 2,933,475 of record OZ220750.1, read on the forward strand.
CGGTAGCGGTGGTCTGCGCCGGCGCCAAATCGATCCTCGATCTGCCGCGCACCATGGAATATCTCGAAACCCGGGGCGTGCCCGTGGTCGGTTACGGCACCGACATGCTTCCCGCTTTTTACGTAAGGGAGAGCGCGATTCCGGTGCCCCACAGGGTCGACGACGCAGGGGAGGCGGCCCGGCTGATCGCGGCGCAGCGGGCGCTCGGCCTCACCGCGGGGATCGTGGTCGCAAATCCATTGCCGGAAGGAGAGGCGCTGGACCCGGGCCGGATCGAGGCGGCGATCGAAGGCGCGGTGGGCTCCGCCCGGGCGGCGGGCATCGGCGGCAAGGAATTGACGCCCTACCTGCTCGACCGCGTGGCCGAGGCCACCGGCGGCGAAAGCCTGGCGGCCAACGCTGCCCTCCTCGTCAACAACGCCGGGCTGGCGGCGGAGATCGCGGTGGCGCTCGCCGGACTCGACGTGGAGAATGCGCCGCCCCCACCGCCAGAGGGTTGAGAGGAAGAGGATGGCGCTGGAAGACCGAAGCACACGCGAGCACGATCTCGCGCTTCCCGTCGAACCCATCGCGACGCTGCTCGAACGCTATCGGAACCGCCATCCGGACAAGACCGCCATCGTCGACCTCGACACCGGCCGGCGGATCGACTTCGCGGGTCTCCACGACGCGGCCAACCGGGTGGCCAATTTCCTTGCCGGGAAGGGCGTCGGCCTCGGGGACAGGGTCGGTCTTCTGTCGGAAGAGAGCCTGGAGAAGCTGATTGTCTGGCTCGGCATCTGGCGTCTCGGCGCGGTCGTCTGCCCGCTCAACGTCGAGATGAACGAAGCCCATGTCGGCGAAATCCTGGCCAATATCGAACCCCGCCTCACCTTCGTGCACGAAGCTCTCGATCCCGACGCGATGGGTGTCGGACGGGGACCGCAGCGCGAGGTCTTCGGAGACTGGGGCGCCGACGGGGCAGACGGTTTTTTCTCCCGGCTCCGCTCCGTGCCGCCGTCGCCCGAGGTCGAGAGCGCGAACGGAATCTCCGACATCGCCGCGATCTTCTGCACCTCCGGCACCACGTCCAAGCCCAAATGCGTCGTCTTCGATCACACCGCCTACTGGTTGAGCGGGCTGTCGACGCTCGACATGCTGGGGCTTACGGCGGACGACCGCACCCTCGAATACCGGTCGTTCGGCTGGAACTCCGCCCAGATCCTGAGCCTGATGCCGTTCCTCCAGACCGGGCTCACCATGCACATTGCCCGGCGCTTCTCGCACGGCCGCTTCTTCGACTGGATCCGCGACCACGGCATCACATTCGCCGCCGGCGTTCCGACGGTGGTCAACATGCTGCTCAACGAACCGGCGGGAATCACGGCCGGGGACGTCCCCACGCTGCGCCTGATGACCTGCTCGACCGCGCCCCTCAGCCCCGACCAGTGGCGCAGGTTCGAGGACATGTACGGCGTCACCCTTCTCCAGCTCTACGGCATGTCCGAGGCCGGCTGGATCTGCGGCAACCGGCACAACCGCCGGCGCATGGGAACCGTGGGTCCTCCCGCCAGGCACCAGGAATTCGTCATCGTCGATGCCGACGGCGCGCAATGCCCGCCGGGCGTCGAGGGCGAGGTCACCGTCGGCGGCCCGCAGACCAGCATCGCCACGATCTCACCGGACGGAGAGTGGGAGGACCGCGGCCGGGCGCGCCTCAAGACGGGCGATCTCGCCGTCATGGACGAGGACGGTTTCGTGCGGGTCACCGGGCGGACCAAGGACCTGATCATCCGGGGCGGCGTGAACATCGCGCCGCTCGAGATCGACCACGTCCTGATGCGCCACGACGACATCCTCGAAGCCGCCTCGGTCGGCGTTCCGGATCCGATCTACGGCGAGGAAGTGGTGTGCTACGTGGTCGCCAGACCCGACCGGGGGATCGACGAAGCCGCCGTTGCCGCCCATTGCGCCGACAGCCTGCCGGCGTTCAAGCGCCCCAAAGCGGTGATGTTCGCCGATTCCCTGCCCAAGTCCGACCGCGGCAAGATCAAGCGGGACGCGCTGCGCGAAATGTGGATCGAGGGCAACAACAAGGCCACGGCGTAGGCTGGAGCATTTTTCGACCTCATCGGGTCAGGACGGCTGGTCCACCCTCCCCCAGCCCCTCCCGCAAGCGGGAGGGGAGAAGGTGAGGAAGGGTCGGCGCCGCAACTCTCCCTCTCCCCGCCGGGGAGAGGGTTAGGGTGAGGGGGTCCCCCGGCAACCGGGTCCGACCGCGTCCGGTCTGAAAATGCCCTAAATCAGTTCATCGACCCGGGCTCGGCCTGCGGCTCATCCGCGGGCGGGCGGCCCTGCGTCGGACCGGAATGGTGGTGGACGATCTTCCAGATGCTGCCTTCCCGGACGAACAGGTTCGTGGCGAGCAGGACCTGTCCCTCCAGCGATTCGTAGCACACCACCACCCCCGTCTCTCCGTTCGCATAGGCCACCGCGGCATGGCAGGAGATATCCGGCGAGTTGGGATTGGCGACGATCGCGGCCCAGCTTCGCATGACCGCCTCGCGGCCGGTCAGCACGTCCCAGCCCGGGTGGGCGCACACGATCGGCTCGCGCTGTCCCCAGATGGCGTCCATCGCATCCGCGTCGCGGTCGGCGAAGGCGCGATAGAAGGCCTCGTTGGCGAAAAGGAGCGCGTCGATTTCCGACATCTCGGGTTCCCGAGCATCAAACCACCACAAGCGGTGCCGTTTGGCAATCCGCCGCGGCCCTCGCCTTGTCCGACTCCGGGCGCTGTGGTCAAATCCGCTCCCGTCGCCGGGCCCGGGGAGAACGCCATGTTCCTGCGCAACAGCTGGTACGCCGCCGCATTCGACCACGAGGTCGGGCAGGAGCCGTTCGCGCGGACCATTCTGGGCGAACCCATCGTGCTCTATCGCAAGAGCGACGACACGGCCGCCGCGCTCGCCGATTCGTGCTGCCACCGCGCCCTGCCGCTGTCGATGGGAACCGTCATCGGCGACGATCTCCGCTGCGGCTATCACGGTCTGGTATTCAATTCGGACGGCGCGTGCGTCTCGGTGCCCGGCCAGACGACGGTTCCGCCCGGGGCCACGGTGCGGTCCTACCCGGTGAGCGAACGCTTCGGCTGGATCTGGGTGTGGATGGGCGACCCCGCGCTCGCCGACCCGGCGCTGCTTCCCGACTGGCACTGGCTCGAATCGCCCGACTGGAAGATGGTCGAGGGCAACGGGGGGAAGCCGCTGCCGATGGCCTGCAACTACGAGCTCATCTCCGACAACCTGTTCGACCTCACCCACCTGTCCTATGTGCACGCGACCACCATCGGAACCGACGCCATCGTCGATTTCCCGTGCAAGACGGAGCGCCTGGAGCGCTCCATCCGCATGTCGCGGCTGGTGGTGGACCGCCCCGCCGCGCCGTTCTATCAGTGGTGCGGCCGGTTCGAGGGCAATGTCGACCGCTGGCTGATCACGACCGTCGACATGCCGTCCTTCATCGTGAACCACGCGGGTTGCGCCGACACCGGGGCCGGGATCGACATGCAGGAAGGCCGCCGCGACGGCGGGGTGGAGCTGAAGGTGTTGAACGCGCTGACCCCGGAAACCGAAACCTCGACGCATTATTTCTACGGTCACGCGCGCAATTTCCGTCTCGAAGAGGAAGAGGTGACGGAGAAATTCCGGACCAACTTCACGCAGGTCTTCCTGGAGGACAAGGCGGTCCTGGAAGCGCAGCAGGCGATGATGTCGAGCGATCCCGACGCGCCGCAGATCGACGTCAACGCGGATGCGCCCTGTATCCAGGTGCGCAAGCTGCTGCGCGGGCTGATCGCCGCCGAACAGCGCGATCCGGCGTCGATCGCCGCCGAATAGCCGGAGGATCGGCGATGGCGGCGCTCGACGGGATTCGAATTCTCGAACTCACGACCATGATCACCGGGCCGCTCGGCGGGCAGATGCTCGCCGATCTCGGGGCCGAGGTGATCAAGGTCGAGAACCCGAACGGCGGCGACATGTTCCGGAGCTGGCGGGGCGGCACCTACAGCGCCCATTTCCTCGCCTATAACCGCAACAAGCGATCGATGACCCTCAACCTCCGATCGGACAAGGGAAAGGAAATACTGCTCCGCCTGGTCGAGACGGCCGACGTGCTGCTGGAGAATTTCCGCCCGGGCGTGATGGAGCGCCTCGGCCTCGGGCTGGACGTGCTGAGGGAGCGCAATCCGAAGCTGATCTACTGCTCGATCACCGGCTTCGGCGAGGACGGCCCCTATCGGGATCGCCCGGCCTACGACGCCGTCGCGCAGTCCTTCTCCGGGGTGTCGTCGATGTTCATCGAGCCCGAGGAGCCGCAGATCAGCGGCCCGACCATCGCCGACAACATGACCGGCATCAACGCCTGCTACGGGATCCTGGGCGCCCTGTTCGAACGCGAGCGAACCGGCGTTGCGCGGCGGGTCGACGTCAACATGCTCGAATCGTCGATCACCTTCATGCCCGACCCGTGGTCGAACCTGATCCAGGGCGGGTTCCCGCAGGGGCCCCATGCCCGGGTGCGGGCGTCGCAGTCCTATTCGCTGCGCTGTTCCGACGGCAAGCTGCTGGCGCTGCATCTGTCGTCGCCGCAGAAGTTCTGGCAGGGCGTACAGAACGCATTCGAGCGGCCCGATCTCGGCGCGGACGCGCGTTTCGCGGCGCGCGAATCGCGGATCGAGAACTATTTCGCGCTGAAGGCCGAGTTCCAGAAGACCGTGGGCACCCGACCCCGGGCGCACTGGATGGCCCGGCTGGAAGCGGAGGACGTCCCGTTCGCGCCGATCCTCACCCTGCCCGAGGTAAGGGAAGACCCCCAGGTTCGTCATCTGGAAACCTTCTTCGAGACCGCCCATCCGACCGAGGGGGCGATGACGCTGCTCCGCCGGCCGGTGCGTTACGACGGATCGCGCGACGATCAGCCCACCGCCGCGCCTCCGCAGCTCGGCGAACACACCGGGGAGATCCTGGGAGAGCTCGGCTACGACGCCGACGGAATCGACGGGCTGCGCGGCGAGGCGGTGGTCTAGGACGGACGAAATGAAGGTCAGGATCACCGAATATCTCGACATCGACCTCGAAGCGGAGCGGTGGTGCTGCAACCGCTGCGGCCACGATCTCGGCGATGCGCGCGAGTCCTACAAGCGGGGCTGTCTGGTTCGGGAGCGCGATCCCCGGGAGATCCATTTCCCGATCGGTCCCAGCAAGGAGTTCAACTTCTCCTTCGATCCCGACTGGATGCGGATCGTCGAGTTTTACTGTCCGGGCTGCGCGGTCATGGTGGAGAACGAATACCTGCCGCCCGGCCACCCGCTGACCTGGGACATCCAGCTCGACATCGACAAGCTCAAGAAGAAGCACGGCGTCAAATCGAAACGCCGCGCGCGCAAGAAGCCCGGAACGGCAAGACGCCCCCGCGCCAAATCGAAGGCGGCGGCACGCTAGGCCTGCGCGATCGCCCAGCCTGCCGGGACGGAACCGGGTCTCAGCGTTTGCCGAACTCCTCGGCGGATATACCGACCTGAACGATCCGGGGCCGGTCGACCCCCGCCGCGCCGACATACTTGAAGACCTTCCGGTCGGCTTCGCGGGGGCGCAATTCCTGGACCACCACGGTCCTGGAGCCGTCGAGCAGCGCGGCGAAGGGGGCTGCCTGGGTGCCAGCCCTGGAATCGGTAGGGAAAGTGAAATCGATCCCCTTGACGTTGGTGAAGATGACCCGGCCTTTCTCGTCGCTGACCCAGAACTCGGTCACCGCGGAGCGGTCCGCGATGCGGGTCAGCACGGCGTTGATCTCGTCCCGCTCCATTCCCGCCTTCAGGGCGGCGGCGACGAAGTGGGCGGTCAGCATCGCTTCCGCCACCATGTGCCTCGAATGAAATTCCTCCAGCGACGGCTTTTCCGCAGCCTGTGCGCCGCCGGTCAGGAGAATGAACGAACTTGCGATTCCAATAAGCTTTTTCATGATCGGCTCCTCGATATTCTTGGCGGAACGCGCGATGGTTTCTCGCACGGTCCGATGCTTGTCAATTCGCCATTGCCCGGATTGTTTTGTGGTGTATGATATACACATGTCACGCACCAACATCGACATCGACGATGAGGCCTGTGCCGAGGTGATGCGCCGCTTCCGCCTGGCGACCAAGCGGGAAGCGGTGAATTTCGCCCTGCGGACGCTTGCGGCGGAGCCGCTCGGCATCGATGAAGCCAGACGGCTTCGCGGATCGGGCTGGGACGGCGATCTCGAAGAGCTGCGCTCCGGCCGCTCGGCTTGATCCTGGTCGACACATCCGCCTGGGTCGAATTCCTGCGCGACACCGGCTCGGCGACCTGCAACCGCGTCGAAGCCCTGCTCGAAAGCGAGATCGCGAGTTGCGACGCGGTTCGGATGGAGGTGTTGGCCGGCGCCCGCGACGAGCGTCATCTCGGGAATCTCCGGCGCCTGCTTGCGCGGGCGGTCTTGATACCGGTGATGCCAGCGGATTACGAGCGCGGCGCCGAGCTCTATCGCCGATGCCGACAGAGCGGCGAAACGGTGCGCCGGCTGGTCGACTGTCTCATCGCCGCCGTCGCGATTCGCGCCGATGCGGCGTTGCTCCATCGCGACGCCGATTTCGACGTCCTGGCGCGCCATACGGAGTTGCGGATCGACGGCGGCGCGTGAAGCCGCGGCCGTTCAATCCGGGCGGGCGAGGGCGGAGGCGATGCGTTCCAGGCGCACGGAACCCACCGGCTTTCCGTCGCGCGTCACCGTCGCGATCTCGGCGCCCGTGCCGATCAGCTCCTGGAGAGCGTCGTCGAGCACGGTCGAGGCATCGACTTCGGGCGCGCCGTTTGCCGATCCGGCGTCCATGATCGAGGCGACCTCGATCGCGCGGCCCCGGTTGATGTCCTTGATGAATTCCGCCACGTAGTCGTCCGCCGGGCGCATGACGATGTCCTGGGGAGTCCCGATCTGCACCGCTTCCCCGTCGCGCAGGATGGCGATGTTGTTGCCGAGCCGGAGCGCCTCTTCGAGATCGTGGGTGATGAAGACGATGGTCTTGTGCAGCTCGGTCTGGAGATCGAGCAGGATGTCCTGCATGTCCGTGCGGATCAGGGGATCGAGCGCCGAGAACGGTTCGTCCATGAGCAGGATCTCGGCGTCGGTGGCGAGCGCCCGGGCGAGGCCGACCCTTTGCTGCATCCCGCCCGAGAGTTGTGCGGTGAAATAGTCCTCGTAGCCGGCAAGCCCGACGCGGTCGATCCAGCGCCGGCTGCGCTCGGCGCACTCCGCCTTGTCGATCCCCTGGACGCGGAGGCCGTAGGCGACGTTGTCGGCGACGGTGCGGTGAGGCATCAGCGCGAAGCGCTGGAACACCATCGAGGCTTTCGAGCGCCGGAACTCGCGCAGTTCGGGCGGGCTCATGCCGAGCACGTCCACGCCGTCGACCACCACCTCGCCCGAGGTCGGCTCGATCAGCCGGTTGATGTGGCGAATCAGCGTCGACTTCCCCGATCCCGACAGACCCATCACCACCTGGATGTGGTGGGCCGCGACATCGAGATCGATGTTCTTCAGGCCGAGCACGTGGCCGTGCCGGTCCAGGAGTTCGTCCTTCGACATCCCGTTCCTGACACGGTCCGTCATGGCCGCCGCGTCGGGTCCGAAGATCTTGTAGAGGTCCCTGATCGCGACCTTGATTTCAGCGTTGGTGCTCATCCCTCCGGTGCTTTTGCAGGTTTTTCCCGAACCCCTGGGAGATCCGGTCGAAGATGATCGCGAGCACGACGATGGCGAGGCCGTTCATCAGGCCGAGCGCGAGATACTGGTTGGAGATCGCGCGAAGCACCGGCACGCCCAGCCCCTTCACCCCGATCATCGATGCGATGACGACCATCGCCAGCGACATCATGATCGTCTGGTTCACGCCGGCGAAGATATTCGGCAAGGCGAGGGGGATCTGGACGCCGAAGAGCTTCTGCGAATAGCTGGCCCCGAAGGCGTCGGCCGCTTCGAGAACCTCCCTGTCCACCAGGCGGATTCCGAGATTGGTCAGGCGCACGATGGGCGGCAGCGCGTATATGCAGACGGCGATCAGCCCGGGGACCTTGCCGATGCCCAGCAGCATGACCACCGGAATCAGATAGACGAAGCTCGGGATGGTCTGCATCACGTCGAGCAGCGGGGTGATCGCCGCCTGAACGCGGTCGGACCGCGCCATCGCGATGCCGATCGGAATGCCCACCGCGACACAGATCAGCGTGGCGACGGAGATGATGGCGAGCGTCGCCATCGTGTCCTGCCACATGCCGAGATAGCCGATGGCGAGAAACGAAACGACCGTTCCGGCCACCACCAGCCAGTTGCGCGCACCGAGCCAGGCGAACGCCGCGACGGCCAGGATCACCAGCGGCCACGGGCTGGTCTGCAGCAGCCTCTCGAACCACACCAGGAACTGGAGCAGCGGCTCGAAGAAATTCTCGATCGCTTCTCCATGCGTGCGGGAGAAGTCGCGAAAGCCACGGTCGATGGCTTTCTTGAGGTCGCGGAGTTCCTGATCCCCCAGGGTGGGGAATTCGTCAAATAGTTCCACCACCAAAGGCCCCGGCGCGAAACGCGCGCGGCCGCGACGCTACAGCGAGGCCTTCACCTTCGCCGCGGCGTCCGCCGACACCCATTTCGACCAGATGCTCTCGTGCTTTCGAAGGAACTCCACCGCCGCGTCCTCGCCGCTCGCCTGATTGGCCTGCATGTAGACCAGCATGGCGTTCATGATATCGCCCGGAAAGACGCGCGCCCGGAGGTAATCCAGCGCCACGCCGCCGTTCTTCATGAACTTCTCGCTGACCACGGTATGCACCTCGGACTTGGTCCACGCCGAGGGTTTCGGATCGGCGCAGTCCTGTTCCGGCTTGACGATGCAGCCGTCCCAGTGCTCGCTGCCCACGAACGGCACCCCGAACGGCACCTTCACGATGCCGAGCTTGCCGACGAGCGCGGTCGGCGACCAGTAATAGCCGAACCAGTTCTGGCCCCGCTCCACCGCCTTGGCCATGGAGCCGTCGAGACCCGCGGAGGAACCCGGATCGACCAGCACCCAGCCCTTCTCCTTCATCTTGAACGCGCGGAACAGATTGGCGTTGGTCAGCTGGCAGCCCCAGCCGGCCGGGCAGCCGATAAACGCCCCCTTCGACTTGTCCTCCTGGTAGGGGAAGAGGTCCGGGCGTTTCAGGATGTCCAGAACCGTCTTGAGCTCCGGGTGCTTCTTCGCCGTGTGCGGCGAAATCCACCAGCCCTCCCCGAGCCCGGTGATCGGTCCGTCGTTCAGCGAATGCAGCCGCCCTTCCTTCGTCGCCTTGGCGAGCGGGTTGCGGACCGCGTTGATCCAGAGTTCGGGCGCGACGTCGGGCTCGCCCTTCTCGTTCATCGAGGTGAAAGTCGGCATGGTGTCGCCCGGGACGAGGGAGGCGTCGCAGCCATACCCCTTCCCGAGGATGATCTTGTCGACACTGGCCATCAGCTCGGCCGATGCCCAGTTCATGTTCGCGATCACGACGGATCCGCAGGCCGCCAGCGCGCCCTGCGCCAGCGTCAATGAAGCGGCTCCCGCCGCGATCGTCAGCAAAATCTTCTTCATGAATACCTCCCGTGTTTTACCCTCGACCGATCGAGAGCGCGAGTGAGTCCGCGCAATGTAACACCTTCCCTATTTCGTTTGCAGGACGGACTCGATCAGGGCGGGCGCCTGCCGCCACGGCTCGGTCGCGGAGGCGATGCGGGGCAGCGGCAAAACGGGGCATCCGGGAAGAAAGGCCCGAATCGTCTTCACTGTCGGGTCGAGCCCGACATTCGGTTCCGCCGATTCGCTGATCACCACGGCGGCGATCTGCACGCCGCCGGCCTCGAGCGCGCGCGCGGCGGTGAGCGTGTGGCTGAGCGCGCCCAGATAGCTGCCGCCGACGAGCACGGCCGGAAGGCCGAGCGCCGCGATCCAGTCGAGCACGGTCTTGCGCGTGGTGACCGGCACCATCGCGCCGCCCACGCCCTCGATCAGCAGGGTTTCGCCCTTGGCCGCGCTCGCCTCCGCCTCGGCGCGACAAAACGCAACGAGGGCGTGGAAGTCGATTTCTCGCCCTTCCAGCGCGGCGGCCATATGGGGCGAGAGGGGAGCGCCGAACCGCCAGGGCGAGATGCCGGCGACCGCCTTCGCATCGACAGGGCGGCCAAGGGCGGCGAGGAGCTGGCCGCTATCCGAATCCTCGAGCGTTACCTCGTCGAGACCGGTGATGATCGGCTTGAGCGCGCGCACCGGCCGGCCGGCTTTCCTGAGCTGGTGGACGAGCGCGGCGGTCACCAGCGTCTTGCCGATCTCGGTGCCGGCGGCGGTGACGAAGAGGGCGCGAGCGTCGGGGTCGGGCTTCATCGGCCACCGTCAGGGCACGATCACGATCTTGCCAATATGGGTATCGCGCCGCATCTCGGCGTAGGCGTCGGCGACCTTGTCGAGCGGAAAGACCGCGTGTACGGGCAGCGAGAGCGCGCGCGACTCGATCAGCGGCCCGAGGTCGGCCCAGGCGCGATCCACGATGCCGGCGATCTCGTCGTCCGAACGGGTGCGGAAGGTCACGCCGATATAGTCGAGGCGCTTCAGCGCATGCAGGTCGAAATCGAACGCGCCCTTCATGCCGCCGAGCCGCCCGACATTGACGATGCGCCCGCGGACCGCCGCCGCCTTCATGCTGGCGTTCACCGTCGGCCCCGACACCATGTCGACGATGAGGTCCACGCCCTTGCCGCCGGTCAGCGTCCGCACGCGCTCCGGCCAGTCCGGATCGGAAACGTCGATTCCGTCGTCCATGCCGAACCTGGCCATTCGGTCAAGCCGGTCCCGCGCGCGCGAGGCGCCGAGCACGAGGGCCGCCCCCCTCGCTTTCGCGATCTGCATGCCGAGGATACCGACGCCGGAGCCGGCGCCGAGGAACAGGATGCTCTCGCCCTCCGCGAGGCGGCCGTTGGTGACGATGGCGTCGTGCATGGTCTCGACCGCGACGGGGTAGGCGGTCGCCGTTTCCGGTTCCATCCCTTCGGGAACCGGAAAGACGTGGCGGTGATCGACCGTCGTCAGCTCGGCGAAGGTCGACGCCCCGAACCCCATCACCCGGTCCCCGACCGAGAACCGGTCGGCGCCCGGGCCGCGGGCTTCGACGGTGCCGGCGAACTCGTTGCCGGCGATCGCCGGTCCCGACGCGTCCGTGCCGTGCCGGTGCCTGAGCGGCATCACGAGGTCGGCGCGGTTGAGTCCCGCCGCGCCGACGCGCACTAGGAGCTCGCCCTCGCCCGGCACCGGTTCGGGCAGGTCGTCGGCGACCTCGAGCTGGCGTCTGCCGTTGTTCTCGACGATCAGTGCCCCGCGCATGCGTCTTTCTCCTCGTTCAGGGCAGGAAATCGGCCAGGTCGATTCGATCCAGGTTCAGCGGCATCGCGGGCTCGAACCGCTCGCGGACCGCCGGGTCGGCCCCCACGGGCCGGGTCGCGTCGATCAGCCACTTGGTGCCGATCCGGTACATCGGGCTCTGGCCCGGCACGATGTCGGAGATGTTGTCGAGCGACCAGGTGCGCGCGTTCGGAACCTTCACGATGTCGCGCCCGGCGTCGACCCGCGTGGTCAGCGACCAGAAGATCTGGCGCAGATCGGTGCAGTCGATGTCCTCGTCCACCGCGATGGCGAGCTTCGGGTGCATCTGCGGGCCGGAGAGCGATGCCAGCAGCGCCGTCTTGGCCTGGCCCGCCACCCGCGGCCTCAGCTTGATCGCCACGGCCATCAGCCCGGCGATGCCGAGGCAGCGGAGGTCGAGCAGGTCGAGCCCGCCCTCGACGCGCTCCAGATGCTGCCAGAGCAGCATGTCGATGGCGCTCGCGACCAGGGCCTGGGTGTCGGTCATCGGCGCGCCGCACTGCATGGCGTAGAAGATCGGATCGGCGCGTCTCGTCAGAGCCTTCACCTTGAAGACCTGGGTGCGTCCCTCCATCGCATACCCCCCGGAGCCTTCGCCGAAGGGGCCTTCGGGGGTGGTCTCGTCCGGCGGAATCTCGCCTTCCAGCACAAGCTCCGCCTCCGCCGGCACTTCGAGATCGACGGTCTCGCAGCGCACCATGCGCACCGGCTCCCCCAGCAACGCGCCCGCGACGGTGAGCTCGTCGGTGCCGTAGGGGGCGGTGTAGGACGAAGCGAAATAGATCGCCGGATGCGCGCCCACCGCGACCGCGACCGGCATCGGTTCGTTCCGCGCCTGGTATTTCTGATAGATCCGGAGCGCCTGGCGCGGGCAGATCAGATAGCCGGTCCGGTCGGGGCCCAGCACCTGCATGCGGTGGATCGACATGTTGCGGATGCCGGTATCCGGGTCCTTGATAATCGCCATGCCGGCGGCGATGTAGGGGCCGGGATCGGCTTCCGAGGTCCAGACGGCGGGGATGCGGGTGAGGTCGACCTCGGCGCCGCGCGCGATTACCTGCTTGACCGGGGCATCCGCGCGCGGGACCTCCACCGTCGGCACCGGGGTACGGACGCGTTCGTTGAAGCTCGCGACGACGTCCTGCTCTCCGACACCGAGCGCGATTCCCCATTTGCGCCGGTCGGCGATGATCTGGTTCGCGACCCGCCAGCCCGGGAAGCCCGCCGGGTCGGTGAACAGGCTCGCCTTGCCTAGGCGGTCATAGGTCTTCCAGCCGATGGCGGTGAGGTTGTTCAGCGGATCGACCGCCTTGTCGATGCGAACCAACTCTCCTTCCGTTTCCAGCTTGTCCAGATAACCGCGAATGGATTGATCGGCCACGCATACCCCCGGCGGATTGATCCGGGCCGGCCGGCCCGGTAAGGAACGTCCGGCCAATCTATCATTCCCGGGGGCAGGCGGCATGGCGAGCCGGTACGAGGATTCGCTCGGTGCGTTCTGTACCCACAGCCGCCCGATGCTTAAGGGAAGCGGCGCCGGACCGCTCGCGGGCCGCACCTTCGCGGTCAAGGACGTCTTCGACATCGCCGGCTACAGGACCGGGTTCGGCAGCCCGGAATGGCTGGAGACCCACGATCCCGCCACCGTTACGGCATCCGCGGTCCAACGCCTCCTCGATGCCGGCGCGGAGATGGTGGGCAAGACGCTGACCGACGAGCTCGCCTACAGCCTCACCGGGGAAAACGCGCACTACGGAACGCCGGTCAACCCGGCGGCTCCGGACCGGGTTCCGGGCGGGTCCTCCAACGGCTCGGCGTCGGCGGTCGCCGGCGGTGCGGCGGATTTCGCCCTTGGCACCGATTGCGGCGGCTCGGTGCGGCTCCCAGCGAGCTATTGCGGGATTTTCGGGATCCGTCCCACCGTCGACCGGGTTCCGCTCGACGGCGCGATCCCGTTCGGCCCGCCTTTCGATGTCGCGGGCTGGTTCGCGCGCGACGCGGAACTGCTGGAGGCGGTCGGCCGCGTGCTGCTCGACGAGACCGAACCCCCGGCGGAGCCGCGGCGCCTGCTGCGCGGGGTCGATGCGTTCGACGCCGTCGAGGACCGGATCGCCGCGGCGCTCGAAACCGCGGTCGCCCGGGTCGAGGACGCGGTGGGTCCGGCGACCGGCCTTTCCGTATCCGATGGGAGGTTGGGTCACTGGTTCGAGACCTTCCGCGTCGTTCAGGGCGCCTCGGTCTGGTCCAACCTCGGCGGGTGGATAGAGGCGACGCGCCCCCGTCTCGGACCGGGCGCGAAGATGCGGCTCGACTGGGCCGCCGGCCTCGATGCGGCCGAGGTCGCCGCCGCGCGAGAGGAACACGCGGCGATCCGGCAACGCATCGAATCGGCGCTCGGGGAAGGGGACGTTCTCGCGATTCCGACTTCGCCGCGCGGCGCGCCGCTCAAGGACACCCCGATCGACGACATCGAAATCCGCTTCCGCAACCAGGCGATGCACCTGCTCTGTATCGCCGGTCTCGGCGGGCTGCCCCAGATCAGCCTCCCGATGGCGAAAATCGACGGGCTTCCGCTCGGGCTCTCGCTGATCGGGCCGCGCGGGGCGGACATGCAATTGCTGGCGCTGGCCCGTAGACTGACCGCCTGATCGAAGGAAAGAGATCCGATGCCCCACGAGCTCAAGATTCCCGACTACGTGATCGAACGCATCATGGCGAAGCGCGGGAAGCTCAACGTCTTCGACCGGTTCGACCCCTCGAAGACCGCTCTCGTCGTCATCGACATGCAGAACTTCTTCGTGGCCGAGGTCGACACGGCGAAGAGCATCTGCCCCAACATCAACCGCCTGGCCGACGCCGTGAGGGCGCGGGGCGGCACGGTCGCCTGGGTGCTGCTCACCGTCGCCGAGGAGATGGACGGCCCCAGCCTGTGGCCGATCTACCACGACTATTTCTTCACGCCCGCCAAGATGAAGGCGCACAAGGACGGTCTGACCGAGGGCAGCGAGGGCCACCGCCTCTACGAGACCCTCGAAGTCCGGGACGAAGACCTGATCGCCCGCAAGTCGCGGTTCTCCACCTTTATCCAGGGATCCTCGGATCTCGACGAACGGCTCCGCGCGCGCCGGATCGAGAACCTGCTGATCGCGGGAACGGCGACCAATTTCTGCTGCGAGACCAGCGCGCGGGACGCGATGATGATCGGCTACCGGGTGACGATGGTTTCCGACGCGAACGCCGCGCGCTACGACGAGGACCATCTGGTCGGGCTGACATCGGTCTGGCAGAGCTTCGGCGACGTGCGCAGCGTCGACGAGTGCATCGGCGAGCTGCTGGCGCCGGCCGAGGGGGCCGAGGCGGCGGAATAGCCGGGCCGGCGGCGCGAGGGACGGGGACAGGGTGCCGGGACGCCTGGAAGGCAAGGCCGCGATGATCACCGGCGGGGCCGGGGGCATCGGTTCGGCAACAGCCGCCGTGTTCGCGGGCGAAGGCGCGCGCGTCGCGATCGTCGATCTCGATCCCGATGCGCTCCGGCGCGCTTGCGAGGAAATCGCCGGGGAAGTCGTCGCCATCGCCGCCGACATCGCGCGGGAGGAGGAGGCATTCCGCGCCGTCGACGAAACGGTGGAGGCTCTCGGCGGACTCGACATCCTGGTCAACAACGCGGGCGTGCGGGAATACGGCCCGCTCGCCGAATGCCCGGCGGAATCGTGGGACCGCATCATCGCCGTCAACATGATGGGCACGGCCAACTGCACCAGGGCGGCGCTGCCGCATCTCCGTCGCGCGCCGGACGGCAACGTCGTCAACGTCTCGTCGGTCTTCGGGGTCATCGCGCGCACCGGCATGGGCCAGTACGACGCGACCAAGGCGGCGATCGTCTCGATGACCAGGACGGTGGCGTGCGAGGAAGCCGAACACGGGGTGCGCGCCAACGCGGTCTGTCCGGGCGGGGTGCTGACCCCGTATCACCTGGAACGCTACGCGGCGCAGGGCGTTGACCGCGCCCAACTCGAAGAGGAACAGAAAGCGGTCCCCCTGATGGGCCGCTGGGCCGAGGCCCGCGAGATCGCCTGGCCGATCCTGTGGCTCGCTTCGCCGGAAGCGTCGTTCGTCACCGCCGCGGCGCTCATGGTGGACGGCGGAAAGTCGGCTCTCTGACGCTCGGGAGCACCCCCTCACCCCGGCCCTCTCCCCGGTGGGGAGAGGGAGAGTTGCGGCGCCGACCTCTCCTTGCCTTCTCCCCTCCCGCTTGCCCCGGATCGCAGTCCGGGGCTTGCGGGAGGGGCCGGGGGAAGGCTGCGGTCAGCCGAAGTCGACTTCCATGACCTCGTAGGACTTGGTGCCCCTCGGCGTCGTCACCTCGACCGAGTCGCCGACCGTGCGCCCGATCACGGCGCGGGCCAGCGGCGAGGTGACGGACAGCCGGCCCGCGTCGACGTCGGACTCGTGCTCGCCCACGATCTGGAAGGTGCGCTCTTCGTCGGTATCCTCGTCGCTCAGCCTCACCCTCGCGCCGAACTTGATCTCCTTGCCCGACAGCTTGGCGACGTCGATCACCTCGGCGCGCCGCATGGCGTCCTCGATATCCGCCACGCGGCCTTCGATGAAGGCCTGGCGCTCGCGCGCCGCGTGATATTCGGCGTTCTCGGACAGGTCGCCGTGCTCCCGCGCGGCGGCGATGGCGCGGATGATCTCCGGTCGCTCGACGGACTTGAGGCGCTTGAGCTCCGCTTCCAGGTGGGAATACCCTTCGGCGGTCATGGGAACCCTGTCCATGTTCCGATCACCATAACGAAACCGTCCCGACGCGAGACGGGCCGCGCGAACTCGACACCGATGCGAAGGAACTTGCCAGACCCTTGAATGTAGGATCGTCCAATACCAAGTTCAAGTATCGCCCCTCCCCGGGGCGCGGACCGCATCCCGGGCATCGCCGGTATGGTCTCCGGCGACCGAATTCGGGTAGCCTTTGCCGACCACGGCCTGACCGCAAAACGATCTGGCAGGGAGCCGAGATGCTTCGAAGGCGTTTGGCCGACCGGCTGAAAAAGGGAATGAAGGACAAGGACGCCCGCGTGGTGTCCACGGTCCGGCTGATACTGGCCGCGGTGAAGGACCGCGATATAGCGTCGCGTACCGGCGGCGGCGGGGAAGAGGTCAGCGACCAGGACATCCTGGGCGTCCTGCAGACGATGGTGCGGCAGCGCGAGGAAGCGATCGTCCTCTATGAGAAGGGGGGGCGGGACGAACTCGCGCGGCAGGAAGCCGAGGAGATCCGGGTCATCGAGAGCTTCCTGCCCGAACAGATGTCGGACGACGAGACTGCGAGCGCGGTGCACGCGACGATCGCGGAGATCGGCGCCCAGGGTATCAAGGATATGGGTCGGACGATGTCGCTGCTGAAGGAGCGATACGCGGGGCGGATGAATTTCGGCCGCGCGAGCGCGGTGGTGAAGTCCGAGCTGACGAGCCGCTGAGCCGCGGTTCGCGGGTAACGGGAGCCGGAATGGCGATAGCGCCCGATTTCCTCGACGAGATCCGCGCGCGTATCGGTCTTGGCGACGTCATAGCGCGGCACGTCTCCCTCAGCCGCGCCGGCCGCGAGCTCAAAGGCCTTTGCCCCTTTCACAACGAGAAGACGCCCTCCTTCACCGTCAGCGAGGAGAAGGGCTTCTTCCATTGCTTCGGCTGCGGCGCGCATGGCGACGTGATCGGCTTCGTGATGCGCCAGGAAGGGCTTTCCTTCCCCGAGGCGGTGGAGCGTCTGGCGGGCGAGGCCGGGCTCGAAGTGCCCCAGGCGACGCCGGAGGAACGCGAGCAGGCGAAACGGGCGGCGAGCCTCCATGAGGTCATGGAGCGGGCCTGCCGCTTCTTCGAGGACGAACTCCAGGGGCCGCGGGGAGGGGACGCGCGTTCCTACCTGGCGGGACGCGGGATCGACGACGAGACGCGCGCCCGGTTCCGGCTGGGCTACGCGCCCGACACCAGAACCGCGCTCAGGAACGCGGTGATGGACGCGGCGCATCCCGAAGCGCTGCTGGTCGAGGCGGGGCTCCTCATTCGCCCCGAGGACGGCACGCCCTATGACCGGTTCCGGGGCCGGGTGATCTTTCCCATCGCCGACCGCCACGGCCGGGTCATCGCGTTCGGCGGGCGGATTTTGGGCGAGGGGAACCCGAAATACCTGAATTCCCCCGATACGCCGCTGTTCAGCAAGGGACGCGTCCTTTACGGCATGGCGACGGCGCGCGAGGCGGCTTACCGGAACGCGCGGGTCATCGTCACCGAGGGATACACCGATGTGATCGCCCTCAACCGCGCGGGCTATGCCGAAGCCGTCGCGCCGCTCGGCACCGCGCTGACGGAGAGCCATCTGCACGCGCTGTGGCGCATGGCGCCGGAACCGATTCTTTGTCTCGACGGGGACGAGGCGGGCAAACGCGCGGCTTACCGGGCGGCCGAGCGCGCATTGCCGCTGCTGGAGCCCGGACGCTCCCTCCAGTTCGTCACGCTGCCCGCCGGACAGGATCCCGACAGCCTGCTCGCCGAGAAGGGGGTCGAGGGGATCGAATCCTGCCTGAAGAGCCGGCGCGACCTGTTCGACCTGGTCTGGCAGATGCAAACCGAAGCCAGACGATTCGATACGCCGGAGCGCGTCGCCGGCCTCGAACAGGAGATCGAACGCCTGGTCGCCCGGATCGACGACCGCAGGGTGCAGCTCCAGTACCGGAACCACTTCCGGGAACGCATCTTCCGCCAATTCCGCTCCCGGCGGGATCGGCGCGGGCGCGGCGATACCGGAGGAATCGCCATTCCCACCGGCACGCCGCCCGAGGAAATGCCCCGCAGCACGGTCCGCTACATCGTGGCGACGCTGTTGCGCCATCCCCCGCTGATCGAGGAGTTCTGCGAACGCCTGGCCGGCCTGGAAGTCGAGGACGGGCGGATCGACGGGCTGATGAAGAGCATTCTGCCGCTGGCTCACGACGCGCCGGGGCTTGACGAAGACGGTCTGAAGAGCCACTTGAGCGGGGCGGACGCGGAGTTGGCCAAGGCACTGCTCAGCGCCGATGTCTACGTGCAATGGCGTTTTGCCGGTCCAGACGCTACAATCGGCTTGGCGCGGAAGGGCGTTTCCCATGCGCTCGACGGCCTCGAATCGTCCAGTGTGACGGCGGATCTAGCGGCGGCGGAGATGGCATTGGCGAACGATCCCAGCCCGGCGAACGTGGAACGCTTTACCAAGTTGAAGAT
This sequence comes from Alphaproteobacteria bacterium, assembly GCA_965117055.1. Taxonomy (GTDB): domain Bacteria; phylum Pseudomonadota; class Alphaproteobacteria; order MPNO01; family MPNO01; genus MPNO01. The sequence goes on from OZ220750.1 coordinate 2,952,205, forward strand.
GGCACAACTCGAGCGTTTTGACGGCGAGGACAATATTCTTGCCGAGGAGCCGGGTTCGGACCCGGCGTTGGGGCAACTCAGGCGACAATCCTGACTGTAGAGCGGCCGGACTTGGGGCTGCTTTGGGTACACATCTACAGGGGCGGCGATGGCGACGAAAACGACGAGCGCGACGGAATCCGGGCCCGCGAGGGAAGAAAACTCCGATGCGCCCTTGATCGATTCCATCGGCGGGTTGGTCAAGAAGCTGATCTCGCGCGGCAAGGAGCGCGGCTTCGTCACCTACGACGAGCTGAACGCGGCGCTTCCGCCCGACCAGGTGTCGTCCGAGCAGATCGAAGACACGATGACGAATCTCTCCGAGCTCGGCATCAACGTCGTCGAGGGAGAGGATTCCGAGGACGTTTCGTCGGAAGAAGGCAAGACCGCCGGCAGCACGGGTTTCACGGCCAGCACGGACGAGGACGAGGATCTCGGGCGCACCGACGATCCCGTGCGCATGTATCTGCGCGAGATGGGCAGCGTCGAGCTGCTGTCGCGCGAGGGCGAGATCGCCATCGCCAAGCGGATCGAGGCCGGGCGCGAACGCATGATCAGGGCGATCAGCGAGAGCCCGTTGACGCTGATCTCGATTCTGGTCTGGTACGACGCTCTCAACGACGGGGCGATGCTCCTGCGCGACGTCATCGATCTCGACGCGACCTACGGCCGCGAGTTCAACACCAACGAAATGGCGGTCGGCGGCGACGAAGAGGGCGAGCACGGAGAGGGGCTCAACGGAGCCGCGAACGGCGGCGCGGGAAGCCATGCCGACGCCGACGGCGAAGAATCCAACATCTCGCTGTCCGCGATGGAGGAAGCGCTCAAGCCGCAGGTGCTCGACACGCTCAAGACGATCGTGGCGACCCACGGCAGGGTCCAGCGTCTCCTGGACAAGCGGGAACAGGCGCAAAAGGAGCGCAAGACCTTTCCCAAGGGATCCGAGACGCGCCTTCAGAACCAGCGCGCCGCGCTCGTCGAACTGGTCAAGAGCGTTCAACTGCACAACGCCCGGATCGATGAGCTGGTGCAGGAGCTCTACCTCTACAACCGCAAGCTGGTGGGGCTGGAGAGCAAGCTGGTGCGGCTCGCCGAGCGGTCGGGGGTGAAGCGCAACAAGTTCTTCGAACGGTATTTCGGCCACGAGACGGATTCCCGCTGGCTCAACCGGGTCTCGCGCCTCTCGGAAAAGGGCTGGAAGGGCTTCGTTTCCAACCACAAGGACCAGATTCGCCCGATCCGCAAGGATATCGCCGTGCTGGAGCGGGAGATCGAGATGCCGATCTCCGAATTCCGCCGCATCGTGAACCAGGTGCAGCGCGGCGAGCGCGACGCGGCGCGGGCGAAGAAGGAAATGGTCGAGGCCAATCTCCGCCTGGTGATTTCCATCGCCAAGAAATACACCAACCGCGGATTGCAGTTCCTCGACCTGATCCAGGAGGGCAATATCGGCCTGATGAAGGCGGTCGACAAGTTCGAGTACCGCCGCGGCTACAAGTTCTCGACCTACGCGACCTGGTGGATCAGGCAGGCGATCACGCGCTCGATCGCCGATCAGGCGCGCACCATCCGCATCCCGGTCCACATGATCGAGACGATCAACAAGCTGGTCCGCGCGTCGCGCCAGATTCTGCACGAGATCGGCCGCGAACCCGCGCCCGAGGAGCTCGCCGAGCGCCTCGGCATGCCGCTCGAAAAGGTCCGCAAGGTCCTCAAGATCGCCAAGGAGCCGATCAGCCTGGAAACGCCCATCGGCGACGAGGAAGACAGCCATCTCGGCGACTTCATCGAGGACAAGAACGCGGTCCAGCCGCTCGACGCGGCGATCCACGGCAATCTGCGCGAGACCACGACGCGGGTGCTGGCGAGCCTGACGCCGCGCGAGGAGCGCGTGCTCCGGATGCGCTTCGGCATCGGCATGAACACCGACCATACGCTGGAGGAGGTCGGCCAGCAGTTCTCGGTCACCCGCGAACGCATCCGCCAGATCGAGGCCAAGGCGCTCCGCAAGCTCAAGCACCCGAGCCGGTCCCGGCTGCTGAGGAGCTTCCTCGACACCTGAGCGTTCGCGCGGCCGCCTCGCGCGGTTGACCGCCCCCGACCGGCCCCATACCATCCGGTCCGACAGATGGATGGCGTGGGCATCCGGTTTTCAACCGGCGGGCGCGTCTCCGGATATCCGGTCCCAGCCGCCGCAATATGGTTCGTCAGTCCCGTCCGATGCGTCCGATCCTGACACTTTGCCGCCTGCACGACGTGCTCTCCGATGCCGGTTACGTGATCGGCACGCTGGGTCTCGGCTCGATGGCGGCGATCTATTGCTGGGAGGTGCTGACCCGCTACTTCCTCGGGGTGGCGACCGACTGGGCCAACGACACGTTTTCCAACCTGCTCTGCGTGACGATTTTCGCCATGGTTCCCCATGCGACCCGGCGCGGGCAGCACATCGCGATCACCCTGTTGGCCGAGCTGGTGCCCAGGCTGGGGCCGCCGCTCGCCGTATTCACCGGCGTGTTCGGAACCGTGATGTGCCTGTTCGCGGGGTGGATGAGCCTGGAGGAGAACATCCGGCAGGTGGTCGATCAGATCGTGACCACCCAGAACTATCCGGTGCCCCAGTGGTGGATGTCGGTGTTCATCACCTACGGCTTCGTCGGGGCGGGGCTCTACTTCTTCCGCGGTCTGTTCAAGACCGACGCGGTGCGGCCCAAGACGTGGATCACGCCGCGGCCGGCGGAGGGCTGAGGACGCATCATGGAATGGTGGGCAATCCTCTCGATCGGCATCGCGATCCTGGTCGCGCTGTTCCTGACCGGAGCGCCGATTTTCCTCGCCTTCCTGATCATCATCATCTCCGGCGTCGTGCTGACCTTCGGCGACGCCGCGTTCGGCATGGTGGTGAACTCGATGTTCGACACCAGCACCACCGCGTCGCTCGGGACCGTGCCGCTCTTCGTGCTGCTGGGCGAAATCCTGTTCCGGTCGGGGAGCATGGAGGTGCTCCTCGATTCGATCGACAAGCTGGTCGGCAAGATTCGCGGCCGCGCCTATGTGCTGTCGATTTCGCTCTCGACGGTGCTGGGCGCGCTGTCCGGTTCCGGAATCGCGGTCGCGGCCATGCTGGGGCGCTCGTTGCTGCCGATGATGCGGGGGCGGGGCTACGACACCAAGCTTTCCATCGGGACGATCCTCGCCGGCGCCTGTCTCGCGCCGATCATCCCGCCCAGCATTCTCGCCATCATCGTCGGCACGCTCGCCGACGTCTCGATCGCCGCGCTGCTGATCGCGGGAGTCGTTCCGGGCCTCTTGCTCGCCGGGCTCTACGTCACCGCCTGTCTCATCAAGGTCCGTCTCGACCCCGCGCTCGCCCCGGAGGACGAGGAAGTCGAGAAGATCGACTTCCTCGGCAAGCTGAAGGCGCTCGCCGGACTGTTGCCGTTCTCCATCATCATTTTCATGGTGATGGGGCTGATCATGCTGGGTGTCGCGACGCCTTCGGAGTCGGCGGCGACGGGCGTGCTGGGCGCGATCCTGACGGCGGCCTATTACCGCAAGCTCACCTGGCGGATGCTCTACGAGGCGACCGGCGAGGCGGCGCTGCTGGCGGCGGTCATCCTCCTGATCCTCGCCAGCGCGGTGATGTTCACCCAGCTGCTCGCTTTCACCGGAGCGACCCGCGCGCTGACGGAAGTCGTGACCGGCATGACCGTGCCCGCGTGGCTCATGTTCTTCCTCATGATGCTGCTGCCGTTCATCCTCTGCATGTTCATCGACCAGCTCGGGCTGATGCTGGTCGTCATCCCGATCTATCTGCCGATCATCAAGGCGCTGGAATTCGACCCGGTCTGGTTCTGGCTCCTGTTCCTGCTCAACATCACCCTCGGCGCGATCACGCCGCCTTTCGGCTACATCATGTTCGCGGTGAAGGGTGCCGCGCAGGACGTGCCGATGGGCGAGATCTTCAACGCGTCCTGGCTGTTCGTCATCCTCACGCTGATCGGCATGGTGCTGATGTCGGTGTTCCCGGGTATCGTCACGACGCTTCCGAGCCTCGTTCAATAGCCCGGCTGCCGTTTCGCGCGGACCTGCGCTAGGATGGTACGGGTCGGCGCAGAGCCGGGAGATCGCTCACATGTGGCGCCCGCCCGAACGCATCAAATGGACGCCGGACCCGGGACGCTGGCCGAGCCGCGAGGAGGCGGCCGCGTCCTGCCTGTTCCAGCCGGTCGATATCGGTCCGCTCTCCCTTGAGAGCCGGACCTGGGTTCCCGCGATGGTGCCGTGGCGGGCGACCGGGGACGGGATCGTCACGCCCGAGGTGCTGGGCTGGTATGAGCGTTTCGCGCGGGGACGCCCCGGCGCGATCGTGGTCGAGGCGACGGGGATACGCGACATTCCGAGCGGCCCGTTGCTGCGCATCGGCGACGACCGGTTCATCCCGGGCCTCAGGAGCCTGGTGGAAACGGTTGCCCGGGCGAGCGGCGGGCGCACCCGGCTGCTCATCCAGATCATCGACTTCCTGACGATCCGAAGGCGGCCCCGCCGCGACCGCTATCTCGGCGAGTTCCTGCGAATCACCGAGGATCATCGCGACCGCCTCGAAGCGGCGGGCTGGTCCGAAGAGCGGGTCCGCGCCCGCCTCGCCGAACTCGACGACACCGCCCTGGAAGCGGTCCTGTCGCCGCGCGAATACGAGGCGCTGCAAATGGGCTACCGGGAACGGGTGACCGATCTCCATCTGCCGCATATCCGCGCGCTGCCGGAGGTCGTGCCGGACCTGTTCGCCGATGCCGCCCGGCGCGCCCGCGAAGCGGGGTTCGACGGGGTCGAGCTGCACTACGCGCACGCCTACACGATGTCCCAGTTCCTGTCGCGCCTGAACGACCGCGACGACGGTTACGGAGGATCGCTCGAAAACCGGGTTCGGCTGCCGCTCGAAGCATTCCGGCGGGTTCGGGAGGCCGTGGGCGACGATTTCACCGTGGGCTGCCGCTATTTGGCCGAGGACTGCGTCGAGGGCGGCAATCCGGTGGAGGACGCGGCCTGGTTCGGCGCGGCCTTTGCCGAGGCGGGGTTCGACTTCCTGTCGTTGTCGCGCGGCGGACGGTTCGAGGACGCCAAGCAGCCTTCGGTCGGCGCCGCCGCCTATCCCTATACCGGACCGAGCGGGTACGAGTGCATGCCGCAATTCGTATCCGACGCGCGCGGCCCGTTCGGCCGCAACGTCGAGCCGGCGGCCGCGATCCGCGCCGCCGTCCGGGCAGCCGGGTACGCGACCCCGGTTGTCGTTACCGGAGGCATACACGGCTTCGGTCAGGCCGAAGCCCTGCTGCGCGAAGGCAAGGCCGATGTGGTGGGCTTCGCCCGGCAGAGCCTTGCCGACCCCGACTGGTTCCTGAAGGTTCGAATGGGGCGCGGCGAAGAGGTCGTGGTGTGCGAATACACCAATTACTGCGAGGCGCTCGACCAGAAGCACGTCCCGGTTACCTGCAAGCTGTGGGACCGCAAGGCGCGGGACGAGCCGGGGATCCAGATGACGGCCGACGGCAAGCGCCGCCTCACGGCGCCGCTGTGGGAACCCGATCTCGATGCGGACAACGCCCTCGCGCCGCGCGAGGGACCGGCGGAGGGTGGACCGGCCGCCTGACCCGATAAGGTTGGAAAATGCTCTAGAATCGCCTCGTCCGTTTTCTTTCGTCATGGTCGGCGAAGGCCGACCATCCACGTTTTGTTTTGGTTTCCAGCGCCTTAAAAACTCGTGGATGGTCGGCCTTCGCCGACCATGACGGTGAGGAGGCAGAGGTAAAGGCGCTTCTATCTGAAACGGACAGGCTCCAGGACCCGGCTCAGTTGACCTTTCGCTGGCCTTTCGGAAGCACGAAGACCTGGCCGGGATAGATCAGGTCCGGGTCGCGGATCTGGTCGCGGTTGGCTTCGAAAATCAGCGTGTACTGGACCCCGCCGCCATAGGTCCGGCGCGCGATGCGCCACAGGCTGTTGCCGGGCTGGACGAAGACCACCGCGTCGCGCGGCAGCGCGCCGATCGGACCCGCCGGGAAGAAAGGCGACTCGATGCGGGCGACGACCCGGCCTTCCGGTCCGATCTGGTCGATCCGCATCCGGTAGCGCTTGGGCTTCACCCTGTCGCCGAGCTCGACCCGCCAGACGCCCGTCTTGTCGGGGTCCGCGCCGCCGACCGGCTTGTTGTCGAGATAGAGCTGAACGCGCGATCCCTCCGGCGCTTTCCCGCCCACGGCGACCTTGCCCTTGTCGTCGTAATCCACCGTGTCGAGAGACAGCCCGGACGACGGATCTTCCTTGCTCTCCGTGGGGCCGGGCATCGCCTCCTTCGCCGCCTGCGGGGCCGGGGCGCCGGCTTGTCGTCCCTCCGGCGACCCGCCCGCCGGTTTTTCGGGTGTGGAGCGAGCCATCGGAGCGGTCTCGTTGCCCGAGGGTCGAGGCGTGGCCGGTAGGCTCGGCGAAGGGCGCTCCTGCTTCCGTGCCGTGTCCCCCGGCTTGGCAACCGGGCCGTCCGCGTCCGCCTTCGGAGGAGTCGAAGCCGTACCGGTAGCGGCGACCCTGGGGGCGTCGGGCTTGGCGGCCGGGTCCTCCCTATTCGCCTTCGGAGGGATCGGAGTCGTAGCGGTATCGGCGGTCTTCGCGCCTTCGGACTCGGCGGCCGGATCGTCCGTATCCGCCTTCGAAGGCGCCGAAGCCGTGCCGGAACCGGCGGTCTTCGCGCCAGCGGGCCTGGCGGCCGGGTCGCCTGCATTCCGCTCGCCGCCCGTTGCCGGGTCCTTCGAGCTGTCCGGCTTCCCGGACTCGGCCGCTGTTTCCGGCGGTCCCGGTTTCTGCAGCACCACGGAACCGCCCGCGCCCTCGCGCGGCACGGCCATCGCGAGCGCGCCCGTCTCGCCCGAAGCCGCGCGTCCCGCGACATCCTTGCCCGCTTCCGGCACGACGACGATCACCTTGTGCCTGGATTCCGCCTCGGTTTCCGGATTGTCGGGATCGGCGCGGCTCTTCGCCGTGAGCTCATGATCTCCCGGACGGAGCGGCTTGGAAGGAAGCACGACCCAGTCGCCGTGCTTGTCGGCCTTGGCGGTGCCGATCGGCTTGCCCTTGTCGGAAACGGTCACTTCCGCGCCGGGTCGGGCGCTTCCCGCGATCACCGTGTCGCCGGCCGGGTCCACGCGGACGACGCCGAAGCTGGGCGTCTGCCCGGTTTGCTCCTCCGCCGCCTTCGGCGTCTCGGGCTTTGCGGTCGCCGGCGGTGCGGGGGCCTTGGCCGCTTCCGGCTTCGCGGGCGGGGGTTTCTCGGTCGATTCGCCGGTGTCCTCTCCCGGCTTCATCGCCGGGGGCGCCGGGACCACCGCGGTCGCGCCGGTTTGGGCCTCGTCGGCGTCGCGGGTCCCGGGATCGTCCATGAAAACAAGGAACGCCGCGACGGCGAGGATCACGACACCGGCGGCGGCAGGAAGCGCGAACCTTTTCAACGGATTGCCATCCCCATCAGGCTGCGGGCGTTGTGGTAATATAAGGGCCGGCCAGGCAAACGAACACCCGCCGCCGCGCCGACGGCGTTTTCCGCGACGCATCCCCGGAGCGGCGCGCGTGCGGATGCCTCGGGTCAGGGAGGCCCCGCTTGGGCGAACTCGTTGCATTGCCGCTATGGCTCGTCGCGCTGGTCTGCGTGCTGGCGACGCTTTCGCTGTTCGCGCATTTCCTGATGCCCGGCACGCGCTGGGTGCTGCGCCGCCGGGTGTACCGCGTCATCGAGGACGTCAATTCCCGTCTCAAGATCGACCTGCCGCCGTTTCTACTGACCAAGCGCGACAGGTTGATCGACCGGCTGATCTACGACGAGAAAATCCTCGAGGCCGCGGCGGGAATCGCGGCCGAGCGCGACGTCCCGCAGCAGGTCGTCGTCGAGGAGGTGCGGGGCTACGCCGAGGAAATCGTCCCGGGGTTCAACGCGTATTTCTATTTCCGCCTCGGCTACCGGATCGCCCGGCGCTTCATCAGGTTCTTCTATCGCGTGCGGCTGGGCTATGCCGACCTCCGCACCCTGGACATGGTCGACCGGAAGGCCTGCCTCGTGCTGGTGATGAACCACCGGAGCAATTTCGACTACCTTCTGGTGACCTATCTCGCCTCGCGCCGCGCCGCGCTATCCTACGCGGCGGGCGAATGGACGCTGTTCTGGCCGGTCGCGAACCTGCTGCGCGCGATGGGCGCCTATTTCGTCCGGCGCAACTCGCGAAACCCGCTCTATCGGCGCGTGGTCGAGCGCTACGTGCAGCTCGCCGTCGACGGCCGCGTGCCCCAGGCGATCTTTCCCGAGGGCGGGCTGTCGCAGGACGGAGGTCTGCGGCCGCCGAGGGCGGGGCTGATCGACTACATGATGCGCGGCTTCGATCCCGAGACCTCCACCGATATCGTGTTCATCCCGATCGGGCTGAATTACGAGCGGGTTGCGGAGGACCGCACCCTGCTGCACTTCGGCGACGAGGCGCTGATCAGCCAGCGCGGCACCGCCTTCATCCTCAGATCGACCGTCGCGTTCTTTCTTCGCATCTCGGTCGAGGTGTTGTACCGGCGCCGCCAGAGATTCGGCCGCGCCTGCGCAAATTTCGGGGCTCCGGTCTCGCTCAAGGACTGGCTCGCCGAGAACGAGGTCGAGCTCGAGGGTCTCGACCGCGAAACCCGCTACGGCGTTTCCATGAAGCTCGTGACCCAGCTGATGGGAGAGGTCGCCGATCTGATCCCGGTGCTGCCGGTCTCGCTGATCGCCACGGCGGTCGCGGAAAATCCCGAGGGCGGGTTGAGCGAGCTCGATCTGAAGGCGCGCGCGCATCAGCTCATCGGCGCGTTCGAGAGCGCCGGCGCGCATGTCTACGTTCCCTTCGGCGAGGAGAGCCTTGCGGTCAGCGACGGGTTGCAGATCCTGCTCAAGCGGCGAATCCTGCTCGAAGACCCGCCCGGCCGGTACAGGGTGAACCCCGAAGAGCGCAAGTTGCTCGATTTCTACGCCAAGCCCGTGATCCATTTGCTGCCAGAGCGGGAAGCCGCGTCTTGACGGCTGGTCCGGTGTTTCCCGAGGGTTGGGAGCCGCGTCTCACCGCCGAGGATTTCAGCGAGAGATGGTTGCGCTCGCCCGCCGGCGCCGTGCTGGCGCGGCCGTGGTTCGATCGTGCGGCGCTCTGGATGCTCGGCCGCTGGTTCTTTCCGCTGTCGCGGCTGTGGGCGGCGGCGCGGGCCGCCAACGGGTCGATCCTGCGCTTCTACGAGGAAGTGCCGATGGAACCGATCCCGGGGATCGGGGCGCGGCTGCGCAAGACGCTCGACCGGTTCGAGACCGCCCGCGAGGCGGTGAACGCGACCGAAGGGCGCTGGCGCCAGGTGTTCTTCGGCGAGGAGGGGACCGAGCTCTACCGCCTGGTGGCGATCGAGGCGGCGCGGCGCGACCGGAGGAACTCCTACAACGCGACCCGGCGCCATTTCTCCTATCTCCGGCGCCGTCGGCGGGTCCCGCCGGTTCGCTGGGACGTGCCGGGCTTCGACGAGGTCGAGGCCGATTACGGTGCCTGGCTGGCCGATCCGGAAGCGGCATTCTCCCCGCCGGAACCGCTCCCCGAGGTCTTCGAATCCCAGCGGGTGCCCGGACCCGTGGGCGAGGAATACTGGCTCAGGTTCCGCTCGCCCAGCCCGATCATGAACGACGACGTATTCGCCAGGGTCTACGAGCCGGTCGGCGTCGCGAATCCTCCGACGCTGGTGTTCGGCCACGGAATCTGCGTCGAGTTCGACCACTGGCACGGGCTGGTCGACGAGGTTTTCCTGATGTGCCAGATGGGCATCCGCGTGGTCCGGCCGGAAGCGCCGTGGCACGGCAGGCGGGTCCCGGACGGACGCTATGGCGGAGAGATGTTCATCGCCCGCGCGCCCCGGGGCGCTCTCGACACGTTTTCGGCGCAGCTTGGCGAATGGCCGGTGCTGATCGACTGGAGCCGGCGGACCAGCCGCGGCCCCGTCGCGGTCGGCGGAAGCAGCCTCGGCGCGCTGCTCGCCCAGCTCCTCGCGGTCAAGGCGGCGTCCTGGCCGGGTCCGCTGCGGCCCGACGCGCTGTTCCTGATCACGCATTGCGGCCACCCCGAGGATGCGGCCCTCCGCGGCAGCATGGCGAAGCTCTGGGGCGTGCCCGAGGCCATCGCAAGCCACGGCTGGACGGAGGAACAGGCGTTGCGCTGGCTGCCTCTGCTCGATCCCCATGGCGGGTCCCCGGCGATGGATCCCGAGAACATCGTCACCGTGCTCGGCAGCCGCGACACCGTCACGCCGTTTGCCACCGGCAAGACGCTGATCGACGAATGGCGGGTGCCGGCGGAGAACCGCTTCATCTGGCGGCGCGGCCATTTCTCGGTGCCGCTCCGGATGATGCGCGACCGCGCTCCGCTCCGCCGCCTGCGCGAGCGGCTGGAGAGCATCGGGACAGGTGGTGGGCCCGGCAGGACTTGAACCTGCGACAACGCCGTTATGAGCGGCGCGTTCTAACCAACTGAACTACGGGCCCGCGGCGAAGCTGCCACGGCGCCGGAACGCTGACAAGCGTGCCGTGCGGTCGCGCCGCCCTCCGGTTGGACCGCCCGGCCTCGGCGGGTAAAGTGTGCCGCGACCGTAACGCCCGGTTTCCGGGGCGGCGGGGCGGAGAGGGGGGTCCGTGGACACCATCGCCAGAGCGCATCTGTGGCTGCTGAACCTGTTCAAGGCCGGTTCGGGGCTGATCATATTCGCGGTGTTCGTGATCATCGTCGCCGATGTCGGGCTGACCATCCTCGCCGGTTGGGGCCTGCCGGTTCTGCCCTGGGACCGCACCCACGGGCTGGTCGAGTACGGTCTCCTGTGGTTCACCATGCTGGCCGCGCCGTGGCTGGTGCGCATCAAGGGCCACGTCTTCGTCGACGCCCTCACCCAGCTCCTGCCCCCGCGGATCAAGCTGGCGGTGGCCAGGTTCGCCTATCTCGTGGCGATCGCCGGATGTCTGGCTTTCGTCTATTTCTCCGTGCAGCTCTGGTACGAGGCGTTCATTTTCCAGGAACTCGACGACCGCGGCGCCTATTTCCCGCTGTGGACGCTCTATTTGCCGATGCCGTTCGGGTTCGGCTTGATGGCGCTCGAATTCTTCCGCTTCCTGATCGGCGTGGACGACATGTACGGCAGCCGGTTGGACGTGCGGGAAGGGGTGTAGGCCATGGAATGGTACTGGGCCTTCGCCCTTCTGCTGGGCATGGTGATTTCCTTCATGGCGCTGGGCGTGCCGGTCGCGTTCGCGTTCATCGCGACCAACTTCATCGCCATCATCATCTTCGCCGGCACCTCGGGATTGATCCAGGTGGCCGACAATTCGACCCAGTTGATCACCCGGTTCATCCTCGGCCCGGTGCCGATGTTCATCATGATGGGCTCGCTGTTCTTCCATACCGGGCTGGCGATCAGGGTGTTCGACGGGCTGGATGCGATCTTCGGGCGTCTGCCCGGCCGGCTCTGCTACCTGACCGTGGCCGGCGGCTCGATCTTCTCGACGCTCACCGGCTCGTCGATGGCCAACACGGCGATGCTGGGCTCGCTGATGGTGCCGGAGATGAACCGGCGCGGCTACAGCAAGAAGATGTCGATGGGGCCGATTCTCGGAACCGGCGGGCTCGCCATGATCATCCCGCCTTCCGCGCTCGGCGTGCTGCTCGCCGCCATCGCCGAGATCGACGTCGGAAAGCTCCTGGTCGCGGGGTTTCTCCCCGGCTTCCTGCTTGCCGGGCTCTACGCGGGGATGATCACGCTCCAGCTGGTGCGCAACCCGGGCTCGGCGCCCGCCTACGACGTGCCCTATATGAGCCTCGGCACCAGGGTCAGGATGGTGTCGACCAACATCCTGCCGATGGGCTTGGTCGTCTTCATGGTGGTCGGCTTCATCATCCTCGGCATCGCCACGCCGACCGAGGCGGCGGCCTGCGGCGTGCTCGGCGTGATGATCCTGGCCGCCCTGTTCCGCTCTCTCTCCTACGAGTCCATGAAGACCGCCGTCGAGGCGACCGTCCGGGTTGCCGCGATGGTGTTCCTGATCCTGATGAACTCGACCGTGTTCAGCCAGATGCTGGCCTTCTCCGGCGCGAGCAAGGGGCTGATCGAGTGGGTGACGAGCTACGAGCTCCACCGGCTGATCATCCTGTTGATGATGTTCGTCGTGCTGATCCTGCTCGGCATGTTCATGGACGCCACGTCGATGATGCTGATCACCGTGCCGATCTTCTTCCCGCTCGCCCACGCGCTCGGCTTCGACCTGATCTGGTACGGCTTGTTCGTCCTCATAACGATCGAGATGGCGGGGACCACCCCGCCATTCGGATTATTGCTCTACGTCATGCTGGGGGTCGCGCCGAAAGGCACGACCATCCTGCAGGTCGCGGGAGCCGCCTTCCCGTTCCTGGTGTGCGACACGATCCTGATCCTGATTCTGGTCGCCTTCCCGGGCGTCGCGCTCTGGCTGCCCAGCCTGATGTGACGCGGGGCGGAAGGAGGGGCGCATGAGCAATCCGGACGGGTCGGGCTACGGCCGCAACGCGATCGTCCCCGAAGAGGACCCGCGGCTCACCCATGTGACCTTCGGCACGCCGATGGGCGAGCTGATGCGGCGCTACTGGCATCCGGTCTGCCTGTCGTCCGAGCTCGGGGAACTCCCCAAATTCCTCCGGATTCTCGGCGAGGAGCTGGTCGCCTATCGCGACAAATCGGGCCGGGTCGGCGTGCTCGGCGCCCACTGCGCGCATCGCGGCACCTCGCTCGAATACGGCCGGATCGAGGAGAACGGCATCCGCTGCTGCTACCACGGCTGGTATTACGACGCGGAAGGCCGCTGCCTGGATCAGCCCGGCGAGCCCGCCCAAAGCAGCTACAAGGACGAGGTGCGCCAGCCCTGGTACCCGGCCGAGGAATACATGGGGCTGGTGTTCGCCTATATGGGTCCGCTGGAGAAGAAGCCCCTGTTGCCGCGCTACGACATCCTGGAGGACGAGGGCGCGGAATACCTCGCCTACCGCAACTACAGCCGGGGCGAGGTCGCGGCGTGCAACTGGCTGCAGCTCCAGGAGAACGCGGTCGATCCGGTCCATACCTACATCCTGCACGGCTGGAACCCGGGGCTGTTCGAGTTCTCCGAGGTGATGTCGGTGCTGCCGCGCTTCGACTACGTGAATTCCGACCGCCACGTGTCCTATATCCGCACCACCGATCTCGACAGCGGCTTTCGGCTGACCAGGATATCGACCGTCTTCGTTCCGACCGCGCGGTCGGTTCCGCCGCCCGAGGTGACCGGCACCGATCCCGAGGAAACCGAGCGGTCGCGCATGATGGGCTGGTGGGTGCCGGTCGACGACGAGAACACCGTAGGCTTCCATGTCGAGCGGCTCGATCCGAACAAGAAGATCTTCCAGCCGCCCCACGCCCCGGTCGTCCGCGACTACGAAGACACCCAGCGCGCGCCCGACGACTGGGAGGCGCAGGTGAGCCAGCGCGCGATCGCGCGCCACGGGCTCGAACACCTCGCGAGCTCCGACCGGGGCGTGGCGATGTTCCGCCGCCGCCTGCGCGAAGCGATCGACGCGATGGAACGCGGCGAGGACCCGCCCGGCACAGCCCGCGATCCCGCCGACCGGGTGATCGAGGTCCCGTCGCGCAACGAGGTGCTGGCGCCGGCGGAGTAGGGCCCACCCTCCCCCGGCCCCTCCCGCAAGCCCCGGACTGCGATCCGGGGCAAGCGGGAGGGGAGAAGGTAGAGAAGGGTCGGCGCCACAACTCTCCCTCTCCCCAGCGGGGAGAGGGCCGGGGTGAGGGGGTGCGACCGCGTCCTACAAGAAAAAGACGCCGCCCCGGAGGGCGGCGTCTGACGTTCGGCGTCAAGCCGGACGGGACGGCGGGATCAGCTTCCTGCCGCCTTGTACAGCTTGGCCTTCAGCTCGCTCAAGGGAACGGTGAATTTCTGAGCGTCGGCTTCGGCCCATTTGGCGCCGAGGATCGTGTCGATGTAGATCTTCGCGTATTCGGGCGGGAGGTGGTAGTCCTGCACGCCCGCCTTGCGGAGCTTCTCGTTGTCGATCTGCGCCTTCTTCTTGAGGAGCGGGCCGGACGCATTCTCGTAATGCAGGCCGGCGGCGAGGATCTGCGCCTGGGCCTTCTTCGACAGGCTGTCGAACTTGTCCTTGTTCATCGTCGCCATGGTGGTCGAGCGGAAGAAGCCCGGGAAGATCCGGTACTTGATGAAGCGCTGCCAGCCGCGGAAGGCGACCCCGCCCTCGGGCCACGCCAGGCCCTGCACCGCGCCGCGTTCGAGAGCGGTGTAGACCTCGGCCGGATCGATGGTCTTCGGGATCGCGCCCATCGCCTTGAAGAAGGCCGTGTAGAGGGCGGTCGAGCGCATCTTCAGGCCCCTGATGTCGAGCCCGGTCTCCTTGCTCAACTTGGGCTTGTCGATCAGCCAGATCGAGAACTGCTGGGTGGTGTAGAAATTGCCCCAGCCGAGGATGATCGCGTTGGACCGCTGGGCCCATGCCTTGGCGAAGAGGTCGTAGCCGCCGTTCTTGCGCCATTCCTGCGGCGGCACGTTGGCGATGCCGGTCAGCTTGGCTTCGGGCTGCGCGGCGGAGTAATAGGTCGACGGCGACATGATGATGTCGACGAGACCCCGCTTCAACGCCGCGCCCTGCTTGCGGGGCGGTGTCACCTCCGGTCCGCCGAGATATTTCAGCTTAACCTCGCTCTCGTCCTCCGCCATCTTCTTGACGAAGGTCTCGAGGAAGGCCTGCGACTGGTCGTGCTTCGTTCCGAGCGCGGTCGTCACCTTGAGCTCGGTCGCCGCCTGGGCGGGCAGCGCGATCGCCGCCGCGGTGATCGCCGCGACCCCGGCCGCGGCAAAGGATCCAAAGGTCGGTTTCATCGGATAGCTGCTCCCTGTCGGTTGTCCTTCGAGTCTTCGGCCCGCCCACGCGACCGGGGGTCCGATTCCGCAGGCATATTATCAGCCGGCCGGCGGGCTGTAACCCGTCTCGCAAGCCGCTTTTTCCGTGCCGTCCCCGCCCGTCTATGATGTCGCAGGTCCCCAACAGCGGCGAGAAAATCAATGGAAAACCGACACGTCTTCTATCCCGGCGAACCGCTGGAGCCGGGTACGATCCGGGTCACGCTGCTCGGCACCGGCACCCCGTTTCCCCGCCGGGGACAGGCGGCGGCGGGGATGTTCGTGGAGGCGGGCGGGCACAAGATGCTGCTCGACGCCGGGCCCGGGACGCCGGCCAATTTCACGTCGCTCGAAGTCCCTTTCGATGAGGTCGACAAGGTCTTCCTGACCCATCATCACGTCGACCATATCGGCGGGCTCGACCAGTTCTGGATCGGCGGCTGGACCTACGGCCGGCGGCGCACGCTCCACGTCTGGGGGCCGCCCGGGACGGAAGCCATCGTCGGCCATCTGCGCGGCATCTACGAATGGGATATCGAGACCCGCCGCCGCGTCTTCGAGACGCTGCAGGGCTCGGAGATCGAAGCCGTCGATTACGGCGAGGGCGTGCTGTGGGAAGAGGACGGCATCCGCGTCACCGCTTTCGAGGTCGTGCATACCCCGCCGCACAACACGTTCGGCCTTCGCATCGACTATGCCGGCAGGTCGATGGTGTTCTCCGGCGACACCAAGAAATGCGATGCCCTGATCGCGCAGGCGCGCGACGTCGATTTGCTGATCCACGAGGCGTTCCCGCCGGTCGAGGTCTATGCCGACAAGGCCGGCCGGCCGATCGAGCTCGCCCGCATCATCGCCGAGCAGGTCCACACCGCGCCGCGCGAGGTCGGCGAGGTGCTGGCGGAGACCCGGCCCCGGCTCGGCGTGATCTACCACATGTACAACAACGACGACGTGATCGGCCCGGCGCTCGCGCAGGTGAGGGAGGGCTACGAGGGGCGGGTCGAGATCGGCTACGACCTGATGGTGATCGACATCGGGGACGAGATGAGGGTGCGGCCCGCCGTGGTCTCCGACAAGCCCTGGCCGGTCCGTCGCGACGCGCCGGCGGGCCACTGAAACCGGAACGTCAGCGGCCCGAGAAGGACGGCGTGCGCTTGTCCAGGAAGGCGGCGATCCCTTCGCCGAAATCCTCGCCCGCGGCGCAGTCGGCGAACGCCGCCGCTTCGGCCGCGAGCTGCTCCTCGAGCGAGCGATGGCCCGAGGCCTGCAACAGCGCCTTGGCGTTGGCATAGGCGCGGGTCGGACCCGCCGCGAGGCATTTCGCGAGCCCGTCGACGGCATCGTCGAACTCGCCCTCCGGCACGACGCGGTTGACCAGCCCCATCGCCCTCGCTTCCTCGGCGCCGAACCGTTCGCCGAGATAGGCCATCTCGAAGCTCCGTTTCATGCCGACGGTGCGCGGCAGGGTGTAGGTCGAGGACCCGTCCGGGCTGACGCCAATGTGACAATAGGCCAGCGTGAAGAAGGCGTTCTCGTTCGCCACCGCGAGGTCGCAGGCCGACATCAGGCTCATGCCGAACCCCGCCACCGCGCCATGCACCGCCGCGACCACCGGCTTCGGCATCGTCCGGATGGCCTGGACCGACGGGTGGACCCGGTGGACGAAGGCTTCGAACCGGCTCCGCCTTTCTTCCCCGTCCGGCATCTCGTCGAGCCAGGACCGAAAGACCGCGATGTCGCCGCCCGCCATGAAGTGATCGCCCGCCCCCCGGACCACGACGCATCGAACGGTCTCGTCCGCCGCCGCCGCGTCGGTCACGACCTGAAGCGCGTCCGCCATGTCGCCGTCGATCGCGTTGAGGGATTGGGGCCGGTCCAGGGTTATCGTGCAGACGCCGTCCGCGACGGCGGCAATCACGGTGTCGTTCGGCGAACGGATCATGTCGGTTCCTCGCGGGAGGTTTCCTGAACGGGTCGCAGGGACGGAATGTACGGAGCGGCGGTGCCGGCCGCCAGAGCGACATCCGACCGGACGCGGTCCCCCCTCACCCCGGCCCTCTCCCCGCTGGGGAGAGGGAGAGTTGCGGCGGCGGCTCCCGCTCCACATCTTCTCCCCTCCCGCTTGCGGGAGGGGCCGGGGGAGGGCGGGCCGTCGTGAAGCGACAAGGCCGTAACATGCGCTAACCCGCATTTCTCACCGAGGGCGGAAGAGGAGCCTGCACCGCGGCCGACCCCAAGCCTGTCACCCCGGCCTTGAGCCGGGGTCCAGAGCCACAGGCACTGCTCTCGTCCTGCTTCCCCGGATCGGTGTCCGGGGCAGGCCTGGACCCCGGCTCAAGGCCGGGGTGACAGCGGGGTGAACGACAGACTGCGTGCCTCGCCGAAACCGCCGGCGAGCGGGCAAGCCCTTGTCGCGTAATCATTCCCGCGCGCTGGACACAGGAAGCGCCCGCCGCTCGTGAGAAATGCGGGCTAGTGTCCTGATCGAGAAGTTCGAGCGCATTGGCGAGGTGCCCCCATCACGTCATGCCCGGACTTGTTCCGGGCATCCACGTCTTGCGGCATCGTGGTGCGGGCCGGGAGCCAACGAGGCGGCGGAGGGACGTGGATGCCCGGAACAAGTCCGGGCATGACGAGAGAAGTAGTCGGACTGGGGAGACCGCACAGCCAACGCGAAATCATGCAAACTTCTCGATCAGGACACTAGCGGCTGCTGACCTTGACGATGCCGGTTTTTCCGATCCGCGCGAGTTGCCGTTCCAGCGATCCCCGATGAACGTGGAAGGCCGCCAACTCCTCGCCCTTCAGCCGCCGCTGGGGCGTCATGGCGATCGACATCGGGTTGACCTGGCGCCCGTTCTCGAGAATTTCGTAATGAAGGTGGGGGCCGGTGGAGCGCCCGGTGGAACCGACATAGCCGATGACCTGCCCCTGGCGCACCTGCGCGCCGCGGCGGATGCCGCGCCTGAGCGCGCGCATATGCGCGTAGGCCGTCTGGTATCGGCTGTTGTGGCGGATGCGGGCGTAGATCCCGTAGCTGCCCTTGCGTCCCGCATAGACGACGCGGCCGTCGCCCGCGGCGAAGATGGGTGTGCCGGGCCGGGCCGCGAAATCGACCCCGCGATGCATTTTGGTGTAGCCCAGGATCGGATGCCGCCGCCGTCCGAATTTCGATGACAGCCGCGCCCCGTCGATCGGCGTGCGCATCAGGGGTTTCCGCGCCCCCGCCCCGTTCTTGTCGAAATAATCGACGCCGTGCCGGCTCTTGAAACGGTAGAGCTCCAGCGTCCTGCCGCGAAGCGTCAGCGCGGCGTAGAGCATGTCTCTGTGGGCGACGAATGCGCCCTCCGGGGTGTGCATCGATTCCCAGGCGACGTCGAAGCTGTCGCCGGCGCGAATCTCACGCTGGAAGTCGACGTCCCAGCTATAGACCCGAACCAGCTGCAGGAAGATCGGCGGAGGCACGGCCGCCTTTTCGGCGGCGTGGTAGAGCGAGCTCCTGATCTTGCCGCCGGCGCGGGCGAGACGGATCTCGGTCGGCGTCTCGATCCTGCGGGCCTCGAATCCGTGCCCGCTGCGCTCCACGGCGACCGCCTCGCCGGGCCCGGTGACGAGCCTGATTCCGCGCAGAACCACACGCCGGTCCTTGAGCGCGGGATCTCCGGCAAGCGAGGTCACGACCATCTTCTGGCCCGGAACGATCCGGCGCGGATCGTAGACCTTGCGCATCGCGCCGATCGCGGCCGCCGCCTGTTTTCTCGGTATCTCCGCGCGCAGGAAGAGGCGCATCACGGTATCGCCGCGTTTCACCACGAGATCCCGTTCGACGACCTTGCGATCGGCGTCGAGGACGCCCGGACCCGCCAGCAGGGCGAGATCGACCGTTCCTTCGGCCGCGCGTTCCCATTCCTCGACCTGGCGGGGGGTATATTTGCGCTCCGGCTCGGCGACGGCGACCGGGGCGGGGGTTTCGGCAGAGGGGGTCGGCTCCAGCAACCGGATCGACAGCGCGGCCAGAGCGATCAGGCAGATTCCAGCAACGGCCGCAAGCGCGTGCCGCGGCGCCCGGCGACGGCGGCGCAACACGGACCCCGGTTGCTGTTGAAATTCACTAGACACGCGAATCGTGCACTAGTCGTTCAACCCCCTTACGATATCCAACGATGAATGAATCGCGGCATCGTTGTCAAGACAAGCCGAATCGGTTCGAGGGCGGAGGAATTGCCGGCGGCCGGCGGACTGGGGCAACATCCGACCGGACATGGTCGCACCCGGCACCCCCTCACCCCGGCCCTCTCCCCGCTGGGGAGAGGGAGAGTTGCGGCGCCGACGCCTTCCCTACCCTCTCCCCTCCCGCTGGCGGGAGGGGCCGGGGGAGGGTGGGCCGGTCGTCCCGACCCGACCATGACGGAAGAGAACGGACGAGGCGCTTCCAACTAACGCGGACGCGGGCTAATGCGACAGGATCTGGCTCAGGAAGAGCTGGGTGCGGTCGGATTTCGGGTTGTTGAAGAACTCTTCCGGCTCGTTCTGTTCGACGATCTGGCCCTCGTCCATGAAGATCACCCGGTGCGCCACCTGGCGGGCGAAACCCATCTCGTGGGTCACCACCAGCATCGTCATGCCGGTGCCCGCGAGATCGACCATCACGTCGAGCACCTCCTTGATCATCTCCGGATCCAGCGCCGAGGTGGGCTCGTCGAAGAGCATGATCTTGGGCCGCATGCAGAGCGAGCGGGCGATCGCCACGCGCTGCTGCTGGCCGCCGGAGAGCTGGCCCGGATACTTGTCCGCCTGTTCGGGAATCTTGACCCGGGTGAGATATTCCATGGCGATGTCGTTGGCTTCCGCCTTGGGCATCTTGCGCACCCAGATCGGCGCGAGCGTGCAGTTCTCCAGTACCGTCAGATGGGGGAACAGGTTGAACTGCTGGAAGACCATGCCGACTTCGCGGCGAATGGCGTCGATGTTCTTCAGATTGTGTGTGAGCTCGGTGCCGTCGACGACGACCCGGCCTTCCTGATGCTCCTCCAGCCTGTTGATGCAGCGGATGAGCGTGGACTTGCCCGAACCCGACGGGCCGCAGATGACGATGCGCTCCTGCTGCTCCACCGTAAGGTCGATGTCGCGCAGCACGTGGAAGGTCCCGAACCACTTGTTGAGGCCGGTGATCTGGATGATCGGCTCCCCGGCGCCGCCCGCTCCGGTCTCCGCCTCCGCCATGGTGCCCTCCCTCAGCGCCGCGTGGTGTCGAGGCGCTTCTCCAGATTAATCGAGTAGCGCGACATGCCGAAGCAGATCACGAAGAAGAACAGGGACGCCAGCAGGAAAGTCTCGTAATCGACCTTCCCCAGCCAGTCCTGGTTGGTCTGGAGCAGGCGCGCCTGGCCGAGGATGTCGAACAGGCCGATGATGATGACCAGCGTGGTGTCCTTGAACAGGCCGATGAAGGTGTTGACGATGCCCGGGATGGAGATCTTCAGCGCCTGCGGCAGGACGATCAGGCGCATCGACTGCCAGTAGCCCAGCCCCATCGCCTGGCCCGCTTCGTACTGCCCCTGCGGGATCGCCTGCAGCCCGCCGCGAATCACCTCCGCCATGTATGCCGAGGCGAACAGCGTGATGATGACCATGACCCGGATGAGCTGGTCGAGCGAGACCTCGCGAGGCAGGAAGATCGGCAGCAGGATGATGGCGACGAAGAGCAGGGTGATCAGCGGCACGCCGCGGATGAATTCGATGAACCCGACCGAGAACGCGCGCACGATCGGCATGCGCGAGCGCCGTCCGAGCGCCAGCAGGACGCCGATGGGAAGCGAAAGCACGATCCCCGTAATGCCGGCGACGAGGTTGAGCACGAAGCCGCCGAACTGGTCGGTCCGGACCACCTCGAGCCCCAACCCGCCGACCAGCAGGATCGCCGCGATCACCGGATAGGCGAGCGAAAACCAGCGCCCGTAACGCGCATAGGGCAGGTTGGCGAACAGCAGATAGCCGACCGCCGGCACCAGCAGGACGACGGCGAGGTTCGCGCGCCAATAGGCGTCCTCCGGGTAGAAGCCGTAGACGAACTGGTCGATGCGCTGGTCGAACCATGCCCAGCACGCGCCCGCGCCGGTGCAGTCCTTGCCCGATGCGCCGGCATAGGTGGCCTCGAGAAACGTCCAGTCGATCAACGGCGGCAGGATCAGCGCGAGCAGGGCGAGGGAGACAAGCGTGAGCGCCACGCTCAGCCAGGTGGAGAACAGGTTGCTCCGCACCCAGCCGAGGACGCCGACGCTGATGATCGGTGCCGGCCGCTCCGGCAGCATTTGCGCCCGGCTGCGATGGAAGGGACGATCCGTCATCTTTCCACCAGGGCGATGCGTCTGTTGTACCAGTTCATGAAGGTCGACGTGATGAGGCTGAGCGCCAGGTAGAACGCCATGTAGAGCGAAATCACCTCGATCGCCTGACCGCTCTGGTTGAGGATGGTATCGCCGACCGAGACGATGTCCTGGTAGCCGATGGCCACCGCGAGCGAGGAGTTCTTGGTCAGGTTGAGATACTGGCTGGTCATCGGCGGAACGATCACGCGCAGCGCCTGCGGCAGGACGATCAGGCGCATGGTCTGCCCGCGCCGCAGCCCCAGCGCGCCGGCCGCCTCGGTCTGTCCCCTGGAAACCGCCAGGATCCCGCTGCGCACGATTTCCGAGATGAAGGCGCCGGTATAGGTGGAAAGCGCGAGCCACAGCGCCACCAGCTCGGGCGTAATGCTGACGCCGCCCTGCAGGTTGAAGCGCTTTTGCACCGGCACGTCGAAAGCGAGCGGCTGACCCAGGATGAAATAGACCGCCAGCGGCAGCCCCGCGATCAGCCCCAGCCCGGCCCAGCCGACCGGGAAGATCCGGCCGGTGGCGTCCTGGCGCTTCTTCGCCCATAGCCGGACCGCGACGGTCGCCGCGATGCCCGCCAGGACGGTCGCCAGAAAGATCGCCGAGCCGTCCTCGAAGATCGGCGAGGGCAGGCGAACGCCGCGGTTGTTGAGAAAGACCGTGTCGCCGATCGACAGGCTCTGGCGCACCTTCGGCAGCGCCAGCATGAACAGCCACCAGAAGATGATCTGCAGCAGGACCGGGACGTTCCGGGTGAACTCGACCCAGATCGCGACGATCCTGCTCACCAGGAAATTGTTCGACAGCCTGAGGACGCCTGTCACGAAGCCGATGAGGGTGGCGGCGGCGACGCCCATCACCGCAACCAGGATGGTGTTCAGCGCGCCGACGACGAATGCCCGTCCGTAGGTCGAGGTCGAGGCGTACTCCGCGAGGCGCTGGTTTATGTCGAAATTGGCGGTGTCGAACAGAAAGCCGTAGCCGAAGGAGAGGCCGGCCTCCTTGTAGTTCGCGATGGTGTTGAGAACGATGAAGACGGCGACCGCCACAAGACCGAGGACCATCGCAATCTGGAAAATGACGCCGCGGACCCGTTCGTCGGCCCACGCCCGGCTGATGTCGAACCCGCCGCCGTCTATCGGCGCTCTGTCGTTCACTGTGGCGCCGCTCTCATCGGGTACCCGAAAGGACACCGCCCCACCCGGAATGGCGGGCGGGGCGATGCGTCATGGATTCTACCGGAACGGGGGCGAATAGAGGATGCCGCCGTCCTTGTAGAGGGCGTTGAGGCCCCGCGCCAGGCCGAGCGGGCTCTGGGAGCCGATATAGCGCTCGAACATTTCGGCGTAGTTGCCTTCCGCGGCGATCGCGCGGACCGCCCAGTCGGCGTCGAGGCCCAGCATCTTGCCCATCGAGCCTTCCTTGCCGAGCATCCGGTTGATCTCCGGATTATTGGTGCCCTCGGCCATCTTCGCGACATTGGCTTGGGTGACCCCGAGCTCCTCCGCGCTGATCAGCGCATTCAGCGTCCAGCGCGCGATGTCCGCCCACTGGTCGTCGCCCTGGCGCACCAGCGGTCCGAGCGGCTCCTTGGAGATGATCTCCGGGAACACCATGTGCTTGTCGGCGTCGGAGAAGGTGGTCCGGGTCGCCGCCAGGCCCGAGGCGTCGGTCGTGTAGACGTCGCAGCGCTCCGCGCCGTAGGCGGCGCGGGCCTCGGCGTTGTTCTCGATCGGCACCGGCTCGTACTTGATCTTGTTGACGCGGAAGAAGTCCGCCAGGTTGAGCTCGGTCGTGGTGCCGGTCTGGATGCAGACCGAGGCGCCGTCGAGCTCCTTGGCGCTCTTCACGCCGAGCGCCTTGCGGCCGATGAAGCCCTGGCCGTCATAGTAGTTGACGCCGATGAAGGTGAAGCCGAGGTCGACGTCGCGCGAGAGAGTCCAGGTGGTGTTGCGCGACAGCACGTCGATCTCGCCCGCCGCCAGCGCCGGGAAGCGGGTCTTGCCGGTCAGGTTGACGAAGGTGACCTTGCTGGCGTCGCCCAGCACGGCCGCCGCCAGCGCCCGGCAATAGGCGACGTCGAAGCCGGTCCATTTGCCCTTGTCGTCGGTATAGGCGAAGCCCGGCAGACCGGTGTTGATGCCGCATTTGAGCGTGCCGGCCGCCTTCACGTCGTCGAGCGTCGCGGCCTGGCCGGGCAGCGCGCCCGCGACCGTCAGCGCGCCGGCGGCCGCAATGGCGCCGGCGATTCGTTTAAGGTTCATGTCCGTCCTCCAATTCACAAAAAGTGGACCCCGTGCAGACCTTACCATTCGCGAACGGCGGCGTGCCCGACGCCCCAAATGGCCGCCGAATTCATCCGGCGCCCACCGTGAAGTTACTCTAGGCAGCAACAGGGGTGGGCAACAAGCGTAGAATCGTCTTTTCCGCGCCCGCGCCCGCCATTTCCGGCTTCGCGACGGCGCGGGCGGAGTTTCGATAAGCTGGACCCGGGGTTGCAAGGGGAAGACCGCAATGGAACCTATCAGGATCGCCTATCAGAGCTATACCGACGAGGAGCAGGCCGGCAGCTACTGGGAGAACCTGCGCGAGTATCTCGCGGAGATCGTCGACGAGGGGACGACCGTCGACATCAAGGGGATCACCCCGCCCGATTCCTACGCGCACGCGCTGTCGGAGTTCCGCTGCGCGCGCGAGGTCATCTGCAACGCGGTGATCGCCGAGCGCGAGGGCTACGACGCCTTCGCGATGGGGCATTTCCAGGATGCCGGGCTCTACGAGGCGCGCGCGGTCGTCGACATCCCGGTGCTGTCGCTCGGCGAGGCCTCGATGCTCTATGCCTGCCAGCTCGGCCAGCAGGTCGGGATCGTCACCATCAACCCGCGCTATATCTCCTGGTTCCACCACCAGATCGGCAAGTACGGCCTGCGCGAGCGGGTCACCGGCGTGCACGCGATGAGCTTCGAACCGGGCTCGATCCTGGCCGGGTTCGACGACGAGACCCGCTTCGACGAGGCGGTGGCCAGCTTCGACGAGCAGGGCAGGCCGCTGGTCGATGGCGGGGTGGACGTGCTGATCCCGGGCGGCGGGATCGCGATGCTGCTGTTCGCCAGGCTCTTCAACCACAATATCGGCGGCGCGCCGGTCATCAACGGCATCCCGATTTTGGTCAAGATGACAGAGATGGCGGTCAAGCTGAAACGCCTCACCGGCATCTCGGTCAGCCGCACCGGCGAGTTCGCGCAGCCGCCGCCCGAGGTTATCGAGGAGTTCATGACCCACCCGAAGGGCCTCTGACATGGGGCAGGCGCGCCGGGGCTACGAAGGCATCGTCGCCGCGGCGCCGGTGACGGTTCCGTATGCGCGCTACTCGATCCGCAGCGCCCACTGGTTCTGCGGCCGGGCGCTGGCCGGGCTGATCGAATCGGCCGGGGTGGAGAAGGCGGACATCGACGGGTTCTGCGTCTCGAGCTTCAACCTCTACCCGGACTCCGCGGTCGGGCTGATGCAGCATCTCGGCGCCTCGCCGCGCTGGCTCGACCACATCCCGATGGGCGGCGCGTCCGGCGCGGTGGCGCTGCGGCGGGCGGCGCGCGCGGTTCAGGCGGGGGATGCGGAGATCGTCGCCCTGATCGGCGCCGACACCAACCACGTGGACTCGTTTCGCCGCACCATCGCGACCTTCAGCCAGTTCGCCAACGACGCGGTCTACCCCTACGGCGCCGGCGGGCCCAATGCGAGCTTTGCGTTCCTCACCGACCGCTACATGCGGGAATACGGCGCCCGGCGGGAGGATTTCGGCCGCCTCTGCATCGCCCAGCGGGAGAACGCGCTGCCCGTCCCGCACGCCATGATGAAGCGCCCGCTCACCATGGAGCAGTATCTCGCGGCCCGCCCGATCGCCGAGCCGCTCCGCCTCTTCGACTGCGTGATGCCCTGCGCCGGCGCCGAGGCCTGTCTCGTCATGACGGAGGACAGGGCGCGGGCGCTCGGCGTTCCGTTCGCATCCGTGCTGGCCACCATCGAGCGCCACAACGCCTTCCCCGACGATCCGATCCAGGTTCGCGGCGGCTGGGCGGTCGATGCGGGCGCGCTCTACGACCAGGCCGGGATCGGGCCCGACGACATCGATCTCTTCCAGGCCTATGACGACTACCCCGTGATCTGCTTCATGCAGATCGAGGATCTCGGCTTCTGCGCCAAGGGCGAGGCGCCCGCCTTCGTCCGCGAGCGCGACCTCAGGGCGGGCGGCGACTTCCCGTTCAACACCTCGGGCGGCCAGCTCTCGGCGGGGCAGGCGGGCGCCGGCGGCGGCTTCATCGGCCTGGTCGAGACGCTGCGCCAGCTCACCGGCGAGACCCACGGCCACCGGGTCGAAGGCGCCCGGCACGGGCTGGTATCCTGTTTCGGGATGATCGTTTACGACCGCGGCCTCTGCACCTCGGCGGCGATCCTCGGGCGGAGCGACGCATGACGACGAAGCTGCCCCCGCCGCGACGGAAGGACCCGACGAAGCGCACCCGGCTGCCGACGCGCCCGCCGGGCAACCGCTCGCGCGAGGCGCACGGGCTCACCGCGATGGCGGCGGCGGGGCGGTTCGTGCTCCAGACCTGCGCCGATTGCGGCGCCGTCCAGTACCCGCCGCGCCAGGTCTGCGGGCGCTGCCTCGGCGATAAGCTCGAATGGCGCGACGTTCCGGACGGCGGCGAGTTGCTGGCGGAGACCGTGCTGGCCCATTCCAACGATCTGTTCTTCCGCGATCGCCTGCCGTGGCGGCTCGGCGTGGTTCAGGCCGACGCGGGGCCGTCGATGGTCGCCCATCTCGCCGAGGACTGCGTCGCCGGCGAACGAGTCCGGCTCGCGCTCTCCATCGACCGCGCCGGCAACGCGGTGGTCACGGCCGGCCCCGAAACCCCCGCACCCAACCCGGAGGACGACCGGCAATTGCGCGAGATGGCATTCGAACCGAAGGACCGCCGCGTCCTGATCGTCGACGGCAAGACGGAGCTCGGCCTCGCGCTGGCGCGGGCCTTCTCCGACGCCGGCGCCCGCCGGGTCTATGTCGGCCACGCCCAGCCCTGGCGGAAGAGCCCGCATCTGGAGGCGGCGCGCGGGATCGAGGGTGCGGCCCTGTTCCCGCTCGACGTGACCGACACCGATTCGGTCCAGGAGCTGGCCGCCACGATCGGCGACAAGGTCGAGATCATGGTCAACAACGCCTACCATTTGAGGATGGGCGGCGCGGTCGGTCGCTGCGACCTCAACACCGCCCATGACGAGATGGAGATCCACTATCACGGGCTCTTGCGCCTCGCCGGGCATTTCGGGCCGGTGATGCGGGCGCGCGGCGCCGACGGGGCGCATGGCGCGGCGGCCTGGGTGAACGTGCTGTCGGCCTATGCCTGGGTGAACAACCCGGCGCTCGGCACCTATTCGGCCTCTCAGGCCGCCGCGCTCTCGCTGTCCCAATGCCTGCGCGCCGAGCTCGCCGAGGGCGGGGTGCGCGTGGTCAACGCCTTCCTCGGCCCGATCGAGGACGAGTGGCACCAGCTCGCGCCGCCGCCCAAGCTCGACCCCGCCACCGTCGCCCGCCGCATCGTCGCCGGGCTGAGCCGGGGCGTCGAGGATCTCCCCATCGGCGCGGTCGCCGAGGAAATCCTCGCCCGCTGGGCCGAGAACCCGAAGGAAATCGAGCGGGGGATCGGGCTGTGACGATGCCGGCCGCCCCCTCACCCCGGCCCTCTCCCCCGCGGGGGAGAGGGGGAGTCGCTCGCCGACCCTTCCCTGTCTTCCCCCCTCCCGCTTGCCCCGGATCGCAGTCCGGGGCTTGCGGGAGGGGCCGGGGGAGGGTGTGCGGCACGAGGCAACGGGGACAGGCAGCATGACCCAAACCGACGACACCGGCCTACTCGCCGGGCTGCTGGCGGGGATCGCGGGGGGCGGCATCCGCGTGGTCGACCTCACGATGACGCTCGACCGGCACGTGCCGACCATCGTGCTGCCGCCCGAGATGGGGCAGTCCTGGCCGTTCCGCATGGAGGAGATCTCGCGCTACGACCACCGCGGCCCCGCGACTTACTGGAACAACTTCTCCTGCGGCGAGCACACCGGGACCCATTTCGACGCGCCGATCCACTGGATCTCGGGCAAGGACCTGCCGGAGAACGCGACCGACACCATCCCGCCCGCGCTATTCGTGGCCCATGCCTGCGTGATCGACTGCTCGGCCGACGCCGCCGCCGACCCCGACTACCTGCTGACCGTGGACCGGGTGGAGGACTGGGAGGCGGAGCACGGCGCGATCCCGCCACGAAGCTGGGTGCTGATGCGGACCGACTGGTCGCTCAGGCGCGATCCCGTGCAATATCTCAACATGGACGAGACCGGCTCGCACACGCCCGGCCCCGACGCCGACCTGGTCGCCTGGCTGATCGAGGAGCGCGATGTCGTGGGTTTCGGCTGCGAGGCGGTGGGGACCGACGCGGGGCAGGCGCAGCACTTCACGGTGCCGTTCCCCTGCCACCACATGATGCACGGCAACGGGCGCTTCGGCCTGCCGGCGCTCACCAACCTCGACAAGCTGCCGCCGACCGGATCGGTGGTGATCGCCGCGCCGCTCAAGATCCGACGCGGCTCCGGCAGCCCGGTCCGCGCGCTGGCGCTGGTGGAAGCATGAGCGCCCGTTTCCTTGCCGCCCCTCACCCCGACCCTCTCCCCGAGGGGGAGAGGGGGGCTTTCCTGCCTTCTCCCCTCCCGCTTGCGGGAGGGGCCGGGGGAGGGCGGGAGCAGACCCCCGAACCGCGATGAAACGAATATCGAAAACCGGGCACTACACCCCGCCGCCCGAGGTCGGAGCGGCCGCGGCGACGACGGTCGGGCGGCTGTTCGCGGCCACCGCCGCGCTGCACGGCGGGCGCGACGCGCTGGTCGAGGGCGGGCGCAGGCTGACCTATGCGGAGCTCGATTCGCGGGTGAACCGGCTCGCCAACGTGCTGCTGAGCCGCGGGGTCGGGCGGGGCGACCGGGTGGCGCTGATGGCGCGGAACTGCATCGGCTATATCGAGGTCGAGCTCGCCTGCGCCCGGATCGGCGCCATCGCGGTCGGCATGAACTGGCGCTTCACGGCGGACGAGACCGCGCATGGCCTCAACCTGACCGGGCCCCGGCTGGTCATAGGCTCGGCCGGCTACGCGGACACGCTGAAGGCGGCGGGCTGCCCGGCCGATCTCGTGCTGGGCGACGGCCTCGAAGCCGCGATGGCGGGCGCGCCGGACAGCGATCCCGGCCGCCATGTCGAGCCCGAGGACGGCATGGTCGTCATCTTCACCAGCGGCACCACGGGGCACCCCAAGGGCGCGACGATCAGCCACCGCGCGATGATCGCCCGCACCCTGATCTATGGCGCCGAGCTCGCCGTGCCGGCGGACGACACCTTCGTCGCCTGGACGCCGCTGTTCCACATGGGGGCCAACGACTTCGCGCTGGCGACGCTGCTGCGCGGCGGGCGGGTGGCGGTGCTGGACGGCTACCGCCCGGAGGAGCTGATCCGCGCGATCGAGACCTGGCCGGTCCACTACCTCGCCGCCGTGCCCGGGATGGTCGAGGACTTCGTCGCCCGCCTCAAGGAGTCGAGCCGCGACTTCAAGCCGATCGGCATGGTGGGCGCGATGGCGGACCTGGTGCCACGCCGGCAGCTGCAGGAGATCACCGCGCTCCTGAACGCCCCCTATCTCAACACGTTCGGGTCCACGGAGACCGGAATCCCGCCCGCCACCGCCAACTTCGTCCCCGTCGGCGCCGCGCCGGAAACCCTGTCCAAGGCGCAGAACGCGTTCTGCGAGATCCGCCTGGTCGACCCCGACGGCAACGACGTGCCGGACGGCGAGACCGGCGAGCTCGCGATCCGCGGGCCCAGCCTGTTCTCCGGCTACTGGGGCAACGACGCGGCCAACCGCGAGGCCTTCCGGGGCGGCTGGTTCCACATGGGCGACGCGTTCCGCCGCAACCCCGACGGCACGCTCGATTTCGTCGACCGGGTGAAATACATGATCAAGTCCGGCGGCGAGAACATCTACCCCGCCGAGATCGAACGCCACATCCTGGCAGACCCCCGCATCGCCGACGCGGCGGTGGTGCGGAAGAAGGACGAGCGCTGGGGGGAGGTCCCGGTGGTGTTCGCGGCCCGGACCGACGAGGCGCTGACCGGGGAGGACGTGATCGGCATGTGCCGGGGCCGGATCGCGAACTACAAGCTGCCCAAGGAGGTGCATTTCGTGGCGATGGAGGAGCTGCCCCGGAGCACGTCGGGGAAGATCCAGCGGCATGTGTTGGAGGCGCGGTTGGAGTAGGGGGGTGCCGTTCACCCTCCCCCAACCCCTCCCGCAAGCGGGAGGGGAGAAGGTAAGGAGGGGTCGCCGAGCGACTCCTCCTCTCCCCCGCGGGGGAGAGGGCCGGGGTGAGGGGGCCTCCTTGCTTGCACTGCAATCGCACAGTAATTTCGTCACTTCCCGCACGATTTCCGGAGACGACCAGTGGCGAGCATCACGATCCGCAATCTCGACGACGACGTGAAGACGCGCCTGCGCGTCCGGGCCGCGGAACGCGGTCGCTCCATGGAAGAAGAGGCACGGACGATCCTGCGCGAAGCCGTCGATGCCGGCGAGGCCGCGCCGCGGGACCTGGCGGCGTTCACGCGCGAGTGCTTCGCGCCGCTCGGCGGCGTCGAGCTCGATATCCCGCCCCGAGGCCCGATGCGCGAGCCTCCGGATTTCTCCTGAGCCCGACCGGATGTTCGTCATCGACACCAACGTGGCGTCGGAGCTCATGAAGCCGGCGCCGGCGCCGGCCGTCGCGGGGTGGATCGCGGCTTGGGACGCGGAGGAACTGTTTCTGACGGCGATCAGCGAAGCGGAACTGCTCTACGGCGTCGCGATCCTGCCGGCCGGCCGGCGGCGGCAGACGCTGGAAACCGCCATGACCCGTTGGCTCAACCGCGGTTTCGCCGACAGGATACTGCCATTCGACAGCGCCGCCGCCAGCGCTTACGCGGAAATCGCGGCCGACAGGCGCCGTGCGGGCCG
This sequence comes from Alphaproteobacteria bacterium, assembly GCA_965117055.1. Lineage (GTDB taxonomy): Bacteria > Pseudomonadota > Alphaproteobacteria > MPNO01 > MPNO01 > MPNO01. The sequence goes on from OZ220750.1 coordinate 2,982,705, forward strand.
GCCCATCGGCGAGGCCGATTGTCAGATCGCCGCCATATCCCGTTGCCGAGGCGCCGCCCTGGTGACGCGCGACGTGCGGGATTTCGAGGGGGCGGGGGTCGATGTGATCGACCCCTGGACGGACGGATCGGGTTGATGAAAGCTGTCGTCGTCAGCACCTCTCACACGGCGGGAGCGGGCGGGGATTCCCGGCTTGCAACGCGCCCCGGTTCCACATGGGCGACGCCTTCCGCCGCAACCCCGACGGCACCCTCGATTTCGTCGACCGGGTGAAATACATGATCAAGTCCGGCGGCGAGAACATCTACCCCGCCGAGATCGAACGCCACATCCTCGTGCCGGTGGTGTTCGCGGCAAGGACGGACGAGGCGCTGACCGGGGAGGACGTGATCGGGATGTGCCGGGGGAAGATCGCTAGCTACAAGCTGCCCAAGGAGGTGCATTTCGTGGCGATGGAGGAACTGCCCCGGAGCACGTCGGGGAAGATACAAAGGCATGTGCTGGAGGTGCGGTTGGGGTAGGGGGCTTAACCAGAATCGGTTCAAGCAGTGCATACCCACTGTCATGATCGGCGAAGGCCTGTCTTCATGTATTGTCTTGCAGCTTTTGCTGACGCTCCGGCCAAAAGAAAAACTCTTGGACGGTTAACCTTCCCCGAGTATAGTTTCAGTACAACAATTCATGAGAGGTGCTCATGGACACGGCGCTAATCAGTACGGCAACAAGAATATAGATATTATGGCAAGAAAAACGACCAAATCGAAAATTCAGGACACTGCAATTGGAATCCTTTCAAAACGGCCTGAGGGGATGAGGTATTCTGAGCTCCAGAGGGCGATCCACGAACATGAAGCATCGTTCAACCTAAACTCCATTTCGGGAACACTCTACACCTTGCACGAATCATGCGATGAAGTCGAAAAGCCCAGCCGCGGTTTATATCGCATTAAAGAAACAGGAAATAAGCCCGCTACTGCAAATCGATTGAGTCGAAAAGAGGTAAAGGAAGAACAGTTTTATCAGCCATTTGCGGATTTTTTGAAAGGTGAATTGGAGGATGTTACAAAGGCGATTCCTCTTGGTGGAAATCTCTTCAAAGACAAGTGGGGAACACCGGACGTCATTGGAAAAAAAGATTCCAAGCCGAGCGATATCGTAAAATTACCCATCGAGATCGTATCGGCCGAAATTAAGACTGATACTAATCAACTGGTTACAGCATTCGGTCAAGCCTGCGCATACTGTTTGTTTAGCCATAGGTCTTATCTCGTTGTTCCTAAGCAGGCGGTGCCCGAGGAGTTGCTCCGGCTCGATTCGCTGTGTCAGGTATTTGGGATAGGCTTGGTACTGTTCGACGCCGAAAATCCAGATGAACCTATGTTCGAGATCCGAACCCGGCCAAAAAAGCAGGAACCCGACAGCCACTACATAAACAAGTACATGAAGAGTATAGAGCACAGATTATTTTTGTGATCGGAAACTTTGAAGCAAGGCAAATTTAATCTGACTATTTCGTACAGATAAAGTGTGTGCAGATAGGGTAATCGGCTGACAGTTGCCGCTCTTGGCAGGGTTCTGGTTCAGGCGGTCGCTCCTACCGTTACGCTTACCCGTTTCCCCAGCCGCCGCAGAGCGCGGTCTATAGTCGCCGCCTTGGTGCTGTGCTCGGGGTTCAACATCCGGCGCACCTCGCTCTCGGCCACCTCCAGTTCGCGGGCGAGGTGGCGTTGGGAAATGCCGGCTTCGCGTCAGGCTTCGTAGAGGGCCGCCTTCAGGGCGATCTGCACCGGCGGCACGATCAGCGGGTGCTGCTTCCGTCCGCGCGACGGTTCGGGCAGGTCTTCTCCCTCACGTATCGTGGTCGCGATCAGTTCGCGGAGTAGGTCCCTGGCTTCCGCCAACGCTTCGTCGCGCGTTGCGCCGTCCGTCGCGCCCCATCCGAAGTCGGGGAAGGTGACGACATAGCGGCCGTCCTCGTCGCGCTCGATCTTGGCGGGGTAGTTGTAGGTGTCGGCCATGCGTCCGGTGCTTCGGGAATGAGTCCTTGGTTTTCCCGTCATGGTCGGCGGAGGCCGACCATCCACGAGTTTTTTTCGGTGGTGGGGGAAGCAAAGGCAAGAGGAAAAACAAAACGTGGATGGTCGGCCTCCGCCGACCATGACGAGGGAAGGTCGTCGGGGTCGGGCGTGAACATGGGGCTCGCCTCGCCCCTTGCCTTTGGCTGCTGGCATGTGGTATGCCACATACATGGCCGACGCAGCCACAGCCTCCAGCGCGGTGACGCTCGAACCGGTCGGGCGGAATTTCAGCCTGACCGACCATGTCTATGGCGAGCTGCGCCAGGCGATCCTCGACGCGCGGATTTACGACGAGGCGACCGATTTGCGGCTCGACGAGCGCTCGCTCGCCGGCCAGCTCGGCATCTCGCGGACGCCGGTCCGCGAGGCCGTCGCGCGGCTCGCGCAGGAGGGGCTGGTCGAGGTGGTGCCCAGGAAGGGCGTCTTCATCGTCCGCAAGACGCGGGACGAGATCCTCGAGACCATCACCGTCTGGGCGGCGCTCGAGAGCATGGCGGCGCGGTGCGCGGCGGAGCTTGCGGCGGACCGCGAGATCGACGCGCTCAGGCGGCTCGCCGACGCCTACGAGGCCGGCGACGCGCGCGCCCGGGTCGAGGAATACGCCGAGGCCAATATCCGCTTCCACCAGGCGATCCTGGAGGCCGGGCGCTGCGCCATGCTGAAGGACATCGCGGACGGGCTGTTCGTCCATGTCCGCGCGGTCAGGAGCCGCGCCATGCACGAGGCCGACCGCGCGGTGCGCTCGGTCGCCGACCACCGCGACATCGTCGACGCCATCGCGATGCGCGACCCCGGCCTCGCGGGCGAGCGGGTGCTGAAGCACACGATGGGGCTGCACGACCACGTGCGCGACAATTGGGACGAGTTTTCAGCCATGCAAGGAGGGTAGGGTGAGCACGGTCATCGAGAAGCCGTCGGCGACGGCGCACGACACGCTGGCGCGGAAGAGCCGCGACGAGGGGATCGTCTCGGGCGGCCACCTGGTCGCAAGGGCGTTGAAGAACGAGGGGGTGGACACCGTCTTCACCCTCTGCGGCGGGCACATCATCGACATCTACGACGGCTGCCTCGACGAGGGGATCCGCATCGTCGACGTGCGCCACGAGCAGACCGCCGCGCACGCGGCCGACGGCTACGCGCGCCAGACCGGCAAGCTCGGCTGCGTCGTGACCACCGCCGGGCCCGGCTGCACCAACGCGGTCACCGGGGTCGCCACCGCCTTCCGCTCGGAGAGCCCGATCCTCCATATCGGCGGGCAGAGCTCGCTCACCCAGCACAGGATGGGCTCGCTCCAGGACCTGCCGCATGTCGACATGATGGCGCCGATCACCAAGTTCGCGTCCGGCGTGTTCTCGACCGAGCGGGTGGCCGACATGGTCGCCATGGCCGCGCGCGAGTGCTTCAACGGCGCCTACGGGCCGGCCTATCTGGAGATCCCGCGCGACATTCTCGATGCCGAGATCCCGCTGGAGAAGGCGCGCATCCCGGAGCCGGGCGCCTACCGGATGTCGACAAAGTCGGTCGGCGACCCGGCGGATGTCGAGCGGCTTGCCGACATCCTTGTCGACTCGGAGCGTCCGGCCGTGCTGTTCGGCCAGCAGGTCTGGGCGTCCGGCAGCCACGAGGCCGCCATCGCCTTCGTCCGTGCGCTCGACATCCCGGCCTACATGAACGGGGCGAGCCGGGGGATGCTGCCCGAGGGCGATCCGCACCATTTCGACCGCACCCGGTCGGATGCCTTCAAGGAGGCCGACGTCATCCTGATCGTCGGCACCCCGTTCGACTTCCGCATGGGCTACGGCAGGCGGATCTCGAATGAGTCCGTTTTGATCCAGATCGACATGAACTACGCCACGGTGGGCAAGAACCGCGACATCTCGCTCGGCCTCGCGGGCGATCCCGGCGCGATCCTGACCGCCGTCGCCGACGCCGCGAGCGCGCGGATCGACAAGGGCGCGCGGGCCAAGCGCCAGGAATGGATGGCCAAGCTGCGCGGGATCGAGGCGGTCAAGCTCGAACGGCTGATGCCGATGTTCAAATCCGACGCGAGCCCGATCCACCCCTACCGCCTGGCCTGGGAGATCAACGAATTCCTGGCCGAGGACACGATCTATATCGGCGACGGCGGCGACATCGTCACCATCTCCGCCCAGGCCGTCCGCCCGCGCAACCCCGGCCAGTGGATGGACCCCGGCGCGCTCGGCTCGCTCGGCGTCGGCACCGGCTTCGCGATGGCGGCCAAGCTCGCGCACCCGCAGAAGGAGGTGGTCTGCCTCTACGGCGACGGCTCGTTCGGCATGACCGCCTTCGACATGGAGACCGCGCAGCGCTTCGGCGCGCCCTATCTGGCGATCGTCGGCAACAACTCGGCGATGAACCAGATCCGCTACGGCCAGATGGCGAAATACGGCGCCCAGCGCGGCAACGTGGGCAACAAGCTGGGCGACGTCGAGTTCTCGCATTTCGGCACCATGATCGGCGGCTACGGCGAGGAGGTCCGCGAGGCCTCGGAGATCGGCCCGGCGCTCAGGCGCGCGCGCGAATCCATCGCCGCCACCGGCAAATGCGCCGTCGTCAATGTCTGGGTCGATCCCGACGAATACGCGCCCGGGACCAAGGCGCAGACCATGTACAAGTAGGGAGGGCCGGGAGATGGAAGCGCTCAAGGGCGTCAGGATACTCGACTTCACCCACGTCCAGTCGGGGCCGACCTGCACCCAGCTGCTGGCCTGGTTCGGGGCGGACGTGATCAAGGTGGAACGGCCCGGCACCGGCGATCCGACGCGCGGCCAGCTGGTCGACAAGCCGGGCGCCGACAGCCTCTACTTCACCATGCTGAACCACAACAAGCGCTCGATCGAGCTCAACGGCAAGAACCCCGCCGGCAAGGAGGTGCTGGAGCGGCTGGTCAGGACCTGCGACGTGCTGGTCGAGAACCTGGCGCCGGGCGCGATCGACCGGCTGGGCTTCGGCTGGGAGCGGGTGCGGGAGCTGAATTCGCGCATGATCATGGCCTCGGTCAAGGGCTTCGGCCCCGGCCCCTACGAGGAGTGCAAGGTCTATGAGAACGTCGCCCAATGCGCCGGCGGGGCGGCGTCGACCACCGGGTTCCGCGACAACGTGCCGATGGTCACCGGCGCGCAGATCGGCGACAGCGGCACCGGGCTCCACCTCGCGCTCGGCATCGTCACCGCCCTCTTCCAGCGCGAGCGCACCGGCCGCGGCCAGCGCATCCTCGCGCCGATGCAGGACGGGGTGATCAACCTCTGCCGGGTCAAGCTCCGCGACCAGCAGCGGCTCGATTCCGGCCCGCTCACCGAGTACTCGCAATACGGCCAGGACATCCCGTTCAAGGACGCGGTGCCGCGCGCGGCCAACGATTCCGGTGGCGGGCAGCCCGGCCGCATATTGAAGTGCAAGGGCTGGGAGACCGACGACAACGCCTACACCTATTTCATCACCCAGGCGGCGGTGTGGGAGAAGATCTGCGACCTGATCGGCCGGCCCGAGTGGAAGGAGGACCCGGACTACGCGACGCCGAAGGCGAGGCTCCCCCGGCTCGACGAGGTGTTCGGCGCCATCGAGGCGTGGACGATGCAGCGGTCCAAGTTCGAGGTGATGGAGACCTGCAACCCGCTCGACATCCCGGTCGGGCCGATCCTCTCGATGAAGGAGATCGCCGAGGAGCCGAGCTTGCGCGAGACCGGGACCATCGTCGAGGTCGACCACCCGACGCGCGGGCCGTATCTCACGGTCGGCTGCCCGGTCAAGCTGTCGGATTCGCCGGCCGAGGTGGTCCGCTCCCCGCTGCTCGGCGAGCACACCGAAGAGATCCTGCGCGACGTGCTGGGCTACGAGGGGGACGCGCTGGAGGCGGTCTGGGCGTCCGGCGCGGTCGGCGAGAAGCGCCGCGCCGAGGCGGCGGAGTAGGGCGATGGCGGGTCCCTTGGTCTGGCTCGACTACGACCAGGACGCGCTGGATGCGCAGTACAACCAGCGCTCGCTGGTGCCCGACGCCGACGACTACATCGCGGTCGACGTGGCCGAGTCCGAACGGGTGCGGCAAAAGCTCGAATGCCGGATCGACGTGGCCTACGGGCCCGGCGGGGACGAGAAGCTCGACGTCTTCCCCGCCGCCGCTCCGGGCTCGCCGCTCGTGGTCTACATGCACGGCGGCGCCTGGACGCGGTCCGACAAGTCGAACGAGAGCTTCATGGCCGAGGCCTTCGTCGAGGCGGGCGCGGCCTTCGTCGCCGCCAATTTCGACCTCTGCCCCAGGGTCACGCTGGACGAGATGGTCCGCGCGGCGCGCGACGCCGTGGCGTGGTCGTACCGCAACGCCCGCGGCTTCAACGCCGATCCCGGCCGGCTCTACATCGCCGGCCATTCCTCGGGCGGGCATGTCGGCGGCATGATGGTCGTGACCGACTGGACGAAGACCCACGGCCTGCCGCGCGGGCTGATCAAGGGCGCGCTGCTGTGCAGCGGCATGTACGACCTCGCCCCGGTCCGGCTCTCGGCCCGCAACGAATACCTCCGTCTCGACGAGGCGGCGGAGGACCGCAACAGTTCGATCCGCCGGATCCCGGCCGACGGCTGTCCGCTGGTGGTCGGCTATGGCGGCGGCGAGCAGAAGGAGTTCCGCCGCCAGTCCCGCGCGTTCGCCGCCGCCTGGCGCGACGCCGGGCTCGAGGTCCACGAGTTCGACATGGAGGGCGTCAACCACTTCGAGCTCCGCCGCCACTTCAACGACCCCGACGGCCCGATCCTGTCGGCCATGCTGCGGCTGATGGGCCTGCGGGACTGAGTCGGCCCTCCCCCGGCCCCTCCCGCAAGCGGGAGGGGAGAAGATGAGCGGGCGGGTCGGCGAGCGATTCCCCCTCTCCCCCAGCGGGGGAGAGGGCCGGGGTGAGGGGGGTGCCGGGCGATCGGATGCGGCTGCCCAATGTTTCACATGAAACATAAGTCAGCATTGTTGACCTTTGTTTCACGTGAAACATTAGCGTGAAACGGCATAAATTCGCGTCCCCGGGGGACCGGACGGGGTCTCGCGAAGGCATCCCTGAGCCGTCCGGAACGCGTCGGGAAACGCCAATTTCCCCGCCCCGCGAGGGCCTTGCCGGCCGATGCTCGCGCGACGGCTTCGCCAGCGACGAGACATCTCGACATCAACCGTTGCGTGCATCATTATGCCGGAATGCGCACCTCGCTCACCCTCGACGCGGACGCCGAGCAGCTCCTCAGGCGCGAGATGCGGCGCACCGGCAAGACCATGAGGGCGGTCGTCAACGATGCCCTGCGGGCCGGTCTCGGCGCGGCGGGCAAGCCGCCCGGGGCGGCTCCCTACGCCGTGGAGCCGCACGATTTCGGCTTCTGGCCGGGCATCGACACCGACCGGCTCAACCGGCTGGTCGACGAGACCGGGGCCGGCCGGACCGCCCGCAAGCTCGGCCGGTGATCGTCCCCGACGTCAACCTCCTGCTGCACGCCCACAACCGGGGCTCCCGCCGGCACGAGCCGGCGCGGGCGTGGTGGGAAGGGCTGATGAACGGCAGCGTCACGGTCGGGCTTCCCTGGGCCGCGATCCTCGGCTTCGTCCGGATCGCGACCGACCCCGGGATGGTCCGCCGCCCGCTCGAGGTGTACGAGGCCAGCGCCCGGGTCCGGTCGTGGCTCGACCGCCCCCAGACCGCGCTCATCCACCCCGGCGAGCGCCACGCCGACATCCTGTTCGGCCTACTCGACGAAGCCGGAACCGCCGGCCCCCTGACCGCCGACGCCCACCTCGCCGCGCTGGCGATCGAACACCAGGCGGAGCTGCATTCGACGGATGGGGATATGGCGCGGTTTCCGGGGTTGCGGTGGCGGAATCCGTTGGGGTGAGGACTCCCCACCATTTGTAAAGAGGGCTGTTGCACGCGTGAGTACGCGTGCTGCGCATCGGGTGTCGATCCTGCGTCACGCCGCATCGGCCTGTCTCGCGCGGGCGGGATCGAACAAGGTCTGGCTTTCGAGCATCGCGCAGGCGACGCCGAGCAGGCGGTCGGCGACGCCGCGCAGCGCACGCGCGTGGCCGTGGCCGCGGGCTCTGAGGGCGGTGTATTTCGCCTTGCTGAGGGGGTCGCGCTGTATCGCGATCCTGGCCCAGTGATAGACCGCGTTCTGGAGCCGGTTGTGCGACGCGAGACGCCGGATCACGATCAGCGACTTGCCGGACCGCTTGGTCACGGGAGCGACACCGGACAGGCAGCGCAGGGCCTGATAGTCTCGCCGGCGCAGGGCATCGTGTGCTTCTGCGAGCAGCGTGGCGAGGACGATCCTGCCGACGCCGGGAAGCGATCTCAGGATGTCCACGTCACGCTGCGCTTGCCCTCCCGGCGCGTCCTCCGGGGCGGCCGCCGATCGGGCCAGCGCCGCGGTCAGGCGGTCGATCTCGCGACGGGCCCTGGCGAGCTGCTGCGCGGCGACGGCGAGCTGGGCGAACACGACGTCGAGCTGGGCGATTGCGGCCTCGGCGGTGCCGGGCGCGACGGAGACCGCCGGCTCGCGCAGGATGCGGAGCGCGGTTTCGGCATCGATCCGGCGCACCCGATGGTGCTTCAGCAGCTTGGCGACGGTGGCGGAACGGACCCGCCGCGCCTTCGCGGGCGTCGGCGCAAGAGACCAGAGTTCGCGGACCCAGGCCTTGGCGAGATCGCTCTCGAGCTCGAGGAGCTGCGGGTAGTAGCGCCAGAGCTGCTGGCGGGCCCGGTTCGCCAGCCGGGTCCGCTCGCGGGTCAGGTCGCCGGCGATGCGCGACCAGGCGCGCAGCTCGACGATCTCCGGCGCCGCCGCATCGAGACGCCGGAACGCATGGCGGTCGGTCCGCAGGGCATCGCCGAGCACGCGGGCGTCGCGCCGGTCGTCCTTGGCGCCGGCCGGCGAGAAGCGGTCGCGGAACCGGTCGAGCTGCTTCGGGTTGACCGCGTGCACCGCGAAGCCGCGCTCCATCATCGTCTCGACCACCGGCCCGTGCGGCACCTCGATGGCGACCCCGATGACGTGCGCTTCGACGCCCGCCGTGGCAAGCACCCAGCCCGCCATCTCGGCCAGCCCGGCCCCGCCGTGACCGAAGGCGCGCTCCCCCAGCACCGTGCCGACGCCGTCGACGATGCAGACCCGGTGGCTCTCCGAGCCCCAGTCGATGCCCGCAAAATACTCAAACATGTCCATCGCATTCCCCTCGCGCCGTTGTGCCAACGGACCGCCACGATGCCCGCCAATCCCTGTACCGGCGCTCCAGGCGCAAACTCCCCACCGGGCGTCCATCGTGGCCAGGGACCGGGGCACAGGTCCTCACCAGGCGCTCAAGGCGCAGGGGGCAATCGGTCGCTCCCGATCCCTTGGCCCGTCCCGTCCGCAATGGACGGAACCCCACAATGGCAGGGCGCTTCGATCGACGACACCCGGCCACTGGCTTCGCCTCCGCGCTACGCGCTCCGGCAAAGCCAGTGGCCAGCCGGCACCGCCGCAATCAAGGTCACGGAAATCGCCAAGCAACGCCTGCACCCCAAACGGCCAAAGCGTTGTGAGAGGTACAGGGGGAATCCTATTCTTATCAGGGTACTCGCCGCAGGCAAAGACCGGCTGAGGCGGGGGAGAGTGTGCGTTCTCTCCATAACCATTTACGCACCGGTCAGGATATTCTATATGGAGAAAGTTTACTGCTTGTTATACCTTATTCCAATTCGGGCTCAATCAAATGCGTATCTGGGGCTGGAGATGGTACGATGAGCCGTAATCGCCGTAACAGTAGCGATTCGAGGGCCATTCTCGATCAAAGTGCCGCGATGATGCCCATTGTAGTTCGACTGTATATGGGATTAAGAGTGGGATATGCCACATGATCGACAAAGAATTTCGGCAGCGGTATTGCGATGATGATACGCGCAGACCAGATGATGAGCGCGATGACTATCAACGAGACAAGTCGCGGGTAATTCATTCATCTGCGTTTCGTCGATTGCAGGCAAAAACGCAAGTTATGGGTGTAGGTGAGGGCGATTTCCATCGAACAAGGCTCACACACTCAATCGAAGCATCACAAATTGGCGAAGGGCTATTGAATTCGCTGAAGCGGAGATCGGAAGGTCCGGAAGAAGCACGTAAGTGGCTACCTCCACCTGATCTCATGGCAGCGTCTTGCCTAGCACACGATTTAGGGCACCCTCCGTTCGGCCACGGAGGAGAAAAGGCGCTCCACGCCTTGCTTGCAAATTGTGGAGGGTTTGAAGGAAACGGTCAAACACTACGGATTGTGACACGTTTAGAAAAATACATGCCTGGCCGGGGTATGAATCCAACGCGTCGTTTTGTTTTGGCCTTGCTAAAGTATCCTGTGCCGTACTCAGCGTTTGATACTGAAAGATTTCTAAACAAGCCGCCAAAATGCTATTTCGATACTGAAAGAGAAATAGTTAATTGGGCATTGGGTCCGCCATTTCATGAAGATGAAGTGAAGCAGTTTACTTCCGCAAGAATAGAGCAAGGAAGACCGAAACACCGAATATTGGATAGTTCTATCATGGAGAAAGCCGACGATATAGCGTATGCTGTACACGATTTGGAAGATATCGTGGCTAGGCAGATGGTACGAAAGCCGGAAATTCTCGATGGACTTCGGGAACTATTTCACGAGTTCGGGGACCGGATTGGCTCAGGAGAAAAAGCTGTATCATATTGTGAATTTGATTCAGAACTCTTCGGTGACAGTTTTGTACGGAAAGAATTTATTGGAAAGCTGGTCAATCTATTTGTAACTTCTGCTGTCATTGAGGAACGGAGCGAATATCATCATCCATTACTAAAATATCATATTGGATTTGATGAATCAATTACGAGATTTCTCGGAGGGCTAAAGGATCTTACTTATGAACTTGTAATTCAACGCGCTGAAGTTCAGCAACTTGAACGTCGTGGCCAACGCATTGTTAGCGCGCTCTTTGAAGAAATTGTGAAAGCGCCTAAGGAATTAATACCGAGGCGCACTTGGGAATCATTCGATAACGATGATACTGTCTCAAGAAGAGTGTGTGACTATATTGCAGGTATGACGGATAACTATGCCGAAAAAATTTACAGGCGGTTGTTTGTTCCGGGAGAGGGTTCGAGTCACGACGAATTGTAGAGGCAATTAGAAAGATCGCGCGAAGAAAAATGGCCAGCCCGACTCAGATAGCGCCGAGGCGTGGAGACAGTACCTCTAAGCACCGAAGAAGGTGATCACGGTCTGACACCCGACAGATACGAACGCGGAAGGAAGCGCGATCCACTTGAGAGCGCGCTGACGTCTCCTGTGTATCCTTTCAGCTCGGCTCCGGCTCTCCCAAGTCTGGATTTCGAAGGGTACTCCAAGACTTGCATAGTAGAGCGCCAGTACGGCCGCTAATCCAGTGCCTTGACTGACCTACGACGGGATCGGATGGCATTCAGGCTTCATCGTCGGCTCACACATTCAACGGCCCGTTTGCCAAGGTTTCTCAGAAGCGTTTCCCGGTCTACCCATGCTACACCCAAATCATGATAGGCTTGGGTGACGTCATTGAAGCCGTGGAGAATGTCGCGGACGAAGTTAGCTTTGGCGTCATCGTCGGGGTTCTTGAGAAACCTTTCGATTATTGAATTGATTTTCTCTGATGTGTGCTGTTGTCGTTCATAGATGGTCTTGATTCGGCTTGAGGAGCGCTTCAATTGTCGTGCGTTTTCTTCTAAAGCAGCGCGGCAACTGTCGAGCCGTCTATCAGGCCACGCAGGTCCACTCTCGAATGCCAGAGCGACGACTAGTGCCATGAGCGCGATGCGCTCGATCCTCTCCCTTTGCTTCAGAATGCGGCAGCGTGGTTACCCATGGTAGCTTTGTCAACTACCATAAAGCCATTAGAAAACAGATACGACTTGATACTAATCCACGGGTGCGGAGGCTGAGTGAGGTGAGGTCTCTTGGTTCAATCTTGTATTACGTCGTGGTTCTTGGAAAACAATTAACAAACACATCGACCGTTGAAATCCTAGGATAAATCTTTGGACAACTGATTCGCCATCCCCATCGCCATCTCATACATGTTCCACCCCGTCTTCGCCGCCACCCGGTCGTAGAGCGTCCGCGCTCGGTAGTTGTCGTCGGCGGTGATCCAGCGGACGCAGCGCCAGCCGCGTTCGGCGGCGATCTCGGCGAGGCGGGCGAGCAGGGCTTCGCCGACCCCGACGCCGCGCGCCGCCGGGTCGACGTAGAGGTCGTCGAGGAAGCCGAGCGTCGCGCCGCGCAGCGGGCTCGGCATGGCGCGGTAGTGGGCGAGGCCGACGAGCGCGCCGCCGCGCTCGGCGACCAGCGCCTCGACGACGTGCGCCGGGTCGTGGATCCAGCCCCACACCGTTTTCAGGGTCTCCGCAGTCACGGCCACCCGGTAGAACTCGCCGTAGGCCACGAACAGCTTCTCCCAGCCGGCTCGGCCCCCCGGCACCACTGGGCGGACGGCGAGGTCCGTCACGGGCCGTCTCCCGCGCGCTCGGCGAGAAACCGCGCGAGCGCGCCGGGGGCCGCCGCGCGACTGGGCGGAACGGCTGTCTCGGGTTCGCCGCCGGGACGAGGCAGCCCGTGCGTCTCAGGTCGTCGAGCCGCTCTTCCAGCGTCGGTTCCCGCCAGCGTTCGATAGAACGGATTTCCGCCACCGGTTCGTCCCGGTAGGTGACCGTGGCGGTGCGGCCTTCGCGCACTTGCCGGATCACCTCGGAGAACCGCGCCCTGGCTTCGGAGAAGGAGTAGGTGAGCGTCATGCCGGCTCGTCCAACCTGTTGCGGTGGGCGTGGCAACCGGATGGCACCACATCTCGCCAATGGAGTATTGCGGTCGGCAGCCGCCGCCCGCTCCGTCTTGTCCTGGGCCCTTGATGTCACCCCGGCCTTGCGCCGGGGTCCAGGCTTGCCCCCGGGACCGCGATCCGGGGAAAGCCGGGCGAGAGCGCTGGACCAAGCCGGAGCCGCCGGCCCCCTGACCGCCGACGCCCACCTCGCCGCGCTGGCCATCGAGCACCAGGCGGAGCTGCACTCGACGGACGGGGATATGGCGCGGTTTCCGGGGTTAAGGTGGCGGAATCCGTTGGGGTGAGGAGATGTCGGCTACGTCGTGAAGCAAGTTGACGCGAGCGGCAGCACGAATACATATTTCTGTATGAAGACGACCCTGAACTTCGATGACCGCCTGATTCGCGAAGCCAAGGCGCGTGCCGCCCGGGACGGCGAAACGCTGACGCGCCTGATCGAGCGCGCCCTGCGGGACTATCTCCGGCCGGTGAGGGGTCCGGTGCGCGACTTCCGCGCCAGGCTTCTGACCAAGCGGGGCTCTGCGCTCGCTGGCGTAGATCTCGACGATCGCGGCCTGCTCTATGAGAGAATGGACGGGCGCGATTGATCGCGGTAGACACCGACGTTCTCGTTCATGCGCATCGCTAGCCCGCATTTCTCACGAGCGGCGGGCGATTCCTGTGTCCAGCGCGCGGAAATGGCTGCGCGACAAGGGCTCGACCGCTCGTCGGCGGTTCCGGCGAAGCGCACGGCCTGTCGTTCGCCCCGTTGTCACCCCGGCCTTGAGCCGGGGTCCAGAGTCAGGGGCACCGCTCTCGCCCGGCCTTCCCCGGATCGTAGTCCGGGGCGAGCCTGGACCCCGGCTCAAGGCCGGGGTGACAGGCTTGGGGTTGGCCGCGGTGCGGGTCTCTCTTCGGCCATTGGTGAGAAATCCGGGCTAGGACTCGCCAAAGCATGACGCGGCTCATGCACGTGTCGTGGCGCTCGCCGAGTCACCCTCCCGCTGGGCGATTCCGGTGTTCTGCATCGGGGAGTTCGTTCGGGTAATCGCGCACCCGCGGCTGTTCCATGCTCCGCACTCCGCGGAGGAAGCGTGCGAGGCGCTGTCCAGGCTCTTGGCCGCACCGAGCGTCACGGTGCTTTGTCCTGGAGCTGAATTCCCGGCCTTGCTGGCGGAAGCGATCCGCGAGGCGGACGCCGTAGGCAATCTCGTCTTCGATGCCCAGATCGTCGCGGTCTGCCGTGAGAGCGGCGTTTCCCGGTTGGTCACCGAGGATCGCGACTTCAATCGCTTCAAAGGGCTGAATGTCGTGGGTATAGAGTAACGGAATTCACCCCCGGGTTAGACGTTCGGGCGAAGAGGACTTGCTGTACGGTCATTGCGACGCGGATGGTGTATTCCGGTTGATGTTCAGGCCACCAGAATCCTCTTGAATCTCTCTTCCTGCTGCTGTTGCGCCTGTGGGTATGCGGTCAAAGCGCGCAGCGGCGTGTCCATGTGTGCGGTCTCTCGGCATTGCAAAAGGCGATCCAATCACGGATCAGGCGCCGGGCCGTGAGGCCGTCGGCGATCTCGTGCAGATAGATCGCCTCGTATTTGAGCGAGCGCCACAGCCGCTCGATGAAGATGTTGTCCATGCGCCGTCCGCGGGTAAGTGTCGACATTATACCGGATACCGGGACCGACCGCCCCTCACCCCGCATTTGGGTAGTGTCTCAGTTTGAATTTCGGCAGGAGTCGGCGTTCACCCGCAGGTACTCGTCGATGAACTTGTCTACATATCGCGACACTGAAGACAGGACATAGGATGCGTCGCCGCCATGCGTACCCGCGCCGCCGGCGCGCCAGGTGGACGCATACCCAGTGAGCGGGTCCGCCCCTTTCGGTTCTTCCCCAAAGGGCCTCGACACCCGAACACGCCTACGGAATTCCACATCAAGGGCAAACGCTGGGCCGACCACGTTGACATTCACATAGAGATACGGATCGGCGCTTTTGCCATAGATGCGAGCACCCCGCAGGCGACTCCGCGTCGTCGTTTCGGTGTCCTCTTTGCGAAGACCGATCTTCCCGGCGTTATCCGGCAGACCTTGAACTACCAAACTGAGCGGTCCGCAGGCGTTCCACAGCTGGAAGCGGTCGAACTTCGTAACCTTCTCCGCCGCTCCGGCGGGCACCGCGAGCACCAGGGCCAAGGCAACGGTCGGCAGGATCGGACGAAGCATTGCGGCAAGTATGGCGGGCTGGCGGGCCGGGGACAACCGGAGCGGTGCACAGGCCACTTGACGGGCCCGCCCCGGTCGGTTGACACTGGCGAGACGAAAGCATACCTCTCAACACGAAAACAAGGGAAACAGGCAATGACCGTACACGACAGGATAGCTATGGCCGTAGGCCAGTAGCCATGCCGAGAGGCCCCCATGGAGAGAGGCGCCCGGCCGATACAGTCGGCTGCGCCGTCACCGTGGCAAGGATCGCCACCGGCGAAATCGAAGATACCCCGATGAAACAGCCTGCGAAGCGCAAGAGCGGCCTTGCGGGCTCTAAAGCGCGTGCCGCGACCCTCACACCAGAGAGGAGAAGCGAAATTGCCAGCGTCGCGGCGAAGGCGCGATGGAGTTTGACCGATGACGAATGTTGAGAGCATTCCAGGCGACGACGAGAGGCTCAAGAGGGTCTTGGACCGTCTCGAAATCGAGGGCGGACACACGCCCGCTGGCACATTCTTGGCGTTCTCTGTCACCGAGCCCCTGTTCTGTCACGAGAGGGATACGGTGGAGGAGCTGGCCGAGGTCGTTGCCTACACCCTCAAATCCTATGTGGAAACCTTCTACCAAGTGGAAAATTTGGAAGTTCGGGTCAAATCTGAGACTCGTGATATTCCCACGGTTCCCGTTGAGCGCATTGAGCCCACACTGCGGCTTCTGCCCTCGTTTGGTGAGGCGTGGGGCAGCCGCGAACTAGCTGGTGCTCAATGAGGGACTAAATGCCCTGGGCCAAGATTCCGCCTGACAACCTACCCCACATGTCTCTCTTCGGTTACGATTTCCTGCAAGACGATGGGGACTTTGCTTGGTACAGCGGGCCTAACGGACGGAGCCATGTGGAAAAGGCCGCGCCAAAGTTTTGGTTCGAAGATGTCGCGGACGCGATGCAAGCTGGGGCAACGGCAATTCTCGTGTCGGAAAGCTGAATAGCGGCTGATTATAAACTGAAAACATTGCTTGACAAGTAGTTTTCTGCCCTTATATCAAGGGCATGAACAAGCTATCAACTTCCAAGCGGGTCCAAATCCTCAACATGCTGGTCGAGGGCATGTCCATGCGGGCAGTCAGCCGCGTCGCGGACGTCTCGATCAACACCGTTTCCAAGCTGATGGTCGAAGCCGGTCAGGCTTGCGCGGCCTATCACGATGAGACGGTGCGCGATGTCGAGGCCCGCCGCGTCCAGTGCGACGAAATCTGGTCGTTCTGCTACGCGAAGGCCAAGAACGTTGCGAGGGCGAAGGCCGCGCCGCCAGAGGCCGGTGACGTGTGGACGTGGACGGCGCTGGACAGCGACTCGAAGATGATCCTGTCCTACGAGGTCGGGGACCGCTCAGGGGCGACCGCGATCGAGTTCATGGACGATCTGCGGGCCAGGCTGGCGAACCGGGTGCAGCTCACCACGGACGGCCACGCCGCGTATCTGGAAGCCGTCGAGGGCGCGTTCGGCGAGGACGTGGACTACGCCCAGCTCATCAAGATATACGGCGACGCGCCGGAGACCGAGGCGCGCTACAGCCCGCCCGACTGCATCGCGACCCGCAAGCGGCGCGTCTCCGGCAAGCCCGAGCGGGCCGCGGTCAGCACTTCCCACGTCGAGCGGCACAACCTGAGTATGCGGATGGGGATGCGCCGGTTCACCCGGTTGACCAACGCTTTCAGCAAGAAGATCGAGAACCACCTGCACATGCTGAGCCTGTACTTCGTCCACTACAATTTCTGCCGGGTTCACAAGAGCCTGCGGATGTCGCCCGCGATGGCCGCTGGCGTCTCCGATACCCTGCGGGACATGGAATGGGTCGTCGGGCTGATCGACGCGCGGGCACCGGAGCCGAAGAAGCCGGGACCGAAGCCCGGAACCGGCGGATGGCCCCGAAAGTCAAAGTGAGACACTACCCGCATTTGCCTCCCACGGAATCGCGAAACCGAGCGCCTCCGCGACGGCGCTTTGCCGGGTGTCCAGGGTGGCGAAGGCGAGGCTGCCGGGTCGAGGGGACACGTACAGGGCCATTGCGACATGCCAAAGGTCGGCGCCCCGCAAATAACCCGCCTCAAGCACCGCAGCGAACTCCAGCGCAAGCGGCCTGTCGGGCAGCACCCATTCGATCCCCGCGATCGCGCTCTCCCGAAAAACCAGGTTTTCGCGGGCGAATGCGGCCCGGAGCTCCGCTTCGAGGAGGTTGGAGGAGAACAGGTCGGAAAATTGCGCCAGTCGACGCGCATGGGCTTGGGCACCCGGTTCGTCGAAGGCCATGGCCGTCAACACCGAAGTGTCGACGTAAGCCGTGGTCATTCGCCGCGCTCGGCGAGAAACCGCGCGAGGGCGCCGGGCCGTCGCGCGACCGGCCGAAACGGCTGCCTTGGGTTCTTGGGCGGGACGAGGCAACCGGCGCGTCTCAGGTCGTCGAGCCGCTCTTCCAGCGTCGGTTCCCGCCGCTGTTCGATCGAGCGGATTTCAGCCACCGGTTCGCCCCGGTACGAGACGGTGACGGTGCGGCCTTCGCGCACTTGCCGGATGACCTCGGAGAACCGCGCCTTGGCTTCGTAGACTGAGTAATTGAGTGCCATGCGGAGATATATAACTAGTCAGACTAGCCAGTACAAGCCAGCCCGTACAGCATCGAGACCAAATAGAGTTGTCACCCCGGCCTTGAGCCGGGGTCCAGGCTCGACCCGAACCACGATCCCGGGAAACAGCGCGAGAGCAGTGCCTGTGGCTCTGGACCCCGGCTCAAGGCCGGGGTGACAGGAAGGGAACGGGGACGATCTCGCCCTTCGGCGCAAGACCCCCGACATGATTACATGATTGAACCGGACAGCGGTGGACTTGTTCCCGGCATGACACGGGAGGGAAGATGCGGCCGATACGCCTCACCCGTACCGGTGCAGCGCCGCCCCGTTCCGCCTCAGCCACTTGCGCGAGCCTTCCGGGTCCTCGCACAGCCGGGCGACATGCGCCCAGAAGCGTTTTCCGTGGTTGTGTTCCACGAGATGCGCGACCTCGTGGGCGACGACATAGTCGAGCACCTCCGGCGGGGCCATGACGAGGCGCCAGGAGAAGCCGAGATTGCCCCTGGCGGAGCAGCTTCCCCAGCGGGACGTGGTGTCGCGGATCGCGATGCGACCGTGGGGCTTGCCGAGCCGGGCGGCCTTCTCGCGGACCCGGGGCTCGATCTCTGCCCGCGCGGCGCGGCGGAGCCAGGCTTCGACGGCCGGCGCCACGTCTTCGGGGCGGCCGGAAACGTGGAGCGTGTCGCCGTCCCGCCGCGCTCCGGGGCGGGCCTGGCCGGTGGTGCGGATCGCGAGCGCGTGGCCGAGGAAGGGAAACACGGTTCCGTCAGCAAAGGGCACGCGAGGCAATGCGTTCGCGGTCCTTTCCGCGATCCAGCCTTCCTTCGTCTTGAGAAACGCAAGCCCCTCGGCCCGCGTGGCGCCGGGCGGCAGCACCAGCTCCACCTCGCCGCCGACCGGCGCGACCCTGATCTGGATGCGCCGCGCGCGGGGGCTTCTCCGGATCGCGACGTCGACCGCTTGCCTCACTCCGCCGCTTCGCGCTTGCGCAGCTCGGCGACGCAGGCGGCGACGGTCTGCTCCATGGTCCTGGAACGGTCCATCGTCTCGCGGGTCTCGCTGCCATAGGGGGTCGCGTCGAGCAGGCGGAAGATCTCGGCCGCCGCGAGGTGGAAGCCGGGCGGCAGGCCGGCCGAAGCGTAGGTCTTGGCGATCTCCTCCATCTCGCCGATCCAGCGCCCGGAATCCGCCGGCAGGCGCGGGATGTTGGCCTGCATGCGCTCGAATACCGCCGGCACGCTGTCGCCGATCTCGGCGCGCAGCAGCTCGCCGACGCCGAGCGCATCGGCCGCCGTCATCGCGGCGGTATGCAGCGTGTTGGTGCCCTTCGACACCGAGGCGTAGCACATCTTGACCGCCGAGGCGCGGCCGATCTCGGGCCCGCACTGGTGGATCGCCATGTCCTTGCCGTCGAACGCGGCCATCGTCGGCGCCGCGTTCCCGGAGACGTAGATGCGGGTCGGTTTCCGCCCTTCCGCCGGCGGCAGGCCGATAATGCCGCCGTCGATATACTCCGCGCCGGTGCCCCGGAAGACCCCCTGAATGGCCCGCGAAGTGTCCGGCGCGATGGCGTTGAGCTCGGCATAGGGCGGCACCTTGCCGGTCCGCCTCATCGCCGCCGCCACGTCCTCCGCCACCGCCCGCGCGGCCTCGGGCGGCAGCACCGAGAGCACGATGTCGGCCTCGGCCACCATCGAATCGAAGTCGGGGAGGAGCCGGAACCCCAGCCGTTCGGCGCGCGCCTTCGTCTGGTCGCTCCGCCCGGCGAGGCAGGCGATCGCCTCGTGGCCGTGCCGGACCAGCGCCGCGCCGATGCCGCCCCCCATCTCGCCCGGGCTCAGGATCGCGACCGTAAGCAGCGTCATTCCGTGATTCCTCCCCCGGCCCGGCGGCGCACTCTAGGGCAATAACCGGCCGAACGCGATCATGCCCGGTATCCGGCATCCCCTCACCCCGGCCCTCTCCCCGCCGGGGAGAGGGAGAGTCGCGGCGCCGACCCTTCCTTATCTTCTCCCCTCCCTCTGGGAGGGGCCGGGGGAGGGTGGCGCCCTATCCGACGATCTCGCCCTCCCGGATATAACCCCGCGCCAGGCCCTCCGCCCACACCTTGCGCACCGCGGCCGCGCCGGCCCCGACGATCGCGTCCTCGTCGACCAGCAGGTGGCGGCCGTTCTCGACCACCAGCCGGCCGTCCACGATCACCGCTTCGATGTCGGAGGTTCCCGCGTGCCAGACCATCGTCTTGAGCGGGTCGCTGACCGGGGCGAGATGCGCCGCGCCGAGATTCACCACCACGAGGTCGGCCCGGCACCCCGGCGCGATGCGGCCGAGGTCGTCGCGTCCGAGCGCGGCGGCGCCGTCCGACGTCGCCGAGGCGACGAGGTCGCGCGCCGTCGCGTCCTCCGAGAGGCCGGAGGCGAGCTTGGAGACCAGCGCCGCGGTCTTCAGCTCGCCGATCGTGTCCATCGAATAGCCGTCGAGCCCGATCCCGGTGCGGACGCCGCGCGCCGCCGTCCTCTGCCAGACCGCCGACACCGCGCCGCGCGCGAATGAGGCCGGGCAGTTGACGACGGTCGCCCCGGCACCCGCGATCAGGTCGAGGTCGCCGTCGGAGGCGTAGACGCAATGCGCGGCCACCAGGTCGGGGCCGAGCAGGCCGACATGGGCGAGCTGTTCGGTCGGCGTCCGGCCGTAGCGCGATCGCAGGGTCTCGCCCTCGGTCGCGCTCTGCGAGACGTGGATCGTCACCTTGGCGCCACGCGCGGCGGCGGCGTCGCGGATGCCGGCGAGCAGGTCGGGATCGCAGCTGTCGGTGCCGTGCGGCCCGAAGCCGGCGCGGATGCGGCCGCCCGCGCGCCCGTCATGGACGTCGAACAGGGCGGAGGCGCGCGCGAGGTCGCTCTCGTCGTTCCGGCGCGCGGCGTAGCGCGGCCGCCCGTCCTCGCCGATCCCGAAATCCTCGGTCGAGAACAGATAGGGCATGCCGTAGAAGCGCAAGCCGAGCTCTTCCGCCACGTCGAAGGAGACCGCCTGCGCGATGCGGAACATGTCCATCGTCGTGGTCGCGCCGCCCTTGACGAGCCCGAGCAGGCCGAGCGCGGTGACGGCGCGCAGCTCTCGTTCGTCCAGCACCTCCATCGCCAGGCCCTGGAGCGGCATGATCAGCCCGTAGACCGTATCCGCCGCCCAGGAGGCGGTCGGCCGGTCCTCCACGATGCCGCGGAACAGGAGCGCCGAGATGCCGTGATTGTGCAGATTGACGAAGCCCGGCAGGACCAGCGCGTCGGCCACGTCGATGGTGCGATCCGCCCCGCCCGGCCGGTCCCGCGTCACCGCCGCCACGCACCCGTCCTCGACCAGCACCCAGCGGTCGGTCTCGATCCGTTGCCGCGCGCCGTCGGGCAGCAGCACCCAGCGGGCGCGGATCGCGATGGTCCCGGTCATCCGGTCTCCTTCGGCCGGCGCGCTGCGGCCATATGGTATCTTCGCAGCCGTCGGCCGCCGCGCGGTTCGCGACGATCACGGAGATGTACCATCCCGGCCGGTGAAGCGGAAACGCTCGCCCTCCTGAGGGCGGCGCTCGACGACGAGACGGCGGTGTTCCGCGACGGCCAGTTCGAGGCGATCGACGCCCTTGCGAACCGGCGCGAACGCCTGCTCGTCGTCCAGAGAACGGGATGGGGCAAGAGCTTCGTCTATTTCATCGCCGCGCGCCTGTTGCGGGACCGGGGACGCGGGCCGACCCTGATCGTTTCGCCGCTGCTGGCGTTGATGCGCAACCAGATCGAGGCCGCAAAGCGTCTCGGTCTCAAGTCGTTCACGATCAATTCCACCAACCGCGACGCGTGGCCGGACATCGAGCGGGAATTGAACGCGGACCGCGCCGACGTGCTGCTGATATCGCCCGAGAGGCTGGCCAACGAGGGTTTCGTCGAGAACGTTCTCATGCCCATCGCCGGGCGCATCGGCCTTCTCGTGGTCGACGAGGCGCATTGCATATCGGACTGGGGCCACGACTTCCGGCCCGACTACAAGCGGCTGGTGAACGTGCTGCGGCTGATGCCCGACAACATGCCGATCCTGGGCACCACCGCGACCGCCAACGACCGCGTGATCGCGGATGTAAGAACGCAGCTCGGCGACATCGGCATCCAGCGCGGCGTCCTGCGGCGCCGCAGCCTCGCGCTCCAGAACATCCGCTGGCCGTCCCAGGTCGAGCGTTTGTCCTGGCTCGCCCGGCATGTCGGCGCTTTGCCGGGCACGGGAATCGTCTACACGCTCACCACCCGCGACGCCGACCGGGTCGCGAAATGGCTGACCGGCGACGGGATCGACGCGGCGGCCTATCACTCCGGCGTTTCCGACGACCTGCGCCGGGAGCTGGAAGACCGGCTGCTTGGAAACCGGATCAAGGCATTGGTCGCCACGACGGCGCTCGGGATGGGTTACGACAAGCCCGATCTGGGGTTTGTCGTCCACTTTCAGGCGCCGGGATCCATCGTCGGCTACTATCAGCAGGTGGGCCGCGCCGGTCGCGCCATCGGCCGCGCCGTCGGGATCGTCCTGTCCGGCCAGGAAGACGGACACATTCACGAATATTTCCGCCGCACCGCCTTCCCGGACGAGACGTGGGTGGAAGCCATACTGGAGGCTCTCGAAAACAGCGACGGGCTCGGTATCCGTGAGCTGGAGACCGCCCTCAATCTGCGAAACAGCCAGATCGACAAGGCGCTGAAATTCCTGTCCGTCGAAAACCCGGCCCCGGTCGTCAGGATCGACCGCAAGTGGCGGCGCACGGCCGTCGACTACCGCATGGATCGCGATCGCATCCGTCGGCTTACGGACCAACGTGAAATGGAATGGGCCGAGGTTCAACGCTACATCGACCATCGCGGGTGCCTGATGGAATTCCTGTCCCGCGCGCTGGACGACCCGGATCCCCGGCCCTGCGGCAAATGCGCGCCGTGCCTGGGTCGCCCGGTGGTGTCGCCGTCCTACGATCGCGCGGCCGCGCCCGCGGCGGCGCGTTTCCTCGAACGTTCCGAACTCAAGTTGGAGTGCAAGAAGCAGGTGCCCGGGGACGCGTTCGCCGAATACGGTTTGCAGGGAAACCTGCCGGCCGGGGAGCGCGCCGAAACCGGGCGGATTCTTTCCCGGTGGGGCGATCCGGGCTGGGGCCGGGCGGTCGCGGAGGACAAGGGGAACGGCCGCTTCCGCGACGGGCTGGTGAATGCCGCCGCGGAAATGCTGCGCGCGCGCTGGCGGCCGGTTCCGGCGCCGGAATGGGTCGCCTGCGTCCCGTCCCTCAGGCGTCCCCGGCTGGTTCCCGACTACGCTGCCCGGCTCGCCCGCGCGCTGGACTTGCCGTTCGAGGAAGCGGTGGCCAAGGTAAAGGACAACGAAGAGCAGAAGGCGCAACAGAATCGCTACCATCAGTGCCGCAATCTCGACGGCGTATTCGCGGTCCGCGACGGGGTGCCGCCCGGTCCGGTTTTGTTGATCGACGACGTGGTCGACTCCGCATGGACGCTGACGGTCGTATCGATGCTCCTGAGACGCGCCGGCAGCGGTCCGGTCTGGCCGATGGCGCTGGCAAGCGCGAGCTTCGCGGACTGACATGATCGAGAACCCCGGCACGCAAGCTGCCCTGCTGCTGACGGTTTCCCTCGGAAAGGCGGATCCGGAGGGAACCAAACCGCTTTCGCCCCGGGAGTGGGCGCGGCTAACGGGCTGGCTGGAAGACCGCGGTTTCGATGCGTCGGCCCTGATGACGGGCGATCCGCGGGACGCGCTCGCGGGATGGGACGAACCGTCGATCGCGCCGGATCGACTGGACCGTCTTCTCGGGCGAAGCGCCGCGCTCGGCCTCGCGGCGGAGAAATGGCAGCGCGCCGGCCTCTGGATACTCGCCCGGCCGGACCCCGGCTATCCGGCACGCTTGGGGAAACGCCTCGGGCAGACCGCGCCCCCGGTTCTCTTCGGCTGCGGCAACGGGCTTCTGCTCGAGCGCGGCGGGCTCGCCGTCGTCGGTTCGCGCGACGCGGGCGAAGACGATCTGGCGTTCGGCGAAGAGCTCGGGAAAGCGGCTTCCCGGCAGGGCCATTCGATCGTTTCCGGCGGCGCGCGGGGCGTCGACCGGAGCGCGATGAAGGGGGCGTTCGACAGCGAAGGCACCGCAATCGGCGTGCTCGCCGACAGCCTGCTGCGCGCCGCGACCTCCGCGCTCTACCGCCGTCCCCTGTTCTCCGGCGACCTGGCTCTGGTCTCGGCCGTTAACCCGGAAGCGCGGTTCAATGTCGGCAACGCGATGGCGCGCAACCGCTACATCTATTGTCTGGCCGACGCCGCCGTCGTAGTCGCGTGCGCGCACGGCAGCGGCGGCACATGGAACGGAGCATGCGAGAACGCGAAGGCGGGCTGGGTGCCGCTATGGGTGAAGCGGACCGGCGAAACCGGCTCGGGGAACGCCCACCTCGTCGCCAAGGGCGCGTGCTGGTTGCCCGATCCGCTGAATTCGGTGGCCGATTTGTTCGGAGGGCAGGACGCCGCGCCGGCGCCGGTGTTCGAAGGCGTTGCCGAGGAAACGCGATCATGGGAAGCGCCTTCTCCCGCTATTCCCGAGGACCTCGAATTTTTCGATTTGTTCCTCGCGCGGCTGACTGCGATCACCGCGGAAGAGCCGCTGACCGAAGCCCGGATCGCGGAACGCCTGAATGTCGCGAAAGGCCAGGTGAAGGAATGGATCGGGCGGGGCGTGGCCGAAGAACGGATCGAAAGGGTGGCGCGGCCGGTGCGCTATCGTGCCCCGCATCGGGAACGGCCGTTGCCGCTGGGCGAGCCTGCCGAAGGACGATCGATGCCGCCGCCGAAGGCAGTGCCCCGCGGGCTGGATTTCCAGCAATTGTTCCTGGCCCGCCTGGAAAAGCTGACAGCCGAGGAGGCCCGCTCTTCCGATTTCGTCGCGCGCAGTCTCGGCGTCGCTCCGGGTCAGGTGAACGAGTGGCTCCGGCACGGTGTCGCGGAAGGCAAGATCCGCAAGACAGAGAAGCCGGTGCGTTATCGCGCGCCGGCGTAGTTCTTCACGCTTGCGCGTCGAGGAAGTTCGCGAGCAGGCGGTTGAACGCCTCGGGCCGGTCGAGGTTCGAGATATGCGCCGCGCCGGGGATGGTCTCGAGCCGCGCGCCGGGGATGAGGTCGGCGATCTGCTGCGAATGTTCGAGGGGGGTGACGTCGTCCTCCTCGCCCCAGATCGCCAGGGCCGGCGCGCGGATCGTCGCGGCTTCCCCGGCGAATTCGATGCCGTCGAAGATCGCCTTCATCACGTCGATATAGGCTTCCGGCGGCACCCTGGCGATCGCGTCCGCGAGCTCGTCGCGCGCCTGCTGCGAGGCGGACGGGGTCAGCCTCATCTCGACATAGCGCCGGCCGAACGCCTCCATCGTCGTCGACCGGATGGCCTTCGCCCATTCGGGGATGCGCGCGCCGCCGGCTTCCCGCATGTCGACGAACCCGTCGGCGATCGCGACCGAGCGGACCGCGTCGGGCCATTGCGCGGCGAAGGAGACCGCGATCGGCCCGCCCATCGCCATGCCGACGAGATGGCACGACCCGATGCCGAGCGCGTCCAGCCCGGCCTTGAGGTCGGCCGCCACGCCGGCCACCGTGAAGCGCGCGTTGTACGAGCTTCCGCCGTGGCCGCGGCAGTCGAAGGCGATGCAGCGATAGCGGTCCGCGAGCGCCGCGATCTGGCCGCGCCACATGGTCCGGTCCGCCCCCATCGAGTGGATCAGCAGGACCGCCGGCCCGCTCCCGGCGTCCTCGTAGTGCAGCGTCTCGCCGTTGGCGTCGACCGATGGCATGCGTCCCCTCCCTCCGGACCGATTACCGCATCGCCAGCCCGCCGTCGACATAGAGCGTCTGGCCGGTCATGAAACGGCTCCAGTCGGAGGCGAGGAACAGCACCGGGCCGGCGATGTCCTCGGGCGCGGCGACCCGCCGGAGGGGGGTGTCGGCGGCCAGGCGCTCCATCGTCGCTTCCGGGGTGTCGCGGCTGCCCTCGGTCGGGTAGACCAGACCGGGCGCGACGCAGTTCACCCGGATCCCCCTGGGGCCGAGCTCGGCGGCGAGGTTGCGGCTGAAGCCGACCAGCGCGGCCTTCGCCGTGGTGTATTCGTGATAGGGGATCGCGGGGCGTTCGACGAGGTCGGTGGCGACGTTGACGATCGCGCCGCTGGCCCGCCGGTCGAAGGCGGGAATCGCCGCCCGGCAGACATTGAACGCGCCGCGCAGCGAGCCCTCGAACTGGCGCTCGTAATCGCCCCAGTCGAGATCCCAGAACGGCGTCCGCGCGGCCGGATCGAAGGCGTAGGCGAGAAAGGCGTTGTTGACCACCGCGTCGATCTGGCCGAACTCGGCCTCGATGCCCTCGAACATCGCCGCCACCGCGTCGGCGTCGCCGACATCGGCCCGCACCGGCCAGCCGTCGCCGCCCAGCGTCCGGCATTCGGCGGCGACCGCCCCGGCCGCCTCGGCGTTGCGGAGATAGTTGACCGCCACCCGTCCGCCCTCGGCCGCGAAGGCCCGGGCGATCGCCGCGCCGATCCCGCGGCTCGCCCCGGTCACCAGGATGACGCGGTCGCGGAAATCCATGTCAGTCGCGATAGGCGGCGAAGTCTTCCGCCGCCGCCTCCGCGCCGCGCTCGATTTCGACGATACGGACGAGATCGAGCAGGTTGAACCGCCCGTCGTGGTGCCAGCCCGCCTCGGGCGCGGTCATCTCCCCCAGCGCGCAGACGCGGGACGCGCCGGTCTCGCCGAGGAGGGCGGAGAGGCGGAACAATTCCTCCGGCGCCGCCGCCACGCCGACCGTCTGGAGGTATCGGGCGTGCCTGGCGACCTCCGGGATCGCCGCGTCGAGGCGGTCGACCGCGGCCACCTTGACCGTCCGGTTGGCGCCGCCCGGCACGAGCGCCGGATCGTCGTCGGCGAAGACCACGCGCCACGCGCCTTCGGCGTCGCCGGCCACCTCGATGGAGTCGGAGGCGGCGGAACGCAGCTCCGCG
The DNA here is from genome assembly GCA_965117055.1 of Alphaproteobacteria bacterium. Lineage (GTDB taxonomy): Bacteria > Pseudomonadota > Alphaproteobacteria > MPNO01 > MPNO01 > MPNO01. The sequence goes on from OZ220750.1 coordinate 3,009,520, forward strand.
TCGTGCCGGAGCGCCGCGAGATCGGCGGCCTCCCCGGCATCCAGCGCGCGCCGGGGAAAACGGTGCGAGAGCGCCGCCAGCTCGCCGCCGAGATAGCCGGCGAAGGCGCGGGGATCGACGCCGCCTCCGCGCTCGACGTAGAAGACGTGCGGCGAATAGCAGCCGTGCTGGTCGTAGCGCACGATGTCGAGCGCCGCCCGCCGCGCGACCCCCGGCGCCTTGTCGGCGTCGAGCGCGGCGGCGGCGACCATTCCGAAGCCGAGCTTGTGGCCGAAGGGAAGGAACCGCGTCGCGATGGGCACCCGGGCGCGGATCCGCTCCAGCGTCGGGTTGCCGCCATAGGCGAGGACGAGATCGGCCTCGTCGAGCAGCGCCCGCTGGCGGTCCTCGTCGCCGCCCTTCCACCAGACGACGCCGATGCAGTCGGCGAGCCGGGGCTCGATTTCGGCGACCGCCTCGGCGAACCAGCCCGCCAACAGCGGCTCGGCGCTCGGCAGCTTGCCGATATTGCCCGCCTTGACCAGCAGCCCCGAGACCAGGCTCCAGAGCGGCAGTCCGGGCACGTTGCCGGCCCAGATATGGGCCATCAGCGACGGCCCGAAGGCGCGCCCGTAGCCGCCCTTGCGCAGCGGCTGGAAGCCGTCGAGCATCCGGGGATTGGCGAAGTCTTCGGCGACGAAGGCCGACAGCTGGGCGGCGCGGAACGTCTTGAGATAGGACGTCAGCCCGAGCCGGACCGTCTCCGGATCGTATCCCGTGACCACCGGGAGCAGCTCTTCGGCGCGGCGCCGGCGCGGGTTTGAGCGGTCGAGCAGGGTGCGGACCGCGCGGTCGAGAATGTCGACGATCTCTTCGGTCCGCAGCCCGCAGAGGAAGGTCTCGCGCGACCGCCGGACATGGGCCGCTAGCGCCGCCATCCGGTCGCCGTCGAGCACCGGCACGGCGACTTCGGCGCAGCGTTCCCAGGCCGAAAAGCGAAGGGTTTCCCGCGGGACGGCCTCGGCCGACAGGCCGGGAAGATGGCCTGCGAGTTCGGCCACGTCCGCTACCCCCTTGCCGCCTCCAGGAATTCGGCGACCGCCACCGAGCATCCCTGGGCTTCCTCGTCCCCGGCGCGGCCGTGCAGGACGAAGCCTCCTTCGCAGGCGACCCCGACGTCCTCGGTCATGATCGCCGCCGCCGAATTGTAGTTGGCGAGGTCGCAGTGGACGAGAATGCCCTGCTCGCCATGCGGGACATCGGCGCCGGAGAGCGGATTGACCACGCGGGTGCGGATCCAGTGCGGCCCCGACTTGGGCGCGCCGGGCCGGTCGTTGCCGTCGTCGTAGAACTGGGTGCTGAGCTCGGTCATGCCGTACATGTTGATGCAGTCCGACGCGGCGACGCCGAGCAAGGACTCCATCCGGCCGTAGAACTCGCTCGCCTCCACGTCGCGCGAGCGGCCCTTGAAGCCGCCGGTGTCGAGGATTCGGCTGCCGGGCGGAAGGCGGTAGCGCCTGCCGCCGCGCCGCATCTCGTCGAACGCGTGGACGAAGCTGTAGGTCGCGCCGAGCAGCGCGCAGGGCTCGCCGGTCGCCGTCGCCTCGTCGAGCGCGCGGAACAGGAGGTCGTTCTCCAGCCCCTTCTGGTTGAGCAGGTACTCGCTGTCCGGCGTGCCGAAATGGCTCGCGGCGAGCGCGAGGTAGTGCGCGAGCGAGGAGTTCGGCATCTCCTCTTCGGTGGGGAAGAGTATTCCCATGCGTATCTTGTCGCGGCCCCGCATGAAGCGCCCGCGGAAATTGGCGATCATCGAGCGGTCGTAGACCGCGAGCGTCGGGTGGTAGCAGCGCCCGCGCGCGCCGCCCGTGGTGCCGCTGGTCATGAACACGCGTTCGGCGCTCTCGGGCGCGACGCAGCTCAGCGTCAGCGTCTTGAAGGCGCTGATCGGGACCGGCGGAATCTCGCGCCAGCTCTCCACGGTGCGCGGCGAACGGCCCTTCTTGAGGCAGAAGCGGCGGAAGCTCTCGTTGTTCTCGAACTGGTGCGCGAACAGGCCGAGCGCCATCGCGTCGAACTCGCTCTCGTTCGACGATGTCCGCCCGATGAAGTCGAGCACCTTGTCGCTGAGCGCCGTTCCCGACACGTCCCGCCCCGGCATTCACAGGTAACCGAAGGTGGCCCTTCCGGCCCGGGATGTCCAGTTTTCCCGGGAGCGGGGAACTTGCGGGCCGCAGGGCGGCGTCCCATGATCGGCGGGCGATGGCGACCCGACCCGATCCCGACCCGTATCCGAGCCGACACGAGCGCGGCTACGCCGACTTCCAGGACCATCTCGCGGCGCTCGACGCGGCGGGGCTGCTCTGGCGCGTGGACCGCGCGGTCGACAAGGACTCGGTGCTGCACCCGCTGGTGCGCTGGCAGTTCCGCGGCGGGCTGGCGGAAGCCGACCGCAAGGCGTTCCTGTTCACCAACGTCGTCGACGCGGTGGGGCGGGGTTACGACTTTCCGGTCGCGGTCGGCGCGCTCGCCGCCAACGCCGAGATCTATTCGATCGGCATGGGCGTTCCGGTGGACGAGATCGGCGAGACCTGGCGGCGGGCGATGCGGGATCCGATCCAGCCTTCCGTCGTCCGCGACGCGCCGTGCCACGATGTCGTGCTCACCGGCGAGGCGCTGCGCGGCGACGGGAACGGACTCGACATTATCCCGGTGCCGATCTCGACGCCGGGCTACGACGCCGCGCCCTATCTGACCGCCACCTGCTGCATCTCCGCCGATCCCGATACGGGGGTGCAGAATATGGGCACCTACCGGGCGCAGTTGAAGGCGCCCGACCGGCTGGGCCTCAAGATGTTCGTCGATCTGGGGCAGGGCGGGTACGACCACTGGCTGAAATGCCGCGAGCGAGGGCGGAAGCTCGAAATGGCGATCGTCGTCGGCTGCCCGCCTCCCATCGCCTATTGCGCGCCGCAGAAGATCGCCTTCGGCACCGACGAGCTCGCCGTCGCCGGCGGCATCGTGGGCCGCCCGATCGCCGTGGTCCGCGCGAAGACCGTCGACTTACTGGTCCCCGCCGAATCCGAGTTCACGATCGAGGGGACGATCGACACCGAGTACATGGAGCCCGAGGGTCCGTTCGGCGAATCGCACGGTCACATCAATCTCGAGGAATACAATTTCATCTTCGAGGTCACCGCCATCGCCCACCGCCGCAACGCGATCTTCGCGTCGATCATCAGCCAGGTCACGCCGTCCGAATCGAGCGTCGTCAAGCGGGTCGCCTACGAGCCCCTGTTTCTCGAACACCTGCGCGACCGTCTCGGGATCAAGGGCGTGCGGCGCGTTTCCATGCACGAGCCGCTCACCAATCTTCGTCGCGTGATCGTCGTCCAGGTCGCGGCCGACACGCCGCGGACCGAAGTCTGGCGCGCGCTCTACGGCACGACCTCCTTCCAGCAGCCCTGCGGCAAATACGTCATCGCGGTGAACGAGGACATCGACCCGAAAAACGCGGACGCGGTGTTCTGGGCGATGGCTTACCGCGCCAACCCGGAGCGGGACACGGCGATCCTGCCGCATCGCGACCGCGGCCACGGGCCGAAAGGGACGGAGGAGGACTCGTCGCTCCTGGTCGACGCCACGCTGCGCGGCCCGCTGCCCCCGGTGGCGCTGCCCAAGCGGGAATACATGGAGCGCGCGCGGGACTTGTGGGACGAGCTCGGCCTGCCGGCGCTCAGGCCGGAGCCGCCCTGGCACGGTTATTCGCTCGGCGACTGGTCCGAGAAATGGGACGAGGACGCGGCCCGCGCGGCGGCCGGCGGCTGGCGCGACAACGGGGAACGGTCGCGCCAGAAACGCCGGAGCGGCGTGCGCCCCAACGATCTGCTCAGGCACGGGGAGGACGGCGCGGAATGAGCGGGCACCGGATCGCGGTCATCGCCGGGGACGGGATCGGCACGGAGGTCATGCCGGCCGGCATCGGCGTCGTCGAGGCGGCGGCGCGGCGCTTCGACATCGCGCTCGATTTCACCGGGTTCGACTGGAACTGCTCGACCTGGGGCGAGACCGGCCGGATCATGCCCGAGGACGGGCTCGACCGGCTGGCGGAGTTCGACGCGATCTATCTCGGCGCGGTCGGCATGCCGGGGGTGCCGGACCACGTCTCGCTGTGGGACATGCTGATTCCGATCCGGCGGCGCTTCAACCAGTACGTCAACCTGCGCCCGGCCAGGCTGTTCGAGGGCGTGCGCTCCCCGCTCGCGGACCGCCGCCCCGAAGACATCGACATGATGATCGTCCGCGAGAACGTCGAGGGCGAGTACTCGCAGATCGGCGGGCGTCTCTATCCCGGCACCGAGGACGAGCTCGCGGTCCAGCAGGCGGTGTTCACCAAGCGCGGCTGCGACCGGATCATGCGCTTCGCCTTCGAGCTCGCGGGAACACGTCCAGCGAAGAAGGTGACCTCCGCCACCAAGTCCAACGGCATCATCCACTCGATGCCCTACTGGGACGAACGCTTCGCCGCGATCGCCGCCGAGTATCCCGGTATCGAGACCGACCGGTACCATATCGACATCCTGACGGCGCATTTCGTCGCCCATCCGGACTGGTTCGATGTCGTGGTGGGCTCCAACCTGTTCGGCGACATCCTGTCCGACCTCGGCCCCGCCGTGGCGGGTTCCATCGGCCTCGCCGCGTCGGGCAACATCAACCCGGAGAAGGAGCACCCCTCGATGTTCGAGCCGGTGCACGGCTCGGCGCCCGACATCGCCGGGCGCGGCATCGCCAACCCCATCGCGGCGATCTGGTCGGGCGCGATGATGCTGGAGCATCTGGGCCATGCCGACGCGGCGGCGGCCATCGTCGATGCGATCGCGGCCCTGCTCGCCGGGGACGGCCCCAGGACCGCCGATCTCGGCGGAAACGCCACCACGCGCGAAGTCGGCGACGCGCTGGCCTCGGCGCTCTGATCGCGTGCCGAGCCGCTATGGTTTATCCGGTTCGGATAGAAGTGCTGCGGCCCATGCCCCCTGCGTCATGGTCGGCGGAGGCCGACCATCCACGTTTTGTTTTTGTCCGCCGTAGCCAAAGAAAAAACTCGTGGATGGTCGGCCTTCGCCGACCATGACGGAACGGGATATCGGAAGCGTTTTGACGTGAATAGGACAGATCCTAACCCGGATTTCTCACGAGCGGCGGGCGCTTCTTGTGTCCAGCGCGCGGGAATGGCTGCGTGACAAGGGCTTGCCCCCCGCCGGCGGTTTGGGCGAAGCGCGCAGTCTGTCCTCCGCTCCGCTGTCACCCCGGCCTTGAGCCGGGGTCCAGGCCTGCCCCGGACACCGATCCGGGGAAGCAGGACGAGAGCGGTGCCTGTGGCTCCGGACCCCGGCTCAAGGCCGGGGTGACAGGCTTGGGGTCGGCGGCGGTGCGAGCTCCTCTTCGGCGTTTGGTGAGAAATCCGGGCTAACGCTCGGCCGGCCGCACCCCGTATTTCGCGTAATAGGCCTCGCGCAGCGCGTCTTCGGTCACGCCCTCGATGAAGGTGTAGGCCGGCGAGAGCACGGGGAGCGCCTTTTCGACGGCGATGTTCACCACCCCGTGGATCGGGAAATCCCTGCCGTTTTCGGACCAGAAGGGCTCGGCGATCTTCGCGAAGATCTCGCTTCCCGGCGGTTCCAGCGTGGCGGTGCCGCGAAACCGGTAGCCGCACCGCATGAAGATGTCGATCGCGTTGACCTCTATCGCGGGGTTGGCCTTGAGGTTCCGCACCGTGTTGGGCGAGGCGATGTCGGCGAAGCCGATGCGGTTGTCGTCGAGCACGGCGAGCGAGCTCTTCGGCGACAGGTTCGGCGTTCCGTCCGGGTTGACGGTCGCGACGAAGGCGAGCCGGGTCGATTCGATGACCCGCCTCATGTCGTCGGTGATGACGCCCATCGCTGTCTCCTCCTACGGCCCGTCGCGGCGTTCCCGCCATACGGAGTAGAAATTCCCGGCGAACATCAGGGCGGCGCCGAGGAAAACGAATATGTTGAGCGGTTCCATATATATCGCGTAGGCCACGATCGCCGCCAACGGCAGGCGCAGAAAATCGATCGGCATGACGACCGTGATGTCGGCAAGCGAGAGCGCCTTCGCCATCGAGTAATGCGCCGACAGGCCGGTGCAGCCGATCACGAGCAGCCAGGGCGCGTCGCTCCATGACGGATCGGTCCAGCTCCAGATACAGGCAAGGAAGCCTATCGGGAGCTGGATGATCTGCATCCAGATCACGATGGTCAGCGTGTCCTCGGTACGGGTGAGCGACTTCGCGATCACGTTGGAGGTCGCGAAGAAGAACGCCGAACCGAGCACAACCAGTGCGGCCAGTTGCACCGCCTCCACGCCCGGCCGAAGGATCACCAGGACGCCGGCGAACCCCGCGACCACGGCGATCACGCGATGCCGCGACAGCCGCTCTCCGAGGAACAGCGCGGCCAGCAGGGCGACCCACAGGGGCGTCGAGAACTCAAGCGCGGTCACCGCCGCCAGCGGCAGCATCGCCACGCCATAGGTCCAGGCGGCCTGGGCGACGAAGTTGACGCCGTTGCGGGCCATGTGCATGCCGAAGCGGTCGGTCCGGAGAATCTTCGTCCCGCGGGCGGCCAGGAAAGGCATCATGATGCAGAGCGAGATCCCGCTCCGGATGAACAGGATCTGGAATACGTCCAGATTGGCCGAAAGCTCGCGCACGGCGACCATCTGAAGCAGGAACGAAGCGATCATCGCGCCCGTCCACGCGGTCGCACCGAACAGGGTATCGCCGGCGGGCCGCGCCTTCATCGCCCGCCGCCCGCGCCCTGTTGCTCCTTGAGACGCGCTTCGCGCCGCGCCACATAGGTCGTGGAACCGAAGATCACGGCGGCGCCGATCCAGGTCCACCGGTCCGGCACCTCGGTGAAGATCAGCCACGCGGCCAGCGCGGTGAAGGGCAGGCGGAGGAAGTCGAGCGGCGCGACCACGCTGGCGTCCAGATTGACGAGCGCCCGGGTGAAGCAATAGGGCGCAGCGGTGCCGATCGCGGCAAGCGCCAGGAGGAGGGGGATGTCGGAGAGCGCCGGCCCCTCCCAGAGGAAGATCGTCGGCACCAGCGCGATGACCCCCATCAGCAGGTTCGAATAGAAAGCGATGGGAAGCGCCGCGTCGGTGCGGGTCAGCAGCTTTATCATCACCACCGCGCCGCCGTAGAAGGCGGCCGAGGCGAGCACCATCAGCGCCGGGGCCGAGATCGGCACGGCGCCCGGCCGAAGCACGATCAGGGCGCCGAGGAACCCGACCGCCGTCGCCGCCCAGCGGCGCCAGCCGACCCGCTCCCCGAGGAACACGGCGGCGAAGATCACCGTGTAGAGCGGCAGGGTGAAATGGAGCGCCGTCGCCTCGGCGAGCGGCATCGCGACGATCGCCTGAAACCACAGCGCCATGCCGCCGAAGTTGAGCGCAGCCCGGCCCACATGGGACTTGATGACGCGGGTCCGGAGCCGCGTGATGTCGCGCCAGACGAACCAGGCGAACAGCACGGCCGTGGCGATCAGCGAGCGATGGAAGATGATTTCCACCGCGTGCATGTCCGAGGAAAGAAATCGGACGAAGACCGGGGTGAAGGTGAACATCGCCATCGACACGACGGCCCAGGCGACGCCTCTCAGGACGCGGGCCGCATCGACGGGCGCGGCGCTCTGTTGCGGGGTGCTGTCCACGCGCCAATCTAGCGCGCATTTCTCGCCACGGTCACGGCCCGCGACGCGCAGACCAAGACCGTGGCGAGAAATGCGGGCCAATGCATTTTGCGACCGGGCACGATCGCAGACAGCTGTCGCGCGAGAGGCCCCTCACCCCGGCCCTCTTCCCGCAGGGGAGAGGGAGACTTGTTCGCCGGCTCCTCCTGACCTTCTCCCCTCCCGCTTGCGGGAGGGGCCGGGGGAGGGTGGCGACCCGGGGTACGGGCCGACGCGACCCGGTCAGGTCGGAAAATGCTGTAGCGCGAGGGATGTTCCCCGTCAGTCGCCGCGATGGACCCGCCGGCTACTCCAGGATCGTTTCCAGCTTCTTGAGGTGCGCCGCGAGCCGTTCCCGGACCGCGCGCGCCGATTCGGGCGTCCAGTCGCGAAACCCCCTTCCGGTGGTCATGCCCAGCCGGCCGCTCTCAACGAGCGCTTCGAGATAGGGCGAAGGACCCGGACGCGTTTCGAGGTCGGCAAGGACCGCGCCGTGAATGTCGCGGGTCAGGTCGGTGCCGACCAGATCGGCATTCTCCAGGGGTCCGAGCACGGCAAGCCGCCGGCCGAAGCTTTCCTTGACGACGGTATCTACCGTTTCGGCGTCGCAGATGCCGTTTTCGACCAGACTTATCGCCTCGCGCCACAGCGCGTGTTGAAGGCGGTTGCCGATGAAGCCCGGCACGTCCTTTTCCACCCGCACCGGACGCTTTCCGATCCGGGTCAGCACGCTCATCGTCGCATCGACCGCCGCCTCGGACGTCCATTCGGTGCGAACGACCTCGACCAGGGGAATAATGTGCGGCGGATTCCACCAATGGGTTCCGAGAGCCCGCTCGCGCGACGTCAGCCCGGCCATGATGTCGGTAATCGGCAGGACCGACGTGTTGGACGCGAGGATGCAGCCGCCGGGCGCCACGGCTTCGATGTCGCGAAAGACCGACCGTTTGAGGTCGAGCTTCTCCGGCGCGGCCTCGATGACAAAGTCGGCGTCGGCCACCGCGTCGGGCAGGGAGGGGCATGTCGCGATGCGGTCGAGGGCGTTCCCGATATCCGCGCGCTCTTCGCCCACGGCCTCCATGCTTGCCGCCACCCGGTCTTTCAGACCTTCCAGGGATCGCGGTGCGGGGTCGTGGGCGCGCACCGACAGCCCGGCGCGCGCGAATGTCAGGGCGATCCCGTGCCCCATCAGCCCCGCGCCGACCACGCCTATGGTCGCGATCATCGTCCTACCCCGCCGTGTAGCCGCCATCGGCGTAGAGGATATGCCCGGTGTAGAAGTCGGACGCGCGGGATGCGAGGAACAGCAGCGGGCCGGCGAGGTCCTCGGGCTCGCCCAGCCGGCCCTTGGGCAGGCGGGTCAGGAATCCTTCCCGGACCTTCGTCGCTTCCGGCGTGTCCTTGAACATCCATTCGGTGAGCGGCGAGCGGAAGACGGTCGGCGCGATGGCGTTGACCGTGATCCCCGTCGGACCGAGCTCGCAGCCCAGCGCCTTGACGATGCCGTCGACCGCCGCCTTCGACGCGCAATAGGCGGTGTAGCCGGCGGGGTGTCCGAGCAGCCCGCGCGCCGAGGAGACGAGGACGATCTTGCCGCCGCCCCCCTGCACCTTCATCTGCCGCGTCGCGGCGCGGGCCAGCAGCCAGGACTGGGTGACGTTGGCGTCCATCACCTCGGCGAAGGTCCCCGGCGCCATCTCCTCGATCTTCGCCACCCTGTTCACGCCCGAAGCGACGACCAGGATGTCGAGGCGGCCGTGGGCCGCGACGGCCTGCTGGACGATGGCGTCGACCGCCGTCTCGGAGTCCGGGCGTGCGTTCACCGTGTCGACCGCGGCCCCGAGCTCGCGGCATTCGTCCGCGACGGACGCCAGTGCATCCCGATTGCCGCCGGTCAGCGTCAGCCGGCATCCGGCTTCGGCCAGGGTCCGCGCGGCGACCGCCCCGAACGCACCCGACGCGCCCGCGATCAGCGCGGACTTGCCGGCGACATCGAAGAGCTCCGACGGTTTCATCCCGCGCCGTCCTCGATCCGGTAGCTTCCGGAGCGGTCGACCATGGCGACCAGCCGCACGATGCAGCCGTCGCCCTTCTTCCAGCGCCACGGGAAGGCGGCGAACGTCACCCGCATGCCGGTCACCTTGTCGATGTCGCCGCCGACATTCTCGATGCCGCAGATGCCTTGCGAGAGGATGGCCCGGTGGCATGGCTCCCACTCCGGGAAGTCGTCGAGCACCTTGCGGCCGGTTTCCTCCTCGTACTGGCGGACCACGTGCGGCATCAACCCGTGCGGCCAGCCCGGGCCGTGCGGCGCGATCGCCGTCCCCAGCGGGTGGTCGAGCGCCTGGGTGTCGGTGCCGACCATCTTGACCTTCTTATCGGCGAACCACTCTCCGGCCTCCCTGTAGAAGCCCGGGGAGTAGGCGTAGTAGGTCTGGTTGTCGCCGTAATGCCGGTGCCAGCCGGTATTTACGATGACGATGTCGCCCTCGCGGATCGCCGGCCGCGCATTCTCCAAATCGTCCGCCCCGATCACCTCCCAGCGGTCCTTAGGGATCGACACCACGACGCCGGTGCCGAAGAAGTGGGGCAGCGGCACCTCGTCCATGAACGCCGTGCCCTCGACGACGTGGCCGGGCGCGTCGATATGGGTTCCCGAATGCATCACGGTGGTGATGCGCTGGGTCAGCACGCCCGACTTGGCCATCGAGTGCAGGCGCTCGATCCTGACATCCTCGAAATAGGGCCAGCAGGGCTGTCCGAGCCCCCAGCGATGGCTCAAATCGTAGAACTCGAGCCCCATGTCGTTGTCGAGATTTTCCTGATAATCCGCCCCGCGTACGTTGATCGTCATGCCGCGTTCTCCCCGTCGGTGTTCTTTTGTACTGCAAGCAGCTCAAGTATCCCCCACCTCACCCCGGCCCTCTCCGCCCCCGGGGGCGGAGAGGGGGACTTGTTCGCCGAACCCTGCTTACCTTCTCCCCTCCCGCTTGCGGGAGGGGCTGGGGGAGGGCGGACCGGGGATAAAGACCCGAAAAGGTCGGATTTGGCTCTACTCCCCCGCCGCCTCGACGATCAGGGTCGTGCCGTCGACGTCGACGACGGTGATGCGCGTTGCCTCGGCGAGCTCGGTCCCCTCCGGCCGCACCGTGAAACGCCACATCGTGTCGCCCACGCGCATCCTGCCGCGCCCGCCCTCGGTCGCCGCGTCCAGCGTGTATTGCGTCCCGATCAGGTTTTTGCCACGCCGGTTGAGCGTCGGATGGTCGGTCGGCGCCTGGCGGGCGGACACGATCCGGCGTCCGACGAAAATCGCCACGACCGAGAGGACGGCGAACAGGATGACCTGTATCTCCCAGGCCATCGAGGGGATGGCGGCCAGCAGGAGGCCCGTGTTGACCGCCGCGATGCCCAGCCAGAGGAAGATGACGCCGGGCACCAGCACCTCGATCAGCATCACCGCGACGCCGAAGGCCAGCCAGTGCCAGAACGAGATGCTTTCCGGGAACTCGATCATCGGCCGTATTCCCCGCCTCGCGCGTCAGTTTCCGCCGGATTGCGGCACCGAACCGCTCCGGGAGCCGCGCTCGTCGTCGCCGAAAGCCTGCTTGGCGATTTCGGTGAGTCCGGCCACGGCGCCGATCACGCCGGAGGCTTCGAGAGGCATCAGCACGACCTTCTGGTTGCGGGCCTTGCCGATGGTCTCCAGGGCGCCGACATATTTCTGGGCGACGAAATAGTTGATCGCCTGGACGTTGCCTTCGCCGATCGCCTTCGAGACCATCTCCGTCGCCCTGGCCTCGGCCTCGGCCTCCCGCTCGCGCGCCTCGGCGTCCCGGAACGCCGCCTCGCGGCGGCCCTCGGCGTTGAGGATCTGCGCCTGTTTCTCGCCTTCGGCCTTCAAGATCTCCGATTGCCGGACGCCCTCCGCCTCGAGGATCACCGCCCGTCTGTCCCGTTCCGCCTTCATCTGGCGCGCCATGGCGTCGACCAGCTCGGTCGGCGGCGTGATGTCCTTGATCTCGATGCGGGTGATCTTGACGCCCCAGGGCGAGGTGGCCTCGTCCACCACCCTGAGCAGGTCCGCGTTGATCTTGTCGCGCTGGGACAGGAGCTCGTCGAGGTCCATGGACCCCATCACGGTCCGGATATTGGTCATCGTCAGGTTGAGGATCGCGAGCTCCAGCCGGCGTACCTCGTAGGACGCCTTGACCGGGTCGAGAACCTGGTAGAACACCACCCCGTCAACCCCGACCATCGCGTTGTCCTTGGTGATGATCTCCTGCGAGGGGACGTCCGTGACCTGCTCCATCACGTTCTGCCGCTGGCCGATCCGGTCCACCAGCGGGACGATCAGATGCAATCCCGGCGTCAGCGTCCGCGTGTAACGGCCGAACCGTTCCACGGTGAATTCGAAGCCCTGCGGCACCGTCTTCACGCCCATGAAGACGAGCGCCACCGCAAGCACGACAACGACGATCACGAAGATCGAGAACGGATCGATCATGCTGGATTTTCCCCCATCTGCGGCCTGTTTCCGGTTCGGCCGCGTGCTCCCCGTTACACAGGATATTGGTAGGGACCGGCGGCGAAACAATAGAATCCCGCCGGCCGCGCCCGGTCCCGGCTAACCGGCACCCCACTCCGCGCGGAGCGCGGCCCGGTCGATCTTCCCGCTGACGTTCTTGGGCAGGCTGTCGCGAACGACGATCTCGCGCGGCCGTTTGAAGTCCGGCAGGAGCTCGTCGCAATGGCGCTTCACACGGTCCGGGGCGAGCGCGGCGCCGGCGCGCGGAGCGACATAGGCCACGACCGCTTCGCCGTAGATCGGATCGGGGACGCCGATGACCGCCGCTTCGGAAACGTCGGCGTGTCGGGTCAGCACGTTGTCGATCTCCAGCGGGGCGATATTGACCCCGCCCCGGATGATCACGTCCTTGGCGCGCCCGGCGATGTGCAGGAACCCGTCCTCGTCCAGATAGCCGAGGTCGCCGGTCTTGAAGCGGGTCCCGCGAATCGGCACGACCTCCCCGCCTTCCAGCAGATAGGCGGATGCGTTCTGGGCGCCGCCGATCTCGATCTCGCCGATCTCTCCCCGGGAGGCGGGCTTGCCGTCGCGATCGACGATCCGCAGGTTCTGATACAGCCCCGGCGGCCCGACGCTGCCGATGCGGCGCTCGCCCACATGGTTGCCCGCGACCACCCCGCCCTCGCTCATGCCGTAGAGCTGCATGAGCTCGATGCCGTAGGTCCGCTCGAAGCGCTCGTGCTGCGAGACCATCAGCGGCGCGGTGGAGGAGCTCATGAAGCGGACGCCGGCGAAGCCCTTGCCGGCCGCCGGAGGCGTACCGTCGAGCAGCATGTTCACCACAGTCGGCACGCCGATCGCCATGCTGGGCCGGTATTCCGCGATCCAGTCGAAGAACCGGCTGTGCGAGAAATGACGGGCGAAAACGATGGTGCCGCCGGCCACCAGCATGGGCATCACGGTCAGCATGTGGGTCGAAGGCCAGCTGAATGAGCGGTATTCCAGGACCCGGTCCGCCGGTCCCAGCTTCCACATGTCGATCGTCTGGTCGGCGATCCAGAAATAGTTGCCGTGGTTGTGGATCAACCCCTTCGGCGTCGCCGCGGTGCCGGAGGTAAAGCCTATGACGGCCACGCCGTCCTCGCCGATTTCCGGCAGCGTGGCCGGAGTATGGGCCGACGCTTCGTCGAACAGCGTTTTGAGGGCGACCGCCTCCAGCCCGAGATCGATCGCGTCCTCCGGCCTGCCCCAGACGACGAGCCGGGGATCGAGGCGGCGGGCCATCTGCGGGATGTGCTTCGCGTTCACCTCCACGTTGATCGTGCAATAGGCGACGCCGGTCGCCAGGCAGGCGAAGAAGAGCGCCATCTGCTCCAGGCCGTTCTCGCTCAGCACCAGGATGCGGTCGCCCTGCGCGAGCCCGCGAGCGGCGAAACAGCCCGCGAAGCGCTCGCACAGGGCGAGGGTTTCGGCATGGGTCAGCGACCTGCCGTCCTCGACCGATTGCAGGAACACCTTGTCCGGGTCGGCCTCCGCGTGCCGGCGCAGCAGGGTCGAGACCGGGCGGAACCTGGCCGGATCGGGGACATGCTCGATCATGGCGGCGGCGGCCGCTCTCCTCGCTTCATTCCGCCGTGTCTTTGCCGCCCAGCAGATGGCCGAACCGCCGTCGCGCGGCCTCCGCCGAGGCGAGGCTCGGCGCGTTGACCTTCGGGAAATCGTCCTTCCAGTGGAACGGCCGGCAGGCGTCGATCACCGCGCGGCCCATGGAGAGATCGCCGGAGGAGCGCCGGTCCGGGTGGAGCAGGGGATCGGCCGGCGAGGTCCGCGCGCCGCCGATGATGTCGATCGAGCTCGCCGGGTCGCTCCGCGTCAGGAGCGCCCACCACAGCTCTTCGAGGTCGGTCACGTCGATATCGTCGTCGACCACCACGACATAGCGGTTGGCGTAGTTGGCGGCGTGGCAGGTCGCCGCGACATGGCCGGCCTGCTTGGCGTGGCCCGGATAGCGCTGCTTGATCGAGACGCCGTGCATGAGTCGCGACGAGCCGATCTCGTAGCACCAGACGCCGGTGACGTCCGGCACGCCGGCCGAGACCAGCGCCTCCTTGACCATCGCCGAGCGCAGCACCGCGCGGTAGCGCCCCATCTCGTCGGACCCGCCGCCCATCGGCGGCACGCCGAGGATGATCGGGTCGTTCCGGTGGTAGAGCCGCTCGATCTCCAGCACCGGCTCGGGGTGCTCGCCGCTCGCGTAATAGCCGGTCCACTCGCCGAACGGCCCTTCCATTTTGTCGTGGCCGGCGGTCAGGTATCCCTCGACCGCGATCTCGCAATTGGCCGGGAAGGGGAGGCCGGTGATCTCGCCTTGCACGCATTGCACGGGCTCGCCGCGAATGCCGCCCACCAGGTCGAACTCGCAAGTGCCGGACGGCGCTTCGGTGCAGGCGGCGTAGAACGCCATCGGGTCGGAGCCCAGCACCATCACGATCGGGCATTTCTCGCCGCGGGCGAAATATTTCTCGCGGTGCACATGGCCGTGCTTGCCGGGCACCATCAAAACGCCGATCGAGGATCTGTCGTGCACCATCGCGCGATAGGTGCCGACGTTGAGCCAGCCGTTGTCGGGATCGCGGGTGACGGTGAGGCAGCCAGTGCCGATATAGCGCCCGCCGTCCTCGACATGCCAGATCGGCGTCGGGAACTTCATCAGGTCGATGTCGTCGCCCGCGAGCACGTTCTCCAGCACCGGGCCGCTGTCGACGATCTCGTGCGGCACCGTCTTGCGGTCCTTGACGAACCCCTCGTAGCACGCGTCCGAGAGCTCGGACTTGGAGAGGTCGTCGGGAAAGCCGAGCGTCATGTTGCGCCGCTTGCCCGCG
Source organism: Alphaproteobacteria bacterium (assembly GCA_965117055.1). Classification (GTDB taxonomy): domain Bacteria; phylum Pseudomonadota; class Alphaproteobacteria; order MPNO01; family MPNO01; genus MPNO01. The sequence goes on from OZ220750.1 coordinate 3,024,660, forward strand.
AAGACGTTCATGATCACCCGGTAGCCCGGCGGGCAGCCCTGCACATCGTCGAACAGCACCACCGGCCCGTCGTCCTGCTTGATCACCGCCTCGGCGGCGAGGCCGATATCCTCTTCCCAAGACGCGCCGCGAACCACGCGAAGCTCGCCCAGCCGGTCGGCTTCGGCGATCCATTCCCGGAGATCGTTATAGGGCAGCACGCAGCGCAGATTGCTTCGGTCCATCGTCCCCTCCGTCTCGCCCGTTATAGCCGCTCGGCCCCGAAGTGGACATCGCCGGAAGCCTGCGACACACTCGCCCCGCACGGAGGACGCCATGACGCATCCCGGCTTCGACGCATCGCCCTTCATCGACGACCGGCCCGACGAAAGGGTTTTCCGCATCGACAGGCGGGCGTTCCGCGATGCCGCGCTTTACGAGGCGGAGATGGAGCTCATCTTCGAGCGCCAGTGGAACTATCTCTGCCACGAGAGCCAGATTCCCGATCACGGCGACTACTTCGCGACGCATATCGGGCGCCAGCCGGTCTACGCGATCAGGCGGAAGGACGGCTCGATCGGCTGCTACATCAACGCCTGCGCGCATCGCGGCGCGCTGCTCACCCCGTTCCAGCGGGGCAATGCGCGGGTGATCACCTGCCGGTTCCACGGCTGGGCCTACGATTCGGACGGGCGCTGCATCAAGATCAAGAATCAGGACTCCGGCTTCCCGGCGCCGGACTTCGACCGCGCGCGCTTCAACCTGCGCGCGGTGCCGCAGGCGGCGAGCTATCGCGGTTTCGTGTTCGGCTGCCTCCACCGCTCGGCGCCGCCGCTCGAAGAGCATCTCGGCGAGGCGCGGTACTTCATCGACATGTTCGCCGACCAGGCTTCCGACGGGCTCGAGATCCTGCCCGGCTCGCAGACCTATGTCTGCGACCACAACTGGAAATACCAGGCCGAGAACGTGACCGACGGCTACCACGTCGGCACGGTCCACCGGAACTTCGCCAACACCATGCTGGCACGCGAGGCGCGGGACGGCACCGAGGGGCTGCTGAAGACCGAGACCGGGCGGATGAAGGGCGACGTCGCCAACGGCGCGTTCTATCTCGGCGGCGGGCATATCGCGCTCTGGGCCGACCGGGCGAGCCCGGAAGCCGCGCCGCTCGCGCCCGCGACCGAGCGGATCGAGCGCGACTACCCGGACGCGCGCGCCGACTGGATGCTGAGGCGCGGGCGCAACGTGCTGGTGTTCCCCAACATGGTGCTCAACGACCTCGCCTCGACCCATCTCAGGACCCACCGCCCGCTGGGGCCGGAGCGGACCGAGGTGACGATCTGGTGCATCGCGCCGAGGAACGAGCCGGAGGACGCCCGCTACGCGCGCCTGCGGAAATTCGAGGATTTCTTCCTGGTCACCGGGCTCGCGACCTCGGACGACGTGATCTCGCTCGATACCGCCCAGGCCGGCTGCCACGGCAGCGAGGCGGGATGGAACGACTACGCCCGCGGGCTGGAGCAGGCGGTCGACGGGGCGGACGGTATGGCCGACGGGCTCGGCATGAACCCCGTCACCTCATCCCCGAGCTGGGACCACGAGGCCGAATATGTCGGCTTCTACCGCCACTGGCGGACCCTGCTCGCCAATCACGGCGCGTCGTAGCCGGCCGTCCCTCGATACGGCGCTGTCGCGCCTACTCGGGATGAGGAACTCTCTTTTCCCTCACCCTGAGTAGCGGCGAAGCCGCGTATCGAATGGCGCTCACGGCGCGTCGTAGCCTTCCATCAGCCCGTCGACGATTTCGGCGAGCGAATCCCAGTCGCAGGCACCGAAGCTGTAGCCGCTCATCACGAAGCCGGGGCCGGCGTAGAATTTCTCGTACTGGGCGTGGCGGCCGGCGAATTCCGAGCTCAGCAAATCCCAGGCGAGGCGGAGCAGCTTCATCCGCTGTTTCGCCGTCTCGTCCGGGGTCGACCAGTAGGTCTCGAATTTCCCGGCCAGCGCGGGGTCTTCCAGCACCGACGAATCCGCCGGCATCTGGATCGGCCCGCCGCCCAGCAGCTCGCGCACGGTGTCGCAGATCGCCGCGTGATTGTTGGAGCACCAGTGGAGCGCGGCGTACATGTATCGCCGGTTCACCGTCACGAACCCGGGCACCATCTCCTCGCAGGCGTGGATCTGGCCCATCAGCATCCCTTCCAGCGCCGCCAGCTTTGCCGCGAGATCGCCGAGCGTCGCGACGACCGCCGGAATGCCGATCGTCCGGTTGGAGACGCAGACCCGGTGCGCCACGGCGACGATCAGCTTGAGCTTTTCGAGGAAGCGGATGTTCGCCTGGTGGTTGGCGAGCGAGTGTCCCGGCGTCCGCACGTAGATCTCGCGCGTCATCTCCACGTTGTCGTGCAGGAACACGTCCTCCCACTTCACGCGCACGTCCTCGAACAGCACCGCCGCGTCGGTCTCGTCGAAGCGCCAGGTGAGCGGCATGTCGAACTCGGAGGTGGCGAATTTCTCGTATGGCTTGCGCGCCCATATCGAGACCCCCGGCGCGTTGAGCGGCACCGCGCAGGTGATCGTCTCGGCCTCGTTGCCGGGCGGCACGGGTTGGAGGTTGCCCACCCAGGTGTCGTGGCAGAAGACGGCCGACGTGCCGATCATCTTCAGCCCGTTGAGCGTCACCCCCCGGTCGTCCTCGGCCGTCACCCTGAGCGTTGGCGACGTCGCCCCCGGCTCGCCGCGCCGCGTGCCTTGAGGGTTGGTGACGGTGTGGGTGGTGAACAGGTCGTCGCGGCGCGCGCGCCGGTAGTAGTTCGTCAGGTTGTCGCCGGTGCCAGGGCGCAGCTCCTCGAACAGCTCCGGCCGCGTCGCGAGTCCCGACAAATAGCTCGGGAAGTTGTCGGGCGAGCGGCCCAGCAGGCCGTAGCTCCAGGACGCGATCTGCCGGTGGGTCTCGTATCGGCGCTCCAGATCGGCCCGGCTGCGCGGGCGCAGGAAATAGGTGGAGAATTCCTCCCCGTCCTCCTCGCAGACCATCAGCGCCCGGTTCTCCGCCGCGCGCTTGCGGTCGTAGATCGACGCGAAAGATCGGGCGGCGTTGCGGAAGGCCGGGTGGGCGGTGACGTCGTCCACCCGCTCCTTGCCGATATAGACCGTTCGCCCGTCGCGCAGGCTCTCCAGGTATTCCTCGCCGGTCAGCAGCAATGGGCCACTCCTCTCCCATGGCGGCCCCTTCCTTGCCGTCATGGTCGGCGAAGGCCGACCATCCACGAGTTTTTCGGCGGTTGGAGCAGCCGAAAGGCGCGAAAATAAAACGTGGATGGTCGGCCTTCGCCGACCATGACGAAGCGGGAGGGTCCAGGATCGGAATCTTACTCCCGGCCCGGCTTCGCCGCACTCGGTCATGTACGCTAAGCTCGGGTATGAGTCGAGAAACCACCCAGGAGCTGGCGGCCTTCGCGGCCGGGCTCAGCCTCGATGGGGTCCCCGGCGAGGTGCGGCAGTCGGCCAAGGCGCTGCTGCTCGATGCGCTGGCCTGCGCGTTCGCCGGGCACAGGGGCGAGGAGACCGGGCAGCTTCGCGCCCTTGCCGAGGCTCTCGGCGGCTCGTCGGAAAGCGTCGTGATCGGCGGGCAGCCGATGTCGCTCGCCGGCGCGACGGTGATGAACGGCTACCTGATCACCGCCGTCACGATGTGCGACGTGCATCGCGCGACGCTGACCCATGTGACGCCCGAAATCGTCCCTCCGGCGCTCGCCATTGCCGCGCGCGACGACGCTTGCGGCGCGGATCTGCTCGCCGCGCTGGTCGCCGGGCTGGAGGTGACGACGCGGGTGGGACTCGGGCTCGATTACCCCGCCTTCCGCGCCAGGGGCTGGCACGGCCCCGGGGTGACCGGGCCGTTCGGCGCGGCCGCCGCGGTCGGGCGGCTGCGCGGCTTCGACGCCGAAACCATGGCCCGCGCTTTCGGCCTCGCCGGCAGCCAGTCCGCCGGCACCTTCGCGGCCTGGGGCACGCCCACGGTCAAGTGGCACCAGTGCCGGGCCGCGCTGTCCGGGCTGATGGCGGCGCTGCTGGCCGAGCAGGATTTCGCCGCCGCGCGGGATTTCCTGACCGCGCCGGATGGCGGGCTCTATTCGACCTACGCGGACGGCGGGTTGCCCGAGCGCGCCACGCGGGATCTCGGACGGCGCTGGGAACTGCAACGGATCGCGCTCAGGCAATGGCCGGCCGCGACCGCGCTGCAGGATGTCCTGACCGCGCTCGCCGGGCTGGAGGAAGACATCGCCTTCCAGGACATCGCGCGGGTCCGGATCGCGCTTCCGAAGACGGCCTTCGAGATGCATGGCGGGTTTTCGACATACCGCGCAAAGTTCGAGGCGCTGCTCTCGGCGCACTACGTCGCGGCGGTCTATCTGCGGGACCGGACCCTGACGCTCGACCGGTTCGAACCGGAATGCTACGACGATCCCGCCCTCCGCCGGTTCGCCGCCGAGCAGGTCGAGGTCGTCCACGACCCGGGACTCGAAGGCGGTCAGGCCGTCGCCGAAATCGACACCGCGGGCGGCGCGCGTCATTCAGCACGCTGCGACCACGCGCTCGGAACGCCCGAAAATCCACTGTCGTTCGGGCAGGTGAAGGAAAAGTTCAGAACCTATGCGGGACCCGCGCTCGGGGGGACGGGAGTCGACCGGGTACTCGCGGCGGTAGACGGGTTAGAAACCCTCGGATCCGCGCGTGAGCTGGTGTCCTGGCTGAGTGCCGGATAATCGGCAACCCGGTCGCACCCGGCGCCCCCTCACCCTGGCCCTCTCCCCGCCGGGGAGAGGGGACTCGCTTGCCCGCGCGTCGCTTTCTTCTCCCCTCCCGCTTGCCCCGGATCGCAGTCCGGGGCTTGCGGGAGGGGCCGGGGGAGGGCGGACCGCGCGATCCTGGCCCGATCAGGCCGGAAAATGCCCTAACGCCGCACCTCGCATTCGAGGGTCCAGCTCACCGCGCCCGCCTTCTCGCGCCTTGCCAGGCTGAGCCGGGAATTGGCCTTGAGCGCCGCCTCGGCGGCCTTGCGCAGCTCGTCCTGCGCCGCTTCCGGCAGGTCGTCGAAGGAAAGCGTGAGCCTGACCGGCGATTTGGACCGCGCGGCGCTCGGGGCGGCCCGCTTCCGCCGCGTCCCGTTGGTTTTCTCGCCGCCCCAGATGCTGTCCCAGCCGGAGCGGTATTCGGGCGTCCGGACATTGCTGAAATAGCCGTAATGGACTTCGCTCCTGCCGCCCACCGACTCCCGGGCGGACTTGGTCGCGGGCGAGGAGGAGGACTCGCTCGAAGTCGATGCCTTGGCGCTTTCGCTTGAGCTCTTGGACTCCGTCTTTTCCTTGGACGGCTTGGCGGTCGCGGCTTCGCTCATCGTTCGTACCCGTCTCCCGATCGAAAAAAGGCGCAATCTGTTACATCGCCGCGCCGGAGCTTGCAATACCGTAAAACGCGTTAGAATGACGCCGGAACGGGGGGCAAGGTCATGGACGGAACTACGGGAAAGAAATTCAACGTCGGCGGCGTCCTGCTCGACCGGCCGTTCAAGATCCGCAGGCTCGGCCATTTCGGCTTCAACGTGCGGAACTTCGACGCCTGCATCCGTTTCTATTCCGACCTGCTCGGCTTCGCGCTCTCCGACTCCCTCGATTTCAGCCCGCGCGTCGAGGACAAGGAGGCGCTGAAGGACTTCGAGACGACCACCGGCTGGTTCATGCGCCACGGCGGCGACCACCATTCCTTCGTGCTGTTCCCCCGGCCTGTCCTCGACCATATCGGCGGGCGGTCGTCGCGGCCGGACATGACGGTCAACCAGATCACCTGGCAGGTCGGCAGCCTGCGCGAGGTCGCCGAGGCGGAGAACTGGCTGCGCGGCTGCGACATCCGGATCAGGCGGTCCGGCCGCGACACGCCGGGCTCCAACTGGCATGTCTATCCGTTCGATCCCGACGAGCACATCAACGAGCTCTATTACGGGATCGAGCAGATCGGTTGGGACGGGCTTTCCAAGCCGGGCGCTCTGCACGAAGAGGAATTCCACCGGCAACCGGGACTGCCGCAGATCCCCGAATACGCCGAGGTCGAGAGGGCGCGGGCGAACGGGACCGACATCGCGTCCGGCTATCGGCACGAACAGACCCTCGAAGCGACCTACGACGTGGGCGGCATATTGCTGCCCCGGCCGTTCAAGGCGGTGCGGGTGGGACCGGTACGGCTGTTCTCGGACGACCTCGACGCGTCGCTCGGCTTCTACCGCGACCGACTCGGCATGACGGTCACGGAGGAGATCGAGTGGAACGGGCACCGCTGCGCGTTTCTCAGGGTCAACACCGAGCACCATTCGCTCGCGCTCTACCCGATCGCGCTCCGCTCGGAGCTGGGGCTGAGCGAGCACACGTCCTGCATGTCCTTCGGCGTGCAGGTCGGCGACTACACCCAGCTCAGGGCTGCCCTGGGGTTCCTCGAAGAGCACGAAGTGGAGATCGTCCACTTGCCGCCCGAACTGTCGCCCGGGATCGACTATTCGGCGTTCGCCATCGACCCCGACGGGCACGCGATCCAGCTCTACTACTACATGGAGCAGATCGGCTGGGACGGCCGCCCGCGCAAGGCGTCCGAACGGCGCCGGACGGGCGGCGACTGGCCCGAAGCCCTCGACCCGCTCCCCGACACCTTCGCCGGCGAGCCGTTCCTGGGCCCGCTGGGGTAGGCGGCTTGAGCGTGTCGATACGTCTTAACCAAGGGAGGTTTCGATGAGCGGTTCGAAGGAAACGGCACTCGCCTTCTATCACGCCTGCGAGAGCGGCGCGGGCTGGGCGGGCTGCGCCGAGTTCTGCCACCCCGACGCGGGCTTTTCCGCCCAGGCCGGGGCCATCGCGGAGATGAAGACACTGGAAGCCTATTGCGACTGGATGCAGGGGGTGGTGACGATCCTGCCCGACGCCGGCTACGACCTGAAGGCGGCCGGCGCCGACGACGAAAACGACAGGGTAACGATCTTCGGGGTTTTTTCGGGAACCCATACCGGCGAGGGCGGACCGGTTCCGCCGACCGGCAAGAAGACGGAATCCGATTATGTCTACGTGGCCGACATGCGCGACGGAAAGATCGCGCATGTCACCAAGATCTGGAACGACGGCTGGGCCTTCAACCAGCTCGGCTGGGGGTAGGGCGTAGCCGGGAGTCCGGCTGCCGCTCTTCGATAGGTGCTTCGCCGCCACTCGTAAGAGCAATACCCGACCGGACGCGGTCGCAACCGGCATCCCCCTCACCCCGACCCTCTCCCCGCCGGGGAGAGGGAGAGTTGCGGCGCCGACCCTTCCTTATCTTCTCCCCTCCCGCTTGCGGGAGGGGCCGGGGGAGGGTGGGTTGACGCGAAGAACCGCCCCTCACGCCGCCCGGTCGGCGAGCAGCGCGTCGGAGATCTTTTCCGCGCACATGATGGTGGGGATGTTGGTGTTGGCGCGGGGCACGCAGGGGAAGATCGAGGCGTCGCACACCGTGAGCCCGTCGACCCCGTAGACCGACCCCGACGGATCGGCGACCGCCATCGGGTCGTCGGCCGCGCCCATCCGGCAGGTGCCGGACGGGTGCCAGCAGCCGGTGACGTTCTCGCGGACGTATTCCTCCATCCGCTTCTCGTCGCCGAGCAGGTCCTGGAGCGTGTCGCCCATCGTGATGAGGTTTCGGATCGCCGAGCGCCGCACCGGTCCCGGGAAATCGAGGATGGCGGCGAGGATGGTGGTCAGGATGCGGTTCCTGGTGGTGACGGCGCCGATCTTCTTCACCCGTTCCGAATAGGCGCTGGGGAAGGGGTCGCGGGCGATCCGCCGGAGCGTCGGGTGATCGAAATACCCCGCCATGCGCCCGATGCCCTGGGTCAGGCGGTCGTAGTCGCGCCGGTCGGACAGCATGTTGAAATCGACGTCGGGCTCGGCCGCCGGATCGGCGCTCGCCAGCCGCAGCCGGCCGCGCGAATAGGGCTTGTTGCACCACATCAGCAAGGAGCCGAGGCGGATCCCGACCGGGTGCCAGCCCGACTTGGCGGTCACCGAGACGTACATGTCGCCCGGCCCGCAATCGGCCACGCCCGAGGAGTAGCGGAACGCGATATGGGCGTGCCGCCGGTCGGGCGTGTGGAGCCGCGCGCCATTGGAGAGATAGGCGGACACCGCCAGCGTCGGGTGCTCGTTCAAATTGGCGCCGACGCCCGGGCGGTCGGCGACCACGTCGATCCCGAGATCGCGCAGATCGCCCGCCGGCCCGACGCCCGAGCGCATCAGCAGCGGCGGGGTGTGGAGCGCGCCGGACGAGACGACGATCCGCTCGCCGCGGACCTCATGGGTGTCTCCGCGCCGCCGAACCCGCGCACCCACGGCCCGCCTGCCATCGAAGATCAGGCGCTCGACCGTCGTTTCCGGGACGATGTGCAAATTGGGCCGGGCGCGCGCTCCGGCGTCGAGAAACCCCATCGCAGCCGAGGCCCGCTGCTCGTCCTTGTTGGAGATCGCGCAGGCGAACCAGCCGTCCTCGAAATACCCGTTCTGGTCGGGCAGCGGCTTGAGCCCGGTGTCGGTCAGCACGCTGGAGACCGCGCGCGAGAAATCGGTCCATTCCGGCTCCGGCACGCGGCGGACGGGGATCGGGCCGTCCTTGCCGTGCCAGTCGTCGTCGATGTCCTGGTCGGTCTCCAGCTTCCTGAAATAGGGCAGCACGTCGTTCCAGCCCCAGCCGCTGGCGCCGAGCGAATCCCACTCGTCGTAATCGAGCGGCGAGCCGCGATTGGCCATCTGGGCGTTGATCGACGAGCCGCCCCCGACCACGCGGGCCTGCTCCATGAAGCGCGGGATGCGCCGGTCCGGCTCGTTGGTCGGGTTGTGCGACAGGCGGACCTTGAGATTGCTCCAGTGATAGGCGGGGTTGAAGGCGGCGCCGAGCGCGTAGGAGCTGCGGATGTCCGCGGGCTCGCTGCCCGGCGGGTAGTCCTTGCCCGCCTCGATCAGCGCGACCTCCGAGCGTCCGTCCGCCGACAGCCGGTTGGCGAGCGTGCAGCCGGCCGACCCCCCGCCGAGGATCACGTAGTCGAAACGTCTGGAAAAAATCTCGGACACCGTGCACCGCCCTTTACCCGCCAACCCTTTGATAGAGCAATATCCGACTGGACGCGGTCCCCCCCTCACCCTGACCCTCTCCCCGTCGGGGAGAGGGGACTCGCCTGGCGAACCCTCCTCACCTTCTCCCCTCCCGCTTGCGGGAGGGGCCGGGGGAGGGTGGGCCGCTCTTCGCGAACCGTTAAGGTCGGAAAATGCTCTGGTTGGCCATTTTTCTCCCGATCCCCTCCGCCGGGAGAAGATCGGTTGCCAAAGCTACCCTTGCCGGCGCGCGCGTCAAGGTACCGGGGCTCTCCCTTCGACAGGCGTTTCTCCCTCTATCGTCATGCCCGGACTTGTTCCGGGCATCCACGTCTTGCGGCATCGCGGTGCGAGCCGGGAGCGGCCGCGCCGGCGGAGGAACGTGGATGCCCGGAACAAGTCCGGGCATGACGACAAAAGGGGTGGTGCCGGACGACGACGACACCGCCCGAGCTCCTACCTGTTCAGTCGAGAAAATCCCGCGGATCGACGTCCGCCAGGTTGAGCGGCATCGCGGGCTCGAACCGGCCGCGCGCCGCCGCGTCCGCCGGCATGGTCGCGTCGATCACGGTCTTGGTGCCGATCCGGTACATCGGGCTCATCCCCGGCACGATGTCGGAGACGTTGTCGAGCGACCAGATGCGCGTGTTGGGGATCCGGATCACGTCGCGCTCGGCGTGGACCCGCGTCGTCAGCGACCAGAACACCTGCCGCAGATCGCCCGCGTCGATGTCCTCGTCGACCGCGATCGCGAGCTTCGGGTGGAGATAGGGGCTCGATAGCGCCGCCATCGCCGCCGTCTTGGCCTGGCCCTCCACGCGCGGCCGCAGCTTGAGAACCACCGCCATCAGCCCCGATATGCCGAGCAGCCGCACGTCGCGCAGATCGAGCCCGCCCTCGACCGATTTCAGGTGGTCGGTCACCACGGTCTCGATGCAGGTGCCGGTGATCGACTGGGTGTCGGTCATCGGGATGCCGCACTGCATCGAGTAGAACATCGGCTCGTCGCGGTGGGTGATCGCCTTGACCCGGAAGATCTCGGTCGAACCCTCCATCGCGTAGGTGCCGGTCGCCTCCCCGAACGGACCTTCCGGCGTCATGCCGGTCGGCGCGACCTCGCCTTCCAGCACGATCTCCGCCTCGGCCGGAACCTCCATGTCGATGGTCTCGCACTTGACCATGCGGACCGGGTCGCCGAGCAGCGCGCCGGCCACGGTCAGCTCGTCGAGGCCGTAGGACGAGGTGAAGCCGGCGGCGTAGTAGAGCGCGGGGTGGGCGCCGATCACCATCGCCACCGGCATCGGCTCGCCCCGCTCCTGATACATCCGGTAGATGCGGAGCGCGTGGCGCGGGCAGATCAGGAACCCCGTCGTGTCCGGTCCCAGGATCTGCATCCGGTGGATCGACATGTTGCGGATCCCGGTCTCCGGGTCCTTGACGATCGCCATGCCGGACGCGATGTAGGGCCCTGGGTCGCGCTCCGAATGCCAGACCGCCGGCAGCCTGGTGAGATCGACCTCGCCGCCGAGCCTGACATTCTCCTTCACCGGCGCCCCGGCGGCGTCGATCTCGACCGGCTCCACCGGCTCCCCGATCCGCTTGACCAGGGTCGGGATCAGCGCGTCGGCCTCGATGCCGAGCGCGATCGACCACTTGCGCCGGTCGGCGATCACCTGGCTGCAGATCCGCCAGCCCGGGAACCCTTCGAGATTGGAAAAGAGCGCCGACTTGCCGAGCCGGTCGTAGGTCTTCCACGACAACGCCGAGACGTTGCCGTGGGGCTCCACCGGCCGGGTGAAATGGATCAGCTCGCCCTGCTGTTCGAGGTTCCGGACATGGCCTCTGATCGACTGGTCGCGCATAAGGGCTCCCGCTGGACGCGCGATCCTAGAGCATTCGGCGGGCGAGGCGAACGGGGCGGGGGGCGTTCCGGGCCGCTCCTGCTCCCGTCGTCATGGTCGGCGGAGGCCGACCATCCACGTTTTGTTTTTCTTACCTGTCCTCGGTTCCCGAGGAAAAACTCGTGGATGGTCGGCCTCCGCCGACCATGACGACGGGGAGAGGCCCAGCGCTTCAAACTAAATCGGATGCGCTCTGGGGCTGCCCGCACCGCACTCGTTCCGTTCTTCCTCGACTTGCATTACAAGGACGACCGTCGGGACAGGAGGCAGCGATGGGTACGGCGCGGGGCATTCGGATGAAAAACCCGGCCCATCCGGGCGGGTTCGTGAAGAGCGAGATCGTGGAGGCTCTCGGCCTGTCGGTCACCGATGCCGCGCGGATGCTGGGGGTCACGCGGCCGGCGTTGTCCGCGCTGCTCAACGAGCGGGCGAGCCTGTCGCCGGAAATGGCGCTCCGGATCGAAAAGGTGTTCGGCGTATCGATGGACACGCTGATGAGGATGCAGACGAGCCACGACATCGCCCGGGTCCGCCGGCGCGAGGACGATATTCGGCTGGTTCCGTTCGCGGGGCAGGCTGTCTGAGCGCGTCGGCCCGCTTGCCGACAAGGACTCCGATCGCCGAAGTCAGCGCCCCGGGAGCCGCTGGCCGCGACGCCATGCCCACGGTTCGACGAACGCCCCGCGATGCAGGCCACGGCGGCGTGTGCGCGCTTCCCGTTCCTGAGCCACGTATGCCGTCGAATATTTCCGGTAGGCCAGCGCATGACCCAGGCGGACCATTTCCGCGTTGATGTTTCTGCCGTCCGCCGCATAGCACGTGCCGATCTTGCGGCCGTATCGATCGGAACCACGCTGCATCCTGCACCGGATTCCGTCGCCGGCGAGCCGAACGAGGGCGGCGGTGGCTTCCCGGCCGCACCGGTAGCGCCGTTCCCGAGCGTCGCGGCAGGACTGTTTCGACTCGGGTGCATCGATCCCGTGCAGCCGGACCTTGACCCCGGACAGCACCACGGTGTCGCCGTCGACGATGCGCGCGGTAATGGCGCGGGTGCGCGAAAGGGTTCTTCCCTTTCCGGTCGCGGTCGGGCGGGGAGGAGCGGTCTCCGTGCAGTCACCCTGACCGCGCCTGGGATGCCGTCCGCCGCTTGCCAGACATTCCTTGATGCCAGGATACGCCCTGAACTTTGTCGTCCGGTCGTAATATTGGCCGCCCGGGCAATGGCAAATCCCGGACGACGATTTCTTCGTGACTGCCAGTGCTTCGGAGACGGCCGCGTCCATGCCGAGAGCCAGGGACACCGTCAGCAGTGTGAGGAAGGTCGGTATCGCGGTCCGGAGAAAAAGCCACATAACGAAATTCAACCGTGGAGCGGTTCGCGGTTCTATTATTTCAATCACACATAACTGTATTGTTAGATATATCAGTTGAGCTATATTTATTACTTAGCCTCCATAATAGTTTTTCTTCGCCAAGTTGACAACGCTTTGAAGACTGCTCAGGAAATTCTTGAACGAGCCGATCAGGCGTCGCATCCAAAAAATTATCTTAAATGACATTTTTTTGACGCGGGACGCGTTTGGGGGTAGATTTGCCAGAGTCGCGAATTGGGCGCCGGGGCTTTCCGGCGCCCTTTTTCGCGGCGGCTCCGGCGGTAAGGACGTGAGGAATCCTTACCGTTAGGCCGAACGCGATTTCTTGGCGGTCGGCGCCGCCGGTGTCGTATAGTCGGAGCAGTTGGTATGGAGGGAGGCGTCGTGGAGCCGAGGATCTTGCCGACCACGGTGGTCGGGAGTCACGTTCAGCCCGACTGGCTGGTCGACCGGGACAATCTGAAGGGCAGGCTGCCGCCCCGGGTGCGCGCGCGCGAGATCTGGAAGGTGCCGGAGGAGTCGCTGGAGGAGGCGCAGGACACCGCGACGCTGGCGGCGATCCACGATTTCGAGCACGCCGGCGTGGACATCATCACCGACGGCGAGATCCGCCGCGAGAGCTATTCCAACCGGATCGCGACCGCGCTCGGCGGGGTCGACATCGACAATCCGGGCACCGCCATCGACCGCACCGGCCATCCCAACCCGGTGCCCCGCATCGCCGGCCCGATCCACCGCGCCCGGCCCATCGAGGTCCGCGACGCCGAGTTCCTGGTCGCCAACACCGACCGCATGACCAAGATTACCGTGCCCGGGCCGTTCACCATGACCCAGCAGGCGCAGAACGACCATTACGACACCGACGAGGCGGCGGCGATGGACTACGCGGCCGCGATGAACGAGGAGATCAAGGCGCTGTTCGCGGCCGGGGTCGACGTGGTCCAGCTCGACGAACCCTATATGCAGGCGCGTCCGGAGGTCGCCAAGTCGTACGCGGTCAAGGCGATAAACCGCGCGCTCGAAGGCGTCGAGGGGACGACCGCGGTCCATCTCTGCTTCGGCTACGCGCATATCGTCCACGAGAAGGGAAGCGCGTACTCGTTCCTGCCGGAGCTCGAGAATGCGGCGGTCGACCAAGTCTCCATCGAGGCGGCGCAGCCCGACCTCGATCTCGCGATCCTCGAGCGGCTTCCATCGAAGACGGTTATCCTCGGCGTCCTGAACCTGGGCGATCCGGAGGTGGAGACCGCCGAGACGGTCGCGGCGCGAATTCGCCGGGCGCTCGAAGTCCTGCCGCCCGAGCGGATTGTCGTGGCGCCCGATTGCGGGATGAAGTATCTCGACCGCGCCACCGCGCTCGGCAAGCTGAGGGCGATGGTCGCCGGGGCCGATACGGTGCGGCGGGAAATCGAAGGCCGGACGGCGGGAGAGTGAGGACGATGCAGAGACAACACGACATGGGAGGCATGACCGCGGGGCCGGTCGAGCCCGACAGCCCGCCGACCAGGCCGTGGGCCAAGCTGATCATGGCCACGGTCGGCGCGCTGCGCGAGAAGAAGCTGATGACGGTCGACGAGATGCGCCGCGCGCTCGAGGACCTGCCTTCCGAGCAGTACGACCGCGACTATTTCGAACGCTGGGCCGAGGCGCTGACCGACCTCCTGGAGGAGAAGGGCCTCGCCACCCACGGAGAGATCGAATCCCGAATGGACGAAATCCGGCGCCGGCTGGAGGACGGATCGTGAGCGCCGCGACGGCCGAGGAACGCCGCTTCGGGGTCGGCGACACGGTGAGGGTCGCGCTCAGCCACCCGCCCGGGCACCGGCGCACCCCGTTTTATATCCGCGGCAAGACCGGGGTGGTCGAGCGCTATTGCGGCGCCTTCCCCAACCCCGAGGAGCTCGCCTACGGGTTCGACGGCGAGCCCCGGCGGCATCTCTATCGCGTGCGGTTCCGCCAGCACGACATCTGGGACGACTACGACGGCCCGGAGCGGGACACGCTCGATCTGGAAATCTACCAGCACTGGCTGGAAAAGGCTTAGGAGACCGACGATGGCGGAAGACGAACGCGGGCACGCCGAAGCCCACCACCACGATCACGAGGTCGCGCCCGAGAACCGGGACGTCGAGGAGACCGGCCATTACGAGCTGATGGCGACCGCGATCCGCGAGCTCCTGGTCGAGAAGGGCGTGGTGACGCCGGAGCAGATCCGCGGGCAGCTCGAATTCATGGACTCGCGCGGCCCGGCGCTCGGCGCGGAGATCGTCGCCAGGGCCTGGACCGACCCGGCATTCAAGCAACGGCTGCTCGACGACGGCACCGCGGCCGTGGGCGAACTCGGCATCCCGATGGCGGGCACCGAGCTGGTCGTGGTCGAGAACACGCCGGATACGCACAACATGATCGTCTGCACGCTATGCTCGTGCTACCCGCGCACCATCCTCGGCCTGCCGCCGGACTGGTACAAGTCGAAGTCCTACCGCTCGCGCGCGGTGATCGAGCCGCGCGCCGTGCTGGAGGAGTTCGGCACCGCGATCCCCGAGGACGTCACCGTCAGGGTGCACGACAGCAACGCCGACATGCGCTATCTCGTCCTGCCGATGCAGCCCGAAGACACGGAGTCGTGGGACGCCGAACGGCTCGCCGGCATCGTCACCCGAGACTGCATGGTGGGCGTGGCGCTGCCCGACGCGTCGGACTGATCAGTCGCCGGAGCGCGCCCGGCGGGACGGTCGCGAGGTAGATGCCGCCCAGCACCAGCACGCCGCCGGTCGCGTGGTACCAGGCGATCGCCTCGCCGAGAAAGATCACCGCCAGCAGCGCGCTGAAGACCGGGAAGAGGTTGCCCAAATACCCCGCGCTTGTCGATCCGACGCGGACCACGCCCGCGTTGTAGAGGCTGAACGCGATGACGCTCGCGAACAGCCCGAGATAGCCCACGAGCAGCACCGTTTCCCGGTCGAAGCGCATCGCGTCGCCCAGCGCGATCTCGACCGCATAGGCCGGAACCAGGGCGAACCAGCCGAGCCCGACCGAAGCGACGACCAGCGCCATGATGTCCATCTCCGGCGGCTTGTAGCGCAGCATGAAGGTCTGCACCGTCCAGCACAGCAGGGCGGCGAAGCACCAGAAATCGCCCGGGTTGAGCCGCAGCGTCTGGAGGACGGCAGGGTCGCCGCGCAGGACGACCAGCACCGCGCCGCTGATGGAGAGCACGAGCCCGCCCACCTGACGTCCGGTGATGCCGGTGCCGGCGTACACCGCGCCCAGGATGAGGATCGTCAGGGGCAGGAGCGCGGCGATCAGCGATCCCTGGACCGCCGTCGTGCTCTGCAGCCCCACGTAAAAGAACGAGTTGAAGAACGTCACCCCGGCCAGTCCCAGGAAGGAGCAATAGACCCGGTGCCGCCAGAGAAGCCCGCGCTGACGCCACAGCGTCGGAGCGTAGAGCGGCAGCAGGATCGCGAACGCCATCGTCCAGCGCCAGAAATTGACCCCGATGGGCGGCAGGTCTGTCGTCATCGCAAACCGGCCCGCCGTGGTGTTCCCGCCCCAGAACAGCATGGCGACCGCGATGAACGCGGCCCCGAGAAGCGCGCTCCGGTTCATGGGGCGTCCCTCGATACGGCGCTGGCGCGCCTACTCGGGATGAGGAGGAATTGTGGAAAACACTCCCTTACCTTCACCCTGAGTAGCCGCGAAGCGGCGTATCGAAGGGCGCGACTCGGCAGTGACACGGGTTGGAACTGGACTGCGAGTCTATTGGGCGGCCGATGCGGTCGCGCGTGGCGCCGGGCTCGCCTCGCCCAAGGGGCGGAGCTTCGGCATCACCTCGTTGGCGAACAGGGTCATGCTCTTCTCGGTCAGCTCGCGCGGCAGGGTGCCGAACTGGAGCATGCAGACCAGGTTGCCGTAGCCCATCTCTTCGAAACGGCGGGCGAGGATTTCGGTCACGGTTTCCGGGCCGCCGCAGACGAACATGCCGTTGCCGGTCAGCGT
This sequence comes from Alphaproteobacteria bacterium, assembly GCA_965117055.1. GTDB lineage: Bacteria > Pseudomonadota > Alphaproteobacteria > MPNO01 > MPNO01 > MPNO01. The sequence continues at coordinate 3,041,073 of OZ220750.1, forward strand.
CTCGTGGCTCAGGAACTGCTCGCGGACCTTGAACTTGGTCTCCATGACGTATTTGTACGACGCCATCGAGGAATAGCCGGGCGGCAGCTTGTATTCGGCCGGCGAGTTTATGAACTTGTTGAAGAACACCTCGATGTGGCCGGCGGCCTCGCGGTTGGCGATCTCGTCGGTCTCGGCGACGTAGATCGGGAGCGCCCAGCCGAGCTGTCCGGGGCTGCATTCGTAGCCATAGGTCTCGCACTGGCGGGCATAGGCGTCGAGGTTGCGCTTCACCGCCTCGGCCGGATTGAAGGTGATCAGGTAGGTGTATTTCCGGTCCGGATGGGCCGCCCATTCATAGGTCTCGCGCGAGCCCTGGGAGGGGATCCAGATCGGCGGGTGGGGCGTCTGGTAGGGGCGCGGCCAGAGGTTGACGTACTGGTAGCGGTAGTGCCTGCCGTCGAAGGCGAACGGACCGGTCTCGGTCCAGGCGCGGACGATCAGGTCGTGCGCTTCGTGGAACCGCGCGTGGCTGAAGGACGGGTTGGCCATCGAGGCGTGGTACTCGGTGCCGAGGCCGCGCACGAAGCCGGCGATGAAGCGGCCCTCCGCGAGGTTGTCGAGCATCGCGAACTCTTCCGCGATGGCCATCGGGTTGTCGGTAATCGGCAGCGCCCGGCCGAGGACGCAGATGGTCGCGTTCTTCACGCTCCGGGTCAGCGCGCCGGCCAGCAGGTTGGGCGCCGGCATCATCCCATAGGCGGTCTGGTGGTGCTCGTTGACGCACACCCCGTCGAAGCCCAGCCGGTCGGCGAGCTCCAGCTCGTCGAGATAGCGGTGATAGAGCAGCGCCCCCTTCTTCGGGTCGTAATAGCTGTTGGGAAGGGTGAGGTAGGCGCCCGGATAGGTCTTGTCGTAGTCGAGGTCGAGATGCGCGTACGGCATCAGGTGAAAGAAGAAGAACTTCATGCGGCTTCCTCCGCGATGGCCGTCACGGCGTCGAGGAACGCGTCGGTCTTTTCCTGGTGGGGCAGGTGGCCGCATTCCGGAACGATCCGGAGCCGCGAGCCCGGGATCGCCGCCGCGTATGCCTCGCCGTAGGCGGGCGGGAATACCTTGTCCTCGGCGCCCCAGAGAATCATCGTCGGGATGCGGATGCGGTGTAGCCACCTGGCGAGGCCCGGATTGCAGAACCGCGGGCTCCATGCGAGACGCGAGGTGGTGAAGTAGTTCTTGAGCGCGATGTCGGCCTCTTCCTCGCTCGGGTTGCGGGCGAGGCGGGCCTCGGCGATCGACTGGTCGTGATAGACGTTGCGCACCCGGTCTTCCGGGCTCCACAGGAAGATGTCGCCCATCGGCACGCCGTCGACCGGGATTCCGGCGGCGCCGACAAGGGTGAGCGAGCGCATCCGCTCGGTCGAGCGCACCGCGATCTCGCAGGCAAGCCAGCCGCCGAGCGAGTTGCCGACGACATGCACGTCGTCGAGCCCCATCGCCTCCAGGGCATCGAGATAGAAATAGGCGAGGTCCGACATGCCATCGAGCCAGCCCGGCGTGTCCGACCGGCCGAAACCGGGATGGCTCGGCACCGCGATCTCGAAACGCTCGGCGAGGCGGTCCATATAGGGCGCCCAGTCGCTCGCCCCGCCCGCGCCGTGCAGGAACAGGAGCCGGGGGCCCGAACCGCCGCGCAGCACCTCGATCGAGCAACCCCCGACGTCCACCGTTTCGCACGTGTATTCGACCATGCCGGGATTGTTCGCAGGCGCCACGGGCGCGTCAACAGCGCCGGGCGGCGTATGACCGTCGGACCCGGAAGTCTTGCATTTAATCCAACTACAATTATATTTTTCTCCATAATTGGAGAAATGAATGGCTCTCAGCCCCGTCTATCCCGCGACGCGGCACGAAGTCCCACCGCCAGTGGATCTGTCCGACCGGGCCGAGCGAGAGCGCCTCGGAAGCGACGCTGCGCGCGCCTTCATCAACATGATGGCCCGGTGGAAGATCCGCGATGCGGATGCGCGAGGGCTGCTGGGGGGCATGTCGAATGGCGCCTATTACGCCCTGAAGAAACAACCCGGCCGTCTGCTCGACGAAGACAGGATACGGCGGGTTTCCTATCTCGTCGGAATCTTCGGGGCGCTGAACGCGCTGTACGGCGAGGAGCTCGCGGACCGGTGGATGACGCTGCCGAACCGGAACCGGATATTCGGCGGGCTGACACCGGTCGACTATCTCCTGCGCGGCGGCATGCCGGCTTTCGCGACGGTGCGGCGACTCCTGGATGCGCGCCGGGGCGGGTATTGAGCGTTCCCCCGGTTTCCCGCATTCGCCGGCTCGACACGCACCGCCTCATCCCCGCCGCGTATGGCGAGGGTCCGGATACCGCCTTCGCCGGGATCGCCGAGGACGACGAACATCTGTCCGCCATCGTCGAGCTCGGCCGCGCGACGGACGAGCGCGCGCTGGCGGAGCAGGACCGGTTGCCGGGAATCGGCATGGACGAGCTGGTCTTCGGGGTTCCCCACGCCCACCCGCTCGGCAGCCGCTTCAACGGGCCGGAGCGCGGCGCCTGGTATGCCGGTTTCGAGCCGGAGACCGCGCAAGCCGAAATCGCCTGGCACAAGACGGTCGGGCTTTTGGAGGTCGACTGGCTGGAGGAGAGTCTCGTCTATGACGACTACCTCGCCGATTTCGGCGGCGCCTATCACGACATCCGGGAAGACCCGGCGTTCGGCTCGTGCCTCGACCCCGCCAGCTATCTGGACTCGCAGGCGCTTGCCGAGACCCTTCTCGAACAGGGCTCGTCCGGGATCGTCTATCCCAGCGTGCGGCGGGAAGGCGGCACCTGTCTCGCCTGTTTCCGGCCGGCGCTGGTCGGCAACGTGCGCCGGGGCGCGCGCTACCGCTTCACATGGACAGGCTCGCCCCGGCCCGAAATCGCGCTCGAAGACCCTCCCTGAGCGGTGAGTTCACGTCGCGCGGTCGTCGCACAGGCGATTTCAATCCGGCGCCGATCGCTCTACCATTCCGGCAGCGGCGCGAGCGACGCGCCGGGGAGGATGCGATGAAGACGATCGAGATCACGCCGGACGAGATGGAGAGCCGGATTTCGCGTTACGGCGCGCTGAAGCCGCTGCCGATCCAGCAGGACCCGGAGATTCCGCAGGAGGCGAACGACGTCGTTTACGCCCGCAAGCTGCTGTCGGTGATCGGGCTCGGCGGCGACGTGGACACGCCGATCAATACCGACGCGCCCATCGTGGACGCCGCCGGCATGACCATGACCATCGCTGTCTGTCCGCCGGGCCAGGGCCCTTCGCTGCACGCCCATCTCCAGACCTACGAGACCTTCACCGTGCTCAAGGGCCGTTTCGAGGTCACCTGGAACGACGACGGCGGCGGGCGGGCGGAGCTCGGCGAGTTCGACACCATCTCGGTGCCGCCCAGGGTCAACCGCGCCTTCCGCAATATCGGCGAGGAGGAGGGCGTCCTGCAGGTGCTGATCACCGGCGGGGTGCACGACATGACCGATATCGACCTGGCGCCGTCGAGCGCGGTCAAGCTCGACGCCATCAAGCCGGGGGTGAAGGAGAAGTTCGAGGCGAAGGGCCTGACCTTCACCGCAAGCAAGGAAGACGCCTGAACCGGATTTCTCACAGGGGCTAGGTGCATCGATGCGATTTGCACGCCTGAATGGCCGCGATCTTGTGGCGGACTTCGGCGGCGGCGCGATGGCCTCGGACACAAGCACGCTTGGTAGCCGTGCGGAACCGGGCTAGGCTGACGTCATGAACGCCGACGTCGAGAGTCTGGTGCTGGAGCAGTTGCGGGCGATCCGCGGCGAGATCGGCAACCTGCGGCAGGATATGGGCGAGGTCCGCCAGCGCGTCTCGTCGATGGAACGCCACTTGGCGGACATGCAGCGACTGCTGGCGAACCAGCAGGGGGACGTTGCCCTGGTTCATCAACGCCTCGATCATGTGGGCGAACGGCTGGAGCGCATCGAACGTCGCCTGGAGCTCACCGACACACCGGCGTGATCGAATGCCGCCGCAGGAACTGGAAACCGTCCAGTTCGTCGGCCGGCGCCGGAACGGCATCGACAGGAGGCCGACGCCGCGGGCGACTTCGGCAAATTGGTCCTCGACGGCCAGCGCCGACAGGTCGCGGTTGTCGGCATGCAGAGTCCCGCCGCACCGATCCCTGGTGAAAAATCCGAGCTAAACAGCGCCGAGGGGCGCCGCCTCGGCGAAGAACAGCCAGCGCTCGATGACGAGGCCGGCGGAGCCGGAAAGCGCCGCGGCGACGGCGGCGAGCGCGGCCGTCCATGACGCCGCTTCCGTCCCCGCCATGCTGAGCACCAGCGGCAGCGCGAACAGGAGCACGAAGGCGTAGCGCCGGAGCCTCACCGCCTGCTCGCGGGGAAGACGAGCGCCCGTCTCCGGCGTCGCCGCGTGGACGGCGTCGACGAACCGCCAGTACCGGCGCTTGAGGTAGAAGGAGAGGAACAGCGCGATCACCACGATCAGCGTGCTGCCGGGGCTCGCGCGGCCGAACGACGCGAGCAGCGCCTGCAGCCACAGCGCGCCGCTGAACAGCGCCAGCGCGAGACAGAGCGGCACCGTCCAACGGTTGCACCATGCAGCAACCTCGTGGCGCGTTGCGTGGATCATGCAGGCGGTGTAGACCGCGAACCCCGCGAGCACGGTCGCGGCGAGGCCAGAGACCCGCCAGATGCCTCCGACCTCCGAGTAGCCGATCCAGCCGATCGCGAACAGCCCGCCCGGTACGTAAGTGGCGATCCCCAGTATTTCCGCGCGCGACGTCCAGCTCGTCCGCCATTGCGACCAGGCGCCGAATCCGCGTTCTGGGCGGATGCTCCAAGACACCAGGCCGAAAGTGACCGCACCGAACGCCATTCCAAGCGCCGCCAGCCCGAACCATCGGTCGGAGGGAATCGTCTCCCCGCTCGCGAACAGCCCGAGCAGAACCAGCAGCCCGTATCCGGTGCCGGAAGCGGTGGAGAAGGAAAGCACGGAAAAGGCGGGACGCAATGGACCGGTCCTGGAACGTGTCGGCCTCACTTTGAACCGCCGACCTGGCCGAGGCCAGTCCGGTGCGCGCATCGGGGCGCCGTGGTAGTGTCCGGCCTCCATGATCTTCGCCCAGATCTCCGACATCCATCTCCGTGCCGACGGCGATCTCGCCCATGACGTGGCCGACACCGCCGGCGGGCTGACCACCGCGGTCGAACGGCTGGCCGCCCTCGATCCCCCGGCGGACGCGGTATTCGTCACCGGCGATCTCGTCGACGTTCCGGACGCCGAATCCTATGCCCGCCTTCGGCGCCTCCTGGATCCCTTGTCGGTCCCCGTCTACCTCATCCCGGGCAACCGCGACGACCGCACCGCGTTGCGCGCCGCCTTCGCCGATGCCGGCTACCTGCCCGGGAACGGCGCGTTTCTCCATTACGCGGTCGAGAACCATCCGGTGCGCTTCCTCGCCCTCGACACGGTGAAGGAGGGCGCCAAGACCGGCGAGATGTGCGCCGAACGCCTTTGCTGGCTGGAGGACCGGCTGGCCGAGGCTGCCGACCGCCCCACCGTGATCCTGATGCACCACCCGCCCTTCCAGACCGGCGTCCCCTTCATGGACGGCCAGGACTTCGCGGGCGCCGATGCGTTCGCCGAAATCGTCGGTGCCCACGGGAACGTCGAGCGGGTGTTGTGCGGCCACCTGCACCGCTCCATCCAGCGCCGTTTCGCCGGCACGCTCGCCTGCGTGGCGCCCTCGACGGCCTTCCACATGCCGCTCGATCTGCGTCCCGACAGCGATCTCGAACTGGTGCTGGAGCCCGCCGCGGGGTTCCTTCACGTCTGGAGCCCCGATTTCGGCATGGTGACCCACACGTTGCCGCTCGTCGAGCACCCGGGACCCTACCCCTTCCGCCGCCGCCCGGCGCCGGGCCGGCCTTGACATTCCGTCCGATCGAGAGATGGTATCGTTCCCCGAGGCGGAACGATCCCGCCGCTCCCGGCGTCGATCGGGACAGGCTGACATTGGGGGAATCGCGTGTTCACCAGTAATCCCTTCGCCGCGCTTTCGGCGACCGTCTCGCCCGCGCTGATGCAGACCTATGTCGTGGTCATGATCGTGCTGGTCGTGGGCGGCACGCTGTTCGACATCTGGCACAAGAAGAGCGCGGTCTACTTCTTTGACGCCTGGCAGAAATCGAGGGACAAGGGCGCACGGCGGATCGGCGGCGGTGAATTGGCGGGGATCGCGGTCCAGACCGCCCTGTCGGAGGGGCTCACGTCGTCCGAATTCGGCCCCGGGCGTCGCCGGATCGCCCATCTGCTGACGATGTACGGTTTCCTGGCATACGCGATCGCCACCTTCGTCATGGTGTTCTGGTATCCGACCGCCGCGACGCCGACCCCCGCCGTCCTGCCTTTGCTGTGGGTCGTCGGCGCCTTGCTGGTCTGCGCGGGCGGCTACTGGTTCTGGTTCTTCATCCGGGTCGACGTGTCGGCCGAGGGGCATACGCCGTTCCGGCTCGTGCGCGCCGACCTGTTCGTCCTTTCGCTTCTCGCGAGCACCACGCTCGGGCTGATCTGGGCCGGGCTGCAGGCGGCCGCGAGCTCGTGGACCGCCGTGTTCCTGGCGCTCTATCTGATTGCCACGACGGTGCTGTTCGGGTCCGTCCCGTGGTCCAAGTTCTCGCACATGTTCTTCAAGCCCGCGGCGGCTTTCGAGAAACGGGTGTCGGAGGCGACCGGCACGAGGAGCAACCTGCCGGCCCCCGCCGACAAACCGGAAACGTTCGGCAGCGCCCGCGAAAGGCCCAGCCACTACTGATCGGCCCGTCGTCGGTCTTGGATACAGGAGTCAACCGAGCCAAATGCCGACATTCGTCTACATGACCCGTTGCGACGGCTGCGGATACTGCGTCGATATCTGCCCTTCGGACATCATGCACATCGACAGCACCTACCGGCGGGCCTACAACATCGAGCCCAACATGTGCTGGGAGTGCTATTCCTGCGTGAAGGCGTGCCCGCAGCATGCCATCGACTGCCGCGGCTACGCCGACTTCGCGCCCATGGGCCACAGCGTCCGGGCGCTGCGGGAGGAGGCGAAGGGCACCATCTCCTGGAAGATCAAGTTCCGGAACGGCCAGGAAAAGGATTTCGTTTCGCCGATCCGGACGACGCCGTGGGGATCGATCAAGCCCCCGTCCGACTACGAGGCGCCCGGCGCCGAAGCGATGAAATCCCAGGAACTCGCGCACGAACCGGATGCGCTCAACATCGGGGCGCTGCCCGCGCTGACGCCGGACAAGTTCAAGCAGGGAGTCGTCTAGTGAGTGCGTTCTCGCGCCGGAAAACGGTTTTCGTGGACGCGGACATTCTGGTCGTCGGCGGCGGCATGGCCGGCTGCGGAGCGACCTACGAGGCCGGGTACTGGGGGCGCGACCTGAAGGTGGTCTGCGTCGAGAAGGCGAATATCGAGCGCAGCGGCGCCGTGGCCCAGGGCCTCTATGCGATCAATTGCTACATGGGCATGCAGTGGGACGAGAACCAGCCCGAGGACCATGTCCGCTATTGCCGCAACGACCTGATGGGCCTGGTGCGGGAGGACCTCGGCTACGACATCGCCCGCCATGTCGATTCCACGGTGCACAAGTTCGAGGAGTGGGGCCTTCCGATCATGAAGGACCCGGAGACCGGGCGTTATCTGCGCGAAGGCAAGTGGCAGATCATGATCCACGGCGAGAGCTACAAGCCGATCGTCGCGGAGGCGGCCCGCAAGGCCGCCACCGAGGTCTACAACCGGATCATGGTTACCCATCTGCTGATGGACGCGACGAAGCCCAACCGTGTCGCCGGCGCGGTCGGGTTCAACGTGCGCACCGGCGACTTCTATGTCTTCCGGGCCAGGGCGGTGATCGTCTCGGCGGGCGGCGCGTCGCATATCTTCAAGCCGCGCGCGGTCGGCGAGGGCATGGGACGAACCTGGTACGCGCCCTGGAGCAGCGCCTCGGCCTACGCATTGCCGATCCTCGCCGGCGCGAAGATGACCCAGATGGAGAACCGGATCGTCCTGACCAGGTTCAAGGACGGTTACGGCCCGGTCGGCGCGTATTTCCTCCACCTCAAGACCTACACCCAGAACGCCTATGGCGAGGAATACGAGTCCAGGTGGTACGACCACACCAGGGAGCTGGTGGGCGATTACGTCGACCGGCATCCGGTGCCGACCTGCCTGCGCAACCACGCGCTCCTGGAAGAGGTCAAGGCCGGGCGCGGCCCGATCCGCATGGTGACCACGGAGGCCTTCCAGGATCCGCACAAGGAGACGGTGGGCTGGGAGAACTTCCTCGGCATGACGATCGGGCAGGCCGTCGTCTGGGCGTCCCAGAACATCGATCCCAAGCACACCAACCCGGAGCTGACCACGTCGGAGCCCTACGTAATGGGCTCGCACGCCACCTGCTCGGGCGCCTGGGCGAGCGGGCCGGACGATTACGCGCCGGACGAATACCGCTGGGGCTATAACCGGATGATGACGGTCGACGGGCTGTTCGGCGCGGGCGACACGATCGGCGGCACGGCCCACAAGTTCTCGTCGGGCTCCTTCACCGAAGGGCGGATCGCCGGCAAGGCGGCGGTCAACTACGTCAACGACCTCAAGAGCGAGCGGCCCCAGGTCAGCGAGCAGGAGTACGAGGACCTCAGGAGGACGGTCTTCCAGCCGCTGGAGAACTACCGGGTCGGCCGCAACGAGATCGTCGCCGGAACGGTCTCGCCCAGCTACATGCTGCCGATCCACGGTCTCCAGCGGCTCGAAAAGATCATGGACGAGTATGTCGGCGGCATCGGCGCCCACTACACGACGAACGAGCCCATGCTGACCCGCGGGCTGGAGTTGCTGGGCATGCTGAAGGAAGACCTCGACAATCTCGGGGCCGAGGATCTCCACCAGCTCCAGCGGGCGTGGGAGCTGCACCACCGGGTGCTGGCGTCGGAGGCGGTGACGCACCACACGATGTTCAGGACGGAGACGCGGTGGCCGGGATACTACTACCGGGCCGATCATCCGAGGCTGGACGACGCCGACTGGCACTGCTTCACCCTGTCCCGCTTCGACCGGGAAACCGGGGAATGGGCCATGGAGAAGGCCCCCGTCTACCACATCGTCGACTGACCGGGATTTCCCGCCGCGGCGACGCCCCATGTCGAACCTGATCGCGCCGCACGGCAACGCGCCCCTGAAGCCCCTGCTGCTGCCTCCGGAGGAGCGGGAAGAGGGGCTGAAAAGGGCGCGCGCCCTGAAGAAGTTCCCTTTGTCGAGCCGCGAGGTCTCGGACCTCTTCATGCTCGCGATGGGCGCGTATTCGCCGCTGGACGGTTTCATGGGCGCGGCCGACTGGCGCGGCTCGTGCCTCGACATGCGCCTGGAGAACGGACTCTTCTGGCCGCTGCCGATCACGCTCTCCTGCGGCGAGGACTTCGCCGCCGCCGTCGGCGACGAGGTGGCGCTGACGGACGGGGAGGGGGAGATCCTCGGCATCCTCGCGGTCGCCGAGAAATACCGCATCGACAAGGACCTCGAATGCCGGGAGGTCTACCGCACCGCCGACGAGGCCCATCCCGGCGTCGCCAAGGTGATGGCGCAGAGTCCGGTCAACCTGGCGGGCCCGGTCTCGGTCTTCTCGGAAGGGCACTTTCCCGAGACCTACCGGGGGCTCTATTTGCGCCCCGCCGAAACCCGGGCGCTGTTCGCCGAAAAGGGCTGGTCCACGGTCGCCGCCTTCCAGACCCGCAACCCGATGCACCGCAGCCACGAATTTCTCGCCAAGGCCGCCATCGAGGTATGCGACGGGCTGTTGATCCACCAGGTGCTCGGGGCGCTCAAGGCGGGCGACATCCCGGCGGAAATCCGGGTCCGCGCCATCGACTGGCTGGTCGCCAACCATTTCGCGGAAGGCAAGGCGATCCAGGCCGGCTACCCCATCGAGATGCGCTATGCCGGCCCCCGGGAGGCGCTGTTGCATGCGCTGTTCCGCCAGAACTTCGGGTGCTCGCATCTGGTGGTGGGGCGCGACCATGCCGGGCTCGGCGGCTATTACGGTCCCTACGACGCCCACCGCATTTTCGACGAGATCGGCGAGGACAGCCTCGCCATCCGTCCGCTGAAGTTCGACGACACGTTCTATTGCTTCGATTGCGGCGGCATGGCGACGGGCAACATGTGCTTCGCCGCCGACGGAAAAGAGGCCCTCGGCGAGGAGGAACGCTATCGCGGCGCGGCGGCGGTGGCGACCGGCGTCGCGGCAAGCCGTCCCTGCCGCCGCGGCGACGACGGAAAGCTGCGGATCTCGGGCACGAGGCTGCGCGAGATGTTCGCCAATCGCGAAGCGATCCCGCCCGAATTCAGCCGCGACGGCGTGATCGCCATCCTCCAGGATTTCTACGACCGCACCGCATGACCGGCCGCGCCCCAAGCTCGGCGGCCGGTGTTGTAGACTTTCCCCCGGACGGCATAATGCGACCGAGGGGTGACGCATGATGCCGAAGGTCGACGGATTTTTCGATCCGACCACCAATTCCATCTCCTATGTCGTCTCGGATCCCGATACCCGACGGGCGGCGGTCGTGGATCCGGTGCTCGACTTCGATCCCGCCTCGGGCCGCACCGCGACCGGGTCCGCCGACCAGCTGATCGCCGCCGTCGAACGGGACGGGCTCGCCGTCGACTGGATTCTCGAGACCCACGTGCATGCCGATCACATCACGGCGGCGCCCTATGTCCAGCAACGCCTCGGCGGCAGGATCGGGATCGGCGCCGGCGTTTCCGAGGTGCGGAAGACGTTCGGCGCGCTGTTCAACATCGGGGACGAATTGGCCGCCGCCGAATCGCATTTCGACCGTCTCTTCGACGACGAAGACGCGGTTTCGATCGGCGGCATCGCCGGGCGGGTGATGTTCACCCCCGGCCATACCCCGTCCTGCGCCTGCTACGTGTTCGGCGACGCGGCGTTTGTCGGCGATACGATGTTCATGCCCGATTCGGGGACCGCGCGGGCCGATTTCCCGGGGGGATGCGCGGAGACCCTTTACGACTCGCTCCGCCGGATCCTGTCCCTGCCGGCGGAGACCCGCCTGTTCATGTGCCACGACTACGGCGCCGGCGGGACGCGCGATTTCGCCTGGGAGACGACCGTGGCGGAACAGCGCCAGAGCAACATCCATTGCCGCGACGGCGTTGACCGGGAGAGCTACGTCGCCACGCGTACCTCCCGCGACGCTGAGCTCCCGTTGCCGCGGCTGATCGTGCCGGCGGTCCAGGTCAATATCCGGGGCGGGCGCATGCCGCCGCCGGAAAGCAACGGGACCGCATATCTGAAGGTTCCAATCGATGCGCTTTGAGCGCGCTCGGTTTCCGGACAGGAAGGGAAGGCGATGACGACGCTGCTGTTCCACCACGACAGCTCGGCAAGGCATGACACGGGCCAAGGCCATCCTGAGCGCCCCGACCGGATTCGCGCTGTGATGGAGGCGTTGTCCGCCGAAGCCTTTTCCGAGCTCGACCGCCGCGAGGCGCCGGAGGCGGAACCGGACCAGCTGGCGCGCGCGCATTCCGCTGCATTCGTCGAGGCGCTGCTGGATGCGGTGCCCGCCGAAGGCCGGGTGAGGGTCGATCCCGACACCGTGATGTCCGCCGATTCCGGAGAAGCATCGCTGCGTGCGGCGGGCGCGATGGTGGAAGCGGTGGACGCCGTGATGGCGGGCGACGCGAACAACGCTTTCTGCGCCGTCCGGCCGCCCGGCCATCACGCCGAGGCCGCGCGCAGCATGGGCTTCTGCCTGTTCAACAACGTCGCCGTGGGCGCGCTTCATGCGCGGGAAGAGCTCGGGGCGGACAAGGTGGCGGTGGTCGATTTCGACGTCCATCACGGCAACGGCACCCAGGCGATATTCGAGGCCGACCCGTCGCTTTTCTTCGCTTCCACGCACGAATTTCCCCTCTATCCGGGGACCGGGCGCGCCGAGGAGACGGGCTGCGGCAATATCGTCAACGTTCCGTTGCGCCCCGGATCGGGCTCCGAACAGTTCCGCGCCGCGATGGAAGAGGGCGTTCTTCCCGCGCTGCGGGCGTTCGCCCCCGACCTGATCCTGGTGTCGGCCGGGTTCGACGCCCATGAACGGGACCCGCTGGCGACGCTCCGCCTGGTGGAAGACGATTATTCCTGGGTGACAAGACGGCTCTGCGAGATCGCGGACGAGGTTTGCGGCGGCCGGGTCGTGGCGACGCTGGAGGGCGGCTACGACCTCGACGCCCTGGCGGCGAGCGTCGCCGCCCATGTCGAAGTTCTGATGACAGCCTGATCCCATAAGTTTTTGTTAGATATAACGAAACAAGGTCCCGGCTTGCCCATCGACTCCGGGAAGGCTAGGGTTCCCGATCAATCCCGGGACAGGAAGGGATCGACAACAATTGGCCGAGGACATATCCGGTCTTTCGTTCGAGGACGCTCTCGAGCAGCTTGAGGCGATCGTCCGCACGCTCGAAGGCGGAGAGGCGAAGCTCGACGACGCTATCGGCGCATACGAACGCGGCATCGCCCTGAAGACCCATTGCGAGAAGAAGTTGAGCGAGGCCAGGGCTCGCATCGAGAAGATCGCCTTCGAGGGAGACGAGCCCGCCGGCGTGGAGCCCGCGAATATTGACTGACGTCCTGATCGATACCGACCTTGCCGGGACGATGGCCGACACCGCCTCGGCGGTGGACGAGGTGCTGAGCCTGGAACTGCCCGAGCCCGAGGGTCCCGCGGCACGGCTTTACGAAGCGATGCGCTACGGCGTTCTCGGCGGCGGCAAGCGGCTGCGGGCCTTCCTGGTCAGGACCGGCGCTGGGCTGGTCGGCGCCCGCGACGAGGGTGCGCTTCGCGTTGCCGCCGCGGTCGAGATGGTCCACGCCTATTCCCTGATCCACGACGACCTGCCGGCGATGGACGACGACGACATGCGCCGCGGCAAACCGTCCTGCCACGTCGCCTTCGACGAGGCGACCGCGATCCTCGCCGGGGACGCCCTGCTGACCGGGGCCTTCGAGGTTCTTTCCGGCGAAGCGACCCACCGTTCCGCCGAAGTCAGGATGGAACTCGTGCGCACGCTCGCCGAGGCGTCCGGGGCGCGCGGCATGGTGGGCGGGCAGATGATCGACCTCGCGGCCCAGCACGAATCGGTCGACTACGACCTGATCGCCGTGCTCGAACGGATGAAGACGGGGGCGCTGATTTCCTTCAGCTGCGAGGCCGGCGCGATCCTCGGCGAATGCACGCAACCGGTGCGCGACGTGTTCCGCGCCTACGGCTACGACATCGGCCTCGCCTTTCAGATCGTCGACGACCTGCTGGACGTGACCGGGGACGAGGCCGCTCTCGGCAAGAAGGTCGGCAAGGACGCGGCGGCGGGCAAGGCGACGTTCGTCGGCGCTCTCGGCGTGGAAGGGGCGAGGCGCGAGGCGCGTTCCCTGGTCGATCGCGGGATCGCGCGGCTGGACCGTTTCGGCGAGGAAGCCGAAACGCTGCGCGCCTTCGGCAATTTTGTGCTACAGCGCAGGAACTAGAGGGCGAGGGACTGACCATGGCTGTCGATACCCCCCATTTGGACAGGGTGGACTGGCCGCGCGACCTGCGCGACATGTCCGTCAACGAGTTGAAGCAGGTCGCCGAAGAGCTGCGCGCCGAGATGGTCGATGCGGTTTCGACGACCGGCGGGCATCTCGGCGCCGGGCTCGGCGTGATCGAGCTTACCGTCGCGCTGCACCACCTGTTCGACACGCCCGAGGACATCCTGATCTGGGACGTCGGGCACCAATGCTACCCGCACAAGATTCTGACCGGCCGGCGCGACCGTATCCGCACGATCCGCCAGGGCGGCGGGCTGTCCGGTTTCACCAAGCGGTCGGAGAGCGAATACGACCCGTTCGGCGCGGCGCACGCCTCGACCTCGGTCTCGGCCGGCCTCGGGTTCGCCGTCGGCCGCGACCTTCAGGGCAGGAAGAACCGCGTCGTCGCGGTGATCGGAGACGGCGCGCTGACCGGCGGGATGGCCTATGAAGGGCTGAACCACGCGGGTTCGCTGGACAGCCGGCTCATCGTGATCCTCAACGACAACGACATGTCGATCGCGCCGCCCGTCGGCGCGATGAGCGGCTACCTGTCGCGGCTGATCTCGTCCAAGAGCTATCGCAGCCTGCGCGACGTCGCCCATCACATCGCCGAACGGTTCCCGCGCGCCGTGGAGCGCGGCGTGAAGCGGGCGGAGGAGTACGCCCGGGGGCTGGTGACCGGCGGGACGCTGTTCGAGGAGCTCGGCTTCTTCTATGTCGGTCCGGTGGACGGCCACAATCTCGACCATCTGCTGCCGGTCCTGCGCAACGTCCGCGACGACCAGGCGGAGGGGCCCATCCTGGTCCATGCGGTTACCGTGAAGGGGAAGGGCTATGCCCCGGCCGAGGAATCCGCCGACAGGTATCACGGGGTTTCCAAGTTCGAGGTCGTCACCGGCATTCAGGACAAGCCCAAGACAAACGTTCCCTCCTTCACCAAGGTGTTCGCCAACAGCCTGATCGCCGAGGCGGAGAAGGACGACAAGATCGTCGCCATCACCGCCGCGATGCCGTCCGGCACCGGCGTCGACGCCTTCCAGAAGGCGTTTCCGCATCGCGCGTTCGATGTCGGGCTTGCCGAACAGCACGCCGTGACCTTCGCCGCGGGGCTTGCCGCCGACGGCATGAAGCCTTTCGCGGCGATCTACTCGACCTTCCTGCAGCGCGCCTTCGACCAGATCGTCCACGACGTGGCGATCCAGAGCCTGCCGGTGCGCTTCGCGATGGACCGCGCCGGGCTCGTCGGCGCCGACGGCCAGACCCACGCCGGCGCGTTCGACATCGCCTATCTCGGCTGCCTGCCGGGGATGGTGCTGATGGCCGCGGCGGACGAAGCGGAACTCGTCCACATGGTCAAGACGGCGGTGGCGATCGACGACCGGCCGTCGGGGCTGCGCTATCCGCGCGGCGAGGGGTTCGGCGTCGACATGCCGGAACAGGCCGAGGTGCTGCCCATCGGAAAGGGTCGGGTCATGCGCGAGGGCTCGACCATCGCGATTCTTTCCTACGGCGCCCGGCTCTACGAGGCTCTGGCGGCGGCCGAAGAACTGGCGACGAAGGGTATTTCCGCCACCGTCGCCGACGCCCGCTTCGCCAAGCCGCTGGACGAAGACCTGGTGCTGCGTCTCGCGCGTGAGCACGAGGTGCTGATCACCATCGAGGAAGGCTCGATCGGCGGCTTCGGCTCGCAGGTGCTGCATTTGTTGGCGCTGAAGCAGGTGCTGGACGGCGGGCTCAAGATCCGTCCGATGGTGCTACCCGACCTGTTCCTCGACCATGACAAGCCGCCGCTCCAGTACGAGGCGGCGGGGTTGAGCGCGCGGCACATCGTCGCCACCGCTCTGGAGGCGCTGGGACGTGGCGACACGGTCGCGGCGGAAGCCGGGCGCGCCTGACAAGAGCCGTCTCGACGCGCTGGTCGAGGCGCGCGGCCTCGCAGCGAGCAGGACGGAAGCCCAGGCGCTGATCCGGGCGGGCCGGATCTGGTCCGGCGACCGACGGCTCGACAAGCCCGGCCACTCCGTTCGTTCCGATCTGCAACTGGAACTGCGCGGCTCGGAGCGCCGCTGGGCCTCGCGGGGCGGGTTCAAGCTCGACCATGCGCTTCGGCATTTCGATATCGACGTAACCGGCGCGATCGCGCTCGACATCGGCGCCTCGACCGGCGGGTTCACCGATGTCCTGCTGGCGCACGGCGCGGACAAGGTCTATGCCGTGGATGTGGGGCGCGGCCAGCTTCTGTGGCGGCTGAGCCAAGACCCCCGGGTCGTGGTTCTCGACCGGCTGAACGCGCGCTACATCGATTCCGGGCACGTTCCGGAAAGGATCGACATCCTCACCTGCGATGCGAGCTTCATCGGGCTCGAGACCGTGCTGCCGGGTCCGCTCGCGCTGTGCGGGCCGGGCGCGCGGCTGATCGCGCTGATCAAGCCGCAATTCGAGGTCGGCCGGGGCGAGGTCGGCAAGGGGGGCATCGTGCGGAACGAGGAGGCGAGGGCGGCGGCCTGCGAGCGCATTTCCGCCTGGCTCGCCCGTCGGGACGGCTGGCGCGTGCTCGGTCTGGTGGAAAGCCCGATCGAAGGCGCCGGAGGCAACCGGGAATACCTGATCGCGGGCGGGCGGGGTTAAGGCGTCCCTCGATACGGCGCTTCGCGCCTACTCGGGATGAGGGCCTCTTTAGATTTGAAAACCTACCCCTCACCCTGAGTAGCCGCGAAGCGGCGTATCGAAGGGCGCGTCAGCCGCACTGCGCGCGGTGGTGGAGCAGGTGGTCGGCGAGGACGCAGGCCATCATGGCCTCGCCCACCGGCACCGCGCGGATGCCGACGCAGGGATCGTGCCGTCCTTGGGTCGAAATCTCCGTGTTGCGCCCGTCTACCGTTACCGTCCGCCTCGGCGCCAGAATCGAGCTCGTCGGCTTGACGGCGAAGCGAACCACGATGTCCTGCCCGGTCGATATTCCGCCCAGGATTCCGCCCGCGTTGTTGGAGAGGAACGCAGGCTTGCCCCGGCGCATCCGCATCTCGTCGGCGTTTTCCTCGCCGATGAGCTCGGCGGCTCCGAAACCGGCGCCGATCTCGACACCCTTGACCGCGTTGATCCCCATCATCGCCGACGCGAGGTCGGCATCGAGCTTGGCGTAGATCGGCGCGCCCAGCCCGGGCCGGACGCCGCTCGCCGTCACCTCGATCACCGCGCCCACCGAGGAGCGCGCCAAGCGGATCGATTCGAGGTATTCCGCCCAGTCTCGCGCCATTGCCTCGTCCGGACACCAGAACGGGTTCTTGCCGACCGCCTTCCAGTCCCATTTTGCCCGGTCGATCGCGCGGTCGCCCATCTGGATCAAGGCGCCCCGGATCCGCACCCGTCGGCCCAGCACCTTGCGCGCGATTGCGCCGGCGGCGACCCGGCTGGCAGTCTCGCGCGCCGAGGACCGACCCCCGCCCCGGTAGTCCCGCCGGCCGTATTTTTGCAGATAGGTGAAATCTGCATGCCCCGGCCGGAACTTGTCCTTGATGTCGCTGTAGTCCTTCGACCGCACGTCCTCGTTGCGGATCAACAGCGAGATCGGCGTTCCCGTGGTCCGTCCCTCGAACACGCCGGACAGGATCTCGACCGTGTCGGGTTCGCGCCTTTGCGTGACGTAGCGGCTTTGCCCCGGACGCCGCTTGTCGAGCCAGACCTGGATATCCGCCGCCGCCAGCGCGATTCCCGGCGGCGTTCCGTCGACGACGCAGCCGATCGCCGGCCCGTGGCTCTCACCCCAGGTGGTGAAGCGGAAGATCCGTCCCTGCGTGTTGAAAGACATCGCTCACGGCCGGCGGCGCGGTCCCTAGGTGACGGTGGCTATGTCGGGCGCGTCGGGCGATTTCATCCCGACGACGTGATAGCCGCAATCGACGTGGTGCACCTCGCCCGTGACCCCGCTCGAGAGGTCGGACAGGAGATAGACCCCGGCCCCGCCGACATCGTCGATCGTCACGTTGCGCTTGAGCGGCGCGTTCAGCTCGTTCCACTTGAGGATGTAGCGAAAATCGCCGATGCCGGACGCGGCGAGGGTCTTGATCGGCCCTGCGGAAATCGCGTTCACCCGGATGTCGTCGTTGCCGAAATCGGCCGCCAGGTACTTCACGCTCGCCTCCAGGGCGGCCTTGGCGACGCCCATGACGTTGTAATGAGGCATCACCCGCTCGGCGCCCGCATAGGTCAGGGTGAGCAGGCTTCCGCCATCCGGCATCAACCGCGAGGCGCGCTGGCACACGGCCGTGAAGGAATAGCAGGAGACGTTCATCGTCATCGCGAAATTTTCGGGCGACGTGTCGACATAGCGCCCCTTCAGCTCGTCCTTGTCCGAAAACGCGATCGCATGAACGACGAAGTCGAGCGTGCCCCAGCGCTCCTTGAGCGCCGAGAATACGCCGTCGAGGCTTTCGGGGTCGGCGACGTCGCATTGCAGGAGAAAGGAAGAACCCGCCGATTCGGCAAGCGGACCCACGCGTTTGCCAAGCGCGTCGTTCTGGTAGGTGAAGGCGAGGTCGGCGCCGTGGGACGCGGCCGCGCGCGCGATCCCCCAGGCGATCGAACGCTCGTTGGCGACACCCATGATCAGCCCCTTCTTGCCGTCCAGAAGGCGTTCCGACCGGGACATTCGACCCTCGCTCAACCTGGTTTCCCAAGAAAAACCCCCGACGCGGTCGGGGTGCCGCATGCTACACCAAGGCAACCGCGCATCCAACCGCCCGCCCCCGGCGCGGCAGCTACGGCAACGGTATCGCCGCGCTCAGCTGACGATGCGCCAGGACCCGTCGGGCTGCCGGCAGGCGCGCCCGTAACCCTGTTCCGTCTTGCCGCCGACGGTGATCGTCTGCTGGTATTCGCGGCAATACTGTCCGGAGTCGGTCCTGTAGGTCCGGGTCGGGGTAACCGTGCCCCGGTTCCCCGAATCGGGGTTGCGCCAGGTGCTCCGGGTCCCCGACTTGTTCTTTTCCAGAGCGTCCTGGGTCGACTGCTGCATGGCCAGCCGATCCGCGCGGTCGAGGGACTTGCCGATTTCGCCTCCGATCATCGCTCCGGCCAGCGTGCCGACCGCCACCGCGATGAGCTTGCCCGTGCCCTTTCCGACATGCGCGCCGGCGAGCCCGCCGAGTCCCGCGCCGATCACGGTGCCGGCCTTCTCCTTGTCGCCTCCGCTGCAACCCACAAGGGCAATGACGGCCAGTGCCGCTACCGTTCCTCTAACCATGTCCATTCGCGATTCCCCTTCCTGCCGGATTCCTGCCGCAGCGCGAGCGACGGGCGATCCGTTGCCTTGCCGCTCCTATATCGGCTAGTTTCGGATTCTCTACAAGAGGGGTTCGCGTGCCCGCCCAGGACGACGATCCGATCGCCCTGTTCAATGCCTGGCTTTCGGAGGCCGAGGCGGCCGAGCCCGACGAACCGACGGCAATGACCCTTGCGACCGTCGCCGCCGACGGCACCCCGTCCGCCCGGATGGTTCTGCTCAAGGGCGCCGATGCCGCCGGTTTCGTGTTCTACACCAATACCGAGAGCCGCAAGGGGGTCGAACTCGACGAAACCCGTCGCGCGGCGCTGGTGTTCCACTGGAAGTCCCTGCGCCGCCAGGTGCGGATCGACGGCGCGGCCGAACGGGTGTCGGACGAGGAGGCGGACGCCTATTTCGCGACCCGCCCACGCGGCAGCCAGATCGGCGCCTGGGCATCCGACCAGTCGCGTCCCATGGGCAGCGCGTTCGAGCTGCAAAAGCGGGTCGCCCGGTTTACCGCCAGGTTCGGCCTCGGCGCGATCCCGCGCCCGCCGCACTGGACCGGATACCGTGTTCTGCCCTCGTCGATCGAGTTCTGGCGCGACCGACCCTTTCGCCTCCACGAGCGCAAGCTCTACCGGCGGGACGGGGAGGGAAACTGGAAGATGACGCTGCTGTTTCCCTGACCGCGGCGGCGCGCGGCGAATTTGCCGCTATCGGGATGGGACGGGCTCGGATATAAGGGCTGAAGGAACCTTCGGCCCGGTATCAAGGGGTAGTCGATGCGGTACAGGACGGTTCTCGCTCCGATCAGCGCGCCCGAAATCGGCGCTTCCATCCTGCGGACGGCCCTCAACCTCGCCCGGGCGTTCGATGCGCATATCGACGTGCTGCATGTCCGCCCCGACCCAAGGGGGCTGGTTCCCTATACCGGCGAGGGGATGGACGGTTCCATGATCGAGGAAATCATGGATGTCACCGAGCGCGAGGGCGGCGAGCGGGAGGTCCGTTCGCGCGAGATGTTCGACGCGTTCGCCGCCGAGAACGGCGTCCGGGTGGCCGACGAGCCGGGGGAGGGCGTCGGCGTTTCGATGTCGTGGAAGTCCACCGTCGGGCGGGAGGACGAGGTGGTCGCCACGAGAGGCCGGATCTACGACATCGTCGCGGTCGGGCGGCCGGTGAAGGAGGCGGCGCTGCCCTCTCCGATCACCCTGGAGGCCGCGCTGCTCGATACCGGGCGTCCGATCCTCGTCGCCCCGCCCGCCGCCGGGGACGGCTTCGGCAAGTCGATCGCCATCGCCTGGGAAGGGAGCCCGGAAGCCGCGCGCGCGATCGCCGATGCGATTCCCCTGCTGGAAAAGGCCGACAGAGTGACGGTGCTCTCCGCCAAGGCGGCGCAGGTTTCGCCGATCGACGCCGACGACCTGCGGCACCGGCTGGCGTGGCACGGGGTCGGCTGCGAGGTGCAGGGTTTCGAGGCCGCCGCGAGCGAGCTGGGCGCCGCCTTCCTGGAGCAATCGTCGAAGGCCGGCGCCGACCTGCTGATCAAGGGAGCCTATTCCCAGAGCCGGCTGCGCCAGCTCATTCTCGGCGGCAGAACCCGGCATATCCTGGCCCACGCGGAGATCCCCGTCCTGCTGTCGCATTGAGCCATGCCGGACACCGCCCCCGCCCATCGCTCGATGATCCTGACCGGCGCCAGCCGGGGGATCGGTCACGCCACGGTGAAACGCTTCAGCGAAGCCGGCTGGCGCATCCTCACCTGTTCGCGCGACGCCGTGCCGGAAGCCTGCAAGCGCGATCCCAACTGGTCCCACCATATCCCGACCGATCTCGCGGATCCGACCAGCCTGCGCCGCTTCGTCGATGAGGCGAACGAACATATCGGCGACGGCGCGCTCCATGCGCTGGTCAACAACGCCGCGGTCTCGCCCAAGACCGACTACAAGGAGCGGCTGGGCTGCCTGAACGGCGACATCGGCGGCTGGCGCGACGTGTTCAACCTGAACCTGTTCGCACCGCTGCTGCTCGCCCGCGGCTTCGCCGGCGCGCTCAGCCGCGGCAAGGGGACCATCGTCAACATCACCTCGATCGCCGGGCATGCGCGGCACCCCTTCGCGGGGTCGGCATACGCAACCTCGAAGGCGGCGCTGTCGGCTCTCACCCGCGAGCTCGCGGTCGAGTTCGCCGAGCTTGGCGTCCGGGTCAACGCGGTCGCGCCGGGCGAGATCGAGACCGAGATGGTGGGGCCGGAATACGAGGCCCTGCTGCCCCGCATCCCGCTCAACCGGATGGGCAGCGCGGACGAGGTGGCGGCCATCGTGCACCGCATGTGCGACGAGGAGTTCGGCTACGTCACGGGGACGGAGGTCTTCGTCACCGGCGGCCAGCACCTGCTTTGACCTTTCCGCCTCCTGCCTAGAACGTATCCGTTTTGGACGGAAGCGTTGCGGTGAGGCGTCCCTCGATACGGCCCTTCGGGCCTACTCGGGATGAGGGAGTTTTCTTGTTTGATTTCAACAATATCCTCACCCTGAGTAGCCGCGAAGGTAGCCTGCCCTGAGCCTGTCGAAGGGGCGTATCGAAGGGTGCGGCTCGGCCGTGACCGTGGCGGGAAATGCGGGCTATAGCGCCGCGCGGAGCGTTTCCAGCCAGTCCCGGCGCGAGCGGACGAGGTCGATGTCGTGGCGGAGCCAGCCGGCGAAATGGCCGGGGTCCGTCGGATCGGAATTCTCAAGCGCCGCTAGGCGGTCGATTTCCGCCCCGCAACTCTCGATCATCCGGTCGGTCTGGTCCTTCTGCTCCTCGGCCGGCAAATGATGGAGAAACCGAATTTTCAGAGCGAAGGCGAGCCGCCCGACATCGGAGTTCGGCTCGCGGACGGCGGTTCTCAGAAGTTCCTGGAGATGGCTGCGCCCGGCCTCGGTTATGCCCAGCGGCGCGTCGTCGTCTCCGGTTTCCCCGGCGATCAGCCCCTCGGTCTTCAACAACTCGATCGAGCTTCCCAGCAGGTCCAGCGAGGGGCCGACGATACGGCTGGTGAAGTCGCGAACGACGTTGGCGAGCTCGGCGTAGCGCTTGGGTTGCTCGCACACCATTCCCAGCGCGGCGAGCCGGACGGCTTCCTTGGGAAGCAGCGAGTTGTCGTTGAACATGGGGCGAGCCTATCGCGATTGCGTGGGCCGCGCCATTGCGCAAAGGCCGGTTTCAGGCCGCGAATTTGAGGTCCAGCAGGCTCCACACGTCCTGAAGTGCGGCGACGAGGCGGTCCATGGCCGCGTCGTCGTGGAGCGGTGTCGGCGTGAGCCTGAGGCGCTCGGTCCCCTTCGGAACGGTGGGATAGTTGATCGGCTGGACGTAGATCCGGTGCCGCTCCATCAGCGCGTCGGTCACCTGCTTGCAGCGCGCCGCATCGCCCACGAAGACGGGCACGATATGAGACGGCGAGGGCATCACCGGCATGCGCGCGGTCCGCAGCCGCGCCTTGAGCGCCCGGGCCCGCTCCTGATGACGTTCGCGAAGCGTAGCCGCCGACTTGACGTGGCGGATGCTCGCCCTTGCGCCCGCGGCGATTGCCGGCGGGAGCGAGGTGGTGAAGATGAAACCCGAGGCGTGGCTCCGGATGAAGTCCACCATCGCCGCCGAGCCCGCGATGTAGCCTCCGACGACCCCGAAGGCCTTGGCGAGCGTTCCCTGGACGATGTCGATTCGGTCCATCGCCCCGTCGCGCTCCGCCACGCCGGCGCCGCGCTCGCCGTAGAGCCCGACGGCGTGGACCTCGTCGAGATAGGTCATCGCCCCGTGATTTTCCGCGACATCGCAGATCTCGGCGATCGGGGCGAAGTCGCCGTCCATCGAGTAGAGCGATTCGAAGGCGACGATCTTGGGCGCGTCGGCGTCGCATTCGCCGAGCAGCCGGTCGAGATGTTCGACGTCGTTGTGGCGGAAGATCTTCTTCTCGGCCCGGCTGTAGCGGATGCCCGCGATCATCGAGGCATGGTTGTCCGCATCGGAAACGATGACGCAGCCCGGCAGGGTCTGGCCGAGCGTGCCGAGCGTCGCTTCGTTCGCCACGTATCCCGACGTGAACAGGAGCGAAGCCTCGCTGCGGTGCAGGTCGGCGAGCTCCTCTTCCAGCAGGACGTGGTAGTGGCTGGTCCCGGAAATATTGCGCGTGCCGCCGGCCCCGGCGCCCACCTTGTCCAGCGCTTCGTGCATCGCCGCGACGACCACTGGGTGCTGCCCCATGCCGAGGTAGTCGTTGCTGCACCACACGGTGACGTCTTCGACCGCGCCGCCGGCGTAGTGGGACGCTATCGGGAAGTCGCCGGCGTGGCGTTCCAGGTCCGCGAAAACGCGGTAGCGGCCGTCGCTGCGCAGGCGCGCGAGGCGATCCGAAAAGAACCGTTCGTAATCCATGACCCTTCGACCCGGTCAGGGCTGGCCGGCAAGAATACGCCGCGCCGGTTGCCCTGTGAATGCGTCTTTGGGACGCACTCCCGACCGATTTGTTTCAAGCGTTCGGGTCAGGCGAGACCCTGTTCGGCGACCCAGTCCGCGGTGTCGTCGAGCGCCCGGCGGAAGCGCGCGAGCATCTCGTCGATCTCGTCGTCTGTGATGATCAATGGCGGTGAGAACGCGGCCCGGTCGGCCAGCGCGCGGACAATCAGCCCGTGCTCCTCGGCGCGTCCCATGAGATAGGAACCGACCTGTCCCACGGGATCGAAGAGCCGTCCCGTCGCCTTGTCTGCCACCAGCTCGATCACCGCGACCAGCCCGATGCCCGCGACCTCGCCGACGAGCGGATGATCGGCGAACGCCCGGACCCCGTCCTGCAGGCGGGGAGCGGTCCTTGCGACCTGTCCCACGAGGTCGATCTCGTCGTAGATCGCCAGCGTCTCCAGCGCCACCGCCGCCGGCACCGGATGCCCGGAATAGGTGAAGCCGTGGCCCAGCGTCCCGCGGGCATGCGTGCCTTCCGCGATGCCCCGATAGACCCTTTCGTTCACCTGGACCGCGGCGATCGGCAGGTAGCCCGAGGACAGCGCCTTGGCCATCGTCATCAGATCGGGCTCGAGGTCGAAGGTCTGGGAGCCCCACAGATTGCCGGTCCGGCCGAAGCCGCAGATCACCTCGTCGACCACGAACAGCACGTCATGGCGCCTGAGGACCTGCTGGATCTTTTCGAAGTAAGTGGCGGGCGGAACGATCACGCCACCCGCGCCCATCACCGGCTCGGCGAAGAATGCGGCGACGGTCTCGGGTCCCTCGGCGAGGATCAGGCGCTCCAGCGAATCGGCGCAGCGCGAGGCGAACGTCTCCTCGCTCTCCCCGTCGCGGCCTTCGCGCCAGTAATGCGGGCAGTCGGTGTGGAGGAATCCCGGGAACGGCAGGTCGAATCCGGCGTGGTTTGCCGGCACGCCGGTCACGCTCGCCGCCGCCGCGGTGATGCCGTGATAGCCGCGCTTGCGGCCGACGATCTTCTTCTTCGCCGGGCGGCCGATGGCGTTGTTGTAGAACCAGATCAGCTTGATCGCGCTGTCGATCGCCTCGGAGCCCGAATTGGTGAAGAAGGTCCGCGCCATCGGCACCGGCGCCAGCGCCTTCAGCCGTTCGGCGAGCTCGACCTGGGGTTCGTGGCTCCTGCGGTTGAACCCGTGATAGAAGGGGAGCGTGCGCATCTGGCGGTACGCCGCATCGGCGAGGCGCTCGTTGCCGAAGCCGAGCGAGACGCACCAGAGCCCCGCCATCCCCTCGATGTATTCCTTGCCGGTCTCGTCCCAGACATAGACGCCGTCGCCGCGCGCCATCACCAGCGCGCCCTCCCGCTCGTTCTCCACCGCGTCGGTATAGGGGTGGAGCAGCGCCTGGGGGTCGCGGAACCGGTAGAGGTTCGATCGGGTTACGGTATCCATGCGAAGAGCCCGCTCAGCCGCCGGTGACGCTCATATGGCGCGAGACCGCGGGTTCCCGCCGGCGCCGGTCGATGACGAAATCGTGGCCCTTGGGCTTGCGGCCGATGGCCTCGTCGATGGCGTCCATCAGGAGCGCGTCGTCGTCGCTTTCCCGCAGCGGCGCGCGCAGGTCGGCGGCGTCTTCCTGCCCGAGGCACATATAGAGCGTGCCGGTGCAGGTCAGCCGGACGCGGTTGCAGGACTCGCAGAAATTGTGCGTCATCGGGGTGATGAACCCGACCCGCCCGCCGGTCTCGCGGCAGACCGTGTAGCGCGCCGGCCCGCCGGTCGAATAATCGCTTTCGTCGAGCGTGAAGCGGCGCTTGAGCCCGGCGCGCACCATCGAGAGCGGCAGATACTGGTCGAGCCTGGCATCGCCGCCGATCTCGCCCAGCGGCATGACCTCGATGAAGGTGAGGTCGTAGCCCCGGCCGCCGCACCATTCGACCATGTCGGCGAGTTCGTCGTCGTTGACGCCGCGCAGCGCCACAGCGTTGATCTTGATGCCGAGCCCCGCCGCGTCCGCCGCCGCGAGTCCGTCGAGAACCTGCTCCAGCCGGCCCCAGCGGGTGATCTCGGTGAACTTGTCGCTGTCGAGCGTATCGATCGAGACGTTGATCCGCCGCACCCCGGCGGCGTACAGGTCGTCCGCGAACCGCGCGAGCTGGCTGCCGTTGGTGGTCAGCGTCAGCTCTTCCAGCGAGCCGTCGCCGAGATGACGGCCGAGACGTTCGATCAGCCACAGGATGTTGCGGCGCACCAAGGGCTCGCCCCCGGTCAGGCGGAGCTTGCGCACGCCGCGGCGCACGAAGGCGCTGCACAGCCGGTCGAGCTCCTCGAGAGTCAGCACCTCCGCCTTGGGCAGGAAGGTCATCGCCTCCG
This sequence comes from Alphaproteobacteria bacterium, assembly GCA_965117055.1. Taxonomy (GTDB): domain Bacteria; phylum Pseudomonadota; class Alphaproteobacteria; order MPNO01; family MPNO01; genus MPNO01. The sequence goes on from OZ220750.1 coordinate 3,066,838, forward strand.
ACATGCAGTAGACGCAGCGGAAGTCGCAGCGGTCGGTGACCGAAACCCGGAGATAGGAGACCCGGCGGTCGAACGGGTCGATCAGAACAGGCAGGGGCGACCCCGCGCCGTTCCCGTGCGATCCCGCCGACCCGTTCCCGGAACCCCGATCGTCCATTTTCCCCGCGCGGCGTTGCTGAGCGTTCAAGATGGAAATTAGGTCAAACGCCGCCCGTTGTCATTATCCGGTGGCTATTCGCTTTTCCGATCGATGGAAACGGGACCGCCGGGGTTCGCCGTCACGACCATAGCGCCGAGACCGGTGCCGCGGCCAACCGTTCTCCGAATGGCAAGGTCCGCTCGTGGTCATGCAACACCAACCCGTAGGCGAACCTTTCGCCGGTGGCGGCGGCGAGGCGGCGCAGGCCGGAGAAATCCCTGTTGGATACGGTCGCCGATGCCTTTACCTCGATTCCGACGACTTGTCCGGATTCGTCCTCGATCACGATATCGACCTCGTTGCCGTCCTTGTCGCGGAAGTGCGACAAACCGTAGCGGTCTTCGGCCCAACCCGCCAGCTTGAGCAGCTCGCCGAGAACGAAGGTTTCCAGGATCGCTCCGAACGGCACGCGGTCCCGCCGCAGGCGATCCGGCGCGATGCCTCTCAGCGCGGCCAGCAAGCCGGCGTCGAGGAAATGGAGCTTGGGAGACTTGCTGATGCGCTTCAAGGCGTTGGTGTACCAGGGCGGCAGGGTATGCAGGAGAAACAGGTTCTCGAGAATGGCCGCGTACTTGCGCGTGGTGACATGGTTCATGCCGAGCGGCGCGCCGAACCCGGAATAGTTGACGAGTTGCCCGGAATGCTCGGCGAGAACGCGCAGCAGCTTCGGCATGGCGTCCAACTGCTCGATGCTGGAGAAATCGCGGACGTCCCGCTGGATGATCGCCTCGATGTAATCGAGATGCCAGTCCCGCCGGCGACGCCATGTCGAGCGGGTGAGTGCCTCGGGATAGCCCCCGACAAGGACGGTCTCCATCAGTTCGTCGCCGATGACCGGCGTCCGGACCGTCGGGGGTTCGCCCGCGAAAGCCCGATGGAGAAAGGACACGGGGGCGCCGCGCAGTTCCGCCTGCGCCAAAGGGAGCAGACGGGCGATCCCCATGCGTCCCGCGAGCGAATCGGCCACGCGCGGCAGAGTCATCAGATCGGCGGACCCGGTGAGCAAAAACTTTCCGGGGCGCGGGTCGGCGTCCACGGCTGTCTTGATCGCTAGGATCAGCCCGGGCACGCGCTGGACTTCGTCGATGACGGCCCTGTCGAAACTGCGAATGAAGCCTACGGGATCGGCGGAAACGGACTCGAAAACAGTGGCATCGTCCAGCGTGACGAACGGGATGGTGTCGCCTGCGATATGCCGCGCCAACGTGGTCTTGCCCGATTGCCGGGGGCCGCAGAGCAGCACCACCCTGGTGTCCGCCAGGGCTTCCCGAACCCGTCGCTCGATGAAGCGAGGATACATAGCGCTGCCCCGGATTGCCGACCGATTGAAAGAATATGTCCGACCATTTGAAAGTCAATAGCCGACCGATTGAAAGAATATGCGCGACCAATTGAAAGAGATAGGCCGACGAATTGAAAGGCGGCAATAGGCTGGACAGGCTCGCGCTCAGCCTCTGAGCAGCGCCTGGAGCTTTACCGACGGATCGGCGAGCGCGGCCGGGTCGACGATCTTTTCTGCCTGCATCAGACGCTTGGCGAAGCGGATGTCGCGCGGGTTGTCGATCGCGGCCGCGCCGTCGATCCGGCCGTCCTTCATGTAGAACTCGACGAAGCTGCCGTCGGCGCGCTCGCCCCGCGTCACGGTCTCGTTGAAATCGGCCGGCAGTCCGACGAGCTGGATGTTGACGTCGTACTGGTCCGACCAGAACCACGGAATCTCGCAATAGGGCGTCTCGCCGCCCAGCATCGCCTTCGCGGCCGCGATGCCCTGGTTCTGCGCGTTCTCCCAGGATTCGAGTCGGATGCTGCGGCCGAGCAGGCCGTTGGGGTGGTTGGTCACGTCGCCGGCGGCGAAGATATCGGGATCTGAGGTGCGGCAGAGTGCGTCGACCGCGATGCCGTTGTCGACCGCGAGCCCCGCCGCCTCGGCCAGCTCGACATTGGGGACGATGCCGATGCCGATCACCACGGCGGTCGCCGGCAGGACTTCCCCGCCGGACAACCGGGCGCCGTTCACCCGGCCCTCCCCGGTCAGCGCCTCGATGGTGGCGCCCAGCCTGACATCGACGCCCCGGCCGCGATGAATGTCGAGCAGATAGGCGGCCATGTCGGGCGTGAGCGCGCGCGCGCACAGCATGTCGAGGGCTTCGACCACCGTGACCTCGGCGCCGAGCATGCGCGCGGCGGCGGCGACCTCGAGCCCGATCCAGCCGCCGCCGATGACGACGAGATTCGCCCCTTCGCCGAGATCGGCCCGGATGGCCGCGCTGTCGTCGATGCCGCGCAGATAGTGCACGCCGTCGAGCTCCGCTCCCTCGACGGGGAGCTTGCGGACCCGTCCGCCGGTGGCAATCAGCAGCTTGTCGTAGGCGATCGAGCCGCCGTCCGAGAGCGCGACGGCCCTGGTGTCCCGGTCGATCGCGGTCGCCTCGACGCCCGTCCGGAGCTCGATCCCCAGCTCGTCGAACGAGCCCTCGGGCCAGAGATAGCTCGATTCCGCCGGCTCCTTGCCGAGCAGGACCTCCTTGGACAGCGGCGGGCGTTCGTAGGGCGGGTAGGGTTCGTCGCCGATCACGACAACGCTGCCCTCGAACCCTTCGTCGCGCAGCGTCCTCGCCGCCCAGCCGCCGGCCTGGCCGGCGCCGACCACGACGATCCCGGGATCGCTCATCGAATGAATTTGCCCGAAGAGTGCGCGGCTCTAGCCGGGCACGCCGACCAATATGTCCTCGCCGTCGATCTTGACCTCATAGACCTTGAGGTCCTCGGTGACCGGCGGGGTCTGCGCCTTGCCGGTCTTGATGTCGAAACAGCCGCCATGCAGCGGGCACTCGATCGAATCGCCCTCGATATAGCCGTCGGCCAGCGAGGCATAGGCGTGGGTGCAGATGTCGTCGGTGGCGTAGTATTCGCCTTCCAGGTTGTAGATCGCGATTTCCTTCTTTCCCACGATGACCTGGATCGCTTCGCCGTCGTCGAGATCGCCGGTCTTGGCGACGGCGTGGAACTCGATATCGCTCATTCTTTCCTGCGCCTCCGTCTGGTTCCGGCGCGCACGACCGGCGCGCGGGCTAGGGATTGCGCACCTTGCGGTGCCGGCCTTCCGACATAACGTCGCTGCGTTCTCCCGCCCGCGACCGTGACGGGGGAGAACTCTTGCGCAAAGTTACCCCTAGCGGGGCGCGCGTCAAGGCGCTGGAACCCCGCAAGGTCCCCCGTGCGATCCCGCGCCCCGCCCCCGGCGCAAATACGGCTTGCGTTGGTGCCGGGTTGCGGGTAATGGCGATTTCTTCCCATGACCGGGAACCGGAAGAAGGGCGTATCGGTTGCCTCGGTAGCGTGTCGCGGAGGAGGTCGCAGAGTTGAACGTCGTTCCGTTCTTGAGTTCGGCGCCGCCGAAAGACCGGTCCATCCCCGAGCGCCGCCGGCGATGAGGTCGCACGCCCGCGTCGTCGTGATCGGCGGCGGTGTGATGGGGGTCGGGCTGCTCTACCACCTCGTCAAGGAGGGGTGGGCGGACGTCGTATTGGTCGAGAAGGGAGAGCTTACTTCCGGCTCGACTTGGCACGCGGCCGGGCTGGTCCCCCATTTCATCGGCAGCCTCAACCTGGCCAAGGTGCATTTCTACGGCTCGCAGCTCTACCAGCGGCTGGAGGCGGAGGTCGGCCAGGCGACGGGGTGGCATGGCTGCGGCGCCATCCGGCTTGCGACCAACCGGGACGAGGTGGACTGGTTCCGCTACGTCCAGGGCGTGCTGCGCTGCGTCGGCGCGGAGTGCCACCTGATCGGTCCCGCCGAAATCGCCGCATTGCATCCGTTGCTGGATACCGAGGGCGTGCTGCTGGGCGCGTACACGCCGGGCGACGGGCATACCGATCCCGCGAGCAGCACCATGGCGATGGCCGCGGGCGCCCGCGCGGGCGGCGCGGAGATCTACCTCCGCAACCGGGTCGTCGACATCGCCCGGCGCGCAGACGGAACCTGGGATGTCGTGACCGAGCAGGGAACCATCTTCGCCGAACACGTGGTCAACGCGGCCGGCGGATTCGCGCCGCGCGTCGGCGCGATGGTCGGGCTGGACGTTCCGATCGTCAACATGGTCCATCAGTATCTGGTCACCGAAGATCTGGACGAGGTCGCGGCTCTGGAGCGCGAACCCCCGGTCGTCCGCGACCCCCGCGCATCCTGCTACTACCGCCAGGAGCAACAGGGGCTGATCGTCGGTCCCTATGAGACCGACGGCGCTCAAGCCTGGGCGCTCGACGGGATCGACTGGTCCTTCGATTCCGAGCTGCTGCCGCCCGATATCGACCGCCTGATGCCGTGGCTGGAGCTGGCGTCCGAACGCATACCCGTCTTCGGGAACGCCGGAATCAAGCGGGTCGTCAGCGGGCCCATCACCCACACGCCGGATGGCGGGTTCCTCATCGGCCCCGCGCCGGGCATGCGGAATTTCTGGATGTGCTGCGGCGCCGGCATCGGCATCACCCAGGGGCCGGGCGCGGGAAAATACCTCGCGCAGTGGATGGTCCACGGCCAGACCGAAATCAACGTGCGCGAGATGGAGACCCGGCGGTTCGGCAAGTGGTCCATCGGGAGCTACAGCCTGTCCAAGGCGGTGGACGAGTATCACCAGATGTACCAGGTGCACTATCCCGGCGAGTTCCGCGAGCACGGCCGGCCGGTCAGGACCACGCCGATCCACGACAAGCTCGCATCGCGCGGCGCGGTGTTCGCCGAGACCTTCGGATGGGAGCGGGCGAAGTGGTTCGCGCCGCCAGGCGTCGAGGAACGCTACGGCTTCCGCCGCATGAACTGGTTCGATGCCGTGGGCGAGGAATGCCGGGCGGTGCGCGAAGGCGTGGGCGTGCTGGATCTCTCCGCCTTCGCCAAGTTCGACGTCGCCGGCGCCGACGCCGCCCGGTTTCTCGACCGCGTCGTCGCCAACCGCGTGCCGCGGGAGGGCCGGATCGTTCTTGCCCATGCGCTGACCGGGCTGGGCGGCATCGAAAGCGAGTTCACGGTGACGCGCCTGGGCGAAAACCGCTTCTATCTGCTGTCGGCCTCCGTCGCGCGGATTCACGATTGCGACTGGCTGACGCAGCACCGGCACGCGTCCGAGGACGTCGGGATAACCGACGTGACCGACGATTACGGGGTCCTGGCCGTGGCCGGGCCGCGTTCGCGCGATCTGCTTGCGAAGCTGACGGAAGCCGATCTCGGCAACGCGGCTTTCCCCTGGCTGTCGGCGCGCGAGATCGAGGTCGCGGGCGTGCCGGCCAGGGCGCTCCGGGTGTCCTATGTGGGCGAGCTCGGCTGGGAACTCCACCATCCGATGGACCGCATGGAGGCGCTCTACGACGCCATAATGGAGGCGGGCGAGGCGTACGGCGCCCGGGATTTCGGCCTCTACGCGATGAATTCCCTCCGCATGGAAAAGGCCTACAGGGCCTGGGGTCTGGAGTTGACGACCGAGCTCACGCCGATCGAAGGCGGGCTCGACCGGTTCGTCGACATGGACAGCCCGTTTATCGGCAGGGAGGCGGTGTCCGACCGGGCCCGGAAGGGTGTCCACCCCCGCCTGGTGTACGTGTCGGTCGACGCGGAAGACGCGGACGCCCACGGCAACGAGCCGGTTTATGGAGACGGTCGCCTGGTCGGCCTCACCACCAGCGGCGCCTGGGGATACGCCGTCGGCCGGAGCCTCGCCTTCGCCTTCGTCGAGCCCGATCTGGCCGCGCCGGGCACCGAGCTGGAAGTCGCGATCCTCGGTCGCCGCCGCGGCGCCACGGTGCTCGCCGAACCCGTTTACGACCCCGGGAATGAGCGTTTGAAAGCATAGCGGCCCGGCGGCTTGGCCGGTTCGCAAACGATGGGAGAGCCCTGGAATGAACGAGATCCTGACGAAGGCCGACTTCTATTTCGGTCCCCGTTACCGCAAGTCCCCCTTCTTCGAGTCCACGCGCCGGGCCGGGTGCAAGGCCTGGGGGATCTACAATCACATGTACATTCCGAACTATTACGACGATCCCATCGAGGAGTACCGAAGTCTCACCGAGGACGTGACGCTTTGGGACGTGAGCGTCGAGCGTATCGTCGAGATCACGGGTCCGGACGCATCGGAGTTCACCAACAGGCTGACCCCCCGCGACCTGACGAAATGCGCCGTCGGTCAGTGCAAGTACGTGCTGATCACCGCCGAGGACGGCGGCATCGTCAACGAGCCGGTGCTGCTGCGCGTGGGCGAGAACCGGTGGTGGCTGGCGCTTTCGGACTCCGATGCCGGGCTGTGGGCGCGCGGATACGCGGTCGGCTGCGGGCTGGACGTGAAGGTCCGCGAGCCCGAAATCTATCCGGTGCAGGTCCAGGGTCCGAAATCGAAGGACGTGATGATCGCCCTGTTCGGCGAAGAGATCGCGAAGATCCGCTACTACTGGATTATGGAATCCGATCTCGACGGCATACCGGTGGTCATCGGCCGGACCGGCTGGAGCGCCGAACTCGGTTACGAAATCTATCTCCGCGATCCGGACCGCGGCGAGGAGCTGTGGGAACGCATCATGGAGGCGGGGAAGCCTCATCGCATCCGCCCGATCGCGCCCTCGCAGATCCGCCGTATCGAGGCCGGGATATTCCGCTACGGCGCGACATGACGATCGACAACAACCCGTTCGAGATCATGGGGCTCGAACGGCTGGTGGAAGATCAGAGCGCGGACTATATCGGCAAGGAAGCGCTGATGCGGATCAAGGCGGAAGGGGTGAGCCGGAAGCTTGTCGGTGTCGTGCTCGACGGCGACGAGAAAATCCCGGGATGTCCCGATATCGCCCCCGTCTACAGGGACGGCAGGGAGATCGGGCGTGTGACGGCGATCGTCTGGTCTCCCCGCATGGGCAGGAACATCGGCTATGTCTGGGTGCCGATCGAACTGGCGGCTCCCGGCAATGCGCTGGAAGTCACCACCTTGACCGGCACGGCCCTGGGGAAGACCGCCGCCCTGCCGTTCTTCGATCCCAGGAAGTCGGTGCCGAGCCAGAGCCTCGCGGCCGGTTGAATGGCGCCCCGGTGGCTGCCCGGATATAGTGCGCGCCGGATTTCGGGAAGGGGCAGGTGAGCGTCGATACAAGGCTCGAGTGGCCGGGGGAGGGGGTAAGCCGGGTTCCCTACCGGGTCTATTCCGATCCCGAAATCTACGAGGCCGAACAGACCGGGATCTTCCGCGGTCCCATCTGGCATTTCGTCATGACGGAGCGGGAGATCCCGGAGCCCGGCGACTACCGGCGCGCCCGGATCGGCGATACCCCCATCGTCGCGATCCGCGATTCCGGCGGAAACATCAACGCGATGGTCAACCGCTGCGTCCATCGCGGCAACCTGGTCTGCATCGACGAGGCGGGCCGGGCGGACGGGCGGCTGACCTGCGTCTACCACAACTGGACCTACGATCTCTCGGGCCGGCTGACCTCGGTCGCTTTCCAGAAGGGCGCCGCCGGCAAGGGCGGCATGCCGGAGGATTTCGACCTGTCGGCCCACCGGATGACGCCGCTCCGGGTCGCCGTCTATCGCGGGCTGGTGTTCGTCACCATGTCCGAGGGCACGCCGCCGCTCGAGGATTACCTGGGCCCCGAGATGTGCGCCAATATCGACCGCGTCGTCGGGCGCGACATGACGATCCTCGGCACCTACACCCAGTCGATGTCGAACAACTGGAAGCTCTACATGGAGAACGTTCGCGATTCCTATCATGCGAGCCTGCTCCATCTGTTCTTTACCGCGACGCGGATCAACCGGCTTTCGATGGACGGCGGGATCGGGCTGTCCGACCGCGGCTGGCACCACATCAGCTATTCTCGCGCCGCGACCGACCGGGAAGAGCCGGAATACGATCCGGAGAAGCTCCGCGCCGCGGACGACGATTACGACATCGCCGATCCGCGCATCGTGCGCGGCTGGCCGGAGTTCGAATGCGGCACCACGCTCGCGATCCAGAGCGTCTTTCCCAATTTCGTCCTCCAGCAGACGCTGAACTCGATCGCGCTCAGGATCTGTACCCCGACGGGACCCGATTCCTGCGAGCTGTCCTGGCGCATCCTCGGCTGCGCGGACGACAGCGAGGCCGAGCGGGCCGCGCGCATCCACCAGAGCAACCTGATCGGCCCGGCCGGGCTGATCTCGATGGAGGACGGCATCGTCGGAAGCTGGGTCAGCCAGGGGATCCGGCGCGATCCCGACAAGGCCTCGCTGGTCGAGATGGGCGGGCGGGATGTCATGCCCAGCCCCGGTTCGCGGGCGACCGAAGTTTCGGTGCGCGGGTTCTGGCGGGGCTGGCGCGACCTGATGGAAGTCTGAAGGGGGCGGCGATTTGAAACTGGTTTCATTCGAGGCCGGAGGGCGCGAGTCCTTCGGCGCGGTTGACGGCCAAGGCGTGATCGACCTCGGTCCGCGAATGCCGGGGACCAACGGCGTGGCGGACCTGCTGTCCGACGATGCCCGACGGCGGGCGGAAGCGGCGGCGAGCGGCGCGCCGGCCGATTTCAGGCTGGACGAGATCGCCTTCCGGCGACCCATCCTCTGGCCGGAAAAGACGATCTGCATCGGCGTCAACTACGCCCATCGGAACGAGGAATACGACGACCCTTCGCTCCCCCCTTTCCCGAGCGTCTTCATGCGGGTGCCGGACACGCTGGTGGCCCACGGGCAACCCCTGCTGCGCCCGCCCGAATCCGAGCAGCTCGACTACGAGGCCGAGATCGCGATCGTCATCGGGGAAGGCGGCCGGCGCATCCCGCGCGAGCGCGCGCTGGAGCATATCGCCGGGCTCACCTGCCTCAACGAGGGCTGCATCCGCGACTGGATGCGGCACGGCAAGTTCAACGTCACCCAGGGCAAGAACTTCGACAATTGCGGCTCGGTCGGTCCCTGGCTGGTGACGGCGGACGAGTTCTCCGGCTACGACGATTTGCGGGTGACCGGGCGGGTCAACGGGGAGGTCCGCCAGGACGACACCACCGCCAACCTGATCTTCGATTTCGCCTATCTGGTGAGCTACGTCTCGACCTGGGCCGCGCTCAAGCCCGGCGACGTGATCTCGACCGGCACTCCGACCGGTGCCGGCGCCCGCTTCGATCCGCCGAAATGGCTCAGGCCCGGCGACGTCGTCGAGGTCGAGGTCACCGGCATCGGCACGCTCCGCAACACGGTGGCCGACGAGGGGTGACGGGTAGGAGGCTGCCTACCCCAGCTCCACGACCGCGCCGTTCTTGCCCTTCCCCTGCGCGCGGTAGTGGCCGAGCTTCTCGATCAGCGGCCGGTCGGTGTAGCTGTAGAGGATTGCGTTCGACTTGCCCGTGTTGACGAAGCGCCGCCAGCGGTGGTTCGGCACCACGAAGAAATCGTTGCGCGCCCAGCTCATCTCCTCGCCGTCGACCTCGGTCGTCCCTTCGCCGTCTGCCACCCAGTAGATCGTCGACGCGGTGTGGCGGAACGGTTCAGTCGCCTCGCCCGGGCGCAGGAGCTGGGCGCGGTAGGAGATCGTGGTGAACACCGGCGCGCCGTTCTCCGGGTTGACCAGCTCGACGATGATCCCCTCATGCGGGTCGCCGTCGAACCCCGCGAGATCGTCCAGGGCCCCGCGGATGTCGTCCCCGGAATAGAGGAACATCGGCGAGTTGCCCTCGCCGCTGCCGCGATGATGCGGCGCGAACAGCGGGCGGATGCCGCCCCGGCCGTAGAACCGCCCGGAGAAGCCGTCCGCCGGGTTGCCGTGCTCGACGGCGTTCTCGGTGTCGTCGCGCGCCCACGCGCAGCCGAGGAAGTCGATCAGGGGCCAGTCCAGCGTATCCGCCCAGATCACCGGGCTGTCGTCGTCGTTGCCGTGCTCGTGCCAGGTGCCGTTCGGCGTGAAGACGAGGTCCCCGCGCTTCGGATACATCTTCTCGCCCTCGACGATGGTGTAGCCGCCGCTTTCCGAAATGATCGTCCGGCTCGCGTTCGGCGTGTGGAGATGCGATTCCGCGTCGTCGCCCCGCTTGTAGATCGAGATCGCGATCCGCATCGTGTTGGTGACCTTGACCCCGGTCAGCCCGAAGGCCGGGTTGGTCAGCAGCACCGATTGCCGCTCGGTCAGCTCCAGCGGGCAGAGCTCGGCGAGCCTGAGCAGGTAGGGCTCGATGTCGCCCCAGCGCCAGACATGGGGTTGGGCCGACGGGTACTCGACGGTGAGGCTGTGCGCCGACGGCGCCGGCCGTTCCGAGACGCCGAGATGCCACGCCTTCTGGTTCGGCAGGTTCCAGCGCGTGCGGATCCAGATGTCGTTCGCGCGCACCTCCTCGTTGAGCTCCTCGAGCTCGTCGATGATCAGCTCGAGCTCATGCGCGCGGTTGCTGCCTGCGCGTTCCTTGGCGGTCGCCATGTCGGGCCTCCTCGGGCGGGATATGCGGCAGTTTTCGTCCCAACCGGTGCGGGGTCAAGGTCGATTTGGTGCCCGCCTCACCGGAACGCCGACCTTGTTCCCGGCCTGCTTGGCGCCGCCGTAGCGGGACGATTGTCGATGCGCTAGCATTGGAACCCGACCCGAGACCCGGTGCTGGCGGGCGTTTTGGGAGAAGCCACATGGCCGAGGCGGCGGCGGATTCCCTCTCCGAATTTCACCGGACCTTGCGCGAGTCCGCGGTCTGGCCGTTCTGGGAAGTCTGCGACGACGTGATGCTGTCGGAGCCTCGCGCGCCGGATTCCGCGCGCATCTGGCGCTGGAACGATCTGCTTCCGTTCATCGACCGCGCCGGCCGCGAGGTTTCGATGGAAAACGCCGAGCGGCGTGCGCTCATGCTGGTCAATCCGGATTTCGGCGGCAAGAGCTTCACCACCACCAACCTGTTCGCCGGGATCCAGATCCTCGAACCTGGCGAGGCCGCGGTTTCCCACCGCCATACCGCGTCCGCGATGCGTTTTGTCGTCGAGGGCGGCGGCATCACGGTCGTCAACGGCCAGCCCTGCCCCATGGAACCGGGCGACCTGATCCTGACGCCGAACTGGGCGTGGCACGAACACAGCAATCCCACCGACCGTCGTGTGGTCTGGCTGGATGCGCTGGATATCCCGCTGGCTCAGAATCTCGGGCCGATGTTCATGGAACACGGCAGCACCAACCGGATCGAAGACGATCTGTCCGCCATCCCTGACGGGGCCTTCGCCGCCGGCGGATACATGCCCGACATTGCGGCGCCGGCCACGCCGCATTCCCCGATGTTCCGCTACCCCTGGACCCGGACCGTCGCCGCGTTGAAAGCGGTACCCGTGGCGTCCGACGGCGCGCGCAGGGTGCGCTACACCAACCCTGTCGATGGCGGCCCGGCGATCCGCAGCATGGACTGCTACGCCTGGGAGCTTGCCAGGGGCCGGGAGACTCGTCCGGTCCGCACCACCTCGAACGCCATCGTCACGGTCGTCGAGGGCGAAGGCAGGTCGACCGTCGGCGAGGAAACCATCCACTGGGCCGAGCACGACGTGTTCACCGTTCCGCACTGGAACTGGGCTTCCCACACCGCCGCCAGCCCGACCGCGCGCCTGTTCGTCTACACCGACCGGGAGGTGCTTCGGCTGTTCAACTTCCTGCGCGACGAATACCGGGACTGAGGCTCGTCCCGCCCTCAGGAACCGGCGGCGCCGAGCTGGCGTTGCCACATGGCGAAGATCAGGCCCCAATCCTTCGCCGCCGCCTTCGCGTCGAAGATGTCGCGGTCGGGCAGGGCGTAGCCGTGCTCCGCGCCCTCGTGGATGGTCGCGCGGTACGCGACCTCGCAGGGCTCCAGCAGGTCGCCCAGCGCCTCGGCCATTTCGGGCGGCGTCAGGTGGTCGAGCGCGCCCCAGCCGCAATAGAGCTCGCCCCGGAACTTCTCGACCAGCAGGTGGGGCGAATCGGGCCGGTCGGTTATCGGCATGGTGGCGTGCAGCCCGGCGCCCGCCCGGAAGCGGTCGGGAAAATTTCCCGCCGCCGCCAGCGCCGCCGTGCCGCCCATGCACCAGCCGACCGAGCCCACGGGCCCGCCGCGCATGGCGTCATGCCCGTCGATGAAGTCTAGGAGCGCCGCCGTGTCGTCCTTCATCATGGCGCCGGTCAGCTTCAGCCTCGGTTCGTGGACCTTACGTTCCTCCTCCGCGTCCATCCGGTGCAGCGACACCATGCGCCCGTCGGGTCCGTAGCGTTCGTTGTGCACGTCCTCGCCCTGCCGGTAGTAGAAATCGGGCAGCAGGCAGGCATATCCCACGGTGGCGACGCGCCGCGCGATCTCGCGCAGCTCCTCGCGGATGCCCCAGATATCCATGAAAAGCACGATGGGCGCGAACGGCCCGCCCTCCGCCGGGTGGATGACGAAGGTCATCATGGTCCCGTCCCGGGTGGGGACGCCGAAATTCCGCTCGATCATGGCGGCAAGGAAATAAGGAATCCTTACTCCGTCACCGAGAACCCGACCGCGCCGAGACGCTGGACAGTGTTGCGCACGTAATCGCCGACGGACAGCGCCTCGGCCGCGGTGGCGCCGCCGGCCATGACGATCCAGCCCGCCTCCAGCGGCTCGCCCGCGGCGGTCGACAGGCGCGCGGCGGCGACCAGCGAGCGCGCCGGGTTGCCGAGGATCGCGGCCGACGAACCGATCTGGCGCGGCCTTCCGTCAATTTCGAGGATCATGCCGAGATTGGTGAGGTCGGCGTCGACCGACTGCCAGGCGCCGACCACGACGCCCGACGACGAGCAGTTGTCGGCGACCACGTCGGCCAGCGAGAACTTGAAGTCGCGGTAGCGCGAATCGATGATCTCGATCGCCGGCGCCACCGCCTCGACGGCGGCCATCGCCTCGGCGGCGGTCACCGGGGCGGCAAGCGGCTTTTTCAGCAGAAAGGCAATCTCGGGCTCGGCCCGGGGGTGGACGTAATCCGCCATCGAGATCGACTCGCCGTCCTCGACGATCATGCCGTCGGTCAGCCGGCCCCAGATCATGTCCGAGATTCCCATCTGGACCATCTTGGCGCGGCTGGTGAAGCCCATCTTGACGCCGATCCGCTTCTCGCCGCGCGCCACGCGGCGGAGGATCGAGGCGGCCTGGATGTCGTAGCCCTGCTCCGGGGTGATCGGCGCGGTCTCGGAGATCTGCGGGATCGCCTCGGCCTTCATCGCGGCGGTATCGACGGCCTCGGCGAGCGGGGCGAGTTCGGTCATGGTCAGGCTCCCTTCTGGGCGGCTTCCCGCGCGCTCACCAGGTCGAGCGCGACATCGACGATCATGTCCTCCTGGCCGCCCACCATGCGCCGCCGGCCGAGCTCGACCAGGATGTCGCGGGTATCGATGCCGTAGGTCTGCGACGCTGTCTCGGCGTGGCGCAGGAAGCTCGAATAGGACCCGGTGTAGCCGAGCGACAGGGTCTCGCGGTCGACCCGCACCGGGCGATCCTGCAGCGGCCGGACCAGCTCTTCCGCCGCGTCCATCAGCGCCCACAGATCGCAGCCGTGGTTGAGCCCGGCGCGGTCGGCGACGGCGATGAAGACTTCGAGCGGCGTGTTGCCCGCGCCCGCGCCCATGCCGGCGAGCGAGGCGTCGACCCGCGTCACGCCGTATTCGAGCGCGATGATCGTGTTGGCGACGCCGAGGCTCAGGTTGTGGTGCGCGTGGATGCCGAGCTGGGTCTCCGGTTTCAGCCCGTCGCGGAAGGCGGCGAAGCGGTCGGCGGTATCGCCCATCAGCAGCGCGCCGCCCGAATCGGTGACGTAGACGCAATGCGCGCCGTAGGACTCCATCAGCTTCGCCTGCGCCACCAGCGCTTCGGCCGGGATCATGTGCGCCATCATCAGGAAGCCCGCGACGTCCATGCCGATCTCGCGGGCGTATTGGATGTGCTGCTTGGCGATGTCGGCTTCGGTGCAGTGGGTCGCGATGCGGACCGACCGCGCGCCCGCGTCGAAGGCGTCCTTGAGGTCGGTGACGGTGCCGATACCGGGGATCAGGAGCGTCGCGATCTTCGCGTGCTCGACCGCGTCGGCCGCGACCTCGATGTACTCGATGTCGGAATGCGCGGCGAAGCCGTAGTTGAACGACATCCCGGCCAGCCCGTCGCCGTGGCTCACCTCGATCGCGTCGACCTTGGCGTCGTCGAGCGCCTTGCAGATCGCGGTCACGTGGTGGAGGCCGTATTGGTGGCGGATCGCATGCATCCCGTCGCGCAGCGTCACGTCCTGGATGTAGATCTTCTTTTCTGTGTCGAGAGCCATCGCGGGTCTCCGAAGTGTCATGTTTCAGAATTTCGTGCGATTGCGCATCCTGCTCCCGCCGCCGCGTCCCCGTGGCCCCGTGGCGGGCGGGGTTTTCCTCAACGGCTCCTCCTCTCCGTCATGGTCGGCGAAGGCCGACCATCCACGAGTTTTTCTGTATCGACCGAAAAACAAAAACAAAACGTGGATGGTCGGCCTTCGCCGACCATGACGGTGGGAGAGGGGGGAATGGTTCCACTCAAAACGGATACCCCCTACCCGGCGCGGCGCTCGACCAGCCGTTCGGCGGTCTTGAGCGCGGCGGAGGTCATGATGTCGAGATTGCCGGCATAGGTCGGCAGATAGTGCCCGGCGCCCTCGACCTCCAGGAAGACCGAGGACTTGATGCCGGTGTACTCCCCGAGCCCGGGGATGCGGAGCGGGTTGTTGGAGCCGAAGCGCTCGAACTGCACCTCCTGCTTGAGCCGGTAGCCGGGGACGTAGGCCTGCACCTCGGCCACCATGTCCTCGATGGATTTCACGATCGCGTCGGTGTCGCCGTCCTCGCTCAGGACGTAGATGGTGTCCCGCATCAGGAGCGGCGGCTCGGCCGGGTTGAGGACGATGATCGCCTTGCCGCGCTCCGCCCCGCCGACCACTTCGATCCCCTTCGACGTGGTCTCGGTGAACTCGTCGATATTGGCCCGCGTGCCGGGCCCGGCGGATTTCGACGAGATGGAGGCCACGATCTCGCCGTAATGGACCTTCGCCACCCGGTCGACGGCGTGGACGATGGGGATGGTCGCCTGCCCGCCGCAGGACACCATGTTGATGTTGGGGGCGTCGAGATGCTCGTCCATGTTGACCACCGGCACGACGTAGGGGCCGATGGCGGCCGGCGTCAGGTCGACGACGGTCTTGCCGTACTCCAGGCAGATCGCCGCGTTGGCCGCATGCGCGCCGGCCGAGGTCGCGTCGAACACGATCTCGATGCCCGCCCATTCCGGCATCCGCGTCAGGCCTTCCAGCCCCTCATGCGTCGTGGCGACGCCCTTCGAACGCGCGCGGGCGAGGCCGTCGGAGTCCGGGTCGATGCCGACCAGCGCGCCCATCTCGAGCGTGTCGGAAGTCTCCAGGATCTTGATCATCAGGTCGGTGCCGATATTGCCGGAACCGACGATGGCGACCCGTGTTTTCATCGTCTCCCTCCTCAGGCGGCGAAGGCGGCCCGGACCGAGCCGAGCCCCTCGATCCGCGCCTCTACCACGTCGCCCGAGACGACCGGCGCCATCGGCCCGAGCGCGCCGGTCATGATGGTGTCGCCCTCGTCGAGCGGGGTGCCGACCTCGACCATCTTGCGGGCGAGCCAGAGCGCGGCGTTGAGCGGGTTGCCGAGGCAGGCCACCCCGGCGCCGATGGAGACCTGGTCGCCCTTGTTCTCCATCACCATGCCGCACTCGCGAAGGTCGAGGTCGTCGAGCATCACCGGCCGCGTGCCGAGGACGAACAGCCCGGACGAGGCGTTGTCGGCCACGGTATCGACGATGTCGATGTTCCACCCGGCGATGCGCGAGCCCACCACCTCGATGGCGGGGAGCGCGTAGGTCACCGCGTCGATCACGTCGACCAAAGTGAGCTGCGCGCGGTCGAGCGCGGAATGGAGCACCAGCGCCACCTCGGCCTCGCAGCGCGGCTGGAGCACGGCGCCGGCGGCGATCTCGTCACCGTCGGCCACGCACATGTCGGCGAACAGCATCCCGTAATCCGGCTGGTCGACGCCGAGCTGCTGCTGCACCGCCTTCGCCGTCAGCCCGATCTTGCGCCCGACGATCCGGCGCCCCTCCTTCACCCAATGGTCGGTATTGGTCTGCTGCACCCGGTAGGCGGCATCCACGTCGCCCTCGGGCAGGGAATTGCGCACCGGCTCGATGGGCTCGCCGTTCTCCCACGCCTTGCGGATATCGGCCGCCGCCTTCGCGATCGCGTCTTCGCTCATCTTGAGTTCCCTACAGCTTGACGCAGATGTTCTTCTGCTCGGAATAGAAATTGAGCGCGTGCTGGCCGCCCTCGCGGCCGATTCCGCTCAGCCCCATGCCGCCGAACGGGGTGCGGAGGTCGCGCAGGAACCAGCAATTCACCCAGTTGATGCCGGCCTCCATCGCCTGGCTCACCCGGTGGCCGCGCGAGAGATCGGTGGTCCACACCACCGAGGCGAGCCCGTACTCGGTGTCGTTGGCCATCGCGACCGCCTCGTCCTCGTCGTCGAACGGCGCGATGTGGCAGACCGGGCCGAAGATCTCCTCCTTCTGGACCCGCGTGTCCTCGCCGAGGCCGGTGAAGATGGTGGGCTCGACGAAGGCGCCCGCGTCGCGCTCGTCGCCGAAGGCGGGGATGCCGCCGCCGGTCACCGTGTCCGCGCCGAGCTCCTTGGCGAGCGCGTAGTAGGACGTCACCTTGTCGCGGTGCTCACGGCTGATCAGCGAGCCCATCTGGGTCGCCGAGTCCTCCGGCCGGCCGATCGTCATGGCCTCGCCGCGCTGCTTCAGCGTATCGACGAAGCGCTCGTAGATCGGGCGCTCGACATAGACCCGCTCGGAGCTCAGGCAGACCTGGCCGGTATTGGCGAAGACCGAGCGCGCGGTGCCGTCGATCGCCGCGTCGAAATCGGCGTCGGCGAAGACGATCGCGGGGTTCTTGCCGCCGAGCTCGAAGGAGAGCGCCTTTATGTTGGCCGACGCCGCCTTCATGATCTCGCGCCCGGTCGCGGTCTCGCCGGTGAAGGTGACGGCGTGGATGCCCTCGTGGGTGGTGATGAACTCGCCCGCCGAATCCGGGCCGAAGCCGTGCACCACGTTGAACGCGCCGTCCGGCACGCCGACCGATTTCATCACCTCGGCGAGGAGGGTGGCCGTGGTGGGGGTCTCCTCGGACGGTTTCAGGATCACCGCGTTGCCGGACGCCATCGCCGGCGCGAGCTTCCAGGTCGACAGCAGCAGCGGCAGGTTCCAGGGCGAGATCACGCCGACCACGCCGTGCGGCTGGCGCACCGAGTAGTTGACGGCTCCGCGCCCGTCCGGCGTCTCCTGCATATAGGCCTCGGTGCCGACCGATTTGACGAGGTCGGCGAAGATGCGGAAATTCGCCGCCCCGCGCGGGATGTCGAGATGGCTGGCGAGCGATTTGGGCTTGCCGGTATCGGCGCATTCGGCGTCGACGAACTCGTCGAACCGGGCCTCGATCCCGTCCGCCACGGCGTAGAGCAGGTTGCAGCGCTGCTCCGTCGTCTGCCTTCCCCATTCGCCGTAATAGGCATCGCGCGCGGCGTCCACCGCGCGGTCGACGATGGCCCTGTCGGCCTCGTGGACCAGCGAGATCAGCGTGCCGTCGACCGGCGTCACGTTCTCGAACGTGTTGCCCGACGCGACGAACGCGCCGCCCACGAAATTCCGCAACTCGCGCAGATTGCCCTTGCCGCCGGATGCCACGGTCGTTTCCCTCCGATGTCCTGCGCCGCACAATAGCCGCAACGGCCCTTCACGAAAACGGGCGCCGGCATCTCCGGCGCCCCCACTTCTCGACTCTGCCAAATCTACCCCAAAACGCGTCCCGAGTCAAGAAAAAAGTTCTTTAAAAGACTAAGTTAGTCACTAAGTCCCGGAAATCAGGGCGCTTTTTCTCGCTTCCGATTCCGCGCCCAAATCGGCCGCCAGACCCCTCGAATCGTCCCATCCACGATTCCGGCCCGAACGCCCGGACCGGATCTCCCCTCACCGTCACCCCCGCCAAGGCGATGCCGGACCGGTCCTCGATCTGGCCGTCGACCGGACCCTGTCCGTTTCAGATAGAAGCGCCTTTGCTCCTGCCTCCTCACCGTCATGGTCGGCGAAGGCCGACCATCCACGAGTTTTTTTCTTTCCCGGCGGCGCAACAAAAAAACAAAACGTGGATGGTCGGCCTTCGCCGACCATGACGGAAGAGAACGGATGAAGCTGTTCCAACCAAAATAGACGTGCTCTAGCCCGCATTTCTCACCAATGGCCGAAGGGGAGCCCGCACCGCGGCCGACCCCAAGCCTGTCACCCCGGCCTTGAGCCGGGGTCCAGAGCCACAGGCACTGCTCTCGTCCGGATTCCCCGGATCGCAGTCCGGGGCAGGCCTGGACCCCGGCTCAAGGCCGGGGTGACAGCGGGGCGAACGACAGACTGCGTGCTTCGCCGAAACCGCCGGCGAGCGGGCAAGCCCTTGTCGCGCAGCCATTTCCGCGCGCTGGACACAGGAAGCGCCCGCCGCTCGTGAGAAATCCGGGCTAGACATCGAGTAGACAAATCGCTGCCGACTCGACATTCGCGTCATTCAAATACCGGGCGAGAATGTCGACTTCCGCCGACTCGACCCGCCTCTCGACATTTCCGTCGGCAAATGCCGAACGCGCGCGGCACCGGGGATCCGGCGCTACGGATCGACCTCGAACACCGCCTCGATCTCCATCGGGAAGCCGCGGGGAAGTTCGGCGACTCCGATGGCGGTGCGGGCGTGGGCTTCGGGGTAGAGGGCGTAGAGGAGGTCGGACGCGCCGTCGATCACCGCGAACTGGCGCTCGAAGCCGGGCGAGGAGTTGACGTAGCCGTTGATCTTGACCACGCGGCGGACGCGGTCGAGCGATCCCAGCTGGCGTTGGACCGAGGCGAGGATGTTGAGCGCGGTCTTCCTGGCGGTGTCGTAAGCTTCTTCTTCCGGAACCTCGGCGTCGACCTTGCCCCGCATCGTTGCGCCGAGCTCGGTGGGCGGCGGGTGGCCGGAGACGAAGAGGAGGTTGCCCGTTCGCACGCAGCCGGTGCGGTTGGCGCTCGGGTATTGGAAGGGCTCGGGCAGTTCGAGTCCCATCTCCGCGAGCTTCGCTTCGGCGCGGCCCGTCACGTGATCGGCGGCGGCGTGCCGTCGGGCAGCGGGCGGATGCGGCACAGGAGGCCGCGCGTATCCGCCGAGCCGGTCACCGGGTCCCACGGCCCGCCATAGGACATCGCGGCGTTGATGTTGACCGAGAACGCGCCGAAGTCGGGGCCCGGCGCCTCCGGCAGCCACCAGCCCATGCCGGTGCGCACCACGCCGGGCGCGGTGTCCTCGGTCACCGAGACCCGGAGCGCGCACGCGCCGTCGGCGTCCGGCGTCTCCACCTCGACCCAGTCGTCGGCCGCGATGTCGAGCGCCGACGCGGTCTCGGGATGCACCTGGAGGCGGGGGTAGGGGGAGACCTTGCGCGCCCAGGCCTGGTCGCGGTAGCGCGAGTGGTGATAGGCCTTCTCGCGCGCGCCGGTGAGCAGTATCAGCGGATAGTCCCGGCGCACCGCCGGCGCGACGCTCTCCGCCCTCGGCGGCACGAAATCGGGCAGCGGGTCGAGGCCGAGCCGCGCCAGCGTCTCCGAATAGAGCTCGATCTTTCCGGTCGGCGTGCGGAACCCGGCGTCTTCGAAATTCCCCAGCTTGTAGGGGAAGCGCGCGAACCCCTTTTCTTCCAGCTCGTCGAAGGAAACCTCGTTGTCGCCCAGCAGGAAGGCGTTGAATTCCCGCTTGGTCCGCCACGGCAGGAACGTCCGCGCCCCGATGCCGCGCGCCTCCAGCCGGTCGGCGAGGCCGGTCGCGATCTCGAAGTCGGACCGCGCCCCGCCCCGGGCGGCGACCACCGGGCGGGTGTAGCTGATGCAGGGCCCGGAGAGGTCGAGCGAAATCTCCTCCTCCTCCAGCCCTGTGGTCTTGGGCAGCACGATGTCGGCGAGCGCGGCCGTCGGCGTCATCGAGTGGCTGACCGCGCAAAGGAAGTCGAGCGAACGCAGCGCCTCGATAGTCTTCCGGGTGTCGGGGTAGGTGACGGCGATGTTGACCCCACTCAGATACATCGCGCGCACCGGGTAGGGCTTGCCGGTCAGCATCGCTTCGATGGCACTCGGGTTGTGGCAGGCGGTTTGCCAGCCCTCCGGCCCGGCCCAGAGCGGGAATCGTTCGCGCCCGATGGTCTCCGCCTCGACCTCCGGCGGCAGGCGGAAGGCCGGGTCGTGCAAGAGCTCGATATAGTTGCGGAACCCGGCGGGCCGCTTGACCCGGATATTGCCGCCCACCCGGTCGAGATTGCCGCTTATCGCGACCAGGGCGTGGAAAGCGCGGAAGGTCTGGACGCCGGCCGAGAACGCGTCGATCCCGTGCCCGCTGACGAAGGCGGAGGGGCCGTCGGCGTACATGCGCGCGGCCCGGACGATGTCTTCCGCCGGAACGCCGGAGAGCCGGGCCGCCTCGGCGGGGCTGTAGCGCGCGGCGCGTTCCTTCAGCGCGTCGAAGCCGTGGCACCAGCGGGCGACGAAATCCGTGTCGTAAAGGCCTTCCGAGATCGTCACGCCGATCATGCCGAGCGCGACCGCCGCGTCGGTGCCGGGGCGCGGGCGAAGCCAGAGATCGGCGTTCTTCGCCGCCGGGGTGCGCGCGGGGTCGATGACCACCGTCTTGGCGCCGTTCGCTCTCGCGCGCTTGAGCGCCTGCCACTGCGCGGCGTCGGCGGCGGACGGGTTGCGCCCGACGATCAGCGCGCAGCGCGTGTTGTCGATGTCCTCGCCGTTCACCGCCGCGAGCCCGGTCAGCTTGTCGCTCAGCGCCCGGCAGCCGCCGCACAGATCCTGGTTCATCAGCCAGTTGGGCGAGCCCAGCGCGCGCATCAGCAGCGCGACCATCGCGCCCCGGCTGAAATAGGCCGAGGACACCGCGCCGATCAGCGAAAGCGGCCCGTGCTCGGCGCGTACTTCGAGAAGGCGGTCGGCGACGGTGTCGAGGGCGGCATCCCAGCCGATCTCCTCCCAGTCGCCCGCGCCGCGCGCGCCGCGTCTCCGCATCGGCCGGATCAGCCGATCGGGGTGGGCGGTGAGCTCGGGCATCCCCCTGATGCCCTTGACGCAGAAGGCGCCCTTCGAGCCCGGATGGTCGGGGTTGGGGCCGACCTTCGCCACCGCGCCGTCCTCCAGCGTCACCAGCGCGCCGCAGCGCGTGCTGCACTCCCAGCAGGTCGTCGGAACGGGCATGGGCGGGCGTCCCCGTGGCGAAGCGTCAGGACAGGTTATAGCATTTTCCGACCGGGCTCGATCGCAGCCAGTTGTCGCCCGAAAGGCCCCCTCACCCCGACCCTCTCCCCGCGGGGGAGAGGGGGAACTCGCTCGCCGACCTCTCCTTATCTTCTCCCCTCCCGCTTGCCCCGGATCGCAGTCCGGGGCTTGCGGGAGGGGTTGGGGGAGGGTGGCGACCGGGCCAGGTCGGAAAATGCTGTAGCAGAAGCGTCCGACTTTATCCTTCCTGCGTCATGGTCGGCCTCCGCCGACCATGACGGAAGGGAAGGAAGTGGAACAGGCTCCGATATGTTGTGGGCAACTCGCATTCACCCGCCATATTTAGTGACGATTCGGCTGTCCGGCCCTACTTTCCGGATCGTCCACCGAGGGACGCAACGGATCGAGATGTTCCGCCACGTCGTCACCGTCCGCGACTTCACCCCGAGCTTTCTCGAATCCGTATTTCAATCCGCCGCCGCTTCCAAGCGCCAGCATGCCGGCCGGGGAAGGCGCGCGCGGGTGCGCTGGTCGCCGCACTGGAACGCGCTGCGCGACCATGTGATGATCTCGCTGTTCTACGAGGCCTCGACCCGGACGCGGCACTCCTTCGAGGCCGCGATGGCGCGGCTCGGCGGCCAGGTCATCACCACCGAGAACGCGGCCGAGTTCTCGTCCGCGATCAAGGGCGAATCGCTCGAGGACTCGATCCGCATCGAGAGCGGCTACGGCGACGTGATCGTGCTGCGCCACAAGGAGAAGGGGGCGGCCGCGCGCGCCGCGGCGGTGAGCGACGTGCCGGTGATCAACGCGGGCGACGGCGACGGCGAGCATCCGACCCAGGCGCTGCTCGATTTGTTCACCATCGCCGAGCGGTTTCCCGGAAGGCGCGACCTCACCGTGACTTTCGTCGGCGACCTGCTGAAGGGGCGGACGGTGCATTCGCTCGCCTATCTCGCGGCGGAGCTCGAAGGCACCCCGGCCGGTTTCGCCGGCAGGATCAACTTCGTCGCCCCGGAAGTCATGCAGATCCCCCGGGCCGTCGAAAGTCCGGTCCGCGATTGCGGCCTTCCGGTGGCGCGGCACGACGCGCTGAGCGCGGCTGTGGTCGCCGAGTCGGACGTGATCTACATGACCCGCACCCAGAGCGAGCGCCACGACGTCGCGGCTGGCGGCGATTCCTACGCGCTCACCGAAACGCTCGCGGCCGCGCTGCGCCGGGACGCCATCGTGCTGCACCCGCTCCCCAGGAACAGCGAGCTGCCCGAGGCGATCGACCGGCTGCCGCAGGCGCGATATTTCGAACAGGCCCGGAACGGCCTGTTCGTTCGCATGGCGGTCCTGCTCTGGGTGTTCGGCGAGCTCGCGCCGCCCACCGCCGCGCCCGGCAGCCGCGACGAGGAGCGCGCCTATGCGTGAGAGCGCGAAGCACCGGAGGGCCGACCGTGGATGACCTGAAGTTGATGAACGCGGCGGGGATGTGCAAGACGCTCGACGACGTGGGCAGGTTCTGCGCGGCCCCGATCACCGAGGTGAATCTGGGCTCGGTCACCGCGCTGCCGCGCGAGGGCAATTCCGGCACCACGTTCTGGATCGACGACGCGACTGGCGCCTCGCTCAACGCGCTCGGCCTGCCCAATCCCGGGCTCAACTGGTACCGCGCGCAGATGCCCGGCATCGCCGAGCGCGTGCACGCGTCGGGCAAGCGCCTCCGGGTCAGCGTCGCCGGGTTCTCGGTGGAGGACTACCGGGTGCTGGTCGCGGGACTCGCGGGGCTGGACATCGACACCGTCGAGATCAATCTGAGCTGCCCCAATGTATGGGACGGGGCCGACCAGAAGCCGGTCTTCGCCCTCGATCCCGAGCTGACCCAGACGATCTGCCGGATGGCCGGCGAGCTCGCGCCCCGCCACATGGCGCTCGCGATCAAGCTCGCGCCCTCCGATCCGATGCTGCTCAAGCGCCTCGCCGCGATCGTCGTCGAATCGGGCCGGATCGGCGAGGTCGTCGCGGTCAACACGATTCCCAACGCGTTCGCCTTCGACGACGGCGGGCGCCAGGCGATGGGCGGCAACGGGCTCGCCGGGCTCGGCGGGCGACCGCTGAAGCCGGTCGCGCTCGGCCACGTCAAGCAGCTTCGCACGCTCCTGCCCGGCCGCATCTCGATCGTCGGGGTGGGCGGCGTGTTCGACGGCCGCGACGTGGTCGACTACCTCGCCGCCGGCGCCGCGGGCGTCCAGGTCGGCACCGCCTGCTACGCCTACGGCGCGGGCGTCTTCCAGGACATCGCGGCGGGCTTCCTCGACGCCGCGGCCTGATCCCGGCCCCCGTGAGGCATCTGACGCCGCTGCGCTACGTCGAAGAGGTCGCGAAGGCCGGCTCGATCCGCCGCGCCGCCGACGTGCTGGCGATCACCGCCTCGGCGCTCAACCGGCGAATCCTCTCTCTAGAGGACGAGTTGGGCGTGCCGATCTTCGAACGTCTGCCGCGCGGCGTCAGGCTTAACACGGCGGGCGAGATCCTGCTGCACCACATCCGCAACCAGATGTCGGACATGGCGCGGGTGCGCTCGCAGATCGCCGACCTCTCCGGGGTCCGCCGCGGTCACGTCTCGATCGCCTGCGCGCAGGCGCTGATGCCGTATTTCCTGCCGCGCCAGATCGAGGCCTATCGCGGGGAACACCCGGCGGTGACGTTCAACGTCCTGGTGCGCGACCGCGAGGCCGCCGAGCGCGCGCTCGCCGATTACGCCGCAGACCTCGCTTTGGTCTTCGAGCCGTCGCGGTCGGCCGAATTCCAGACCGTGATGACCATCCGTCAGAAGGTGCACTGCGTGATGGCGAAGGACCACCCGCTGGCCGCCCACGAGGTCGTGCGGCTCGGCGCCTGCCTCAACTATCCGCTCGCCCTGCCGGCCGCGCCGGACGGGCTGCGCTTCCTGCTGGAGAGCGTCGCATCGACGGCCGGCGCGCCGCTCGTGCCCGCCGTCGAGTCCGACAGCTACGAGTTCCTGCTCAACTACGCGGCCGGTTCGGACCTCGTCTCGTTCCAGATCCCGGTCGGCGTTCCCGATGCCGCCGCGCGGCCCGACCTCGCCAGCCGGCCGGTCGACCCGCGCGACATCCCGCCCAGCCTGCTCCACATGGGCCAGCTCAGGGGCCGCGTTCTGTCGATCGCCGCCGCGCGGTTCGCCGACCGGCTCTCAGCCGCCTTCGCCGCCGGGTTCGACAGCGCCTGACGCCGGCGGAGCGGTTCCGCCAAAGCGGGTAATGCGCTAGATAGATCGCCCGATCCGGAGTTTCACATGGACCGAACCGAAGGCCCGCTGGCCGGGGTGCGGGTGGTCGACCTGACCCGCGTGCTGGCCGGACCCTATTGCACGCAGATCCTAGGCGATCTCGGCGCCGACGTGATCAAGATCGAGCGTCCCGGTACCGGCGACGACACGCGCAAGTTCGCGCCTCCCTTCCTCAAGGACGCGGCCGGCAACGACACCGCGGAAAGCGCCTACTTCATGAGCGCCAACCGCAACAAGCGCTCGCTGGCCCTCGATATCTCGAAACCCGAGGGCCAGGCGGTGGTGCGCCGCCTCGCCGCCGATGCCGACGCGCTGGTGGAGAACTTCAAGACCGGCAATCTCGCCCGCTACGGGCTCGGATACGACGATCTCAAGGCGGCGAATCCGCGCCTCGTCTACTGCTCGATCACCGGCTTCGGACAGACCGGCCCCTATGCCGAGCGTCCGGGCTACGACTTCCTGGTCCAAGCGATGGGCGGGATCATGTCGATCACCGGCGAGCCCGAAGGAGAGCCGCAGAAGGTGGGCGTGCCCATCGCGGATATCATGTCCGGCATGTTCGCCGCCGTCGCGGTCAACGCCGCCTTGCGCCACGCGGCGCTGACCGGGGAGGGCCAGTATATCGACATCGGCATGCTCGACACCCAGGTCGCGTGGCTGGTCAACGCGGGCATGAATTACCTCTATTCGGGCGATCTCGGGCGGCTCGGCAACGCCCACCCCAACATCGTGCCCTACCAGGTCTTCGCGACCGGGGACGGGTATATCGTGGTGGCGATCGGCAATGACGGGCAGTTCCGCCGTTTCTGCCGGATGGTAGACCGGACCGAGCTTTGCGAAGACGCGAGGTTCGCGACCAATGACGGGCGGGTGCGCAACCGCGAGGCCTGCATCGCCGAGCTGCGCCCGGTCTTCGCGGCGCGGACCAGCGCGGACTGGCTGGCGGCGCTCGAAGCCGAGGGGATCGGCTGCGGCCCGATCAACCGGCTCGACGAGGTGTTCGAGGATCCGCACGTCAAGGCGCGCGGCATGGTGGCCGAGGTGCCGCATCCGGCGATCGGCGGCGCGCCCGCGCGGCTGATCTCCACCCCGCTCAGGCTGTCGGGCACGCCGGCCGCGATCCGCCGCGCGCCCCCGCTGCTCGGCGAGCACACCGAGGAGGTGCTGCGCCAGGTCCTCGGCTGCGGGGACGGAGAGATCGAGGCGTTGCGCGAGGCGGGCGCCATCGGCTAGCGCCGCGCGGGGCTTTGCGCGATAGTCGCGCGGGCAAAACCGAGAGGGAAAGATGACCGAGATCGGCCACATCAACTACGACGAGATCGAAGTCGACAAGAGCGCGACCTATCACAGTCTGAAGGACCGGGTGGTCATCATCACCGGCGGCGGCCAGGGCATCGGCCGGGGCTATGCCCATTACTTCGCGGCCCAGGGCGCGATTCCCGTGATCGCCGAGCTGAACGGCGAGGCGGGCGAGCGGGTCGCCGACGAGGTGCGCGCGAAGCAGGGCAGGGCGCTCGCCGTTCAGACCGATGTCGCCGATCTCGACTCGGCGACCGAGATGGCCGAGAAGACGCTCGCCGAGTACGGCCGGATCGACTGCCTGATCAACAACGCCGCCGTGTTCTCGCGGATCACCATGGCGCCGTTCTGGGAGCTGCCGGTGGATGAGTGGAAGAGCGCGGTCGACGTCAACGTCACCGGCTCGTTCTTCTGCGCCCGCGCCGTGGTGCCGGCGATGCAGGAGGCCAAGTGGGGCCGCATCGTCAACGTGTCGTCGGCGACCTTCGTGATGGGGCTGCCCAACTACCTCCACTACATCACCACCAAGTCCGCGGTGGTCGGCATGACCCGGTCGATGGCGCGCGAGCTGGGGCCCTGGAACATCACCGTCAACACGTTCTGGCCGGGCGTCATGCAGACCGAGGTCGAGCGCCCGTCGGTGCCGCGCGAGCGGTTCAAGGAATACACCGACCGGCAGTCGATCAAGCGCCAGGGGACGATCCACGATCTCGCCAAGGCCATGCTGTTCCTGTGCTCCGAGGAGGCGAGCTACATCTCGGGCCAGAACCTGCAGCCCGACGGCGGGCTCACCTTCCTCTGAGGAACGGCGCTTGTCTCCGGCCGTCCATATCAGGAACGCCCGAATCCTGAGCCTCGACCCCGCGGTCGGGGATATCCCCAAGGGCGACATCGTGGTCGAGGGCGGCAGGATCGCGCGGATCGGCCGCCGGCTGCGCGCGCGGGATGCGCGGACGATCGACGCATCCGGCATGATCGCCATGCCGGGCTTCGTCAATGCCCATCTCCATACCTGGCAGACGGGGATCCGGGGCATCGCGGGCAACTGGTCGATCCGCCAGTACCTCGAGACCATGCACGCGCGGATCGCGCCGCGCTACACGGCCGAAGACACCTATATCGCCAACCTGGTCGGGGCGCTGAACCAGATCTCCTGCGGCGCCACGACGATCTTCGACTGGTGCCACAACAACGCGACGCCGGCGCATAGCGACGCGGCGATCGACGGGCTGGAGGAATCGGGCATTCGTGCGGTGTTCGGCCACGGCTCGCCCAAGCCGGACGCGAAAGAGGGCGCGCCGCCCTACAGCCACATCCCCCATCCGAGGAGCGAGATCGAGCGCCTGCGCAAGGGGCGGCTGTCTTCCGACGACGCGCGGGTGACGCTGGCGATGGCGGCGCTCGGCCCCGACTTCTCGACCTGGGAGGTCACCGAGCACGATTTCCGCCTCGCCCGCGAATACGATCTCCCGATCAGCGCCCATACCTGGGGCGCGCCGACCAGGCTCAACCGCAACGGCTACCGGAAACTCGCGAAGAGAGGGCTGCTCGGACCCGACCACAATCTGGTGCACGGCAACTTCCTCGGCGACGCCGAGCTCAAGCTGCTGGTCGATCACGGCGTGTCGATCACCGTCACGCCCGAGGTTGAGCTCCAGATGAGCCACGGCACCCCGTTGACCGGCCGGCTCAGGGCGCTCGGCGCGCGGCCCTCGCTCGGAGTCGACGTCGAATCCAACATCTCGGGCGACATGTTCACCGTGATGCGAATGGCGCTCCAGACCCAGCGCGCGCTCGACAACAGGGCGGCCGCGAAGGCAAACGGCACGCCCGGTCCGGCGATTTCGCCGCGCGAGGCGCTGGAATGGGCGACGATCGAGGGCGCGCGGGCGCTTGGGCTGGAGGACCGGATCGGGTCGCTCGCGCCCGGCAAGGCGGCCGATCTGATCCTGATCGACGGTTCGCACATCAATCTTTTTCCCGTGCACGATCCGGTCGAGTCGGTGGTATTCCATGCCAACCCGTCCAACGTCGACACGGTGATGATCGGCGGCAGGATCGTGAAGCGGGGCGGCAGGCTGCGCCACCGGGGTTTGCGCGCGAAGCAGGAGGCGCTGGCGAAGTCGGGGCGGCGCATCCTCGGCACCGTGAACGGGAGCTGAGATGGCGAAGATCGCCGAGAAGAAGAAGGTCCCGGTCTATTGCTACCAGTGCGTCGCCGGGCCGGACTTGCTCAAGGTCGAGGTCGAGGACGGGATCGCGACACGGATCGAGTCGAACTACGACATCGCCGACCGGCACCCCGGCGGCGGGCGGGTCTGCGTCAAGGCCTACGGTCTGATCCAGAAGACCTACAACCCGAATCGCGTCTCGCAGCCGATGAAGCGGACCAACCCGAAGAAGGGAAGGGACCAGGACCCGGGTTTCGTGCCGATCTCCTGGGACGAGGCGCTCGACATCGTCGCCGCGAAGATGCGCGAGATCCGCGAGGCCGGCGTGGTCGACGAACAGGGGCTGCCCCGGCTCGCGACGAGCTTCGGCGGCGGTGGCACGCCGACCCAGTACATGGGGACCTTCCCGGCTTTCATGTCGGCCTGGGGGCCGATCGATCAGGGGTTCGGCGGCGGGCAGGGGGTGAAGTGCTACCACTCGGAGCATCTCTACGGCGAGCTCTGGCACCGCGCCTTCATCGTTTCGCCCGACACGCCCTATACGAACTACGTCATCAACTGCGGCAACAATGTCGAGGCCTCGGGCGGGGTCGCCGGCGTCTGGCGCCAGGCCGACGCGCGGGTGCGCGGATTGAAGCGCGTCCAGGTCGAGCCGCATCTTTCGATTACCGGCGCGCTGTCGGCGGAATGGCTGCCGATCAAGCCGAAGACCGACGCGGCCTTCCTGTTCGCCCTGATCCACCGCATTCTGATCGAGCGCGACTGGCGCGAAGTGTGCGACATAGCCTTCATCTCGAATGACACGACTTCGCCCTATCTCGTCGGTCCCAATGGATATTATCTGCGCGAATCAGAGACCGAAAAACCGCTGATCCTCGATCTCGCGGACGGTCTCGCCAAACCCTTCGATGCCGACATCGCAGACCCTGCGGTGGAGGGCGCGCACCGCGCCTCGGGCATCGAGAAGGGTCCGGACGGGGCGGTGTGGACGCATGACGCCGCCGAGGTCCGGCCCGCCTTCCAACTCCTCCTCGATCATGTCCGCGGCTTCACCCCGGAATGGGCGGAGGCCGAGTGCGACGTGCCGGCCGAGCGCATCCGCCGCGTCGCCGACGAGTACCTGGCCCACGCCCTGGTCGGCGAAACCATCGAGATCGAGGGCAGGGAGCTCCCCTTCCGCCCGGTCGCGGTGATGCTGGGCAAGGGGGTGAACAACGGCTGGGGCGGCTACCAGACCTGCTGGGCGCGCACCCTGCTGGCGGCGCTGGTCGGCGCGCTCGAAGTGCCGGGGGGCACGCTCGGGACCGCGGTCAAGCTCAACCGGCCGGCCTATGACCGCCACCTCACGGTCCGGTCGAAGGGCGACGGGATCATGGATTACCCGTTCAACCCGACGACTCGGGACGAATGGACGGCCAAGCCTCATATCCGCAATGCGTACAAGACCCTGGTTCCGCTCGCAGCCGACTCGGCGTGGTCGCCGGCGCTCGGCCCGGCGCACCTGCCCTGGCTGTTCCAGAAGAAGCTGCCCGAGGCCTGGCCCGAGCAGGCGAAGCCGGCGATGTGGATCAACTACCGCACCAACCCGGCGATCTCGTCCTGGAACGCGCCCGAGGTGGCCGAGCGCATCGCCGAGTTCCCGTTCACGGTCTCCTTCGCCTATACCCGCGACGAGACCAACCACATGGCCGACATCCTGCTGCCCGAGGCGACCGATCTGGAGAGTCTCCAGCTCATCCAGATCGGCTCCACCAAGTTCACCGAGCAGTTCTGGAAGCACCAGGGCTGGGCGGTGCGCCAGCCGGTCGCCGACCCGGTGGTCGATTGCAGGGACATCACCGAGATCGCCACCGAGCTCGCCCGGCGCGTCGGCATCCTCGAAAGCTATAACGCCGCGATCAACCGGGGCGCCGCCGGCGCGAGGCTCGCCGACGAGAAGGCGGGGTACGATTTCAGGCTCGACGTGGACGAGCCGCACGCGGTCGAGGACATCTGGGACGCGGTTGCGAAGGCCGCCAGCCACGACCTCTCCGACGGCGCCGAGGTGCACGGGATCGACTGGTTCCGCGAGAACGGCTTCATGCTGCGGCCGTTCCCGCAGCTCGACTGGTATCTCTACCCGACGCTCAAGGAACAGGGGCTCCGCTTCGAGATGCCCTATCAGGAACGGCTGATGCGCCACGGCGCCGAACTCGCCGAGCGTCTGCACGAGATCGGCGTCGACTGGTGGGATCGCCAGCTCGAAGAATACGAGCCGCTGCCGGGCTACAAGCCCTTCCCCGACATCTGGGTGAACTACGCAAGCGAGGTCGGCGAGGACCCCGACGCCTATCCGCTGTGGGCGCTGACGGCGCGCTCGATGCAGTACTCCTGGGGCGCCAATGTGGGAATCCCGCTGATCAACGAGGTCGCCAACAACATTTCCGGCCACAAGGGCGTGATTCTCAACGGTGCGACCGCGCGCGGGCTCGGCATCGGCGACGGCGACCCGGTCACCATCGAATCGCCCACCGGCGTCACGCGGGGCCGCGCCGTGCTGCGCGAGGGCATCCGCCCGGACACGATCCTGATGATCGGCCAGTTCGACCACTGGGCGACGCCGTACGCCAGGGATCTCGGGCTCGCGAGCCTCAATTCGGTCACCTCGCTCGCGCTCAGCCTGACCGACGCGACCGGGAGCGGCGCCGACCTCGCCCGGGTACGGGTGAGCCGCGATACCGGCCGGCGGTGAAGAGATGAGCGAAGCCCAGCCGCGCTACGGCATGGTGGTCGACCTCAACCGCTGCGTCGGCTGCCAGACCTGCGCGATCGCCTGCAAGCACGCCAACGACACCCCGCCGGGCATGCAGTGGCGCCGCGTGCTGGATGTCGAACGCGGCACCTATCCGGATGTGGAGCGGCTGTTCCTGGTCACCGGCTGCCAGCACTGCGCCGAGCCGCCCTGCGTTCCCGTGTGTCCCACGGGAGCGACCCGCCAGCGCGCCGACGGGCTGGTGACGATGGACTACGACACCTGCATCGGCTGCGGGTATTGCGCCGTCGCCTGCCCTTACCAGGCGCGCACCATCGCGCACGACGCGGGCTGGTATTACGGCGAGCCGACCGCGCAGGAGACGCATGTCGCGCACGGCGAGCGGGAGGGGGTCGCCAACAAGTGCACGTTCTGCGTCGAACGGGTGGACGAGGCGGCGGCCGCCGGAAAAGTTCCCGGGATCGACCTCGAATATACCCCGGCCTGCGCCGCTTCCTGCATCGCCCAGGCGCTCCATTTCGGCGATTTCGCGGACCCCGACAGCAACGTCTCCCGGCTCGCGCGCGACAACGCGAACTTCCAGATGCACGAGGAGCTCGGGACCGATCCGCAGATCCGCTATCTCTACGACGTCCCCAACGCCACGCCCGGACGCGAGGCCGAGGCGGCGGATACCGGCGACGCCGCGATGGGCAACCCGGAGAACCCGCTGGTGGGCGAGCGCCAGACCTTCTGGGACGCCCGCGCGGCGATGAACTTCACGCTGGGCGGCCTGTCCGGCGGCACGATGGCAATGGCGGGCCTCGCGGCGGCTTTCGGCTGGCTGGGCGCCGGCGCGCTGACCGACACCTATCTCGTCGCCGCGGCGCTGATGGCGGTGGGGCTGTTCTTCGTATTCCTCGAAATCGGCCGCAAGCTGCGCTTCCTTTACGTGCTGCTGCGGCCGCAGAGCTCCTGGATGACGCGCGAGACCTACGCGGTCGCCGTCATCTACCCGGCGCTCGCGGCGGACGTGCTCTGGCCGCACCCGGCGTTGCACGCCATCGTCGCGCTCGGAGGAGCGGCCTTCCTCTATTGCCAGGCGAAAATTCTCTTCGCGGGGAAGGGAATACCCGCCTGGCGCGCGCCGCTGGTGCCCTGGCTGATCGGAGTCTCCGGCCTTCTTGAAGGCGCCGGCCTGCTTGCCTTCCTGATGAAGGCGATGGGCACCGGCGCGGTCGGAGCCGTGGCCTGGACGGTCGCCGCGCTCTCCGTCGCCGCCGGCATACTCTGGCACCGATACCGCAAGACCGCCGCCGCCGAGGGCATCGGTCCGCTCGCCCGCGCCGAGCTCGACGCGGTGGCGGCCATCGCGACGATCTTCGGCCACGCCGCGCCCGTGCTGCTCTGCCTGCTGGGGCTCGCCATCGCCGGTTCGCTTTCGGCCTGGGCGATCGGCCTCGGCGGCGTCCTCGCCGTGGCCGGCGGCGCGCTCTGGAAGTTCACCGTCATCGTCCGCGCCAGCCACCAGCAGGGCTTCGCCATCCCGATGATGCCCACGCGAGGCTCCGGCACCCGCGCCGCGCCGCCCCGGCTGGAGCCGATTTAAGGCGCATTTCTCACCAAACGCCGAAGAGGAGCTCGCACCGCGGCCGACCCCAAGCCTGTCACCCCGGCCTTGAGCCGGGGTCCAGAGCCACAGGCACTGCTCTCGTCCTGCTTCCCCGGATCGGTGTCCGGGGGAGGCCTGGACCCCGGCTCAAGGCCGGGGTGACAGCGGAGCGGAGGACAGACTGCGTGCTTCGCCGAAACCGCCGGCGAGCGGGCAAACCCTTGTCACGCAGCCATTCCCGCGCGCTGGACACAAGAAGCGCCTGCCGCTCGTGAGAAATGCGGGTTAAGGCGCCGAGCGCGCGTCTATCCGGATCGTGGCGGAGAAGCGGTGGTGCCCAGGGGTAGAATCGAACTACCGACACCATGATTTTCAGTCATGTGCTCTACCAACTGAGCTACCTGGGCACCTGAGGACGCCAGCTTATAGAGGAGAAGGAAGGCGGCTGTCCAGACGGCGGTCAGGCTTCGAAATCGTCCTCTTCGAGCTCGTCCGGCGGCTCGACGGCGGGCACCGCGTAGGCGCCGGAGAACCAGCGCCCGAGGTCGATTTCGCGGCAGCGGGACGAGCAGAACGGGCGGTGCTCGGCCGCCCGGGGCTCACCGCAGATGGGGCAGGGCTGGGGGTTGAATTCCGGGATCGGCCGGCCTCCCGTCCGGTTACCGCTCGCCGGCCACGATATCGAAAGTCTCGCGTCCGTAGGAGGGTTCGCGCTCGAGGGCGATTCGCCGCCCGAGGATCGCCGCCAGTTCCGACATCGCGGGCGCGGCCTCCCCTTCCAGCATGTCCACCACCTCGCCGGCGGCGGCGACGACGATGGGCCCCGGTCTTGCCTTCCGCGCCTCCCGCTTCAGCGCGCGCATGATGACCAGCGCGACGGAATGGGGCGTGCTCACCCGGCCGCCGACGCATTGCGCGCAGGGCTCGGTCAGCAGCGATTGGAGGGATTCACGCTGCCGTCGGCGCGTGATCTCGACCAGCCCCGCTTCGGTCCGTCCGATCAGGCGCACGTTGCTCCGATCTCCGGCGAGCGCGTTGCCGAGGGTTTCGAGAACGCGGTTCCAGTTCGCCTCTTCCAGCATGTGGATGAAGTCGATCAGGACGAGCCCGCCGATATTCCTCAGGCGGAGCTGGCGCGCCGCTTCTTCGGCCGCCTCCAGATTGGTCCGGAACGCGGTGTCTTCGAGGCGTCCGCCGCCCGTGAACCGGCCCGAGTTGACGTCGACGGCGGTCAGCGCCTCCGTCGTCTCGATCACCAGCTCTCCGCCCGAGGGCAGGCCGACGCGGGGGCGCAGCGCGCGCTCGATTTCCTCCTCGACTTCGGCGTCCGCGAAGACGTGCTCCGGGCCCGCGTGGAGCCGCAAGCGGTCCTTCAGCCCGGGCATGAACCGCCCGCAATAATCGCGCGCCGCCGCGAATCCGCCCGGCGAGTCGATGACGATCTCCTCCGTCGCGTCGCTCACCCGGTCGCGAAACAGGCGGAGCAGCGGCGGCGGCTCCTGGTGGAGCAGCGCGGGCGGGGAGGCGGAGGCGCCCCTGGCGTCGATTTCGGACCACAGCCGGCGCAGATAGGCGGCGTCGTCCGCGAGCGCGTCGCCGGTCGCGTCTTCCGCGGCGGTGCGCACGATGAAACCTTCCCCGGGTTCGGCGGCGTCCCCGACCAGGGTCTCGAGGCGGCTGCGTTCGTCGGCATCCGCGATCTGGCGGGACACCGCGATGCGGTCCCGGGTCGGCGTATAGACCAGATGCCGACCGGCGACGGCGATCCGCCGGCTGAGCTGGGCTCCCTTGCGGCCCGCCGCGTCCTTGGAGACCTGCACGCGGACGGCCTCGCCTTCCACGACGTGGTCGCCGATCCTGTCGCCCGCGTCGCGAGGTCCGGGATCGCCGGTGCGCGCCCCGTCGAGGCCGAGAAAGCCCGACTTGCCGATTCCGATGTCCACGAAGGCGGCATCCATGCCGTCGAGAATGCGTTCGACCCGGCCGAGATAGACGTTGCCGACGAGGCTCTCGTATCCGCGCCGTTCGATGAAGAGCTCCACGACGCGCCCGTCGCTCACCGCCGCGGCGCGAATCTCGCCGGGCATCGCATCGATCAGCAGCGACTCACTCAACGCTCCGATCTCCCGAACGGCGAAGCCCCATGCCTTCCAGCAGGGTCGCCGTCTCGTACAAGGGTAGGCCCACCACGTTGAAATAGGAACCGCCGAGAAACCTGACGAAGACCCCCGCCCGTCCCTGAATCGCGTAGCCGCCGGCCTTGTCCCGCCACTCCCCGCTTGCGGCGTAGCGCTCGATCTCGTCCGGGGTAAGCCTCTTGAACCCCACCGCGGTAACGACATCCCTCGAACGCCCGTTTCCCGCCGGGTCGACGGCGCGGACGCTGCCGAACACCCGGTGACGTCTTCCCGAGAGCAGGGCAAGGCATTCCCGCGCGGCCTCGGCCGTCTCCGGCTTCGGCAGGATACGGCGTCCGCATGCGACGACCGTATCCGCCGCGAGCACCCACGCCCCCGGATGGCGGGCCGCGACGGCGCCGGCCTTTTCCGCTGCGAGGCGCCGGGCGAGCGCGCGCGGAAGCTCCCCCCTGCGCGGCGTCTCGTCGATTTCCGCCGGTTCGATGGAATCGGGCTCGTAGCCCGCCTGACGCAACAAAGCGAGGCGGCGCGGCGAGGCGGAAGCGAGGATCAGCGATGCGTCCCTGTCGGCCATCGTGGGCCGTCATGCGGTCTTGCCGTCGTCCGGTCAAGCAAAATGGCGGGCCCCCGCCGCCACGATCATGACGCGGAATCTGCCTCTCCGAGCCGCGCGTCGATCCGCTCGGTCAGGAAATCCCGCAATGCGCGGTACGCGTCGAGGCGGGTCTCCCGGTTGCCTTCCACGAGGGAAGGATCGAGCGTGTTCCAGAACTCGACCTCGGCGGCGGACGTTCTCGTCAGCTCGATCGACCGGTGATGCGCCTCCGGTGACAGCGAGACGATCAGGTCGAAGGACGTGTCGAGCAGGTCGTCCATCCGTTTCGGGACGTGGCGCGAGGCGTCGATGCCGATTTCGGCCAGGACCTCGACCGCGAAGGCGTCGATCTCCCGCTCCCGAACGCCGACGGAATCGATGTAGATCCGGCTGCCGAAACGGTGCTTGGCGATGGCCTCGGCCATCGGAGAGCGCAGCGCGTTCTCGCTGCAGGCGAACAGCACGCTGCCGATCATGATCCCGGAACGGCTCGCCGGCGCATCGGTCAGCCCCTTACATGCAGCACGCAGACGAGGGTGAACAGCCGGCGCGCGGTATCGGAGTCGACGTCTATGGAGTCCGCGAGCCGTTCCCGGAGCAGCTCCGCCCCCTCGTCGTGAAGACTCCGTCGCCCCATGTCGATGGCCTCGATGCGGGAGAGGCTCGCGGTCTTGATCGCCTCGAAATACGCCTCGCAGAGCGTGAAATAGTCCCTGACGATCCCGCGGAACGGGGTGAGCGACAGGCGAATCCGCTCGATCGGGGCGTCATCCGGATCGCAGACGTCGAAGACCAGCCGGTTCTCCTCGATTCCGATGGTAAGCGAGTACGGGCCGGGCGGTCCGCCGACGAGGGCGAAGTCGTTCTCCTCCAGGAGGTCGAAGACCGCGACCTCGCGTTCGCGCTCGACGTCCCGGCTGCGGCGAATCACCGGACCGTCATCGAGCACGATTTTCTCGAGCCGGCGTGCGCGGTCGGAAGCCATGGTTCAGCCTTCGGTCGGCGCGTTCGTCCGGATTGTCAGGGAGAGCGCATGGGCGTCGAGCCCTTCGGCGCGCGCAAGGCTTACTGCGGCCGGGGCGATCGCGGAAAACGAGGCTTCGTCGCAGCCGACGATGGAGGTGCGCTTCATGAAGTCCAGCACTCCGAGGCCAGAGGCGAAGCGCGCGCTTCCGGCGGTGGGAAGCACATGGTTGGGGCCGGCGACATAGTCGCCGATCGCCTCCGGCGTGTGGCGCCCGAGGAAGATCGCGCCGGCGTGGCGCACCCGTTCCGCGAGGCCGTCGGGGTCCTCGATTGCGAGTTCGAGGTGTTCGGGCGCGATGCGGTCGATCAGCGCCGGCGCCTCGTCGAAGGAACCCACGACGATCACGGCCCCCCGGTCCCGCCAACTCGCCCGCGCGATTTCGGCGCGCGGCAGGGTCGCAAGCTGAGCCTCCGCCGCTTCGACCACCGCGTCGGCAAAACGCCGGTCGTTGGCGATCAGTATCGACTGAGCCACCGTATCGTGCTCGGCCTGCGACAACAGATCGGCGGCGATCCAGGCGGGGTCGTTTGCCGCGTCCGCGACGACCAGGATTTCCGACGGACCGGCGATCAGGTCGATCCCCACCTTTCCGAACACCTGGCGTTTCGCCTCCGCCACCCAGGCGTTTCCGGGACCGGCGATCTTGTCGACCGGACGGATGGTCCCGGTTCCCCAGGCCAGCGCCGCGATCGCCTGCGCGCCGCCGATCCGCCAGATTTCCGTCACCCCGGCGACCGCCGCGGCCGCGAGCACCAGCGGCGCGACGCTGCCGCCCGGCGCCGGCACCGCCATCGCGATCCGCCCGACACCGGCGATCCGCGCGGGGACCGCGTTCATCAGCACCGAGCTGGGATAGGCCGCGGTGCCCCCGGGGACGTAGACTCCCACGGCGTCGAGCGGCGTCCAGCGCGCCCCGAGGCGCACGCCCGCCGCGTCGACATAGGACAGCGGCTCGGGCATCTGGCGGGCGTGGTAGGCCGCGATGCGCTTTTCGGCTTCTTCGAGGGCATCGATCAGACCGGCCGGGCAATCCCGGCGCGCGGCTTCGATGTCGTCCGCGGGCACCCTCAGCGCATCGACGCTTTCCGCTTCGAAACCGTCGAGGCTGGCGGTGTAACGCAGGAGCGCGGCGTCGCCGTTCTCGCGAATATCGGCGACGATGCGCGCCGTCTCCCCGGCCACGTCGGCCTGCGCCTCGCGGGGGCGCGCCAGCAGCGCGTCGAAGGCGTTGGCGAAATCCGCGTCCGCGCTGTTCAACCTAGCCGGCATCGAGAGCGTCCCGGAACCGGCCGATCCAGTGGTTGATCTCTTCCGACCGGGTCTTCAGCGCCGCGCGGTTGACCGCGAGGCGCGAGGTGATGTGCGCCACGGTTTCGACCTCGACCAGCCCGTTGGCCCTGAGCGTCGCGCCGGTCGACACCAGGTCGACCACCCGGCGGCAAAGCCCGAGGCGGGGGGCGAGCTCCAGCGCGCCGTTGAGCTTGATGCACTCCGCCTGGACGTTGCGCGCGGCGAAATGGCGCTTGGTGATAGAAGGGTACTTGGTCGCGACCCGGACGTGGCTCCAGCGCTCGGGTTTCTCGGTTTCGAGAAGCTCCGCGGTCGCGGCCACCGCCATCCGGCACTTTCCGACGCCGAGGTCGAGCGGCGCATAGATCTCGGGGTAGTCGAATTCCATCAGGACATCGGCGCCGGCGATGCCGAAATGGGCCGCGCCGAAAGCGACGAAAGTCGCGACGTCGAAGCTGCGAACCCGGATGATCGAGAAGTTTTCCACGTTGGTGGGGAACTGGAGCGCGCGCTCGTCCTTCTCGTCGAACCCGCCGCCGGGGACGATTCCGACGCGCGAGAGCAACGGCATCACCTCGCCGAGGATCCGGCCGCGCGGCAGCGCGAGCACCAATGCCTTGTTCGTGTCCACTTCAGGCCTGCCTCAGTCTTCCGGGTGGCGCGGCTTCAACCGCGTCGGCCAGCTCAGATCCAGATCGTCGATCCGGCAGGCGACGCCCTCCGTCATCAGCCGGATCGTTCCGCCGCCGGAAAAAACCAGGTCGATATACTCCGCCTCCGGACGAATGGCGAGCAGGGACAGCACTCCGGTCAACCGCGCCGGATCGAGGTTTCGCCGCATGACCGTGCCGATGCCGTCGAACCTGAGCGCGCAATTCACCCGCTCGAACACGCCGTCGTCCGGCTCTCCTGCGTTCTCCCCATCCTCCCGGCGAAACCGGCTGGCGACGAGCACGAAACGATTTTCCTCCTCGATGAATGCCATTTCGGCGATCGGCACGACGGCGTCCTGGAGGACCGACGAAATGATCTCGAGATCTTCCGCGTCCCGGGCGATGAGCGAGAGTTTCCGGGTCATGACGGGGCCGCGATGCGTTCGATATCGGCGCCGCAGGCGGCAAGCTTGGACTCGATCGATTCGTATCCGCGGTCGAGATGGTAGATGCGATTGACCACGGTTTCCCCCTCCGCGACGAGTCCGGCGAGGATCAACGACACCGACGCCCGCAGGTCGGTCGCCATGACCTCGGCGCCCTTCAGGCGCTCGACGCCCTGGATCAGCGCGGTCGCGCCCCGGACCCTGATGTCCGCGCCCATCCGGAGGAGTTCGGGAACGTGCATGAAGCGGTTCTCGAAGATGGTCTCGGTGATCCTCGACGCTCCGGAAGCGATCGTCGTCAGGGACATTATCTGCGCCTGCAGATCGGTCGGAAAGCCGGGATAGGGCTGGGTCACCAGGTCCATGCCGGCCGTGGCGCGGCCCGGCGAGGCCACGCGGAGCCGGTCCCCGCTTTCCCCGATTTCGATTCCGGCGCCTTTCAGCGTCTCCAGCAGCGCGCGGAGCGTCTCCGGGTTCGCGCCTTCGAGGGTGACTTCGCCGCCCGCCATGGACGCCGCGATCGCGTAGGTGCCGGCTTCGATGCGGTCGGCGATCACCGTGTGCCGCGCCCCGCCCAGCCGTTCGACCCCCTGGACGTGCAGGACGTCGCTTCCCAGCCCCTCGATCTTCGCGCCCATCGCGATCAGGCAATGCCCGAGATCGACGATTTCGGGTTCGCGCGCGACGTTTCTCAGCGCCGATTCGCCGCGGGCGAGGCAGGCGCCCATCAAGGCGTTCTCCGTGGCGCCCACGGAGACCGACGGAAAGGTAAAATCGGCGCCCGTCAATCGCGCCGGCACGCTGGCTTCGACATAGCCGTCCGCGAGCTCGATCCGGGCGCCCAGCCGGCGCAGTGCCTCCAGATGGAGGTCGATCGGCCGCGTGCCGATCGCGCAGCCGCCCGGCAACGACACCCGCGCGCGTCCGAACCGCGCGACCAGCGGTGCCAGGACCAGGACCGACGCCCGCATCCGGCGAACGAGGTCATAGGGCGCGGTGGTGTCGCGCACGGCCGATGCGTCGAACGAAACCTCGCCCCCGGTGCATTCATCGCCGATCGCGACCCCATGCGTGCGGAGCAGGGTCTTCATCGAATCGATATCGGCGACGCGCGGCAGGTTGACCAGACGAAGCGGTTCGTCGGTCAGCAGACAAGCGGCCATCAGGGGCAGGGCGGCGTTCTTCGCCCCGGCAATCGGGATCGTGCCGGAAAACCTGTTGCCGCCGCGAAGTCTGATCGCGTCCATCGGTTAGCCGTGGAAAGGGGAAGGCTGTCCGGTCATCGGGCGCGTTGTATAGCCGCCCGCGCCGCGCGGTGCCAGAATCCGCGGCTATCGGGCCTCGGGGGCGCCGCGATCGTGCGCGGCATCGGTCTCGGCGGCGCCTCTCGCCCTGCTCTGAGACTTGCGACGCTTGAGATTCTGGCGGAGCGCGGCGGCTTCCCGGCTGCGGCGCCGGGAGGTCTTGGCCGTATCCGCGGCCGCTTCCTTCGCATGGCCGTCGCGGGTTTGCGGCAGCCTCCTGTCGAGCAGCCGGCCCGCCACCACCGTTCGCAGGATCTGCGCGGTCCCGCCGCCGATCGCGAACATCCGCGCATCGCGAACCATGCGCTCCAGCGGGCGGGACTGGGAATAGCCGGCGGCGCCGAACACCTGCAGCGCATCGTTGGTCACGCGAATCGCCATCTCGCTCGACAGCACCTTCGCCTGGGCCGCCATCAGCATGTCGGGGAACCCGTCTCCCGCCGCGCGCGCCGCGCGGTGGATCATGGCGCGGGCGGCCTCGATCTCGATCGACATGTCGGCCAGCATCCATTGCAGGCCTTGGAACTCGCAGATGGGACGGCCGAACTGCTCGCGCGTCTTGGCGTAATCGAGGGCGTGGTCGAAAGCGCCCGCGGCGACGCCCAGCGCGACCGTAGCCGCGCCCACGCGCTGGCTGTTGTACGCGTTCATCAGGTCGGCGAAGCCCTTCCGCAGCCCGCGCGGCGGCAAGACCATGGCCGAACCCGGCACTGTCATGTCCTCGAAACGGATCTCGGTTTCCGGGATGCCGCGAAGCCCCATCGTTCGTTCCCGCTCGCCGACGACGAGACCGGGGGTTTCGTCGCGGGTCGCGATGAAGCCCGCGATTCCCTCTTCCTCTCCGCGCTCGTCGTAGACACGGGCGAAGATGAGATGGAGACGCGAAACGCCGCCCCCCGTGATCCAGTGCTTGCGTCCGTTGACGACGAATTCGTCCCCTTTGCGGTCCGCGCGCGTGGTCATTTCGGATGCCGCGCTGCCGGCCTCGGGTTCGGTGATGCAGATCGCGGGCTTGTCGCCGCCCAGCACGCCCTCGGCCCATTGCTGCTTCTGCTCTTGCGTCCCGTAGGCAAGCACCGCGGAGATGGCGCCCATGTTGGATTCTACCACGATGCGCCCGGTGACCGCGCAGACCTTCGCGAACTCCTCGATGACCAGCGAGGCATCGAGAAAGCCGAGCCCCTGGCCGCCGAGCGATTCGGGCACCGTCATACCCATGAAGCCCGATTCCCTGAGCAGATCCACAATATCCCAGGGATACTCGCGGCTCTCGTCGATCTCGGCCGCGCGGGCGGTGACGTGCTCCCGGGCGAGCGCCCGCGCGCGGGCCTGCAACTCCTTCTGCGCCGGGCTCAGCGAGCCGTCCATGGCCTCATCCTTTCCGTGCATCGCGGCAAGCATAGTGAAAGCGGCGGCGCTTCGCCGCATTTCTGTCGGTCCGTCCCCGTGCTAGCTTGCCCCCGAGACACGGGAGGGTCCGGTGACGACGAGAGCCGATTGCCGGGGGCTTGAGGTCACCGCCGCGAACGATGAGGCGGTGGCGGGTTTCGACCGCACGGTCGGCGCCTATCTCGGCCTTCGGATGGATACCGGCGACCATCTCAAGGCGACGCTCGAAGCCGACCCGTCCTTCGTCATGGCGAACGTTCTGCGCGGCTATTTCATGCTGCTTTTCGCGAGCCGAAAACTACTCGGACGGGCGCTTTCCTCGCTCGATGCCGCACGCCAGGCGGTCGAAAATGACGGCTGCAACGGGCGCGAACGATTGCACATCGAGGCGCTGGACGCCTGGGCATCGGGCGAGCAGAAACAGGCGCTCGCGGCGTGGGACGCCATCCTGATCGAGTGGCCGCACGACGTGCTCGCGCTCAAGCTCTCCGAATACTGGAATTTCTATCTCGGCGATTGCCGGGGCATGCGCGAGGTGCAGGCCCGGATCGCGCCGCACTGGGACGAATCGGTGCCCGACCACGGCAAGGTGCTCGGCATGTCCGCCTTCGCGCTGGAGGAGTGCGGCGCCTACGACGAAGCGGAGCGGCGCGGCCGGCGCGCGGTCGAGATCGACCCGGCGGACATCTGGGCGACGCATGCGGTGGCCCACGTGATGGAGATGACCGGGCGTCAGCACGACGGCATCGCGTGGATCGAAGGCAAGGCGGCGGATTTCGGCGGCTGCAACGCCTTCGCCAACCATCTGTGGTGGCACCGGGCGCTCTTCTACCTCGAGCTCGGCCGATTCAATGCCGTTCTCGATCTCTACGACCGCGAGGTGCTGCCGTCGGACGCGTTCGAGTATCTCGACATCTGCAACGCCGTTTCGATCCTCTGGCGACTGGAGGAAGAAGGGGTGGATGTCGGCGGCCGGTGGGAGCGGGTGGCGGACGCCGCGGCCGAACGGGCGGAGGATCTGCAACTCGTCTTTACCGACGTTCACTACGCGATGGCGTTTGCGGCGGCCGGACGCAAGGAAGCGCTGGATGCCTTGATCGCCGGGGCGGAGGCGTTGGTGCGGGATGCGGAGGGCACCCAGGCCGATATCATGGCCGATTGCGGGCTCGCCCTGTGCCGGGCCGCGGCGGCGGCGAGGGCGGAGGATTGGGGCCGGGCCGTCGATCTTCTCTACCCGCGACGGCGCGGGATCGTGGCGATCGGAGGCAGCCACGCGCAGCGCGACCTGTTCCGCCGCGCGCTGAT
This sequence comes from Alphaproteobacteria bacterium, assembly GCA_965117055.1. Taxonomy (GTDB): domain Bacteria; phylum Pseudomonadota; class Alphaproteobacteria; order MPNO01; family MPNO01; genus MPNO01. The sequence goes on from OZ220750.1 coordinate 3,109,618, forward strand.
CCACGCGGCGGAAAACGCCGGCCGGGACCGGCTCGCTTCCTCTCTCCTGGCCGAAAGATGCGAGGAGAGATCGACCAGCCCGATCGCCCTGCGGCGGTACGCGCGCGTGCTGTCGGCGCTTGGCGACACCGGGGCGGCCGAGGCGGCGTCCGCGAGAGCCGCCTCGCTTCTTCAATAGCGTCCGGAGATCCCGATGAACGAAGAGAAGAGCGTTATCGTAACCGGCGCCGCCAGCGGCATCGGGCAGGCCTGCGCGCGCGACCTCGCGGCCGAAGGGCATCGCGTGCTGGCGCTCGATCTGAGTGCTGATGCGATTGACGCCGCACATCCGGGGGCGGGCAACGCGCTGGTACCCTTCGCTTGCGACGTCTCCAGCGCGGAGGATTGCGAACGCGCGGTCGATACCGCCGTCGAAAGGTTCGGGCGGCTCGATGCGATGATCCACTTCGCCGCGATACATTCCTCCGCGCCGTGGCGGGACCTCGGCGCCGATGAATTCAACCGGGTGCTGACGGTCAACGTCACCGGCTCGTTCCTGATGTCGCAGGCCGCGGCGAAGCCGATGATCGAACAGGGCGGCGGGTCGATCGTGCTGACCGCGTCCGGGATCGTCCATGTCGGCGGCGCGGGAGGAGCCGGCCGGGGAGGGCCGGCCTATGCGAGCTCCAAGGCGGCGATCGTCGCGCTCACGCGTTCGCTCGCCCGATCGCTCGGCGCCGACGGAATTCGGGTCAATGCCATCGCCCCGGGAGCGACGGAAACCGCGATGACGGCGGGCTACACCGAGCAGGCCCGCGCCGACGCCCGGAGCCGCGCCGTGCTCGGCCGGATGGGCCGGCCGGAGGAGATCGCCGACGCCGCCCGCTTCCTGATCTCCGAACGAGCGAGCTACATCACCGGCGAGGTGATGAACGTCAACGGCGGCGGCAGCTTCGCCTGAACGCAGCCCGGTTCAAAAGCGGTCGGCCCTGTAGGGGGTACGGTCGATCTCGCTGTCGCGGCCCGCGACGAGGTCCGCCACGATCCGTCCGGTGACCGCGCCCAACGTGAGGCCGAGATGACCGTGGCCGAAGGTGAGGAAGACCCTGTCCGAACCCGGCACCGGACCGATCACCGGCAGGCTGTCCGGCATCGAGGGACGGAACCCCATCCATTCCTCCGCGTCGTCCAGCCTGAGCTCGGGAACGACCCTCTGCGCCATCCGGCCCAGCATGTGGGAGCGCCGGTAGTTCGGCGGCGCGTCGAGGCTGGCTAGCTCCGCGGTGCCGGCGAGGCGGACGCCGTGGGTCATCGGCGTGATGCCGAAACGATGATCGCCGACCAGCAGCGGGGTGCGCAGCTCGACCCCGGGGCGGGGCAGCATCAGGTGGTAGCCACGCTCGGTATCGAGCGGCAGGCGTGCGCCCGCCTTCGCCGCCCATCGCTTCGAGAACGCGCCCATGGCGATCACCAGACGGTCCACGTCGTGCCGGCCCTTGTCGGTGATCACGGCGGTCGGCCCGTCGGGACCATTCTCGATGTCGGTCACGGCCTCTTGGAGAATCGTACCGCCGCCGCGCACGATGGCGTCGGCCAGACGCTGCGAAAGCGTCAGCGGATCGGCGACGCGCAGGCAGCCGGGGGAGAAGACGCCGAATTCGACGTCGGGGGAAAGCGCCGGCTCGAGCTGGCGCATTTCCGACGGGCCGACCTCTTCCATCGCGATCCCGAGGCGGCGGCGGTGCTCGTGATCGGGCTTCGATGCCTCCCAGGCGGCGCGCGTGCGGTAAACGAAGAGCTCTCCCGTCGGCACGAACAGATCCTCGGCGCCGGAAGCGGAAAGCAAAGGGCGGTACGACGCGTGGGCGTGTTCCAGCAGGGCGGCGAGGGCGCGCGAGATCGATTCCACCCGGCCCGGGCGGGCCGCCGCGACGAAGCGCAGCAACCACGGCGTGAGCCTGACCAGATGGCGCCAGCGGATCACCAGCGGCCCTTCCGGGTCGGTCAGCATTTGCGGAACCTTGCGCAGGATGCCGGGCATGGCGATCGGCAGCACCGCGTCGACCTGGATCAGCCCGGCATTGCCGTATGACGTTCCCTCTCCCGGCGGCAGCCGGTCGATCAGCGTGACCCGGTGTCCGTCGCGTTGCAGGGAGAGCGCCGAGCAGAGCCCGACGATCCCGGCGCCGAGGACGACGATGTCGCGGGGCGGGCTTGCCATCCGCTACTCCAGCCCGAGGAACGCGCGGCCGTTGTTGAGATACATGTCCTCGCGTTCCCGGTCCGTGCAGCGCAGATTGTCCACCACCGCGATGGTGTCCCGCATCAGGATCCGTCCGCCCTCGCGATCGAACGGGCAGTCGGACGCGAACAGCGAGTGGTCCGCCCCGAAGAATTCGAGCCCGCACTGGCTTGCCGCCTGCGCGCCGAACATCGCGGTGTCGGCGTAGAACATCTTGAAATATTCGGTGACGGGACGTTTGAGGCTGTCCTTGAGCGGGCCGTAATCGGTCTCGTCCGATTGCGACGACCGGCCTTCCCAGTGTGGCAGCCGGCCCTCGGCATGGGGGATGTAGGCGCCCCAGTGGTGGGCGAGGATCTTCAGGTTCGGAAGCTTGTCGAACATGCCGGAAAACACGATCCGCGCCATCGCCGCCGAGGTCTCGTAGGCCCAGCCGAGGCCCCAGAAGATCTCGTATTTCGACTCGTCCTCCGCTTGGTAATCGGCGTGCGACATCGGACGGGCGGGATGCAGGAAGACAGGCTTGCCGAGTCGTTCCAGCCGCTCGAACACCGGAAAGAACGCCGGGTCGTCGAGCGCGCGGCCGTTGACGTTGGAATGGATCTGCGCGCCGCAGGCGTCGAGCTCCGAGACGGCGCGGTCGACCTCCTTCACCGCCTCGTCGGGGTTGTTCATCGGCAGGCTCAAGAGGAAGCTCGGGAACCGGTCGGGGTGGGCGCGGCAGATCGCGGCCATGCCGTCATTCGCGATCCGCGCCAGCGCCGGGGTCCGCTCGGGGCCGCCGAGGATGTCGATGGGCGGCTGCGACATCGAGATGACCTGCTGGTAGTCGCCGAACTCGTCGAGCAGACGCAGCCGCGCGTCCATGTTCCAGAGCGTGTCGATGGACCGCCACCGCGCCACCGCGCGCCTCGGCATGGTCTCCGCCAGCGTCTCGATGAACACCTCGGGGAAGACGTGGTTGAAGACGTCGAGCTTCATTGCCTTGCATCCCTGTTGCGCCGGTTCAGGCGCGTGTTTCGATAAAGGATTCCAAGCGTTGCCGATAGGTCCCGATGTCGTCGATCGGGCGGGAAGCGGCACCGCTCTCCATCGCTGCTTCCGCGACCGCGATCGGGACTTCGACGGCCAGCCTCGGATCGAACGGCTTGGGGACGAGATAGCCGGGTCCGAACGCAAGCGGCTCGTCCGGATAGGTCTCGCGGACGGTCTCGGGCGGCTCGCCGCGGGCGAGCTCGGCGAGGGCGCGCACGCAAGCCGCTTTCATCGCGAGATCGATCTTCCTTGCGGCCACGTCCAGCGCGCCGCGGAACAGGAACGGAAAACAGAGCACGTTGTTGACCTGGTTGGGATAGTCCGACCGCCCGGTCGCGATCGTCACGTCCGGCCGCGCCGCGTGCGCCTCGGGCGGGCAGATCTCGGGCTCGGGATTCGCCAGCGCCAGTACCAGAGGATCGCGGGCCATCGTTCGCACCATGTCGGCGTCGATGAGTCCCGCGGCGGAAACCCCGAGAAACACATCGGCGCCGGCCATCGCCTCGCCGATGGTGCGAAGGTCGGTCCTCGCCGCGTAGCGCGCCTTGTTGGGCTCCATCGCCTCGTCGCGGCCCTCGTAGATGACCCCGCGGCTGTCGGCAACGACGATGGAGTCCTTCCTGAGCCCCATGCCGGTGAGCAGGTCGAGGCCGGCGATCGCCGCGGCGCCCGCACCGGAACAGACGAGGCGGATGTCCTCCAGCCGCCGTCCGGTCAGTTCGAGCCAGTTGACCAGCGCCGCCGCGGTCACCACGGCGGTGCCGTGCTGGTCGTCGTGGAACACCGGGATGTTCATGCGTTCGACCAGCTTCGATTCGATCTCGAAGCATTCCGGCGCCTTGATGTCTTCGAGGTTGATACCGCCGAAAGTGGGTTCCAGACGGGCGACCGTTTCCACGAAAGCGTCCACGTCGGTCTCGGCGATCTCGATGTCGAACACGTCGATTCCCGCGAAACGCTTGAACAGGACGGCCTTGCCTTCCATCACCGGCTTGGATGCCAGCGGGCCGATGTCGCCCAGGCCGAGGACCGCGCTTCCGTTGCTGATCACCCCCACGAGGTTCGCGCGGCCCGTGACCTCCGCCGCCGCCGCCGGATCGTCGGCGATCGCGAGACAGGCATCCGCCACGCCCGGCGAATAGGCGAGGGTGAGGTCGTCCGGCGTCTCCACCGGCTTGGTCGCGACGACTTCGAGCTTTCCCGGCGGATGGGCGCGGTGATAGTCGAGCGCCCGCTCTTTGAGCGACATTTCACGGGGTTCCTTGCGGTTCGGGGGCCGCGCACACTATGTCAGATCGCCGCCGGTGGCGACCCCCGGGGCGGTCTTGGACGCGCCGGGGCGCTGGTCTAAGGTCTGCCGCCGCGGGACGGAAGAAGGATGGCCGGCATGCGCATAGCCCTGATCGGACAGCAGGCATTCGGGAAAGCGGTGCTCGAAGCGCTGCTCGAACGCGGCGAGGAGGTGATCGCGGTCTACTGCGCGCCGGACCGCGAGGGACGCCGGCCCGACCCCCTCAAGGAAGCCGCGCTGGAGCACGCAATCCCGCTGCTGCAGCCGCCGTCCTACAAGGAGCCGTCGGTGTGGGACGAGTACCGGGCGATGAATCCCGATCTTGGCGTGATGGCGTTCGTCACGCTTCTCGTGCCGGAGGACTTCCTCTACATCCCGACCAAGGGGACGATCCAGTACCACCCGTCGCTGCTGCCGAGGCATCGCGGGCCGAGCTCGATCAACTGGCCGATCATCCAGGGCGCGACGCAGACCGGGCTCTCGATCTTCTGGCCGGATAACGGCCTCGATACCGGGCCGATCCTGATGCAGAAGGAAGTCGACATCCTGGAGAACGACACCCTGGGCACGGTCTATTTCGACAAGCTGTTCCCGCTCGGGGTCGAGGCGATGATCGAGAGCGTCGATCTGGTGCGCGAGGGCAAGGCGCCGAAGACCGTCCAGGACGACAGCCAGTCGACCTACGAGAGCTGGTGCCGCAAGGCGGATGTGGAGATCGACTGGACGAAGCCGGCGCACGAGGTCCACAACCTGATCCGCGGCGCCGATCCCGCGCCGGGCGCGTGGACCGCGATCGGTGGAACCACGGTTCAGCTCTTCGAGTCCCGGCGGGCCGACGGCGCGGGCGGCGAGCCCGGCGAAATCGTCGCGGTGGAGGACGGACGGCTGGTCATCGCGGCGGGAGACGGCCGCATCTCGGTCGGCCGCGCCCGCCCGGAAGGCGGGGCCAAGGTAGCGGCCGATGCGTATGCCGCTGAAGCCGGAATAGCCGCCGGAACGCGGGCGGGGAGCTGAGGCTCACCCCTTGGAACCCGCCTCCGCCTCGCGAAGCTCGGTCTTCAGAACCTTGCCGTAATTGTTCTTCGGCAGGGCGTCGATGAAGCGGTAGGCGCGCGGCCGCTTGAAACGGGCCATGTTCTCGATGCAGAGCGCGTCCAGGGCCGCCTCATCGACCGAAGCGTCGGGCCGCGAGACCACGTAGGCCACCACCTGTTCGCCCATGTCGTCGTGCGGCCGGCCGATCACCGAGACTTCCAGCACGCCGGGGTGGCGCAGCAGCACCTCCTCGACCTCGCGGGGATAGATGTTGGACCCGCCCGAGATGATCAGGTCCTTCGAGCGGTCCTTCAGGGTCAGATACCCGTCCTCGTCGAAGGCGCCCATGTCGCCGGTATGGAGCCAGCCGCCCTTCAGCGTTTTCGCCGTGGCGCCGGGGTTGCGCCAGTAGCCGGTCATCACCACGTCGCCCCGCACCAGAACCTCGCCGACCTCGCCAGGCGCCACGTCCTCATCGTCGTCGTCGCAGACCCGCACCTCGACGTCGGTGCGCGGGATGCCGACCGAGGCGAGCCGTTCCATGTAGCGCGGGTGGTCGCGGTCGAGATGCGCCTCGCGCGACAGCCCGGTGATGGTCATCGGCGACTCGCCCTGGCCGTAGATCTGGACCAGGCACGGGCCGAGCGCGTCCAGCGCGCGCAGGCAATCCTCCGCATACATCGGCCCCCCGCCGTAGACGATGGTCCGCAGGTTGGAAAGGTCGGCGGAACCGAGCGAGGGCGCGTTGACCAGCCGGGTCACCATGGTCGGCGCGAAGAACGCCGTGACATTGGTGTGGAAGGGGAGGAGGGCGAGGAATTCGTCGCCTCTGAAGCCCCTGCTCTCCGGGATCACCTGGCAGCCGCCCTTGGCGATGTGGGGCAGGAGGTAGAGCCCCGAGCCGTGCGACATCGGCGCGGCGTGGACCATCGTGCTGTCGGCGCCCACCCGGTCGATATCCGCGAAGTAGCTGAGGGTCATGGTCAGCAGGTTCCGGTGGCTCAGCATCGCGCCCTTGGGCCGCCCCGTGGTGCCGCTGGTGTAGAACAGCCAGGCGAGGTCGTCGGGCGCGGCTTCCGCCATCGGCGAGGGCTCGGCGGCGCAAAGCCCTGCATAATCCGCCCCGCCGACGACCGGGACCGCCCGGAGTTCGGGAAGGTCGTCCGCGATGCCGGCGATGCCGTCCGCGAGGTCCTCGGTCGCGATGCACACCCGCGCGCCGGAATCGTCGAGGATGTAGGCGAACTCGCTCGGGTGCAGCTTGGCGTTGATCGGCACCGCCGCGAAACCGCCGTGCCAGGCCGCGAACAGCGCTTCCACGTATTCCGGCGCGTTGGTCATCGCCAGCGCGACCCGGTCGCCCGGCACGAGACCGTGGGTGTCGCGCAGGCCCGAAGCGATCCGCGCCGCCCGACCGGCAAGCTCGCGATAGGTGAGAACGGGGTTGTCGCCGACCGCGACCGCCGGACGGTCCGACCACGCGGCGGCCGGCTTGGCAAGGAGTTGGGCGAGGTTCATGGCATTTCCGTCCCACATCGCGCGGCGCATCGTCAAGCTCTTGCATCCCGGATGCCCGCAAGCGAGAGTCCGGGCGAACTTCCGGAGCGAAGCCATGACCGACAGCGCGGAGCTGAGTTCGATCGAAGCCTACGACGCGCTACGGGAAGCCGTCGGCGAGCCCACCGCGTCGATCGCCGAAAAGGAAATGCCGATGCTCGACAAGCATGCGCGGCATTTCCTTTCGCTGTCGCCGATCCTGTTCATTTCGACCGTCGGAACGGACGGGCGGGCCGATATCAGCCCGCGCGGCGATCCGGCGGGGTTCGTGAAGGTGATCGACGACCGTACGATCCTGATCCCGGAGCGCCCCGGCAACCGCCGCGCCGACACGATGTCCAACATAATCGAGAACCCCGGGCACTCGGTCGCGCTCATTTTCCTGCTTCCGGGCGTCGAGGAGACGCTGCGCGCCTCCGGCCGGGCGCGAGTCATCGACGACCCGGCGGTGCTGGAAGACATGGCGGTTCGGGGCAAGGTTCCCCAGCTCGGCATCCTGGTCGAGATCGACGAGGTGTTCTTCCACTGCGCCAAGGCGCTCAAGCGCGCGCGGTTGTGGGATCCCGGCACGAGGATCGAACGCAAGGAGTTCCCGACGCTCGCCCGGATCACCCGGGATCAGCGCGAAACGGATACACCGCTGGAAGAGATCGAGGAACGGATCCGGGAGAGCTACGAAACCCGGCTCTACTGATCCGCGTTCGCCGAGCGCCCTTCGATAGGGGCTTATACCGATTACTTGACAGCCGACCGTCGGGCGCGAATCGACGCTGGGAACGGCCTCCCGTCGCGGCGGGCACGGGAACCGCCCAGCCTCCCTCCCGTCATGGTCGGCGTAGGCCGACCATCCACGTTTTGTTGTTCTGTCCGACCGCTCCAAAAACTCGTGGATGGTCGGCCTACGCCGACCATGACGGGGGAGGAACGGTGCGCCACGAACCGGATACGCCCCGGCGTTTCCCGGAACGCCTGTCGGCCTCGCGCCTGTCAAGTAATCGGTATAAGCGCCCTTCGATACGCGGCTTCGCCGCTACTCAGGGTGAGGATCTTGTTGAGATTAAACAAGAAACCTCCCTCATCCCGAGTAGGCGCGTCAGCGCCGTATCGAGGGACGGCTATGCCGAGGCGCTCAGGATCGCTTTCCAGAGACGCTCCGGCGTCGCCGGCATCTCGATTTCGTCCACTCCGAGCGGGCGCAGCGCGTCGCTCACCGCACCGATCACCGCCGGCAGCGCGCCCACGGTGCCGGCTTCCCCGGCGCCCTTGACGCCGAGCGGATTGGCCGGGGTCGGCACAGGGTTGCTCTCCACCTCGAAGGAGCACAGGTCGTCGCCGCGCGGCATGGCGTAGTCCATCAGCGAACCGGCCAGCATCTGACCGCTGTCCGGGTCGAAGACCATGTGCTCCATCAGCGCCTGACCGGCGCCCTGGGCCACGCCGCCGTGGACCTGCCCCTTCACCAGGAGCGGGTTGATGACGGTGCCGAAATCGTCGACCACGACGTAGCGGAGGATGCGGGTTGCGCCGGTCTCGCGGTCGATCTCGACCTCGCAGACATGGCATCCGTTGGGATAGCTCGCGACGTGCGAGCGGTACGTCCCGGTCTCGATCAGGCCGGGCTCGATGTCGGCCGGCAAACGCGCGGGCTGGAAGGCGGCCCTGGCGACCTCGCCGAGACCGATGGCGCGGTCGGTTCCGGCGATGGCGAAGCTGCCGTCGCGGAACTCGATATCGTCCTCGGCGGCTTCGAGCACGTGCGCGGCGATGCGTTTCCCCTTGTCGACGATCTTTTCCGCCGCGATCAGCAACGCGGCGCAACCCATCGCCGATATCCGGGAGCCCCCAGCGCCGAAGCCGAAAGCAAGGCGGTCGGTGTCGCCCTGCACGAACTCGATTTCCTCCGGTTCCAGACCCAGCCGGTCGCTCAGCAATTGGGCGAAGGCGGTCGCGTGGCCCTGTCCTTGCGTGGTCGCGCCGCACAGCACGGTCACGCGCCCGGAGGGAGCGAACCTGATCTCGGCGAATTCGAGCCCGGGCGGGGCGGCGCGCTCGATGGCGTTGGCGACGCCCAATCCGAGCAGCTTTCCTCCCTCGGCGGCGTCGCGCCGGCGTTGCTCGAAGCTCGCGGCCTCGGCGAGCGCGAGCGCCCGGTCCATGTTGGTCTCGAAATCGCCCGAGTCGTATGTGAACCCGAGCGGGGTGGCGAAGGGGAGTTCGTCGCGGCCGATCATGTTGCGGCGGCGGAGCTCCAGGCGGTCGACGCCGAGGTCTTCCGCGGCGGCATCGATCAGCCGCTCGATGACGAAGGCCGCTTCCGGTCGCCCCGCGCCGCGATAGGGCGCGGTGGGCTGGCTGTTGCTCAGCGCGCCCCGTACTTCGACATGGGCCGCGGGGGTCCGGTAGACGCCGGCGAGCGAGCCGAGATTGTTCACCGCCGGCCCCGCGCCGAGCGGCGAGAGATAGGCGCCGATATTGACCACGGTTCGGACGCGGAGGCCGACGAAGCGGTTATCTCCGTCGAGCGCCAGCTCCGCATCGGTGATGTTGTCGCGCCCGTGATAGTCGCTCAGATGGCCTTCCGAGCGTTCGCTCGCCCAGCGGACCTGACGCCCGAGCCGGCGCGCCGCCCACAACGACAGCAGATATTCCGGATAGACATTGGCCTTGATCCCGAAGCTGCCGCCGACATCGTCGACCTCGACGTGGATGCTTTGCTCGTCGACCCCGAACACCCGGTCGGCGAGAACCGCGCGGACGACGAAGGGATGCTGGACCGGCGCGCGCAGGAAGAGGCGGCGCGCGCGGGCATCGTAGCCGGCGAGGCAACCGCGCGGCTCCATCGCGTTGGCGAGCACGCGGGACAGGACGAATCGACGCTTCACGACGTTGCGCGCGCCCTTGAAGGCGGCATCCGTCGCCGCGCGGTCGCCGATCTCGTGGACGAAGCATTCGTTGTCCGGACAGCCGTCGAACACGGCGGGCGCGCCGTCCTCCAGCAGGTCGGCCGTCCGCGTCACCGCGGGGAGGGGTTCGTAGTCGATCGCGATGCGCTCCGCGGCGTCCTTCGCCCGGTCGAGGGTCTCGGCGACGATGAAGGCCACGCCGTCGCCGACATGGCGTGCGTGGCCGTCGGCGAGCGGAAAATAAGGCGGGCTCGCGAGCGCATCGCCGCCGCGCCGTTTCACCGGCGGTCCGATATGGGGGATCGGGCCGAGCCCGTCGGCGATGTAGTCCTCCGCGGTAAGGACGGCCGCGACGCCCGGCATGGCGACGGCGGCGGAGACGTCGACGTTTGCAAACCGCGCGTTGGCGTGCGGGGACCGCAAGACGTAGCCGTGCAGCGCCCCGTCGAAATCCGTTCCCGCGTCGTCCGCGAACAGACCGCGCCCGGTCAGCAGCGCCGGGTCCTCCAGACGCGGCACGGACTGCCCGACGCCGAACTCGCCCATCGAAACTTCCGCCGGTCTCGGGATCGGAGCGCGGTTAGCGAAGCGGCTCCAGAATGCTCGCGTAGTTGGCGACGGCGCTCCCGCCCATGTTGAACACGCCGGCGAGCCTGGCGTCCGGCACCTGGATCGCGCCCGCGTCGCCGCGCACCTGCATCGCCGCCATCACGTGCATCGAGACGCCGGTGGCGCCGATGGGGTGGCCTTTCGACTTGAGTCCGCCGGACGGGTTGATCGGCAACTTTCCGGTCTTCTCCGTCCAGCCCTCCTCGACGGCGGTCGCGCCCTCGCCGCGCGCCGTCAGCCCCAGCGCCTCGTAGATGATCAGCTCCGCGACGGTGAAGCAGTCATGCACTTCCAGAAGATCGAGATCGTCGAGCGCGAGCCTGCTGTCGTCGAAGGCCTGCCGCCAGACCAGCTCCGCGCCCTCGAACCTGGTGGGGTCGCGCCGGCTCATCGGCAGGAACTCGTTCACGTGGCGCGCGGCGCGGAACACGACCGCCTTGTCGTGGGCGAGCGCGGTATCGAGGTCGGTGAGCACCAGCGCCGCCGCGCCGTCCGTGACCGGCGAACAATCCGTCCGCTTCAAGGGACCCGCGACGATGGGGTTCTTGTCGGAAGGCGTGCGGCAGAATTCGAAGCCGAGATCCTTCTGAAAATGCGCGAGCGGGTTGACCGCGCCGTTGGCGTGGTTCTTGGCGGCGATCCTGGCGAGCACGTCTGTCTTGTCGCCGTATTTCTGGAAGTAGCTCTCGGCGATGCGCCCGAAAATCGCCGCGAAGCTCCCGTTCTCGCCGCCTTCTTCCTTGACGTAGCTCGCCTTGACCAGCACCTCGCCGATGGCCGCCCCGGCAAGCTCGGTCATCTTCTCGACGCCGACCACCAGCACACGGCGCGCCTTCCGGGCGGCGATCGCGTTCATCCCCTGGTGGATCGCCGCCGACCCGGTGGCGCAGGCGTTCTCCACCCGCGTCGATGGCGTGAAGCGCAGATCGTCATCGGCCTGGAGCACGAGCGAAGAAGGAAATTCCTGGCGCACGAAACCGCCGTTGCAGTGGCCGATATAGATCTCGTCGATGTCGGCCGGGGCGATTCCCGCGTCATGGAGCGCGCCGACGGCGACCTCCGTGATCAGCGACTCGATGTCGCGGTCTTCGTGCTTGCCGAACTTCGTGTGGGACCAGCCCACGATGCATGCGGTCATGAGGATTTCCCGTGTTCGAAGGCGCCCGCCTCGCGGGCCGATCGCGTGGTTGCTATGATCGATTTACGGCGGGAAATAATCAAGCGGGGACGGGATCGATGACGGATCGGGCCTTCGCCGCGGTGCTGACCGAGCCGCGCAAGTTCGACTACCGCGAGGTGGCGATCCCCGAGATCGCCGCCGATGACGGGGTTCTCCGGATGGAGGCGGCGGGACTCTGCGGCACCGATTACGAGCAATACGACGGGCGGCTCGGCGCCTCCGGCCGCGGCATCTTTCCGATCGTCCCGGGCCACGAGATCTTCGGCTGGGTCGACCGCGCGGGGCCGGACGCCCTGAAGCGCTGGGGCGTCAGGGAAGGCGACCGGGTGATCGTCGAGACCTCGATCGGCTGCGGCGCGTGCCGGTACTGCAAGGACAACCGCACGGTCCTCTGCGACAACAACATGGGCTACGGGCTGCGCATGGGATTCGACGTCCCGCCGCATCTCTGGGGCGGGTATGCGTCGCACCTCTACCTCCATCCCCGGACGCGTCTGCACAGGGCTCCGGACGACATCCCGACCGATGTGCTGAGCCTGTTCAACCCGCTGTCCAACGCCGTGCGCTGGGCGGGCGAGCGGCCGCAAACCCGCGCCGGCGACACGGTCGTCATCACCGGACCGGGACAGCGCGGCCTGCTGTCGGTGGTGGTCGCGCGGCAGATCGGCGCGGAGCAGGTGATCGTCACCGGCACCGGCGCCGACACGAGGCGCCTCGAACTCGCCCGCGAACTCGGCGCCGACGCGACCGTCGACGTGGACCGGGAAGACCCGGTCGAACGGGTGCTCGCGCTCACCGGAGGCCGCGGCGCCGACGTCGTCGTCGACGTATCGGCGCACGCGACCGAGCCGCTTCTCCAGGCGGTCGACATGGTGCGCAAGGGCGGCAATGTCGTCGTCGCCGGGCTCAAGACCGACAACGCGCTCAACAACCTCTATACCGACAAGCTGGTGTTCCGCGAGATTTCCCTGCTCGGCGTGCTCTCGTCCGACTGGGTCGATACGGTAAAGGCGATAGACATCCTGAAGCAGCGCTGGCGCGATCTGGCCGTTCTCTGCACCCACAGCTATCCGATTGGACAGGCGGAAAAGGCGGTCCGCGTTCTCGGGCGTGAAGTGGAGGACGGGCCGGAGCCGGTCCACATTCACATCGACACCGCCGAGGCGCCCTGACCGGCACGGGAGCCCGCCCATGCCGAGTGCCGGACCGCACCCGCCCGCGAACGAAACCGCGAGAGCCGGCGGGAGCGCGAAGATCGTCTATGTCCTCTATCTGGCCGGCATCCTCATCGGGTTGCTGGCCGTCGTCGGCGTCATCGTGGCGTATGTGAATCGGGACGACGACAGGGCATGGCTCGCCGAGCACTACCGCTTCCAGATCAGGACGTTCTGGATCGGCCTGCTCTTCGGCGCGGTGGGCGTGCTGACCAGCTTCGTCGTGATCGGCTGGGCCGTATTGATGATCGTCCTGGTCTGGTGGATCGTGCGTTGCGTCAAGGGCCTCAACTACCTGTCGAGGTCGGAACCCTATCCCCATGTCACGACATGGATCTGGTGAATCCGGCCCTCCCCCGGCCCCTCCCGCAAGCCCCGGACTGCGATCCGGGGCAAGCGGGAGGGGAGAAGATGAGGAGCGCGTGGCGGCGCCACGAATCTCCCTCTCCCCCCGCGAGGGAGAGGGTCGGGGTGAGGGGGAGCCGGGAAATGCTTTGGTGTCCTGATCTTGAAGTTCGTGTGACTCCGCATCGGCTTTGCGGTCTTCCCAGCCTCACCACTTCTCTCGTCATGCCCGGACTTGTTCCGGGCATCCACGTCTTGCGGCGTCGCGGTGCGGGCCGGGAGCGGGCGAGCCGCTGGAGGGACGTGGATGCCCGGAACAAGTCCGGGCATGACGTGATGGAGGCGCCTCGCCAATGCACGCGAACTTCTCGATCGCGACATTAGCGTCCGGGAGGCAACAGCTGTCCCCAGTATATCCCGCGAGCCGACGATGCTGTCGGCGACACGCCCGGCGGACCGATGGCGAGAGCGCTGGCGCCGGCGATCCGGCGGGCGAGTTCGACGTCCAGCGGTATGGCGGTTTCGCCGGTCGCCCGGATCGTCCCGAGCGACCGCGGCGTACCGTCCTCCGAAATCGCCCAAAGCTCGTAGGGTTGCCCGTCCGCGCGCGCCGCGCCCAACGGCCGGACCGACAGCACGCCGTCCGCGGTGCTTGCCGATACCAGCCATGCCGGATCGTCCTCGCCGGATTGCAGCACGGCGACGTAGTGGGGACTGCCCGGCCGGTCGAGGACGACCACGGCCAGGAGGGCGAGGGCGGCAAGGCTTCCGCCGAGCGCCCATTGCCGCCAGAAGGAAAGGTTGTTCCAGAGCGCGAAACGCCGGCGGAAATCGAGGATCGGGTTTCCGTCTTCGGGTGGGTCAGTCCTCGACATAGGGAATGTCGTTCACGAAATCGACCACGTCCGGCACGATCGGGTTGGACTGCTCCTCCAGCACGTGCGCGACGAGCCCCGCCGCCCGGCCGACCACCGAGCACGCGCGCATGACCTCCACCGGGAAATCGATCTCGCTCAACACGGCGCCGAGCGCGCCGGTGACGTTGAGGGTCAGATGCCGGCCCGCGGCCTTGTCGACCTCCTCGCCGAGCAGCTTGACCAGCGCGATGTAGTCGCCCTTCGCGCCGTTCGCCGCCGCGATCTCGAACAGGCGCGCCGCGCGCGGGTCCTCGGGCTTGTAGTAAGGGTGCCCGAAACCGGGGATGAAGCGCCGCTGGGCGCGGAACGATGCGACCCTGTCGGCCAGCCAGGCGCGCTTGTCGCCGTCCTGGGCCATGCATTCCTGCAGGATCTGGCCGCAGCCCGCCATCGTCCCGGCGAACTTGTTCCCGACCATCAGCAGGCCCGAAGCGACCGGAACCTGCAGATCGGTCGGCACCGCATCGTGGACCAGCCGCGAGACCAGCGCCTGCGGCGTGATGCCGTGATCCATCAGGATTATCACGCAGGCATCGAAGATCCTGCCCTGCTGCTTCGTCAGCTCGCGGCCGGTGACGATGAAGTAGAACGCTTCGGTGAAGCTCATCTCGCCCACGACCTCGGAGAGCACGTCCTTGCCGCGCATCCTGAATTGCGAGGTGTCCGAGGTGGCGCTGCCGATGCGCGTGGTCGGGCTGCTCATTCGACGCTGTCTCCCTGTTGCGGTGTCGGGCGGCAATCGTGGCACCGCGGCACGGGCTTGTCATGTCGGGCCGGTCATGCGCCGCGCTGCGAGACAGGGGCTTGCAAGGATTACTCGACGAGCGTGAGGTCGACGACACCTCTTCCATCATGCCCGGACTTGATCCGTTGCTATCCGGTTTAATTCCGGCGGGCCGGCATCTCCCCCGTCGCCGTCCCCTGTGTCCCCGTATTTCCCCCACACCGTCATGCCCGGAACAAGTCCACTGCTGTCCGGTTTAGAATTTCGACACGGGTTCCGCGCCCATGAGAAAGACCGTCTCCGCCCCTCGCTGTCACCCCGGGACAAGTCCCATAAGCGCTAACTTGTTTTCGCGCGGCATGTTTCGAGACGGCCCCTCGGTCGAAACCGCGCCCGCCCCCTCGGCGTCATGGTCGGCGGAGGCCGACCATCCACGAGTTTTTAAGGTGCTGGAAGCAAAAACAAATCGTGGATGGTCGGCCTCCGCCGACCATGACGGGAAAAGGCAGGGCAGCGATGCTTCGATCCGTATCGGATACGCACCGGCCCGGATTTCCCGGCGGCCGGCTCCCAAAGCTGTCACCCCGGACTTGTTCCGGGGTCCAGCGCCACCTCTCCGCCGCCCGGTCCCGTAGCTCTGGACCCCGGAACAAGTCCGGGCATGACGCGAGAGGGCGGACGGAAAACCGGAAACGGTCAAAAAATGGTCTAAAAGAGAATATTGCTCTTGATTCTGGACAGATTTTGGACCATATTTCGCATGGTTAGGAAGTGGGGATACCGGAGTCGTCCGCTCCTCTCGCGCCGGGGCAAGAGCATGGGACGGATTCGGGGGTCCGGGAGGCGGTTTCGGGGTGGAATCGGAAGGGAGAAAAAACCTCGTGGAATCCGTGGCTTACCAAATGATTTACCCTGAACAAGCATTTTCTGCTTGACTCGGGACGCGTTTTGGGGTATATTTCCTACACTACGCGAAATGGGGAAAGGGGCGCCCGAGAGTTCGGCGCCCCTTTCGATTCCGGGCACACCGCCCGACCGTACGAAAGAAACCCGGCGGATCTCCCGCCCGTCGAGACGGAGGACACGATCGTGCATGCGACCGCTATCGTTACCGACCCGGTCGTTACCCGGAGCGGGCCGCCTGCCGCCCCCCGGTGCCGCGCGCGCGTTCGGCATTTCCGAACGGGTATTCGCCGACGGAAATGCCGACAGGCCGGCCGAGTCGGCAGGGATCGACATTCCCGCCCGGCATCCGGGGGACGCGAATGTCGAGTCGGTGGCGATTTGTCTACTCGATGCCCGGTCAACCGGCGAAAGACGCTATTGCGTGCTGAACGACATCGATCTCCGTTCATGTCGCAAACGCCGCCAGTCGTCAGGAAACGAATGGAATCGACGTCATGCACCCTGTCCACAAATTCAGGCCGGACAGCAATGGAACAAGTCCGGCCATGACGACATGTGGGGAAGGGTTCGGAGACGCGGCAACGGGCGCCGTTGGCCGGCACCCTGGAGGTGGTGTATGTTCCCGGGCCGCCGGATGCTCTCACACGAGGTCCCCATGCGCACGATGAACAGCGAAGCTTACGACTCGCTCATCGACACCGACATCGCGGAAATCAAGGCCAGCCTGCTCGTCCTCAAGTGGATGGCGGGTTTCATTCTCGCGCTCGTCGTCGCGCTTGCATGGCGGACATTCCAGTAAGCGGACCCGACGGATTGCTGCATCCGGCGCCCACCGTCCGACAGGTTGGGGGTTGCGGTCGACACCGCAAGTGGGCAGCGTGTCGCGGACGACTATCTCAAGGGAGGATCCCCATATGAAACGGACGTGGACTTCGCTGCTTGCCGGGGCGGCGCTTGCCGTGGCGACGGTCGGCGTTGTCGAGGCCGCCAGCCTCAAGCTGCTGACCAGCTGGAACAAGAACAACTGGCCGACCTATGCGGTGCTCCAGCAATACCTCGACAACGTGAAGGAGATCGGCGGCGACACCGTCAAGATCGGCGTGCAGGGACCCGAGGTCGTGCCGCCGTTCGAGCAGCTCCAGCCGGTGGCCTCGGGCGTGTTCGATATGCTGTTCACCCACGGCGTCTACCACGCGGGCTCGAAAGGCATCGCGCTGGTCGCCGACACGATCGACGTGGACCCGCTCAGGCGGCGCGAGGTGGGCATCTGGGATTTCATCGACAAGTACTACCAGAAGCACAACAACCTGAAGATGGTCACCCTGCCGGCGGCGAGCTTCGACGGCTACCACATGTTCCTCAAGGCGCCGCTCAGCGCCGAGGGCGACGTGAAGGGGCGCAAGATCCGCGGCACGCTGTCCTATCACGGCGTGATCCGCGCGCTCGGCGGCTCGCCGGTCGTGCTGCCGGGGTCGCAGATCTACACCGCGCTGGAGAAGGGTGTGGTCGACGGCGCGTGCTGGCCGGCGGCGGGAATGCTGTCGATGAAGCATTTCGAGGTCGCCAAGTACCGCGTCCGGCCGACCTTCGGGTCGTCCAACGTGCCGGTCCTGGTCAATCTCGATTCGTGGAACAAGCTGAACGACAAGGAGAAGGGCGTCCTGCTGGCGGCCGGTCGCAGGACCGAGCTCGAGATGCCCTGGGTCGGCAGCCAGATCCTCGCCGAAGAGACGAGCGAGCTCGACAAGCACGGGGTGAAGACGCTTCACCTTTCGCCGGACAAGGCGGCGCTGGTCAAGAAGGCCTGGAGCCAGAGCCTGTGGGAGGTCACCCGCAAGTGCTGCGGCGACGGGGCGGACGGCCTCTACAAGCTCGCCAAGAACGCGGGCATGACCGACTGAGCCGCGCCTGACGGGATGCCGGGGACGGGCGATGGGTGAGGCGCTGGGAATGCTCGCGCGGCTGCACGACGCGGTCACGCGGGCCGGATTCCACCTCTCCAAGCTCTGCCTCGGCATCATCGTCTCCGCCTATTGCTACGAGGTGTTCGCGCGCTACTTCTTCGGCGCGCCGACCTGGTGGTCGAGCGAAGCGGTGCAGTATTCGCTCTGCATCGGCTGCTTCCTGATGATGCCTCACGTCACCAAGGAAAAGGGTCATGTCGCGGTCACGGTGATCCTCGACATGATGGCGACGGAAAAGACCCGGTTCCTGTACTGGTTCATCTATCTCGCCGGGTTCCTGGCCTGCGCCGCCGCGACCTGGATCAGCCTCGACGAGAACATCCGCCAGATCGTCAAGGACGTTCACCTGATGAAGGTCAAGCCGATTCCCAAGATCTACATTTCCGCCTTCATCACCTACGGCTTCGCGTCGTCGGCGATCTATTTCCTGCGGATGCTCGACCCCCGGACGCTGGGGATCGGCAAGCCGGCGAGCGGGATGCACGGCTGACCATGGTCTGGTGGGGGACATTGTCGGGCGGCCTGGCGATTCTGCTGGCCGCGTTCATGACCGGCGCGCCGATCTTCATCGCCTTCCTGGCGATCAACATAGCGGGCGTCCTGATCGTCCTCGGCCAGCCCGGCTTCGGCATGGTCGCCAATTCGATCTTCGAGACCACCAATATCGCCGCGCTGTCCGCGGTGCCGCTGTTCATCCTGATGGGCGAATTGCTGTTCCGCTCGGGCTCGATCGACATCCTGTTCGACTCGGTCGACAAGCTGGTCGGCAGGGTGCGCGGGCGGCAATACGTGCTGTGCATCGTGCTGTCGACCATCTTCGGCGCGCTGTCGGGGGCGGCGATGGGGGTGGCGGCGATGATGGCGCGCACGCTCTACCCCGGCATGATCGAGCGCAAATACGATTCGCGGCTGTCCACCGGGGCGATTCTTGCCGGCGCGAGCCTCGCGCCGATCATCCCGCCGAGCGTGCTCGTGATCATCATCGGGACTCTCGCCGACGTCTCCATCGCCGGGCTGCTGATCGCCGGCATCGTGCCGGGGCTGCTGCTGTCGAGCATGTTCCTGATCTACATTTTCGCGCGCGTGCGGGCCAACCCGGAGCTCGCGCCCTATGGCGATTCGGACACCGCGCCCGAGGTCACGACATGGGAGATGGTGGTCGCGGTGCTCCGGGTGATGCCGTTCGCGGTCATCATCTTCTGCGTGATGGGCTTCATCCTGCTCGGCATCGCCACCCCGTCCGAGTCGGCGGCGACCGGGGTGCTGGGCGCGCTGCTGACCGCCGCCTATTACCGCAAGCTCAACTGGTCGATGATCTCGGAATCGGTGACCTCGGCGGCGTTCATCACCTCGATGATCCTGGTGATCATGGCGAGCTCCAAGATGTTCAGCCAGCTGCTCGCCTTCACCGGCTCGACCCGGGAGCTCACCACGCTGATCGTGACGCTCGATTTCGAGCCTTACGTGATGCTGTTCATCATGATGCTGATCCCGTTCATCCTCTGCATGTTCATCGACCAGATCGCGCTCATGCTGGTGGTGATCCCGATCTATCAGCCGCTGCTCGGGACGCTCGGCTTCGACCCGATCTGGTTCTGGCTGATCATGCTGCTGAACGTGACGGTGGGCGGGATCACGCCGCCTTTCGGCTACACGATGTTCGCCTTCAAGGGATCGGCGCCCCAGGTTCCGTTGAGCGACATCTTCAACGCCACCTGGCCGTTCGTCGGCATCTTCCTGGTCGGCATGGTGGTGATCGCGGCCTTCCCGCCCCTTGCAACATGGCTTCCGGGGCTGCTCTAATCGGCGCAAGCCCGAACCCGAGTTCGACCGAGGGAAAGTAGATGGAACTCCCGACCGGCAACGAGCAGTTTTTCCGGATGAGCGTCGATTCGTTCGACACCGACAAGGTGCTGGCGAACGCGGCCAGGCAGCGCGACCGGCGCAACCTGCAGGATGTGCTGATCGTCGACGTCGATTCGCACCACTACGAGAGCGAATCGATGGCCGAGATCATGGAATACATGGAGGACCCGGTCCTCCAGCAGCTCGCCCGCTCGGGCGGCCAGGTCGCCCAGCGCGGCGGCGGCATGTTCGCCCTCGGCCGGGTCGGCTACCAGGACGTGGGCGGCAGGGTGACGCGCTACCCGCTCCGGCGCATGGAGCAGACCCCGGCCGACGGCGTCCACCGCGACATTCATCTCGGCCACCGCTGGATGGACGCGATGGGGGTCGACTACACCTGCATGTTCCCGACGCCGATGCTGGGGCTCGCGATGCACCCGCAGCCCGAGGTCGAGCACCATCTGGCGCGCGCCTACAACCGCTGGCTGGTCGAGCGCGTGCTGCCCGGCTCGTCGCGCATCAAGTCGATGCTCTATCTGCCGTTCAACGACCACAACGCGGCGATGAAGATGGTCGAGGACTTCGCCGACTATCCGGGCGTGATCGGCTTCATGGTGACCTCGGTGCGGCACAAGCCGGTGCACGACAACGACTACATGAAGATCTACCGCGCCGTCGAGGAGCGCGGCCTGCCGCTCGGCTTCCACTCCGGATTCAACTGGGACGACCCGATGTTCCGCACCTCGAACCGGTTCATCGCCGTCCACGCGCTGGGCTTCACCTGGTACAACGTCGTCCACTGCACGAACTGGGTGGTCAACGGCCTGCCCGAGCGGTTCCCGAACCTCAAGACGATCTGGATCGAGTCCGGCATCGCCTGGGTGCCGTGGCTGATGATGCGGCTCGACAACGAGTACCGCATGCGGAGCTCGGAATGCCCGTCGCTCAAGCGCCTGCCGAGCGAGTACATGAAGGAGATGTACTACACCAGCCAGCCGATGGAGCGGCCCAACGAGGACTGGCTGCTGGAGGCGACCTTCAAGGCGATGGACGCCGAAAACAGCATGCTCTTCGCGACCGACTACCCGCACTGGGACATGGACCTGCCGGGCGTGATCTGGGACCTGCCGTTCCTCGACGAGAAGGCCAAGCGCAAGATCCTCGGCGAGAACGCGCAGAAGGTCTTCAAGCTCGACGTCAGCGAACGGTATCCGCAACGGGTGGCGGCGGAGTAACCGGGCCGGCGACGGCCGCGACACAGGCGAAAATCGGGAACAGAGGCGTCCATGGAAGCCGACATGCTCGGCATGGCCATCAAGGCCGCTACCATCATGGCCGATCCGGAAAGGATCGGCTTTCTCGCCCTCGGCGTGCTGATCGGGTTGGTTCTCGGCGTCATCCCGGGGCTGGGCGGGCTGGTCGGGCTGTCGCTGCTGCTGCCGTTCACCTTCGACATGGACGCCTACACCGCGCTCGCCTTCCTGATGGGATTGCAGGCGGTGGTGGTGACCTCGGACACCATACCCGCGGTGCTGTTCGGGGTGCCGGGAACGGTGGGCTCGGCGGCGACGATCCTCGATGGCTATCCGATGGCGCGGAAGGGCGAGGCGGGGCGCGCCTTCGGCGCGGCGTTCTCGGCCTCGGTGATCGGCGGCCTCTACGGCGCCTTCCTGCTGGGGATCAGCGTTCCGATCCTGCGCCCGGTGATGCTCGAGATCGGCTCGCCGGAGCTCCTCTCGTTCTGCGTCTTCGGCCTCTCTCTGGCCGCGGTACTGAGCGGCGGCACGCCGTTGAAGGGTCTGGCCGCGGCCTGTATCGGGCTGATGGTGGCGACCGCCGGCGACGACCCGCAGACCGGGACGCTGCGCTGGACCTTCGATTCGCTCTATCTGTGGGACGGGCTCCCCGTCGTGCCGCTGGCGCTCGGGCTGTTCGCGATTCCGGAACTCGCGGACATGGCGATCACCCGGCAACGGATCGCTGCCCAAGGCCAGGTCAAGTCCGAGATAAGCCAACTCACCGGCATCCGGGACGTGTTCCGCAACTGGTTCCTGCTGCTCCGCTGCGCCACCATCGGGTCCAGCCTCGGCGCGGTGCCGGGTATCGGCGCCTCCGTGATCGACTGGATCGCCTACGGTCACGCCGCGCGGACCGAAAAGGACGCGGCGACCGCTTTCGGCAAGGGCGACGTGCGCGGGGTCATCGCCTCCGAGAGCTCGAACAACGCCAAGGAAGGCGGGGCGCTGGTGCCCACGATCGCCTTCGGCGTGCCGGGCTCGGCGTCGATGGCGCTGATCCTGGGGGCGTTCCTGATCCACGGCATCACGCCGGGGCCCGAGATGCTGGACAAGCATCTCGACGTCACCTACACGCTGGTCTGGTCGGTCGCCTTGGCCAACGTGCTCGGCGCCGGGACGTGCTTCCTGTTCGCCAACCAGCTTGCCAAGGTCGCGCTGGTTCGTATCGGAATCCTGGCGCCCGTCGTGCTCGCCGTGGTCTTCGTCGGCGCCTTCCAGGGGTCGCGGCAGTGGGGCGACATCTACGCCTTGCTGATCTTCGGTTTCCTTGGCTGGGTGATGAAGCGCATGAAGTGGCCGCGGCCGCCGCTGATCCTCGGCTTCGTGCTCGGCAACCTGATCGAGCGCTATCTGTTCATTTCGGTCGAGCGCTACGGCGCCGAATGGCTGACCTTCCCGGTCGTCATGATCGTCTTCGCCCTCACGCTCTACGGAATCCTGCGGCCGATCCTGAAGGGATATCTCGCGCGGTCGAAGGAAGGGGAGAGGCAACGCGCGCAGTTCGGGTTCCGGCCGGAGAGCCTCAACCCCGATCTCGGCTTCGCGTTCCTGGTGCTGGCGTTGTTCGCCACCTGCCTCGCGGTCTCTTCCCAATGGGAGTTCGGCGCCAAGCTGGTGCCCCAGGTCGTCGGCTGGGCGGGTCTCCTGTTCACGGCCTGGCTCATGCTGGCGGCGATGTTCGTGCGCCCGGTCAGGATCGAACCGACCGGGCTGCTGGCCGGCGCGCCGCCGGGAGAAGAGGGCGGACCCGCCGCCGACGACGTGCATTTCGACATCCAGGCCGATTACGGCGACATGCCTGCCCGCACGATCTATGTGCGCGCCGCGGTCTATTTCGCTTGGCTCTTGTTCTTCCTGGGCGCGGCCGCGCTGGTCGGCATCCTGCCCGGCATGTTCCTCTTCCTGGTCGGTTATATGCGCTTCGAGGGAAAGGAGAGCTGGACAACGACACTGGCCATCGCGGTGCCGATGGGAATCTTCTCCTATTGGCTGTTCCACAAGATCCTGATCGTGCCGTGGCCGCAGACCGTCCTCGGCGACGTCTTCCCGGAACTCCGCTCCAGCATCTGGTTCAACCTGATCTAGGGTCCGTTTCGGTTCGAACCGCCTCCCCCTCATGCCCGGACCTGTTCCGGGCATGACGAGGTGGGGGCGCCTCGCCAATGCAGTCGGACTTCTCGATCAGGACACCAAGACGGTTTCCGACCCTATCGGTTCACCCTCCCCCGGCCCCTCCCGCAAGCGGGAGGGGAGAAAGTAGAGACGGGTCGGTGCACAACTCTCCCTCTCCCCGCCGGGGAGAGGGCCGGGGTGAGGGGGACGTCCGGTCGGATATTGCTCCAGTCGGCTACCCGCCGAGCCAGGGCAGCCAGACCGCCAAAGCGGGGAAGAGCACGATCAAGAGGGTGAGCAGCAGCGCGCAGCCCATGAAGGGCAGCGCGGCGAGGCAGATCTCGCCGAAGCGGGTGCCGGGCGGCGCCACCCCCTGCATGACGAACAGCAAGAGGCCGAAGGGCGGCGTGGTGAAGCTGATCTCCATCGCCAGCAGCATGATCACCGCGAACCAGATCAGCTTCATGTCCAACGCCAGGCCGAAATCGAGGCCGTGCACGATCGGGAAGAAGATCGGCACCGTGAGCAGCATCATCGCGAGCTGGTCCATGAACATGCCGAGCAACAGGAGAATGCCGAACATCATCAGCAGCATGACATAGGGCGAGACCGCGAAGCCCGCGACCCATTCGATCAGCGCCGCGCTGGCGCCCGAAGCGGCCAGCACGTTGGAAAAGAGGGACGAGCCGAACAGGATCATCAGCGCGATGACCGTCACCCGTCCGGCGCCCCACAGCGACCTCCACATCGCCGCGGCGAAGAACGGCCCGAAAGCCAAGGCTGCCCGGAAATCGCCGCGCAGCAGCGGCACCGCGAAGAGATAGCCCACCGCCAGAAGGATCACGCCGACCGAACCGTAGGCGGCGGCTTCGGAAGGCGTCGCCACCCCGCCCATGATCAGGGCGATCACGAAGACGATGATGGAGATCATCGGCAGCACGTCGAACAGGAACAACAGGACGCGCCGGCCCGGGGCCACCGTCTCGACCTCGTAGGACGGCGCCGCCGTCGGATCGAGCGTCGCGCGTATGAAGATCAGGACGGCGTAGAAGACCGCCAGCAGCAGCCCCGGCACGACGCCCGCGATCAGCAGCCTGCCGATGTCGATCTCGGCCAGCGTGCCGAGCAGCACGGCAAGCGCCGAAGGGGGGATCAGCATGGCGAGCCCGCCGGTGCCGAGGATCGGGCCGATCGACATGCTCTTCTTGTAGCCGCGCGCGGCCATCTCCGGGACCATCAGCGTGCCGAGCAGGGCGGTCGAGCCCATCGACGAGCCGGAGAGCGTGGCGAACGCGGTGCCGCCCGCCACCGTCACGTAGGAGAGCCGCGCCGGCACCCGCCCCATCAGCTTCTCGACCGCGTCGAACATCCGGTTGGCGAGCCCGGTGTGGAAGAACAGCTCGCCCATCAGCAGAAACATCGGAATCGGCACGATGGCGAAGATCGTCATGTTGCCGAACGCGTTGTCGACCTGCTGGCCGATTGCCGAGAAGACCCTGGTGTCGAAATCGCCGAACCGGCCGAACAGGAAGAAGGCGGCGACCGTGTTGACCGCGATGAAGGCGATGCCGACCGGAAGCCCGGCGAACATCAGCAGCAGGATCGAGCCGAACAGCGCAAGTAGGATCCAGTACCACTCCATTCAGCGCGTTTCCGTCAGGCTGCGCCTGGTTTCCTCAAGCTCGATCCGTTCATTGCCGACGCCGGCCTCGCCGCTATGCATGGTCTGCCGGCCGAACACGAAGCGCAGGAACTCGATCGCCATGAAGAGGAAGCCCACGGGATAGGCGACGGTGACGGTCCAGAGCCGCATCCCGCGGTCGTCCCGCAACTCATCGAAGGCGAGCGCGTCTTCCGCGTGTTCGAGAAAGATGCCCCACGTGTACCAGACCCATACCAGGCAGATCGCGGCACACAGCCCGGCGATACCGCGGGACAGCACCGCCCGGTTCCGCTCCGGCACGGCAGCGGTCAGCAGCTCGATATAGACATGCCCACGGGTGCGGACGAGCCAGGGAGAGCCCAGAAAGAGGATGTAGAGAAAACCGTACTCGATCAGCGTGAAGACGAACTGGTTGTATTCCCAGCCGGCGCTGCGGAAGATCGTCACGTAGACGATCGCCAGCATGATGAAGCCGACATAGAGCGCGGCCAGAGCCATCATGGCCCACAACAGGCCGGCCCATGCCCGTTCGACGGCGCGCAGGGCGGTCATGGGTCCGCGCCCTTAATCGGAACTTCGCGAGAGTATGGCCGATGTCTCAACCCGTCATGGTCGGCGGAGGCCGACCATCCACGAGTTTTTGCGGCGCTGGAAACGAAAAACAAAACGTGGATGGTCGGCCTCCGCCGACCATGACGGTGAGGGACGCGAGGTGGAACGCTTCCATCCAAACCGGACGCGTCCCGAAGCGGCAAAGACGCGGTCGCGGGCCTCCTATTGCTGCTGCCAGAGCTCGCGCAGCTTGGCGACATGATCGGTCGGGCGCTTCGCCTTCTTCAGGCGGTCGACCATGCGGGCATAGGCCGAATCGACGGCGAGCTTCGAATAGACCGCCGCCGCTGGAACGGTATGGAACTTCATGCCTTCCCTGGCGAGCGTCGTCCGCTCCTTCTTCGATTCCTCCAGCAGGACCTTGCGCACCGCCTTCTCGTTCTCGATCACCATGTCCTGGACCAGCTTGCGGAGCCCGGCGTCAAGGCTGTTCCACTTCTTCAGGTTGATGAACCAGCCGATATCGGTGTGATAGAACTCCGGTTCCACCGCATGGCGCAGGAACTTGTCCCATTTCAGCCCCTTGAGGCCGATGGTGGCCCAGGCGGCGGCGTTGACGACGCCTTTCTCAAGCGCCGAATAGACCTGCGTCGCCGGCAGCGGATGGGTGGTCGCCTTCATCGCCCGGAAAAAGGCGCCGTAGATCGGGTTGTCGCGCAGCTTTATCCCGGCAAGGTCCAGCATTCCCTTGTCGTCGAACTTCGGCGCCTTCTCCATGTAGATGCGGAAGCGGCCGCCGGACGACGTCCAGCCGAGATTCTTGACCCCGAACTGCTTCTGCTGGATTTCGTCGAGCATCGCCATGCCGCCATTGGCGCGCACGGTCTCCGGGTTGGAAGACGATGTCGACACCGCCTCGTTCTCCGGCACCGCCCGGGCGAAGAAGGCGTAGGGCGTGCACATCATGTCGACCCGTCCCTTGCGGACGGCGGGCGGCTGCTGGAACATCTTGATCGAGTTGAACGGCAGGACCTCGATCGCGAGCTTGCCCTTGGCCGCCTTGGTGATGTCGGCGGCCAACGCCTTGCACTGCTTGGTGTAGATCAGGAAGTCCGGGAACGGATAGACCATGTTCAGCTTCACTTCGGCGGACGCCCTGGGCGCGCCGGCCGAGAGAAGCGCAGCCATTCCGGCGGCCGCCAGTATCGGCGCGGCCAACTTGATTCTCAGCATTGCGAGCCTCCTCCCTTTCCCGAGACCTCCAGCGATAGTTCCACACCCCGACGATGCGGAACAAGGACGCGCGGCGCCGCGGCCGTATCGCCGGCGGCGGCGCGCCTGCGCACTACTTGAAGTCGAACGCCGCCTTCATCTTGGCGACCAGCTCCGGCGAGACCTTGAGCCCGTCATTGACCAGCTTGACCAGCTCCTCGCCCGCAATCGGCGCGACCGGGGCGCGCCGCTTCTTGGCGTCAGCCAGGAACGCCGGGTCGTTCATCGTCGCCATGAACGAGGTGCGAAGCGCCGCCACGCGGTCCTTGGGAACGCCGGGCGCCACCCAGAAGCCCATGCCGATCAGCTCGCAGACCTCAATGAATTTGATCATCTTCTTGCCGTCTTCCGACTTCACGAGATCGCCGATGCTGGGCACGTCGGGAAGTTCGGGGATACGCGGGCCGTACTGGATCAGGTGCTTCAGCTTGCCGGTCTTGAGCCAGTCGTTCTTGATCGTGGTCCAGCCGGTCCAGTAGTTCATCCGCCCGTGGACCTCGCCCTGCGCCATCGCCTTGTTGATCGAGGCGCCGCCCTTGTAGCCCTTGACGATCTTGAACTTCGTGCCGAGCAGGTGGTTCATCAGCTTCGGCATCAGGTAGGTCTCCGAGCCGAAACCGGTCGAGCCCATGATGACTTCGGTCTTCTTCACCCCGTCGAGCGTCGTCGCGGGCGCGTTGTGGAACACCGAGACCACGCTCGGGCGCTGGGTGATCGACCCGAGCCACTGGAATTTCGTCGCGTCGAACTTGACGTTGCGGAGGATCGGCGCGAGCACCGAAGGCGCCAACACCTCGGCCACGGTGGTGCCGTCCTTCGGCGCGGCGTTGTAGACATAGGCCGCGCCCTTGGTGCCGCCGCCGCCGGGCCGCGACTGCACGATCACCGTCGGCTTGCCGGGAATGTGATTGCCCCAGTGTTCCGCCAGCAGGCGGCCGTAGAGCCCGAGAGAGGCGCCGAGGCCGGCGGGCACCACGATCGTCACGGTCCTGTCCTTGTAGAAGCCCGCGACATTCGCCGAAGCCGATCCGGCCATACCGATCACGAGTGCGCCGGCAATGGCCGCCAGCGCCGTGGTTGCACGTTTGAACGACATCTCCTGCTCCTTTTCCTGTCCCGAATCGGTACGAGTCCGGCACAAGGATACGCCCGCCCCGACGCCCGCGCAAAACCCGTTCCGTCGGTTGTCACGGTCGGAGTGCGCGCCTAGATTGCCGGTCGCCTGGCAATCCAACGAAGCGTTTCCCGCGCGCCCGGCGGGCGAGGCGGAAGGAGTCCATCGTCCATGTCGACGCCTGCGCGGGGCTACCGCGATCTCCACGAACACATCGCGGCGCTGCGCGAGGCCGGCCTGCTGATCGAGGTCGACCGGCGGATCAACAAGGACACCGAGATGCACCCGCTGGTGCGCTGGCAGTTCCGCGGCGGGATCGACGCCGAGGACCGCAAGGCGTTCCTGTTCACCAACGTCACCGACTCCAAGGGAAGGGATTTCGACATCCCGGTCCTGGTCTGCGGCCTCGCCGCCAACGCCCGGGTCTACGAGATGGGGATGGGCGTCCCGCTCGCCGAGATCAAGGAGAACTGGATCCGGGCGATGAACGCGCCGATCGAGCCCAATGTCGTCGAAGACGCGCCGTGCCACGAGATCGTCTACCGGGACAACGAATTGCTGAACGGCAACGGGCTCGACGCGCTGCCGGTGCCGATATCCTCGCCCGGCTGGGACAACGCGCCCTACACAACGTCGTCCCATTTCATCACCAGGGACCCGGAGACCGGCGTCCAGAACATGGGCAACTACCGGGGGATGCTGAAGGCGCCCAACCGGATCGGCATGAACCCGTCGATCGAGCTCAGGACGGGCGGCTACATGCACTGGGAGGAGTGGAAGAAGCGGGGCGAGGCGATGCCGTGCGCCATCGTCCTCGGCTGTCCGCCGGTGGTCTCCTTCACCGCGGTCCAGAAGATGCCGGAAAAGCTCGACGAGCTCTGGGTGTCCGGCGGGCTGGTCGGCAGGCCGCTCAACGTCGTCAAGGCAAAGACGGTCGATCTCCTGGTGCCGGCCGAGGCGGAGGTGGTCATCGAGGGGTTCGTCTCGACCGAGCTTCTGGAGCCGGAAGCGCCATTCGGCGAGAGTCACGGCCATGTCAATTTGCAGGAATACAACGGCTACGTGGACGTGACCGCGATCACGCGCCGCCGCGAAGCGGTGATCACGTCCTGGGTGAGCCAGGTGACGCCGTCCGAATCGAGCGCCATCAAGCGGCCGGCCTACGAGGCCGCGCAGATCGAGCATCTGCGCGACCATCTCGGCATCAAGGGGGTGAAGCACGTCGCGACCCACGAGCCGCTGACCTCGCTGCACAAGCTGATCGTCGTGGTCGTCGACCGCGAGACGCCGCGCACCGAGATCTGGCGCGCGCTCTACGGCGTCGCCTCGCTGCGCCGCGCGGAAGGGAAATGGATCATCGCCGTCAACGAGGATATCGACCCGGACGACACCAACGCGGTGTTCTGGGCGATGTCCTACCGCTCCAAGCCGCATCGCGACGTCGAGATCCTCAAGCACAAGGACGAGGGGCACGGCCCGCGCAGCCTGATCGATTCGGAGGACGGCGCGGTGCTGGTCGACGCGACGCTCAAGGAGACGTTTCCGCCCGTCTCGCTTCCCAAGCGGCAATACATGGAGGCGGCGGCCGAAATCTGGAACGAGCTCGGCCTGCCGAAGCTCAAGCCCGAGCGTCCCTGGTTCGGCTATGATCTCGGCGAGTGGAACGAGGACCTTGAGACGATGGCGCGCCGCGCCGTGCGGAGCGAATACTGGGAGACCGGGCGGATCATCGCGCAGCGCCGCCGGGGCGACGTTTCGATGAACACCGAGGTCCGCACGCTCGACGAGGGCAACCCGGGGGCGAGCGGTTCGCCAAGCGATGAGGGAGAGCTCACATGGGACGGCTTGACGGACGCGTCGCGATAGTCACCGGCGCGGCGCAGGGAATCGGTGCGGCCTTCGCCCGCGCGATGGCGGCGGAGGGCGCGAAGATCGCCATCGCCGATCTCGATTCGGGAGCCGGGATCGTCGACGAGCTGAAATCGGGCGGCGCCGAAGCGATCGACGTGCCGACCGACGTCGCCGACGAGGACGCCTGCAAGGCGATGGTCGCGAAGACCGTGGAAGCGTTCGGCGGGCTCGACATCGTCGTCAACAACGCCGCCGTCTTCACCAGCGTCGAGCGCAAGCCCTTCGACGAGATCACGGTCGAGGAATGGGACCGCGTGCTCGCCGTCAACACCAAGGGCGTCTGGCTCTGCTGCAAGGCGGCCGCGCCCGAGATGCGCAAGAAGAAATACGGCAAGATTATCTCGATCTGCACCGGGCGCATCTTCAAGGGCTCGCCGTTCTTCCTGCATTACGACGCGTCCAAGGCCGCGGTCCTCGGCATCACGCGCTCGCTCGCCCGCGAGCTCGGCGACGACAATATCTGCGTCAACGCCATCGCGCCGGGCTCGACGATGTCGGAGAACGTCTTGAAGCGCACCAACTGGATGGGCGGCGGGCCGGAGCGCACGCGGGCGACGCGCGCGATCAAGCAGGACGAGACGCCGGAAGATCTGGTCGGTGCCTGCATCTATCTCGCCTCGGCCGACAGCGACTTCGTGACGGGCCAGACCATCGTCGTCGATGGCGGCTCGGCCATGTGGTAGATGGCCGCTACCCGCCTGGAACCGAAAGCAGGGCGCGCGTATCCGGATTTCCGCGACCATGTCTGCGCGCTCGACCGGGCGGGACACCTGTTCCGCGTCGATGAGCCGATCGACAAGGACGCCGAGATGCATCCGCTGGTCCGCTGGCAGTTCCGCGGCGGGCTGAAGGAAGACCAGCGCAAGGCCTTCCTCTTCACCGACGTGACCGATGCGAAGGGCCGGCGCTACGACATGCCGGTCGTCGTCGGCGCGCTCGCCGCCAACGCCGCAATTTACGCCATCGGCATGGGCGTGCCCGTCGAGGAGATCGGCAACCGGTGGAACGAGGCCATCGCGAATCCGGTCCCGCCCGAGGAAGTGGCGCACGGTCCGTGCCAGGAGGTCGTGGTCGAGGGCGCGGCGCTGCTGGGCGAGGGGAGGGGGCTCGATGCGCTGCCCGTCCCGATTTCGACGCCGGGATTCGACGCGGCCCCCTATCTCACCGCCACCGGCTGCGTGACCCGGAACCCCGAGACCGGGGTCCAGAATATGGGGACCTACCGGGCGGGGCTGAAGGCGACCGACAGGCTCGCGGTGCGGATGGCGACCCGGTCCGGCGGCGCGGAAGGCTATCGCCACTGGCTGCAATACCGGGAGCGCGGCGAGAAGATGCCCTGCGCGATCGTGCTCGGACCGCCGCCGGCGGTCGCCTATTGCGCGCCGCAGAAGCTGCAAATGGGGCTCGACGAGGTGGCGGTGGCGGGCGGGATCGCCGGCGCGCCGATCGGCGTCGTCCGGTGCAGGACCGTCGACCTTACCGTTCCCGCCGACTCCGAAATCGTCATCGAAGGGCTGATCGATACCGAATTCCTCGAGCCCGAGGCGCCGTTCGGCGAGAGTCACGGCCATGTCGCGCTCGAGGACTTCAACATGATCATGCGGGTGAGCGCGATCACCCACCGCCGCGGCGCCATCCTGCCGTCGATCGTCAGCCAGGTGACGCCGTCCGAATCGAGCGTCATCAAGCGGGTCGCCTACGAGCCCCTGTTCCTCGCGCATCTGACCGAGCGCCTCGGCATCAAGGGCGTCAGGCGCGTGGCGATGCACGAGCCGCTGACCAATCTCCGCCGGGTGATCTTCGTCCAGTTCGAGCGCGGCGTGCCGAGGACCGAGGTGTGGCGCGCCCTCTACGGCGCTTCGTCGCTGCAATCGGCCTGCGGGAAATACGTCGTCGCGGTTTCCGACGACATCGATCCCGAGAACGCCGACGCCGTCTGGTGGTCGATCGCCTACCGCGCCAACCCGCGCGAGGACTCGGCCGTGCTGGACCACCGCCACCGCGGCCACGGGCCGAAGACGGAGGATCCGGATTTCGAGGATTCGACGCTGCTGATCGACGCCACCCTGAAGGGCGACATGCCGCCAGTGGCGCTGCCCAGGGAAGCCTTCATGGAGCGTGCGCGCAAGATCTGGGACCGTCTCGACCTGCCGCCGCTCAACCCCGAGAGCCCGTGGGCGGGCTACTCGCTCGGCGACTGGGAAGAACGCTGGGAAGGGGCGGCGAAACGCGCGGTCGCGGGCGATTATCTCGAGAACGGCCGGCTCACCGCGCAGCGGCGGAGAAGCGCCGTAGACCCCGAAACCCCGGTCCGCTGGGTCGAGGACGATGACTGATCCGGCGCGCGGCTACCCCGATCTCCACGACCACATCGCAACCCTGGACGAGGCCGGTCTCCTGGTGCGCGTCGACCGGGAGATCAACAAGGACACCGAGATGCACCCGCTGGTCCGCTGGCAGTTTCGCGGCGGCATCCCGGAGCACGAGCGGAAGGCGTTCCTGTTCACCAACGTGGTCGATTCGCGCGGCCGGCGCTACGACATCCCGGTGATCGTGGGCGGGCTCGCGGCGAGCCGCGAGATCTACCGCCGCGGCATCGGCTGCGCGCTGGACCGGATCGAGGAGCGCTGGGCCGAGGCGGTCGCCAACCCGATCCCGCCTTGCGAGGTCGCCGAGGCGCCGTGCCACGAGCTGGTCTTCACCGGAGAGGCGCTGAACGTCGAGGGCAACGCGCTCGACGGCATCCCGGTGCCGATCTCGACGCCGGGCTGGGACAACGCGCCCTACACCACGCTCTCGCAATACATCACCCGCGACCCCGACACCGGCGTCCAGAACATGGGCAACTACCGGGGCCAGGTGAAGGCGCCGCTCCGTCTCGGCATGAACCCCTCGCTGGAGCTCCGGCCCGGAATCTATCTCCACTGGCGGAAATACCGCGAGCGCGGCGAGCGCATGCCGGCGGCGGTGGTCCTCGGCGCGCCGCCCTGCGTCACCTTCACGTCCACGCTCAAACTGCCGGAGACGGTGTGCGAGCTCGACATCGCGGGCGGGCTGGTCGGCCAACCGCTGAACGTGGTCAAGGCGAAGACGGTGGACCTCCTCGTCCCGGCGGAAGCGGAGATCGTCGTCGAAGGCTTTATCGACACCGAGTATCTGGAGCCCGAGGCGCCGTTCGGGGAGAGCCACGGCCACGTCAACCTTCAGGAATTCAACGCTTTCATGGACGTGACCGCGCTCACCCGTCGCAAGAATGCCGTCCTCACGTCGATCATCAGCCAGGTGACGCCGTCCGAATCGAGCACCATCAAGCGGGTCGGCATGGAGCCGCTTTTCCTCTCTCATCTGAGGGACCGTCTGGGCATCAAGGGCGTGATCCGGGTCGGGATGCACGAGCCGCTGACCAATATCAGGAAGGTGATCGTCATCCAGGTCGAACGCGAAACGCCGAGAACCGAGATCTGGCGCGCGCTCTACGGCGCCGCCTCTCTCCATCGCGCGGCCGGCAAGTACGTCATCGCGGTCAACGACGACATCGACCCCGACAACGCCGACGCGCTGTTCTGGGCGATGGCCTACCGCGCCAACCCGGCCCTCGATCTGGAAGTGCTGGGCCACCGCGACCAGGGCCACGGCCCGCGCAGCCTGCGCAACGACGGCGAGGACGCGAGCGTGCTGATCGACGCGACGCTGAAGGAGGACTTCCCGCCGATCTCGCTGCCCAAGCGCGAGTTCATGGAGAACGCGCGCGGGATCTGGGAGGAGCTCGGCCTGCCGCCGCTCAAGCCGGAGACGCCGTGGCACGGCTACAGCCTCGGCGAATGGTCCGACGAGTTCGACCGCGCCGCGCGCCTCGCCACCGAGAGCGACTATTTCGAGACCGGCCGCATCATCGCCCAGCGCCGGCGCAAGGACGTCGAAATGAACACCGAGGTCCGCCGGGTCGACGAGTCGGCGGACGGCGGGGACGGCGGTTAAGGCGTGTCCGTCTTAGGTGGGACCGCTTCAAGCCGTGTTTCACCCCGTCATGGTCGGCGGAGGCCGACCATCCACGTCCCTCCGCCGCTTCGCCCGCTCCCGGCTCACACCGCGATGCCGCAAGGCGTGGATGCCCGGAACAAGTCGACTGCTGTCCGGTTTAGGTGGGGTGGACTCGGCGCAAGGCATTGGTACAGGCGGGTTTCCGGCCCTTCCGCCCGATCGGGACACGGATTGCAGCCCGCCCACACCCGCCGTCCTTGTCCCCCTGTTGTCACCCCGGATCAAGTCCGGGGTGACAACAGGGGGGTGGAGACGGTCCCGCCCGTCGGCACAGAGCCCGTTCCGAAGTTAAACCGGACAGCAGTGGAACAAGTCCCGGCATGACGTGATGGGGCACCTCGCCAATGCACTCGAACTTCTCGATCAGGACGGCCGATCCACCCTCCCCCGGCCCCTCCCGCAAGCGGGAGGGGAGAAGGCAAGGAGGAGCACCAAGCGAATTCCCTCTCCCCGCCGGGGAGAGGGTTAGGGTGGTCCAAACCGGCTACATGGGTAACGGAATAGACCGGCGACATGGGTAACAGGTCTGCTGATCGGCGGGGAGGATCTTGCCGATGGTTTGGAAGGAGACCTGTGCTGTGGAAGAACGGCTTCGTTTTGTGATGGCGGTGGAGGCTGGCGAGGAGACGTTTACCGCGCTGTGCCGGCGTTTCGGGGTGAGCCGCCGGGTCGGTTACAAGTGGCATGCGCGCTACCGTCTGGAGGGGGTTTCGGGGTTGTCGGACCGCTCGCGCGCGCCCGGGCGGCGCCCGCATTCGCTGTGCGAGGAGCTTGCGGCGGCGTGCCTGGCGGTTCGCCGGGCGCATCCGCGCTGGGGTCCGGTGAAGGTCCGGGCGTGGCTGGAGCGCCGCGATCCGGGGGTTGCATGGCCGGCGGCGAGCACGATCGGGGCTCTGTTCGACCGCGAGGGTCTGACGGTGAAGCGGCGTTTGCGGCGCCGCGCGCCGCCGCGCAGCGCGCCGTTCGCGGCGTGTAGGGCGGCCAACGAGGTGTGGTGCATCGACTTCAAGGGCTGGTTCCGGACCGGCGACGGGGCGCGCTGCGAGCCGTTGACGCTGTCGGATGCGCACAGCCGCTACCTTCTGCGCTGCCAGGCGGTGGCGCGCGCCGATACCGCCCATGTCTGGCCGATCCTGGAGGCGGCGTTTCGCGAGCACGGCCTGCCGGCGGCGCTGCGCTCGGACAACGGGCCGCCCTTCGCCTCGACCGGGGCGGGCGGGCTGTCGCGGCTTTCGGTTCTGGCGATCGAGGCGGGCGTTCTGCCGGAGCGCATCGCGCCGGCCAGCCCGCAGCAGAACGGCCGCCACGAGCGTCTGCATCTGACGCTGAAGCAGGAGACCGCGAGCCCGCCGGCGGCGAGTCTGCGCCAACAGGCCGCGCGGTTCCGCGACTTCCAGCGGCTGTACAACTTCGAGCGCCCCCATGCCGCGCTCGATCACGACACCCCGGCCGAGCGCTACCGTCCCGCCGCGCGGAGCTGGGACGGCATCCTGCGCGCGCCGCCCTGCCCGGACGACGCCGAGCGCCGCCGGGTGCGGCGCAACGGCGAGATCAGGTGGAAGGGCAAGCTGGTCTACCTCAACCAGGCGCTGGCCGGCGAGGCGGTCGCCCTGGTCGAGGACGACGAGGGGGTCTGGCAGGTCGAATACGGCCCCATCCAGCTCGGCTTCCTCGACCGTCGCGGCGAGCGCCTGAGACGGCCGAAACGCAAGGCCGGTGGACTTGTGGATAACCCTGACGGGTTACCCACAACCCCACCGGCCCAGCAACCACAACCCGATCTCAATGAGACCTGAACAAAACAAGAAAACTGTTACCTATGTTCCCGGTCAGAACTGTTACCTATGTCCCCGGTTGCTCAAGGGTGAGGACTCCCCACCATTTGTAAAGAGGGCTGTTGCACGCGTGAGTACGCGTGCTGCGCATCGGGTGTCGATCCTGCGTCACGCCGCATCGGCCTGTCTCGCGCGGGCGGGATCGAACAAGGTCTGGCTTTCGAGCATCGCGCAGGCGACGCCGAGCAGGCGGTCGGCGACGCCGCGCAGCGCACGCGCGTGGCCGTGGCCGCGGGCTCTGAGGGCGGTGTATTTCGCCTTGCTGAGGGGGTCGCGCTGTATCGCGATCCTGGCCCAGTGATAGACCGCGTTCTGGAGCCGGTTGTGCGACGCGAGACGCCGGATCACGATCAGCGACTTGCCGGACCGCTTGGTCACGGGAGCGACACCGGACAGGCAGCGCAGGGCCTGATAGTCTCGCCGGCGCAGGGCATCGTGTGCTTCTGCGAGCAGCGTGGCGAGGACGATCCTGCCGACGCCGGGAAGCGATCTCAGGATGTCCACGTCACGCTGCGCTTGCCCTCCCGGCGCGTCCTCCGGGGCGGCCGCCGATCGGGCCAGCGCCGCGGTCAGGCGGTCGATCTCGCGACGGGCCCTGGCGAGCTGCTGCGCGGCGACGGCGAGCTGGGCGAACACGACGTCGAGCTGGGCGATTGCGGCCTCGGCGGTGCCGGGCGCGACGGAGACCGCCGGCTCGCGCAGGATGCGGAGCGCGGTTTCGGCATCGATCCGGCGCACCCGATGGTGCTTCAGCAGCTTGGCGACGGTGGCGGAACGGACCCGCCGCGCCTTCGCGGGCGTCGGCGCAAGAGACCAGAGTTCGCGGACCCAGGCCTTGGCGAGATCGCTCTCGAGCTCGAGGAGCTGCGGGTAGTAGCGCCAGAGCTGCTGGCGGGCCCGGTTCGCCAGCCGGGTCCGCTCGCGGGTCAGGTCGCCGGCGATGCGCGACCAGGCGCGCAGCTCGACGATCTCCGGCGCCGCCGCATCGAGACGCCGGAACGCATGGCGGTCGGTCCGCAGGGCATCGCCGAGCACGCGGGCGTCGCGCCGGTCGTCCTTGGCGCCGGCCGGCGAGAAGCGGTCGCGGAACCGGTCGAGCTGCTTCGGGTTGACCGCGTGCACCGCGAAGCCGCGCTCCATCATCGTCTCGACCACCGGCCCGTGCGGCACCTCGATGGCGACCCCGATGACGTGCGCTTCGACGCCCGCCGTGGCAAGCACCCAGCCCGCCATCTCGGCCAGCCCGGCCCCGCCGTGACCGAAGGCGCGCTCCCCCAGCACCGTGCCGACGCCGTCGACGATGCAGACCCGGTGGCTCTCCGAGCCCCAGTCGATGCCCGCAAAATACTCAAACATGTCCATCGCATTCCCCTCGCGCCGTTGTGCCAACGGACCGCCACGATGCCCGCCAATCCCTGTACCGGCGCTCCAGGCGCAAACTCCCCACCGGGCGTCCATCGTGGCCAGGGACCGGGGCACAGGTCCTCACCAGGCGCTCAAGGCGCAGGGGGCAATCGGTCGCTCCCGATCCCTTGGCCCGTCCCGTCCGCAATGGACGGAACCCCACAATGGCAGGGCGCTTCGATCGACGACACCCGGCCACTGGCTTCGCCTCCGCGCTACGCGCTCCGGCAAAGCCAGTGGCCAGCCGGCACCGCCGCAATCAAGGTCACGGAAATCGCCAAGCAACGCCTGCACCCCAAACGGCCAAAGCGTTGTGAGAGGTACAGGGGTCTCCCGGCAACCGGGTGCGACCGCGTCCGGACGGATATTGCTCTGGCGCGTTTCCGGTTCGGCTGGAACCGCTTCAACCCTTGTTTCACCCCGCCGACCATGACGACGGGGAGAGGCGCAGCGCTTCGAACTGAACCCGACGTGCTCTGGACGGCGCGGCGGCGCGCGGCTAGACCCTGCCTGACACCTCCCGGGAGGAACGAGTGGCTGACTTCACGACACTGCACGAGATCGTGGCCGCGGCGCGCGGCAATCTGTCGGACGGGGCGTGGGATTACCTGACCGGGGGCACGGAGACCGAAACGTCGCTGCTGCGCAACCGGCTGGGTCTCGATTCGATCGCCTTCCGCCCGCGCGTGCTCAACGACGTGAGCAGCATCGACCTGTCCGGGACGATCGCCGGCCATGCGACGCGGCTGCCGGTCTCGCTGGCGCCGATGGGTTCGCTGGAGCTGCTGCACCCGGACGGCTCGATGGCGGTCGCCAAGGCGGCGGAATCCTTCGGCACCGTCTCTTACCTGAGCTCGGTCACGCATCCCGGGCTGGCGCAGATCGCCAAGGGCACCGGCCATCCGAAGGTGTACCAGCTTTACGTCCGGGGCGGCCGCGACACGGTGGCCGACGTGGCGCGGCGCGCGATTTCGGCCGGTTACACCGCGTTCTGCCTCACCGTCGACGTGGCGCTTTATTCGCGGCGCGAACGCGATTTGATCAAGCGCTACGTGCCGACCGCGCGCCGCTCCGCCGCCGGGGAGGGGATGGAATACCAGGCCAGGCTCGACTGGGATCTGGTCAAGTGGTTCAAGGACTCCTTCGACATCCCGCTCCAGATCAAGGGAATTGCGACGGCGGAGGACGCCGCGCTCTGCGTCGAGCACGGGGTGAACACGGTCTTCGTCTCCAACCACGGCGGTCGCCAGCTCGACCACGGCAGGGCGACGATAGACGTGCTGCCCGAGGTGGTGCAGGCGGTCGCCGGCAGGGCCGAGATCGTCATCGACGGCGGCTTCATGCGCGGCACCGACATCGTCAAGGCGATCGCGCGCGGCGCCGATTCGGTCGCCATCGGCAAGGTGCAGGGCTTCGGGCTCGCCGCCGGCGGCATGACGGGGATCGTCCGCGTGCTGGAACTGCTGGAAGACGAGATGCGCATCGCGATGGGGCTGATGGGCCTCACCCGGCTGGACCAGCTCGACGAGACCTTCCTGCATCCGGCGGCGCCCGTGCGCGAGCCCTCGGTGCTGTCCGCCTTTCCCTTTCTCACCCTCAGGTCACCGGAGTATTGAGCGATGAACATGTTGCAGAATTTCGACCGCCCCGCGCTCGGCGGCAACCGGCAGATGGAATGGACCAGCGACGTCGCGGCCGAGATGCTGCGCCGGCTCGGGATCAAATACGTCTCGCTCAATCCGGGCGCCAGCTATCGCGGGTTCCACGATTCCATCGTCAACTATCTCGGCAACGAAGACCCGCAAATGCTGCTCTGCCTGCACGAGGACCACGCGGTGTCGATCGCGCATGGCTACGCCAAGGTGACCGACGAGCCGATGGGCGCGATCGTCCATTCCAATGTCGGGCTGATGCACGGGCTGATGGGGATGTTCAACGCCTGGTGCGACCGCGCGCCGGTCTACGTGATGGGGGCGACCGGACCGGTCGACGCGCCGCTGCGGCGGCCCTGGATCGACTGGATCCACACCGCCAAGGACCAGGGCATGATGCTCAGGAACTTCGTCAAGTGGGACGACGAGCCGCGCTCGGCCGAGGCGATCGTCGAGACCATGCTGCGCGGCGGGATCATGGCGAAGACGCCGCCGCGCGGGCCGGTCTATATCTGCCTCGACGCGGGGCTCCAGGAGACCCGGCTCGACGGCGAGGTGACGATCCCCGACGCCGCCCGGTTCGAGCCGCCGGAGACGCCGCACGCATCGGCGGACGCGGTGGCCGCGGCGGCGGAAACCCTGATCGCCGCCGACCGCCCGGTCATGATGATCGGCCGGGTCTCGCGCAGCCGGGAAGGCTGGGACCGCCGCGTCCGCCTCGCCGAGCTGCTCGGCGCGCGCGCGGTCACCGATCTCAAGACCTCGGCTTCGTTCCCGACCGGGCATCCGCTCCATGCCGGCCCGCCCTCCAACTGGGTGCGCGGCCCCGGCGAGGACCTGGTGCGCAACGCGGACGCGTTGCTGGTGCTCGACTGGATCGACCTCGCCGGCACCTTCAAGGCGCTCGGCGTCGGCTACGGGGTCGAGGCGACGGTGATCGACGTGACCCTCGATTCCTACGTCCATAACGGCTGGTCGATGGACCATTTCGGGCTTGCGGTGGGCGACCGGCGCCTGCTCGCGGACCCCGATGCGTTCGTTGCCCAGTTGCTCGCGGAGGTGGAGGAAAGGCTGGGCGGAAAGCCCAAATTCGCGGGCGGCGATCCGGTGCCGCTCGCCGACCCGGACGCCAGGGATGGATCTTCGCCGATCGCGCCCCGCGACGTCGCGGGCGCGCTCAACCGGGTCAAGGGGGAGAGAAAGATCACCCTGACGCGCGTGCCGCTGGGCTGGGCGGGCGATTCGTACCACTTCGCCGAGCCGCTCGACTATCTCGGGAACGACGGCGGGGGAGGGCTCGGTTCCGGCACGGGCAACGCCATCGGGGCCGGGCTGGCGCTGATGGGATCGGGGCGCGTGCCCGTCGCGATCCTCGGCGACGGCGACTTCATGCAGGGCGGCTCGGCGCTCTGGACCGCCGCGCATTACAACATCCCGGTGCTCTTCGTGGTCTCCAACAACCGGTCCAATTTCAACGACGAGGTCCACCAGGAGGCGATGGCGAAGGAGCGCAACCGCCCGGTCGAGAACCGCTGGATCGGCCAGCGCATCGACGACCCGGCGATCGACCTCGCCGGCTACGCCCGCTCGCAGGGCGTCGCGGCGGCGGGTCCGGTCGAGACGGTGGGCGAATTGCCCGAGGCGCTGGACGCGGCGATCGGTGCCGTCGAAGCGGGCAAGCCCTTCCTGCTCGACGTGGTGGTCCAGCCGGGCTACAGCGCGCCGATGGTCACCCGCGCCAGCGGCGAGGCGTCCACCGGCACGGCGAGTTGAGTGTTTCGACCGGTACGGGGCGTGGCCGGCACCCCCTCACCCCGACCCTCTCCCCCGCGGGGGAGAGGGAGATTCGCCGCGGCGGCTCCCGCTCCACATCTTCTCCCCTCCCGCTTGCGGGAGGGGCCGGGGGAGGGCGGGCCGTCGTGAAGCGACAAGGCCGTAACATGCGCTAATCGTGGCAAAGCGTGACACGAATAATTCGCGCGGCCCGGGCGCGACTCCCCCGCCCCGCGGCGCGGGAGCCGGTTCGAACGCGATTCCCGTCCCCCGGGGACGCGGAACCAGCCGTTTCGCGACACGATGTCGCGAGCGATCCCGTATTTTATGACTTACGGCATGTTCTTGACATTCTGGATAAGTCAGCATTGCTGACCTTTGTTTCACGTGAAACATTAGGACCGCGGGCCGAAGCTCACAACCTGATTTCCTCGCCCAGCAGAGGGAAGGCCCCCAGCTCGGTCGCTTCGGTGACCGCCGGCGCCTCGGTGACGTAGCTCGGGTCGAGCTGGTCCAGGCTCGTGATGCCAATCAGGCCCATCGCGTTGTGGATTTCGGCCTCCAGGATTTCGAGCGCGCGGATCAGGGTCGCCGTGCCGCCGACGGCGAGCGCCCACGCCTGGAGGCGGCCGATGGCGACGGCGTCGGCTCCGAGCGCGAGCGCCTTCAGGACGTCGCTGCCCCTGGCGATTCCGGAATCGAGGACGATCTCCGCCCGGCCGTCGACCGCGTCCACCACCTCGCGCAGGATGTCGATCGTTCCCTGGCCGTGGTCCATCTGCCGTCCGCCGTGGTTGGAGACGTAGATGACGTCGATCCCGCGCTCCACCGCGATTCGGGCGTCCTCGGCGGTCTGGATTCCCTTGAGCATGAAGGGGAGCCCGCCGTGCTCCCTCATCATCGCCATGGTTTCCCATGTGATCCTGGTCTGCCATTCGCGCCCGGTCTGGGTGCGGACGCTGGGCGGCAGCCAGCGGGTCAGGAGTTGGCGCTCGCGGCGTCCGTAATGGGCGGAGTC
The DNA here is from genome assembly GCA_965117055.1 of Alphaproteobacteria bacterium. Taxonomy (GTDB): domain Bacteria; phylum Pseudomonadota; class Alphaproteobacteria; order MPNO01; family MPNO01; genus MPNO01. The sequence continues at coordinate 3,151,009 of OZ220750.1, forward strand.
GACGGTCAGCGCGAGCGCCGCGTAACCGGCATCCCGGGCCCGTCCCACGAGGTCGCGGATCCAGTCGTCGTCGCCCCGGATGTAGATCTGGAAGATCTTCGGGTGATCCACCGACTCCGCGATCTCCTCGAGGCCGGGCTGGGTGACGGTCGAGACCATCTGCAACGTTCCGAACGCGGCCGCCGCCCTCGCCACGGCGATCGCGCCGTCGGGGGCGATCGTCTGGAGCGATCCGATAGGGGCAAGGAGAACGGGAATGCGGAGTTTGTGCCCCAGCAATGTTCCCGATACGTCGATCTCCGATACGTCGCGCAGCACCCGGGGGCGGAAGGCGATACGGTCGAGCGCGTGCCGGTTGCGCCGCATCGTGGTCTCGGTTTCGGCGGCGCCGGTGATGTAGTTCCAGACCGGCTGGCTGACGTTCCGGCGCGCGGCGCGAATGATTTCCTGCGTGGTCTCGTATCGCTCTGGCATGGGGTACTCCGGTGGTTACGGTGGCGCCGTTGACAGGGGCGGCGCCAGCGACGAAACATGATCCCACGCGGGCGCGGTGCGGAGAACCATGGCCAACATCCTCGAGATTTCCGAGGTCTCGAAGACCTACGACACGGATACCGAGAACCCCGTCCAGGCGCTCGACCGGGTGACGCTCGACGTCGCCGAGGGCGAGTTCGTCTCCGTGATCGGGCCGAGCGGCTGCGGCAAGTCGACCCTGTTCAACATCGTGGGCGGTCTGATCGCCCAATACGAAGGCAGCGTTCTGATCGACGGCCACGCGGTCGACGGCGCCCATCGCGATGTCGGTGTGGTGTTCCAGGAGGAATCGACCTTTCCCTGGCGAACCACGCTCGACAATGTGGCGTTTCCGCTCGAGGTCCAGGGAATGGCCAAGACGGACCGCGAGGAGCGGGCGCGGAAGTTCGTGAGCCTGGTCGGCCTGGAGGGGTTCGAGAACCACTACCCGGCGCAGCTCTCGGGCGGGATGAAACAGCGGACGGCGGTGGCGAGGACGCTCGCCTACGAGCCCCGCATCATGCTGCTCGACGAGCCGTTCGGCGCGCTCGACGAGCAGACGCGCATGCTGCTCGGCGACAAGATGCTGGAAATCTGGTCCGCGCTGAACCAGACGATGCTGCTGATCACCCACAACATCACCGAAGCGGTCCAGCTGTCCGACCGGGTGGTGGTGATGTCGTTCCGGCCCGGAAAGATCAAGCAGGTGATCGACATAGACTTGCCGCGCCCGCGCTCGTCGGAGGTGATCTCCACGCCGAAATTCGGCGAGTACGTCGGCAGGCTCTGGACGCTGCTCCGCGAGGAGGCGTCGCGCGGCATGGTTGAGGCGGAAGCCGAGCTCGCCGCGCGGTAGGGGAGTCGTTTCGCGGCCGTCGCGGGGATACACTGCGGCGGCCGATTACCAGGAGGAGAGGGAAAAATGGCTGGATATCTCAAGACGGCGGCGCTGGCCGCCATGGCGGTCGCGGTCGCCGCCGCGCCCGCGGTGGCGCTCGACAAGATCCGCATGGTCAACAGCACCAAGGTGGTGTTCGAGACCGAGCATCCGTACTCCGCGAAAGAAAACGGAATCTTCGAAAAGTACGGGCTCGACGTATCGATCATCCACGGCTCCGGCGGCGCGGCGTCGCTCCAGGCGGTGATCACCGGGAGCCAGGACGTGGTCTGGGGGAACGGCGTGCTCGGCGTGGTCTCGGCCTATTCCAAGGGTGCGCCGGTCCGCGTGCTGGGCAGCAACATCCGCGGCGTGCCGGACCTCTACTGGTACGTGAAGGCCGACAGCCCGATCAAGAGCTTCAAGGACCTCAAGGCGGAGCACGAGTTCGCCTATTCGCGTCCCGGCTCGACCACCAACCTCGCCGTGCTGTTCATCAAGGAGGCGCTCAACGTCCCGGCCAAGGCGGTCTCGGTCGGCGGGCCGTCGGGCTCGCGTACCCAGCTCATGTCCGGCCAGGTCGCGACCGGCTGGTCGGTGTTCCCGCTCAACAAGGGGCTGGTCCGCGAAAAGAAGATCCGCATCATCGGCACCGGAGCAGCCGCCGCCGCGCTGACCGGCACCACGATCCGGGTGATCGCGGCCAACGTGAACTGGCTCGAGAAGAACCGCGACGCGGCCAAGCGTCTGATGAATGCGTTGATGGAGGGTCAGGCGCGAAGCTACACGAGCGACGATCAGCTCAAGGCCTATGCCAAGCGCTGGAAGCTCAACTACGACGACATCAAGACCGCGCCGATGGACACGCCGCTCGCGCTGTCCACCTTCCTGCCGGTCGCCGGGCTCGACAACATCAACCGCATCGCACTCAAGGAGAAGAAGATCAAGAAGCTGCTGACCGCCGAACAGCTCAAGGAGCTGGTGCATCCGATGGGCCACAAGCCGATCTAGGCTTCGGCTCCCGGACGGCGCGGGATGACGGGTTCGTTCAGGCTGTCGAAGTCGCCCGTCCTGGTCGGCGCTCTCGGGCTCGCGGTTTTCCTCTGCGTGCTGGAGATCGCGGTCGAGACCGGGATGGTGATGGAGCTCGTCGTCCCGCGCCCGTCCGACACCTTCCTCGCGTTCCCGCCGGTCCAGGAAGACATGGACCTGGTGGGCAATTTCTTCATCACCCTCGGCATGACCGCGGCATCGACCGCGATCGCGCTGGCGATCGGCGTGCCGTTCGGATATTTCCTCTACCGCAACCGGCGCTACGGCATCGCCTATGAGGGCTGGCTCGCCGCCGCCTTCGCCGCGCCGACGGTGCTGCTCTACCCTCTATTTTTGGTCATCTTCGGACGGACCTATCTGACCTTGATCATGATGGGTTTCATTCCCGGCGCGATCCCGATCGTCATCCAGACGCGGCAGGGGCTGCTCGGCGTGTCCCAGACCCTGCTCAACGTGGGGCGGAGCTTCAATGTCTCCGAGCGCGAGATGTTCTGGAAGATCCAGCTTCCGAGCGCCGTGCCGACCATCTTCACCGGCATCCGCATCGGGGTGATGTATACTCTCGTCAATATCGTCGCGATCGAGTACCTGATCGACTTCGGCGGGCTGGGGCGGATCGTCTCCGAGATGTATTTCCGGTTCGACACGCCCGGCACCTATGCCAGCATCGTCGCGGTGATCCTGGTCAGCGTATTCTTCTACTGGGGTTTCGGAAGGATCGAGAAGTGGCTCAGGCCGGTGTAGTCGAGAATGCGGCGTCGGTCCTCGTTCCCGGCCGCGAGGCGTCGGTCTTCCGGATTCGCGTCCTGACCGTCATCTGCCTGCTGGTGGCATGGGAGGCGCTGGCCGCGCTCGGCACCCTGGAAATCCTCTACGGCGACGTGATCCCGTCGTCCTGGAAGATCGCCGTGGCAATCTGGGGCGAGGTCGCGGCGGCGGATTTCTACCGCGATCTCGGCATCACCTTCGCCGAGCACATCGTGGGCTTCATCGTGGGCTCCGCGATCGGGCTCGCGCTCGGTATCGCCATGGGGGTGAACCCGCTGCTCCGCAAGGCGATCTCGCCCTATCTCAACGCCATCGGCTCGACGCCCAAGATCATTTTCCTGCCGATCCTGTTCCTGATCTTCGGCACCGGGATCGATTCCAAGATGGCCAAGGGCGCGTTGTCGGCGTTCTTTCCCGTGGTTTTCTCCACCGCGCTCGGCATGATCCTGATCAACCCGGTGCTGCTTCGCGTCGGGAAGTCGTTCAATCTGGGCCAGTGGCAGACGGTGACCAAGATCTACATCCCGGCGATGGTGAACCCGGTGATTACCGGGCTCAGGCTGGCCATGGCGATCACCGTCATCGGCGTGCTCGTCGCGGAGCTGAAATTCGCCGACGGGGGGCTCGGCTACCGGCTGGGAAATTACTACGAGCAGTTCCGGATCTCCGAGATGTACGCGATCATCCTGATCATCTTCGCGCTCGCCGCGCTCGCGAATGTCGGCATGACCCGCCTGCAGGCATACGCCAACCGGCACCAGGGCGGGGCGGGAGCGCACAGCCTTTCGGTCGCCACCAACTGAGGCGCCGCGACCGGTTTACCAGGAGGAGAGTCGATGGCGAAGGAGATCTTTGTCGCCAGATCGGATGACCTGCCGGACGGCGAGCGCAAGATCGTTCCGAACGGCAATTCGGAGATCGGCGTCTACCGGGTGAAGGGGCGGCTCTTCGCCTACCAGAACCTGTGCGCCCACCAGGGCGGACCCGCCTGCGAAGGGCTGCTGATGGCCAAGGTCGAGGAGGTCATCGCCGAGGACAAGACCTATCAGGGGATGCGGTTCAATCACGACGAGATGCACATCGTCTGCCCCTGGCACGGCTGGGAGTACGACCTGGAGACCGGCGTGATGGTCGCCGACAGGACGTTCCGCCTGAGGAAATACGACGTCGTCGAGAAAGAGGACGGCATCTATGTCCTCGCCTGACCGGCCGGAAGACGAGTTCGGCGACCTGCTCGCGGATGTGGGCGATGAGACCGCCAAGCTCCAGGCGTTCGCGGAGAAGATGCTGGCCCTGGAAAAGGGCAGCGAGCCGCCCGACGAGCTGATCCAGGAGGGACTGACCGCGCTGACCCGGCTCTATACGGTCAAGTTCCAGGTCGGCGAGCGCTGGTCGCCCTTCGTCGACGACCGCGCGATGCCGGCGACCGCGGTGATGATCATGTGCACCGCCATGCTGAGGGCCGTCAATGTCGAGCTGTTCGAGCTCGGCATGTGGCAGGCCTGGTCCGGCGCCTGACGGAGACGAGACATGGACATTCCGACAAGCGACATCCACAAGATGACCGTCGAGGAGTTCGACACCAAGAAGCTCCTCGTCAACGCCGCGCGGCAGCGCGACCGGCGCAAGCTGGAGGACGTGCTGATCGTCGACGTCGACTGCCATCACTACGAGAACGAATCGCTGCGCGACATCATCCAGTACATCGAGGACCCGGTGATCAAGCAGACCGGCCTGGTCTATTCCGGCAGCGGCACCGGCGCGCAGTCCCCCCTGATTCCGGGCGTGGTCGGCTACCAGGACATCTCCGGCCGGGTGATGCGCTACCCGCTCCGCAAGCTGGAGCAGACGCCGGCCGACGGCACCCACCGCGACATCCATCTCTCGCTCAAGTGGATGGACGCGATGGGGGTCGACTACGTCTCGATGTTCCCGACGCCGATGCTGCTGCTCGGCCTCCACCCGCAGCCCGAGATCGAGGTCGCGATGTCGCGCGCCTACAACCGCTGGCTGGTCGAACAGATCCTGCCGCAGAACGAGCGCATCACCTCGATGCTCTATTTGCCGTTCAACGATCCCGAAGCCAGCTACAGGATGGTCGAGGAGTTCGGCGACAAGAAGGGCGTGGTGGGCTTCTCGGTGGTGTCGACGCGCTACAAGCCGGTCTACGACAACGCCTATATGAAGACCTACCGGCTGATGGAGGAGATGGGCAAGCCGCTCGCCTTCCATGCGTCGTACAACTGGAACGATCCGCTGCTCGGCGCGACCAACCGGTTCCTGATCACCCACGCGATGGGCTTCACCATCTACAACGCCATGCACTGCGCGAACTGGGTGATCAACGGCCTGCCGGAGCGCTTCCCCGGGCTCAAGGTGATCTGGATCGAGTCGGGGCTCGCCTGGGTCCCCTGGCTGATGCAGCGCCTCGACAACGATTACAAGATGCGGAGCTCCGAGGCGCCGTCGCTGAAGAAGCTGCCGAGCGAGTACATGCAGGACATGTACTACTCGTCGCAGCCGATGGAGGTTCCGAACGACCTCGACGTGCTTGAGATGACGTTCAGGATGATCAAGGCCGAGACCCAGCTCTGCTGGTGCTCCGACTACCCGCACTGGGACATGGACCTGCCGAGCCTGATCTACGATCTGCCGTTCCTCGACGAGACGGCGAAGCGCAACATCCTCGGCGAGAACGCGCGCAAGCTGTTCAACCTCGACGTTTCGAGCCGTTTTCCCGACTACGCGCCGCCCGGCGGCGGAAGCGCGTGAGCACCGCCGCCGCGCGGGCGGCGACCGAGCCCGCGGCCGCGGCGACGCTGACGGAGGGGCTGGTCGGGCTGATCCGCTCCAAGCCGGTCGCGCAGGCCGACCTCGACGCGATGGCGCTGATCGTGCTCGACGGGATCGCCAACATGCTGGCGGGCCGGGTCACCGAACCGGGCGCGATCCTGCGCGGCTGGGGCGCCGGCAAGCCGGATCCCGGGCGCCGCGCGCTCGTAATGGGCGGTTGCATGCACGTCCTCGAAGTCGACGACCTGCATCGCGGCTCCGTCACCCACCCCGGATGTGTCGTGATCCCCGCGGCGCTGGCGCTCGCGAGCCGGAAAGGAACCGACGGCGAGGCCTTCCTGCGCGCCGTGCTGCAGGGCTTCGAGGCGGTCTGCCGGGTCGGTATGTCGGTCGGGCAGATGCATTACAAGGTCTGGCACAACACCGCGACCTGCGGGCCGTTCGGCGCGGCGATGGCGTCGGCGGCCCTGCTCGGGCTCGACGATGAATCGGCCGTCCACGCGCTCGGCAACGCGGGCACGCAATCGGCCGGGCTCTGGGAGTTCCTCAACACCGGGGCGATGAGCAAGCATCTCCACGCCGGGCGCGCCGCGGAAGCCGGAGTCGTCGCGGCCGAACTGGCGGCTTCCGGCTTCACGGGCCCGCCCGCGATCCTCGAAGGACCCCAGGGGTTCTATGCCGGCGCGTGCCCCGACCCCGACCCCGGCGCGGTGCTGCGCGAGCCCGAAGCGCCGTGGCAGGTGCATGCGACCTCGATCAAACCGTGGCCGTCCTGCCGCCACACCCATCCCGTGATCGACGCCGCCCTCGAGGTTTCCGCCAGGGTCGATCCGAAATCGGTGGTCGACGTGGAAGCGTCGACCTACCGGGCGGCGGTCGATGTCTGCGACCGGCCGCTGCCGATATCGCCCTACGAGGCCAAGTTCTCGCTCCAGCACTGCGTCGCCGCGGCGCTCGCCGACGGCGCGGTGGGATTCGAGTCCTTCGAGGCCGACGCGCGGGCCCGCCTCTCGTCCCTGCGTTCGAAGGTAAGGGTGGGCGCGGGAGAGCCCTATGTGTCCGACTATCCCGCCGCCTGGGGCGGCGCGGTGACCGCGGTGCTCGGCGACGGCCGCCGGGTCAGCGCCGCGCGCCGGCAGTGCAAGGGGGATCCCGAGGCCGCGCTCGACCGCGACGAGATGGCGGAGAAGGCGCGCGGGCTGCTGCGCTTCGGCGGCATCGCCGATCCCGAAGCGACGATCGCGGGCGTGCTCGGGATGGCCGAGGGCGGGCCGGTTCCGTCTTTCGATATCTGAAGGAAAAACCGATGGCAGACGCTCGACAGGTCGCGAAGGCCGAGGCCTTCAAGGCGCTCCACGACGGGCCGGAACCGCTGGTCCTGGTCAACGCTCCCGATGCGGCGATCGCCCGGATCGTCGTCGAGGCGGGCTACCCGGCGGTCGCGACGTCCAGCGCCGGCATCGCCTGGCTGATGGGCTATGCCGACGGCGAGAACATTCCGCGCGAGGAAATGCTCTGGATGGTGCGGCGCATCGCCGAACGCGTGGACGTGCCCGTGACGGCGGACATGGAGGCGGGTTACGGAATCGAGCCTGAGGCGGTGGCCGACACCGTCAAGGCGACGATCGAGGCCGGCGCCGTCGGGATGAATATCGAAGACGGCGCGATCGGCGCGCCCGGCCCGCTGCTCGATTTCGACCTGTCGGTGGCGCGCATCGCCGCGGGACGCAAGGCCGCCGACCAAACCGGCGTGCCCGCGGTCCTCAACGCGCGCTGCGACACCTTCCTGCGCGGCGGCAAGGGACCCGAGGCGCTTGCCGAAGTAATCCGCCGCTGCAACGCCTATCGCGAGGCCGGCGCGGACTGCCTGTTCGTTCCCTTCGCGCGGGACGCCGAAACCATCGGGGCCGTGGTCGACGGAATCGACGGGCCGGTGAACATCCTGGCAAGCGCCGTTTCCCCGCCGATCCCCGAGCTCAAACGGCTCGGCGTCGCCCGCGTCAGCATCGGCGGCCTCCTGTCGCTCGCCTTCGCCACGCTGGCGCGCGACGCGGCGGGCGAGCTCGGTGACCCGGGAACCTACGGATTCGCCGAGGGCGTCATCCTGCACCCGGAAATGAATGTTTTGATGGCGGGCGATTAGGGCGCAGGGAGCCCCGAGGTTCCGCGGCCCCAATGTTTCACGTGAAACAAAGGTCAACCGTGCTGACTTATCCAGAATGTCAAGAACATGCCGTAAGTCGTAAAATGCGAGATCACGCGTGACATCGTGTCGCGAAACGGCCGGTTCCGCGTCCCCGGGGGACGGGAATCGCGTCCGAACCGGTCCCCGCGCGACGGGGCGGAAGAGTCCCGTCGAGCCGCGCGAATTTATTCGCCGTACACTTTGCAACGATTAGCGACCGTTATCCCGACGCCGGCTGACCGGGCGAAGGGCCTGCGCATCAGAGGGTTTCCGACGGATCGGGCGGTTCGGGACGCGTATTTCGGCGCACCGGCGTCTCTTCCATCGCCCGCTTTCCTCCACCGTCCTGCCCGGACTTGTTCCATTGTTGCCCGGTTTAGCAGGCTGCTGAAGAACTCGCTGGAACGATTCTTGATCTCGTGATTCTCTGCTTCCGCATCGATTGGCTGCGGAGGTTGTGATTCGGGGTGTGGACGAACGCGGCGACGGTCTGTTCATCTGCGTCGATCTGGAGGCCCGGGTACCGGCGAATCATCCGCTGCGGGCGATCCGGGTTTTGGTGGACGAGGCTCTGGCGGCTCTGTCGGAGGATTTTGCGGTTTTTTATTCGAAGACCGGGCGACCCTCGATCACGCCGGAGAAGCTGTTGCGGGCGATGTCGCGGCGCGCTCCCTTCAGGCGGTTCCGCGCGGCGCTGGGGTTCGCCGTTTGTTGTCGAACGAGCATTTTTCGGTGGACGGTATGCTGATCGAGGCGTAGGCGTCGATGAAGAGCTTTCGGCGCACCACCCGCCATCCGGCTACGCCGCCAGCCAGCGCCTGCGCAAGCGCATCGAGGAAGGGTTCGGCTGGATCGAGACCACGGGCGGGCTGGCCAAGACCCGGCATCGCGGGCTCGACCGGGTGGGCTGGATGTTCACGCTGACCGCCGCCGCCTACAACCTGGTCCGGCTGCCCAAGCTGCTCGCCGAGGCGCCAACATGATGCCGGCAAGACGTGCAATGCGTCCCGATCCCCGCAGCGAGCGGTCCGCAAACCCCAACCCGCGCCGCCAATAACCGGAGAAAACCGACCAAACCCAACAAACCAGCCGTGCTTGGTGAGTTTTTCAGCAACCTGCTAAACGTGCTAGAGTTCCGGCAACATGAAAAGAGACAGAAGGCAGAACTTCTGGCTCTTGATACCCGCTTCGAGAAGGGGCACATGAATCTGAAGAGGTCCAAGACGATGAAAGACCCATCACCCGACATCGAGAATGAACCCAACTTGACCACCCCGACAGGCATCGCGCGGCGGGCCGAGCAAATCTATCGGGAGAAATATCGGGCCGAATATGAGAACAAACATCCTGGCTGGTATGTCGTCGTCAACGTGCGCTCTGGCGAAGCGTATGTCAAACCGAGTTCCGGCGAAGCGATCATCGCTGCCAGAGAGGCTGAGTCCGACGGCCTTTTCCACTTGATGCGCATTGGCGCTGGCGCGGCGTTCAGATCCACTCGTAGGGGTGCCGTCCGCCATTCCGCCGGCTTGCCCGCATGACGAGTGAAGACGACGACGAAAAATTCATTCATGGAGGATTCGATGAACACGGTAATCCGTGCATCGAATTCTTCTTGCGTGGTGACGCTCACGATGTTCCCGGAATCCGGTATTCCGGCATTATGGACACGGGATTTTCCGGCTTCTTGCAGATCCCGTGGACGGAAGCGTTCCGTCTGCGGCTACCCCTAGAAGGAACCAGCGATTCCATACTGGCAGATGGTTCCGTGGAAGCGTGCATCACGGCGTTGGGAAGGGCTCGTCTCATTCCCGAAGGAAGCGATGAGAAAGTTGGGTCGGTTCATCTGTCTGACTCGCCGGAAATTCTGATTGGTATGGAATTTCTTAGAATGTTCGAGCATGGGCTCGGCGTTTTCAGAAGCGGGGTTGTATTGCTGCCTGACCCGGACGACACATGACCGTGCTATAGCACGAAGCCTATGGGGAATCTGCCCCTCGGGCTCTTCATGGAGAAAAGCATGAAGCCATTGTGATCGGGATCATCTGGCACGCCGCGCGGTACACCGAAAAACCTCAACCCGAAGCCGCAGACCGGTGCGCCCATCAAGAAGGGCCAGTTCATCGAGCGCCGGTCGGCGAACACCGGCGGCACGCAAACCCGTGAGACGAAGTGACACCGCATGACTCCTTGGCAGAAGGATGTACAGGAACGGCGACTCATTCGTGCGACCGTTGCGGATTTGGAGAAGCAGGCGGTCGATCTGGACGATCCCTCGAGTCGTTTCTTCCAGCAAGCCCGAGCCTATCTCAGCGGGCGTAAAGTGAAAGACGCGCGGAATGCGAGTTCTGACCTCGCCGATGCGGCGGATCAGTGTGACGACCCTGACCTTCGGAATCTGATCGATGAACTCAAACGCGATTTGGACCGGCTTGTGTTCTGACCGCCGCCCACGATGTGACTAATCGCTATAATCCCTATCGAAGGGCGGGCGATTAGCCGCTCTCCGCCCGTATCCCCGTGATCGTCGCGTTCGGCAGGATCGCGTCGGGGTCGATCCGGAGTTCGAGCAGGGCGGGGGCTTCCGCGTCCCGGCCGCGTTGGAAGGCGCCGGCGAAATCCTCCGTCCGGGTCACCGTCTCGCCGTGGAGGCCGTAGGCTCGCGCCAGCATGGCGAAATCGGGGTTGGCTAGGTCGGTCGCGATCACCCGTCCCGGGTAGTGCCGTTCCTGGTGCATCCGGATGGTGCCGTAGGTGCCGTTGTTGACCACCAGGAAGGTGAGGTTGCGCAAGCCCTGCGCCGCGGCGGTCGCGACCTCCTGGCCGTTCATCAGGAAGTCGCCGTCGCCGCACCACGCGACGACCTCGCGATGGGGATACAGCAGCGCCGCCGCCACGCCCGCCGGCACGCCGTAGCCCATCGATCCGCTCTGCGGCGAAAGCTGGGTGCCGTAGCCGCGATAGCGGTGGAAGCGGTGCAGCCACTGGGAGAAATTCCCGGCGCCGTTGGCGGCGATGGCATCGTGCGGCAGCGCGTCTTCCAGATGCCGCACGATTTGGGCGAGATTGAGCGCACCCGGCATCTCCGTCGGTTCCAGGAACGCCTCGTAGGCGTCCCGCAACGCGGCGCGGTGGGCGGTCCAGGGCGGCGCGGCGACCGGCTCCAGCGCGGCGAGCGCGGCGGCGAATTCCGGCATGCCTGAATTGATCCCGAGTTCCGGCTGATAGACCTTGCCGATCTCGTCGATCCCGGGATGGGCGTGGATCAGCCGCTGGCGCGGCTTGGGCAGGGCGAGGAGCGAATAACCCTGGGTGACGATCTCGCCGAGCTGGGCGCCGACGACCATCAGCAGGTCGGACTCCCGGATCGCTGACGTGAGCGACGGGTTGGCCCCGAGCCCGACCACGCCGGCATAGCCGGGATGGCGGTTGTCCAGCAGGTCCTGGCGGCGAAAACCGACCGCCACGGGAAGGTCGTTGGCCTCCGCGAAGCCGCGCAGGTCCTCGCAGGCGCGTTCGGTCCATCCGCCGCCGCCGGCGAGCACGACCGGGCGTTCGGCCTGCATCAGCATGCCGCGCAGCCGCGCCATGTCGTGCGGCGACGGGCTCGCCTGCACCTCTTCGTAGGCCGCGCCGTCCTCGACCTCGGCGCGGTCGGTCTGCATGTCTTCGGGGAGCGCCAGCACCACCGGTCCGGCACGTCCGGACGTGGCGGTGCGAAAGGCGCGGTTGACGTATTCGGGTACCCGCGCCGGATCGTCGATCTGGGCCGTCCACTTGGTGAGCTCGCCCATCATCCGGCGGTAGTCGATCTCCTGGAACGCCTCGCGTTCGGCCATGCCGCGCGCCACCTGGCCGACGAAGACGATCATCGGCGAGGAATCCTGCCGCGCGGTGTGGATGCCGACGCTCGCATTGGTCGCGCCGGGACCGCGGGTGACGAAGCAGATGCCGGGCCGCCCGGTCAGCTTGCCGTAGGCCTCCGCCATGTAGGCCGCGCCGCCTTCCTGGCGGCAGGTGACGACGCGGATGCGCTCGCGGACGTCGAACAGCGCGTCCAGGGTCGCGATATAGCTCTCGCCGGGAACGCAGAAGATCGTGTCCACGCCGTGGGTCAGCAGCGCATCGGCGAGAATTTGGCCGCCGGTCCTGAGATTGCTGGTCATATGTCGATGAACTCGTCGAGGAATACGGTGTATTGCTGGAGCTTGGGCTTGTCCGCGTCAGCCGGGTCGACGTAGCGGATCGAGCTCTTCCCCTTGAGCCGGCGGGGAAGGATCATGACGCGCGAGAAATGCCCCGGCGCGTCGTCCGGCGCCCAGGCATAGACGGGATCGGGGCCGGCCTCGAACCAGGCGTCGTACTCCCCGAGCTCGGTCGTCTCGCCGTGCACCCGGACGTTGAACCCGCCCCTGAGCAGGCAGCGTATGCCGCCGCCCTGATGGGTGTGAGTGTAGGCGATCCCGCCCGGCGGGAGCTCGACCTTGTCGCAGCGCAACAGGTAGCCGTCCGGGTCGTCGAGCGTCAGCGACGCTTCCAGCTTGCGCTCCGAGCGGACGCCCTCGCCCGTGGGGACGCTCTCACCGGGACCGAGCTCGTAGCGAAGCAGGCACGCCCCGGGCGCGCCCGCGGCGACCGAAACCGGGCCGGTGTGGAAGAACGCCGAGTTCGCGGCAAGCGTCGCCGTGGCGCCGCCGGCGGAGATCGATGCCATTCCTTCCGCCACGTAAATCGCCCGAATCGCGGCGGGCAGCGGTTCGTCGAGGCAAGCCTTCGCCTCGAAATCGTCCCTGGACAGTCGGAGCAGGCGATCCGGCATGCATTGTCTCCGTCCGCGACAGCATCGCGGCTACCTAATCACACCGTCCGGGAGCCCACAACACGCGGAGGGTCGCGATTTGACCGGTTCCCGCTCCGGGGTATGATCGCCTCCGCGGGAAGCCCGGAAGGAACGGACAAGTCAATGATAAATCATACGGTTAAAGTCTATCCTTCGAAAGAAACCTTAGAAAGGAAAGACCAGCTCGCCTGGAAAATCGCGGTCGTCGCCACCGATCCCGTCGCGGTCGATGCGGAGGTCGTCGACATGGCGATCAACCGGATCGTCGACAACGCCGCCGTTGCGGTGGCGGCGCTCAATCGCGGCCCGGTCGCTTCTGCCCGGGCGCAAGCGCTCGCCCATCCCCGCGACGGGGGCGCGGCGGTGTTCGGCATCGCGCCGGAGCGCCGCTTCGCCGCCGAATGGGCCGCCTGGGCGAACGGGACGGCGGTTCGGGAGCTCGACTTCCACGACACGTTCCTGGCCGCCGACTACTCGCATCCGGGCGACAACATTCCGGCGATTCTGGCCGTCGCGCAGCAGACGGGGCGCGGCGGAGAAGACCTGGTGCGCGGCATCGCCACCGCCTACGAGATCCAGATCGACCTCGTGAAGGGCATCTGCCTCCACGCCCATAAGATCGACCATATCGCGCATCTCGGCCCGTCGGCGGCGGCGGGGCTGGGGACGCTGCTCGGGCTTTCCACCGAGACGGTCTATCAGGCGGTTCAGCAGGCGCTGCACACCTCGGTGAGCACAAGGCAGTCGCGCAAGGGCGAGATTTCGAGCTGGAAGGCGTTCGCGCCGGCTCATGCGGGCAAGCTCGCCATCGAGGCGGTCGACCGGACCATGCGGGGCGAGGGCGCGCCGTCGCCGATCTACGAGGGCGAGGACAGCGTGATCGCCCGCGTGCTCGACGGGCCGGATGCCGAATACACCGTGCCGCTTCCGGCCCCGGGCGAGGCCAAGCGCGCGATCCTCGAATCCTACACCAAGGAGCACTCGGCCGAGTATCAGAGCCAGGCGATCATCGACCTCGCCTTCCGCATGCGCGAACGCATCGCCGACTTCGAGGCGATCGACCGGATCGTGCTGCATACCAGCCATCACACCCACTACGTGATCGGCACCGGGGCCGGCGATCCGCAGAAGATGGACCCCAATGCGAGCCGGGAAACCCTCGATCACAGCATCATGTACATCCTCGCCGTCGCATTGCAGGACGGAGAATGGCATCACGTCCGATCCTACGCCCCGGAACGCGCGGCCCGGCCCGATACGGTCCGCCTGTGGCACAAGATATCGACGGTCGAGGACGCCGGGTGGACCGCGCGCTATCACGAGCCTGATCCCAACAGGCGCGCTTTCGGGGGCCGGCTCGAGATCGTGCTGAAGTCGGGCGAGACGGTCGTCGACGAGCTCGCCGTCGCCAACGCTCATTCGGCCGGCGCGCGCCCCTTCGCGCGGGCCGATTACATCCGCAAGTTCGAAACTCTGGCCGAGGGCATCGCCTCCGCCGACGAGCAGGGCCGGTTCCTCGATCTGGTCCAGCGACTGCCCGATCTCGGGCCCGAAGACCTCGGCGGCCTCAACGTGGCCGTCGATCCTGCTGGCCTGGTCAACGCGGAGCGCGACGAGAGAGGGATATTCTGATGCTGTTCGCGAAGAAGACCGCTGCCGAGAAGCGGGCGGCGTTCCGCGCGGCGATAGATTCCGGCGCGTTGCAGCAAATGCCGGGAGCGTTCTCGCCGCTGGTCGCGGTGCTGGTCCAGGAGAAGGGATTCGACGGAATCTATATTTCCGGCGCCGCGCTTTCGGCCGATCTCGCGCTGCCCGATATCGGGCTGACCACCCTGCCGGAGGTCGCCGCGCGGGGCCACCAGATCGCGCGCGCGACCGATCTGCCGGCGCTGATCGACCTCGACACCGGGTTCGGCGAGCCGATGAACGCGGCGCGCTCGATCCAGGAGATCGAGGACGCGGGTCTCGCCGGCTGCCACCTGGAGGATCAGGTGAGCCCCAAGCGCTGCGGCCATCTCGACAACAAGGTTCTGGTCCCTTCCCAGGACATGGCGCAGAAGATCCGCGCCGCGACCGACGCGAAGCGCGATCCCAACTTCCTCCTGATGGCGCGCACCGACGCCAAGGCGTCCGAGGGCATGGACGCGGCGATCGACCGCGCGAAGGCCTATGTCGACGCAGGGGCCGATGCGATCTTCCCGGAAGCGCTCACCACGATCCCCGAATACGAGGCCTTCCGCGAGGCGATCTCGGTGCCGCTGCTGGCCAATCTGACCGAGTTCGGAAAGACCCCGCTGCTCACCCGCGACCGGCTCGTCGAGCTCGGCTACAACATCGCGATCTATCCGGTGACGACGCTGCGCCTCGCGATGTTCGGGGTCGAGGAAGGACTCGACATCCTCAAGGCGGAGGGCAGCCAGGCAGACGCCGTACCCCGGATGCAGACCCGCAAGCGTCTCTATGAGCTGGTGCGCTACGAGGACTACAATCGGTTCGACCGGAGCCTCTTTAATTTCAAGATCTGAACGACGCGGGGGCGGGACGGAAAGGGAGGATTCGATGGCGGAGCCGCAGATCCAGAAAGGTCTCGCCGGCGTGACGGTGGACTCCACCGCGATCTCGAAGGTGATGCCGGAGACCAACTCGCTCACCTATCGCGGTTACCCGGTGCAGGACCTCTGCGCGAATGCCTCGTTCGAGGAAGTGGCTTACCTGATGTGGAACGGCGAGCTGCCGACGGCGTCGGAACTCGACGACCTCAGGGCCGAGGAGGTCGCCCGGCGCGGGATTTCCGGCGACCATATCGAAGTCATCCGGCGTTTCCCGGCCGACGCCCACCCGATG
The DNA here is from genome assembly GCA_965117055.1 of Alphaproteobacteria bacterium. Classification (GTDB taxonomy): domain Bacteria; phylum Pseudomonadota; class Alphaproteobacteria; order MPNO01; family MPNO01; genus MPNO01. Next base: position 3,166,879 of record OZ220750.1, read on the forward strand.
GACACGCTGAGGACGGCGGTCAGCTATCTCGGCACCACGGAAACCGCGTGGGGCGGCGAGCCGGAAGAGGCCGACCGCAACCGGTCGCTCGACCTGTTCGCCAAGATTCCGACGATGATTGCGACCGACTACCGGTTCCGCGGAGGCAAGGATCCCATCGCCCCGCGCGACGATCTCCCGATGGTGGAGAACTTCTTCAACATGTGCTTCGGGGAGGTGCCGCCGCGCGAGGTGATCGGGGCCTTCGACACCTCGATGATCCTCTACGCCGAGCACAGCTTCAACGCCTCGACCTTCACCGTGCGCACCATCGCCTCCAGCCGGTCGGACATCTATTCCGCGGTCACCGGCGGCATCGGCTCGCTCAAGGGTCCGCTGCATGGCGGCGCCAACGAGGCGGTGATGCACATGTTCCTCGAAATCGGCGATCCGGACATCGCCGAGCAGTGGATGCACGACGCCATCGCCCAGAAGAAGCTGGTGATGGGGTTCGGCCACCGGGTCTACAAATCGGGCGACTCCCGGGTGCCGACGATGCGAAGCTGCCTCGAGGACCTCGCGGCCTGGAAGGGCGATGACACCTGGGTCCGCATGTCCGACGGGCTCCAGAAGGTGATGATCGGCGAGAAGGGGATCCACCCCAATCTCGATTTCCCGGCCGGGCCCGCCTACTACATGATGGGCTTCGACATCGAGATGTTCACGCCGCTCTTCGTGATGAGCCGCATCACCGGCTGGACCGCGCATTATCTCGAACAGAACGCCGACAACCGCCTGATTCGCCCGCTCAGCGCCTATCACGGCACCGCGCAGCGCGAGGTGGCGCCGATCAGCGAACGCTGACGGACGGCTGTGCGACCGGAAGCATAGGTAACGCTACAGACCGGATACATGGGTAACAGTGTTCCCGGTTTGTTTGGCTTTCGCGCGGCCCGGCCATCCCACGCGAAGACGGCGCGGCGCAGGCGAGCCCAACGGCGAAAATTCAGCGCGACGCGTTGACTGGAAATTGGTTTGCGCTCAACCCGATTCCGGGTCTTTGACTTCTCGTTTCTTGAGCCATTCAGGAACCTTGCCCAAGACGAACACGATCGCTAGGGCGACCAGAGTACCGCTCCCTAGCGTAATCGCGAATGCCTCATGACCGAGATCGAGGGCAATCAAGCACGTACCGAGGACGGCCACGACCACCAACACTCCAAGCAATTGCCCTCGGAGTCGTGTCTTCCCCTCTAGACTGAGCGCCGTTTGCTCAAGCTCTCGACTGTGCTTGGCGTAATCCTCGGCCATGACGATGATGCGGTTCGCCGCGCCGGGCTCCACCTTGTCGTACGCTGCAAGCTGGTCTGCAGGTGGGAGCGGACCCGAATATGATTCTGTAGTCCGTACTTGAACGGCTGTCCGAGCGCGAGCCGCTTGCGCTCCGGATTCGTCCGCTTCTGGCGGTATGACTTCTTGCGTACCGGGTTCCGAAGGGTGGTCGTCCGAACCGGGCTCCGAAGGGCGGTCCTCTGGCATCTTCGAATTGCTCGTTAGCTAGCGGTGCGGAGTGAGGCCTGCTCTTGTTCCCTAGCTTGAGTTTTTTCTTCGTTCCAAACGTCCATACCATGGCGTATGGCTCCGCCCACGCGATGGAAATCAGCTTCAAGCCGCGCGTTGAAGGATTCCCGTGGTACGAGATGCCAGTAGGTGGAAGGCGGAACGATTTCGAGAATCGAACCTGCCCCCTGAAGATAGGAAATGAAAACCCTCTTCGTTTGTGCCATCCGTTCCTCGTCTCCTCCCCGAGAGCCGGTTACCAAGCTTACATATTGGCTCTCGCTGCGCAAAGACCAGACCCTAAAGGCTAGCCCCTTATCCTGCCATCCCCCGATACCGCCACCTCGACCAGGGTGCCGATGGCGCCCTCATCCGAGCCACAACGACCAGAATCGCCGCCGCCGCGTCATCTCGCGCCCGCAGCCGGCGTCCTTCTTGGTTGCCCTTGCTGAGCTTCGCGTTGCCAGCTGGGTCCGAACCCGAGTAGGCGCGTCAGCGCCGTATCGAGGGACGCGATGGAGCGCCCGCTCAGTGCCAGTCGTCGATGCCGAGCGCGGCGCGTTCCTCGACCGTCTTTTCAAGCTTGAAGTCCTCGACCGGGATTCCGGTTGCATCGGCGATCCGGACCACCGCGTTGAAGGAGGCAACGACTCCGGCGGCATCGACGAAGCCCGCTTCGCCGACCGCGGCGATCAGCGACTCGCGGGCGCGGTCGATCTCGTCATCCGTGCCCTGGACGACCGCTTCCGCGAAATCGAGCAAGGCCCGGCCATGCGGGACGCCGCTGTCTCCGCCCCCGTCGACGCCGTCGAGGGTATAGCTCTCTCCGTAGTGTTCGCCGCTCTCACGGAGCAGCATCACATGGCCGGCGGTTCAGTATCGGCACCGGTTGATCAGCGAGACCCGGGCGGCGATCAGCTCCATCTGGGCGTGGTCGATCGCGCGGTATTCGGTGGAGAAGTCCTTGAGCGCGAATTGCGGCAGATAGATCGCGTCGTCGAGCTCGAAGAAGGCCGCGACCTCGGCCGGCACGACGCTCATGCCCCGGTGGATGTTGGCGACCAGGTCCGGGGTCTTGTCGCCATAGGGGTTGGGATCGGCGTCCCGGGCGTCCTCGGGCTCGAGCGTGGCGACCCAGGCGAGAGTCTTCCTGGCGTTCGCCGGACGGTGGCGGGACGGGTTGCCCGGGACCGGTTCGGGAAGCGGCCGCGGCGGAATCCCGAGCCCCTTCGCCAGCGTGTCCAGCGCCGTCGCGACGGAGACCACGCCCACGATCTCCACGTACTCCGTCTCGGTAAGCCCGCTGTCGATCATGCGCCGGAACCAGGGTTCGGTCAGCCGTCCCGAATCGGTCCGCACCCGGTGAACCGCCTCCACCACGTTGTCGGGCAGACCGGCGGCCGAATCGTGCGTGCCCTCCACGGCGAACGGAGACAGCGCGGCCGCGCGTTCGCGGCAGAGCGCGCAATCGGGCGCTTCGCGGCACGCCTCGACCATGGCGAGCCTTTGCGCGCCGTCCCACCACGTGCCCGGCCGGGCGAGGTGTTCCCAGGCGCGCGCATGGGCGCGGTCGAGATCGGGACGGATCGCGAACGGCGCAAGGTCGGAAAGCATTTCACCGCTCAACCCGGACTCTCCCCGCGTTTTCGCCGCCGTTCGATCGCGTCGCGGCGGGTGATGAACAGAAGGGCCCCGATTATCACAGCCGTCCCCGCGGCCGACCAGATGTCGGGAATCTCGGAAAACACGACGAAGCCGAAGAACGCCGCGAGCGGCATCCGCAGGAAGTCGAGCGGGGCTATGATCGTCACCTCGCCCGCGTCGTAGGCGCGCGCGAGAAAATTCTGCCCCACCCCGCCGAGGACCCCCGCCGCGATCAGCCAGCCGAGCTGTTCCCATGTCGGCATCTCCCAGGTGAGGAGAGCGGGCGGCAGCAGGAACAGGGTGCCGAACAGGAAGAAGTAGAACACGATCCGCGCGGGCGGCTCGGTCGCGGACAGGCTCTTGAGCGAGATGATGGCGCCGCTGGTGAGCACCGCGCTCCCGAGCGCGATCAGCATCGCGTGGTCGACCTGGCCGTGCGGCTTCACGATCATCACCACGCCGACGAATCCGGCGATCGTCGCCAGCGTCCGGTCGCGGCGGATGGCTTCCCCGAGGATCAGCCCCGAAAGCAGGATCGACCAGAAAGGCGAGGTGAAGGAGAGCACCATCGTGTCCGACAGCATCAGCCGGCCCACGGCGTAGACGATGCAGGCGAAGGACGCGATGCCGAAGAACGACCTCAGGAAATGGGTCATCAGGCGCCGCGTCGCGATCCCCGGCCGGCCCACGCGGACCAGCCACGGAATGAACATGACGAGCGCCGTGGTGGTCCGCATCAGGGCTACGACGAAGAAGGGGAGCTCGGTCGCCATCTGCTTGATGATGGCGAACATCGCCGTGAGCAGGGTCACGGCGAGCAGCATCCAGAGCACGCCGCGCAGATTGTCGAGTTTCGGACGATAGGCGCTGGTGCCCGGCGCCCGCTTGTCGTTCACCGCCTTACCGCAGCTCTTCGCGGGCGAGCCGTTCGAGCCATCGCGCGATTTCGGTGTGGTCGCGGCCGGGCTCCAGGTTCTGTTGCGCCTGCGCCCAGATCTGCCGGCTGAGCGCGGCGAACGGCACCGCCGTCTCCGTATCGCGCGCGAGATCGAGCGCGATGTCGAGATCCTTGACCATCAAGTCCAGCGCGAACCCCGAATTGAAGCCGCGCGAAAAGACGAACCGGGCGAGCTTGTTCTTCGTCGAATGGTTCATGCCGGTCGACGAATTGACGACGTCCGCCATGACTTCCGGTTCCAGCCCGAACCGCTTGCCGACCAGGAACGCCTCGACCGCGATCAGGAACCCGGCCGCGCTGATCGTGTTGTTGAGCGCCTTGAGCGCGTGGCCCGAGCCGATGGCCCCGGTGCGGACGACATGCCGGCCCATGCTTTCCAGCACCGGCCGGCAGCGCTCGACGAGCGCCTCGTCGCCGCCCGCCATGATCGTGAGCGTGCCCTCGACCGCGCCCTTGCGCCCGCCGGAGACGGGCGCGTCGATCATGCCGATCCCGCGTTCCGCGAGCGTCGCGGCGAGCTCAACCGTGCCGGAGGGTTCCGACGAGCTCATGTCGACCAGAATGCCGCCTTCCGCGAATCCGTCGGCAATTCCGCCGTCCCCGAGCGTGGCGCGGACGACATCGGCGCCGGTCGGCAGCATGGTGATGACGACATCGCTGGCGGCGGCGACGCCGGCGGGGCCGTTCGCAACCCGGCCGCCGGTCGATTTGCCGACTTCTTCGGCGAGTCCGGGCGCGATGTCGTGGAGCCTCAGCGAATAGCCGGCCCTGGCGACATGTTCCGCCATCGGACGGCCCATCGCCCCGAGGCCGATAATGCCCACCCTGCGCAGCTCCATCGCGCGCGCCTTCCCGCCTGGTTCCGTGGATTGCGCATTTTATCGCGGTGGGCGAAGCCGCGAAATGCCGACCGGCGAAGGATCAGGCAGCGAGAGCCTCGCGCGCCGGAAGGTGATCCCGGTTCTGCGCCTCGGCGACCGCGGCGTGGGTCAGCCGCCCGCGATGGACGTTGAGCCCGTTGAGCAGATGCGAATCGCCGAGCAGCGCATCCCGCCACCCATCCTGGGCGAGCCTGCAAATGAAGGGGAGGGTGGCGGCGTTGAGCGCCAGCGTCGAGGTTCTCGCCACCGCGCCCGGCATGTTCGCGACACAGTAGTGCACCACCTCGTCGACCGTGAAGCTCGGGTCGGAATGGGTCGTCGGGCGGCTGGTCTCGCAACACCCGCCCTGGTCTATGGCGACGTCGACGATCACCGAACCCCGCTTCATGGCCATCACCATGTCGCTTGTGACCAGCTTGGGCGCCGCCGCGCCGGGAACCAGCACGGCACCGATCACCAAATCGGCTTCGAGGACCTCCTGCTCGATCGTGTCGGCCCTCGACTGGCGGGTGGCGATGAGGCTGCGGAATTGCAGGTCGAGCTCGGCGAGACGGCGGTGCGAGGTATCGAGCACGGTGACCGCCGCGCCGAACCCGTTGGCGACCAGCACCGCGTTGGTGCCCACCACGCCGCCGCCGATGACGACCACCTTGCCCGGCCGGACGCCGGGCACGCCGCCGAGAAGGATGCCCCGGCCGCCATGCTCCGTCTCCAGGCAGTGGGCGCCCGCCTGGACCGCCATGCGGCCGGCAACCTCGCTCATCGGTGCGAGCAAGGGGAGCCCGCCGAAGTCGTCGGTCACCGTCTCGTAGGCGATGGCGATGCAGCCGGACTCGATCAATCCCTGCGTCTGCGCGGGATCCGGCGCGAGATGGAGGTAGGTGAAGAGGATCTGATCCTCGCGCAGCATCGCGATTTCCTCGGCCTGCGGCTCCTTCACCTTGACGATCATGTCCGCTTTCGCGAACACCTCGGCGGCATCCCCGGCGATCCGGGCGCCCGCCCGCTCATAGTCCTCGTCGTCGATGCCGATCCGGTGCGCGGCGCCGGTCTCGACGATCGCCTCGTGGCCGGCGCGGATCAGCTCCCGCACCGAGCCGAGCGTCATGCCGACCCGATTCTCTTCCGCCTTAATCTCCCGGGGGACGCCGACTAACATGGGGTTCTTCCTTTCAGTCCCGGTTTGTCAAACATGGGTCGGACATGGATCGACCACAAGGAGTTTCAGCATGCGCGCCATCGTCGCTCACGCGATCGGACCCCCGGAAGACCTGAAGATCGAGGAAATGCCGGACCCGTCGCCCGGTCCCGGCGAGGTGCTGGTCGACATGAAGGCGACGGCGGTCAACTTCCCCGACCTGCTGGTGATCGAGGGCAAGTACCAGATCGTCCCGCCGCACCCCTTCGTGCCGGGCAAGGAAGGCGCCGGCGTGGTGGCGGCGGTCGGCGAGGGCGTCGAAGGGCTGTCGGCCGGCGACCGGGTGATGGTCCAGGTCGAGTGGGGCACCTACGCGCAGAAGCTCGCCGTCCCGGCCGATCACTGCTTTCCGATGCCTGACGGCATGGGCTTCGAGGAGGCCGCGGCGATCGGAATCGCCTATCAGACGGCGCATTTCGCGCTGGTCGCGCGGGCGGCGGTCAAGAAGGGGGAGCGGGTGCTGGTCACCGCCGCGACCGGCAGCGTCGGCATCGCCGCGATGCAGCTCGCAAAAGCCTGGGGCTGCACGGTGCTCGCCGGCGTCACCACCATGTCCAAGGCCGGCGTCGCGCTCGAAAACGGCGCCGATCGCGTCGTCGACCTCACCGTCGACAACCTGCGCGATTCCATCCGGGACCAGGTCAGGGAGGCTTGCGGCGCCGTCGACGTGGTTGTGGAAAGCGTCGGCGGCGAGGTCTTCGACGGCGCCATCCGCGCGCTCGACTTCAACGGAAGGGCGGTCGTCGTCGGCTTCACCAGCGGCGAGATCCCCTCCTTCCGGACCAACTACGCCCTGCTCAAGGTGATTTCGGTCACCGGCGTCAACTGGGCGGCCTATCGCGACCGCGATCCCGAATGGGTCCAGCGGGTCCAGCGCGAGCTCTTCGATCTCCACGGGGAGGGCAGGATCGCCATTCCCGTGCAGGCGGTCCTGCCGATGACGGACTACGTGCGGGCGTTCGATGTGATCCGCGACCGCCAGGTCCGCGGCAAGGTCGTCCTTCGGATGGGCTGACCTCCGCGCGCCCGCACCTACCGTCCTTGTTCCCCCTGTTGTCACCCCGGACTTGATCCGGGGTCCAGGGAAGCCGGGCGAGGGCGGTGCGTGTGGCTCTGGACCCCGGATCAAGTCCGGGGTGACAGCGGGGGGAGGCGGAGACGGTCTCTCTCATGGGCGCGGAGCCCGCCCCGGGTCCGATTTCACCGGGTGATGATCTCGGGTCCCATCAGAGCGGTCGGGATCCAGGTCGAGATCCACGGCACGTAGGTCACCAGGATCAGGAACACGAACATGATGCCGACCCAGGGGAGGGCGGCGCGCACCACGTTCATCACCGACATCGAGGCGACGCCGGCGGTCACGAACAGGTTGAGCCCGACCGGCGGGGTGATCATCCCGATCTCCATGTTGACCACCATGATGATGCCGAGATGGATCGGGTCGATGCCGAGCTCGATGGCGATCGGGAAGACCAGCGGCGCGACGATGATCAGCAGCCCCGACGGCTCCATGAACTGACCGCCGATCAGCAGCAGCACGTTCACCACCACCAGGAACAGGATCGGCCCGAGTCCGGCGGCCAGCATCGCTTCGGCGATCTCCTGCGGGATGCGCTCCTCGGTGAGCACGTGCTTGAGGATCAGCGCGTTGGCGATGATGAACATCAGGGTGACGGTGAGCTTGCCGCCCTCCAGCAGGGTCTTCTTGGTGTCCGGATGCCAAAGCACGCTCACCGTTCGCGTCGCCAGCGCGAGCCCGCGCGGTCCCGCCTCGGCGAACGGCCCCATGTCGCGATAGACGAAATTGGCGATCAGGAAGGCGTAGACGGCCGCCACCGCCGCCGCCTCCGTCGGGGTGAAGATGCCGCCATAGATGCCGCCCAGGATGATGAAGATCAGCAGCAGCCCCCAGAACGCGTCGCGCGCGGACTCGAACAGCTCGCGCCAGCCCGCCCAGGGCTGGGACGGCAGGCCGCGGAACCGCGCGGTCACGTAAATGCCGAGCATCAGCATCAGCCCCGCGATGATCCCCGGCAGGATGCCCGCGAGGAACATGCGCCCCACCGAAACGTCGGTCGCCGCCGCGTAGACCACCATGACGATGGAGGGCGGTATCAGGATGCCGAGCGTGCCGGCGTTGCAGATCACGCCGGCGGCGAATTCCTTCGAGTAGCCGACCTCGCGCATGCCGGCGATGACGATCGAGCCGATGGCGATCACCGTCGCCGGCGAGGAGCCGGAAAGGGCCGCGAACATCATGCAGGCGAAGACCGACGCGATCGCCAGCCCGCCCTTGATGTGGCCGACCAACGCGATGGCGAAGCGGATGATGCGCCGCGCCACGCCGCCGGTCGACATGAAGGTGGACGCCAGGATGAAGAACGGGATGGCGAGCAGGGTGTAATGCCCGTCGAAGGCGGAGAAGAGGGTCTGCGCGATCGAGGCGAGGGAGCCGTCGGAGTGGATCGTCAGGAACAGAATGCTCGAAAGACCGAGCGAAACCGCCACCGGAACGCCGAGGACCATCAGGAGGATGATCAGGCCGAAGAGGAAGGCGACTTCCATTCCTCAGCCTTCCGAAGCGGCGTGCGTGTCGGCCTCGTGCGAGGCGATCACCGTGACTTGCCGGCCGCGCGCGATGCTCAGCCCCGCCTGAACGAAGCGCCAGGTGAGCAGCGCCATGGCCAGCGGCAGGACGGCGTAGGGGATGAAACGCGGAATCTTCTCGTAGGCCTCGCCCTCGTTGAACCAGTCGGCGAGGAACTGGAGGAACCCGGGCATCGGCACGTCGTTGACCTCAAGAAAGGCGCGCTTGGTCGCGAACGGGTACCAGTAATCCCAAGAGCCGATCAGCAGCAGGATGGAGAACGCCAGGCAGGCCGCGACCGACACCAGGCCGAGCACGCGCCGGGTCCCCGGCCGCAGCGTGTTGATCAGAAGGTCGATGCCGAGATGCAGCGACCGCTTGACCGCATAGGACGCGCCCAGCAGCACCAGCCAGGCGAACAGGAAAACCGTCGCCTCCAGCGCCCACAGAATGTTGTCGTTGAAGACGTAGCGCGCGACCACGTTGGCGAAGGTGATCACGGTCATCAGGCCGAGGAAGACCGCGATCAGCGTCTCCTCGAGCCGGTCGACGAACCGCCCGAGTCTCGATTCCGAAGGTGCGGCCATGCCGATACCTTCGCGCCTGCGGGATCAACCGCCCGCGCCCGGCACGGCCGCGACGGACCGCCCCGGGCGCGGGATACTCGACAACGTGCGGGTCAGCTCCCGACGTTGGCCGCCTGCGCGGCCTCGATCAGGTCGGCCCCGATGTCCTTCTCGAACTTGTTCCACACCGGGCGAAGCGCCTTCACCCAGGCCTGGCGCTGCGCCGGCGTCAGGGTGCGGACCTTGCCGCCCGATTCGACGATCTTCTTCTTGTTCTCCTGGTTCACGGCGAAGGCTTCCTTGTTCCGCTGCACCGTGACTTCCATGAGGATCCTGGCGAACGGGCCGCGGATGTCCTTGGGCAGCCCGTCCCACCATTCGGTCGAGGTCACCACGAGATAGTCGATGATGCCGTGATTGGTCACGGTCACGCCGTCCTGCACCTCGAAGAACTTCTTGCCGTAGATGTTCGACCAGGTGTTCTCCTGACCGTCCACCACCTTGGTCTGGAGCGCGCCGTAGACCTCCTTGAACGCCATCTTCTGCGGGTTGGAGCCGAGCTGCTTGAACTGGGCGACCAGCACGTCGGAGGGCTGGACCCGGAACTTGAGCCCCTTGGCGTCTGCCGGCACCAGCAACGGCTTGTTCGCCGACAGCTGCTTCATGCCGTTGTGCCAGAACTGCAGCCCCTGCAGCCCGCGGCGCCTCATCGAATCCTTCAGCGCCTGGCCGGCGTCGGAGTTCTGGAAGCGGTCGACCGCGTCGATGTCCTTGAACATGAAGGGCAGGTCGAAGATACGGAACTTCTTGGTGAACTTCTCGAACTTCGACAGCGACGGCGCGGCGAGCTGCACGTCGCCCTGGAGCATGGCCTCCAGCACCTTGTTGTCGTCATAGAGCGTCGAGTTGGGGAAGACCTGCATGCACGCCTTGCCGTTCATCTCGGCGTTCACCCGTTTCGCGAGAAGGGTCGCCGCGATCCCCTTCGGGTGCTTGTCGGTATTGGTCACATGGCTGAACTTGATGACCATTTCGCCCTTGTCGCACTTGGCGAATGCCGGGGCGGCAAGCGCGGCCATTGCAACGCCGGCGACGGCGCTGACGATCAATCTCTGCATCGACTGTTCTCCCTATGGAACTTGCGGGCCGGCCGGCCGATTCGCGCCTCCGGCGCCGCTTGGCGGACGGTATGAAATCGTGCGATGCCCGTCAACTTTTCAGGCGACCTCGGCTTCTCACGCCGCGACGACGGCGAGCAGGTCGATCTCGATCAGGAACTGGGGATTGGAGAGACGGGTGACGCCCACCAGGGTCGACGGCGGAGGCTTCTCGGGGTCGCCGAACTTCGGGGTCGTCGGGTCGGTCTGGATCCTCAGATATTCGTCCACGTCGAGGACGAAGACCCGCCGGTAGACGACATCGTCCCAGGTGGCGCCCGCCGCCTTGAGCTGGATCTCGAGGTTCTCGTTCACCGCGATGTACTGCCCCAGGTAATCGCCCGGCGCGACGGGACGATAGCTCTCGTCGGACGGTGTCTGCCCCGCGATGAAGACCAGCTTGGTCGGCCCCGTGACGGTGACCACCCGGGTAAAGGCGGGGTGGTTGAAAATGCCTTCCGGGTTGATGTGCTCGCGTTCCATCGGCGTTCTCCGTGATTGTGGATGCCGATACTGTAGGGGGATGCGGTTCGCCGCGAAACGACGTCCGCCCTTCGATATGCGGCTGCGCCGCTACTCAGGGTGAGGGAATCCTCAAATCGACCCCTCATCCCGAGTAGGCGCGCCAGCGCCGTATCGAGGGACGGTCGCGGACCGTGCTCAACCCGACGGGTCGGGTGGGAGGGAGATTGCGAACCGGCGCTTCAGGAGGTCGTCGATCAGGTCGAAGCAGGAGCCGTAGCGGACCACTTGCATACGGCTCACCTCGATCATCGTCGACGACCTGCCGTAGCGGTTCCAGCGGGAGAGGCCGTAGTCGACGACGATATCGGCAGCTTCGCGGATCTCGGGCTCGATGTCGTCCGCCCGGAACTTCACGCCCCTGAGCGAGATATTGGCCGACGAGCCGATCACCAGCCGGTCGTCGGCGAAGGCGATGCGCGCGAGCTCGTCCAGCAGCGGCCCCGCGTTCAGCAGCATCGCGATCGTGCCCTCGTCGGTCGTCTGGTCGAGCACGTCCTCGTCGAGCGAGGCGAGCGCGGGATGATCCAGACGGGCCGGCGCGACCGTGCCCATCGGCAGGTTCGCGTCGCCCACGATGGTGGAGACGACGGCGCGGCGGTCGTCGTCCAGCACGTGCAGGTCGCGGTGCATCTCCTGGCAGCCGCACATGGCGTTGAGCTTGTCGGGCTTGCGCCGCTTGACCTCGAAGATCTTCCAGATGGCTTCGCGGGCGATGCCGAGAATCACGTAGCCGACATCGGTCGGCACGATCCCGATGCCGCCCGCAAGCAAGGTCTCATATACGCGCCTCGAATCGGCCTTATAGTCGTTAAACGACATATACTTAAGACCGTTTTTTCCAGTAAAGACTCATCACGTCATCGACCCAGTCCGGCTCGAAGACTTCGCCGCGCGGAGCGAACGCGGTCATGTAAGGCTTGATGTCGATCACCGGCGTTCCGTCTATCGCATCGAGCCCCCGGACGCGGACGCTTGTCCCTTCCACGCCGAGCACGCGGCAGACCGTCGAGCCGATCAGGTTGGGCCGGTAATGCCCGCGCTGGGCGAAGATTCCGGTCAGCGGCAGGTCGGGGTTGTTGCGCGGATGGCGCGCGCCGGTGACGATGGTCGCCGGGTCGGTGACGTGGAACCGGTAGAGGACGACCGCGTGGGAAAAGCTGTCCAGGCCCAGGATCGCGTCCGCGCCGAGCCAGTCGGTGTCGAGCTCTATCGCGGCGGTGACGCTGTCCCAGTCGTCGTTGAAAGGCTCCTTGCGCCCGCCGCGGACGAAGCCGATGGGCCTGAGCGATATGGTCGCCGTCACGACGCGCCCGGCGTCCACTCGCTGACCACGGTCTCGTACTCCGCCCGCGTCCGCTCGGCGGGCGGCTCCTTGGCCGTGCCGATATAGACGAAGCCCGCCACACGCTCGTTTTCGCCGCAGCCGAGCGCGGCGGCCACGTCGTCGTTATAGGCCGGCCATTCGGTCAGCCATTGCGCCGAATAGCCGATGGCGTGCGAGGCGTTCAGCATGTTCATGCAGACCGCGCCGCTGGAGAGGGTTTGCTCCCATTCGGGGATCTTGTGCTCCGGCGTGATGCGGGAGGTGACGGCGACGACGATCGGCGCGCGCCGGAAGCGCTCGCGCTCGACCTCGACCAGCTCGTCGAACGCGTCCGGGTTCTCCTTTTTGAACGCCTCGGCGAGAACGTCGCCGAACGCCACCCGCGACTCGCCCTTGATGACGATAAAACGCCACGGGCCGAGCTTGCCGTGGTCGGGAACCCGCATGCCCGTCTTGAGGATCGTGTCGAGCTCTTCGTCGTTCGGGCCGGGTTCGCCCAGGTTGCGGGCGGTGACCGAGCGGCGGGTGATCAGGAAGTCGATGATGTCTGTCATGGTCTGCTCCAAAGAATCATGCGGACGCGCGTGTTTCGGCGCGCTCCCTTTCGAGGGCGCGGAGCGCTCCCCGCTGTATCTTGCCGGTGGCCGTGAGCGGCAGGGCGTCGACGAATTCGATCGCGCGCGGATACTTGAAGGCCGAGATCTGCGACTTCACGAAGTCCTGCAACTCCCCGGCGATCTCCCCGTTTCCCTCTGCACCATCGGCAAGCGCGACGAAGGCCTTGACGATGGCGCCCCGGTCCGGGTCGGGCGAGGCGACGACGGCGCATTCCCGCACCGCGGGGTGTTCCAGCAGCACCGCCTCGACCTCCAGGCCCGAGACGTTGTAACCGCTCGTCAGGATCATGTCGTCGGTGCGCGCCTCGTAATAGATGTAGCCGTCCTCGTCCACCCTGCAGAGATCGCCCGACAGGTTCCAGCCGTCGCGGATGTATTTAGCCTGGCGCTCCGCGTCGTCGAGATAGCGGCAGCCGTTCGGCCCCTTGACGATCATCTGCCCGATTTCGCCGGGCCGGGTCTCCTCGAAATCGTCGTTCACCACCCGGACTTCGAACCCCGGGATCTGCTTGCCGATGGCGCCCGGCCGGATGTCGTCGCCGGCGGCCGAGATGAAGATGTGCAGCAGCTCCGAAATCCCGAGCCCGTTGATCATCGGGACGCCGGCGATCTCCTTCCAGCGGTTGAACACCGCCGGCGCCAGCGGCTCGCCGCCGCCGACGCAGACGCGGAGGCTGGATAGGTCGTAGTCCCCGGCGTGTTCGAGCATCAGCTTGTAGCCCGAAGGCGTCGAGAAGCAAACCGTGGCGCGGGTCTTCTCGATGGTCTCGAGAAGCAGCTTCGGCGTCGCGCGCTCCAGCAGCACGGTGGAGGCGCCGAAGCGCGGCGCGTCGACCAGGAAGGCGCACAGCCCGTAGAGAAACGCGATCTGCGGGCTGCCGCACACGATGTCGCCCGGACGGATGCCGACGACATGGCCAACGAAGCAGTCGGCGGCGGCGAGCAGGTCGCGGTGGAAGTGGATCGTGCCCTTGGGCGTGCCGGTCGAGCCCGAGGTGAAGCCGATGATGGCGACATCCTCGGCCGAGGTGTCGACATTCGCGAATGTCGAGTCGGCATTTGCCGAGCGCGCTTCGAGCCCGTCCGGGTCGTCATTTCCGAAATAGGCAATTCGCCTCAGATCGGCGCAGGCGGGCGCCGCCGTCTCGACGTCGTCGGCAAGCGCGCGGTGGGAAATGACGTACTGGATGCGCGCCTTGTTCGCGATGTATTCGATCTCGCGGGCGCGCAGCGTCGGCATCGTGGTCACCGCCACCCCGCCGGCCTTGAGGACCGCGTACCAAGCGGCGGCCAGCATCGGGTGGTTGCCCGAGCGCAGCATCACCCGGTTGCCCGGAACCAGTTCCAACTCGTCGACCAGCAGGTTGGCGATGCGGTTGGCCCGGGCGAGCATGTCGGCCCAGCTCCAGACGCTTTCGCCGAAGCGGAACATCGGCTTGTCCGCGTACCCCGCTTCCGCCTGCCGGTCCAGCAGCTCGACCGCGGCATTGAAGCGCGGCGGATAGGCGGCAAGCTCCGGCAGGGCGGAGTAATCCATCTCCGGCCACAGCGCGCGCGCCGGCAGGTTGTCGGCGATGAAGCTGTCGATATGCGCCGAGGGTTCGGTCATCGGGCGGAAGGTAGTCGGGCGGTCGGGCCAAGCCAAGGGTGGGCCGGCAACGGCGATTGAATCCGGTGAAACGGGCGCTCGTTACGACGCGGTCGGAAGAGCCAGGGACGCAGCCGGCGTCAGGATCGGGATTTCGCGATACGGGGACATCGCCAAGAGGTCGCGGTCGCCCGTGATCAGGCAATCCGCTTCTCCCAGCAGCGCGGTTTCGAGAAACTTGTCGTCATCCGGGTCGCGGCATCCGAGCTTCGCGCCGGTTATCGACACCCATTCCGAAACCGCTTCCAGTTGAGCGAGGTAAAGGGCTCGGCCTCTTCGGCTCACGTAGCGATCGAATTTCGGGCGAAACAAACGGCTTCGCAATTCTTCGAAGGTTTCGTCGCAGAACAGCAGGACGCCGTTCGCGTCCCGCATGGCGTTCACCACCGCGCGCGGCGTCCCTTCCGGACGGAGCGCTGCGCTGATCAGGACGTTCGTGTCCATTAGGTACATCAAAATATGAGGCCGATTCGGCCCCGTTTCACCCGTCGTCGCATGCCGCTCCCGGAGGGCGATGACGTGCGATAAGCGATTGTCTTGACTAGATTATCCTGCATCGCTACACTGCCTTCCATCTTGACAACCCTGCGACGAAGCCGTCAGACCACACGCCCACTGTTGCCGTCACCATGCTTTCTGTGCGCTTACGGCCCTGCTACCGGAAACCGCCGCGCAGAAGACCCCCCGAAGGATCGCCGCACCATGGCCGAACGCCAGTACCGCACCCTCACCAAGCGCACCGTGGACCGTCTCTCGGTCAACGGCAAGGACGCCGTCTTCTGGGACAACGAACTGCCCGGCTTCGGCGTCCGAGTGTACCCCTCCGGCAAGAAGGTCTTCGTCGTCCAGACCCGCGCCTTCGGCCGCTCCAAGCGCGTCAGCCTCGGCACCCATGGGGACACCGGTTTCTCCGTCGACCACGCCCGCAGGAAGGCCACCGACGCAATCGCGCGCATCAAGGACGGGCAGCCGCCGGTTGAACCGGAGCCGGCGCCCGACCCGACCGTCGCCGATCTGGCCGAGCGCTATGAGCGCGAATACGTCGCGATGCACTGCAAGCCGGCGACCATCTCGCATTACCGCCTCATGCTGCGCAAGCATATCGTGCCTGCCCTCGGCGAGCTTCGCGTCGCGGAGGTCGAGTACAAGGACATCCTCGCCTTTCACAACAGCCTGCACCACATGCCGACCGTCGCCAACCGGGCGGCCGACATTCTGGTGAAGATGTTCAACTTGTCGGACGCGTGGGGCTGGCGTCCCTCGGGCAGCAACCCGGCCCGGAGCGTGCCCCGCTTCCGGGTCGAGAAGCACGAGCGCTTCCTGACCCGCGAGGAGCTCTTCCGGCTCGGCGAGGCGTTGCGGGCGGCCCCGGAAAAGCGGCTCGCTTCGGTCCATGCGGCGGCGGCCATCCGGCTCCTTGTGCTGACCGGATGCCGCCGCAACGAAATCCTCGGGCTGCGGTGGGACGACCTCAACTTCGACACCGGCGAGATGAGGCTCCCCGACACGAAGACCGGTACCCGCATGGTCCCGCTGACCCCCGCCGTCGCTCGCGTGTTCGACGGCCTCGCCCGCACGCCCGGCAGTTCGTGGGTGTTCCCCGGCCGGAAGAAGGGAACCCGGCTGGTCAACCTCAACGACGCCTGGAACCGGGTGCGCAAGGAGGCCGGGCTCGACGACGTCCGCCTGCATGACTTGCGTCACACGTTCGCCTCCCGGGCGCTGGCGCTCGGCGAGGGGCTGCCGATGATCGGCGACCTGCTCGGTCACCGGATGGTGACCACGACCGCGCGCTACGCGCATCTCGCCCGCGACTCGGTGCGCCATGCCACGGCCAACGTCGGCGACGACCTCGGGCCGAGGCTCGCGCCGCCGGACGGCCCGTAGCGCGCCCGCGCCGGCGCAGCCTCTCACAGGAGCCCGCCATGCTAAGCCCGAACAAGCTCGTCCTTTCCCGGCGCGCGGTCGACACCCTGCCGGTCGCCGAGCGCGAAGCCCTCTTCTGGGACCGCGACCTCACCGGCTTCGGGGTGCGGGTCCATCCCTCAGGCTCGAAGGTCTACATGGTGCAGACCCGCGCCCAAGGGAAAACGCGGCGCGTCACCATCGGCCGCCACGGGGTGTGGACGCCCGAGCGGGCGCGGCGCGAAGCGGGACGGCTGCTGGCCAGCCTCAAGGCGGGTGAGACGCCCACCCGGCCGGGCGCGGACTCGCCCTCGGCCAACGGCCCGACGATCGCCGAGATGGCCGAGCGCTACATGACGGCGCATGTCGCCGTGCGGTGCAAGCCGACGACCCAACGGGGATGCCGCCACATCCTGGACAAGTTCCTGCTGCCGAAGCTCGGCGCCTTGCGCCTGAGCGAGGTCACGCCCGACCACGTCGCGGCGCTGCACTACCGGATGCGCGCGACGCCGACCATGGCGAACCAGACGGTCTCGCTGCTCTCCCGGCTGTTCTACACGGCCGCGAAGTCTGGAGAGGCGCCGGCCGGGGGCAATCCCTGCCGGTTCATCCAGAAATACCCGACGCGAGGACGCGAGCGCTTCCTGTCGGAGCAGGAATTCGACCGGCTGGGCCGCGTGCTCGCCGAGCTCGAAGCCGCCGGCACGATCTCGACGAGCGCGGCCGGGGCACTGCGCCTGCTGATGCTGACCGGCTGCCGGCGCAACGAAGTCGTGACGCTGAAGTGGGAGCACGTCGACCTCGAACACGATGAGCTGCGGCTCCGCGATGCGAAGACCGGCGCGCGAGCCGTGCCGCTCTCGCCCGCGGCGAAACAGGTCCTCACCGCGCTGCCGCGCCGACCCGACAACCCCTGGGTGTTCCCCGGCCGCGTGAACGGCTCCCGCCTGCGCACGCTGAACGTGTCGTGGCAGGTCGTTCGCAAGGAAGCCGGGCTCGAAGACGTCCGCCTGCACGACTTGCGACACAGCTTCGCCTCGCGGGCGCTCGCCCTCGGGGAGAGTTTGCCGATGATCGGGAAGCTCCTCGGCCACACGCAGGTGCAGACGACCGCGCGCTACGCCCACCTTGGGCGGAACTCGGTCAAGGTCGCCGCCGTTCGGATATCCGACAGCCTCGAAGCCAACATGGATACGCCGCCGGACGCTTCTGCCGCCCCGTGAGCTACCCCATTGCTACGCGTCGAGTGCTCTCGCCCTCGGCAAAAGCGTCCCGACGATTAGGGCGCTGCCCTTCGATCGTCAGCTTCAGACAATCACCTGCTACGCACACCCTGCACTGGATGATGTGACGAACACCACCGAACGAGTTTCGGACAGTTTTGCGGCCGAGCCGACAAAGGCCAGCAAGATGCCTTGCCCACTAGCTCGAACCGCAGCTACCATTGACGCCACCAGATAGGGAGGCTTGTGAAAATGGCGCGCGAATTGATTGCTGCAAAGGCCAATGATGGCGATCTGGGCCCCTTGAAGCTATTGCCCGGAAAGTGGTCTAACACGGGCAATATGACCGGCCGAGGTTGGAACATCATTGCGTTGCCGTTCGGGGATGCTGCCAACTCTGGTCTCGATTACCGTGTCTTGATGAACCGATACAACGAAGTGCTGAATTTTGCGCTGGTAGACAAACAGGTTCCTAATCGGGGTATCGGTGTCGATAGCGGCAGCACGGTCGCTGCTGATCAATTAGTCGTAATGCTCGACTACGAACAGACCATCAAGCAGATCGAAGCGGATGACTTTCCAAAGAGCGGACACGCAGGCGGGTCGAACTTACCAATCCATCACGAACCTGGCCTCTGGCTACATATGACAAATGAACGGACGAACCAGTTGGATATTGGTCGGCTGGCAACAGTTCCGCACGGAAACTCATTGCTTGCTCTGGGCACAAGCCTCGTTAAGAACGGTCCACCGAACATTCCAGACAAAATAGACGCATTGCCAATCGGTGTGGAACCAAAACCAAATTGGAAAGACAATCCCTACCTTGAGCCCTACAAACACTTCGATGACAAACCGTTCAAAAATTTGTTTATGCCAACAGATATGACCGGTCTCTTGAAGCAAGCGAACGCGGAGATCGACATAGTTCGGACCACGATATTGGAAGTGGACACGACGACAGGAACTGGTGGTGTAGTGAACATTCCATTCATTGTGAAGCAGGCGAATGCAGCCGCAATGAAGTCGACCTTCTGGATCCAGGAGTTGGCCGACAAAGGTGAAGACGGTAACCCAAGACTACGGTTGCAATACTTACAAGTGGTGTTGCTTGAATTCTTCGAACGACGCGACGGCTCCGAAGGACTCATCCAATGGCCCCATGTTTCAATCAATACTATGGAAAAGGAGCATGAAGCTACAGACGCACGTAGTAGCTATGAGAGAAGCCGTGTAGACTTGATTGACGGAGCTCGACCATACAGGTAGAGCCCTTTGCACAGATGTCGCGGACCGAGCGGCGGCCCCGCGCAAACGCCGGAACTAGCCAGAGTGTGAGCGCGGCGGTGCTGGCCACCGATGCGTAGGAATGTCAGGCGCGAGGTTCCGCTCTTGGCTACTACTGATCGCCGGAATGCCTGGTCCGCGGTTGCCCTAGCAGGCTGCTGAAAAACTCCTGGCGCGTCTGCGCATGACGTGATTCGCTGCGCTGCGATCCGGTGGGGGGCGGCGATGCGGGGCAAGGACGAGAGCAGCGGCAGCCTGTTCAGCTATGTGGACCTTGAGGCGCGCGTACCTCGGGGGCACCCCTTGCGGGCGATCCGCGATCTGACGAACGCGGCGCTGTCGGAGATGTCGGGAGAGTTCGAGGCGCTTTATTCGCGCACGGGCCGTCCGGGGATCGCGCCGGAGAAGCTTTTGCGGGCGCTGTTGCTGCAGGCGTTCTACTCGATCCGCTCGGAGCGCCAGCTTATGGAGCAACTGGAGTTCAACCTTCTGTTCCGGTGGTTTGTGGGGCTGGGGATCGACGACCGCGTGTGGGACGCGACCGTGTTCACGAAGAACCGCGAGCGTCTTCTGGCGGGCGATGTGGCGTCGCGCTTTCTGGCGCATCTGGTCTCGCTGCCTGCGGTGAAGCGTCTTCTGTCGCAGGACCACTTCTCGGTGGACGGGACGCAGATCGAGGCGTGGGCGTCGATCAAGAGCTTCCGGACCGTTGACGAGGAGCCGGCGGAAGACGATGACAGCGGCGATGACGCCGCCGCTGGCGGCGGCCGCAACCGGGAGCGCGACTTCCATGGCGCGCGCTGGTCGAACGAGACGCACCGCTCGACCACGGATGACGATTGCCGGCTCTACCGCAAGGGGAAGGGCAAGGAAGCGAAGCTCAGCTATATGGGCCATGCGCTGATGGAGAACCGCAACGGGCTGGTGGTGGATGGCCTGGCGAGCCGGGCGACGGGGCAGGCGGAATGCCTGGCGGGCGAGGTCATGGTGATGCGCCGCGAGGAGCCCGACCGGGCTGTGACGGTGGGAGCGGACAAGGCCTACGACACGGCTGAGTTCGTCAGGACCTACAAAGCCTTCGGCGCTGAGGCGCATGCGGCGCGCAACACCGCGGGCCGGCGCTCGAATATCGGCGAGGAGACGGCGGCGAGCGAGGAGTATCAAGCCAGCCAGGTTCACCGCAAACGGATCGAGGAGGTCTTCGGCTGGGTGAAGACGGTGGCGCGCCTCTCGAAGACCCGGCATCGCGGCTTGGCCCGGGTGGACTGGCAGTTCACCCTGGCGCTTGCAGCCTACGACCTGATCCGCCTGCCGAAGCTCTTGAAGGCTGCCGCATGACCGCCGGGACCCGGCGCAGGGCCGCCGTTGAGCGCTCCGTCACGCCGGCGCTCCGGCCCGCAAGAGTTCCCCCAACGCAGCTCCGCGCTGTTGCGCTGCATCGGCCGACTTGTTCCCTTCGAACAAATCGAGCCGATCACCACGATCACGCCGATAGGCGCCTACAAAATCCCCCACTCAGGCCGTTCTTCCGCAGCCTGCTAGACCGGACGCACGATAATCGATTGTACGGCGGTCCACTCTGCTGCTTTGGCCCATTGGCAGGACAACCGCCAATTGCCGAAGACTATCCTACCCTGTTTGGTTCCACCACTGTTTCCATGTCATTCGACAAAGATTTCCGGAGCGACCAAGGACGAATACATCGTTTACCGGAACCATCCTTCCGAACTCGAGAAATTTTTCTTCTAGAAATGCTTCCTTGATACGTTTTCGGATATAGGGTTCGCCCTCTACGCTGAGAAGCAGGCCGATCTTGCAACGACCCTGCTTCGTTGCAGCCAGGAGATTGCCGAACAATTGATACACTTGGTTCGGTTTGTTGCTTCCTTTTCCGGATTTGGCTTCGATAGCCCATGTGCACCCGGAAACGGATTTGTACTCAATATCTGCGTATTCCGGACTTCTGCATAGAGCATTGTATGGTTTACCGAGGAGCCGGAGCTCTTCGCAATTTTCTGAACGCACTGCCTCGATAAATCTGTCGACAAGATCCTGCTCGCGATTCTTGTTGGCCATTGCTTCCCTGTCCCGTTTGTGTACAAGGCCCATAATGCGGTGCTGATCGGGCCTGTCCACCCTGTTCTCGTGGCTTGGTTCTTCGCGGCGTCGTTAGAACCACTCGCCGGTGCCGGATATCGAGTCCAAGTACCGGGTTTCAATTGCCCCGGCCCTCGTGACCACGCCGCCACTATCGCACCGGCAGCAGATCAGCACGTAGTTCCGTAGTGCAAGAAATTCCTGAGTGGGTCCCCGCGTTCCAACGTCAGGACGAATGGGGCTGTTACCGACAGGTTCATGCCCGCCATTCGCGGGCGCGTCGTTCGACAGAACCAGTCTACTGCATATCCGACTCTGCCACCCGCCAAATCCTCGCCGCCCCGCCATCTCCGTGCCGCCGCGCCAACGAGAGGAGAGGGCCGGCCGTAAGCGGGGCGGCGGTCGGGCGTCCGGGGGAGGGCGTCCGACCGCCGGTTTTCCCTAGCGGCACGAAGGAGAACGGCACCATGACGGCAGCAATGGCGATGCCCGGCAACACGGCGGCGACGTTCCTGGTTCATTTCTTCGGCACCGGCCTGGCCGACGACCGCTATGTGGTCGAGCGGTTCAAGGGCCGCGCGGACGGCGACATCGTTCCCGCCCCCGTCGAGGCGCCCCGGGCGAAGGACGGGCGCAAGACGAAGCGCAGCACGGCCACGCTGAAGGCGGTCCGGGAGATGCGTCCCGCCTGCACCGAGATCATCATCTGCACCGGCCTCAAGACCCGCGGCGGCTGGCAGCTCTGGGGTTCGATCGCTGCGGGCCTTCTCTGCGACCGCAAGCAGAAGGGCTGACCGCCCCTTCCCGGACGTCCTGCCGGCCCCGTGCCGGCGGGGCGTCCTTCCGTCCATTCCCGCATCGGCAGGAAGGGGGCCGTCATGCCTCACCGCGACATCGCCAGAAAGCGCCGGCGCAATCTGGAGCGCTTCCACCAGCGCACCGAGGAACGCCGCGCCGCCGGGCTTTGCCTCAAGTGCGGCAAGACCGAGCCCGCGCCGGAGCGCACGCTCTGCGAGTCGTGCCTGGACAGGCGCCGCGCTGCAGACCGCACCCGCACGGCCCGGCTCCGGGCCGAGGGCAAGCCGTCGCGCGATATGGAGAAGGCGCGCGAGTACGAGCGCGAGCGCAGCCGGCGCCGGCACGCCGAGCGCCGGGCCGCCGGCATCTGCACAAAATGCGGCCGGGCCCCCGCGCGCGCCCAGCGCACGCTCTGCGAACCCTGCGCCGAGCGGCACCGCGTCCGCGATCGCGCCCGTCACGCCGAGGCCAAGGCCCGGGGGATCCCGTATGGCGGGCGCGATCCCGAGACCAAGCGCCGGGCCGACCGCGAGCTCAGCCGCCGGCGCAGCGAAGCCCGCCGGGCGGCCGGCGTCTGCGTCCGTTGCGGCAACGCCCCGCCGGCGGAGGGCCGGGCGATGTGCGAGCCCTGTCGCGAGGACCGGCGCCAGGCGAAGCGCGACCGCAATGCGGAACGCCGCGCCGCCGGCCTCTGCGTTCAATGCGCGACCCCGACGCCCGGCGGGAAGGCTTATTGCGACCCTTGCGCCGCGGTCCGCGAGGAGCGGCGGCAGCGCAACCCGGGCGCGCGGCTGGAGGCCGGCCGCCGGCGCTATGCCGAGCGCCGCGCCCGGGGCGACTGCCCCAAATGCGGCAAGCCGGCCAACGGAGCAGCCGAGTGCCCGGCTTGCCGAGAGGCCGCCCGCGCCCGCTACGACGCCCGCCGGGCCGCCGGGGTCTGCGTCAAGTGCAAGACCCCCACCCACGGCGGGACCGCCTACTGCGCGCCCTGCCTCGTCGCCAAGGAGGAGCGCCGCGACCGCGAGGCGGAATACGCCGCCCGGCGCGCCCGGTACGCCGAACGGCGGGCGAAGGGCCGCTGCGTTCAGTGCAACGCGCCGTCGCCGGGCGAAGCCCGCTGCGCGCCCTGTTCGCGCAAGCACCGCGAGAGCTCGGGCGCGTTTCGCGGCATCCCGATCTGGGACCCCACCTGGACGGTGATCGAGATCGCCACGGGCGAGGATCTGGGCACCTACGACAGCGAGGCGGATGTCGCGCTCTGCCTCGCCTTCGCGAAGCTCTCGCGCGACCAAGTGGAGGTGCTGCGCGACGCCTCGCCCATGTCGACCTTCACCGCCCCGCCCTGGTGAGCCGGCGGCGGCGCGGCGGGGGCTTCCCTGCTGCGCTGCCGGCCCGCCGTCGGCCGCCATGCCCTTCGCCGGGCCAACGCCCGCATTCCGAGCCGAACCGGAAGGACCGATGATGACCGAGACGGACATCGAGGCGAGACGCGCCCGCGACCGGGAGCGCTACCACCGGCAGACCGCGGAGCGGCGCGCCAGGGGCCTCTGCGTGACCTGCGGCAAGCGCCCGCCGACGCCCGAGCGCACCCGGTGCGAGCCGTGCGCCGCGAAGAAGCGGCCGGGCGATCTTGCCCGCTACCACCGGCAGACTACCGAGCGCGCGGCCCAGGGGCTTTGCCCCAAGTGCGGCAAGCGCGAGCCCGCCCTTGAGCGCAGCCAGTGCGCGCCCTGCCTGGAGAAGGACGCCGCCGCCGGCTGGGCCAGGGACGCCAGGCTGCGCGCCGCCGGCATTCCGCGCCGCGATCCTGAGAAGACGCGCGAGTACGAGCGCGAGCGCAACCGCCGCGTGGCCGAGGCGCGCCGCGCCGAAGGGTTATGCACCGCCTGCGGCAACGAACCCGCGGCGCCCGGCCGCGTCACCTGCGAGCCCTGCCTGCACAGGAGGCGCGCCGACGACCGCGCCCGCTACGCCGCCGGCAAGGCGGCCGGCAAACCCTATGGCGGGGCCAACCCCGACACCAAGCGCCGGGCGGCCCGTGCCAGGCACAAGCGGCGCAAGAAGGCGTGGCGCGCGGCGGGGCTTTGCGTCAACTGCGGCAAGCCGCCCGAGGTCGAGGGCGCTGCCTCCTGCGATTCCTGCAATGCGAAGCGCCGGGCGCGGGGGCGCCGGAAGTATGCCGAACGCCGCGCCGCCGGCCTCTGCACCAAGTGCGGCACGCCCGCCTTCGACGGCATGACCTATTGCGGCCCCTGCGCCGTCCTCCACTACGCGCAGCAGTCGCCTGAGCACCGGAACGAGACCGCGCGGCGGCGATATGCCGAACGGCGCGACCGCGGCGAATGCACCGACTGCGGCGCGCCCTCGCAGGGGGCCAGCAGGTGCGCGGCGTGCGCCGAGCGTTCGTATCACCGCTCACAGCACTTCAAGGGCATCCCGGTCTGGGACCCGCGCTGGACGGTGGTCGAGATCGCCACCGGCCGCGAGATCGGCACCTTCGACAGCGAGGCCGACGTCGCGCTCTGCCTCGTCTTCGAGAAGCTCGGCCGCGAGCACGTCGAGGTGCTGTGCGACGCCTCGCCCATGAGTTCCTTCACGAGCTGGACCTGACCGGCGGCCGGGCGCGGCGGGGTCGTCCTGCCGCGCCGCCCTCCCGTTGTCGTCTCCATCCGCACGCCTTGCTCCGCCGAGAGGAAGAGCTTGGCCGTGAGCGGGGCGGCGGATGGATGTCCGGGGGAGGGCATCCCCGCCGTTCCCGACCATCGGCATGAGGACGGCATCATGAGCACTGCAATCGCGTTTCCCAGAAACACCGCCACCACGTTCCTGACTCACATCTTCGGCACCGGCCTCGCGGACGAGCGCTACGTGGTCGAGCGTTTCAAGGCCCACGCCGACGGCGACATCCGCCCCTGGTCCGGCGAGGCACCCAAGGCCGGGAAAGGCCGGTCCGGGGCGAAGCGCGTCACCGCCACCCTGAAGGCGGTGAAGGAACTCCGCCCGGCGCGCACCGAGATCATCATCTGCACGGGCTTGCGCACCCGGGGCGGGATGCAGGTCTGGGGCGACATCGCCACCTCGATGTTCCACGACCGCAGGTGCAAGGGCTGAGCGGCCTTCTCCGCGCGTCCCGCCGGTCCCGCACCGGCAGGGGCGCCCATCGCCTGGAATCCCACCCCCCGGCAAGGAGGACAACCCGATGTGCGACCAGGACATCGAGCTCCGGCGCAAGCGCGACCTCGAGCGCTACCACCGGCGGACCGCGGAGCGCCGCGCGAAGGGGCTGTGCCTCAAGTGCGGAAAGCGCCCACCCGAGCCCCATCGCAGCCAGTGCGGGCCGTGCATCGAGAAGCGCCGCCCGGCCGACCTCGCCCGCTACCACCAGCGCACCGCCGAGCGTGTCGCCCGGGGCCTGTGCCCGAAGTGCGGCAAGCGCCCGCCCGAGCCCGAGCGCAGCCAGTGCGGACCGTGCCTGGAGAAGGACGCCGCCGCCGGCCGGGCCCGGGACGCGAGGCTGCGGGCGGCCGGGATGCCGCGCCGCGACCAGGAGCGGGCCACGGCCTACGAGCGCGAGCGCCGTCATCGTCAGGTCGCCGAACGCCGCGAAGCGGGGCTCTGCCCGGAATGCGGCGAGGCGCCGCCCGAGCCGGAGCGCACCGTTTGCGCGCCCTGCGGCGAGAAGCGGCGCGAGAAGGCGCGTGCCCGCTACGCCAGGGGCAAGGCCGCCGGCAAGCTCTACGGCGGGCGCAAGGTCGAGACCCGGCGCCGCATCGGGCGCGAGCGCAGCGCCAAGCGACTGGCCGCACGGCTCGCCGCCGGCCTGTGCACGAGCTGCGGCAAGCGGCCTTCGGTCGAGGACGGCACCACGTGCGAGCCCTGCCGCGAGGCGCGCCGGGCGTTCGAGCGCGAGCGCTACGCCGAGCGCCGGGCCGCCGGCCTGTGCGGCTCCTGCGGGGGGCCGACGCTCGACGGCGGCTCGCGGTGCGGTCCGTGCGCGGTGCGCGAGACCGAGCGCCGCGATCCCGAGAAGCGGAACGCCGCCGCCCGCCGGCTCTACGCGAAGCGCCGGGCGAAGGGGCTTTGCACCGACTGCGGCGAGCCCTCGCAGGGGGCGGCCCGGTGCGAGCCGTGCGCGCGCCGGTCCCACGAGCGCTCGACCTACTTCCGGGGGATGCCGCTCTATCCGCCGCAGTACACCGTCATCGAGCTCGACACCGGCGACGACCACGGCACCTTCGACAGTTGGGAGGACGTGGCCCTCTGCCTCGCCTTCGCGCACCTCTCGCTCGACCAGGTGGAGGTGATTACCGACCAGTCGCCGGTCGCCACCTGGGCGGCCTGGGAATAGCCCCGCGCCGCCCGCCGGGCCGGAGGCAGACGTCTTGCCGGCCCGCGGTCCGCGCGGGGGCGGCGGCTTCGCCGTCCCCGGTCGTCCGGGGGCACGTGCCGCCGGCCCGGTGTCCGCGAACCCACCATCCATCCGAAGGAGTCCGCCCATGAGCGCCGACATCCTGCCCGACGAACCGGCCTACGCCTTCTGCCCGGCCGGCGATTCCCACGACGGCCCGTTCCAGATCCGCATCGCGGTCGAGGACATGGCCGTTTCCATCCCCACCGCACTGGTCGCGCTGAGCCTCGCCGATGCGTTCGGCCTGTGCGATCGCCTGAACCGCAAGCTCGGCCTCGACCGCGCGGCTTGGACCGCACTGGTCGAGCGGTGCATGCACCCGGCGGGCGGCCACACGCTGCACTGAGTCCGCAACGCCCGGCGCAGGGTCCGGTCCGCGCCGGGCTCAGCCGGGTTCGGCTCCGGCGATGCGGAGCTTCCCGCCGGCGGCCGAACGCGGCTCGCGGACATCGCGGCCCGCATCCGTGCGGTGGCCCCGCGACCAATCCCCCACGCAGCGCGGCCGTCCCGTCTCCGCCGTTCGAGCCAGAGAGAAGCGAGCGCAGGGCAAGCGTCCGGTAGGAGAGAGGGAGCGGGTCCCTCGCGGCCGGGCGCGGCACGGGAGACCTGAGCCATGTTCGCCTTCGATACCGATTACGACCCCATCACCCCGTCCGGCAGCGACCTTCTCCTGGAGCTGGGGCTCGATACCGCGTCCGTCCGCGACGCGCTGGCCGACGACCGAGCCCGGCGCTGCCCGGACCGAGAGGCCCCGGCGGACCGGAGGTAGAGGGTAGCGAGAGAAGGGTGAGCGGGAAGGGGTCGGGGGAGTGTGACCCCGGCCTCGACCGCTCGCCAACCCATCGTCAGCAACGCGAACCTGAAGGAGCATCGCAATGGCATTCGGATTGAACCGCGTCGAACTCATCGGCCGCCTCGGCGCCGACGTCACCGTCAACCACCTCCAGAGCGGCGGGCGCGTCGCCAACCTCAGCATCGCCACCGACGAGAGCTACATCGACCGCAACGGCTCCGGCGAGCGCGTCGACAAGACCGAGTGGCACCGGGTCGTGACGTTCCAGGACGGCCTCATCACGATGCTCGAGAAGCACGCGAAGAAGGGCCGCCTGGTCCACGCCGAGGGCAAGCTCCAGACCCGCCGGTGGTCGAAGCCCGGCGAGGACGGCGACCGCTTCTCGACCGAGATCCTGGTCGTGCCCGGTCACAAGGTGCAGTTCCTCGACAAGCCGAACGGGGCCAACGGCAACGGCGCCCGGGCCGCGGCGGCGCCGGCGACGGAGCCCGCGAACGGCGGGGCCATGCCGGCCGGCGGCGCGCCCGCGTCGACGGACGATTTCGACGACGACATCCCGTTCTGAGTCGACCCTCCTCCCTCCGCTTCGGGGAGTCGGCGCCGCCCGGCGTCGGCTCCCCTTTCTTTTTGCAGCCCGCTTCGGGTCCGCCCCCGGCCCGGGTCTCGCGCCCGCGCTACGCGCGGCGCTCGACCAGGCGCGCGCCTTCCTCGCGCTCCCGGCTTCGCCGGTCGCGCTTCGCTGCCGCGACCGCGCGGCATCGGGATTCCGATTCCAGGAGGACACCATGAACCGAGTCACGTTCAGCCGCGTCGCATCCGACGAGTCGCGCATCTACGACGCCGATGGCCACCATGTCGGCGACGTCTACGCGCACGACGACATCCTCAATCCCGGCGCCCGCGTCTACGTGGTGCACCTCAGCGAAGATCCCCGGGGCTTCGTTCGCGTGCATGAGCGCCGCCGCATTCGCGAGGTCGCCGAGCAGCGGCTTCGCAGTCACCCGTTCCTTGCATGACGCGGTGACGGTCCGCGCGGAAGGATTTGGGCGCGTCGCTTCGCGACCGGGCTTTCCGCTGCAATCTCCGGTCGCTGCGCTCCCTCCAATTTCCGCTGCAATCCCTCGCGCCTCCGGTCGCTGCGCTCCCTGCGCGCTCCGCTTGCCAAGAGCGGCTGGCATGGGGGGGAGCACTCCTCCCGACGTAGGCCCATTGTCCCACACGTGCTCAGTGCGCCAACCCCTGCGGGGTCCTCCGCTTCGCTCCGGCCGGGACTCGCAGGGCAACGGCGCTGGCGCGCCTAGACCCGACGGCGCGCGCGACCGTGGCTCAGTCGCTTCGCTCCCTGCGCCCGCACCACTCGCGCACACCGCCGGGTCATGCCCTGCGGCCCCGGTGGCTCCCCTGCGCGCGCGTGAACCAATGAACCTACGTCGGGAGACGAACGCCCCGGCGCATCTCTCACTTCAAAATCAGGAGCACACGTCATGTTCGACATCGACACCATCGACACTCAGCAGCACCAGTCCGTGACCGCGACCATTTGCGAGAACGCCCGGCTCTACGGCGCCACTCCGGAGCGCGGCGAGTTCGACCCCCGCGAGGTCTGGGACGCAGACGAGGCCACCGACGCGGTGAGAGAAGCCTTCCGCATCCTCGCAGAAGGCGTCGCACCGGACGGCTTCCAGCTCGCCGACGAGCGCGAGAGCCTGCTCTGGGGCTTCGTCAACTGCCTCGACGCCCAGGTGCGCAGGCTCGACCGCAGCGTCGACCGGCTGAGCCCCGAGCTCCGCGACCTCCAGAGCGCGCAGGACGGCACCGAGGTCAAGTCCCGCGAGCTGGAGCTGGTGACCGACCGCGCGCAGAACCTCGGCGACCGGCGCGACGCGTTCGAACACTTGCGCGACCTCGCAGCCGACGCCTACCGCGCGGAGACCGGCGACGTCTGGCGCCCGCGCCACGGCTCCAACGTCTCGCAGACCGGGAAGCTCACCTCGGCGGCCATCGACGCCCGCGACTTCCTGCGCGCCCGCAAAGACCGCGAGACCCGGGCGCACCTGCCCGAGGGAACGCTGGTGGCCATCACCGGCGGCAAGGAGGTCCGCGACCCCGGCGCCGTGTTCGCCCGCCTCGACCAGACGAAGGCGAAGCACGACGACATGGTGCTGGTGCACGGCGGCGGGCCCGGCGTCGAGCGGGTCGCTGCGCAGTGGGCAGACCGCAACGGCGTCGACCAGGTGGTGTGCAAGCCCGACTGGAACGCCCACGGACGGGCCGCCCCGTTCCGGCGCAACGACGAGCTGCTGAACCTCCTGCCGAAGGGCGTCATCGCCTTCCCCGGCTCGGGCATCACCGACAACCTGGTCGACAAGGCCGTGAAGCTCGGCATCCCGGTGCTGCGGGCTTGAGCCGCATCGCCACCGCGGGTCGCGTCGCATCGCCGGTGCGGCCCGCCCTTTCTTTTTGGTCGGACACCCCGGCGCGCCACCGCACGGCTCGCCTTCGCGTCGCCCGGCGCCTGCGGCGCCGCGCTCCGCGGCGGCTCCGCCGCCTGTCCTCCGCACCGGGTCGCGCACTTGGCCGTTCAGCTTGCGCGGCACGTCCGCATTCACCGTGTCGCCTGGCGCGACGACACCGTGCTGTCAGCGCCGCCGTCGATGCCGACGCTGATTTGGACGCCGGTGCCGACCGTGATGTTGCCGGTGCCGATGGCGACGGTGCATCCATTGCCGACGACGATGCTGCCGGTGGTGATGCCGCTGGTGCCGAAGATGGTGAACGGTGTGCCGGACGGTTCGGTGAGTCTGGGCGCGTCGCTTCGCGACCGGGCTTTCCGCTGCAATCTCCGCTTCGCTCCGATTTCCGCTGCAATCCCTCGCGCCTCCGTTCGCTTCGCTCACTGCGCGCTCCGCTTGCCGCGGCGGTTCGCTGCGCTCACCGCCGTTGCCGGACCGACACGCCCCTGCCGAGGTTCGACGGCGTTGTGGTCGTGACCGCCGTGTCCTCCTCGCGACGGCGCTTCGCGCCGCGCTCGTCGGGGTGCTCGCCTCGCTCGCCCTGGCCGGCTGCGCCGGCTGCGGGCAGCGCCCACCGGCTCGTCGCGACGACACTCCGTGCGCCGCCGGTGTCGGCCTCGCCGTCCGCCGGCTCGCGCACCGCGCGATGCACCACCTTGTGCATCGCCGTCTCCGCTCGTGCGCGCGCTCCTGCGGAGCGCACCGCGCACCTCGCTCCGCATCGCGCCGGGCAGTCGCGTCCGCACAAGTGCGGACCGCTCCGCCTCCGCCTCCGGCAGCGTGCTGCGCACGACTGCCTGCGGCTCCGGCCGCACCGCCCGCCACTCATTCGCCGTGGCGGCTCCCCTCCGCCGGCTTCGCCGGCGTCGATTTCCCGAACTTCGATGCTGCTCGATAGGCTGTCCCGACCGCCGGGGCGGCCTTGGTTCTCACACCCGACGCACCGATGGTGCCTCACCCGTCACCCTTCGCAATCTGCCGGCACCCTTAACTTGTCATTTCTTTCAATAAGTTACCGAACCCCCAACCGTATACACCTTCTGCATTCACGGCTTCAATGTGTGGCACCCAGGACACGATTGCGTCTCGGCGCCTGCGGTGAGCCAGCGGTGTCCGCCTCAGCACCGCTCTTACCAAAATCCAAGGCAACAGAGTCGGCCCGCGTTAGTTCCCTGACGCCCTGAAGGTCTCGCTCGGGGCCATGAACGATCCGTCAATCCGGCCAACGCTTCCGTCGCCCTCCTCGAAGTAGACGGAGCTAAAGCCGCCGATCACACGGGGGTTCCCGTCCGCGTCCTGCTTGCTGGAGACAGCGCCGCCCCAGAACCCTTCCGACAGCGTGATGTTCCGCGTCGGATGGCGCAGCGTCACCCGATCACGGTGAAACTGGCCGTCCCATTCCGGGCGAATAATCGCGGTGCCGAGGTGCAGCTCGTAGTCCCTGGCTGTCTCCTGCACGTCCAGCAACTCCTCGCCGAAGAACACGCCGAAATGCGCCCGTTTGGTGACAAGATCGCCGATGCAGCCGACGCAGCCCTTGAGCGTGCCGTCCTGAAAGTCCGCCGTAATGTTGATCGTGCCCTGGTACTCTTCGATCACGAATTTGCCCTCGTCCTCGCCCCAGTCGCTTCCGGGGGTGTAGAGGTAGAGTCCGCCCGCTGGGCCGACATAGGAGGCCGTGCCGACGGTCGGGATTTCTGGCGCGACGCCATGGTCCAGCTCAGGGCCGTCGACCAGCCTCCACCGCTCGCCGTCCCACACTGTTTCCGCATCGGCGGGGAACTCCGCCCACCACCCGGCCAGGAGGTAGTCGGCCGGGTTGTCGGGGTCCCAGCTCACTACCGCATGGGCAATCGTAAAACCCTTCTCTCCCCTGTCCTTCTCGAATGTCCATTGCCGAGCTGTGTGCCCCGGAATGGGAGTAGGACTGGTACTGGTTTCGATGGCGTCGTCTTCGGTGTTGACCGAGACCCGGCGGCTGTCCTCAATCAGCGTCACATAGAGCCGCAGCTTGGTTCCATCGAAGTCGGAGTTGCGTTCTAGGTCGATGGGCCGTTCTTCCCGGTATTCCGTGCCGGTTGTGCAGCCCGCCGCCGTCAGCATCAGGACGAGGCCGAGAAGAATTGTGATCGGTTTCATGTGATCACTCCCAGAGAGGGCTAGTTAGTTGCATGCTGCCGCTCATATGCCGAACGGATTGCTTCTTCAAGTTGATTCGGCTCCACTCTGTAGCCTTCAAAGTGCGCAATGTTGTTACTCCTCACGTGTAGCTGACCCTCAACCCCGACCACCCCGACTACGACCGGCGCGCGGACGACGTCCACATCGTCGGCAGGGTGCTGTGGAAGCTCACCCGCATGTAGGACCCGGCCCCCGCCGGGGACGCCTGCACCGGCCTCCGGGCCGGGGGGCCGCAGAGGCAGCGCGCCATCGCCCGCCCCTACCACCGGATCCCGGCCCTCAGCATCACCCCGTGCTCAAGCTCCGCGTCGTCATTCACGGGCTCGCTCCGCGTCGCGTCGAGGCTGACCTCGAAGCCGGGATCGCCTGCGATCGCCGAAGTCAGCCGCCACCCGATGCGCCAGTCGCGCGCACCGCCGTCCGACAGCCCGAAGCCGACATTGGGCGTGCTCGTGAACGCGCCGCCGAACGCAGGCAGCCCGTAGCCGAGCTCGCCCTCCAGCCGGCTCGACGCACGGAACCCGTCGCCGCCATCCTCGTCGTTCGCGGCGAGGTCCGCGAGCGTCTCGCGCCCGAGCAGCGCGTCCATGCCGCCCCCGGGCGAGGCGCCCCAGGACTGGGTCAGCGACACGCTGAGGCCCCGGTCGGTCGAGGGCCGCGGGTCCCAGGACGCCGACAGGCTCGCCCCCCACTCGCGGAAGCCGTCGGCCTCGTGCGCAACAAGCGCCCGTGCGCGGCTCTCGAAGACCAGCCCGTTCGCCGGATCGGAGAAGGCGAGGCCGCCGCCCAGGTCCGCGCCCATGCCGGTCTCCGCGTCGCCGCCGTCGAGGCGGAGGGCGATCTCGAAGGTCGGCGTGAGGGTGGCGCCGCCTTCGCCCAGCGCCACCGGCCGCGAGCCCTCCAGTCCCGTGCGCAGCAGCCACACGTCCGCGTCCGCGGCCGCGAGGTTGCCGGCCTCGCCGCGCACCGCCTCCGAGGACGTCCGGGTGAAGCGCGCATCGCCCTTGAGCGCAAGCAGGAGACCGTCGCCGCCCTCCGGCCGCAGCACCTCGCTGCGCAGACCGGCCGCGCCCATGCTCATGGTGAGGTCCGCCGTCAGGCCGGCCTCGCCGTCGCGCGTCACCGTCACCTCGCCCGAGCCGTGACCCGCCGCCGCCCACACGGACAGCCGCTCCGTCAGGTCCATGCCGGCATAGGGGTAGAGGCCGGAAAGCGTCGCCTCGATGCTGCCCCCACCGTTCGCGCCCCGCCAGCCGCCGATGCCGGTCGAATGGCCGAGCGCCAGGCCGGCGATCCACCGGCCCGCACCGGACCCCGGATCCGACGCCCAGTCGGCGCCGATCAGCCCGGTGGTGACCTCGCCGTCCACCGTGAGCGAGCCCTCGCGCCCGTCGAAGCCCGCGATCGAGCCCCGGCCCCAGAGCGACGCGAAGCCGCCGCCCTCCGCCGACCCGCCGGTCAGCGCGAACGACGTGCCCGTGATGAAGTCGCGCTGCGTCAGCGCGCGCGACTCGGGCTCGCGGCCCGTCCCGTCGACGCCGAAGCCGGCCCCGGACCCCGATGCGGAGTCCGGACCCGTCTGCGCGAGCCACGCCGTCATCGACGCCAGCGCCGCCCGGGCCTCTTCCTCCTCGCGCTCCGCGGCGACCGCCGCGGCGTCGGCCCCGGCCGCGTCGCCGCCCCGCCACGACGGCATCGCCTGGCCCGCCAGGCTCGCCTCCGCGCCCGGCGTTCGCGGCGCCGCAAGCCGCGCCTCGACCGCCTCCAGCACCTGGCCCGTCACCGTGCGCCCGAAGCGCGCAAGCCACGCCTTGGGGATCGGATCGGAGTTGGTAATCGTCCCCGTCGCCTCGCCGTCGGCGATGTTCGCCCCTTGCGCGTTCGAGAGCCTGAGCGTCAGCGTCTCGCTGCCCTCGTCGGTGTCGTCGTCGAGCACCGGCACCGAGACCGTCTTCTGCGTCTCGCCCGCGGCGAAGGTCAGCGTGCCGGAGGTCGCCGTGTAGTCCGACCCCGCCGTCGCCGTGCCGTCGGCGGTCGCGTACTCCACCGTCACCGCCGCCGTCCGCGCCGGGACGAGGGTGACCGCGAAGTCGAGCGTTGCGTCGGTGCCCTCCTCGGCCCGCGCGTCCGCCACCGACAACGCCGGTCCCGGCACCGTGCCCGAGGCCGCGGCCGACAGCATCCGCCCGTCCGCGTGACACACCGCCCCCGCCGCCTCGCAGTCGGTCGTCGCCGGCAGCGTCACCGCCACGTCCCCGAACGAGTCCGGCGTCACCGTCACCTCCCAGCGCCGGTTCTTGTCGACCGCCTGCGGCGCGAGCCGCCGGACATCGGTCACCTCGCCGCCGGTCACCGCGAGCGCGTCATCGCGAACCGTCTTGTAGCTCAGCGCCGCCACGTGCTCGCTCAGGCGAAGCTCGAAGCTGAACGCCGTGGCGCCGTCGTGCCGCTCCGGCAGGTTCTCCAGCGACGCCGTCAGCGGCGCCGTCGAGGCCGCCGCCGTGAACGCCACCGTGAGCGTGCCGAGCGCCGCGCCCGCGCCGCCGCGCTCCGCATGGGCCGTCGCCGTCAGGGTGTAGGACCCCACCGCCAGCGCCCGGCCGTGCTCCGCGCCCCCGGCATCGCCGTAGAGCGAGTACGGCGCCACGCTCTCGGTCCGCTCGTGCACATCGTCCGCGCCCGGACCGGCAAGCGTCAGCACCACGCTGCCGACCTCCGCGCCCGCCTGCGTCTCGGCGCGGATGCCGTAGCGCCCGGCCGCCGGCACCGACACCGTGCCGCCGTCCGCAATTGCTCCCAAGTCCTCGTCCGTCGCCGCGTCCACCAGCACGAAGCCGGTCAGCACGCCCGGCGCCGCCTCGACCGCGACCGTGAACGGCACCGCGAGCGTGCCGAGCACGTCGCCCGCGCCGCCCCTGTCTGCATAGGCCGTCGCCGTCAGGGTATAGGTGCCCGCCGGAAGCGCCCGGCCGTGCTCGGCGCCCTGCATGTCGTCGCCGTAGAGCGAGTAGGGCGCGATGCTCTCGGTCCGCGTGTGCGTGTCTTCCGCGCCCGGACCGGCAAGCGTCAGCACCACGCTGCCGACCTCCGCGTCCGCCTCGACCCCGGCGCGGATGCCGTAGCTTCCGCTTGCGGACACCGTCACCGTGCCGCCGCTCTCGACCGCGCCGAGGTCGGCGTCGTTCGAGGCGTCCACCAGCACGAAGCCGGTCAGCACGCCCGGATCGGACGCGCCCGTCACCGTCACCGTCCAGGTCTTCGCCGCGCTGCCGTCGCCCGGCGTCACCGTCACCGCAATCCCGGTCCCGCCTTCCGCGAGCGCCACCTGGTGGCCCTCGGCGTCGGTGTCGGCGTCCGCCGGCGCGATGGCGACGTCCGACGTGCCGTAGACCGCCGCCGCCGTCACCGTCACCGTCTCCGTGTCCTCCGGCGCGGCCGCCGTATAGGCCGTCGTTGCCGCATCGAAGGCCGGGTCGAGCTCGAGGCCGTCGAGCGCGAGCGAGGCGAGCTCGCTCCGCGCCACCGCCGCGCAGTCCGTATCGCTCGCGACCCGCAGGACCTGCTCCGCCGCCTCCCAGGCCGTCACCCGCCCTTCGGGGGCCGGCGCCTTCTCCACAAGCCGCACCCGCATCAGCCCGGTGAAGCCCGCCGTCGCCCAGGCCGGCACCGTCCAGCGCAAGCCGTCCGCGGCCGCCACCGGCGCGCCGATGCGCCCGTTCTCCACCGCGAAGTCGGTCGCCGCGAGCGACGACACCTGCGTCCGCTCGCCGTTGCCGTCGCGGAACTCGACCCACAGGTTCGCCCCGCAGCCCCCGCCTTCGCTCTCCGGCGGCGCCCCGGACCCCACCCCCATCCGCGACTTGTACGGCCCCGGATTGTCGTAAATCAGGTAGAGCCCCAGGCTCTCCTCGATGTCGAGGTTGCCGCTCGGACCCGAAAGCTCCACCGCGAAGTACTCGTCGCCCTCCAGCTCCGGCGTGCGCGGCACGTCGACCGGCACCGTCTTGTAGGTCTCGCCGGTATTGAAGGTCACCATGCCCGTCGCCGCGGTGAAGTCCGTGCCCGCGGTCGCCCTGGTGCGCCCGTCCGCCTCGGCCGCCTCGGCCGCGGTCAGCGCGCGCACCGCGTAGTTCACCGTCACCGGGTAGGAGACCGACCCCGTCCCCGGCAGCAGCCACACGCCGAACGCCGCCTCTTCGTCGCCCTCGCGGATGTCGTCCCCGAGCCTGCCGCCGGGCGCGCGCAGCGTCACCGACGGGCCGGAGTCGTTGTCCTCGATCGTCACCTCCGCTTCGGCCGTATCGACACTCACCGCAAGGTCCTTCACGTATGCCGGGGCGCTTGTCGGGTTCACGATGTCGGTCTGGTCCGGGCCGAAGCCGAGCGCGATGCGCAGGCCGAAGGTCTCGTCCGGCTCGTCGAGCCCGTCGTCGGCGACGGGCACCCACACCCGGTAGGTGGGCTTGCTGCCGCCGCCGTTGCCGAGCGCAATCCCCCCGCCCGTGCCGGTGTAGTCGGCGCCGGTCTGCGACTTCCAGTGCGGGACCGCCGTGCCCGGCACCGTCTCCCAGTGCACGAAGAAGGCCACGTTCGAGTCCGTCGGGACGGGGTCGAGCGAAATCTCGAACCCCGCGGATTCGGCGTTCTCCGAAACCCGCGATTGCAACGCCCGCACACTGACCCTGTAGTCCGAGGCGGCCTTGTTGCTGAACGCCGCCGCGTTGGTGCCCGCCACGTCCCGGATCGGCGTCGCATTGGCTCCGGTCGGCACCGTGTAGCTCACCTGCGCCGCGCCGGTGAGCGCGGAGGCGAGCGTCAGCACGACGGTGCGGCCCGACACATCGACGCTGCTCACCGTGGCCGGGTTGCCGCCATCGGTCACCGCGAAGGCGCCGGCGCCGGGCTCGGAGTCCTCGTCGAGGGGCTCGTTATAGGTGAGGACGAGCTTCCCGGAGGCTTTCGAGACGCTCTGGATCACGGGCGGGCCGGTGTCCGGCACGACGCCGATGCTGAGCGCGGCGCGCTGTTTGCCGCCGTTGCCGTCGGTGGCCGCGAACACGACGAAGATCCGTTCGTCGGGCCCGGTGGCGTCGGCGTTGGTCGGCGTGCCCCTGAGGGTGCGCCGGTCGGGATCGAAGGTGAGCCAGTCCGGCAGCGCGGCACCGCCTTCCAGCGCCGCCGAGTAGGTCAGCCCGGCGCCCACCGGGTCCTTGAACGTGTCCTCCTTTAGCACGTAGAGGAACGGCAGCCCCGCCCGCACCACGCGGCCGCCGATCCTTCTGGCGGGATCCACCCGCAGGATCGCCGTGATCTTCTGTCCCTCGGTCCAGATCGGGCCGGCTGCATCCCAGTTGTAGGAGCTGTATTGCCGCGAATCATTGTGAGCATTGGAGTCGAGAGCATAGGTGTAGCTGCCGATGTGCAGCTTCCAACCCGCGGTGACGCTTGGAGGGGCGGAGTGGCTTTCGTCACCTAAGAAGTCAATCCTGATTTCACGCGAGTTCGCGAGCTTGCTGAAAGTGTAGGTCAGGATTTGGACCGTAAGGGTGCCGGCCGCGCTATCGACCGTTATGTCGGACAGCTCGCCGTAATCTGCGGTGCGGCGGTAACCTGATAGTGTTTGAATGCGGTTATCCTGAAACTCCGGCGTCATGCACGCCGACCAGAAGGTGCCGGGGGGCACGATGTCGCCGGGACAGGGATCGGCGGAGGCGCCCTGCGGGGCGGCGGCGAAGGCGGCGAGCCCGAGCAGCGCCGAGAGCGCGGCACGGCGGAACCGGGACAGACCACTCGCACGGCCCGAAACACGGACGCTGGCCCCACCGGTTTCGCGAGCGGGGGAGGAAGCAGGCCCCGCCGGGCGGCGGAGGCCGGGGAAACCTAGACGGGATTGGCGCTCCCGCCGGACGCGGCTGGCGCGGCCCATGGCGTCAGCCGCGCCGTCCGGCACAGGCCGGTGTCGAGGCGGATGCCCGAAGGCGCCGTCCGGACCGCGGACGCGGTACCGGCTTCCGGCTTCCGGCTTCCGGCTTCTAACAGCGAGTCCGCCCAAGCGTTCCGCAACCGTCGACAACGTCATCGTCCATACCCTCTCAACTCAATTCCGCGACACTCGCGCAGGTTCCCACTCCGGCGGCGCCGGCAACCCGGCGCCCCGGTTCCTCGACCGGCCTGGCCCTCAGGCGGAAACCTGTCTATGCCTCCGCCGCGTGGTGCGCGTACCGACGAGCATGAGCATAGACGAAGATTCACGCGATGTGCGTGGAAAGACCGAGTAAAATCGTGTAAATAGGACGACAATAAGCCGGAATCGCCATTTTTTTGTCGCGGCGGCAGCGCACGGGCGCCGATTGCGGCCGCCCCGCACCCGGCGTCGCGCCGCCCGCGCCGCCGCACCGGAGGGAGACCGATGACCGAATCCGACCGCCGGGACCCGGACGCCGAGGCGCCGGGCACGCCCGTCTCGCGCCTGAGCGCGGCGGTGCTCCGCATCAGCGCGAGCCTCGACCTCGACACCGTGCTGCGCGAGGTGGTCGACAGCGCCCGCGCGCTCACCGGCGCGCGCCTGGGCGTCATCGCCCCCGTCGACGAGGCGGGCCTGCCGCAGGGCCACGTCGCCTCCGGCCTCACCCCCGAGGAGGCGCGGCAGATGGCGGCCTGGCCCGACGCGATGCGCCTGTTCGAACACCTGCGCAGCCTCGACGGGCCGCTTCGCCTCGCCGACCTCGGCGAGTACGTCGCCTCGCTCGGCCTGGCACCCGGGCTCGTCCCCTGCCGCACCTTCCAGGGCACGCCGATGCGCCACCGGGGCCTCGACGTCGGGCACTTCTTCCTCGGCGAGAAGGCGGGCGGCGGGGCGTTCACCGACGAGGACGAGGAGGTGCTGGTGCTGCTCGCAGCCCAGGCCGCCGTCGCCATCGCCAACGCCCGCGCGCACCGCGACGAGCGCCGCGCGCGGGCCGACTTGGAAGCGCTCGTCGAGACCTCGCCGGTCGGGGTGGTGGTGCTCCACGCCGCGACCGGCGCTCCGCTCACCGTCAACCGCGAGGCGAAGCGCATTCTCGCGGGGCTGCTCGGCCCCGACGGGTCGCTGGAGGCGCTCAGGGAGGTGCTGACCTCGCGCCTCGCCGACGGGCGCGAGGTCACGCTGGAGGAGCTCAAGAGCGCCGAGCGCCTGCGCGCCGCCGAGGTCGAGCTCTCCGTCCCCGACGGGCGGAGCGTGCGCATGCTCGTCAACGCGACCCCCATCCCCACCGCCGGGGGCGAGGCCGGGACGGTGGTGGTCACGATGCAGGACCTCGCGGCGCTCGAAGAGACCGAGCGCCTGCGCGCGGAGTTCCTCGCCATGGTGAGCCACGAGCTGCGCGGGCCGCTCATCTCCATCAAGGGCGTGACGGCGACGCTGCTTCGCCCCGCGCGCGCGCTCGACCGGGCGGAGCTTCGCGCGTTCCACCGCATCATCGACCAGCAGGCGGACCGCATGGACGACCTCGTCGCCGACCTGCTCGACGCGGGGCGCATCGACGCGGGCAAGCTCTCCGTCGAGCCCGAGCCCCGGGAGGTCGCGGCGCTGGTCGAGCAGGCGCGGAGCGCGTTCGAGAGCGCCGGCGCCCGCCAGGCGGTGCGCATCGACCTGCCCGCGGAGCTCCCGCCGGTGATGGCCGACGAGCGGCGCATCGTGCAGGTGCTCGGCAACCTCCTCTCGAACGCCGCGCGCCACGCCCCCGAGTCCTCGCCCATCCACGTCGCGGCGGTGCGCGCGGGGCTCGAGGTCGCGGTCTCGGTCACCGACGAGGGCCGGGGCATCGCGCCTGAGCGCATGGCGCGGCTCTTTCGCCGCTACGCCGACGCCGCCGGCCCCGACGCCGAGCGGGCGGGGTTCGGCCTCGGGCTCGTCATCTGCAAGGGGCTGGTGGAGGCGCACGGCGGGCGCATCCGTGCCGAGAGCGCAGGGCCGGGTCTCGGCACCCGCTTCACCTTCACCCTGCCGGTGGCCGAGACGCCCGGCGCGGCGGGCCTTGCGCGCGCGCCGTCCCCTCCGCCCGGAGCGCGAGGCGCGAAGACCCCGGTGCTGGTGGTCGACGACGACCCGCAGATGCTGCGCAGCATCCGCGACGCGCTCGCCGCGGCGGGCTACGCCCCCGTGGTGACGGGCGCACCCGAGGACGTGGCCGGCCTCGTCCGCACCCACCGCCCACAGCTCGTCCTGCTCGACCTCGTGCTGCCCGGCACCGACGGCATCGAGCTCATGCAGACGGTCCCGGAGCTCGCCGACCTGCCCGTCATCTTCATCTCCGCCTACGGGCGCGACGAGACCGTGGTGCGCGCGCTCGAGGCGGGCGCCGCCGACTACATCGTCAAGCCCTTCTCCGACGCCGAGCTCGCCGCCCGGGTGCGCGCGGTGCTTCGCCGGCGCGAAGGCGCCGCGCCCTTCGTGCTCGGGGCGCTCTCCATCGACCACGCGCGGCGCCGGGTGACGGTCGGAGGCCGCGCGGTGCACCTGACCCCCCACGAGTACGGGCTGCTGCGCATCCTCTCGCTCGACGCAGGGCGCGTGGTGCCCTTCGAGTCGCTGCGCCGCCGGCTCTGGGCCAACGGCGGCGAGGACGACGACGAGGAGAAGAAGAAGGTCGACAACGAGCCGGTGCGCGGCGTGGTCAAGCGCCTGCGG
The DNA here is from genome assembly GCA_965117055.1 of Alphaproteobacteria bacterium. Lineage (GTDB taxonomy): Bacteria > Pseudomonadota > Alphaproteobacteria > MPNO01 > MPNO01 > MPNO01. Next base: position 3,207,399 of record OZ220750.1, read on the forward strand.
CGCAAGCTCGGCGAGGACGCGGCGAGGCCCAAATGGATTCTCAGCGAGCGCGGCGTCGGCTACCGCATGCCGGACCCCGGCGTGGGTTGAGGGCGCCCCGCACCGCCCCCGGGCCGGCGCGTACGCCCGCTCAGCGCGGCCCCTCGCGCGCGGCGTCGCGCACCATCGCCTCGAACGCGCACATCGGCGCGAGGTCCTCGGCCGAGCGCCGCGCGACGAGCCCTGAGCGGTAGCGCCGGCGCCCGAAGCCGGTCGGCACGGGCTCGATGCCGAGCGCGGGCAGGCGCGCGAGCAGCGCGAGCGGGAGCCACGAGAGCCACGGCCCCTCGGCGAGGAGGACGAGGCCCGCGGCGCCCATGCGCAGCACCGGCCCGGCGCGGATTCCCGTGCGCTCGAAGAGCCGCTCGAGAACGGCCGCGAGCGAGGCCCTGCGCTCGCCGGCCCCGGCGCGCTCCGTCGCGTCGCAGTCCAGCCAGGGGCTGCGCGCCAGGTCCTCGGGCGTGGGCCGCCGGGAGCGCAGCGGATGATCGCGCCGGGCGACGATGCCGCCCGTCACCTGGAGCAAGGGCTCGCGGCGCAGGTACTCCGGAGGCGCTCGAGGGGCGCCTCGGCGAGGACCGGGCCGCGCTCTACGCGCTCGTCTGGCGACGCACCGTCGCGAGCCAGATGGCGGCCGCGAAGCTCGACCGGGTGCGGATGGAGCTCGCCACCGCCGGGGGCGACGTCGTGCTCGCCGCCTCGGGCTCGGCGACCCGGTTCGACGGCTTTCTCCGGGTCTATCGGGAGGACGGCGGGGAAGGCGACAACGTGGAGCCCGAGCGGGCGCTCCCCGAGATGGCCGGGGGCGAGCGGGCGTTCGTGACGGAGGTGCGCAGCGCACGGCACTTCACCCGCGCGCCGCCGCGCTACACCGAGGCCGACCTCGTGGACCGGCTCGAGGCGCTCGGCATCGGCCGGCCCTCGACCTACGCCGCCATCGTCGCGGTGCTGCGCGAGCGCGGCTACGCGGTGCTCTACCGGCGCCGCTTCGTGCCGACCGAGCGCGGGCGCGTGGTGACCGCGTTCCTGGAGCGGTACTTCGCGAAGTGGGTGGCCTACGGGTTCACCACCGCCATGGAGGCGGACCTCGACCGGGTGGCCGCGGGCGGCGCGGCCTGGACGGGGGTGCTGGAGTCGTTCTGGGGACCGTTCGCGGGGGCGGTCGAGGCGGCCCGCGAGCTCAGGCGCGAGGACATCCGCGACGCCCTGGAGAGCGCGCTCGAGCGCTACCTCTTCGCCGCCGCGGGCGAGCCCGTCGAGCGCGCCTGCCCGGCCTGCGCCGACGGCGAGCTCATGCTCAAGCTCGGGCGCTTCGGCCCGTTCGTGAGCTGTACGAGCTTCCCCGACTGCCGCCACAGCCGCCCGCTCTCCGGCGACCCCGCCGAGCGCGAGGAGGCCCGCAGGCCCGTCGTCCTCGGCGCCGACCCCGAGACCGGGCTCGCGCTGACGCTGCGCCGTGGGCGCTACGGGCGCTACATCCAGCGCGGCGAGGACGAGGGCAAGACGAAGGCGCTGCGAAGGACCGTCCCGGCGTCGATGGAGGCCGACGAGATCACCCCGGAGCTCGCCCGCGCGCTCCTCGCCCTGCCGCGCATCGTCGGCGTGCACCCGCAGACGGGCAAGACCATCCGCGCCGGCATCGGACGCTACGGCGCATGGCTCAAGCACGGCGCGACCTACGTCCCGCTCCCCGACGACGAGGACGTGCTCGCCGTCGGCCTCAACCGCGCCGTCGCGCTGGTCGACGCCAGGATCGGCTGAGGCGGCACCGGCCCGTCCGGCCCCGGGTGCCGCCCCGGACCCCTGGTTGCATGGCGTCCCCGGAGACGGCACGCTGATCGCGCGTGCGACGCACAGGACATTCCGATCGCAGCTCTAGGGGGAGGGGCGATGAACAAGGCCGAACTCACCGCGCACGTCGCCGCCGAGACGTCGGTGACGAGGGCGACCGAAGACAGCCTGGTCGGGGCTGTGTTCTCCGCCATCGCCGACGCGCTCGCGCGCGACGAGACGGTGGCCATCGCGGGGTTCGGGAAGTTCGAGCTCCGCAGCCGCCCCGCGCGCGCAGGGCGAAATCCCCGGACCGGCGCGCCCGTCGCGATGGCCGCGTCGAGAGCACCGTCGTTCAAGCCGGCGAAGGCGCTCCGCGACGCCGTCAACGAATAGCGGGGCGGAGCCGGCACGGTGTCCGCCCTTCGTCCCGCCGGCCTCGCCCCAGCCGAGCGAACCGGCGTCGGGTCGAGTTCGCCGAGCCCCGGCACGTTTGTGGCAGGGAGGAGACGGAACGAATCTCCTCGATTCACCAAATGTGCGAACAAGCGCGCAGACCACGCGCGGACATTGGATGTCTGCGGTGTCGCCACTCCTTATAGAAGAAGATGCAAATGGTTCCGACGACAGCCGTACTCGCACGTGCGCAAGCCACGTACCGCAACCGTTTCCACGGCGCTTACGCCCCACATCGCTCACGAGCCATGCCACCGTGTCGAACATCCACCGCGAAGTCATCGGCGTCGTGTACCGACTCCCACGACCCTCCCAATCCACCTACGGTCAGTGGACCCGAGCACGCGGACTTTCGAGTCGTTTCGGTCAGCCCGCCTCCACCCATGACCGGTGGACAGTGCTTTGAAGGTAGAGGCGCACCGGACACTCAAGGCCAGTACCGTATAGTCCCAACGTTGCAATATCGTGAGTTACCGGTAATCGACGATTATTTCGGAACAACCGGAATTGAAGAGCTTCGTCCATCTTCGAGGGGAACGAAAAACACAGTGCGTGAATATTGGCAGGATGAGGATAGGTGGCCCATATCTGGCAAACTGACGCTAATCCGTACATAGCCCGTCCTTTAAGCGGACGGCGCAAGAGCGGCACGACTTCATTCCATCGTTTGACGATGAGGAAATACTGATGACCTTCTCGATACCACAATCTCTTGACAAACACCTCTTCAAATCGGCGCAAGAATGTGTTGAGCATTTAGCAGTCCATAAAGAAGCAGGCCATCTATTCCGTGGAGAATCTCGTTTCTACCCAATGACCTGTCCCGGCACGAGGAGGGTATTGGACGACAAACAACTGCATTTCCAAGAACAGACGTTTTTTCTAGATCTCGCAGGTCATTTCGAAGATTGGTTTTGCGATTACACAGGACAAGCCGATCTACGGGTCGGACAGATGTTCCTTCAACACTACGGAATCCCTACGGACCTGCTCGATTTTTCTTCTGATCCCGAGATTGCCGTCTTTTTCGCATCACTTAGTCATCTCAAGGAGGTTGGGCTAATTTGTACGATGGATCCTGAAGTCGCTCGCCGACGCGCGAAAGTCTTTTCCTTAAGCGATGACGTGTTGATACCAGGATTGGAAATGAAGAGACCCAGAAAACAGAAAGCATACGCACTTCTGCATGAGAGCGGTTTGCCTTATGATCTGAAATCTGAGGAAGCAAGGGAAGTCTTCGGCTTGCGGTGGTACGGATTCTACAAATCGGGCAGTGACCATTATGTACGCAAGTACCAACACATTCTCGATGCCGACAATGACAAGGCTGCGCTGTTTGTAATGGCGTATGCTTCCGATCTTGCACTAAACTCATGGCAGCCAGCTGGCATCGGCGTATCTGCGTTGTGGCACATTCTGTCCCAGATGGTCTTAAGTACGGACCGAACCGATGATTAGCCGCGCAACGGAATGAAGGGTACAGGGAGGAGTTGGGGGGAAACGCTGAACTTTGCCACACGCGCGAACGCCTACGCACACCAGCGGCCGACATCGGCCCCCTCGCGCGCGGGAGTCCCTGTTTGGCGAGCCGCAGGATTGCTCCGACGACAGAGCTGCGGGCCAGTGCGCGCGGATGATGCACCACTCATTGCCCAGCCGCTTACGGCTCCAGTCGGTGCCAAACCAGATCACTGCTTCGATGCGTCGACCACGAAGAACCCGCCCCAAGCCCACATCAGGCAACCCCACTACTGCGGATTTCCGCTCACCACAACATTCGTCGCTCCCTCGGAGCCAGCCCCGGGACATCGCCAAACGGGAGCGTCGACCTTACCCGGAGGCTCCTCTAAACTTAGCCGACCGACCAGTAACTAAATCAGCCAGCGCCGATTTCTCAAAGGAGAACCTACCAATGCCAAGCTCAGGATTGCATGGCCCCTATGCACTAACGACGCAAAAGGTCGACACGGTGGTAACCAAAACTTCACCAGGAGCGTATGCACTGGGAAAAGCGCAGAGCAACAAATTCTATGTCAGCTACGTTGGCCGCTCCGACGAAGATGTGAATGATAGGCTGAAAGATCACGTTGGAGACTACGAAGAGTTCAAATTCATATATTGCAGTTCTGCGAAAGCCGCCTTCGAAAAGGAATGTCGTTTGTATCACGACTTTCCCAACTCCAACAACGACATTCACCCAGCCAGGCCACGCAGGAAAAATTGGGAATGTCCGGTGTGCGACATCTTTGATGATGACTGAATTTATGAACGCTGAACGACACTGTTGGGTTAGTCCGCACTATCTGAGGTGGCCCCGGAAAATCGGACAGGTCGCTAATGTCCTGATCGAGAAGTTTATTAGAATATGTCCGTGGGTTGCGTTGGAGGACTGACGGATGAGCAGAGCAGCGGTAGCGATCGTATTGTCAGACGCGGAGCGGCGTGAGCTTGAGGGGTTGGCGCGGCGGCGGAAGACGGCCCAGGGCCTTGCGCGGCGGGCTCGGATTGTGCTTGCGGCGGCGGACGGGCTGGAAAACAAGGCCATTGTCGAGCGGGTGGGGGCGGACGCGAACACGGTCGGCAAATGGCGCCGGCGCTTCGCCGAGCGCGGGCTCGACGGGCTCTACGACGAGCCGCGTCCCGGGGCGCCGCGCAAGATCGGCGATGAGCAGATTGCAGAGGTCATTGCCCGCACTCTGGAAGAGACGCCACCCGACGGCACCCATTGGAGCCTGCGCTCGATGGCCCGCGCCGCAGGCTATGCGCCGTCGACGATCCACCGCATCTGGCAGGCCTTCGGCCTGCAGCCGCATCGCTCGGAGACCTTCAAGCTGTCATCGGACCCGCTGTTTGTGGAGAAGGTGCGCGACATCGTCGGCCTCTACCTCGACCCGCCGGAGCGCGCGCTCGTGCTGTGCGTCGACGAGAAGAGCCAGATCCAGGCGCTCGATCGCTCTCAGCCGCTGCTGCCGATGCGGCCCGGGCAGGTCGAGCGGCGGACCCATGACTATGTGCGCCACGGCACCACCACTCTGTTCGCGGCGCTCGACATCGCCACCGGCAAGATCGTCGGCCAGTGCTTTGCGCGCCACCGCAGCCGCGAGTTCCTCGCCTTCCTGCGCACCCTTGAGGTCCGGGTCCCCGACGACCTCGACGTCCATCTGGTGATGGACAACTACGCAACCCACAAGACGGCCGCCGTCCAGCGGTGGCTGGCCCGACATCCACGCTGGCATGTCCACTTCACGCCGACCGGCGCCTCCTGGCTCAACCAGGTCGAGCGCTTCTTCGCCGCCTTGACCGAGAAACAACTCCGCCGCGGGGTCCATCGCTCGACCGAGGAACTCGAACAGGCGATCCGAAACTACATCGACACCGTCAACGCCAACCCAAGACCCTTCCGCTGGACCAAGTCCGCAGACGACATCCTCGCAACCATCAAACGCTTCTGCCTGAGGACCCTCGAAACCGCCGAACGGCAAAAGAAAATCATCAAAACTTCGGAATCAGGACACTAAGGTGAGTTCCATCGTCTGACGGAGGAGTGCTGATGAGCAAGCGGCGCAGGCTTTCTGGGGAGCTGAAGGCAAAGATCGCCTTGGAGGCGCTACGGGGAGATCGAACTCTTCAGCAGATTGTCGCGCGGCATAAGGTTCAATTCGGAAATAGCATTCCGCACTCCATGCGCACGAAAGCGGCTACCTCAGATATCGCAGCGCTCAGTTCAGCCCTTCAAGTGGAAATATTTCAAAAACACTCTCCGCGAGTGCGTATACATCACCATAGTCTATTTTGTCGGTATCGGGCACCCAATATCGACCATGGGCAAGCCAGTTCCGAAATTGGAAAGCCTCGCGCATCGCTGTTATCACATCTGCACCACTTGGGTATTGCTGCTCCCATGTGTTCAAAATCTCTCCTGTAAAGGAAATCGAACGCTGCATTCGTCCGCGGCGCATCGTTCTGAGTCGGTGCGAAATTGGGTCCCCATTTCTGTTCCGGCAACGTAGCTCGAAGTCAATTCTGAAGGCAGCTTCCACCGCGGCAAGAACTGTCATGGACGCGCTAAGTCCATGCTCGACAAGAATTCCGCGCCGCTCTTCGACGAGTTCGTCTTGGGAATAAAGAGAAAAAATCTCCTGGAATTGAGGATTGTCCTCGGAGAAATACAGCGTCACCGAGTTCTCCACATTCGTATGTTGTCTACTTATGTCTTCCAACGCGAGATGTTCGTCGGAAAGCAAAATCGAGCCAGAGCTAGCCATTTATCACTTCCAGCATCGCGGAATAAAATGCATCTCCGTCAAGAGGCAAATAGCTGATCTGCGGAGGTGATGTCATTATCCTCCATTCCCACTCCTTGATTGGTTCTCTTGTTTCCGCGTCCGAAGAATCGTGGGGTTCCACCGTTCGGACAACGATCCGCGGTCCCGTGCTGCCTTCGGGAACCAGTACAAACTTTACCTTCCCCTTAGGGCCGACCATGTCAACCCGTCCTTTTCCACCAAAGAGAATTGTACCGATTGGAGTGAGAGTGATCGTGATGTTGTTGATCCCAATGGATAGGACATCAACGTCGTATGATCCAATATTCTCTTCGTTCAGGGTTTTCCTTTTTCGCGTACAGGAGAGCTGGTGGGCTTCGACATAGTCTGAGATAAAGCCGTCCACCATATCGTAGAACTGCGTCAAATAGGAAAGCCACTCCTCCCGTTGCTCGTCCCAGTCTACCTTCGAGTTTTGGGCTCTGACGGTCGTCTTTTGGATGAAGTCGTCGAACGCTTGTCGTGTCATGGTGATAACCTCGAGCTTACGAACGACCCATGGGGCCGTTCTCGGTGAATGCAGCGACAATCCTGCTGATTGACAAGTAGGACCGGCACCCGCCCACCGTTTGAAAGATCTCTGGAGACACTGTCACAGTCTAGCATGGTGTCAACACGGAGTCGTGGATGTCGCGGCCGCAAGGGCGGTTGAGGGAACCCGCGCAGGCTTGTCGGACGGTCTATGACCGACCAGTACATCCGCCGCCTCGACGTAGACACCCAGTCGGTCGAGCCCTTCGACGACGGTCGTCGAGGTCAACGTCCCCTCAAGCCGCCGCTCGCGGCGCAATCGCACCCAACTCATCGATCCGGTCGGCAATCCGCTGCGCGGGTTCGCGGAGCTGCTCGACTGTCCAGTCCGCTGCGTATCCTTCGGTCACGTCGCTTGGCCGCGCGTGGTTGACCAGCCGCTTGGTGAGCGAGCGCGGCAGCATCAGCTCGCGCTCGGCCACGGTGATGAAGACGTTGCGCAGCCCGTGGAACCAGAACTTCGCACCGCTCACCTTCCCGATGCGGGCGTAGTGCGCGTGAAGCTCCTCGACATGGCCCGACTTGCTGGACATCGAAGGGAGCACCCAGCCGCGCATGTCCGCCGGCATGGCGTCGCTGTTGGCCCGCCGCCGCGCCAGGATGACGCCGAGCTGGCGCGTGACGGGCAGCTCCAGCGGCACCCCGGTCTTGGTCTCCTCGACCCGGAACAGCCCCGCCTCGAGGTCCACCCGCTCCCAGCGCAGCGAGATGATCTCGCCCCGGCGCATGCCGGTGTAGAGCCCGAACATGATCAGGTCCCGGTGCACGGGATTGCGCACCACCGCCTCGATGCCTTCGCGCCACCTGGGCAGCACCTCGGCCGGCGACGATATCTTTCGCCGCCTGTGGGGATGGTAGCGCCCGCCCCCCGCAAGCCACATCTCCACCGGGTTGCGCAGCCCGTGAGCGCGCGCACGCTATTTGATGGTGCGGTAATCACGGTATTTGATGGGCGTCGGTCGCCTACAGGACCGGTTCTCGACCGAGATTCTCCTCGTCCCCGGCGGGCGCGTTCAGTTCCTGGACAAGCCGAACGGGAACGGCGCCGCGATGGCCGAGGGCCAGGCGCCCGCGTCCGGCTCGGCGATGCCGGCCGACGGCGCGCAGACGCCCGTCGACGACATGGAAGACGATCCGATTCCGTTCTAGATCGTCGCTTCCTCCTCCCTCCCACCTTGGGGCCGGCGCATCCGCGTCGGCCCCTTTTTCGTGCAGGGGGCTTCGAGTCTTCCCGTGCCGGAGTCCGTGTGGAGCTTCGCGAGCGGGCGGTTCCACCGGACAGGAGAAATGGAATGGACGCCTCCCACCCCCTGATGCTGGAGGGTTGAGGTGGACCCTCGCGGGCCGACGGCATCAACGTGCCAAGGTGGAAGAGCAAGCTCTTCACGGGCAAACCGGAGGGTCCGAGATGAAGACTAACAGAACCGTCGTCGGGGTGGATACGGCGAAGCGTGTGTTCCAGCTGCACTGGGTGGATATGGAGACTGGCGAAATCGTGGATCTGAGGCTGACGCGGGCGAAGTTCCTGAACCACTTCGCCAACCGCATTCCGTGCGTGGTGGCGATGGAGGCGTGCGGCGGCTCGCAGCACTGGGCGCGCCGGCTGCGGGAGCTCGGCCACGAGGTCCGGCTGTTGCCGGCGAAGGCGGTTCGGCCCTTCGTGCGCGGCAACAAGAACGATACGCACGACGCCGAGGCGATCTGGACTGCGGCGCAGATGCCGGGCGTCAAAACGGTTGCCGTGAAGAGCGAGGAGCAGCAGGCGATCCTGGCGCTACACCGGATGCGCCAGCAGCTGGTGAAGTTCCGCACCGCGCAGATCAACGGCCTGCGCGGCCTGCTGACCGAATACGGCGAGGTGATGCCGCAAGGCCGGTCCGCGATGCGCAAGGCGATGCCTGACGCCCTCGCCCGGGTCTCGGAGCGACTGCCGGCGATGGTGATTGACACGCTTCGAGAGCAGTGGGCGCGGGTTGGCCGTCTGGACGAGGAGATCGGCGAAATCGAGCGACGGATCGGGGTGTGGCACCGCAGCAATGCCCACTGCAAGCGTATCGCTGAGATCCCCGGCGTTGGCGTGCTGACCGCGACGGCCGTGGTCGCCGCGATGGGCGATCCCGCCGCGTTCAAGTCCGGGCGCGAGTTCGCCGCCTGGCTGGGCCTGGTGCCGCGGCACGACGGCACCGGCGGGCGGGTCCGCATGCTCGGCATCTCCAAGCGCGGCGACCGCTATCTGCGGACACTGCTGATCCACGGCGCCCGTTCCGTGCTCACCCACTCCAAGGCGCCGCCCGAATGGGTGGTGGGACTGGCCGAGCGGCGGCCGGCCAACGTGGTCACGGTCGCACTGGCCAACAAGACGGCGCGCACGATCTGGGCCTTGCTGGCCCATGACCGGGCGTACCAGCCGAACTTCGTCAGCCAGCCGGCATAGCCGCGGCCGACGAGGGACGGAACGACAAACCGAACCAGGAGGTGGCTGCTGAAAGGTTGCGCAAGGCACGACAAGGTGTGATGGCAAACAGGTCAGACCGCGATCCGCCAAGCCTGAATGCTCTCTGGGGCCCCGAGCCCACAGGAGAAATGAGGCGCGGATCGGCAGATTCCATCAGGGCCAGCGGGCACCAGGTCCCGCATCAACAGGCCGGATACAAAACTGCAATCTGCCTGCCCGTCACATTCAAATCCGTCCTTGCGTCCCGGGAGGCGTCCATACAAGAGAGCATGGCGCGCGACGCTTCCATCTTCGCCCACGGGGCGGTCATCGTCCCCGACTTCGTCACCCCGGCGGAGGAGGCCCGCATCCTCCTTCGCATCGGCGAGGCGTCCTGGCTCGCGAGCCCGCCGGTGCGGCGCGCGCTCGCGCGCTTGCGGCGCAGCGGGGCCGAGCGCCGGGACCGGGCCGCGGGGCTGACCTGGGAGCTTTGCCGGCGGCTCATCGAGGCCTCGGGGGACGGCCCGATCGATGCGCGCAACCGCGCGCTCCTTGCCGTCGCCTACGATACGCTGCTGCGCCGGAGCGCCCTGACCGCGCTCGAGGTGCCGGACCTGCTCCCGGAGGCCCCTGGCGGCGCCGTGCTGCGGGTGCGCACCGACGCGCGCGGCAGTCGCGAGGAGACCGTGCGGCTTTCGCCCGATACGGACCGCCTGGTGCGCGCCTGGCTCCGGGCGAGCGGGATCGAGGAGGGCTGGCTGTTCCGCTCGGTCGCCAAGAGCGGGAAGGCCGGCGGGGCGCTGCCGCCCGGCCAGGTGGCGCGCATCTTCAAGGCGATGGCGCGCCAGGCCGGCCTCCCGGAGGCCGTGGCGAGGCGGATCTCGGGCGAGAGCCCCCGCCTCGGCGCCGTCCAGGACATCCTCGCCGCGGGCGTCGACCTCCCGGCCATCCTCGAGGCCAGCCCCTGGAAGTCGGTCGCCGCGGCCCGGCGCTCGGCAAGCGCGCAACCCGGGCCCCGCGGCGGCGCGCTCCGCCTCGTCCGGCTGCTGCAGCGGGCCGCCGCGGGCGCCGACTGACGTGACCTTCGTGGCAGGGAGGAGCTGGAGGGAAACGTTGAAATTCGCCACACGCGCGAACGCACGCGCAGACCGGCGGCTGACATCGGCTCCCTCGCGCGCGGGAATCCCTATATGAAGAGTCGCAGGATTGCTCCAACGACGGCGCTGCGGGCCACTGCGCGCGGCGGACACCCCGCCCGCTACTGAGCCGCTTTCGGCGGCTGGCGGTTGTGCGTCTGCTCGAAACAGGGTCCAATACCGTGTTGCTGGGCAGATTTGCCAGATGATCAGTGGTTAGCTACTCAAAGGAAGACTTGTGGTCTCTACAAGAAGTCAGTTAGAAACCCTCCTGGATACCTTTGGCAGGGAAATCGAGCAAGGTAGAAGGTCTATTCCTGTTACTAGCACACATTGCATTGATAACCACGTGCCCGCAACTCCTGGTGTTTATTGGATAGAAACAACAATGCCTGCTGAACGCATGCGCGAGGCAATTTATGATGTTACCGGTAGAAAGAAACGATTAAGAAAAAATCCTCCAGATAGAGCTTGTCTTATCAGGCAGATAAATCAATCACGATATGTTGTTTACTCTGGTACGGAAGAAGATATGAGAAAGAGACTTAAGCAACATTTATTTGACGAAGGACATCATAAAACAGACAAGCTGGGGTGTATCATTGATAGGCCGCCATTTTCACAATATCAATGGTGCGTTGCATACAAAGAAATACAGAGATATGAATTGCGTTATGCTGTTGAAGCTTGGTGGCGCCTGAATGTTGGATGGCCAGTGTTTTGCATAAGGTAGCTGACCAGTCGCTCCGGTTGACGGCCAACCCGCTACGCGGCTTGTCCGCGGCTGAGCTTGCTCGTTAGCTATCAACAGGAACACGAGGGTGCCGGCTGGCCCGCTCACCTCGGCGTGGTCTGGCAGGACGTGCCGCCAAGGCCCCTTGCCGTCATTGCTCGCAACACGGCCGTGGCGCTCCGTCACGGGTGCCGCAATAGGCAGAGCACACGGGGCAGCGACGAGAAGGGCCGTCCCCACCTTCCGCACCCTCACCTCGCCTTCAGCCGATCCGCCTCTGCCGTTGTAGTTGCGCGCCGTTCCGCCGCCCATGCGTCCAGATCCGCCCTGCGATAGCGCACCCGGTTGCCGAAGCGGTGGAAGGCGGGTCCGCCGCCGCTCACCCGGTAACCGTCCAGCGTGCGGCGCGACAGGCCGAGCCAAGCCGCCGCGCGCGCGGTGTCGATGAAGCCGATATCGCCGCCGCTCATGCCGCCCCCGTCGTTGCCCATGGTGCCCCCGTTCGATTCCCGGATGTGCCGGCGCTTTCGCGCGCCGGCACAGCGACCGTAGGCGAGGCGGGCGCGGTATTCAAAGCGCACGGTAAGGAGAAATCCGGCGGCCTCCCGCCGTCCGGCCCAATGCGCGCGCTCCCGCGCGACGCCGCCGACGCCGCCGACGCCGTCCGACCGCAGGCCGTCGTAAGCCCGCCCGGGGCCTGCCAGCCGCGCCCGCGAAGGCCCCGGCCCAGATCGGTGCGCGGCGCCGAAAACGCCGAAATTCCGGAATTGGGGGGAGTCCTGCACGCCCGCGGCATGCGCGTTCACCGCGGCGCGCGGTTTCGGAGTCAGATCGCTCTCTGAATGCTTACGGGGCTGGAATGACTCCAGCGGGGAAGTTTGACAAGTTATTGGAATAACACGGTGTTTTGGGCTTCCAGAGCATTTCCTACGATATGCGTGTCGAGAACGACCCGCTCAGCTTTCATCCGCCAGAAGCGCTTCGAGCCGGGCTTCCGTCAGTCCGTTGCTTGCGGCTTCTTCGCCCAGGGTATCCATCGTTGCCGTCAGTCGTTCCCACGCGGCGCCGCGAAGACGCTCGTAGTGTTGGATCGACATCATCACGCCTACCGGCCTGCCCATCTTGGTCACGCGCACGGGCGTGCTCTGCGCGGCTTCGAGCATTTGGCCGAAGCGGTTCTTGGCGTCTCTGGCGGCGATTTCCTTCATGAAGCTAATATAGCTATTTTAGCTATGATGTCAAGTCGAGCGCGACGGCTCCGACTCGTTCGGTCGAAACGACGATCAGGCGAATAGAGTAGAGAAAAGACCGCATGTCATCACCGGAGTCGAGACAGGTTTGGCCCCGCGCGGCCCCGGTGCTAGGGTCCCGCGCCCGCCGCCGGGAGGCCCCGCCGATGAACCCGTTCGTCCGTCTCGAACTGATCCGCGAATCGCTGATCGCCGTGGTCAACGAGATGCGGGCGAACATCATCCATTCGTCCTACGCGCCGATCATCTACGAGGGGCACGATTTCTCCTGCGCGCTGATGTCGGCGGACGGGCGGCAGATCGCCCAGGGGCTGGCCGACCATCCGCTCCACATCTTCGCCGTCCCCTATTCGACGCAGCGGGTGGTGGAAGCCTTCGCCGGCGACATCCACGAGGGCGACCTGTTCCTCCACAACGATCCCTATACCGGCGGCACGCATCTGAACGACGTGCTGCTGCTGCACCCGGTGTTCTTCGAGGGCGAGCTTGCGATGTTCGCCGCCATCCGCTGCCACTGGAACGACGTGGGCGGCATGACGCCGGGCAGCCTGTCGGGCCGCGTCAACGAGGTCTACCAGGAGGGGATGCGGATCGTGCCGACGAAGATCTGCTCCAGGGGCGTTATGAACGAGCCCTTCCTCGAACTCCTGTTCAACAACATGCGCGAACGCAACGAACGCCTGGGCGATTTCAACGCGATGCTCGGTACCGGGCGCAAGGCGGCGGAGCATATCGGCCGGCTGTTCGAGCGCTTCGGGGGCAGGGGGCTGCTCGAAGGCATCGACGAGCTGATGGAGCGTTCGGAGGGCCTGCTGCGCGCCCGGATCGCGGAATGCCCCGACGGCGAGTATTTCTCCGACGGCTATATCGAGAGCGACGGCACCAACCCGGAGCCGCTGGTCGTCCGCCTCAAGCTCACGGTCGACGGCGATACGATCGTCGCCGATTTCACCGGCACCTCGGCGCAGACCGACGGGCCGACCAATTGCGGGCCGGCGATGGCGCTCAACGGGGTGGGCACCGTCGTCAAGACGTTCCTCGATCCCCAGACGCCGATCAACCACGGCTCGTTCAACCCGATCGAGGTGATCGCGCCGGAGCGCAGCATCGTCAACGCCCGCGAGACCTCGCCCTGCGGCGGCATGGCGGAGGTCAAGTTCCTGATCGACGCGGTGGTGGCTTCCGCCATGAGCCAGGTGGTGCCCGAGATGAGCGTCGGCGACCTCAAGGGCGGCGCGAACCACATCCACATCGCCGGTCCTGTGCCCGGCGGCGGCGGCACCTTCATCCATTACGAGTGGCCGGCGGGCGGAACCGGCGCGTCGACCGGGGTCGACGGCAACAACGCCTGCCGCAGCTACAACGAGGGCGATTTCAACTCGATCCAGTCGGTCGAGACCGTCGAGGGCGCGTTTCCGCTCAGGGTGGAGCGCTGCGAGCTCCGCCGGGGCTGCTGCGGCGACGGCGCGTTTCGCGGCGGGTTCGGGCTGCGCCGCGACATCCGTATTCTCGGCGAGAGCGCGATGCTGTCGGTGCTGTCGGAAAAGAACGTCATCCCGCCTTACGGCGTCGAGGGCGGCAGGGCGGGGGCGTCCAACCGCTTCTTCGTCCTCCGGGGCGGCGAGAGGGTGGAGCCTTCCGACATGCCGGGCAAGGTGTCGGGCTTTCGCCTTGAGACCGACGACATCGTGCGCGAGGAGACCGCCGGCGGCGGCGGCCACGGCGATCCGCTGGCGCGCGATCCCCAACGGGTGCGGGACGACGTCGTCGAAGACTACCTTACCGCCGGGCAGGCGGAACGGCGCTACGGCGTGGTGCTGGACCCAGATCTTGCCGTGGATGCGGCGGCGACCGAGGCGAAGCGGGCCGCGCTGCGCGCCGCGCGCCGCCCCGTGCCGATCGAGGCGGCGAACGAGGAGATGTTCGACGGAACCCGGCGGCGGGTCGTTGTCCCGTCCGATATCGCCGAAAGCGCCGGTATCGCCGACGGCGCGCTGGTGGAAATCAGCACCGGCTGCGGCGCGCCGCTCAGGGCGTGGGCGCAAATCGCCGACGAGGGAACCGCCCTGCTCGCCGGCGCATCCAGCCTCGCCATCGTCCGCGCCTCCCCCGGCGATGAGGTCGAGATCGCGCCCGCCCGCTCGACACCGGAGTTGTAGGGGGACGCGACGACTGCCGCGGTTCCGACCAAAACGAATCCGCTCTAATGTTTCACGTGAAACAAAGGTCAGCACTATTGACCTATGTTTCACGTGAAACATTGTCCCGATATGCGACTATTTTTGCGTCCCCCGGGGACGCGAAGGCTCGCCGGTCCGCGCCGTCCGGGGCGCGCCGGCCATGGCGGAACCGGCGGATTTCCCGGCCGCGCCAAGGCGTTGGCAGGGATTGCTGCGGGATTGGTTTGGAAAACTGACGCAACCTGCCAGAAGGCGACGCCGGGTCGCCGGACCGTCAACTATGGTTAACGCCTTCCGCCGTCGACCCTGCCCGCCTTTGCATGCCCGCACGGAATCGGTCGAGACAACGATTGCCTGTTCGCGCATTTTTGTGCGAGATTGCCGTCCGTGAACGGGCGTGAATTCATAACGAGGGCGAAAACGCCGGCGCGCGGGAACGGGATCGCGGTGAGGTTCGACCGGAAGAGGGGCAAGGGCAGCCACGGCACGCTCCGCGGCACGTGCAAGCAGCTCGGCATCGACCCGGACGACCTTTAGGGAGTTCCCATCATGGCAACCCGGTACAGCTACCCCATCGACCTGCACGAGGAACGGGGAGGCGGCTATTCGGTCACCTTCCCCGACTTCGACGAGGCGTTCACCGACGGCGACACCATAGCCGAAGCGGTCGCGGAAGCCGGGGACTGCCTGGAGGAAGCGCTCGCGAGCCGCATCGCGCGGCGCGAGGACATTCCGGCGCCGAGCCCGGCGAGGGGCCGGCCGGCGGCGGTGCCCGGCGCGGTGCTGGCCGCCAAGGCGGCGCTCTACGAGGCCCTGCGCGAGCAGCGGCTGTCCAACAGCGCCTTCGCGGCGGTCATGGGCGTCCAGGAAAGCGAGGTTCGCCGCATGCTCGATCCCCGCCACGCCACCAAGATCGGCAGGCTGGAGGAAGCCCTGGCCCGCTTCAAGAAGCGGCTGGTGGTCACTGTGGAAGAAGCCGCCTGACCTTCGACCGGCGGCAGCAGCGAATTCAACCTTCCCGTAGCGGCCGTTTATACATCGGATGCCGGGCCCGGGCGTCTCCGCAAAGAGCAGCCTCCAGACCCTATCACAAACGGGAGCGGCATGTCGTACGGACGAGCGAGACCGCAGCAGACCGGAAAATCAAATGTGCGACCCTCCGATCTACCGCTTGGACAGCGAAGGCCCAATTAACCTTTCGGCGGAAATGGATCATTCCCATGTGAGTCGCGCTCGCGGATGGTCCCGTCCCGCCGGTGAATGATCAGTTCGGATCCCTCTGGTTCCGGGCTATGCCCCGGGCCCTGTCGATCGCCTCTTGCTGGGTGTCGTGGACCGAAGAAGGTTTAGACCCGCCTGCCGGCTTGACAGCCCAGCCCCGATCATGGGGCACGATGTGCTGGTTTTTCTTTGACATGTTTCTAATTCCTTTACCAATGAGCATGATTCTGTTTACACTATTGATAAATCACTTGTCAATAATAGAAATTCTGTTACCATTACGGATGTGAGAGAATGCAGGAAGGAACCCGTGTGGCCGTCGATCCAAAAAATGTCATAGAGCTGACGGATGCCGCTCTAGCTGCCGACTACACGCGTGTTCGTCGTGCTGCGAACCTGATCGCCCGCGGGCTCTCGACGGCTGGTGAGGATGCGGCCGCCAAGGAGTTGCGCTCGGTCGTACGCAAGCGAGGAGTGCCGCTCAGGGCATCCGGCTACATTGAAACCGTACCGGTTGACGCCAAATCGCGCCTACCTCTCCTGGAGGAGCAGCCGTGGCCCGAGGAGCCCCTATTCCTAGGCAGGGAAGCGAGCCAGGCGTTCAATGACTTCGTGAGGGCCGCCCAGCACGTCGATGAGTTGAGCGCCAAGGGACTCGCTTCCCGTTTAGGCCTCCTTCTGTCCGGACCGCCCGGAACGGGCAAGACACTGATGGCCGCCCATGTGGCCGCCCAGTTGTCCCGCCCGTTCTACGTCGTGCGTCTCGATGCCGTGATTTCGTCCCTGCTAGGAGACACGGCAAAGAACGTCCGAACCGTCTTTGACTTTGTCCCTTCGCAGAATGCGGTTCTTCTCCTCGACGAAATGGACGCCGTGGCCAAGCTGCGGGACGACCGTCATGAACTCGGAGAGCTGAAGAGAGTTGTCAACACCGTGATTCAGGGCCTCGACAGTCTTGACCTTCACGCCGTCGTCATCGCGGCCACCAATCATCCACACCTGCTCGATCCGGCCATTTGGCGCAGGTTCCCATACAAGATTGACCTCGGAAATCCGGATGCCGGGGTCCGGGAAGATCTTTGGCGGCATTTTCTCTTCGAGGATCAGGACGAACACAATGTGTCGGAATTGCTCGCAACCATCTCGGCCTATCTGTCCGGCGCAGACATTGAGGCAATCAGCCTAACCGCCCGGCGTCACGCGGTGCTCGACTCCAGGCCCATAAACCTCGCTTCCGTAGCACTCGCCGTCGTTGAATCGCGGGGGAGCAAAACGGTGCTCCCACAGTCCGCTGAACTCAGCGCGGCTCAGAAGAGGACTCTCGCCCTGAAATTGACCGATCGAGACCACCTCAATGGCGCCAACATAAGCCGCCTGATCGGCGTCACACGCCAGGCTGTCTATAGCTACCTCAAGCAAGATGAAGAGGTGGGACATGGCTGATGAACACGATCTCCCACTTCTCAACCCCGTACTCAGCCTTCAGATGGAACCGGCGCTCAAAAGTCGCACCGGTGGTGGAAAGGGGCGACACAGTGTCGTCTATGATCGTCTCGACGACCAGAAGGAAAAGCTCGACGGCCAGGCGCAGGCTCTTCATGCCTCCCGTGCAGAATTCGTGACGTTTGGCGGAAAGACACTGCTGACTGTACGCATGTTCCCCGACTCTCTGGCTCCGAGTCACACGCCGACAGACCTTTTTTCTCCGGTGCATGGTTGCCGGTTCGTGGTGCCTCTGCACGAGGGCTACCTAGTCGAGGCCGATCTCGACCAATTTGGGAGCGTTGTTGCGGAGATTCGGAATCCTCGTGGATATGCTGTTCAGGCAGATATCTCGCGCGTCTCCGACGTAGAGATATTCGACGATGAGGCGCGCTTGCGCGGTCGTTCCATCGAAGGCCTTTGGGAGGCGGCGCCAGAGAGCGAAGGCGGTCGTCTCTTCGTCGTCTGGCTGACCCCGTTCCGTGATCGTCAAGCCCGAGAGGCGCTTTTCGAGGAGATCGCGGGATTGAGCGATGACCGCACCCTGCTGCCGGTATTCTCCAGGGCACTTCTGCCCGCGCCGGGTGATGACGCGACAGGGGAAACACGGCCGGCCGTGGTGCCGCGGCAATCGAATATTGCGCGCGCGATGCGAAGGTACCGAAATACCGGTGTCGGCTATGCCACAGTGCGAGTGCCGGACAGGAACCGCCTGGCGGCGCTTGTCGCTTCCGGCGCCGCCTTGAGGATCGATCCTGTCCGCCGGCTTCTGTCCACCTCACCGGGCGAAGGATCGCACCCGGCGCCCCCGCTTCAGCTTGGGAACGCCCCGATTGTGGCTGTTGTAGATGGCGGCCTTCATGCCTCCACCTACCGGCCCGCAGAGGCCTGGCGCGCTACACCACTGGTCCCGGATCACGAGGCTGACCGGCCGCATGGCAACGGAGTAAGCTCCCTCGCCGTCCATGCACATGCGTGGAACAACAAGCGGAATCTTCCGGCCCTGGAATGCCGGATCGGAACCGTGCAGGCGGTTCCTCACAAGAACAGCGCGCACCCCTTCGACGACCAAGAGTTGATCGACTACCTCGATAACATCGCCCGAGCGCGCCCCGAGGGGCATGTATGGAACATATCCGCCAACCAGAGCGGTCCCGGGCTGGATCATGAGGTCGTCAGCGTCCTGGGAGACGGTCTGAGACGTATCGCCCGGGAGCACAACATTCTGCCGATCATCTCCATCGGAAATGTCGGACGTCATAACTCCGATCGTCCCGAACCGCCAGCCGACTGTGAAGCCGCGATCGTTGTTGGCGGCCGGGAGGCCGACAATGACGGTAACCCTGCTCATGCCTGTTCGGTCTGCCTCTCTGGGCCCGGACCGGATGGAATGCTGAGACCGGACGTTTCCTGGTTCTCCAAGCTTAGGATGCTGGGCGGCGCGGTGGATACCGGAAGTAGTTACGCCACGCCCCTGATTTCCTCGCTTGCTGCGCATACGTTTGACGCACTGCGCAACCCGACGCCCGACTTGGTGAGGGCCCTGCTCATCAATGCTGCGGAACTCGATGAGCACGATCCCGCCCTTGGGTGGGGCACGCCCTACAATGGGCACATGCCGTGGGGCTGCGTGCCGGGCAGTGTGACTTTGGCTTGGCGCGCTCGATTGGAACCCGGTGCAGCCTACTATTGGAACGATATTCCTATCCCGCCGGAGTTCGTTCGTAACGGCCGGCTCTTCGGAAAGGCGCGTCTGACCGCCGTCCTGAATCCCCTTGTTTCTCCCTTCGCAGGCGCCAACTACTTCTCCTCGCGGCTCGAAACAGCGCTCCAGTATGTCGACAAACCGGGAGCAGAATGGAGATCGCTTCTTGGGTCCATGAAGGAATCGACCATCCGCGAGAAAGAAGCGCGCGAGGAACTGAAAAAGTGGTATCCGGTGCGGCGCCACTCTGCGGATTTCACCAGACGAGGGCGTCAGTTCGCGGGGAGTTCTTTCCGACTCTACGCTCGGGTCTTTACCCGGGATCTTTATCAGTTCGGCTGGCACCACCATAGCCAAGCCGGTCCTCAGGAAGCCGCCTTTGTTCTTACCCTTTGGAGCGGTGAAAATCGCCGCTCCATATACGATTCCATGGTGCAGGCTCTCGGTACCTTTGTGGAGAGCGCCGTGCTGGAGCAGGAGATCGAACAAGAAATCGAACAGTAATGGGAAAAGGACGCAGAGGGCTTCTCTGGGGTGATGATGACCGAGGAGGCGATACTGTGCTGGCGGCTAAACTCTATAACTCGATATTGGTCGACAAGCGGAGCCACAGCAGATTTCTACAGAATATCCGCAGCAATGCTCGCGGCGATCCGCTCCGCCGTCTGATGAATTGGGTCCGGCGCCAAATGGGCGTAGCGCGCTGTCGTCTCAATAGCGCTGTGGCCGAGCAGCTTACCGACCACCGGCAGGGTCTCGCTCACCGACAAGGAGCCCTTAGCAAATCTAAACCGGACAGCAATGGACTTGTTCCGGGCATGACGATGAAGAGTGGATGGGAAAAAATATCTGAAAAAGATAAAATATATTTATCCTTGAATCTAATTTTCTATATTTTTTTTTAAAACCAATAATGTGGAGACACCACCTTGCCTGACCTCGATCGTCCCGACTCTGGAAACGCGAAGGACGAGCTCCGCTTCGTCGTTTGCGGTTCCCCGGGCGAGGGCAGATCGGCGTTGCTTCGGCGGCTGCCGCGGGATGCGGGGACGATATCGGGCGGCCGGCGGGAGCTCGTCGCCGACGATGTGCGGAACCTGCTCGCATCGGCATCGCGGGCCGATCTGGCCGTCGTGCTCGTCGATGCGGGCGAAGGGGTCGGAACCCGAACCCGGTTCGACAGCTACGTCGCACGGCTGATGGGGGTCGGGCGCGCGATTCTCGCGGTCGACGGGATGGACTCGCCCGGTCGCGACGAGGGCGCGTTCTCCGCCATCGTCGCGGAATTCCGGGCGTTCGCGGAAGCGGTTGCTTTCGAGGGGGTGAGCGCGGTGCCGGTTTCCGCGCCGACCGGGGAGAACATCCTCGCGCCCGGCGGCAACATGCCCTGGTACGGCGGGCCGACGTTGATCGAAATGCTGGAAACGGTCGACATCGACCGCGGCGACACGGCCGCTGGGGAAGACCGGGCCTCCGAAGCCGCCGACCAGTTCGCCGCCGATCTCGTCTGGACGGGTCCGCGGCCGATGCTGCCCGAGCGGCGCTATGCGATCCGTCTCGCCGGCGTCTCGGCAGTCGCGCAGGTCACCGATCTGGCCCACCGGATCGACGTCGACACGCTGGGGCGCATGGCCGCCAAGACGCTCGGGCCGAACGAGATCGGCTATTGCAAGCTGTCGCTCGACCGGCCCGTCGCGCTCGATGCCGGGGCCGCCAGCCGCCGGCGGGACACTTTCGAGTTGATCGAACGCTTCACCGGCGACACCGTCGGCGCGGGCGCGATCCGTTTCGCGCTCCGCCGCGCCAGCAACGTCGTCTGGCAGGACACGCGGATCGACAAGGCGGCCCGGGCGCGCGCGATCGGCCAGCGACCCTGCGTGCTGTGGCTGACCGGGCTGCCGGCGGCGGGCAAATCGACCGTGGCCGACCGCGTGGAACAGAAGCTCCAGGCGCTGGGGAGGCACACCTACCTGCTCGACGGCGACAACGTCCGCCACGGACTCAGCCGGGATCTCGGCTTCACCGACCGGGACCGGGTCGAGAACATGCGCCGGGTGGCGGAGGTGGCGAAGCTGATGGTCGATGCCGGGCTGATCGTCATCGTGTCCTTCATCTCGCCGTTCCGGTCGGAGCGCGAGATGGCCCGGGCGCTGATGGAGGAGGGGGAGTTTTTCGAGATTTTCGTCGACGCCCCCATCGAAGTCTGCGAGGCGCGCGACCCGAAGGGTCTCTACGCCAAGGCGCGCAGGGGCGAGCTCGCGAACTTCACCGGCATCGATTCGCCCTACGAGCCGCCGGCCGCCCCGGAACTCCGCGTCGACACGACCCGGCTGTCGGCCGACGCGGCGGCGGACGCGGTGGTGCGGCTGTTGCGGTTCGGCGTCTGAGCGACGGATTCCCGCGTCCCGCGCGTGACAGGAGACAGGGGAAGAGAAATCGCTTGCCGCCCGATACCCGGCTGCGAGAGCCTTTCCGCCGTCGACGGAGAACCCGATGGAGAAGCCATGAACAAGCGTATCCTGGCGGCAGCCCTGGCAGTTGCCGCGCTGGCATTTCCGGCCGCACAGGCCGGCGCCGCCGAGTACCGGATCGATCCCTCGCACAGCGTCGTCCAGTTCAGGATCTCCCATCTCGGCTATTCCTGGATGGTCGGCGTCTTCGACAGGATCTCCGGCAGCTTCAGCTACGACCCGGCGGCCGGCCCGGCCGGGCAGAAGGTCTCGGTCGAGATCGAGACCGCCAGCATCGACACCGGACACGCCGAGCGCGACAAGCATCTGCGCTCGCCCGGTTTCCTCAACGTGAAGAAGTTTCCCAAAGCGAGCTTCGTCAGCACCGGCTACGAGGGCGACGCCAAAGGCGGCACGATGAAGGGGAATCTCACGCTGATGGGCGTCACCAAACCGATCGCCATCGCGGTGAAGAAGGTGGGCGAGGGGGACGATCCCTGGGGCGGCTACCGCGCCGGATTCGAGGGCGTGGTGACGATAAACCGCAGGGACTTCAACGCCGGGCGCATGCTGGGTCCCGCCTCGGAGTCGATGGAGTTTTTCCTTTCCCTCGAAGGGATACGCCGGTAGCGGCGGCATGTGGAGGAACGGCAAGGACCGTTACGGGCTGGTCTCGATATCGTTCCACTGGATCCTCGCGCTCGCGATGCTCGGGCTGGTCGCGCTCGGGGCCTGGATGGTGGGGCTCACCTACTACGATCCCTGGTACAACCGCTCCCTCGCGCTCCACAAGGCGTTCGGAATACTGGTCCTGGTCGTCGCGGCGGCGAAGTTCGGCTGGCGGATCGCCGACCGTCCCCCCGGATTCGGGAAGGAGGTGAAGGCGTGGGAGCGCGCCGCCGCCACGGCGATGCACTGGCTGCTGAACGCCGCCATCGTCCTTCTCCCGGTCACCGGCTATGCGATCTCGACGTCGGAAGGGGCGGGCATCGACATTTTCGGACTGTTCCAGGTGCCAGCGCTGTTCGACATATCGGAAGCAACCCGCGAGCTTGCCATCGAAATCCACTACTACATGGCCTACGGCGTCCTCGCGCTGGTCGCCCTTCACGCCGGCGCGGCGCTGAAACACCACTTCGTGGACCGGGGATCGACTCTTCGGCGCATGCTGTTGCCGCGTCCCCCCTCACGCCGGGTCGACTGATCTGCTAAATGGAGTAGCTTGCGCCACGCGTCCCTCACGAGAGTAGTCAGAACAACCGGACATGACCGAACCTGAGACCGGATACCGCATCGGGGTGGATGTGGGCGGGACCTTCACGGACATCCTGTGCCTCGACGCGAAGACCCAGCAGCTCCTGTCCGCCAAGGTGCCCTCGCTGCCCGGGCGCCAGTGGCGCGGTGTGCTGAACGCGCTCGGCGAGCTCGGCATCGACACCGCCGCGATCGAGGTCTTCGTGCACGGCACCACCATCGCGACCAACACGCTCTTGGAACGCAAGGGCGCGAAGACCGCACTTGTGACCACCGAAGGGTTCCGCGACACCATCGAGATCGGCCGCACCAGGCGGCTGATCGGCGGGCTGTTCGACATCAGGTTCCAGCGGCCCAAACCCCTGGTGCCCAGGGACCGCCGCCTTGAAATCGGCGAGCGGATCGCGGCCGACGGAACGGTGCTGGCGAAGCTCGACACCGATGCCCTCGACGACATTGCCCGCAAGATCGGGGAGAGCGGCTGCGAGGCGGCGGCGGTCTGCTTCATCAACGCCTACGCCAACGACGCGAACGAGCGCCGGGCCGCCGATCTTCTGTCCGAAGCGCTCGACGGGGTGGCGATCTCCCAATCGGCGTCGGTGGTCCGCGAGAAAGGCGAGTTCGAGCGTTTCTCGACCTGCGTGCTCAACGCCTATCTCACCCCCGTCATCGTCGGCTATCTCGAAACCCTCGTCTCCGAGCTCGAAGGGCGGGGGATCGCCGCGCCGGTCAGCATCATGGGCTCCAACGGCGGCGTGATGACGCTCGCCAAGGCGGCCGGGTTCGCCGCCGGCACGTTCCTTTCCGGGCCTGTCGGGGGCGCCGGCGGGGCGGTCCGAATCTGTGAGATGGCGGGCGTCGCGGACTGCATCGCCTTCGACATGGGCGGCACCTCGACCGACGTTTCGCTGATCCACGAGCTCACGCCGAGGATCAGCCACGCCAACCAGATCGACGCCTACCCGCTCCAGGTGCCGCAGCTCGACATCCACACCATCGGCGCCGGCGGCGGCTCCATCGCCTGGGTCCGGGAGGACGGCACGCTCGAGGTCGGGCCGCAAAGTTCCGGCGCGGTTCCCGGCCCGGCCTGCTATGGGCGCGGCGGGACCGAGGCGACGATCTCGGACGCCAACCTGATCCTCGGCCGGTTGCCGCATGACCGCGCGCTGTCGGGCGATCTGCGGCTTTCCGAGGCGCTGGCGGAAGAGGCGTTCCGGGGTCTCGCGGATAGGCTCGGCGCGGACGATATCGTCGGGCTGGCGGACGGGGTGCTCCGGGTCGCGGTCGCCAAGATGGCCGGCGCGGTGCGCGAGGTCTCGGTCCACCGCGGCTTCGATCCGCGCGATTTCCCGCTGCTCGGTTTCGGCGGGGCGGGACCGATGCACGTCTTCCTGGTCGCCGAGGAGCTTGCGATCCCGCGTGTCCTGATACCGCGCTATCCCGGCCATCTCTCCGCCCTGGGACAGCTTCTCGCCGACCTGAGGCGGGATTTCGTCCGGGTCTGGGGCGGGCGGCTTTCGACGCTCGATATCGGCGATTTCCGCAAGCAGGCGGAGGAGATGCGCCGCGACGCCGGGGCGCTGCTGATCGAGGACGGATTCGCGCGCGACCGCCACGCCCACGATTTCAGCGTCGACATGCGCTATGTCGGGCAGTCCTACACGCTCGCGGTCCCGTGCGATCCCGACACGGTGGAACTGTCGGATTTGAGGGCCGCGTTCGGCGCGCGCCACGAGCGGACCTTCGGCCATGACGATGCCGCGTCGGATGCCGAGATCGTCAACATCCGGCTGGTATCGCGCGGACTGGCGGACAAGCCGACGCTCGCGTTCAGCCCGGAACGGGAGGGGGATCCGCTGATCGAACGACGCCGGGTCTGGTTCGAAGACGGCTGGGTCGACTGCCCGGTCCACGACCGCGCAGCGATGCGAGCGGGCTACGCGCTGGAGGGTCCGGCGATCGTCGAGGAGGCGGGCGGGACCTCGGTCGTGCCGCCGCGCTGGCGGGTGAGGGTCCACGAATCGGGCTCTCTCGATTGCCGGTTGTCGGTGGAAGGCTGAGCCGGGCATTATGCGCCGCCGACGCGGAACCCCTGCATGACCGAGGACGGAAACATGGCGGATACGCTGGTCGAGACGGCGCCCGGGACGACCGACGCGCGTCCCGGCGCGATGGACAAGGACGCGTATTTCGAGATCGCCGACCAGACGCTCCCGGGCGGCGGGTTCGGCGGTTACAAGCTGCCCGAGGACGTCCGCTTCGTGATTCACAAGGGGGAGGGGCCCAGGCTCCAGGACACCGACGGCAACTGGTATATCGACTATGTCGGCGGCGCCGGTGCGCTGATCCTCGGCCATGCGCCGCCCGCCGTGGTCGCCGCCGCGCAGGAGCAGGTGGCGCGGGGGCTGCACCAGTTCGGCGCGCCCAACGCGCCCGTGCTGCAATTCGCCGAGCGCCTGGTCGGGGTCATCCCGTGCGCCGAGAAGGTGATCTTCGCGACCACCGGGTCGGAGGCTACCGCCTACGCGCTCAGGCTCGCCCGCGCGTTCACCGGGCGCGACAGGATCCTGAAATTCGAGGGCGCGTTTCACGGCAACCACGACTATTCGAATTTCAGCGTGATTCCCAACGCGCTGTCCAACTACCCGCAGGGCCGGCCCGATTCGGCGGGCATCCCACGGCCGCTGCACGATTGCGTGCTGGTGGCGCCCTATAACGACCTTGAGGCCGTGGAACGGATCGTCGCCGAGCACCGCGACGACCTGGCATGCATCATCGTGGAACCGGTGCAGCGGGTGATCTTCCCGCGCGACGAGTTCCTTCCCGGACTCCGAAAGATCTGCGACGACAACGACGTATTGCTGATCTTCGACGAGTCGGTGACCGGCTTCCGGCTCGCCCTCGGCGGCGCGCAGGAGTTCTACGGGATCGAGCCCGACCTCGCCGCCTACGCCAAGATAATCGGCGGCGGCGTGGCGCTGTCGGCGGTGGCGGGCCCGGCGGAGATCGTCGACCGGGCCGATCCCGGGCTCGAGACCACCCCCGAATACGCCCATGTCAAGGGGACGATGCACGGCAGCCCGATCGGCTCGGCGAGCGGGATGGCGACGCTCGATATATTGTCGGAGCCCGGCTTCTATGCGCGCCTGCATGCCGAGGCGGAGGCGTTCAACGCCGACTGCCAGGCCGTGCTCGACCGCCACCGGCTGCCCGCCTTCGTCACCGGCAAGGCGTCCCTCTGGCAGTTCCTGTTCGCCGAAAAAGACCCGGTGAACCACGGCGACATCATGAACTCGGACCGGGCGGCGAGCCGCGCGCTCGACCTCGCGCTGCTCAAGAACGGGATCTACGTATTGCCCAACGTGCGCCGCTTCGTCTCGGCCGCGCACGGGACGGACGATTTCGAGGAAACCCTCAAGGCGCTCGACGCGGCCTGCCGCGCCGTCTCGTGACGGGACGTTCCATCAAGGGAAGCGCGGTCCTCTTTTCGGAGATGACGCCGGCGCCGGGCGACGACGGCCGCTTCAACGACTGGTACGACAACCATCACACGCCGAACCACGTCACCGGCGTGCCGGGGTTCCTGAGCGCCCACCGCTACGCCGCGCCGGACGGTCCCGGCTATCTGGCGGTCTACGAGCTCGACGGCGCGGAGACTTTGGAAAGCCCGGAATACCGTTCGCGCAAATACACCCCCGACGACCGCACCAGGGCGATGCTGTCCTCGGTTTCCGGCTTCACCCGCTATGTCGGGCGCGAGATCGACTGCGGGCTGCGGGAGGACGCCGATATCGGGGCCTTGAACAGCCCTTATGTCCTCGGCGTCTTCTTCGCGGTGCCGGAGGGCGCGCGGCCGGAATTCGAGGACTGGTACCGGACCGAGCACATGGGAATGCTGCTCGCCTGCCCGGACTGGCGGATGGCCCGGATGATGGCGGTCGTGGCGCACGACCCGGACCCCTTCACCCACATGATGCTGCATTACGTGCGCCGGTGGGACATCCTCGACGCGCCGGAGGTCCTGAGGGCCCGCGATACCGACTGGCGCCACCGCCTGGCCGCCGAAGACTGGTGGAACCCCCGCTTCGTGACCTACCGCAAGCGCGGCCGGCGCTTTCTGAAGACCGATTCGTTCCAGGATGGAGGAGAACAATGAGCAAAGCCTATGACGACGGCCTCGCGATCCGCCGCAGCGTGCTGGGAGCCCAGTGGGTGGACCCACAGCTCGAGAAGGCGAAGACGGACGATTTCGTCGACACGATCCAGCGGCACGTCACCGAGCATTGCTGGGGTCTGGCCTGGACCCGCGAGGGCCTCGACCGCAAGACCCGCTCGATGCTGACGCTCGCGATCCTGACCACGCTCGGCAAGATGACCGAGCTCAAGGGCCACGTGCGGGGCGCGATCCACAACGGCTGCACGGTCGAGGAAATCCGCGAGGTGCTGCTCCACGCGACCGTCTACGCCGGTGTCCCGGCCGGCGTCGACGCCTTCCGCAACGCCAAGGAAGCGCTGGACGCGCTGGAGAAGTAGGGGATAGCAGGCCTCTCTAGAGCTCCCTCAACAGGCGTCCGCAGCCTTCGATCCTGTCGTCCATCCCGAGTGTCCTCAGCGAGGCCCATAGCGTCGCCGCGTTGCTGGTGACGACCGGCTTTCCGAGCGCCTCTTCCAGGGGCTCGATCGCGTCCACGGTGTTGAAATCGGTACAGCAGATCAGCAGCGCCTCCGCTTCCGGGCGGTCCACCGTCAGCGCGTGGTCGAACACCGCCTTCGGGGTAACGCGGGAGATCCGCTGGATCTTCTCCAGGCTGGCGTTGAGGCCGAGCCCGGACGCGGCGACGACTTCGATGCCGTGCTCTTCGAGATAGTGCGTCTCGTGCGCGTTGGTCTCTTCGGTATAGGGCGTCGCCATCGCGATCCGCGTCACTTCGAGCGCGTTCAACGCGGCCAGGATCGCGCCCGCGGTGGAGATTCCCTCGACCCCGGAAGCGTCCCGCATCCGGCCGAGGAGACGGTCGGCCGGACAGGCCATCGACCCGGACGTACAGCCATAGGCGACGAGGTCGACGGCGCAGGTCGCGAGATCGCCGCAGGCGCGGTCGATGTCCCGCATCATCTCCGCGAAGTCGTCGGCCGCGGGGTCCGGGTGCAGCGGCGAGCGGGTGAAGTGAAATGTCACGCCGTCCGGTTTCAGACGGTTGAACTCTGTCTCGTTGACGGTGTTGCTGGGCGGCACGATCACCCCGATGCGCGCGCGCCAGCCGTCGGGCTTCAGATGGTCAAGGGACACGGTCGGTTCCTCTTTCGCAGTGGCGTGGAGACTGCCAAGCCGATGCCACAGCGACAAGCGCCGACGATATTGCCCGGACCCCGGTGCCCGCATAGTGTGTAACCGTAGACGACCGGGAGGCGGACTTGGCCGAGACCGAAACGCTGCGCAACGAGGAGGCCAACTGCCTGCTCGTCTCCTGCCACCCGCTGCAGGACAGCCTGTGCCATCACCTGGTCGCCCGGGTGGAGGCGGGGTTGAAGGCGAACGGCGTCGTCTACGAGCATCTCGATCTCTACAAGCGGGAGTTCGAGGCGCCCTTGTCGGCAACTGAGCGCGGGAGCTATTTCGGCGATTTCGACGCCAGCGGAGTAACGGCGGAAATCGCCCAGCTCAAGCGGACGGAGACGGTGATCCTGGTCTTCCCCACCTGGTGGTTCGGCATGCCGGCTCTGCTCAAGGGCTGGTTCGACCGGGTGTGGGCGCCCGACGTGGCGTTCGTCCACGTTCCGGCCACCGGCGGCATCTCGCCGATCCTCGACAATCTCAAGCACTGCCTCGCCATCACCACCCTGGCTTCGCCCTGGAAGGTCGACCGGCTGTTGCTTCGCCAGCCGATCAAGCGGGTTCTCAAGGGCGGCATCCTCAAGGGCTGCGCACCGCAGGCGACGCTCGAGATGCTGAGTCTCTACGGCGTCAACCTTCTCGACGACCAGCGGCTGGAAGCCTTCGGCGGCAGGATCGACCGGGCGGTCGCGAGGATCCGCTGACCGGGGCCGAAGATCGCGTTCTCGTCGCGGGTGCGGGTCCGGTCGGGAGCGTCGCCGCGCTCGCGCTCGCGCGGGCAGGTATCCCCGTCGTCCTGATCGAGTCCTGCGAAACCCTGCCCCTCGACCTCCGCGCGTCGACCTTCCACCCGCCGACGCTGGACATGCTCGCCGAACTCGGCGTGGTCGAGGCTCTGATCGCGCAGGGTATCGTCTGCCCGATCTGGCAGAACCGCGACACCGGGCGCGGCATCGTGGCCGAATGGGACCTCGGCATCCTGAAGGACGATACCGGTCACCCCTACCGGGTGCAGGCCGAGCAGTACAAGCTCAACGGCATCGTCGTCGACATCCTGGAGACGATGCCCGAGGCGGAGGTGAGGTTCTCGACCAGGGCCGTCGCCGCCCGCCAGGACGCCGACCGGGTGCTGCTCGATGTCGAGGGGCCGGATGGCGTGGAAAGGCTGGCGGGCCGCTACCTGATCGCCGCCGACGGCGCGTCGAGCGTCATCCGCATCGGCGCCGGGATCGAATTCCCCGGGCTCACCTTCCCGGAGCTCTGGCTCTGCACCTCGACGGAGTACGATTTCGGCGCACATTTCGAGAACCTCGCGCCGATCGCCTATGTCGCCGATCCCGAATCGTGGTTCGTGTTCGTCCGCGTGCCGGGGCTCTGGCGGCTCCTGATGCCTACCGAACCCGGAGACACCGCGGAGGAACTGGTGAGCGAGGAGACCGTGCAGGCGCGGATGCATGCCGTCTGCCCCAAGGACGGCCCCTACGAGACCTATCACCGGACCGCCTACGCGGTGCACCAGCGGGTCGCCGAGACCTACCGCAGGGGGCGGATCTTCCTTGCCGGCGACTCGGCCCATATCAACAACCCGCTCGGCGGGATGGGGATGAACGGCGGCATCCACGACGCGGTCAATCTGTGCGGCAAGATCGCGAGTGTCTGGCGGGGCGAGGGCGACGAGAAACTGTTCGACCTCTACGACGCCCAGCGCCGCCCCATCGCCGTCGAATACGTCCAGGCGGCGACGTTGCGCAACAAGGCGCTGCTGGAGGAAAAGGACCCGGCGGTACGGGAGAAGCGGCTCGACGAGCTCGCCCGCCAGGCCGAAGACCCGGTCAAGGCGCGCGAATTCCTGCTCCGCTCCTCGATGATCGCGGCGCTGAGAAGGGCTGAATCCGTCGGCTGAACCGCGTCCCTCGATACGGCCCTTCGGGCCTACTCGGGATGAGGAGATTTTCCAGGTGCGCCAACCTCTTCCCTCACCCTGAGTAGCGGCGAAGCCGCGTATCGAAGGGCGACTGCCTACTCCGCTGCGATAGCGGCCTCCAGGCCCCGGTAGTTCCCGTCGTCGAGCGCCCGGACGCCGGGCATCACCTTCTCGGCGAACAGGTCGATGTTCTTTCGCGTGAGGTCGGCCGGGAGCGTCGCGAACTGCATCATGCCGACGAAGTTCTGGAACCCGGTCAGCCGGTGCGCCTCGGTAATCCGCCTCAACACCGTCTCCGGGCTGCCGCACAGGAAGGTGCCGACCTCGATCAGCTTTTCGATCGAGGGGCCCTGGCCGCCGCGCAGCTGGCGCTTGTGCTTGAGCACCCCCTTGAGCGAGGAATGGCTGAGATAGCCCGGCGGGAAATGCATCTCCATCGGCATGTTGAGGAACTTCGAGAAGAAGGTCTCGATATGCGGCCGGGCCTCCTCGACCGCCTGCTCGTCGGTCTCGGCGACATAGGTCGGCGCGGCCCAGCCGATCTGGGTCGAGGCGGCGGTATAGCCGTGTTTGCGCGCCGCCACCTCGCGGTACATGTTGAGATAGCGCGCGACCGAGGCGAACGGGCTATAGGTCTGGAGGTAGACGTAGCGCCGGTCGGGGTGCGAGGCCCACTCGATGGTCTCGGTCGAGCCCTGCGATGGGCACCAGATCGGCGGGTGCGGCTGCTGGTAGGGGCGCGGCCAGAGGTTCACGTATTCGAAGTGGTAGTGCCTGCCCTCGAACGCGAACGGGCCTTCCTCGGTCCAGGCGCGGACGACCAGCTCATGCGCTTCCTGGTGGCGCGACAGCGACTGTGTCGGGTTGCCGCCCATCGAGTAGTACTCGGCGCCGATGCCGCGCACGAAGCCGGAGATCAGCCTCCCTTCGGTGATGCAGTCGATCATCGCGTGCTCCTCGGCGAGCGTCAGCGGGTGCTCGCGGAGGCAGAAGGCGTTGCCGAGAATCGCGATCTTGGCCTTCGAGGTGCGGCGCGCCAGCGCGGCGGCCATCACCACCGGGGACGGCATCAGCCCGTAGGCGTTCTGGTGATGCTCGTTGACGCAGAGCCCGTCGAACCCCGCCTGCTCGCAATATTCGAGCTCGTCGAGATAACGGTTGTAGAGCGCATGCCCCTTCTCGGGGTCGAACAGCTTGTTGGGCAGCACCACCCACGCGGCCTTGTGCCTCGCCCGCTCCTCCATGTCGAGGTCGCCATAGGGCATCAGGTGGAACGAGAAGACTTGCATGATGGTTTCCTTTACGCGGGAGGATGCCGGATCACGCGGCCCTGCGCATCGGCGCGCGCTGCCCGGCCTGCTCCATCAGGGGCATGACCCGGTCGATCCATTGGGCGAGCTCGGTCTTGTAGTCGACCCATGACATCAGCACGCCGTCGATGCCGATCTCGATCAGCTTGTCGATCTCGGCGACGATGGTCTCGGGCGTGCCGACCAGCGGGTAGCCGCCGTGGCCGGCGATGAAGTGGAAGCGGAACTCGTCGAGCACCTTGGGATCGAGGGTTTTCGACTGCATGCCGAAGATGTCGAGCAGGTTGTTCACCGCCTCGTAGTCGCCCTTCCGGCGGACGTAATAGTCGAGATAGTCCTCGGCCTCGGCATCGGTGTCGCGGCAGACGACGTAGACGTGGATCCAGCTCTGCACCTCGCGCCCGGCCTCGCGCGCCATCGCCTTGAGTCGGTCGATCTGCGCCTTGCCGGCCTCCGGCTCGTGCTCCTTCAGGATGACGAAGTTCATGTCGGCCTGGGTGGCGGCGAAACGCTGGCCGGCCGGCGAGCCGCCTGCGTTCATCACCGGAAGGACCGGCTGCACCGGCTTGGGCTCGCTCCAGACGTTCTTCGCCTCGAACCAGCGCCCCTCGAAGTCGAACTCGCCCTCTTGGGTCCATATCTTGCGGGCGAAGTCGAGCCATTCGGCCGCGTATTCGTAGCGCACGTCGTGCTCGCGCCATTCGGCGCCGAACATCTCGAACTCGTTCTTGAACCAGCCGCACACCACGTTGAGGCCGAACCGCCCGCCCGAGATGTGGTCGATGGTGGCGCACTGCTTGGCCGCCGCGACGGGATGGACCAGCGGCACGTGCGAGGTCGAGAAGACGCAGGAATAGTCGGTCACCGCCGCGACCGCCGAGGCCCAGGTATAGGTCTCGAAGGTCCGGTTGTTGAAGTTGGTGGGCCCGCCGTAACCCTTCCAGCGCGCGACCGGCAACAGCACTTCCAGCCCGGCCCGGTCGGCCATCACCGCGACCTCGCGGGTGTCGGGCCAGGTCATCTCCCAGGTGTTCTCGGCGGTGGTGATGGTCGAGCCGTGGCTGCAGTTCATCGCGATGATGCCGAGCTTCATCCGGTTGTCGTTGAACAGCGGGTTGGTCGGCACGACGGCTCTCCTGCAACGCGGCGGAGTGTGCCCAAATTCCGCTGCCGACGCCAGCCGTCCACGGTTCCCCGAGCGGCCCCGCGCGCCTAAGATCGCGGCGGGTTGCGGGGCAGGGGGAAGCGATGCATATCCGGAAGCTGTTCACCGCCGTCGACGAGACGATGAGCGAGATGGGCCGCGAGGCGAACGAGCCGCTGAAGAAGGTGGCCGTGGTCGCGGTGGTCAAGAACCCGCTCGCCGGGCAGGGCTATGTCGAGGATTTGAGCGGGCTGATCGACGCCTCGACGGCGATCGGAGAGAAGATCTCGGCGATGGCGGTCGAGGCGCTGGGGCCGTACACGCCCGACAGCTACGGCAAGGCGGCGCTGATCGGCAGCGACGGCGAGCAGGAGCACGGGGTGGCGATGCTGACCACGGTCTACGGCAACGCCATGCGCGACGCGGTGGGCGGCGGCAAGGCGTGGATCTCGTCCTTCACCAAGCGCGCCCATCCCGGCGAATCGATCGACATCCCGCTCGCCCACAAGGACGCGCTCTACGTGCGGTCGCATTACGACGGGATGAGCGTCATGGTGCCCGACGCGCCGCTGCCGGACGAGATCGCGGTAATCTGCTGCATCGCCAATCGCGGCCGGCTCAACCACCGGGTCGGCGGTCTCGGCAAGCAGGACGCCAAGTGCGAGGACGGGCTGGTCTGACGCCGGCCGCATCGGGGAGGGATCCATGAAGACCGCAATCGTCAATCTCGACACTATCGTCACCGGCGACTGGCGGGAACCGCTCGCCGAGGGCGATTCGATCCTGATGGAGGACGGCCTCATCGCGGAGGTCGGTACCGTCGAGGCATCGAAGGTCGAGGCCTGCGACGTCGTGCTCGATGCCGGCGGCATGACCGCGATGCCGGGGATGATCGATTCCCAGGTGCACAACACCTTCGGCGACTACACCCCGCGCCAGAAGACGGTGGGCTTCCTGGAAAGTTATTTGCACGGCGGGACCACCACTTCGATCACCGCCTGCGAGGTGCACGTGCCGGGGCGGCCGAGCGATCCGGAGGGCGTGAAGGCGCTCGCCATAGCCGCCAAGAAATGCTTCGACAACTACCGGCCGGGCGGGATGCGGGTGCATGCCGGCGCGGTGATCCTCGAGCCCGGGCTCACGGCGGAAGATTTCGACGAGATGGCCGACAAGGGCATCTGGCTCGCCAAGGCGGGGTTCGGCAGGTTCCAGTCGCCCTTCGAATACACCCCCTATGTGAAGATGGCGCAGGCGTCGGGGATGATCGTCAACTGCCACACCGGCGGCGCGTCGATCCCCGATTCGTCGGCGATCATCGGCAAGCATCTGATGGACATGCGCCCCGACGTCTCGTTCCACGTCAACGGGGGGCCGGTGGCGATGCCGGACGAGGACTTCGCGCCGATCGTCAACGAGACCGAGATCGCGCTGCAGATCTGCCAGGCGGGCAACATCCGGACGGCGCTGCTCTGCCTCAACCTTGCCGTGGAGGCCGACCAGTACGACCGCTTCCTGATCGCCACCGACACGCCGACGGGAACCGGCGTGATGCCGCTCGGCATGATCAAGTCGGTCTGCGAATTGTCCTGCCTGTCGGACTATTCGGCGGAGATGATCATCGCCGCCGCGACCGGCAACGTCGCCAAAATCTACCGGCTCGACACCGGCTTCCTGAAGCCGGGGCTGGAGGCCGACGTTCTGGTGCTCGACAACCCGCTCGGCTGCTCCAAGGACGACGCGCTGGGCTCGATCAAGAACGGCGACTTCCCGGCGATCGCGGCCTGCTTCACCTCCGGCGTCCCGCGCTTCATCGGCAAGAGCCGCAACACCCCGCCGCCGACACGGAAAACCAGCATCGCGAAGAACAACCAGCCCAACCTGTTCTCGCCCGCCGCGCACGTCTAGGCCGTGTCGACGACGCCGGCGATCTCGCTCTGGGACATCACCGCCGACGAGTCGGATGTCGACTCGCCGATGGAGGGCGATGCCGAGACCGACGTGGCGATCGTGGGCGGCGGCTTCACCGGCCTGTCGACCGCGCTGCACGCGGCGGAACGCGGCCTCGACTGCCACGTGCTCGAAGCCCGAAGGATCGGCCATGGCGGCTCGGGCCGCAATGTGGGGCTGCTGAACGCCGGCGTGTGGCTGCCGCCCTGGGAGGTCCGCGCCCGTCTCGGCGAGGAACGGAGCGCCGTGCTGACCAAGGTTCTGGGCGACGGACCCGCCTATGTGATGTCGCTGATCGAGCGTCACCAGATCCGCTGCGAGCTCACGCGGAGCGGCACCATCCACGCCGCCCATTCGCCACGCGGCTTGCGGGACCTTGAGCGGCGGGCGGCGGAATTTCAGAGGCTGGGCGCGCCGGTGGAACTCCTCTCCCGGCAAGAGGTCGCGGGAAAGATCGGCAGCGACGCCTATTGCGGCGGGTTGCTGGACCGGCGCGCGGGGACGATCAACCCGATGGGCTATGTCAGGGGGCTCGCGCGCGCCGCTTTGAGCGCCGGAGCCCGCGTTTCGACCGGCGTCACCGCGCAAACCCTTCGCCGCGACGGCGAACGATGGATCGTCGAGACCGACCGGGGACGGGTCTCCGCGCGCGCGGTGGTGCTGGGGACCAACGCCTATACCGACGACCTCTGGCCCGGTCTGAACAAGACCCTCACGATCATCCACTACTTCCAGGTCGCCACGGTTCCGCTGGGCGATCGCGCGCATTCCGTCCTGCCCGAACGGCAGGGGCTGTGGGATACCGCGCCG
The DNA here is from genome assembly GCA_965117055.1 of Alphaproteobacteria bacterium. Taxonomy (GTDB): domain Bacteria; phylum Pseudomonadota; class Alphaproteobacteria; order MPNO01; family MPNO01; genus MPNO01. The sequence continues at coordinate 3,242,835 of OZ220750.1, forward strand.
TTCATGCTGGCCGTGCGGCGGGATGCTTTCGACCGGCTGATCGTGGGCTCCATGGGCCGCGTGTTCGGTGGCGAAAAGGGCCTGTCGCGGCGCTGGGCGGCGCGCAGCATCCGGCGGGTCTTTCCTTCTCTGGGAACGGTCGACTTCGAAAAGGCGTGGTTCGGACAGATCGCCATGACCCCCGATCACCTGCCGAGGATTCACCGGCTGGCGGACGGTCTCTATACGCCGATCGGCTATAACGGCAGAGGCATCGCTCCGGGAACGGTGTTCGGCAGGGCGATGGCCGAATTGCTGGCGGGCGGGAAGGAAGAGGACCTGCCGCTGCCCGTCCCCGAGCCGGCGAAAGACCGACTGGCGCCGGTCAAGTCGCGTTTCTACGGGCTGGCGTTCGCGGCCGGCCAGATCGCCAAATCAATCTGACGGCAACGGTCGGGAAGGGAATTTCGGATGACGGATCGGCCCACCGCCCTGATCACCGGCGGAGCGCAGGGGATCGGCTACGCCTGCGCGGAAGCGATCGCGGAGGACGGCGCGCGGATCGTGCTCGCGGACATCAACGAGGCCGGCGTCACGGAGGCCGCGGACCGGCTCGGCGGCGATACCGTGGCGATCGTCTGCGACATGGGCGACGCGGCACAGGTCTCGTCGCTGTTCGACCGGATCGACGCCGAAATCGGGCCGCTGTCCATCCTGGTGAACTGCGCCGGCATCGCCGTTCCCTGCGATTTCCTGGAGACCTCGCTCGAACAGTTCACCTCGGTGATCGACGTCAATCTCGTCGGCACCTTCCTCGCCACCCAGCGGGCGGCGAAATCGATGGTCGCGGCGGGGATCGCCGGGTCCATCGTCAACATGTCGTCGGTCAACGCCCAGGTCGCGATCCCGAGCATCGCGGCCTATTGCGCCTCCAAGGGCGGCGTCATGCAGTTGACCAAGGCGGCCGCGCTTGCACTGGCCCCGCACGGCATCCGGGTCAACGCCGTCGGCCCCGGCTCCATCGACACGGCGATGATGGCGGCGGTCAACGAGAACCCCGAAGCGATGAAGGTTGCCATGTCGCGAACCCCGCTCAAGCGCATGGGAACGCCGCGCGAGATCGCCGACATCGTCGCGTTTCTGGCGAGCGACAAGGCGAGCTACATCACCGGCGAGACGGTCTACGCGGATGGCGGAAGGCTCGGGCTCAACTACACCTGCTAGGGCGCCGGGGGGCGGGATGATCGACACCGACGATCCGGAGACGATCCTCGAAGCGGCGCGGGCGATGCTGCCGGAATTGCGCGAGCGCGCCGGGGCGACCGAAGCGAACCGCAATCTGCTTCCCGAAATCCACGAGTCCTTCCGGACGGCCGGGTTCTACCGGGTCATGCAGCCGCGCCGCTTCGGCGGGCTGGAGCTGCCGTTTGGGATCCAGACCGAAATGTCGATGGAGCTTGCCCGGGCCTGCCCGTCGAGCGCCTGGGTCGCCGGCCTGCTGGCCTGCCACGGCTGGCTGCTCGGCATGATGCCGGGTGAGGTCCAGGAGGAGGTCTGGGGCGGCGATCCGGAGACCTGCGTCGCGACATCCTTCGCGGGGTCGGACATCTCGGCGGAGCGGACGAACGGGGGATACCGGATATCGGGGCGCTGGCCGTTCTCCAGCGGCGTCGACTATTGCGGGTGGGCGATCCTGGTTGCCAACCTTCCAGCGGACGAGGGCGCGGACCCAGAGCCCCACTACCTGGTCGTGCCGCTGGACGATTGCCGGATCGTCGACACCTGGAACGCCACCGGGCTCGCGGGGACCGGCAGCAACGACATCGTGGTGGAGGACGCCTTCGTGCCGGACCGCCGGGTCGCTCGGTTCGCCGCGCTGTGCGCGGGGGAGGGGCCGGGTTGCGCGGTCAATCCGGGCTATCTCTACCGGCTGCCGCAGATGGCGGTGTTCAGCTTCAACCTGGTCGGCGTCGCGCTCGGGGCGGCGTGCGGCGCGGTCGAGCACCTGACTGCGTCCATGCGTTCCACCAGCCGCGCGACCGGCGCGGCGCTCGCCAGCCAGCAGAGCATCCAGCTCAGGATCGCCGAATCGATGGCCGAGATCGACGCGGCCCATGCGCTGGTCGACCGCAACCGGCGCGAGATCGTCGCATGGGGGGAAGCCGGTACGATGCCCGCCATCGGGGAGCGGGTGCGCTACCGCCGCGACAACGCCTTCGCGGCGATGGCGTGCTGCCGGGCGATCGAGCGCTTGCAGCCGATCTCGGGCGGGCGCGGGCTGGACGCCGGCGACCCGGTCAACCGCGCCTGGCGCGACGCCAACGCGGTGGCGCGGCATATCGCGCTCACCTGGGACATCGCGGGCGCGATCCAGGGCGCGGTGGCGCTCGGCCTGCCCTGCCCGGATCCGTTCGTCTGACCCGCCGTCAGCTGTCGTGGGAGAGGCCCCCTCACCCCGGCCCTCTCCCCCACGGGGGAGAGGGAGACTCGCGGCGCCCGCTCGTTTTTCTCCCCTCCAGCTTGCCCCGGATCGCGGTCCGGGGCTTGCGGGAGGGGCCGGGGGAGGGCGGACCCGAGGTACGGACCGCCGCGAACCTGACCGGCCGGAAATTACTGTAGGCTGGGATTTTGGGAACGCCGATACGCGGGAAGGGACCGGAATGGGATACAAGGGTCTGCAAACGCTTCCGTTCCACGACGAGGCGGCGATCGCCGGCGTTCTCGAATGGCCGGCGCTGATCGATGCGATCGAGCGGGCGATGATCTCGTTTTCCGCGGGCGAGGTCGTGCAACCCGTGCGGCAGATGTTGCCGGTGCCGGGGCAGGACGCGTTCATGGGCACGATGCCGGCGATCGGCGATGCCATGGCGGTCAAGGTCGTTACCCTCTACCACGGCAACGCCGGCACCGGCATTCCGACCCACCAGGCGACGATCCTGGTGTTCGACAGGGAGAACGGTTCGCCGGTCGCCGTGCTGGACGGCCGATTGATCACCGAGATGAGAACGGCGGCGGGCTCGGCCGCCGCAGCGCGCAAATTGTCCGTCTCGAACCCCGAGGTGGTCACCATCATGGGGAGCGGCGTGCAGGCGCGGGCCCATGTCAGTGCGCTGGCGGCGGTCAGGCCACTTAGCGAGCTTCGCCTGTGGGGGCGTACGGAATCGACGGGCCGCGCCGCCGCGGAGGAAATCGGCGCGGTCTTCATGGCCGACGCGGAGAGCGCGGTGCGCGATGCCGACATCGTCGCCTGCACCACGTCCGCCACGGAGCCCGTCCTGATGGGGGAGTGGCTTAAGCCCGGCGCATTTGTCGCATCCGTGGGGTGGAACGGCCCTGACGGGCGCGAACTCGACGACGCCGCGATGGCCAACACGGTCGTCGTGGAATCCTACGATGCTGCCCGCGACCAGGCGGGAAACGTGCGCGGCTCGGGGTGCGGGATCTTCGCCGAGGTCGGCGAGGTCTTCGCGGGCACGAAGATCGTCCCGGAAGGCGCAACGGTCATCTACGATTCGGTCGGTATCGCGATCGAGGACGTCACGGCGGCCAGACTCGCGTGCGACCTGCTGGCTGACCCGTAACCCGGATCGCCTTCACCGTTTCGACGGGGTTTGCTAAACAAGAACGTTCGCAACCGCTGCCGCGCGGAACGAATGGGGGATGCGATGGACGGAGCCGCCTATCCCGGAAGCTTCCGTGACCTTGTCGACGACAGGGTCGACGAAGGGGTCTTCCGCGTCGACCGGTCGATCTACACCGACGAAGCCGTGTTCGAGGCCGAGATCGAACGCATCTTCGAGGGCGGGTGGGTCTTCCTCTGCCACGAGGGGCAGGTGGAGAACCCGGGCGACTACTTCGCGACCGAGATCGGCCGCCAGCCGGTTTTCGTGATGCGCCAGAAGGACGGCTCGCTGGGCTGCTTCATCAACGCGTGCTCGCATCGCGGCGCTCTGTTGACGCCGTTCCGGCAAGGCAGCGCGCGCGCGCTGACCTGCCGTTTTCACGGCTGGGCCTACGATCTCGGCGGGCGCTGCATCCGAATCAAGAACCAGGAAGGCGGTTTCTCCGACCCGGGGTTCTCGCGCGAGCGCTTCAACCTGCGGAAGATCGGCGCGCTGGGCTCGTACAAGGGGTTCGTCTTCGGCAGCCTGACATCCGACGTGCCGCCGCTGGAAGAGCATCTCGGCGCCGCCGCCCGATGGATCGACCTGCTCGCCGATCAGGCGAGGAACGGGCTGGAAGTCGTCCCCGGATCGTCGACCTACATGATCCGCGGCAACTGGAAGCTGCAGGCCGAGAACAGCGTCGACGGCTACCACGTCACCACGGTCCACCGCGTGTTCGCCTCGACCATCGCCAACCGCGAGATGCGGGACTCCACAACCGGCATGCGCCAGACCGAATCCGGGCGGATCAAGGGCAACGTGCCGACCGGCGCCTACGATCTCGGCAACGGCCACATGTCGATCTGGGCGCTGCACACCACGCCGCATGTCCGTCCGATCTACGAATCGAAGGACTGGCTGGAGGAAAACCTCGACCCCGTGGCGGCCGACTGGATTCTGAACCGGGGCCGCAACCTTTACCTCTTTCCCAACGTGATGCTGATGGACAACCCGTCCACCCAGATCCGGCTGATGAAGCCCATCTCGCCGGACCTGGCGGAAATCACCGTCTATTGCATCGCGCCGAAGGGCGAGAGCGGCACCGCGCGGGCCGCGCGGTTGAGGAAATTCGAGGATTTCTACCTGACCGCCGGCATGGCGACCTCGGACGACGTCGCCGCGCTCGAAGCGGTGCAGGACGGCTCGTCCGGGCGGCTGAGCCGCTGGAACGAGATGACGCGGGGGCTTGCCGATCTCGTCTCCGGCCCCGACGAGGACGCCCGCAGGCTCGGCTTCAGGCCCGCCGGATGCTGCCCCGATTGGGACCACGAAGGGCTGTTCCACGGGTTCTACCGGGCCTGGGTCGACCGCATGGAGAACGGCGCCCGATGAGCGCCGACGGCATCGACGCCGGCCTCGAGCGCGAGGTCGCGGCCCTCATCTCCCGCGAGGCTATGCTGCTCGACCGGCGGCGCTGGGACGAGTGGATCGACCTCTATACCGAGGACGCGGTCTACTGGGTGCCGGCCTGGGCGAACGAGGAGGAAACCACCACCGATCCCGATACCCAGCTCAACCTGATCTATCTCAGGAACCGGGGCGGGCTGGAGGACCGGGTGTTCCGGATCGAATCGCGCGATTCCTACGCATCGGTGCCGCTCGACCGCACGGTGCACCTGATCGGCAACGTGCTGGTCGAAAGCGCCGGGGACAAGACGGTCGAGGCGACCGCCAACTGCATCGTCCACGTCTATGGCAAGAAAGGCGCGGCCACCCGGGGAGGTCTCTACGACTTCACATTCCGGCGGGTCGACGGCGGGCTGAAGATCGCGCGCAAGAAGATCGTCTTCATCGACGACCGGCTCGAAGGGCCGATCGACATCTACCACCTGTAGAGACCGTTGCTGAGCCTCCAGAAAATCGCTCCGGAAGCCGGCGGAATCGCGCTCCGCGAGATCGAGCCGCGCGAACCCGGCCCGGGGGAGATTTCGATCCGGGTCGGCGCCGCCGGGATCTGCGGCACCGACATGCAGATCTACAACTGGGCGCCGCGCATGGCGCGCCGCATGGCGCTGCCCCGGGTTCTCGGGCACGAGGTGTCGGGGACCGTCGAATGCATCGGGACCGGGGTGGAAGGGCTCGCGGTCGGCGACAGGGTGAGCCTGGAGAGCCATATCTATTGCGGGCGCTGCCGGTCGTGCCGTCTGGACCGCGCCCATCTCTGCGAAGAGACCCGCTATCCGGGAATCGACATCGACGGCGCCTTTGCCGAATCTCTGACGGTGCCGGCGTCGATCGCGTGGGTGAACCCGCCCGACCTGCCGCACGAGACGGCGGCGATGCTGGAGCCCTTCGGGATCGCGGTCCATGCCTGCCATGCCGGCGCCGGGGTTTCGGGCCTGTCCGTGCTGGTCAACGGTTGCGGGCCGATCGGCCTGATGACGGTCGCCGTGGCCCGCGCGCTCGGCGCTCTCAGGGTGATCGCCTGCGACATCAACCCGCTTCGCCTCCGCGCCGCCGAGACCATGGGCGCCGACCGCGCGGTCGACGCGGGCACCGAGGATCCGGCGGCGGTCGTCCGCGACATGACCGGCGGGGCCGGCGCGGATGTGGGCATCGAGTTCTCCGGCACCGAGGACGGATTCAACGCGGTCTTCGACGCGCTCGCCAAGGGCGGGGACTTCCGGCTGGTCGGCGCGCCGCCCGCGGCGATCCCGGTCGACTTCACCTGGTGGCTGCTGAAATGCCCGTCGATGCAGAACATCCACGGGCGGCTGATCTGGCGGACCTGGCAGCGCGCGACCGAGCTTCTGGCGGCGGGCGCCGTCGACCTCGCCCCGGTGCGGAGCCATGTTCTCCCCCTTTCGGAAGCGCCGCGCGGATTCGAACTCATCCGGGACGGCGAGGCGCTCAAGCCCGTGCTGGTGCCGTGACGACCCACACCGTCACCCTGGTCTTCGACGACGGACGCATCGCGCGCATCCAGGCCGACGAGGACGACACGATCTACCTCGCGGCGCTCAAGCACCGCATCCGGATCGAGACCGACTGCCTGGAAGGCGCCTGCGCGACGTGCAAGGGCGTCTGCACCTCGGGCGCGTACCGCCTGGACGAATACAGCGAGGACGCGCTGAGCGACGAGGAGGCGGCCCGGCGCGAAGTGCTGACCTGCCAGATGCACGTGCTGTCGGATTGCGTGATCGAGTATCCGTATCCCTCGACATTCTCGCTCAAGGCGCCGCCGGCGACGCGGCAAGGCCGGGTGGCGGAGATCGAGACCGTGGCGGAAAGCGTGGTTAGTCTCGTCGTCGAGCCGGAGGACGGCGAGCACGGTCCGGTCGTGTTCATGCCCGGTCAGTACGTTCATCTGGGCGTTCCGGGGACCGATGCCGTCCGCTCCTACTCCTTCGCCAACCCGCCGGAAGAGACCGGGCGCTACACCTTCTTCATCAAGGTGCTGGAGGAGGGCGCGATGAGCGATTACGTCGCCGGGTCCGCGAAGCCGGGCGACGATATGCCGGTCACCGGACCGTTCGGACGGTTCTATCTGCGCCCGCCGGAGCGGCCGATCGTCATGGTCGCGGGCGGCACCGGGCTCGCGCCGATGCTGTCGATGTTCGATCACATGCTGGCGACCGGCGCGACCGGCCAGCCGATCCATCTCCTCTACGGCGCCAATTCTCCGGCCGAGCTGTTCTCGCTCGAAGCGCTGGATCGCTATGCCGCCGGAGGGCTCGATCTCACCACGGAACTCTGCGTCGTCGAGGGTGCGGGGGGATGGTCGGGACCGACCGGACACATAACCACGCTGCTGCGCCCGGAAATACTCGGGTCCGGCGATTGCGACGTCTATCTCTGCGGACCGCCGCCGATGATCGATGCCGGCACGGCCTGGCTCACCGGCGCGGGCGTCGACCCGGCCGCCATTCATAGCGAGAAGTTCCTGCCGAGCTGAACCGCCCGAGAGGCGTTGACTCGGCGGATCGCAGCACTATTTTCCCATCCGTACCGAAGCGGTCCTATTTGGGGTCCGCACCCGCTCACGGGAAAGGCGATGATCAAGCTCAGCCGGATGGCCGACTACGCCGTTGTCCTGATGACCCAGCTCGCGCGCGAGCCGGAGGCGCTTCGTACCGCCGCGGAACTGTCCCAGTCCTGCGGCCTGCCGCAGCCGACGGTCAGCAAGATCCTCAAGCGGCTGGCGCAGGCCGAGCTCCTGGTTTCCTATCGCGGCAACAAGGGCGGGTACCTGCTGGCCCGCGCGGCGGGCGGGATCAACATGGCCGACGTGATCGGGGCGGTGGACGGGCCGATCGCGCTGACTGACTGCATCGGACCCGACGGGCTGGTCTGCGAGATCGAGGCGCTGTGCCCGACGCGCACCAACTGGCAGAGCATCAACCGCGCGATGATCGAGGCGCTGTCCTCGGTGTCGCTGGCCGAGATGGCGGTACCGCACGCGGCTTTCGCCCATCGGACGCCGGTTCAGGCGCTGGCCGAGTAGGCGGGACAGGACGATGGTAGAGACAAGCGAATCGACCGCGGTAATCGCCGAGGTCACCGACGCGCCGTACAAGTACGGCTTCGTCACCGAGATCGAGTCCGAGTTCGCGCCCAAGGGACTGAACGAGGACATCGTCCGCTTCATCTCGGCGAAGAAGGACGAGCCCGCCTGGCTGCTCGAATGGCGTCTCGAGGCCTTCCGGCACTGGCAGACGATGGACGAGCCCGAATGGGCCTTCGTCCACTACCCGCCGATCGACTACCAGGACGCCTATTACTACGCCGCGCCCAAGAACCCCGACGATGCGCCCAAGAGCCTCGACGAGGTCGATCCCAAGCTACTGGAGACCTACGAGAAGCTCGGCATCCCGCTGCACGAGCGCGCGGTGCTCGCGGGCGTCGCCGTCGATGCCGTGTTCGACAGCGTCTCCGTCGCCACCACGTTCAAGGAGAAGCTGGAAGAGGCCGGCGTCATCTTCTGCCCGATCTCGGAGGCGGTGCAGAACCACCCGGGGCTGGTGCGCAAGTATCTCGGCAGCGTCGTTCCGGTGGCCGACAACTTCTTCGCCACCCTGAATTCCGCGGTGTTCAGCGACGGCACCTTCGTCTACGTGCCGAAGGGCGTGCGCTGCCCGATGGAGCTCAGCACCTATTTCCGCATAAACGCCGCCAAGACGGGCCAGTTCGAGCGCACCCTGATCGTGGCCGACGAGGGCTCCTATGTGAGCTACCTCGAAGGCTGCACCGCGCCGATGCGGGACGAGAACCAGCTCCATGCGGCCGTCGTCGAGCTGATCGCCCTCGACGATGCGGAGATCAAGTATTCGACCGTCCAGAACTGGTATCCCGGCGACGAGAACGGCAAGGGCGGCATCTACAACTTCGTCACCAAGCGCGGCGCCTGCCGGGGCGACCGGGCGAAAATCACCTGGACCCAGGTCGAGACCGGATCGGCGATCACGTGGAAATATCCGAGCTGCGTGCTGGAGGGCGACGACACGGTGGGCGCGTTCTATTCCGTCGCCATCACCAACAACTACCAGCAGGCCGATACCGGCACCAAGATGATCCATCTCGGGCGCAACTCGTCGAGCACCATCATCTCGAAGGGGATTTCGGCCGGGCACGGGCAGAACACCTATCGCGGGCTGGTGAAGGTGCGGGGTTCGGCCGAGGGCGCACGCAACTTCACGCAGTGCGATTCGCTCCTGATCGGCGAGACCTGCGGCGCCCACACGGTGCCCTATATCGAGGTCGGCGATCCCTCGGCCAATGTCGAGCACGAGGCGACCACGTCCAAGATCAGCGAGGACCAGCTGTTCTACTGTTTGCAGCGCGGGCTCGATCCCGAAGAGGCGGTGTCGCTGATCGTCAACGGATTCTGCAAGGAAGTGTTGAGGGAGCTGCCGATGGAATTCGCCGTCGAGGCGCAGAAGCTGCTCGCGGTGAGCCTCGAAGGGAGCGTCGGCTGATGCTGTCGATCCGGGATCTCAGGGCCGAGGTCGGCGGCAAGGAAATCCTCAATGGGATTTCGCTGGAACTGGCCGCCGGCGAAGTGCACGCGGTGATGGGCCCGAACGGCTCGGGCAAGAGCACGCTGTCCTACGTCCTCGCCGGGCGCGAGGGTTACGAGGTCACCGGCGGGTCGGTGACCTATGACGGCCGCGACCTGTTCGAGATGGAGGTCGAGGAGCGCGCGGCGGCGGGCATTTTTCTCGCTTTCCAGTATCCGGTGGAGATCCCGGGCGTTTCCAACCTCACCTTCCTCAAGACTGCGGTCAACGCGATCAGGAAGGCGCGCGGCGAGGCCGAGCTCGACGCGCTCGACTTCCTGAAGCTCTCCCGCGCGAAGGCATCCTCGCTCGAGATGAGCGACGCGCTGCTGCAGCGGGCGGTCAACGAGGGCTTCTCGGGCGGCGAGAAGAAGCGGAACGAGATCTTCCAGATGGCGATGCTGGAACCCCGGCTGGCGATTCTCGACGAGACCGATTCGGGCCTCGACATCGACGCGCTCAAGACCGTCGCCGACGGGGTCAACGCGCTGCGCTCGCCCGACCGGGCGATGCTGGTGATCACCCATTACCAGCGACTGCTCGACTATATCGTGCCGGATCGTGTGCACGTGCTGTCCGAGGGCAGAATCGTGAAGTCCGGCGACGCGGGGCTGGCGCGCGAGCTCGAAGCCCAGGGTTACGCCGCGTTTGCCGGCGAACCGGCGAGCGCCTGAGGGAAGCGCGGCGGTGGCGACGGCCGACATGGATCGTTTCAACCGCGCCTTCGCGGCGGCGAGCGGAGAGCTGCCGGGGCACGGCAATGCCGAAGTCGCGCGGCTGCGCGAAGCGGCGATGGCGCGATTCGTCTCTACCGGCCTGCCGAACCGGCGCGACGAAGGCTGGCGCTATACCGATCTGCGCCGCCTCGACCGGCTGGACCTCACCGGCCTCACCGGACGGATCGACGGCGAAACGGTTGCCGCGCTGCCCGATTCCCTGGCGTCGCTCGACGCACACCGGATGGTGTTCGTCGACGGCCGCTACGAAGCCGCGCTGTCGGCGCATGAGGTGCTGCCGCCGGGCGCGAAGCTCGACGTGCTCTCGGCGCATCTGGGGAACGGATGCGACGATGCGGCCTCGATCCTCGGAACCGGACTGGCGGAATGGAACGGCGCGGGTCAGCAGGGGCTCGCCGCTCTCAACAGCGCGATGACCCGCGACGGGGTGGTGTTCGAACTGCCGGCGGGCGCGAAGCTGGAAAAGCCCATCCTTGTCGTCCACCTCCTGACCGGAAAGGCGGGCGCCGTCCACCCGCGCAACGTGCTCAGACTCGGCGCCGGCGCGGAAGCGGACGTGGTGGAAGCGTTCATCGGGCTTTCGGGAACCGGCGGCTGGACCAATTCCGTGCTCGACGGCGCGGTTGGACAGGGCGGCGCTCTCCGCCATGTCGCGCTGGTCCGGCAGGGCCGGGACGCGGTCCATACCGGCCGCATGTCGATGGAAGTCGAACGCGACGCGCGCTACGCATCTCAGGTGCTCACCCTCGGGGGCCGGGTGGTCAGGAACGAGTTCGTCGTCCGGCTGTCGGGTCCGGGCGCGGAGTGCGGGCTATCGGGCGGCGCCCTCGCCGATGGGCGACGCCATATCGACCATACGACCGAAATCACCCACGCCGCGCCGCACACCGAGAGCGGGCAGGTGTTCCGCAACGTGGCGGACGACAACGCGAGAACCGTGTTTCAGGGCCGCGTCGTCGTCGAACCCGACGCGCAGAAGACCAACGCGCGACAATCGAGCCGCAGCCTCCTGCTTTCCCCCGGCGCGGAAGCCCAGAACAAGCCGGAGCTCCGGATCTTCGCCGACGACGTCAAGTGCAGCCACGGCGCGACAGTCGGAGACCTGGACAAGGACGCGCTGTTCTACTTGCGCGCCCGCGGAATCGACGAGGCCGAGGCGCGCGCCCTCCTGACGCGGGCCTTCGTGGCCGATCTGTTGACGCTGTTGCCGGTCGAGGCGGTGCGCCCCGCGGTGGAGGAAGCGGTCGAGGTTTGGCTGCGCCGCGGCGTGAACGGGGACGGTTGAGATGAGTGCGGCAAACGGTGCCTACGACGTAGACGCGATCCGCCGGGATTTTCCGATCCTCGGCGAGAGCGTCTATGACAGACCGCTGGTCTATCTCGACAACGGCGCCAGCGCCCAGAAGCCGAGAGCGGTGATCGACAGCCTGTCCCGGGTCTACGAGACCGAGTACGCCAACGTCCATCGCGGCGTGCACTACATGAGCCAGAAGGCGACGGACGCGATGGAAGGCGCGCGGGAGAAGGCGCGGGCCTTCGTCAACGCCGAGCACGCGCACGAGGCGATCTTCGTGCGCGGCGCGACCGAAGGCATCAACCTCGTCGCCTCGAGCTGGGGGCGCGCGAATCTCCAGCCCGGCGACGAGATCGTGCTCACCGTCATGGAGCACCATTCCAACATCGTTCCCTGGCAGATCGTGGCGGAGCAGACCGGCGCGGTCATCCGGGTCGCGCCGATCGACGATGACGGCGTGCTCGACATGGACGCGCTCGAATCGCTGATCGGATCGCGAACCAGGATGGTCGCGATCACCCATGTGTCGAACGCGCTCGGCACCGTGGTCCCGGTGGACGAGGTGATCCGGATCGCCCATCGGCACGGTGCGCTCGTCCTTCTCGACGGCTGCCAGGCGGTGCCCCACATGGCGGTCGACGTGCGCGCGCTCGACGTCGATTTCTACGTCTTTTCCGGCCACAAGCTCTACGGGCCCAGCGGAATCGGCATCCTCTACGGCAAGGAGGCGCTTCTGAAGGCCATGCCGCCATACCAGGGCGGCGGCGAGATGATCGAGTCGGTGACATTCGAGAAGACCACATATGCCGGCCTGCCATTCAAGTTCGAGGCGGGCACGCCGCATATCGCCGGCGCGATCGGGCTCGGCGCGGCGATCGACTATGTGAGCGGGATCGGACTCGACCGAATCGGCGCGCATGAGAGCGACATTCTTCAATACGCCACCGCCCGGCTGGGCGCGCTCAACTCGGTCCGGCTGATCGGCACCGCGCCGGAGAAAGCGGCGATCGTCTCCTTCAACCTGGAGGACGTCCACCCGCACGATGTCGGCACCATCCTCGACCGCGAGGGCGTCGCCGTCCGGACGGGGCACCACTGCGCCCAGCCGGTGATGGACCGGTTCGACGTCGCGGCCACCGTGCGGGCCTCGTTCGGGCTCTACAACACAAGGCGGGAAGTCGATGCGCTGGTCGACGCGCTCGGCCGCGTGCAGGAGATCTTCGGCCGATGATCGACCTCCGCAGCCTCTACCAGGACGTCATCCTCGACCATTCGCGGAACCCCCGGAATTCCGGGTGTCTGGAGCCGCACAGCCATGAGGCGAACGGCAACAACCCGCTCTGCGGCGACAAGGTACGGGTCTACATGCAGATCGGCAACGGCAAGATCGACGACGTTCGCTTCGAGGCGAAAGGCTGCGCGATTTCAGTGGCTTCCGCCTCGATGATGACAGAATTGATCAAGGGTTCGGAGATCGAGGAGGCCAGGGCGACCTTCGAGCGCTTCCACGAGATCGTCACCCGCAAGGGGGACATCTCCGACGACGAGCTCGAAGCCCTCGACAAGCTCGCGACCCTGATCGGCGTGCGCGAATTCCCCATGCGGATCAAGTGCGCGACCTTGCCCTGGCATACCATGACGGCGGCGCTCGACGGCGTTGCCGACGACGTGACAACCGAGTGATCGCGGAGTACGCGGCCATGGATGACGACACGACCGGCATCGAGCCCGCCCTGGCCGGTTCCGAGGGCGGTACCGAAACGCTCCACCAAGCGGTGGTCGAGGCGGTCAGCAGCGTTTACGACCCGGAAATTCCGGTCAACATCTACGAGCTCGGCCTGATTTACGACGTCAGCGTTTCCGAAGCGCGCGATGTCGATATCCTGATGACCCTGACCTCGCCGATGTGTCCGGTTGCCGAGTCCTTGCCTATCGAGGTCGAATCGCGGGTGCGCGGGGTCGACGATGTCAACGACGTGCATGTCGAGCTCACCTGGGATCCACCCTGGACCCCGGAGATGATGAGCGAGGCGGCGAAGCTCGAGCTGGGGTTCATGTGATGGCCGAACCGGATAGATTTGCGGCGGGAGCGACACGATGAACAAGCAGGCGATGACCCTGACCGACGCCGCCGCCGATCGCGTGCGGCATCTGATGGGAAGGCGCGACGAACCCGCCGTCGGGCTCCGCATCGGCATCCGCACCGGCGGCTGCTCCGGCATGGCCTACCAGATGGAGTTCGCCGCCGAGAGGAACCCGCTCGACGAGGTGGTCGAGGACAAGGGCGTGACCGTTCTGATCGACGGCCGGGCGCTGATGTTCCTGGTCGGCACCGAGATGGATTACGTCGAGGACAAGCTGCAATCCGGCTTCGTGTTCAACAATCCCAACGAGAAGGGACGCTGCGGCTGCGGCGAATCCTTCCACGTCTGAATGCCCAAGGTCTATTCTATCGACGGGGTGACCCCGGTCGTCCACCCCACCGCCTATGTCCATGAGGCCGCCATCCTGATCGGCGACGTGATCGTGGGGCCGGGCTGCTATATCGCGCCGTCGGCGAGCCTCCGCGGCGATTTCGGCCAGATCCGTATCGGGGAACGCTCCAACGTCCAGGACAACTGCACCATCCATTGCTACGCGGGCGGCGAGACGGTGGTGGGCGACGATGTCTCCGTCGGCCATGGCGCCGTCCTGCATGGATGTTCGGTCGGCGACCGCGCGCTGGTCGGCATGAACGCGGTGGTGATGGACGGCGCGGTCATCGGCAGCCAGTCGATCGTGGCGGCGCTCGCTTTCGTGCGCTCGGATTTCCAGGTGCCGGAGAGGACCATCGTCGCCGGCGTCCCGGCGAAGATCCTGCGCGAGATCAGCGGCGAAGAGACCGAATGGATGGCCGATGCCAATGCCGACTATCACGGCGCGCGGGAGCGCTCATGGGCCTCGCTGGAACGCGTGGACGCGCTGCATCGTCTCGACCGTGTAGGACCGAGGCTGAACTTCGCCGGCTCGAAACCGCTCTACCAGGCGCGCGGCGGATAGACTATGGCGAGCCGACGCGCGCTCGATCCGCAGACCGCGCTCGTGTTGGCCGATCTCGACGGGCCGGGTGTCGCGCAGGTTGCCGACATGTCCCCGGCCGATGCCCGGCGTCATATCGAGCACTTCGTACGCAAGTGGGACCTCCACCCCAAGCCTCCGATCGGCGCGGTGGAAAATCTGACATTAGAGGGGCAGGAGATCGCCGCCCGGCTCTACCGGCCTTCGGTCGCGAATCGGCGAGCGGGGCGCCACCCGTCATGGCCCGCGCAGCGCCGGCCCCCACCCGTCATGCCCGGACTTGTTCCGGGCATCCACGTCTTGCGGCATCGCGGTGCGAGCGGGGAGAGGACGAGGCGGCGGAGGGACATGGATGCCCGGAACAAGTCCGGGCATGACGGAAGAAGTGGCGCGAGCCTCTCGCCCGTCAAGTTATCCGTATAAGCCCCCGTCGACGCGCTCGCCGCCGCCGGGGTGCCGGCGACCTACCGGGTGCTCGACAGCACCATCCACGGCTTCATGTTCATGCTGGGCGGGATCGACCTCGCGGTGGACGCGGCCAAGGAATCGGCGGCCCATATCCGTGCCGCGTTCGCCTGAGCATTGCGCTCGCCCCGCAATCGACCTACATAGCTCTCGCGCGGCGGGGCGTGGCGCAGTCTGGTAGCGCACCTGCTTTGGGAGCAGGGGGTCGCAGGTTCGAATCCTGCCGCCCCGACCAGAACCGCGGGGCAGAAGATGAGCGACGTGAAGATCTACCGTCCGGCCAAGACCGCCACCCAGTCCGGCCGCGCGCGCTCGACCAGATGGGTGCTGGAGTTCTCGACCGCGCTGGCGCAGCAGAGGGATTCGCTCATGGGCTGGGCGGGCCGCGGCGATACCCGGCGCCAGGTGCGGCTCGAATTCGACAGCGAGGAGGATGCCGTCGCCTATGCCCGGCGCAACGGGCTGACCTACGAGGTCGAGCCCGCGCGGGAACGCCGTATCCGGGCGAAGAGCTACGCCGACAATTTCCGCTTCGGCCGGGAGGGCAACTGGACCCATTGACGGGTCCGCCGCCGGTCATGTTTCGCCGAGCCCCTTGAGCGTCCGGTTCAGGATTTCCACGCCCTGGACCAGGACCCGTTCCTTCCAATCGTCCTCGTCCGGGAACAGCCGCTTGCGGATATCCGCCTTGATCTCGCGGCCGAGCGGGCTTTCGACGTCGCCATGGGCGTGGAGCCAGTTGTCGGCCAGGAGCGCGTGCAGCACCTCGCGCACCGGGTAGGTGCCGAATTCGAGCGTCGCGCTGGTCACCTCGGCGCCCTTGGCGGCCTCTCGCACCGAACGCGCGATGACCCCGACCAGCGGCGCGGAGGAGGAGTTGCCGGCGGACGGCGAGGTGACGATGTCGCCGTACCAGTCCCGCATCCGGCGTCCCTTGGGCGTCGACGGGCCCGCGCCGCCGATCATCTCCGCCGCGCCATAGGCACCGAGCCCGGTATGCAGGTCGATGAAGGCGATACGGCGCGCTCCCGCCAAATGCCTGTCGACAATTTCGCGAAATGTCGAATTCGACCACGTCGCCTTTCTACCGCCATAGAAAATGCCGTCCGGATGGTCGTACTGGCCGCGCGTGACGACGGCCTGCAGCGCGAAGGCGCCGTGCTTGTCGACATATTCCTCGATCGCGCGCTCCATTTCGGAGAGCGAGGCGGCGTCCCACCGTTCGGGACATAATGCCGGGTGCAGCGCGTCATAGGCATCGTTGGTCGGATGCTGCCCGCCGTGGTCGACAAAATTGCGGTTGAGGTCGACATTGTCCTCGGTGACGCGGCGCAGCCACGCGAATCCGTGCGGGTTGATGGCGTGGACAATGACGACTCGCACGTCGTCCGGCAGCGCGGGCCGGCCGGCGAGAAACCCGATCTCGATCGCCGAGCCGGCGAAAGCCTCGACGCCGTGGGTGCCGGCGTTGACCAGCAGTACGCGTGCGGCGTCGGGTGGACCGAGCACGGCGACATCGGTCGTCAGCGGCCCGTCATGGCCCGATGGCGGCGTTGCTGGGTTAGCGTATTCCTCCAGCGTCGCGCCGATCGCCCGCGCCGAGTCGCGGAATTTCTCGCGCGCCGACCAATAGTCCGGCGAGAACGGGGAGAGGTCGGGCATGGAGGGGCTCCCGGAACAGGGGTGCCAAATACGCGCCCCTGTTGTAAGAGAAGGCCCGGCTCACCGCCAATCCGCGCGCCCGTAGCTCAGCCGGATAGAGCAGCGGACTTCTAATCCGCAGGTCGGAGGTTCGAGTCCTCCCGGGCGCGCCAATCTCTTCGATGGATCACGAACAAGATGGAAGTCGGGGGAACCGCCGTATCAGCACCGCGTCCGCAACTGAGCCGCTTGCGCGTCATTGCTGCCTGTTGCAGGATCGCCATGGTCAACCCCGAACAAAGGGAATAGATGGCACAGGCATTCGACACAGCTGCCGCCGTCCGGGATCTTGAAGCCGCCGGCATGGAGCGCGCGCAAGCGGAAGTCATAGCGAGCGCAATTCGTGGCAGCCAAGGCGATCTTGTGACCAGAGCCGATCTGCGGGCGGAGATGGCGAACCTGGAACGCCGGTTGATGGGTTACGCTCTGGCACTTGCCGGCGTCCTCTTCGCGGCGATCAAGTTTCTCTGAGCGACCCCGCGTCGCTCGTCAGACGGCGCCGCGGAACCCGTCGGAGCCCGGCGGCAGACATCACCCCCTACTTCCCCGCCGTCGCCGCTGCCGCCGCCTTGATGAGCTTGTACATCGGCGCGATCTTCGGGTTCTTGCCGAGGAATTCGTCGCCCAGCGGGCGCACGCGGCGGAACAGCTCGGCCCTGTCGGCTTCGGTCGGCGCGGTCACGGTGCCACCCTTCTCGCCCCAGAGCTTCTCCCACTTGGCGGTGATCTCGATGGCGATCTTGACGGTGATGTCGCCCATCTCCCTGCCGATCTCGAAGATCGCCGCGCGGTGCGCCTTGGGCAGGCTGTCGAGCCATTTCCGGTTCAGCCACATGCCGCTCGGGATGAAGGCCGACTTCTCGTTGTAGATGTATTTGGCGACCGTGTAGAACTTGGACGGGCCCATCACGATGATGCCGCTCCTGACCCCGTCGATCCCCTTGCGCTGGAGCGCCGGCAGGACCTCGGAATAGGGCATCGGGATACCCGCCGCGCCCACCGTCTTGAGGGTCGCGATCTCCATCTTGGTCGCCAACACCCGGATCTTCCGCCCGTTGAAGTCGCCGAGCGTCTTTATCGGCCGCCGTGAGGCCACCGCGGTCGCGCCCGCCGACCAGGTGTAGTTGCCGACGATCCCGGCATGGGATGCCAGCGCCAGGAACTTGTCGCGCACGGTCGGGTGGTTGAGCGAGCGGTGCTGGTGCATCTGGGATTCGAACAGGGCGGGGGCGTCGGGCGCCTGGAACGCCTGGTTGAGGCCGACGAAGAAGCCCGGCGGCGAGATGAAGCATTCCTGGGTGCCGAGCTGGATCCCCTCCACCTGGCGCGGGATGGTGCCGAGCTGGGCGAGCGGGAAGATGCGCACGTCGACCTCGCCCCCCGTCTTCTTCGCGATCTTGTCCTTGAAGATTTCGGCCGAGCGGTGCTGCGAGTCGTTCACCGTCACGAAGCCGCATTTCATGTCGTAGGTCTTCGCGTTCGCCGCCGTCGCGGCGAGAACCGCGGCGGCGGCCGTCACGATCGCCTTCTTCATCGCCGGTCTCCCTTCGGTTTGTCGGTATGGCGTCTTACGCTTCCCGGAAACGGTAATCGAAACGGTCTCCGTCCGAAACCACCCGGCCGGCCGTCGTGCCGGGGAAGTGGCAGGGCACCACCAGGGTATCGGTGTCGGTCACCGCTTCGAGGATCTTCCGCCGCGAGCGGTTGCCCATCCCGGTATCCCAGCAGAAGCAGGAATACCAGTCCGGCTCGCGGCATTGCAGGGCGTGGTGCATCAGGTCTCCGGTGAACACCGCCCGTTGTCCGTTCGACTTGAGGTTGACGCAGACATGGCCCGGCGTGTGCCCCGGCGTCGGCGTGAGCCAGATCGAATCGTCGAGCGCGTGGTCGTCGTCCACCAGCAGCGCCTGGCCCGCCTCGACGACCGGCAGGCAGGAATCGCGCCAGACGTCGCCCGGCGGGTCGGCGCCCTTTTCGCTCTCCGCCGCCCAGAAATCGTATTCGCGCCTGCCGAAGACGTATTTGGCGTTGGGGAAGGTGGGCACCCAGCGCCCGTCGACCAGCCTCGTGTTCCAACCGCAGTGGTCGACGTGGAGGTGGGTGCAGAAGACATAGTCGATGTCTTCGAATTTGAGGCCGAGTTCCGCGAAGCCGTCCAGCCAGGGCTGCTTGGGATAGTCGAGCCAGGCGCCGCGGTTGGGCTTGTCCTGGCCGACGCAGGTATCGATCAGGACGGTGTGGCGCGGGCTCCGCAGCACGAATGTCTGGTAGGTGATGACCAGCAGGTCCTGCGCCGCGTCGTAGACGAATCCGGGCAGGCCCCGCAGGTGCTCGTCGACCAGGCCGCGTTCGGCGCTCGGGTACATGACCAGCGGATTCCGCCACGCCCCGTCGCGCTCGACGATGCTGGCGATCTCGACGTCCCCGATCGCGAAGCGTTCCATCATCCGGCCTCCCTAGTGGACTTCCTCGTGCGGCGTCCCTCGTGCCAGGCGACGAATCCGGCGCTGCCGCAGATCATCGCGGCTCCGATCCAAGTCATCGCGTCGGGCAGCTCGCCGAACGCGAAATAGCCGATCAGCGCCGCCCATACCAGCCGCACGTAGTCGACCGGCGACACCAGGCTGGTATCGCCTTCCTTGAGCGCCTGGTTGAGACAGAGATGTCCCGTCGTCCCGAGCGTGGCGAGAATGAACAGGTTGAGATACTGCTCCGGCGCCGGCCAGGTCCACACCGGCAGCGCGGCGAAAAACGACATCGGCGCGAGGATGATCATCATGTAGGCGGTGATCGTGATGCTCGATTCGGTCCGCGTCAGGGTCTTGATGACCAGCATCGCCACCGCCCACAGCAGCGCGGAGACGACCGTGAGGATCGGACCGAGGCCGATCTCCCCGAAACCCGGGCGCAGGATGACCAGCGCGCCGAGAAAACCGATGGCGATGGCGGCCCATCGGGCGATCCCGACCCGCTCCCGCAAGACGAAGAACGCGAGCACGCTGGCGAAGATCGGCGCGGTGAAGGTCAGCGCCGTCACGTCGGCGAAGGGCGCGATGGTAACCGCGTAGAAGAAGCACAGCATCGAGATCAGGTTCAGGATTCCGCGCAGCGCATGGACCTTGAGCTTGCGGGTCCTGAGCGGCGCGATCCCGTAGCGGAACAGGATTGGCGCCAGGAAGACGAGGCCGAACAGGTTGCGGAAGAACGCCACCTCGAACGGGTGGAGGCCCTGCGCGGTGTGGCGGATCATCGCGTGCATGACGGTGAAGGCGATCGTCGCCAACAGCATCATCGCCATCGCGCGGAGCGTGCTTCCTCCGGCGCTCGCGGGCTCGGTCAACCGTATTCGCGCAAGACGTGACGGGCCAGCGCCATCTTGAGGATCTCTTCCGGCCCCTCGGTGATCATGAACGACCGCAGGTCGCGCCACAGCTTCTCGATCGGCAGGTCGGTGGTGAGCCCGATCCCGCCATGGATCTGGAGGCAGCGGTCGGCCGCCTCGAAGCCGGCGCGGTCGCCGACATACTTGCACATATAGGACCGGTAACGGATGTCCTCGCCCCGGTCGTAGCGCGCGGCGGCGTCATAGATCATCAGCCTCAGCTGATGCAGCTCCGTGTAGGTGTCGACCAGCATCCACTGCACCGCCTGGCGGTTTGCGAGCGGCTCGCCGAACGTCACCCTCTGCTTGGCGTAGGAGGCGCCGAGCTCGAGGCAGCGCTCCATGGTGCCCATGCCGAGCGAGCCGTGGCGCATCCGCCCGAAGGTGATCCAGTTCTGCGCCATGCGGAACCCGTCGCCCTCGTTGCCGATCAGGTTCTCGGCGGGCACGCGCACGTCGTGGAAGCCGACCTCGCAGGGCCGGTCGTCCATCATCGTTTCCTGCTGGCGGATGACCTCGACGCCCGGCGTGTCCATGTCGACCAGGATGCAGGAGATGCCGCCCCGCGCGCCCTTCTCGCGGTCGGTGACGCAGACCACCTGCGCGAAATCCGCCTGGTCCCCGCCGGTAACGAAGCGCTTCATCCCGTCGATTACATATTCGTCGCCCTCGCGCACCGCTGTCGTCCGCATGCTCGCGGGATCGCCGCCGGCGTCGGGCTCGGTCTGGCAGAAGGCGGCGTATTTCTCGCCCCGGATGCAGGGCCAGAGATACTTGTCCTTCTGGTCGTCGCGCAGGAACTGGAGCAGGATCGGGCTCACGTCGGGGCCGAAGATCCAGGGCTTGCGCCGCGGGAAGGCGATGGTGCGCCCGGTCTCCTCCCAGACCAGGACGCGGGCCAGCAGGCCGAGCCCCATCCCGCCATATTCCTCCGGGATGTCGATCATCCAGATCCCGAGCTCGCGCGCGCGGGCCTCCAGCTTCTCCCGGATCTCCGGCACCATCAGGTGGCCGTCATAGGCCTCGCGCTCGATCGGGATCACCTCGTTGTCGATGAACCGGCGGAGCGTCTCCTTCATCATGCGGAGCTCTTCGGGAAGCTCGAAATCCATAATCGTCCCCCTGGTGTCGGCGCGTCACAGTAAGCGGCGGCCCCGGCGGCGGGTCAAGGCGCCGCCGGCCCATCGCCAAGCCGTCATGGCCGGATTTGTTCCGGGGTCCAGCCCCGCCGCGGACGCCGACCCGAGCCGTCTAGTGTTTCACGTGAAACAAAGGTCAGTCATGTTGACCTATGTTTCACGTGAAACATTGTCCCGATATGGGACTATTTTTGCGTCTTCCGGGGACGCGGCGGCTCGCCCGTCCGCGCCGTCCGGGGCGCCGCGGGACCGGCGGATCTCTTTACCGCGTCAGCCGGCATTCCCCAAACCTGTCACCCCGGCCTTCGCTGCTCTCTCGCCGTCGACATAGGCATCGAGTAGACAAATCGCTGCCGGGCCGACATTCGCGTCCCGCGGATGCCGGGCGGGAATGTCGATCCCTGCCGACTCGACCCGCCGGTCGACATTTCGGTCGGCGAATGTCTGCCGGCAGATGCCTGTCGGCATATTCGATCCGCGGGTCGACCATGTCGCTCGGGTGCTCGTCGCGGAACCCCTCCTCCGCCGGCCCGCTCCGGGTGACGGCGGCGTCGGTAACGATGGCGGTCGCATGCACGATCGTGTCCTCCACATGGGCAGGCGGCGTGCCCGGGAAAGGAAAGGGGTGCCGTTCCCTCTCTCGCCCCGCTTTCGCCCACCGTCATGCCCGGACTTGTTCCGGGCATGACGCAATTGGGGCGGGCGCTGCGCGGGCCGTGACGGGCGGCGCTCCGGTCGCCGATCCGCGCCGGGCGACCCGGCCGCCTGTCGAGCTATCCATACAAGCCGCAATGAAAAGGGCGCCGAACCCTCCGGCGCCCCCACTTCTCGACTGTGCAAAATATACCCCGAAACGCGTCCCGAGTCAAGCAGAAAATGCTTGTTCAAGGTAAACAAGCCGGTAAGTCACGGATTCCATGGGTTTTTTTCTCCCTTCCGATTCAGCCCGAAAACCGGCTCCAAAACCCCTGAATCCGTCCCATGCAGGAGAGGCTGGGGGAGGGTGGGCCGCCTGGGTACGGACCGGATAGACCGGCAACGAAAAAGGGGCGCCAGCATCTCCTCCGGCGCCCCCACTTCCCGACTGTGCGAAATATGGGTCGATTCGCGTCCCGGGTCAAGTATATTTTCCTCTCTCAGGCCATTTTTGGGCCATTTCCGGTTTTCCGTCCGCCCCTTTTCGTCATGCCCGGACAGCAGTGGGCCAGGCCGGACCGTGACGGGGGAAGGGACGGGCGGGAAGACAGCCCGCTCGACTTCCGGTCCGAACGGATTACATTCCCGTGCGGCGCACAGGAAAGCGGAGAAACCGGCCATGGGCATGCTGATCGACGGCGAGTGGATCGATGACGACGCGAAATACCGCAACCCGGAAGGGGGCGCCTTCGTCCGCGCGGAGTCGGTCTTCCGGTCGTGGATCACCGCCGACGGATCGTCGGGCTTCCCGGCCGAGGCGGGGCGCTACCACCTGTTTCTCGCGCCCAACTGCCCGTGGGCCCACCGGACCCAGATCGTCCGCTACCTCAAGGGCCTGGAAGACACGATCTCGATCACGTTGTCGGACCTGCCGCGCATGCGAAGCTGGGCCTATACCGAGGGCATCGGCCGCGACCTGGTGCCGGTCGACGGGGTGTTCGAGCTTCACCAGGCCTATGTCTCGGCCGATCCCGGCTATACCGGCCGGGTCACCGTGCCGACCCTGTTCGACAAGCAGGAATGGACGATCGTCTCCAACGAATCGTCCGAGATCGTCCGCATGCTGAACACCGAGTTCGACGGTCTCGGCGCGACGCCGCTCGACCTTTACCCGGAATACCTGCGGGACGAAATCGACTCTTTCAACGAGCGCATCTACGAGACCGTCAACAACGGCGTCTACCGGACCGGCTTCGCGAAGACGCAGGAGACCTATGAGGAGGCGTATAGCAGGCTGTTCGACACGCTCGACTGGCTCGACGACGTGCTGGACGAACGGCGCTATCTGTGCGGTGGGCGCCTGACCGAGGCCGACTGGCGGCTTTACCCGACCTTGATCCGGTTCGACTGCGTCTATTACAGCCACTTCAAGTGCAACAAGCGGCGGATCGACGACTATCCGAACCTGTCGAACTACCTGCGCGAGCTCTACCAGCTCCCCGGGATCGCCGAGCGGACCGACATCCCGGGCATCAAGCAGGGGTACTACGCGGACATGAAGCACATCAACCCGACCGGCATCGTGCCGCTCGGCCCCGACATCGACCTCCACCGGCCGCACGACCGCGACAGGCTGCGCAAGGCCGCTTGACGGTCCTGTCAAAGAAAGCGAAGGCCCGAAAGTGAACGGTAACTACCGCCTGCTGCTGGAAAGGGCGCGAAGGCTGTTTGATCGACACGAAGCCGCACGCGTGGAGCCTTTCAACGTCTTCTCTGTTCTGCGCAGCGCGGCCGATGAGGTAAATCTCCATTCCAGATTTCTGACCGCGCTGCTTGACCATCGGCAACTACCCGAGGGTAAACGGCAAAACCTGAAGGATTTTCTGAATGTGTTCGGCATTGACGGCATCGACCACGACAATACGACAGTAGAGCGGGAGAAGGGCTATATCGACATCCTGATTCGTGACCAATTCGTCAAGCGTGCTGTGGTCATCGAGAACAAGATTTGGGCGGCGGATCAGGACCGACAACTACAGAGGTACAAGGAGCAGATGGAAGACGCAGGTTATCAAGTTATGCGTATCCTTTACCTGACCCCAGATGGTCGCGATGCGTCAGTCGAAAGCGCCGGCGAACTGAAATATCTGCGTGTTTCATACAGGAGCCACCTTCCTCCGTGGTTGAAGCGTTGCCAGCAACGGGCATACGACGAGCCCGCGTTGCGGGAATCGATTGCACAGTATCTGCGGCTGATCGAGAAACTTACCGGAACGGACGCCAGCGAGGCTTACATGACGGAACTGAAGAGACTTTGTCTTGAAAAGGACAGCGACGAGGTAAGCAACCTTCTCCTTGTGCACGATCTGGAAAATGCCGCCGTGGAGGCGAGAATCGATTTACTGGCGAAGCTATGGAAGGAGATCCAGGCCGGGTTGGCGGGCATATCCGATCTGCCCGATCCATCGGAGGAGCATTCGGATATCGACGAATCGACAATCAGAGACTTCATGGTCAAGCAACGAGGCGGCGGCTGCGGCTTATGCTGCGAGTTCGGGCGCGACGCCCGTCTTGAGGTGTGGCAGGAACGGCGGGGCATTTACGTTGGCGTTTATTGTGACAGCAGTAGCAACTTGAACGATTACGAAAAGCTTGCGAGCCGCTTTCAGGGAGGTCACAAGAACGATGCGTATCCGTGGTACGAATACTTCCGTCCCGACTTCAATCCGAGGTATCCGACTCGGGAGAATCTTCATATTCTGACCGACGACACCCACAGACGGGCATACGTTGATGAACTGGTGTCGAGCGTGTCCGATGCGTGGCACACGATCCGGAAAGTCGGGCTTTCTGGCGTTTCCTGAACGGGATTCGGACCGGGAAAAGAGGAGGCAAGCATGTCCCGGCCGAAGATATTGAAGTTCCCTATCATGAGGCTTACGCTTTCGGGCTCTATACCGGATGGACGGCGTCGAGGACGAATATGAACGAGGTCGCGGGTTTCGTGGGTTTGGCGGCGTTGCTTCTGGGGCTGTTCGCATGGCTGCGCGCGGACGTGGCGAGAGTCGAGAGGCGCCTTGCTGAGCGCCTCGATCGTCTTGAACGGGGGCATTCCGATCTGCGGGAACGCATGGCCAAGCTGGAGGGTCTTCTCGAAGGTCTGCGCGAGGCGATAGCGGGTCGCCGGGACGCGGCTTGAGACGCTCGGTCCTCAACCCTTGTACGGCGGGAACCCGGCGTAGGTTTCCGCGTGGTCGTCGTCGAAGCCCGGCATGCCCGGGCGGGTGAGGCAGCCCTTCGGCCTGGCGTAGCTGTCGATCCGCCGCGCCGGGCGTTCGTGCCACTGGATGTTGAAGGCGGCGAGCTTCGGGAAGAAGCAGAGGCGGGAATAGGGCAGGTGGTCGTGGACGAACCAGGCCAGCGGCCGCCAGTCGCCGGTCTTGGCATACCGGTCGGCGAACCAGGGGATCGCGACGCAGGCGGTCGCGCCCATGCAGCCGTCCGCGTCGCGCCGGTCCCAGATATGCCCCGCACGGCTCGCTTCGTTGGAAGCGCAGTTGAGACCGTTCCGGTTGCCGAAGCCGTTGACTTCCTCCGAACGGTAGCCGGAACGCACCGCGACCGCACCGAAGGTCTCGCGTAGCGGCTCCAGCAACGTTTGGCAGAGCCGGGTGCCGGCGGCGATGGCGAGGTCCGGGTCGTCGGGGATGTTGGCGAGCCCGTAAAATGCCGCGATCTCGCTGTGCAGGAAATCGCGCATGAAGAAGGAGGGCGAGAGCCGCACGCGGCCGAGCTCTTCGAGCGCCCGCATAGAACCCGGCTTGCGCATCGGGCCGGCTACGCCTTGTCGACCGCGGCCCTCATGTCCTCCAGAAGCCGCTCGACGGTTTCCTGCGCCAGATCCCGGGTGATGAAGACGATGCGGCTCCGCGTATCGCCGTCCGGCCAGTCCGGGAGCTGGGCCGGGTCGTGGAACAAATGCTGGACGCCGTGGATGGCGATCGGCTTGTCCTGACCGGCGACGTTGACGATCCCCTTGATGCGCAGGAGCTTTTCCCCGTGGGTCGCGATCAGGGTGCGGATCCATCCCACGAAGGGCTCCCACGGAAGCGGGTCGTCGTAGCGCAGGCAGTAGGCGCGGATGCTGTCGTCGTGCCGGTTCACGTCGTGGCGATGGTGGTGGTGCTCGTCCTCCTCGTAGGCCTCGTCGCGCAGCCAGCGCTGCACGTCGAGGCTCTTGGTCGACGGGTCGTAGAGCCCGGTGTCGAACAGCGCGTCCGGATGGATCGCGCCGAACTCCGCCCGGACGATGGACGCCCCCGGGTTGAGCGCGCGCAGGCTGGCTTCGAGCCCGTCGAGCTCGTCGTCTTCCGCGAGGTCGCCCTTGGTGATGACGATCCGGTCGGCCACAGCCGCCTGCTTGACGGATTCCCGGTGGCGGCCCAGCTGGATGTCCCCGTTGACCCCGTCGACCGCCGTCACCACGCCGTCGAGCGCGAACCGGTTGGCGATCACGCGGTCGGTCATCAGCGTGTGGATGACCGGCGCCGGATCGGCGAGCCCGGTGGTCTCGATCAGGACCCGGGTGAAGGCCGGCACGTCGCCCTTGACCCGCTTGATGAAGAGCTCGCGCAGCGCCCGGGCCAGATCGTCGCGGACGGTGCAGCAAAGGCAGCCCGCATTCAGCAAGACGGTGTCCTCGTCGATCTGTTCGATCAGGTGGTGATCGAGCCCGATCTCGCCGAACTCGTTGACCAGAACGGCCGTCTCCGACATCTCGGGATGTTTCAGCAAGGCATTGATCAGCGTGGTTTTTCCGCTCCCGAGAAATCCGGTCAGCAGCGAAGTCTGAACGATCTCCTCGGGCTCGGGCGGGGTGTGCGTTTCGGTCATCGGCCGTAGAGCTCCGCCGGGTCGACCTCCACCTCCGCGACCGTCGCGAGCTCGTCGCCGCGGGCGGCCCGGAAGAAGCAGCTGCGCCGTCCGGTATGGCAGGCGACCCCGGTCTGCTCGACGGCGAGGAGAAGCGTGTCGCCGTCGCAGTCGACGCGGAGCTCGACCAGTTCCTGGACCTGTCCCGAGCTCTCGCCCTTGCGCCACAGCGCGTTGCGCGAGCGCGAGAAATAGCAGACCCGGCCGCTGGTCAGCGTCTCCGCGACCGCCTCCCGGTTCATCCAGGCCATCATCAGGACTTCGCCGCTGTCGTGCTGCTGCGCGATCGCCGGCACCAGCCCGTCGTCGTTCCAGGCGATCGCGTCCAGGGTCGCGGCGATGCCTGCTTCCGACACGCCCATGGTTTCGGTTTCCGATTTGTCGGCGCCGGCCATTCTAGCCCGCATTTCCCGCCGCGTTCAGCCGTTCGAAACCGCGCTCGAGATCGGCGATCAGGTCGTCGGTATCCTCAAGCCCCGCGTGGATGCGGACGGTCGGGCCCTCGTCCCAGACCGTCGCCGTCCTGATCGGCGCCGGGTTGGCCGGCAGGATGAGGCTCTCGAAGCCGCCCCAGCTCGCGCCCATGGAGAACAGCTTCATGCCGTCGAGCATCGCCTCCACGGCCTTCGGCGGGGCCGGGTTCAGCACCACCCCGAACAGCCCGCAGGCGCCCGTGAAATCGCGTTTCCAGAGCGCGTGTCCGGGGTCCTCCGGCAAGGCGGGGTGCAGGACGCGGTCGACTTCCGGGCGCTGCTGAAGCCAGCGGGCGAGGGTCAATCCGTTCTCCTCGTGCTGGCGGAGCCTGACGGCCAGCGTGCGCAGCCCCCTGAGCGCCAGGTACACGTCGTCCGGCCCGCAATTGGCGCCGAGATCGGCGGCGGACTGGCGCACCCGGGGCCACAGTTCCTCGCTGGTGGTGACGGTTCCCATCATCACGTCGGAATGGCCGACGATGTATTTCGTCGCCGCCTGGACCGAGACGTCGACGCCGTGCTCGAACGGCTTGTAGAGGACGCCCGCGCCCCATGTGTTGTCGATGACGACCACGGCTCCCCCGGCATGCGCGGCTTCGGCGACCGCCGGCACGTCGGTCATCTCGAAGGTGAGCGAGCCCGGCGTCTCGACATAGACGATGCGCGTGCGCCCGGTCATCAGCTCGGCGACGCCGCCCCCGATCAGGGGGTCGAAATAGGTCGTCTCGACCCCGAAACGGCCGAGAAAGCCGTCGCAGAAGCGCCGCGCGGGACCGTAGACGTTGTCCGCCATCAGGATGTGATCGCCGGCCTCGACGAAGGCGAGAATGGCCGCGTTGATCGCCGCCAGGCCGGAACCCAGGCAGACCGCCCGGTCTCCCCCCTCGACCGCCGCCACGGCTTCCTCGAACGCCGTGTGGGTCGGGGTGCCGTGCCGCCCGTAGGTATAGACGCCCGGCTCCCACCGCCGTTCGCGCGCCGCGCGCATCGCCGCCACGGTCGGGTGGGTGATGGTGGACGCGTGATAGACCGGCGGATTGACGATGCCGAAATTGGCCTCGGGATCGCGTCCCGCGGTGGTGATGACGGTGTCTTCCTTCATGGCGCGGCCGTGGGCTGGTGAAAAAGGCCGCGCATCCTGCCAGCGCGGCCCGGTAGGCGCCAGACGGTAATTCAGGTCTCGACCGGCGTGTCTTCGCGCATTCCCCATTCCGACCAGGAGCCGTCATAGACCGCCACCTCGTCCTGGCCGATCAGGTGGAGCCCGAAGGCGAGCAGCGAGGCCGTGACCCCCGACCCGCAGGTGGCGGTGACCGGCCTGCCCGCGTCGATCCCGGCATCGGCGAACAGCGCGCGGATTTCCTCCGGCGGCCTGATCTCCCCGGTTTCCGGGTTCACCAGCCGGTTGTAGGGGAGGTTCCGGCTGCCCGGGATATGGCCCGAGCGGCAACCGGGCCGGGGTTCCGGTTCCGTGCCGGCGAAGCGGCCCGGCGCGCGGGCGTCGAGGATCTGAAGCGCCTCTCCATCGAGGCTTGCCATGATGGTGTCGAGATCGGAAATGCGGTCCGCGCGGGGTCGGGCGGCAAACGCGTCCGGGGCCGTGCGCGCCGCGCCGGGTCCGTCTTCCGTCGCCCTTCCTTCCGCGATCCACTTGTCGAAGCCGCCGTCGAGGATCGAGACCGAATCGTGGCCGAAATAGCGCAGCATCCACCACGCCCGGCCGACGGTCATCATCCCCACCCGGTCGTAAACTATGACGCGGGTCGTGTTGCCGATACCCAGTTCGCCCATCCGGGCGGCGAATTGCGCGGGTGACGGCGCCATGTGAGGCCTCGGGTCGTCCGGGTCGGCGATGCCGTCGATGTCCCAGTACGCGGCGCCCCGGATATGTCCGCCTTCGTACTCCGCGCGGCCCGACCGCCCGTCGGTCGGCAGGTACCAGGTGGTTTCGACCGCGCGGACGCCGGGGTCGTCGAGATGCGCTTCGAGCCAATCGCTGGTTACGAGGGAACCCGTTTCCGGCACGTTTCGATCTCCCGTCGCGTTGCGAACGCGGAACTCTAGTGCCAATCCCGCCAGGTTGAAACCGCTCCGCCGTCCCCCGCATCTCTCCTTCTATCGTCATGCCCGGACTTGTTCCGGGCATCCACGTCTTGCGGCATCGCGGTGCGAGCCGGGAGCGGACGAGGCGGCGGAGGGACGTGGATGCCCGGAACAAGTCCACTGCTGTCCGGTTTAGAATTTCGAGCTGGGCTCCGCCCCCCCCCCGGTGTCACCCCGGACTTGTTCCGGGGTCCAGTGAAGCCGGGCGAAGCGGTGCCTGACAGTCTGGACCCCGGAACAAGTCCCATAAGCGCTAACTTGTTGACAGATCGTAGTGCAGGGCGCGTGGAGGGTTCTCTGTCTTGGCGGCTCGGAGAGCGCTTTTGAGATGTCGTTCCACTCATCGATCGTGCGGGCGAGGCTGAAGGCGGGCTCGATGGCCCTTCGGACCTGGTTGAGGGCAAACCGGAACTCCCGCCAGGGACTATGGGTCCTGTGGCGGCGCCAGGTCGTATCCCCAGGGGGAAAGGGCGCGGGCATGACGGACCAGCTTGTCCGCCAGCAGCGCCACGAGGAGTTTTCCGTAGAGCCAGGCGCGGGCGCTTTCGTCGTCATGCTTGGGCAGATGGCCCAGCTGGGCCAGGGATTTGAGGCGTTTGAAGACCAGCTCGACCTGCCAGCGCAGGCGATACCATTCCAGAACCTCGCGGTCGCTGAACGCCTCTTCGCCGAACGTGGTGAAGACGATGACATAGTCCGCAAAAGCAAGCGTTGTGGGCTTGACCTTGCTTCCCTGCCGCCGGGCCTCGCGGCGCGCCGTCTTGCGCGCCCGCGCGGCCGCTGCCGCCGATTTGCGAACCGCGCAGATGCGACCGCAGACCTTCTCCTCCCCGGCGGTCGCCGCCGGCCACGACCCGACAGCCCCGGCGCTCCTCAGCCGGGACACTGCCGCAAGCAGGTCGAAAGGCGCGCCATCGAGGGTTCGAAGGGACAATCCTCCGGTGTTCACCCGCACGGTAATGCGTCCGCCGGCCGCCGACACATGGCGAAGCCCCGCCGCCGTCGAATAGCCCCGGTCGGCCAGAATGTGATCGCCCTCGCCAACCGGAAACCGCGCCAGATACTCCCCGCCGCCCGCGCCCCGCGCCGGCGTCACCTCGAAAAAGTCGCAGCTCAGCGAAGACAGGCACAGGCTGTAATGAACCCGCCACAGCGAACCCGTCCGCCCGGGCTCGCGCACCGTGGTGGCATCGACCGCCCGCACCCGCAAGCCAGGCTCCACCGCCAGACCCCGTTCGCGAAACAGCGCCACGCACAACCCCTGCAACCAGTCCGAAGACTTGCGAAGCCGCTTCAGAAGCGCAACGTCCGACAAATCCGCCAGACCCGCCTTGCGCGCGCGCACCGCCGTCTCGCGCAGCGAGTGCCCGCAGCCCAGATGCAACAGCAGAACCCGAAGCGCCGACTCCGCCGACTTGTCCTTGCGAAGACCCTTCAGCGCCCCGCTGGAACGACCCAACTCCTCCCAGCCCGCCGGAAGAAAAGAACGAAGAACCGCCCAATCCTCATCCATCGCAAAGCCTCCGGATCCCGACACCCGGAAACCCTAGATAAAATGACAAAGATAAAACAAGTTAGCGCTTATGGGAACAAGTCCGGGGTGACACCGGGGGGCAAGGACGGCAGGTGCGAGCATGCCGTAATCCGAGCCTCGACCGGCGGTGTCGGCGTCCTTGGGCGGCTTCCCCCCATGTCGTCATGGCCGGACTTGTTCCGGCCATCTACGTCTTGCGGCGGTGCGGGCCGGGCGCGGGCGAGGCGGCGGAGGGACGTGGATGGCCGGAACAAGTCCGGCCATGACGGAGGGAGAGATGCCGGCGGGCCGAAATTCTTGTCCCGGGTCGCGCAATCCGCCGGAAACCCGCTTGTGCCCGGGCTTTTCGCCCGGCCCGCCAGAATTAAACCGGACAGCAGTGGAACAAGTCCGGGCATGACGAGGAATGGGGCGGTGCGGGAGAACCCATGCACCGCCCGACATTGTCCGGCCCATCGGCGCAAAGCCCCCGAACGCCTGAACCGAACGGCAATGGGTCAAGCCCGCCCATGACGAGTGAATAATCCCCCTCCGCCCAACCCGGTTGTCCGGCGCGCCCGGTGCGGACATATTCACTTGACCATGGACTATCTGGTCAAACCGGATCCCGCCGACGCACGGCTCACCGAGCGCGTGCCGGGGGTCGATCAGGACGGCAAGCCCATCGAGACCTCGGTCACGGTGGAACGGCCTCTCACGCTGTTCCTCAACGGCCAGGAGATCGTCACCCTGATGACGATCGGCGACTACGTGGACTGCATGGCCGTCGGCTACCTGATCAACCAGAACATGCTCAAGTCCGGCGACGAGGTGACCGGCGTCGACTACGACGAGGAGATCGAGACCGTCGTCGTCCGCACCGCGCACGAGACCGATTTCGAGGAACGGATGAAGAAGCGCACCCGGACCTCGGGTTGCGCGCTCGGCACCATTTTCGGCGACGTGATGGAGACCTTCGAGGAGGTCACGCTCGATCCCGACGCGGAGATCCGGACGTCGTGGCTCTACGCGCTCGCCAAGGCGATCAACACGACTCCCAGCCTCTATCTGGAGGCGGGGGCGATCCACGGCTGCGTGTTGTGCGAGAGGGACCGGCCGCTGATCTACATGGAGGATGTCGGCCGGCACAACGCGGTCGACAAGATCGCCGGCTACATGCACCTCAACCGCATCGCCCCGGAAGGCAAGATGTTCTACACCACGGGCCGCCTCACCAGCGAAATGGTGATCAAGACGGTCCAGATGCGGATCCCGATCCTGGTCTCGCGCTCGGGCTTCACCGCATGGGGCGTCGACCTCGCGCGCCAGGCCAACCTGACGCTGATCGGCCGCGCCAGGGGACGGCGCTTCGTCGCGTTGGCGGGCGAGAGCCGGATCGTCTACGACGCGGACCCCAAGGCGGTCGGCGAGGAACCGGCGGCGGTGCAGCGCAAGGGCGCTCGCGCCGGGTGAGGGCGGTTTGGAGCTGATCCTCGCCTGGCGGGGCCCGGTGGGCGCCGGCCTGTTCCCGGGCGACGAAGCCGGGCTGGAACCCCTTCGTGGGCCGGGCGTTTACCTCAGAATCAAGCGCTACGCGGGGAGCCGGACCGTGAGCTATGTCGGTCAGAGCCGGTCCGTGCTGACCCGCATCGACCAGCATCTGACCGCGATGCTCGCCCTCCAGACGCCGCTGCGCGACGAACGCGGGCGCACCGTCTTCGCCGGCGACGCCGGCGCCCGCCTTGCCGCCTATAACGACCTCGCGGCGGCGTCCGGCGCGGCGGCGGCGGAGGTCATGCGGACCCGGTTCTTTGTCGCGCTCTGCGGCGAGGACTTCTCCGACGATCTCCTGGACCTCGCGGAAGGGGCGCTGAAGGCGCGGCTGGAAAACCGGGTTGCCTCCGGGGCCGGGCTGTCTGCCTGCGAGAACATCCAGGGCATCCCGCAAGACCCGTTCGCGGATGTCGTCCGGATCGTCTCCGACTCCTCGGCGCTTGCGCCGGAGGATGCGGAGCTGGTGGATCGGGCGCTCGGGACCGAGCCCATCCGGGTCGAGACCGCGCCGGCCGGGGCGGGGCCGTGAAGCCGCGCATCGCGGGGATCGTGCTGGCCGGAGGGCTGTCGCGCCGCATGGGCGGCGGCGACAAGGCGCTGAGGACCCTCGGCGGGCGCAGCATTCTCGACCGGGTGATCGCCCGCGCCGCGCCGCAGGTGGAAATCCTCGCGCTCAACGCCAACGGCGATCCGACCCGTTTCGCCGAAACCGGTCTCCCGGTGGTGCCCGATTCGGTGGAGGGCTTTCCCGGACCGCTCGCCGGGGTGCTCGTCGGGCTCGAATGGGCGAATGCGCAATATCCGGAGTGCAGTCATGTCGCGACCTTCGCCTGCGACGCCCCGTTCCTGCCGGAGGACCTGGTGGACCGGCTGTGGCGGGCCATCGAGGAGAACGCCGCCGAGATCGCGTCGGCCCGGTCCGACGGGAGGGAGCACCCGGTCTTCGCCCTCTGGCCGATCGCGCTGGCGGACGCGCTGCGCGCCGCCGTGGTGGAAGAGGAGATCCGCAAGGTCGATGTCTGGACGGCGCGCTATCGGCTGGCCCACGCGGAGTTTTCGGCCGCGCCGGTCGATCCGTTCTTCAACGTGAACCGGCCGGAGGACATCGCCGAGGCCGAGGCGGCGCTCAGCGCGCAAGCTGGGCGATGACGATGGACCCCAGGATGAGCCACGCCGCCAGCCGGTTCGAACGGAACTTGGCGAGGCAGTCCTTCGGCGCATCGAGGTCGACGTCGGCCACCTGCCAGACGAATTGCAGGGTGGCCAGGGCGAGGCCCGCGTAGAAGACCCACCCCAGCCCGACGACGTGGCCGGTCGCGGCGAACAGGGCGGCGGCGATCAGGTAGAACGCGTAGAGCCAGGGCTTGCTGCCGAGGCCGAGGCGCCGCGCCGTCGACTTCACCCCCGCCGCGGGGTCGTCATGGCGGTCCTGGTGCGCGTAGATCGTGTCGTAGCCGAGCGTCCAGAAGATCCCGCCGAGATAGAGCAGGACGGGGGCCAGCGAGACCTCCTCCCGCACTGCGGCCCAGCCGAGGAGGGCGCCCCAGTTGAAGGCGAGGCCGAGGACGAATTGCGGCCAGTAGGTGACGCGCTTGCTGAGGGGGTAGGTGAAGACGAGGACCAGCGATGCCGCGCCCACCGCGATCGCGAACGGCTCGAGCGTCAGCAGGATCGCGAGCCCCACGGTCAGGAGCACGACAAGAAAGACCACCGCTCCCCGCACCGTGACCTGCCGGCTCGGCAGCGGCCGGTCCCGGGTCCGCGCGACCTGGGCGTCGAAGTCGCGGTCGCAGATGTCGTTGAAGGTGCAGCCGGCGCCCCGCATCGTCAGGGCGCCCACCCCGAACGTCGCGAACAGGATCAGGCTCTCGCGGGACAGCGGCTGTGGCGAGGCGAAGGCGATCGACCACCAGCAGGGGAACAGCAGCAGCCAGGTCCCGATCGGCCTGTCGAGGCGCGCGAGCCGGGCATAGGGCCGCGCCGCGGCGGGCAGAAGCCGGTCGACCCATCCTCCCTTCGGGATATCGCTCGCGGCGGTATCGTCGATGCCCGACATTGCTCTTTGGTTCCCGCCCGATTATATCGGCACCGGCCTTTTCCTACGATGGCGGCGTAATCGGCGATGCAGCCAGCGGTTCCCCGAGTCCGGCTATTCCTCGACCAGACGCTGGCAAGCGGCGGGGGTGTCGTGCTGGATCGCGACCGGACGCACTACCTCAAGGACGTCATGCGGCTAGGGCCGGGCGACGCGGTCGCCGTGTTCAACGGGCGCGACGGCGAATGGCTGGGCAGGATCGAGACGACCGAAACGCGCCGTTTGGCGCTCCGTATCGAACGTCTCCTCGCGCCGCAACCGGACAGCATCGATCTGTGGCTGGCGTTCGCGCCGCTGAAGCGAGGCCCCGGCGACATGACGGTCGCCAAGGCGGTCGAGCTCGGCGCTTCGGCGCTTCAGCCGGTCATCACCGCCCGCACAAATACGAGCCGCGTCAAGCAGGAGCGCATGAGGTCGCTCGCCATCGAGGCGGCGGAGCAATGCGGGCGCTGCGACGTGCCGGAGATTCGCGAGGCGGTGATGCTTGCGGAGCTGCTGGACGATTGGCCCGCCGAACGGTGCCTCATGTTCTGCGACGAGAGCGGCTACGGCCTGCCCATCGTCGATTTTCTGACCGGGGTCCGTGACGGCGGAAGAGACGGGCCGTGGGCGGTGCTGATCGGACCCGAGGGCGGCTTCACCGAGGAAGAGCGCGCGTTGCTGCGGGGACGGCGGTTCGTTCACCCGGTCGATCTGGGCCCGCGGCTCCTGCGGGCGGAAACCGCGGCGATCGCGGCCCTGGTCTGCTGGCAGGCGGTGATCGGCGACTGGCGCGGTCCCGAAGCCGCTCCCTCGCGCGCGACGGCCGGTCGAGGCTAGAGGCAGGCATGGCCGCACCTCCCACCAGCCAGGGCGCGCCCATCGAGGACCGGCGCCAGCTGATCGAGTTCCTGGAGGACGGCTGCAAGCCCCCGGAAGACTGGCGCATCGGTACCGAGCACGAGAAATTCGTGTTCCATCTGGAGACCCTCGAATCCGCCCCCTATGACGGGACGTGGGGTATCCGCGCGCTGCTCGAAGGCCTGACGCGTTTCGGCTGGGAGCCGGTGCTGGAGAACGGCAACCCGATCGCGCTCGCCAAGTCGGATTGCAACATTTCGCTGGAGCCGGGCGGGCAGCTCGAATTGTCGGGCGCGCCGCTGGAAACCATCCACCAGACCTGCGACGAGGTGCATACCCATCTCGCCGAGGTGAAGGAGGTGGCGGGAGAGCTCGGCGTCGGGCTCGTGGGGCTCGGCTTTCATCCCCGCGCCACGCGCGGCGAGATCCCGTGGATGCCCAAGGGCCGCTACAAGATCATGCGCGACTACATGCCGAAGAAGGGTTCGCTCGGGCTCGACATGATGGTCCGGACCTGCACCGTCCAGGTGAACCTCGATTTCGAGTCCGAGTTCGACATGGTGCGCAAGATGCGCGTCGGACTGGCGCTCCAGCCGGTCGCCACCGCGCTGTTCGCGAACTCGCCTTTCGTCGAGGGCAAGCCCAGCGGCTACTACTCCTACCGCAGCCATGTCTGGGAGGACACCGATCCGGACCGTTGCGGCATCCTGCCGTTCGTCTTCGAGGACGGGATGAGCTTCGAGCGCTATGTCGATTACGTGCTCGACGTACCGATGTATTTCGTCTACCGCGACGGCGCCTATGTCGACGCGAGCGGACAGTCTTTCCGCGATTTCCTCGACGGCCGCCTGCCAGCGCTGCCGGGCGAAAAGCCGATGATGTCGGACTGGGCCGATCACTTGACCACGCTGTTCCCGGAAGTCCGCCTCAAGCGCTATATCGAGATGCGCGGCGCCGACGGCGGGCCGTGGCGGCGGCTGTGCGCGCTTCCCGCCCTATGGGTCGGGCTGCTCTACGACAAGGCCGCGCTCGACGCGGCTTACGACCTGATCGCCGACTGGACGGTCGAAGAGCACGAGAGGCTGCGGCGCGAAACCTCGATCCAGGCTCTCAAGACGCGGTTTCGGGAAGGGACGCTGCTCGATGTGGCGCGGGACGTGCTGCGGATCGCCCATGACGGGCTCAGGGCGCGGGCCAGGCTCGACCGGGTCGGCGACAACGAGACGGGGTATCTCAGCATCCTCGACGAAATCGTCCGCCGCGGCTCCTGCCCCGCCGAGGACAAGCTGGAGCGCTATCACGGCCCGTGGGCCGGCGATATCGACCGCGTGTTCGCGGAATTCGCGTACTAACGTAAAATCCCCCTCACCCCGGCCCTCTCCCCGCTGGGGAGAGGGAGAGTCGCGGCGCCGACCCTTCCTCATCTTCTCCCCTCCCGCTTGCGGGAGGGGCCGGGGGAGGGTCGTCGGGGGCTCAGGCCGCGGTGCCGCCCACCGTCAGATTGTCGATCAGGAGCGTCGGCTGGCCCACTCCGACGGGTACGCCCTGGCCCTCCTTGCCGCAGGTCCCGACGCCGGGATCGAGGCGCATGTCGTCGCCCACCATCTTGACGCGGGTGAGCGCGTCCGGGCCGTTGCCGATCAGCGTCGCGCCCTTGACCGGCGCGCCGATCGCGCCGTTCTCGATCAGATACGCCTCCGACGCGCTGAAGACGAACTTTCCGGAGGTGATGTCGACCTGTCCGCCGCCGAAATTGACGGCGTAGAGCCCCTTGGGCACCGCGGCGACGATCTCGTCCCGCGAACGCTCGCCGGGCAGCATGTAGGTGTTGGTCATGCGCGGCATCGGCGAATGCGCGAAGCTCTCGCGCCGTCCGTTGCCGGTCGGCCGGGCGCCCATCAGCCGCGCGTTCATGCGGTCCTGCATGTAGCCCGCCAGGATGCCGTCC
This sequence comes from Alphaproteobacteria bacterium, assembly GCA_965117055.1. Taxonomy (GTDB): domain Bacteria; phylum Pseudomonadota; class Alphaproteobacteria; order MPNO01; family MPNO01; genus MPNO01. The sequence goes on from OZ220750.1 coordinate 3,280,344, forward strand.
TCGATCAGCACGGTGTTCTGGGTCGGCGTCCCCTCGTCGTCGATGCTGAGCGAGCCGCGCCGGTCCGCGATGGTGCCGTCGTCGACGACGGTCACGCCCGGCGAGGCGATCCGCTCGCCGAGAAGGCCCGAGAAAGCCGACGTCTTCTTGCGGTTGAAGTCGCCTTCGAGGCCGTGGCCGATCGCCTCGTGGAGCAGGATTCCGGGCCATCCGGGGCCGAGCACCACCGGCATCTCGCCCGCCGGCGCGGGCACCGATTCGAGGTTGACCAGCGCCTGACGGAGCGCCTCGTCGACCTGGGCCTTCCAGGCGTCCTCGGCGAAATAGGCGGCGTAGGAGGTGCGTCCGCCGACCCCGTGCCCGCCGGTTTCCATGCGATCTCCCTCTGCCGCGACGACCGAGACGTTGAGCCTGACCAGGGGGCGGATATCCGCCGCGCGGCGGCCGTCGGCGCGGACGATCTGGATCGCCTGCCACTCGCCCACGATCGAGGCCGTCACCTGGACCACGCGGGAGTCCAGCCCGCGGGCATAGGCATCGATTTCCTGGAGAAGGGCGACCTTCCGTTCGAACGGAATCTCGTTGAGCGGGTTGTCCTCGACATAGAGAGCGGCGTTGGTCGACGCGGGACCCTCCGCCGCGGTGCCGCTATGGCCCGCCTTGACCGCCTTGACCGTCGCCGCCGCGCGTTCGATCGCGGCCTCGGAAAGCTCCGCGGCATGCGCGTAGCCGGTCGCCTCGTCCGCCACCGCGCGCAGGCCGAATCCCTGCGTTGTGTCGAACGAAGCGGTCTTCAGCCGTCCATCGTCGAATCCCAGCCCTTCCGATTGCCGGTATTCGAGGAACAGCTCGCCGTCGTCGGCATCGGCCAGCGTGTCGGCCACGATCGATTCCACCCGATCGCGGTCGAGTCCGGTCCGGTCGAAGAACAATTCGTCGGTTCTCGCGAGGTCCGCCATGATTTCTCCCGGCCGGCCCGGCGGAATCCGGACCGCAAGAATGCAGTGTCCACCGCTATATGATGGTGTCGGCGGCCCGGGTTGTCACCCCGAACTCCCCGGGCGTTGCGACATAAGGCCGCAAATGCCGGATTCGGATAGAATCGGCCGGCCATCGGTATCTTGTGTTTGGCACCCTTGCTGTGTATCAATCCAACGACCTCCAAGCCTTTGCAGGGTAGCCCGTGTCGGGCTCATTCCTGAGAGGTCGCGCTGCTCAAGGGCGAACATCCGGGGACGTCAGGGACAGTGTACAAATGCCGAACAGCGTAAGACGTATTCTTGCAGCGGGCGGGGCGCTGGCCGCGATCCTTGCCGGAACCGGCGCTTCGGCCGGCGAGCCGACGCCCTGGCAGATGGGCCTGCAGCAGGCGGCGACGCCGCTGATGCAAAGCATCGACGACCTTCACGACATCCTTTTGATCGTGATCACGCTGATCACGCTGTTCGTGCTGGGCCTGCTGCTCTACGTGATGTGGCGTTTTCGCGAGAGCCGGAACCCGACGCCGACGCGGACCACGCACAACACGACGGTCGAGGTGCTGTGGACCGTGATCCCGGTGGTGATCCTGGTGCTGATCGCGATCCCGTCCTTCAAGCTGCTCTACTACTCCGACACGATTCCCAAGGCCGATTTGACGGTCAAGGCGATCGGCCACCAGTGGTACTGGAGCTACGAGTATCCCGATCACGGCAATTTCACCTTCGACGCGACGATTCTCGCCGACGACGAGCTGAAGGAAGGCCAGCCGCGCCTGCTGGAGGTCGACAACCGCATCGTGGTGCCGGTGAACAAGGTGGTCCGCGTTCAGGTCACCGCCGACGACGTGCTGCACGCCTGGGCGATCCCGGCGTTCGGCGTCAAGGTGGACGGGGTGCCGGGGCGGCTCAACGAGATCTGGTTCAAGGCCGAGAAGACGGGCGTCTATTACGGCCAGTGTTCCGAGCTTTGCGGCGTCAACCACGGCTTCATGCCGATCCGCGTCGACGTCGTCTCGGCGCCGGAGTTCAATGCCTGGATATCCTGGGCGAAGAAGGAATACGCCGCGGACGACGGCGGCAGACCGCCGGCCGCCCAGGTGGCCGGTCTTGGTCCACGCGGTGAGTTGGACGGAGGAGCAGGGGAATGAGCGATTCCGCGGCGGCCCGCGACCATCACGAGGCCCATCCGACCGGCTGGCGGCGCTTCGTCTACTCGACCAATCACAAGGACATCGGGACGATGTACCTTGTGTTCGCCGTCGTCTCCGGACTGATCGGCGGCGCCATGTCGATCCTCTTCCGCATGGAGCTGAACAGCCCCGGCGACCAGATCCTCGGCGGCGACTACCACATGTTCAACGTGCTGATCACCGCGCACGGGCTGATCATGATCTTCTTCATGGTCATGCCGGCTATGATCGGCGGGTTCGGCAACTGGATCGTGCCGTTGATGATCGGCGCGCCGGACATGGCGTTCCCGCGGATGAACAATATCAGCTTCTGGCTGCTGATTCCCTCCTTCGTCCTGCTGATGGCCTCGCCGTTCTTCGGCGGGGTAGGCGGCGGCTGGACGATCTACCCGCCGTTGAGCTCGGATACCGGACAGCCCGAAGCGTCGGTCGACATGGCGATCTTCGCGCTCCACCTGGCGGGTGCGTCGTCGATCCTGGGCGCGGCCAATTTCATCACCACGATCTTCAACATGCGCGCGCCGGGGATGACGCTGCACAAGATGCCGCTCTTCGTGTGGTCGATCCTGGTGACCGCATTCCTGCTGCTGCTGTCGCTTCCGGTGCTCGCGGGCGCGATCACGATGCTGCTGACCGACCGCAATTTCGGCACCACGTTCTTCAAGGCGGCGGGCGGCGGCGATCCCATCCTGTTCCAGCATTTGTTCTGGTTCTTCGGCCACCCCGAGGTCTACATCCTGATCCTGCCGGGCTTCGGCATCGTCAGCCAGATCGTGGCGACGTTCTCGCGCAAGCCGGTGTTCGGCTATCTCGGCATGGCCTATGCGATGGTGGCGATCGGCTTCGTCGGCTTCATCGTCTGGGCGCACCACATGTATACCGTCGGCATGGACGTCGACACCAAGGCCTATTTCACCGCGGCCACGATGGTCATCGCGGTCCCGACGGGCATCAAGATATTCAGCTGGATCGCCACCATGTGGGGCGGCTCGATCCGCTTCGACACGCCGATGCTGTGGGCGGTGGGCTTCATCTTCCTGTTTACCCTGGGCGGGGTGACCGGCGTCGTGCTCGCCAATGCCGGCGTCGACCACGCGCTGCACGACACCTACTACGTGGTGGCGCATTTCCACTACGTGCTGTCGATGGGGGCGGTGTTCGCGATCTTCGGCGGGTTCTACTACTGGCTGCCGAAGATGTGCGGCAGGCGCTATCCGGAGACTTGGGGCCGGATCCATTTCTGGATCATGTTCATCGGCGTCAATGTGACCTTCTTCCCGCAGCACTTCCTCGGCCTGGCCGGGATGCCGCGGCGGATCCCGGACTACCCGGACGCCTTCGCGGGGTGGAATATGGTCTCCTCGCTGGGATCCTATCTTTCGGGGCTCGGGGTGCTGCTGTTCCTGTGGATTCTCTACCGCACCTTCACCGCCGGCGAGCGGGTGGGCGAGAACCCGTGGGGCGAGGGGGCGACGACGCTCGAATGGTCGGTGAGCTCGCCGCCGCCCTTCCACAGCTACGACGAGCTCCCGCAGATCCGTTAGCGGCGGACCAAGGGCGTGGCCGAAAGACCGATCGAGCTGACCGCCGGCGCGGCCCTTCCGGACGGGCCGCCGATCGGCGATTTCATCGCGTTGCTGAAGCCGCGCGTGATGTCGCTGGTCGTCTTCACCGCAATCGCCGGCCTCGTCCTCGCGCCGGGTACGCTCCACCCCGTTCTCGCCGCGATCGCGGTTCTCTGCATCGCCGTGGGGGCGGGCGCCGCCGGGGCGATCAACATGTGGTACGAGCGCGACATCGACGCCGCGATGGCGCGCACCAGCGCCCGTCCGCTTCCGGCCGGGCGCATGACGCCCGGCGACGCGCTCGGCTTCGGCTCGGTGCTGGCGGTCGGGTCGGTCAGCGTGATGGCGCTCGCCGTCAACTGGACCGCGGCGGCGCTGCTGGCGCTCACCATCGGCTTCTACGTCTTCGTCTACACCATCTGGCTCAAGCGCCGGACGCCGCAGAACATCGTGATCGGCGGCGCCGCAGGCGCTTTCCCGCCGATGATCGGCTGGGCGGCGGTGACCGGCGATATCGGGCTGGGCGGAATCGCTCTGTTCGCCCTGATCTTCATGTGGACCCCGCCCCATTTCTGGGCGCTCTCGCTCTACAAGAGCGGCGACTACGAAGCGGCCGGGATTCCGATGTTGCCGGTGGTCGCCGGAATGGACGAGACCAAGCGCCAGATCCTGCTCTATTCCTTCCTGCTCGTGCCGGTCTCGCTGGTCCCGACCGTTCTCGGCGTGACCGGCATGGTTTACGCCGCGGTCGCGACGGCGATGAGCGCGGCGTTCCTGGTCCTCGCCAGGCGTCTGTGGCGGGCGGAGGGGGTCGAGGGCGCGCCGCGCCTCTTCGGCTTCTCGATCCTCTATCTCTTTGTCCTGTTCGCGACGATGATCGTCGAACGCCTCGTCCCCGGCGCGGCATAGGCGATGGCGATGCCGCTGAGCGAACTCCACAAGCGCCGCCGGACCCGCAACATCGCGTTGCTCTCGGTGCTGCTCGGGCTTGTGGGGCTGTTCTTCGTGATGTCGCTGGTCCGCATGGGAGGGGGGTAAGATGGCGCGCGCTTCCCCCCGGCGGAACGCGCTGACGGCCGTCGCGCTGCTCGGGATCGTCGCGGGCATGGGCGGGCTCGCCTACGCATCGGTGCCGCTCTACCAGTGGTTCTGCCAGGTCACCGGGTTCGGCGGCACCACGCAGGTAGCCGCCGCCGCGCCCGGGGAACTGCATGACCGGTCGGTGACGATCCGTTTCAACGCGGACGTGAACTCGGCCCTGCCGTGGCGGTTCCAGCCGGTGGAGCGGCGCGTCCGGGTAAGACTCGGCGAGGAACGGCTCGCCTTCTACCGCGCGAAGAACCTTGGCGACCGTCCGGTGACCGGCACCGCGACGTTCAACGTCACCCCGGCCAAGGCAGGCCCCTATTTCTCCAAGCTCGACTGCTTCTGCTTCACCGAACAGACCCTTGCCGCGGGCGACAGCGTCGACATGCCGGTGTCGTTCTACGTCGATCCGGACATGGCGAAGGACCGCAATCTGGACGACGTGACGACGATCACGCTCTCCTATACCTTCTTCGCCGCGCCCGGGAAGCCGGAAACCCGGGACCGCGCGCGGATCGCCGCCAATTGAGAAAGGGCTAAGCCATGGCGCCAGCCGATTCGGCAGCCGAATACACCCATCACGGCCACAAGCATCCCTACCATCTCGTCGATCCGAGCATCTGGCCGGCGGTCGGCGCGACCGGGGCCGGCTTGGCGTTCATCGGCGCCGTCTGGTACATGCACGAGGACTCGTGGTGGCTGATGGCGCTCGGCGGCGTCCTGATCGCCGTCACCATGGTCGGGTGGTGGCGCGACGTGATCCGCGAAGCCACCTTCGAAGGCCATCACACGCCGATCGTCCAGCTTGGCATGCGCTACGGCATGGTCCTGTTCATCGCCTCCGAGGTGATGTTCTTCGTCGCCTGGTTCTGGGCCTATTTCAACGCCGGCCTGTTCCCGCCGGAAGCGATCGAGAGCACGTGGCCGCCGCCCGACATCGTCACCTTCGATCCGTGGGACCTGCCGTTCCTCAACACGCTGATCCTGCTCATGTCGGGCGTCACCGTGACCTGGGCGCACCACGCCCTCAAGGAAGGCAACCGCCAGCATGTCCTGCAGGGACTCGGGCTCACCATCGGGCTCGGCATCCTGTTCACCTGCGTGCAGGCCTATGAGTACAGCCACGCGGCCTTCAACTTCTCGGACGGCATCTATCCCAGCACGTTCTTCATGGCGACCGGCTTCCACGGCTTCCACGTGCTGGTGGGCACGATCTTCCTGATCGTCTGCTTCTTCCGCGCCTACAAGGACCACTTCAAGCCGGACCATCATTTCGGCTTCGAGGCGGCGGCGTGGTACTGGCACTTCGTCGACGTGGTCTGGCTGTTCCTGTTCTGCTGCATCTACCTGTGGGGCGCCGGCCCGAACGCCGGGGCGCACTAGAGCCTGTCCGTTCCAATAGAAGCGTTACCCCTGTCTCCTCATCGTCATGGTCGGCGCAGGCCGACCATGACGGGAGAGAACGGATGAAGCGGTTCCAACTAGAGCATTTTCCGACCCTGTCGGGTCGGGACGGCCGGTCCACCCTCCCCCGGCCCCTCCCGCAAGCGGGAGGGGAGAAGGTAAGGAAGGGTCGGTGCCGCAGCTCTCCCTCTCCCCAGCGGGGAGAGGGCCGGGGTGAGGACTCCCCACCATTTGTAAAGAGGGCTGTTGCACGCGTGAGTACGCGTGCTGCGCATCGGGTGTCGATCCTGCGTCACGCCGCATCGGCCTGTCTCGCGCGGGCGGGATCGAACAAGGTCTGGCTTTCGAGCATCGCGCAGGCGACGCCGAGCAGGCGGTCGGCGACGCCGCGCAGCGCACGCGCGTGGCCGTGGCCGCGGGCTCTGAGGGCGGTGTATTTCGCCTTGCTGAGGGGGTCGCGCTGTATCGCGATCCTGGCCCAGTGATAGACCGCGTTCTGGAGCCGGTTGTGCGACGCGAGACGCCGGATCACGATCAGCGACTTGCCGGACCGCTTGGTCACGGGAGCGACACCGGACAGGCAGCGCAGGGCCTGATAGTCTCGCCGGCGCAGGGCATCGTGTGCTTCTGCGAGCAGCGTGGCGAGGACGATCCTGCCGACGCCGGGAAGCGATCTCAGGATGTCCACGTCACGCTGCGCTTGCCCTCCCGGCGCGTCCTCCGGGGCGGCCGCCGATCGGGCCAGCGCCGCGGTCAGGCGGTCGATCTCGCGACGGGCCCTGGCGAGCTGCTGCGCGGCGACGGCGAGCTGGGCGAACACGACGTCGAGCTGGGCGATTGCGGCCTCGGCGGTGCCGGGCGCGACGGAGACCGCCGGCTCGCGCAGGATGCGGAGCGCGGTTTCGGCATCGATCCGGCGCACCCGATGGTGCTTCAGCAGCTTGGCGACGGTGGCGGAACGGACCCGCCGCGCCTTCGCGGGCGTCGGCGCAAGAGACCAGAGTTCGCGGACCCAGGCCTTGGCGAGATCGCTCTCGAGCTCGAGGAGCTGCGGGTAGTAGCGCCAGAGCTGCTGGCGGGCCCGGTTCGCCAGCCGGGTCCGCTCGCGGGTCAGGTCGCCGGCGATGCGCGACCAGGCGCGCAGCTCGACGATCTCCGGCGCCGCCGCATCGAGACGCCGGAACGCATGGCGGTCGGTCCGCAGGGCATCGCCGAGCACGCGGGCGTCGCGCCGGTCGTCCTTGGCGCCGGCCGGCGAGAAGCGGTCGCGGAACCGGTCGAGCTGCTTCGGGTTGACCGCGTGCACCGCGAAGCCGCGCTCCATCATCGTCTCGACCACCGGCCCGTGCGGCACCTCGATGGCGACCCCGATGACGTGCGCTTCGACGCCCGCCGTGGCAAGCACCCAGCCCGCCATCTCGGCCAGCCCGGCCCCGCCGTGACCGAAGGCGCGCTCCCCCAGCACCGTGCCGACGCCGTCGACGATGCAGACCCGGTGGCTCTCCGAGCCCCAGTCGATGCCCGCAAAATACTCAAACATGTCCATCGCATTCCCCTCGCGCCGTTGTGCCAACGGACCGCCACGATGCCCGCCAATCCCTGTACCGGCGCTCCAGGCGCAAACTCCCCACCGGGCGTCCATCGTGGCCAGGGACCGGGGCACAGGTCCTCACCAGGCGCTCAAGGCGCAGGGGGCAATCGGTCGCTCCCGATCCCTTGGCCCGTCCCGTCCGCAATGGACGGAACCCCACAATGGCAGGGCGCTTCGATCGACGACACCCGGCCACTGGCTTCGCCTCCGCGCTACGCGCTCCGGCAAAGCCAGTGGCCAGCCGGCACCGCCGCAATCAAGGTCACGGAAATCGCCAAGCAACGCCTGCACCCCAAACGGCCAAAGCGTTGTGAGAGGTACAGGGGGGCGCCGCAACCGGGTGCGACCGCGTCCGGTCGGAAATTGCTCTAAGACAGACGTGTTCCAGCGGGCAATGAGGCGGCCCGGCGTCCAGCCGCCGCGGTCGCCATTCGCCACCGGCCTCGCCTGCCGCTGCCCGCGCTGCGGCGTGGGGCCGCTCTACGACGGCCTGCTCAAGGTCGCCGGGAAATGCAGCGTTTGCGGTCTCGATTTCGGACCGCACGACACCGGCGACGGGCCGGCGGTGTTCGTGATCCTGATCCTGGGCGCGCTGGTCGTCGCGCTGGCCTTCTCGCTGGAGGTGCTCGCCGAGCCAGCCATCTGGGTCCATATGGCGGTCTGGCCGCCCGCGATAGTGGTTCTCGCGGTGTTGATGCTGCGCCCGGCCAAGGGGTTGCTGATCGCGCTCCACTACAAGAACCTGCGGCATGAATACGACGATGGGTGCTGAGCGACGTCGCCGCTTTCGCCCGACGCTCCGGGCGACCGTCGCGGCGGCGGGAGTGCTCGTCGTCCTTGTCGGTCTCGGCACCTGGCAGGTCCATCGTCTGGAGTGGAAGGAAGGCGTGATCGCGTATCGCGAGGCTCGGCTGGCCCTGCCGCCGGTGTCTTTGGGCGAAGAAACCGCGGACGGGGATCTCGCGTTTCGCCGCGCCCGCGCGACGGGCCGGTTTATCCATTCCAGGGAATTCCTGATCGCCAACCGCGTACGCGGCGGACGAGCCGGCTTCGACGTGGTCACGCCGCTTCGGCTCGGTCCGGCCGGCATCGTCCTGGTGAACCGGGGTTGGGTTCCGCTCGACCGCGCCGATCCCGATACCCGGCGGAAAGGCCAGATCGCGGCGGAAACGGCGGTGACCGGAATCTTGCGAAAGCCGGGCAAGACCAGCCCGTGGGTGCCCGACAACGAACCGGCCGGGAATGTCTGGTACCATGCGGACCCCGAGGCGATGGCGGCCGTCGCCGGGCTCGAAAGGGTACGCGACACCGTTCTGGTCGCGGATGCGAAGCCCAACCCCGGAGGTTTGCCCGTCGGCCGCGACCCAGCCGTGGAAATCTCCAACCGGCATCTCGGATACGCGCTGACCTGGTACGGGCTGGCGCTCGTCCTGGTGGTTATTTACTTCGTCTTTCATTGGCGCCGGGAGGACGCAGCGGGTGAACGAAGGTAAGACCGGCTACGAGGCCCTGGAGGCCCGGTTCGACCAGATCGGCGCGCTGGGCGAGGCGTCGCGCGTGCTGACCTGGGACCGGTCGGTCAACATGCCGCGCAAGGGGGCTCCGGGGCGCGCCGAACAGCTCGCCTCGCTGAGGCGGGTCGTGCACGAGAAAACCACCGATCCGGCCATTCCCGATCTGCTCGATGCGGCGGAAAAGGAGGTGGCGGAGGACCCCTGGCGCAGCGCCAATCTGCGCGAGATGCGCCGCCGCTGGACCCACGCCTCCGCCCTGGATGCGGATCTGATCGCCGCGATGGCGCGGGCCGACAGCGCGTGCGAGATGGCCTGGCGCGGCGCCCGGGAGGCGGACGGCTACGAGGCCGTCAAGCCCTATCTCCGAACCGTGCTCGAACTCGTCCGGCGCGCCGGCGAAGCCAGGGCCGAGGCGCTCGGGTGTCCGCTCTATGACGCGCTGATGGATGTCTACGAGCCCGGCGCGAGGACCGACCGGATCGATTCGCTGTTCGACGACCTCGCCGCTTTCCTCCCGGGATTCCTCGAACGGGTTCTCGAAAAGCAGGCGGGGGAACCGCAACCCTTGGCTTTGGAGGGCCCGTTCGGCGTCGAGGCGCAGCGTTCCCTGGGCGAGCGGCTGATGGTCCAGCTCGGCTTCGATTTCGAGGCCGGCCGCCTCGACGTCAGCCTGCACCCGTTTTGCAGCGGCGTGCCGGGAGATATCCGCGTGACCACCCGTTACGACACGGCGGACTTCGCGCAGAGCGTCATGGCGGTGCTGCACGAGACCGGGCATGCGCTCTACAACGCGGGCCTGCCGCCGGAATGGCGCCGCCAGCCCGTCGGGTCGGCCCGCGGCATGGCGATGCACGAGAGCCAGTCGCTGATCATCGAGATGCAGGCATGCCGTTCGGCGGAATTCATCGGTTTTCTCACGCCCCTGGCGCGGGATGCGTTCGACGGGGCCGGGCCCGCCTGGTCCGCCGAAAACCTGCGCCGCCTCTACCGCCGGGTCGTGCGCAGCCTGATCCGGGTCGACGCCGACGAGGTGACGTACCCGGCGCACGTGATCCTGCGCTATCGGCTGGAACGGGAGCTGATCGGCGGAGGATTGTCGCTCGACGATCTTCCGGAAGCGTGGGCGGACGGGCTGGAGAACCTCCTGGGAATCCGGCCTCCCGACGATGCGAGCGGCTGTCTGCAGGACATCCACTGGTACAGCGGCACCTTCGGCTATTTCCCGACCTACGCGCTGGGCGCGCTCGCGGCGGCACAGCTCTTCGGGACCGCCGTGACCGCCCGTCCCGAAATACCCGACGCACTCTCGCGGGGAGACTTCACGCCCCTGCTCGGCTGGCTACGGGAGGCCGTCCACCGAAAGGGATCGATGCCGGCATCGACCGACGATCTGCTTCGGGAGGCGACCGGCATGCCGCTCGGCACGGACCCGTTCAAGCGCCACCTGGAGGCGCGTTACCTGTCAGACCGATAGAAGGGGGCCTACAAAATTTGAGCATTTTCCGATCCTGTCGGGTCAGGGCGGCCGGTCCACCCTCCCCCGGCCCCTCCCGCAAGCGGGAGGGGAGAAGGTAAGGAAGGGCCGGCGCCGCAGCTCTCCCTCTCCCCAGCGGGGAGAGGGCCGGGGTGAGGGGGATGCCGGCGGAGGGACGTGGATGCCGGAACAAGTTCGCTGCTGTCCGGTTCAGGTTTTCGACCCGGGCGCCGGCCGACCACCCGTCAAGCAATCTATGCAAGCCCCGATAGAAGCCCGACGACGGTTCCTGTCATACAGGCGGCGAGGGTGCCCGCGTAGATCGACCGCAGGCCGAGACCGACGATCTCGGCCCGGCGTTCCGGCACCATGGCGCCGATCCCGGCGATCAGGATGCCGAGGCTCGCGAAATTGGCGAAGCCGCAAAGCGCATAGGTCATGATCAGCCGGCTCCGCTCGCCGAGGGCGCCGTCGGGAAGCCCCGCGAGCGTGAAATAGGCGATGAACTCGTTGAGAACGACCTTGATGCCGAGCAGGGAGCCGGCGGCGACCGCTTCGCTCCACGGAATGCCCATCAGCCACGCAACGGGCGCCATGACGTAGCCCAGCAGCCGCTCGAGAGTGATCGGCGCGCCGGCGAGGTCCGGCAGCAGCCCCAGCCCCAGATTCACCAGATGCACCAGCGCGACGATGACGATCAGCATGGCGACGATGTTCAGCAGCAGCTTCAGCCCGTCGAGCGTGCCCCGGGTTATCGCATCCACGGTCGAGTCGTAGAGCCGTTCGGGCGTCACCGGGCCGCCGACGGTTTCGGTTTCTTCCGGCACCATCACGCGGGCGATGAGAACCGCGGCCGGCGCGCTCAGAAGCGACGCGGTCAGAAGGTGGCCGATCGGGTTCTCCACGACGCCGGTCAGCGCGGTGGCGTAAAGCACCATCACCGTTCCGGCGATCGTCGCCATCCCGGCGGCCATGACCACGAACAATTCGCTTCGGCTGAGCGCGTTCAGATAGGGCCGGATCAGGAGCGGCGACTCGACCATGCCGACGAATATGTTGGCGGCGGTCGAAAAGCTCGCGGCGCCGCCGATCCTCAAGAGGCGGGACAGCGCCCAGGCGAAGGCGCCGACGACCGCCGGCAGCACGCGCCAGTGATAGAGGACCGCGGACAACGCGCTCACCAGCAGGACCAGCGGCAACGCCTGAAAGGCGAAGATGAAGGCGCCGCCCGGCATCTTCTCGTCGAAGGGCAGCGCGCCCCCGCCGATATATCCGAAAACGAACGACGTTCCGGCGCGGGTCGCGGCCTGCAACGCCTCCACGACGCCGTTGAGCGCGAGCAGCAACTGCCATCCGGCGGACCATTTCAGAAGGATCAGGGCGAGCGCGAACTGGATCGCGAGCCCGACCAGAACCGTCCGCCACGGAAGCCGCGCCCGGTTCTCGCTGACCAGCCATCCGAGGCCGACGAGCGCGAAGAGTCCGATCAGGCCCTGGACGATTTCCATGTTGGGTGCCTCCCTGTGCGTGGGGTGTAAGAACGAGACGCCGAAGGGCGTCCTCATCCCGCTTCCTGACCGCTCACGCCATCGGACGACGAAAGGCGTCAAGCCCCTCTATGGGAAGCACTTCCTACGTCGCAAACGAACCGTCTCCACTCCCGGATGACGCTACATCACCGGCTTGCCGAAGAGCGTGCCATGAAAGCCTGCCAGGAGCCCGGCGGCAATGAAGCCGACGACGACGGCGGCGATGTCCATGACGATACGGGGCGCTGGCTCCTTCGGCGGGCCTTTGCCTCGCGCTACCGCGCTGACAATCTCAACCACGGCGAACAATGCGAAGCCGCCGAACAGCACGACGGAACGTACCTCGCCATTGGAGAGAAGGTGGACGAAGGCCCACAGCAGCAGCCCGAGCAGCATCGGATGCCGGAGCAGGGCGCGTATGCGGGTGGACATGTTGGCCGCGGCGAACAGCACCAGCGCGATCGGCACCAGGATCATCGAGGCTCGATGTCCCCAAGCCGGGGGCGCGTAGACCTCTTCGAAGGGGGAGCGCGAGAAGCCCCACACAACGGCCACCAGAGAGAGCAGCACGACCGCGCTGAACACGCCGCGATAGGGCTTCGCTCCCAATCGTTCCACCAAGGCAAGGCGCAATCGCGGAGCCTTCGGTATCAGGTGGATTGCCATGAACAGCACGAGGCCGGCTACCAACAGTGACATGCGCGTACTCCAGGCTCGGTTGTCGACCACGAATATCGGAGCGACGGACTCCGGACAAGGTGCGCGTCGGCAAGGTGGACATAGCCTGCCGGGGTAGGGCGCGTGAGCCATGAGGCTCTGTCGCCAGGCCAGTTGCCGCCAGTTCACGCGATGGCGGGCACCGGCCGGAAATGCATCGGCGATGCGTCAGGCGGGTGCCGGCACCCGAATAAAACCGGTCCGATGCGGCTCGTGAACGAGAATGGACAGGAAAGCTGCCAGGAGCGCGAGGGCGAAGGACGCAAGCCACATCCAGTCGTACTGCGCGAACAGGTCGAACATCCAGCCCCCGGCGAACGACCCGAGCGCGCCGCCCACGGAATGGAGCGAGAACAGGAGGCCCATGGTGAGACCCATGATCCGGAGCCCCATATGGGTGCCGACGATATTGGCGACGACCGGGAAGGTCGCGAAATCGAACAGGCCGAACAGCGCCGCGAAGGTGAACAGCAGAACCGAATCGCCCGGGATGAACATCAGCAGGATGAAACAGAGGGCGCGCAGGAAATAGATCGAGGCCAGCAGGGCGGGCCGGTGGAATTTGTCGGCCGCCGCGCCGTAGCCGATGATCCCCGCCGCCGAGGTCGTCATCAGCACGCCGAACGCGGTCGCGCTTTCGAAAACCGGAAAACCGCAGGCCGCCGCGTAGGGCAGGAAATGGATCCGGATCGCGCCGATGGTGGTGAAGCCGCACACGATGTATCCGATCCCGAGCAGCCAGAAGGTGCGGTCGCGCATCAGGTAGCCGAGCTGCGTCCAGACGGTGTTGCCGGCATCGGCCTGCGGTCCGCGCATCCGGCTCGCCGGGGCATCGCGCCGGATCAGCGCCCAGGTGAGCAGGGCGGTCGCGGCCAGCAGCAGGCCGACCGCCAATAAACTCGCGCGCCAGCCGATGGAGCCGAGACCGACGGCGAGCAGCGGCATCAGAACGAGCTGTCCCCCGGTCGCGCCCGACGTCGCTATGCCGGTGGCGAGCCCGCGCCGGGCGTCGAAATAGAGCGCGACCGTCGCGCCGATCAGCGGGGCGGAAACGGTCGAGAAGCCGATCCCGCCGATCAGCCCGAACGCGACGATGAAATGCCAACCCTCCCACATGCCCGCGGTCAGGCAGACCGCGACGGCGGTCACCAGGATCGCCACCGCGAAGATCGTGCGCGCTCCGTACCGGTCGAGCGCCATTCCGGCGATCGGCGAGCCTATCGCCATCACGGTCAGCATCACGGAACCGCCGGTGGAGATGAACGTGCGGTCCCAGGCGAACTCGGCCTCCCACTCCGGGATCAGCAACCCGAGCGCCGAGCGCGCGCTCATCACCAGGGTGAGAACCGTGAACAGGACGGCGACGACAAGCCAGCCGTAAGGGTTCTCTCGGATCATTCTGAGGAGCATCGGGGACCGGCGGGGTGAGAACGAAACGCCGGGTTCATTCTATAGTAACCGGGTCGGCGGGGCGAACCGGGCGGCGATTCGGAAGGAAGGGGATAGTCTAGGTCTAGGGCATTTTCCGACCCTATCGGGTCAGGACGGCCGGTCCACCCTCCCCCGGCCCCTCCCGCAAGCCCCGGACCGCGATCCGGGGCAAGCGGGAGGGGAGAAGTAAGGAGGAGCCGCCAAGCAATTCCCTCTCCCCGCCGGGGAGAGGGTCAGGGTGAGGGGGTAACCGGGTCCGACCGCGTCCGGTCGAAAAATGCCCCAGTTCCGCCTGGTGCGTCGGAGGCAGCGAATGGAGCACATCGATCTCAGCGATGTCGTGATCATCCTGGCCGCGTCGGTCGCCGCTCTTTTTGCGCTCCGGCGCGTGAACCTGTCCCCGGTGCTCGGTTACCTCGCGGCCGGGATGTTTATCGGCCCGTTCGGGATCGGCCTCGTCACCGATCTGGACAGCATTCACGCCTTCGCCGAGTTCGGCGTGGTGTTCCTGCTCTTCACCATCGGCCTCGAATTGCCGTGGGAACGGATCAAGGTCCTTTCGCCCGCCCTGTTCGCGCTCGGTCTGGCGCAAATCCTGATCACCGGAGCGGCCATTTCGGGTATCGCGATCGCGCTGGGAACGCCCGCCGACGCGGCAATCGTCATCGGCGCCGCTCTCGCGCTGTCCTCGACCGTCTTCGTCATCCAGATACTGCTCGACCGCCGTCAGCTCGCGACCCGGTTCGGACGCGCGGCCTTCACGGTGCTCATGATGCAGGATCTCGCTTTCGCCCCGATCCTCGTGCTGACCCTCGCCCTGACGAACCGCGAGGGCGGTCTCGTCGAGTCCCTCGGGTATGCGGCTCTGGAAGCGGTCGCCGCGCTGGCGATCATCTTCGTGCTGGGCCGTTTCGTGCTGCGGCCGCTATTCGCCGTCGTGGCCGCCGAGCGGAGCGACGAGATCTTCGCCGCGGCGACGCTGCTGGTGGTGGTCGGGATCGCCGGGTTCACCGATTTCGTGGGTCTGTCGCTGGCGCTCGGCGGGCTGCTCGCCGGAATGGTGCTCGCCGAGACCGAGTACCGCCACCAGGTCTCGGCCGAGATCCGGCCGTTCCGGGCGCTGTTGCTCGGGCTGTTCTTCATGTTGATCGGGATGCAAACCGATCTCGGCGTTGCCGGCGAGCGAGCGCTCTCGGTCCTCGTCATCGCCGTCGGGCTGATCGCCCTGAAAGCGGCGGTTCTTGCGTTTCTGGTTTTCCTGTTCCGTCTTCCCGGTCTCTATGCGTGGCCGCTCGGCCTGCTGCTCGCGCAGGGCGGCGAGTTTGCGTTCGTGATCTTCAACGTGGCGATAGACGGCGGGCTGATCGAAGACACGCTCGGACAGGTCCTCATCGTCGCGGTGGCGCTCTCGATGATGGCAACGCCCGTCCTCGCCTGGGCCAGCGCGCGGCTCGCGCATTGGAGCGCGGTGAGGGGATCGGCCGGCGTCGACGAAATCGCCGAGGAAACGCCCCGGCTCGGCGGCCATGTCGTAATCGCCGGCTATGGCAGGGTGGGGAGGACGGTGGGGCGCGAGCTCCGGGAAAAGGGGATCGCGTTCATTGCCGTCGACCGCGACCCGGTCGTCGTCGCCGGCGCGCGTTCGCATGGCGAGCCGGTCTATTTCGGCGATGCCAGCAGGCCGGAAATCCTCAAGGAGCTGCACCTCCCGTCGGCATCCTCGGCCGTCGTCGCGCTCAGCGATTCCGAAGCCGCGACCCGGCTGGTCGGCGCGCTGCGCCACATGCTGCCCGATCTTCCCGTCTTCGCCCGTGCGACGAACGACGCCCACGCGGCGGAGCTCGTGCGGGCGGGCGCCTCGTTCGTGGTGCCGGAGCTTATCGCAACGGGCAAGCGGCTGGCCGAGCGTATTCTGGCGCCGCGTCCCGGCGGGCCGTGACATCGCCCGCCTTTCGCGTAAACATGCGCGCCCCATGACCGACGAGGCGCGCGCGTGAGCTACGAGACGATCCTCTACGAGGAGGACGGCCCGGTCGGAACGATCGTCCTGAACCGTCCCGACGACGGCAACATGTTCACCATCCGGACCTGCCACGAGGTCCGCGACTGCATCGACGCGATCCGGCGGGAAACCCGGACCCGGGTCGTCGTGTTGACGGGCGCCGGCGACCGGTTCTTCTGCATCGGGGGACGCAAGGACGGGGCGGAACCGACGCGGCTCTACGCCGGCATGCTTCCGACGCTCGATATGTACGAAGCCATCGACAAGCTGCAGAAACCGGTGATCGCGAGCGTCAACGGATTCGCGGTCGGCGGAGGCAACGTCCTGCAGATGGTCTGCGACCTCACCATCGCCAAGGAAAGCGCGGTGTTCCGCCAGGTCGGACCGATGATGGGGTCGTTCGATGCGGGCTACGGAACCTGGTATCTCGAAGACCTTGTGGGCAAGAAGCGGGCCAAGGAAATCTGGTACACCAACCGCCGGATTCCCGCCGCCGAGGCGCTGGAGATGGGGCTGGTCAACCGGGTCGTTCCCGACGCCGAGCTCGCCGACCGAACCAGGGAATACGCCCTCGAGGTGGCGGAGCGGGGCAGCTTCGCGCTCGCCTCGATCAAGGGCGCGTTCAACGCCCGGCACGGCGGGGTGTCCGGCCTGGCCCGGATGGCGCACGACCTGTTGCTGCCGGGCTATCTCGACAGCGACGAATCGAAGGAGCTCGGAACCGCCTTCCGCGAGCGGCGCCCGCCCGATCCGGACCGCTTCGGACACTGAACGGCCCGAAGCATGCGTGCCTTCCTGACACTGCACACGCCCCGCGCGGCGCAACGCTACTACGAGAGCGGGGTGTGGCGCGAAGAGACGTTCTACGGCCTGCTCGAACGCCATGCCGGAGAGCGCGGCGACGCCCCCGCGCTGCGCGACGGCACGCGGCGGTTGAGCTGGAGCGAGGTCAAGGGCTGGGCGGACGCGGTTGCCGCCGACCTGGAGGCGCGCGGGCTGGTCGAAGGCGACCGGGTCTCGATCTGGCGCGGCAATTCGATGGAGACCGTGATCGTGCTCCTCGCCTGCTCCCGGCAGGGCTACGCCTGCAACCCGACGCTGCACCGGACGCATACCTGCGCCGAGGTCGTGACGCTGTTGAAGCGGCTCAGGACGGCGGCGTTCTATACCGAGCCGGGCTGGGGCGCCGACCGGGCCGATGCGGACCTCGATAAGCGGCTGGACGAAATCGACCATCTGAAAGCCGTCGCGCTGGACGGAAGTATCGCCGACTCGGGCGCGACTCCCCGGGCAAATCCGGTCGCGGACCCGGACAAGGTCGCCTATCTCGCCTTCACCTCGGGCACCACGGGCATGCCCAAATGCGTCATGCACTCGGACAACACGTTGTTCGCCAACGCGCGCGACATGGTGGAGACCTGGAACGTCGGACCGGACACGAGGCTGTTGTCGCTCAGCCCGCTGTCGCACCACATCGCCTGGGTCGGCGCGGCCCAGTGGGTGCTGTCGGGCTGCGAGTTCATTACCGACGACCGGCCGGGCGGCGTCGACAAGCTCGACTGGATCGTCGAGACGGGAGCCACCTACGCGATGGGCGTCCCGACGCACGCGATGGACGTGCTGGCCGAGCAGCGCGCGAAGGGGCTCGACCGGATCGGTTCGCTTGAGATGTTCTACATGGCCGGTGCGCCGATCCCGCCGGTCGTCTGCGAGGCGTTCCTGGCCCAGGGCATCGCGCCGCAGAACATCTACGGCATGACGGAAAACTCCTCGCACCACTTCACCTGGCCGGACGACGACTCGGAAACCGTCACGCGGACCTGCGGGCGCGGCGGTCCGGCCTACGAGGTCGCGATCTTCGACATGACGGATCCCGACAAGCCGGTCGGCACCGGGGTCAGCGGACAGATCGCAGGACGCGGCGGAGCCCTGATGTTGGGCTATTTCGGCAACCAGGAGGCGACCGAGGAGAGCTTCAACGAATCGGGGTGGTTCCTCTCCGGCGATCTCGGCTCGCTCGACGGGAACGGCAATCTTTCCATCGACGGGCGGCTGAAGGACCTGATCATCCGCGGCGGACACAACATCTATCCCTCGGAAATCGAGGCTCTCGCGATCCGCCACGACGATGTCGAGCGGGTCGCCGTGTTTCCGGTTCCCGACCGGCGCCTGGGGGAGAAGGGCTGCATCGCGGTGATCGGCGGGGTCGGGCCGGATGCGCTCCTGTCCCATCTTCATGCCGAAGGGCTGTCGCGCTATGACATGCCGGAGTACTTCCTCCGGATGAACGAATTTCCCCTGACGGCGAGCGGCAAGATCCTCAAGCGGGAACTCGTCGAGATGGCGAAGCAGGGGGCGATCCGTCCCGATCCGGTCCGTTTCGATCCCGCGCGGGAGGCCGCCCAATGACCGTCGAGCTCACCCGCCAGGAGGAAGCGGCGCTCATCGTCCTCAACCGTCCGGAAGCCCTGAACGCGCTCTCCTTTGCGATTATCCGCGAGCTCGGCGAGGCGTTCGACGAGGTGGCGGCGGGCGATGCGCGGGTGCTGTTGATCACCGGCGCCGGCGATCGCGCCTTTTGCGCCGGCGCGGACATCAAGGAGCTTCGCCACCGCACGGTCCACCAGGAGAAGGCGGCCACCGAGTTCGGCCAAAGGACGATGGCGAAGCTCGACTCGCTGCCGATCCCGTCGATCGCCCTGATCGCCGGCTACGCCTTCGGCGGCGGGCTGGAGATCGCGCTGGCGTCGACGTTCCGCATTGCCGGCCCGCGCGCCAGGCTCGGCATGCCGGAGGTCAAGCTCGGCCTGATCCCCGGATATGGCGGCACCCAGCGCCTGCCCCGGCTGATCGGCGAATCGCGCGCGCTCGACATGATCCTGACGGGACGCACTGTCGACGCGGAGGAAGCCGAACGGA
This sequence comes from Alphaproteobacteria bacterium, assembly GCA_965117055.1. GTDB lineage: Bacteria > Pseudomonadota > Alphaproteobacteria > MPNO01 > MPNO01 > MPNO01. The sequence goes on from OZ220750.1 coordinate 3,299,746, forward strand.
TCGGGCTCGTCAACCGCATCGCCGAAGGCGACCTGATCGAGGCGGGTCTGGACTTTGCGCGGCAGTTCACCGGCTACAGCCTCCCGATCCTCCGCTACGCGCGCGAGGCGGTGCAGCGCGCGCTCGACAACCCGATCGGGGAGGGTTTGAAGATCGAGGCGGATCTGTCGACGCTCGCCTACCGCACCGGGGACGCCGACGAGGGAATGGCGGCGTTCGAGGAGAAGCGCAAGCCCGGCTTCCGGGATGAGTGAGGGCCGCGTCATCGTCACGGGAGCGAGCCGGGGGCTCGGCGCCGCGACCGCGCGGGCGCTGGCGGAGGCCGGCTACGACGTCATCGGCCTTTCCCGCACCGGCGATTGCGCGGCGGGCCGGGGCGTCGTTTGCGACATGACGGACGAGGCGGCGGTCAAGGCGGTCTTCGCCGATCTGGCCGGCGATCCGGCGCCCGTTGTGGGGCTCGTCAACAACGCCGGCGCGCACGGGCAATCGGTGAGCGCGGAAATATCGGTCGCGGATTACGAACGGGTGATGGCGCTCAACGCGACCGCGGTCGTCGTCGCCTCGCGCGAGGCCCATGGGCTGCTCAAACGCGCCGGCGGCGGGCTGATCGTCAACATGGGATCGGTGTTCGACAAGCTGGGGGTGAAGGAACATCTCGCCTATTGCGTCTCCAAGGCCGCGGTGGGGGCGATTACACGCTGCCTCGCCGTGGAGTGGGCGGAGGACGGCATTTCGGTCGTCAACGTGGCTCCGGGCTATGTCGAGACGGACTTCAACCGCGAATTCATGCGGCGCGATGCGGTCAAGCGCTGGCTGGAGCGGCGCATTCCGACGGCGCGGACCGGAACGCCGGAAGAGGTCGCGGAGCTGGTGACGGCGCTGTTCCGGATGCGCCTGCCCTACCTGACCGGCGAGACGATCTATCTCGACGGCGGGCACGGGATGCACCATTGATGCAGGTCTTCGAACGCTTCGACGCCAGCCGCGCCTGGTCGGAAGACGAGCGCATCCTGCTCGACCAGGTTCGCCGTCTCGCCGACGAGGTCATCGCGCCCAACGCCGAACGCTTCGACCGCGAGGCGGCGTTTCCCTGGGAAAATGTCGAGTCGATCCGGCAACTCGGGCTCAACGCGATCTTCGTGCCTGCCGACTATGGCGGCGCGCCGATGTCGTACCGCGTCTATCTCGAATGCATGAAGCTGATCTCGGAGGCCTGCGCGGCAACCGGGATCATCTACGGAACGGGCTTCCACGCCATGGCTCCGGTGCTCGATTTCGGATCGGAGGAGCTCAAGTCGCGCATCATGCCGCGCGTGGCGCAGGGCGCGATCTGCTCGCTCGCGATCACCGAGCCCAACGCCGGATCGGACGCGACCGGGATGACGACGCGGTTTTCCCCCGCCGGCGACGAGGTGATCGTCGACGGCGGCAAGATATTCATCACCTCCGGCGACGTCGCCGACCTGACCCTGCTGTTCGGCAAATGGTCGGAGATCGAGGACGACCGCGGCTCCATCACCGCCCTGGTGCTGGAGAAGGGCGCGCCCGGCTTCACCGTCGAACGGACCGAGGACAAGATGGGAATCCGCGCGTCCTCGACGGCGGTGCTCGCGTTCGACGGCTGCCGGGTGCCCCGCGCGAACCTCGTGGGCGGGCCGGGGGAGGGGCTTTCCATTCTTCTCCTGTCGCTCAACAAGTCGCGGCCGAGCATCGCGAGCCACGCGATCGGAATCGCCGATGCCGCGTTCAAGGATATGGTCGCCTTCATGAACGACCGCCGCCAGTCGGGACGGCGCATCGTCGACTTCCAGGGCAACCAGTTCATGCTCGCCGATCTCGCCGCCGAGCTGGTCATGGTCAAGGAATGGATCGACTATGTCGGCCGGCTGGTCGACGGCGGCGCGAAGGATTACGGGGTGGAGGCTTCGATCGCCAAGCTCCGCGCCTCGGATCTCGCCATGCGAATGACCACCGAAGCCGTGCAGATGCACGGCGGCTACGGTTTCTGCAAGGACTTTCGGGTGGAACGCCTGATGCGCGACGCCAAGATCACCCAGATCTGGGAGGGCACGAACCAGGTCCACCGCCAGTTCATCGGACGGAGCTTCGCGCGGCGATGACGGGGATCGCAAAGGTCGGCGTCTGCGGCGCGGCGGGCACGATGGGATCGGGCATCGCCATCGTCGCGGCCCGCGCCGGCTTCGAGACGGTCTGCTACGACGTCGACGAGGCGGGGCTGGAGCGCGCGGCTTCGCAGACCGCTTCGTTCTTTGCGCGCTCCGTCGAACGCGGCCGCATGACCGAAGAGGCGCGGCAAGCGGCGCTGGGCAGGCTCGACCCCGCCACCGAACTCGATGCGCTGGGAGAATGCGACCTCGTCATCGAAGCGGTGTTCGAGGATTTGACGACCAAGCAGGCGCTGTTCCGCGCCCTCGATCCCGTCTGCAAACAGGAGGCGATCTTCGCCTCCAACACCTCGACCCTTTCGATCACCGAAATCGCGTCGGGTTGCGGGCGCGAGGACCGCGTGGTCGGCATGCATTTCTGCCTGCCCGCCCAGCTCATGAAATTGATCGAGATGTCGCCCGGCCTGAACACGTCCGAGGAAACCTTCGCCGCCGCCTGGGCGTGGACGGAGGCGGTCGGCCAGAGCCCGGTTAGGACGCAGGACCGTCCGGGCTTCATCCTCAACGCGCTGCTCGTCCCGTTCAACAACGACGCGATCCGCGCGGTCGAGGCCGGCGTCGCCAGCCCGGCGGACATCGACACCGCGATCAAGACGGCGCTCGGCTACAGGATGGGACCGCTGGAGCTGATCGACCTGATCGGGCTGGACACCCAGATCCTGCTCTCGGAAGCGTTCTACCCGATCACCCTCGATCCGCGCGCGGCGGCGCCCCCCTTGCTTCGCCGGATGGTCGCGGCGGGCCGTCTGGGCCGCAAGTCGGGCCGCGGCTTCCACGACTACGAGAGCAGCGCGATGTTCGGGGCGTGACGATGGCCTATGCGATCCGCCGGTCCGGCGAAAGCCGCTCCTTCCCCGCGGGCGATCCGTTCCTTGCCGGCGGGGCGAAGGATGCGGCCGTGGTCGTGCTGCTCGGCGCGCCCTACGAGCCGGATCCGTCGAAGACGGCGATCCTGATCGAGCTCGGAGTGGAATGCCTCGGCGTGCATGCCGGAGAGGAAGACGCGAACGCGCTCGGTTTCGCGCGCTACCGGAACGGCGGCGACCCGCCCTCCGATCTGGTCGAGCTGGTACGCCAGGCGAACAGCGACGAGAGCGCCATCGACGCCGCGCGCGCGGTATTCGAACGAGCCGGTCTCACGGTCGTCGTTTCCGCCGACCGGGTGGGACGCATCGTCGACCGCCTCGTTCGCCCCAAATACAACGCCGCGCTCCGGCTGCTCGACGACGGGCTCGCCAAGGCGGAAGACATGGATCTCGCCTGCCGGCTCGGTCTCGGCTACCCGGACGGCCCGGTGGAGCGGACGATACGCGGCGGGCTCGCCTACCATCACGACGTATCGAACGCGCTGTTCGCCGCTAGCGGCCAGCCGGGCGACGCGCCGGCGCGTGCCGCGGTCGTGGCCAAGGCACGGTCGGAACCCCGATGACGGCTCCGCTCGACGGCATTCTGGTTCTCGACTTCTCGACCCTGCTGCCGGGTCCGCTGGCGACGTTGATGCTCGCCGAGGCGGGGGCCGAGGTCGTCAAGATCGAACGGCCGGGCGGCGAGGAGATGCGCCGCTACGTTCCCAAATGGGGCAAAGAGAGCGTCAATTTCGCGATGCTGAACCGGGGCAAGAAATCGCTCGTTCTCGATCTCAAGCAGGAAGCGGACCAGGCACGGCTTCGACCCCTTCTCGAACGCGCCGACGTTCTGGTCGAGCAATTCCGTCCCGGGGTCATGGAACGCCTCGGGCTGGATGCCGCGGCGGTGCGCGAGATCAACCCCGGGATCGTCTACTGCTCGATCACCGGTTTCGGTCAGTCGGGCCCGAAGCGGGACATCGCGGCGCACGATCTCAACTATATCGGCGAGACCGGGGTCCTCTCCCTCTCGATGGGACCCGAGGACCGTCCCGTCGTGCCGCCGGTGCTGATGGCCGACATCGCGGCGGGCTCCTATCCGGCGGTGCTCAACATCCTCCTTGCGCTGCGGGACCGGGACAGCACGGGCGAGGGGAGCACGCTCGACATCGCGATGGCGGACAACCTCTTCCCCTTCATGTTCTGGGCTCTCGGCAACGCGCAGGCGGCGGGGCAGTGGCCCGAGAACGGCGGCGATCTGGTCACCGGAGGCTCGCCCCGCTACCGCCTCTACCCCACGGCCGATGGGAAGGTGCTCGCGGCGGCCCCGCTGGAACAGCAATTCTGGGACGCCTTCACCGGGGTGATCGGGCTGCCGGAGGAGTGGCGCGACGACGGTATCGATCCGGAAGGGACCGCCGCCGAGGTCGCCGCCCTCGTCGCCGCCCGGCCCGCCGCGTACTGGGAAGAGCGCATCCGGGGCGTCGATTGCTGCTGTTCCATCGTGCGGTCGCTGGAGGAGGCGCTGGCCGATCCGCACTTCCGGGAGCGCGGCCTGTTCCTCGAACGCCTGGCCAACGAAGCCGGCGACGAAATGCCCGCCTTGCCGATGCCGATAGTCCGGGCGTTCCGGGCGCACCTCGGCGAGCCGCGCCGGGCGCCCGCGCTCGGCGAAGACGCGCCCGGCGGGAAGTGAGGCCTGTACGGATGAGTCGACGGGCGGGCGGCCCCCTCACCCCGGCCCTCTCCCCCGCGGGGGAGAGGGGGACTCGTTTGCCGACCTCGCCTCGCCTTCCCCCCTCCCGCTTGCGGGAGGGGCCGGGGGAGGGTGGCGGCCCACCCGGGACGACGCATTCAGGAGAAGACAATGGGTAAGGTCCGCAACATCCTGTTCATCATGGCCGACCAGTTGAGGGCGGATTACCTCTCCTGCTACGGCCATCCCCATCTGGAGACGCCGAATCTCGACGGGCTCGCCGGCAAGGGCGTCCGCTTCGACCGGGCCTATATCCAGTCGCCGGTCTGCGGCCCGTCCCGGATGTCGTTCTATACGGGGCGGACGGCGTTCAGCCACGGCGCGACCTGGAACTTCGTGCCGCTGCCGGTGGGCGAGGTCACGCTCGGCGACCACCTGAGCGCGCGTGGCATCCGGACGGCGCTGGTCGGCAAGACCCATATGATGCCCGACATCGAGGGGATGGAGCGGGTCGGGCTGTCGCCGGACTCGGCACGGGGACTCGACATTTCGCAATGCGGGTTCGAGCCCTACGAGCGGGACGACGGCGAGCATCCCCATCCGAAGGTCGATCCGGACCTCGCCTACAACCGCTATCTGCGCGAGCGGGGCTACGACGTTCCCAACCCGTGGAACGACTACGCCAACGCGGGCGAGGGGCCGGACGGCGAGGTGCTGGAAGGCTGGTACATGCGGAACGCGCCGCTCGCCGCGCGGGTGGCGGAGGAACACTCCGAAACCGCCTACATGACCGACCGCGCGCTCCAGTTCCTCGACGAGCAGGGGGATGCGCCCTGGTGCCTCCACCTCTCCTACATCAAGCCGCACTGGCCCTATATCGCGCCCGCGCCCTATCACGCGATGTACGGCCACAACCAGGTGCTCCCCGCCGTGCGCGACGAGCGCGAACGCGCCGACCCGCACCCGGTCTACGGCGCCATCATGAACCACAAGGCCGGCGTGGCGTTCTCGCGGCAGGAGGTCCGGGGCGCCGTGATCCCCGCCTATATGGGGCTGATCAAGCAGATCGACGACCATCTCGGCCGGGTCTTCCGCTATCTCGGGGAGACCGGGCGGATGGACGACACGATGATCGTCTTCACCTCCGACCACGGCGACTACCTCGGCGACCACTGGCTCGGCGAAAAGGAGTTCTTCCACGAACAGTCGGTGCGCGTTCCGATGATCGTCTACGACCCCGACCGAAATGCCGACTCGACACGCGGAAATGTCGACGACCGGTTCATCGAAGGCATCGACCTCCTTCCCACCTTTCTCGAAGCCTGCGGAATCGACATTCCGGACCACATCGTCGAGGGAAGGTCGGCATTGTGGCGGCTGCGGGGCGGCACGGGCGAGGTCCGCGATCATGCCTATAGCGAGCTCGACTACGCCTTCTACCAGGCGCGCGTCGAGCTCGGCGTCGACCCGCACGAAGCGCGCCTGTTCATGGTCCGGACGGAGGACTGGAAATACGTCCATGCGCTCGGCTTCGAACCGCTGCTGTTCGATCTCCGCAACGATCCGTCCGAACTGGTCGATCTCGGCCGCGATCCGGGCTGCGCGGCTATCCGAAGCGAACTGCACGACATGATCTTCGAGCGGATCAGCCGGCGGAAGAACCGCGTGGCGATCACCACCGAGAAGGTCGTCAACCGCACCGACGGCGCCCACAAGCACGGCGTGCTGATCGGCTACTGGTAGCGTTCCGCCGCGCCGGTCTGTACCGGTGTGAAGGCCCTCCCCCGACCCCTCCCAGAGGGAGGGGGGAAGGTAAGGAGGAGTGGCAGGCGGGTCCCCTCTCCCCCACGGGGAGAGGGATAGGGTGAGGGGGTCTCCGCCCCGGACCGTCTTGCCGTCAGGCCCGCGAGATTCGCTCCGAGTCGAGCGCGTAGAGGAGCTCCGCCGGCAGGAGCGCCCGGCGGGCGAGCGTGTGGACTTCCGGCATGATGTCGGCCGCGTAGAAGCGCGCCAGCGTGCGGATTTCGTCGCCGTATCCGTTGTCCTTCGCGGCCGCCGCCATGCGGAGCCACATCCAGCCCATCAGCACCGTGCCGGCAAGGCGGAGATAGGGCGTCGCCCCGGACAGCCCGTCATTGACGTCGACCCCGAGACGTTCCAGCAACAGCGACGAAACGCGGCGCCACTCGGCGAGCCCGGCGGCGACCGCATCGCCGATCCCGCCGTCCGCGGCGAGACCGGGATCGTTCCCGACGCGATCGAACAGAAGGCCCAGCGTCTTCCCGTCGTCCCGGCCGATCTTGCGCAGCAGCAGGTCGATCGCCTGGATGCCGTTGGTCCCCTCGTAGATCGGCGTAATCCGGGCGTCGCGCATCAGTTGCTCGACGCCGTGCTCGGAAATGTAGCCGTGGCCGCCATGAACCTGGATCGCCAGGCTCGCCACCTCCACCGCGATGTCCGATGCCAGCGCCTTGCAGATGGGCAGCAGGAATCCGGCCTCCTGAGTCCTTCCACCGTCGAGAAGGGCGGCGGTCTCGTAGCACAGCGCACGCGACCCGCCGGTCAGCGCCTTCATCCTGAGGAGCGTTCGCCGGATATCCGGGTGTTCGACGATGGCCGACGCCGCTCCGCCGCTACCGCCCTGGACCCGGTCCGAGGCGTAGCGCGCGGCCTTGTCGAGCGCGGCGCCGGCGATCCCGACGCCTTCGAGCGCGACCTCGAGGCGCATCGTGTTGATCATGGTGAACATGTTCTGGATGCCGCGCCCGGGCTCGCCCAGGAGGTAGCCGGCCGCCCCGTCGAGCCGCATCTCGCAGGTCGGCGAGCCGTGGATGCCCATCTTTTCTTCGATGCGGGAGGCGGCGATGGCGTTGCGCGGGCCGAGCGAGCCGTCCGGGCCCGGCATCACGCGGGGCACCAGGAACAGGCTGAGGCCCCGCACGCCCCCGGGCGCGCCTTCGATGCGCGCCAGCACGATGTGGGCGATTTGCGGGGTTGCGTCATGGTCGCCGAAGGAAATGAAGATCTTGGTGCCGGTCAGCGCATAGCTGCCGTCGGGTCGCGGCACCGCCTTCGTCCGCGCCTGGCCGATATCGGAGCCGGCATGCGGCTCGGTCATCACGATGGTCCCCGACCATTCGCCGCTCGCGAGCTTCGGGATCCAGAGCGACTGGATTTCCGGCTCGGCATGGGCGAGGAGCACCCGGGCCGCGGCACGGCCGGTCACGGTCAGCATCGAGAAGGCGAGGGATGCGCCGTTGATCGTCTCGGACAGCGCGGCCTGGGCTATCTCGGGCATCGCGTGTCCGCCGTAGGCTTCCGGCAGCGCGAGGCCCGGCCAGCCGCCCTCGCGGAAGGCATCGTAGGCTTCCCGAAACCCCGGCGGCAGCCGAACCACGCCGTTCTCGAAGGTCGCGCCCACGCGGTCGGCCGCCCCGTTTACCGGCGCGACGACTTCCTCGGCGATGCGCCCGGCCTGACGGACCACGGATTCCAGGCTCTCCATGTCGACATGTCCGAACTCGGGCCGGGAAAGAATGCCGTCCGTGTCGATCACGTCCCGCAGCAGGAACAGGATGTCGTCTATCGGGGGGCGGTAGGTCATTTTCCTCTCAGCGCGCCAGTTCCCGCGGGATCGAGGGCGAGCGTTTCCGGGTCCACGGCCACGCCATAGGTTTCGCGCGCGGCCTTGGGCGAGAGGATCCCGTCCCGTACCTCTTCGGCCACCAGCGCCGCCGGCCTCTCGAAGGGCGGTCCGTACCCGCCGCCGCCGCCCGCGCGTTGATGGAATATCGTGCCGGCGGGAATGTTGCGAACGATCTCCTTGGATTTCGCCACGCGTTCCGTTCCGTCCGGATGGCGGAAAGAGCTCGTGTTGACGCTGCCGTCCCCGCCGCCGAACAGGCCGAAGGCGCGGGCCGGTTCCTCGATGCCGTCGCCGAAAGCGACCGCGGTGACATCGTCTCCCTCGATCTTCAGCACCGTCTCCACCCCGAGCCCGCCCCGCCAGCGCCCCGGCCCCGCCGAATCGGCGAGGTATTCGTGGCGTTCGAGCAGGAACGGGTTCTGGATCTCGAACATCTCGTAATCCTGGGCGAGGATGCCGCCGGCGCAGTTGATCAGCCCGATGTGATCGTAGCCGTCCGCTTCCCAGGTCGCACCCGACCCGCCCTTGAGCGCCAGAAACAGGATATCGACGAAACGCCGATTGCGGCGCGGGTCGTCACCCGTGACGGCAAATCCCAGGAAACGGTTCCAGCCGGCGGTGACCGTCTTCGGCAGGGCATCCGCGAGAGCCCGCATGATCGCATCCGAGGTCGGCCCGGTGATCGAATTGCCGAAGGTGGTTGCCGCCGGGAAGGCCGCGTTGAGGAACGAACCCTCCGGGTTGACGATCCGGATCGGGCGGTGGAGCCCGGCATTGTGGGGGATGTCCGGGTCGATCAGCATCAGGAAGGTCAGCATCGTGGCCGAAGCGGTCGCCGCGAAGGGCGCGTTGACGAATCCCGACGTTTGCGGCGAGGAACCGGTGAAATCGAACGTAATCGTCCCGCCTTGCACGGTGACTTCCAGGCGAATCGTCATCTCGGAGCCGTCGGTCACGCCGTCGTAATAGACGGTGCTTTCGCCGCGATAGCGCCCGTCCGGCATCGCCTCGATCTCGCGCGCCACCATGCGCTCGGTCGAGTCGAACAGCGCCTCCTTGTGGGCGCGGAACCTGTCCGGCCCGTGGCGCTCGATCAGTTCGACGATTCCGCGCTCGCCGACCGCGGTGCCGCCGATCTGCGCCTTGATGTCCTCTTCGACGATTGCGTAGCGGATGTTGGCGAACACCATCCGCCAGACGTCTTCGCGCCGCCTGCCGCGCTCGAACACCTTGAGCGGCGGAATGCGCAGCGCCTCCTGCCAGACCTCGCGGGCGTCCGGGTTGTAGCCGCCCGCGACCGCGCCGCCGATATCGGCCTGGTGGCCCTTGCAGGCGGCCCAGGCGACCAGCTTCTCGCCAATGAAGATCGGCCGGAATACGGCGACATCGTTGTTCTGGTTTCCGCCGGAGAATACGTCGTTGTGCAGGATGACGTCGCCGGGGTGCAGGTCGTCGCCGAAGAAGGCGACGATCTCCTTGCAGACCGGCTGGAGCGCGAAGGCGAGCACCGGGATGTACTCGGTCTGCTCCAGCATGTCGCCCGCCTCGTCGTAGAGCCCGGTGACGAAATCGCGGGCCTCGTTGAGGATCGGGGAGCGGGTGGTCCGGAGCAGCGCGAGTCCCATCTCCTCGGTGATCGACTTGAGCCGGCGCTGGATCACCGAGGTGAGGACGGGGTCGATCCCGCTGCTCATGCGCCCGAGTTCGTCAGAATCAGCGTGCCCAGCCCGTCGACCTCGATGTCGAATCCGGCGGGCACGAAGGCCGTGGTGAGGGCGGTTTCGAGGATCGTCGGGCCGGCGCCCCTGAAGCCAGCCGGGAGCGTGTCCCCGTCGACAACCCCGACTTCCCCGAAACCGTCGCGGTCGGGCAGATAGACGCTCCGTGCGCCCTTGGAGACCGGTTCGCCAAGCTCCGGAATTCGCCTGGGCGCGGGCTTCTCGGTGACGCCGAACGCGGCAAGCCGGACATTGACCAGCTCGACCGGCGTTTCGCCGTCGGCCAGGGCGTATCCGTAGAGTCGGTCGTGCGCGGCGTGGAACGCTTCGGTCATCGCCTCGATATCGGTGAGCATCGCACGGTCCCGGGCGGCCACCTCCACCTCGTGGTACTGGCCCGCATATCGAAGGTCGAGGGCGAAGTCGAGCCTGTGCCGGTCTTCGGGGACGTTCTCCGCCTCCAATGTCGCACGGGCCTCCGCCGCCATCGCGTCCGCCAGCTCTGCGAGACGATGGAGATCGGTCTCGCCCACGGCAAACGGCGTCGCAAGGGAACGCACGAAATCGTGCCGCAGGTCGGTCGCGAGCATACCCGCCGCGCAAAGGACGGATGCGACGCGCGGGACCATGACGCGCGCGATGCCGAGCTCCCGCGCGATCATCGCCGCGTGAATGGCCCCCGCGCCGCCGGCGCAGACGAGAGGATAATCGCGCGGGTCGAGACCCCGTTCTATCGAGATCTCGCGGATGGCGGATGCCATGTTGACGTTCATCACCCGGTACATCCCCGCCGCCGCGGCCACCGTGCCGAGGTCGAGAGGGCGGGCGATGTCCCGCTCGATCGCTTTCCGGGCGGCGTCGGCATCCAGGGTCATCCGTCCGCCGGCGAAATCGGCGGCGGACAGGTAGCCGAGCACCAGGTTGGCGTCGCTGCAGGTGGGACGCGTCCCGCCGAAGCCGTAGCAGGCGGGACCCGGCACGGCCCCGGCGCTGTCCGGCCCCATGCGCAGCAACCCGCCGCCGTCGAGCCAGCCGACCGACCCGCCGCCGGCGCCGATGGTCTTGATGTCCATCGCCGGCAGCGCCATCGCGAAACGGTCGACCGTGGTGCCGTCGGTGACCGCCGGAGTCCCGCCCCGGACGAGCGAGGCCTCGAAGCTGGTCCCGCCCATGTCGATGACGATGAAGCTGTCCTCCCGGTGCGGGGCGGTCACCGCGAGACTCGCCGCCGGAGCCGCGGCCGGGCCGGACAGCAGCGTCGTCGCGGCATTGGCGGCGGCGGTCTCCGGCGCGGCGACGCCGCCGTTCGACTGCATGATCAGGAGCGGGCCGAGGAACCCGGATTCGGCCAGCCGGTCCTTCAGCCGCCCGATATACCGCCCGAAAATCGGCCCCACCGCGGCGGCCAGAACCGTGGTCGAGGTCCGCTCGTAGTAGCGCAGTTGCGGGAGAATGTCGGTCGATGCCGCGACGTAGACATCGGGTAGGCATTTCCGCATCCGATCCGCCGCCGCGCGCTCGTGTTCGCCGTTGGCGTAGGCATGGAGCAGGCATATCGCCACGGCATCGACATTCTCCCGGGCGAAAATGTCGGCAGCCTTGTCGACATCCTCGATGACGATCGCCCGGCGCACGGTGCCGGCCCGGTCGATCCGTTCGCGGACGGGGAGGCGCAGACGGCGCGGCACGATGGGCGTCGGCGCGGTGTACTTGTTGTCGTAGAGCTTCTCCCGGATACCCCGGCGCATCGCGAGCGCGTCGCGAAAACCCGCGGTCGCGAGCAGTCCCGTCTTCGCCGTCCGGCCCGTCAGCACGGCATTTGTCGTCACCGTGGTGCCGTGGACGATCCGCACCGTGTCGGCGAGAAATGCCGAAATGCCGAGTCCTTCGCCGTCCGCGACCTCGGCGAGGCCCTGCATGACGGCATCCGTCGGGTCGTCGGGCGTCGACAGGACCTTGTGGATGCGGCCGGACCCGCCGCCGTCCATCAGGTAGAAGTCGGTGAACGTGCCGCCCACGTCGATGCCGATGGTGTATGTCATGACGGGCGGTGCGCGGTGTTTCGGGGCCGGTTCGAACGCGCCTGATCGTAGCCCGGATTTCCCGTGGCCGGCAGTCGGTTCCGGCGTCGAACTCGGGAGATTGGCTGCGCGTCAAGCATTTGCCCGTACCTCCCGTTCTTGTCCCCGGTCACGGAAGGGGGCGCCGAAACCTCCGGCGCCCCCACTTCTCAACTCTGCGAAATTTACCCCGAAACGCGTCCCGAGTCAAGAAAAAAATGCGTTTTAAGGATAAATTAGCCGCTAAGTGCCGGAAAGAAGGCGATTTTTTCTTCTTTTCGATTTTACCGCAAAACCGGCCCCGGGACCACCGAATCCGTCCCATGCAGGATTCCGGGGAGGTACGGACCGGATGGACGAGCGACAGGCGGGGAGTCGGGCGGCGTCGAATTGATCGGACGCGGCTCCCGACGGTAGCATTGCGCGTCAGCGAGGGGAGCGGTCATGGAATTCGGCGTTCAATTCTTTCCGTCCATCGGCCCGGAGACCAAGTCCGGCGCCCGGTATTTTTCGGAATGCCTGTCGCTCTGCGACCTCGTGGACGTCTACGGCTACAGCCATGTGCGCACCGTCGAGCACTATTTCCTCGCCTATGGCGGCTACAGCCCGGCGCCGATGGTGTTCCTCAGCGCCGCCTCCCAGCGCACCAGCAAGGCGCGCATCGTCACGGGCGCCGTGCTGCCGGCGTTCAACCATCCGCTCAAGATCGCCGGCGAGGCGGGCATGCTGGACGCGATCACCGGCGGCCGGCTCGACCTCGGCATGGCGCGCGCCTTCCTGCCGCACGAGTTCGAGAAGTTCGGGATCAGCCTCGACGAGAGCGTCGCCCGGTTCGACGAAGGGCAGGAGCAGATCCGCCTTCTCCTCGAGGAGGAGAACGTCACCTGCGAGGGACGATTCCACAGCTTCGAGAACGTGACCTCGCTGCCGCGCCCGACCCAGAAGCCGCGCCCGCCGATCTGGACCGCGACGACGACCACGCCGGCTTCGTTCACCAAGGCGGGCGAGCTTGGCAACTACATCATGGCGATCCCGCTGATTTCGTCGCGCATGGTCGAACTCCTGGGGCTCTACCGCGAGGCCTGGCAGGCGGCCGGGCACCCCGGCGAGGGGCGGGTGATGCTCGCCTTCCACATGTTCTGCCACGAGGATTCCGGCAAGGCGGTCGAGATCGCCCGCGACCCGGTCAACCGCTACCTCCAGGCGATCCTCGATTCGGCGCGGCCCTGGGTGGAAGGCGCGGCGAGCAAGGACTACCCGGGCTACGACAAGATGTATCAGGCGCTGCAGAAAGAGAATTTCGAGACCCAGGTGGAATCGGGCGCCGCCTGGGTCGGCACGCCGGACGAGGTCGCCGACCAGATCCGCGCCTACCGGGACAAGGTCCAGTTCGAGGTCGCCTCGATGCAGATCAATTTCGGCCACCTTCCGGGAGACGAGGCGGAGAAGTCGATGCGCCTCTTCGGGGAAGAGGTCCTGCCGCGGTTTTCGTGAGGGACACCCTCCCTCAACCCCTCCCGCAAGCGGGAGGGGAGAAGGCAAGGAAGGGCCGCTAAGCGTCTCCCTCTCCCCACCGGGGAGAGGGTCGGGGTGAGGGGGCGCCGGCGCTCAGTCGTAGAGATGCGGCCATCTGGCGCGCACCTGCTCCTTCAACGCGGGGCTCGCCTCCGCGACCCGCGGGAATTCGTCCTTCCAGCCGAACGGGCGGCAGGCGTCCACGGTGGGGCATTTGATGATCGTAGGCCATTGGCCTACAGTATCGGAATGGAGTTCGAATGGGACGAGGCCAAGAACAGTGCCTGTTTCGAGCGTCGCGGCTTCGATTTCGCCTATGCCGTCCGGGCCGTCCTCGATCCGCACCGGATCGTCGCGCAGGACCGCCGACGGGACTATGGCGAGGACCGCTACCGGGGCAAGGAGGTCGCGGAATATGAGCACAACGCGCGTCAGAATTGACCCCGACGATCCGTCCACCCTACCCGAGGGGAGGATCGACCCCGCCAAGGTGGACGCCACCACCGAGGCGGAGATCGCGGCCCAGGAGCGGGAGGACGAGGAAGAGGCCATGCAGGACATGGCGCGGTATGCGCGCCGGGTCCGGCGGCGCATGGGCCTCAGCCAGACGGAGATGGCGCGGCGCATCGACGTGTCGCCCGAGACGATCCGCAACTGGGAGCAGGGCAAGCGCTGCCCGACCGGCGCGGCGCGCGCCCTGCTGCGGGTGCTCGACAGGGCGCCGGAGACCGCGCTGCGCGTCCTGTGAAACAGGACCTCGCGGAACGCGAGAACCCGGATGACCGCCGCCGATAAGCGGCGGCGAGAAAGCCGAACAAACCGGGAAGACTGTTACCTATGTATCCGGTTTCTCACCGTGCGCCGCCCTCCCCCGGCCCCTCCCGCAAGCGGGAGGGGAGAAGGAAAGGGAAAGCCGACACCGCGAGTTCCTCCCTCTCCCCACCGGGGAGAGGGTCGGGGTGAGGAGGGGCGCCGGCGCTCAGTCGTAGAGATGCGGCCACTTGGCGCGCACCTGCTCCTTCAACTCCGGGCTCGCCTCCGCGACCTGCGGGAATTCGTCCTTCCAGCCGAACGGGCGGCAGGCGTCCACGATGGCGCGGTTGTTGTGGAACGGCGGCTCGCGCAGCAGGGGATCGAGCGGGGTCGACCAGGCGCGCTTGATGTACTGGATGTCGTCGGGCGGGTCGCAGCGGGTCGACATGGCCCAGATCACGTCGAACATGTTGGACGGGTCGATGTCCTCGTCCACCACGACCACCCAGCGCCCCGCGTAGTTCCCGGCGTGGCAGTTGGCCGCCAGCATCGCCGCCTGGCTGGCATGGCCGGGATACATCTGCCTGATCGAGACCACGTTGAACAGCCGGCCCGCGCCCGCCTCGTGGCACCAGACGCCCTGGACGCCCGGCAGGCCGGCCTTCTCGATCTCCTCCCAGATCATCGCCGACTTCACGGTCGCGCGCGCGAAGGTGAAGTTCTCCGGCGGGCGCGACGGGATGGCGAGCGTCAGGATCGGGTCGTCCCGGTGATAGATGCGCTCGATCCTGACGACCGGCTGCTCGCTGGCGTTCGAGGCGTAGTACCCCATGAACTCGCCGAACGGCCCTTCCTCGCGGGTCTCGTCGGGCAATAGCACGCCCTCGATGACCACCTCGGCGTGGGCCGGAATCGGCAGGCTGTGGACCTCGCTCTTCACCACCGGGATCGCCCGCCCCCGCAATCCTCCCGCATAGGCGAGCTCGTCGGTGCCGATGTCGATCTCCTGATGCGCGGTGAGGAACAACAGCGGGTCCTGGCCGCAGCAGATCAGCACCGGGCAGGGCTCGCCCTTGTCGAAGTATTTCCGGCTGATGAAACGGCCGTGCTTGCCGGGGGACATCCAGATCGCGACCGTCTTCTCGTCGTGCACCATGACGCGATAGGTGGCGCTGTTCACCCAGCCGGTGTCCGGGTCGCGCATGACGACGAGGTCTTCGGTGCCGATATAGCGCCCGCCGTCATGCTCGTGCACCCAGGGGACGGGGAACTTGAGCACGTCGATGTCGTCGCCGCGCAGGACATTCTCGAAAATCGGCCCGGTCTCCACCTCGACCGGGGGGATCGTCTCGAAATCCTCGCGCATCCGGGCGCGGTAGGAATTGACGAGGTCGAGCTCGTGGCGCGGCTCGTCGAGGCCCAGCACGACCGCCAGCCGCCGAAACGCGTTGGCCCCGCCCGACATGATCCGGAAGCCCTCCGGATACCCGGCGATCCTGTCGAACAGGATGGCGGGCGCCCGGCCCGGCTTGGCGGCGGCGGTGGTCTCGGCGACTGCGCCCACCTCGAACTTCCAGTCCGCGCCCTCGATGCGCTCGATCTCGCCCATCTCCTCGAAGATCGAGATCAGCTCGCGAAGGTCCTCGTAGCCGCGGTTCGGGCGCACCGGTCGCGGCTTGCCCCCCTGTTCGGACATGCGGCCTCCTGCTCAGGGAACTTGGCGCTTACTCCGCGGCGGCGCGGGCCCCGATCTGCGGCGCGAGGTTGAACAGCCGGTTGGCGTTGCCGCCGAGGATGTTCCGCTTCGCCGTCTCGTCGAGGAAGGGGAGGTCCCAGATCACGCTCGGCGAATCGAAGTCCCAGTGCGGCCAGTCGGAGGCGTAGAGCAGCTGGGTCTCGGCATTGATCGCCTCGAAGGTCGAGCGCAGCAGCCGCTGGTCGCGCGATTCCATCGGCTGGCAGGTGTAGAACATATCGCGGATATACTCGCTCGGCGGCCGCTTGAGGAGCGGCGCTTCCGAGGATCGCATGAAGTACTCGCTGTCGAGCCGCTGCATCATGAACGGCACCCAGGCGAGCCCGCTCTCGATCCAGATCACCGGCAGGTTGGGGAAGCGCTCAGACAGGCCCTCCAGCACCCAGTTGGTCATGTGCACCATGTTGCACAGCACGAACGAGATCGCGTGCACGCCGATGAAGCGGTCGATCTGGCTGGTCCACTCGTCATGCCAGGTGGGGCCGGCGTGGAAGCCGAGCGGCAGGCCGGTCTCCTGGATCGCCGCGTAGACCTTCATGTACTGGTTGTGGTGCACCGGCTTGTGGCGGACGGAAGTGATGTTGAAGCCGACGACGCCGGGCTTGTCGGCGAACTCCTCGACCGTCTTCAGCGAGGCGTCGGCATCGCAGAACGGCAGGTAGATCATCGTCGTGACGCGCTCGTCGCCGGTGAGCACTTCCTGCGTCAGCCAACGGTTGTAGGCGAAGGCGAGCTCGATCTCCATCTGCGGGTTGGGATGGAGGCCGAGCTGGAGCATGGGCGTCGGGAACATCACCTGGTAGTCGATGCCGAGCGCGTCCATCGAGCGCTGCGCCATGACGACATCGCGATGGACCGTTTCGTCCTCGATCTCTTCGAGGCGTATCCCGCCGGCGTGCTGGATGCGGCCCGCGACGTTCTGGAAATTGAGGCCCGGCTGGGCGTTGAGCAGCCCGCCCGGGTTGCTGCCGTCGGGCCGCTCGAACGCCTCCGCCATGTGGCGCACGACCGGGTCCTCGATGTAATCGACGATCCGCGCCCACGAACTGCTCTCGAAGTGATGGGCGTCGACGTCGATGACCAGCACGTCGTCGAGCCCGCGTTCCTTCTTCTGGCGCTCGGCATGGGCCAGCACGTCGGAGGTGGAGGTGGCGCGGTCGAATTCCTTTACGTCGAATTCCCTGACGCCGTCCGTTCGCTCGATCATCGCCCGTCTCTCCCGGTAAACCTACTCCGACTATAGCACGGCGAGCCCGCGTTTCTCACCTGTGGATGCGTGGGGCGGTGACCCGGTTCGCCTGACTGTTCTTGCAGGACACCGTCAGGCTCACGATCCGCTCAACCCTCATATAGTGGAAATACAGCCTGTAGTTGAAATAAAGCTCGCTTCCCATATAATGGCCGAGACTGGTGCATAGGAGACGTCCCCGCCCATGGCCCTGTTGCTGGCACAGTACGGTACTCCGCTCCTTCTGATCGTTGGCTTCCTTTGGCTGCGGAGCGATCTTCGGCGCGTCGAAGGCAAGGTCGACGATCTGGCGAAGGATCACCGGGCTCTCGGCCGGGAGCTCTCCGAACTCAAGGGTCGATTCGATTCCGTCGAGGCTCTCTTCGTGCGTCGGTCCGGACCCGCCGCCCCCGCCGAGTAGCAGGGACCCCACCCGCCGTCATGCCCGGACTTGTTCCGGGCATCCACGTCGCTCCGCCGCCTCGCCCGCTCCCGGCTCGCACCGCGATGCCGCAAGGCGTGGATGCCCGGAACAAGTCCAGGCATGACGGAAGGGAGTGGTGGCCGCGTTCCCGTCGCCGGTCGGCGCCAGCCGATGGCCGACCCCGGTCACGGCAGGCGTATGCCAACGAACTTGAGCTGCGAGAGCTCTTCCATCGCGTAGCGCACGCCCTCGCGGCCGAATCCGCTGCGCCGCGACCCGCCGAACGGGTAGGTGTCGAGCCGGAAGCGGCTGCCCTCGTTGATCCAGAGCGAGCCCACGTCGAGCTCGTCGGCGACGCGGAAGGCGGTGGCGAGGTCGCGGGTGAAGCACGCGCCCTGCAACCCGAACTCCGAATCGTTGGCTATGGCGAGCGCGTCCTCGACCCCGTCCGCCGGAATCACCACGGCGACCGGGCCGAACGCCTCCTCCGACATCAGGCGCGCCTCGCGCGGCGGATCGACGACGATCGCCGGGCCCAGGATCGCGTCCCTGCGGGTGGGCGTGAGCGCCAGCGCAGCGCCGCGTTCGACCGCGTCGTCGATCATCGCCTGCACCCGGTCGGCGGCGGCAACGCTGACCATCGGCCCCACCGCCGTTGCTTCGTCCGACGCCTCGCCGACGACCAAGGCCCCGGCCGCGGTCACGAATTTGGGGAGGAAATCGTCGAGCGCGGCCCGGTCGACGATGACCCTCTGGGCGGAAATGCATTGCTGCCCCGACGCCTCGAAGGCCGAGCCCGCGATCCGGGTCGCAGCATCGTCGAGATCGGCGTCGGCGCAGACGATGTTGGCGGCGTTCGAGCCGAGCTCGGCGACGAACTTCTTGGCCCCCGCCGCGCGCGCGAGCGCATCCCCGGCCGCGGTGCCTCCGGTGAAGGTGACGACCGAGACGTCCGGGTGGGCGGCCAGCGCCCGGGCGGTTTCCCGATTGCCGGGAACGATGTTGAACAGGCCGTCGGGCAGCCCGGCGCGCTGGAACGCCCGGGCGACGATCAGCGCGGTCTCCACGCCCTGCGGCGCCGGCTTGACGACCGCGGCATTGCCCATCGCGATCGCCGGGGCGACCTTCTGCACCAGCAGGTTCGCGGGCGCGTTGAACGGCGTGATCGCACCGACCACGCCGTAGGGAACCCGCCTGGTGAAGCCGTGCCGGCCCGCGCCCTGCACGGCGATGTCGAGCGGCAGCGTCTCTCCCCTGAGCGCGCCGATCTCGGCCGCGACCAGGCGCACGAAGGCGGCCGACCGCCCGGCCTCGAATGTCGCGGGGCGGACCGGCTTGCCGATATCGCGGATCAGCGCGGCGACGATCGCGTCCTTTTCCGCCTCGATCTCATCCGCCGCCTTCGTCAGCCATGCCGCGCGCGCCGCCGCCGGCGTGGCGCGGTGCGCGCGATAGGCGGCAAGCGCGTTCTCCACCGCCGCATCGACCAGCTCTGCATCGGAGTCGACGATCCGAGACGCAATACTGCCGTCGACCGGCGATATCAGCTCGTAGCGCGCCTGGTCGTCGCGGCGATCCTCCCGCCCGTCGATCCATGAATCCAGCAGGGCTACATCCGCCATTGCCGCTCTCCCGTTGTCGTCCGGTGCCGATTATCGGCGCTGCCGCGTGGCGCGCAACGGACCGGGACGATATGCTCGAAGGGAATCGAAGCAGGGGAGGCGATGGCGGCCCGTCCGAATGCCGAGACAGCGGCGGAGGCGATCGTCGACGCCCTGGTCGAGGAGGGCGTCGAGTACGTGTTCGGCGTGACGGGAGACACCGTTCTGCCGATCCTCGACGCGATCTATCACCGCGAGAACGAGATCAGGTACATCACCGCCCGTTTCGAGACCGGCGCGACGGCGATGGCGGACGGCTATTCGCGGGTTACGGGCAAGATAGGCTGCTGCCTGTTCCATGTCGGCCCCAGCATCTCGAACACCGTGCTCGGCGTCTGGTCGGCGCAGAAGGACGCCGTGCCGCTTCTGGTGATGTCGGCCAATCTCGACACCTTCCGGCTCAACCGGAACCTGTGGCACGAATTCGACGTGATGGGGGTGATGGGCAAGGTGACCAAGTGGAACGACCAGCTCATCGAAGCCAAGGACGCACGGCGGCTGATGCGGACCGCCTTCCAGGCCGCCAAGTCGGGCATGCCGGGACCGGTCCATCTCGACTTCCCCAAAGACCTGCTGCCGCAACCCGTCGAGGTCGATTCGTCCGATCTTTCGATCCGGGGCGGCGCCCATTCGGGGCGTCTCGCCAACGCCCCCCGGCCGGAGGCGTGGGCGGTGGAGGAAGCGGCCCGGCTGCTCGCGGAAGCGCGGAATCCCCTCATCCTCGCCGGGCGCGGGGTCAAATGGGCGGATGCTTCGGCACAACTCAAGACGTTGGCGGAACGACTGGCGATCCCGGTCGCCACCACCGAGATGGGGCGCGGCGCGATCCCGGAAGACCATCCGCTTGCCGGCGGAATCTCGGGCCATTTCGGTCACTCCACGGCGAACGCCTTAATGCGCGAGGCCGATCTGGTGCTGGGTCTCGGCTCGCGCTTCCTCAACGTTAATACCATCAACTGGCAGATGATCCCGGCCGACGCCAAGGTTATCCAGGTCGAGACCGACCCGATCGAGATCGGACGGCAATATGCGGTCGCGCTCGGCGTCCATGCCTGTTCCGGCGCGTTCCTCGACGATCTCCTTGCCCACTGCGCGGAGCACGGCATCGAGGTGGACGCGTCGGTGCGGGAGGCGCGCGCGGCGCGGGTGGCGGAACTCAGGGCGGATCAGGACAGCCGCTATTACGACACCGACCTCGACGCGGTGCCGATCAAGCCGCAGCGGATCACCCGGGCCCTTGAACAGGTGTGCGACCGCGACGCGCTGTTCCTGATCGGCGCCGGCCTCCACACCCAGTTCGCCCATGCGGTGCCGATCCGCTACCCGGAGCAATACCAGTGGGCGGCCGGGTCGGGGACCATGGCCTGGGCCTTTCCCGCCGCGCTCGGCGCCAAGCTCGCCCGGCCCGCGCGCCAGGTCGTGGTGCCCATCGGCGACGGCGATTTCGGCATGAACGCGCAGGAGATCGAGACCTCGGTGCGAGAGAACCTGCCGGTCATCGTGGTGGTCTACAACGATTGCAGTTACGGCGCGCTCCGCGTCTTCCAGGAGAACGTCTACGGAGGCCGGCAGATCGGCTCCGATTACGGCCAGACCGACCTTGTGAAGCTCGCCGAGGCCTACGGCGCGCGCGGCGAGAAGGTCGAAGGCCCGGACGATCTGGTCCCCGCGCTCGAACGCGCGGCGGCGGCCGGCGTCACCAGCGTGATCGACGTCCATATCGACGGCTGGGAAAACCACTACCGCTCGGCCGAATGGGCCGAGTTCCACAAGTTCTGAGTCCGCTCATGATGCGTCCGCCCGTCACCGCCATCCTCGCCGAGTTCGTCGTCGGCGCACGGTTCGAGGACCTGCCGGCCGCGGTCCGAAGGGAAGCGGCACGCACGCTGGTCAACTGGGTCGGCGGGTGCGTCGGCGGCGCGTCGCACGAGGCGCTGGGGGCGATCTGGCGGGCCGTGGGGCCGTTCGCCGGCCCCTCCGAAGCCACCGTTCTCGGAAGCGCCCGCAAGACCGACCCCCTGACCGCCGCCCTGCTCAACGGGGCGAGTGGCGCGGTGCTCGATTTCGACGACACTCATCTCAGGACGGTGATTCATCCCGCGAGCCCGATCGCCCCGGCGGTTCTCGCGCTGTCGCAGCACATGCCGGTGACCGGCGCGGCCTTCCTGCACGCGTTGGTCATCGGGATCGAAGTCGCCTGCAAGATCGGCAACGGGATCTCTCCGGACCACTACCGCCACGGCTGGCACATCACCGGCACCTGCGGCGTGATCGGCGCGGCGGCGGCGTGCTCGAAGCTGCTCGGCCTCGACGCGCAGGGAACGCGCTGGGCGCTGAGCGCGGCGGCGACCCAGGCCGCCGGACTGCGCGAGATGTTCGGCGGCATGGCGCGCATCCTTCACGCCGGCCGCGCGGCGCAGAACGGGCTCTCGGCGGCGCTGTTCGCCCGCGAGGGGCTGGTGAGCTCGGACGCGGGGATCGAGGCGGAGACCGGCTTCGCCAAGGTGCTGTCGCGCCGGCACGACTGGGCCGAGATGACCGACGGGCTGGGTGAGCGCTGGGAGACGCTGGAAAACACCTACAAGCCGTTCGCCACAGGCATCGTCGCCCATCCGGCAATCGACGGGTGTATTCGCCTCCGCCGCGCGCACGGGCTGACGGCGGAGGAGATCGCCCGCATCGAGGTCGCCGTCAATCCGATCGCGCTGATGCTGACCGACAACCCGGACCCGACCACGGCGCTCGAAGCGCGGCTCTCGATCCAGCATGTCTGCGCGACGGGAATCGTCCACGGCGCGGCCGGCGTCGCCGAGCTCACCGACGAGACGATCGAACACGCCGGGACGGTCGCGCTGCGCGGCCTGGTCGAAGCGAGCCCCGATGACGGGCTGGAACGCGACCAGGCGCGGGTCCGGATCGAGACCCGCGACGGAAGGGTGTTCGACACCTTCGTCGAGCACGCCTATGGCAGTCTCGAAAACCCGATGACCGACGCCGATCTCGACGAAAAGGTCCGCACGCTCTCCGAGCCCGTCCTCGGATCGGACCGCACGGAGCAGCTGATCACGCTCTGCCGCGGCGTCGTCGAGCTCCGCGCCGCCGCCGCCATCGCGGAGGCCGGAGCGGCCTGAGGGCCTGCTGCGGCCTCAACCCTTCCAGAACAGCGCCGTCGGGTTGTCGACCAGGATGGTCTTGAGCGTCGCCTCGTCGACGCCCCATTCGAGCGCCCAGTCGAGCGTGTCGGCGGTTTGCGGCATCGGGTAGTCCATCACCATCACGTGCGGCCAGTCGGTGGCCCACAGCATGCGGTCGGGGCGGAGATCGATCAGCGCCCGGGCGTAGGGCGTGCAATCGGCCCAGGGAGCGCTTTCCCCGGAGAGCCGGTAGGCGGCCGACAGCTTGACCCAGCAGCGCCCGTCCCGGACCAGGTCGCATAGCGCCCGGAATCCCGGATGGTCGAGACCGTCGCCGGGGCGCGCGTGGCCGATATGGTCGACCACCACGTCGATCGGCAGCCTGGCGAGACGGGGCGCGATTTCGGCCATTTCGCCCGCGTGGGAGGTGAAGACCTGGACGTGCCAGCCGAACGGCGCGATCCGTTCGGCGATCGATTCGAGGTGATCGAAGGTGAGCCCTCCGCGCAGGAAAGTCGTCAGCCGGAGGGCGCGGTACCCGGCCCGGTCCATCGCGGCGATCCGCTCTTCCGTCACGTCGGCGTCCACTACGCCGACCCCGCGCGCCTTGTCGCCCCAGCGCTCCAGCGCGTCGGTGGTCACGTCGAGCCGGGCACCGTTGGCGCTGCCGTGGACCACCACGCAACGGTCGATGCCGAGCGTCCGTTGCAGGGCCTCGTAGTCCTCCGCCGTCGAGGGCGGGCAGGTATAGCCGCGGTTCTCGGCGAGCGGAAACCTGTCGAACGGCCCGAACACGTGCATATGCGTGTCGCAGGTGCCGGGCGGCGTATTGAGCCTGGGCGGCGAGGGCGGCAGCGGGCCGGGGCAGGGGTCGGTCATGGCGCTCTCCTCAGGCGTCGATCGTCAGCACGGCCTTGCCGACGACCTTGCGGTCCTCCAGCAACCCGATCGCGTCCATGTAGCGCTCGAACGGGTAGCGCGCCATGATGTTGGGATCGATCTCGCCGGCCAGCAGCAGGTCGAACAGCGCCGACTGCGCTTCCGCGAGCCTGGGCGAGCGCCGGTGGATGTAGCTGTTGATGGTCATGCCCAGCACGCCGATGTTCTTGAGCAGCAGGTAGTTGGTGCGGAGCTGCGGGATCGTCCCCGAGGTGAAGCCCGCGACCACGGCGCGGCCCTCGTCGCCGATCGCGCGGATCGCCGCCTCGAACACTTCGCCGCCCACGAGGTCGAAGGCGAGGTCCACCGGACGCCCGCCCGTCGCCTCGCGGACCTGGGCGCGGAGCGATTCGCGCAAATTGTCGGCGGTCAGGTCGATCACCGCATCCGCGCCGGCCGCTCGGACCGCGTCCGCCTTGCCGGGAGACGTAAGGCCGGCCAGCACCATCGCGGCGCCGAGCGGCCTGGCCAGATTGACCGCGGCCATCCCGACCCCGCCCGACGCGCCGTCGATCAGGACGATCTCGCCCTCTTGCAGGCCGCCGCGCGTGGTCAGCGCGTGGTAGGCGGTCTGGTAGGCGAGCCCCATCGCCGCCGCGGCATCGAAGGCGACGCCGTCGGGCAGGGGAAAACAGAGCGCCTCGGGGCAGGCGACCTTCTCCGCGAGCCCGCCATGGACGACATGCGCGATCACCCGATCGCCAAGCTTGAGGCCGCCGACGCCGGCGCCGACCGCCGAGACCACGCCGGCCGCGTCCTTGCCGGGCGTGAACGGGGCCGGCGGGTTGTTCTGGTACTTGCCGTCGAGCGAGAGAAGGTCGGTGAAGTTGATCCCGCACACCTTGACGTCGACAACCACCTCGTCGTCCTTCGCCGAGGGGTCCGGGACCTCCTCAATCCCCACCGTGCGGTTGGATGTGTCGCTGATGACGACGGCGCGCATGTCTTCTCCCTCGTTCGCCGGGGCGGGTTGCGCGGTGGTATAGCGGCTGGCGGGCGGCGAGAGAAGACTGCCCGCCGGTGCGCCCTGTGGTAAAACCGCGCGATGCTGAGCGCCGAACAGAACGCGCTGGCGACGGAATCCGGGCCGGAAACGGCGGGCGGCGCGCTGATGCGCCGCTACTGGCAGCCGGCGGCCCTGGTCGAGGAGCTGGCGGACGAACGGCCGCTGGCGCCGGTCAGGCTGATGGGCGAGGACCTCGTCCTGTTCCGGGCGGATGACGGCGGGTTGCGCCTGACCGCCCGGCGCTGCCCCCATCGCGGCGCGGATCTGCGTTTCGGCAGGCTGGAGGACGGCGGCATACGCTGCCCGTTCCACGGCTGGCTGTTCGACGGGAAGGGGAACTGCCTCGAACAGCCAGCGGAGCCGTCGGGCAGCAATTTCCACGCCAAGATCAGGATGCCGGGCTATCCCTGCGTCGAGCGCAACGGCGTCGTCTTCGCGTGGCTCGGCCCCGGCGATCCGTCGCCGCTGCCCGATTTCGACTGCTTCGCCGCGCCCGACGCCTACACCTTCGCGTTCAAGGGCTACCTCGAATGCAACTGGCTGCAGGCGCTGGAGGTCGGGATCGACCCGGCGCACGGCTCGTTCCTGCACCGCTTCTTCGAGGACGAGGACCCCGAAGAGGGCTACGGGCTCCAGTTCCGCGACCGCGTGGAGGGCGCGGCCCACCCGCTGACCTGGATCATGCGCGAGTTCCCGTGCCCGGAGATCCGCATCGAGGACACCGGCTACGGCATGCGGCTGACCGCGCTCCGCGACCTCGACGAGGCCAGCAAGCACGTCCGCATCACCAACCTGCTGTTCCCCAACGCCATCGTCATCCCGCTCGGCAACGACATGATCATCAGCCAGTGGCACGTGCCGATCGACGACACCCATTGCTGGTGGTACGCGATGTTCACGAGCTACGGGGAGAAGCTCGACAAGAAGGCGATGCGCGACCAGCGGCTCAAGCTCTACACGCTCCCCGATTACCGGCCCCGCCTGAACAAGGCCAACGACTACGGCTTCGATGCGTCCGAGCAGGAGCGGCTGACCTTTACCGGGATGGGCGAGGACATCAACGTGCACGACCAGTGGGCGGTCGAGTCGCCGGGCCCGGTCCACGACCGCACGGCCGAGCATCTCGGGGTGTCGGACCGGGCGATCATCCACTACCGCAGGCAACTGCTCGCGGCGATCGAGACGGTCGCCGGCGGCGCCGACGCGCCGATGCCGCCCAACGGATCGAACGACTCGCCGCTTGCCGTCGACACCGTCGCGCCGCGCGAGGGATGGGACGAGACCTGGCGCCGCTGCGACGCCGAGCGCCGCGCGCGTTCGGGCTGGGCGGCCCCGTGACGGGATCGAGCGGCCGGGCGGATTTCGTCGAACGCCACAGGCTCTGGGACGACACCGCCCGCGAGGCCGCGGCCGAAATGCTGCGGCGGATCGAGGCCGACGGGATCGAGGTCGTCCGCTTCTCCTTCCCCGACCAGCACGGAATCCTGCGCGGCAAGGCGGTGATGGCGAACGAAGTGGCGGGCGCGCTCGCCGGCGGCGTTTCGATGACCTCGACGCTGCTGGTCAAGGACACCGCGCACAAGACGGTGCCGCCGGTGTTTCGTTCCGGCGCGGGGATCGGCATGCCGGATCTGACCGGCGCCGCCGATTTCCTCATGGTCGCCGATCCGACGACCTTTCGCGTGCTGCCCTGGGCGCCGGGAACCGGCTGGGTGCTGTGCGACATCCGCTGGCCGGACGGGCGCGCGATCCCGTACTCGACCCGCGACCTGTGCCGGACCTGGCTGGCCCGGCTCGCCGAGCGCGGCTGGGACTACATCGCCGGCGTCGAGGTCGAGTTCCACATCTTCCGGCTGGAAGACCCCCGCATGGAGGCCACGGGCGCGGGCCAGCCCGCCGCGCCGCCGGACGTGTCGCTGCTCACCCACGGCTACCAGTATCTGACCGAGATCAGGCTCGACGAGCTCGATCCGATCTTCGCGGTGCTGCGGCGCGAGCTGACAGCGCTCGGCCTCCCGTTGCGTTCGCTCGAGGTCGAGTTCGGGCCGAGCCAGGTCGAGGTCACCTTCCAGCCGGCCGGCGGGCTCGAATCCGCCGA
The DNA here is from genome assembly GCA_965117055.1 of Alphaproteobacteria bacterium. Classification (GTDB taxonomy): domain Bacteria; phylum Pseudomonadota; class Alphaproteobacteria; order MPNO01; family MPNO01; genus MPNO01. The sequence continues at coordinate 3,326,414 of OZ220750.1, forward strand.
CACGACGATCCTGTTCCGCAATGCCGCGAAGCAGATCTGCGCGCGGCACGGCTACCACGCGACCTTCATGTGCCGGCCGCAGATCGAGAACGTGTTCGCGAGCGGCTGGCACCTGCACCAGTCGCTGCGCGACCGCGAGACCGGCCGTCCGCTGTTCATGCCTGAGGAAGGGGACGGCGAGGGGGCGCTGCTGTCGGCGCTCGGCCGCAACTTTGCCGGCGGCATCCTCGCCCATGCGGGCGCGGCGTCGGTCTTCACCACGCCGACCGTCAACGGCTACAAGCGTTTCAAGGCGTTTTCGCTTGCCCCCGACCGCGCCGCCTGGGCGCGCGACAACCGGGGCGCGATGCTGCGCATCGTGGGCGGGGCGGGGGAGCCCGGCACGCGGATCGAGAACCGCGCCGGCGAGCCCGCCGCCAACCCCTATCTCTACCTCGTTTCGCAGATCGTCTCCGGGCTGGACGGGATCGACCGGCAGATCGACCCGGGCGAGGCGACCGAAACGCCGTACGACGTCGACGCGCCGGCCCTGCCGACGAGCCTGATCGAGGCGGTCGCGGCGCTGCGCGGCGACGAGGCTTTCGCGGAAGCGCTGGGCCGGCCCTTCGTCGACTACATCTGCATGATCAAGGAAGCCGAGATCGCGCGCTACCTGTCGGACGTGACCGACTGGGAGCAGCGCGAGTATTTCCGGATCTTCTGAGCGGAGCGTGGCGTCCCTCGATACGGCGCTCCGCGCCTACTCGGGATGAGGAATTTTCCCTTTCGGACTCAAAATACCCTCACCCTGAGTAGCGGCGAAGCCGCGTATCGAAGGGCGCTTACCCGGATAAGTCGACGGGCAGTCGGCTGACGCGGTCCGGCGACGGAAACGCCGCCCCGCGCCTATCCCCCAGGTCGTCATGCCCGGACTTGTTCCGGGCATCCACGTTGCTCCGCCGCCTCGCCCACGCCCGGCTCGCACCGCGATGCCGCAAGACGTGGATGCCCGGAACAAGTCCGGGCATGACGGAAGAAATGTCACGGACCGGCCTCCGTCAGGACCGTCGCACAACCCCCTCGACGGCGAGCCCGACGCGGATCAGGTGCGCGTCGGCCCCGGTGCGGTCCACCACCATCAGGCCGACCGGAGCCTCGCCCGGCTCGTGGATCGGGATCGTCAGCGCGCAGCGGTCGAGGAAGTTGCCGAAGGTGGTGTTGCGGAGGATGAACGGGTTCATCTCGGCGTAGAGCTCGTCGCTCGCCACGATGTCGTCGATCGGGGGCGCCACGATGGCGACCGTCGGCATCAGGAGCGCGTCGAAATCGGCGCCGATTTCGTCCGCGCGGGACCGGATACCGGCGCGGGCCTCGATGACGTCGAGAAGGTCTGCGCCCGATATTTTGGCGCCCCGTTCGATCCGCGCCCGCACCCGGGGGTCGACCATGTTGCCCTTGGCGGCAAGCCGTTCGCGGTGCAGCGCGTAGGCTTCCGCGCCGAGGATGCCGCCGGCCGCGCTGACTTCCGCGATCTCGGCGAACGGCTCGAAGGCGATGTCCTGGAGCAGGGCGCCCGCTTCCGACAGCCGGTCCAGCGCGGCGCGGAAGGCGGCGGCCACGATATCGTCCATTCCGTCCTGGACGATCGTCGTCGGAACCCCGAAGCGCACGCCCCGGATCGGCAGCGGAGTGGGAGAGTTCCACATGTCGCCGCCCGCCATCGCCGCGTCCAGCAGCGCGCAGCACGCCACGGTGGGCGCGAGCGGACCCGCGGAATCGAGCGTCCCGGACAGCGGGAACACGCCGTCGAGCGGAATGCGTCCGACGGTCGTCTTGAAACCCGTCACGCCGCACAGCGCCGCAGGGATCCGTACAGAGCCGCCCGTGTCGCTGCCGATCGCGGCGGCGGCCAAGCCATCGCTCACCGAGACCGCGGCGCCCGAGGACGATCCGCCCGGGATGCGCCCGCGCGCGCGGTCCCAGGGATTCCTGGGCGTGCCGAAATGGGGGTTGATGCCGATACCCGAATAGGCGAACTCGGTGAGATTGGTCCGGCCCAGCACGATCGCGCCCGCCGCGCGCAGCCTGGCTACGACGGTGGAATCGCGGGCGGCGGGCGGTTTGTCGGCGAGGGTCGGCGAGGCGGCCGTGGTGACTTCGCCCGCGACATCGAACAAATCCTTCATCGAAATCGGCAGACCGGCGAGCGGCGAGGGGACCACGCCGGCCTTTCTGAGCGCGTCGCTCGCGTCCGCCTCGGCCCGCGCGCGATCCGCGTTGCAGGAAACGAAGACCCGCGCGCCTTCGCCGTCGGGCGCCTCGATGGCCGAGAGGGCCTGCTCCACGAGCTCTCGGCTCGTCGTCGCGCCCGAGGAAAGATCGGCGGCGAGCTGTGACAAGGGTGTGGAACCGAGCGACACGGCAATTCTCCCGGGTTGCGGCGCGGCGACCGCGCGATCTGAACACATCGGTTCGAAACGGCCAATCACGGGTGGCGGGAAGCGTGGCGAGTGGTAAGTTCCGCCGTCCATCGGAAAGGTGCGGTCCATGAAATCCGAGAAGGCGACCTTCACGGGCGCGGGAGGCGACACCCTTGCCGCCAGGCTCGAAAGCCCGGCGGGCGAGATCCGCGCCTACGCGCTGTTTGCGCATTGCTTCACCTGCTCGAAGGACATCTTCGCGGCCTCCCGCATCGCGGCGGCGCTGGCGTCGAATGGCATCGCGACGCTCCGCTTCGATTTCACCGGCCTCGGGGCGAGCGGCGGCGATTTCGCCAACACCGATTTCAGCTCCAATGTCGGGGATCTGATCGCGGCCGCCGACTGGCTGCGCGCCGAACATTCCGCGCCTGCGATCCTGATCGGACACAGCCTGGGCGGGGCCGCCGTGCTCGCCGCCGCGGAATCGGTCGGGGAGGCGGCGGGCGTGGTGACGATCGGCGCACCGAGCGATCCCGCCCATGTCTCCCACCTGTTCGGCGACGACATCGAAACCATCGAACGGGACGGCGAGGCCGAGGTGAAGATCGCCGGACGGCCCTTTCGCATCCGCAAGCAGTTCCTCGACGACATCGCCGGGCAGCGCCTGAAAGACCGGGTGTCGGCATTGCGCAAGGCGCTGCTGGTCATGCACGCGCCGTTCGACCGCACGGTCGGGATCGACAACGCGGCCGAGATATTCCAGGCCGCGAAACACCCCAAGAGCTTCGTTTCGCTCGACAGCGCGGACCACCTCCTGACGCGACGCGAGGACGCGGTCTACGCGGCCGACGTGGTGGCCGCCTGGGCAAGCCGGTTCCTTCCGCCCGAACGCGCTTCGACCGCCGCCCCGGAGGCGGATGCGGTGGTGGTCGCGGAGAACGGCATCGGTCCGTTCGGACAGGATATCGCGGCGGGGGATCACCGCCTGTCCGCGGACGAACCGGTATCCGTCGGCGGTCTGGAACGGGGCCTCACGCCTTACCAGCTTCTGTCCTCGGCGCTCGGCACCTGCACGACGATGACGCTCAGGATGTATGCCGAGCGCAAGAAATGGCCGCTGGAACGCGCCTCGGTAACGGTGCGTCAGAAGAAGATCCACGCCTCGGACTGCGCCGAATGCGAGACCCGGGAGGGCAAGATCGATTCCTTCCAGCGCGAGATCGAGCTGGCTGGACCGCTGGATCGGGAACAGCGGGATAAGCTATTGGAAATAGCCGACAAATGCCCGGTTCATCGGACCTTGCACGGTGAAGTGCGGGTGACGACGACCCTGCGACCTGTTGCTTAGATCAAGTATAAGAAAAATAGAATAACCTGTTGTAAAAGAGATAATAGTTGTCTTCAACATCTCAGAGACAGGACGGTGCGGCGGTCGACTCGCGCTACGCCGTGTTCCGCCTCGTCGTCACCGTGGTTCTGGCGACGATCGGGAGCATCGGGCTCTGGTCCTACGTGATCGTGATGCCGGCGGTGCAGGCCGAGTTCGGCGTCGACCGGGCGACGGTGTCCATCCCCTACACGATTTCGATGGTCTTCTTCGCGCTCGGCAACATCGTGGTCGGGCGGCTGATCGACCGGATCGGGATGATGATCCCGGGGCTGGCCGCGGGCGTTTTCCTCGGGATCGGCTACTGCGCTTCCTCCGTCGTCGACACCATGTGGCAGCTCTCGATCGTTCACGGCGTCCTGATCGGCATCGGGACCGGGTCGATGTTCGGGCCGCTGATGGCCAATATCTCGCACTGGTTCGTCCGCCGCCGGGGCATGGCGGTCGCGACGGTCGCCTGCGGCAACTACTTCGCCGGCATGCTGCTGCCGCTGGTGCTGCAGGATTCGGTGACCACCGAGGGCTGGCGGCCGATCTATCTCGCGATCGGGCTGTTCAGCGCGGCGACGCTGGTGCCCCTGTCCCTGCTGTTGCGGCGCGAGGGGCCGAAGCGCGACCATATCGACCGGATCACCGGCATCGCGGGCACCGAACAGCTCCGGATGGCCGCGTTCACGCCGCGGGCCATGCAGACCCTGCTCGCCATCGCCGGCTTCGGCTGCTGCGTCGCGATGTCGATGCCGCAGGTTCACATCGTCGCCTATTGCGTCGACCTCGGATACGGGATCGCGCGCGGGGGCGAGATGCTGGCGCTGATGCTGGGTGCCGGGGTGATCAGCAGGCTCGGTTTCGGCGTGCTGGCCGACTATATCGGCGGGGTGCGCACGCTGCTGCTGGGCTCGGTGCTGCAATGCATCGCGCTGGCCCTGTACCTGCCGTTCGACGGGCTGACCTCGCTCTATGTGATTTCGTTCGTCTTCGGCCTGTTCCAGGGCGGAATCGTGCCCTCCTATGCGATCATCGTCCGGGAGTACCTGCCGGCGCGGGAGGCGGGGCGGCGCATCGGCGTGGTGATATTCGCCACCATCGGCGGCATGGCCTTTGGCGGCTGGGTGTGCGGCTGGATTTACGACCTGACGGCGTCCTACCAGATCGCGCTCTTGAACGGGATCGCGTTCAACTTCCTGAATATGGGAATAATGGCGCTGATCCTGTGGCGCACGGTGCGCGCTCAGCCCGCTCCCGCCTGAGCCCAGATTCCCGCGATCTCCTCGACGCCGGTCAGGTCGCCGAATAGGAAACCCACGTTCTGAAGGGTCGCCTCGTGCAATGCCCGGTTGGCGGAGCCCACGCATTCGGCCGGAACGACCACGTAGTAGTCGCGCAGGAAAGCGTCGCGCAGCGTCGAATCGATGCAGATGTTCGTCGCCACCCCGGTGATCACGAGGCTCCGGATGCCGTCCCGCTTGAGCATCGCTTCGAGCGGGGTGCCGACGAAGGCGCTGTATCGGTGCTTGACGATCTCGGGCTCGCCGTCGTCGGGGCGGATCGCGAACCAGTCCGCGCCCCAACTCCCCTCGGCGCAGCAGACCGCGTGCCCGAGATCCATTTCGCGCATCTTGGTGAGCATGGGCGCGGAGAGGTATTCGTGGTCGTAGACCGCCTTGACCCAGATCACCCGAACGCCCGCGCCGCGCGCCGCGACCAGGAGTTCCGCGATGGCGTCGGCGACCGGCACGCTGCCGTTCACGTCGCGCCCCATCACGGCGTCGATATAGCCGCCGGGCGCGCAGAAATCGTTCTGCACGTCGACGATCAGCATCGCCGTATGGGCGGGATCGATCCGGTCGGCAAGCGTATCGAGCAGTTTCACCATCGCGCGGCCCCCGTCAGAAGGTCCAGTAGCGCCCCGACGCACCGATCGCCGCGTTGACCAGCCCGATCCCGAGATTGGTCTTGACGATCAGCCTGATCCGGTCGAGTGCCGCGGCGGCCGTCGGCGGATCGCCGGCGGCGAGCGCGGCCTTGAAGCGGCGGTAAGGGACGAACCAGAGATAGAGAAAGAAGGCGATCATCACCCAGCCGAGGCCCTGCATCAGATGGGCGTGGAACGGCATCGATCCCAGCCCGCCCCACTGGCCCCAGACCATGATGTAGCCGGTGACCGGCAGGAGGATCACCGAGATCCACACCCAGACGAAGAACCGGGCGAAGACCCGCTGCCAGAGGCCAAGCCGGACCGGACCGTCGAGCGGCCCCGCCGCCGGCCGCAGATACCAGTAGGCGAACCCCATCCCGCCGACCCATACGATCGCCGCGAGCGCATGCAAAGCGACTGAAAGAGCGAGCACCTTCACCTCCCCGGGCCGCCCGCCGTCGCGCCCGGGCGAGGCTTGATCGGCCCATGGCCTTCAACTACCGTTCGCCGGCCGTTCTCCCGGCCCCTCGTTACAAACCGAAAACAGCGACCTTGGCGTCCATGAAGTTTACCGGCACCGACAGCTATATCGCGACCGAAGATCTCATGACGGCGGTCAACGCCGCCATCACGCTGGAACGCCCGCTGCTCGTCAAGGGAGAGCCCGGAACCGGCAAGACGCTGCTGGCCCAGGAGGTCGCCGACGCGCTCGGCCGGCCGTTCTTCGAGTGGCACATCAAGTCGACCACGAAGGCGCAGCACGGGCTCTACGAATACGACGCCGTTTCGCGCCTGCGGGATTCGCAGTTGGGCGACGAGCGGGTCAAGGACATCCGCAACTACATCAAGCAGGGGATGCTGTGGGAGGCGTTCGTCTCGGACGATCAGGCGGTGCTGCTGATCGACGAGATCGACAAGGCGGATATCGAGTTTCCCAACGACCTCCTGCGCGAGCTCGACCGGATGGAGTTCTACGTCTACGAGACCCAGGAGACGATCGCGGCCAGGCACCGCCCGGCGGTGATCATCACCTCCAACAACGAGAAGGAGCTGCCCGACGCTTTCCTCCGGCGCTGCTTCTTCCACTACATCCGCTTCCCCGAGCCGGACACCATGGAGCGGATCGTCGAGGTCCACTTTCCGGGCATCAAGAAGGCGCTCCTCAAGGAGGCGCTGGAGTGCTTTTTCTCCATCCGCTCGGTCAACGGGCTCAAGAAGAAGCCCTCGACCTCCGAGCTCCTCGACTGGATCAAGCTGCTGCTCGCCGAGGATTTGTCGCCGGAGGATCTGCGGGAGGATTCCACCAAGGCGCTCCCGAAGCTCTACGGCGCGCTCCTGAAGAACGAGCAGGACGTGCAGATGTTCGAACGTCTCGCCTTCCTGTCGCGCCGCCAGAACTGACCGTGTTCGTCGACTTCTTCTTCCAGCTTCGTCAGGCGAGCGTCCCGGTCACCATCCGGGAATACCTGATGATGCTGGAGGCGCTGTCGCAAGGCGCGGGCGAGCACGACGTGGACGGGTTCTACCACCTCGCGCGCGCGGCGATGGTCAAGGACGAGAAGTACTACGACGCCTACGACAAGGTGTTCGACAACTTCTTCTCCGGCGCGATGCACGAGACCGACGATCTGTTCGCCAAGGTGATCCCCGAAGACTGGCTCCGCGCGCTCGCCGAGCGGACGTTCGATCCGGAGGAGCTCGCGAAGCTCGAGAAGATGAGCTTCGAGGAGCTGATGGAGGAGCTCGCCAAGCGGCTCCAGGAGCAGCGCGGCCGCCATCAGGGCGGCAATCGCTGGATCGGCACCGGCGGAACCTCGCCGTTCGGCAATAGCGGGCAAAACCCGGCCGGAGTCCGCATCGGCGGGGAAGGGGGCGGCAAGAGCGCGACCAAGGTGTGGGAGAAGCGCGAATTCCGCGGTCTCGCCGACGACGTCGAAATCGGCACCCGGAACATCAAGCTCGCGCTGCGCCGCTTGCGGAAATTCGTCCGCGACGGCGCCGAGGACGAGTTCGATCTCGACGGCACCATCCGGGCGACGGCGGAAAACGCCGGCTGGCTCGACATCAAGATGGTGCCCGAGCGCAAGAACCGGGTGAAGGTGCTGCTCTTCCTCGATATCGGCGGTTCGATGGACAGCCATATCCGGGTCTCGGAGGAGCTGTTCTCGGCGGCGCGGAGCGAGCTGAAGCACCTCGAATATTTCTATTTCCACAATTTCCTGTACGAGCGCGTCTGGCGCCAGGACAGGCGCGGCTACAACGAGTGGACGTCGACCTGGGACGTGCTCAACACCTATGCGCCCGACTACAAGACGATCTTCGTCGGCGACGCGACGATGAGCCCTTACGAGATCACCGAGGTGGGCGGCTCGATCGAGCACTGGAACGAGGAGCCCGGCGAGACCTGGCTGCGCCGGATGCTGTCGTTCTACCCGGACGCCATCTGGATCAATCCGGTGCCGCAGGACCGCTGGATGTCGACGCCGTCGCTCCGGCTGACCTACCAGATCATGTCCGGACGGATGTACCCGCTGACCCTGGAAGGCCTCGACGAGGCGATGTCCGTGCTGCGCAAGGGCGGCCCCGCGTTAGCGAAGCATTAGGCGTCCGGCTTCCCCGGGTTGAGGTGGCCGCATTCGTCGCAGCGGCGCGACTCCTCGCTGCCGTAATAGGCGTCGAAGGCGGGCGGCAGATCCTCGACGATGTCGTGCAGCTGGAACTCGCTCCGATGGACCAGCGCGTCGCAGTTCTCGCAATACCATTCGAACGCGTCGCGCAGCCCTTCCGGCCGCTGGCGCTCGATCACCATCCCGATCGAGCCCGCCGGGCGCTGCGGCGAATGGCGCACATGGGGCGGCAGCAAGAGCACGTCGCCTTCCTTGAGCGCGACGTCGCGCCGCTTTCCGTCTTCGATCACGCGGAGCGTGATGTCTCCCCGGATCTGGTAGAAGAACTCCTCCAGGGGATCGTCGTGGTAGTCGGTGCGCTGGTTGGGCCCGCCGATCACCGTCACCATGAAGTCGGAATCCTGCCAGATCTGGGCGTTGCCCACCGGCGGTTTCAGCAGGTCGCGGTGCTCGTCGATCCACTTCTGCAGGTTGAACGGGGCGAGCTGGGCCATGTCGGGTCTCCATCGCGTATTCGTGGGGCGATGCTAGCCGAGGCGTGTGGCGGAAACAACGAGCGCGCCTCTCTAGGCGAGCGCGGTGCATTCGATCTCGATGTCGAACGGCCACGGCCAGGACCCCACGGCGACGAAGGTGCGTGCCGGCGCGGGATCGTCGAAATAGCGCGCGTAGACCCGGTTCACCAGATCGTAATAGCCGCTGTTGGACACGAACACATTGACCTTGACCACCTTGTCGAGGCTCGAGCCGGCGGCTTCCAGCACGGATTTCAGGTTTTCCATGACCAGCTCGGTCTGGGTGGCGATGTCGGCGCTTGAAACCTTCCCTGTCTCGGGGTCGATGGGCGGTGTGCCGGAGACGAAGACGAACCCGTTCGCCTTGATCGCCGGGCTCAGCGGAACGCCCGCCTGCTCCAGGACTTCGGAAATGCCCGCCACGTGGATTGCTTCGCGTTCCATGCTCGTCTCCCGAGAGTGAATCAGCCTTGCCGGCGCGCGCCGGCGTAGAAGAAATCGCCCGGAATCGCCTCGATGACCGGATCGATCGAGCGCGCTTCCGCAATTTCCCGGCCCGAACGGTGATCGGCCAGCCGGTACGAGCCGTCTTCGAGCCGCGAAATGCGGTAGCAGGAATAGGGCGCGTTGCTGCGGTCGCCCGAATAGATCCGGATCTCGTCCGCCTCTTTGCCGGAGACCCGCTCGCTCCGGTACCAGCGGTGCATCAGCTTGAGCTTCCGCGCGAGCGCCCCGACCTTCTCGAGATCGCGCGCGGTGAACCGTGCAAGCTCGAAGCGGACGAGTTCTGCGGGCATGGCGGATCACACCGACGGCGGTCGAGCGGCCGTGCCGAGGCCGGCAAACGGATTTATCACGCGCACACCGCCGTAGTCCTGCCCGTCGCCCATGTCTTCTGAATAGACGGTTTCGCAATCGCATGCGCGTGCGGCTGCCAGGATAGCGCTGTCCCAATAGGACAGCCGGAAACGTTGGCAAATGACGAACGCCGCCTGCATCACGCTTGGGGTGATCACCTGAACGGGAAACCGTTGCAGGGAGTGAACGAACGAAACCGCCTCGTCGTGCCGCAAGGCGCCGACCCGGGAAGAACGGGTCGCCTGAACGTAGAACTCTTGCAGCACCTGCACCGATAGCGCCAGATCTCGTGCGGTGAGCAATTCGAGCGACAGCCGCTGCTTCTCTTCGTCCTGCTCCAGGGGGCTGACCGCATAGAGCAGGACATTGGTATCAACAAATCGCATCCCGATCGTACAGCCTTTCCCGTGTCAGGTTTTCCTCAGAGCGCAAACCTCCGCCTCGGGCGCGAATGGCTGCCAGCGTTTCGTCCTGAAGTCTTTGAAGGCGGTCGAAGCGGCTGTCGTAATCGCTGCCACGAGCCAGTTCCGTCAGGAAGCCCCGGACAAGCGCCGAAACCGATGTACCTGCCTCCGCTGCCTTGACCCTGGAGAGGCGGTAGGTTTCTTCGTCGACGGATACGGTGATGTTCTTCATGACACAGTTTCACGGAAATTGTGATTCACAGGATAGAGAATCCCGAAGGAATACACAACTGTTTCCGGTTACAAACCCAAAACGACAGGACCCCGGCGGGTTCTTCCCCCGGGGTCCTGCATCGGCTGGAAGCCTGTAGGCCCACAGCCGTGAAACTGGCTCCCCGGGCCGGACTCGAACCAGCGACATGGTGGTTAACAGCCACCCGCTCTACCAACTGAGCTACCGGGGAATCGCACCCGTTCGGTGCAGGGCCGCTATATAGCAATCGCGGGCGGGGTTGTCAGCCTCGACAGCGAGCCCGACGGCTTACTCGGCGGCCTCCGCGAAACGGTCCCGGTAATGCGCGATCAGCTCGGGCGAGGCGTGGTAGATCGGCGTGTGGCCGCGAATCAGGATCTGGGCGCTCCGCATATAGGCGGCGCTGGAGATGTCGACCTCCTCGCCCCGGCTCGCGCCGTCGATCACGGCTCTCAAAACGCCCGCCGGGTTGCCGATCCCGACTTCGCGCTCCCGTGGCTCCGAGGTAAGAGCGTCCAGCCCCACCGCAACGTCATGCGCCACGGTGCCGGGAATCAGGGAAGCGGCCGCGAGGCACGACCCGCCGGTCACGGCCATCGACCGGTGGCAAGTCTGGGGCGTGAAGTAGCGGGCCCGCACATGGGCGCCCTGTTCCGCCTCGGCGGCGGTCGGCGGTGCGACGAGGCACATCTTGGGCACCGTCTCGCTGACCGCGAGCTCTTCCGCCGTCATCGGGCGTCCGTCGCGCTCCAGCCCCATGGCGAGGCCGGCGGCGACCCAGATCGGCTGCATCCTGGCCCGGAGCGCGGGGTCCTGTTCCAGCGCTTCAGGCGCCTCGTCGGCCAGGCAGTCGAAATCTTCCGCGCGCGCGATCGCCATCGGCATCGCGAAATCGAGGCAGGACACCTCGATGCCCAGGATCGTATCCCGCCGCGCGCCGGTCGGGAAGAGTTTGCCTGTCTTCGATCCCACCGGATCGACCAGCGACAGCGCGACGCCCGGCCAGCGTCCCATCACGCCCGGCATCTCGGTATCGGGATCGAGCGGCGCTCCGGGTCCGGACACCTCGATCGTCGCGTCCGCGGCGATCCCCGTATTGGTGTTGAGGATACGGAGCGTGTTGCGTCCCGGCTCCGGCCGGGCGAGACCGGCCTCGAAGGCGACCAGGGGCAGCGAGGCCGACATGTTGCCGCAGTTGACGCTCCAGTCGATCGCCGACTTGCCGGCCGCGAGCTGGGCGAGGGTGCTTTCGAGGTCGAACCCCGGCCGGTCCGAGGCGTCAAGAACGAACACCTTGTTGCTGGTCGTGATGCCGCGGCCGAGCCCGGTTATCTGACGATTGCCCCGCTCCTCGCCGGAGAGCGGCACCCCCATGACGTTGCGAATGACCTCTTCGCGGAGCGCCGTGGAGGGCGGCAGATGCCCGGCAAGAAGCACGATGCCGGTCGAGGTGCCGCCGCGCGCGTGCCAGACGGGGATTTCGAGCGTTCCGCCGACGAAACGCGGCTCGAATCCGTCGATTGCGGGTCGTGGCCGGGTCATTCCGGAAGCCTCGGGTGCGTGGCCGGACAGGCCGCATACTAGTCCAAACGCCGGGCGGAGCGAATCGGCTGTCATCGGACGGATCGGAGGCGGGCGGCGTGTCGATTGACATCCTTCGCCGCCGGACCGAGGATTTCGGCAGGAGCTATGGGAGGAAAGACCGTGCAGACACCGAACACCGACGCCCATGCGGGCATCGACGAACTTGCCTCGCGTTACGTCGACGTCGACTCGCTGGAATGGCAGCCATCGCCTTTCGAAGGCGTCTCGGCGAAGATCCTGTTGCAGGACGAGAACGGCGGGGTCCGGACCATGCTGGTGAAGATGGAGCCGGGCGCCACGATTCCCGATCACGAGCATACCGGGCTCGAACAGAGCTACATCCTCGAGGGCTCGCTCGAGGACCATGACGGCGTCTGCGGACCCGGCCAGTATGTCTGGCGGCCGCCGGGCAACCGCCATGTCGCGACCTCGCCGAACGGCGCGCTGATGCTGGTGATGTTCGAAACCCCCAACGTCTATTACGACGGTCCGGCCAAGGGCGGAACGATGGAGGACCTCATGGCAAGGAAGGCGCCGGTCGAGGCCTGACCGCCTCAGGGCCACCGCAACGGGGAGAACGAATCGATGGCCGCTTACCTGATCGCGGAGACGCGCAACGTCAGGGACCCGGAATTGATGAAGGAATATGTCGAACGCGCGGTCGCCGATACCGAGGCCGCGGGCGGCAAGGTCGTGGCGATGGGGCCGGGCGCGCGGCTCGAAGGGGATTGGGAACCGGAGCGGCTGGTCGTCGTCGAGTTCGAGTCCATGGCCGCGCTCAGGGCCTGGTACGACGCGCCCTCGTATCAGAAGCTGATACCGATGCGGGAGAAGGCCGCCGACAGCAAGCTGGTGATCGTCGGCGAATGACACTGGGCTGGACCATCGGGAACGTGCGCATCGACCGGGTCGTCGAGTTCCAGCAGCCGCTGACCCCTCCGGCGACGCTGTTGCCGGCGGTCACGGAAGAGATGCTCGCCCGTCACCGGGAATGGCTGGAACCGGTATTTCTGGATCCCGAGACCGGGATGCTGGTCATCTCCTTCCACAGCTTCGTCATCCGCACGCCGCAAAGCCTGATCCTTGTCGACACGTGCAGCGGCAACGACCGGGAACGGCCCGGCAAGGTGCGATACCACCGGAAGAGTTGGCCCTATCTCGAAAACCTCGCCGCCGCGGGGGTGACGCCGGAGGCGGTGGACTACGTGCTCTGCACCCATCTCCATGTCGATCACGTGGGCTGGAACACGCGCCTGCTCGACGGCCGCTGGGTCCCCACCTTCCCAAACGCGCGCTACCTGTTCGACCGCGAGGAGTGGGAGTTCTGGCAGGCGGAATACGAAACCGAACGGTTCACCGACGATCCGTTCTACGAGGACAGCATCCTGCCGGTGATCGAGGCGGGGCAGGTGGATTTCGTGTCGGGCGACCACGAGATCGACGCGTGGGTGCGGCTGGAGCCCTCGCGCGGCCACACGCCGGGCCATGTCTGCGTTCGCATCAGGGACGGCGGCGCGGAAGCGGTGATGACCGGCGACATGATGCACCATGCCCTGCAATGCGCCGAACCCGCGCTCAGCAGTTGCTTCTGCGTCGATCCCGAGCAGTCCCGCCTCACCCGCCGTATCTTCCTCGAGCGCCACGCCGACGGCGGTGTGCTGGTGCTGCCGGCGCACTTTCCCGCGCCGACTGGGGGCAGGGTGGAGAGCAGGGGCGATTCGTTCCGGTTTTCCTTCCACCCGGGAGACTGAGAAAGCCCCGCCGCAAATCGAGCGTTTGGCGGCCGATTCGGCCTATAGTCGATTTCTCTCGACGGAGGCGGCATGAACGGACTCGCCAAGCTCGGCGCCCGCGCGATCCCTTGGGTGTATGGCTGCGCGGTTCTGGCGGTCGTTCTGGCGCTCTCCGGGTGCGGCGGTGTCGCCACGGTAGGCTCGACCGTCGTCTCGGGCGCCGAGGCCGTCGGGACCCTGGTCAAGAAGTCCGTGCGCGACGAGGAGAAGAAAAAGGACGAAGCCGCGGCCAGGCCCGAATAGGGCAACTCCCGTTTCCGCCGCCCGGTTGCGCCCATCGAACCCCGGCCTATTCTCTCGACCGTCGCCATTCTTCGGGAGGTCGGACATGTCGGATCGCGGTTCGCGAAGCGGCAATCAATACGACAGCGGCCTGGAAAGGAATGCCGCCAATTTCGCCCCGCTGACGCCGCTCAGCTTCATCGACCGGACGGCCGCCGTCTATCCCGATCGGATCGCCGTGGTGCATGGCGAACGGCGTTTCACTTGGCGCGAGACCGAACGCAGATGCCGGTCGCTCGCGTCCGCCCTGGCGAGGCGCGGCATCGGCAAGGGCGACACCGTCGCCGTCTTCGCCCCCAACGTACCGGCGATTTTCGAGGCCCATTTCGGTGTGCCGATGATCGGCGCGGTGCTCAACACCATCAACATCCGGCTGGACGCGGAGACCGTCGCCTTCATTCTCGGCCACGGCGAAGCGAAGGTCCTGTTGACCGACCGCGAGTTCTCGCCGGTCGTCGCCGAGGCTCTCGACCGTCTGGATGAACGGCCCTACGTGATCGACATCGACGATCCCGCCGCCGGCGACGGAGAGTTGATCGGCGACATCGAATACGAGGACTTCATCGCCTCCGGCGACCCGGAATGCGCCTGGCAACCCCCGGAAGACGAGTGGGACGCGATCGCCCTCAACTACACCTCGGGCACGACCGGCGACCCCAAGGGCGTCGTCTACCATCATCGCGGCGCCTATCTGAATGCGCTCGGCAACCAGATGGCGCAGGCGATCCCGCCCCATCCGGTCTATCTCTGGACCCTGCCGATGTTCCACTGCAACGGCTGGTGCTTCCCGTGGACGATCACCGCGCTGGCCGGCACCCATGTCTGCCTGCGGCGGGTCGAGGCGGGGCCGATCTACCGGGCCATCGCCGAGGACGGGGTGACCCATTTCTGCGGCGCGCCGATCGTGCTCAACATGTTGGCCAACGCGCCCGAAAACGAAAAACGCCCGCTGCCCCGCCGGGTGGAGGCGATGACCGCCGGCGCGCCGCCGCCGGCGACCGTCATCGAGGCGATGGAAACGGCGGGCTTCCGCATCACCCATGTCTACGGCCTCACCGAGACCTACGGTCCGGATGTGGTGTGCGCCTGGCACACCGACTGGGACGGCCTGCCGATGGCCCACCAGGCGGGTCTCAAGGCGCGCCAGGGCGTCGCCTATCCGGTGCAGGAAGGCATCATGGTCGCCGACGAGAGGACGCTGGAGCCGGTGCCGAAAGACGGGGAGACGATGGGCGAGGTCTTCCACCGCGGCAACATCGTGATGAAGGGCTATCTCAAGAACCCGCGGGCGACGGAAGAGGCGTTCGCCGGCGGCTGGTTCCACTCGGGCGATCTCGGCGTGTGGCACGAGGACGGCTACGTGGAGCTCAAGGACCGCTCCAAGGACATCATCATCTCGGGCGGGGAGAACATCTCCAGCATCGAGGTGGAAGGCGTGCTCTACCGCCATCCGGCGGTCCTGGAAGCCGCGGTCACGGCGCGCCCGGACGACAAGTGGGGCGAAACGCCCTGCGCCTTCGTCACCCTGAAGGAGGGCGAGAACGCGACCGAGGCGGACATCATCGCCTTCTGCCGCGGCAACCTCGCTCATTTCAAGGCGCCGAAGACGGTGGTGTTCTGCGACCTGCCCAAGACCTCCACCGGCAAGGTCCAGAAATTCGTGCTGCGCGAGCAGGCCCGCGCGCTCGGCGACGCCCGGGAGCAATGAAATGGCGGAACCCGAATATCCCCTGCCGCTGCCGCGTTCGCGGGAAGAGATCGAGGCGATCTGGCGGGAGCGGCTGCCGATCGCCGTCGAGCGCGCGAAGCTGTCGCGCTTCTTCGCCGGGCGTCTCGACCGCATCGACACGTCCCGCCTCGACGATCCCGAGGAATGGAACCGCATCCCGGTCCTGACCAAGGACGAGCTGCGCGGGCTGCCGGCGGAGAGCTTCCACGAGGATTTCTGCATCGCCGGGCGCGACTCGGTGGTGGAATACTGGCGTTCCGGCGGCGTCACCGGAAAACCCCTCTTCTATCCTCGCTCGGCGGCGGACATGCGCTACGCGATGGAAGGGTTCCGGCGCCTGCAGACGGCGGCGGGCTGCGGGCGGGGCGACCTCGTCCATGTGAGTTTTCCGCTCGGCATCCACCCCGTCGGCCTTTGCTACGCGCGCGCCGCGCAGCAGCTCGGCGCGGGGGTGGTGACCTGCGGATCGGGCAACAACACGCCGACCGCGCTGCAGATCGAGCTGATCCAGACGCTGCGCCCGACCGTGATCGCCGGCATGGCGAGCTATGCGCTCCAGCTTGCCCAGCACGCCGAGCGCCTCGGCATCGACCTCGCGGCGGGTTCGGTGAAGAAGATCCTGACCGCCGCCGAGCCGGTCTCGCCGGGAAAGCGGGAACGGCTGGAACGCCTATGGGGCGCCGAGCTCTACGACCAGTTCGGCATCACCGAGGGCTCGGCGATGGCGAGCGAGTCCGAACGCCACGACGGCATGCACATATGGACGGACCAGTACTATGTCGAGGTGGTCGACGCGGAGACGAAGCGCCCCGTGCCGGAGGGAGAGCTGGGACTCTTGGTGGTGACGCCGCTCTGGAACAACACGATGACGCCCTTCCTCCGCTGGGAGACAGGCGACTATGTCCGCCTGGTGGATCGCGGCGAGACCGACGGGCCGTTCGGGGTTTTCCCGATGATCCGCCACGCCGCGCGCACCGCCGGCTTCTTCAAGGTGCGTGGCATCAACATCAATCAGGCCGATATCGAGGATTTCCTGTACCGCGAGCCGGCGATCACCGACTTCAAGATCGAGGCGGTCGAGACCGAATCCCTGGATGCGTTGCGTATTTCCATCGAGGTCGCGGCCGGCGCGAACCCCGATGCCACGGCCGCCGCGCTGGCGCGATCGGTGAAAGAGACCTTCGAGCTCACGCCGGAGGTCGGGGTGATCGAGCCGGGGACGCTCGAACGCGAATTCGCGGGCGCGGTGAAGCAGAACCGGTTTATCGACCGGCGCGGAACGCCGGACTGAGGGACGCGGGAGTCAGTCGAGCTCGCGGCGGTAAAACTTCGCGAACTTCATCAGCGGCTCGTCGCTCATCCGGAAGACGACCGCGTCCTCCTCGATCCTGTGCGCGACGCTCCGCCACATCGGCCCCGCGAAGGTGTCGCCGCGCTCCCAGGAGACCGGCTCGCCGTCGACGGTCGTGGTGCCGCGCCCCTGCATGACGCAATAGATCGCGTTGGTCGTGCTACGCACCGGGCGGGTCTCCTCGCCCGCCTCGAAACGGTGGACGTCCAGCGCCATCGTCGGCATGTCCGGCGCATCGAGACGGATGCGCGTGCCTTCCACCCCCTCGGGGTCGGGCTCGGCGTCGTCGAGCGCCTTCCGCAACCCGTCCCAGGAGAAGCGGAGCGGCGAATCCTCGGTCACCAGCGCGACTTCCTCGAATCCGTCCGGGTGGTCCTCGACGAACATCGGCTCCAGCAAATGCACCAGGGGCACGTCCAGCCCGTCGAACCAGTAGGCGGGCTCGTCCCCGTCATGGCCGTGGCCGTGCCATTGCCATCCCGGGGTGAGCACGATGTCGCCGGTGTCCATCGGGGTCTTGATCCCGTCGACCGTCGAATAGGCGCCCTTGGCGTCGAGGATGACGCGAAGCGCGTGCGGGGCGTGGCGGTGCGAGCGCGCCTTCTCGCCGGGCAGGATCATCTGGTAGGCCGAGACCAGGGTGCGCGTGGTCGCGATACCGTCCGGATCGGCCGGGTTGCGCATCACCAGGTTGCGGCGTTCGGCGAGCTCGGTGTTGATCAGCCGTCCGGCGGCGTCCAGCGCGGGCTTGGCGAGCGCGTAGCGCCAGTGCTGCGGCCGGAATTCGGTATCCGGTTCGGGCCGAAGAATCGGCTCGTCGCGATCGATCCAGCCGGCGGTCATCTCCATGCCGCCGAGTTCGGCATAAAGACCTTCCAGCGATCCAACCTGGGCTATGCGCTGGGCGGCGGTCATGGCGTGGCCTCCGTCGGTTGATGGCGTGTAAACGGACTATAGAACGGCGAGGGTCGAAAGCGAACCGGACCCGCTGCCAACACGCGCTGGAGGCCCGGAGCGGATTCGAACCGCTGTGAACGGATTTGCAGTCCGCTGGATAGCCACTCTCCCACCGGGCCGGAGCGTGTCGGCGTCCTTTTACGCGATTCGGCGGGGAAGGGGAACGGCGGAGCGGGCGTTGTGTCGCTAGCGAGGAATTTGTATAGGACGAGGGAAGGGCAGGGATTCCGAGACCGCGCGAGGGCCCGGAGGAGGCAGGATGGCGCAGTTCGCCGCCCAGCGGCGCTCCATGGTCGACAGCCAGCTGCGCACCAACAGGGTGGACGATCCCGCCCTGATCGCGGCCTTGCTGGAGATTCCCCGGGAACGCTTCGTGCCCGGCCGTCTCGCCTCGGTCGCGTATGTCGACGAAGACCTGCCGCTGGAAGGCGGGCGTTTCGTGATGGAGCCCATGGTCTTCGCCCGGCTCGTGCAGCTGCTCGCCGCGCGGCCGAGCGACATCGTCCTCGATATCGGCTGCGGCACCGGATATTCGAGCGCCGTTCTCGCGCGGCTCTGCTCCACGGTCGTGGCGCTGGAATGCGATCCCGGCCTGGCGGAAACGGCGCGGCGCAATCTTGCGGAGTCGGATATCGACAACGTGATTGTCGTCGACGGGCCGTTGGAGCGGGGCTATCCTGACCAGGCGCCCTACAACGCCATTCTGCTGGGTGGAGCGGTGCCCGAGATAGCAACGGCGCTTACCGATCAGCTGGCGGATGGCGGCCGTCTGGCCGCGGTCGTTGCCGGGGGCTCCGGTCCGGGACGCGCCACGTGCGCGGTGCTCGGAGGCGGACAGCTATCCCGTCGCGTCACGTTCGACGCCAACACGCGTCCGCTTCCCGGGTTCGAAGAGACAGAACGGTTCGTACTATGACTCTGGCGGCATGCAGGATACCGAAACGGACCGTGCAGACCGGCGCGCTTGTCGTCGTTCTGGGCGCCGCCGCGGCTTCACCGGCGGGCGCGCTGACGATCAAAGAGGCGCTGGCCCTGGCCTATCGCAACAGCCCGCAGCTTGCCGCGGAGCGCGCGCGCGTCCGCGGAGGCGACGAGCAGATCAGCCAGGCGCTCGCCAACTGGCGGCCTCGGGTTGTGGTGGAAGGATCGGCGTCTTCCAGGCATACGCGATATAACCGCACCATGCCGCCGACCCAGCGGGGCGACCGGGAGGGCGATTCCTCCCACCCGTTCCAGGCCGGCCTCACGGTGACCCAGAACGTCTATCGCGGCGGCCGCAACGAAGCGCAGATGCTTCGCGCCGAGGAAGGCATCCTCGCGGATCGCGCGCGGCTCTCCTCGGTCGAGCAGGATGTGCTGCTGTCCGCCCTCACCGCCTATGTCGACGTCGTTCGCGACAAGGCGGTGGTCGAGCTCAATACCAACAACGAACGCGTGCTCGGGCGCCAGCTCGAAGCCACCAGCGACCGCTTCCGCGTCGGCGAGGTCACGCGCACCGATGTGGCATTGGCCCGGTCCAGGCTGTCGCGCGCCACGGCGGATTTGATCAGGGCCCGGGGCAATCTGAAGGACTCGCGGGCGACGTTCCTCAATATCGTGGGCGTGGCGGCGGACGAGCTCGAGAACGTCGATCCGGTCTCGGATCTGCCGGCAACCGAGGAAGACGCGGTTGCCCAGGCGCGCTCCGACAGCTTCGCGGTGGTCCGGGCGCGCCACGGCGAGAGCGCGGCGAAGCATCGGGTGACCGAAATCACCGGCGAGCTTCTGCCGACGGTGAGCCTGTCGGGCCAGGTCGCCCGGGCGCTCGAACTGGACGACTCGAACGTCGAGACCGACCGGCTGGAACTGACCGGGCGGTTGACCGTGCCGCTATACCAGTCGGGCGCGGTGTCGTCGCGGGTCCGCGCGGCCAAGCACACGGTCGTCCAGCGCCGCAACGAGTTCCTCCAGGCGGTCCGGGCCGCGACCACGACCGCGACCAAGAGATGGGAAGACTACAAGACCGCCGAAGCCGGGATCGCCGCGTTCACCGAAGCCGTGCGGGCGGCGCGGATCGCCCTCGAAGGCGTCGAGCAGGAAGCCCTGGTCGGGTCCCGCACCGTGCTGGACGTGCTGGACGCGGAACAGGAGCTTCTCGATGCCCGGGTCGGCCTGGTGCGGGCGCGCCGCGATCTCGTGGTCGCGACCTACGCGCTGCGTTCGGCGGTGGCGAAGCTGACGGCGGGGGGCCTGGGCCTGGACGTTCCGCTTTACGACCCGCGCGAGAATTACCGCAAGACCCGGGAGCGCCTGTTCGGCCTCGATATCGACGGCTGACGGCATCGCCTTCGGCCTGGCTTCACGGATAAGACCATGAACGAATCCCCCCCTCGCGACGAACCCTCGACGGAAGAAATTCTCGAATCGATCCGGCAGGCCGTGGCCGAAGGCGCCGCCGCCGAAGAGCCTTCGCCGCAGGAAGACGCATCGGAGATACTGGAGTTGACGCAAGAAATCCGGGAGGACGGCTCGGTGGTGGACACGGAGACGGGAGCGACGGTCGTCGGAGGTTCCGGGGAGGGGCCCAGGCCGGACCTGACAACGGAGGAAACGGAAACCGCTTCGGCAGCCGCCTTCGCCGCGCTCGCCGAGAGCATCGCCGAACTCCGCGAGCAGAACGAGGAACGGGGCGGCAAGACGATCGAAGAGGCGGCGAAGGAAATCATGCGCCCGATGATCAAGGACTGGCTCGACGCCAACCTTCCCGGCATCGTCGAGCGCCTGGTGCAGCGCGAGATCGAGCGCATGTCCCGCCAGGGAGAAACCGCCGCCGGCCGTTGAACCGGCCCCGCATTCCTCAAGCCCTGTCAAGACGCCAATGGACAAGACCTATCGGCCTGCCGAAGTCGAGGAGCGCATCTATGCGCGGTGGGAATCGGCGGGCGCGTTCGCGTGCGGCCGCGCGACCGGTCCGGACGAGGCCGGCGCTCCCTATTCGATCGTCATCCCGCCGCCCAACGTCACGGGCAGCCTCCATATGGGGCATGCGCTCAACAACACGCTGCAGGACATCCTGATCCGGTATGCCCGGATGAAGGGCCGCGATGCGCTCTGGCAGCCGGGAACCGATCATGCCGGGATCGCGACCCAGATGGTGGTCGAGCGTCAGCTCGAGACCGAGGGAAAGACCCGCCACGATCTCGGCCGCGAGGCGTTCATCCGGCGGGTCTGGGACTGGAAGGCGGAATCGGGCGGCACCATCACCGGCCAGCTGCGCCGGCTCGGCGCGTCCTGCGACTGGAGCCGCGAGCGCTTCACCATGGACGACGGCCTGTCGCGCGCGGTCCGCACGGTGTTCGTCCGGCTGTACAAGGACGGGCTGATCTATCGCGACAAGCGCTTGGTGAACTGGGACCCCAAGCTGCATACCGCGATCTCCGACCTGGAGGTCGAGCAGCGCGAGGTCAAGGGCAAGCTCTGGTACATCGCCTACCCCATCGAGGACGGCGGGGGACGGACGATCACGGTCGCGACGACCCGGCCGGAGACGATGCTCGGCGACACCGCGGTCGCGGTCCATCCCGAAGACGAACGCTACAGCGACCTCGTCGGCAGGTTCGCGGTGCTGCCCATCGTCGGCCGGCGGCTGCCCATCGTCGCCGACACCTATTCCGACCCCGAGAAAGGTTCCGGCGCGGTCAAGATCACGCCGGCGCACGACTTCAACGACTTCGAGGTGGGCCAACGCCACGCACTCGAGATGGTGTCGATCTTCGACGAGGACGCGAATCTGAACGACAACGTGCCCGACCGTCTTCGCGGTCTGACCCGCGAAGCGGCGCGCGAAAGGGTCCTGGAGGAGCTCGAAGCGGCCGACCTCATCCGGTCGGTCGAAGACAACCCGATGACGGTGCCGCACGGCGACCGTTCCGGCGTGGTCATCGAGCCGATGCTCACCGACCAGTGGTTCGTCGACGCCGAAGCCCTCGCCGGGCCGGCGATCGAGGCGGTCGAGAGCGGCCGCATCCGGTTCGTCCCGAAGCACTGGGAGCACACCTATTTCGAGTGGATGAAGAACATCCAGCCCTGGTGCATCTCGCGCCAGATCTGGTGGGGACACCGGATACCGGCGTGGTTCGGGCCGGACGGAACGTTCTTCGTCGAGATGACGGAAGAGGATGCGCGGGCGGCGGCCCGGGACCGTTACGGCGAGGACGTGGAGCTGACCCAGGACACCGACGTGCTCGACACCTGGTTCTCCTCCGCTCTCTGGCCGTTCTCTACCCTGGGTTGGCCGGACGAAACCGCGGCGCTCGAACGCTACTATCCGACAAGCGTGCTGGTGACGGGATTCGACATCATCTTCTTCTGGGTCGCGCGGATGGCGATGATGGGTCTCCGCTTCCAGCGCGAGATTCCGTTCGAGACCGTCTATATCCACGCCCTGGTCCGCGACGCGCGCGGCCAGAAGATGTCCAAGAGCAAGGGCAACGTCCTCGATCCGCTGGAGCTGATCGACAACTACGGCGCCGATGCGCTCCGTTTCACGCTGACCGCGCTCGCCGCCCAGGGGCGCGACATCAAACTGTCGACGGGCCGGATCGCCGGTTATCGAAACTTCGTCACCAAGATCTGGAATGCATCCCGCTACGCGCGGATGAACGGGTGCGTCTCCGGCGGTCCGTTCGATCCGGAATCGGCAACTCTAACCGTGAACCGCTGGATCGTCGGCGAGGTCTCGGTTGCCGCTTCCGAGGCGGAAGAGGCCATTTCGGGCTATCGCTTCAACGACGCCGCGCAAGCTCTCTACCGCTTCACCTGGAACACGTTCTGCGACTGGTATATCGAGTTCAGCAAGCCGATTTTCGATACCGGCTCCGAGGCGGAGAAGGCGGAAACCAGGGCGACGATGGCGTGGACGCTGGACACGCTGCTCCATCTCCTGCATCCGATCATGCCCTTCGTGACGGAGGAGTTGTGGGAGGCTCTCGCGTCCGGGGATGCGTCGCGCGGCCATTTGCTGATCGACGGGCGCTGGCCCGACCTTCCGGCTTCCACGGTGCGGGAGGACGCGAAGGCGGAGATGGACTGGGTGGTCCGCGCGGTCTCCACGATCCGCGCCGTCCGCGCCGAGATCAACGTTCCGCCGGGCGCCAGACTCCGGCTGATCGTGCGGGGCGCGAGTGCCGACACCGGGAAACGGCTGGAACGCCACGAGGCGCTGATACGGCGTCTCGCCCGTCTGGACGAAATAATCGATATCGCAGGCGAGCCGCTTCCGAAGGGCGCGGTGCAGGCGGTCGTCGACGAAGCCGTGTTCGCGCTTCCCGTGGGCGAGGTTATCGACATCGAACAGGAAAAGTCGCGCCTCGAAAGAGAGCTCCAAAAGCTCGCGGGGGAAATCGGCAAGATCGACGCCAAGCTCGGCAACGAGAACTTCGTCGCGCGCGCACCCGAAGAGGTGGTCGAGGAACAGCGCGAACGCCTCGCCGAACTGCGGCAGTCCAGGGACAGGCTCTCCGAAGCGATAGACCGCCTGGCGGCAGCCTAGCCACCCGAACCCGCCCCGGCTATGGTGCGGCCCGATTCCGTACCGACCGGGGGCAGACATGCCGGATTCCGCGAGAGGGACACCGAATGGCTTCGATAAGTCGAAGCTTCCCAGCCGCCATGTGACCGAGGGACCGGAGCGTGCGCCGCATCGCGCGTTCCTCTACGCGATGGGTCTCACCGACGAGGAGGTGCATCAGCCTCTGGTCGGGGTGGCGACCTGCTGGAACGAGGCGGCGCCCTGCAACATCTCGCTGTCGCGTCAGGCCCAGGCGGCCAAGCGCGGCGTCTCGGACGCCGGCGGCACGCCGCGCGAGTTCGCGACGATCACCGTCACCGACGGCATCGCGATGGGCCATGACGGCATGAAGTCCTCGCTGGTCAGCCGCGAAGTCATCGCCGATTCGGTCGAACTCACCATGCGCGGCCATTGTTACGACGCCCTGGTCGGGCTCGCGGGCTGCGACAAATCCCTGCCGGGCATGATGATGGCGATGGTGCGCCTCAATGTTCCCTCGGTGTTCGTCTACGGCGGGACGATCCTGCCGGGCAGATTCCGCGGCCGCGACGTCACCATCGTCGACGTCTTCGAAGGAGTCGGGCAGCACGCGGCGGGCAAGATGTCGGATGCCGATCTCGAGGAGCTCGAGGCGGCGGCCTGCCCCTGCGCCGGTTCCTGCGGCGGGCAGTTCACCGCCAACACGATGGCCTGCGTTTCGGAGGCGATCGGTCTTGCCCTGCCGGCCTCGGCGGGAGCGCCGGCGGCCTACGAGTCCCGCGATTCGATGGTCGAGGCTTCGGGCCGCGCGGCGATGCACGCGCTGCATGAGGGAATCCGCCCGCGCGACGTGGTGACCCGCGAGGCGCTCGACAACGCGGCGAAGGTCGTGGCGGCGACCGGAGGGTCGACCAATGCCGGGCTGCATCTGCCGGCGATCGCCAACGAGGCGGGCATCCGCTACACGCTCGACGATGTCGCGGAAATCTTCAAGGAAACGCCCTATATCGCCGACCTGATGCCGGGGGGGAAGCATACCGCGCGCGCGATGTACGAGGCGGGCGGCGTGGGCGTCGTCATCAAGGAGCTGCTGGACGCCGGGCTGCTCGAAGGCGGCTGCCTGACCGTGACCGGCAAGACCCTGCGCGAGAACTACGCTGACGTGCAATTCCCCGACAACCAGGACGTGTTCTATCGGGTTGCGAGCCCGCTATCGCCGACCGGAGGCGTCGTCGGTCTCAAGGGCAGTCTCGCGCCCAATGGCGCGATCGTGAAGGTCGCGGGTCTCGCGCGGCAGCAATTCACCGGCCCCGCCCGGGTGTTCGACTGCGAGGAAGACGCTTTCGACGCGGTGGTCAAGCGGGAGATCGAGGAAGGCGAGGTCATCGTCATCCGTTACGAGGGTCCGCGCGGCGGTCCCGGAATGCGCGAGATGCTGTCGACGACGGCGGCGCTTTACGGCCTCGGCCTCGGGGAAAGCGTGGCGCTGATCACCGACGGGCGCTTCTCGGGCGGCACGCGCGGGTTCTGCATCGGCCATGTCGGGCCGGAGGCGGCGGTCGGCGGGCCCATCGGCCTGATCGAGGATGGCGACACGATTTCCATCGACGCGGTCGAAGGCCGGCTCGATGTCGCGCTCGGCGAGGAAGAGCTGGAATCGCGCCGCAAGAACTGGAAGCCGCGCGGAACCGACCACAACAGCGGCGCGCTCTGGCGCTACGCCCAGACCGTCGGGCCCGCGGTGAACGGAGCGGTCGTCCATCCCGGCGCCGCGGCGGAGACCCACACCTACGCGGATATCTGAACGTCAGGATCGACGACGCTTGCCCACCAGACGGATGAGCGCCGCGCGCAGCCCCCAGAGAAGCGCGCCGAACAGGCCGCACAAGAGAACCGGGCCGGCCAGGGCGGCGAAATCCGCTATCTCGCCGCGAAAATACTGGATGGCGGCCCAGCCGCATCCAAAGGCAAGCCCGACCGCGATATAGCGCATTGCGGTTCAGCGCCTCCGTTCCGGTTCGGACCGGCCGTCGTTCATGCCCCGACTATAAGGCCGATATCGGGGCGCCGTCTTCATAATGGGTTCGTTGGTTGGAAACGCGATTTCGTCTCCCGGCCCTATCGCCATCTTCCCTCCGACGTGTATCCTGAAAGGCGGTCGGGGGAGCTGGGAGTCGCGCGATGGACGTGCGTCAGCTGCGCTATTTCGTGGAGGTCGTCCAGGCGAAGAGCTTCACCAAGGCCGCCGAGCGGGTCCGCGTCGCGCAGCCAGCGCTCGGGTTTCAGGTGCGGAAACTCGAGGATGAGCTCGGCTCCAAGCTGCTGGTGCGCCATTCCCGCGGCGTGCGAACGACGGAAGCCGGAGACGCGCTGCTCAAGCACGCCCACGCGATCCTGCGCCAGATCGAGCTCGCCAAGCAGGAAGTCATCGACCTTGCCGGCCCGCCGCGCGGTCCCCTCGCGCTCGGCGTCACGCCGACCGCGAGCGCGTTGCTCGCCACCCGGATCGTTCAGCAATGCAGCGCGGCATTCCCCGGTATCGCGCTCAACCTGGTCGAAGGGCTGAGCGAGGAGGTGATGAAGTGGCTCGACGAGGGCCGCATCGACCTCGGCTTCACCTACAACCCGACGGCGATCAAGGGCATCGAGGCCAAGGCGCTGCTCGTGGAGGACCTGTACTATATCTCGCCTATCGACGACGGCATCGACGGCGCGGAAAAGATAGCCTTCGCAAAGCTCCGGAACCGCCCATTGATCCTGCCAAGCAAGCCGCACGGCACGCGGATGCTCGTCGAACGCGCGGCCGAACAGGGGGACATCCCGATCCAGGTTTCCTGCGAAGTCGATTCCGTCGCCACGGTGCGCGAACTGGTGGAGGCCGGGGTCGGAGCGACCATTCTCCCGATCGGAGCGGTGCTGGCCGCGGTACGCAGCGGACGGCTCCACGCTGTCCGAATTGCCCGACCCAGGATTTCGCGAACCCTCCATCTGGCATGGTCCAGCCGCTCGGCGCAAACCAACGCGGCGGCCGTGGTTTGCGATATAGTCGAGAAGCTTGCCGACGAGCGCATCGAGTCCGGCGAAGGGTTCTGGCGCGCGCCCTGACCGCGTCCTCTCGCCTTCCGCCCCGGAGATCATTCCAGAAACGAGGAGCGCGGCTTCATGGGTTCCAAGAACGTCATCGAACGGCTCGACGAGGTGGTGGACGACTTCGCCAAGCGCGTTCGCATCTACAACGAGGAAGTGACGATGGAGCGCGCGCGCATCTTCGTGATGCAGCACCGCCAAAACACCCGTTTCCGCAATTCGGTGCTGAAGCTCCGGGTCGCGACCAACTGCCCGGAATGGGACGTCAAGCTCGACATCATCCACGCCTGTTCGCAGGAAATCATCGGCGACCACGAATACGGCGGCGGCCAGCCCCACTGGGAGATCGTGGAGGATCTGGGCACCTGCCTGGGGTTGACCCGCGAGGAAATTCGCGCCGAGCCCTTGCTCGATTCGACCCGGCTAAGCTGGCTCGCCTGGGAGGCGCTGATGACCAACCGGCACTGGCTCGAAGGGCTGATCGCCAACACCTGCGCCGAACGCTCCGCGCTGCCGGGTTACGGCGCGGGCGAGCTGGGCGAGCTGGGTTGGCTCGGGCTGGAACGCAAGCGCTGGCGCGAGACCCTGGGCATCCCGGAGGAAAAGCTGAGCTTCTTCAAGATCCATGAAGAGGCCGATGTGGAGCACTCCGACATCGGCTGGAACGCCGTCGCCAAGTACGCGACCGACCTCGGAATGGAGGATACCGTAGTCGAGGCCTGCCGGACCAATCTGCTGGTCTGGGAAAACTACTGGAACGGCATCTGCGCCGCCGCCGACCGGGCGAGGGCAGGCTGAGCATGGCGCCGCTGGAGCTGACCTTCGCGGCCAGCGAGTACGACCATTTCCACGACCTGGTCTCGGGCGACGTGACCGCGGAAGGGATTTCGCTCAACTCCCTGAAGCTCACCATCGAGGAGATTTTCTTCCGCTTCACCAAGTTCCGGGAATGGGACGTCTCGGAGATGTCGATGGGAAAATACGTCTCGCTCAAGTCGCAGGGAGACGACTCGGTTACCGCCATTCCGGTCTTTCCCTCGCGCGTGTTTCGTCAGTCTTCCCTCTATGTGCGGGCGGACAGCGCGCTCAAGAGCGCCGGGGAACTTGCGGGGAAGCGCATCGGCATCCCGGAATGGGCGCAGACCGCCTCGATCTACACCCGCGGCTGGCTCGCCCATCAGGTCGGGGTTCCGCTGACGGAAATCGAATGGGTGCAGGCCGGGGTCAACCAGCCCGGCCGCGTCGAAAAGGTCGAGCTGCGTCTTCCGGACGGCATTCGCTACCGGCCCGAACCGGAGCGCAGCCTCAACGACATGCTGCTCGCCGGCGACATCGACGCCGCGATGAGCGCCCATCCGCCTGAAGCGGCGGAGGACGGAAGCGGCGAAATCGTCCGGCTTTACCCGAATTACCGCGAGATCGAGGAAGACTATTTCCGCGAGACCGGGATCTTCCCGATCATGCACGTGATCGCGCTGAGGGGAGACACGTTCGAAGCCAATCGCTGGATCGCGATGAACCTTTTCAAGGCGTTCGAGGAGGCCAAGGCGAACGCGATGCGGCGAGCCCAGGAGATCACCGCGACACGGTTTCCGTTCGCCTGGTGCTTCGACGCCGCGGCGGAGGCTCGGGCGCTGTTCGGCGAGGACTTCTTTCCCTACGGCATCGAGCCCAACCGGACGACGCTCGAAGCGTTCCTGCAATACGGCTTCGAACAAGGCGTCTGTCACCGGAAAATTGCGCCGGAGGATCTGTTTCCTCCCGAGGTTCAGGCCGAGTTCAAGGTCTGAACCGATTGCGGCCCCGCCGCCGTACCGCTAGGTTCGCGCGGACGACAAGGGCAGGGAGGAAACCATGGTCGCCAAGGTTCCGCTTACCATCGCTTGCGGCGATTACGACCGGGTCGCCGCGATCAAGGACGGCCGGGTCGAGGTCGAGGGTTGCGAGGTGACCTTCATTCCGATGGAGCCGGAAGAGGTGTTCTTCCGCGCCTTCCGCTTCCAGGAATTCGACGCCTGCGAGCTTTCGTTCTCCAGCTTCATGATCGTAACCTCGCGCGACGAAAGCCCGTTCGTCGGCATTCCCGCCTTCGTGTCGCGCGTGTTCCGCCATTCCGGGATCTATATCCGCACCGACAAGGGCATCGAGAAGCCGGAGGATTTGCGCGGCAAGACGGTCGGCCTGCCCGAGTACCAGATGACCGCGCCGGTCTGGATGCGCGGCATGCTGGAAGACGAGTACGGCGTGAAGCCGAACGAGATTCACTGGCGCTCCGGCGGACAGGAGGAGGCGGGGCGGGACGAACGGACCCCGCTGGTGCTGACCAACGGGGTCGATCTCCAGCCGATCCCCGAGGACAAAACCCTGGTCGAGCTGTTCGAGGCCGGCGAGCTGGACGCGCTGCTCACCGCCCGCGCACCGTCGAGCTTTCTCCAGGGCAAGCCGAACATCGCCCGGCTGTTCCCCGACTACCGCGCCGTGGAGCGGGCCTATTGGCAGAAGACCAAGCTGTTCCCGATCATGCACCTGATGGGGGTCAAGAAGTCGCTCGCCGAGCAATATCCCTGGCTGCCGGGAAGCCTCTACAAGGCGCTGCTCAAAGCGAAGGCGATCGCGCTCGAAGAGGTGCGGGAGATCGCCGCGCTCAACGTGACCCTTCCCTGGGTCGAGGCCGAGGCGCTGGAGACCCGGGCGTTCATGGGCGAGGATTACTGGCGCTACGGCATCGCCGAATGCGCCCACGAGATCGAGACGATCACGCGTTATTCCTACGACCAGGGGCTGTCGGTGCGCAAGCTCACCGCCGAGGATCTGTTCGCCCCGTCGACCTTCGAAATCTCCAAGATCTGACCGGCAAACGGGAAAGGCCGATGGACGAGGTGCCGCTCGAAATTTCGATCGAAGAGCTCCGCCGCATGCGCGAGCAAGGCGAGGCTCATACCCTGCTCGACATACGCGAGCCGCACGAGCTTGAGATCAGCGCGCTTTCGGGGAGCCTCGACATTCCCATGGGAAGCGTGCCGGACCGTTTGAAGGAATTACCGAAAGAGGGCACGATCGCCGTCCTGTGCCGCAC
This sequence comes from Alphaproteobacteria bacterium, assembly GCA_965117055.1. GTDB lineage: Bacteria > Pseudomonadota > Alphaproteobacteria > MPNO01 > MPNO01 > MPNO01. The sequence continues at coordinate 3,356,161 of OZ220750.1, forward strand.
CGGCAACCGGAGCATGAAGGTGACGATGTGGCTGCGTGAGCAGGGTTACGAGGGCGCCACCAATGTCGGCGGCGGCATAAACGCCTGGGCCGAACGGATCGACCCGTCCTTGCCGCAGTATTGAGGTATCGGAGCAGCCACCCTAAAGGACAGCTTCGACCCGGGCGACCTCGGGAACGTAGTGCTTCAACAGGTTCTCCACCCCCATCTTGAGGGTCGCCGTCGAGCTCGGGCAGCCCTGGCAGGCGCCCTGCATCTGCAGATAGACCACGCCTTCCTCGAAGCCGTGGAAGATGATGTCTCCGCCGTCCATCGCGACCGCCGGGCGGACGCGGGTATCGAGCAGGTCCTTGATCTGGGTCACCACCTCGTCGTCGTCGGTTTCCGGCACCGACGCATCGGCGGTTTCCTCGACGATCGGCAGCCCCGCCGTCATGTGCTCCATCAGCGCGCCGAGGATCGAGGGCTTGAGAACGTACCATTCGAGCGAATCGTCCTTGGTGACGCTGACGAAATCGGCGCCGAAGAAGACGGCGGTGACCCCCTCGATGTCGAACAGCCGCAACGCCAGCGGAGACGCCGCGGCCGATTCGGGGTGCGAGAAATGGGTCGTTCCCTTGGCCATGACCGTCCGGCCCGGCAGGAATTTGAGGGTCGCCGGGTTCGGGGTCTGTTCGGTCTGGATGAACATGGCTGCTCCGGTGATTTCTTCGACACCTGCGCTCAGGCGAGAAATAGCACGATTCCGGCGCGGATCAATTCCCCGCTCCGGTTGTCGGAGCCTCGATACGGTGGCGGTTGAGCAATGGAAGCTGGGTCAGGATGAACACGAAGGTCAGCCCCATGATGCCGAACACCTTGAAGCTGACCCAGAAATCGGTGCTCTGGGTGCGCCAGACAGCTTCGTTGAGGAGCGCCATGGCGACGAAAAAGACCCCGAAACGGAGGGTCAGACGGCGCCAGCCTTCGTCGTTCATCTGCCATGCCGCGCCCAGCACCGGCTTCAGAAGAGAGCGGCCGAAGGCGAGCCCTCCCAGCAATACCGCCGATATCAGGGCCTGAACGATGGTGGGCTTCATCTTGATGAAGGTCTCGTCGTTGAGCCAGAGCGTCAGGCCGCCGAACACGCCGACCACGCCCGCCGTGATCAGCGGCATCAGCGGCACCCGCCGGTCCACCGCGTAGGAAAGCGCGAGCGCGGCGGCGGTCGCGATCATCAGCGCCGCCGTGGCGGTAATCAGGTCGTACAGCACATAGGCGCCGAAAAAGACGATCAGCGGGCCGTATTCGGTGACCGGCTTGACGGCTCCGCTACGGTATGTGGTCGTGGTCGTCATCGGCGAAGCCTTTCCCGGTCCGGTACACGAACGAAAATGCGGTCGCCTTTCGGACCGCACCTTCCACCGGGAAAATGGGCGAAGCGCGCTCACCTTTCAACCTGCCTCGCCGGGTTGACTCCCGGTGTTTTGTGCTAGGCTTCGACCATGACGGCGACGGTCGGCATACAGGAAACCCGGACCGCACTCTCCGCCGCGGAGCGCGAGCGTTTCAACGCCTTGCTCAAGGTGGCGGCGGAAAGCCCCTATCCGGGCGAGCGGGCGAACGCGCTCGACGCCGCGCGCAGGCTTGCCGAACGCCACGGCATGTCGTTGCAGGAGGCCGCCCGGGAGCCGCGCGGTCCGACCCGGGCGGTGCAGATGCCGCAGCGTCCGCGTCGCTATACGTCGCGGGAGATGGCGGAGATCATCGCCTTCTCCGAAGCCAGGCTCCGCGCCGACAAGGATCGCTACGAACGGGCTCTCAGGGAGGCGCGGGAACGCGGGCTGGACGGCCACGCGATCAAGCCGGAGGTGAGGCCTGCATCCACCGGCGCCTGGAAATCCAGCCAGCGCAGCCGCACCCCGCACAGCTTCGCCAGGGTCCTGTTGTCGGAAACCACGCTTCCGCTGCGCGAGATCGTGAGCCTGACCGGCCTCGACATCTACCGGGTGGTCGGACTCAAGCTCAAGATGCGTTCCGCCGCCTGACGACCGCCCGGCTCACGGCCTGGGCACGTAGAACTGCATTCCGAACCAGCGCCAGCGACCGTCCCCGGCCGGCATTGTGCAGTTGATACGCGCGCGCCCCGGCGGAAAGGCTTTCTTCACCTTGACCAGGATTCTGGCCGGTTCGGGCCGCTCGATCCCGGCGCGTCCCTGGCCCGACGCGTAGCAGGCTATCGACGCGAGCCCCCGGAGCGCCGTGCCGGCGACGGTGAAGGCGAACGCGGGGGGATTGGTTCGCGAGGTCAGAAGAGGATCGACGGGGACGATGTCTCGCGCCTCGATGGGAAGCGCATTGGCCGCGAGCCTGAAGCGGGAAGCGCTGCCGTAGGTCTCGTTCATGGCAAAGCGCGGCAGGAAGAACCGGTCCCCGCCGCCGTAGAGCACGCCGGAATGCTGCCCGAACGCGGCGAGGAAGCCCGCGCGTTCGACGACCTTCCTGACCGCTCGGCTGTTCTCGCCATACGGGTAGGCGAACAGGGTCGGGCGCGTGCCGAGTTCCTGCTCGAATCGCCTGTTCGATCTTGCGAGCTCGGCCGCGTTCGCCTCGGGCGTCAGCACCGGCATGTGCGGGTGGGACTCGGTCTGGCTGCCTATGGTGACGCCCGCCGCCGCGAGCTCGCGGATCCGGTCCCAGCTCATGTAGTTCCTGTAGCCCCGGTCGATCGGGCCTGTCGCGACGAACAAGGTCAACGGCAGACCCGCCCCGCGAAACCTCGGCCAGCCCTCGGTGTAGAGCGACAGGAAGGCGTCGTCGACGCTGAGCCCCACCGTCCGGTCGGGAAGATCGCGCCCTTCCCGGATCGCGGCCACGATTTGCGGCAGCGGAAGGACGGTGTACCTGCCGCTCGTCAATTCCGCGATATGCGCGTCGAGCTGCGCGATCGTGGTGTTGGTCGAAGGAAGGGTGGTTTCGCCGAACCGGTGGTACATGAACACCACGGCCGAGCTTCCGGCGAACGCGGTCGCCGATAGAGGCAGGGCCAGGGCGGCGACAAGTCCGGCGACGAGTTGCCACCGATGAATGTAAACGGTCATGACCGGCTTCCCGGAGGCGCGGTGTGGAAACGGACTTTTCCCGAAGATTTCATGTCCTCGTCGAACCTGCAAACGGGCGGGGCCGCCTCCGTTTCCGATTGTCCTTGCCCCGTCCGGCGATCCGAATAGATTCCTTGCGTGCCGGAAGTCCTGTCCGGGAAGGAGTCCAGCTTGGCCGAGACGGTTCACGCGGAACCGCCCCTGATCGCGGGCGCGGCGGTCAGGATCGCCGATGACGGCCGGCCTACGCTGATCGGATCCGAATGCGCGGACTGCGCGACCCGGGTCTTCCCGCCGGTCGTCCTTTGTCCCGAGTGCATGGGCGAGAACGTCGGCCCGGTTGCGCTCGGCCGTACCGGGCGTCTCTACAGCTATTGCACTGTCCACGTGGCGCCGCGCGGCTGGGCCGTTCCCTATATCGCGGGTTATGTCGACCTGCCCGAGGGAGTCCGCGTCTTCACCCATGTGGTCGACGCCGCGGAAGATCGTCTGTCGATGGAGATGGAGGTCGAATTGACCACCGCGGTCCTCGGCACGGAAAGCGACGGCGCGGCGTTTTCGAGCTACGCCTTCCGCCCCAGCGCATTGGAGCGACGCGATGCGTGATGTTCCGTGATCGGCACCGGCATGGTCAGGTTCGGCAAGCAGCCGGACAGGACGCTCGCCGATATAGGTTGGCCGGCGGTCAAGCAGGCGATCGAGGAGTCCGGCGTCGCGAAGTCCGATATCGAAGCCGCCTGGTGCGGCACCGCGCTCGGCGGGATGATGTCGGGCCAACGCATCCTCAAGGCGGTCGGCCTGACCGGCCTTCCCATCGTCAATGTCGAGAACGCCTGCTCGTCGTCGTCGAGCGCGTTTCGCGAGGCCTGGATCGCGGTCGCGAGCGGCCTTTACGACGTGGCCCTGGTCATCGGGGTCGAGAAACTCACCAAATTCGGCGGCGGCACGCTGCCGCTCGAACGCGAGGACTTCGAGGTCGCCCACGGCATGGTGATGCCCGCGCTCTACGGCATGCGGGCGAAACGCTACATGCACGATTACGGCCTCACGCGGGAACAGCTCGCCAGGGTCGCGGTCAAGGCCCACGACCACGGCGCGCTCAACGAGGACGCCCAGTACCGCAACCGGATTACCGTCGACGAGGTAATGGCGGCGCGCCCGATCGCCGATCCGTTCACCCTGCTGCACTGCTGCCCGTCGGGCGACGGGGCGGCGGCCCTGGTGATCGCGGCCGATTCGGTCGCCGGACGGTATTCGGGAAAGCCCGTGCGGGTGCTCGCGTCCGAGCTTGCGTCGGGAAAATACATGACCGGCTTCCGGGACATGACGACGCCGGAGATCACCGTGCGCGGCGCGAAGGAAGCCTACGAGACGGCCGGCGTCGGGCCGGAGGATGTCGACGTGGCCGAGGTGCACGACGCCTTCACCATCGCGGAGCTTCTCTACTACGAAGCGCTCGGTTTCTGCGAGCGGGGCGATGCCGCGCGCCTGCTCGAGGACGGCGAGACCTCTCTCGGCGGACGCATACCGGTGAACCCCTCGGGCGGACTGTTGTCCAAGGGCCATCCGATCGGCGCAACCGGCGCGGCGCAGATGGTCGAGATCGTCCGCCAGCTTCGCGGCGAGTGCGGCGACCGTCAGGTCGAAGGCGCGAAGGTCGGACTGACCCACTGCACGGGCGGAGGCATCTCCGGCTTCGACCACGGCGCCTGTTCGATACACATATTCTGCAACTAGGGCGAGGGAAGGCATGAAACCTCCGCCGTTCACCTATCACGATCCGCGAACGATCCCGGAAGTGCTGGATCTGCTGGCGGAGAAGGACAACGCGCGGCTGCTGTCCGGCGGCCAGTCGCTGATGCCGATGCTCAACATGCGCTACGTCCTGCCCGACGACGTTATCGATCTCAACCGGGTCGACGGGTTGTCGGGGATCGAGGCGAAGAACGGAACGCTCCGGATCGCCGGCATGACCCGCCAGCGCGATATCGAGTTTTCCGATGCGGTCTCCGCCCGCTGCCCGATCATGACCGAGGCGATCCTGCAGGTCGGTCACCGCCAGACGCGCAACCGCGGCACGCTGGGCGGCAGCCTCGCCCATCTCGATCCGTCCGCCGAGCTGCCGGCGGTGGCGATGGCGCTCGACGCGACGATCCATGTCGAAAGCAAACGCGGGAAACGCGACATCGCGATGGCGGACTTTCCGGCGGGGTACATGACGCCCTCCATCGAGCTCGACGAGATGGTCACCGGCGCGACCTTCCCGCTGTGGGAGGAGGGTCACGGCTACGCCTTCATCGAATTCGCGCGGCGCCATGGCGATTTCGCCATCGTGTCCGCGGCGGCGCTGCTGACCACCGACGGCGCGGGCAAGGTGGACCGGGTCTCGATCCTGGTCAGCGGGGTGGGCCCGTCGCCGCTCCGCTGCACGGAGGCGGAGGATATGATTCTCGGTCAAACGCCGGAGATCGAGCTGTTCCGCGAGGCGGCGGAAACTGCGCGCGCGTTCGATGCGATGGAAGACATCCACGCCCCGTCGTCCTACCGGCAGCATTTGGCGGCCGTCCTGTCACGGCGCGCGCTGGAAAAGGCGCAGATGCGCCTGGGAGGTTCCAATGGCTGACCGGCGCCGGATCAGCGTCACCATCAACGGCGACACCTATGAGCGCGAGGTCGAGACCAGGCTGCTGCTCTCGGACTTCATCCGTCACGAGTGCGAGCTCACCGGAACCCATGTCGGCTGCGAGCACGGGGTCTGCGGCGCCTGCACGATCCTGCTCGACGGGATCACCGCCCGAAGCTGCCTGATGCTCGCCGTCCAGGCGGACGGGCATGAGCTGCTGACCATCGAAGGCATCGCGCCCAACGAGGAAGAGCTGCACCCGCTGCAGCAGGCCTTCATGGACAATCACGGCCTGCAATGCGGCTACTGCACGCCGGGCATGCTGACTACGTTGCTCGAATTCCTGCGCGACAACCCCGACCCGACAGAAAAGGAGGTGAGGATCGCCATTTCCGGCAATCTTTGCCGCTGTACCGGCTACCAGGGCATCGTCGATGCCGCGCTCGACGCGGCGGGCAGGCTGAGGGAAGAGGCCAAGGCCTAGAGCCATGGGTGCCAAGGCGATGGGCGCCCGGGTCCGGCGCATGGAGGACCCGGCGCTGCTGACCGGCCGCGCGGTCTTCACCGACGACATCCATCTGCCGAGGATGCTGGAAGCGGCGTTCGTCCGCTCCACGCACGCCCACGCGCGGATACGTGACGTCGACGCCTCGGTGGCCAAATCCATGCCGGGCGTGTTCAAGGTTGTGACGACGGCCGACCTGCCCCCCGATCTTCGCTCGGTCCGGGTTCCCTTCCAGGTGCCGAATCCGGCGATCACGCAGCCCTTCCAGCAACGCCTGCTGGAGGACGAGGAAGTGTGCTTCGTGGGCGAGCCCATCGCGATGGTACTGGCCGAAACCCGTTACCAGGCGGAAGACGCGGCGGCAGCGGTGGCCGTCGACTACGAAGTTCTCCCCGCCGCGTCGGATTGCCGCGACGCTCTCGCCGACGTCACCCGGCTTTGCCATTCGGACAGCGACAACAACCTCTGCGCCGAGTTCAAGCTGGGCTACGGCGATGCGTCTGCCGGATTCGCAAGCGCGGAACACGTCTTCGAGGTCTCGTTGTGGAGCCACCGGGGCGCCGGCCTCGCCATCGAGAACCGCGCGGTCGTCGCCGAGCCGGACACGCTGCGCGACGTGGTGACCCTGTGGTCGGCGACGCAATCGCCGTTCCTGGTGAAGCAGAATGTCGTCGACATGCTCGACTGGCCGGCCGACCGGCTGCGCGTGATCGCGCCCGAGGTCGGCGGCGGATTCGGCCCCAAGACGGTCTACTACGTCGAGGAAGCGCTGATCCCGCTCTGCGCGATGATGTTCGACCGGCCCATCAAGTGGGTCGAGGACCGGCGCGAAAACTTCGTCGCCACCAACCAGGAGCGCGACCAGTACTGGGAGATGGCGCTCGCCTGCGACGGCCACGGCAAGATCCTCGCCGTGCGCGGGACGATGATCCACGACACCGGCGCCTACATGCCGTGGGGGATCATCAGCCCCTACATTTCGGCGACGACGGTTCCGGGGCCCTATGTCGTTCCGGCCTATGAGCTCACCACCCGCGTCGCGCTGACCAACAAGGTCGCCGTGACCCCGGTGCGCGGCGCCGGACGGCCGCAGGCGGTGTTCGCGATGGAGCGGCTGATGGACCGGGCCGCGGACGGTCTCGGGATCGACCGGGCGGAGATCCGCCGCCGCAATTTCATCCCGGCGGACGCGATGCCCTACTCCTTCGGGCTGATCTTCCGCGACGGCAAGCCGATGACCTATGACAGCGGCGATTATCCCCGCTGCCAGTCGGAGGCGCTCGCGCTTGCCGACTACGAGGGCTTCGCGGATCGGCGGGCAAAGGCGAAAGCGGAGGGGCGTCACGTCGGGATAGGGATCGCCAATTTCGTCGAGGGCACCGGGCTGGGACCGTTCGAGGGCGCCACGGTCCGCGTGCACGCGAACGGCAAGATCACCGTCTATACCGGCGGGGGCGATTCGGGGCAGGGGCACTGGACGACGCTCGCGCAACTCTGCGCCGAGCCGCTCGGCGTCGATCCGTCGGACATCGCCGTCGAGGTCGGAGACACCGGCAAGATCGCCAACGGCATCGGGACCTTCGCGAGCCGGATCGCGGTCAACGCCGGCAACTCGGTCCATCTCGCCGCGACCTCGGTGCGCGAGAAGGCGATCAAGGTCGCCTCGCACCTGCTGGAAGCGGCCGAGGAAGACCTCGACATCGAGGACGGCCGGATCTTCGTCAAGGGAGTACCCGACGTCTCGACCACGTTGCGGGACGTGGCCCGGGCGGTGCGCGGCATGCCCGGCTTCTCGCTTCCGGGCGGAGTCGAGCCAGGCCTCGAATCGACGGAGTATTTCTCGCCGCCGCAGGCCGCCTATTGCAACGGCACCGCCGTCGTCGAGGTCGAGGTCGATCCCGAGACCGGCGAGGTGGAGATACTCAACTTCGCGATGGCGCACGATTCGGGAAACCTGATCAACCCGTTCATCGTCGACGGGCAGGTCCAGGGCGCCTGCGCGCACGGCATCGGCAATACCCTGCTGGAATGGATGGGTTACGACGACGACGCCCAGCCGTTGACCACGACGTTCGCGGATTACCTGCTGCCGGGCGCGCCCGACGTGCCGCGCATCGACGTGGTCCACGTCGAGTCGCCCACGCCCAACAACCCGCTCGGCGTCAAGGGGGCGGGGGAGGGCGGCACCATACCGGCTCTGGCCGCGATCGTCGCCGCGGTCGAAGACGCCCTCGGCCCTTACGGCATAGCCCTCGACGACGTTCCGATCATGCCGGGCCGGCTGACGGAGCTGATCGGCGACGCACGGGCGCGCATGGGGTGAGCGAGCAACGCCCCCTCGACGGCGTCCGCGTACTCGACCTGACGCAGTTCCTCGCGGGTCCTTTCGCCACACAGATCCTCGGCGATCTCGGCGCCGAGGTCATCAAGGTCGAAGCGCCGTCCGGCGACTGGTCGCGCAGCCTGCCGCCTCATTTCGTCGGCCCGGACAGCGCCTATTATCTGAGCGTCAACCGGAACAAGAAGAGCGTGGTCGCCGACATGAAATCGGCCGACGGTCTCGCGCTGGTGAAACGGCTGGTCGGCGTGTCCGACATCGTCATGGAGAATTTTCGTCCGGGCGTTCTCGACCGGCTGGGCCTGGTCTACGAAGAGCTCGCGGCGGCGAACGAAGGGCTGATCTGGTGTTCTATCAGCGGGTTCGGCCAGGACGGCCCGGACCGCGACCGCCCGGCCTACGACATGATCGTCCAGGCGCTGTCCGGCGGAATGAGCATGACCGGCGCGCCGGGGGAGCCGGCGGTACGGGCGGGCATTCCGATCGGCGATCTCTGCGCCGGCATGTACGGCACGATCGGCGTCCTCGCGGCGCTCGAAGCCCGGCGGCGCACCGGCAAGGGCAGGCTGGTGGACGTCGCCATGCTCGACTGCCAGGTGGCGATGCTGTGCTACCAGGCGGCCTATTTTCTCCATTCCGGGAACGAGCCCGGCCGGCAGGGCCGCGGCCATGCCTCGATTCCGACCTACCGCTCGTTCGACGCCGGCAACGACACGGAACTCGTGATCACCGCCAACACCGAACGGATGTGGCGGGCGCTCTGTGCCGTGCTGGGGCGGGAGGAGCTCGCCGACGATCCGCGTTTCGCCACCAACGACGACCGCTACGCCAACCGGTTCGAGCTCTGGCCGGTGCTGGAGGCCGCGTTCCAGGAGAAGGACGCCGATGCCTGGGTGCCGCTGCTGCTGGAGGCGGGTATCCCGGTGGGCCGGGTCAACACGCTGGCGGCGGCGCTCTCCAATCCGCAGATCGCGCATCGCGGCATGGTGCTCGAACTCACTGCGGGCGACGGTCGCCGGGTCCGCGTCGCGGGCAATCCGATCAAGTTCGCAGACGACGCGCTCCCGCAAACCGCGTTCCCGCCGTTGCTGGGTCAGGACACCCGCGACGTTCTAGCGGACGTGCTCGGGCTCGGCGTGGACGAGATCGAGGCGGCGCTCGCGGCCGGAATCGTGGGCGAACCCCGCTCCCAGGGAGGATAGACATGGCAGACAAGCGGATCGTCCTTGTCCGGGACGGCGAGATCGCGCGCGTTCGAATCGGGCGGCCCGAGGAAGGCAACCTGATGTCGGCCGCGATGATCGCCGAGCTCACCCGGCTTCTGAACGAGGCGGGTCGCGATCCGTCTCTGAAGGCCATCGTGCTGACCGGGGCAGGGGACGATTTCTGCCTTGGGCGGGAACCCGGCGCCGGCGGGGACAGCAAGACCGCGCTCGAGATGCGCGCGACGCTGACCAGCCCCATACTGGGCCTCTACGCCGCCGTGCGGGGCGCCGAAATTCCCGTCGTCGCCTCGGTCCACGGCCGGGCCGCGGGGTTCGGCTGCGCGACGGCCGCGGTATGCGACATCACCATCGCCGCCGACGATGCGCAATTCAGCCTGCCCGAGATGACCCACGATCTGCCGCCCACGCTTGCGATGTGCGCGCATATCGACCGGACCATGCCGAAGGCGATCGCCTGGCTGGTCTATTCGACGGGGACGGTCGATGCGGAAACCGCGAGAACGCTCGGTTTCGTCAGCAATGTGGTCCCCGCGGCCTCGCTTCGCGAGGAGACCGAATCGTTGCTCTCGACCCTCGCCGCGCGGCGGCGCGATGCGCTGATCACCTGCAAGCAGTTCCTCTCCAATGCGCGGCTGATGGAGACCGACAAGGCCGCCGATTACGCGGGCAACCTGCTCTCGGTGATCCTGTCCTCGCGCTGAGCGCGTTTCAGCCCTTTCCGCCGGTATCCAGGACCCGGTCGAGAATCCAGTTGTCGACCGCGTGAACGCCGGCTTCGCGGTGACTGAAGCGGCCGGCCCGCGCGTGGGACGACGCGAGACCCTGCTGCTGTATCTCGGTCGCGCGGTTGTCCTCGGGATGCGACGTGTCCGTCCTGACGATGTAGTCCGGCAGTATCGACGCGAAATCCCGCCGTTTCGTCGCGGCCTCGGGAAAGCAGAGCCCGGTGACGACCTGAGTGCGGTCCGGCGCAAGCGGACGGAAGGACATCCACCACATGCAGTCGACCGTGAAGACGAGGAACGACGCGGGGTAGAGCCCGATGAAATAGGTGCCCTCCGCCGCGCGCCCTTCGAGGGTCGGTATCGGCGGCAGTGTCTCCTCCGCGCCGAGCCTCGCCGCGATAGAGCCCGCGTGGCCGAACCACGAGCCCGACCAGTGTCCGGACGAGGTGAGCTGTTCCGGAAGCTGATCGGCAAGCGTGCCGCGGTGGACGATGGCGACGTGATAGCTCTCGCGCTGGTTCTCCAGGCAGAGCTTCCAGTTGCAGGCGACATCGTAGACGCGGCGATGGACGCAGATCATGCCCTCCGCCGCGTGCGAGCGGAGGTGTTCGGGAAGATTGCCGAGATGATCGTCGATTTCCCCGCTTTCGGCGCTGAAGTTGAGGAACACGAAACCCGCCCATTCGGCCAGCCTCAAGGGAACCAGGCCGAATTCGGCGGGATCGAAGTTCCTGGTTTCTTCCATCCCGGCCGCGGCGATCAGCCTGCCGTCGAGGCCGTAGCTCCAGCCGTGATAGGGGCAGGAAATCGCCTTCGCGCTACCGCTGCCGGAAAGCAGGCGCGAGCCGCGATGCCGGCAGGTGTTGGCGAAAGCGCGAAGCGTGCCGTCTTCGCCGCGGAGAACGATCGCCGGTACCTCCGCCAGATCAAACGCGCGGTAATCGCCGGCCTCCGGCATTTCGTCGCCGCGACAGACCAGGTTCCAGTGGACCCGGAAAATGCGATCCCTCTCCCGCGCGAAAAACGCGGGATCGGTGTAGCAAACAGGCGGCAGGGTCTCGGCTTCGAGGAGGGGGCGGCGGACCTTCGCGTAGCGCGCGGGGTCGAACAGGCCGGAATCGGTTGCCGCGGGGTCCGTCAATGGACCGGGGCGAAGGCAGGATCGCCGGTGTCGAATGCCGGCAGGACGAGGCCGAGCTTGTCTTCGACCACCTCGCGGGCGCGGCGGACATAGTCTTCGCGCATCGCCTCGTTGGTGCGCTTCTTGATGCCCCATTTGCGATAGAGCGCGTTGTTGCGCGAGCCCGACCGTCCGAAGAACGGAGGAAACAGGGGGAATATCCGGTCGACATGCTGCTGGATCGATGCCTTGCCCCCGTCGGTCTGGCAGATGTCGGTACAGAAGTTCTCGCCGAACTCGGCATGGAAGTGTTCTTCCGGCATCGTCATCCTGGCCAGTCTTCGTACCGGATGGAAGGAACACTGTACAAGGTCCTCGACTTGCAGGATTTCCGCCAGATCTCCCAGCATCTTGATGACGCAGAATTCCTCCCAGGTCTTCATCTCGAAGTTCATCACGGACAGCGGGCTCTTCTCGGTCGTCTCCGGGAGCATCCGGTCCTCGGGAATCCCCATCTCGCGGCCGAGCTCGAAGAAGCGGTAGTGGTGCCCGTATTCCTCCATCACGATCCGGCAGGTGAGCCATTTCGCGTAGGGTGTGGGCGCGAGAGCGATGGCCGGCTCATCATAGACACGCGAGCCGTAGAGCTCGTTGATCGCATGGCTGATCACGATCTTCCGGCAGCACTCCTGGTATTCCTCCGGCGCGCCGCGAAACGCCTCCACGCTCTCGATCTGCGGAAATTCGCTCATGCCGCCCCGCCGCCTGCCTTCTCGGCTTCAGTATAGAACGCATCGGCATGGCAGTCCCTGCGCGCGAGACCGAGCGCGAGCAGCCGTTCGGTGCAGCTCTCCACCATGACCGGCGGACCCGCGAGATAGGCCTTGAACCCGTCGAGATCGTCGAAGTCCTCGGCGAGCGCATCGGCCAGCCAGCCCGTGCGCCGGCTGGTCGGTCCGTCCGGCTCCGACAGCACCGTGACGACGCGCAGATTGGGATGAAGCGCGGCGAGGGCGGAGAAACGATCTTCCAGATAGACGTCGCGCTCCGCCCGGGCACCGAAATAAAGGAAAACGTCCTGCCTGGCGCCGCCGTCGAGCGCGCTCTCGACGATGGACTTGATCGGGGCGAGACCCGAGCCGCCCGCGACCAGCAGAATCGGGCCGCGATGGTTCTTCCGGTAGTGCGCCGTGCCCATCGGGCCGGAAACGGTCACCGGATCCCCGATCCGGAGCGTGTTCAGGGCATGGCGGGTGACCTGTCCGCCCGCCACGAGGCGGATATGGAATTCCAGCGGCGCCTCGCCCGGCAAGGAAGCCATGGAAAAGTCGCGCGCCGGCAGATTCTCGAAACCGACCGCCGCGTACTGACCTGCGGTGAAGTCGAACGGACCTCCGTCCCCGATGTCGAGCGAAAGGATACGGATGTCGTGCGTCGCACGGTCGATCCCGGCAACCCGGCAGGCGAGGCGGCGGCTCGCATGCACCGCTTCCTCGTCCGCCTCGACGGGTTCGACGATGCAGTCCGACCAGGGAACCGACCGGCAGGCGAGGATCAGACCGCGTTCGCGTTCTTCATCGGTGAGCGCGAAGGGCGAATAGGGCGTCATTTCGACGTCGCCCTCGATCAAATGCGACTTGCAGCCGCCGCAATTTCCCGACCGGCAACCATGCGGATATTCGATACCCCGCGCGAGCGCGGTTTCGAGGATCGTGCGCCCGGCCGGAACGTCGATCCCGGCCCAATGTTCGCCGCCGGGCTTGTTCAGACCGATCCGATGGTTCATTGCTCCTATATCGAGCCCCGCGCGTCGAATGTCCACAGGCGAGGGGAAGGGTGGCCGCAATGCCGACTGGAGAGCGAACATGAATGGAACCGCGTTTTCACTCGCGACCTTTTCCGGAGGACCCGCGGGATCCTTCGCCGCGATCATGCTCGGCGAACGGGCGTTCTCCGTGGCCGGCGTCTACCCCGCCTATCGGGACAGCGCGCGCGGCGGGGCGGGTCCCCTGACCGCGACCGGCGATATCCAGGACATGCTCGAGGGCTGGGACCACAATTTCCCGGTGCTGCAGGAGATGGTCGCATTCATCGAGGACGAAGGCGCCGACAGCGACCGCTTCGCGGACGTTTCCGCCCCCGTCGACGGCCTCCGCGTCCTGCCGCCGATCCAACGCCCGGGCAAGATCCTCAACGCCGCCCAGAACTTCCAGGAGCACGTCGACGAAATGATCCGGGCCGGCAACACGCCGGAGGGCGGGCCGAAATTCACCGGCGACCGGTCGACCACCATGCCCTATCTCTTCCTGAAGGCGTCCACCGTGCTGGCCGGAGCCAATGACGACATCGCCATCCCGCGCGGCATGGAGAGGATCGACTGGGAGGCCGAGATCGCCTGCGCGATCTGGAAAGGCGGCAAGCGGATCGGCGCCGACAAGGCCCTCGATCGCATCGCCGGATGGATGACCGCCAACGACGTTTCCTGCCGCGACCTCAACATGCGCCCCGACCGACCGGCGCTGAAGTCCGACTGGTTCGGCGGCAAGAGCCACGAAAATTTCGCGCCTATGGGCCCGGTAATGGTGCCGAAAGCCTTCGTCGAGGACCACATGAACCTGTTCATCCGGCTCTCGGTGAACGGCGAGATGAAGCAGGACGGGAACACCCGACAATTCATCTATACGCCCGAGGAACAGATCGAATTCGCCTCCAACGTCTCGGGCGTCGATGTCGGGGATGTCTTCGTCTGCGGCACCTGCGGCGGGGTCGGGATGGGGACCGGCACCTTTCTCCAGGTCGGCGACGTGATGGAAACGGAGGTGGAGGGTCTCGGAAAGATGACCAACCGCCTGGTTGCCGACGAGGATTGAGCGGCTGGCTGGGCATTTTCCGACCGGACGCGGTCGCACCCGGTTGCGGCGCCCCCTCACCCCGGCCCTCTCCCCGCCGGGGAGAGGGAGAGTTGCGGCGCCGACCCCTCCCCCAACCCCTCCCGCTTGCGGGAGGGGTTGGGGGAGGGTGGACCGGCCGTCCTGACCCCATAGGGTCGGAAAATGCTCTAACTGAACGCCTTGAAGGTGATCAGGGTAAACGTGTCCTTGACCCCGGGCAGGAGCTGGAGCTTCTCGGTAACGAAGTGCCCGATGTCCTGGTCGTCGCTGAGGTAGAACTTCATCAGCAGGTCGAACTGGCCGGAGATCGAATGAATTTCCGAGGCCTGCTCGATCTGCTCGATCGCGTCGGCCGCGACCTTGTAGGCCTGGCCCAGCTCGCACTTGACCATGACGAAAATGGTCTGCATCAGCCGGTTCCCTCGGTCCGTCCTAGCTTTAGCAGGAAGGCGGGGACGTGGCTACCCATGCCGACGACCGACTCGGCGGCGGGCACCTTTTCTTTCGCTTCTTGAGGCTTGCGGCGCTGGCGCCTGGGCTGGGTGGATTTCGGCTCGCGGACGGAAGCCGGTTTGGAAACGGCTTGGGGACCCGTCTTGGCGTTCGAAGCGCGGCGTCTCCGGCCCCGTTTCGCGGACGGTTCGGCGATCTCGCCGTTCTCCAGCCCCGCAACCGCGAATTCGGGGATTTCCTTGCCCAGCATCCGGACGACGGCGGCGACCGCATCCGCGTCCTCCGGCGTCGCGATGGTGAACGCGCGGCCTTCCTTTCCGGCCCGTCCGGTGCGTCCGATCCGGTGGATGTAGTCTTCCGGGTTGTAGGGAACGTCGAAGTTGAAGACGTGCGAGAGGTCGACGATGTCGAGCCCGCGCGCCGCCACGTCGCTCGCGACCAGGATCCTCACCTCGTTCTTGCGAAACGCCTCCAGCGTCTCCAGCCGGACCGGCTGGGCCATGTCGCCGTGAAGCGCCGCCACCGCGAATTCGTGCTTCTTGAGCGAGCGGTAGAGGATGTCGACGTCGCGCTTGCGGTTGCAGAAGACGAGCGCGTTCTGCACGTCTTCGCTCCGGATGATGCGGCGCAGAGCTTCCCGCTTGTCGCGGCTCCCGACAACGCTGAGATACTGGATCACGGTCTCCGCGGGGCTCGCGGGCGGCGTGACGTGGATTTCCTTCGGGTTCATCAGGAACGCATCGGCGAGGCGGCGGATTTCCGCCGGCATGGTGGCGGAAAAGAACAGCGTCTGGCGGATTCTGGGCAGCTGGCCGACGATCTTCTCGACATCGGGAATGAAGCCCATGTCGAGCATCCTGTCGGCCTCGTCGATCACCAGGACCTTGATGTCGTTCAACAGGATACGGCCGCTCTCGTAATGGTCGATCAGGCGTCCGGGCGTCGCGATCAGCACGTCCGCGCCGCGGTCGAGCTTGCTCGACTGGTCGTCCATCGAGACGCCGCCGATCAGCAGCGCCTGGGAGAGCTTGTGAAACTTGCCGTACTCGTCGAAGTTCTTCGCGATCTGCATGGCGAGTTCACGGGTCGGCGTCAGGATCAACGAACGCGGCATCCGCGCCCGGGCCCGCCCGGAGGACAGCATCTCGATCATCGGAAGGACGAACGAGGCGGTCTTGCCCGTACCGGTCTGGGCGCAGCCCAGGATGTCGCGCCCGGTCAGCGCGGCGGGGATCGACTGTTCCTGAATCGGCGTCGGCGTTTCGTAACCGACTTCCGCGATCGCGCGGAGGACGTCGGGCCCAAGCCCAAGTTCTTCAAAACCCATCGATATCCGGAAAAAACACTGCTCTGGGAGATGCGGCATCCCGCCGCTGCCCCTCATTTGGTCCTTCCGGTCTCCTTTGTCAAATTATCCTTATGTAACGCGATGCGGATTCGAACGGCGAACGCTCAGATATCGAGCGCCTCGACGGCGGGCGCGCGCTCCCGGATGAAGGCAAGCCGCAGTTCCGGCTTGCGGCCCATCAGCTCCTCGACGAGGGCTTCGGTGGACTTGACGCCATCCCCGGACTCTCCGTCGGCGATGCCGATGCGGTAGAGGCTTCGCTGCGCGGGGTCCATCGTGGTATCGCGAAGCTGCCCCGGCGGCATCTCGCCCAGCCCCTTGAAACGGCTGACCTCTATCTTTCCCCGGCCCTGGAAATGCTCGGCGATCAGCCGGTCGCGGTGTTCGTCGTCACGGGCGTAGAGCGTTTGTCCGCCCTGGCTCACGCGGTAGAGCGGAGGGACGGCGAGGTAAAGATGAGCGTTGTCGATCAGCTGCCTCATCTCGCGGAAGAAGAACGTCATCAGGAGCGAAGCGATGTGCGCGCCGTCCACGTCGGCGTCGGTCATGATGATGACGCGCTCGTAGCGCAGCTTGTCGTCGTCGTAATCGATGCCGCGGCCGCAGCCCAGCGCCTGCACCAGATCGGCGAGGTCCTGGTTCTGGCGCAGCTTTTCGATGGAGGCGCTCGCCACGTTGAGGATCTTGCCGCGGAGAGGGAGGATCGCCTGGGTTTCCCGGTTGCGCGCCTGTTTCGCGGAACCGCCGGCCGAATCGCCCTCGACGAGGAAAATTTCGGTGCCCTCGGCCGATGCCCGGCTGCAGTCGGTGAGCTTGCCGGGAAGCCGGACGCGCCGCGTCGGGGTCTTCCGCGCGAACGCCCGGTCCTGCTTCCGCCTCAGCCGGTCCTCCGCGCGCTCGACGACATATTCGAGAAGCGCGTTGGCGCTCGCCGGATCGCCGGTCAGAAAGTGGTCGAAATGGTCCTTGACGGCGGTGTCGACCAGCCGCGTGACGGAAGCGGTCGACAGCCGGTCCTTGGTCTGGCCCTGGAACACCGGATCGCGGATGAACACCGACAGCAGCCCGCACCCAGCGCCGAGGATGTCGTCGCCGGTAATCTGGGCGGCACGCTTGTTGCCGACGAGCTCGCCATAGGCCTTGAGCCCGCGCATCAGCGCGGCACGAAGGCCGTTGTCGTGCGTTCCGCCCTGCGGGGTCGGGACCGTGTTGCAATAGGACCGGAACTGGCGCGGACCGTCCTCTGGCCAGGCGATCGCCCATTCCGCGCGTCCGCCGCCGTTGAGCGCGGCCTCCCCGGCAAACGGCCGGTCGCCGATCAGCGCGGCATCGGCCAGTGTGTCCCTCAGGTCGTCGGCAAGCCCGCCCGGGAAGCACAACCTGTCCTCGGCCGGGACTTCGGGGCAGGTGCGGCGGCTTTCCTCGGCGCAACGCCAGCGGATCTCGACGCCCTTCGACAGATAGGCCTTGGACCGCGCGAGGGCATAGAGCCGGTCGGCGCGAAGCGCCGCGGTATCGCCGAAAATGCCGGGATCGGGATGGAACTGGACCGACGTCCCGCGCCGGTTCCTGGCGCCGCCCTTGTTCTGCAATGGGCCGTCGGGTTTGCCGCGGCTGTAGGTCTGCGCCCAGAGCGTCTGATCGCGCGCGACCTCCACCGTCATCCGGTCGCTGAGCGCGTTGACGACGGAAATGCCGACTCCATGCAGCCCGCCTGCCGTCTTGTAGACATCGCCGCCGAACTTACCGCCGGCATGGAGCGTGGTGAGCACGATCTCCAATGCCGACCTGTCGGCAAATCGGGGATGCGGGTCGACAGGAATGCCGCGCCCATTGTCGCGGACCGTGACCGAGCCGTCGGCTTCGAGCGTCATGTCGATCCAGGTCGCGTGACCCGCCACGACCTCGTCCATCGCGTTGTCGAGCACCTCGGCCGCGAGATGGTGCAGCGCGACCTCGTCGGTGCCGCCGATATACATGCCCGGACGCCGGCGTACCGGCTCGAGGCCTTCGAGAACCTCGATATCCTGGGCTGAGTAGCGCTCGGCTCTCGGAGAGGATTTGGCGGCTGCGCGCGGCATCGGACCTGAGAATGCGGAAACGCAGGATATGGTATTCAGGTCCGCCCGAATAACAAGACCCTGTGTGGACAGGTAGGCAAATGCCGGAAAGACGGGCCGGTCACAAGATCGGCCCGGTGCCGGGTTTCAAACGGCCGCTTCCCTCAGACGCTGTAGTAGAGCGCGAACTCAATCGGGTGCGGCGTGTACTCGAAGGCCTGGATTTCTTCCCGCCTGAGATCGAGATAGCCGTCGATCAGATCGTCGGTGAACACGTCGCCCTTCTTGAGGAAGGCGCGGTCGGCATCGAGCGAATCGACGGCTTCGCGGAGCGACTGGCAGACCGTCGGGATGCCCTGCAACTCCTCCGGCGGCAGGTCGTACAGGTTCTTGTCCATCGGATCGCCCGGATGGATCTTGTTCTCGATGCCGTCGATACCCGCCATCAGCATGGCCGCAAAGGCGAGATAGGGGTTGGCCGAAGGATCGGGGAAGCGGACCTCGACCCGCTTGCCCTTGGGGCTCGACGAGAACGGAATGCGGCAGGCGGCCGAACGGTTGCGCGCCGAGTAGGCGAGCAGCACCGGCGCCTCGAAGCCCGGGACGAGGCGCTTGTAGCTGTTCGTCGTGGGATTGGAGAAAGCGTTGATCGCCTTGGCGTGCCTGATGACGCCGCCGATGTAGTAGAGCGCGTTCTCGGACAGGTCGGCGTAGCTCGAGCCGGCGAAGATCGGCCTGTCGTCCTTCCAGATCGACTGGTGAACGTGCATGCCCGATCCGTTGTCGTCGACGATGGGCTTGGGCATGAAGGTCGCCGTCTTGCCGTATGAATGGGCGACGCACTGGACGACGTATTTGTAGATCTGCACCTGGTCGGCGATGCCCAGCAGGTCGTCGCCGCGAATGCCGAGCTCGTTCTGGCTCGGCGCCACCTCGTGGTGGTGCTTTTCGATGTCGACGCCCATCTCGCCCATCACGCTCAGCATCTCGGCGCGCAAATCGCTCATCGAATCGACCGGCGGAACCGGGAAATAGCCGCCCTTGATCGCCGGACGGTGGCCGATATTGCCGCCCTCGAAGCCGCGCGCGGTGTTGTAGGGACCCTCTTCCTCGTCGATCGCATAGAAGGTGCTGTTCATCGACACTTCGAAGCGCACGTCGTCGAAGACGAAGAATTCGAGCTCCGGGCCGAACATCGCCCGGTCGCCGATCCCGGACTGCCTGAGATAGGCCTCGGCGCGCTTCGCGGTCGAGCGCGGGTCGCGGGTATAGGGCTGGCCGGTGGTGGGCTCCAGCACGTCGCAGAACAGGATCAGCGAGGTCTGCGCGGAGAACGGGTCGAGGACGGCGGTGTCCGGGTCCGGCATCAGGCACATGTCGGACTCGGAGATGTCCTTCCAGCCGGCGATGGACGAGCCGTCGAACATGATGCCCGAGGCGATCAGGTCCTCGTCGACCGTCTTCACCGCCTGCGCGGTGTGCTGCCACTTGCCGCGCGGGTCGGTGAAACGGAAATCGACGTACTTGACGTCGTGCTCCTCGATGAGATCGAGAATTTTGGATGCGTCGGACATGGTTGGATTCCCTGGAACGATTGCGTTGCGTGTGGTCCGGCTCCGGAGCGGGCGCGCCTAGAGCGCTTCTCCGCCGGTCTCGCCGGTGCGGATGCGGATGGCCTCTTCGACGGTCGTGACGAATATCTTGCCGTCGCCGATGCGGCCGGTCTGCGCGGCCTGCTGGATGGCTTCGATGGCGCGTTCGACCTGCTGGTCCTCGAGCACGACCTCGATCTTCACCTTGGGCAGGAAGTCGACGACGTATTCGGCGCCGCGGTAGAGCTCGGTATGGCCCTTCTGGCGCCCGAAACCCTTCGCTTCGGTGACGGTAAGCCCCATGACCCCGACCTCGTGAAGCGCCTCCTTCACCTCGTCGAGCTTGAACGGCTTGATGATCGCTTCGATCTTCTTCATCGGACTGCTTCCGGCGGATAAGGGAAGAATAAGAGACTGGACGCATATCGACGGCGGCGAGCCGTCGATGGCGAACGCGCTCAGCCTATACTTTCGAAGAAGTGTTGAAACAAGTTCCGATTATGACGCACTGCGTTGCGTTTACGTCAACGCTCGGAGCGCCGGAGACGGGCCGCTATATCGACGATATCTCGTCACCGAACGGTTGGTCCGCCTCCGGCCACGAAGCGATTTCGAAATCCTCGGACGAATCCTCGTCGAACACGGGATCGTTTCCCAGCTCTTCGGACAACGCTTCTTCGAATTCGACGTAGCCGTGTGCCATCCCGGACGCAGGGCCCGGATCGGAGAAGGGGGCAATCCATACGCCCACCGCGCCTGCCAGAACGACGTTGACGACGACCGACAGGATCAACGCATTCGAACGAACGGCGGAAAACAGACCGGCCTCCGGCATGGAAGCAGCGGACATATCGATTTCGGGACGAAGGGCATGGTCGGCTTCCACCCGCAGCGAAGCCACGCGCTCGCGCAGGCCGGACGAAGGATCCGGCGCGGTGTCGAACCGCGACAACACGAAGTCGAGCCCGTGAGCATCCGCGAGGAGTGTCCTCGCCTTTTCCGAACGCCCGGCAAGAGACAGCGCGGCAAAACGTTCGGCTTCGGGCCAGCGGTCGACATCGCCGCCATAGGCCTCGGCGAGCGCGGCGAACCGCTCAAACGACATGCCGGCTGGCGAAGAGGCGCCCGTCGTTTTTCTATTTTTCCGTTTCATGATTGGACTTCCAGTAAATTCTTCATGTGAGGCGAGAGAACGGTTCGGAGTCGTCTCCGGGCCCGGGCGAGAAGCGATTCGACCGCCTCTGCGCTGACCCCGAGAGCGTTGGCGGCCTCCTGCCCGCTAAGCCCCTGGAAGTGGACCAGGACCAGGGCCACCCGCTGACGGTCGGGCAGATCTCCCACGGCCCGGCGGACCGCGCGCCGGATCGCAAGGTCGTCGTCGAGCGGCGCCTTGTCGCGGTCCTCGAACCGTTCGATATCGTCGGGCATTGGCGCGATCCGCGCGCGAGCGCGGCGGCGGTCGAGGCAGAGATTGGTCGCGACCCGGAGCAGCCACGATCGGAGAGCCGGCCCGTCCGGCTGCCATTCCGGCGCCTTCCGCAGCAACCGGACGAAGGTTTCCTGGGCGACGTCTTCCGCTTCGGCACGATCGCCCAGGATACGCCAGGCGCAGGCGAGAACCGGCCGTAGGTGACGGTCCGAAAGCGCCGCCATGGCGGCGTCGCAGCCGTCCGCGAGACGAAGGACGAGGGCATCGTCCGTATCTTCCGGAGACGGCCGCAGCCGGGCGTGCGCCATGCGACGGGCCGGGTCTGTTACCGCTTATGGCCGCGCCGCCAGCCGGGATGCGGCCGCCATTGCGGCAACTCGTCGGCCGAGACCGCGCCGTCGGCGTTCGCGTCGTAGCGTTTGAACCAGCGCGCCGAGGGCGCCGCGATTTCCGCCTCCGTAACCTTCCGGTCGCCGTCGGTGTCCAGCATGTCGAACAGGCTCGTGGCCCCCAGGCTTCGGATCAGGCGGGCCCGGCGCCGGAATTCGTCGACCGAAAGGGCGCCGTCTCCGTTCACGTCCGCCGCGTTGGCGATCCGTTTTTGCTCGGCCCGGATTTCCGCCAACGATACGCTGCCGCTGCCGTCGGTATCGAAAATGCGCAGGAAACGGGCGGCACGCCGGCCCATCCCGGGTCGCGCATCCTTGGCCGCGCTCGCCTCCTGGCCGGTCTGTGCCGCCGGCGATTGCGCAAGGGAGGCACTCGCCCCGAAGGCGAGCAGGGCGGCGATCGAAGCGACGCCAAGGGTTTTCGAAAGGGCAGCCATCTCATACTCCTTCGCGTTGGGTTTCCGCTACCCATGGACACGGCGGAAGCCGGCAAAACCCGTCGCGCCGATTTTGCCCACCGATACCGTTCATGCTAGACGACGCGGCGCGGCCCGGACGGGAGAATTTCGGTGAAAGCGGCCAACAGCGTCCTTTCGGGATACGGAACGACGATTTTCGAGGTGATGTCGCGCCTCGCCCAGGAGCACGATTCGGTCAATCTCGGCCAGGGTTTCCCGGACGGAAACGGTCCGCCCGACGTCGTCGCGGCCGCGACCGACTACCTCGAGAACGGGGTCAACCAGTACCCCTCGATGATGGGCATCCCGCCGCTCCGCGAGGCCGTCGCCGACCATGCCAAGCGGTTCTACGACCTGGAGGTCGACTGGCCCCGCGAGGTGTTGATCACGTCCGGCGGGACGGAAGCGCTCGGCGCGTCGCTGTTCGGGCTCATCGAACCCGGCGACGAGGCCGTGTTGATCGAACCCCTCTACGATTCGTACCTCCCTATCGTCCGTCGGGCGGGAGCGGTCCCGAAAATGGTGCGTCTCGAACCGCCGGACTGGACATTGCCGGTGGACGAATTGCGGGCGGCGTTTTCCGACAGGACCAAGCTGATCCTGTTCAACACGCCGATGAACCCCTGCGCCAAGGTTTTCACCCGCGAAGAGCTCGACCTGATCGCGGGGCTCTGCATCGAACACGACGCCTACGCCGTCTGCGACGAGGTTTACGAGCATCTCGCCTTCGACGGCAGGCCGCATATCCCGATGATCGCATTGCCGGGAATGCGCGATCGCGCGGTGAGGATCGCCTCGGCGGGCAAGATCTTTTCGCTTACCGGCTGGAAGATCGGCATGATCACCGCCGCGCCCGATCTCCTGACCCCGATCGCCAAGGCGCACCAGTTCCTGACATTCACCACGCCGCCCAACCTGCAAAGCGCCGTCGCATACGGCCTCGGGAAGGACGATGCCTATTTCGCCGGACTCAACGCCGACATGCAGGCACGGCGGGATTACCTGGCATCCGGACTTGCCGACATTGGATTCGGCATCGTGCCGTGCGCCGGCACGTATTTCCTGACCACCGATTTCCGCCCGCTCGGCTTCAACGGCGACGATGTCGATTTCTGCCGTCACATCACGACCGAGGCGCGCGTCACCGCGGTCCCGGTCAGCGCGTTTTACGAGAGCGGGGAGGTCCGCCACTTCGCCCGTTTCGCCTTCTGCAAGGAGGAAGCCGCGCTCGAAGAAGCGATCCGCCGCCTTCGCGCCTATTTCGGGAGTCGGTGAGATACCGCCTTGACGCATCCGCGAGGCCGGGGCTAGAGAGGCGCTTCTTCTTGCGGTGGCTGTAGCTCAGTCGGTTAGAGCGCCTGGTTGTGGTCCAGGAGGTCGGGGGTTCGAATCCCCTCAGCCACCCCAGCATTCCGTACCGGAGTCTCGACATTCGGCCCGGGATGGCGCAAGAATTCGATGTGATCCGCGCATTCGAGGCGCCGATGCATAGCGAATCCGACGACCGCCGCAAGGGCAACGGGCGCGACGACGAGGACGACGAGCGCAAGGAACAGCCCTGGCCCGACGACAGCGTGCCGCGCCCGCCCGGCCAGCCGCCGATCGACCGGCCTCCGGCGGAACGACCCGAGACCGGCGAACCCGCCTGAACGATCCGGTTCGCAAGTCTTGCGATCCTCCCGCGGGGCGAATACACAGTCCGCGCGCGGCTTGAGGTCGGGTGCCGTCCCGTCACCGAAAGGAACCGTTGTTGTCCACGCTGATCCTCGTTCGCCACGGCCAGAGCGACTGGAACCTGCAAAACCGCTTCACCGGCTGGGTAGACGTCGATCTTTCCGCGGCCGGAGTCGAGGAGGCGCGGGCCGCCGGCCGGGCGTTGGCGGAGGAGGAGATCCGGATCGACCGCGCCTTCACGTCGGTGCTCAAGCGCGCGATCCGCACGCTCTGGATCGTGCTCGACGAGATGGACCAGATGTGGGTGCCGGTCGAACGCTCCTGGCGGCTGAACGAACGGCACTACGGCGCGCTGCAGGGGCTCGACAAGGCCGAGACCGCCGCCGCGCACGGCGCGGAACAGGTCAAGACCTGGCGCCGCAGCTACGCCACCCCTCCGCCCTCGCTCGACGCCGACGATCCGAACCATCCCCGGTTCGACCGGCGTTATGGAAACCTCGCGGCGAACGAACTGCCGTCGGCGGAAAGTCTCGCGATGACGCTGGACCGCGTATTGCCCTATTGGCACGAGGCGATCGCGCCCCGGCTCGCGCAGGGCGAGACCGTGATGATCGCCGCTCACGGCAACAGCTTGCGGGCGCTCGTGAAATATCTCGACGGGATATCCGAGGCCGACATCGTGGAGCTCAATATCCCGACCGGCCTGCCGCTGCTCTACGACCTCGACCGGGACCTCGCCGTCAGGTCGAGCCGCTACCTGGCCGACGAGGCAGCGGTCAAGGCCGCGGCCGATGCGGTCGCGAACCAGGCCGGGCGGTGAAGCTCACGCCGCCGGTCTTCGGTCGATCATCCGGAACACCGGCAGCGTCACCAGGGTGATCAGCACAATTCTCGCGATGTGGTAGGCGGTCACCAGCGGCACGCCCAGCCCCAGAACTTCCGCGGTTATGCTCATCTCGGCGAGACCGCCGGGACAGGTCGCCGCGATCATCGTCGTCAACGGGATCCCGGACGCCGCGCCGATCGCCGCGGCCAGCGCAATGCCGGCTGCGAGCAGCATAATCGTCGAGAGTACCGCACCCACGATCACCTTCGGCGCGCGGCGCATCGGTTCGCGGTCGAACCGCTCCCCGAGCGCGGCGCCGATGAGAAGCTGGCCGAGAATCAGGAAAACGTCCGGAAGGCCGGAGAGCTCGATCTCGCTCGCCGTCAGCAGGCCCGCGAATCCCACCGCGCCCAGCATCCACGCGTTGGTGACGCCGAGCCGGTTGAGGAGAAAGGCGGAACCCGCGCAGCCGGCGATCAGGACCGGGAGCAGCGACCAGTCGACCGGGATCGAACGAAGACTGAAAAGGTTGCCGCCCGTCGTTCCGAGCCAGGTCAGCCCGACGGGCACGGTCACGACGACGATGCCGACCCGAACCGTCTGCGACAGGGCCACGGCGACAGGTTCCGCCTTGAACCGGTCGCCCAGGGTCAGCATTTCCGCCATGCCGCCGGGCACGCTGCCGAAGAACGCGGTCGCGGGGTCGAGCCGGGCGATTCGCACCTGGATCAGCGCGCCGACCCCGCCGAGCAGCACGGCGACGACCGCGGCGATCGCCATCCAGTGAACCTGGCCGAGGACAACGGTCGCGACCTCCGGCGTGAAGCGGAGACCGATGGCGGTGCCGATGACGATCTGGCCGATCTGGCGGGTCCCGTTGGGGCAGCCGACGCGAAATCCCGCGAGATTGATCCCGGCGACGAAGAAGAGAGGACCGAGCAACCACGGTATCGGGGTGTTGAGCGCCGAAAAGACGAGCCCGCCCGCGGCCGCCGCCCCGAGAGCGGCCGAGTGGAGGAAGATCGAGCGAACATAGGGGTGAGCCATGCGGCGGGCTTCGGCGCGGTCTTGTGAGGTGGCGGCGGAGCACCGAAAATAGCCGGATCGCAATGCCGGTGCGACCCGCTCGGGCGATCTCGTCGAGCGATGGCGTTTCGATCGTAGGAAGATAAGTACAGGAAAGGGTTATGGCGAAAAGTTCACTCGAAGGCAGAGTTGCCCTGGTGACTGGCGCCGGCGGCGGGATGGGACGGAGCCACGCCCTTCTCCTCGCCGAGCGCGGCGCGGACGTCATCGTCCACGACATCATCGACGGGGTCGACGAGACGGCGGCGACGATCCGCGAAGGCGGCCGCCGGGCCCACCCGCTCAGGGTCGACATCCGGGATGTGGCGGCCCTGCAATCCGGCATCCGGGAAGCGGCCGACGCGTTCGGGCCGATCGACATCCTGGTCAACAATGCCGGCGTGGGTGGAAGGCGCCTACTGCTCGACGAGGTTTCCGTCGAGGACTTCGACCGGATGTTCGAGGTCCATGTCCGCGGCACGTTCTTCGCAACCCAGGCCGTCGTGCCGGGCATGACCGAGCGGAAATACGGCCGGATCGTGAACATTTCGTCGATCTACGCCATGGGGGGAAGCCCGAGGGCGTCGCACTATGCCGCGGCCAAGGCGGCGATTTCCGGTTTCACCAAGTGCTGGGCGCGGGAGCTCGCGCCGCACCGGATCACGGTGAACGCGGTCGCCCCCGGCTTCGTCGTGACCGGAATGACGCGCGGCTCCAACACCGACGAGCAGATCGCCGAACGCGAGCAGGGAATGCCGCTCGGCCGCTTCACCCGGCCGGAAGACATCTCCTATGCGGTGGCGTGGCTCGCCTCGGACGAGACCGAGATGGTCACCGGGCAGGTGGTGAGCCCCAACGCCGGCGAAACCATCGTCGGGATTTAGGAGCCGTCCACGCTTACCCGATATGGCTCTCGTGGTTGTCGAGATACCACTCGGCGATCTCTTCCCGCCTGGCGAACCAGACGCCTTCGAAACCCTTGGCGTAGTCGAGAAATTCGCGTAGCGCGCGGACGCGGAACGGCTGGCCCCAGACATGGGGATGAATCCCGATATTCATCAGCCGGCCGCTGTCGGCGCCCTCCCGGTACAGCTCGTCGAACTGGTCCTTCAGGACCTCGAAAGCCTGATCGTTGGTCATGCCGCGGCGGAGATAGATGGTGAAGTCGTTGACCTCGTTGGAATAGGGCACCGAGACGATCGGCCCGCTCCCGGTCTGGATCAGATAGGGCTGGTCGTCGTTCATGAAGTCGTTGGTGTAGATGAGCCCCTGCTCGGCGATGGTCTCGACGGTGCTGGCATTGCACCGGAGCGAGGAGGAGAGCCAGCCTCTGGCGGGCCGCCCCACCACTTCCTCGTATACCTTCAGCGTCTCCAGGACGATCTCGCGCTCCTTGTCCGGCTCGTCGAAGTAGTTGGTGAGCAGGTCGGTCTGGACGTAGTTGTGGGCGACCAGCTCCCAGCCGCGCTCGTTCGCCGCGTCGATTATCGCCCGGCGCTCCAGCCCCATCTTGGCGTTCATCGTGCAACTGGCCGGCACGCCCGCCTTGTCGAAGATGTCGATCAGCCGCCAGATGCCCACCCGTTGGCCGTATTCCCGCCAGGTGTAGTTGGGATAGTCCGGCACGTTGCCGGGAAGGGGGTCCGGCAGGATCGCCGGCCCTCCGGCGTAGTACGGCCCGTCCGTGTCCTTGGTGAGGTCCCAGTATTCGAGGTTGAAGGTGAGGATCAGCGCCAACCGGGCGCCGTTCGGCCATCGGAGGGGCTTGCGTTGGGACAGCGGAACGAAGTCGTAATGCATCGAGGTCTCCCTTCGGGCTTCAGCCGTCCCGATATCGCATCAGGACATCCGGCGCCAGTCGCGCCAGTCCTCCGGCGTGTCGATGTCGAGCGCGAGGCGCGGATTTTCGATCACCGCGGCCTCGATGCCGAGGCGCTCGGCCTCGGCGACATGAGCCGGGAAGCTCCCTGTTCCGAAGCGAAACGCGAAATCGAGGCCGGCGGCGAGACACAGCCCGTTGGTTCCCTGTTTCCGGCGGTCGGGAGCGATGGCGACCGCGCTCTCGGCCTCCGCAAGCGCCCGCACGTCTTCGGGCCGCGCCGTCGGCAGATCGACAGGCAGGACGACGATTCGCTCGGCGCCTTCGAGCCGCGCCCGGTCGCGTCCCGCCCCGATCGCCGCGTTGAGCCCGCCATCCGGATCGGCGACCTGGATGGCGTTTTCCGCGGCCGGGTGGGAAGCGACCGCGGGATCGAGACTGACCACGAAGGTGGGACCGGGCAGGGCCGCGGCGAGATCGAGCGCATGGACCAGGAACCGCTCGTTGAGCGCGGCGCGTTGAGCGTCGTCCAGGACGCCGGCCAGACGGCGCTTGCCGTCGGCGAGCGAACGGACGGGAACGATGGCGCAGATCGTCATCGCAGCCCGGCGGCGAAGGTCAGCGTTTCCCGGGCCAGGGTCCGGGAATCGTCCCGGGACCGCATGACCGTCGCCGCAACGTGAACCGCGACGCCCAGAGCTTCGATATCCGAGGCCAGTCCGGCATCGACATCGTCGATCACGATCCCGTCGATACGCGCGCCGTAATGCCTGGCGATCCCCAGCGCGCTGGTCTCGACGCCGAGCTCGGCCATCATCTTCGCGGCGGGGCCCTTGATCGCCCGTCCGCCGACGATCGGGGAAACCGCCACGATCGGCGTCTCGCGCGCATCGACGAACTCCGCCACGGCGGGTATCCCGACGATGGGAGCCACGCTGACATAGGGGTTGGAAGGGCAGATCACGACGGCTGCCAGCTCCGGGTCGGAGAGCGCCGCGACCAGACCGGGGGAGGGCAGGGCTGTTTCGATCCCCTCGAAGCGAAAGTTCAAGACCCGCGGTCCGCACTGCCTGCGCACGAAGTAGTCCTGGAAGGGCAGGGTGCCTTCGTCGGTTTCCACGACGGTTCGGACCGGCCGGTCGCTCATCGGCACGATCCGCTGTCCGATGCCGAGCGCCCCGGCGAGCGCATCCGTCGCTTCGGACAGCGTCTTGCCGCCGTCGAGCATCCGGCGCCGCATGACATGCGTCGCGAGATCCCGGTCGCCGAGCCGGAACCAGGTCTCGCCGCCGAGATCGCCGACCGCCTCCATGAAGGACCAGCTCTCGTTCGCGACGCCCCATCCGGTCTCCGGGTTGGCGCGGCCGGCGAGCGTGTACATCACGGTATCGAGGTCCGGCGAGATCGGGAGGCCCATATGCTCGAAATCGTCGCCCGTGTTGACCGCAACCGTCAGCCGGCCGGGTTCGAGCACGTCGGCCAAGCCGCGCGCCAGCTTCGCGCCGCCCACGCCGCCCGCCAAAGCTAGGACCGCGCCCTCCATGGTCAGCGGAACAGATCGAATTCGCGGGGACGGATCAGGTCGACGGCGCGGGAGTCCTCCGATGCCGCGGCGAGACCCCGCACCAGCGCGACCGGGCGGCGTTCGCCGGCCTCGCCCATGACAAGCGCCGCCGCCGAAGCGATCTGGTCCGCAAGCCCTACCTCGCTCACCACGAGAGGTCGGCCGAACATGTCCGGTTTGCCGCGAAGATCGGCCAGCGCCGTGACGCCGGCCGCACCGAGCGCGATTCCGACGGTCCCGATACGCCAGGCGCGCCCGAGGCTGTCGCTGACGATCACACCGGGCGCGACCCCCGTCCGACGCGCGATTTCAGCCCGCAGCGACGCCGCGCTCCCGTCGGGATCCCTGGGCAGCATCAGGACTCGTTCCTCGCCGCCGGTTCCGACATTGGAGGCATCGATCCCGGCATTCGCGAGCACGTAGCCGAGCCGGTGGCGCACCACGATCAGCCCGGGCCGGGTCCGCATGACTTCCTCGGCCTCGGACAGGATCAGCTCGATTGTCCGTGCGTCCTTTTCGGTCTCCCGGGCCAGCCTCTCGGCCCGCGGGGAAGGGGAGACCGTGGCAAGGTCGACCAGCCGGCCTTCGGCTTTCGAGACGATCTTTTGGGCCACGACCAGGATGTCTCCGGGTTCCGGCGCGAGGCCGGTGGCTTCGTAGGCGTCGAGGACGATCCGGCAGAGGTCGTCGCCTTCCGAGATGTCCGGCACGCCTTCCAGGGCGACGATTTCCAGACGCGGCGCGCTCGCGGTCAATCCGCGCTTTCCTCGGGAAGGCCCGTGATGAGGATTCCGGAGCCGGGCGAATCGTAGCGCCGGTTGATCCAGATCAGCACCGAGGTCAGAGCCTCGGCGGCGACCGCGTTGTCGAGCGGTCCGGCCTCGATCCCGCGCAACCCCGCCGCTTCGATCAGTTTCACAGCTTCCGTCCGGGCGTCCTTGCTGTTGCCGCATACCAGCACGTCGCAATCGAGCTCGTAGCCCGGATCGGCGAGATGGTCGGCAGCCACGTTCTGGAAAGCAGAAACGACCCGCGTCTTCTTGCCCAGGATTTGCTGCGCGATGGCGGCGGCCGATCCTTCGGGCGGAAGCTGCACCCTGGCGACCCGGGGCGGGACCAGCGGCACGGTCACGTCGATGACGATCTTGCCGCGCGCGGCCTCAGCGATATCCGTCACGGTCTGGCGCTGGGCGGCGAACGGAACGGTGACGACGACGATATCGGCCCGCGCGGCGGCATCGGCGTTTGCCGCGCCCTCGACCGTCCCGTGCTCGGCAAGCGCCTCGGCGCTGGCCATCGCGCGTTCCGCCGAGCGGGAACCGATGATTACGCGGTAGCCGGCGCGCGCCCAGCGGACGGCAAGCCCGGTGCCCTCCGCCCCGGTGCCGCCGACGATCGCGATGACCGGAAGACCGCTCACCGCGCCGCCGCGATCGGTTCGAGAGGCGGGGCGGCGCGTCCGGCGGTTATGCGCTCTTCCGCGACCGGCCCGTAGACCGTGGAGCGCTGCAAGGGCAACCGGCCGGCGCGTCGGATCAGCACGTCCATTTCCTCGGGCGGCAATTCCTGCCCATGAGTCGTGCCGGCCGCCCGCGAGATGCTCTCGTTCATCAATGTTCCGCCGAGATCGTTGACGCCCGCGTCGAGGCAAGCCGCGGCTCCCTCCCGTCCCATCTTCACCCAGGAGGTCTGGATATTGGGCACGAGGGGGTTGAGGGCGAGCCGCGCGACGGCGTGCATCAGAACCCCTTCCCGCCAGGTCGGTCCCTTGCGCGCCTTGCCGCGCAGGTAGATCGGCGCCTCCATGTGGACGAAGGGCAGGGGCACGAACTCGGTAAACCCGCCGGTTTCCTCCTGCAAATCCCGTACCGCGTTGAGGTGGCGCGCCCAGGACGCCGCTCCCTCGACGCTGCCGAACATGATCGTCGCGGTGGTCTTAAGACCGAGCCGGTGCGCGGCGCGGATCACCGACAGCCATTCGTTCACGGTGACCTTGTCGGGACACAGGATCCTGCGGATTGGCGGGTCGAGGATTTCCGCGGCGGTCCCGGGCAGCGAGC
Organism: Alphaproteobacteria bacterium; assembly: GCA_965117055.1. Classification (GTDB taxonomy): domain Bacteria; phylum Pseudomonadota; class Alphaproteobacteria; order MPNO01; family MPNO01; genus MPNO01. The sequence goes on from OZ220750.1 coordinate 3,387,406, forward strand.
CGAGCCCGGCATCGATCAGCCGTTCGAGAAACGCATCGACGGGAAGGCCCAGCGTCGCCGCGCCCTGGCTGATCTCGAGCGGCGAGAAAGCGTGGACGTGCATGTCGGGCGCCGCCGCCTTCACCGCGCGGGTGATGGAAATATAAGTTTCGCCGGTGTAGTCGGGATGGATGCCGCCCTGGAGGCAGACCTCGGTCGCGCCACGATCCCAGGCTTCGCGAACGCGGCGGGAAATTTCTTCCAGGTCCAGATCGTAGGGCGTCCCGCGCAGCCCCGCGCTCGAACGACCCTTGGAAAAGGCGCAGAACCGGCACGCGTAGGTGCAGATATTGGTGTAGTTGATGTTCCGGTTGACGACATAGGTCACCGTGCCGCCGGAGACATCGCGTCGGATCGCATCCGCCGCCTCGGTAACCGCGTCGAAGCGGTCTGCCCGCGCGGCGAACAGCTCCACGATCTCGCCGGTGTTCAGGCGCTGTCCCGCGGCCGCCTTGTCGAGGATCGGAACCAGATCGTCGGTGCGGATCGCCGAAGGCTGGATTTCCCGCTCTTCCGGCGGGTCCTCCGCGACCCCCGGTGCCCAGCTTTCCGTCCGTGCGAAGCCTTCCGAATCGATCATGCGGCGCACGGCCGGTGCCAGGGCGGGATCGACCCAACGATTCACCTCCAGGGCGTAGGACGGATAGACCGCGAGGCGTTCCACGAGGATCTTGCCCGCGTCGGCGCTCCGGCGGGCGAGGGCGTCGATCTCCGGCCACGGCGCTTCGGGGTTGACGTGGTCCGGAGTAACCGGGGAGACGCCGCCCCAGTCGTTGAGGCCCGCCGCGATCAGGTCCGGATAGGTCTCGGCGCTCAGATTGGGCGGCGCCTGGATGCTCATCGAGGGGCCGAGCACATGGCGCGCGGCGGCCACGGTCCAGGCGAGGTCGTCCGGCGGCGGCTCGGGTGCGTCCGCCATGCGCGTGCCCGGCTTCGCCCGAAAATTCTGGACGATGACTTCCTGGATATGCCCGTGCTCGCGTTGGAGATCGGCGATGGCGAACAGCGCGTCGAGCCGTTCCGCCCGCGTCTCGCCGATACCGATGAGAATGCCGGTGGTAAACGGTACCGCCAGTTCGCCGGCCTCGCGAAGCGTCGCCAGCCTCGGCTCCGGACGCTTGTCGGGCGAGCCGAAATGGGGGCCGCCCCGCCGGGCGAGCCTCGGTGACAGGCTTTCGAGCATCAGCCCTTGCGACACCGAAACCTCGCGGAGGGCCGCGATATCCTCGCGGGTCAGCACGCCCGGATTGACGTGGGGCAGGAGCCCGGTTTGCTCGAACACCAGCCGCGCCGCGTGGACCAGGTATTCGATTGTGGTTTCGAAGCCGAGCGCCGCCAGCGCCTCGCGCGCCGCCCGGTAGCGGAGCTCCGGCTTGTCTCCGAGGGTGAACAGCGCCTCCTTGCATCCCGCGTCCCGCCCGGCCTCGGCGATCGCCAGCACCTCGTCCGGAGACAAATAGGCGGCGACGCCCCGGCGCGGCGGCGCGGCGAAGGTGCAGTAGTGGCAGACGTCGCGGCACAGCCGCGTCAGGGGGATGAAGACCTTGCGCGAGTACGAGACCGTATGGCCGAACCCGGCATCGCGGAGTCTGCCGGCTTCCGCCGCCAGTTCGTCGAACGGCGCGGCGAGCAGCCGGGAACGGAGGTCTTCGCGGTTCATCGCGCGTCCGCCCCGGTTGCCTGCGTCCCCGCCGCCATCGCCTTGAGCGTCTCCTTGTCGACCTTGCGCGACGGCCCGAGCGGCATTTCGCCGACCAGCTCCAGCCGTTCCGGCAGCTTGTACTTTGCGATGCCCCGGTCGAGCAGCCAGGCGCAGAGATCGTCCAGCGTCACCGCCGTTTCGTTGCGGGTGACGGCGAAGGCGCAGCCGATCTCGCCCAGGCGCGGGTGCGGCGCGGGCACCACCGCCGCCTGGTCGACCGCGGGATGATCCAGCAGCAGGTCTTCGACCTCCCGCGTGCTGTACTTCACGCCGCCACGGTTCACGGTGTCCTTGATGCGGCCCTTGAGGACGATGTTGCCGTGCTCGTCGACGGTCGCGAGGTCGCCGGTGCGGAACCAGCGGTCATGGGTGAACGCTTCGGCATTCGCCTCCTGATCGTGGAGATAGCCGGGGAATACCGAGGCGCCGCGCACCTGCAACTCGCCTTCCGCGCCCCGCGGCAGCGCCTTTCCGTCGTCCGAAGCGATTCGGATCTCGGTTCCCGGGCTGGGCCGCCCGCAGGTCGTCGCCGGGAAGTCGACCGGGTCGTCGGGCCGGGTATAGAGCCCCGCCTGCATCTCGGTCATGCCCCAGAGCTGGATAACCCGTCCGTTGGGCAGCTTGGCGTCGAGCGCGCGGACGAGGTCGCCCGAGACCGCCGCGCCGGCGATCAGCAGCAGGCGGACCGAGGACCAGTCCCGGCTGTCGAGCAGCCCCTCGGCAAGGCAGGGCAGGACGTGGGCCGGCACGGCGAACACCACCGTCGGCCGCGCGCCCTCCACCAGATCGACGAAGGCGTTCTTCTCGTAAATCGGCAGGATGACCTGGGCCGCGCCGGTCAGGAGCGAGAAATGCGGGCCGTGCAGCGAGTAGAGATGCGCGAACGGTCCCGCCGCCATGATCCGGTCGGCGGCGGTAATCCCGAACACCCCGGCGCTCCCCCGGGCGTTGGTCAGCAGGTTGTTGTGGCTGAGCGGCACCGCCTTGGGCCGGCTGGTCGAGCCCGAGGTGTAGAGCATGATGAAAGGCCCCGACGCGTCCGCCCGTTCCCCGGCGGGTTGCGGCTCGTCCTCCAGGGACTCGAGCGCGACCGTCCCCTCCGGCCCGCCGCCCGCGACGATGACGTGTTCGAGCGCGGGCAGCCGGCCGCGCAGGCGAAGCATCGTTTCGGCGATGGCGAAATCGCCCATCTCCCTTTCGCAGACGATCGCCGCGGCCTCGCCGAAGGCGAGCGCCCGTTCGCATTCCGATTCGCGGAACGTCAGGTGAAGGCCGGTCATCACCGCGCCGATACGGCAAAGCGCGACATGGATCGCGACCCAGTACGGCCCGTTGCGAAGCTGGACCCCGACCACGTCGCCCATGCCGATGCCGAGACGCCGAAATCCGGAGGCCAGGCGGTCGCTCATCGCGGCGAGCTCGGCGAAGGTCATCTTTCCTTCGGCCGTCACGATCGCCGTGGCGTCGGGCGTCCGCGCGACCGTCCGGTCTAGCCAGTCGGTGAGCAGCTCGTCGCGCCAGAGTCCTTCGCGTCGATAGCGGGTGGCGAGACCCGGGTCGTATGCCATCGCTTGCGCCAGCCTCGCGCGGGCGTCGCGCCGATCGTCGGATCTCTGGAGCGCCTCGGACATCGGCCGCGAGATTAGCCAAACCGCCCGCGCGCCGCCACCGGGCGTCCCTCGATACGGCGCTGGCGCGCCTACTCGGGATGAGGATTGAAAAAGAACCCTCATCCTGAGTAGCGGCGAAGCCGCGTATCGAAGGACCGGCGCCCTTGCCCGCGCCCGCCCCGGCCCGCAAGATCGGCGGATGGCGATCCGGTCGGTAGCGGTGATGGGGGCGGGGCATGGCGGCCATGCCGTCGCGGCCGATCTGACGCGCAAGGGCTTCGAGGTCCGGCTGCATGCGCGCCGCGAGGAAAGCCTCCGGCCGATTCGCGAGAACGGCGGTATCGACGCACGCGGCATCTTCGAGAGCCGCGAAATGCCCGCTTTGCTGACCACCGAAGTGGCCGAGGCGGTCGATGGCGCGGACCTCGCGATGCTGGTCGTCCCCTCGGTCGCTCACGCCTACTACGCCGAACGCCTCGCCGGGGTGCTGAAAGAGGGCACGCCGGTCTTTCTCGATCCCGGCCACACCGGCGGGGGGCTCCATTTCCAGGCCGAGATGCGCCGCGCCGGGCACGGGGCGCCGCTGGAGACCTGCGAGACCGTGACCCTCACCTTCATCAGCCGGATCGAGGCGCCCGCGACGGTGGGAATCTACAGCTACACCAAATCGCTGATGTTCGCGGCGCTTCCGGGCAAGGCGACCGCGCGGCTGCACGAGGCCGTCGCGCCGCTCTTCCCCGAAATCCGGCCGGCCTCCAGCGTGCTGGAAACCGGGCTCGCCAACATCAACGCGGTGTTCCACCCGCCCGGCATGCTGCTCAACGCGGGATGGATCGAATCGACCGACGGCGATTTCCTGTTCTACCGCGAAGGGGTGACCGATGCGGTCGGCCGGGTGACGGCCGAGATCGACGCCGAACGCCTCGCCGTCGCGCGCGCGCTCGACGTGCCGGCGACCCCGTTCCTCGAAATCTTCCACGACGCCGGGCTCACCACCCGCGAGGCGATGGAAAGCGGGTCCATCTCGCGCGCCTGCCGGGAAAGCGCCCCCAACGCGACGCTCCGGAGCCCGCCCTCGCTCGATCACCGATACGTCCACGAGGATGTCGGCTACGGTCTGGTGCCCTTCGCCGCCCTCGGGCGTCTCGCGGGGGTGCCGACGCCGACCATCGACAGCCACATCGCGCTGCTTTCGGCCGCGACCGGGGTCCACTACGCCGCCGAGGGGCTCACGCTGGAACGCATGGGAATCGCCGGTCTCGATCCGGCGGCGCTCCACCGCCTGGTGCGGGAAGGGGCGGCATGACGGCGTTCGGGGTGAGCTTCGACGGCTTCGCCCCTTTCGACGAAGCGCTCGCGCTGGCCCGCCGCGCCGAGGAGGCCGGCGCGAACAGCCTGTGGATGGCCGAGCACCTGGGCTACCGCCAGTCTCTCGTCTCCTGCACCGCCTTCGCTCTCCGGACCGAACGCGCGACGGTCGTCCCGACCGCGATCAGCCCCTATCTGTGGTCGCCGGTCTCGGTCGCGATGGCGATGGCGACGATCGCCGAGGCCGCGCCCGGACGCGCCGCGCTGGCGCTTGGCTCGGGCAATCCGATGTTCCTCGCCGAAGCGGGCGCGAAGCTCGAAAGGCCTCTCGTCGCGATGCGCGAGTTCATTGCCTGCCTGCGCCAGCTCTGGTCGGGCGAGGCGGGGGCCTTCGAAGGCGAGATGTTCCGCCTCGACGGCATGCGGATGGCGTTCCGGCCCGCCGAGCCCGTCCCCCTCTATGTCGCGGCGATGGGACCCAGGATGCTGAGGCTTGCCGGCGAGCTCGCGGACGGCGTGGTCCTCTCGGCCGGCCTCACCGCAGAATACGCGGCCGAATCGCTCGCGATGGCCGAAGCCGGCGCCAGGGCAGCGGGCCGCGACCCCGCGGCGTTGCGGCGGGCGGCCTATCTCTACACCGCCGTCGGTTCCGACCGGAAAGCGGCGATCGATCTTCTGCGCCCCAAGATCGCCTTCATGATGCGCAACGACTTCGTCGCACCCAGCGTCGAAGGCTCCGGCATTCCCGTCGACCGCGACGCGGTGAAGGAAGCGATTTCGCGGCGCGACATGAAGGCGGCGGCGCAACTCATCCCCGACGAGGCGGTGGAAGCCTTCGGGATCTGCGGCACGCCCGAGGGTTGCGAACGCCGCATCGCCGAATACGGAGCGGCGGGGATCGAGGAAGCCGTGCTCCTGATCGTCGGCGACGCGGACGGCGAGGCGACGGCCCTCGATCTCCTGCGCGGGCTCAGCCGATGACGATCAGCCGGTCGTTGTCGGTGGCATCGGACAGCAACTCCGCTCCGCCGCCGTCCGAAACCAGCACCATGTCCTTGAGCTGCATGCCGTAGCCGTAGCCGGTGCGGTAGACCAGCGGCTCGAACCCCATCACCGTCCCGGCCTCCAGCACCGTCTCGTCATGCGCGGCGAGATAGGGCGCCTCGTGCAGGTTGAGCCCGATCCCGTGCCCGACGAAGGCGATGGGCGGCAGGCCGAGCTTGCCGAACTCGGCGAGGAACGCGGCGTAGATGTCGCTCGCCACCGCGCCCGGCCGGATCATGTCGAGCAGCATGTCCTTGCAGCCCACCAGGTTGGCCCAGATCCGCTCGGCGTGTTCCGGCGGCTCGCTCACCACCGCGGTCCGGCAGACGCCCGCGTGATAGCCGCCGATCATCGAGAAGATCTCGACCCGGCAGACGTCGCGGGGTTGCAGCACCCGGTCCGTCGGCCCGACATTGGGGAGCTCGCTGCGCTTCCCGGTCGCGACGATCATCAGCCGGAACTGCTCGGCGCCCTGCTCGTAGACGCTCCTTGTGAGCGCGGCGCCCAGATCCATCTCGGTATCGCCGGGCGAGACGGCAGCGAAGGCGTCCCCGATCGCCTTGTCGGAAATCCGCGACAGCCGGCGCAGAAGCTCTATCTCTTCCGGCGTCTTGATCCGGCGCATCCGATCCAGCGGGGTGTCGATCGGAACGAACTCGGCATCCGGCAGCGCCGAGTTGAGCCGCACGAAATCGGCCGCCGGCAGATAGTCGAGCTCGATCCCGATGCGGCCGCCGGAGAGGCCGAGCCCCGCGAGCTCGTCGGCGAGCACCGCCATCGCGTCGTCGGAGAACTCGCCCCAGGCGCGCACCGGTACGCCGCCCGCCTTCCCGGCGACGGTGGTCTCCTCCATGTCGACGCAGACATAGGCGGTCCTGTCCTTTCCGACAACCGCCATGGCGTGGCGCCAGCGCATGATCGGCTGCGAGGGAACGACGAATCCCGCGACGTAGCCGAAATTCTCCGGCGAGACCGCGACCGCCGCATCCAGCCCGGCGATCCGCATCTCGTCCCGCAAACGGCCTACGACAGCTTCACGCATCGCCTGGCTCCACCCGGTAGCGCTCGATCTTGGCTTCGTCGATGTCGACCCCCATGCCGGGACCGGTCGGGACCGGGACCGCGCCGTCGACATGGGCAAGCGGCTCCGCGATCAGGTCGTCGGTGTAGTAGACCCCGCCGATCCGTCCCGCGCGATGCTCGGCCGGCATCGAGACCGGCACCACGCAGCTCAGCACGACCGGCTCGGCGGCGGCGGCGAGCTGGAGGTTGGCGAGGTTGCCGACCCCGGTCTCGACCGAGCCGTTGACGTTGGAGATCAGCCCCGCCGCGCGCGCCACCGCGGCGACCTGCATCGCGCGGTAGAGCCCGCCCGGCTTGGTGGTGTAGATCGAGACGATGTCGGCCGCCCGGCGTTCGGCGATCTCCAGAACGTCGCGCGCGTTCCACGCACTCTCGTCCGCCATCAGCGGCACGCCGATGGCGCGCTTCACCTCGGCGAGGCCGTCGATCCCCTCGACCGGCTGCTCGGCGTAGATCAGGTCGGCGGGCTCCATCCGGCGGATGATCCTGACCGCCTCGTAGGGCGTCCGGTAGCCGCAATTGGCGTCGACGCAGAGCCTGGTCGCGGGTCCCACCGCCTCGCGTATCAGGCGGACGATCTCGACATCGCGATCCGGATCGACGCCGACCTTGATCTTGATGGTCTTGATTCCCTCGGCGACGACGATCTTGCACTCCTCGACCGCCTCGTCGATGGGCAGCAGCCCGATCGAGTGCGTGATCGGTACCGCGTCCCGGACCCGTCCCCCCAGCAGGCGGTGCACCGGCACGCCGTAGGTGCGCCCGGCGAGGTCGTAGGCCGCCATTTCGACCGCCCCCTTGGCGTAGGGGTAGCCCTTGACGATGGCGTCCATCGCGCCGTGCAGCAGCGCCGGCTGCGCCGGGTCCATGCCCATCACCGCGGGCGCCAGGTAGGTCTCGACCACGAACCGCGTGGTGCCGGGCGATTCGCCGAAATAGCGGCCGTAGTCGCCGCCCCAGTCCTTCAGCGCCGGCGCCTCGCCCCAGCCGACCAGCCCGTTCTCGCCTTCCATCCGGACCATGATGTAGCCGCCGATGGGCTCGGTCAGACCGGTCCATTTGTGCTCGCGGCGCGTCGGCAGGGACACCTGCACCAGCTCGATATGCGCGATCCGGGTCGTCATCGCAGCCTCCCGCCATTGGCGTATAGGGAAACCCGGGGCGGTGCAAGGCGGGCGGCGTTTGCGACACGAACCGGGATCGACATCGTATCGAGTCGGCAAATCGCTGCCGGGTCGACATTCGCGTCCCTCGGATGCCGGGCGGAAATGTCGACTCCCGCCGACTCGCCGCACCGGTCGACATTTCGGTCGGCAAATGTCTGTCGGCAGATGGCGGTCGCATGCACAATCATGTCCTCCACCTGGCCGGGCGATGTGCCCGGGAAAGGAAAGCGGCGCCGAACCCTCCGGCGCCGTTCTCTCTCTCGCCCCGCTTTCCCCCACCGTCATGCCCGGACTTGTTCCGGGCATCCACGTCTTGCTGCATCGCGGTGCGTGCCGGGAACGGGCGAGGCGGCGGAGGGACGTGGATGCCCGGAACAAGTCCGGGCATGACGCGATAGGGGCGGGCGCTGCGCGGGCCGTGACGGTCGCCGATCCGCGCCGGGCAACCCGGCCCCCTGTCAAGCTATCCATTTAAGCGGCAACGAAAAGGGCGCCGAACTCTCCGGCGCCCCCACTTCTTGACTGTGCAAAATATACCCCCAAACGCGTCCCGAATCAAGCAAAAAATGATCTTTCGGAATAAATCGGTTGGTAAGTCACGGATTCCACAAGGTTTTCTCTCCCTTCCGATTCCATCCCGGAACCGCCTCCCGGACCCCCGAATCCGTCCCACGCGCGATTCCGGCGGCCCCCTCACCCCGGCCCTCTCCCCGCTGGGGAGAGGGAGAGCTGCGACGCCGACCTCTCCTTGCCTTCTCCCCTCCCGCTTGCGGGAGGGGCCGGGGGAGGGCGGACCGGCCGGTGCAGACCGGACAGATCGGCAACGGAAACGGGGGCGCCGGCATCTCCTCCGGCACCCCCACTTCCCGACTGTGGGAAATATGGTGCGATTCGTGTCCCGGGTCAAGAAAAATTTTCTCTTTCAGAGTATTTTTTCCCACTTCTGGTTTTCCACCCGCCCTCCTCTTGTCACCCCGGACTTGTTCCCATAAGCGCTAACTTGTTTATCTTTGTCATTTTATCTAGGGTTTCCGGGTGTCGGGATCCGGAGGCTTTGCGATGGATGAGGATTGGGCGGTTCTTCGTTCTTTTCTTCCGGCGGGCTGGGAGGAGTTGGGTCGTTCCAGCGGGGCGCTGAAGGGTCTTCGCAAGGACAAGTCGGCGGAGTCGGCGCTTCGGGTTCTGCTGTTGCATCTGGGCTGCGGGCACTCGCTGCGCGAGACGGCGGTGCGCGCGCGCAAGGCGGGTCTGGCGGATTTGTCGGACGTTGCGCTTCTGAAGCGGCTTCGCAAGTCTTCGGACTGGTTGCAGGGGTTGTGCGTGGCGCTGTTTCGCGAACGGGGTCTGGCGGTGGAGCCTGGCTTGCGGGTGCGGGCGGTCGATGCCACCACGGTGCGCGAGCCCGGGCGGACGGGTTCGCTGTGGCGGGTTCATTACAGCCTGTGCCTGTCTTCGCTGAGCTGCGACTTTTTCGAGGTGACGCCGGCGCGGGGCGCGGGCGGCGGGGAGTATCTGGCGCGGTTTCCGGTTGGCGAGGGCGATCACATTCTGGCCGACCGGGGCTATTCGACGGCGGCGGGGCTTCGCCATGTGTCGGCGGCCGGCGGACGCATTACCGTGCGGGTGAACACCGGAGGATTGTCCCTTCGAACCCTCGATGGCGCGCCTTTCGACCTGCTTGCGGCAGTGTCCCGGCTGAGGAGCGCCGGGGCTGTCGGGTCGTGGCCGGCGGCGACCGCCGGGGAGGAGAAGGTCTGCGGTCGCATCTGCGCGGTTCGCAAATCGGCGGCAGCGGCCGCGCGGGCGCGCAAGACGGCGCGCCGCGAGGCCCGGCGGCAGGGAAGCAAGGTCAAGCCCACAACGCTTGCTTTTGCGGACTATGTCATCGTCTTCACCACGTTCGGCGAAGAGGCGTTCAGCGACCGCGAGGTTCTGGAATGGTATCGCCTGCGCTGGCAGGTCGAGCTGGTCTTCAAACGCCTCAAATCCCTGGCCCAGCTGGGCCATCTGCCCAAGCATGACGACGAAAGCGCCCGCGCCTGGCTCTACGGAAAACTCCTCGTGGCGCTGCTGGCGGACAAGCTGGTCCGTCATGCCCGCGCCCTTTCCCCCTGGGGATACGACCTGGCGCCGCCACAGGACCCATAGTCCCTGGCGGGAGTTCCGGTTTGCCCTCAACCAGGTCCGAAGGGCCATCGAGCCCGCCTTCAGCCTCGCCCGCACGATCGATGAGTGGAACGACATCTCAAAAGCGCTCTCCGAGCCGCCAAGACAGAGAACCCTCCAACGCGCCCTGCACTACGATCTGTCAACAAGTTAGCGCTTATGGGACTTGTTCCGGGGTCCAGAGAAGCCCGGCGAGGGCGGTGCCTATGGCCCTGGACCCCGGAACAGATCCCGGAATGAGGATACCGGACGGGCGGGGTATCGACCGCTCCCGCGCGATTTGGGAGACTGGCCGGCATGCGGTCGCATCACGATATCGGCGGGATGATCGCGGGGCCGGTCGACCGGACGGTCAAGGCGACGCCGGGCTGGGCGAGGCTCACGGAGGCGCTGCGTGCGCTGATCGATTCGCGCTACTGCCTGCACGAGCAGCGCCGCCGGATCGAGGAGCTCGGCCCGGCGGAATACGCGAGGCTCGGCTATCACGAGCTGCGCATCGCGGCCCTGGCGAAGGCGCTCGCCGAAAAGAACATCGTCGGCGAGGACGAGCTCGCCCGCCGCATGGCCGCGTTGAGAGACGGAAACGGAGGAGCCTGATGGCCCGGGATTTCGAGGACCATTGCTGGAAGAACGTGATTCCGCCGGACGTGCTGGAAATCTACGCCGCCTATCGCCGCGAGGTCTATGTCGGGCGCAATCCCGCGCTGCTCGCGATCGACCTCTACAACCTGGTCTATCAGGGCGGGGCGAAACCGGTAAACGAGCTGATCGACCGCTACCCGAGCGCCTGCGGGGTGTTCGCCCATGCGGCGATCGAACCGACCAAACGGTTGTTCGCCGCGGCGCGCTCGCACGGATTGCCGGTGATCTACACCACCGCGGCGACCGGGCGCGGCAACGTCGTCGCGACCAACCGCCAGGTCGGCACCGGGTCGGGCGACGACTACGCAATATTCGAGGCGTTCGCGCCGCGCCCGGGCGACCTCCTGATCGAGAAGGAGAGGGCGAGCGCGTTCTACGGCACGCCGCTGGTCGCCCATCTCACCCGCCAGGGGATCGACAGCCTGCTGATCTGCGGCGACTCGACGTCGGGCTGCGTGCGGGCCTCGACGGTGGACGCCTATTCGAACGGCTACCACGCGACGGTAGTCGAGGAATGCGTGTTCGACCGGGCCGAGCTGATCCACAAGATCGCGCTGTTCGACCTGCACCACAAATATGCCGACGTGATGATCCTCGACGAGGTGCTGGAGGAGCTCGCCGGGCGCGAGCGCGGCGAAACCGCCGCCTGACCGTTTCCGGGGAAGGGCCGATGGCCGCCGAGCTGCTGACCGTCGAGGAGATGTCGCGCGCCGACGCGCTCGCCATCGCGGGCGGCACGCCCGGCGTCGAGCTGATGGAAGCGGCGGGGCTGGCGGTCGCGGACCGGATTTGCGCGCGCTGGGCGAGTCGCCCGACGGCGGTGCTGTGCGGCCCCGGCAACAATGGCGGCGACGGGTTCGTCATCGCTCGCCTGCTCCAGGGGAGGGGCTGGCCGGTCCGGGTCGCGCTGCTGGGCGGCCGCGGCCGGCTGAAGGGCGACGCGGCGGTCAACGCCGCGCGCTGGACCGGCCCGGTCGAACCCGTTTCGGCGGGCTCGGTCGGGGACGCGGAGCTCGTGGTCGATGCGATTTTCGGCGCCGGGCTGGTCCGCGACGTGGACGGGGAGGCGCGCGCCGCGATCGAGGCGATCGGCGAACGGCCATGCGCAGCCGTCGACGTGCCGAGCGGGGTCGACGGCAATACCGGCGAAATCCGGGGGATCGCACCGAAGGCTTCGACGACGGTCACCTTTTTTCGCAGGAAACCGGGCCATCTCCTTGTTCCTGGACGGTTTTCGATGGGCGACGTGTATGTCGCCGATATCGGGATCCCCGACTCCGTCCTGGACGAAATCCGCCCGGCCGCGTTCGCCAACGGACCCGGTCTCTGGGCCGGCGCGCTCCGCTGGCCGCGGCCGGGCGACCACAAATACAGCCGGGGGCACGCCGTCATCGCGGGCGGCGGGGAGATGACCGGCGCGGCGAAACTCGCGGCGCGGGCGGCGATGCGGATCGGCGCCGGCATGACCAGCGTCCTCTGTCCGCCCGAGGCGCGGGCGATCTACGCCGCCGGGCTCACCGGCCCGCTGGTCGTCGAGGCCGAGGGTCCCGAAGTCTTTGCGGAATATCTCGGGGATCCGAGGCGCACCGCGTCTCTGGTCGGGCCGGGGGCGGGGGTTTCGGACGACACGCGGGAACTCGCGCTCCGCGCCCTCGCCACCGGCAAGCCGGCCGTGCTCGACGCCGACGCCCTGACCGTGTTCTCCGACGCGCCGGAAACCCTGTTCGCCGCCATCGGCGGGACGCCCGCGATCCTCACCCCGCACGAAGGCGAGTTCGCACGTCTGTTCGAATCGCAAGGCGACAAGCCGGCGCGGACGCGGAAGGCGGCGGCGCTGTCGGGCGCCACGGTCCTCCTCAAGGGCGCTGACACCGTCATCGCGGCCCCGGACGGACGGATCGCGATCAACGCCAACGCGCCGCCCGACCTCGCCACCGCCGGGGCGGGCGACGTGCTGGCGGGCCTCGCGCTTGGCCTCCTCGCCCAGGGGCTGCCGCCGTTCGAGGCCGCCTGCGCCGCCGCCTGGATCCACGGCGAGGCGGCAACCGCCTTCGGCCCCGGCCTGATCGCCGAAGACCTCCCCGACCTCGTGCCCCCGGTGCTGCGCGGATTGAAACGCCGCGCGGGGTAGCAGGCCGGTCGCGGTCGTTCGTTTATGACCGGGTTGGTTGTATATTCGAGAAGGAAACCGGCTTTGCCGGTGGCTGCCCATACGGGAGTCGAGTCGTGCCGCCTACCACATACAAGGGCGCTGAAGCCGGACAGCGCGAGCCCGCCCCGCTGGCTCACCTGGACCTGCCCGACGACCTCCTGGACGACGAAGATCCGGAACAGGCCGCGATAGACGCGGGCGACGGCACCGATTCCCTCGGCATCTGGCGGGGACGCCGGCAGCGAACGTGAGGCTGCTCCACGCAGCCGCGCCGAATACGCCCCCGCTCCTTACCGCCTGAGCGCGCCGCGCAGCATCGTCCCTCACCCCGGCCCTCTCCCCGCCGGGGAGAGGGAGAGTTGCGGGGCCCTTCCTTATCTTCTCCCCTCCCGCTTGCGGGAGGGGTCGGGGGAGGGCGGTCCGCGTGAGCCGATAGTGCGTTGGCAAGGTGCCTCCATCACGTCATGCCCGGACTTGTTCCGGGCATCCACGTCTTGCGGCATCGCGGTGCGGGCCGGGAGCGGGCGAGGCAGCGGAGGGACGTGGATGCCCGGAACAAGTCCGGGCATGACGGAGAGGCTGTTCGATCCGAAACGGGCCGGCCTAACCCGCATTTCTCACGAGCGGCAGGCGCTTCTTGTGTCCAGCGCGCGGGAATGGCTGCGTGACAAGGGCTTGCCCCCCGCCGGCGGTTTCGGCGAAGCACGCAGTCTGTCCTCCGCTCCGTTGTCACCCCGGCCTTGAGCCGGGGTCCAGGCCTGCCCCGGACACCGATCCGGGGAAGCAGGACGAGAGCAGTGCCTGTGGCTCTGGACCCCGGCTCAAGGCCGGGGTGACAGGCTTGGGGTCGGCGGCGGTGCGAGCTCCTCTTCGGCGTTTGGTGAGAAATCCGGGCTAAATCGGCACGTGGGAGCCGGTGCCGAGCTCTCGGGTGTCGAGCCGGGTCTCCCGGCGCAGCAGACGGGGCGACGCGCCGGCGACGTCGACGATGTCGATGTAGCGCCCGGCCGCGAACAGCGCCGACACGCCCTCCGGGGAGGTGCGGACGGCGATGACCTTGCTGGTCGCGACGACCTGTCCCTCCGCTTCTCCCGGCTCGATGGCGACGAACGAGACGTGGCGCAGCATGCGGGTTCCCTTGCGGCCGAGCTGCTCGGGCAGTACGTCGAACAGGTGGCGGAGCCCGTCGAGGTCGTGGATCAGCCAGATCATGTCCTCGTCGAGCTCGTAGGAGTGCGCGGTCACGCGGTACTCGAAGCCGGGTGCGCACATCGCCAGGAACGCGTCCCACGCCTCGCGGTCGAGCGCGTCGGCGACCCGGCTCAGGAATTCGCGGACCTCGTCGTTGCCGGCCGCCAAGCCGCACCCCTTACGCGACCGCGGGCGCGCTCGCCGGGCGGCCCATGCGCCGGCTCCACTCGGCGTAGAAATGGCGCATGCCGCCGTCGTCCTGGGCGGACAGGTTCTCTTCCCGACAGATATTGCCGTAAGCCGCGGCGCCGGTGCGGTAGGCGTGCGCGCATTGCTCGGCGGCGAACAGATCCTCCGGCAGGTTGTGGCTCAACGGCCCCCAGAACTCGTTGTGGTGGCGGATCCGGACCATCCGGTCTTCCTCACTGTCGCGCTTGAGGCCGAGGCCGCGGAACTCGACCAGCGAGGTATCGGGGGTGAGCGGCGTGGTGGTGTCGATCCGCATCACGGTGCCGCGCGTCATCAGGACGGTGTTGGGGAAGATCGGCGTCGAATGGAAGGTCTCGGCGGCGAGCCCCGGCAGCAGCCCGGTGCGCTCGCGGGGCAGGATGGTGCCCTCGTCGTCGTAATCGATCTCCATGCCGCGGAACTCGATATGGCCGTTGGGGTAGAGCTCGATGCGGCGCTTGAAGAAGGTCTCCTCGGTCAGCACGTTGGTCCGCCGCAGCATGACGTGCATCCACTCGTGGTAGTGGTCCATGTTGGACTCGACCCACTGCTTCCAGTTCGCCCGGATGGTCGCCCGGTGGTAGTGGAAGACCTCCATTGGCTCCTCGGTCAGGGTCCGCTCGTAGCAGGACAGCGCGTCGCCGAAATAGTCCGCGAACGGAACCGGGTCGTCGTCGAGATTGAAGAACACCAGGCCGTAGAGGCTCTCCGTCGGCACCTCGCGCAGCCCGCAATCGTCGGCCGCCAGGTTCGCGTCCTCGTAAGGTTGCGGGCGGGGCCGGCCGACGCAGCTTCCCCGCCAGTCGAACGTCCAGTGGTGGAAGAAGCAGGTCTTGCGTTCGGCGTTGCCGGAAAGGTCGTTGAACAGCCTGGCGCCGCGATGCGGGCAGACGTTGTAGAAGATGCGGATGCGCCCGTCGCCGCCCCGCAGCAGCACCAGCGGTACCCCGGCGTGGTCGATCGTTCGGAAATCGAAGGGCTCCGCCAGCTCGCTCTCGTGGCAGGCGAAGCGCCAGCAGCGCCGCATGATCCGGTCCATCTCGTCGGCGAACACGCCGGGATCGGAATAGACCGCCGCGTCGACATAGTGCGCCGGCGGAAGCCGCGGCGGACGCTCCCACGCCGCGCGGTCACGGGACGACATGAGCGGACCTCCGTCCGGTGGAGGGGGAGTGTAGAGCGGATTGGGTGCGGTTGGAACGGGGTGCGGCTATCGGCGAGAAGTCCGGCACGCGGTCCAAAGGCCGCCGACGGATGTTCCTCAACGCGAATTGGTCGGGAAGCGGAGGAAGGGCATACTGGAAACCGGCGCCGGCGCCCGTCGTCGCCGGGCGCTCGTGGACCGTCGGAGCGAAGGGAATGACCGACCGCCGCCTGCTGACGCGGATCGCGCTTCGCAATTACAAGAGCATCGGCGCCTGCGATATCCGTCCGGCGCAGCTCTCGTTCCTCGTCGGGCCGAACGGCTCGGGCAAGAGCAATTTCCTCGATGCCCTGCGCTTCGTCGCCGATTCGCTCGGCTATTCGATCGACCACGCCTTGCGCGACCGGGGAGGGATCGGGGAAGTCCGCAGGCGCTCGGGCGGCCACCCGACCCATTTCGGAATCCGGCTCGAATTCAATCTCGCGGAATGGCGCGGTCACTACTCGTTCACGGTCGCGGCGAAACCGCAAATGGGGTACGAAGTACAAAGCGAGGAGTGCCTCGTCGTGCGCCCGGACGGCGAAGAATCCCACTATTACAGGGTGGAAACGGGCCGCGTTCGAAGGAGCACGATTTCTCCCCCGCCGGTCGCGGCCGCGGACCGGCTATATCTCGTCACCGTCTCCGGTCTGGATGCTTTTCGCGCGGTCTACGAAGCCCTGTCGATGACCGGGTTTTACAACCTCAACCCGGATGCGATCAGGGATCTTCAACTGCCCGACCCGGGCGTGCTCCTGGAGCGGGACGGGGGCAATCTCGCGAGCGTCCTCTTCCATCTTGCCGCGCATGCTCCCCATCACAAGCAAAGGATCGAAGCCTATCTCGGCAAGGTCGTGCCCGGAATCGTCAGCGTGGACCGGCGTCAACTGGGACCCAGGGAGACGCTGGCGTTCCGGCAAGAGGTCCGGGGCGCCCAGCATCCCTGGCACTTTTCCGCCGCCAACATGTCGGACGGCACCTTGCGCGCGCTCGGGGTGCTGGTGGCGCTCTTCCAAGGTTTCGCGGCTGACGGTACCGACCCGCGCCTCGTGGGTATCGAGGAGCCGGAAGTCGCCCTCCATCCCGCCGCCGCCGGAGTCCTCGTCGACAGTATCCGCGACGCCGCCGAGCACGCGCAGATCTTCGTGACCAGCCACAGTCCCGATTTGCTGGACAACGACGAGATTTCGGCCGATTCGATCGTTGCCGTCGTCCTGGAGCACGGCGAGACCCGAATCGGCCCGCTGGACGAGGTCGGCCGGTCGGCGCTCAGGGAGCGCCTCTATACCGCCGGGGAATTGCTGAGGATGAACCAGCTCGACCCGGATCCCGAGGTCTCAAGGCTGACGTCGAAGCAGATCAACCTGTTCGGGCCCGGCCAGGACACGTGACGAGGATAGCGACCATCGTCGAAGGCCACGGCGAGGTCGAGGCCGTCCCCATCCTGCTCAGGCGCATCGCGGAATTGATGTCTCCGGAAACCGTCCTGGAGCTTCCGAGGCCGATCCGGATTCCCCGCAACAGGGTCGTGCGGGCCGGCGAACTCGAACGCGCCATCGGGCTCGCGGCCGCGCGGGCGGGCGCGGACGGGTGCATTCTGCTTCTGCTGGACGCCGACGACGATTGCCCGGCGGAACTGGCCCCGCGGCTTCTGGAGCGCGCCGTCGCGGCGCGTCCGGACCGGGACATTCGCGTGGTGCTGGCGAAGACGGAGTACGAAGCGTGGTTCCTCGCCGCCGCGCTGTCTATTGCCGGACGACATGGACTGGACGGGGCCGTCGCTCCGCCCGACGACCCGGAGGAAATCAGGAACGCAAAGGGCTGGCTGAGCACCCGGATGCCGGCCGGCCGGTCATACCGGGAAACGATCCATCAGGGGTCTTTCTCGGCCGTCTTCGATCTGGATCTGGCACGCGCGGCGCCGTCTTTCGACAAACTGTGGCGGGACGTGAGTTCGCTCATCGAGCCGCGGCAATCGTGAGGTCGCTGCGGCGCGGTGGGTGGGGGTCCGTTCCCCATCCTCCGACTGCAACCGAGGGTAGGTGGACGCATACTTGCCGGGATCGCCATTCGGCCGCGATCCGAAGGGCGGAGGAATTGCCGCGTGGATTCCTCCGCGCCGGGTATAGGCTGTCGCAAGGCAGGGGGCGTGGACATGGTCGATATAGAACGAAGCGCGACGGAAGGGGTGGCCGGCGTCGTCCGAAAAATCCTGAAGGAGCAACTCGACGGCCTGCGTTTGGTCTCCGTCGAAGTGGGGGAGGGTTACGACGCCGGCGGCGATCCGGTGTTGGACGTCGTCGTCGTTTACGACCCGGAAGGCCCCGATCCGGACATCTCCAAGGTCGTATCGTTCGTCAGGCACTTGCGGCCGGCGCTTTCGGAAATCGGCGAAGAGCGGTTTCCGGTGATGTCCTACGTTCCCTCGGACGAGCACGTTGCAACCGCGTGACCTGATCGCGACCGCGCGAGACCTCGCCTCGATGGGGGAAAGACGGCCCCGCCAGTCGGATCTCTGCCGCGCTGTTAGCACTGCCTACTACGCACTCTTTCACGCCCTCTGCCGAAACTGCGCGGATGCCTTCATCGGTACGGTGGGCGCCAATCGAAGCGGACCTGCATGGCGTCAGGCTTACCGGTCGGTCGATCACGGGCGGACACGAGACCGCTTCGAAAACCCACAGATCATGGGGACCTTCCCCATCGATATCCAGGATTTCGGAAATGCCTTCGTGGACGTTCAGAGGAAGCGCCACGCGGCGGACTACGATCCGTCCTACCGCGCGGCGAAAACGACGGTCCTTACGGACATCGGTACGGCGGAAGCAGCGATAAGGAAGCTAAGAGCCTCCTCACTGAAGGACCGGCGCGCTCTCGCCGCCTGGGTGACGCTCGGCTACAGGAGGTAAACCGCCGCTTGCTCTCGGTCGCCAGTCTTGCCCCCTACAACGGCAGCGCCGTCGAGTATTTCACCTGGTTCAGCGCGAAGCTCGACTTGATGCTGGCGACGCCGGCCACGCGGGTCAGGTGCTCCTTGAGGAAGCGTTCGTAGGCGGTTAGGTCGGAGACCACCACGCGCAGCAGGTAATCCGCGTCGCCGGTCATCAGGTAGCACTCCATCACCTCGGGCCGGCCCTGGATCGCGGTCTCGAAGGTTTCCAGCGCCTGCTCGATCTGGCGCTCCAGCGTCACCTGCACGAAGACCGAGATCGGCAGCCCGACCTCGGCGGCCTCCAGCAGCGCGGCGTAGCCCTTGATGACGCCGTCCCGTTCCAGCGCGCGCACCCTTCGCAGGCAGGGGGAGGGGGAGAGCCCGACCGCCTCGGCCAGCGCGGCGTTGGAGATCCGCGCGTCGGCCTGGAGCGCGGTCAGGATCCGGCGGTCGATCGCGTCGAGGTCCATCGTTGGCATGATCTGTCTTCCGGTTCGTCCCGAGGCGTCATTCATTGCGTCATCAGGGCATTCCGGAGCCCGATTCGCAACATAATTCGATCCGGCCCGGCCTATACTGCCGGGCGAGGGGAAGAGCGATGCCGAGCCTGCCCGCCCACGCCTTCGAGGAGACCGGGCCCGACCGCCGGGCGATCCTCGCCGCGCTCGAACGCAAGGTGCTGTGGCTCGCCTCCTGGACGATCCACAACGCCAACCACCTGCGCCCCTCGCGCGACGGGCTCAAGGTGGGCGGGCACCAGGCGTCGTGCTCCTCGATTACCGCAATGATGACGGCGCTCTATTTCGACGTGCTCCGGCCGGAGGACCGGGTCGCCGTCAAGCCCCACGCCGCGCCGGTCTTCCACGCCATCCAGTATCTGTTCGGCCATGAGAGCCGCGAACGCCTGGAGCGCTTCCGAAGCCTCGGCGGCGCCCAATCCTACCCCTCGCGCACCAAGGACGACGACGACGTCGACTTCTCGACCGGCTCGGTCGGGCTCGGCGCGGCGCACACCGTCTTTTCGGCGCTCGCCCGCGACTACCTCGCCTGCAAGGGGCTGATCGGCGGCGATGCGGGGCGGATGATCGCGCTGGTGGGCGATGCCGAGCTCGACGAGGGCAACGTGTTCGAGGCCCTGCTGGAGAGCTGGAAGCACGACGTGCGCAATCTCTGGTGGGTGGTCGACTACAACCGCCAGAGCCTCGATTCGGTGGTCTCGGACCGGCTGTTCGGGCGCATCGACGAGCTGTTCCGCTCGGTCGGCTGGCGGGTGCTGACGCTGAAATACGGCCGCCTGCAGGAGGCCGCCTTCGCCGAGCCCGGCGGGGCGGCGCTCAGGACCTGGATCGACGATTGCCCGAACTCGCTCTACTCGGCGCTCACCTTCAAGGGCGGCGCGGGCTGGCGCGAGAGGCTGATGCAGGATCTCGCCGGCGACGGCGACGCGCGGGCCCTGGTGGAGCGCCGCGACGATCCGGCCCTGCACGCGCTGATGACCAACCTCGCCGGCAACGACATCGACGCGCTGCTCGATGCCTTCCACGGCATCGACGACGACCGGCCGACCTGCCTGATCTGCTACACCACCAAGGGCTACGGGCTCCCCTTCGCGGGCCACAAGGACAACCACGCCGGCCTGATGACGCCCGAGCAGATGGAGACCTTCCGCGCCGGGATGGGGATCGCGCCGGGCGAGGAGTGGGACCGCTTCGCCGGCCTCGACATCCCGGAGGACGCGCTGGAGGCGTTCCTCGCCGGGGTGCCGTTCGCGGCCGCCTATCCGCGGCGGCACGCGGCGCCCCGGATCGAGCTGCCCGCGCGGATCGAGGCGCCGGACCGGGCCAGGATTTCCACCCAGGACGGGTTCGGGCGCATCCTGAGCGAGATCGGCCGCGACGGGGGTCCGCTCGCCGATCGCATCGTCACCGCCTCGCCGGACGTCGCGGTCTCGACCAATCTCGGGGCGTGGCTCAACCGGCGCGGCATCTTCGGCCGCGCCGCCGCCGCCGACACCTATGCGGAGGAGGATGTGCTGTCGCCGCTGCGCTGGGCGATGTCGCCGGAGGGCCAGCATGTCGAGCTCGGCATCGCGGAGAACAACCTGTTCCTGACGCTGTCCGCATTCGGACTCGCCGCGCCGCTGTTCGGCGGGCGGTTGCTGCCCATCGGCACGCTCTACGACCCGTTCATCCGGCGCGGCCTCGATGCGCTGCACCATGCCTGCTACCAGGACTCGCGGTTCATGCTGGTGGCGACGCCGTCCGGCGTCACCCTGGCGCCCGAAGGGGGCGCGCACCAGTCGCAGGAGACCCCGCTGGTCACGCTGGGCCAGGCCGGGCTCGCCGCCTTCGAGCCCGCCTTCGTCGACGAGCTCGCCGCGATCATGGAATGGGGGTTCCGGCACATGCAGGAAGACGACGGCGGATCGGTGGCGCTCAGGCTCTCGACCCGCGCGATCGACCAGCCCCGGCGCGGCGGCGACGAAGACTGGCGGGAAGGGGCGATCCGGGGCGCCTACTGGCGGGCCGGGCCGTCATGCGGCGGGGCGTCGCTGGCGGTGGCCTATATGGGGGCGATGGCGCCCGAAGCCGAGGCCGCCGTCGAGGCGCTGCGCGAGGACATCCCGGACGTGGGGCTGCTCGCCATCGTCTCGCCCGACCGGCTGCACGGGGACTGGCTGCGCGCCCGCCGGGCCCGGGTCGCGGGCGATGCCGGGCGCATCGCGCCGATCGAGACCCTGCTCGCCCGGCTCGCCCCCGACGCCGCGATCGTCACCGTGCTCGACGGCCACCCGGCGGCGCTCTCCTGGCTCGGCTCGGTGGCCGGGCACCGCATCTACCCGCTCGGCGTCGATGGCTTCGGCCAGTCCGGCGACATCCCCGACCTCTACGCCACCTACCGCATCGACGTCGACGCCATCCTCGACGCCGCCGCCCGCGCCGCCATCCGCCGCTACCGCCCCCCACCCCCGAGCTGACCGCCGACGACTCTCCAGTTGAAAACGATTCTTAATTTTTTTGTTGACAACGATTCTTAATTGGGTCAGAAATAATACGGTTCTGGCGGGGTGGTGCGCTGATCCATGTATGTCTGTATCTGCAACCGGTACCGGGAGTGCGAGATCAGGGATCTCGCGGCGGAGGGCGCGCGCTCGCCGGAGGAGGCCTATTCGGTGCTGGGGTGCGGGCCGCGCTGCGGGCGGTGCCTGCCCTTCGCGCGCCAGGTGATGGACGAGGCGGCGGCGGAAGCCGCCGCGCGCTGACGCCCCCTTACATCACTCGCTGTGCATCTGGATGAAGTTCTCCAGCCCCATCCGCTCGATCAGGCCGAGCTGGGTCTCCAGCCAGTCGACATGGTCCTCCTCGCCGTCGAGGATCTCCTCCAGCAGCTCGCGCGTGATATAGTCCGATTCCTCCTCGCAGGCGGCGATCGCCTCGCGTACCAGCGGAATCGCCAGCTCCTCCAGCCGGAGGTCGCATTCGAGGATTTCGCGCGTCGACTCGCCGACGAACAGCTTCCCGATATCCTGCAGGTTGGGCAGCCCCTCGAGAAACAGGATGCGCTCGATCAGCTTGTCGGCGTGGCGCATCTCGTCGACCGATTCCTCGTATTCCTGCTTGGCGAGCCCGGAAATCCCCCAGTTTCCCAGCATCCGCGAATGCAGGAAGTACTGGTTGATCGCCGTCAGCTCGTTCTTGAGCACCCGGTTGAGATAGTCGATGACCCGCTCGCTTCCCTGCACGTCGCTCTCCCGGTTCGGTTCGCTTGCCCTGGCGGTACGCGCCGATTATACCATGGCGCCGCCCGCACGAGACCGTGCCGCCAGGGCGCGGGCGTGGTGGAATTGGTAGACACGCCGGATTTAGGATCCGGTGGCGCAAGCCGTGGGGGTTCGAATCCCTCCGCCCGCACCAGGGCCGCAACCGCGAGACACGCATGCAAGTCACCCAGATCAGCGCCGAAGGCCTCAAGCGCGAATACCGCATCAGCGTCCCCGCCGCCGACATCGAGGGCAAGATGGTGGCCCGCCTCAACGAGGTCGGCCGCGAGGTCCGGGTGCCCGGCTTCCGCGCCGGCAAGGTGCCGCTCGCCATCCTGCGCTCGCGCTTCGGCGACGCGGTCAAGGGCGAAATTCTCCAGTCAGCGATCGAGGACGCGACCACCAGCACGATCGAGGACGAGGGCATTCGCCCGGCGATGCAGCCGGATATCGCCGACCTCAAGTTCGAGGACGGCGAGGACCTCGAATACACCCTCAACCTGGAGCTCATGCCGGAGATCGAGCCGGTCGATTTCGCCGCGCTCGAGCTCGAACGCCTGGTCGCCGAGGCGGAGGACGACAAGGTCGAGGAGGCGCTCGGACGCCTGGCCGAGCAGCACAAGCACTTCAGCGCGGCGGAAGAGGGCGCCGAGGCCAAGGACGGCGACGAGGTGACGATCGACTTCACCGGCAGCATCGGCGGCGTGCCCTTCGAGGGCGGCGCGGCCGAGGATTTCGTGCTCAGGCTGGGCTCGGACCAGTTCGTCCCGGGCTTCGAGGAACAGCTCCTCGGCGCGAAGCCGGGCGATGAGAAGACCGTCGAAATCGACTTCCCCGAGGACTATCCGAACGAGGATTTGAAGGGCAAGGCGGCGAGCTTCGCGGTCACCGTCAAGGCGCTCCGCAGCCCCGACGAGACCCCGGTCGACGACGCGCTCGCCGAGCATCTCGGCCTCGACGATCTCGATGCCCTCAAGGCGACGGTCAGGGGCCAGATCGAGGGCGAGTACCAGCGCGTCTCGCGCGAGCGGCTCAAGCGCGACCTGCTCGACACTCTGGCCGAACGGCACGGCTTCGACCTGCCGCCCGGCATGGTCGATAACGAGTTCGACACGATCTGGCGCCAGGTCGAGCGGGCGAAGGAGAGCGACGATCTCGACGACGAGGACAAGGCGCTCTCCGACGACGCGCTCAGGGAGCGCTACCGCGGCATCGCCGAGCGCCGGGTGCGGCTCGCCCTGCTGCTCTCGGAGGTCGGCCGGGCCAACAACATCCGGGTGACGGAGGAAGAATTGAACCGCGCGCTCGCCGAGCAGATGCGGATGTTCCCGCAGGACGAGGCCAACCGTCTGTTCGAGCTCTACCGCAACAACCCGGAGGCGATGCAGTCCCTCCAGGCGCCGATCTTCGAGGACAAGGTGGTAGACTTCATCGTCGAGATGGCGCAGGTGACCGACCGGACGGTCGGCGTCGACGAGCTCATGGCGGATCCCGACGCGGACGGCGACGGCGGGGACGCGGCGGAATAGGCGAAGCGGAGGGGCCGGCATGAAGGACCGCGGAGACGTTTCCATGAACGCGCTCATCCCGATGGTGGTCGAGCAGACCAACCGCGGGGAGCGGGCCTACGACATCTTCTCCAGGCTCCTGAAGGAGCGGATCGTCTTCCTGATCGGCGGGGTCGACGACGCGGTCGCCTCGCTGATCTGCGCGCAGATGCTCTACCTCGAATCGGAGAACCCGACCAAGGACATCTCGTTCTACATCAACTCGCCCGGCGGGCTGGTGACCTCGGGGCTCGCGGTCTACGACACCATGCAGTACATCCGTCCCGAGATTTCGACGGTTTGCATCGGCCAGGCGGCCTCGATGGGCTCGCTGCTGCTGTCGGCCGGCGCCAAGGGCAAGCGCTATTCGCTGCCGCATGCGCGGATCATGGTCCACCAGCCCTCGGGCGGGTTCCAGGGCCAGGCGACCGACATCGAGATCCACGCCCGCGAGATCCTGACGCTCAGGGGCCGTCTCAACCAGATCTACGTCGAGCACACCGGCCAGGACATCGGCGTCATCGAGGAGGCGATGGAACGCGACAAGTTCCTCTCGCCCGACGACGCCAGGGAGTTCGGCCTGATCGACGAGGTGGTCACCAGCCGCCCGGTCCCCGACGCCGCGGCGGAAGCGGCCGGCGGGGGGAGTTAGAGGCGAGGCGGCATCCGCCTGCCTTCTCACCCGTCATGGTCGGCGCAGGCCGACCATCCACGAGTTTTTTCGCGCCCACCGAACAACGAAGAGCAGCACATGACGTGGCGCATCGGCGGCCGCTGGATGCAGCCTTCAGACGGGGGCCGTACGTTTACCGCCATGGACCGACGGTTCCGCGCACCACTGACGACGCAACAGCGCCAGCGGCTCCATTATGTCCTCCCGGAGCCCTAACAGGTCGATCAGAACCGCGTGGTCAAGTGCTTGTCGTGTTTCGTCCTGCCAGGCCTCGTTCGCCGGCAACATTTCTTCGCCCCGGAACCGTTCGAAAATCTGGTCGGCAAGATCCAACTGCGAGGCGGTGAGACTTCGCGGATCGACTACGGTCAGCGTCGGCAATTTCGAAATCGTCAGAATCGCCCGGCCCTGTTGCTGCCGGGCGCCAATCCACCAGAACGAAATCAGACCGAGAGTCGAGTTGGCCCAAAGGACGAGCGGCGTCTCCCAGCGTCGGTCGGTACACAGGAAATTGGGCCATGCCCGCCCTCCTATAGACATGTCGGGAGTGAGACATGCTGCCAACGGTTGAGAGTTGATACGAAAATCTCGATTGAAATGGAGGCGGGAGGCGGTTCGTCCCCAAACTTCTAACGCGCGGTCTTCGCATCCCGGACGAACTTCACCGGCCCTGTCCGACAACACGATCATACGCGTCTCCAGAGGCGCCGTATGGGACCACAGCGCGGGCCAGGTCGGAACGTCGTCCGGCCGAAGGTTCACGATGTCGAACGGACCTCGTGGAAGACTTGCGGAAGTGATCTCTCGCCCGTTAATGTCCCGATCTAAGAGTCCTCGGTTACCCAAGACTCCAAGTCGAACAACGGGCACTGATTCGGCTTCTTGCCGTCTCGGCAACGGCAATTTTCCTCTCATCAGACCTGTTGCCGCCCGTGCTACGCCTACCTCCCGAAGGCCCGCGCTGCCTGTCTCGGACAACGCGCCACGAATACTGCATCCGGCTCTCTCCTGGTCGCTGACCGCGATGATTCCGACCGTTCGGTCACCGGGTATCCGTTGAACCGTCCGGGCAATCGTTTTCGCTTCCAGAATGGATTGCGGACGACGCAGGAGATTGACGAACAGGGCTTGTTCTTCGGTTTGTTCGGCATCGCTCCGCTTGGTTGCAATGACCAGAACCTCGGCCATGCCGGTGTCCGCCGAAAAAGCGCAATCGGTCGTGCCCGTAGTCGCAATGCTTACAATAACCACATCCCGGTAGTGTTCGTCGAAAAGTCGCCGGGCGGCGGCCCAGGCCTCGCCCTGGAGAAAAGATGCCGGAAGAACCAGCGCCAAGACGCCCCCGGGCGTTCTCACCTTGGCGTGGGCAAGATCGATAAAATTGGAAGCGAGACCGGCATTGCCATGTCCGACCATGGAAGGCTTTCGAATCTTCTTGAGACGGCGCGACATGTGCTTCATCTCGTCGTCGCCGGTCGCGAAACCGGCGAAGGAAGGTACGGGAACCTCTGCAACTTCATGATTCGTCGGCCGTGTAAACGGCGGATTCATGATGACGAGATCGAACGCGTCGTGAGGAAGGTCCGCCTGCCCTCCGCCGTTTTCGCTGACACCCCGCAACCGGCTGTGTCCTGTGCCGAACAGCGGAAAAGTTCGTTGGTCCTCGATCAAGTCCAGCGCGCCGATAGCGATCGGCCGGCCCGAACCTTCCGGCTGCGCCCCGTAGGGCAAGGTCAGGATCGACGTATTCTCGAAGGTCACGCTCGGGTGCGTGCTCGACAGCACCGACGCGGTGAGGTGGGTTGCCGCCGGC
The DNA here is from genome assembly GCA_965117055.1 of Alphaproteobacteria bacterium. GTDB lineage: Bacteria > Pseudomonadota > Alphaproteobacteria > MPNO01 > MPNO01 > MPNO01. The sequence goes on from OZ220750.1 coordinate 3,413,645, forward strand.
ATGATGTCGGCGCCGACAAGCGCGTGCTCCATCATCTCTGGATGGATTCCCTCGTCGTCTCCTCCGGTTCGGCGGTAGCGGGCGAGCACCGCTTCATAGGCCGCGTTGAGCAGAGCCCCCGTGCCGCAAGCGAAGTCGCCAATCTTCAGTTGGGCCACCGCGTCCCGGCTGGACCAGTCGGTATCGAGGCGCGCCGCGGCAAGCTCCGCAAGCAAGGCAGCGGAACTCGGAAGCGTGTAGAAGGTTGCGAGGAACTTCCGGTCCGTGATCAGGCGCTGAAACATACGCCCGCAAAGGTCGTGCTGGCTGGTCGCCCCGATCTCATTCAGTTCGGAAGCGACGCCAGAGAGGATGTGCAGGATTCCTTGGGCGGTACCGTTGCGAATGGGCAGGAGGACGTCGGAAGCGATCTTGAAGATTGGCCAATAGTTGATGTCCGTGACGATGCGCCTCCAGACGTCCAGAATCCGGGTCTTGCGGAGGTTTCCGAAGCCGTCCTTGAGCTGATCGAGCGTTTCGATCCCGTGAACGCCGGCCACGGCGGTGTGGAAGGTAAGAGCGTTGGCGAGAATCGCCATCGCCATCCGCGACGTCTGCTTCCCGTCCCTCTGGTGTAGCTCATTGGCAATGGTCTCCAGTGTGTCCGGCGCATCGGCGCAGGCATCGCGAAGCCTGTTAGCCGCTTGTTCGATCCCCAGCTCGAGGATCGCCATTCCGCGCGCGATCCGGTTTTCGGAAAGGGCGGCCAACTCGATATATCCCGCGAGTTCGTCCGCATCGCCATCGAGCCAACCGGTCTCGGGCCAACGGTCAGGGTCTTCCGGATTCCCCGAGAGTATGCAGAACTGCAGCTCCGCCCCCTCGATTTCCTCTTCAAGGTCGTTCTGGCTTGCGCTGGCCAAGGCGTCCGGAATGCGAACGGCAAGGGCCTGTTCGATGAATTCTCCCGTTTGCCGCAAGGTCTTGCCGAGACGTTCGCGAGCGTCCTCTTCCACCGTGTGGGCCGGGGTGTATTCGGTCTCGACCGCTACCGGAATACCGCCCGGATGACGGACGATAAGGTCGGGCCTCAATCCCGCCCCTTCGGTCAAGACATTCGTCTGTTCCACGCCGATCCGGTCCGGCCAGCGCGGGTGTTTCCTCCGCAGCACTTTGGCAAGCTCGGCATTAAAGACATTCTCTGCGGTCCTGGGCATGATCGTCCGTCTTCGTTTGACTCATGGCAGCATTGTCGGGTTGTTGACCGTTCTTGGAAAGTTCGGCCGCCCGGTCAAAGCATGCTCGCTGTAGTTGCCTCTGGCTCGGACAGTCTTCTAGCCAACCCGACGGCGTCCGCCCGACACTACGGGAAGCGATAAGCAACGAATACGGGTCCGCACGGTGGATCGGTCATTCTCCCGGCAAGAGACCCAGAAGAGTCAGAGCGTCGCGTAGATCGGGATCGTGCCGCGCGGCCCGTCGAAGATCGTCTAGGCCGAAGCGCTTCGCCAGCGCGGCGGCGATCATGGGCTTCTCGTATTCCGGCCAGAGCTTCCGCAACCGCATTTCCGCATCTTGCGCCGCCACGCACCGCTTTTCGTGGCCGGGATGAAGGCGGATCAGCAGGCCTTCCAAGTTCGGCCGAAGATAGATCAGCTGCAAATCGTCGCGACCCCGAACGCTTTCCGGGTCGCGGCCCCCGTTGCGGTCCTCTTCCAACCGGTCGGAGTCGAGAAAGACGAGCGCCCCGCTGTCCGGCACGCGGTTCTCGTTGCGGCGGCGGCGGCGATCAACGGCGTACTCGACCACCCATCGGGTGTCCTTTCCGCTGGCAACAACCACGTCAAGATGCAAGTGGAGGCCCTGCTCATCGCAGACCCTCTGCAACCATCGCGCAAGCGCTTGTTCGCCGTCGCCCTCCGCGGCGACCAGGATGCGCTTGCGCCTCCGAACCGGCCGGCGCCGCGCCACGGCTCAGCCGAATCTAGGCAGCCCGCCGAGCGCGCCGCCACGGTAGAGCTTGCGAAGATCGGCGCTCCGGCGCACCCCCTGAACGTCCACTGCGCCATACGCGCCGGTCACGCCGTCCCGGTCCTTCTCGACGATGAACACCTCCTCCTTCTCCAGCTCGTCGAGGACCGAGAGGCTGTGCAGCGAACAGATCAGCTGCGCGTTGTGGGGGTTGGTCTCTTCGCGCCGGAACCAGCCCAAGATCTCATCTACGAGGTCCGCGTGCAGGTCGTTGTCGAGCGCGTCCATGGCGGCCAACCCGCCGGTTTCGAGGGAAAAATTGAGAGCGGGGAATGCACGCACCACATGGCGCGTTCCGGCGGACTCCTTCAGAAAAGAGATGTTCGGCCCGAGGCCCGAATGGGAGAAGACCAGGTGCCACGTCCCGTCATTCACCTGTACAACGTCCATGTTTTCGATCCCCAGATCGAAACGTCCGAGCTTGTCCGAGATCCGGTCCTTCACCTGGGGGTTATCGCGGAAGTAGTGGGTCACCGTCTCGTCATCGAGGCGTATCGGATCGATCGCCGAGACGTTGGTTTGTACCTGAGTGAGACCTTCCACGATTCCCGAAAAGGTCTCCGCGCCCATCCTCGCGAGAGTCGACAGGACGGAGGCATTGGCGGGCACCGAGGCGAGGCGATCGTCGCTCGGTTTGATCGCCATTTCCTTCGCTACCTGGACCGGCCGGTCGCCACGCCGTTCCATCAACCGCCGCGGACGGCCTCGCGGGAAGTCGTGCAACGCCTCGTAACCCACCGCGTCGGAAAAGAAATTCGGTGTGCCGCGGTCAAGTTCCAGAGTGTACCGGAACAGGTTGTTCGGCTCTTCCGGACCGGAAACCAACCACGGCGCATCGAAGTCCACTTGGACGCGCGTGGGCGTGCTTAGAGCCTCGTCCGACGCGAACGCCGGGAACCCGGCGATGGGACCCGGCGGATAGCCGTAGGAATTCACGGCGAAGTGCACCGTGTCCGCCAGCGTCCGCAGCCAAGCCGTCTTCCCAGCTCCGTTGGGGCCGATGAGCGCGATTACCGTCGGAACCCGGAGGTCGGCGCGCGCGGTCGGGCCGCGCAGCCAGGGCCGCTCGGGCGTCGTCCCCGGGACCCGGAAGTCCAGCGTGACCTCGTCCCGTATGGATTGGTAGTTGCTGACGCTGATTTTGTGTAACATTGGCCTATCTAGACAATTTTTTGTCAACATTACAATTTAATATTGCCAACGAGGGAAACAATGTCAATTCATGCGTAATGTTGGTCTCCTTCTTCGCCACCAGCCCTCGGGCGGGTTCCAGGGCCAGGCGACCGACATCGAGATCCACGCCCGCGAGATCCTGACGCTCAGGGGCCGCCTCAACCAGATCTATGTCGAGCGCACCGGCCAGGACATCGGCGTCATCGAGGAGGCGATGGAGCGCGACAAGTTCCTCTCCCCCGACGACGCCAGGGAGTTCGGCCTGATCGACGAGGTGGTCACCAGCCGCCCGCTCCCCGACGCCGCGGCGGAAGCGGCGGCATCCCCCTCACCCCGGCCCTCTCCCCGGCGGGGAGAGGGGGAGTCGCGGCGCCGCCTCCCGCTCCTCATCTTCTCCCCTCCCGCTTGTCCCGGATCGCAGTCCGGGGCTTGCGGGAGGGGTTGGGGGAGGGTGAGCCGGCGGGCGCAATCGTCCGCCGCGTCGTATAGTGCCCCGCCACGGAGCGGAGGTCGGAAGCGATGAGTGCCTGGATGTTCCTCACCGTCGCCATCGCGCTGGAGGTGGTCGGCACGGTCTTCCTCAAGCTGTCGGACGGCTTCGAGAAGTGGCACTGGGGAGCGCTCTCGATCCTCTGCTACATCTGCTGCTTCTGGGCGTTCGCGCCGGCGCTCAAGGCGATCCCGGTCGGCGTCGCCTACGCGCTTTGGGCCGGCATCGGCATCCTCGCGGTGACGTTGATCGGCTTCGCGGTGTTCCGCGAACAGCTCGGCGCCGTCCAGCTCGTCTTCATCGCCCTGATCGCCATCGGCGCCGTCGGCCTCCGCCTGACGACCACCACGGCAACCTGACCGGCGGGGGCGATTCGGGTCTACAGGAGGCGCACGGCTTCCGGCACATCCATCCCGCGCCGGCGGCAGGCGGCGATCACGGTGTTGCGCAAGAGGCAGGCGATGGTCATCGGCCCGACCCCGCCCGGCACCGGGGTGATCGCGCCCGCGACCTCCTTCGCCGTCTCGAACTCGACGTCGCCGACCAGCCTGCCCTTGCCGTCCGCGCCCTCGATCCGGTTGATGCCGACGTCGATCACCGTCGCGCCCGGCCCGATCCAGCCGCCCTTGATCGTCTCCGCCCTTCCGACCGCGGCGATCACGATGTCGGCCTCGCGGCAGCGCGCATCCAGGTCGACGGTGCGCGAATGGGCGATCGTCACCGTACAGTGGGCGGCGAGCAGGAGCTGGGCCACCGGCTTGCCGACGATGTTGGACCGTCCGACGACGATCGCGCGCATCCCGGTCGGGTCGGGGCAGACGCTCCGCAGCAGGATCATGCAACCCGCCGGGGTGCACGGCACCATCGCGTCGAGCCCGGCGGACAGCCGGCCCGCGTTGGTCGTGTGGAAGCCGTCGACGTCCTTGACCGGGTCGATGGCCTCGATCGCCCGCGCCGAATCGATGCCCGCGGGAAGCGGCAGCTGGACCAGGATGCCGTCGACCTCCGGGTCGGCATTGAGTTGGCCGACGAGGTCGAGCAGCTCGCCTTCCGAAATATCGTCGTCCGGCGCGTGCCCGATCGAGCGGATCCCGACCTCCGCGCACATGCGGATCTTGTTGCGCACGTAGATCCGGCTCGCCGGGTCTTCGCCCACCAGCACGGTCGCGAGGCCCGGGGAAATGCCGCGCTCCGACAACGCGCCGACAGCTTCCGCGACGCGCGCGCGCACATCGGCGGCGATCGCCTTGCCGTCGATCAGGCGGGTCATCCGCCGAGCTCGAACAGCAGATTCTGAATGACGCGCCTGAGGAAGAAGACGGCGAGCAGAAGCACCAGCGGCGAGATGTCGATGGCGCCCAGATTGGGGATGAAGCGGCGGATCGGGGCGAGGGCGGGCTCGGTCAGCCGGTGCGTGAAATAGCCCACCGCGTAGACGAAGCGATTGCTCGTGTTGACCACGTTGAAGGAGTAGAGCCAGCTCATCACCACCGACAGGATGATCACCCACATATAGAGCCCGAGGATCGCGTCGACGATCTCGAGAATCGGACCGATGATGACGTGCATGACGGGGCGGACTCGCTCCAGCAGCCTGGCCCGGCGACACTAGCCGGGGCGGTTCCGGGGTGCAAGCTGGCGCCTGTCGCACCCGGCATTCCCCTCACCCCGGCCCTCTCCCCGTCGGGGAGAGGGAGAGTTGTGGCGCCGACCCTTCCTTACCTTCTCCCCTCCCGCTTGCGGGAGGGGCCGGGGGAGGGCGGGCGGATGCTTGACATCGGCGCGCGGGGCTCCACATTATCCGCGCCTTCGGTGGACGGGGCCGTAGCTCAGTTGGGAGAGCGCGACGTTCGCAATGTCGAGGTCAGGGGTTCGACTCCCCTCGGCTCCACCATCCTTCAAGCCGAAGAGCTCCCGTAAAGTATTAAAAACCCTTGGAAACCGGGGGTTTTTCCAGTCCGATGCAGCCCTTGCCGCGTCATTGACCTGCCGATGCCTGCCTGACATCATACTATCGATTTTCTTCGAAAAATGACGGCGATATGGCAGGAAAGATCTATCCGCGTTCGATCCGGCCGCCGGGGCAGAGCTTCTTTCTCCTCGGCGTCCGCGGGGTCGGCAAGAGCACCTGGGCGCGAGCGCGGTTCCCCGACGCGACGCGCATCGACCTCCTCGACGAGGCCCGCTACCAGGACTACCTCGCCGATCCATCCCTGTTCGCCGCCGATCTCCAGTCCGCAGCGCCGGGCAGCTGGGTGGTCGTCGACGAAATCCAGCGCCTTCCCAATCTCCTCAACGAAGTGCACCGGCACATCGAGGACCGGCGTCTCAACTTCGCCCTGCTCGGATCGAGCGCGCGGAAGCTCAAGGCGTCGGGCGTCAACCTGCTCGCCGGCCGAGCGCTTCACAAGGCGATGCATCCCCTGACCCCGGCCGAGCTCGGCGACGACTTCGACCTCGATGCGGCCCTCGATACCGGCACCATCCCCCTGGTCTGGGTCGCCGACGACCGGCGAGCGGTGCTCGAGAGCTATGTCCGGCTTTACCTCCGCGAGGAGGTCCGGGCCGAGGGGCTGGTCCGGAACCTTCCGGGATTCGCGCGCTTCCTGCCGGTCGCCGCGCTTTACCACGGCCAAGTCGTCAACATAACCGGCATCGCGCGCGACTGCGGCGTCGCGCGCGCCACGGTGCAAGGCTATCTGGACATTCTCGAGGATACCCTGCTCGCGTTCCGCCTCCCCGCCTTCCAGCCGCGGCTCAGGGCGCGGGAGCGCCGCCATCCGAAGCTCTACTGGGTCGATCCCGGCCTGGTCCGCGCGGTGAAAAGGCTTCATGGACCGATCGCGCCCGAGGAACGCGGCGCGCTTCTGGAGGGCTGGGTCCTGCACCTCTTGCGGGCGCATGCTGAGGAGGGTGAGCTGTTCGACCAGCTGCACTACTGGGCGCCGCACCCGGCGAACCGCACCGAGGTCGATTTCCTGCTGCGCCGGGGCAGGGAGCTGGCGGCCATCGAGGTCAAGTCCCAGCCGCGCTACCACACCGGCATGCTGCCGGGGCTGCGCGCCATCGCGGAGCTGCCGGCTATCGCGCGACGCGTGTTGATCTACGGCGGCGAGCGATCCTTCCGGACCGGGGACGGGATCGACGTGTGGTCCACCGACCGGCTGCAACAGGCGCTCGCCGAGGGCACCTTGTGGCCCTAGCCTCGGTGCCGGCGCGACAAACGCTGGCGATGCCTACGGTAAGGAGCTCGGACCCGCTAGCGCACCAGCCGGGTGTTGGGGAACGCGGCGTGCCAGCCGAACCAGAACGCCCGCTGCGCCGGGAGACGGCGGAGCCTGCGCCCGTCCCGGGCGGTCAGGGCGTCCTCGTCCATCGTCCAGACCGTGCCGGCGCTGTCCTCGACGCGCCGGTCGCCGTCGAAGCGGGTGAAGGTCACGTCCTCGCTCGCATAGGCGCGGTTCGCGCCCGACGGATCGGTAAGCACCACGAGCGCCGTGCCTTCGATCGCATCGCGATGGACGGGGTTCGCGGCGAGGAACCCGGCGGATATGGCAAGCGGCGCGTCCGGGTGGCCGGCGAGCCGCAGCGTGAACACCTCGTCCTTGTTCTTCAGCCTCGTGTCGAGGGCCGGAACCTGGAACATCAGCGCGTCGGTCGCGAAATAGTCGCGGTAGGCGGCCCCTTCGGCGTAATCGCGCCGGTGGCCGGTATCGAGCGAAAGCACCCTGGTTCCGGGGTGGCGCCGCCGCCACTCGCCCCAGCTGGTCGTCACCACGGGTCCGCTCCCCAGCACGATGCCCTTCCCGGCGAGCGGCCCGACAACCGGCGTGCCCCGCATCGTGCTCCACAGCGACTGGGTGGCCCGGTCGTACATCAGCTTGTTCGAACGGTAGAGGAAGCCGCTCGTGCCGAGCCGGTGAACGACGCCTTCGTGCTCGGTGAAATAGAGGATCATGGTGCCGCAGAGGGTGCAGTAGACGCCCGCGACCGGCACGCCGCCGACCTTGTCCACGAACATCTCGTGCCAGGCGAGGATGCGCTTCGGATAGGCGCGGGCGTCGCCGTTGACGGAGATGCCGAACACGACGTGGTCGTCCTCCAGGTAGAGCGCGTCTTCCGCGGCCAGCATCGCCGGGTTGCGAAGCGGCGGGATGCCGTCCTGCCGCACGCCGCCCCAGACGACCTCGTCGAGCCGGATGAGCGGCTCGCCCGCCGTGTCGAAATAGGCCGAGAAGCGCGGGTCGATGAGGCTGTAGAGCGCGCTCTTGAAGGCGGCATAGCGCTTGTGCCGCGCCTCGGGCGCATTCCACATCCTGCGTTGCCAGGCCTGGAGATCGTGGCCGAGCCCGGCGCCCGCCTTGCGTTCCATGATGCTCACCAGGACGCTCGAGACCTCCAGGTCGCGGGTCAGGCGGATCGTCTCCAGAGCCATCGGCAGGAACGATGGCTCCCACTGGGTCTCGATCGTCTCCCAGGCACCCGCCTTGTCGCTCGCCTCGCCCACGAGCAGGGTCAGGAACGCCCGGACGACGGCGCGGTCGGTGGTCTCCGCACGGGGCTGAACGGCGCTCGCCGCCAGCATCGCGAAGACGCCGAACGCGACGAGGAGGCTGCGAATTGCGGACATGGAATGTCTCCTTGACTCGTCCCCCTGCGGCCGGTCACTCCGGTTGGGCCGGCGCCGACTCGGCGAAGTAGCTGGCGATTTCCCCGCCCGTCGCGATCCAGAGCTTGTCGCGGTGCTCGCAGATGTGGCCGAGGGCGCGTCGCAGGTGACGCAGGCGATAGGGTTGGCCGACGATAAACGCGTGCAAGCTGACGCAGTAGACGAGGGGCTGCTTTTGCGACTGCTCCAGCATCTCGTCGAAGTTGTCGATAATCATGTCCGCGAACGCTCCGGCGTCGCCATGATGCAGCATGATCATCGGGATGTCGTTGACCTCATGCGGATAGGGCAGGCTGAGCAGCCGGCCCCGGCGGGTCTCGATCCACACCGGCTGATCGTCCATCGGCCAGTCGAGGATGTAGGTGTAGCCGGCCTCCTGCAGGAGGTCGGGGGTCACGTCGCTGGGGTTGACCCCGGGGCTGAGCCAGCCGGCCGGCGGCCTGCCTTCGTGCCTGGCGATGGTTTCGGTGGCCTCCCGGATGAGCGCCGCCTCGCCGGCCTCGTCGAAGTCGTTCTGATGTTCGGAATTGGTCCGGCCGTGGCCGACGATTTCATCGCCGCGGGCGCGGAAGGCGGCGACGACCTCCGGGCTGTGGTCGTACAGCTCGGAATTCAGCAGAACCGAGATGGGCAGCTCCAGCTCCGTGAACAGGTCGAGGAGGCGCCACACGCCGACGCGATTGCCGTACTCGCGCCAGGCCCAGTTGTAGGTGTTGGGATGAGGAATGCCCGGCGACATCGAGATGCCGAGCCCCTCGCCATAGGAGAAGTGCTCCATGTTGAGGGCGACGTAGAACGCCAGCCTCTTGCCCTGGGGCCAGGTGTAATCGGGGCGGTCGACGATCGCGGAATACTTGAAACGGCCGTGGTCGCGCAGCATGTCGTCCTCGCTGTCTCAGGAATTTCGGCGGTCCTCCAGCAGGGTCGCCTCGCCGGAGAGATCGGGCTCCCCGCAATCGGCCAGGATCGCCGCCCGCGCGGCGTCGCGGAGCGCGATCGCCGCGTCGAACCCGTCCCGGTCCGCCAACAGCCGGGCGCCCACCGTGACGTGCACCGCGCCGGGGCGGGGAAACCATTGCCCGCCGCGCAGCGCCGATCGCGTCCCGCGCAGCGTGACCGGCACCACCGGCACCCCGGCGGCGGCGGCGGCCGCGAAGGCGCCGAGCTTGAAGTCGAGCAGGCCGGGGCGGCGGGTCAGCGTCCCTTCCGGATAGACCAGGAGCCGGCGTCCCGCTCGCGCCGCCTCGATGACGGCATCGAGATCGCCCGCGCCGCTTGCGTCGTCGAACCGCTCGACGAAAATCGCGCCGATCCGGCGCAGCAACGTCCCGGCGACCGCCTGCGGCGCCAGCTCCGCCTTGGCGACGAAGGCGGTCTCGCCGGGGAACGCAGCGACGAGCACCAGGCTGTCGAGATAGCTGCAGTGATTGGCGACCAGGACGGTGCCGCGTTCCGGAACGGCCTCGCCGCCCACCGTCAACCGCGTGAAGGTGAGCTTCAGCATGGCGCGCGCGGCCGCGCGCAGCACCCGCCAGCGCCAGGCACGCCGGGGCAGCGCGACCGAAAGCGGCCAGACGGCGAGCGCCAGCGCCACCAGCACCGCCCACCAGTATCCGGCGTAGGCGCGGCCGAGCGTCAGGCGGCCGAAGGAGCGGACGCCGGCCGGGGCCGCCGAGAGCCAGAGCCCGATCAGCTGCCGCCACGGCGCGGCGCCGGGTTCGTGGAGACGGCCTTCCAGGTAGCGCTGGCAGGTGGCGGCGCGCCGGATCTTGCCGCTCGAGGTCTTGAGCACCGCGCGCGGCGGCGCGAGCACGACATCGTCCGGCGCGATGCCCGCGACATCCACCGCCGCCGCCTCGATGCCGCGCCTCAGCCGGTCGCGGGCCGCGCCGTCCTCCTCGCGGCTTTCGGCGACCACCACCAGCCTCTCTTCCCGGTCCGGCCCGGCGGCCGCGAAGACCGCGACGCAGCCGCGCCGGATGCCGGGAAGGTCGCCGATGGCGGCTTCGAGCTCGTGCGGATGGATGTTGCGTCCACCGCGTATGACGACGTCCTTGATGCGGCCCGTCGGGTAGACCTCGCCCCCGGCGATGTATGCGAGGTCGCCGGTTTCCAGCCAGTCGCCGTCGAACAGCTCGCGCGTCGCCCGCGCGTTGTCGTGGTAGCCCGCGGTCGACGACGGGCCGGTGAATTGCAGCCGGCCCTGGCGGCGCTCGGGAAGCTCGCGGCCGGATTCGTCGACCACCCGGAACTGATGCCCGGGGAGCGGCGAACCGCAGGCCACGACCTCGACGGCATCGCCGTGCCCTTCCGTCACCGGCACCGCGCGCGACCGCTCCGCCAGCGCGGTCCGGTCGATCCGCTCGGCGAGCAGCCCCCTTCCGGGCCGGGGAAAGGCGAGCCCCACGCTGCTCTCGGCGAGGCCGTAGACCGGGGCGAGCGCCCCCGGGTCGAAGCCGTGCGCGGCGAAGCGCTCGCAGAACGCCCGCACCGACGCGGCCCGCACCGGCTCCGCCCCGTTGACCACGATACGGGCCGTACTCAGGTCGAGCCCCTCGATCGCGCCGTCGTCGATCCGCCCGACGCACAGGTCGAAGGCGAAGTTGGGTGCGCCCGAAAGCGTCGCCCGCCGGTGGTGGATCTCCCACAGCCAGCTCTCCGGGCGCGCCAGGAAGACCAGCGGCGAGGTGATCGAGACCGGCACCGCGAAATGGAGGCTGCCGAGCCACGCGCCGATCAGGCCCATGTCGTGGTAGAGCGGAAGCCAGCTCACGAACACGTCGCGGCCGGGCTCCGCCTCCATCGCCCGGCCCATGGCGCGAATGTTGGCCAGCAGGTTGGCGTGGCTCAGCACCACGCCCTTCGGATCGCCGGTGCTGCCCGAGGTGTACTGAAGAAAGGCGACGTCTCCCGCGTCGGGCGCCGGGGCGGCCTCCTTCCCGCCGCGTCCGCTGAGTCCCTCCACGGTCTCGATCGCGCGAAGGCTCGCGACTTGCGAGCGCAGGAAGGCCGCGAGAACCCGTGCCTCCGGGACGGTGACCAGCAACTCGGCCCCCGCATTGGCGAGTATCGCGGCCTGACGGCGCAGATGGTCCGCGAGCTGCGAGGGCCGCGCCGGGGGATAGATCGGTACCGGCACGCAGCCGGCGTAGAGGATCCCGAAGAAGGCGCGGAGAAACCCGGCGCAGGTGGGCAGCATCAACGCGACGCGCGCGCCCGGCGTTATTCCGGCATCGAGGATGCCGCCGGAGACCGCCAGCGCCGTCTCGCGGAGCCCCGCGTAGCTGACGGTCTCGATATGGTCTTCCCGTTCCCTGAGCCAGGCGTGGACCCGGTCGGGATGCGCTCCGGCGTGCCAGTCGAGCATTTCGGTCAGGGTCGCCGCGGTGTCCGGTATCGATTCGACCGGACCCTGGGCCGCATCGGCCGGGGGAAGCGGCGTCGCGGGGCCGCGCGGCGCGCCGGCCGCTTCCAGCGCGCGCCAGAGGTCGGCCGGGGTTTCCGCTTCCGCCAGCGTCGATCCGGGAAGGCCGACCGAGAACGTCCGCTCGATGCGCCGCAGCAGCTCGGCGCGCCCCAGGCTGTCGAAGCCGAGATCCTCGCCCAGCCTGCTGTCGAGGGAGACGCGCGGGGTATCGCGCGCGGAACGGAGCTCGCGCGACAGGGTCGCGATCAGGTGCAGCAGATGCGCCGCGTCGTCGGAGCCGGTCGCGCCGTCACGCGGTCTCGTGAGGCCGTTCTCCATCGCGACGCCAACCTCGCATGCCCGGCCGGACTGTCAACAGCCATGTCACGCGCTGTCTTCGAGCGCGATGAGGCCCATTCCGGTGGTCATCGGGGCGTAGTAGTTGCGGTGCGCGCGGCGGACCTCCGGCGACAGCGCGCCGCGCATCACCAGCCACATGATCAGCTCCACCGCCTCGGCGCCCGCGGCCTCCATGATCTCCTGGTGGGTGAGCGCCGCCAGCGCCGCCGGGTCGGCCTCGATCCGGTCCAGCCAGGAATTGTCCCAGTCCGGGTTGAGATGGCCGAACCGGGCGCCGTTCAGCTGGTGCGACATGCCGCCGGTGCCGAAGATCACCACCCGGTCGTCGCCCGGATAGGCCTCCACCGCGCGGCGGAGCGCCCGGCCCAGCTTCCAGCAGCGCGCCCCGGTCGGCAGCGGGTGCTGGATCACGTTGACCGCCAGCGGCACCGTCTTCACCGGCCAGCCCGGATCGTGGTCGAAGCAGAGATGCATCGGCACCATGAAGCCGTGCTCGACCGCGAGCTCCTGGCACAGCGTGATGTCGAACTCGTCATAGACCAGCGACTCGGCGAGATGCCAGGAGAAGTCCGCATCGCCCGGGAAGTCGGGCAGCGGCCGCCGCCCCCAGCCCTCGTCTCCGACCGGGTAGAGCCCGGCCGCGCCGAGCGCGAAGGTCGGGTACTTGTCGAAGAAGAAGGAGCTCCCGTGGTCGTTGTAGACCACGATGGCGATGTCCGGCCTGACGTCTTCGCGCAGCCACGCCTTGACCGGCTCGTAGGCGTCGAACAGCGGCTTCCAGGCGGGCTCTTGCGTGCGCCCCTGGTCGTAGGCCACGCCGATCGAGGGGACGTGCGAGGTGCCGATGCCGGCGACGATGCTCGCCATCGCCCTAGCGCGCCCCGGACGCGTTGCGCGTGGCGAGGAACTCCTCATAGGTCTCGCCGCGCTGGTGGGCGCCGATCTGGTAGAGCCCGTGGCCGGTCACGGTGCCGATCTTGATGATCATGTAGATGTTGCCGCCGAGCTCGTCCATGATCCTGCGCCAGTCGCGCTCGCGAATGGCCTCCTTTTCTTCCGCGCTCAAATCCCATCGCGCCATATAGGCTTCCTCGTCGGCCTTGAACGCCTCGCGGTTCTCCGCTTGGGCGAGAGACATCGCGAACTTGTTGATCCGGTAGCCCCGACGCGACTCCGCGGCACCGAAAATCTTCGTGTCCGCTATCGGACGGCTCTTGTCGACCTGGACAGGCATTGCCCTGCTCCCCGCTTCTTGGATTTGCTCACTGGTTGTACTTGCCGCCGTCGACGTTGAAGGTCTGCCCGGTGACGAAGTCGCTGTCTTCGCTGGCAAGGAACAGCAGCATCCCGACCAGGTCGTCCGGCATCATGTCCCGCTTGACGGCGCGGGTCTGCACGGTCGGCGCGCGGGCGACGTGGAGATCGGGGTGGTTGCGCACGCCTTCGCTCTCGGTGAGGCCGGGCGCGATGCAGTTCACCAGGATGTTCCGGTCGGCGAACTCCCGCGACGCCGAACGCGTCAGGGCGATGATCGCGCCCTTCGAGCAGACGTAATGCGCGAGCCCGGGTCCGCCGTAGTAGAACGTGCCCGAGCCGATGTTGACGATCTTGCCTCGCCCGTTCCTCAGCATGCTGGGAACGACGGCCCTGGTGGTCTGCACCGTGCCGCGCAGGTTGACCCTCATCACCCGGTCCCATTCCTCGTTCGGGATCTGCATGATCGGGGTCAGCCGCAGCTCGGCGAAGAGCGCAGCGTTGTTGACCAGGATCTCGATCGGCCCGAACGCGGATTCGGCCGCCTCGACGAGGGCCGCGAGCGCCGCGTCGTCGGTCACGTCGGCGACGTTCGCGATGGCCTCGCCGCCGGCCTTCGCGATCTCGTCGACCGCGCGGGACGGATCGGCGATATCCGAAACCACCACCCGGGCGCCCTCCGCCGCAAGCGCCTTGGCGTAGGTCTCCCCGATGCCCTGCGCGGCGCCGGTGACCACCGCGACCTTCCCGTCGAGTCTGCCCATCGGAATGTCTCCTTCGTTGTTCGACCCGGCCCGGCATCGTGCCGGGCAGGAACGTCGCGATTTCCTCAAGGAACGTCCCGGGGAACATGTATATCAGGACGATGGCGATCGGGAAGGCGGTCACCACCTACACGACCGCGCGACGCCCGCCGCCAAATCGACTCCCCGCCGCCCGCCGCGCTATAAGCGGGAAGGGCAAAAATTGGGGAGGGCGACATGTCGGGCTCAAAGTCCTTGCCGGACGGCGCCGCCGAGGGCATCGCGCGAACCCGAGATACCCTGCACAGGGCGCGCCACCTTCCGGGCCACGTCTACACCTCGCCCGACATCTACCGGCTCGAGAAGGAAAGGATCTTCATGCGGGACTGGCTCTGCGTCGGCCGCATGGAGGAGATCGAAAACCCCGGCGACTACATGGCACTCAGGATCATGGACGAGCCGATCGTCGTCGCGCGCGACGACGACGGCCGGGTCAACGCGTTCGCCAATGTGTGCAGGCACCGCGGCGTCGAGGTCGCCAGCGGGTCGGGCAACGTGAGGGAGTTCAGCTGCCCCTACCACGCCTGGCTCTACGACCTCCAGGGCAGGCTGATCGGCGCCCCCTACATGAAGGAGGCGGAGGACTTCGTTCCCGAGAACTGCCGGCTCGCGCCGCTGCGCTTCGACGAATGGCGCGGCTGGATGTTCGTCAATTTCGATGCCGATGCCGTTCCGCTCGCCGAGTTCGCGGCGGAATACGAGAAGGAGTTCGCCTTCCTCCACCACGAGAAGATGCGGCTCGCGACCAAGCACGTCGTCGGCCTCGACTGCAACTGGAAGCTGTTCGTGGAGAATTTGCAGGACTTCTATCACGTCCAGGTGCTGCACCGGGACACCTTCGGCGGCCATATCGACATCGACGAGTTCGTCTTCAACGTGAAGGAGAAGGGCGGTTTCAGCTCGTTCTACGACGCCGCGCCCGACACCCCGGACTCGGTTTCGCTGGTCGGCAAGATGCCGTGGCTCGCCGACAAGCCCATGAGCTTTGCCTATACCGGCTTTCTCGCCCCCAACTTCCACATGTTCGGGCGCATCGACGAATCCCACCCGATGGCGATCTGGCCTCTCGCGCCCGACAAGACGCGGGTGATCGTCTACCACGTCTTCCCCGCCGAGCATTTCGAGCAGCCCGATTTCATGGAGAAGGCCCGCGTCTATCACGACTTCCTCGCGCGGGTAGTCGAGGAGGACCGCGAGATGGTGAATTCGCTGCAACGCGGCATGAATTCCCGGCTGTTCGAGCCGGGGCCGCTGTCCCGCATGGAGGTCAACCTCCACAGCCTGATGAACTACTATCTCGACCGCGTGGACCTCGCGGAATGAGCGTCACCGTCGAGGCCGTGGCCGCGATCGTCGAGGCGTTCAACCGCCACGATGTCGATGCGATCATGGGTTACTGCGCCGAGGACGTGGTCTGGGTGATGGCGCGGGGACCCCATCCCTGGGGCCGCAAATACGAAGGCGCGGAAGCGGTCCGCGAGGCGCTCGCCGCGCGCTTCCGGTCGATCCCCGACGCCCGTTGGGAAGACGGCGAAAACTGGGTGGCGGGCGATGTCGGCGTGTCGGAGTGGACGCTGACGGGCACCACCGCGAAGGGCGAGAAGCTCGAACTGCTCGGCTGCGACCTCTGGCGGTTCCGCGACGGCAAGGTGGTGCGGAAAGACACCTACTGGAAGCAGATCGACGAGGAATTCACCTGACCGGGGAACCGACCATGGCGTCCAGCGAAGAAAGTCCGTGGAGCGAACAAGGGCTTGAGAAGATCCGCCGTCCGATCGAACAGGCCCGCCACGTGCCGGGCGCGTTCTACTGTTCGCCCGAAATCCACGCGCTGGAGAAGCGCAACATCTTCATGAAGGACTGGCTTTGCGTCGCCCGCGTCGAGGAGCTGGAGAATCCGGGCGACTACATGGCGCTCCGCATCATGGGCGAGCCGGCCATCGTAGTCCGCGACGACGAGGGAGAGTTGCGGGCGTTCTCCAATAGCTGCGCGCATCGCGGGGTCGAGGTGATCCGGGGCGAAGGCAATACCGGCCAGTTCAGCTGCCCCTATCACGGCTGGAGCTACGATCTCAAGGGCGCGCTCACCGGCGCCGCGTTCATGGAGGACTCCGAGGAGTTCGATCCCGCGCGCTGCGGGCTGCCGCCGCTCAGGCTCGGCACATGGGCGGGATGGGTGTTCATCGCCTTCGACGACGACGCGCCGCCGCTATCGGATTTCCTCGCCCATTTCGAGCGGGAGTTCGGCTTCCTGCGCCAGGAGGATTGCCGCCTCGCGGTCAAGCTGGAAGTCGAGCTCGACTGCAACTGGAAGCTGTTCGTCGAGAACCTGCTCGACGTCTACCACGCCGCCACGTTGCACGCGAAGACCATCGGCGCCAGGCGGGGCCGCGCCGACAAGTACCCGTTCAAGCTGTTCGAGCGCGGCGGCACCAGCATGTTCTACCGCTCCGCCCCGATGGTCCCGGGCGGCAAGAGCCTGTTCGGCAGGATGCCGTGGCTCGACGACAGGCCGGACAACTTCGCCTGTTCCGGCCACCTCTCGCCCAACATGCAGCTGATCGCGCGGTCCGACAACGTGCACCCGTTCGTGATGTGGCCGCTCGGACCCGACCGCTGCCGCGTGATCAACTACACGCTGTTCCCCAAGGAGCATTTCGACCGGCCCGGCTTCGCGGAGAAGATCGCGGTCTACCGGAACTACCTGATCGACGTAATTGAGGAAGACCGCGAGATGGTCGCCTCCCTGCAGCACAACATGAAGTCGCCCCGCCAGCGCCCCGGCCCGATGTCGAAGCTGGAGCTCGGGATTTACCACGTCATCAACGACGTTCTCGACCGGATCGCCGAGGACGACGGTTCGGGGCAGGCCGACCATCCACCCTCCCCCGGCCCCTCCCGCCAGCGGGAGGGGAGAAGGTAAGGAAGAATCGCCAAACGAATCCCCTCTCCCCGCCGGGGAGAGGGTCAGGGTGAGGGGGGGGGGCGACCGCAACGACGGACGGATGGATCGGGACGGCGGGTGTCATTGGCGCGCCGGGTCGCCGGGCTGCTAGTATTCGCGGAACAACCCCGCAAGGGCGCAAGAAGGCGCCGCGCTTGGTTTCAGGGGAGGGTTGCACATCGTCGATGATCCGCGGATCGCGTCGCGCGAAACTCCGGGGCGCGTCCGATGATTGATTGGTGGATCCCGCTGCTGGTCATCTTCGGCGGGGCGATGTTCCTGCTGCTCAAGGGAATCCCGGTCGCCTTCGCCTTCGTGATCGTGAACATGCTGGGGGTGCTGATCCTCCAGGGCGGCGGCGCGGCCTTCAACACCTTCACCGCCAGCATGTACGCCTCGGTGACCAGCTTCACCCTGCTTCCGATCATCCTGTTCATCCTGATGGGCGAGATCCTGTGGCACTCCCGGGTCGCGTTTCGCGCCGTCGACGTGCTCGACAAGCTGATGGGCCGGCTGCCGGGAAGGCTCAGCCTGCTGACCGTCGCGTCGGGGACCATGTTCTCCAGCCTGAGCGGCTCGACCATGGCCAACACCGCGCTGCTCGGCACCATGCTGCTGCCCGACATGCAGCGCCGCGGCTACAAGGAGCCGATGTCGATCGGGCCGATCATCGCGAGCGGCGGGCTCGCCATGATCGTGCCGCCGAGCTCGCTCGCGGTCATCCTGGCCGCGATCGGCAAGCTGTCGATCGGCCGCCTGCTGATCGCCGCCCTGATCCCCGGGCTGATCATGGCGGTGCTCTACGTCGCCTACATCGTCATCCGCTGCAAGCTCCAGCCCGAGCTCACGCCGGCCTACGAGGTCGATCGCGCGCCGTGGCGGGAGCGCATCATCGGCATCGTCAAATACCTGCTGCCGCTCGGCGTCATCGTGTTCCTGGTCACCGGGGTCATCGTGATCGGCGTCGCCACGCCCACCGAGGCGGCGGCGATGGGCTGCATGGGCTCGTTCATCGTCGCCTTCGCCTATGGCGGGCTGACCCGCGAGGTGATCGTCCGCTCGGTCACCGGGACGGTGAAGATCTCGGTGATGATGTTCGCCATCCTGATCGGCGCCATCGGGTTCAGCCAGATCATGGCGTTCTCGGGCGCGACGCGCGGGCTGCTGACCGCGGTCGGCAATCTCGACATCCACCCGCTGCTGCTGATCGTCTGCATGCAGATCGTCGTCCTGATCCTCGGCACCTTCATGGAGCAGGTGGCGATCATGCTGATCACGCTGCCGCTCTACATCCCGATCGTGAAGTTCCTGGGCTACGACCCGATCTGGTTCGGCGTGCTGATGCTGATCAACCTGGAGATGGCGCTCACCACGCCGCCCTTCGGGATGCTGCTCTTCGTGATGAAGGGAGTCGCGCCGCCGGGCACCAAGCTCCGGGCGATCTACATGGCCGGGCTGCCGTTCCTGGTGTGCGACCTGATCGCGCTCGCGGTGGTCCTGCTGGTGCCCGAGACCACGACGCTCTTGCAGGACCTGTTCTACAGGTGACGATGCCGCGGGCGAATTGCGCAGGTGAAATGCGCGGTGCTACGCTTTCGACGAAGACCATCGTTCGGACGGTCTCAACCAGGGGAGAAGACATGTCGTTTGCCAAACTGAAGAGAGTTTCGCTGGCGCTGCTCGTCGCCGGCGCGGTCGGCCTGTTCGGCCATACCGCCGCCGTCAGGGCGGCCGATCCCATCGTCCTCAAGGGGCTGATACCCTGGCCGCCCGACTTCGTCGGCAGCCACGGTTTCCTGACCTTCCAGAAGGAGGTCAACAAGGCGCTCAAGGGCAAAGTGATCGTGAGCCTGGTCGGCACGTCCGAGGTGGTGCCGCCGTTCGAGCAGTTCGAGGCGGTGCGCGACGGCGTCGTCGACGTGCTGATGACCGCCGGCGCCTATTACCGGGCCACCGTGCCGGAAGCGGCGGCGAGCCTCGGGGTCAAGAAGTTCGCGAGCGAGCTCAGGAAGGCCGGCTACACCGAGTTGATGCGCAAGATCCACGCCGAGCACGGGGTCTACTACCACTCGCATGTCGGCGGGACCAGCGGCAACGGCTACCGCTGCTACGGCAACAAGAAGATCACCAGCTCCGATCTGACCGGCATCAAGATGCGCGTCTCGCCGACCTACGTGCCGCTGGTCAAGGGCCTCAACGGGACGCCGATCCTGATGAAGGCCGGCGAGGTCTACACGGCGCTGGAGCGCGGCGTGGTCAACGGCTTCTGCTGGACCTTCCTCGGCATCCGCGATTACGGCTTCCACGAGGTCACCAAATACGTCTACGACATCCCGTTCTATTCCAACGACACGGCGGTCCTCATCAACATGAAGACCTGGAACGGCCTGCCGGCGGATATCCGCAAGACGATCGACGACCTCGGGCCGGCGATCGAGATGGCGGAAGAGAAGTTCATGACCGACAGGAACAACAAGGAGGATGCCGCGCTCAAGAAGGAGGGGCTGGAGTTCATCCATCTGAGCGACGCGGAAACCAAGAAATGGCTTGCCGCCGCCTATGACGCGCATTGGGTCGAGATCGAGAAGAAGAGCCCGAAATACGGCAAGGAGCTCAGGAAGTTCGCCGACTAGCCGGCGTTACGGGGAGGCGGTGGGCGCCCGTCCGCCGCCTCGCCCGCTTCCGCCGACGGGCAGGATAGCGCCGGTCCCATGAACGCAGTCGCCGCCTACGATCGTTTCCTCGGCCTGCTCGCCGCGGTGGTCGGCCTGATGGTGCTGGCGTCGATGGTGTTCGTCGTGGTCGACGTCCTGCTGCGCTATTTCTTCGACGCGCCGATCGGCTGGGTGATCGAGGTCTGCGAGTATTTCCTCCTGTTCACCCCGTTCCTCGGCATGGCCTGGCTGGTGCGCCAGGCGGAGGGGCATATCCGCATCGACGTGCTCGTCCAGTCGCTGGGCGAACGAACGCAGGCGGCGCTCAACTGCTGGGGCTCGTTCCTGATCGTCGTCGCGCTGGTGCCGGGCGCGTACTACTCGGCGATCTCGGCGTGGAGCCACATCGAGCGCAACGTCATGACGCCCGGCGTCTATCCCATCCCCAAGGGCTACCTGATGTTCGTCATCACCCTCGGGTTCGCGCTCACCGCCATCGAGTTCGCGCGCAAGGCCTGGGGCCACTACAGGGAATTGCGCGCGTTGTAGCGGCCGCCTGGCCGGCGTCCCGATCCGTCATCGACACCGTGCGGCTCCGGCGCCCCCTGTACCTCTCACAACGCTTTGGCCGTTTGGGGTGCAGGCGTTGCTTGGCGATTTCCGTGACCTTGATCGCGGCGGTGCCGGCTGGCCACTGGCTTTGCCGGAGCGCGTAGCGCGGAGGCGAAGCCAGTGGCCGGGTGTCGTCGATCGAAGCGCCCTGCCATTGTGGGGTTCCGTCCATTGCGGACGGGACGGGCCAAGGGATCGGGAGCGACCGATTGCCCCCTGCGCCTTGAGCGCCTGGTGAGGACCTGTGCCCCGGTCCCTGGCCACGATGGACGCCCGGTGGGGAGTTTGCGCCTGGAGCGCCGGTACAGGGATTGGCGGGCATCGTGGCGGTCCGTTGGCACAACGGCGCGAGGGGAATGCGATGGACATGTTTGAGTATTTTGCGGGCATCGACTGGGGCTCGGAGAGCCACCGGGTCTGCATCGTCGACGGCGTCGGCACGGTGCTGGGGGAGCGCGCCTTCGGTCACGGCGGGGCCGGGCTGGCCGAGATGGCGGGCTGGGTGCTTGCCACGGCGGGCGTCGAAGCGCACGTCATCGGGGTCGCCATCGAGGTGCCGCACGGGCCGGTGGTCGAGACGATGATGGAGCGCGGCTTCGCGGTGCACGCGGTCAACCCGAAGCAGCTCGACCGGTTCCGCGACCGCTTCTCGCCGGCCGGCGCCAAGGACGACCGGCGCGACGCCCGCGTGCTCGGCGATGCCCTGCGGACCGACCGCCATGCGTTCCGGCGTCTCGATGCGGCGGCGCCGGAGATCGTCGAGCTGCGCGCCTGGTCGCGCATCGCCGGCGACCTGACCCGCGAGCGGACCCGGCTGGCGAACCGGGCCCGCCAGCAGCTCTGGCGCTACTACCCGCAGCTCCTCGAGCTCGAGAGCGATCTCGCCAAGGCCTGGGTCCGCGAACTCTGGTCTCTTGCGCCGACGCCCGCGAAGGCGCGGCGGGTCCGTTCCGCCACCGTCGCCAAGCTGCTGAAGCACCATCGGGTGCGCCGGATCGATGCCGAAACCGCGCTCCGCATCCTGCGCGAGCCGGCGGTCTCCGTCGCGCCCGGCACCGCCGAGGCCGCAATCGCCCAGCTCGACGTCGTGTTCGCCCAGCTCGCCGTCGCCGCGCAGCAGCTCGCCAGGGCCCGTCGCGAGATCGACCGCCTGACCGCGGCGCTGGCCCGATCGGCGGCCGCCCCGGAGGACGCGCCGGGAGGGCAAGCGCAGCGTGACGTGGACATCCTGAGATCGCTTCCCGGCGTCGGCAGGATCGTCCTCGCCACGCTGCTCGCAGAAGCACACGATGCCCTGCGCCGGCGAGACTATCAGGCCCTGCGCTGCCTGTCCGGTGTCGCTCCCGTGACCAAGCGGTCCGGCAAGTCGCTGATCGTGATCCGGCGTCTCGCGTCGCACAACCGGCTCCAGAACGCGGTCTATCACTGGGCCAGGATCGCGATACAGCGCGACCCCCTCAGCAAGGCGAAATACACCGCCCTCAGAGCCCGCGGCCACGGCCACGCGCGTGCGCTGCGCGGCGTCGCCGACCGCCTGCTCGGCGTCGCCTGCGCGATGCTCGAAAGCCAGACCTTGTTCGATCCCGCCCGCGCGAGACAGGCCGATGCGGCGTGACGCAGGATCGACACCCGATGCGCAGCACGCGTACTCACGCGTGCAACAGCCCTCTTTACAAATGGTGGGGAGTCCTCACCCTGACCCTCTCCCCAGCGGGGAGAGGGGACTCACCTGGCGACTCTCCGCTACCTTCTCCCCTCCCGCTTGCGGGAGGGGTCGGGGGAGGGTGGCCGCTTCGCCGCCAGCGGGGTCAGCGGCCCGGGGCGCGCTGGTCTTCCGGGATTATCTCGCCCTTGAGCACCATCGGCTCGTCGTCGAGCCAGACCGAGCAGTTCCGCATCGGGATATCGAGGTGGCAGAGCGTGTCGCGCGGGCCGCCCGCGTCGTCGTTGGGGCCGGTCGAGAACATGAAGTTGCCGTAATAGGCGCGGCCGTCGTTTCCGTTGGTCTGCGCCTTGTCCATCATGCCGAGCGCGGTCCAGCTCGCGCGCGGCTGCAACCCCCAGCCGACATGCGACATCGCGAAGCCGTCGGGGTCGTCGTAGCTCTCGAGGAATTCGCGCATGTAATCCGCGTCGAAATCGCCGGATATATCGGTGATGAACCCGTCCTCGAAATCGATCCGGATCGGCGTCTGCACGTAGGACTTGAAAGGAAAGATTATGTCGCCCCGGTCGACGACGACGGTGCCGCGCGCGGTTCCCTCGTTGGGCCAGGTGGCCACGAACCCGGCCGGCCAGTGGTCCCAGTGGCCGGGGTCGTCGGAATAGCCGTATTCGTAGAGGACCGGGTATTCGCCGAGGTCGCATTCGAGCTTCGTCCCGGCGTCCGACTCCACCCGCATGGTCTTCGCCGCCTCGATCCGGCGGCCGGCGGCCTGGACCCGGCGCTTGTCGTCCTCGCTGGGCATCATCCGCGCGAGCGCCTCCGGCGGTTCGGTGACGTAGAGGATGCGCGTGTCCGCCGCGCGGATATGCGGCAGCTCGCCGCCGCGCAGCAAATGCAGCCCGACCAGGTCGATCACCATGTCGGCGGCGCGCATCGCGTCCATCGCGACTTCGTTCCCGCGCAGGCGCGACCCGCCGATATGCGGCTCCATGTGGACGGTCGTCGCGCCGATGGCGATACAGGCGTTGCGGGCCGCCTTGACGTTTTCCGGCCTGGCCTCCGGCTTGGTCAGGACGACGACGGTTTCCCCGTCATGGACGTTGCACAGGCGCAGCACCTCTTCCCACATCGCGATCTGCTGCGTTTCGCTGAGTGCCATCGGACGATCCCTCCCTAGTTTCGGTAGCCCGGCCTGCGGTCGACCAGGCGCTTCGCCTTGCCCTCGCGGCCGCCGACATTGGCGATCTCGTCGAGGCTCCCCTGCGGGACCAGCTCGACCGCGACCCCGAGCCCCAGATCGCCCTTCAGCAGATCCTCCATGCGCTCCCTGAGCCCCTCGGCCGAGCCGGCGTCGTTGCGCACCTCGATCCGCACAGTCATCTCGTCGCGCCGGACGCCCCGGCTCTCGACGGTCTCGGCGATGCAGACCCACTCGCCGGTGGTGCGCTCGTCGCTCTGCACCGCGTTGAGGCAGGCCATCGGGTTGAGGTTGACGCCGCGCAGCTTGACCATGTCGTCGGACCGGCCGAGGAAATGGTCCATGCGTCGGAAATTGCTGCCGCAATCGCAGGTGTCGGTGTGGATAATCCTGCCGAGGTCGCGCAGGTTGAAGCGGACGATCGGCGGCAGCGCCCGGTAGAACACGGTCACCACCAGATTGCCGCTCTCGCCGTCCGGCACCGGTTCGCCGGTCTCCGTGTCGACGATCTCGAAATACATGCAGTCCTCGGAGAAGTGGAGGCCGTTCTTGTGGCGGCATTCGAAGGCGCCGCCGCCCATCTCGTTGGTGCCGTAATTGTCGTAGACGTCGCAGCCCAGCGCTTCTTCCATCTCCGCTCGGAGGGCGCCCCTGGTGTCGGGACCGAGGAAGCTGAGCACGAACTTGGTGCCGAGCTCGCGGAAGTCGCGGCCGAGCTCGTCCCGGCTCGCCTGGGCCAGCCGCAGCATGTATTCCGGGAACGAGCACCAGAGATTGGTGCCGTAGTCGAAGGCGATCTCCATCTGCCGCCGGCTTGGCGTCACCACGCCGGTCCCGGTCGTCAGCGGAAGCACGCCGAGATAGTCGTGCACCGCCTTGTAGACGCACCAGCCGAGGTTGCCGAGCGCCAGCGTCACCGGGATCTGCAGCACATCGCCCGGGCGCGCGCCCTGGAGATAGAAGGTCCGCGCCGCGGTGAGCCCGTTGAGCTCCCATTCCTGCGGCCTATACAGCGTCACCCGCGGCTTGCCGGTA
Organism: Alphaproteobacteria bacterium; assembly: GCA_965117055.1. Lineage (GTDB taxonomy): Bacteria > Pseudomonadota > Alphaproteobacteria > MPNO01 > MPNO01 > MPNO01. The sequence goes on from OZ220750.1 coordinate 3,437,919, forward strand.
GTGCCGCCCGAGGTCTGCATCTTGAGCGGCGCCGAACCACGTTCCGCCGCGCTCAAATTGTGGAATTCGCCGAAGGGCGGGTTCTCCAGCTGGTCCCGCTTCACGTCGTCGGAGTTGTAGGTCGGGATCTTGTGGCTGTCGTCGATGCTCGCGACATCGCCCGGCTCGAGCCCGGCCGCGCGCCAGCGCCTGCGGTAGAACGGGTTGTTCCAGGCGTGTTGCACGCAGCGCAGGAAGCGTTCGTTCTGCAATTCCCGCACCCGCCCGGCCGGCCATTTGTAGACCGTCCGCTCGAACACGTCCGGGACCGGATAATCGCGATAGAGTTGCGCCCAATCGATGGAGCCGTGGTAGATCGGCAGCTCGCTGTCGGGAAAGCCGTTCATGTCCGCTGGTCCTCCCCTGCTATGCTAACCCCGGGGATGCCGAGAGGGGAGAGTCATGAGGGTCTTCGACTGCCATTCGCACTGGAGCACCGAGCGCGGCTACATCTTCCAGGACCCCGCCGAGCGCGCCAGCCAGGAGAGGATCTGGCGCACGACCGCCGAATTCCAGACCGAGCAGGAGATGGCCGACACGTTCCGCAGGAACAACGTGCGCACGATCCTCGACCTCGCCTTGACCGCCTGGATGGACGACATCGAAGAGATCAGGGAGATCCACGACTACTGCTTCGAAGTCGCGCGCCGGCACCGCGACGCGATCTTCGGCCACTGGCTCTCCTTCAACCCCGAGATCGGCAAGGACGGCATCCGGGAGTTCGAGCGCGCGGTCGCCGCGGATGCCGGGTTCATCGGCTTCGGCATCGTCGGCCAGGTCGAGGGCGGCTACCCCGCCAGCGATCCGATCTGGGACCCGTTCTACAAGGCCTCCATAGACGCGGGCGTCCCGGTGCTGATCCATTGCGGCCTCACCGGGATCGGACAGGGGCAGCCCGGCGGCAAGGGCATCCTGCTGGATAACGGCCATCCCCGGCATATCGACGCCGTCGCCGCGCGCTTCCCCGAGCTGAAGATCCTCGCCGCGCGGCCGGCCTTTCCATGGCAGGACGAGATGATCGCCATCCTGCTGCACAAGGGAAACGTCCACTACGAGCTGCACGGCTGGTCGCCCAGGACGTTGCCGCCCCGGCTGGTGCGCGAAATCGGCGGCCGGATGCAGGACCGCATCATGTTCGGCTGCGACTATCCGGTGCTGAAATTCGAGATGATGATCGACCGCTGGCAGGGGCTGGGCCTCGGCGACGAGGTGCTGGAAAAGGTCTTCTACAGGAATGCCGAGGCCTATTTCCCGGGCGCGGCGATGGACTCGTAGCAGCGGAGACGGTCGCGATGACCCCGTTCGCCTTGCGCAACGCGAGGGTGCCGCTCTCCCTGATCGCCGACCCCGCGGCGGACCTGGAGGTCGATGCCGAAGGACTGGCGAAAGTCGACATTTCGATCGCGGACGGCCGGATTGCCGGCATTCGACCTCCCGGAGGGAATGTCGAGCCCGGCGACCGCGACCTCGACGGCGGGCAGGTGTGGCCGTGCTTCGCGGACATCCACACCCATCTCGACATCGGCCACATCTGGACCCGCGCGCCCAACGCCGACGGCTCGTTCTGGACCGCCGCCCGGGCGGTCGCGAACGACCGCGACGCCAACTGGACCGGGGACGACCTCCGCGCCCGCATGGAGTTCGGCCTCCGCTGCGCCTACGCGCACGGGACGCGCGCCATCCGCACGCACTTGCAGTCCCCGCCCGGGCAGGCCGAGACCACCTGGGGCGTGTTCCGCGAATTGCGCGAGGAGTGGCGCGGCAGAATCGACCTTCAGGGCGTCAACCTGCTGATGGTCGATGACTACCGGGACGGCAAAAGCGACGCGATCGTCGACCTGGTCGGCAAATCGGGCGGCATCGTCGGCGCGGTGATCTTCATGGTCCCCGGCATAGACGACATTCTGGACGGCATTTTCCGCCTCGCCGCCGAGCGCTCGCTCGATCTCGACCTGCATGTCGACGAGAGCCTGGACAAGCGCGACAGGACGCTGCGGCACGTCGCCGAGGCGGCGCGGCGCAACCGTTTCGCCGGGCGGATCCAGTGCGGCCATTGTTGCAGCCTCGCCGTGCAGCCCGAGGACGATGCCGACCGCACCCTCGACCTGGTGGCCGAGGCCGGCATTTCGGTCGTCAGCCTGCCGATGTGCAATGTCTTCCTGATGGACCGGGAAGCCGGCAAGACCCCGCGCCGGCGCGGCGTCACCCTGGTCCGCGAGATGGCGGCGCGCGGCATCGACGTCTCGTTCGCGAGCGACAACTGCCGCGACCCGTTCTACGGCTACGGCGACCACGACATGCTGGAGGTGTTCGCCCAGGCCGCCCGCATCGCCCATATCGACCTGCCGATGGAGGACTGGCCGCTCAGCGTCACCGCGACGCCCATAGACGTGATGGGCCTCGACGGCCCCGGGCTGATCGCGCCCGGCGAGCCCGCCGATCTGGTACTGTTCAACGGGCGCGGCTACAGCGAATTGCTGTCGCGGCCGCAGACCGACCGGGCGGTGCTGCGCGCCGGGGAGCCCATCGACACGACGCTCCCCGACTACCGGGAACTGGACGACGCGTTGCAAGGATCGGGATAGCGGGGGCGAAGATGGGCAAGCTCGAAGGCAAGGTCGCGTTGATCACCGGCGCGAGCCGCGGCCTCGGCAAGGCGATGGCGATCGCCTTCGCCGGGGAAGGGGCGGCGATCGCGGTGGGCTATAACTCGAGCGCGGACGGGGCGGCGGACACCGTGCGGACGATCCGCGACGCCGGCGGAGAGGCCGAAGCCTTCCAGGGCGACATAACGCAACCCGAGACGGTCGACAGGATCGTGTCCGGGGCGGTCAATCGATTCGGCGGGATCGACATTCTCGTCAACAACGCGGGCCTGGTAAGCGCCTCGCCGCTGGTCGAAATGTCCGTCGAAGACTGGGACACCATGCTCGCGATCCATGTGCGGGCGATGTTCCTGTGCTGCCGCGCGGTGTTGCCCCACATGCTGGAGAAGGGCTCCGGCAAGATCGTCAACATGGGCGGCACGTTCGGCATGACGGGAATGGAGAACTTCACCCACCTGTCCGCCGCCAAGGCGGCGATGATCGGATTCACCCGCGCGCTGGCCAGGGAAGTCGGCCCGCAGGGCATCCGTGTCAACTGCCTGACGCCGGCGATGATCCGCGGCGAGACCACCGCCAACCTGCCGCAGGATTACCTGGAATCGCTGCGCCAGCGTTACCCGCTGAGGCGCCTCGGAGAGGTCGAGGACGTCAACGCCTGCGCGCTCTTCCTCGCCTCCGACGATTCCGACTTCGTCACCGGCCAGAACCTCGCGCCCGCGGGCGGCGAAGTGATGCCTTGAGCATGCCGTCCCTCAACCCCCACCGGAGCAAGCGATGAAAACCAGCGTGGCGTTGCTGCAGATGGATTGTTCGGGCGAGAGGCCCCGCAATTTGGCCCGCGCCGAGGACATGATCCGCGAAGCGGCGGGGAAGGGGGCACAGGTCATCCTCCTGCCCGAGGTCTTCCACGAGTTGTTCTTCATCATGTCGCTCGACATGTCGGTGTTCGACAAGGCGGAGCCGATCCCCGGCCCCATCACCGGGCGGATGCAGGAACTCGCGGCGGAGCTCGGCGTCGCGATCGTGGCCCCGATCTACGAGAGCGTGGGCAAAAGCGTCTATTACAACTCCGCCGCCGCGATCGACGCGGACGGGAGCCTGCTCGGCGTCTACCGCAAGAACCACATCCCGCTCAGCACCAAATTCTATGAGAAGCTCTACTTCAAGCCCGGCAATCTGGGCTATCCGGTGTTCGAGACCCGTTTCGGGCGCCTCGGCATCCTGATCTGCCACGACCGCCACTACCCGGAAGGGGCGCGCGCTCTCGGGCTCAACGGCGCGGAGATCCTGCTGGTGCCGAGCGCGACGCCGACCGCGAGCCTGTCGGTCCGGGTGTGGGAGAAGGAGCTCGCCGCGCACGCGATCTTCAACGAGTACTACGTCGCCGGGCTCAACCGCGTCGGCGTGGAGGGCGAATACACCTATTACGGCCGCAGCGTGTTCCTCGATCCCACCGGCGAGATCATGGCCCAGGCCGGGGAGGGCGAAGAGGTGCTGATCGTGGAATGCGACCTCGACGTCATCGTGGAACGCCGCCGCGCCTGGCAGTTCTACCGCGACCGCCGGCCCGACACCTACGGCGTGCTCACCGACCTGGTTCCCTGACCGGCGCCGCCATGTCCGACACGCTGATCGTCGAACGCGGGGACGGGATCGCCCGGGTCGTCGTCAATCGCCCGGAAGTCCGCAACGCGCTCGACACGGCGTTGTGCGCCGATCTGGTCGACGCCTTCTCCGACCTGGCGGAAGACCCCGATGTCCGCGTCGTCGTGCTGCGCGGCGCGGGCGAGCGCGCGTTCATCTCGGGCGCCGACGTCAACGAGTTCCGCGAGCGGCTGTCCTCGCCGGAAAGCGCGCTCGCCTACGACGCGGAGGCCGAGGCGCTGATGTCCGCGATCGCTGCGGTGCCCAAGCCGGTCGTCGCGATGATCCACGGCTTCGCCATCGGCAGCGGTCTGCTGGTCGCCATGGCCTGCGACATTCGTATCGCCTCGGACGCGGTGCGCGTCGGCATTCCGGTCGCCCGCATCGGTCTCGTTCCCCCGGTGCCGGACGTCGCCCGCCTGGTGCGCCTGGTCGGTCCCGGCCGCGCCAAGTATCTGCTGATGACGGGTGGGCTGATTACGGCGCGGGAAGCGCAATCGTACGGGCTTCTGAGCCGGGTGGTGCCGGCCGAGGAGCTGGAGACCGTCACCGACGAGGTTGCGGGCCGGCTCGCCCGCAACGCACCGCTGTCACTCAAGGCGGTCAAGCAGATCGTCGACCGGATCGGCGCTGCCGGAAGCGCCGTGGCCGAGGGCGCGCCGTGGTACGAAGAGGTCTATGCCAGCGACGACTTCCGCGAAGGGGTCGACGCCTTTCTCGAAAAGCGCCAGCCAGCGTTTCGCGGACGGTAGCCCCGGGTAAAAGCAGTTTCCGACCTTATCGGGTCGGGATGGTCCACCCTCCCCCGGCCCCTCACGCAAGCCCCGGACTGCGATCCGGGGCAAGCGGGAAGGGAGAAGATGGGGACGGGTCGGCGCCGCAACTCTCCCTCTCCCCAGCGGGGAGAGGGCCGGGGTGAGGGGGATGCAGGTTGCGACCGCGTCCGGTCGGAAAATGCCTTAATCCCGCCCGGCGTCCATGATGGCCCGGGCGAGGCGGTCGGGCGCGGTGAAGCAGACCTCGTGCCCGCCCGGAATCTGGATCAGCCGGAACAGGCCCAGCTTTTCGGACAGGCGCGGATGCCAGGTCATGCTGTGCGGCAGCGACGTGTCCTCGGTGCAGTTGATGTAGGACTTCGCCAGTTCCATTTCCGCCGGGTTCGCAGACAGCGAAATCTTGTCGGTGAACGTGGCGAAAGGATGGGGGTTCAGCTTGTCGTAAGCCTCCTGCGACAACGCGCCGTCCGCGTCGTTCATGAAGGCTTCGCGCCATATCGGGTAGGGCATCGTCACCGAGCCGTCGCCCATCTCGGCCGCGATCTGCTCGAACAGGGGAACGTAGTGCGGTGGAATCATGTCGTTCAGCGACTCGCCGTCATTCGGCACGAAGGCGTTCCAGTAGATCAGCCGCCGGATGCGGTCTGCCGCCTTGTCGGCGACGCCGGTGATCACCATGCCGCCGTAGGAGTGGCCCATCAGGAGCACGTTGTTCAGGTCGTTCTCCTCGAGATAGTCGACGATCGACTGGATGGCGTCGGCGAGGCCCACGGTCTTGGCGTCGCCGGGCCGGTTGCCGGCGAGGGTGGGGCAGTGGACCTCGTGGCCGGCGGCACGGATCGGCGCGGCGGTGGCTTCCAGCAGATCGCCCGAATGCCAGGCGCCGTGGACGAGGACGTAGGTGGACATGTTCGGTTCCTTCCGGGGACGAACGGATTCCTTGCACGCTATGGACGGCCGGCGAGATTGGCAAGCGCGGACCGATGCTGCTTTATTTCGGCGCTGCCGGTTCCCCGAGCGGAGTTCGAGAGATGATCGACGCCCATTACTGGCCTACGCCGAACGGCTGGAAGATCTCCATCGCGCTGGAGGAGATGGAGCTCGACTACCGCGTGGTGCCGGTCAATATCGGCCGCGGCGGGCAGTTCGAGCCGGAATTCCTCAAGATAAGTCCCAACAACCGGATGCCGGCGATCGTCGACCACGACCCGCCGGGGGGAGGGGAGCCGGTCTCGGTGTTCGAGTCGGGCGCGATCCTGCTCTATCTCGCGGAGAAGACCGGGAAGTTCCTGCCCGCCGATCTGCGCGGCCGGGTCGAGGTGACCGAATGGCTGATGTGGCAGATGGGCGGTCTCGGGCCGATGCTCGGTCAGTCGGGTCACTTCCGGTTCTATGCGCCGGAACAGATCCCCTACGCCGTCGAGCGCTACACCGCCGAGATGCTCAGGCTCTACGGCGTGCTCGACCGGCGGCTTGAGGGCAGGGAGTTCATCGCGGGCGATTATTCCATCGCCGATATGGCGTGCTGGCCGTGGGTGATCACCTACAAGCAGCAGGAGGTGGACCTCGACGGCTTTCCCAACGTGAAGCGCTGGTACAAGGCGCTGCAACAGCGGCCGGGACTGAGACGGGGCTACGAAGTCGGCAAGGAGTTCGGCCGACCCAGCGGCGAATGGGACGCCGAAGCGCGCAAGCACCTTATGGCGCACGCCAATCCCGGAGAGACCCGATGATCGAAGTCAACGGCATGGCGCATGTCATCCTGACCGTCAGCCGTTTCGAGGAGTCGCGGGAGTTCTATTGCGAGCTGCTGCCCTTCCTCGGGATGCACAAGGTCTATGACGGCAACAACTTCGTCTACCACGTGGGCGGGCGCACCGCGCTCGGCATCCAGCGCCCGGCCCCGGAACACGCCAACGAGCGCTTTGTGCAGAACCGGGTGGGGCTGCACCATCTCTGCCTGCGCGCGCGGTCCCGCGAGGACGTGGACGCGGCGGCGGCGAAGCTGCGCGGGATGGGCGCCAGGATCGACCGCGGGCCGGTCGAAGGCGACTGGGCGCCCGGCTACTACTACATCGTGTTCGAGGACCCGGACGGCATCAGGCTCGAGATCAACCACGTCCCCGGCAAGGGCCTGCTCGCCGGCGCCACCCCGATTTCACCCAGCGATGATCCAGACTGGGACCAGAATCCGTGAGGCGCGTCCGAACGCGGGACCGCGGAGAGCCCCCACCCGGCCTCCCCCGCAAGCAGGGGAGGAGAGTTGCTTCTCCCCTCCCTCTGGGAGGGGTCGGGGGAGGGCTTGGCAGCCGCCCTACCGCTCCGCGCCGAGCCCGATATTGCGGCCGCCGTAGCGGCGGAGCCTGAGATCGGCCTGTTCCTTGTGGCCCCAGAACTTCTCGATGGCGCAGAGCCGCGAGCAGTAATCGCCGACGGCGACGCTCGCCTCCTCGGTGCAGCTCTGGTAGGTCACGGTCTTGAGGAACTTGCCGACCCAGAGCCCGCCCGTGTAGCGCGCCGCCCCCTTGGTCGGCAGGGTGTGGTTGGTGCCGATCACCTTGTCGCCGTAGGAGACGTTGGTCTCCGGGCCGAGGAACATCGAGCCGTAATTGCGCATCCGGTCGAGGAACCAGCGCGGCTCGCGGGTCAGGATTTCGACATGCTCGCAGGCGACCCTGTCGGCCTCGACGGCGGCCTCCTCGTCCGAATCGACGACGACGATCCGGCCGTAGTCGCGCCAGGCGGCCCCGGCGACCTCGGCGGTTGGGAGGACCGCGAGCTGGCGCTCGATCTCCGCCGGCACCGCTTCGGCGAGCGCCGCCGAGGTCGCGATCAGCGTCGCCGGCGAGGTCGGTCCGTGTTCCGCCTGGCCGAGGAGGTCGGTGGCGACCATCTCCGCGTCCGCCGTTTCGTCGGCGACCACCAGGATCTCGGTCGGCCCGGCGAACAGGTCGATGCCGACCCGGCCGTAGAGCTGCCGCTTCGCTTCCGCGACATAGGCGTTGCCCGGCCCGACCAGCATGTCGACCGGCGCGATGCTCTCGGTGCCCAGGCCCATCGCGCCGACCGCCTGGACCCCGCCCAGGATGTAGATCTCGTCCGCGCCGGCGAGCGCCATCGCGGCCACGGTTTCCGGATGCGGCGCGCCGTCGGTCGGCGGCGTGCAGGCGGCGATGCGCTGCACCCCCGCCACCTTGGCGGTGATCACGCTCATATGCGCCGAGGCGACCATCGGGTAGCGCCCGCCCGGCACGTAACAGCCGACGCTGCCGACCGGGATGTTGCGGTGGCCGAGGACCACGCCCGGGATCGTCTCGACCTCCACGTCGGCCATCGAGTCGCGCTGGACCTGGGCGAAGTTGCGGATCTGGGTCTGGGCGAATTCGATGTCTTCCCTCACATCGGCGGGCACCGCCGCGATCAGCTCCTCGATCTCGTCGGACGTCAGGCGAAAGCTCTCCGGCGACCAGCCGTCGAACTTCTCGGAAAGCGCGCGGACCGCCGCGTCGCCCCGGGCTTCGATATCGGCGAGGATGTCCTCCACCGTGCGGCGGACCGCGTCGTCCTCGGCCCGCTTGTCCTCGGCGCTCTTCGCCTCCTTCAGGACCCTGGCCATCGCGGCTACTTGATCGCCATCGGGTTGAGGGGAGAACCGACCGCCTTGGTGATCGGCAGCGGCGGCGCGCAGAAGAAGAACTCGTACACCCCGTCCTCCGCGCAGTCCTCGGCGAGGTCCTTGAGGTAGAAGATCTCTCCCATGGTGATGCCGATCATCGGGATCACCACCCAGTGCCAGGGCTGCTGTGCCTCGGTGGTCTCGTTGGGGCGGACCTCGCAGCCCCAGGTATCGGTGCAGATCGCGGCGATTTCCTTCTGGTGGATCCAGTCCGCCGTCTCGAAGGCGAGGCCGGGCGCGTCGCCGCCGGCATAGCCGCCCCATTCGCCGATGGCGAGGCGCTGCTCCATCTGTCCGGTGCGGACGATCACGAAGTCGCCGCGCCGGATCTCGACGCCCTGCGCCTCGGCGGTCTCGTCGAGGTCCCGGTTGACGATCGCGGTGCCGTCCTCGAAGAAATCGACCTTGCAATGGCGGGCGACGTCGAGCAGCACGCCGCGCCCGGCCATCTTGTCCTTGACCTTCTCGATGCCGTTCTTCTGGGCGCCGTCGGAATCGACCAGCCGCGCGTCGTAGCCGTTCCACATCTTGTCGTCATAGAAGATGTGGCCGAGCGCGTCCCATTGGGTGCCGCATTGCAGCGGCAGCGAGACCATGTCGTCGGCGTAGCGGATCCCGCCCTCGTCCTGGGTGCCCGAGATCGCGTCGGTGCCGGTGGCCAGCATCGTGTGGATCGGGTTGAAGCGGTTGCCCCAGAGCCCCTTCTGCGGCCCGTTCCGGTCGAAGTTGAGCGCGAGCGAGAAGGTGCGCCCCTTGCGGATCAGTCCGGCCGCGGCGACGACCGTCTCCGGCGCGATGTAGTTCAGGGTGCCGATCTCGTCGTCCGGCCCCCACTTGCCCCAGTTCTTGCAGCGCTCCGCAGTCTCGCGGAGGATCGCCATGTCGAGCTTGCCCTCGCTGTATCGTCGCGGCATCTGACCCCCCTTGGTGATGGCGGCACGATTAGGTTTGATGGCAATAGCCGAGTCAACAGTCGCGAAGGGGCAGGGAATGACGGAAGGGCTGAAAACGCCGTCCATGAGGTTGGACGGGCTGGCGGCCGCGGTGACCGGCGCCGGGCGCGGGATCGGGCGGGCCGCCGCGCTCGCGCTCGCCCAGGCGGGCGCCCGCGTCGTGCTTGTCAGCCGCACGCTCGCCGATCTCGAGGAGGTCGCGGAGACGATCCGCGCCGACGGCGGCAGCACCGAACCCATGGTCTGCGACGTCACCGACACCGCCGCCGTCTCATCCGCCATCGGCCGGCTGGAGCGCCTCGACATCCTGGTCAACAACGCCGGCTGCAACATTCCCGAGCCCTATCTCGACGTGACCGAGGAACACTACGACACCATCATGGACCTCAACCTGAAGGCGGTGTTCATGGTGGGTCAGGCCGCCGCGCGGAAGATGGTCGAGGGCGGGGAAGGCGGGGCGATAATCAACATCTCGTCCCAGCTCGGCCATGTCGGCGCCCCCAACCGGACGGTCTACGCGTCCTCGAAGCACGCGGTCGAAGGGCTCACAAGGTCGATGGCGCTCGATCTCGCGCAATATCGCATAAGGGTGAATTCCATTGGGCCGACCTTCATCCTGACGCCGATGACCGCCCCCTTCTTCGAGAACAAGGATTTCCACGACGACACGATCTCGCGCATTCCCCTCGGCCGGCTGGGAAACCTGGAGGACGTGATGGGCGCGGTGGTCTTCCTCGCCTCGCCCGCCGCGGCGCTGATCACCGGCAGCGCGCTGGTGGTGGACGGCGGCTGGAACGCGTGGTGAGGCGGGGCATGAACAGGCGATTTACAGCAGTCATCCAGCGCGAGGGCGCCGGGTATGTCGCTCTGTGCCCGGCGGTGGACGTCGCCAGCCAGGGGGACACCGTGACCGAGGCGCGCGACAACCTGACCGAGGCGCTGACCCTGTTCTTCGAAACCGCCGGCGCCGCGGAGGTCGAGCGGCGGCTGCCTGACGAAGTGTATGTGACCCAGGTCGAAGTCCCTCTTGGCTCACCCTCCCCCGGCCCCTCCCGCAAGCGGGAGGGGAGAAGGTAGAGAAGGGTCGGCGCCACAACTCTCCCTCTCCCCAGCGGGGAGAGGGCCGGGGTGAGGGGGACGCCGAATCGGCCCGGGATACTTGCCGCTGCGGGCGCTCTCGTGTATGCGCCACCGGGGTCGCGAAGTGCGTCCGCTACAGGGAGAAGAACAGCATGTCACTGGGTAGAAATGTGAAACCGCTCGCGTTCGGGCTTGCCGCGCTCGGGCTTGCCGCGGCGCTGCCGGCTTCGGTCGACGCCAAGTCGTTCACGCTCAGGATCGGCGCCGGGCAGGCGATGAAGCCGCTCGAGCCGATCTTCATGGCGAACAAGTATTTCGTGCCGACGGTCAAGGCGCGGGTGGAGAAGGAGACCGAGCACAAGATCCGCTTCATCGAGGCCTATGGCGGCACCGTCGCCGGGCCGTTCGACGTGCTCGAATCGGTCGAGAAGGGGGTGTTCGACATCGGTCTCTGGTGCGCCTGCTTCGAGCCCACCAAGGCGGTGCATTTCGCCTTCCACTATTTCGTGCCCTTCGTCACCGACGATCCGGTGCTACAGGACAAGATCACGCGCAAGACCTACAAGCAGTTCCCGAAATGGACCGAGTCGCTGCACAAGTTCAATCAGAAATGGCTCGGCGCGGGCACGTTCTCGTCGTACGGACTCGGCACCAAGTTCAAGTGGTCCAAGATGGCCGATCTCAAGGGCCACAAGATCGCCGGCGCCGGCCCCAACCTGCCGTGGCTCAAGCTCTCCGGGGCGACCGCGGTCCAGACCAGCCTGAACGAGGCCTACAACTCGCTCCAGTCTGGGGTCTACGAGGGGCTGGTGATATTCCCGACCGCCTGGCTCGGCTTCAAGCTCAACGAGCCGGCGAAGGTGTTCACGGTGGTCGGCTGGGGGTCCACGTCGCTCTACCAGATGACGATGAACCTCAAGACCTACAACAAGCTTCCGGCCGCGATACAGAAGATCATCGACGAGGAGTCCGAGATCTGGATGGACAAGTCCGCACAAGAGTCCTCCAGGCGCTTCGATGCCTCGCTCAAGAAGCTCAAGGAGACCGGCAGCACGATCCAGTACCTGCCGTTCGAGGAGCGCGCCAAGATGGCCGCGGCGCTCGGCGACTGGCCGAAGCAGAACGCCAAGAAGTTCGACGGCCAGGGCCTGCCCGGCACCGCGCTGATGAAGGCGTATCTCAAGAACGCCGAAGCCGCGGGCATCAAGCTGCCGCACAAATACGATCTCGACTAGTACCGCTTGCCACCGGTCCGGCCGTCCCCGCCCGTGACGCGGGGATGGCCGCGCCAGGCGTCAACAAACCCGGGAGCGCAGCATGATCAGGGCGGCGGTCGTCGGCCTCGGCTGGTGGGGCCAGCGGATTTGGACATCGCTTCAGGGAAGCGAGCGGATCGAGGTCGTTCGCGGCGTCGACGTGACCTTCGATCACCTCGCCGAATTTGCCGAGCGGTCGGAGCTTTCCCTCACGCAAAGCCTGGACGAGGTGCTCGGGGATCCGACCGTCGACGCGGTGATTCTCACCACCCCGCACGGGCTGCACGAGGAGCAGGTGGTCGCCGCCGCCGAGGCGGGCAAGAAGATCTTCTGCGAGAAGCCGCTGGCGCTCGACGGCGCCTCGGCGCGGCGCATGATGGAGGCCTGCACCGCGCGCGGCATCCTGCTCGGCATCGGCCACGAGCGCCGCTACGAGCCGGCGATGATCGAGGTCAAGCGCATGGTCGACGACGGCGAGATCGGAAACCTGCGCCATCTCGAGGTCAACTGGTCCTACAGCCTGGTGGCCGGGGCCGCGACGGCGGCCTGGCGTCAGGACCCGAAGCAGGCCCCCGCCGGGCTGATGACCGCGGTCGGAGTCCACATGACCGATTACCTGCAAAGCATCGCCGGACCGGTCGCCCGGCTCAACGCGACGCTCAGGCGGCACCGCGAGGACCGGCCGTCCGACGCGACGCTCTCGGTCCAGTTCGATTTCGCCTCCGGCGCGACCGGCTATATGTGCAATATCGGCCCGACGCCCTATTACCAGCGGATCACGCTGTTCGGCGACGAGGGCTGGGTCGAGCACACCGAGACCGCCCACATCCAGGACCCCGACCCCGCGCTCGTCACGTGGCGGGGGCAGGACGAGGAGATCTGGTCCCGGACCTTCGAGCCGATCGACCAGGTGCGGGCCAATCTGGAGGCCTGGGCCGCGGCGGTCGAGGACGGCGCGGCGTACAAGTTCACCGACGCGCAGAAGGTCCACAACGTCGAGATTCTCGAAGCGATCGTGAAGTCGACGGAGTCCGGGCGGACCGAAGACGTCGGGTAGGGTGGGCCGCCCTTCGATACGCGGCTTTGCCGCTACTCAGGGTGAGGGTAGGGTTTGTAATCCCGACAACCTCTCCTCATCCCGAGTAGGCGCGAAGCGCCGTATCGAGGGACGCTTCACCGGGTGAGGAAGGTCGCCGTCACCGGCCAGATCCAGATCACCACCATGACGATGAGCATCAGGATCCAGTATGGGATCGAGCCGCCGAAGATCTCCTTCAGGGTCACCGAGGGGTCGGGCACCGCGCCCTTCACCGTGTAGACCAGCAGGCCGAAGGGCGGGGTCAGGAGCCCGGCCTCGATGGCGAGGATGCCGAAGATCGCGAACGCATAGGTGTTCCAGCCGCTGGCCTCGGCGAGCGGCCAGAAGATCGGCACGGTGAGCAGGATGATCGAGATCGAATCGATCAGGGTCCCCATGGCGAGCCAGATCAGGATCATCAGGACGGTGACGCCGAACGGACCTAGGCCGAGCCCGTCGATGGTGTCCTGGATCACCCCGATGATGCCGCCGAGCGCGAGGAACTTGGCGTACATCGACGCGGTCATCAGGAGGAACAGGATGGGCGCGATGGTCTTCCCCGAATCGATGATCGCCTCGCGGTAGTCGCGCCATCCGAGCTTCTTCAACGCGGAAAACAGCAGTGCCCCGCCGCAACCGACCGCGGCCGATTCCGACGGGGTGAAGAGCCCGGCGAACAGCCCGCCCAGGACCAGCAGGATCAGCACGATCACGCCGAGCCCGCTGACGATCTCCGCCGCCCTGGGCGGCTCTTCGTCCAGCGTCGCCATGCTGGGCGCGGCCTCGGGTCTGAGCTTCGCGTAGCCCGCGCAGTAAAGCCCCATCAGCGCGGCGAGGATCACGCCGGGGATGAAGCCCGCGAGAAACAGCTTGCCGATCGACTCCTCGATCACGATGCCCCAGACGATCAGCAGCACGCTGGGCGGGATCAGCATGCCGAGGCTGGACGATCCGGCGATCGCGCCGAGCGCGTAGGACCGGTTGTAGCCGAAGCGCCGCATTTCCGGATACGAAATGCGCGAGAACGCCATCGCCGAGGCGATGCTGACCCCGGTGACGGCCGAGAACACGGCGTTGCCGAACACGGTCGCCACCGCGAGCCTGCCCGGCAGGGCGCGCAGGAAATAGTTGCAGATCTTGTACAGATCCCCCGCCATGCCGGATCTCGACATGAACTCGCCCATCAGCACGAAGAGCGGGATCGCCGCGAAGACCGAGTTGCGCAGGACCGCGTAGGCCGCCTGGTTGGCGAGCTCCATCGCGATGGCGAGGTCGTCGAACAGCAAATAGGTGCCGCCGAGCGAGACCATGCCCAGCACGATGCCGATATGGAGGCCGGCGACGACGAGGCCGATCAACGCGACCAGGATGACGACGAGGACGACTTCGGGCTCCAAAACGCTCTCCCGGGGACCGCGCGCCTATGCGCGTTCCGCTTCCGCCTTCCCGGTGACGGTGACGTAGAACAGCTGCAGATAGATCAGCGCGCAGATCGCGCTGAACAGGATGATCAGCGTGCGAACCGGATAGATCGGCACCTCGAATGCGCCGGCGCCCTCGATCTCCAGCAGCTCCCAGCTCACGATCATCGCGTGCCAGCCGCCGAAGATGATCGCGAGGAAGAGCGCGACGCCGAGGAGGTAGGAAGCGCAGTCGATCGCCCGCTGCGAAATGCGGCTGACCGCGTAGTAGACGATGGTGGTGCGCAGCATCGCGCCGCGCTTGATGGTGGAGGGGAGCTCGAGGAACAGGATGCCGACGATCGAGTTGCCGACGATCTCGTGGGTGCCGAGGAACGGCGTGTCGAAGAGCTCGCGGCCGACGATGTCGTAGAGGAAGATCGCGGCCAGCAGCAGGATCCAGAACGCCGAGATCGTGCTCAGCGTCTCCGTCGCCCGGGTGACGAAGTCCTGCTTGCCCGGGGGTGCCGCCATGTCGGGATCGCTCGCCATTGCGCGGGACACACTAGAGGGATGCGTTTACCTGCACAAATTTCTTCCCCCGCGGGCCGCCATCGCGCCATGATAGGGGAAACCGACGGAGACAGACGGAGGAGGGAGATGGCGAATTCGATCTACACTCCGAGCAGGGAGGAGTTCGAGAGCCGCATCGGCAGGTTCGAGGGCTTGAAGCCGATGTCCACGGCGGGCGAGATCGGCTGGGTCGGGCAGGACGCGATGGACATCATCTTCGCCCGCAAGCTGATGCCGGTGATCCTCGACGACGACACCAAGAACCCGTTTGGCAACGACGCGCCCATCTTCGGCGCCGCCGGGTCGACCATGTTCATCTCGATCATGCCGCCGGGCCAGGGTCCGTGCCTGCACTCGCACAACACCACCTTCGAGACCTTCATGGTCCTCCAGGGCGAGATCGAGTATTACGTCGGCGAGCCGATCGAGCACCGCGCGCGGCTCGGCAAGTGGGACACCTTCTCCTGCCCGCCCGGCGTCTATCGCGGTTTCCACAATGTCGGCGACATCGACGCGGTGCAGCTCACCGTGATCACCGGGCTCGGCGAGGACCGCGACGACGTCTCGATGCCCGATTCGATCGCGCGCCAGATCGCGGACGCCCACGGCGAAAAAGTGCTCGAGGCGATCCAGGGCGTCTTCCACTTCGATCCGCCGGCGGCCCGGCCATGACCGAAGATCGCTGGATTCTCGACCGCCCCAACTCCTATATCGGCCGCAGCGTACCCAGGCCCGATGCGCGGCGCCTGACTCACGGGCGGGGGACCTTCGTCGACGACATCGTGCTGCCGCGGATGGTCCATGCCGCCTTCGTGCGCAGCCCCCACGCGCACGCCCGGATCGTTTCCATCGACACGGCGGCGGCCGAGGCCGCGCCCGGCGTGGTCGCGGTCGTGACCGGCGAAGACCTCGCCCGAATCCACGATCCGTGGGTGGGCGTTCTGACCCATCTGGAGGGGCTCAAGTCGGCGCCCCAGCACGCGCTGCCCGTTGAGGTCGCGCGCTGGCAGGGCGAGGCGGTGGTCGCCGTCGTCGCCGAGCGGCGCGAGCAGGCGGAGGACGCGGCCGAGCTGGTCGAGATCGAATGGGAGGAGCTCCCCGCCGCCATCGACATGGAGACGGCGCTCGATCCCGAAACGCCCATCATCCACGAAGAGCTCGGCGACAATCTCGCCTGGCAACGGCAATACGCAGCCGGCGACGTGGACGCCGCCTATGCCGAGGCCGACGCGGTGGTCGAGGAGACCTACCATTTCGGCCGGCATACCGGCGTCACGCTGGAACCGCGCGGACTGGTCGCGGATTTCGATCCTTCGACCCGCAACCTGACGGTCCACCACTCCACCCAGTCGCCGCACATGATGCAGGGCATCTTCGCGCTGCATTTCGGGCTCGAGGAACACCGTGTCCGGGTGGTCGCCAAGGACGTGGGCGGCTCGTTCGGGATCAAGGTCCACACCTATGCCGACGAGATGGCGACGGTCGGGCTTTCGATCGCGCTCAAGCGCCCGGTGAAGTTCATCGCCGACCGGCTGGAATCCTTCATCTCCGACATCCACGCCCGCGATCACCGGATCGACGCCAAGATCGCGATGGCGAATGACGGGCGCATCCTGGCGATGGAGATCGACGACCTGACCGGCGTCGGCCCCTATTCGATGTATCCCCGGACCAGCGCGATCGAGGCCAACCAGATCGTCAACATGATCGGCGGGCCCTACGCGTTCGAAAACTACCGGGCGCGGGCCCGCGTGGTCTTCATGAACAAGAACATGATGTGCCAGTACCGCGCGGTCGGCCATCCGATCATGTGCGCGGTGACCGAGGGGCTGGTCGATTCGGGCGCCCGCGCGGTCGGCATCGACCCGGCCGAGATACGCCGGATCAACGTCCACCGCGACGGCGAGTACCCGAAGAAATCCGCGCAGGGAATGAACTTCGAGAACCTCTCCCACCAGGAGAGCCTGAAGAGAATCCTGGAAATGATGGATTACGACGCGCTCTCCGCGGAGCGCGACGGGCTGCGGAAGGACGGCGTCTGGCGGGGAATCGGGCTCGCGAGCTTCATCGAGGTCACCAACCCGTCGGCGATGTTCTACGGCATCGGCGGCGCGCGCATATCCGCCCAGGACGGGGCGACGATGCGCCTCGACGCGCGCGGCAACGTCTTCGTCTCGACCGGCGCGACCGAGCAGGGCCAGGGCATGGAGACCGTGGCGGCCCAGGTCGCGGCGACCGCGATGGGGGTGCCCATCGAGCGGGTGAAGGTGATTTCCGGAGATACCGAGCACACGCCCTATGGCGGCGGCACCTGGGCGTCGCGCGCCGCCGGCATCGGCGGCGAGGCGGTCGCCCAGACCGGCAAGGCTTTGCGTGCCCAGATCCTCGACGTGGCCGGCGTCATGCTGCAGGCCGAGGCAGACGAGCTGGATATCCGCAACGGCGTTGTCGTGGACCGGGAGACGGGAACCGAACGCATCGGCCTCGATGAGATCGGGCGCATCTGCTATTTCCGCCCGGACACGCTGCCGGTCGATTACCAGTCCGAGCTGGTCGCGACCCGCCACTACGTGCCCAAGGACTACCCCTTCGCCTTCACCAACGGGGTGCAGGGGGCCTATGTGGAGATCGATGCCGAGACCGGGTTCCTGACGCTGCTGAACCACTGGTGCGTCGAGGATTGCGGCACCGTCATCAACCCGCAGATGGTCGACGAGCAGATTCGGGGCGGCATCGTCCAGGGGCTGGGCGGCGCGCTCTGGGAGCACTGCGTCTACGACGAGGCGGGCCAGCTCCAGAACGGCAACATGGCCGACTACCTCGTGCCGCTGTCGAACGAGCTCTGCGACATCGAATGCGACCACGTGGTCTCGATGACGGGATCGTCCGAGCTCGGCGCGAAGGGGGCGGGGGAGGCCGGCACCTGCGGCGCGCCGGCGGTGGTGATGAACGCGATCAACGACGCGCTCGCGCCGTTCGGCGCCAAGGTCACCGCGATGCCGTTCACGCCCGGCCGGATTCTCGACGCGATCGCCGCCGGGCGAGGGTGACCCGACCGGCCCGGAAGCCGCTCAGAAATTGTCCTTGCGGGTGCGGACTTCGGCGAAGATCTCGACGGGCGTTTTTCCTTCCATGCCAAGCGCCGCGGCGAAGGCGGGTACGTCGGCGCGGAGGAACGGGTTGGTCCGCCGTTCCAGACCCAGCTCCGAGGGCACCGTGCGCTGGCCGGCCGCCCGCTTGCGGTCGATCTCGGCGGCGTAGGCCGCGAGGTCGGCGTTGTCCGGCTCGACGGTGACCGCGAAGCGCGCGTTGGACTGGGTGTATTCGTGCGCGCAATAGACCATCGTCTCGTCGGGCAGCGGCTTGAACTTGGAGATCGAGTTCCACATCTGCTCGTGCGTCCCTTCGAACACCCGGCCGCAGCCCAGCGCGAACAGGGTGTCGCCGCAGAACAGCGCCCTGGACTCGGGGAACCAGTAGGCGATGTGCCCCCGCGTATGCCCCGGCACGTCGAACACCGCCGCCTCCGCCTCGTAGAGCATGTAGGTGTCGCCGTCGCCCACCTCGATGTCGATGCCGGGAATCCGGTCGCGGTCGGCGCGCGGGCCGACGACGGTGCAGCCGGTGCGCTCCTTGATCTCCGGCACGCCGCCGATGTGATCGTTGTGGTGGTGGGTCGCCAGCACATGCGTCAGGTTCCAGCCGAGCGTGTCCAGCGCCTCGAACACCGGCGGGGCGTCCGAAGGGTCGACGACGGCGGCCTGGCCGCTCGAGGATTCGCGCACGAGGTAGACGTAGTTGTCCACCCGCGTCGGTATCTGATGGATTTCGAGCGTCGACATCGCCGCATTTTCTCCCGCAATCGTCACCGTTCGGCGGGCGCAAACTAGCAAGAAGGGCCGCGCCGTTCCATCCGTGTCGGAGCCTGCTCGTTACCCCTGTCTCCTCACCGTCATGGTCGGCGAAGGCCGACCATCCACGAGTTTTTAAGTCGCTGGAAACAAAAACAAATCGTGGATGGTCGGCCTTCGCCGACCATGACGGGGGAGGATGGATGAAGCGGTTCCAACCAAAACAGAACCACTCTAGGCTGACACGATGTGGTCCGACGTGGTCGAGTTGAGGAATTTCTACCGGTCCCGCATCGGCGGCACCGCGCACCGCATGATCCGCGAGCACGTCCGTGCGTATTGGCAAGACGTGACCGGCATGAACGTGCTGGGGATCGGGTATCCCATCCCCTATCTGGGCCAGTTCCGTAGCGAGGCGGAGCGGGTTCTCGCCGTGATGCCCGCGCGCCAGGGCGTGATCCGGTGGCCGGGGGAGGGCGCCAATCTGGCGGCGCTCGCCGACGAGGCGGAATTGCCGCTGCCCGACCTCTCGATGGACCGGGTGATCCTCGTCCACGCGCTCGAATCGGCGGAGCAGTTGAGGCCCATGCTGCGCGAGGTCTGGCGGGTGATGGCGGACGGCGCCAGGCTGATCGTGGTCGCGCCCAACCGGACGGGCATATGGGCGCGGCTCGACCGCACACCGTTCGGACACGGACATCCCTACACCCAGTCGCAGCTCTCCAGACTGTTGCGGGACGCCATGTTCAACCCCGTCGCGGCGCGCTACGGCCTGTTCGTGCCGCCGAGCCGACGCCGGGTTCTCCACGCCGCGGCGCCGGCGTGGGAGCGCATCGGGGGCCGCTGGTTTCCCCGCCTGGGCGGCGTGCTCATCGCCGAGGCGACCAAGCTGATCTACGCCGCCACGCCGGTGGCCGCGTCAGGACGCAGGCGCGTCCTGGCGGCGCAGCAGAAAAATTCCCTCCCGGCTCCTTAGATTGGCGAAGGGGCCGATCCTGCCGATCGCGCTGACCCGCCCGCTGCGGTCGAGCGAGACCGCGCGTTCCATCACGACGTCGAGGTCCTGGCACAGCTCCTGGAAGTCCCGGATGGTGCAGAGGTGGATGTTCTCGGTGTCGTACCATCTCTCGGCGGCGCCGCCGATCACCGGCATTCGTCCTTCCCAGACCAGCCGCCAGCGAATGCCGAGCTGGCCGAAATTGGTGAACGATACGACGACGCGCACTGCGATGCGCAAAAGCTGGCCGAGAAGATCGCGCGGCGCCCTTGTGGCCTGGAGGGTCTGGCTCAGCACCGCGTAGTCGAACGCGCCGGGCGGATAGTCCGCGAGATCCGTGTCGGCGTCGCCCTGAATCACTGAGAGGCCTTGGCTCACGCAGGCATTCACCCCGTTCTGGCTGAGCTCGATGCCGCGCGCATCCACGTTCTTGAAATTGACCAGATAGTAGAGGAGGGCGCCGTCGCCGCAGCCGATATCGAGCACGCGCGAGCCCGGTTCGATCATGTCCGCGATGATTTGGAGGTCGCGGCGGATCGCCGGTGCGGGGGCGCCGGTCGGCGACGCCTCACCGTTCATGGCGCCGCGAGGCCCCGATGCTTCCCCGCCCCGTCGAGAAAGCCCCGGAGCGTGGTGGCGAATTCCGGTTCGTCGAGCAGAAAGGCGTCGTGCCCCTTGTCGGTCTCCACCTCGACGAAGCTGACATTGGCGGCGACCGCGTTGAGCGCTCTCACCACCTCCCGGCTCTCGTTGGTCGGGAACAGCCAGTCGCTGGTGAACGAGAACAGGCAGAACCTGACGGGCGTGCGCGCGAACGCCCGGGCGAGCACGCCCTCGTGCTCCGAAGCGATGTCGAAATAGTCCATCGCGCGGGTGATGTAGAGATAGGAATTGGCGTCGAAACGCTCGACGAAGCTGCTTCCCTGGTGGCGCAGATAGCTCTCCACCTGGAAGTCCGCGTCGAACCCGAAGCTGAGGGCGTCGCGGCCCTGCAGCCGGCGGCCGAACTTCCGGTGCAACGCCGAATCGGAGAGATAGGTGATATGCGCCGCCATCCGCGCGACCGCGAGTCCGCCGGTCGGCACCTTGCCCTGGCGCAGATAATCTCCGTGGCACCAGTCGGGGTCCGCCATGATCGCCTGGCGGCCGACCTCGTTGAACGCGATGTTCTGCGACGAATGGCGGGCCGCGGCGGCGATCGGGACCGCCGCGAAGACCCGTTCGGGATAGCGCACCGCCCATTCGAGCACCTGCATGCCGCCCATCGAGCCGCCGATCACGCAGAACAGCTGTTCGATTCCCAGACGGTCCAGCAGCAACGCCTGGACATTCACCATGTCGCTGATGGTGATCACCGGGAAGTCGATGCCGTAGGGCTCGCCGGTCTCGGGATTGAGGTCCATCGGCCCGGTTGTGCCCATGCACCCGCCCAACACGTTGGGACAGACGATGAAATACCGCTCGGTATCGAGAACCTTGCCGGGTCCGACGAGGAGGTCCCACCAGCCGGGCTTGCCGGTGACCGGGTGGGTCTCGGCGACGAATTGATCGCCCGTCAGCGCATGGCAGACCAGGATCGCGTTGGAGCGTTCGGCATTCAGCGTGCCATAGGTGCGATAGGCGACGTTGACCGGCCCGACCTCGACGCCGCAATCCAGGCGTAGCGGTTTCTCCTCCGCGAGGCGGACATGATTACCCGGAATATCCGCCTGCATGAGCGACGTCCGGCGATTGAGCGGTACGGTCTGCATAACCTTCGACCGGTTGAAAGTTCCCCGAAAATCCGGCTATCGCCGCAATGCGATCCCCGCGCCTCGTCGCCCGGCGGCACCGCCGATTGTAACCAATGCGAGCGGTGGTTATAAGTCGCAACCGGCATAGGACAAGAGCGTTCGGCGAATGCCGGGCGCCGACAGGGGTATGCCGGGTTAGCATCGGGGCCGTAATGGATCGTTCCGAGAAGTCGCTTGCGGAAATCCGGAAGCGCATCGATTCCATCGACGACCAGCTGCACGATCTGTTGATGGAACGGGCGGCGCTGGCGCGGTCCGTGGCGGAACCCAAGTCCGGATCCGGCGGGTCGGCCTACCGGCCCGGCCGCGAGGCGGATATCCTGCGCCGGCTGGTGGACCGCCACCAGGGCGAGTTCCCGCTCGTTCCGTTGATCCTGATCTGGCGGCAGATCATTTCGGCAAGCCTCGGACTTCAGGAAAAATTCCTGGTCGCCGTCTATGCCGCCGAAGAAGACGCCCGCCAGGAAGTCGCGGAGATGCATTTCGGCGCCGCCGCGCCGTATTCGATACACCGCACCGTCGCCGGTGTGTTCAACGCGGTGACCCAGGGCAACGCCTCGGCGGGTATCCTGCCGTTCCCCGCCGAGGGGGACGATGCGCCGTGGTGGCCGCGACTTGTGCGCGACGGGAAGGGTCCGCAGGGCGGACAGGGACCGTCCATCGTCGCCCGCCTGCCCTTCGTGCCGACCAGGCGGCATTCCAGCCCGTCCCACGATTCCCTGATGATCGCGATGCAACCGCCCCAGCCCTCGGGGCGGGATCGAACCGTCGTTGTCGTCACCGCGGAGACCGGGATCAGCCGGGGTCGCATCCTGGCCGCCTTCCAGTCGCACGGGCTGGAGCCGAGAACGACGCTCACGCATCAGGACGATGTGAGCCGCGACGTCACCCTTTTCCTGGTAGAGGTCGACGGCTTCTTCGGGTCCGACGACGATCGGGTCGGCGGCATCGCCGAAGACATCGGCGGCGAGGAACCGGCGCTCGTCCAGGTATTGGGCGCCTACGCGGAACCGTTTGCCCGCGAGGATATCGAAGTCAGAAAGGGCGGCGGAGAACCGTGAGCGGACCCATTCCCCGGCCGGGCATCCTCCAAATCGCGCCTTACGTTCCCGGAGACTCGGCGATCCCGGGCCGGGAGCGCGTGATCAAGCTGTCGTCGAACGAGGGCGCGCTGGGGCCCAGCCCGGCGGCGATGCGCGCCCTCGCCGAGACCGCCGCCGACATTCACCGCTATCCGGACGGCGGCGCGATGGCGCTGCGCGAGGCGATCGGGCGGGTGCACGGGCTGGACCCGGCGCGCATCGTCTGCGGCGCCGGGTCGGACGAGTTGATTACCCTGCTCGTGCGCGGCTATGCCGGACCGGGCGATCAGGTTCTGACCCATGCCCACGCGTTCGTCATGTACCGGCTCGCCGGGCTGAGCGTGGGCGCCGAGATGGTCGAGGTGCCGGAAACCGACCTCACCGCCGATGTCGATGCCCTGCTGGACGCGGTCACGCCGAAAACCCGTATCGTCTTCATCGCCAACCCGAACAACCCGACCGGCACTTACATCCCGGAAGACGGTCTTGCGCGCCTGCGGGCGGGCCTGCCGGACGACGTGGTGCTGGTGATCGATTCCGCCTATGCCGAGTACGTGACGCGCAACGACTACGCCGCCGGCGAATCGCTGGTCGATCGCGGTGAAAACACGGTGATGACGCGGACCTTCTCCAAGATCTACGGGCTTGGCGGCGTCCGGCTCGGCTGGGCCTACTGTCCCGAGGCCATCGCCGATGTGCTCCATCGCATCCGCTCTCCCTTCAACATCAACGCGCCGGCGCAGGCGGCGGGGATCGCCGCGGTCAACGACACGGATTTTCTCGCCCGCTCGCGCGATCACAACGCGGCCTGGCTGCCCTGGATATCCGAGCGGATCTCGGCCGCCGGTTTTCCGGTCACGCCGAGCGTCGGCAATTTCGTGCTCGTCGAGTTCCCCGATCAGGAAGGGCGGAACGCCGACGCCGCGCTGGCCCATCTGGCACGATACGGGCTGATACCGCGCGCCGTCGCCGGCAACCGCCTTCCCAACCATCTGCGGATCACCGTCGGGCTGGAAGACGAGATGCGAATCCTCGTCGAGGCGATCGAGGCGTTCGCGGGCTGATTCATGTCGAGCGAGGTCCTGTTTCAACGGATCGCCCTGATCGGTATCGGGCTGATCGGCTCCTCTCTGGCCCGGGTGGTCAAGCGCGACGGCCTTGCCGGCCATGTCGTCGCCTGCGCGCGCCGCGCCGAGACGCTCGCGGCGGCCGAGCGGCTGGGGATCGTCGATTCGACGACGCACGACCCCGCCGAGGCGGCGGCCGGCGCCGATCTGACGATTATCTGCACACCGCTGGGGAGCTACGCCGCGATCGCGCGCGCCATCGCGCCCAGCCTGTCGCCGGGCGCCATCCTCTCGGACGTGGGTTCGGTCAAGGGCGCCGTGCTCGAATCGGTGATACCGCACTTGCCGGACGGGGTTCACTTCGTCCCGGGCCACCCGATCGCCGGCACCGAGAACACCGGCCCGGATGCGGGCTTCGACACGCTGTTCGAAGGGCGCTGGTTCCTGATCACGCCGCCGCCGGGGACCGACGAGACGGCCATCGAGCGGGTGGCCGAGCTGTGGCGCCGGGCCGGCAGCATGATCGCCCGGATGGATGCGGCGCACCACGACCATGTCCTGGCGATCACCTCGCATATCCCGCATCTGATCGCCTACACGATCGTCGGAACGGCGACCGATCTGGAGGACCACCTGAAGTCCGAGGTGATCAAGTATTCCGCTGCCGGTTTCCGCGACTTTACCCGGATCGCGGGTTCGGACCCGGTGATGTGGCGCGATGTCTTTCTCAACAATCGCGAGGCCGTGCTGGAGATGCTTGGCCGGTTCACCGAGGACCTGACCGCGCTTCAACGCGCGGTGCGGCTGGGCGACGGGGAAGCGCTCGAACTGCTCTTCACGCGGACCCGCGACATCCGGCGCGGCGTCGTCGCGGCGCAGCAGCACATTCCCCCGCAACCG
Source organism: Alphaproteobacteria bacterium (assembly GCA_965117055.1). GTDB lineage: Bacteria > Pseudomonadota > Alphaproteobacteria > MPNO01 > MPNO01 > MPNO01. The sequence goes on from OZ220750.1 coordinate 3,462,690, forward strand.
GACGACGAGGGCTGAAGCTCAGCCGCCCCAATCGATCCGCGGCAGCTGCGTGACCGAGATCGGGCCGAAAGAGAGGCGCCGGTCCTGGATCGTGAGCGGCATCGCGATCGTGCCCTTCCGGCCCGAGCTGGCGCGCGCGACGAGATCGAGACCCAGCCGGATCGCGCCGGCGTCGCCTTTTTTCATCCACCCCTGGGCGACGAGCGTGCGGAGCAGCTTGCCGTACCCTTCGATCCGGATGGACAGCGCGGCGAGCGGCTGGAGATCGCGATCGAGCGCGACGGTGCCGGAACCTTTGGCGGTTGTCCCTTGCGAGCGCAGGGAGGCATCGGCGATCTCCAGCGTGCCGCCGCCGTCACGCCATACCGCGAGCGCCCTCGCGGTCGTTTCCCGCGGGGTCGGTCCGATCAGCTTGGCCGTCAACGACGCCTCTTCGATCCCGAGGCCGCGCCCGGTCGCCTCAGCGTCCGAAAAATCGATCCCGACGAGGCGGAGCGCGATGGTGGGGCCCGGCGGCTCGGGGCCCCGTCCCAAATCCGCGCGGCCTGGATGCTCCGGCAGGGAGATCGTCGCTTCGGCGGCCTCGATCTTCCTCGGCAGAGGTTCCACGGTCCCATCGATCGCGACATCTTCCAGCTTCAGGACGATCTTCGTCGCCTGGGCTTCGGCCAGGAACAGGACGAGGCCGAACGTCGAGCCCGCCGTGACGCGCATCGATGCCGGATCCTTGCCGGTCACTCGAAGACGGTGGATGCCGGCGCCATCCAGCACGATCCGGTCGGGATTCCAGGGCCGCATCGTCGCGGTGACCCGAGGGCCCCTCCAACTCCAGCCGCCCGCCGACCGGGGCGCCGCAACCGACGGCGCGTCGACGGTTGCGGTGACCGATACGGGATAGCCGTCGATCCGCACGCGCTCGTACGAGACGGACCAGCCGTTGGCGCGCATATCCGCCGCCCGACCGTCCAGCTCCCCGCGCAGCCTGTCGGCGGATATCCACCAGATCGCGCTGTAGACGATCGCGGCCAAGCCGATCAGTGCCGCCGCCCCGTACGCTGCCTTCTTCGCCATCGGCGCTCCCCGACCGGGACTTATATGCGGCTCCCCCGCGGCGGTCGAGCGAAGGCGGCCCGGGCGCTATTGTGCTCCGATGGGAAGTCTCCCCGGCCGCCCCGGTCGATGACCGCCACCGGCAGGTCCACGCCGCTCTGGGTAACCGTAACGCCCGGCGTGTTCGTGCTGTGCTGGGCGTCGGGATTTCCGGTCACCCGGCTGGGGATCGAGTTCACCGAACCCCTGACCCTGCTCGCGATACGCTCGGCGCTCAACGTGATCGCGGTCGGCGCGGCGCTTCCCTTCCTCGCGGCTGCCTGGCCGTCCACCTGGCGCGAGGCCGGCCACATCGCGGTCGCCGGATTCCTGCTCCACTCCGCCTATCTGTCCTGCATCTTCCTCGCCCTCGGCGAGGGGGTGGCCCAGGGAATGCTGGCCCTGATGGCCGGGATGCAGCCGCTGCTCACCGCCGTCGTGGTGGGCCGGGCGCTGGGCGAGCGCGTGTCCGCCATCCAGTGGGTGGGATTCGTGCTCGGTTTCGCGGGCCTCGCCTGCGTGCTCGGCGACCGGGTGGGCGTTTCCGCCGGTTCGGCGCTCGGCTACGCGCTCGCCGGCCTTACCCCCGTGCTGATCACCGCCGCCTCGCTCTACCAGAAGCGCTACTGCGACACGATGGACCTGAAGACGGGGATGATCATCCAGCACGGCACGGCATTCGTGACCACCGGGATTCTCGCGCTCCTGATCGAAAGCAACAGGGTGACGCCCAGCCTCGAGTTGGGCTTTGTCCTGATATGGCTGGTGGTGGTCCTCTCGGTCGCCGCCTCCAACCTCTACTACATCCTGCTCAGGCGCGGCGAAGCGGCCCGCGTGTCGAGCCTGTTCTACCTGACCCCGCCGACGACGGTCGTGCTCGGCTACCTCAGCTTCGGCGAGTCGTTCGGGCCGGCCGCGCTCGCCGGGTTTGCGATTTCCGGCTTCGGCGTCTTTCTCGTGACGCGGCGCGGAAGAAAAGGCGCATGACGGGCGGCCGTTCCGCGCATGCGCTGTTTCTCGCCGCCGCACCGCTGATATTGGCGGTGGCGTGGAGCACGGGAAACGTCTTCACCAAGTACGGCATGCCCTATGTCGAGCCGTTGACCTTCCTCGCGCTCCGTTTCGCGTTGGGGACGCTGTTCCTGGTCGCGGTCGCCGCCGCCGTCCGCGCGCCCTGGCCGACGAGCGCGGCGGAGGCGGGCCATGTGATCGTGGCCGGGCTGCTGCTCCACGGCGGCTATCTCTGGTCGGTATTCGTCGCCGTCGACGAGGGGGTGGCGATCGGCACGCTCGCGCTCATCGTCGGCCTCCAGCCTCTGCTGACCGCGACGATCGTCGGGCGCGCGCTCGGCGAGCGGGTGAGCGCCATCCAGTGGATCGGCTTCGCGCTCGGTTTCGTCGGGGTGGTCATGGTGGTCTGGCGCAAGATCGATCTCGCCGAGGGCACGTTGTTCGGCATGGCCCTCGGCGTGACCAGCGTGCTCGCGCTGACGATCGGAACGGTCTACCAGAAGCGCTACTGCGCCGACATGGACCTGCGCTCCGGCACCGCGCTGCAGCTGGGGGTCAACGCGGTGCTCACACTCGGGCTGGTGCTGACGCTGGAGACGCGGGTCATCGACTGGACCGGCGAGTTCGTGTTTTCGCTGTTCTGGCTGGTCTTCGTCCTCACCATCGGGGCCTATAACCTCTTGTTCTATCTGCTTCGGCTGGGCGAGGCCTCGCGTGTGGCGAGCCTGTTCTACCTGACCCCGGCGATTACCGCCGCGATGGGATATCTCATTTTCGACGAGATCCTGGGTCCGGTATCCCTGATCGGGATGGCGGTGGCGGTCACCGGGTTCGCGCTGGCCTCCAGATGACGGCGAAGATCGTGTTCGACCGGCCGGGCGATGTCTGGTTTTTCGCCTACGGCTCGCTGATGTGGGATCCCGGCTTCGCGTTCGAGGAAACCCGCAGGGCGCTCCTCCGGGGCTACCACCGAAAATTCTGCGTCGATTCCACCGTCTATCGGGGAACGCCCGAGCGGCCGGGGCTGGTGCTGGGACTCGACGCCGGCGGGTCCTGCCGCGGGCTCGCCTACAGGATCGCGGCACGCCAGCGGGAGGCGGCGTCGCGTTATCTCGACCGGCGCGAACTGGCCGAGGACATTTACCTGCTGCGCACGATGAACCTGGAGACCGCCGAGGGCCGCCTGCGGGGCTATACGCTGGTGGTCGACCGCACCACGCCCTATTACGCCCGCGGCCTCGCCCGCGAGGACGAAATCCGCCGTATCGCCACCTGCCGCGGGGAACGCGGAACCAACGCGGCCTATCTGACGGAGACGATCGCCCGCCTCGAAGCGCTCGGGATCCGGGACGGCGGGCTGATCGCGCTCTGCCGCCGCGTGACGGCGTTCGGCGCGCCGGGGACGGCGGGGGCTGAAACGGCAGACCGGACTTCATCGACTGCGGCGAAGCGCCGCGCGGGTCGCGCATGAGAAATCGCTTGCGGGAACAGCGGATCGTCCCCATATCGCTGCGCCGCGCGGTCGTCGCGCGAACCTTCCGGGAGGTCGCATCCCGTGGCGCGAATAGCCGCATTGCTCGCCGAGCCCAGGTCCATGCTCGCTCCCATCGCCGCCCTGCTGGCCGGCGTGGCGCTGTTGATGCTGGCCAACGGCCTGTTCCTGACCCTGGTGCCGTTGCGCGCGGAGCTGGAGGGCTTCGGCGCCGCATGGATCGGGGCCATCGGCGCGGCGTATTTCACGGGCTTCGTGCTGGGTTGCTATCTGGTGCCGCCGCTGGTCGCCCGCGTCGGCCATATCCGCGTCTACGCCGCGGTCGCGGCTCTCGGCGCCATCGTTCCGCTGCTGCACACGCTGGCATTGACCCCGGCGGCCTGGATCGTTTTCCGCGCGATACTCGGGCTGTGCGTTTCGGGCCTCTACATGGTGATCGAGAGCTGGTTGAACGGCGCCTCGACGAGGCACAACCGGGGCAGGGTGTTCTCGGCCTACATCGCCGTCCACCTGGCCTCCGTCACCGCGGGCCAGTACCTGATCCTGATCGACTCGCCGGGCGGTTCGGCGCTGTTTTCCGTCGCGACGATCCTGTTCGCGATCGCCGTCATCCCGGTCTGCCTGAGCCGCGCGCCCGCGCCGCCTTTGCCGGTCAAGGCACGCCCGGATCTGCGCAAGCTGTGGCGGAATTCGCAGGTCGCGGTGGTCGGCTGCCTGACCAACGGCATGGCCAACGGCGCGGTCTGGAGCCTGGCGCCGCTCTACGCCAGCAGCCTGGATCTGTCCCTTGCCGGCATCGCCGCCTTCCTCAGCATCGCCATCGTGGGCGGGGCCTTCGTTCAGTATCCGCTGGGCCGTCTTTCGGACCGCCTGCCCGACAGGCGCTGGCTGATCGCCGTTCTGTGCGCGATCGCCGCCTGCGCCGGGCTGATGCTGCTGCTCGGAACCGCTCTGCCCCTCGCGGCCGCGTATGCGGCCTATTTCCTGTTCGGGGCGGCGGCGTTCTCGGTCTACGGATTCTCCGTCGCCCATGCCAACGACCATGCCGAGCCCGCGGATTTCGTGGAGATCAGCGCGGGATTGCTGGTGATTTTCGGGATTGGAGCCATCTCGGGCCCGCTGCTCGCCTCGACGCTGATGGAAGCGCTGGGACCGCGATACCTGTTCCTGTTCACCTGCGCGGTGCATGCCGCGGTGGCCTTGTGGACGGTATGGCGGATGAGGCAGCGCGACGCCCCCGCCCCCGAAGACCGCGAGAACTACGTGCCGATGGTCCGGACGTCGCCGAACGCCTTCGCCTTCGATCCGCGTGCCGAAGAGGCAGAGTCCGAATAGGCGCGTACCTATTGGGTTTACTGCCGCCGCCCCGAGTTTTCGGGCGATGGTATCCTGTATGGATGCGGGCGGACGCGTTCGCGGGAGCAGGGAAGGAGGCCGGAGATGAAGCTGATCAGCTATCGCCGCCGGGGCAGGGAAGGCTATGGCGTGGCGAGGGATGGGGGCATCGTCGATCTCGGCCGCAGAATCGGCACGGAATTCCCGACGCTGCAAAGCGCGATCGCGGGTCTCGCTCTCTCGCGGATCGAGGCCGAGGCGGGCGCGGATGCCGATTTCGGGCTCGACGAAATCGAGTTCATGTTCCCGATCACCGCGCCGGAGAAAATCCTCTGCATCGGCCGGAACTATCGCGGTTATCACGAGGTGCTCGCCGATGGCGGCCCCGAATGGCCGAGCGTCTTCCCGCGCTTCCCGTCGAGCTTCGCTCCGCATGGCGAGCCGATCCTGAAACCCCGCGTCTCCAACGAGCTCGATTTCGAGGGCGAGCTCTGCGTCGTCATCGGCAAGGCGGGCCGGCACATCCCCGAGGACCGGGCGATGGAGCACGTCGTCGGCTACACCGCGATGAACGAGGGCTCGGTGCGCGAATGGCAGCACCGCGGGACCCAGAACTGCCCCGGCAAGAACTTCTACCGCTCGGGCGCGATCGGCCCCTGGATGGTCACCACGGACGAGGTGGCGAATATCGACGACCTCAGGATCAGGACGCGGGTGGACGGCGAGCTCCGCCAGGACGGCTCGACGGCGATGACGATCTTCAAGGTGCCGTTCCTGATCGCCCACATATCGCGTTTCACTTGGTTCGAGCCCGGCGACATGATCGCCACCGGCAGCCCCGGCGGGTCGGCCGTTTCGGAAGACGAACCGCGCTGGCTCCGCGCCGGTCAGGAGATCGAGGTGGAGGTCGAAAAGGTCGGGGTGCTGAGGAATACGGTGGAGTCCGAATAAATCCTGCCGTCTAGAGCCTGTCCGATTCAGATTGAACCGCCTCCCCGTCAGGCCCGGACTTGTTCCGGGCATGACGGGGTAGGGCAGGGGCCAAGGCGCGGCGGGAACGGTTCCAGGTAAAACGGATACATTCTAATCCCGTTGGTCCGACAAGAGCGTACCGAGCTTGAACGGTTCGAATGTCGGCTTGTAGCTCTTCTCGTCGAGGAACTGGCGCATCCCCGTGTTGTAGGAATCCTCCGCGTCGTCGGCCTTGATCGACTGGCCCTTGGCGGCGAGGTAGTCGTAGGCCTGGTCGAAATCCATCGTGCGGACCTGGCGGACCGCCTGCTTGGTCGCGCGCAGCACCGCCGGGCTCTTCTTCATCAGCTTTTCGGCGAGCTTGACGGTCTCCGCCTCCAGGTCGTCGTCCGGGACGGCGAAATTGACCATGCCGATGCGCGCCGCCTCGTCGCCGTCGAACGGATCGCCCAGGCAGGCATAGTAGAGCGCGTGCCGCGGCAGCACCGCGTCCGATATCGCCTTGGCGACCAGCGCGCCCGGCAGGATGCCCCAGTTGACCTCGGACAGCGAGAAGGTCGCGCTCTTCGCCGCGATCGCGAAATCGGTCGCGAGAAGCTGCATGAACGCGCCGCCCACGCAGTAGCCGTGGATCATCGCAATGGTCGGCTTGTCGAAGTTGTAGAGCCGCTGCCAGCGCCAGCTATTGGCGCAGCGTTGCGCCTTCTTGCGCTCGAACGGGTCGTCCTCGAGCTCGCGGAAGAACTTCTTGAGATCCTGTCCGGCGCTGAAATTGCCGCCCGCGCCGGTGACCACGACCACGCGCGCGTCCGGGTCGGTCTCCAGCCGGCCCAGCGCGTCGTCCATGTCGTAGTGGAGCTGCGGACTCATCGCGTTGCGCTTTTCCGGGCGGTTCATGATCGCCCAGCCGATGCCGTCGCGAATCTCGACCTTCACGCATTCGTAGCTGTACTCAGCCATGGCTTCTCCTTCGGGGTTCCCGCGCCCCTTCGTCGCGTCGGCGAAAACTTATCGGAGCGCGGCGTCGGGTCAAAGCGACGGCCGGTTGATCCACGGTCGACGAAGGGGCGCACCGTCTCCTTCGCCGTCGGCGCGCGAGTCGGAGGGGCGTCAACCTGGGAGCTGCCATGCATAACGCGGAGACCTCCGCCGCCTCGAATTTCGGCGGCGGGGACATATATTGAAAACAGAACGGCGCGACGCTACCGTTTTCGGCAGGGAGGTGCGATGACGACACGGTCCATTCTCGCGCTGCTGATCGAGCCGGAGACCGACGACTCCGTGCTCCACGCGGCGGGCACGATCGCCAGGGATTTTTCCGCCCATGTCGCGGTCACCCATGTCCGCGAAAGGCCGCGCGCGATCGCGGCGATGGGCTACGAAGGCATCCACGCCTATGTGAGCCACGATCTGGAAGCGGAGCATATCGAACGCGCCAACGAGATCGAGGCCGCCTCGCGCGCGCGTTTCGATGCTTTCGTCGAGGAGAACGGGTTCGAGGTCCGCACCCGGGCCGGTCACTCCGACCATCCCTCGGTAAGCTGGGAGGCCATCGACGAATTCGGCCCGGACGTGGTCGCGCGGCGCGGCGGCGCCTACGACATGATCGTCGTCGGACGCCCGCTGGGCGGGGCCTCCAACCTGGACCTCCTGAGTGTGGAGTCGGCCATCTTCTCGACCGGCCGGCCGGTGCTGGTAACGCCGCCCACCCCGCCCGAGCACATCGGCGAGACGGTGCTGGTCGGCTGGAACCGGAGCGGCCCCGCCGCGCGGGCGTTTCACGCCGCGAAGGCGCTGTTGCTCGAACGGTCGAAGAAAGTCCGCCTGCTCTCGGTCACCACCGGGGCGAAGCAGGGACCGCCCGCCGAGGCGATCAGCGAGAACCTGGCCTGGCACGGTATCGAGGCAGAGATCAGGGACTTGTCGCCCGACTACCGCTCCATCGGCGAAGTGCTGCTGGCCGAGGCGAGCGCCATCGGGGCGGATCTGCTGGTGATGGGCGCGTTTTCGCGCAACCGCTTGCGTCAGCTTATCCTGGGCGGGGTCACCCAGCACGTGCTGACCCGCGCGGAGATCCCCGTCTTCATGGCGCATTGACCGGGGCCGGTCGCGCCCGGCCCAGAACCCGCTCCAGACGCCGCGCAACCGCGATGGCGAGCCGGTCGGCGCCCCACTTCGCGACCGCCTGGAGCCCGACCGGAAGCCCGGACTCGTCGTGACCGCAGGGGATCGAGACCGCCGGCTGTCCCGACAGGTTGAAGGGGTAGGTGTAGGGCGTCCACGTTACCCAGGGGAGCGGCGCATCGTTCTCGCCGCCCGGTGGCACCTCGTCCTCGACGGCGAAGGCCGTCAACGGCATCGTCGGCGTGACCAGCACGTCCCAGGTTTCCAGCGCCGCGGCGAGCTGCCCGTTCAGCTTGCGCCGGTCGTCCATCGCGCGAAGGAAGTCGCCGAGCGAATAGCCCCGCGCCAGCGTTCCACACCGCACCAGCCCCGGATCCATCTCTTCGCCGCGCGCTGCGATGACCCCGGCGAACCCGAAGCCTCGGCCCGTCACCCACAGCGTTTCGAAAATTTCCCGCGGCAACGGGATATCGAGGTCGGCGTCCGTCCAAGCGGCCGGCAAGTTCTCCCGGAGGCGGCCGATCGCATCCGCGAAGACCGTGGCGACCCCCCTCTCCGGCGCGACGTCGAAGGGTTCGGCCACAACCGCGATTCTCAGCGTTCCCGCTCGAAGCCGGGCAAGCGCGTCCCGGAGGTTCGCGCCCGAAGCGCCGTAGGACAACGGATCGCGCGGGTGGGGCCCCGCCGCCGCGGTAACCACGAGCGCGGCGTCTTCCACGGAGCGGGCGAGGGGACCGACATGGGAGAGCGACTCGGTCACGGTGCCGGGCCAGACCGGGATCCGCCCGAGCGTCGGCTTGATGCCGACGACGCCGCAGAACGCGGCGGGGATGCGTATCGACCCTCCGGCATCGGACCCGAGCGCGACGGGCACCGCGCCCGAAGCGACGGTTGCCGCCGAGCCCGAGCTGGACCCGCCGGGGTTTCGCGCCGGGTTCCACGGATTGCGCGTGATCCCGGTCAGCGGCGAGCTGCCGGTTCCCTTCCAGCCGAATTCCGGCATGGCGGTCTTGCCGACGATCACCGCCCCGGCGGCGAGAATCCGCTCGATCATCGGCGCGGTCTCGGTGACCGGCGCGTCCGTCGCCGTGCGTGAGCCGCGCGTGACCGGATGCCCGGCCAGATAGAAATTGTCTTTCACGGCGATCGGCACGCCATGCAGCTTCCCTCTCAGCCGTCCGGCGCGGGCTTCCGCTTCGCGCTCGGCCGCGGCGCGCAGCGCGTCCTCCTCGAGGAACCGCACATAGGCGTTGATGCGGGGCTCGTCCTCCCTGGCCCGGGCGAGGGCGTGCTCGACCAGATGCACCGGGGAAATCTCGCGTTTCGCGACCAGCCCCGCGGCCTGCCTCGCCGTCAAGCCGCGATAGCGGCGGGTCGACAGCTCGGCGAAGGTCATGCCGCGTCCCGCGTGTCGCCCAGCAGGTTGAGCGCGGCGAGCGCGTTGATCTTGGTCGCCGTCCCGATGTCGGCGAGAGCCAGCGACTCGTCCGGCTGATAGACCGGCTCGCCGCCGGGGCCGAAGATCACCGTCTCGCAGAGGTCGCCGAAGCTCGCGGTGTCGCCGAGCCAGGAACCGCCGACGAAGACGGGCGCCCTCCCCATCACCGTCGCCCACGCCGAGGCGAGACAGCGGACCACCGGCGCATCGGTCGGCACCATGAAGGAATTCTTCTCGTCGGCGACTTCGAGCTCCACCCGGATTTCCGGATCGCGTTCCCTGGCGCGCTCGATTGCCCCTTCGATCAGCGTCCTGACCTCTTCCAGAGGGACGCCCGGCTGCGGCCTCGTGTCGACCCGGATCGTGCAGCGGTCGGGGATCATCGAGGGCCCGCCCGGGAACAAGCCGCCGAAAATCCGCCCGACCGCGATATGCAGCTCCGGTCCCACGAGCGCCTTCATTTCATCGCCGATGTCGGGAAAGTGGCGGAGCTTCGAAATCTCGTTCGCCACCGGCAGCATCTTCTCGATGGCGTTGACCGCGAGGTCCTTGTGGCAGGTATGCGCCGACAGGCCCACCGTCGAAATGTCGAAATAGTATCTCCCGCGATGAGCGACGTAGATTTCCATGCCGGTCAGCTCGCCAAGGATGCAGTGATCGAAGCGGTGGCGGCGGAACAGGTCGATGCTGCCGGTCTGGTCTCCCATGTGGTCGCAGACCGCCGCGAAGGTGATCCTGCCGGAGAAGTCGATCCCGGAATCGAGGATCGTCTTGATCGCGCCGACCTGACAGCCGAGCCCGGCCTTCATGTCCATCACGCCGTGGCCGAACATGCGGCCGTCCTCGATGGCGCCGTCGAAGGGATCGCGGGTCCAGCCCTCGCAGACCGGCTTGGTGTCGAGATGGCCGGTGAACAGGAGATGCGGGCCGGGCCTGCCGCTGTCGACTTCCCAGAGCGTGTTCGACCGCCCGTCGAAGACCTCTTCCCGCCACACCCTGCCGACGCCGATCGCCCGGATGCGCTCCTCCAGCTCGGCGGCAAGGACGGCTTCCTTGCCGCAGGTGCTGTCGGTCCGCACCAGCTCCCGGGTGACATCGACCGAGAGCGCATCGTCCAGCGCCGTCGTCACGCGTTCCAACAAGTCAGTCTGCATCGCCGTTTCCCCCTTCGCCTCGCCCGATTATGCGGAGCCGGGGGCCGCGTTGCATCCGTATTTCAGACGGTACTGCGTCCTCTCCCCGATCTTCTGTCGTCATGGTCGGCGGAGGCCGACCATCCACGTTTTGTTTTCTTTTCCAACCGCTATAAAAACTCGTGGATGGTCGGCCTCCGCCGACCATGACGAAGTGAAGAGCAGGCCCCGGTGGAGGTGTGCCATGCGTTTCGGAATGACGACGATGGCGGTCGAGCCGCCGGACCGGTTCCGCCGGCTGGTCGAAATCGCGGACAATGGCGGCTGCGAGTATCTGTGGGTGTGCGATTCCTCGCTGCACGCGCGCGACGTTTACAGCTATCTCACCGTGGCGGCGCTGGCCTCGGAAAAGCTGCGGATCGGGCCCAACTGCACTCACCCCTATACGAGGCACCCGGCGATCAACCTGAACGCCATGGCGACCATCCACGAGCTGTCCGGAGGGCGGGGGATCATCGCGGTCGCGACCGGCGACAGGCCGGTGATGGAGCTCGGCTACAGGATGGCGCGCGTCGCGGTGGTCCGCGAGATGATCGAGGTGATCCGCGCGCTCGAAGCGGGAGAGACGCTGACGCGCGAGGGCGCGACGTTCACGCTCGATTCGGCGCGGCTCTGCTTCGACCTCCCGGCGCCGCTTCCCCTTTACCTCGCGGCGTCCGGACCGCGCATGCTGCGGATGGGCGGCGAACTCGCCGACGGCGTGTTGTTCCTCGCGGGCGTCAACGAAGACTGCGTGCGCTACGCGGTGGACCGGATCGGCGAAGGGGCGGCGGAGGCTGGGCGCGATCCCGGCACCATCGATGTCGGCTGCACCGTCTACGGCTCCCTCCAGGACGACGAGGCGGCGGCGAGGGCGCTTTGCCGTCCGATGGCCGCGTGGTTTCCCCAGACCTCGCGTCAATATGCCGAGATCGCGGGCGTCGAGAAGGGACGGATCGAGAACATCCGGGCAGCGTATGCCGGCGGTCATTTCGACCAGGCGAAGGCGGCGATGGATTTCGTGACGGACGACATGATCGACGCCTTCACCGTCGGCGGGCCGCCCGAAATCTGGATCGAGCGGCTCAACCGGATCGCCGCGCTCGGCATCGAGCACATCAACGTCTTCCTCCTCGGCCCCGACCGCGCGGAGATGGGGCGGCGCCTGGTCGAGGACGTGTTTCCGCATATCGGGAGGGGCTGACATGCCACGGGCCGTCGTCAACGGGATGTCGCTGAACTACGACGAATGGGGGGCGGGCCACCCGCTGCTCATGCTGATGGGATTCGGCGACGGCCTCGACGCCTGGGCGAACCAGATCCCCGCCTTTGCGGAGAGATACCGTGTAATCGCCGTGGATCACAGGGGCTCCGGGGAATCGGAAGCGCCGTCGGAGGGATACTCGATCCCGCAATTCTCCGACGACGCGATCGGACTGCTCGACAGTCTGGGCGTGGAGCGGGCGCATGTGCTGGGTTACTCGATGGGCGGGCGCGTCGGCCAGGACATGGCAGCGCGCTACCCGGACCGGGTCTCCGCCCTGATCCTCGCCGCCTCCGCCGCGAAGCCCAACCCGCTCAACATCTACAGCCTGCGGGCCTCCGCATGGCTGTACGAGACCTACGGCCCGGAGGCCGCCGCGGCGTTCGGCCCGCTGATCTCCTTCACCCACGGCTACTTCGAGGACCACCTGGACTCGCTCACCGAACGGCTCGGAGACCTCGCCCTCGACCCCATGCCGATCCACGCCTACCGGGGGCATGTGGAGGCCATCGAGAACCACGATACGACCCCCATGCTGCACCGGATCGTCGCGCCGACGCTGGTGCTGATGGGCGACGGGGAATGGCTCAACCCCATGTCCGACCAGCAGGCGATGCTGAACGGCATCCCCAACGCCGAGCTCCGCGTTCTCGAAAACGGCGGCCACGGCTTCCTGTGGGAAATCCCGGACGCGTTCAACGACGCGGTGATCGAGTTCCTCCAACCGCTGACGCCGTGATCCGCATGTCATCCTCTCGACGCCGACGCAGAAAATTCCCTCCCATTCACCCCGGGGAGATCCTGAACGACGAGTTTCTCGTTCCGATGGAGATCACCCGCTCCCGCCTGGCGCGGGCGATCGGCGTGGATCCCCGGCGCGTGCACGCGATCGTCCACGGCGAGCGGTCGGTCACCGCCGAGACGGCCCTGCTGTTCTCCCGGTTCTTCGGCAATTCACCCGAGTTCTGGATGGGCCTTCAAGGCCAGTACGACCTGGAGCGGGAACGGGACCGTCTGGCCGACAAGCTCGATAGCGTGGTCACCTACCGCGCTTAGCGATCCTTTGCCTTGCCGGCGCCGCCGCTTGCCTCGGGGGTGCAGGAATGCGACGCTTTAGATCCGGGTCACAAGAAGGAACCGCGCATCATGGCGAAACATCCCTTTCCGGTTTTCGACGGCGACGGGCATGTGCTGGAGAACGACGACGAGCTGCTCGAGCATTACGAGGGCCGCTTCAAGAACATCCGGATGCAGCGGACCTACGGGATCTTTCCGAGCCTCGACGGCTGGTCGCGCGGCGTGATCAACAGCACCGAGGACGCGGAGCGCAAATACGTCCACACCGACGCCGACGTGTGGCGCGAGATGGTCGACGTGATCGGGATCGAGGGGACGGTGCTCTACCCGACGGCCGGCCTCGCCTGCGGGCTGATCTCCGACGTCGAGTGGGCGACCGCCACCGCCACCGCCTACAACAACTGGCTCGAAGCGCGCTACACCAGCCAGGACGAGCGGTTCTACGGCGCCGGCATGCTGGCGGTGCAGAACCCGGAGGCCGCGGCGGCCGAGATCGCTCGCTGCAAGAACGAGCGGGTGCGCTTCCCGGCCTGCGTCCTGCCGTCGATGACCATCCTCGGCAAGACCTACGGGGACGATTTCTTCGCGCCCATCTTCGAGGCGGCCGAAAAGCACAACATGCCGCTCGCCATCCACGGCGCGCCGAGCCGGGGCCTGGGCTTCGACCACTTCACCGAGTTCGTCAAGGTGCACACGCTGGAACACCCGTTCCCGCTGATGATCCACCTCACCGACATCGTCTTCTCGGGCGTCTTCGACCGCTATCCCGGGCTCCGCATCGCCTTCCTCGAAGGCGGCTGCACCTGGGTGCCGTTCATGATGGACCGGATGGACTACGAGTACGATTCGATCTTCGGCGCCGCCGCCAGAGACCGGCTGAGCAAACGCCCGTCGGACTATATCCGCGAGGGCGACCAATTCTGGGTGGCGATGGAGCTCGGCGAGCGCAACCTCAAATACGCGATCGACGCGATGGGCTCCGAACGGATCCTGTACGCCTCCGACTATCCGCACGAGCCGACCGAGGAGGACCTGACCGCGGAGCTGCCGGAGTTCATCGCCTCCAACGACCACAGCGAGGCGGTCAAGCGGAACCTGCTCTACAACAACATGATCAATTTCTACCAGCTCGCCTGAGCCGCGCCGGTCAGAGCGGCACGGCGAGCAGGTTGTCGATCGCGAAGGTATCGGCGATGACGATCTTCTTGCGGAAGCGGGGGCGGTCCCCCTCGAAAACGATCTCGTCTTCGTACTTGCCCGTCGAGTAGATCCGGGTCTCGCCTTCCTCGGTCGAGTGCAGGACGAGATAGCTCGCCGAGGCCTCGAAAACCCCCTCCCGCTCGCCGTGCACGCGGACATTGGCGATCAGATGGCGGATATGGAGATAGGGGTAGGTGAGGGTGTCCCTCAGCACCGTCACGCGGTCCTCCACCGCGCCCCGCGAATCGCAGAAGATCATCGCGCCCGGCAGGCCGAGGTCCCGGTTCTCCCGGGATTGGACCTCGTAGTGGCAGGACTCGGAAAAGTATTCCGGCCAGTCCTCGAAACGGCGTTCGTCGAGGCAGAGGGCGTAGTCGCTGTAGAGGTCGAGAATGGCGAAGACCGTGCCGTCATCCGCCATTGGCGGCCGCCCCGTTGAAGCCCATCACCCTGCGGTAGTACTGCCAGAACCCGCGGATCGCGACCTCCTGGGCGAGCGTGTCCCGGTCGCCCACCGGGCCGCGCCCGCCCATCTCGATGAACGAGTGCTCGCCGGTCTGGGTGCGCGTGCCCTGCTGGACGAGGCGGGCGGCCTCGCCATCCTCCATCGAGATATAGCCGGCCGGGCCGATCATGTTGGCGAGCCTCAGCTTGTCCTCGTACTCGCTCTCGGTCCCGCCCTCGTAGCCGAAATAGGTCCAGTAGATCTCGAACTTTTCCGGCCCTTTCGGACGGACATGCCGGATCTGGAAGGCGTTGTCGACCTGGGCGACCACCAGCGAGGGGAAGATCGAGAGAATCACCGTCGTCGTGTTGTCGCCGAGCGATTTCTCGGTGCCGATGATGCGCGGGTCCTTGAGCGCGTAATCGGGGCGGTACTTGGTGTTGGTCTTGTACTGCTCGACCAGGAGCGCGTGATCCCTGGCGTCGTCCGGGTCGGTCTCGACATGGATGCAGTTGTTCTTGCCGTCGGCGTCGAGATAGGTCCCGCCGGTCATCGCCGGGGTCTGGATGCCGAAGCTGACATGGAACAGGTGCAGGAGGGGCGCGTGGTAGGGATCGCGCACGTTCTCCGCGTAGAGCTTCCAGTTCGCTTCCACGACCTGGCGGAAATAGCCGAGGACGCGGATCGGCCGGCGGGTGATGCGCTCGATGTGCCGCACGGCGGTCGGGCCGAGATAGTCTTCCAGCGGCGGGGCGTCGTCGGCGAAGCAGCCGAAGACCAGCCCCCGGAGGGTCGCGGTCTTCAGCTTGCGCATGCCGCGCCCGGCGACCTCGAAGTCGTCGGGCATGCCGCCCTTGCCCTTGACGCCCTTCTGCTGCGGCACCGCGAGCAGGTTCCCGGCATGGTCGTAGCACCACATGTGGTAGGGGCAGTGGAACTGCTTGGCGTTGCCGCGCAGCCGGGTCACCACCTGGGCGCCGCGGTGGGCGCAGCGGTTCTCGAACGCGTGGACCGCGCCGTCCTTGCCGCGAACGGCTACCACGCGGCGTTCGCCGAAATAGGTCGTCGAGTAATCGCCCTCATTCGGGATTTCCTGCTCCAGGGCGAGATACTGCCAATGCCGGCCGCCGAAGACGCGTTCGAGTTCGATGTCGTAGAGCGCCCGGTCGTTGAACACCTCGAACGGCACCCTTGTGCTGTCCTCTGAAGTCCACCGGATATCGAGCCCGGTGCGGCGCGGCGCGGTCATCCTCGGTCCTCCGCTGGAGAGGCGATCGGCGGATGGTGACCCGATTCCGCGTGACACGCAATGCGCGGCGGGCGCATCATCGGCGCGGGTCGACGACGGGAGGGGAGCGATGAAACCGGCCGGGTTGGGAGTCGTTGCATCCATGCTGGCGGCCTGCCTGTTCTCCGCCGCGGTCGCCGCCGCGCCGTCCAGCGAGCCGCCGCAGAGCGCCCCCGCCAACCCGGACTACGCCAGGGCGGCGGAGCTGATCGAGGCGGAAAAATTCGCCGAGGCGTTGCCCTTGCTGAAGAAGGCCGAAACCGCGGAGCCCGACAACGCCGACGTCCACAACTATCTCGGCTACGCCCTTCGCAAGCTCGAGCAGTACGACGCCGCTCTGAAGCACTACAGGATCGCGCTTCGCCTCGAGCCTCGGCATCGCGGGGCGAACGAGTACCTGGGAGAGCTCTATCTGGTGCTGGGCGACCTTGCCAAGGCCGAGGAGCGCCTCGCCGTGCTCGACAAGGCGTGCCTGTTCGGCTGCGAGGAATACACCGAGCTCAAGGACGCCATCGCCGCCTACAAGGCGAAGATGAGGAAGTGATGATCGACACCCGTCGCTGGCGCCCCATCGTCATATCGACCGGAACCCCACTCGGCGTAGCGGAACGAAGATATCTGGGAATTACATACTCAACTCGACAGCGGTAATGGCTAATGAACGCAAGTCGTGACTTGGGATCGGCCCCAATACACCACGCGGCTGTCTACGCGGGGCATCACAGACTTGACGATCTTCTGGCCAAGGGTGTGGACCCGAACGTCAGGGACAATCGAGGTCGAACTCCGCTGCATCATGCGGCCTTCTATGGCTATGCCGAGAATGTCCGCGCGTTGCTCGACGCCGGAGCGAATCCCAATGCCCGAGACAACGAGGGTTGGACGCCGCTGAATGCAGCAGACAGCGGGCGCAATGATCGTCATGTTATCAAGCTGCTACGCGACGCCGGCGGGAAGAAAACAGGATGGCTAAGAAGCCTTTTTCGTTCAGATGCGGAATCTAGTTGAAAATGGACATATCCATTTCACGGTCTAGGAGAGGGGTGAGCATTTCGTTGTTGAAACGGGTGGCCCTAGCCACGTCTTTGCCAAAATTAGGTACGTAAGTCCTAGTGCCTGTCCGTTTCAGATAGAAGCGTCGTTACCCTCGCCTTCTCACCGTCATGGTCGGCGAAGGCCGACCATCCACGAGTTTTAAGTCTCTGGAATGAAAAATAAAACGTGGATGGTCGGCCTTCGCCGACCATGACGGTGAGGACCGTCGAAGCGGTTCCAACTAGAACAGAACCGCTCTGGGTATCTCATCGCGTAGGTACGAGATTTCTCCGCTCCGCGCGTGGCTTCAGTCGAAATGACGGGTGGGGTGTGGAGGAGTCGCCTACACCACCGGCCAGCGCGAGATCGGCTTGACGTTGGCGCGTTCGATCAGCTTCGGCGCGAGCTCGCGGCAGCGGGCGTGGACCTCGTCGAGGTCCATGGTGGCGAGCTCGCGGTTTTCCATCAGGATGTTGCCGTCGACCATCACCGTGTCGACGCTGTCGCCGCTCGCCGAATAGACCAGGCTGTAGACCAGGTTGTAGCTCGGCACCCATTCCGGGCGGTCGATGTCGATCAGGATCAGGTCGGCCTTCCGGCCCGGTTCGATGGCGCCGAGATCGTCCTCCCAGCCGGTCGCCTTCGCCCCTTCGAGCGTCGCCATCTCGATCACCTCCTCGGCGGTGATGACCTCGGGGTCGAGGCGCGAATCCTTGGGCAGGGTGGCGGCGAGGAACATCGCCTGGAACATGTCCTTGTGGTCGGCCGAGTTCACCCCGTCGCAGCCGAGCGCCACCGTCACGCCCTTCTCGCGCATCTCGAGGAACTTGCCCATCCGGGTCGTCCCCTTGGCGAGCTTGAGCGCGGCCGGCGGGTTCTGGCAGACCTTGGCGTCGGTCTCGGCCAGCATGTCGACCTCGAAGGATTCCACCGCCGTCATGTGGTTGAGATAGACGTTCGGCCCGAGCGCGCCGATCTCGTACATGTGTTCGACCGGACGGTGGCCGGTCGCCTTCAACTCGCTCGCCACCTCCTCCTGCGAGCTCGCCTTGTGCATCAGCGAGAAGGTGCCGTATTGCGCGGCGATGTCCTTCGCTCCCCTGGTGAGCTCGTCCGAGCAGGTGCCGACCCCCTCGATGGTCGCGAACACCCGGATGCGGCCGTCGGCCGAGCGGTCCCACGACCTGATGTTCGACTCGGTGATCTCCAGCGCCTCGTCGAGGGTCATCGGCAGGAAGTAGTCGGGGCATTTCTGGCCGTCCGGGCCGTTATGGTCCCACACCCAGCTTCCCGTGGTCGCCCGCATCCCGGTCTCTTCGATCGCCTTCAGCGTGCTCCCGAGGAACTTGCAGCCGGGCTCGACGAAGCAGGTGGTGCCGGTCCGGATCATCTCCGCCATCAGGCACTTGGCGTACCAGTATTCGTCCTCCTCGGTGATCGCGTCGAGATAGGGGTAGCACCAGTCCTTGAGCCAGTCGCTGGTCCGCAGATTGTCCGGGATCAGCCCGCGGGCGATCTCGATCAGATGGGCGTGGCCGTCGATCAGCCCCGGCATGACCAGCTTGAGCGAGGCGTCGATCGTCTTCTCGGCGGTGTAGGCGGCATCGAGATCCGCCGTCTTTCCCACCGCGACGATCCGGTCGCCGCGAATGGCCACCGCGCCGTCGGTGACGATACGCCGCTCGCCGTCGACCGTGAGGATCGTTCCGTTCCTGATCAGGATATCGACCGCTTCGGGCGCCATGGCTTCCTCCCTGCTTGCCGGAAGCCTAGCCGCCGTCCGCGGGCGCGGCAATCTGTGCTGTAGGACCGGGATTATTCGCTGGGCGTGCAGGATCGATGAAGACAGGGTCGGTCATACAATTCATCGCGCTTGGGCGGGCGTCCGTCGATCCAGTTCAGCTTGCGCAGCTTTCTCGACAAGAGTCGCTCCGTGGCGAGGTCGTACTCGTCCTTCCCGCGCCGTGTCCCCACGCCCTCCTCGACGGTGATCTTCTTCATGGCACCGATTTCACGCCGATCGTTTCCGTAAACGCAGGGTCTCTGCCCGGCGGTCACTCCGCCGGTTGCGCGGCGAAGCGCCCGCGGAACTCCCCGCGCATCTCCGAGACCTCGCGAGCCAGGTCGTCGACCTTGCCTTCGAGCCGGTCCACCCTGCTTTCCAGCCTCAGAAACAGGCGGAACATGAACATGGCGAACGTTCCGCCGGATGCGAGCAGCGTCGCGAAGCCGCCCAGCATGGTGATGATTTCGGCGCTCATGTCACAACTATAGCGGGTATCGGTTCTGCTATCCAACCTCAATCCGCCGCTGCGGCAACGCATGGTATTCTGGCGTCATGAGGGACCCCTACGAAGTTCTCGGCGTCGAGCCCGCGGCCACGCTCGACGAGATCAAGCGGGCCTATCGTGCGCTCGCCAAGGAGCTCCACCCCGACGCCAACCCGGACGATAACGTGGCGGCCAACCGGTTCCGCGAGGTTACCGAAGCCTACGACCTGTTGAGCGATCCCGAGCGCCGGGCGGATTACGATACCGGCGGATGGCGGCGCGGCTACGCGGACGGGTTTGGGCCGCGAGCGCCGCCCTGGGGCGCCGCCGACGGCGTGTTCGACTTCAACGACGGCGTCGGCGAACGCCGGATCGACCTGTTCGGCGATATCGCGGGCAACCGGCGCGGCCGGGTGTTCGGCGCCGCCAGCACCTCTCTCGCCTTGCCAGGGGAAGACCTCGCCGAGACCGTGGGCATCACCATCAAGGAAGCGGAGGAGGGGACCCGCAAGGTGGTCGAGCTGGTCACCGGCGCGCGGGTCGAGGTGATCGTCGCCCCCGGAACGGAAACCGGCCGCACCCTCACCTTCGAGGGGCTGGGCCTGCCGGGCATCGGCGGCGCGCCCCCCGGCGACCTCAACGTGGTCGTCGAAATTCTGCCCGCGCCGATGCTCGACGGCGACGGATCAGGCTGAGCCGGTCCGGGCGATCTTCGCGTCGCGCCAGGTGCAGTAATAGGTGCACGCGAAGAGCAGCGCCGCGCCGACCCAGGTCCAGACGCTCGGCAGCTCGTCGAAGAACACGAAACCGAACAGCGCCACCAGCGGCAGGCGCAGATAGAGAACCGGCGAGACCAGGCTCGCCTCGGCGGCGGCGAGCGAGTTGGTGATGCAGATTTGCGCGCTCAGCGCCCCGATGGCGAAGGCGACGATCCACGGGATGTCGGCCAGCGTCGGCGTCACCCATGTCGCCGCCGCCGGCCCGATCGCGATGGGGAGCTGCATGACGAAGCCGTAGAACAGGATCGTCCGGATGCCGTCGCTGCCCGCGAGGAATCGCGTCGAGACGTCGACCACGCCGAACAGGAGCGCCGCGGCGAGCGCGATGGCGACGCCGATGTTCACCTCGGCGAAGCCCGGGCGGACGATGATCAGCACGCCCACGAAGCCCAGCACCGTCGCGATCCAGCGATGGGCGTAGGCGCGTTCCTTGAGCAGGATCACCGCGAGGATCAGGGTGAAGATCGGCAGGGTGAACTGGAGCGCCACCGAGTCGGCGATGGTGATCAGCCGCACCGAGTAATAGCCGCAGAACATCGCCAGATAAGCGAAGGCGGCGCGCGCCGCGTAGATCCGCAAATTGTTCGTTCTGAGCCCCGCCCGGCCGACCCGGAACAGCCAGGGCAGCAGCACCGCGATCCCGAAGAGGAGGCGGAAGATGACGATCTCGAAGGTCGAGTAGGTCGCCGACAAATGGCGAACCAGAGCGATGGTCACCGAAAAGGCGACGGCGGCGCCGAACATCCACAGGACGCCGAGAACGGGGTTGTGGCGGGCGGCCACGTCTACGCGCCGCGGACGTTGATCGCCCGCCAGATGCGCTCCGGGGTCGCCGGCAGCGGGATGTCCTCCACCCCGCCCGAGGCCAGCGCGTCGGCGATGGCGTTGATCGTCGCCGGAAGCGCGCCGGTCGGTCCCGATTCTCCCACCCCTTTCGCGCCGATCGGGTTGGAGGCGGTCGGAATGCCCGCGCTCGCCACCGCGAATGCGCTGAGGTCGTCGGCGCGTGGCAGCGCGTAATCCATGAACGACCCGCTTAGGAGCTGACCGCTCTCCGGATCGAGCCGGATCTCTTCCAGCAACGCCTGGCCGATGCCCTGGGCGATGCCGCCGTGAAGCTGGCCGGCATAGAGCATCGGATTGATCACCCGCCCGGCGTCCGAAATTCCGGTGTAGCGCACGATCTCGACGACGCCCGTCTCGGGATCGATCTCAACCTCGCAGACCTGCGCGGAGCTCGGCCAGTTCCAGTATTCCGGCGCGAACCACGCCAGCGCGCCGAGCCCCGGTTCGAGACCGGCCGGCAAGGCCGCCGGCTCCACCGCCGCATGCGCGACCTCCGCGAGCGAGACCGAGCGGTCGGTTCCCGCCACCGAGAATCGGGCATCGCCATAGGCCATGTCGGATTCCGCCGCTTCGAGCAGGTGGGCTGCGATACGCTTGCCCTTGTCGATCGCCTTGTCGGCGGCGAGGCGGATCGCCGACCCGGCGATCGCCGTCGAACGCGAATTGAACGTGCCCCGGCCGTAGACCACGAGATCGGTATCGCCCTGGACGAATCGGATATCGCCCGGCGCGACGCCGAAACTCTCGCACAGGATCTGCCGGAAGATCGTGGAATGGCCCTGGCCGTGGTCGATGGTTCCGGTCATCAGCGTCAGCCCGCCCGAGGGATCGACGCGGATTTCCGCGGTCTCCACGATCGGGGTCGAGGTCTTCTTGACGGTGTTGGCGAAGCCGAAACCGCGCAGCCGGCCCCGGGCTTCCGTCTCACGCCGACGTTCAGGAAATCCTTTGAAATCGGCCTCTTGAAGAACTCGGCTTAGATTCTTCTGAAAGTCTCCGCAGTCATAGACGTAGCCGAGCGCATTGGTCCACGGCATCCGGTCGGGCGCGACGGTATTGATGCGGCGGATCTCCGCCGGATCCATGCCGAGCCGGCGCGCGGCGATATCGACCGTCCGTTCCAGCGCGAAGGCCGCCTCCGGCGCGCCCGATCCGCGATAGGGCGAGGTCGAGGTGGTGTGGGTGTGCACCCCGCGCACCGCGACATGCGCGGCAGGCGTCCGGTAAACGCCGGCCAGGGTCCCGAGATTGCCGACCGGCGGCCGGGGACCCCGGGTCGACAGATAGGCGCCGAGATTCGCGCTCGTCGAGACGTCCAGCGCGAGGAACCGCCCCTCCTCGTCGAGCGCGAGCGCGGTCTCGATGATGCACTCCCGCGCGTGGTCGTCGGTCGCCAGCCCTTCGCTCCGGCTCGACACCCACTTCACCGGACGCCCGACCCTGCGCGCCGCCCAGAGGACGAGGATCAGCTCCGGATAGTTCGCTCCGCGCGTCCCGAAGCTGCCGCCGATATCGTCGCACACGACCCGGACCCGGCTTTCCGCCACGCCGAATACCCTCTCCGCGAGTTGGCGCCGCAGGGTATGCGCGTTCTGCACCCCGGAATGCAGCGTGTAGCGGCCGTCACGCGGGTCGTAGAGCCCGACGCTGCCGCGCGGCTCCATCATCGCCCCGGTGATCCGGGCGATCGCGAAGCGCCGGCGGACCGTATGCGCGGCCCCTTCGAACGCCGCCGCGACCGCCCCGGCGTCGCCCTCGGCGTGGACGAACGCGACGTTGTCGGGGCATAAAGGCCAGACCGCCGGTGCGCCTTCCGCGAGCGCTCCGTCGATGGTGACGGCCGCCGGCAGAGGCTCGTATTCGACCGCGATGCGTTCGGCGGCATCCAGGGCGCGCGCTTCGTTTTCCGCGACGACGAAGGCGACCGGGTCGCCGACGAACCGGACGCGATCCCGCACCAGCGCGGGCCTCGGCGGGTCGATCATCGGCGCGCCGTCGGGCCTTGTGGCTTGGTCCTCGCAGGGCAGGCAGCCGTGGCCGTCGGCGTCCCAGTCCCTTCCGTCGAGAACGGCGAGCACGCCCGGCATCCGCGCGGCCCCGGCCGTGTCGATGGCGGCGATCCGGGCATGCGCGTGGGGCGAGCGCAGGACCACGCCCCGCGCGAGACCTTCGAATGCGATGTCGTCGAGGTAGCGCCCGCCGCCGGTCAGCAGCCGCCGGTCGTCCGCCCGGGGAACCGGGGCGCCGATCCCGTTTGCTGTCATCGCGGACCGGCGCCGCCCGGGGATTACGCTATTCGGCCGCGACGAGCTCCGGCTGCTCGATATGCGATTCGTGCAGCGCGGGCATCACCTCGGCGGCGAACTTCTCCATGTTCTTCCGCGTCAGGTCGGCCGGCAGGGTGCCGAACTGGCAGAGCGCGAGCACGTTGCCGAGCGCGACCCGGCGCTGGCAGTCGAGCAGCTTCTCGCGCACCGTGTCGGGGCTGCCGATCACCACCACCTCGTCCTCGATCAGCGATTCCACGGTCTGGCTGCGACTCAGGCTCGACTTGTGCTTGCGCACGTTCTTGAGCGAGGAGATCGAGGTGTAGCCCGGCGGCAGGAGCATCTCCGGCGGGTTGCGCAGGAACTTGTTGGCGAAGGCCTCGATATGGGGTCTCGCCTCGTCGCGCGCCTGCTCGTCGGTGTCGGCGACGTAGATCGGCACCAGCCAGCCGAGCTGGTCCGGTTTCGCCTCGTAACCGTATTCCCGGGCCTTGTCGCGATAGGCGTCCATGAAGCGCTTGACCGCGCGGAACGGGCTGTAGGTCTGCAGGTAGGTGTACTTGCGGTCGGGATGGGCGGTCCACTCGATGGTCTCGGTCGAGCCCTGGGACGGGCACCAGATCGGCGGGTGCGGGTCCTGATAGGGCCGCGGCCAGAGATTGACGTACTCGAAATGGTAGTGCTCGCCCTCGAAGGAGAACGGGCCTTCCTCGGTCCAGGCGCGGATCACCAGATCGTGCGCCTCGTGGAAGCGGTCGTGCGAGAAGGCGGGGTTGGCGCCCATCGAGTAGTACTCGCAGCCGATGCCGCGGACCATGCCGCTGATCAGCCGGCCGCCCGAGATGCAGTCGATCATCGCGTGCTCTTCGGCAAGCGTCAGGGGATGCTCGCGGATGCCGAAGGCCGACCCCACGATGGCGATCTTCGCCCGCTCGGTGCGCCGTGCCAGCGCCGCCGCGGTCACGATCGGGGACGGCATGATGCCGTATGCGTTCTGGTGGTGCTCGTTGACGCAGAGCCCGTCGAAGCCGAGCTCCTCGCCGTATTCCAGCTCGTCGAGATAGCGGTTGTAGAGCTCGTGCCCCTTCTTGGGGTCGAAATAGCTGTTGGGCAGAACCACCCATGCCGACCGGTACTTCTTGTCGTAGTCGAGGTCGAGATAGGCGTAAGGCATCAAATGAAAGAGGAAGACCTTCATCGCGCGCATCCTGTCCTGTGAGGCGAACGAGTGTAGGGGAACGGGTGGGGACGAACAACAAAGCGCCCGCGCAGCGGCTTCAACGAACTTCGATCAGATCCTCGCCCGCGGCCAGCGCGGATTCGATGTCCGTCAGATGCGGCGCGAGCCGGGCCCGGAGTTCGGCGCTGGTGGCGTTGCCGCAACGCAGCCACACGACCCGCAAGCCGGTTCCGCGACGCGCCCGTTCCGCGAAGGCGGGTTCGGCGGACCAGACGATCGCCTGCAATTCGCGCGCCCAGTTCTCGATCCGGTCGTCCGTCGCCGCGCCGAGATCGACCTCGTTCACGTGGTCGCAGGTGTGCAGCCGTTCCGACAGCCACCGCCCGAAACCGGGCGGCAATTGCGCGTCGAACAGGAACCGCAAGGCTCAGCCCGCCCGAACCACGCGGTGGTCGACCGATTCCGCGCCGCAGGCCAGCGCGGCTCTCAAATCCCCGTCCTTGAGATAGGGGTAGTCAGCGAGAATTTCCTTCGCCGCCGCGCCGGACGCCAGCAGGCGCAGGATGTCGGAGACCCTGACACGGGTTCCCCGGATGTGGGGGCGCCCGCCGCAGATCGCCGGATCGATGGCAATCCTGTCGGCTACCGGCGAGCCGTCGGCGACGTCGTCCAGGATTTCCGCGGGGACGCAGATCCGGGCACCCTTGCGCGGACAGGAGTGCCCGTGGCTCAGCAGGAAGTCGCGCAGGGCGCCGTCGAGCGCATCGGCGTGCCGCGTGCCGGGTTCGACGACGTGAAACCATTGCCGCAGGATGCGTTCGGTATCCCGGGCGCTTTTGGCCGGCCTCTTCCGGAAATACGCCTCCGCCGAATTGCGCGCGTATCCCACGAATTTGGACGGCCCGAACAGCCACGGCTTCCCGGGCGGTCTGACCGCATACCAGACATGCACCATCGACATCAGCTTCTTCAGCTTTTCGCCAAGCCGGTCGTCCGCCAGCGCGGCCTGATAGCGCAGGATGTTTTCGACGGCCTCGTTCCGATTGGCGATCAGGATTCTTTCAGCCACCGTGAACGTCTCCGGTACAACTTATGATACACATGACCAATATAAGATATCTCAATAATATAATCTACTCCATACCGCGACAGCGATACATTTCACGGCCGGACCGAGCTTCGCTAATCTGCACCCGTCGATCATTCGGGCGGGAGACATGGTGGAAAGGGATCCGATCGTCATCGCCGGCGGCGGGCCGGTGGCCATGGTGCTGGCGCTGGCGCTCCATCGCGAAGGGGTTCCCTTCGTGGCGCTGGAGACGCTGGCGGAGCCGTTCGTCGACCAGCGGGCCGCGTCCTACCACCCGCCGACGGTCGAGATGCTCGATTCGCTCGGGCTCGCGGCCGAAATCGTCCCGGAAGGGCTCAAGGCGCCCGTCTACCGGTTCCACGACCGGCTCAGCCGCGAGCCGGTGGCCGAGTTCGACCTCGGCGATCTTGCCGACGAGCTGCCCTTTCCCTTCGTCCTGCAATACGAGCAGTACAAGCTGGTGCGCAAGATTCTCGCGCTCTACGGCGACAGGCCGGATTTCGACGTCCGCTTCTCCCACACGGTCACCGGGCTTGCGCAGCACGCCGACCGCGTGACCGTCGAGGTCGAACTTCCGGACGGCGCGCGGGAGACGCTTCGCGGTTCATGGCTGGTCGGCTGCGACGGCGGCCGCTCAACCGTGCGCAAGGGCGCCGGCATAGAATTCGTCGGTTTCACCTACCCGGAGAAGTTCATCAAGATCGGCACCTATTTCGACTACATGGCGCAGGATCCGAGGGTTGCCTACCGCAACTATTTCTCCGCCCCCGACGAGTGGGGAAACCTGTTCAAGGTCGCCGGAGAACCGCCGATGCCCGCGATCTGGCGCTGCGTCATCCCGATGCGGGTCGACGAAACGGAAGAGGAGGCGAAGAGCGGGGACGCCATCCAGGCCCGGCTCCAGCGCTTCTTTCCCAAGGACGGCGACTACCCGGTCGCCTACGCGAACGTCTATACGGTCAGCCAGTGCCTCGCCGAGACGTTCCGCAAGGGGCGGGTGCTGCTCGCCGGCGATTCCGCCCATGTCAACAACCCGATCGGCGGGATGGGCCTGAACGGCGGCATCCACGACGCGATGAACCTGGCTTCGAAGCTCGCCGCCGTGTGGAAGGGCGAGGCGGGGCCGGAACTCCTCGACCTCTACAGCCGCCAGCGCCACAAGGTGGCGGCCGATTTCACCCAGGCCCAGACCATCGCCAACAAGAAGCAGCTCGAGGAGCGCGATCCCGCGATCCGCAAGTCCCGCCTCGACGACCTCCGCCGGACCGCGGAAGACCGCGAAGCCGCGCGCGCCTATATGCGCCGCGCCCAGCTGATCGAGAGCCTCGAGGCTGCGGCAGCGGTGACCTGAGGCGGGTTCGTCGCTTCGGGAAGGTTGGTACGGGTGGCCGGACTCGAACCGGCAAGTCCTTGCGGACAGCGGCTTTTGAGGCCGCCGCGTCTACCAATTCCGCCACACCCGCAAATTCGCGCGGCAATGTGCCGCAAATTCGGCCCGGTCACAACGAATCCGTGGTGTCCGCCTCGCGGTCTATAGTCGCGAGAGGGGAGAGGACGGGTGCTGAGACGCCTCTACGACTGGACGATGGGGCTCGCCGCGCGCCGGGACGCGGTCTGGGCGCTGGCGGCGGTCGCCTTCGTCGAGGGTTCGTTCTTCCCGATTCCGCCCGACGTGTTGCTGATCCCGATGGTGCTGGCCGCCCGCGACCGGGCGTGGCTCTACGCCGCAATCTGCACCGCCGCGTCGGTGGCGGGCGGGATTTTCGGCTACGCCATCGGCTGGTTCCTGTTCGAGGCGGTGGGCCAGCCGATCCTCGCCTTCTACGGCCATGCCGAGACGTTCGCGGCGTTCGGCGCGCGTTACAACGAATGGGGCGCGTGGATCGTCTTTACCGCCGGTTTCACGCCCTTCCCCTACAAGGTCATCGCGATCGCGAGCGGCGCGACCCGGCTCGACCCCGCCACCTTCGTCGTCGTATCGGTCGTCGCGCGCGGCCTCCGCTTCCTGATCGTCGCCGCGCTGCTCTACTGGATCGGCCCGCCGATCCGCGCGTTCATCGAACGGCGGCTGGGGCTGGTCACGCTGGTTTTCGTCGCGCTCTTGCTCGGCGGCTTCGTCGTTGCCAAATACGCCCTGTGACGATGGACGGCAAATCCGCGCCCGCCGCGATCCTGATCGCCAGCGCCCTGATCCTCGGGACCGCGCTCGCCTCGCAATATGTCGGCGGTCTCGCCCCCTGCGAGCTCTGCATCGTCCAGCGCTGGCCCTACGCGGCGGCGATCGGGCTGTCGCTGGTGGCGCTGACGGCGCTCCGGCGTCCGGCTGCGCGGTCGGCGGTCGTCGGCCTCTGCGGGGTCGCATTCGCGGTCGGCGGCGCGGTCGCGTTCTACCATCTCGGGGTGGAGGAGGGGTGGTTTCGGGGCCCCGCCGGGTGTTCGGCCGCGGCCATCGACGCGACGACCGTCGAGGATCTGAAGCGGCAGTTGCTTGCAACCCCCGTGATCCGCTGCGACGAGGTACAGTGGTCGCTGATGGGAATTTCGCTCGCCGGGTTCAACCTGATCGCTTCGGCCGTGCTGGCGGCGGGCTGCCTGCTCGTTGCCGCGAGGTCGTGGAGGCGCGCCGCATGAACCGGGTGACCGCCGGGGACAGGCTGCCGGGCGACCCGGACCGCGGGGAGACCGTCGCCCGGATGATCCGCGTCGACCAGGCCGGCGAATACGGCGCGGTCAGGATCTATGCGGGCCAACGGGCGTTCCTCCGACGGGGCGCGGCGGCGGATGCGGTGGACGAGATGGCCGCCAAGGAAGCCGAGCATCTCGAGGCGTTCAACCGGCTGGTCGCCGAGCGCGGCATCCGCCCGACTGCGCTGATGCCGCTCTGGCATGTCGCGGGCTACGCGCTTGGCGCCGCGACCGCCCTGATGGGCGAGCGCGCCGCGATGGCCTGCACCGAGGCGGTCGAGGACGTGATCGACCGGCACTACGCCGAGCAATCCGCCGCGCTCGGCGACGACGAGGCGGAACTCCGCGCCACCATCGACGAATTCCGCGCCGACGAGATCGAACACCGCGACCTGGCCGTCGAGCACGAGGCCCGCGAAGCGCCCGGCTACGAAGCGCTCACCCGCGCGGTGAAGGCGGGCTCGCGCGTAGCGATCTGGCTCTCGACGCGGGTTTAGAGCGGCCACCTTGAACATTTTTCTTGTTATCACTTTTTGATAACATATATCCATGACGGTGCCCGACCGGGACCCGGGGCTCGACACGCTCCTCGATCTTCACGGCCAGACGCTGTTCGTGGACGACATCGGGCACTGGGTGAAGTTCGTGGTACGGAGGACCGAAGTGACTTCGACACGGCCGCACGGGCTTAGCTATTCGCTCACCCTGCACGGGCCGGATGGCACAAGGCCGGTCGGGTTCGACAATGCGCACCCGGTAAAGGAACGGCATGGTCCGGGAAAACGGTCCCGCTTGGAAGGCGACCATTTCCACCGGCTGCGGATTGTCCAGCCATACGACTACACGGATGCGGTCACGCTGCTCGAAGATTTCTGGAAGGAAGTCGACGCGGTTCTGCGAAAAGGAGGATCGATCTCATGAAGACATTGAAGATCGGCATTGCGGGCTATGAAAAGCGCGGTACTTTGGTACCGCGCGTGCCTTACGAACAGGTGCGGCTCGATCTCTCGCTGACCTCGACGTCGCGCCCGAACGCCGTGACGGCCTAGCCCGGATTTTAGATTTCGACAATTCTATCAAATTTCATAGGGGGTTGTAATATCACGAGAAATCACCTTCATTGTGGAGCCCATGAGTGCGTAGTGAAGGACCGGTCATCAAACCGAATTCGATGTTTTTCCGTGTGCGGACGATCACGGGCTCCAAGTGGCGGCGGATGACCGTCTTCGCACCTGCCGGCAACTTTCGAGCGGTTGCACGGGGCGACGGCGATGAGAACAGCACCAGTCTAACTCGTCTATGGTGAAGCGTGCAGAGCACGGGCGGCTCACCTGAAGACATCATCGCCCGCCAAGCGACCGAATGCGTCGACTGACGAGTGTCGGTCGTACTGTGACGAACGGAGCTACTCTAGCCCGTTCTATTCGCGACAACTCGAGTGTATCGCCTAATTTTGTGCGCGCAGGGGGGTGCGTTCGGCGCCTTCACGGTGCCGGGATTTGAGATTGTCGATATCCGGGTTGGGGGTTGAAGGATTTCGGGCTCCTGGGGCACGCCGCCCCGGCGGTCAGGGTCCCGAGGCCGCGAGCCTCCCGGCCAGCATGCGGAACAGGGCGGCGTTGGGGCAGGCCGATGCGAAGTGAATGCGGACGCGCGCGGCCTTGTCGACGACGCGCGTTCCGATCTTGAGCAGTTTCTGTCTGAGGGTGGCGAACTCGGCCCAGTGGAGCGGCATCCTGCGCGGCACGGCGTCGCGGAGCGCGAGCATCAGCCAGTAGGCGGCGGAGTGGAGCACCAGCCGGAACTGGTTGGCGGTCGGGCTCTGGCAGGAGGTGCGGTCGGAGGCGAGCTGGACCTTGTGCTGCTTGATCAGGTTTTCCGCCTGGCCGCGCGCAGTAGGTCCCTTCATAGAGGCGGCGTGGCTCGTCCTCTAGCGAGGTGACGATGTAGCGCGCGTCGAAGCCGCGGGTCGTCGCCTCGAGCCGAGCGACCACGCGGCGCTCGCGGTTCCACGAGCCGACGGCGTAATCGAAGTCAACGAAGCCGCGCATCCGCTCGGCGCCTACCTCGGCGCGGCGCACCTTAAGATCGTCGCCGGCCTCGTAGGCGAGGCCGTGCAGCACCGCGTTGCCGGCGAGGCCGAAGATGTAATCGACGCCGTTGTCCTCGCACCACGCCATCGCCTCGGTCCGGCCGTAGTGGCTGTCGCCCCGGAAGGTGAGCCGGGTGCGCGGCCTGTGCCGGCGGATGCGGCGGGTCAGATGCTTGAGCATGGTGTGGACCTCGGTCCCCGACGGCGTCTTGCCGGGGCGCAGGAGGACCGCCACCGGCCTGCCGCTCTCGACATGGTACATGGCAGACGTGGACCGGGAGGAAGCAGCGCGTGTCCTGGTGGGCGTTGAACAGCGAGAGCTGTTGATGCCCGTGCACCGCGTCGCAGGTGTCGTCGATGTCGAGCGTGATCGCCGTCGGCGGGATCGGGAAGGAGTGGCAGAAGATGTCGACCAGAGCGGCCGTCAGGCGGCCGACCTTGCCGCGGGACGGCGCGTTCTCCAACCGGCTCATGGTGGGCTACGAACACAGATCGTGGCCGCTCTCCGGCGCCCGGCCGACTGCAAGCTTGAACAGCGGATCGGTACGCAGGTCGTCGATACTGAGCTTGTCGAAGGGCATCGGCGTCCTCGTAGCCGCAGGCGATCGCGAACATGCGAAAGCGCAACATCGCCGGCAGCGTGTGAACCGTCCGCGCCGGATCGCGCCACTCCCGGATGCAGCCGGCCAGCGCCTAGGCCAGGCCGAGCCGGCGCTCCGCCGCGCGCAGCAGCACCAGATCGCCGTCCGACGCGATCGACCCGCCCGCGAAATTGGCGGTCACCTTCTTGCGTTGTACGGCTGGAAGATCGAACGGGAGAAGACTATCTTCGGTCATGGCGGGTGTGGCGCTTTCGTGGTCTCGGCAGAAGTTCGCTGGACAACGCATTTCTACCCGATTCCAACAACTTAGGTCAGTTTCGCCGCTACTTAATCCCCCATGCTGAATAGAACGGGCTAGCGTTCCTCGCTCCCTGGATATGGCAGCAGCGGGAACACGACTTTTAGGCACCCGGTAGCCCATTGCGGTGCGCGCCTCCAACTATGCCTGAAGCAAGCAACGGGTCTCGACAGCGTTCTTCGCAACGGCACTGAGGTTCAATACTGTATCTACCATTGTTAGGGATTGAGTGAACGGGAAATCGAGACATTTAACTGCTCAAGAACCTTCCCGATTTCTATGGCGTATGTCCAGTTTTCTTGCATTCGGCTATGACGCAACCTCTCCCGCCATCCTCCCCACAATAGAGCAACTGGCCGATATTGGTCTGCTGTTACTATCAGCTTGCCACTATCTCCACTGTCACTAAATTCCTCGCCTTCCTCGCCAATTACAAGGTAGTCCGTATATTGCTTCTCAGTCGGATTACTCCATCGATCTACGTCCCAGCTGTATGCGAATGCCGAAATAGTTCCTTTCTGAAAGGACCTTGTGCGTCCGATCCCAACCACCGGTATGCCGAGTGGGCCCAATGTATCCAAATCTAAAGGCAGCGGGTCACCAAGCTCTACAAAGTCAATCTTATCCTCATCGTCGATCACTGGTAAACGTGGCTCGATATCGGTTAATTTGAAGTCAGACAGTAGTTCAACAAATGCACAGTCGACTACATATGACGATACTGGTTCATCTACTAGCCCCGGAAACCGTATTTCGTCAGGCAGCTGAGTAACCGTTCGCACTACCCGGCCAAGTTTAACCCCTCCTTTTGCTGGGAATAGCAACAGATCATTGACATTGCCAGCAACATGCTGGTTTGTGATAAATCCCAGTTTTCCCGAGCGATCCTTTGCGAAACACGCTAACGTTCCATACCACCCATTGGCATGAAAGAGCTGAGCACCGGGCATCACAGTTTCTGTCCATCCCCTCAGTTTTTCTAAAAGAACGGTACGACTGTCGCTTGAAAGTGCGGGTGGGCCTAAAAGATCCTGTCGAGTTACAATGTTTGCACTTCCGAAATACTCGGCGTCGGTGATATCAAGAAGCTTCACATCTTCAAGATAATTATACTTACCCCCTTCGACAACATCCACTGGGCAATACAGGCCGTCTGGAGTCTCCAGCCTATTCGTAATTATTTGAGTGCTAGGTAGCCATTTTTTGTTAATTTTCTGCGGAACGAATACGATGATGCATGGATCTCCGTCGCCATTTTTTAGTCCCAGCGCACTGCCGAG
This sequence comes from Alphaproteobacteria bacterium, assembly GCA_965117055.1. Lineage (GTDB taxonomy): Bacteria > Pseudomonadota > Alphaproteobacteria > MPNO01 > MPNO01 > MPNO01. The sequence goes on from OZ220750.1 coordinate 3,495,021, forward strand.
ACCATGAGTAATCGAATCAATGTAGGCGCGGTTATGTTCCCGAATGATTAGTAACTCACGTAAAGTGCTAGTCATCTGGAACTGAAGTAGCCATCATTGTATGATGGTCGTCCGGTTATGAGCGTGGAGGTCATCGCGATGCCGCGTGGCATGGGACGTCCCTTGGCGGTTCTGGTCTTGAGCGACGAGGAACGATCCTTCCTGGAGGGTCAGGTTCGCCGCCACCGGATTGCGCGCTCGATGGCGGATCGGTGCCGCATGATCCTGCGCTGCGCGGACGGTCTGGGCAACAAGGCGGTGGCGGCGGAGCTTGGCGTTCATGAGCACACGGTGGGGAAGTGGCGCCGGCGTTTCGTCAAGGACCGCATCGAGGGCTTGTCGGACGAACCCCGGTCGGGACGGCCACGGACCCTCGCGGACGAGCGGATCGCCGAGGTGATCGAGCGGACCCTGACCACCACCCCGGCTGACGCCACCCACTGGTCGCTGCGCTCGATGGCGCAGGAGACCGGACTGTCGCACACGACGGTCCGGCGCATCTGGGGTGCGTTCGGCCTGCAGCCGCACCGGGCCGAGACGTTCAAGCTGTCCTCGGACCCCCTCTTCGTCGACAAGGTGCGGGATATCGTCGGCCTCTACCTGTCGCCGCCCGACCGCGCGCTGGTGCTCTGTGTCGACGAGAAGAGCCAGATCCAGGCGCTCGACCGCAGCCAGCCGGTCCTGCCGATGCTGCCCGGCATGCCCGAGCGCCGCACCCACGACTACCGGCGCCACGGCACCACCTCGCTGTTCGCCGCGCTCGACGTCGCCACCGGCGCCGTCATCGGCAAGTGCTATCGCCGCCACCGGGCGAGGGAGTTCCTCGACTTCCTCAAGGTGATCGACCGAAACGTCCCGGACGGGCTCGACATCCACATCGTGATGGACAACTACGCCACCCACAAGACCGCCGCGGTCAAGGCCTGGCTGGCGCGACGGCCGCACTGGCACGTCCACTTCACGCCAACGTCGGCGTCCTGGCTCAACCAGGTCGAACGCTGGTTCGCCGAGCTCACCCGCAAGCAGTTGCAGCGCGGCGCGCACCGCTCGACCCGACAGCTCGAGGACGACATCCGCACCTTTATCGACAAGCACAACCAAAACCCGAAGCCCTTCAAGTGGACCAAGTCGGCCGACGACATCCTCGCCGCCGTCAAACGCTTCTGCCTCCGCGTCGATCAAAACTTATGTGGCGAACTTTAGATTCAGGTGACTAGCTTTCGCCATTGTGAATCTCGTCAATTCAGGGAGCAGGCAATCATTGGTACTATTGAGCTGGCTTTTCTTTTGTCCTAGTATGTATGTTGTAAAATTTGCCGGCTTGCTCCTTCGTTATCGCCATACCTTCCATGGCATCATCGATTTTTTCAGGCTTCTCGTAACCGAGAGTGTTATTTGGAAGACACGCAGGATTGTACATCTCAACTGAGATAGTGTTTCCACGTTCGGCAGCAGCTTCTCCGCTACGCTCAAAGTTTGCCTTCGCAGCCGGATCAAGGGGGGTGCTGATACCTTCAGCAACCCGTGGTTTGGTGGAGAGGTCGATTACTATCTTACCTTTATCTTCGGCGCTAGCCTTCAGGTTTAGATTTACGGTAATTTTGCAAGGGTATACCCCTAAGACTTTGTCTCCCAGCTCTGTATCCAAATTAGCAAATCCTTTTCCAATATCCTTCAGCGCTTCAGATACCGTAACGTCCTTGGGCTCGACGACATCGCGGGGAAGCATACTGGCGCATCCGGGCAAGAGCGCGATAATGAGAATAGTTGATGCCAGTAGAGTAGGTTTTCGGTTGACCATCGCGTTTCCCTTTTCAAGCAGCTGAATTGACCCGAGCCCCTTGGTGGCCTTTGTGGCCTTTCTCGAAAAGTATGATTGCAGCCGGTATGGAAAGCAAGGTCGTTCGCTCAAGCGCGGTAAAGTCCTGGATTTGCTGGAAATTTTGGTTGGGATGCCTCCGCACTGAGGTTCATCAATCGGTGCCGGTTGCCGCCGGCGCCAGCAAGCCTGCAAGGAGGTGCCTCTTGGTGAAGAGCGTACCAGTGTCGGTGCGCGCGTGCGTGATTGAATTCCTGTTTGATTGAAGGCCGCGTTCCGAGTCGTCTGCGGACGGGCATGAGGAGCCGGTGAATCTGGCAACTAGCCTGATCGTCGAGGAGGCGCTGGAGGCGGAGGGGCGGGACGCCCAAGGCCACGACTACTATGAGCACGGTACATCGTCGGTCTAGGGCTGGCGCTATGGGGTGCGCGTGGGCCTCCTGAAGACGGCGGAGGGACTGGTGGACTACGTGGCGCCACAGGTCGCCGGTCGCGATGAGTCCTTCCAGTCGGAGATCCGCGAGAGCCTGAAGGACCGCACCGGGGCGCTCGAAGACTTGGCGGTGGAGCCGCTGGCGCTCGGCTTGAGCGTGCGCGACATCTAGTCTAGGACGCGTTCCGGACGAGAGAGAGCGCTTAGCTAATGCTCTCGCGAACAGACGTGCATCTGCGTCCGGTAACGGCTCGGCGCGGGTCGTTCCACCACACCCACCTTGTGTTCCGGCCGCAAAGCCGGGGTGGTCGTCGCTTTCGGTCTCACGGCGGATCGCGACGGCCCGACAGATTTCCCGATCCTTCTGGCATCTGGGCGGTTTGTGATTTGCTTCGGTTCAGCGGACTCCTGAGGGACGAACGCGGACCGGGTCATCAAATCGAATGTCGGACTATTCAATTTTGGGACCGTGGCGGGCGGCACATGGCGCCGACATGCGGTTTTGGCGCGCGGGAACAACGTCCAGGCCGGCACGGCGGCAACTCAGTAGAGTGGGATCCGGTCGAGACGGGAATTAGCGGCAAACCCACTGACCGATAATCTGCGCACCGTGAGGTTCGATACGGGTGCCGGGGCCGAAGACGATGGAACTCTTTGCCGTCAGTCACCGCGCGTTCGCGAGGGCGGAACTCCCGACGCAGCGAAGACCGCCGTCTCCAGGCTCCTGAGGCGGACCCAGCGGGCGCGCGCCTGTTCTTCCCGCCGGGACCTCACCTCGAGGCCGCTCAGCGCCGGGTCGAAGGCGGCGCCGTCGATGACCGCGATCTGCACCGTCTCGCGGCCCCGCGTGAGCCTCAGCACCAGCCTGCCGTCGAGCAGCCGCAGGGCGGAATAGCGCGCCCCGGCGCCGCGCAGGAGGCGGGGCCAGGAATGCCTGCCGTCCCGCCAGGGCTCCGCGGCCCGCGCCTCGACGGTCGCGGCATCGGTCCAGAACGGCGCGGCCCACTGCGGATGGTGCGGATCCTCCCAGGCCAGCAGGTTCCACCGCGCCGCCGCCAGGTCGGCTTCCGCCTGCCGGCGAAAGACGTGAGGCGGCGCCTCGCGGACCGTCGGCCCGGCATGGGCCCGCCAGTCCGCGATATAGTCCGCGTTCTCCATCAGCCGCTGCCAGGCCCGTCCCGGGTCGCGACCCTCGGCAGTTGCCGTCATCCCCGGCTCCCCATGCCCCGCCGCCGCCATGGTTAACGCCGGGCGCACGCCCGGTCCTTGATCTTGCTCAATGTCAGGAGCGCTCGAGTCCTCCTGGAGGCTCGGGCGGGCCGGCCGCGCGCGCCGCCGCTCGGGCGCCGGTTATGGCGGCCGTTCCGCGCATTGGCATTCTGTATTCGACCCCGCGGCCGGGATGTGCCAAACGCGGCGCCATGTCGGAGCGGCGGAAGGATGGGAGCGGATCCCCTGCGTCGGTCGGGAGGGGTCCGCCGCCAGCCGGATGCCATGCGCGGCCGGCATCGATCAACCCTGCAAAGGCATTTTTTTTCCGGTCCGGGCGCTGCTACATGAGCCGGCCCGGCGCGCGGCGGCCGGGGAGCTGCCGCTGGAGGCAGGATCATGAAAGGACGCAGACTGCACGAAACCGGGCCGGCGGACGCCACCGCGACCGGCAACGGCCGGCGCGGAAGCCGCCGGGGCCGCCGGCAGCCCGTTCCGGTTCCGGATCGTTCCGCTCGTTCCCGCATGCCGAAGACCGCCCGAAGGCTTCGAAGGATCGCGCGCGGAGCGCGCCGGGAGCTTCTCCCGCTCCGGGGGTGCCCGTGGGGCCGGCCGGGCTCGGGAAAGACCTGTTAGTTCAATGGCTTGCGACAAATTCCGTGTCCCGGAGAGCCCGTCCGCCGGGTCCCGGATTACGCCCGATAACTGTCGTTATCGGGCGCTATATGTCAATCCCGTTCGATGCCGGTTTCGCGCCTGCATCCTCCACGAGAAACGGTCCGCCAACGCTGTAAGCCGCCACGCTGTTGTAATATAGGGGTTTTCTTGGGTCGTGGACAACCGTACCTGCCGCCCGGCCGGAATGCCGGGTGTGTGCGCGAGGCAAAATATTGCGCACGATAAGTGTCTTGCGGATTCGCAGCTCCAAGAGGTGGGCACCTCCGTTTCGCCCCGTGCACCAGTATAGGGAAGGAGGAACGTAGCACATCGTCAATTTGGTTTGAACGATAAACCTTCCCGTTCACTCTCGCCCCTGCAGCCGGGCGAGCCGGGCCGCGCCGCTGCGGCTGGCCAGCAGCCGCTCGCCGTAGCGGTTGACCATCGCGGTCGACTTCCAGCGCCCGGCCTGGAGGATCGCCGGCAGCTCGATCCCGGCGGCCACCATGTCCTGCGCGGCCCCCACCCGGGCCGAGTGCCCGGAGAGACCCTTCACTACCGTGTCCGGCAGACCGGCCGCTCGCGCCATCGCCTTGAAGATGCGCGACACCTGGCCCGGCGGCAGACCCGCGCCGGTCCGCCCGCCCTTGCCGACCGAGCGGAACAGGGGTCCGTCGGCGACGCCGCCCCGCTCCAGCCACGTCCGCACCATCCTCAGGCTGTCCGGCCCGAGCCAGACGACCTCGCCCTTTCCCTCGCAGTCGGTCTTGCCGCGGCGCACCAGCAGGCTGGCGTCCCCGCCCATTTCCTCAAATAAATCGGTCACCTGCAGCGAGGTCAGCTCGGCGCGGCGCAGCATCGTGTCGTAGGCGACGGCGAGCAGCGCCCGGTTGCGGTCGTCGATCGGACGGTCCCCCGCCGCCTCCATCAGGCGCCGGCGCAGCGGCCAGGTCAGCCCGTGCGCCTGTTCCTGGCGCCGCCCCTTGCTGCGGTGCATGCGCTGCAGCGCGAGGCGCACCGCCGGGCTCCGGAGCGTCTTGCCCTGCCCGATCGCCCGGTGGGCGACGGCGATGCTGGCGACGTAGCGGCGCACGGTGGCCGGCGCCCGGATCTCGGCCATCGCATCGACGAAGGCGGCGATGGTCTCCGCGCTGCCCGGCAGCGCCCGCGCCCCACGCCCTGCGCACCACGCGGCATAGATCGCCAGGTCGGACTTCACCGCTCGCTCCGTGTTGCTGCTGAAGGCGCTGCGGGCGGCCCGGACGAAGCGCCCGAGCTGCTCGGCCAGCACCGGCTCGCTGTCCGGTCCCTGCCCCTCCGAGACGTCCAAAGCGGGGTCCACATACATCCGGGCGCCTCCGAACCGTCCACAAAAACAGCCTCAGGATTACGCCCGATAACGACAGTTATCGAGCGTGATCCGGGGCGTGGGCGAAACGGTTCGTCGGCGGATTGCGGGATCGGGCCGGTCGCGTTCCGGCTGCCACGAGGCCGGATCGCGCGCGCGTCCGGAGTGGTCGGATGTTTGCAGGAGGCGAGTATGGACAGGGGCTTCCGCGAGGACGTTTCCGGGACAGGCGATGCGGGAATCTACCGCGGCGTCCGACATCGGGGCAGCCGGCAGGCCGAACCGGGTTCGGGTGCGAAGACGGTGGACTGCCAAGTCCGCGACAGCGTCAGCGGCCCGGGCGGTACTTTCCAGCAGGCGCTTCGACACCGGCATGTGCCGGAGCGCGCGACTAACGTCTTGGGTCGCGTTGGTTGCTGGCGGCGGGAGCGCCGACCCCGCGTGAGTTTCGGCTTCCGCCGCCGGGGCGAGTCTGCCGCCTCCTCTTCCTCGCCCGGTTTCCTTTCCCGCTTCGCGCGCGCGACGGCGGCAATCGCGCTGACCGTGCTGGTGATGTCCGGTGCGACGCTGGGCCTTGTCACCCCCGTCCATGCCGCCTCCGACGGCGATCTCCGTATCGAGGATGGACCTTCGGACGATGCGGTATCGGCGGACACGCTGCCGGCTGCGAACCCCGCGACCGGGGTGGCCGCGTCGAATCCGACGCAGACTACGGTCGACCTTTCGTGGACGCTTCCCACACAGCCCGAGGGCGTGAACGTCACCGGCGTGGAGGTGCAGCAGCAGGCAGTGGACCAGTCCTGGGTCACGGTGGCGACGCTTGCCGCCGACGCGACCTCGTACACAGTGACAGGGCTGACCACCGGGGCGTCCTACAGTTTCCGCATCCGGCTGGTCACAAGCCGTGGGGACGCGGACTCCGATGCGGTGTCGGCGAGCACGTTGGCCGCCGTGAACCCCGCCACCGGCGTCACGGCGTCGAATGCGACACCGACATCGGTCGATCTTGCGTGGGCGCTTCCTGCACAGCCCGTGGGCGTGACGGTGACCAGGGTTCTGCTGCTACAGCAGGTGGTGGGCGATTCTCGGACCAAGATTGTGCCACTCGCGGCCGACGCGACCTCGCACACGGTGACGGGGCTAAGCGCCAACACGTCGTACAGCTTCCGCATCGAGATCGTTACGAGCAGCGGGAGCGCGGAGTCGGATGCGGTCTTGGCCGACACGCTGGTGGCGCCGAATGCCGCCACCGGGCTCACGGCGTCGAACGTGACGTATACGACGGTCGACCTATCGTGGACGTTGCCCGAGCAGCCCGAGGGCGTGACCGTGAGCGCGGTGGAGGTGGTCCAGTTACTTGACTACGGGGAGGAAGCCACGGTGGCGACGCTTGCTGCCGACGTGATGTCGTACAAGGTCACGGAACTGGCTGCCGGTACGGATCACTTCTTCCGTATCCGCCTTGTCACCAACAGAGGGACCGCACTTACGCTGGCGGTGAGCGCATCCACGTTGGCGGGTCCGAATCCGCCCACGAACTTCACCGCATCGAACGAGACGGAAACGACGGTCGACCTCGCGTGGACGTTTCCCGCACAGCCCGACGGCGTGACTGTGACCGGCGTTGAGGTACGCCAGGAAAAGGCAAACCCATACGTGGTGGATGAACACCTTACTCGCCCCACAACGACGGTGGCGACGCTTGCTGCCGACGCAACCTCGTACACGGTGACGGGGCTGACCGAGGTAAGGCGCTACACCTATCGCATCCGGCTCATCACCAACGGCCAAGGGCATGCGGATTCGCAGCCCGTGACCATCTCGAAAATCCCTAATCCAAGACCGCCGACCGGACTCGCAGCGTCGAACGCAACATCGTCGACGGTCGACCTCTCGTGGACGCTGCCCGAGCAGCCCGAGGGCGTAAGCGTACGCGGCATCAGGGTATGGCAGGAGGTGGATCAGGAACCCGAACCACGGCCGTCATCATCCCACTCACCAACGGCGTTTGATTTTCCACATACCGCATGGCTGTCATCAACGATGCTTGGTGCCGACACGACCTCGCACACGGTGACGGGACTGACACCGGAGACGGAATACCGTTTCAAAATTTCGCTCGACCTGGATATCGACGGCGCCACGAATGTCGACGGCGGGGGCCCGGCTAACAGATGGTCGAAGCCGGTGGGGGTGACCACGCTGGCGGCCGCGGACCCCGCCACCGGGCTCACGGCGTCGAACCCGACGCAGACCACGGTCGATCTCGCGTGGACGTTGCCTACGCAGGCCACGGGTGTGACCGTTACCAGCGTTGAGGTGCAGCAGCAGGCGGCGGACCAGTCCTGGACCACTGCCGCGACGCTCGCCTCCGACGCGACCTCGCACACGGTGACAGGGCTGACCGCAGGGACGTCGTACACTTTCCGCATTCGGCTCGTCACGAGCAGCGGGAACGCGGACTCCGAGCCTGTCGAGACGCAAACCTTGCAGACGCTGCTCGAGGCGAAGATGGCGGGCAGCGTGCCGCCGGCGCAGGGAAGAGATGGCCTGGAGTTTTCACTGTCCCGCTCGACAGGTGGTCGACCTGGCGGCTGCGCGGTTGAGGTGACGGTGGAGTTCCTCGACGAGGACGGCACCGCGGTTGCGGTGAATGGGCTGGCGGCCTCGGACTTCACGGCGGAGAACGGGCGCGTGGGCACGCCGGTGGCGGCCGCCGACGGCCTGTCCTGGATGGTGCCGGTGCGGGCGACGACGGACAGGCGGGGCTTCCTGCGCGTGCGCCTGCCGGCGACGGAGCGCTGGCGCGCGGACGAGCAGGTGTTCCACAATCGCGGCGCCGGGGTGTGCGCGCCGGCCGCGCGCTGGGAGCTCGCGGACCTGCGGCTCTACGACCTTCGAATCTCCCCGAGCTTCAGAAGCACCACGACGGAGTACACGGATGAGACCATGGATGCGGACGCGGAGGTGGTGGCCGAGGCGGTCTACGCCGACGCGACGGTGACCATCGCGCCGGCCGACGCGGACGAGGACACCGACGGCCACCAGGTGGCGTTGCCGGTGGGCGAGACCGAGGTGACGGTCACGGTGACGCCCGGGGACGGCAGCGCGGCGCAGACCTACACGGTGGCGGTGACCCGCGAGGCGGCGGTGCGCGCGCTGACCGGCTTCGTGCTGGTGGACGCCTCGACGGACACGGACCTGGGCGCGGTGGAGAGCGGCGCCACGGTGACGGTGGCGCCGGGCGGCTCCTACGGCATCCGCGCGGAAGTCGACGAGGACGCGGAGGTGGGCAGCGTGACGCTGATGCTGCGCGGCCCGGGCGCGGACGGCGCGGAGCACAAGCAGACCGAGAACGCCGCGCCCTACTCGCTCTACGGCGATGCGGGGGGCGCCGAGCACGGCCGGGCGCTGGCGGCGGGGTCGTACATGCTGACGGCGACGGCGTACTCGGACCGGTACGGCGCGGGCCGGCTGCTGAACACGCTGGTCCGGCGGTTCAAGGTGGCGGAGGATGCGGCGGCGCCGCCCTCCGCGGGGGTGCTGACCGGCTTCACGCTGGTCGACGTGTCGGACCAGTCGACGGTGGCGGCGCTCGTGGACGGCGCCGAGGTGGACCTCGGCGCGCGCTTCGCCGGGAGCTTCGGCATCCGGGCCGAGGTCGCGCCGAACGCGGCGGTGGGCAGCGTGGCGCTGTCGCTGTCGGGCGCGAAGACGGTGTCGCGGAGGGAGAACATCGCGCCGTATTCGCTGTGGGGCGACGTGAACCGCGGGGCCGGCTCGGCGCTCCACGGCGAGGCGCTGCCGGCGGGGTCGTACACGCTGACGGCGACGGCCTATGCCGAGCGCCGCGCCAAGGGCGCGGTGCGGGGGACGCTCTCGGTGTCGTTCGACATCCTCAGCCCCCCGGCGCTCTCGGTGGCGGACGCGAGCGCCGAGGAAGGGACCGACGCGGCGCTGGAATTCGCGGTGACGCTCGACCGCGAGGCGGCGCATACGGTGACGGTGGCCTATGCCACGTCGGACGGGACGGCGACGGCGGGGTCGGACTACACGGCGACCTCGGGCACGCTGAGCTTCGCCCCGGGCGAGGTGGAGAAGACGGTTTCGGTGCCGGTGCTGGTGGACGATGTCGACGAGGGCAGCGAGACGCTGACGCTGCGGCTTTCGAGCCCCTCGGGGGCGGTCATCGCGGACGGCGAGGCGACGGGCACCATCACCAACGACGGTCCGATCCCCGAGGCGTGGCTGGCGCGCTTCGGTCGCACGGTGACGGGGCAGGTGCTCGACGCGGTCGAGGCGCGTCTGGCGGCGCCGCGCGAGGCGGGGGCGCAAGCCGCCCTCGCCGGCCAGGCGCTGCCGTCCTGGCGCGCGGACGGCCCGGCCGGGTCGGACACCAGGGCAGCGGCCAAGGCGGAGCAGGCCGAGTTGGAAGACCGCGCGGCGCTGGCGTCGATGACCGCGTGGCTGACACAGGCCGGGCGTGATCCCGGAAGGGTGTCCGGGGCAGGCGGCCAGGGCACGGCCTGGTTCGGAGCGGCTGGCGACGGGATGGGACGCGAGAAAGAGTCTCGAGCGCTGACGCACCGCGACCTGATGGTCGGCACGTCGTTTGCACTGACCGGCGGGTCGGCGGAGGGCGGCGGCTTCGCCTCGCTGTGGGGCCGGGGCTCGATCGCGGGCTTCGACGGGCGCGAGGGCGCGCTCACGGTGGACGGCGAGGTCACCACCGGCCTGATTGGCGCCGACTGGGCGAGCGCTCCGGGGTCCGGGGCAGGCCGCTGGACGGCGGGACTTGCGCTCGGGCACTCCACCGGCACGGGCGGTTGGCGCCGGGGCGGCGGCTGCGACCCCAACTGCGGCGGCAGCATCGACGCGGTGCTGACCGGCCTCTACCCCTATGCGGGGATCGACCTGACGGAGCGCCTCACGCTGTGGGCGGCGGCCGGCTATGGCGCGGGCGAGGTGACGGTGACGCCGAAGGGCGAGCCCGGCCTGACCGCGGACCTCTCCATGTCGATGGGCGCGGCCGGGCTGCGTAGCAAGGTGCTGCAGCCGGAAGACGGCGACGGCCTGGCGCTCGCGGTCAAGGGCGACGCCCGCTTCACCCGGACGTCCTCGGACGCGGCGCGGGGCGAGGGCGGAAACCTGGCGGCCGCCGAGGCGGACGTGTGGCTGCTGCGCACCGGCGTCGAGGGCTCGCGGCGCTTCGCGCTGGGTCGTGCGGATAAGGGCGCGAGCGTGACGCCTTCGTTCGAGCTGGGCGTGCGGCGCGACGGCGGCGACGCGGAGACCGGCATGGGCGCGGACCTGGGCGGCGGGATTGCGTTTGCCGACCCGAAGAACGGCGTTGCGCTGGACATGAAGGCGCGGGGCCTGGTGGCGCACGAGTCGAAGGGCTTCCGGGAGTGGGGCGCGAGCCTCGCGGCCTCCTGGGATCCGCGGCCCACCACCGACCGGGGGTTGTCGCTCACGCTGCGCCAGAGCTGGGGCGCCTCGCCCTCCGGCGGCATGGACGCGCTGCTGAGCCGGGAAACGCTGGCGGGCCTCGCGGCGAACGACCCCGGATCGGGGTCCGGGGCAGGCGGGAAGTTCGAGGCGTCGAGCCGGCTGGAGGGCGAGATCGGCTATGGGCTGCCTGCGTTCGGCGGCGCCTTCACAAGCACGCCGAACGGCGGCTTCGGGCTGTCGGACGGCGGGGCGCGGGAGTGGCGCCTCGGCTGGCGCCTGACCTCGGCGATCAGGGGCGATCCCGGCTTCGAAGTCAGCCTGGATGCGACCCGCAGCGAGCCCGCCAATGACGAAGAGCCCGAGCACGGGGTGACGCTGAAGGCCGCGATCCGCTGGTAGCGGCGGCGACGGTGAAGACCGGCCGGGGCCGGCGCGAGCCGGTCGTCCGCCGCACGGATCGCGGCTGACGGGGCGTCCGCGCGGGCATGCGCACGGAGGACGGTCCGCGGGCGTGGCAGATACTCCGGCGCCTCCCGGCCTACCGTGCGGCCTGGCGCCGGCGGCGGCCCCAGCCGGGCCTGCCCGAGCCCGCGCCCTTCCCGGTCCGGCTGCAGACCGCTTCCGACCTCGCCGCCGCGCGCTTCGGCATCCTCGCCTGGGAGGACCCCTTCGCCGAGGACGGGCCGGCCTCGCCCTTCTGGCGCGTTGCGCCGGCATTGCCTGCGGCGGTCGGGCCGCGGGCGACGCCGCTGATCGGCGAAGCGGCAGCGGCCGGGCTCGCCGTCTCGGGCCTCAGGCTCGCCGACGGCAGCCTGGCGCTCAAGCTGGAGCGCGGCGACCGGGCGATTCAGCTGTCGGTCGGGCCGGGGACCGGCTTCGGGCCCGGCGACGGGGTGCTGGCATTGCACGACCTGCTGGAGGAGCCGCGGCTGTTCGTCGCCCGGCTGCGCGAGGCGCGGGCGCTTGCGGCCGGGCCGGCCCCTCCGGGGGGCGGGGGTCGGGGGATGCGGAATTGCTGAAGGCGGTGGAGGGGCTGGCGGCGAAGAAGAAGCTGCCGCAGATCGCGCTCGACGTCTACGGAGCGGACAAGGTCGCGGACAGGGGGCTGCACTCCGACGGCGACCTGCGCGCCGCGGCGCGCCGTCTGGTCAGGAAGGCGCGCTTCCTGATGAAGGGCGGCTATCTCGACCTCGCCGCCGGGCGCCGCCCCCGCCTCTGACTCCGGCGCGCCGCGGCCGCCGGCGCGGTTCTCCCGTCGGGTCCTCCCGGAACGCCGCCGCGGGACGCGAGCCGCCCGCGCCGCTGCACACGCAGGATCTGTTCGACTCCGCGCCGTGCGGGACGACGACTCCGGACGCCATCTCCCGCCCCCGCCGGTCATGCGCCAGTCGCCGTCCGGCGGTGTGCGGCGGCGCGGGTCGCCGTCTGCGGGGGACGGTCTCGCGATTCTGAAATCGTCCCTCCCGGCGCCCTCCCTTCTCCGCTTCGATGGCCCCGATCGCGACCCGGCGCGGGCCGGGCGCAGGCGCCCCGCCCCGGGGCGGCGGAGAAAGGGAAACGCGATGACCGGGACGATCTATCTCAACACGCGCGAGGCGGCGGCCCATCTGGGACTGTCGACGCGCACGCTGGACCGCTACCGGGTGTCGGGCGACGGGCCGGTGTTCCTGAAGTTCGGCGGAAGGGTGCGCTATCTGCGCGAGGACCTGGACGACTGGGCCAGGACCAGGCGGCGCAAGTCGACTTCGGACGACGGCACGGCGCTCGACGGAGCGGGCCGGTGAGGGTGCCGGCGATGCGAAGCGCGACCCTGCGCACGGCGGCCGTCCTGGCCCTCGGCGCGGCCGCCCTGACGGCCGGCGCGGATGCGGCGCTGGCGACCACCGACACCACCTTCGGCGATCCGCTGGACACGGTGGAAGGGATCGTCGGCGGCACCGGCGGCCAGCTCGCCGCGGCGCTCGCCGTGGGCGCCGCTTTGGTCGGCTCGGTGCTGCGCTTCAACGCCATGCAGCTCATGGGCGCGGTCGGCGTCGGCATCGCAGCCGGCGCCGGCACCGGCATCGTCACCGGCCTGGTCGGCACGGCGATCGTCTGACGGGGCGTCCGATGAACGACACCGCCCGCCATACCATCCCGCGCCGGCTGGACGATCCGGAGCGCTGGCTGTTCTGGACCGTCGACGAGGCGGCGGCCCTGATGGGTCCGGCCCTGCTCGGCCTGGCCGCGAACCAGTTCGTGCCGGGGCTGGTCGCCGGCGTGGGCGGCTGGCTGCTGCTGCGCCGGGTCAAGCGGGGCGGCGGCGCCAACATCGCGCGCTACGCCCTCTACTGGTTCCTGCCGGACTTCGTGCTGCGACTGAAGGCGACGCCGCCCTCCCACCTCCGGCGCTTCGTCGGCTGAGGCGGGAACGATGCGGCGCATCGAAATGGACTCCGCCTTCCGCCGGGTGCGGGACGTCCGCCTGGCGCTGGCCGGGCTGCTGGTGTTGTCGATGGTGGCGAACCTGGCGCTCACCATGAGCTTCGCCGGGCGCGAGACCGTCACCGTGCTGGTGCCGGCCACGGCGGGACCCGCCTGGGAAATCGCCGGCGGCGGCGCCGGCACGGGGCTGGCCCGGGCGCGGTATCTCGAAGACATGGCGCGCACGGTGGCCGTCACGCTGCTGACGCTGACGCCCGAGAACGCGAGCCACGTCCGTCTCGCGTCGGCGCGGATGAGCCACGCGTCGGCGCGCGGTGCGATCGGCGCCTGGGTCGAGGCCGAGGCCGCCCGCCTGGCCGGGCGCGACATGGCGAGCGCCTTCTATCCGCAAGAGATCGAGGCCGATCCCGAACGGCTCCGCGTCGAGATCGCGGGCGAGCTGGTGACCTGGATCGGCCGCGAGGAGTCCTCCCGCGAGGACCGGCGCTACCGGCTCGCCTTCCGCATCGACGCGGGACGGATCGGGCTGCTGCGCTTCGAACAGATGGAGAGTGGAAAATGACACATACCCTCCAGAGGCACGCGCTGGCGGCGCTGGCTGCCGCACTCCTCGTCTGCATCGGCGCTATTGCGGCGCCGGGGTCCGCGCTGGCGATGCAGGTCCTCGACGCGACCGACCATGCCGAGCTGGCGGCGGAAATCTCCGCCACCAACGTGAACCGGATCGCATTGGCGGGCGACCGGATCGCGAAGGTGGTGCGCGCGCCGGACGGATATGCGGTCGAGCACGACGCCACCTCGGGCGACCTCTATCTGCGGCCCCTGGCACCGGCCTCTTCCGGAGATGCGGCGGGCGAACCGGTCACGCTGTTCATCGGCACCGAGAAGGGGTTCACCTACCGGCTGACCCTGACCCCGGCCGCCAGGGACTCGGCGCAGATCCTGATCCGCAACGGCGAGACCCTGCCGAACGTCGCGAAGCGCAGGATCGGCGCCAGGGACAGCGCGCGCATTGCGGCGCTGATGCGGCTGGTGCGCGCCGTTGCCCGGCGGGAGCCGCTGCCCGGCCACGAAATCCGGGCGGCCACCGGTCCCGAGCTCGTCGGATTGACTTTCATCGAGACCTGGCGGGGTCCGCGCTTCTCGGCGCATGTCCTGGAAGCGGACCGCGATGTGCCGGAAGCCGCGCGCCTCGCCGGGACCATCGAGGGGCTCCCCGGCGTCGGGCGCACCGCGGACGGCGCCCGTCTCGCTGCGCTCTGGCTGGCGGCGCCCGGCACCGGCCCCTCGGGCGGCCGTCTCGCCGTGGCTGTCGTGGAAACCGCCCCGGCGGGAGAGCCGCGATGAGCGCGCGCTCGGACGGGCGCCCGGTCCGCGATCCCGGCGATGCCGATGCCGTGCGCCGGCGCCAGCTGCTGCTGTTCTCGGTCGTCGCGGCGGCGGTCCTGGTGGCGGTGGCCGCCTGGCTCGGCATGGGCGGCGGCAAGGAACGGGCGACCGAGGGCGGCATCGAGGCGGAGATCGCCGGGCCCGACGCGGCCGAGAAGGTGTGGACGCGGCGTTCCGAGGCAAGGCTCGGCGGGATCGAGACGCAGATCCGGGAACTGCGCCAGGAGGCGCGGACGCTCCGCGCCGACAACGACCGGCTGCGCGCGAAGCTGGAGGGTGACGCCGCCAACGCGCGCGACGTCATCGACCGCCAGGCGGCGCTGATCGACGAGCTGCGGCGCGGCATGCAGCCGGCCTCCCCTTCCAGCCCCCCGTCCGGCACGGCGCCGGGTTCGGGGGACTATTTCCAGGCGCAGGGCAATGCCCCCTCGAACGGGGATCGATCGCAGCCGACCGCGATAGCGCCGGGCCGCATGATCGAAACCTTCGATCTGGAGGGATCGCCGCAATCTTCCGCCGCCGATCCCCGGACCGGTCCCGAACTGGTGGCCGATGCGGTGGCCAAGCCGGTCTCGTCCTGGCTGCCGGCGGGCGCCCATGCCGAGGCGGTGGTGCTGGCGGGCGTCGACGCCTCGGCCGGGGTCTCGTCCCAGGGCGATCCGCGCCCGGTGCTGATGCGCATAACGGGCCCCGCCTGGACCGCGGCGGAGGACGGCACGGCGATGCAGGTCGACGTCGACGGCTGCACGGTGACCGGCGCGGCCCATGGCGATCTCTCTTCCGAGAAAGTCTACGTCCGCTTCCGCACCATGACCTGCGCCGGGCCGGAGCCCGGCACCGTGATCGAGACCGATGTCGCCGGCTTCGTCGCCGGCTCCGGCAAGACCGGGGTGCGCGGACCCGTCGTGAGCCGCGAGGGCGCGCTGGTCGAGAAGGCGTTCCTCGCCGGCGTGGTCTCCGGGCTCGGGCAGGGCGTGTCGCAGGCGTTCCAGCCCCAGGCGGTCGTGACGGGAACGGCCGCGGCCGTCGCCAACACCGGGCTCGGCGATATCGGGCGCGCGGGCCTCGGCGCCGGCGCGTCGAGCGCGGGTCGGAAGGTCGCCGACTACATGATCCGCCGCGCCGAGCAGTACCAGCCGGTGGTCCAGCTCCAGGCCGGCACGAAGGTGACGCTGGTGTTTCTGGAAGGCGCGCGCATCGACGGCCGCGCGCCCGTCCGCACCGCGCAGAAAGGACAATGAAATGACCCCTGCAAGCAAATCCTCGCCGTTTCGGACGGCGTTCCCCCCTGCGGTCATTGCGGCACTCCTGCTCGCCGGCTGTTCGTCGGGCAACATCGGCGAGTCCTGGCAGTGCCCGCTGGCCGCGGGCGGGTCGTGCGACAGCGTCGCCGCGGCCGATCCGGCGGTGCCGGACCCGAAGGCGGCGGGAACGGCGGTCCTCGCGGAGCCGCTCTGGCGGGTGCGCGACACCGGTTCGGCGTTGCCGGCGGAGACGGCCCCGGCTCGGGGACCGGGACGAGCCTGCGCGGCGGAATGCGATGGCAGCTTCGATCCCTTCGGCTGGCTGACGCGGCTGTTCGGGACCGACGCGCATGACGGCGAGGCGCGACCGGCCGGGGAGCCGGCACAGACGCCTTCCGCGACGGACATGCGGCTTTCGGACCCGGTGCCGGGCGAGGAAGCCGATGCGTCCGACGAACCGACCGACCCCCTTCCGGCCGAACCCGGCCCGTCGCACGCCGGCCCGGCGCCGGACGACCCGGCGGCCGACGATCTGCGCACCGGCGAGGTGGTGGCGCGGATCTGGATCGCGCCCTTCGTCGATGCCGACGGGGTCTACCGCGAGGCGAGCCACGTCCGGGTCGTGCTGGAGCCGGCCGGCTGGAGGCTGAAGTGATCGGCCGTCTCCTCGAACTCTTCGAGGGTCCGGAGGCGCCCGGTCCCTGGACGCCGCCCGCGATGCCGGCCGCGCTCCACGCCCTGCTGCCCTGGCGCGCCTTCGACGAATCGAGCGAGCTCTACGTCAACGCCGGGAGCGCCGGGTTCGTCGTCGAGCTGCCGCCCTTCGCGGGGATCGACACCGAGACCCTGGGCGCGCTGGCGGGAACGCTGGCCGACGCCGCGCCGGAGCGCTGCACGATCCAGATGGTCCACTGGGCAAGCCCCCGCTTCGGCGCGGCCAGTCGCGCCTGGGCCGAACCGCGCAGGGAGGCCGGCGGCGCATTGGCCCGGATGGGTTCGCGGCGGCGGGACCTGCTTGAGCCGGGCGGCTGGCGACGGCTGCATGCGGGCGGCCCGCCGTTCACCCTCTCGGACTATCGGGTGTTCGTCACCGCCTGCCTGGCGGGCGGGACGGCGCGCTCCGCCACGCCGGGGCCGGCGGCGGAGACCGCTCTCGGCGCCTTCCGCCGGGCATTGGAGGGCACGCTGGCCTCGGCGGGCGCACGGACCCGGCGGCTGGAGCCCGACGCGCTTCTGTCGCTCGCGGCGGAGCTGGTCGCGCCGGATATCGCAGGGATCCGCGACGGCGGGACCGAACGCCCGCCGCGGCGCTGGGCGCCGCGCGATCCCCTGCACGAGCAGTGCATCGCGCCGGGCCGGGCGCTCTCGGTCCATCCCACCGGCCTCACCTTCCACCACCCCGACGGCGACGACATCGCAGTTCGCGTGCTCTCCGCCATTACCTTCCCCGAGGTCTGGCCGGGCTGGCGCGGCAACGCGCTGATCGGCGACTTCCACCGCGACTTCCTCCAGCCCGGCTGCCCGGTGCTGACCTGCCTCACCGTCGTCACCGGCGACGAGGCCGCGGGCGAGAAGGCGTTCCTCAAATCCGCCCGTGCCACCCAGCAGGCGGGCACCGGCATTGCGAAATATCTCCCGGGCCTGCCCGAGAAGGCGCGGGACTGGCAGGCGGTCACCGACCGGATCAAAGACGGCGAGAAGCTGGTCCGCGCCTGCTACATGGCCGCCGTCTACGCCCCGCTGGATGCGCTCGACGAGGCCGAACAGGCGGTGCGCGCGATCTACCACGGCCAGGGCTGGCGGGTGAACGCCGAGCGCTACGTCCAGCTCCCCTCCTGGCTCACCTGCCTGCCTATGGCGTCCGCCGGGGGTCTCGACTCCGATCTCGAACGCATGGGGCGAATGAAGACCCTGCTGACGTCGAGCGCCGTCAATCTCGCGCCGCTCCATGGCGAATGGCGCGGCCAGCCGGCGAATCCCGACAACCCGCCCGCCCTGTTCCTGATCGGCCGCCGCGGCCAGCCGGCCTGCTGGTCGCCCTTCGCCAACGAGGCCGGCAACTACAACGTGGCGGTCACCGGCAAGTCGGGCTCGGGCAAGTCGGTGCTGATGCAGGAGCTGGTGACCGGGCTGATCGGCGCCGGCGGCGAGGCGGTGGTGATCGACGACGGGCGCTCCTTCCAGCACACGGCGGAAGCCCTCGAAGGGGCCTTCATCGCCTTCGGCAAGGACCCGGCCTGCCTCAACCCCTTCGCCATGATCGACGCCGGGACGGCCGAGCATGACGGCGATTACCGCGAGGAGTGCTTCGCCATGCTCGCGGGCGTCATCGGGCGGATGGCCCGGCGGCGGGGAAGCATCGACGACATCGAGGCGGCGCTGATCGCGGAAGCCATCGCGGCGGCCTGGGACGAGGCCGGCAACGATGCCGATCTCGGGACGGTGCGGGGCCATCTCGCGAAACGCGACGACCGCCGCGCCGCCGACATGGCGACTTCCCTCGGCCCGTGGTGCCCCGACGGCGCCATGGGCCGGCTCTTCGCCGGCTCGAACGTCCCCGACCTGGAGAACGCGCTCACGGTGTTCGAGCTTGCCGAGCTCAAGGGCCGGGGCGACGTCCAGGCGGTGGTGCTGATGCTGGTCGTCTTCCTCGCCACCCAGCGCATGTATCACGGCCCCCGTACCCGTGCGAAGGCGATCGTCATCGACGAGGCCTGGGACCTGCTCTCGGGCGAGGACAGCCGCGCCTTCCTCGAAGGCGCCGCAAGGCGGGCGCGCAAATACCGCGGCGCGCTGGTCACCGGCACGCAGTCGGTCAACGACTACTACGCCAACCCGGCCGCGCGGGCGGCCTGGGAGAACTCGGACTGGGTGATCTTCCTGGCCCAGAAGGACGAGTCGGTCGAGCTGCTCAAGTCCGAGAAGCGCATCCACTGCGACCCGGGCATGGAGCGGGCGCTCAAGAGCCTCACCACGGCCGACGGGCGCTATGCGGAGCTGGTGCTCCACGGCCCCGACGGCTGGCGGGTGGCGCGGCTCGTGCTCGACGCTTGGTCGGTGGCGCTGTTTTCGTCGCGCGGCCCGGCCTTCGCGGCGGTCGAAACCCTGAAGGCCGAGGGCCTGACCACGGTCGAGGCCATCGACCGGCTCGCCGGTGCCGCTACCGGCCATTCCGAACGGACAGAAACGGAGGAAACCGCATGACTGTAAGGGCGCGGGATGCGCGCCGGCGCGCCGGGAATACCGACAGGCCGCTCAATTGGCCGGACGACCCGGAGAACGTCACGGTCGCCGATATCGACTTCGAGGCGCTGGCCCATGTGCTCGCCAACACCTGCCGCAGGGGCGGCTGCTGCCGGAACTACCACTCGGTTGCGGCCCATGCGGTGATCGTGTCGGAGGAAATCGAGGCGCTCGACGGGCTCGGGGACGAGGACCGCCGGACGCTCGCGCTGCACGCGTTGCTCGCCGATGCGCCTTCAGCCTGGCTTCGGGGACGGCTGCCGGACTCGCAGCGCGCGGCGGATCGCGCCGGAAAGCTCGCCACCGGGATCGAGACCGCGGTGCGCCACGCTGCGGGGCTCGATGCCGTGCTGGAGGAAGAACCGGCGGAACTCTTGCGGTTCGTGACGCGGATGGCGGCGGCGGCCGAGCGCCGGGACATCGTGGACGATGCCCCCGCGAGCGCCGGCGTCGCCTTCCCGCCGCTGAAGCGGCGCATCCGCTCGATCCCGCCGGACAAGGCGGCCGAGGGCTGGCTCGCCCGCTTCCGGGCGCTCGCCGGACCGGACGAAGAGCGGCAACGGCGCATCGTGGCGGTTGCCCGACCGGACGAATCGGATGCCGGCGAAGGCTGACATGCACCGGAACGGGTCGAACTGGCCGGTCATGGTCTCCGCCGTGCTGCTCTCGGGCGCGGTAGCGGCTGCGGTCGCGGCCGCGACGCTCCGATACGGTATGGAAGAGCCGCCGCGCATCGCCGGCGTCCGGCTTGCCGAGATCACGGCGGCTTACACGACGCGCGCCGCGAGCGAAGGCAAGAGCGCGGAGGACGTTCGCGCCTGGGGCGCGGCGCTCGAAGCCACGCTCGGCAGCGTGGCGCGGCGCCACGGGGTCGTTCTGCTGCCCACGCGCGCGGTGGCCGCCGGGGCTCCGGACATGACGCGGCAGGTCGAGGCGGCGCTCGCCGGATTCCTCGCGCGGAGAACGGGCGGGAGCGCCGGAGCCGGGCCGGGAGACGGGCGGTGACGGCGCCGCGCCCGATATTCAATCTGCGGACCTCACGCCCGCGCCGCCGGCATGTCGGTCTCGTCGTCATGGTCCTGCTGGCGGCGCTCTGGCTAGGCGCGGCCTCGCGCGTGCATGTCAATGCGAGCTGGTCCGACGGCGCCTGGGGCTATGCCGCCTTCCCGCTGTTCGGCGAGGACCCGCAGATCGGCGACCGGGTGCTGTTCGAGCCGCCGGCCTCTCTGGAATCTCCGGTGCCGTACCTCAAGACCGTGCGCGGCGTGCCGGGCATGGCCGTCGCGGTCGGGAAAGACGGGACGGTCCGGGTGGACGGCGAGCCGGTCGGCCGCGCCAAGACGCACGCGCTGGACGGCCGGCCCCTTCAGGCGATAGCGCCCGGGATCATCCCGCCGGACCGCTACTACCTGCACGCCGATCACGCCGACAGCCACGACAGCCGCTATGCCGAGATCGGCCTCGTGCCTCGCGAGCGAATCCTGGGGCGCGCCATCGTCATGCCGGACATTCCCTGGCTCGGCCTGAAGGGTCCGCTGGTCGGACAGGAGGATGCCGGCGACCGCGAGAGCACCGCCACGATCCTGCCGCATCCCCAGGACGGACCGCCCCCGGCTCGGGAAGAAGACGACGCGCTGTCCGGTCCGCCGATGCGAGGCAGGCAATGACCCGGCCGTTGGTCGCAGCAGTCCTTTCCGTCGTTCTGGCGCTTGCCGCGCCAGCGTCGGCGAAGGATCTCGGCGTGCGCGGCGCGACCTGGCCGGTCGCGGAACCGGACCTGCTGGCTGAAATCGAGGCGCGGCTCGTCGAGATGGAACGGTCCGGCGCGCTGGCGCGGCTGGAGACGCAGGCCCGAGAGCGCGCCCGGATGAAGCTGGAAGAGCCGGACTCCGTGCCGGGCATAGCGCCCGCTAGGGAGGAACGCAGCCGCCTGTTCGACCCCGCCATCACGGTCGCGCGGGACATCCGCACCTCCGACGGTACGCTCATTGCTGCCGCCGGAACGCGCGTGAATCCGCTGGAGCGGACAAAGCTCTCGCGCGACCTGCTGTTGATCGACGGCCGGCGCAAGGCAGAGGTCGCCTGGGCGCTCGCCCATGACCGTCCCGCGAAGATCGTCCTGCTCGCCGGCCGGCCGCTCGACCTGATGGGCCGCCACCGCCGGCCCTTCTTCTTCGACATCGGCGGGCGCCTCGCTGCCCGGTTCGGGCTCAGCCGGACGCCGGCCCTGGTCGCGCAGGCCGGGGCGCAGCTCCGCATCACCGAAATCCCGGTCGAGGATCGGAAAGCTCCCGGATCGGGGCCCGGCCTGCCCCGGACTCCGATCCGGAGGACAAGCCCCGAAAAGGAGGACTGAACCATGCTGAACATGAACCGGGCGACACTGGTGGGCCATGCCGGCCGCGATCCGGAGGTCCGCGATCTGCAGAACGGCGGCAGGGCGGCGTCCTTCACGCTCGCCACCACCGAGAAATGGAAGGACGCGGAGGGCAAGCCGGCGGAAGCCACCGAGTGGCACCGCATCGCGGTCTACGGCCCGACGGTGGACGCGGTGGAGACGATGCTGCGCAGGGGCGACCGGGTGATGGTGGAGGGCCGGATCGCGACCAGGGAATACCGGGACAAGGAGGACGTCGCCCGGACGGTCACCGAAATCGTGGTCGCGGGCCGGCAGGGGATGGTCAACGTGCTGTCGGCTCGCCGGGACGGCGGGGCGCCGGGCGCCGCGGCATGAAGCGCCTGCTCCTGCCCCTTGTCGCGGCGGCCGTGCTGGGGGTTGTGTTTCCCGGCACGGCATCGGCCCAGTCCTGCACCGGGCGCTTCGTCAACCCGATCTCGGACGTCTGCTGGGAGTGCCTCTTTCCCATCACCATCGGGCCGATCCGGATCGGCAGCGCGACGGGCGCGCCCGACACACCCAACCCGTCCTCGCCGATCTGCCTCTGCGGCTCGCCCATTCCCCGCATCGGCCTTTCGCTCGGAGTCTGGGAGCCGGCGCGCCTGATGGACGTGACCCGCACCCCCTGGTGCTTCCCCAACCTCGGCGGGCTCACCATCGACCCCGGCCTGCACGCCGCGCGGGGCCGCACCGGGTCCTCGGGCGGCGACGGCGCCAAGGGCTCGGTCTGGCACGCGCACTATTACATGTACCCGCTGCTCTCCTGGATCGGGGTGCTGCTCGACCTCGGCTGCCTCGAAGGCGGCGGTCTCGACATCGCCTGGACCTCGGAACTCGACCCGGCCTGGCTCGACGACGAGCTGTCGTTCCTGCTCAACCCCGAGGCCGCCCTGTTCGCGAACCTGCCCGCGCAGGCGGCCTGCGCCGCCGACTGCGCCGCGGCCTCGGCGGGGCTGCCGCTGGATGCGATGTTCTGGTGCGCCGGCTGCCAGGGCGGGATGTATCCGCTGACCGGCAACGTCGCCGCCCATGTCGGCGGGGTCCAGGCCTCGCTGCTCGCGGCCCAGCGCCTGGTCTACCGCCTCCACCGGGCCGGGCTCGCCTGGGGCACCTCGGGATCCGCCGCACTCTGCGTGCGCTACCCGATGCCGATCATGAAGAAGAGCCAGTATCGCTGGCAGATGACGGAGCCGGTGCCGGCGACCTCGCCGATGACCGGCTGCAACCCGACCGGGCGGTCGTCCGTGCTCTGGGAGACGCTGCGCGAGCTGCCGGTCTCGGGCGAGAACTTCGGCTACCTGCTGTGGAGAAAACGCACGTGCTGCATGCTCTGAACCGGACCGGACGAGTCGTTGCCGGTTTCGCCTGCGCCTTGCTGACGGCAGGGTGTTGCGGTCCTGCCTTCGGGGATGAACGGCCGGCGGACGCCAATGCGGAAAAGCTGGTCGAGGAGGTTTTGCGCAAGGCGGGCGGGAACGACCGGGAGTCGCTCGGCGCCTGGTCCCGCTCGATCGTCGACCGCGCGCTGGAACGGGCCGGCGCGGCTGCGCGGCAGGGCGTACCCAGCAGCGCCGGCCAGTCCGCCGCCCCGCTCCCCGCCGAAACCCATGCCGGGACGTTAGGCGGATCGCACCCGCCAACGTCTGAAATCCTCATCTTCACGAGCCTCTCCGTCCCCGCCGCAAGCTGGCGGCAATGGGCGCGCGATGCCGCGACCACCGGGACGCCGCTGGTGCTGCGCGGCGTGGGCGCGGGCGGCCTGCCCGAGACGGCGAGGAGGATCGGCGAACGCCTCGGCCGCGCCAAGGCCGGGAGCCTGCCCCGGACCCGATCCGGGGTCGCCATCGACCCCCGGCTGTTCCGCCTGTTCGGCGTGACGCGCGTGCCAGCCGTGGTGGTGGTCCCCGGCGGTGTGCCGCCCTGCCGGAACCGGGGCTGCTCTGGCGACGCCGCGCCGCCGCACGACCGGGTGACCGGGAACATCGGCCTCGCCGCCGCCCTCGAAGCGGTTGCGGAGGAAGGCGATGCGGGCGGCGCGGTCGCGAAGGCGCGTCTCGAACGCATGAATGGAGACGGGCGATGACCGCGTGGCCTGCAATCCGGAAGGTGCTGGCGCCCATTACGACCCGTCTGGCTGCCCCCCGGATCAGAGTCCGGGGCAGGTGGGCGCTCGTCGCGGCCGTGTTCGGGTTCCTGCTTTGGATCGTCCTCGGCGGCGCTGCGCGCGCAGAAGAACCGAAGGCGGCGGCGCGCGCCATCGGCGCCGGAGGCAATGCGACGGCGGGTGCGCTGGCGCGCGAAGCGGCCAGCAGCGGCAAGGTGCCGGGCTATGCTGGGACCGACGTGCCGGAGCGGAGCCTCACCGCGTCGGGCATGGAAGACGCGGCGCGTGTCCGTCTCGCCGACCCGGACGATCCGGGCGGCAAGGCCGGGCGAGCGGTGGTCGAGGGAACGCTGACGCGCCCCGAACGGCCGGTGTGGGCCGGCGATCCTGAAATCGTCCGGGGCGACGCGATCGGGGAGAACCCGCAAGCTTCGGCCCACGGCGCCGGGGGACTCGCCTCGGGGTCTGTCTCCGACTGCGCCTCCGGGCTCCAGGACGCCCAGGACGGCGGCTCCTGCGGGCAGGTCACATATTGCGTCGGCGCGGACTGCGAGACCGTGCGCCCGCAATCCAACACCGGGTTCGTCGAAGCCACGACTCGGCTCAACATGGCGGTGGAGCTCGGCGGCGAGGAGTTCGACCGCGGCGACATGCGCTTCTTCAAGGGCACGCGCCGACGCTGCCACATCAAGCTGTTCGGTCTCGCCAACTGCTGCACGAACTCGGGGGCACTGATCGGCCTCGGGGACTGCTCGGCCGAGGAGCGCGAGCTCGCGGAGGAGCGCAATGCCGGCAACACCCACTATCTCGGCAAATACTGCTCGAAGCGCACCTTCTTCGGCACTTGCGTCCGCCGTTCGCGCGCCTGGTGCGTGTTCGGCTCGAAGCTCGGGCGCATCCTGCAGCAGCAGGGCCGCGCGCAGCTTGGGCTGGGCTGGTCGAGCTGCCGGGGGTTCACCGTCGCCGAAATCGAGGGCATCGACTTCGCCAGCCTCGACCTTTCGGAGTTCACCGAGAACCTGATGGACGGGTCCATGGAGCCCACGGTGTCGCTGCCTGATGCCGGGGACACCGGGGACTCCATGCGCACCCGCATCCGCGACTTCTACAGCCGGGGCCGGTGAGATGGCCGCCGGAAGTCTTTCGGTGCGGCACGCCGTGACGCGCGTCCTTGCTGCCATCGGCGTCTGGGCGGCGCTCGGCGCGTCCGCGGCCGGCGGGGAATGGCGCTCCTGGTGCGGGGATCCCGGATCGAACGCGGGCCAGGGCCTCGGATGGCACTTCTACTGCGACCGGGCCGAGGAGCCGGAACGGGCCGAACCCGCGCCAGGCCGGCCGGTTGCCACTTCCGGCCCCGCGCGATCCGCGTCGGAACGCATCGACGCAATACGCAAGGCGCTGGAGGAGGCGCGCGCCGAGGCGATCCTCGACCCCACCACCGCCAACGTCACCGCCTATCTGCGCCTGCAGCAGGAAACCCTGCAACGTGCCGCGGCCTTCTCCGACGCCTTCCGCCGCACGGTCTGGGCGACGCCCGAGCTCGACTACACGCTGAAGCGCCCGGTCGGCGCGCTGGCCAAGCAGGTCTGGTCCGACGAGCGAAGGGCGGCGGTGGATGCTTCGCTGGCGAAGCTCGGCGAGCGCTACGGGCTGATCTATCTCGGCCACGCCGGCTGCGCGGGCTGCAAGGTGTTCGGCCCGCTGCTGCGCGCCTTCGCCGCCCGCCACGGCCTCGACGTGCTCGCCGTCTCGCTCACCGGCGCGGCGCTGGAGGGCTGGCCGGAGGCAGTGGCGGACAACGGCCGCGCCGCCCGGCTCGGGCTCGGCAATGCGCCGGTCCCGGCGCTGGTGCTGTTCGACACCCAAACGAAACGCGTGGTCCCCGTCGGCTTCGGCGTCATGGCCGAGGACCAGATGGCCGAGCGGATCTTCGCGCTCACCGCGCTGGAGCCTGGCCATGACTATTGAGTGGAAGAGATATGCCATCGCGGCATCGGCATCTGCCGCGCTGCTGTTTTCGTCTCCGGCTTCCGCCGACGTGCTCTCGGAGATGAACCGCTTCTGGCAGGGCGCGGCGGTCAACACCACGGGCCCGACCGCCTTCCAGGGCCAGGCCTCCGGTCACTGGACGCTGGGCAACCTCTATCTGCGCGCCCCGGTGCGCTCGGAGCAGATCGCGACGGTGAGCCTGCCCTCCTTCCGGTCCGGCTGCGGCGGCATCGACGCTTTCGCCGGCGCCTTCTCGTTCATCGACTCGGACCAGTTGATCGCCTTCGGGCGCGCGGTCGCCCAGAACGCCGCCGGCTTCGCCTTCGAGCTCGCCCTGGAGACCATCTCGCCGGTGATCGCCGAGACCATGGCGAAGCTCCGGGCGCTGGCGCAGTGGGTCAACGGCCAGAACCTCAACAGCTGCGAGACCGCCCAGGCGCTGGTCGGCGCGCTCTGGTCGAAGAACGACCGGGCGAGCGCCGCGATCTGCGCCGCCATCGGCACCGGCCAGGGCATCTTTTCCGACTACGCCGCCGCGAAGCACGGCTGCGGCGCGGACGGAAAACGCAACTCGACGCTCGCCAGCGCGTCCGGCGCCATGGCCGACCAGGTGCCGGTCAACGTCAACTACGCCTGGAAGGCGATCCGTGCGTCGTCCTTCCTGTCCGGGGATACGCAGCTGGCCGAGTTCGCCATGGCGGTGACCGGCACGCTGATCGTGACGTCGCCGACCTCCGATTCGGACACCTCCGGCCCGAGGGTGCGGATTCTCGAACCGCTGGCGCTCGACCGGCGGGTCACGGAGGTGCTGATGGAGGGCGGCGGCGCGCTTCCGGTCTATCGCTGCGACACGCCCGACCGCTGCCTCAACCCGAGCCTGGGCACGGTCACCATCCCCGCCAACCGCGGGTTCCGGGAGCGGGTGGCGTCGTTGCTGCGCGATCTTGTCGATGCGGTCAGGACGGATACCGCCCCGCCCGCCCCGGCGCTCGGCCTCGTGAACCTCACCACCCTGCCGGTCTACCGGGTCGCGAACACGGCTGCGGCGTACCGGGGCGCGGTGATCGATCAGGAGATGGACGCGCTCGCGGAGGCCGTTGCGCTCGACGTGATGCAGGTCTGGATCACCGATCTCCACCGCACCGTCGAGGAGCGCGCCGGCACCCTCGACATCGCCGATGGCGAGCAGTTGCAGAGGTGGCGCGAGGGGCTTCGGTCCAATCGCGTCGCGCTGGCAAGGCATCGTCACCAGGGGCTCCAGCGGCTCAACACCGCGCTCGCGGTAGTCGAGAAGCTGCGCCTGATCGAGACCGAGCTCGCGGGCGCCCTCAGCGCCGATCTCCGCGCCACGCTGGCGTTCGCGCGCGGCGGCGCCGGGGCCGGGTCGCGCTGAGCCATGGCGTGACACCTCGTAGATGTACGAGCTCTTCACCCTTGGCGGCGGGACCTACCTCGTCGATCTGCTGAACGCCGTCGCCGCGATCACCGGCGGCGGCGCCTACATCACGCTGGCGCAGCTGGCGGGTGTCGCGGGTCTCGCCTGGGTGCTGTTCCGCACCGCCTTCGGCGGCTCGTGGAAGGACAACGCGAAGTGGATGCTGTTGTTCGTGGCGGTCTGGGGCGCCATGATCGTGCCGAAGGCGACCGTCCGGGTGGTGGACCGCCTCGATCCCACGCTTGCACCCGCCGTAGTCGCCAACGTCCCCATCGGGCTCGCGCTGTTCGCCTCCCTGACCAGCCAGGTGGGCGACGGGCTGACGCGCCTCACCGAACAGGCGTTCACGCTGCCGAACGACCTCCAGTACCGGCGCCACGGGCTGATCTTCGGGGCCAGGCTCGCGGCCAAGACCACCCGGCTGGAAATCACCGACACGGTGTTCGCGCGGAACGTGCGCAACTACGCCCGCCAGTGCGTGTTCCACGCGCTCCTGCTCGGCCACGTCTCGGCGGACGACCTCAGGGAGTCGACCGACATCTGGGGCCTGGTCACCGCCGCCGGCTCGCCCTCGGCCGGGGCCTCGCCCGCGCGCATGTTCGAGTTCGCGAGCCGGGGCGCGGTGTCAGGGACCGGCGCGACGACGCTGGACCGGGAGATCGTCACCTGCCAGGCGGGCGCCGGGCGGCTGAACGCGCAGTGGAACGCGGAAATCCAGCGCGCCGGCACGGTGTTCGGCAGGCGCATCTTCCCCGACGCGAGGACCGAGGCGCTGGCGCGCGCCGAACTGCTCGCCGCTCTTCCGGCGGCCCACGACTTCCTGATCGGCGCGGCGCGCTCGGCGGCCGAGATCATGCGCCAGCAGATGGTGCTCAACGCCGTCCACGACGCCGGCGAGCAATGGGCGGCGGAAGCGGGCAATGCGGCGGCGCTTCGGGCCTACACGGAAGCGAGGGCCGAGGCGCAGACCGTCTCCGCCTACCGGGCGATCGGCAGGCAGGCGGAGACCTGGGTGCCGCTGCTGCGCATCGTCTTCGAATGCCTCTATGTCGGCGCTTTCCCGTTGGCGGTGCTGCTGATGCTGACGCCGGCGGGGGCGACGATATTCCGGTCGTATGTGACCGGGCTGATCTGGCTCCAGTCCTGGGGCCCGCTCTACGCCGTGCTACACCGGATCAGCATGGGCGAGGCGGCCGAGCGCATGCAGGCCGCGGCCGCGATGCCGAACGGCGATATCGGCATCTCGCTGGTAGCGCAGGCCGGGATCAGGGCGGTCGCCTCGGATGTGGCGGTCATGTCCGGCTATCTCTCCATGTCGGTGCCGTTTCTGGCCGCCGCCCTCGCCTACGGGCTCTCCAAGGCGACGGTGCTGGCGACCTCCGTCCTTGCGGTCGGCCAGGACGCGGCGTCCTCGGCGGCGCACGAGGGGACGACCGGCAACCTCTCGCTGGCCAGCTCCAGCTACGACGCCCACCGCTTCGCGACCCTGGAGGGGCGCCAGATCCGCACCTCGGCCCATGTCGATACCGACCGCTACACGGGCTATGCGCCCGCGGGCGCGGCGATGACGGTGACGGGAGACGGCACGGTGGTGGCCGATGCCGGCGCCGCCACCAGCCGCATTCCGGCGGCGGGCGTGCGTCTCTCCGAGTCCCTCGCCACCAGCCACGAGACCCGCGCGACCGAGGCGCGGACGCTCTCGCGCCACTGGTCGGCGGAAGCGGGCCAGGCGCGCAACGCCGCCGTGACCGACGCGACGGGGCTGATCGAACGCTATTCCCACGACGTCTCCACGGGCGAAGCGTACGCGCGGGGCGTGACCGAGAGCGAGAGCAGCCAGGCCCAGGCGCTGCAATCGCACCACGAGAAGGTCGCGGAGATCGCCGGCATCGCGAGGGACCAGGCCGCGGTGCTGACGGGACAGGCGAGCGTCGGCGGCGGCTGGGACTTCATCGTCAAGGCGAAGGCGGACGGTTCCGTCATGTGGCGCGGCCAGACCATCGAGCAGGAGGCCTGGAATCGGATCAAGGAATACGACCTCCGGCACGGCGTCACGGAGACCTGGTCGCAGGTCTCGGAGGCCTCGCGGCGGTATTCCGCTCAGACCGGAGAGTCGGAGCTGGCGAGCCTGGACGAGAGCCTGTCGGCCAACCTCACCCGCATGAGGACGTTCCAGGAACGCGCCTCGCTGGCCAGGCAGGAATCGGAGAGCTGGTCCGAGCAGGCGGCACAGGTCCGGAGCGATGCGCAGGCTATCGAGCGCGAGCTGGGCCAGCCCTTCTTCGCCTGGCTGTCCGAACGGAAGGGCACGGACGGGCGCGCCATCGGCGCCGCCGGCGCCATGCGCATCGCCTCGCCGCAGACGGCGGAGGATTCGGAGCAGCTCCGGGAATACGCCGCCGCCTTCATCGCCGAGAAATACCCCGCCCCCGCCGGACCCGATCCGTCCACCGTCGGCGGCGCGGCCGAATACGAGGGTGCGACGGGGAAGTTGCGCACCGCCTATGCCGGCGAGACCGCGGCGGCCCATGCCGGCTGGTCGGCCGGCGTGCGCGACCGCGCGGCCGAAGCGGGGGCGCCCCGGCCGGGCGAGGCGCCGGCCAAGGCGACGGAGGAACGGGTCGAGACGAAGACCGAGATGACCATGAAGGGCGCGGCACGCGAGGCGCGGCAGACGGTGACGAAGGAGGAGGCCGCCGAGGGCAGAGCCGGGGTGGAGGCCGAGAGGAAGAAGCCCTTCGAGCGGCACGCGACGGAGAACCTGCCCGTGGTCGGCGACTGGCTCACCGGCAAGCTGTTCGGCTCGGCGAAGAACGCCGTGCCCGACGGCGCGCCCGGCGGCAAGGGCAAGGACAGACCGCTGACCGACGAGACCGGCTGGGGGGACTCCTCGCCGTGATGCCCGACTGGAAATCGGCTCCGGTTTCAGTCCCCGCGCATCAGCCGCTCGTTCTCCTCGGCAATCCGCATGTAAGCGTAAGGACCGGATTTGAGAGACCAGTTGAGATGGTCCTGGCCGCTGTCGGGAAGCTCGCAACGGCGGAAGGCGGACCAGTCTCGGTGGCGCAGTCCCCGCCGGATCGCGAGCGCCAGCGACGAGACGAAGGCCCACGCGGCCGCGGCCAGCCAGGCGGCGGCGACCGTCTCGATACCGGCGTCGAGCGGGGCCGCAAGGGCCGTGCAGAACGCCGCGACGGCGAAGCCGCCGAGCACGAAGGCGCGCTCTGCAAGGGTGGTGCGGGCCGTCGCCGGTCCCGTGTCGCTGCGAGTCATGGCGATGTCCTCCGTTCGTCCTGGACGCCGATCCGGGTGCTGCCGTTCCGGGCGGCTCTCTCCGGCCCGGACCCCTTCGCCCGACCCCTGCCGGCCTTTCCTCCGGGGGGCGTTTCACGCTGAGAGAAGGAGAACGCGCATGCGCGGCATCGGCGGCAGCACGCTCCGGGGCGGCCAAACCGTCTTCCACGGCATCCGGATGTGGGGCCAGCTGTTCCAGGCGGCCCTGCTGTTCGCCGCCTTCACGACCGTGGCCGTGCCGGCCTGGAACCTGTGGCGGTCCACCACGGGGGCGGAATGGTACGCCGCCGGCATGGCGACGCTGGCCGAGGCTAAGCTCGCGCTCGGCTACGACCCGGATTCGGGCCAGGAGGTCCGGTTCAGGGACGGCACGCGGCGCGTGCTGCGCATCCGCGATGTCGCCGCCTCGGTCCCCGCGCTGGAGGCGCGGGAGCGGATCAAGGCCGAGATGTTCGCGAGCGCTGGATTCGGGGCTGCGGCCGGAGCCGGGCTGATCGGCCTCTTCCTCGTCGCGTTCTGGGTCCGCGGCGCGCAGCTCGGGCGCCAGAAGCGGATCCGGGGCGCCGAGATGGTGACGGCCGCCGAGCTCCGCCGCCGCGTGCAGTCGCGCCATCTGCGCACGCTGGCGCGTTTGCCCGGCGGCAAACGGCTCCGGCCCTACGCCATCGCCGGCATCCCGTATCCGGAACGCACCGAGACCCAGCACACCATCGTCTCGGGCACCACCGGATCGGGCAAGACCGTGCTGATCTCCGATCTCGTCTCCCAGATCCGCGCCCGTGGCGAGCGCTGCGTCCTCTACGACAAGATGGGCTCCTACACCCGGTCATTCTTCGACCCCTCCCGCGACGTGCTGATGAACCCGCTCGACGCCCGCGCGCCGCGCTGGTCGCCCTTCCTCGAAGCCCGCGATCCGCGCGACTTCGACATGATGGCCGCCGCGCTGATCCCGCAGCAGAAGGACACGGTAGACCCGTTCTGGGTGACCGCCGCGCGCCAGCTGTTCTCCAACGGCGCCGGGGTGTTCTGGAAGCAGGGCGTCGAGGACAACAGGGTCCTGGTCGACCACCTGCTGAAGACCGAGCTCACGGCGCTCGCCGAGGCGATGCAGGGCACGGTCGCCCAGTCCATCGTCGATCCCGAGAACCCGAAGACCGCGCTCTCGGTCCGCGCCATGCTGACCGCCAACGTCTCGGTGCTGGAGCTCCTGCCGGACAGCGGCAGGCCGTTCTCGATCCGCAAATGGATATCGGACGAGGACCGGGACGGGTTCCTGTTCCTCACGTCCAGGGGAGACCAGCATGCCAGCCTGCGCGGGCTGATCTCGACCTGGCTCGAGATCGCGGTCAACGCGATGCTGTCGCTCGCCCAGGACGAGGGAAGGCGGATCTGGGTGATCCTCGACGAACTGCCCACCCTCCACCAGGTGCCGTCCTTGCAGCCCGGCCTCGCGGAGTCGCGCCAGTTCGGCGGCTGCTTCGTGCTCGGCGTCCAGGTCGCCTCGGCCCTGCGCGACCTCTACGGGAGGAACGGCGCGGAGACCATATCGGGGCTCTGCGGCACGAGGGTGGTTCTGGCCGCGCCCGACCGCGACACCGCGCAATGGTCGGCCGACAGCCTGGGCCGCAGCGAGATCGAGGAGGTCGCCGAAGGCTATTCCTACGGCGCCAACACGATCCGCGACGGCGTGAGCCTGACCCCGCGGCGCGAGCTGCGCGCCCTGGCGCTGCCCTCCGAGATCATGCGGCTCGCCAACCTCGAAGGCTATCTCAAGTTCCCCGGCCCCTTCCCGGTCGCCTCGATCCGCCTTAAATACGCCGCGCGCCCGAAGGCGGCGGAACGGTTCGTGCCTCGCAAGGGCGACGGGACGGAACCCGGCGAGGCGGCTTCTGCGCCGCAACCCGGGGAAAAAGTCGCGAGGATTCCGGAGACGCCGGTCCCTGATGAGGCGCGCCCCGCCGACGATCCCGGCGCGCCCGGCATGCCGCGTGAGCCGAAGGCATGGCAGGGCGAGCTGGACCTTGCGCCCCTGCCGGATGAGGCCGGAGGAGCCGAGTCCGGACCGGCGGCGAAGGCGGACACCGGGAAAAAGGGCGGCAAGCGCACGGCGGCGAACGGCAAGGCGCCGGCGGCCGAGCCCGGACCCGAGGCAGATAACGCGCCATCGGAAGAGGGCCCGGAACCGGCTGATCCGTCGGCCGCCATGGCCGCCGGAGCGAAGCGCGAGTGGTTCTGACATGCTCTCGATCGGCGCTCTCTCCTCGGCCGCCCAGGGCGCGTCCTACTACGAGCGCGACGGCTACTACGCGAAGGACGATCCCGAGCACCGGGCGGCCAGCGCCTGGGCCGGCAGGGGCGCCGGAGAACTCGGACTGGAGGGGCCGGTCGACGCCGACACCTTCCGACAGGTCCTCGAAGGCCGCGTGCCGGACGGCTCCGGGCGGCAGCTCGGCAAGCGCAGCAAGGACGGCGAGATCCTGCATCGTCCCGGCCGCGACCTCACCTTCTCGGCCCCGAAATCCGTCTCGCTGGCCGCTCTGGTCGGCGGCGACGACCGGATCGTCGAGGCGCACGACCGCGCTGTGGCCGCGACGCTGGCGTGGATCGAGAAGAACGCAGCCGAGACCCGCATGAAGGACCCGGATACCGGGCGCATGATGCGCACGGGCGGCCAGAAGATCGTCGCCGCCACCTTTCGGCACGACACCTCGCGCAACCTGGATCCCCAACTCCACACCCACGCGGTGCTCGCAAACATGGTCCGGGGCGGGGACGGCAGATGGCGCACGATGGCCAACGAGGGGCTCTATTCGCGCCAGAAGCTGATCGGGATGCTCTACCGCAGCGAGCTCGCCGCATCGCTGTCGCGCCTCGGCTACGACATCGAGAAGAGCCATGCCGACGGCCGCTTCGAGATCGCCGGCGTGCCGCGCGAAACGGTCGAAGCCTTCTCGACCCGGCGCGCCGAGATCGAGGCGGCGATGGCGGAACGGAATCTCGGGGACACCGCCGCCAATCCGCGTCTCGCGGAGCGCGCGGCGCTGATGACGCGCGCGGCGAAGCGCGACATCGACCGCGAGGAGTTGCGCGCCGTCTGGCACCGCCAGGCCGCCAATCTGGGGCTGGACGCGCGGGCGATCGCCGCGGACGCGATGGAACGGACCGCCGGCCAGGAGGCGCAGCCTGCACCGGTCGCCGCGGATCCCGCCGCCGGCGCCCGGTCCGCCGACCGGACTCCGGATCGCATGGACGGTCCGTCCGCTGCCGCAGGGCACGATCCGAACGCCGACGCCTCGCCCGAAGCGCCACCCCTGTCGCCCGCGGCGGAGGCCATGGCATGGGCGATGGCGCATCTCTCGGAGCGCGAGGCGGTGTTCGCCCGCGCCGATCTGCTCGCCGCCGCCCTCTCCCACCGGCCCGGCGCGGTCGCGATCGGCGAGGCCGAGCGCGAGGCCGCCGCCCTGGAGAAGGCCGGACTGCTGCACGCCGTGAACCTGCCCGGCGCGGAGGACTCGCTCGCGACCGCGAAGACCGTCGGCGAGGAACGGGAGGCGATCGCCGCGATGCGCGCCGGCGCCGGCCGCGGTGCGGCCCTCATGCGAGGCTGGACGGTACAGGGGCGCCTCAGCGGCGGGCCGCTCACCGGGGGGCAGAAGGAGGCCGTGAAGCTGATCCTGTCGGCGAAGGACCGGGTGGTGGGCGTCCAGGGCTACGCCGGCACCGGCAAGACCGCCATGCTCAACCGGGCGCGGGCGCTCGCGGAGAAGAAGGACTGGCGGATGATCGGCCTCGCGCCCTCCGCCTCGGCGGCGCAGACGCTCGCCTCGGAGGCCGGGATCGGGACCGAGACCCTGCAGAGATTCCTCGCCCGCAACGCCGGGGTGGCCGAGGGGCGGTTGACCGAAGACGGCGCGAAGGCGATGCGCGCCGCCTTCGAGAAGACGATCCTGGTGGTCGACGAGGGCTCGCTGGCCTCGACCGTCCAGACCCGCAACCTGCTCCGGATCGCCAACGAAATCCGCATCCCGCGCGTCGTGCTGGTCGGAGACAGCAAGCAGCTCGACGCGGTCGATGCCGGCAAGCCCTTCGCCCAGCTCCAGGCCGCCGGGATGAAGACCGCGACGATGGACGAGATCGTCCGCCAGCGCGATCCGGTGCTGAAGGAAGCCGTCGAGGCGAGCCTCAGGGGAGACATCGAGACCGCCTTCGAGAAGCTCGGCGGCAACGTCGCCGAGGTGAAGCCCGACAATATCGCCGGCGCCGTCGCCGCGCGCTGGCTCGCGCTCTCGCCCGAAGCGCGCGAGAACACCGGCATCATGGCGCCGTCGCACGAGCTCAGGCAGGCGATCAACGGCCACATCCGCGAGCGCCTGGCGCGCGACGGGACCGTCCACGGGCCCGCGCTACAGGCCGAACGGCTGGTCTCGAAGGGCTACACCAACGCAGAGAAGGCGCTCGCCGGCAACTACGCGGCCGGCGATGTCGTGGTATTCCACCGGCCCTACAAGCGGCTCGGGGTCGAGAAAGGCGACGAGCGCCGGGTCGCCGGAGTCGACCACAAGGCCCGGGAAGTGATGCTGGCGGGCGCCGAGGACGGGATCGCGCGCTGGAAGCCGGGCGAGATCGCCGGGCGGAAGGGCGGCAGCGAGGTTTACCGGACCGAGGACATCGAGCTGCGCGCCGGCGACCGCATCCGCTGGACCCGCAACCATGACGGGCTCGGCATCGTCAACAGCGCCACCGCGACGGTCGAATCGGTCGCGGGAAACCGCGTGACCTTCGCGCTGGAGGACGGCAGGAAGCTCGAACTCGGGCGCTTCGACCCGCAGCTGCGCCATCTCGACCATGCCTGGGCGTCGACCGTGCACGCCTTCCAGGGCCGCACGGTGGACAGGGTGATCGCCGCCATGGAGGCCAAGCACAAGCATCTCACCACCCAGAAGAGCTTTTACGTCGAGATCAGCCGCGCCCGCGACCGGGCGGAACTGGTCACCGACAACGCCGATGAGCTGAAGGCGCAGCTCGAAGCCGCCACCGGCGAGCGCATCGCCGCGCTCGAAGGCATCGGCGAGACGACGCGCGGGGAGCCGCAGAAGACGGCGGAGGCCGGTGAGATGCCCGCTTCGGGCCGGGAACACGGTCCCGGCGAGGGCGCCGTCAAGGCTCGGGAGGGCACGAAAACGCCCGCGAAAGACCCGGAGATGCCCACGCCGGAACGCGGCCGCGGCGCCGGAATGGACCTCGGATTGTAGGGCGCCGGGCTCCGCCGGGAGCTCCGGCGGAGGCGCGGGAACGGCTGTTCCTGGCGACAAGCAGGTAGCGCGGGAGGACCGGAATGGACGAAAGGCAGCCAGAAACCGCCCCGGCCGGGGCCGGCGGGACGGAGAAACGCAACCCGCATTCGATCCGGTTCCACGATCCGGAGTGGGAGCGGATCGAGGCCGTGGCCGAACAGCGCGGCCTGACCGGCCCGGAGTTCGTCCGCTTCGCCGCGCTGGCGGCGGTGGCGGACGGTCCGCCCGCCGGCGCGGCGGCCGACCGGATGGCGCCCTTGATCGAGCGGACCTTCCGCGCGGCCCATATCCTGGTGTCTAAACTGCGCCACGACATGCTCGACGAAGGCTGCGAGGCGGAGTTGGACGCGCTGATCGCCGGCGCCCAAGGGCACCAGGACGACCTGCTGGGCGGCGGTCCGGACGGGGAAGACCGGTAGACGAAGACCGTCCCCGCGGTCGCCGGCCGGGCGACTTCGGGCCAACCGCCGCTCTTCCGGTCCGCCCGGAAAGAGCGATTCGCCGGCGTTTCGGGCGCTTCTCCAGAGAATTGCGCATCGGTCAGGACGGTTCTCCAGAGAACCGCGCCCCGAAAAAGCACGCGATTCCAACCAGTTCTCCGCAGTTCTCCGGAGCATCGACTCGCTCCAACAAGACACGGGCAGTGGAAGGTGCCCAAAGGCGCCCCGAGGCACGCAAAATGCATGCTCCACGCGCGCATGCGCCCTCTTGCAGCCCGCTGCGTGGGGTGTGACCCCGAAGCCCGCCCCGGCGGGTCGGAAGCCTGATTTGCGCTGAACGGGGGATCGGGAAATCGACGCCGGGGAACCCGGCGGAGGGGAGCCGCCGCGGCGATTGAGCGGACGGCTCTGCGGAGCGCACTGTGCGAGGCAGTGCCGGACGACGTGCAGGCGGGCTCCGCAGGAGCGCCTGCACGAGTGCCGCGAGCGATGCGAGCGGCGGCCGGTGCACCCATGCGCAGCATGGTGCAGCGGCGCGTGATGCGGCAGCGGAATGCAACCGCGATCGGCGAAGCCGGAGCGGGCCGAGCGAAGCGAGGCGGCGAGCGCGGCGCGAAGCGCGCGCGAGGATGCGGTGGCCGCGTCTCCGATGTGCGCACGCGGAAACGGGCCGCGCCGCCGCCGGAGCGACGACGCGGCCCGCGATGCGCTGCGGTCAGGCCGCGACGCGCTGGACGGGGATGCCGAGCTGCCGCGCCTTGTCGACGAGGTTCTCGGTGATGCCGGAGCCGGGGAACGCGATGACGCCCTTCGGCAGGAGGTTGAGCAGTTCGTCGTTGCGGCGGAACGGGGCGGCGCGACCGTGGCGGTCCCAGTCCGGCTTGCAGACGACCTGGTGGACGCCGTTGCGCTCTGCCCAGCTTGCCGCGATCTTCTCGACGCCGGGGCCGCCGCCGTGGACGAGCACCATGTCGGCGTACTTCTCGCGGGCCTTGTCGAGCCGGGCGATGACCGCCGCCGGGTTGGCGATGTCCTTGCCGCCGGCGATGGCGACGAGGGTGCCCTGCGGCAGGTGGGCCTGCGTCTTGCGGTCCTTCCGTGCGCGCTGGTAGTCGCGGGCGTCGATGGCTGCCGAGGTGAGCTTGCCGGTCTGCGACGTGTGCGATCCGCGCCGGGGCCGCCAGACGTTGCCGGTCTCGCTGCGGTAGGCGTCGGCGGCCTCGTCGCGCAGGATCTCGAAGGCGTCGCGCCGCGCGGTGAGGTTCTGTGCGCGGTCGGTGACCAGCTCCAGCTCGCGCGACTTGATCTCGGTGCCGTCCTGGGCGCGCTGGAGGTCGCGGAGGTCCGGCATCAGCTTGTCGGCGGCGCGGTCCAGCCTCTGGGTCTGGCTGTCGAGGCAGTTGACGAAGCCCCAGAGCAGGCTCTCGCGTTCGTCGGCGAGCTGGAACCCGTCCGGTCCGACGCCCTCGGCCAGGATGCGGAACGCCTCGCTCACGGCGTCCAGCGCATCGTCGCGGTCCCAGACGTCGCGGCTGTCGAACTCGTCGCGCTCGGGGGTCGCGCCGAACAGCGCCGCGTGCTCGCAGACTGTCGCGGTGACGGACTGTCCGCCGTTCTCGATGGTGTCGATATCGAAGGTCATGTCGATCTCCCTTGATCGGTTTCACGTTCGGGGCCGATCCCCGTTGTGATGTCCTGTTGGGGCACGCGCGCACAGGGCGAGCACCTGGCCCTAGAAGGTCTTGGGCGGAGTTGGTGCGGAAAGTTGCCGAACTTGGTGCGGAAGATCGCTCCGCGATCTTCACGGTCGGCAACTTTCACGGTCCGCCCTAGAGCTTCTTGGGTCAGGCCGCAGGGAGCGCAGCGACCGGAGGACCCTTCAGGGTTGCTGGCCCGAGCACGTGTGACACAATTGGACAGCACAGCGGGGTGGCGTATCTCTCTCCACCTGCACGGACCCCATCGGCGTTGCCGCCTGGCGCGGCGTCCGAAAGGAACCGCCGGCCTGACAGCCTTCCCTGCCAAGCGAAGCGCGGAGCGAGCTTGCGAGCGGAGGCGATAGGGATAGGAGCGGTTATCGGAGGGAGCGCCAGCGACCGGAGATTTGAGCGGATAGCCCGGGCCGAAGGCATCGCCCAAAACGCCTGCCCCATTCGATGCGTTGCGATTGACAGACATGGCCGTTCAACCCCAGAGCGGATGCGAGAGAACCCGTTGCTCGGCCACCTCCCGGATCCGGTTGCGGTCATGGACGCGGCAGGGACCGCGCGGGTCCTCGTCGAGGTGCACCACGAAATACCGCGCGCCTTCGCGGAGCGGATCGTCGAGCGCGTAGACGTCGCCCACATGATCGCCATCCCAGAGAATGCGCGACGCGTCCGGGGCGATGCGGCGGAAGGCGACGCCGCTCATGACGCGCCCCTGTCCGCCAGCTGCCGCGATGCCCAGGCCGCCGCGTGGGCGAGCACATGCCCGTGACAGGGCAGCGGATCGCACCAGCACGCGAGCCAGCATCCGTCCAGCACGGCGAGCTCCTCCAGCGAGACCTCGCCCGCGCGGATGCGGCGCCAGAGATCCGCACGGTAGCGCGCGATGGCCTGCTCGCGGTCCTGGCCCTTGCCGATCCTGAACGGGTTGCCCCACCGGGTGCGGCGGTCGATCAGCACGGTGTTGTCTACGACCTGCGCATATTCGAACTCCTCGCGCAGCCTGGGTTCGGTCCTCAGATTGACGACGGCGTCCATGTTCTCCCTCCACTCCTCGGGTCGGCTTGCCCGACCCCTCGCTCTCCTCTTCCTCCCGCGCAGCGGAACAGCGGCGCGAAGCGGGCGCGGAGCGCCGCTGAGCCGAGCGCGACCAGGTCGTCGTTGAAGTCGTTGCCTGCGGGCACGACGACGGTGGCGGCGACGCCCGCCCGCGCGCAGCGCCGGGCGAGGCGTTCGGCCGCGAGCGCGCCGTCCTCGTCGTTGTCCCGCGCGATCACCAGGCGCGCGACGCCGGGCGGCGGCGCGAACGCGCCGAGGCTCCCGGCGGAGAGCGCGGCGGCGGCCGTGATCTCAGGCACGGCGGTGACCAGCGAGAGCACGGTCTCGATACCCTCGCCGACGACGAGCGCAGCGTCGTCGGCGGGAACGCCGAAGCGCACCGCGAAGCCGTAGATGCGGCCGAGCGCCTTGCGCGGATCGGCGACGCCCGCCTTGGCGGGCCGGCGCGGATCGAGCCAGGTGCGCTGCACGCCGAAGATCCGGCCGCCGTCGCCGGTGACGGCGGCGACCAGCGCGGGAAACCGGCGCACGGTCGAGCCTTCGCGATAGCGAAGCTCGGGATGGAAGCGCAGCGCCGCGAAGCGGCAGCGCGACAGACCCCGCGCCTGGAGATAGCGTTCGGCATGGCTGCCGTCGACCGCGCGGCAGCGCCGCCAGAGGCGGCGCGCGGCCTCGGTCGCGTCGTAAGGCGGGTCCGGCGTCTTTGCCGGTGACGCCCCCGGAACGCAGTCCGGGGCAAGCGGCAAGGCGAGGAAGCGCCGCGCCTCGTCGAGCGCCGCGCGCAGCGTCGGCGCGTTGATGCGGTAGCGGATCAGGTCGAGCAGGTCGCCGTGCTCGCCGGTCGCTGCGTCGGTCCACTTTCCCGGCTTGCCGGAGCCGGAGAGTCGCACGAACAGCGAGCGACCGCGAGCGCCGCCGAGGTCGCCGCAGATCCAGTAGCGGCCGAGCCGGCGGCCGTTCGGCAGATAGCGCCGGCAGACGTCCTCGGCGCGCGCGGCGAGCGCCGCGGCGATGGCGGCGGCGGGAGACGGGCCGTGCTGCATATGGGACCTCCTTCGAGCCATGCGGGACGCCCGATACCGGCCGGCCTCCGCCTCCTGGCGGAGCCAGGAAGCGAGCGCCCCGAGCGAAGCGCGGGCGCGAGGCCGGGCCGGCAGGCCCGAGGCCGGCGGCCATGCGCCGGTCAGGCGCTTGGCGGATCGGCAAGCCGGCCGACATCGATCCGGCCGGTCCAGGCGGCGGTCCGCGAAGCGGGATCGCCGTCGCGGAGCTGCCGGCGCAGCTCCATCCAGAGCCGCCCCAGCACGTTCTTGCCGCGGTAGCTGTCGCCGGCGGGCTTGGCGCCCCACCAGTCGTCGCGGGTCGAGACCTCGACGATCGGCCGGTCGCCGCTGCGCGCCAGCGCGGCGTCGATCGCGGCGGCATTGGCCTCGCGCTTCATGCGCAGCACCCAGCGCATCGCGTTCACGCGTTGCGCGTTCCAGTCCGGGTTCAAGCCTGCCGCCGTGCCGCGCCCGATGGCGGCTGCCTCGCGCGCCGTAGGCGCGCAGGCGATCCGGCGCTGCACGTCTGGGGCGGCGGCGAACTTGGCCGCCTGGTACAGGTGCTCGGACGTTGCAAACGTCCACGGGCCGGCGGCGATCGGCGCCGCCAGCGGGGCGAAGTTGCTGAACTCGCCCCACGCTTCGCGGGTGAAGCGAAACGGGCAGACCTCGTCGCGGTTGTAGACACGCATGCCGTCATCCTCCGTTGGCGGGCGGCGGGCTCCCTCGGCGCCGCCGCGATTCGACCGCGCGTAAGCGCACCTCCACTCCTGAGGGGCCGCCTACCGGCCGGTAGGCTCGTGGATGAGGATGGAGACCGCCTCGCAGGGCGCGAGGCGGGCGACCAGCAGGGAGCGGACGTCGGGCCAGGGCAGGCCGCCCAGGCCGCATCCGAGCGGCGGAACCGCGACGGAGCGGATGGTGCGGCGAGCGAGGATGCCGGCGAGATCGTCGAGGCCGGCGGCGATGTCCTCGATGCGGCTGCGGTCGCGCCAGTGGCGCTTGGTCGGGAAGTTGACGACGAAGCGCGGCAACCCGGCGCCGGCGTCGAAGACGAAGCAGCGCCCGGGCCGGACCTCCCGGCGCGCGCAGGCGTCCCGGTAGCCCTCGAAGTTGGCCGGGAAGCGGTGCCTGAACTGGAGGGCGAGGCCCTTGCCCATCACGCCGACGCAGTTGACGGGATTGACGAGGGCCTCGCAGCCGGAGGCGAAGAGGTCGCCCTGAACGAAACGGATCATGACGCAGCTCCTGTCGAGAGAAGATCGAGACAAGACCGGCTCCGCCCGGCTCACGGGCGGCCGCCGGCGGGTGCGAGCGTCCGGAAGGTGGCCGAGAGGCGCGTCGCGGCCTGGCCGGCAGTGTCGGCGCGGTCGATGCCGTGCATCCACGCCGAGCGCGCGCGGCCCGCGAGGACGAGGAGCGAGCGGCGGGGGAGCACCGCCACCTCGTCGCCCGGCAGCCCGTCGCGGGCGTAGGGGCGCACCGAGCGCGGACGGAAGCGCATCGGCCAGTCGGCGGCGAGCGACAGGGAGGCCACCACGGGCCCGAAGTCCCGGTGGTCGGCGTGCATGCCGATGCCTTGGCCCGGTCGGTACTCGTTGACGATGCACTGCACTGGAAGCGCCCCGCCGAAGTGTTCCCGCAGCCGGTCCGCCATCGCGTCAGCCCACCGCGGGAACGGCGTAGCCGGAACCGGGCGGCTGGCGCCCCGGTAGTCGTAGCGGTAGCCGTAGTGCTGCACGCGGCGACTGAGCTCGGTCATCCAGGGCGCCTGGGCGATGCGGAGCAGGATGCGCTCCTCCTCGGCCGGGGTGACGAAATCGGGGACGATGACGGCCCCCTGGGCGAAGACGCTCTCGGTGTCGCCGGTCATGCTCTCTCTCCTCGCAAGTGCGAACGCCCCTTCCAGCGCTTCTCCCGAACTCCGGCGCCGGGATGGGGAAGAAAAGCTCCGGCCCGTCAGCAGAAAAAAGGGGACCGACGCCGAAGCGCCGGCCCCCGAGGCGGGAGGGAGGGACGATGACGGGCCGTTTAAAACGGGATTTCGTCATCCAGATCCGCGGGCGCCGAGGCCGGCACGGACCTGGTGTCGCCCGCCATGTCCGGGTCGGGCTGCATCTGCGAGCCGTTGCCGTTCGGCTTGTCGAGGAACTGCACCCGGCCGCCCGGGACCAGCAGGATCTCGGTCGAGAAGCGGTCGCCGTCCTCGCCGGGCTTCGACCAGCGCCGGGTCTGGAGCTTGCCGTCGACGTAGACCAGGCGGCCCTTGGTAGCGTGCTTCTCGAACATGTCGATCAGCCCGTCCTGGAAGGTGACGACCCGGTGCCACTCGGTCTTGTCGACCTTCTCGCCGGTCTGCCGGTTGATGTACGACTCGTCGGTCGCGATGCTCAGGTTGGCCACGCGGCCGCCCGAGGTGAGGTGGTTGACGGTGACGTCGCCGCCGAGGCGGCCGATCAGCTGCACCTTGTTCAATCCGAATGCCATGACGATTCCCCTTCATGGACGAGTTGATGACGATGGGTTCCGAACGACCGGAGGCCGGGTCCTACTCCCCCGAACCCCCGACCGTTCAATCTCTTCAAGCCCTCCTCCCCTCTATTCCGCCGGGGAGAGCGACGACGCCGGGTCCCAGGGTTCCGCCGGCGCCGCCTCGTGCAGCGCGTGCCCGAACGCCGGTTCCGGGTAGAGGCTCGCGAAGCCGTGTTCGGGATAGACCGCGCCCCGGTCGGGACAGCGGATGGCCCGCTCGTCCTCGGCGATCTCGCGGACGGTGCGGCGATCGACCCCGATTTCGGTCAGCAAATCGCTGCCAATCGGAAGGTCGAGGGATGTATCGGGACGAAACATGGGCGGGATCTCCTCTGGCCGTTGCCCTGCCCGGCATCGGCGCGGAGAAACCACTCCCTCCGGCCTGCCGGACACTCGCCCGACAGGCGCTCTCCTCCTGCTCTACGGTGAAGGGACGGCGCGGCGGATCGCGGCCAGGCGCTCGCACACGGGCCGCAGCGTCATCGCTCCCAGGTTGAACACCGGGATGCCGCGGTCCTCGGCGATACGGATGCCCATGCCGGTGCCGCCCACCGCCTCGCCGCGTTCGCTCCACGCAACGACCGCATCGACCGGCCGGTCCAGCCCCTCCCCCAGCAGGATCGCGACGTTCCTCGCATGCAGCTTGCGGACGGCCGGCGAACACCGCTCCCACGCCGGATGCAGGGGCGCCGCGATCGCGATGCAGGCCGCCAGCTCAGCCGCCGACAGCACCCGGCAGTCCGGCCCGCCATGCCCGTTGTAGCCCCGCCACGGTAGCCAGATCGCCCGCTGATCCGCCGGCGCTCCCCTGGCAAACGCGCTGTCGGCCCCGTCCGCCCCGCCGCTCGACAGATGCCAGCCGGTCCGGGCCAGCCATCCCGCCATCACCGTCATGTCCGCCAACACGGCTGCCGGTGTCGCCCGCGCGCCGATACCTGCGTAGATCAATGTCGCCATGTCCCGAGCTCCCGGATATCGAATACCGCCGCTCCCTCTCCGTCAGGGGCCTCGCTCCCCGCACGCTCTTCTCCGCCTCCCCGGCGACATGTAGACCGGCCGTCTTGAACGCCGCCCCGGCCTGGTGCATCGCTACGGCATGGACGGGCGCGGATGGATCGGACGGCACGGGTTCTGGCCGCTGGCGCTGCTCTGGCTGCCGGCCGGGATCGTCGCGCAGGCGGCGGTGCGGTTCGGGCCGGAGGCGCTCGCC
The DNA here is from genome assembly GCA_965117055.1 of Alphaproteobacteria bacterium. Classification (GTDB taxonomy): domain Bacteria; phylum Pseudomonadota; class Alphaproteobacteria; order MPNO01; family MPNO01; genus MPNO01. The sequence continues at coordinate 3,538,781 of OZ220750.1, forward strand.
GAGGGCACGCTGGGTCCTTGGCTGGCGGCGATGGCGATGGAGGGGCTGTCGCTGGCGCCGCTCGTGCCCTGCGGCCTGCCGCTCGCGCTCGGCTGCCGCCGCCTTTGGCGGCTCGGCTACCGGCGCGCGGCCTGGATGGCGGGTTTCGGGCTGGGCATAACGACAATCCCGGTGGCGGTGTTCGCGGGGCTGCTCGGACCGCTCGCCCTCACGGCCGGGGCCGTGGTTCTAGGCCTGCCGGTCTGGATGGCTTGGTGGTGGCTCGTGCGGAGGGGCTGAGCGGAGACGGCGACCGGCCGGCTGCGCAGCAGGCGGCCGGACGGCACGGTGGTTCTGGGACCCCGGCAAGACGGTGCCGGGCCGGCAGCGCAGCTAGAGCGCGACCTTAGTGATGGGGCCGTCCTGCTCGACGGGCATGGAGGCAGCCGTCATTGCTCTTTTGGATTCGGAGCAAATGTGGGGGACCGTTATCGGCGCCGCTTCTTCCCCGGCCAGGGGAGGATGCCGTCCAGCTCGGCAAGGAGCGGGTCTTCGTCCTCTACCTCACGCCCTTCATGCTGTAGAGGAGGCACCTCTTCATCCTCGAACCAGAGCAGCGTGAGCGTCTGATCCCACGACTTTAGATATCGAGCTTCCTCCAAGACCGTGCCACCCCGGCGCCAATCGCTGAACCACACGTCGGCAGCTACTTCGTCCGGCCCTGTTTCCTTGCCGCCTGTACGTAGAGCGGCGGACAAGGTTTGTGGTGGAGTCTGCATTCGGGGCGGAATCCAGGCTCCCGCATCGCGCAGCGAATTCGACCGAGACGCGTATCGCACAACGCCCTTTTCGGAGAGAACGAAGGCGCATGGAGCATCCATCACCGTCGCATAACGGGAACCCGTCGCGGTGGTCGATGCAATGAAACGACTCGCAAGCTCGTCGATTGCCATGAATCCGATCTGTTCGTCCCTTACCAAGGGCTCGAACAACTGCTTCGGCAGCAGCAACTCCGCCGCGAAAACGTCACAGAGAACCTCGTTCTTCGGGCGCCTGGCATAGCTCCACCATGGCATCGAGGAGTGGTCGGACGGCAGCCCCAAGACGATGTGTGCGATCTCGTGACAGGCGGTGAACCGCCTGCGCTCCTCGCTGTCCTTTTCGTTGACGCAGATAAAGTGCTTGCCCTTGTTCTCGAACGAGTAACCGGGCTCGTCGTCCGGTAGGTCCGGCTCGTGACGAATGACCCCGCCGATGTGCTTTGCATAAGCCCTGACGCACGGTGGAAGTCCGGGAGATCCGGCTTCACGCACGAAGTTCCGAGCGCGGAGGACGACCGAGAATTCATCCATTGCCGTTCTCTTCCGACAGGATTCTGCGCACCCTGGCAAGCAGCTGCGCATAGTTGGGCCGGGCGCCGCCTCGGAACGCTGCGCCGGCTGCGGCCGCGAACTCGTCATAGGTCACGGTCGGATCGTTCAGCGCCTCGGCCACCAGGTCATCGGCGGTCTCGGGGTGGGCGGCAAGGAAGCGGAGCATTTCGGTCTCGCGTCGGTCGGCCTTGAGCGCGCGGATGAGCCTGACGAGCACATCCTCCGAGGGCGCCCCCTTTTCCCCCTGCTCGAGCCGATAGATATAGGCATGGTCCGTTTGAGCGAGTTGACCGAGCTCCCGCAGCGACAGCCCCCGTCGCTCCCGCAGGAGCCGGAGTAAAAACCCCAGCCCGTTTTTTTTCATGCCGGCCCCATTGACATCGGTCGTGTGACTCCTTATCTGTTGTCTGAGTGAGCAACAGTGCCCGATTTTCCGGTCACGGACTTGGATCGGCCGTTGAGAATCCTGGACACCATGTTGTCGTCATAGACAACCGGGTCGCGGATGGCAATGGGCGAATGCAGAAGCCCACGGCTGAATTTCGGGCCAACCGAGAAAGGAAATGGCATGACTGCCACCGAACTCGAAGTCTTTCTTCACCTCCCCGGCAAGCGCCCGACCGTGGTGTCTGCCGAACCGACCGAGACTCTGCGCGCCCTCTTGTCCCGGGTCGACGTCGGGAACGACGCCGCCCATGACATCCTGGTCTTCGTCGGCGAATGCGATCACGCGCTCACGGAAGGCGAGGACTCGCACAAGCCGGTCGATCTCGACCTTACCCTGGCAGATCTCGAACTCGACAAGCTCCAGCATGTCCACTGCAGCCGCTGCCCGGAAATCGACACCTTCGTCCACTTCTCCGGGAAGGAGTTGAATCGGAAGTTCTCGCCAGCGACCACGGTCGAAGCGGCGACGCAGTGGGCTCGCGACAATCTACGCCTGGATGGGGCGGCGGCGTCGGAGTTCGTTCTGCAGCTCTCCGGCGCGCAGGACAAGCCGCGTTCGAGTCAGCACTTGGGCGAGCTCGTCCAGGGCAGCGAGTGCAAGCTGTCGTTCGAACTCGTCAAGGAGATGACGCCGCAAGGCTAGTCGCATGAAGTCACCGTCCCAGCGCCTATTCGAAGGCGACCTTCAGTCCGCGGAGTTCCGCAGCGGCGTCCTCAAGGAACACTGGGGCGTCGCTGCACTGGACTGGCCGCGAGTGATCCTTTGGATCCGTGCGGCACCCAGAGCGGGAGCGCCGGACAGATACCATGTGGCCCTCGATCTTGAGGGATATCGCGCCGCAGCGCCGACGGGCACTTTCTGGGATCCTTCGACCGAGGCAATGCTCGACACGGCAAAGCGCCCGAAAGGCAAGGCGAACAGTCGCTTCGCGAAGGTTTTCCGAACAGACTGGAAGAAGGGCCGCGCCTTTTATCATCCATATGATCGTGTCGCTGCGGGGAGCCACGGTGAGTGGCGAACGCAGCAGCCGCACCTCGTCTGGACACCGGATCACACCATCGTCGACTACCTGGAAGAGATCCGTTCCCTCCTGAATTCGGATGACTACGTTGGCCTCTGAACCCGTTCCCGAAGAACTCTCCCTGTCCGTCTGGCTGTGGTTCCGTCTGCTCGGCGATTTGAGACGCCGTGGCGCGGGACGGCGCGAGAGCGGGGCGTTTCTGCTCGGTCGCAGCGATGGTCCACGGGGCCGCATAACGACCTACCTGTGCTACGACGATCTCGATCCCGACGCCCTCCACTCCGGCGCCGTCACCTTTCATGCGAAGGGATACGCCGCTCTCTGGCAATTCTGCCGGGAGAAGGACCTGGAGATCTTGGCCGACGTGCATACCCATCCGGGCCGCTGGGTCGGGCAAAGTCCGATTGATCGGCGAAACCCGATGGTGCCGATAGTCCACCACACGGCGCTTATCGTGCCTTGCTACGGGCGGGCCTCGCGCTGGTCGCTCAAGGGCGTCGGCGTCTACGAGTATCTCGGCGACTTCAAGTGGGCGACGCACAACCGTGCCGGCAAGCCGAAACGGGTCTCCCTCACCCTCTGGTGATAGGCATGACGGACGAAAGGCCCAATCTCTCCCGGATATCGAAGCTGTTTGCCGACAGAGATTCAATGCCGACCTGGGACGGGCTCAGGAAACGGCAGCAATTCGGGGTGACGCTCGTTTGCGGTGGGGACGTGGCCGGTTCGTACATGCTGCAACTCTGCGTGCTCACAGCCGCGAAGATTGCCACGCGGTGCTTTCCCGGTGCGGTGCGTGTCGTACTGCCTGCACCGGACGACAGAGCAGCCTTGTTGCTCTGGCCGGAACTGAAGGGCCGCACTGCCTTCGGTGCTTTGCTCCGCCAAATCGTGGGCGACCAGAATGTCGTTGCCGACCTGGGCGGTCTGTCCGTCAGCAACGCGCTATTGTTTGGCGACGCGCCCGAGACCGCTGGCGGGTTGCGCGTCACCTTCGACGGATGGGTCGCGATGACGGGCCCGGCATCGCAGTTGGCCCGGCTGCAAGAGCGACCATACTGTTCGCTGGCTGCCGTTCTGGCGGGGGCACTGGGCGTTTCGGAGCTGTTCCTGTCGTTTGCCGATATCTCGATCCAAGCAACACGACGGGCGGTAGGGCTGTCGCTCTGGCGACCTGATCTCGATCCCGCCGATACCGATGCAATCGGTCCAGTTGTCGGGTGGTTGCCGGCCAATCTCTGGGTGCTGGGCCTCGGACACCTGGGCAACGCCTACCTGTGGGCGCTGGGGACGCTGCCCTACGCGACGCCAGGGAAGGCCCGGCTCTTCCTGAACGACTTTGACTCGATAGAAGACGAGAATATCGAAACGGGGCTGCTCTTCACCGGCGCGGACATAGATCGTACCAAGGCGCGGACCTGTGCCGCATGGCTGGAACGGCGCGGATTTCAGACCCGTTTGCTCGAACGTCGATTCGACAAGCACCTTCGCTGTCAGCGCGATGAACCAAGGCTCGCGCTATGCGGATTCGATTCCAACCCTCCACGTCGCGAGCTGGATGAGGTGGACTTCGACCGGGTCATTGAGAGCGGTCTTGGCGGTACGTCCAACAACTTCGACACCATGAGCATCCACGCACTACCGAACCCCCGTTGCGTTGCTGAGCTCTGGCCGGATCTCCCCGACGAAGAAGAGAAGATGCGCGAGGCCCACCAGGAGAGTGTTGCGCAAGACAACGAAGCGTACGTTCGCTCTGGACTGGACGCGTGTGGCCGGTTTGAGTTCGCCGGAAAATCGATCGCCGTACCCTTTGTGGGAGCGGCCGCAGGCTGTCTTGTCGTCGCGGAGGCGGTCCGCTTGTTCCACGACGGCCCAGCCTGTACGGACATCAAGCTGCGCCTGGGAACATTCGAGAAGCATTGCTTTCCGGCAAGTCGCTGGTACAGCCCGGAGGATACCGCCGTTCACAGCTTCACGGAGGCGCTGCAGCTGTAGAGCGCTGCTTTCGACAGGACGCTCGCGGACGTGGCGGATCTCGGATGGCCGCAGCGCGCGTTCGGCGTAAATCGGACAGTGGCAGGGCGACCGGAATCAAGGTGAAGGCCAGGGATGGTAGAGGCGTTTTCGGTTGTTTCGTAACGTCACCAGTGCGGCACGGGTCCGTTGAAGTCGGATTGGTCAGGACGCAATGCGCACCGCAGAAATGGCTTCAGTGCCAGGCGCCGCCCTCCGGATCGTCGTCCTCGGCCTGCATGGAGGCGGCGACCATGGCTTGCCAGGCCTCGCGGTCGAGCCCGAGCCGGCGGTTCAGCTTGTCGCAGATGTCGAGAGCATTTTCGAGGTCGAGGGTGACGAGAGCCGTGGGGACATGGCCGGCCATGCCCTCGATGACGATGCGGATCTGCTGCACCTCGGTCTCGACGTCGTAGGCCGGCGCGAAACAGAAGTTCGGATTGTCCGGCAGGGTCTGCGCGGTCATGGCGTTTCTCCTTCGGGCGGCCGCCGCCCGGCCGGCAATATGTATCGCGGCGGGCGGCGGCGCGAGCGTGTCGTTGGTTGGTGTCGCCGACGGCACGCCCCCGCGCAGGGCTGCGCGGAGGACGGCGGGACGGCGATACGTATCGCGCTGGCCGCTCAGGCGGCGAGCGGCCAGCGGTCGAGGATCCGCTCCATGGCGCCGGCATTGGGCGCGAATATCCGGGCGCGGAACTGGACGATCTCCACCGTGCATCCCAGGCGCTTCAGCGCGTCCATGTCGGTGTCGGCCGGCCCCTCGATCTCGATGCGGTCGGCGCCCATCAGGCGGCGGCGCGCGAGCCGCCAGCCGTTGGCGAGCGCGAGCGCGTTGCCGCGTCCCATCACCGCCTCGAAGGCCTCCGCGCCGGTCATGGCGGGGCCGCCGCCGAGGCCGAAACTCTGGCGCACCGCCCGCACCTGCTCGGCGTCGAGCACGCGGCCGATGAGGGCGATGCCGTCGTCCGAGGTGAGCCGCCGGACCCGCATGTTCTCCTCCGGCAGGCGGTCCCAGACCGGCAGCAGCAGGCCGGTGGCGAGCCAGAAGCGCGAGTCCCGGTGCGACGGCAGGCCGGCGATCTCGGCGTCCCAGACGCGTCGCCATGCGGCCTCGTCGGCCCTGCGCCAGTTGGAGGCGTCGAGCTCGGCCCGCGCGATTGTCTCGGCCGTCGCTGGCCGGATCAGCCGGACCCGTTCGCGGACCCCGCCGTCGTCGAGCATGCGCGAGGTGGCCGGCAGGATGACGGCGGCGCGCTTGGAGCGGGCGTTCACGGCCAAGCGCGGCCTGCCGTCGGGGCCGGGGTCGCGTTCCCCGATCTCCAGCGCCGATTCCGCCGTGAGCGGCACCAGCCTGTCGCGGCGGACGATCTCGACCAGCTCGGTGGCCGCGCCGGTGCCGGGATGCTCGTAGAGCGTCTCCCGTCCGGCGACGATGAGAGAGTCCGCTGTGACCGTCTCGACCCCGACCTCGTAGCTGCCAGCCTCGATCGCCTGCTCGATGTTGGATGCGATACGTGCCTCCAGCTCGGCGAAGAGCTGGTTCTGCTCGGCGATGGGCAAGGCCAGCAGCCGGTTGAGGAACCGGGGCATGGGCGGCAGGTCCTCCTTGAGATTGCCCTCCCAGGTGAGCTTGAGGCCGGTGGCCTTCTCGAACCGCTCCAGGGTCCAGCCCTCGATGCTTCCCCGCCACAGCGCGCCGTAGAACTGGCGCAAGGCGGCTCTGGCGTAGACGCTCTCGAGGTTGTCGCTCTCGCGAAACAGCGCCGCGTCGCTGCCGCCCATGGCGGTCTGGCTGTCGCGCTGGCCCCGCGTGATTGCGCCGAGGCTATCCAGACGGCGCGCGATGGTGGCGATGAAGCGCCGCTCGCCCTTCACGTCGGTGGTCACGGGCCGGAACAGCGGCGCCGAGGCTTGGTGGGTCCGGTGGGTGCGGCCCAGCCCCTGGATCGCCTGGTCGGCGCGCCAGCCGGGCTCCAGCAGATAGTGGATGCGGCGTTCCGTGTTCCCGCAGGACAGGTCCGCGTGGTAGCTGCGCCCCGTGCCGCCGGCCATCGAGAACACCAGGATGCGCTTCTCGCCGTCCATGAACGAGGCGGTCTCGGCGAGGTTGGCGGAGGCCGGCCGCGAGCGCAGCGCCAGGCGTTCGCCCTTGGCGTCCGTGATCCTCAGCACCCGGCGCGACCGGCCCGTGACCTCCGCCACCGCCTCGTGCCCGAAATGCTGCACGATCTGGTCGAGCGCGGTCGGCACCGGGGGCAATGCCGCGAGCTTCTCGATCAGTGCATCGCGCCGGTCCTCGGCCTCCTTGCAGATCACCGGGTTGCCGTCGCCATCCCTGGCGGGCCGGCTCAGCAGATTGCCGGCGTCGTCGGTGAAGGGTTCCTGCAACTGCACCGGGAAGGCGTGCATCAGGTAGGACAGGATCGCGTCCCGCGGCGTCAGGTCGATGTTGAGGTCGTCCCACTCGGATGCGGGAACGTCGGCGATCCGCCGTTCCATCAAGGCCTCGCCGGTGGAGACCAGCTGCACGACCGCCGACCGGCCGGCGGCGAGGTCGGCGTCGATCGCGCGGATGGTCGAGGGGCACTTCATGCCGGTCAGTAGATGGCCGAAGAACCTCTGTTTCGTCCCCTCGAACGCCGACAAGGCGGCCGCCTTGGCGTTCCTGTTCAGCGTGTCCTCGCCCTGGACGATGCCGGTCGCCTTCAGCGCCTCCTCGATGTTGGCGTGGATGACCTTGAAGGCGCCGGCATAGGCGTCGTAGATGCGCCGCTGCTCCGGGCTGAGCGGGTGCTCCAGGATGTCGACCTCGATCCCGTCATAAGCCAGCGCCCTCGCCTGGTAGAGCCCGAGGGCCTTCAGATCGCGGGCGACCACCTCCATCGCGGCGACGCCGCCGGCCTCCATGGCGACGACGAACTCGGTGCGCTTCTCGAACGGCGTCTCGCCGGCGGCCCACAAGCCGAGCCTGCCGGCATAGGCGAGGCCGGGAACGGTGGTGGCGCCGGTGGCGGACACATAGGCGATGCGGGCGTCCGGCAGCGCGTTCTGGAGGCGCAGCCCCGCCCGGCCCTGCTGGGACGGCTTGGTCTCGCCGCGCTCCGACTTGGACCCGGCGGCGTTGGCCATGGCGTGCGCCTCGTCGAACACGATCACGCCCTCGAAGCCGTGGCGGTCCTCCTCGTCCAGCGAGCCGGCCAGCCATTCGACGATCTGCTCCAGCCGCGAGGGCCGGCCCTGGCGGGACGGCGAGCGCAGCGTGGCGTAGGTCGCGAACAGGATGCCTGCGTCGAGGGGGATCTCCATGCCCTGCCGGAAATTGCCGAGCGGGATGACGTCGCTCTCCAGCCCGCCGAGCGCGGTCCAGTCGCGGCGCGCGTCCTCCAGCAGCTTGTCGGACTGGGAGAGCCAGAGGGCACGTTTCCTCCCGCGCAGGCGGTTGTCGAGGATGATGGCGGCGACCTGCCTGCCCTTGCCGCAGCCGGTGCCGTCGCCCAGCATCCATCCCCGGCGGAAGCGCACCGGCTCCGACAGGGTCTCGCCTTCCTGGGTGACGAGGGAGGTATCGACCTCCTCCTCGTTTCCGTCATCGTCGAGCTTGCGGCGGTGGACGGTCTCCCACTGGGAGCCGATTCGGTATTCCGCCGCCAGGTGCCAGGAGTGCGCTTCGCCCGCGAGCACGACGCTCTCGAGCTGGGCGTCGGACAGCAGGCCGTCCGTGACGATGCGCTCGGGCAGCATCGGCCTGTAGGCCGGCACGGGATGCGGCACGGCGGCCATGGCGGCGGACTGGACCAGCGGCGTCGGATGCTGGACGGCGCCCGGCACCCGCACCGCGCCCGGCCGCCATGGAGCGTAGGGGCCGGTGTCGCTGGTTGAGGAATCCGCTTCGTCGCCGGGCTCGACCGGGCCGCTCTCGACAGTGAGCTCGGAATCCGGCCCCCAGTCGTGGGACTGCCGCGTCTCGGGCGTGGATGCTGGCTTGGGGCCCCGGCGCTTCTCCGGCTTGGGCGTAACCGGCTTGCCGAACAGGTCGCGGGTGGGGCCGGACGGGGCAGGCGCGGGCGCGATCGGCTGCCTCTGCGGCACCTGCGCGATGACGGCATCGAGTAGCTCGGCGGCATCGGCGGCGCGTGCGGTGCCGTCCAGCTCGACGGCCGGTCCGTCGCCGCGCTCCAGCACGGTGAGGCGGGTGTCGAACCCGGTGCCGCGCCGTGCATAGGCGCGGCCGTCGATGGCCATGGTGAAGATGCAGCGGGCCGGGGGATCGAGGCGGCCGACGGCGTCGCCCAGGACGCAATGGGCCGAGGTGATCGTCACCAGCCGCCCGCCCGGCGGCAGCATCGAGGCGGCGGAGCGGACATGGCGCAGATCGGCATCGTGGCGGCTGCGGTCGACACCGGGCGTTGCCGAGAAGGGCGGGTTCATCAGCACGACAGTCGGCCGGACGTCGCGCAGCCGGTCGGCGATGGATTCGGCGTTGAAGGCGGTGACGACTGATCCGGGGAAGAGCTGCGTCAGCAATCGGGCCCGGGTCTGGGCGTATTCGTTGAGATACAGCTCGCCGGTGGCGTCCGTGCCCAGCGCGCATTCCGCCATCACCGCCAGCATGCCGGTCCCGGCGGAGGGCTCCAGCACCACGTCGCCCGGCCGGATCGCGGCGGCCTGCAACGCGGCATAGGCGAGCGGCAGCGGGGTCGAGAACTGCTGGAGCCGGACCTGCTCCTCCGAGCGCCTGGTGTGGGAGGGCTCCAGCGCCGCGACCGCCTCCAGCATCGCCAGCATGCGGCGCGGCCCGTCCGTCCCGGCGCCGCAGGTACGGCGCATGCCGCGGCCGTAGCGCTGCAGGAACAGCACGCAGGCGGCTTCGGCGGCCTCGTAGGCGTCCTTCCAGACCCAGCCGCCCCCGGTGTCGGACACACCGAACGCCTCCGTCATGGCGTCCCGGAGGGTCGCGGCTTCGAGGGGCCGGCCGGCCTCCAGCACCGGCAGCAGGGCCCAGGCCGCAGCGAACAGGGCATCGCCCGGAGACGGGCGGGGTGGCGTTGCGGGCGGTTCGATTGCGTCGGTAGGAAGGGGCGGACGCGCGAGGGCGTCCGGCGCCGGGTTGGCGTCGAGCATGGACCGGTCTCCGTGCTGAAGGGCGGAAGCGGGCCGGCGGCGCGGCACGGAACCTCCCGCGCCTGCCCGCCGACCGCCCCCGGCCGGCTGACCGGACTCCCGCCGGCGCAACGCGCGCCCGGGAAACCATGCGCGGCCGCGGCCGGTGGATGCGTTCAGGAAGGTGTGGGGATGCCCAGAGGGGCGGCGTCTCTCAGGGCCGGCGCGGGATGTGCGGCGATGTCAGACGAAGTATTCGCCTGCCGCCGTGAACGCCCACGCATTGGCGGCGAGGGTCTCGTCGATCGCGTCGTCGGAGGTCAGATGCTCGTACTCGGTGCGGAGCTGGCGGTAGAGCCAGCGTGCGAGATCGCGCATGGCCTCTGTCACCGTGTCCTCGGCATCGTCCGTGGGCGGCTGCCAGGTCGGGCTGTCGCGCTCGACCTCGACCGCCATCGTGTATTCGTGGTGGTAGCGCCCGCTCTGGCGGATGGACGCGTGGATCTGCCAGAAATTCCGCCGCTGAACGGCCTGCAACGAGTCGGCTATGCCGTGGAGCTCTTCGTCCTTCGGAGCATGGGCGCGGATCGCCCTGGCCGCTCCTCTGGCGTGGGAATACGAGCCTTCGAACGACGCGCCGTCGCCTTGCGACCAGAAGCCGGTCCACCAGAGATGCGGCTTGTCCCGCGTTCCGCCGCCATAGAGGCGCACGGGGCTGGTGCGGAGCGTCACGCCGAGAATGCCGCAGATCGTCTGGAAATCCTCGTAGACGAAGTCGTACCACTCGTAGTCCAGGCAGGACTCGCGATACCAGGCGCGGGCCGCTTCCTTCGCCGCGTCCGAAAGCTCGTCGATCGTGTAGACCGTGATCTCGACGATCCTGGGCATGGCTCAACACTCCTTGGAAGACGGGCCGCGCCGGGCAAGCGGCGCGAAGCGGATGGCCTCGCGGACGCGCCTGAGCGCGACGCGGTCATGCTCGGGAATGGCGCGGAACCAGAAGGCAGGCTTGCGCGAGAAGAAGGCGCCGGAGTCCGCCACGAAACCGTCGCCGTAGGCCACGAAGTGATCGCTCGTCGCGATGGCCCAGGTTCCGGCGGGCGCGGGGTCGAGGAAGGTCCCGAGGGTGACGGCGCGCCGTTCGCAGGGAACGTCCGAGAGGCGGCGTTCCCAGGCCTCTTCGTCGTGGGCGTAGGGGCGTTCGCGGAGCCTGGGGTGGCGGAGTGCGCGGTCCGGCGCCCAGCCGAACTCGGCAAGCGCGGCGGCGAGCTCGTCCATGTAGACGCCGTTGACGGCGCGGCGGCCGGTAAGGCGGCGGATGACGGCGGCGGCTTCATGGGTCGGCACGCCGGCGATGGCGGAAATCGCGGCGGGGCCGCACTTCGTGGCGCGGCCGGTGATCCGGTGGAGCATGGGCGGTCTCCGGGCATGGGGGGACGATCCCGGATTGCGGTCCGGGGCGGGCGGCGGGATATGCGGCGTGCAGCGGGTCCTCCCGCGCCGGCCCTCCGGCCCGCCCGACACCGGCTGGCCGGACTCCGGCCGGCGACAGGTGCGGCGGAGCGACAGGGAACGGCGGGGCCGTTCCGGAACGGGGTTGTCAGGGGTGGGGGTTCAGGCCGCCGGGCGGCGGGAACTCAGAGGAGCGAGACCGGCTCCACGCAGCGCGCGTCGTCGTTGGCGGGCCGGTTGACGTGCGTGCTCACCGGATGGGCCGTCATGTCCTCTGCCGGGTACGGACCGAGGGGCACGGCATCGCCCGTGAGCCAGGCATCCCAGGCGTTCGGCGCCAGGATGACCGGCATGCGGCCGTGGACCGGCGCCACCGTTTCGTTGGCGGCGGTGGTGAGGATGGTGCAGGTTTCGACCGCATCGCCGGGGCTGCGCTCGGCGAGCGATCCGGTGAGGGCAGCGCCTTCGGGAACGGTCCAGCGATCCCACAAGCCCGCGAAGATCATGGGCGCGCCGTCCCGGAGGCCGAACAGCCAGGGTTGTCTGGTCCCGCCCCGGCGCTGCCATTCGTAGAAGCCGTCGGCCGGGATCAGGCAGCGGCGATGGCGGAAGGCCGAGCGGAAGGACGGCTTCTCGGCGGCGGTCTCGGACCGGGCGTTGATGAGCTTGTGGCCGATCGCATGGTCCTTCGCCCAGGACGGGATCAACCCCCACCGCAGCATGGCGAGCGTGCGGCCCTGCTCCGCGGCGCGAACGGCGGCCACGTCCTGGGTGGGCGCGACGTTGTAGCGGGGCCGCAGGTTGAGCGGCGTGCCGATGAGGTCGAGGCGCTCGTGCAGCTCTTTCCAGGTGAATCGGTTGCTGAAGCGACCGCACATCCGAATAGCATTACCCGCATTGGCGGCGGTTTGTCACGCTTGTTCCTTAAATGTTCCCATGCCACCCTGCACGCCATGGAGAGAAAACACACCTGTCCGGTGTCGCGGGAGGACCTGGTGTTCTCGGTCGACATGGCGCTGCGCAAGGCGGAGCGCTTCTGGCCGAAGAAGCGCGGACCGGGCGACCACGACCGTCTCAGGCCGTTTGCCGAGATGATCGTGGACCATCTCGAACTGTGCGGCATGAAGTGTTTCCGACGGCCCCTTGGCCGCGGCCACAGCATACCGGACCCCTGGGGCGGGCAGCGCCGGGGCGGGGAGTCGGACGGCGCGGACAGGTGAAGCCGGGCTGCGGTGGCGGGAGCGAGCACGCTCAGTCGTCCTCCGGCCACATTATGGTAATGACCGGCTCGCCCTGGTCGCCGCCGCTGATCGCCACGATGGGAAAGTGCTTGCGGGGTGGGCGGTGGCTGTCGCGAAGGTCCTTGCGGATGTCGCGCACCAGCACGCACATCCTCACGCGGTCGCTGTTCGAGGCGCGGACCGCGTAGTAATGCGCCATCCAGAGCACGTCCCAGAGGCGCCCGCTCTCCTCCTGGAAGCCCTGGTATCCCTCGGGCAATGCGACCAGCTGGTCCCAGACCGCGCGCGTGACGGCGACGGGGATCTTGAAGCCGGCCTCCCGCGCGGTCTTGGAGACGTCGACGAGGATGCCGTCCTCGATCGCCTTGGCGCGGGTGTAGACGGAGAGCAGGGGACCGAATGCGGCGGCGTCGGCGGGTTCGGGCATGGTCGGGTTCCTCGCGGGCAAGAGTGGTAGACGGTCGCTGGGGCCTGTCAGAGCAGGCCGCGAGTCTGAAAGCTGACCGCGCCGGTCGGGGTGACGATGAGGTGGTCGAGCAGCGTGACCTCGATCGTCTTCAGCGCGTCCTTCATGCGCTTCGTCATGTCGATGTCGGCGCGGGACGGTTCGGGATCTCCGGAGGGGTGCGGATGCACGGCGATGACCGCGCTGGCCTGAAGCTCCAGGCAGCGGATGCAGACCTCCCGGGGATAGACCGGGGTGTGGCAGACGGAGCCTTTCTGGAGGCACTCGTCGGCAATCAATCGGTTCTTCCGATTGAGATACAGAATCCTGAATTCCTCGACCTCGCGGTGCCCGGCGAGCGCGCGGCAGTACGCGATCACCTTGTCGTAGCTGCCGAGGGACGGACGCACGGTATCGGGCACGTCGGCCCGCGCCATGCGGATGCCGAGCGCCTCGGCGGCCTTGAGGGCGGCGATGGCGTCTTCCGACAGGCCGGGCACGCCGCGCAGCCGGTCTGGCCGGGCCGCCAGGACGCGCGGTGCTGTGCCGAACACCTCGAGCAGGCTCGCGGCAAGCGCCTCGGCATCGTCCACCGCCCGGCGCCCCGAGAGCAGCAGCTCCAGCAGCTCGCGCTCGTCGACGGCCTCGCGCCCGGCGCGCAGGAAGCGGTGCTGAAGCCGGCGGCGGCCCGCGGCCTGCCGGACCGAGGCGGGCGCGGCGGGGATGTCGTAGAGCGGCATCTCTTCGAAACCCGGTACGGGATCGGGCATGGCGACATTCTCCAGAGGGTTGAAACCGAAGCGCCTGCGGGATCAGTGGGCCGGGACCCCCGGCACCGGGACGGGCGGGCCGAGCTCGACCGCGACCTCGCCGCCGGTTACGGCGATGGTGACCGTGCGGTCGGGCGGCATGAGCCAGAGCAGGTCGGTCCAGACGGCATTGGCGATGGCGCGCTTCTGGGCCTCGTCGTCGGGCCGGGGCGGCGCTGCGGGGACGGCGGCGGTGTCGGGAACTGCGGCAGGCTTCATGAGTCTGACCTCCTGTTGCTGGATGCCGGACAGGCAGGACGGGGACGCTCCCGCGCCCCGACTCGCCTCGTCCGGACGCATGCCGGCCTCCGCTCCGGGCGGAGCGGGGCGGGCACAGGTGTGGAAGGATCGGCGGCGGCGAGTGACCCGCGGCCGGATCAGCCGCCGAGGCTGACGGTGTTGCAGTGATGCGCGTTGCAGCCGACCTGCACGGTCCAGGGCCGGTTCATGGCGCGGCCTCCGCGGCGGCGCCGAGCGTCACCGTCACCTTGGGCCGGCGAATGCGGATGTCGACGGCGCGGCCGTCGGGAACGAACCACATCAGCTCGCGCCGCACCGCCTCGGCGATGGACTGCCGGCAGGCTTCGTCATCACTGAGCAGCAGTCGTGTCGCCAGGTGCAACGCGTCCTCGTCGAAGCGGGCGCGCTGGGTCTCCCAGCTGTCCGCCTCGACGTCGTCCGACGGCGAGAAGAAACCGTTGCGGAGCAGCACCGCGAGCTGGTGCGGCTGGATCGCGCTATCCGCGGCCACCAGCGGCAGGGCGTCGTCGAGGTGGGACCAGGCCTCGCCCGCGAAGACGACATCGGCCGGCAGAAAGAGGGTGTCCGCCGGGCTGTCCGCCGCCCGGACGACGAGTTCGAAGCGCAGCGCTTCCGGCCTTGGCGGCAGCTCCGCGGCGGTCGGACCCGTCCGTTCCGGCAACGGAGCATCGTCCAGCGCATACGGCTTTCCGTCCAGCGTGACCTCGACGTCGATGGCGGTCGTCCGGTGGAGCCCGTCGTACCAGCCGTAACCTTCCAGCCTGACGTCGGCCTCGAAGAGGCGCGGCGCGGCGCCGTTGCGTTCGGCGGCCCGCCACAGCGCCTGGGCCTCGTGAGGCTCGGGATCACAGTCCATGACCAGGGTGTCCCAGCCCACGGCGGCGAGCTTCGGCGGATCGCGCCAGTCGTCGACATGGGCGAGGGATGGCTGCCAGGGGCGCAGCACGGGCGGCGGCGGCGCGATGTCGATGCCGGCCTCCCGCGCCCGCGTCCAGTCCTCGAAGACGGGACGCGGGTTCGGATCGGCGGCCATGGCGCGGTAGACCGCGAGCCGGGCGGCAGCGCGCATCTCCTTCAGAAAGGCGTTCTCGACCGCCTCCTTGCGGGCCGGCAGCACGAGTTCCAGGTCCGGGCAGTCGTCCACGTCCGCCAGCACGGTCCAGGTGGCGCCGTGGACGGTCTCGACCGTGGGCAGGCGGAGCGCCAGCGTCAGGCCATGGAAATTGAGGTCCGGATCGTTGTAGCCGGCACGGCGGTTCTTGAAGACGCCGAACACGAGGCCGCGCCAGCGCTCGGCGTGGACGGCGCCGTCGAGAAAGGCGCGGCGCGGCAGCTCTTCCGGACCGGCGGTTTCGTCTTCGGTTCGGTCCTCGAAGATCACCGGCAGCGGGTAGTGCCGGGCGGCGTTCTCCGCCGCGTTGCGGATGGTGGCGGCGGATTCGGTCGCCTCGAACGAAATCGACGTCCCATGGGGACAGGGCGCCTCGTCGACGGCCTGCACCTCGGCGTCGGCCTCCCCGAGAAAATGCGCCGGTTCCAGCCCGACGCGCCAGCCAGGCAGGAACTCCCCGTTCGGCGAACGCGGCCGCGAGGATACGGCGCAGTTGCGGCGCGCCAGGCTGGCGAAGCCGAAGCCGGCGGCGTCCTCCCGGCGCACCAGGGCGTCGTCCCAGCCGTTCTCGCCGAAGCTCAGCAGCACGGCGGGATCGGCGATGCCGGCGCCGTCGTCGGCCACGGTAACGGTGAAATACGGCTCGCCGGCGTCCGGCGCGCCGACGGACCCGGAAACCGCGATGCGGACGCGGGCGGCGCCGGCGCGGCGGCTGTTCTGGAAGGTCTCTGTGAAGATGTCGGCGAGGGTTGCGGCGTAGATGCGGGTGACGCGCTTGACGGCGCTCTCGTGGATGCGGGCGCGGATCGTGCGGTTCATGGGCGAACCTCCATCGAATTGCGGAAACGGAAGCGCCCCGCCAGCGGTGGTGCGCCGGCGGGGCGTTCCGGTCAGGCGTGCGGCCTGCTAGTGGACGCGGCGGAGGAACTCGGGGATCTCCATCGGGTCCGGATGGGTGTCGTGCCCGTTGACCGGTCCGGTGACCCCGATGCCGTCCGGCCCGCCCGCGACGGCCGGGTCGGGATCCGTCTCCCCGGCCTCGGCGCGCTCGGCATCCGGACCGGGGTCGACCGTGTCGGCGGCGCCGTTGCCGTCATCCGCCGCCGCGCCGTCCGACGATGCGGGATCGGCCTCCGTCGCATGGCCGTTGCCGACCGGTGGCGCCTCCGCCGGATCGGTCCCGGCATCGGCGGCCGGTTCCGCGGGCTCCGGCTCGATGGCCGGCGCGGTCCCGGCGGTCTCGGTCACCGCATCGCCGGCACCGACGTCCGGCCGGCCGGTGTCGAACGCCGCGAACCCGGGCGGCACCCAGGCGAGCGCCTTGGCGTGCATCGTGGCGCTCACGCCGACCGGCGGCTCGCCGGCGGCGAAGGCGGCCTCCATCGCCTCGGCCAGCGCCGGCTTCTTGTACTTGGACCGCGCGGACGCCCAGGCGAGGCCGAACACTGTGCGGGCGATGTCGAGGACGCGGCTCTTGTTGATCCGCGACCAGTACATGGCCGCCGTGGGCCGGATGTGCTTCGCGAAGTCGATGTCGAGCCGGGCGATGGTGGCTTCGAGCTCGGGACGCGCCTGGGGCTCGAAGGCGAGCTGGCCCTTCACCGTGCGGGCGACGCAGGCCGCGAACAGCGCTTCCTTGTCTGGCTGGGGCAAGGCCCGCAGCGCGGCGAAGGACTCGCCGTCGTCCTCGATCTCCAGCCAGTCGAACGGCAGGTGCGAGCGATCCGCCAGCATGGCTTCGCCCGGCGACCAGTCCGCGAAGTCCTCGTCGTTCATCCGGGTGTTGGGCCGGTCCGGGGTCTCCTTCACCGCGATGTCGAGGGCGTGGTCGTGGTAGCCCGGC
This sequence comes from Alphaproteobacteria bacterium, assembly GCA_965117055.1. Lineage (GTDB taxonomy): Bacteria > Pseudomonadota > Alphaproteobacteria > MPNO01 > MPNO01 > MPNO01. Next base: position 3,555,877 of record OZ220750.1, read on the forward strand.
GCGAAGACTGCGCGTCCCATCTGGAACAGCATGAGGTCGAAGGCGGCCTCGAAGTCCCCGGCGAGATATGCCTTCACCAGCGCCGTGCGAATGGAGCGCTGATCGTCGGCGAGCCCGATGCCGACCCCGGCCTCCTTGCGCGCCTCGGCCTCGCGGTCCCTCGGCCCGGCCACGGGCTGGGCGACGGCCGGCATGGTGGTGTGAACGCCATGACCGGCGGTGTGGACCCCGGCGGCGGCGGGATCGTGACCGTTGCCGGCCTGCGCTGCCGCGTCGGCGGACTCATCCGGCTTCGGCATGTCCTCGGGCTTGACCAGACCGGCGATGACCTGGAGCGAGCCGTCATTGCCGATCGTGGCGATGCAGCCGGCCATCGCGAAGTCCTCGCGGCGCCACATGGCCCGCGCCTCGACGGCGCCCTCGATCTCGTCGAGCCGGGCCTCGATGCGCCCGGCTTCCTCCATGAGAGCCTCGGTCCACGCGTCGTCGTCGAGGCCGCGGAGCTCGTCGTAGCGAGTCTCCAGCTTCTCGATCTCGGCCCGCTCCTCGTCGGTCGGCGTGCCGGGCTGGGGTTCGACGCGGCCGTAGGAGGCGGTGTCGCTCCACGCAACCTCGATCATTGGGACCGCCCACTTCCACCGGGTCGCCAGCTCGTCGGCGGCGGCCTGGAGCTTGTCGGTGGCCAGCTTCTCCAGCAGCACCGGGTCCTCGAACCAGACGCCGTGCTCGTGTTCGTCGGCGAACAGGTCGCGCATGACAGCACCGCCGGCGGCCTCATAGGCCTCCACGCCTACGAACCTGGCGATCACGGTGCCGCCGGGCACGCGCTCCTCGGTCAGGAGCCGCTTCACCTGTGCGGCCGAGGGGCGGTAGCCCTGGGCCGAGACCTGTTCCCAGACCGCCATCTGGCGCTCACGGTCGGCGGTGACGGCGAAGGCCTTCAGCACTTCGAGGCCGATCTCGTCCGCCCGGTAGGCGTCCAGCAGCTCGGGTGCGGCGTTGCCGAGGCGAAGCCGCTGCTCGACGATGCGCTCGGACGCGCCGAAACGCGCGGCGATGGCGGAAACCGACTGGCCGGCCGCGACCAGCTCCGCGAACGCCGTCACCTGGTCCGCCGGGTGCATGGCGATGCGGACGACGTTCTCGGCGAGCGAGAGCTCGGAGGGCTCGGCGTCGCCGGTTCTGACCTGGCAGGGCACCGGATGGTTGGCGTCCAGCACCTCGTCCTGGACCAGTGCCTGCATGGCCCTGAGGCGGCGCCCGCCGGCGACCACGGCGTAATGCTCGGCGTCCGGGGCAGTCTCCGCCGATCCGGGATCGGCAGCCGGCTCGTCCGGCCGGACCACCAGGTTCTCCAGCAATCCGAGGGCGGCGATCGAGGCCTTGAGCGAGGCGTCGGCCTGCGAATCGGGCGGGGTCTTGCGGACGTTCTCGGGCGCGAGCGCGAGCCGGGAGAGCGGGATCTCCCGGATGAGCGGTTCGGCCCTGGGGGCGATGAAGTTCATGCGAACCTCCTTCGATGGTGTGTGGAAATGCACGGAAGCGGGGCGCGGGGAACGGCTCCCGCCGGCCCCGTCCGCTTCGCTCGGACCGCCGCCCCGCTCCGCCTCCGGGCGGCGTCGCGGGCAAGGATGGGGCGCGGCGGTGGTGTGGGACGTGTCCTGGACGAACGGGATCAGGGCTGAAGCGACAGCAGGCTCAGGGGCTGGCGCCGCGCCCGACCTCGTCACGCTCGTCGGCCTCGGCCCGGTCGGCCGCCTGGTCCAGCAGGTCGGCGGCCTTGCGCAGCGCGATCGCGGCGTCCCGGATGCAACGCACGCTCACATGCCTTTCGGGCGCGAGGTCGGAGTCGGCCGTCCAGGCGATCCAGAACGAGAGCTCGGACAGCGCCTTGAGCGCCTGCCTGAGCGCCTCGGCGGGAGCGCCGTGGATCGCGCGCGTCATGGCCGGGCTCCCCGACCGGGGGCGATGTCGATGCGCTCCCCCCAGGGCTCGCGGTTCCAGTCCTCCGGCGCCGGTCCCCAGTTGACCCAGGCAACCGGAAACCCCGGCTCGGCATCCGGGTAGTCCGAGCACTCCATATCGGTGAAGTAGAGGCAGACGGCGGGCCGGATGCCCTGCTCGTCGAGCCATTCGAACCCGGGCCGGAAGTCGGTGCCGCCCCGGCCCTTGACGACGATCTCCTCGGGCAGATCGTCGGGCGGGTACTCCGCCGCGTCCTGCACGATGGTGTCGACCTGGAGCACGAAGACGCTTTCCGGCTTGATCTCGGACGCGACCTCGCGCAGCTCGGCCCAGAACTCCGCCAGCGTCTCCGCCGGCAGGGAGCCCGAGGTGTCGACGATGACGGCGATGGTCTCGATGCCCTCCGAACGGATCGAGGGCAGGTAGAGGCCGGAGTCGATGAAGCGCCGGTTGGGCAGGCTCCAGGAATAGTCGCTCTTCGCCGCGTCGGTCATGTAGCGGCGCAGCAGCGTGCGCCAGTCGAGCGTGCTGGCATGGGCGCCCTTCACCGTCTCCTCGACCCGGCCAGGCACCTTGCCTTCGGCCCTCGCGATGTTGAGGGCCTGGTGCATGGCCTCGTCCCACGCCTGTTCCTCGGCGGCGGCGTCCACCGGCGTCTCGGCGGAATCGCCGTCGTCGCCCGCGCGCGCATTCGCGTCCATGACCTCGCCGGTGCCGGAAGGATCGTGGCTCGGAGGGGCATCGGATCTGGCATCCTCGCCCTGGTCCTGGCTGGCCTCGCTCTGGCCGTCCCCGTTCCCTTCGTCCGGGTGGTCATCGCCCCCGTGCTCGTCCCGGGGGTCCTCGCCATTGCCGGAATCGGACGGGTCGCCGGCGTCATCGTCATCGTCGTCGGGCGAGGACGAGGCGTCGGCGGCAGCGCCGGCACCGTCCGCACCGGACGGGGCGTCGCCGTCGTCCTCGGAATCGCCGTCCTCGGGCGTCGGCAGGCGGTCGTAGGCCTGCTCGACGCTGAGATCGTCCCAGGCTTCCGCGTCGGGCGGCAGCGTGAACCCGGCGTCGCGGATGAGCGCATGGGTGACGAGCTGCGAGGCCATCTGCCAGCGCTCGGGATCGCGCTCGCCCCGCCGCGTGTGGTGCTTCAACGCGCACGCCATCACCACCCGCGCCATCGCGGTCTCGATCAGGTGCGCCTCGGTCTCCGCGATCCACTGGGGCGAGTAGCGGATCTCGTGCCCGTCGGTCGCCAGCGTCTCGCGGGTGGGATCGGGCCGGAGTGGGAGCCGCAGCACGAGGCTCCCGAAGAAGGGCTGCTTGCGCAGCAGCTCGGTCACGCAGTCGCTGACCCGGAGCGCGGACTCGCCGAGCACGCGGGGGGCCATCAGGCCGCCTCCCGCACCGGCTCGTCCCGCGTCCCGAAATACCCCGCGAACTTCTCCGCGAGCGCGTCGGCGTCGCGCTTGACCTGCGCGCGGGCCGCAGGGTCGAAGGTCTTGGACGGCCTGAGCGCGTCCGGCTCGACGCTCGCGATCTTCTCCTTCACCTGCGCGCAGAGCTGGGCCAGGGTCTCGTCGCCGAAGATGTTGAGCCGGGGCACCACGTCCACCAGGTCCCGGATGTTCGAGATCATCGTGTCGCGGAACACCAGCGGCTTGCCCTCGTCGTCCTCCCGCAACCGCTCCGAGACCCGCTCGACGGCTTCGCCAAAGCGCCGGTAGAGGTCGCCCACCGCGCCGTGGAGCTGTTCCTCGACATGGCGCTCGATGTCGCGCTTCACCCGCTCGGTGTCGTCCGAGGCGAGCTGGGCGATGAAGTGGTCGGCATCCGGCACCGGCGTGATGCGGTAGCGGATGGCGAACTTGCCCTGGAGAGCTTCCTTGGAGGGGTAGTCCTCGATGCGGAAGAGCTTGCCGAGGTCGAGGCGGGCCTGGTCGATGTAGTCGTCGTAGTCCTCGATAAAACGGGCGCGCTGGCGCACGACGCGCTCGCGCAGCCCGTCCATCAGCTCCGTGTAGTGCTCGTAGTTGGCGACGGTGAGGAGCCGGGCGCCCTTGTCGTCCCAGGGCAAGGAGTTCGAATAGTGCTTCGTCCTCGCCTCGCTCATGGTGGCGGTGAGCGCGGCGAAGGCGGCCTTGGGCAGAAGGCGCTTGTTGTAGCGCCCGGCGCCGGTCGAGGCTTCGTGGGCGACGGCGACGTGATCGCTCGCCTGGCGGTCGTAGAGCCGGCCGGACCAGGCGGCGATGTGCAGGCCGACCAGCATGGCGTCGCGGTTGAGGTCCATCGGTTCCTCCTCTCGGGTTAGCGGAGCGTCCACAGGGGGACGCGAAGGGCGGCGGTGGCGTATTTCACTGGGTCTTCGCCGCCGCCCAGCGGATGAAGGCGGGCGAGCGCTGGAGCGCGGGCTCGCGGCGCACGCAGGCGCCGACCAGCGACTCGCCCACCTCGCGCCGGAGCCGGGAGGCGTAGGTGACGATCGCGTCCAGGTTGACGTCGGTGGCCATGCGGTAGAGCGATCCGCAGAGCGCCATCAGCGTGCTGGCGTTCTCCGGGATGTCGGCGTTGCCGGGGTCGTCGAGGACGGCCCTCGGGTGGGGCAGCTCGCGCCACACCTTCAGGAACGCGGTGAACTCGACGGCCGCGGCCTCGCCCACCGTGCCCCGGAACAGCGCCCGCTCGACCTCGGGATCGAGGCCGTTGCGGTGCTTGACGATGTTGCTGGCGAACTCCCAGCTCCGGGGGGTCGGGAAGGCGTGCTCCTTGGACTGGGCATCGAAGTCGTGAAGCAGGTCCGGTTCGAGCTCGATGAAGAACAGCACTTCCGGCGCGATCCCGTGCGCTGCACCCCAGGCAAGCCAGTCCCTCGCATCGACCCGGATCTCCAGGTGGACGAAGCGGTTGGCGAGGGGGGCGGGCATGCGGTGCACGATCGAGCGGTCCTGCTCGCGGTTGCCGCAGGCGATGATCGCGGCGCCCGGAGGCAGTTCGTACTCGCCGATCCGGCGTTCCAGGCAGAGCTGGAACAGGGCGACCTGCACCATGGGGACGGAAGAAGGAAGCTCCTCCAGGTTGATGAGGTATTGCTCGGCGCTGTCGGTCGGGGGAAGGAACGCCGGCGGCGCCCAGCGGGTGCGGCCGAACTCGTCGCGCCAGGGGATACCGCGCAGGTCCACCGGGTCGAGGAGCGGGCCGCGGATGTCGAGATAGGTGTATGCGAGGCTGTCGGCCGTCTGGTTGGAGACCTGGCTCTTGCCGGTTCCGGGCCCGCCCCAGACCATGGTCGGCTGGCGCGCCTCGACCAGGGTGGCGAGGACCGCGGCGAGCTCGCTCGGGCGCAGCGTGTAGTCGGCGGAGATGGTGTCGGGAAGCGTCATGGGCATGCTCCGGAATGGCAGGGAGGCGGCGCGGACGGCTCCCTCCGGGCGCCCGGCCTTCACCCCGCCAGGGCCCCCTTTTCCTCCATTTGCAGGGCGGCGCGTCGGCGTCGCAGCCGGCTGGATTCGGTGAATTCGCACCCTGATGGCCTCGTGGGCTGCGCCCGGAAGATTGGCGGCGCGTTGAGAGGACCGTCGGACGGCACGGAAATGCCGGTCAGTTCGGGGAGTGGGCGGCCGGACGGCGAGAGCGTGTGGCCGATGCGCTCTTCGAGCTCGACGTAGCGCGCATAGAGCGCCGGTTGCAGCATTGCGGCGGTGCGGAGATCGGCACGCGAGGCCATGATGCAGAACACGCAGGAGAGCCTCGACATGCCCATCCCGTAAGCCGGATGTGGCGACTGGCCGGCGTCGCGGATGATGCGGAATACCTCGTCGGTCGAGAGCTCGAACACCGGCAGCCAGTCGAAGACCTCGCGGCCCGCGACGCTCATCCGGTCGTTGCGCTTCCACGGCGTTTTCCGGGCGCGCGCCGGGCTCTCCTCGGCGCGCATGCCCATGGCGTTGACCATCCGCCCGGCGAAGCGGGGGTTGGTCTTGAGAAAGCGGCGGAGCTCGCGCTCAATGGGTCCCCGCTTCGTCGAGCTGGTGCACCATCGAACCGACGGCGAAGGAAACCGGCCCCGTTCCTCGATGCTGTCGAGCAGCGTCTTGCCGGACGCTACGGGCGCGAGGATCATGGGCACGCCGGGCGGGAGGGTCGCCCGGATGAACTCGATCGTGCCCGGCCACTCGACGTCGACAAGCGGAGCGTGAATCGCCACGATCTGGTCTCGGGGGACGATCCGCGACAGCAGGATCGTCATGGACTGGCTGTCCTTGCCGCCGCTGGTATTGACCGCCACGAGCGCGCCGGCGCGGATCATCTCCCGGCATTCTCGGGGAACGCGAACATCGGCGTGGTTGACGGCCATGGACGGATCTCCCGGTTGGCGGCGCAGGACCCGCTCTCCGGCCCCTGACTGCACCCGGAAAGAGGCCGGCCACCGCCTCCTGGCGCCGCACCGCACGCCAGCGGCGGAAGAACGAACGGGCGTGCTAAAGCGGGCTGCGGCCGGCGGGAAAGCGAGGTCTCCGGCCAGGCCGTCCAGGGAACGGTCAAGGCGTCGGAGGCATCTGCCCGCTTGCCGGGCGATGGGGAAAGCGGCGGTCGCGTCGGCGTACGGCGCGGTCCGCGCTTGACCCTGCCGGAGGCATTGCGCGCGGCGACGCGGGCGGGCTAGACAGGTAGGGAGATGCGGGCGTTCGGATGGAGAACGGCCGGCGTCGCAAAATCCGGGAGATCGAGATGGTCAGCGAAACAATGGTGCTCCGGGGGGCAGGCAGCGCGGCAAGAATGATCGGACTGTTGTGCGTCGCGGACTCGAAGCTGGGAGAGTTCGGGGAGGGAGAGTGCCCGGTCACCAGGACGGGCGACTATTCCGATGTCGTGGTCGTGGATGCTGACGGCCGCATCATCCCGTGGCAGCGCGTGGCCCGCCTGGACCGTACCGAGATGGAGCGCACGATGCGCGAAATCGTCGACAGGCTGTACACCTATCTTCGGAACATGGAAGCGGCGGAGCTGGCAGAGCTCCGGAAACACCGGGAGGACGAAACCTCGCAATGGAGCAGGCCCAGGGAGAATCCAGGCCTGAAGAAGCAGCTTGAGGTGATCGCGAGCGGCATCGTCGAGAGTGGAGGGAGGCGGGGAGCGAAGGACGGGGCGACAAAGGGCTGACCGGAGCAGTTTCGGCAATGCGCCCGGACCGGCAACGCTCGCGTGATGGGACCGCCTCTCACGATCAATAGTGCAGTATGCTATTGGTGGTGTGCAACGCGGCCACCGTAAGATGGAGCGACGGAAGGTCGAGAGCCACGGGCGGACAGACATGTCCTCGAGTTTGAGGCAGCGCGCTTCAGGCGCGATGACGGTTGGCTGGTGCCGTGAGGCGGGAGACCATGGCAATCTCAAGGCCCAGAGTGGCGACCGAATACGGTCGGCGTCGGTCTAAGGCCCCGATAGGCTACAAATTCACTTGACTTCCCAACAGACTTCCACAAACTTCCAGCCAGGAAGGGAAGTCCATGAGCAACTTCTATTCTTTTTCGGCAATTCGCGGGATGCAGGCAGGTCATCCGTATTACACAGTGATGATCCCGCTATGCCAGGTGCCGCGGATTTTCAGTTTTGACGATGAGACATTGCCACCGGACCTGCGAAGCCAGCGAGTGCTCTCAAAGGCTCGGGTTCCCCAGATCGCCGACTATCTGTCGGCCAACTGGGACAACTATATTCTCTCGTCACTCTGCGCGTCGGTGGATGGAGACCTGAGTTTCAAGCCGGCGTCCGATGATCTCTCGCTGCGCAATGTGGGAGTTCTGACCATTCCAATGGACGCTCGCATTCTCCTGAACGATGGACAGCATCGCCGGGCCGCGATCGAAGAGGCGCTCAAGACGCGGCCCGAGCTTGAAAACGAGACTATCTCGGTTGTCCTGTTCGCCGATCGCGGGCTGGGGCGTTGCCAGCAAATGTTCGCGGATCTCAACAAGAACGCGGTGCGTCCATCAGGCTCACTGAACGTCCTGTTCGATCACCGCAATCCGCTGGCCCGTCTGTCGGCGCATGTCCTGAGCGAAGTTGAGTTTTTCAGGCGCTTTACCGATCTAGAACGCAGTTCTATACCGAACCGGGGGACGGCGCTCTACACGCTTTCGAGCTTCAACCGTGCCAATGAATGGCTCGCAGGGAGGACCGCAGACCGCTTTGGTGAAGACACGCCCGCCCTGGCAGCGGCCTATTGGGGTGCTCTCTACCAAGCGATGCTCGACTGGCAGCGACTCGACGCAGGGACTCTGAAATCCTGTGATCTGCGCCAAGCGACGGTCCACGCCCATGGCGTGATGCTACAGTCCCTCGGGCTGCTTGGCGGACGACTCCTAGCGGAAGAACCGCAAACGTGGCGCAAGCGTCTACCGAAGCTCAAATCCTTGGACTGGTCGCGGCGGAATGCGGAACTCTGGGAGGGCCGGGTGATGAATGGCGCGCGGATAAATGGTCAAAAGCGGGCGGTCCTGCTCGGCGCCAATGTACTCTGCCAAACTGTTGGTCTGCCACTCGACGAACGGGGCCGCCACGCCGAGTCCAGTTTAGATGAGAAGGAGGCGGCATAAGTTGGCGACTCTGTTTGACGGACTCGATCCGACCTCGGAACCTGAAACTACCGGCCGCTCCGTTGCGGACGTCGAAGACGAAGTGCGCTGGCTCTATGGCAACGACGATCGCCCTTGGGTGATAGGTTATAGTGGCGGCAAGGATTCTACCTGTGCGCTGCAACTCATTTGGTCGGCCTTGTCGGGATTGCCGAAGAAAAAGAGAAAGAAGCCCGTATATGTCTTGAGTTCCGACACGCTGGTCGAGACGCCGGTCATCGTCGACTACATCGACAATTCTATCTCCAACATCAATAAGGCGGCCAAGGCGCAATCGATCCCCGTTGCGGCGCGCAAGGTGGTGCCGGACATTTCCGATAGTTTCTGGGTCAACTTGCTGGGCCGCGGCTACCCGGCACCGTCCAAGAGGTTTCGTTGGTGTACGGAGCGGCTGAAGATCGACCCCGCAAACGCGTTCATCAAGGAGAAAGTGGCGGAGTTCGGCGAAGTCGTCATGGTGCTGGGCGTACGCCGCGCCGAAAGCGCGACCCGAGCCCAAGTTATGTCACTTCATCGGATCAGGAACAGCGTTCTCTCGCGCCACACGACATTGCTCGGCGCTTATGTCTACACGCCGATCGAAGCATTTAGTATCGATGATGTGTGGAGCTATCTTTTGCAGAACGATAATCCTTGGGGAGGAGATAATCGGCAGCTCCTAGCAATGTATCGGAATGCCCAAGCAGGAGAATGCCCACTCGTAGTGGATAAGAACACCGATAGCTGCGGAAACTCCCGATTTGGTTGTTGGGTCTGCACTGTGGTCACCAAGGACAAGGCCATGGAGGCGATGATCGACAATGGCGAAGCGTGGCTCGAACCGTTGCTTGACCTTAGGGATGAACTCGCGGCAACCCAAGACCCGGCGGAGAAGTTGAAGGTCCGCGATTTTCGTCGGAGGGACGGACGTGTGGCCTTTAAGGCGGGCAGCAACGAAACAGTCCCGGGACCCTATCGGATATCCTTCCGACAAGATTTCCTGAGGAAGCTCCTGGAGGCACAAGTCGAAGTGAACCGGAACGCGCCGCCAGGCGAAAAAACGGTACTCATTCATGATGCAGAGCTTCTGGAGATCCGGCGTCTTTGGCGGTCCGAAGCCGGCGTTTGGGACGATACGGTGGCAGCTCTTGTGCGCGAGGTTCTCGGCCGAGAGCTGCCCAACGAAGACGACGGTGCTTTCAAGTTCGACGGCGAAGACGGCGCAATCCTGGAAGAGGTGTGCGCGGAATATGATGTGCCGCCGGCGCTCCTTGCGCAACTCTTGGAGGTCGAACGATCTGTCCGTGGTCTGAAGCGTCGAGCCGCAGTGCACCAGAAGATCGGTGCAGTGATGGAGCGGGAGTGGCGCACTGAGGATGACGTGATCGCGGAGCGTAGTGTAAGGGAGAAGAAGGCAGCGTCATGATCCTGGAGACGCTGAAACTCTTTAATTTCGGCCTGTACGGCGGCGAGAACCAGTTCGATCTGTCTCCTGCCGCCGATGACCAACGGCCTGTAATCCTTGTGCGCGGCCATAATGGCGGGGGCAAGACGACCTTCCTCGAAGCGATTCGTCTTGCCCTCTACGGCAAGCGCGCGCTTGGCGCTCGGGTGGCGCGCTCCGACTATGAGGCCTATCTCCTACGGCGCATTCACGCCCTTGCTGAAGAACGGGCCGCCTCCGTGACGCTGTCGTTTTCGCGTCATGAAGAAGGTCGGGCTGTGCACTATGAAGTCCAGCGTGCCTGGGCGGCACGCGGCACATCAGTCATCGATTCCATCGAGCTCACATGCGACGGCGTACCGGTCGATGAGATTCCGCCTGAGGACTGGGATCATTATTTGGAAGACATGATCCCGTCGGGCATCTCGCAACTCTTCTTCTTCGACGGTGAGAAGATCCAGGACATCGCCGATGATACCTCCACGGATGGATTGAGAGATTCAATCCGGTCCCTACTTGGCCTCGATCTGATCGATCAGCTTCGCAGTGACTTGGCGCTTTATGCCGCGCGGCGAGATCCGTCGGGGGCGGACGTGGAACTCGAAGCGATCGAGCGCGATTTGAAGGCGGCGAAAACAGAGCTTGTCGTCCTGGAGGAAAATGCGGCCCAGGACCGCGCCGACCGTGGCCGGGCCGAACGGCAGATCGCCAAAGCGCAAAAGGCGTTTGACTCCGAAGGTGGGGCCGTCGCGCTGGACAGGGCCGGGCTGAAACAGACCCTAAAAGAAGTGGAGAAGCGGATCGACTGGCTGCGAATCGATTTGAAACGTCTCGCCGAGAGCTCGTTGCCTCTAGGTCTTGCCCCGAATCTGATGGCGCGGTTGAACGACGTTGTTTCCCAAGGCGGTTTTTCAGCCAGTGCAGAGGCGATTGGGAAGTTCCTAGAGGCCTTTGAGACCAGCGACAGGATCAAGGGATCGAACGGACCGAATTGGACCGAGAGCCATTTCTCCGCCCTAAGAGCGTTCCTCGACGACGCGTGCGATGACACCGGTGACGTCACGCTCGATGCGGATCCGGCCTGGATCAAGAGCCGAATCGATATGGTGGATGTGGATTTGAGGGGCCAGGCGGCTGATCTTGGCAGAGTACTGGACGCGGCGCGAAACCGCCAGGCATGGCTCAGGAAACAGCTTCAGAACTTCGATGAGGGCGCAGCGCACGAGACGCTTGAAGTCCTGAAGACGGCCGAATATGAGCGCGGGCACGCCGAGGCGCAATTGGCGCAAAAGGAAAAGGCAATCTCAAGTCTGCGCTACAGGATCGGTCAGCTCGAAAAAGAGCGGGATCGGGCGCTTGACGTGGAACTCGACACCGCGCTGGCGCTTCACAAGATCGATCTTGGCGAGCGCGCTAGAGCCGCCCTCGCGGCCTACGAAGTACGTGTCCTAGAACGGCGGATTGTTACGCTTTCCAAGCATTTCGTGGACTGTTTCAATGGGCTGATCCGCAAGAAGCGGCTTCTTAGCAGTGTGCACATCGATCCGGACTCGTTCGAAATCGCGCTTGTCGGTGCTGAAGGCGTCGAAATTGCCAAAGAGGCGTTGTCGGCAGGCGAGCGACAGATTTTCGCAATCTCCATGCTTTGGGCGCTTGGCAAGACCTCCGGGCGCGAGTTGCCAATGATTATCGACACGCCTCTGTCACGGCTTGATCGAGCGCACCGGAAATCTTTGATGCGCGATTACGTGCCCGAGGCGAGCCGACAGATAATCCTTCTGTGTACCGATAGCGAGCTGACGCCAGACCTCGATAAACTGATCTCGCCCTTCGTGGCCCGCCGCTATGAGATCGGCGTTTCCTTGGGCGATCGTCGAACCCGCGTGACGCCGCGCGCGCCGGAGGCGGCATATGCACATTAGCAAGTTTCGCGTGTCCAGTGAGGCGACCGGCCGTCTGCGCGTGCTGCGTCAGCGGGCAGCGCTCACGCCCAACCTTCTTTGCCGCATGGCTATGGCCATGTCTTTCGAGATGGGGAAGGTCGGAGCGGCCGCGGAGCTTGAGGAAGGTCAGGAGTTCAACGCCTATACGCTTTTCGGCAGCGACCAGCCGATCTACACCACGTTGCTACGATGGGTGGAGACTGAAGACGGCGAAGAGGTCGATGACCAAGAACTGATTCGTCGTTTGCGCGCCCATATCGATCGGGGTCTGTCGGCGCTTTCAGCGCGCGTGAAGTCCCCCGGTGATGCCGCGCGGCTACTAGCGGGAGATTCGGCAGCCCGATGACCGGCCCCGTCTATCTCGATCACAACGCTTCGACACCCATGGATCCTGTCGTCATCGATGTGATGACGAAGGCCATGCACACTCATTTTGCCAACCCGTCGAGCGGCGAACATGCGGCGGGCGCCGCCGCCTCACAAGCGGTCGAACATGCTCGGGAGACCATCGCCAAGGCGATCGGCGCCCGCCCGACGGAGATCATCTTCTGCAGCGGGTCGACGGAAGCGAACAACCTGGCGCTGATGGGCGCATTCCCCGCCTTGAAGGCTGCGGGAAAGATCCAAATCGTGACTTCCGCGATTGAGCACCCGTCGGTATTGGAACCACTAAGGCGGCTCGAGGCTGAAGAAGGGGCGGAGATTGCCCGTGTGGCGGTGGGTGAAGATGGTCAGGTGTCCCCAGGTGCGATCGAGGAAGTTCTTGGCAAGAACACCGGCCTCGTTACCATCATGACAGCGAACAACGAAACCGGGATTCTCCAACCCATCGATCAGATTGGCGCTCTCTGTACAGAGCGCAATATTCTGTTCCATACGGACTATTCGCAGGCGACCGCCTACCGTGCGCTCGATGTCGCAGCGGCCAATGTTCACCTTGCAAGTTTCTCCGGGCACAAGATGTACGGACCGAAAGGCGTAGGGGTGCTCTATCGGCGCTTACGCAAACCACGCGTGGAACTCACGCCGATCATTCACGGCGGCGGCCAGGAACGGGGCCTTCGATCAGGCACCTTGAATACGCCAGCGATTGTCGCGTTGGGGGCGGCGTTTGAACAAGTCATCCGCTTTCGCACCAAGGATGTGGAGACCATTGCGGGACGACGCGATGAACTCCTTGATGGATTGCTGCGGATTGGGGGCGTCTACGCAAACGGCGATTGCACCAAGACATTGCCGAACACGGTTTCGCTTTCGGTGGAGGGCGTCGAACCGCTTGCATTGATGCGTTTGTTGAAGAATGAAGTCGTATTCTCCGCGTCGAGCGCATGTTCGACGGACCGGGTTGAGACGTCTCACGTGCTCAAGTGCATGCTAGGCGATACGCCGCGAGCGCGTCAGGCGTTTCGCTTGGGTCTTGGGCGCGGTACCACCGATACAGAGATTGAGCGAGCAGTCACCGCATTCACGCGGGGCGTCACCCGACTTCGATCAGGACGCTTGTGCTGAGACGGTGTCGTCGCCGGATCGCCAAAGATCGGCATAGGCGACGAGGAATTCATCGACGCTCCGCGGGCCGCCCATGGCATCCCGGAGGATTTCGAACCCTTTGGCAGCGTAACGGTTCATGAACCTCACCCCGTCTTCGCTCAGACCCAAAGGGGAACGAGGATCAAGCAGTTTGACAGTCTCCTTCTCGATTAGATCGCGGTCGTTGGAGTCGAGCTTGCGCCTGCGGATTTCCGCTTCGACCAAGAGCCCGAGCAGGTAACTGTCATAGGCTTGGTAGACCTCAGGATACTTTGCGCCAGCCGCAAGGAAAGGCTCCCTAAGATTGGGATCGCTCGCCATCTGGCCAGCGCGAAGCCCCAGCATGAGGCACGCGTAAAATTTGTCGATGTCCAGGAACCGAACCCCTTTAATGGGCTGGGAATCGATCTTGGAGAAAAACGCGGCTGCGTCTTCAGTCAACCGGAGGCTCATGTGGTTTCCCCATCGGCCGTTTGCCGCCGGAATTCTTCGAGACCATAACGGGTTTCAACACTCCCACTCTCAGTTAGTCTCAGTGTGACGAACTGTGTATCTTCCCGCTCGTAAAAGTTCTCCGCAAAGGCGGCTTGTTCGCTTGAAATTACAAACAGGATCATCTGCTCGAACAACGCTGGAATGACGCGGCTGACCTCTTTGCGCACATCAAGGTCGAGGGAGACGGCCGGACTGTCAACGATGAAGGGCAGTTCAAACGGCGCCTTTGAAAGAAGGGCCGTCAAGAAAGCGTATGCAACGGACAGGCTCTGTCCCTCACTAACATCGTCCTTACTCGACGCTTTACGTGAGCTCAGTTCCAAGGCGCCGTCGATCCGTTCCACGCGAAGGTCTTCCATCTGAACCAGGGTTTCGAGCCGGTCATTGGTCTCTTCACGAATGACTTCGCGCAGGTCTGTGAGCGCCTTTTCCTCGACACGCCGCAGCTGATCAAGAAGTAGGTCGCGCTGGCGAGACAGGCGATAGGAGGCCTCGACCTCATTGAGGGTCGCTTTGCACTCCTTGCGGTAACGTTGGGCGAGCGGAATATTGGTCGTTCGGCTGCATTGGTGCGCCCGTTGTTTCACTGGATCAGCGGTTTCGAGACATTCAATCTCTGATTCAAGCGTCGTCAGTTGGACCTTAATCTCGCCTTCTCGCTCCGTGAGCGCGCGCATGTCTGTATCACCGCGTTCCTCGGCCTCCAGTTTCAAACGCGCCATGGCCTTCTCGTTGACTTGAAGATCTTCTAGCCTCTCTTGAAGGACTTCGCAGGAGCCGAGAAAGCTAGTCTCCGTTACTGCACTAGAATTGAGGCGTTCTTTCATGGTCGCTATAGCAGAAATCTGATCTTGCGCCAGATACTGCTCCTTTCGCTGGATAAGCGCTGCGCGTTCCGTTGCTCCGATCGGACGGCCACAGATGCACTCACCGTCGTCAGCGACCTCCTGGAAAAAGTCCGAAGACACACTCTTTGGGAGCCGCGCCCGGGTCAGAGTTGCTCCAAGATCTGTGAGGCGGGCTGTGATAGCCGCTGAAAGCGTGGCCGGATTTCGAAAAGCCAGGATCGCTTGACTTGTCGATGACTGAATGTCGCCAGCAAGGTCGCCAGCTTCGGCAGCCAACTTGATACGGCGTTGCTCTAAGTCGCCGTTACGCGCGATGCGTGATTTAATTTCTGCGCTGACGTCCGCTTGCTCCTTTTTGAGTGTGGCGTAAGTGGATCTTTTTTTGTTTAGAGCCTTTTTTAGCGCCCTTAAATGAGCGGTTGCTTCATCCAGCAGCTTTTGATGGCGCGAAACGCCTTTTTTCGTCTTGCCCGAGGTGCGCTCTAGCGCCTCTTGACGCTTTGTCACTGCGTCGCCTACAAGCTGCTGTAAGGTGGAAATATCGTCGAGCTGATATAGCGTTCGGATCGCGCGATCGGCGGCCGCCTTGTTGAGGTCACGGATATCGCGTGCCAGTTCGCCATCAAAAACGAACAGCCTGATGAACTCTGACTTCAAGATGTGTTTGAGGTCGGGGGGAAGAACCAGACCAGGCACACGGCCACCACCACGCACTTCAGACCTCAAGGTCGAATATTGATAGCTGCCGTCTTTGAAGTCAAAATTTGCGGTCAGACGATAATGTTTCGGAGGCTCGGCTCGGCGTCCTTCGATGAGCAAGCCAAGTTCAAACTCACCGGTTTCGACGTCGTCACTGGCCCTAAAGCCACGGACTGTTTCGGGGCTTAGCTCCTCCTCGCCTAGCACTGCGCGGATGAGTGTCATGGTGGATGTCTTGCCGAGCCCATTCGGCATCTGAATTAGCGACCACCGTGCTGGAGGATCGCCGAGATCAAAGGACTCATTCCCTTCGCCGATCCGTAGGTTTTCGCACCTCCAGTCCGTGATCCTAATCTTCATCTGTCGGGCCCTCATCTGCGCGGTGCTCAACATCGATTTGATCCAGGAGATCATGAATGTCGGACTGATCGAGATTATTGAGCATCGCATTCGCAATCAGTGCGGCCAACGCGCTCCTATACGTCTCGTCCATGCCGTCTTCGTTGCAGACGGCCTCGATTGCCTCACGGACTGCTTTGTCCATCATGATTGATTGGCCTCCGCGTTCTCCACCTGAACCGCCGCCAGTCCTTGGAACCAAGTGCGTCGCTTATCGTCTGTCGACAAGGGCGCATCAGGTGGCAGCGGCTCGTCGTCGTCGTGGGTCTTGATGAAATCGACGACCGTTGCGCGCTTGTTCTTGTTCTTCGGATCGATGCGAAGACATCGTCCGACCCGTTGTACGGTTTCGATCGGTGCCTTTGCTGTTGCGAACAACACAATGTTATTCACGGACTGGATATCGATGCCCTCAGAAATTCGTTTGCAGGCAATAAGGCAATCTAGCTCACCACGGGCGAATCGTCTAAGGTTCGACCGATCATCGTCGCCGTAGTAGGTATGAAAATCAATCCGCTCACGCAGCAAAAGCGGTTGCAGTAGTGATCCGTAATCAGCCTGTTCGACAAACAGGATGCATCGGCGGAGGATAGCCGCGTTGCGGGCGACATAGTCTTCAAAGAGCGGGACCTTCTGCTTGGATAGCTTCTTGATCCGAGCAAGGTCCATGTAGAGTTGCTTGCGGTCGGCATCGCCTTCGGATTCGCGTGCGCTCTGCCGAGCGAAAGCGGCTTGTACCTCGGCTCGATCGTCGTCGGAGTACTGAAACTCTATGGCACAGTAATCCAGCTCGCACAGAATGCCGCGGCGGATAGCCTCATGGATCTCAAATCGGAAGATGACAGGTCCGATTTCGCGCTCAATGAAGTCGTTTCCGTCGTCGTCGTATTCTCGTGTTGGGGTCGCACTCAGCCCTAGTCGGTAAGGGAATTGCCGAAGCTTTCCATTTAGAGATGCGACCAAGCCACCTTCGCCGAAGCCGTGCACTTCGTCGCAAATGATGAATGTTTCCGCAATGCGTTCAGGTGATAGACGAGGTATGATCTCGGCGAGCTTGCGGCGGTTCGTTATTAGACAGGCCGGTCGCTTCGACAGGCGGAATTTGTCAACCTCATAATGATCTGCATAGGCTCGATAAACGAGGTCCACCGAATCGTGCTTAACAAGTTGGCTGTGCCACTGATCGAGTAGGTCGGTTCCGTAGGCCGCGATGATAGTCGAGTGCGCGAGTTGGCGTTCTCGTAGTTCGGTGTCTATCTTGAGGGCGGTTCGAGTTTTCCCCGTGCCGGTCGCCATGGCGAGGACACCGGCGCGTGCTTTCAGGAATGCGGCCAAAGCGTCGTCTTGATGCCGCCACTTGCTTTGGTTCGGGAGTTTTGGGCGCCTTTGGCGGACGTAAGGGCGTGCGGTCTTTCTTGCGAACTTGACGAGCCGCTTTCGAATAGCGGTAGGGAGTTCAAAACATCGTACATTGGGGTCGTGCTTGCCCCAGAGACGCTCAAACGTCTTCGCTATCGATCTCGCGTGTACCGCATCACGGTCGTTCGTCCAGCCAAGATGGATGTGTAGTTTCTCGAAGTTCTGGAAGCCTCCGGCAGTTTCGTTAGGTGATCCGTTGAAGGCGATGTAGTCGCCCTGTGAATCTTCGAAAACACCGACCTTAATGTGGAAGTCACCGTTAAGTTTCGCCGTTGGAACAGCGATGCGCATATCGAGGAGTCCATCGGCGATCATCCACGCCAAGACTCTGAGTGGTTCTGCTTTCGCTGCGCCTTCCAAGTCGTCGATCACGCCGTTGAGTGTGGAAAGAATATGGGGGTGCGTTTTCGCATCCTCACCTTGCTTCACGGCACTCCAGTCTTCGGCGGAAAGATGCGGGCTCGTAATGAGCCGCATTTTGCCGCCGTTCTCGGCCAAAGCCGCAAGGCCCTCGGCAACGTAGGTTAGCCAGCCAGAGGTGAAATAGCCGACGCCCCGGTCATATCGAACTGCTGCGCTCATGGCGGGTATGTACAAATGACCGACAACATCATCCTCTGACGTATCGAGCGATTCGGGGAAGGCGAGGTCACGCAGACGGGCCGGCGCGGAAGCCACTTCCGTTTGGGTTTCGTCGTTTTTCGTTGCCCTCATGTGAAATGGCCTCGTCTTTCTCGGACAGCCTGACAGTCCGGTGAAGTTGCAGCGAATCTTACCAAAGGCAATCGCAGTCGGTGGATGAAATGGACCTATGGTCCGCTCCGACGGAGCCGGCGGGATGCCGTGTCATCGCTCCCCCTACATCTGGAGCGCACCCATGTCAGTGTCGCAGCGTCTGGCCGTCTCGTCTATTGAGGTGTCTGGTCTGCTGTCCCGGATAGTCGAGGGGGACGTCCGGATGCCTGCTGCTTGTCGTCGGCAGTTCGGACTGGGCCGACGTGCCGAGAGGTCGAGGAGGCCGAGGGGAAGGTGGGAGAGAGCACGAACGCGATGGGCCCTGAGCGCCTGCGCACCGTTACCGAAGATCGCGCGATGGGGGGACGTCATGGGTCGAGCGGGGCCAGGAAGCTAGTTTCATGTAGCGGGACGCTGAAGAGGATCATGGCCCCGCTCAGTCCGGTGACGTATTAGGTAGTACCGGGAGATGACTCCCTGGACCTCCTAAAGACTTCACCGGGAGCCCATCGCGGTTACGCATGCGTGTATCAGAGCTGGTCGCAAGACTTTGTAAACGCTAGCGTCGCCTTTTTTTCCAAGTATGGCATTTGCAGACTTCTTCGCCTCCGCCTACGGCTATTAGGGGAACGGACGGCGCTATGATTTCGCTGCTTCAATGAGCCTCTCCGTCTCACCGACTTGCTCTTCTGTCAACCGCGGTTGTTCTACACCTAAGGCAAAAAGGATAACGCGCCGAATGATTGAACGACCTTGTCCCGACGCTTGTTGGAACCCGTCGAAAGAAAAATCGATATTTGCCAACGGCTCTAACTTCTCGATGAACCTGCCTTGTGAAAAGTCCTTCTCCTCAAGTGCTGACGCCGCCAGCTCTCGCATAACGTCAAATAACGCTTGCACGCCGACGGTTTTCGTCAAAAAGGATTCCTTCGCTGCTTCTGGCTCGTCGGGTTCAGTCAGAGAAAATGCGGAGGAAAAGAAGTTGACGACCGCCACATAAAGAACCTTATCCCGCGTTTCGAGGTAAAGCGCGCGAAGTGGCGAACGGTCTCTTGGTCGCCTTATTGCAAGCTTCTTCCGGTCGGTTCCGCTTGACGTACGCAAGAAATCTGCATCTTCCTTCGGTGATGTCGATATCAAGCGTGCAATACCACCGACTACTGTAGCCATAGACACCATCCAACGCCCCGTAGCACGCGCTTCGGCGCGGGACATTACTATGTCGTTTTCCGCACTTACTAGAATTCGATTGTAAAAGGGTGATTCTGGATCAGTATTCAGTTTGCGTGCAAGGAAGACGGCGAGTTTGTCTGGGGACCATTCATCTTCAGGCTCGTTTTCAACGTTATATCCAAATAGTTCGTACGTTTGGCTGCGGTCAACCGGCTTTTGTGTCGAGTTGATCGTTGCAAACAAATAGGCTTGGAACGGCCTTGGTAGGTCCAGGAAGACCGAGCACAAAATGGGCATTTCCTGTCGAATGAGTTCAGCCTTAGTAAAGCCGAACAATCGATGCTGACCGTCAATGATCGCAGCCAACGGAGTGTCGGTCGGTATGATAAGACTTACGCATTCGTCATCATTTTCGGCTTCTATGCGCCATCGCAATGTCTCATCGTCTTCAATCGCACCGTCATCGCTCCGGTAATTGGCCGCCAAGATGATCGAGTTTGGGAAGGCGGCTTCGCGTGTGTTCAGATAGCGACCAATTTCCCTGAGCCTGCGGTCGACCAATTCCCGCTGGGACCCTTTGAGTTCATATCCATCACCGCTGGGAATTGCACGGATCCTATCTGTGAAACACAAGTCAAGGAGGCGAGCGGCGGGAATGGAGGTCGCATAGAATACGCCGACGGGCTGTTCCAGCCTGAGGGCTGGAAGCTTTAGGAATGGTGCTTGGTTGAGCGTGTTCATGTGGTGAACCCTTCGGTATCTCCAGCAGGTTCGTTGTCGACCGGACCACCAATAGAGTTGGCTGGGTCGGTAGTTTCCTTGAAGGGTTCTTGGTCGCTGTTTGCGAGCCACAAACTTAAAATGGCGAGTCCTGTTCCAATCTCAGTGAGCGTAAACCCCAAAGGTGCGTTTTGCGGATATGCTAGGCCCGATACAATTGCTAGCGACAGAAATACGATCAGCAGCAACGAAAAGAGGGCACGAAGGGACTTATGACTATCTTCGACGATGATTACTTGGACACAGGCAAGTGATCCTATGGCAGGAAAGAAGGTGACAAGTGCTCTGAAAAAAACCTCTTGGGTATCACCTTGCCATTTGGCGATAACACCTTCTGCGAGTGCTGCCCATACGCCCATCGCTCCAAGTATCAATGCCAGTAGAAAATACATAACAAACGATGGCTGCTTGAGCGGTTCCCACAAACGTTTCCACAACTCTAAGATCAGTGCGATCCAAGGTCCTCGACCGGTCAAGGCAAGTACCTTCCATAGCAATTTTCTCATCGGTGGATCGCCTTCGGTTGTGTCACTCTGAAATTTAAACCTAAAGGAGCGTTCTGTGGGATTGTTATTATCGAAGTACTGCTCAATGTAGAGGCTCCTGCCTCTTCTTGAGAAAGCCTAGCGAACATCGATGGATGAGGGTCTCGAAGAAGCAATATGCTGTCAACAGATGGTGAAAACGAGCGAGGCGAAACGGAAGCCGTACCTCGTCAAGAGGCGCCAGGGGAATGGCATCCCTCGATCGAGTTCTCAGCGTGAGGTGCCTCCGGTTCAGAGCGGAGTTCGGGTGCATCAGCGGAGATAAGTCAAGTACCCGCGCTGGCAGAATGTGAGACCGGCGTTGACGACTACGGCGGTGCAGCGTCTGGGCGCCAGCAAGGGGTGCCGTAGAGGAAGATCGCGGCAGCGCGAGCCCGATGACACAGTCCGGTGGAGAGCGGCTGATTGACAGTCGAGCGTCTTGCCAGCGCCGGGTGGGTGGAAGCGGCAAGAATCCCCATTTGGTACAACGACGGTTCATCGACCCGGGCACTCCACTGATCCTGCTGCACTTGCCCATTCGCAGCGGGCATTGGTTTCGAAGCAGGCCTCGATCATGGGCCGAAGCGCTGGGTGGCTGTCAAGGCCATACCTGTGCTCCCCGGTGTGGACTTTGCGCAAACCATGGTCCGGAAAGAACCGCAACCACGAACTATCGAGTTTCTGACCGTCGCGGCGCTACCGGCAGGCCGGCTTCTGGGGCTATCCGCGAAGACGCTAGCGCGCTACCGCGTCTCGGGCGAGGGGCCGGTGTATAACCGGTTCGGAAGCCGGGTCCGCTACCTGCATCAAGGCGTACAGTGATGGCTCGGCGGAAAATCGTGAGTTCCCTGCTCGTGGTGCCAGAGCAGGTCGAGGTCGAGCAAGCTGGACGGGTCGGTAATCTGCTGTGAGAGCCCGATGTCGCCTCAGAGCAACCAGATCAAAGTTCCCAGGGTGGTCGTAACCTGTTCATCCCTGGCGCGGACGTTGGTGGACGCGGCATGGATAAGCGAAGCAAGCAGCACGGCGGTCGAGACGAGTTTGAGCGGAACGGCCGCGGATGCACCGCTCTCGGAGGATGCGTCGGCGATTCCTGGGAGCCTCGTCTTTCCGCGAAGGTGGCGAGGACTCGAGAGAAACAAGGGAGAGGGTGCTTCAAGCGTAACTGAGCGCTGCGGAAGGTCATGCCTGACCGTCAAATGGGGTGGAAATCGCCACGGTCCGATCGAGCCCCTCAACCATGATCGAGGGAAAGCCCCAATTCATCAGTGTCTCGGACTTCCAAGGGGAAACGGGGCGGATACCCGAAGAGCCCGCCCCGTAGGCGTCAACGCTTACGAATCGCCTATGCCGCCTGGAGCATTGCTTCGAACAGGATGGGGAAGTCCTTCCGATGCACGGTCAGGTTGGCAACGAGCTGGCCGCCGCCTTTCGACGGAATCGTGAATTCAAGCTCAATCGTCTGTTCGTCTTCGTCGGCGGTCACCTGCGGTTTGGCATTGGGTTCTTCGGTGTAATCGGCGACAGTCTTCCCCTTTCGCCATACCGTGGAGTTTCGAAGTCGCATGGTCTTCTCCTTTTCCGGGCTCTTACCCTTCAGTTACGTCGGTCCCCCCAAGGGTATCAGCGCAACCGTGATGTTGAACATATGATAGTCTACTGAGAAAGTCTACAAGAAAATGTACCAATCTATTGTTTATCATTAGATGCCACGTGCGCTGGTGAGGTGTGTGTGCTGCCGGGCATCTCTTGGGGACCGAGGGCGTCGTTCGGTCGGCGAGTGGAGCCGTGTGGCGTCCTTAGATGATATCGGCCGCGATGCTGCCCGCGATCCGCTCCGCCGTCTCATGGATCGAGTCCTGCGCCAGATGGGCGTATCGCGCCGTGGTCTCGATATCGCTGTGGCCGAGCAGCTTGCCGATGACCGGCAGGGTCTCCCCGAGCGCCAGCGCGCGGGACGCAAAGCTATGGCGAAGGTCGTGCAGCCGGACGTCCTCCAGTCCGGCCCTTGCGCGGACGGTCTGCCAGGCATGGTCGAGGCCGCCCCCGCTGTAGCGCCCGTTGCGGTCGTTGCCGGGGAACACCCAGGGGCTGCCCTCGCGCCGCGGCAGCGCTTCCAACAGCTCCACCGCCATCGGCGGCAGGTGGACCGTGCGCGGGCCGGCCTTGGCGTCCGCGAGGCGGAGCTCGGCGGCGTCGAGATCGACGTCGGTCCAGCGCAGGGTGAGAATCTCGCTCTTGCGGCAGCCGGTCAGCATCAGCAGGCGGATAGCAGCCACGGCCTGCGGTGACGTCCTGCCGTCTTTGTCGGCTTGGTCCAGCACCTGTCCCAGCCGGGTGAACTCGGCATCGGTCAGGAAGCGCTCGCGCGAGCGCTCCGGGTACTTCTCGACCGACCGGCAGGGATTGCGGCCCTCCGGCGCCATGCCCCAGCCCTCGCCCAGGCGGTACATGTGAGACAGCAGCTTGACCGCCTTGTTCGCCGTGACGGGCTGCGCGCTCAGCCCCTGCTGGAGCTCGATGACGTGGCGCTGCTCGACCGCCGCGAGCGGCATCCGGCCGAGCGCCGGCAGGATGTGGCGGCGGATCAGAATCTCCACCAGCGTCTGCGAACCGGGCTTCAGGCGCACGGCCGCGTGTTCCTCCAGGTAGCGCGCCGCAAGGTCGGCCACCGTGGGGCCGCCGGTCGCCATCGCGGCGAGCGGCAGGGGCAGCGGCTCCTCGCCGGCCCTGATGCGCGCGATGATGAGCGCCGCCCGCCGGCGGGCCTCCTCGGTGTTGAGCACGTCGTGGCGGCCGATCGTCACGCGTTTGGGCAGCTTCTTTCCCGTCCGTTCCCGCGCCTGGGCGATGTAGACCTTGCCGCCCGACGGATAGACCCGGACGCCGAAGCCGGTCAGGTTCCGGTCCCAGAACACCGTGTCGCGCTCGACCGCGAGCGCCGCCACGGTGCGGTTGGAAAGGGTCTCGTGCCGTACCGTCATCGGTATCCCTCCTCAGGCCGCCTCGGCGCGGCCCGGCATGATGTGGGCGCCGATGCTGTCGCCGGTCCGCGTGGCGGCCCTCTTCTCGACGTCCTGCACCAGGTGGGCGTATTTCGCGGTGGTGCCGATTGCGGTGTGGCCGAGCAGCCAGCCGATGACGGACAGGCTCCCGCCGAGGGCCAGCGCCCGCGAGGCGTAGCTATGGCGCAAGTCGTGGATGCGCACGTCGCCAAGCCCGGTCTCCGTCCTGATGCGCTGCCAGTGGTGGGAGAGGGAGGTCAGCCGCGACCCCGGCCTGGCGCCCCGGAGGACCCATGGAACGCCCTCTTCCCGCTCGATGCCGTCGAGCACCTCCAGCACCGGTCCGGTCAGCGGCACCATGCGCGGTCCCGTCTTCGCGTCGCGCAGGCGCAACACCCGCGTCGTGTGGTCGACATCGTCCCACTTGAGGGAGAGGACCTCCCCGCAGCGGCAGCCGGTCAGCATCAGCAGGCGGACTGCTGCGATCGCCGACGGCATCATCGAGCGCTCGGCCTCGAACTTCCGCAGTGCCGCCCGCAGCCGCCGGAATTCTTCCGGCGTCAGGAAGCGCTCGCGGGCCTTCTCCCGGAAGTAGCGGACATGCCGGCACGGATTGCGGCCGGGCGGCACCATCTCCCAGGTCTCGGCCAGCTTGAACATCCGGGACAGGACCCAGACCGCGTTGTTGGCCGCGTAGGGCATGTCGCGCAGCGCGTGATGCAGCGCCGCGACGTACTCGGGGGCGACCTCCTGAAGCTTCTTGTCCCCGAGGGCGGGCAGGATGTGGTTCCGCAGCGCCAAGCGGTAGCCGTGTGCCGTGTTCGGCCTGCACCGGGCCTCGACATGGGTCTTGAGCCAGCGCTCCGCGAGATCGGCGACGGTGGGCGGGGGCGCGGGCGTCGGGTCCTGGCCCCGCTTGATGCGGTCGATGACTTCGGCCGCCTCGCGCCGGCGCGCATCCACCGTCTCGGTGCCGACGCGCCCGAGCGTCACCCGCTTCAGGCCGGCCGGCCCGCGCGACTGGACGATGTAGAGCTTGCGCCCGGTGGTGTGGACCCGGACGCCGAAGCCGGCGAGGTCCCGGTCCCAGAAGATCGTGTCCTTGCCGTCGGCGGTGAGCCGGTCCACGATACGCTTGGTCAGTCTGAGGGTGCTGCGCTTGGGCATGGACTCTCCGCGGGCGGGCTTCGAACGGTCCGAATACGAGTCATCACCTCGATACCGATAGACCCCGAATTCATGGCTGTATATGGACCAACGGTGTCTGCGATTCAAGGGGCAGGAAAGCGATGGTGGAAGAAAAGCCGATATATCGCAATGGCTTAATGCAAGAGCCGTCGCTATTCGTCAAGAGGCGTCGAAGCGTGGCGGCCCGTGTACACGGTTCCTTGTTAGTCCGGATTTCTCACGAGCGGCGGGCGCTTCTTGTGTCCAGCGCACGGGAATGATTACGCGACAAGGGTTTGCCCGCTCGCCGGCGGTTTCGGCGAAGCACGCGGTCTGTCATTCGCCCCGTTGTCACCCCGGCCTTGAGCCGGGGTCCAGGCTCGCCCCGGACTACGATCCGGGGAAGGCCGGGCGAGAGCGGTGCTCCTGACTCTGGACCCCGGCTCAAGGCCGGGGTGACAGGCTTGGGGTCGGCCGCGGTGCAGGCTCCTCTTCCGCCCTCGGTGAGAAATGCGGGCTAGGCGAGGGCGTACTCCCGCACGAGGACATCGGCGGGAATTCCCCATTCGGCCGACAACGCGCGGATCATCGGCAAGGTCAGCGGACGGCGGCGGTTCAGCACCTCCGAGGCGTGCGGCTGCGATCCGATTACCGCGGCAAGGTCTTTTTGGCGCAATCCGCGCGCCTCCATGACGTGCTCGATCAGGGAGATCGGATCCGGAGCCTCTATCGGCCAGCGTATCGCTTCGTACGCTTCCACCAGGGTCACGAGAACCTCGAACTCGTCGGCCTCCGGCGTGTCCGGCCCGGCGTCCATCAGGGCATCGATCCTGGCCAGGGCTGCGTCGTAGTCGGCTTCGTTCTTGATCGGTTTGACGGTCATGCCGCCCTCCTGGAGCCCGTCCGTCTCGGATTGAACCGCCTCCTCATCACGCCAGGATCCTCCGCGTCATGGCCGCACTTGTTCCGGCCATCCGCGCGTTTGCCGGGCGGCGGGCGAGCCTTGCCGAGGGAGATGCCCGGAACGAATCCGGGCATGACGTATTGGGAAAGTAGCCTGACCGAAGAGGCCGTGCACCTCAAAACCCTGCCATCTCTCGATCCACCTTGGCGAGGAACCGTTCTATCCGCGCCGGCGCAGGCTTGTGCAGGTTGTAGAGCCCGAGATAGCGCACCCGCGCGCGGCTGGCGAGGAACCACGGCATGTATCGAGTGAGCATCTTGCGCGGCGGGTCGCCGAACCACCGGAGGATCGGGCGGCCGCGCCCGTAGGTGACGATGGCGGCGAGCGCGCGGATGTGCCGCAGATTGGGGTGGAGCCGGCCCTTTTCGTCCACGCGGAACGAGACCCCGGGCACCATCACCCGGTCGAAGAAACCCTTGAGGATCGCCGGCGGACCCAGTGTCCAGGTCGGGAACACGAACACCAGCCCCTCCGCCGCGAACAGGCGCTCGACATAGCCCGCGTTCCGCGCCCGGTTCGCGTCGGTATCGAAATAGGCCGCGCGTTCCTCGACCGTCAGCACGGGATCGAAGCCTTCGGCGTAGAGGTCGCACAAATCGACGCTGTGGCCCGCCTTCTCCAGCGCCGCGACGGCGCGGTCGCGGATCGCGGCGTTCAGGCTGTCCGCGCCGGGATGGGCGAAGACCAGGAGGACCCTCACGCGTCGACGAAGTCCGGCGGCCGGAACGCGGTGATCTCGGGCGGCTCCTCCTCGAAGCGCTCGACCTCGACCAGCGCGGTCTGGGCCGCGCAGCACTGGGTGAGCGTCGAGGTCGGCTTGTCGATGGTCAGCACGTTCGGATTGCCGTGCTTCTCGAGGCTCCCCGGGACTGCCGGGTCGAGCGGATCGAACCACGCGCCGGTCGCGAGCTCGACCACGCCCGGCCGGATCGCATCGCTGACGACGACGCCCGCGAGGCAGGCGCCGCGGTCGTTGAACACGCAGGCGACGTCGCCGTCGGCGATACCGCGCGCGGCCGCGTCGTCCGGGTTCATCCGCATCGCCTCGCGCCCCGCGACCTTGGCGCCCCGGCTGACCGAACCGCAATCGAGCTGGCTGTGGAGCCGCGCGCGCGGCTGGTTCGAGACCATGTGGAGCGGGAACCGCTCCGCCTTGTCGCCGCCGAGCCACTCCACCGGCTCCATCCATGTCGGATGGCCGGGCACGTCGTCGTAGCCGAACCCGGCGATGGTCTCGGAATAGATCTCGATCCTGCCCGACGGGGTCTTGAGGGAGGCACCGTCCGGGTCCTCGCGGAAATCGGCGAAGGGGATGGGCGGGGTTTCGGGTTGCGGAAGCTCGAAATGGCCTTCCTCCCAGAAGGCGTCGAAGCCCGGCATCTCGATCCCGTCCTTGGCGACGCGCTGGCGGTAGACGTCGTAGAGATGGCGCAGCCAGTCCATCTCGCCGCGTCCTTCGGTAAACGCCTCGGCGAAGCCGAGCCGGTCCGCGAGGTCGGTGTAGATGTCGTACTCGCTGCGCGCCTCGCCGACCGGGTCGATGGCCCGCTGGTTGGCGATGACGAAGCGGTCGAAATTGGACGCCGCGATGTCGTTGCGCTCCAGCGTCGTGGTGCAGGGCAGCACGATGTCGGCCCGCTTGGCGGCCGGCGTCCACCACGGCTCGTGGATGACGATCGTCTCCGGCCTGGCCCAGCCCTTGAGCAGGTTGTTGAGGTCCTGCTGCTTGTGGAACGGGTTGCCGCCGCACCAGTAGATCAGCTTGACGTCCGGGTAGCGGCGGTCCTCTCCGTTGAAGCTGTATGGCGCGCCGGGGTTGAGCAGCATGTCGGCCAGCCGCGCAACCGGGATCCAGCAATCGACGTCGTTCTTGCCCGTCGGGATCTTGGGCGGGGCGACCTGCCGGGTGGCGGCGCCGATCCCGTGCATGGCGCCGTAGCCGAACCCGAAACCGCCGCCGGGGAGGCCGATCTGGCCCAGCATCGCGGCGAGCGCGACGGTCATCCAGTATGGCTGCTCCCCGTGGTCGGCCCGCTGCACCGACCAGCTCACGGCGATCAGCGTGCGCCGAGACGCCATGCGGCGGGCTAGATCGCGGATGGTCTCCGCCGGCATTCGCGAGATCTCCGACGCCCATTCGGCATCCTTCGCGATCCCGTCCGCCCCGCCCGTCAGATACTCCGCCAGCCGGTCGAAGCCGGTGCAGCAGCGCGCGAGAAAATCCGCGTCGTGCAGCTCCTCCACCAGCAGCGTGTGGGCAATGCCCAACATTACCGCGAGGTCGGTATTGGGCCGGATCGGATGCCAGACGGCCGCGATCTCTTCCCCGGCGTCGTCGCGGATCGGTCCGATGCAAACGAACTCGGTCCCCGATTCGACGGCCCGGCGGTGCCAGTCCGCCCCCTCGTGCATGCCGAGGCCGCCCTGGTTGACGTTCTGGTTCTTCGGCGGCATGCCGCCGAAGGCGACCATCAGCTCGGTGTGCTCGGCGATGACCGGCCAGGTGTTGACCGGTCCCACGACGGGGCTCATCGACCCCACGATACGCGGCACGATCACGCTGGCCGCGCCGAAGCTGTAATTGGTGACCTGGTTCACGAAGCCGCCGTGCAGGTTGAGGAAGCGGCTGAGCTGGCCGCGCGCGTCGTGAAAGCCGCCCGCGCTGCCCCAGCCCGAGCTGCCGTAGATCGCATCGTTGCCGTAGTCCGCCTTGACCCGGCGAAGCTCCGCCGCCACGAGGTCGAGCGCGCGTTCCCAGCTCACCTCGACGAAGGGCTCCGCGCCCCTCAGCGCGGTGTTCGTCCCGGGACCGCCCTCCAGCCATGACTTGCGCACCGCCGGCCGCGCGACCCGGCACTCGGCGTGGACCGCATCCGGCAGCGCCTGGATGAAAGGCGCGGGGTGGGAGTCCTTCGCGAACGGCGTCACCGAGACCAGCCTGCCGTCCACCGCCTCGGCCGTGAACGCCCCCCAGTGGCTGGCCCCGAATGCGGTCCGCGTCCCGTCGGGCATGTCTCTAACTCCCCAAGCTTCGAACCTATCGTACCGCAAGCGGCAGCCGGTTGAACCCGCGGAAGCGGGCGCGGCCGCCGCGTTCGGGTGCGCCGGCGAGCTCTATGTGGCGGAACCGGGCGAGGAGCTTGCCGATCGCCACCCGTCCTTCCATCCGGGCGAGCGACATGCCGGCGCAGGCGTGGACCCCCGCGCCGAAGGCGAGGTGCCGGTTGGGGGTGCGCGAAATGTCGAGCCGGTCGGGGTCGGGAAATTCGGCGGGGTCGCGGTTGGCGCCGCCGATCGACATGTGGATGTAGGTCCCCGCCGCGAGCTTCACCCCGCCCAGCGTCGCGTCGACCTTGAGCCGCCGGTTGCCGATCTGGTTGGAGCTCTCGAAGCGCAGGAATTCCTCCACGGCCGTTGCGATGAGCCCGGGCTCCTCGCGCAGCCTTTGCATCTCGTCCGGGAAGCGAATCAGCGCCTCGACCCCGTTGCCGATCAGGTTGGTCGTCGTCTCGTGGCCGGCGTTGAGCAGGAAAATGCAGTTGTGCAGCAGTTCGAGCTCGCTCAGCGCCTCGCCGTCCTCGTCGGGGCCGATCAGCTTCGACAGCACCTCCGCGTCGTCGTTCCCCGGATTGCGTAAACGCCGCGCGACAAGGGTCCGGAGATAATCCTTGAATTCCTCCACCGCGTCCGAGCCGTTGGCGACCTGGTCCGGGCTCGGGCGGGGTTCGAGACCGCTCAGGATGGCGAGCGACCAGCCCCTGAGCGGCGCGCGTTCGGGGCGCGGTATGCCCAGCATGTCGCCGATCAGCTCGACCGGCAGCGCCGAGGCGAGGTCGCGGATCAGGTCGCAGGCGCCGCGCTCGGCGATGGCCTCAAGCATCTCGTCGACCACCGCCTCGACCCGGGGCTGGAGCGCGCGCAAGGCGCGCGGCGTGAAGGCCGGCATCAGCCGCTTGCGCACCCTCGTGTGGTAAGGCGCGTCGTTGAACACCAGGCTCGTCGTGTGGTGCTCGTAGAGCGGCGTTTCCCCCATCGCGGGCCGGAAGTCGACCGTCTTGTCCGACGAATAGCGCGCCGCGTCGCGATAGACCCCGGTCACGTCGGCGTAGCGGGTGAGGAAGACCGACCCGTCGGCCATCCGCTTCACCGGCGCGTGCCGCCTGAGCGCGTGGTAGGTGGGGAAAGGGTCGTCGAGAAAATCCCACGTCAGGCGGGAAATCTCGAAGCCGTCGGCGAGCTCCCTGTCCACGGCCGGCGGCTTAGTCCTCGATGCCGAACACGCGCTTGGCCGTCAGGCCGAGGATGTTGCGCTTCGCCTCCTCGTCGAAGAAGGGGAGGTCGAAGATCACGCTCGGCGCGTCGAAGTCCCAGTGCGGCCAGTCCGAGGAATACATCATCTGCGTCGAGGCGTTGAAAGCGTCGCAGGTCGCCTCCAGCAGCTTCATGTTGGTGCGCTCCAGCGGCTGCGAGGTGTAGTACATCTCGCCGATATATTCGCTCGGCAGCCGCTTCAGCGCCGGCGCCTCGGACGAGCGCATCAGGTACTCGTTGTCGAGCCTGGGCATCATGAAGGAGAGCCAGGCGATGCCGCTCTCGATCCACACCACCGGCAGGTTCGGGAACCGCTCCGGGAGGCCGTTCATCACCCAGTTGGCGAGGTGCACCATGTTGCACAGCGAGAACGAGATCGCGTGCATGGTGAGGAACCGGTTGAGCTGGCGGACATAGCCGTCGCCACCCCAGTTCGGCCCGGCGTGGAAGCCGAGCGTGAGCCCGCGCTCCTCGATCATCCGGTAGAGCCGCATATAGGCGTTGTGGTGCACCGGCTTGTAGCGGACCGAGGTGACCATGAAGCCGACCACGCCCCTGGTCCCGCTGTAGCGCTCGACGATCTCCTCGCAGGCCGGCGGGTCGTTGAACGGGAGGTAGAGCAGCGACTTGATCCGGTCGTCCGCCGACAGCAGCCGGTCCGTCACCCAGTGGTTGTAGCCGCGCGACAGGGCGATCTCGACGTCCAGCTCCGGATGCAGGCCGAGCGCCAGCATCGGCGTCGGGAAGATGACCTGGTAGTCGATGCCGAAGCTCTCGATGGAGCGGCGGACCAGGCTGACATCGCGCTGGATTCCCGGCTCCCCCGGTTCCAGAATCCCCGGCTCGTGCGGGATCCGGCCGCCGACGCTCTGGTGCAGCGGCCAGCCGCTCGCCTGCATGATTCCGGTGTTGACCTCGCCGCGGCCGTCGCCGCCGCCGCCGCGGAAATTCTGGGCGATGTCGCGGATCACCGGGTCGGGGATGTATTCGACGATCTCCGACCAGGACTGGTTCTCGAAATGGTGCGCATCGACGTCGACGATCAGGTAGTCGTCGAAGCTGCGCTCCCTGGCCTGACGAGCGGCATGGGCGAGGATGTCTCGCGTCGCGGCGTCCCGCTTGAGTTCGGGAAGCCGGGTCTGGCCGACGTCGCGTTCGATGGTATCCATCTTTGGCCTCGCTAGCGGTTCAGCGCCGGTCCGGTCTCCGGCAGGTCGATTTCCTCGCGCATCGCCGTCCTTCCCGCCGCGCGCCGCAAGTCTAGGAGAACTCCCGGTCGACCGGCAAGCAAGCTGGTTGCCGCCCGCGCGGGCCGCTGCTAGGTTCCGCGCGCTGCCGACTTTCCGATTGTACCGGTCCCCAAATGCGGGCGAAGCGTTTTGTTCGCGCATGCGCTCCCGTATTGGCGGCCCAGGGGTTTTGGAGTAGAGCACCATGTCCAGCGAGCCGCGTTACCCGCACGAAGACCTGGAATACGGCGAGACCCTGGAGGTCGCTCCCGGCATTCACTGGCTCAAGATGCCGCTTCCCTTCGCGCTCGACCACATCAACCTCTATCTGCTCGAGGACGGCGACGGCTGGACCGTCATCGACACCGGGTGGAACGGCGACGACGTGAAGGCGCATTGGGTCGACGTGCTCAAGCGGTTCGGCGGCCGGCCGATCGAGCGCGCGATCGTCACCCATTTCCACCCCGACCATCTCGGGCTCGCGGGCTGGCTGCAGGAGGAGTACGGGACGGCGCTGTGGATGACCTACGGCGAGTGGCTGCAGGCCCACCTCGCCTGGACGCAGGACGTCACCCACGATGTCGAGGGCTGGATGCAGTTCTTCCGGGCCAACGGGCTCGACAACGACAGCGTCGACGCCTACCGCGCCGGGGTGAGGAATTTCGGGCGCTGGACGACGCCGGTGCCGCCGCGCGTGAGGCGTATCTGGCACAACGGGGAGTTCGAAATCGGCGGGCGGACATGGCAGGTGATCGTCGGCGGCGGGCACTCGCCGGAGCACGCCTCGCTCTACTGCCCGGAGCTCAAGGTGCTGATCTCCGGCGACCAGGTGCTGCCCCGCATCACCACCAATATCAGCGTCTGGTTCTCCGAGCCCGAGGGCGACCCGTTGCGCCATTTCGTCGAGAGCTTCGACCGGTTCCGGCATTTGCCCGGGGAGTGCTTCGTGCTGCCCTCGCACAATCGGCCCTTCTACGGGCTCCTGGAACGGCTCGATTACCTGCGGGACCATCACCGCGAACGGCTCGACATCGCGCGCGATTTCTGCTCCGAGCCCCGGACCGCGCTCGAGCTCATCCCGGTGCTGTTCAAGCGCGAGCTCGACAACCACCAGATCGCCTTCGCGGTGGGCGAGGCGCTGTCCCACCTGCACTACCTGGTGACCGAGGGGACGCTGATCCGCGTGGAAGACGAACCCGACGGCCTGATTCGCTACCGCCAGGCGGGCTGATTGATGCCGAGGCCCGGCGCCGTCGGCATCCACGAGGTCGTCGTCGAACGCGACCACACCGCGCACGCGCTCGGCAATGACGGGGTGCTGGTGCTCGCCACACCCATGGTCGCGCATTTCTGTTCGCTGGCCGCGCAACGCGCCCTGGCCCCCGGCCTCGGTGAAGGGAAGGTCGCGCTGCCGGTCCGCTCGACGCTCGCCCATCTGAAGGCGTCTCCGCCGGGCGCACGGATCGTGGCAACCGCGCGGGTGACGGAGGTGAACGGCACGCGTGTCGATCTCTCGGTCGAGGCGTGCGAGGACGGAGAAACGGTCATCTCCGGCACCCTGACCTGGGCGGTCGAGGACCGCGCCGTTCTTCGCGCCTCGGCGGAGCCCTAGCCCGGTGGGAACATTCTCGGTCGGGATGAGCGGACTCTACGAGCCGGTCGTCGAGCCGCGCCATTCGGGACCCGAGAACGGCTATCCCGATCTGCCTTTCCTGTCCGATCCGTGGCTCACCCTGTTCTGCGAGATCGCCTGCGACGAGGCGATGAAGCCGGGCTACGGGCCGGGCGAATCGAGCGTCGGCGTGCATCTCGACCTCGAACGGCTGGCGCCGGTGCCGGTCGGGCGCAAGGTGACGCTCGAAGCCCGGATCGCCGCCGTCGACGGACGCCGGTGCCGGTTCGAGGTAGCCGGCGAGGACGCCGGCCGCGTCTTCGTGCGCGGCACCCACGACCGGGTTGCCGTCGACCTCGAACGCTTCCTCGCGCGGTTGCCCAAGGCGGGGTAGCCCGCTCCGGTCCTCCGGGGACGCAACCGCGATTGCTCCGGCGCTTGACGCGGGGTAGGGTAGACATGACATTTCATCGTCTACCCCGGTGCGAGCGATGAGCCTCAACATCAAGAACGAGGAGACCTGCCGGCTCGCCGCCGAGCTCGCGGAGTTGACCGGAGAGACCACGACCGGCGCGATCACCGTCGCTTTGCGCGAGCGTCTGGAGCGGGAGAAGCGCGAGCGGGGCAGGGAGGCAGAAGTCGAGGAAATGCTCGCCTTCGGAGAGCGCGTCGCCGCACGCCTGGGGCCGGGGCCTTCCTCTG
This sequence comes from Alphaproteobacteria bacterium, assembly GCA_965117055.1. Classification (GTDB taxonomy): domain Bacteria; phylum Pseudomonadota; class Alphaproteobacteria; order MPNO01; family MPNO01; genus MPNO01. The sequence goes on from OZ220750.1 coordinate 3,589,429, forward strand.
TCGAAATCGGCGAGTATCTCTACGACGAGCGCGGGCTGCCGAAGTGATCGTCGATAGTTCGGCGATCGCAGTTGTCCGGGTCAGGATTGCTATCGGCGCGGTCGCGAGGTAGGGTAGACTTGAAGCCACACGTTCTACCCTCTGGGGTCGATCATGAGTCTAAACATCAAGAATGAAGAAACCTGCGCCCTTGCCCGGGAGCTGGCTGAGTTGACGGGCGAGACCCAGACCGGCGCGATCACCGTCGCGTTGCGCGAGCGCCTGGAGCGCGAGAAGCGCGAGCGGAACGCGGAGGCGGAAGTCGAGGAAATGCTCTCCTTCGGGAAGCGTGTCGCCAGCCGTCTGAGGCCCGGACCGTCTTCCGTCGAACACGGTGAATTTCTTTACGACGAGCGCGGACTGCCCAAGTGATCGTCGACACTTCGGCGATCCTCGCCGTTCTGTTCCGGGAATCCGACGCTCGGCGCTACGCCGCCGCCCTCCAGAGCGCGTCCAGCCGTCGACTGTCGGTCGCCAACGGGCTGGAGGCCTCCATCGTCGCGGAAAGTCGGGGCGGCACGGCGACCGGAGACGATCTCGACCGCTTTATCCGGAGATTCGCGATCGAACTGGTTCCCGTGACGGCCGAACAATTGACGGCCGCCCGGCGTGCATGGCGTCGCTTCGGCAAGGGCAACCACCCGGCGGCGCTCAATTTCGGCGACTGCTTCGCCTACGCGCTGGCCGAAGTGACGGGCGAGCCGCTGTTGTTCAAAGGCGGGGACTTCGCGAAGACCGATGTGGAAGCGGCGTGAGCCCCCCCCCCTACTTCTTCTCGATCCCCCGCAGCGCTTCCTTGCCCCAGACCTCGCGGAGGCGGTTGTCGCGGCCGCAGCCGAAGCGGTAGAAGCGGTAGCGCAGCGGGTCTTTCATGTAATAGCCCTGGTGGTAGTCCTCGGCTGGGTAGAACGCCTTGGCCATGAGGATCGGGGTGACGATCGAGCCCTTGAGCGCGCCCGATTCGCCGATCGCCTTCTTGGACGCGACGGCCGCGCGTTCCTGCTCCGGAGAGTGGGCGAACACCGCGGTCCGGTAGCTCTCGCCCCGGTCGCAGAACTGCCCGCCGGCGTCGGTCGGATCGACGCTGTGCCAGAACACGTCGAGCAGCTTCTCATAGCTCACCTTGGCCGGATCGTAGGTGATGCGCACCGCCTCGTAGTGTCCGGTGCCGCCTTGCGTCACCGCGTCGTAGGTCGGGTTTTCCAGCGTGCCGCCGGTGTAGCCGGACACGGTCTCGAGCACCCCCGGCACCTTGTCGAAATCGGACTCGACGCACCAGAAGCAGCCTCCCGCGAAGGTGGCGACCGCTGTGGCCGCCGAAGCCATGGTCCCGGCGCCCATGAGCAGCGAAGCGGAAAGCAGCGCGCCGGCCGCCCGGTTGGCAATTCGTGAAAGCCGCATCCCGTCGTCCTCCGTGGATGGCGTTCGTCGTTGCGGACGAAATGGGCGCGGAGCGGGGCACTTGCAACCCCCGTTCCGCGCGTCCTTGCCCGCGCACGAGGATTTGAACACCATCGCAACCCGGTGGCGGTGCGCGAAGGGAGAATGCGGCGATGGGCGAATTCGCGATCGGGCAGCCGGTATCGCGGCTGGAGGACCCGCGGCTGTTGAAGGGTCTCGGCCGCTATATCGACGATCTCAACCTGCCCGGCCAGGCCCACGCGTTCATCCTGCGCTCGCCGCACGCGCACGCCCGGATTCTCGCGATCGACGCGAGCGGGGCGGCGTCCATGCCGGGCGTGCTCGGTGTGCTGACCGGGGCCGATTGCGAGGCCGACGGGCTCGGCCATCTGCCGTGCGACCAGAAGCGGTTCCGCCGCGACGGGGGTGACATGTACCGCCCGCCGCGTCCGATCCTGGTGCGCGACCGCGTCCGGGTGGTCGGCGACTACGTGGCGATGGTCGTGGCCGAGACGGCGGCGCTGGCGCGCGACGCCGCCGAGGCGGTCGCCGTCGACTACGAGCCGCTGCCGGCGGTGATCTCCCCCGCCGATGCGGCGGAGGAGGGGGCCCCGCGACTCTGGGACGACTGCCCCGGCAACGAGTGCTTTTTCCACGAGGACGGCGACGCGGCGGCGGTCGAGGCCGCCTTCTCGGCCGCCGATTTCGTCGTCGAGCGGCGGTTCACGATCAGCCGGGTGACCGCCGCGCCGATCGGCCCGCGCGGCTGCATCGGCGAATACGACCCCTCGCTCGAACGTTACACGCTCCGAACCGGGGTGCAGCAGGCGCACATGCTCCGCATGCATATCGCGCGAACGGTCTTCGGGATCCCCGAGACGCGGATGCGGGTGATCGCGCCCGATATCGGCGGCAGCTTCGGCCTTTACAGCAATGTCTATCCGGAGAACGTGCTGGTCCTCTGGGCGGCAAGAAGGTTCGGGCGGCCGGTCAAGTGGAGCGCGGACCGGAGCGAGTGCATGCTGAGCGACGATTCGGCGCGCGACTGCGTCTCCGACGCCGCGCTCGCGCTCGACTCCGGGGGGCGCTTTCTTGCGCTGCGCTGCCGGACCTACGCCAGTCTCGGCGCCTATCTGTCGCTGCGCGGCCCGTTGCCGCCGGTGGTCAATCTCGGCACGCTGGCCGGCACCTACACCACGCCGGCGATCCACGTCCGGGTCTCGGGCATGTTCACCAACACGTTCTGCACCTCGCCCTATCGCGGCGCGGGGCGGCCCGAGGCCTCCACCGTGCTGGAACAGCTGGTCGACGAGGCGGCGCGGCGTCTCGCCATCGACCCGGCGGAGATCAGGCGCCGCAACACGATCCCGGCCGATGCCATGCCGTACCGGACGGCGCTCACCTTCACCTATGACAGCGGCGATTTCCGAAAGAACCTCGACGACGCGCTCGCGCTCGCCGGCCATGACGGGTTCGAGGCGCGGCGCGGGGAAGCCGCGTCCCGGGGCAGGCTGCGCGGCATCGGCATCTCGAACACCGTCCACCGCGCCTCCGGGCTGGAGCTCGAAGCGGCGCAAATCCGTTTCGACGCCACCGGCACCGCGACCCTGATGGTGGGATCGGTGCATCACGGGCAGGGCCATGCGACGACCTTCACCCAGATTGCCTGCGATCGGTTGGGCCTCGACCCGGAATCGGTGCGCTACGTGTCCGGCGACACCGATATCGTGACCTTCGGGCGCGGCTCCTTCGCCTCGCGCTCCGCCGCGCTGGGCGGCTCGGCGGTGGCGCTCGCCGCCGACAGGATCGTGGACAAGGGGCGGACCATAGCGGCCGCGCTCCTGGAGGCGGCGGAAGAGGACGTCGCGTTCGAGGACGGCAGGTTTACCGTTTCCGGCACCGACCGGTCGGTCGACATCGCCGCCGTCGCCCGCGCGGCCTACGCGCCGCGCGACCTGCCGCTCGACATCGAGCCGGGACTCGACGAGATGGCGCTGTTCCGCCCCGGCGCGCTCACCTTCCCGAACGGCTGCCACGTCGCGGAGGTCGAGATCGACCCTGAAACCGGATTCGTCGAGATCGTCGGCTACGCGGTCGTCGACGATTTCGGCACCATCCTCAACCCGCTGCTGCTCGAAGGCCAGATCCACGGCGGGCTCGCCCAGGGGATCGGCCAGGCGCTGATGGAGGACGTGGCGTTCGATCCGGAGACCGGACAGCTCCTCGCCGGCTCGTTCATGGATTACTGCATGCCGCGCGCCGACGACCTGCCGTCCTATGACGCGGCGTTCAACGAGTTCCCGACGGCGGTCAACCCGGTCGGGGTCAAGGGCGCGGGCGAGGCCGGCGCCGTGGGCGCGCTGCCGGCCATGATGAACGCCGTGGTCGACGCGCTGGCGCCGCTCGGCGTCGAGCACGTCCAGATGCCGGCGACGCCGGAGCGGATATGGCGGGCGATCCGGGAGGCGCGGGCGGAGGATCGCTGAGGGCCCTTGTTCGCGCGCGGATATTTCGACAGGAACGCAATTGGGCTAGAATATCGGCGAGCGAGCGCCCGGACAGCGGAGGAATGAATGCCCAAGGTCCTGACCGAAGAGCAGATCGCGTTCTTCAAGCGCGAGGGATACCTGTTCCCGATCGATGGGATCGACAAGGAAAAATGCGACGACCTGCTCGGCGCGATGAACAAGTTCGAGGACGACCAGGGCATCAACCCGGGCGTCTTCAAGCTCAAGGGCCATCTCTGCCTGCCGGAGACCTGGGACCTGATTCGCGAGGAACGCATCCTCGACGCGGCCGAGGACATCATCGGGCCCAACATTCTCGCCTTCGGCTCCCGCTTCTGGGTCAAGCCGGCGGGCGACGGGTCGTTCGTCTCCTGGCACCAGGATTCGGCCTATTTCGGCTGCGATCCGCACGACATGGTGACCTGCTGGCTGGCGCTCACCCCGGCCAACAAGGGGAACGGCTGCCTGCGCGTGATGCCGCGCTCGCACGAGACGGGATACAAGCACAAGGAAAGCCACGAGAACGCCCCCGGCGAGGCGCCCGGCGAGAAGAAGAACATGCTGGGCCGCGGCCAGACCATCCAGGGGCTCGACGAGTCGAAGGCGGTCCATATGGAGCTGGAGCAGGGCCAGTTCTCGATGCACACCGAGCGGACGGCGCACGCGTCCTACCCCAACAACTCGACCGAGACGCGGGTCGGCTATTCGTTCTTCCTGATCCCGCCGCACGTCAAATCGACGCTCGAGCGTCGGCCGGCGACGCTGGTGCGCGGGGTGGACGAATACAACCACTGGGATACCGATCCGGTGCCGACCGAGGACCGCCTGCCCGATCTGATCAAGATGATGCTGGCGCACAACGCGCAATACACCGACCCGCAGTTCAGGCAGCGGGCCTGACCGAAACGGCCGGCGGAGGAGCCTTGGGCAAGAGCGAATACCTGCTGATCGGAGGGCTGCTGTTCCTCGGCGCGATCTCGCTGCCGCTGGTCAAGGACGTCTATCTCGTCCAGGACATCGTGCTCGCGATCTGCAGCGGCCTGGGTTTCCAGTAAGACGCTCTCAGCGCCCCTCCCGCCGCCAGGCGAGCATCAACGCACCGACACCGAGCAACAGCACCGCGAGCGGCGGCAGGAACGGTATTTCCGCGATGCTCGTCACCCGGTAGTCGCGGTTCGCCACCAGCCCCATCCAGCCCGGCCCCGAAGCCACACGATCCGGCCGCACCCGGCGGAACGAGGGCAAGCCATCTTCCAGCCACGCGATTCCGCCACCGGTTCTCGCGGCGATCCCGGACAGCTTGTCGTCGGCGGTACGCATGTCGGCGAACTCGATCGGGTTCGCGCTCCTGACCGCGGTCAGCGCCGTCCGTTCGCCGTCGGTAACCCGGTACAGCCCGATTTCTTCGGGGACCACCGTCGCCCGCGCGCGCCCTCCGCCCTCGTCGGTCAGCGTGACGGTGCTAGTTTCGCCCGAGGGCGCGGTCACCTCTATCGGGGGGTGCGCGCGTTGCAGGCTGCGGCGAACGATCGTGAGGCCGCGCCCGTCGGCGATGACGCGAAGGTCGTTTTCCTCCAGTTCCGGCTCTTTCATCAGCCAATGCGAGAGCCTCCGCAGGATCTCCGAGTGCGGGCCGCCGGTCTCGAAACCCCGCGCCCACAGCCAGATGTGATCGCTCAGGAACTGCGCGACGCGCCCTTCGCCGATCCGGTCGACGATGAGGAGCGGCCGGTCGTCTGCGCCGTGCATCAGGATGGTCCCGCGCGGCGCGCTGACCTCGATGTGGCGGAACCAGCGGCCCCAGCGCGACCTTTCCCCCGCCTCGCCGAAGAGATCCGCGGTCACCGGGTGGCGCCCGCCGATGTCGGTGACCGCGGGCTTGAATCCGCGCTCCATGACCCGTCCGGTCGGCGCGCCGGGGAGAATGGCTCCCAGCGGTGTCTGGTAGAGGCTCAGCGCGGACGCGAAACCCGGCCCGGCCACTTCCAGCACCGCGCCGCCCTTCTCGACGAAGCGCGCGATATTGTCGAGGTAGATCGCCGGCAGCACGCCGCGGCGGCGGTAGCGGTCGAAGATGATCAGGTCGAAATCCTCGAGCTTGACCTCGAACAGCTCGCGGATGGGGAAGGCAATCAGCGACAGCTCGCGAACCGGCGTCGCGTCCAGCTTCTCCGGCGGGCGCAAGATCGTGAAATGGACCAGATCCACCGAGGGATCGGCCTTGAGGAAGTTCCGCCATACGCGTCCGCCGGGATGCGGCTCGCCCGATACGAGCAACACGCGGAGCCGTTCGCGCACGCCCGAAATTTCGACCACGTTGCGGTTGTTGACCGCGGTCAGCTCGCCCGGCCTGCCCTCGATCTCCAGCTCGAAGATGTTGAACCCGGCGCGATCGATTTCGACCTCGATTTTCTGGGCGACGCCGATCTCGACGTCGAGCCGGCGGGTCTCCTTGCCTTCGCGGGCGATGGAAAGCCGGGCGCGGTTTCCGGCGGCGGCCTGGTCCTCGATACGGATTTCGATCTGCGCCCTGGTGCCCACCAGCGCGAAGCTCGGCGCCTTGTCGACGAAGAGGATGCGGTCGTGCTCGCCGCGCTCGCCGTTGAGGAGGACGTGGAGCGGTCCGGCGAAGGGCAACGCGGCATCGGGCGAAGGAACGTCGTGGATCTGGCCGTCGGTCAGGAGAACGGTCCCCGCGATACGCCGCCGGGACGTGCTCGACAGGCTGCGGTCCAGCGCCTCGAACAACCGGGTGCCCTCCCGGCCGCCGGCGATCCCTCCCTTTTCCGCGCCTGTCCTGACGATCCTGACATCGATATTATCTATCTTAGACAACGAGTTATGTATCTTTTCCAAGGTTTTTTCCGAGCGTTCCGGCCGTCCGTCGATGCGCTGGCTTTCGGATTCGTCGACGACGATCGTGACCAGATCCGGGATCGGTTCGCGCTCCTCGTCCACCAGGGACGGGTTGGCCAGGGCGAGCCACAGCGCGGCCAGGGCGAGCGTACGCCAGCCGAGGCCGCGCGCCCGCGCGAACGCGCCCAGCGCGAGCACCGCCAGCCCGGCCGCGCCGATCGCGGCGAGCAGGATCCAGTCGAACATCGGCGCGAATGCGACGGAGGTCATTGCCCGAGCCGTTCGATGATCGCCGGCACGTGGACCTGGTCGGTCTTGTAGTTGCCGGTGAGGGCGTACATCACCCAGTTGACGCCGAAGCGGTAGGCCATCTCGCGTTGCAGCTCGCCCTGCGGGACCACCGGAAACATCGGCGCGCCGAAGCGGTCGACCGCCCAGGCGCCGGCCCAGTCGTTGGCTCCGATGATCACCGACGAGACCCCGTCATTGTGGCGGCCGCCGCGCCGTTCGACCCAGACCCGCCCGCCAGCCCACCGGCCGGGAAACTGGGCCATCAGGTAGAAGGCCTTGGTCAGCACGTGGTCGCCCGGCACCGGGATCAGCGTCGAGATGTCGAGCCCGCGCAGGAGGCGCCGCAGGTGCCGGCCGGCCGGCCCTTCGCCGCCCAGCGCGCCGACCGTGAAGTCGCCGCGCTCGCGGGTGTCGAACAGGATCGTCCCGCCGCTCCTCATGTACCGGTTGAGCTTTTCGAGCGCGCCGTCTGACGGCGGCGCCTGCTGTATCGAGACCGCCCAGTAGAGCAGCGGGAAGAAAGCGAGCTCGTCGCGTTCGACATCGACCCCGAGCGGCTCCGCCGGCTCCACCGAGGTCCGCTGGCGGAGCACCCGGCTGAGCCCGGCCAGTCCCGCCCGGGAGATCCGGTCGGCGGAGGGATCGCCGGTTATCACATAGGCGAGGCTGGTCTCCAGCGTGGCGCGCAACGCCCTGGCATCCCGGCCCGTCGACTGCGCATCCGCCGGGCCGCTCATCGCAATGAAGGCCAGCGCCGCGGCGGCGGCGACCCCGGCGGTTCCCGGCGGGCGCAGACGAATCAGCCCGCGCATCGCGAGGCCGATCGCGGTGTCGGCGATCGCCAGCAACAGGGCCGCGAGCAGCAGCCACGGCATCAGCGACAGCGCGAAGTCGCCCTTGCCGTAGCCGATCCGGCCGACGCCCTCCGGCAACGGTCCCAACGCCTTTAGCGTCCCCACCCCGTCCGACAGGTTGAGCGCCTGGCGCGCAATGTCGTTCCCGTAATAGCCGGGCGGCGAGTTCGGACCGGGCACGGGCTTTACCGGGGCGTGCGGAGAAATGGCGGCGGCCAGAGGCGGCGGATCGCCCAGCACCCCGAACCCGTTCAACGTCTGGAAGGGCGGCAGGCTCGCCCTGGAATCTTCCTGGATGACGCCCTGCGACAAGTCCACGATACGGCGCAGCAGGTCCACGAACAGGCCGGAGATCGGCAGGTTCGACCACTCGGTATTGGCGGTCACGTGAACCAGGACGAGCCAGCCGAGACCGCTCCGTTGCGCGGTGATCAGCGGGGTTCCGTCGCTGAGACGCGCCCAGGTCTTCTCGTTGAGCTCGAGCGATGGTTCGGCCAGCACCTGGCGGCGGACCCGGATGTCGTGCGGGATCGGGAGGCCGAAGAACGGGCTCGCTTCCTCGAAGGGGGCGAGCCGCGCGGGCGCGGTCCAGGACAGCGCGCCGCCGAGCACGCGCCCGCCGCTCCGCAGCTTGACCGGCAGCAGCGTGTCCGCGTTGCGCGCGAGTTTCGGTCCGGAAAAGCGGACGGCCACGCCGCCGCGCTCGATCCAGCTTGTAAGGCCGTCGGTTTCGTCGCCGCTGAGCTTGCCGATATCGGCGAGCACGATGACGGCAAAGGGTTTCGACACGAGCTCGCCCACCGTGCCGCGGGTCACTTCGCTGAATGGCTGCAAGGCGCGCCCGAGATAGTAGAGCGCGCTCAACAATGGCTGGTCCGTGTCCGTGGTGCCGCCGGACACAAGCCCGACGGGCCGGCGCCGCCAGCGCTCGTCCAGCAGGAAGGTGCCCGCCGCCGTGTTCTCGTCCTCGATCTCCAGCCGGGCGATGGCGTTCCTGAGCCGGGGGGGCAGGGCGAAACGCACCCCGGCCTGTCTTTCTCCCGGCTCGAACGAGACCCGCTGGCGCGCCATTACGCGGCCGTCCTCGGCGACGGCGCGAACCCATCGCGCGGCGCTGGCGCGGTCGTCGGCTCGTTCCACGACCGCCTCGATCCCGTCGGGATCGCTCCCCGGCACCCGCAGGAGCAGCGCGGTCGAGGACGGGTCGGCGGCAACCACGTCGAGGCTGCCCAGGCGCTGCATGCGCCGGGCGAGAGCCACCGTTTCCGGGGTTTCCGTACCGTCGCTGAGCCAGACCGCGTGCGCCGAACCGTCCACCGAGAGCGACTCGGTGGCCGCGAGGACGGCGCCATGATCCGACGGCCACGGCACGGGTTCGACCGCCCGCAGGACCTCGCGCGCCTCGTCCGCGCGCAGCGGATCGGAGAAGGCGATCGGCCCTCCGGACGTGCCGCGCGCCGTGGCGACGATGCGGACCGGGCGATTCTCGGCTTCCGCCCGGTCCAGCCGTTCGTTCCAGGCGGCGACGCGATCCTGCCAGTTCCGCGCCGACGCCCAGCCGTTGTCGACGATCAGGATCAGCGGGCCGGAGCCCCGCAGCCCCTCGGTCGGGTTGATGACGGGACCGGCGAGGGCAAGGACGATGAGGGCCGCGATGAGGCTGCGCAGGACGATCAGCCAGAGCGGCGTGCGGGCCGGCGATTCCTCGGGCGAACGGAGCCCCAGGACGAACCGGATGGGCGGAAACGCCACCAGCCTCGGCGCCGGCGGGGTGACCCGGAGCAGCCACCAGATCAATGGCAGGACGAGCCCGGCGAGCAGGAACCAGGGGGCGGCGAAGCCTAGCGCGCCGAGGCCGAACACCGGGTCACATCTCGGGCGGCGCGAGCGCGGCGTGGAGCGCCAGCAGCGCTGTCTGCGGCGGCTGCTCCGTCACGTGCGCCGCGCAGGTCCAGCCCACCGAACGGGCGAGCGCGCCGAGACCGTCCCGGTGGCGCCGAATCGTGCCGGCATAATCCTCCCGGATGCTGTCGACGCGTCCGATCACGATGCCGCCCTCGTTCTCGAGCCCTTCGAAGCGGACGCGTCCGTCGAAGGGAAGCGACAGCTCCGCCGGATCGATCACCTGCAGGAGATGGCCGGTGACGCCCATCGCCGCGAACGCGCGCACCCGTTCCTCGATGTCGGCCAGCGGCGACAGCATGTCGCCCAGGATCGCCAGCCGGGCATGGCGGGGCAGGGGTTCGACGTCGGGCAGGCTGCGGTCTTCTTCCAACGCGCGCACCAGGTGTCCGGTGAAGCGCTCGAGGGCGCCGCGGCCATTGTCGGGTGCGAACCCCGATCCCAGCAAGGAAATTTGCTCTCCGCCGCGCACCAGAAGGATGGCGAGCGCCAGCGCGAGGACCGCGGCGCGGTGCCGCTTCTCCGGCCATCGCGGATCGGAACGGAAACGCATGGACGGCGAGCCGTCGCACCAGATCCAGACGCTTTGCGCGGCTTCCCACTCGGTCTCCCGGACATAGGCGAAGCGCGACTTGGCCGTCTGGCGCCAGTCGATCGACTGCGCGCTGTCGCCCGGCTGGTACTGGCGGAACTGCCAGAACGTGTCTCCCCGGCCGACCCGCCGGCGCCCGTGGATGCCCTGGATGACCGACGACGCGATCCGGTCGGCCTCGACCATCAGGTCGGGAATCCGCTCGGCCGCTTCCTCGGCGCTGCGACGAAGCGCCGGCCCGGTGCGGCTCGACGAAACGCCGAACCGGTCTAGCCGAGGGGCGCGCACAGTCTCTCGACGATGTCGTCTACCGTGATTCCGTCCGCGCGGGCGGCGAAGGTGACCGCCATCCGGTGGCGCAGGACCGGGCCGGCCAGCGCCTGGACGTCGTCGAGCGACGGTGCGAGCCGGCCATCGAGCAAAGCGCGCGCGCGGCTCGCCAGCATCAGCGCCTGGCTCGCGCGCGGGCCCGGGCCCCAGGCCACCTGGCCGGGCAGCTCCGGCAGGTCCGACGTATCCGGCCGGCCGCGCCGGACCAGGTCGAGGATACCCTGGACCACCGTCTCCCCGACCGGGATCGCGCGGACGAGTTGCTGGGCCGCGCGAAGCTCGTCGCCGGTCATCACCTGCTCCGCCGGCGGCTGCTCCGCGCCGGTCGTCGCGACGAGCATCTGGCGCTCGGCCTCGAGGTCCGGATACACGATGTCGATCTGCAGCAGAAAGCGGTCGAGCTGCGCCTCGGGCAGCGGGTAGGTGCCCTCCTGTTCCAGCGGGTTCTGCGTCGCCAGCACGTGGAACGGCCGCGGCAGCGGGTGATAGCGGCCGGCGACCGAGACCCGGTGCTCCTGCATCGCCTGGAGCAGCGCCGACTGGGTCCGCGGGCTCGCGCGGTTTATCTCGTCGGCCATCAGTAGCTGCGCGAAGACGGGGCCCTGGATGAAGCGGAACCCGCGCCGCCCCGATTCGCTTTCCTCCATCACCTCCGAGCCCAGGATGTCGGCCGGCATCAGGTCGGGCGTGAACTGGACCCGCTTGTCGTCCAGCCCGAGCACCGCGCCGAGCGTCTCGACGAGCCGGGTCTTGCCGAGCCCGGGAAATCCGATGAGCAGGGCGTGACCGCCCGCGAGAAGGGTGATAAGGGTTTGCTCGACGACCTGTTCCTGGCCGAAGATCACCCGGCCGATACGGTCGCGGACCATCGCCATGCGGTGGCCCAGCGCTTCGATCTCGGTCGCCCGCGGAGGCGCGTCGATTGCGGTCGGGCGGTCGACTGGCATGTTTGACACGGGCACCTCACGAAGGGCAGACGGTAACGATGTCCGAGTCCGATCTCCGCCGTCTCTCGCAGGCGCTGCGGCCGCAATCGGCGGCCGGTGCCGGCACCGTTCCCGCCCAGCAGTTCTGCGGCGATATCGACATGCGAATCGCGCGCGACGGGACGTGGTTCTATCACGGCTCCCCGATCGGCCGCAAACCTCTGGTCAAGCTGTTCGCGAGCGTGCTCAACCGGGACCAGGACGGCGATTACTGGCTCGAAACGCCGTTCGAGAAGTGCCGGATCTCGGTCGATGACGTCCCCTTCACCGCGGTCGAGATGTTCGTGGAAGGGGAGGGGGAAGGACGGCTCATCCGGTTCCGCACCAATATCGACGACATGGTGAGCGTCGACGCCGATCATCCCATAAGGGTCGACACCGACGGGGAAAGCGGCGAGCCCGCGCCCTATGTGCGCGTTCGAGAGGGGCTCGACGCGCTGATCGTGCGCGCGGTGTTCTACGATCTGGTGGAGCTCGGCGAGGAGGTGAACGGCCCCGGCGGCGCGACGATCGGGGTCAGGAGCGGCGGCGCGTTTTTCGCGCTCGGCCCGGCCGGGGAAGGGTGACGGTTCGGCCGTGAGCGGATCCCGCCTGGAAGCCATCAGGGCCGTGTTCGGCGGTCCCGGAATCGCGGTCGATACGTCGGACGACGGACCCGACTGGTTCGGCGCGGACGGCCCGTCCAACGGGGTGGAGGCCCTGACCCAGGCGGCGGTGCTGGTGCCGATCGTGAACCGCGGCGGCGGGTTGACGGTCCTGTTCACCCGCCGCACCGATCATCTCAAGTCGCATTCCGGCCAGATCTCCTTTCCCGGCGGGCGCATGGAACAGCGGGACCCGACGCCCGAAGCGACGGCGCTGCGCGAGACCCGCGAGGAGATCGGCCTTCCGGAGGGCGAAATCGAGGTTCTGGGCCGGCTCAACGTGCGCGAGACCGGCACCGGCTACCGCGTGGTTCCGGTGGTCGGCATGCTCTCTCCGCCGCTCTCCCTCGCTCGCGACGAGAACGAGGTGGCCGAGATCTTCGAGGCGCCGCTCGACTTCCTGATCGATCCCGCGAACCGGCGCTTCGAGACCCGCGTGCGCGGCAATGTCGAGCGCCAGTTCTACGCCATCCCCTATGACGGGTATTTTATCTGGGGGCTCACCGCGCGGATCCTGGTCAACCTGGGGGAAGTCCTGGCGAATCGATGACACGCATTCTCCTCACCTATGTCCTGCCCTTGGTCCTGCCGGCGCTGGTCTGGTACCTGTGGCACCAGTTCCGGCCGCAGCGCGCCGGCGATCCCGAGGCCCGGAAGGGCTGGGCCGCCGCGCCTTGGCCGCAGTTGAGCGTCGCCGGGCTGGTCCTGCTCGCGCTCACCCTCGGCTCCATCGCGCTCTTGGTCGGCGGCACGCCGGGCGAGGTCTACCAGCCCGCCCGGGTAATCGACGGCGAAGTCGTCCCCGGGAGCCACACGGGGCCGTCGCAAGGCAACTGATCGGCGGCGTCGTTGAAACCGGCGGGGCGCATCGAGCCTGAACCGTGGATGACTTCGCGGTCCGCGCGGATTCTGCTCTCGCGCCTGACCGCGGAGGACGACACGGCGCGCTTCGTCGGCGGATGCGTCCGCGATACGGTGGCGGGCCGCGAGATCGGCGACATCGACGTGGCGACCGAGGCCACGCCCGACCGGGTGATGGCGTTGCTCGACGGGCGCGGGATCAGAGCCATCCCGACCGGCCTCGCCCACGGCACCGTGACCGCGGCGGTCGACGGCACGGTGTACGAGATCACCACGCTCCGCCGCGACGTCGAGACCGACGGGCGGCGCGCCAGGGTCGCCTTCACCGACGACTGGAAAGGCGACGCGGCGCGGCGCGATTTCAGCATCAACGCGCTCTACCTGGACGCGGACGGCACTCTCTACGATCCGGCGGGCGGGCTCGGCGACCTCGAAGCCGGAAGGGTACGCTTCATCGGCTTGCCGCGCGACCGGCTGGAGGAGGACGTACTTCGTCTCCTCCGCTTCTTCCGCTTCCATGCGTGGTACGGGAAAGGCGCGCCGGACGCGGCGGCGACGGCGGCCTGCCGGGACTTCGCGCCGCGCCTTTCCGGCCTCTCCGGCGAACGGGTGTGGGCGGAGTTACGCCGGATCCTCGCGGCTCCCGACCCAGGCGCCGCGCTTCGCCCGATGGACGAGGTCGGAGCCCTGGGCAGGGTCGTTCCGGGGGCGGAGGCGCTCGACCGGCTCGACCGGGCGGCCGGGATCGAGGCCGAGCTCGACCTCGATCGATCGGCGATCCGCCGCCTCGCCGCCGTTCTGGTCCCGGAAGCGAGCGTTATCGGCGGCCTGGCCCGAAGGCTCCGCCTGTCGCGCGCGGAACGGGCGCGGCTCGAAAAGGCCGTGGAAACGTCGGCGGACCTGATTGCCGCGCCCGATCCCTCGGCGATCGGCGAGCGGCTTTACCGCTGGGGCGAGCGGGCTTTCGGCGACGCGCTCGCCGTCGCCTGCGCGGACCGCCGGGCGAAGGGCGAAGACGCGGAAGTCTTCCAACGCCACGCCCGCGCCCTCGCGGCCTGGGCGCGTCCGGTCTTTCCGGTCGGCGGCAGGGACGCGATCGTTCTCGGCGCGGCGCCGGGGCCCGCGATCGGCCGGGCGCTGGAAGAGGTGGAAGCCTGGTGGATCGCCAGCGGGTTCGCGCCTGGCCGCGAGGCCTGTCTGGCCCGCCTCGCCGCCGCATTGGAACGACCCGGCTGAGCGCGCGAGGAAACCGAACCATGCAGACCGCATTCGATCTCGTCTGGCTGTCGGCCGAACGGACCCCCGACCGGATCGCCCTCGTCGACGATGCGTCGGCGCGGTCGCTGACCTACCGCGCGCTGATCGACGAAATCGAGACGGTCGCGGCGGGGCTCGCCGAACGCGGCATAGGCGCTCTCGGCCGGGTCGCGACGGTGCTGCCCGGCAGCTTCGACCACTGCATCGTCCTGCTCGCCCTGCAGCGGCTCGCCGCCGTTCCGATGCTGCTCAATCACCGTCTCAAGCCCGAAGAGATCGGGGCGCTGCTCGCCGACGGACGCGCCGCCGGAGCGGTCATCGGGCGCGACGATTCGCTTGCCGCGGCGGCTGCGGACAGCCTGCCCGAAGGCGCGCCGGTCCTCGCGGTCGGCGGCAAGGCGGGAGAGGCGGAAGATTACGGCCTGTGCCGCGGCGATCCATCGCGCCTCGATCCGCCGCCGCGCCCGGATCGCGAGGACCCCGCCTTCGTGTTCTACACCTCCGGCACGACCGGGCTTCCCAAGGGCGTGGTGCTGGCGCACAGGACCACCGAGCACCGGATAATCTGGCTCTCCACCCAGGGCGGGCTGCGCCACGGAAACCACAACCGGACGCTCGGTTTCATGCCGCTCAGCCACGCCATCGGCTTCTACGGCGTGTTCCTCGTCACGCTGGCCTTCGGCGGGACCTATTACGCGATGACGCGATTCGATCCGGCGGAGGCCGTGGACATGACGGACCGGCACGCGATCACCTACATGTTCGCGGTGCCGACGCTCTACCACGCGATAACCCGGGCGCCCAACTACCACCCGGAGAAGATGCGGTCGCTGGAGCTGGTGCTCTACGGCGGCGCCGCGATCGATCCCGACCTGATCCGCCACATGGCCGAAACCTGGCCGGCGGCGATCCGCCACATCTACGGCACGACGGAGACGATGTGCTCGCTCTACAACCCCGATCCGGTCGACCGTCCGGCATCGCTCCGCCCGGGCTTCTATTCGCGGACCCGGGCGATCCGGATCGGCGGCGGTCCCGGCGACGTGCTGGAGCCCGGAGAGGAGGGCGAGCTGATCGTCGACACGAGCGCGGACGCGACCTTCTCCGGCTATCTCGACCGCCCCGACGCCACCGCCGAGAAGGTTCGCGACGGCTGGTACTATTCCGGCGACGTCGTGGAGCTGGAGGCCAACGGCGATCTCACCCTGCGCGGGCGGGTCGACGACGTGATCCGCTCGGGCGGGGAAAACATCCACCCCGAGGAAGTCGAAGCGGTGCTGGCGGACCATCCCGGCGTCGCCGATTGCTGCGTGATCGCTCTGCCCGACCCGCATTGGGGCCAGGCGGCGATCGCCTGCGTGGTCGCGGCCGGCGAGCCGCCCGCCGCCGGGGCGCTCGATTCGCATTGCCGGGCGAGCGCGCTCGCGGGCTTCAAGCGGCCCAAGGGCTATCTCTTCGTCGACGGCCTGCCGCGCAACGCCGCCAACAAGGTCCTGCGCCGCGAGCTGCGCCGCGTCGCCGAGGAAGCGGCGGCCGGCGGCGGGATCGCGTTCTCCGGTTAACAAGCGCGCCGGTTCCGCCTATCATCCCGAATTATCGCGGTATGGCGTTATCGACGCGCTTGAAGAAGGGTGACGACGATGGCAGCGCCCAGGCGACCCAATCCGGACCGGGTGGTCGATGCCGCGCTGGGGCTGGCGGCGAACCGGCCGTGGCGCGAGATTTCGCTCTCCGACATCGCGGGCGAGGCGGGGATCCGGCTCGACCAGCTTCATGGCCTGTTTCGCGGCAAGGACGCGATCCTCGATGCGTTCACCGCCCGGATCGACGCCGAGGTCATCCGCGGAACCGACGAGGAAGCGGCGGCCGAGCCCGTCCGCGACCGGCTGTTCGACGTTCTCGCCCGCCGGTTCGAGGCTCTCCGGCCGCACCGCACGGCGCTCGCCTCCATCCTTTGCGAAGCGCTCGCCGTGCCGAGATCGGGGTTCGCCGGCGGCCGGCGCCTGCTGCGCTCGATGACCTGGTCGCTCGAAACGGCGGGGGTCAGCGGCGCGGGGCCGCTGGGCGCAATCCGGGTCAGGGGCCTCGCCGCGGTCTTCATGTCGACGCTTTTCGTCTTCCTGCGCGACGATTCGGACGACCTCGCCAAGACCATGGCGCATCTCGACCGAAATCTCGGCCGCGCCGACCGCCTGATGGCGCGGCTCAACGCGAGACGGGCGTAACCTCGAGTCCCGTCCACCCTCCCCCGGCCCCTCCCGCAAGCGGGAGGGGAGTGGGTAAGGAAAAGCCAGCCCCGCAACTCTCCCTCTCCCCAGCGGGGAGAGGGCCGGGGTGAGGGGGATGCCCGGTGCGACCGCGTCCGGTCGGATATTTCTCTACACCGGCATCCGCAGCCGCGCGCGGACGCCTCCGGCCGGCGCGGTCTCGATGCGGATGTCGCCGCCGTGGCCGCGAATCACGTCGCGCGCGATGGTAAGGCCGAGACCAGTGCCGCCGGTCGCCGGGTTGCGCGAGCCGTCGACCCGGTAGAACGGCTTGAACACGTCTTCCCGCGCGCTCTCCGGAATTCCGGGCCCGTCGTCGTCGACGATGATCTCGATGGTGTCCCGCGTCCGGCGCGCGCGGACCGAAACGTGCTCCGCGTGACGCACGGCGTTCGAGACCACGTTGGTGAGGCATCGGCGGAAGGCGTTCGGGCGGATCGGGAGGACGAGGCCGGCCTGCGTCCGGAAATCGACGTCGACGCCGTCCCGCCGGGCGCCCGAAACCACCTCGTCGAGGATCGGCGCCACGTCCGCGTCGACCACGGTTTCGGTCCCTTCGCCCGCCGCGAAGGCCAGGTATTCCTCGACCAGAGACTCCATCTCGCCGACATCCGACTTGAGGTCGGCGATCCGTTTGTCCTCGCCCAGCAGCGCAAGATGCAGCTTTATCCGGGTGAGCGGCGTCCGCAGGTCGTGCGAGACGCCGGCCAGCATCTCCGTCCGCTGCGCGATCATCCGCCGGATCCGCGCGCGCGTGATGTTGAACGCGGTGGTCAGCGTGCGGATTTCCGACGCGCCCGACGGGTTGAGATCCGGCGGGTCGCGGCCCTTGCCGAAATCGTCGACCGCCGCAGCGAGGCGTCTGATCGGCCTTACCTGGTTGCGCATGAAGATGACCGCGATGCCGATCATGCCGAGCGAGGTGCCGATCAGCCAGGCCAGGAACAGATAGGTGGTTTCGTTGAACAGCCGCCGCTTCTTGACGAACACGTCGAGGAGCCCGTCGATAAGTTGCACCTTGATCCGGATCCAGTCGCCGTAGCCTTCGGTCTCCATGTGAAAGGGCCTGCCCAGCTGGCTGCCGAGCGCCCGCGACAGCCGGCGGTTGAGAATGCCGCCGCCGATCCTGGGGGCCTCGGCCGGTAGGGACGCGCCGGCGGCGAAGCTCGACCGCAACCCCGCGGTCTCCGAAACCTTGAGCACCGCGTTGCGGTTTTCCCGGCCCGGAAACGCCTCCATCCCGTCGATCACCATCGCGATATCCCCCGCGACGGTGGAGACGAGCCGCTTGGTCACGATGTCCCAGTGCCGGTCGTAGAACGCCCAGGTGGCGACCACCTGAACCACGATCATCGGCGTCACCAGGATCGTCACCGACCGTCCGATGAGCGTTCTGGGCGCGAAGCGCTTGAGCAGGGCGAACATGGCGGTCAGTCGGGCTGCAGCACGTAACCTTCGCCGCGCACCGTCTGCAGGTAGCGCGGAAATCGCGGGTCGGGTTCGATCTTGCGGCGCAGCCGGGTCACCTGGACGTCGACGGTGCGCGCGCTGCCTTCGATCCGGCTTTCGGTCACGAGGACGTCGCGCGAGAGCGTGACCCCGGGTCGCAGGGCGAGGGTCCGGAGCAGTCTTCCCTCGGCCGGGGTCAGCCGGATGGGGAGGTCGTTGCGGGTGAGCTCGGTGCGTTCGACGTCGAAGCGGTGCTCTCCCAGCCGCAGCACCGCCGCCGGCATCGTCCGCGGCGCGCGCCGCAGCAGGTTGGAAATCCGGAGCACGAGCTCGCGCGGCTCGAACGGCTTGACGAGATAGTCGTCCGCGCCCCGCTCCAGCCCGTCGATCCGGTCCTCGGGCTCGCCACGCGCGGTCAGCAGCAGGATCGGCGTGTCGGAATCCTCCTTGAGCGAGGCGGTGAGCGACAATCCGTCCTCGCCCGGCATCATCACGTCGAGGACGACGAGATCGAACGCCATGCCGTGGAGTCTCGCCCTCGCGTCGCCCGCGTCGGATGCGGCGGTCACGCGGTAGCCGTTGCCCGCCAGGTATTGCTTGAGGAGGTCGCGCAGCCTGTCGTCGTCGTCGACGACCAGGATATGCGGGGCGTCATCGTTCATTCCGTTTCCCGGCCGGACCCTCCGCGTCGCTCGTTCAAGGGCCGAGCGCCGGGGTATCCGTCGCCATGCCGTCGAACAGCGCGAGCATGCGTTCCCGCCATTCGTGCACCGGATCGTCGGGCTCGATGATCCGGTAGGGGCTGACGATCCGGATCCACTGGCAGGTCCCCATCAGGATGTAGTCCGCGTAGCCCGGCTCGTCGCCCGCGAGATAGGGCTGGTCGGCGAGGACCGCGCGCACCGGGGCGAGGGCGGCGCGCGCCGCCGGCAGGCGCTCGTCGCGCGCCTCGTGCAGCGCGTCGAGCGTCGTCCCGAACCGCTTCTCGCGGGTCTCCAGGAAATACGACCGGTCGCGTTCGTCGACATTGTCGTAAACGTCCCGGACCACCAGCACGATGAAGCGGGCGTTCACCTGGAGATCGGACCAGGAATTGACGAACCGGGCCATCGCGCGCTCCCGCGCGCTGGCGAAGAGCGGCGGGAGGTCCGGATACGCCTCGTCGAGATAGCAGGCGATGGCCCAGGAGTCGCTGACCGCCCGGTCTCCGTCGCGCAGCACCGGCACGCGTTCCTGGCCGCTGAAGGCGATCAGCTGCTTGTCGGCGAAGCGGACGGGCACGGTGTCGAAATCGAGCCCCTTGTGAGCAAGCGCGAACCGTGAGCGCCAGCAATAGGGGCTGAACCGCAGGTCGTCCCTCCCGACGAGTTCGTAAAGCGTGATCGCCATCGATCCTTCCTACTGTGCGGCGTGGGGCGGCTACCATGCCATAACGGGATGCGATGGCAAGTCCCCGGAACCGCGGCTGGCGGCATGGAGGTGCTCCTCATCGTGGACCTCAGCAACCCACGGAGTACCCCCCTCGCCTCGCATGACACAAACCCTGATACGTCACCGGCGGCATTCCGGGCTTGTCAATGTGATGTGTTGGCGCGATCATCGGCTTGGAGGTGCGTGCGTGTGTGTCGCCCGTTGGGGGACACGCAGCCCCCTCGACACCGACCGAGAAGAGGTGGCAACGGGAAACAACAGAATTTCCCACCGCCTGTCCGGTTCGTTTAGCCGCGCGTGATATCAACCCAACGAACGGAGTCCGTTCGGAACCAAGGGAGACTGCGATATGCAAGTGAAATGGTCCGGGCTTACGGTCGCTGGCCTCGCGATTGCGGCCGCCGGCCTGCTGGCGGCGCCGATCCAGTCGCTCGCCATGGAGCGCACCGTCCACATCGCCGGTTTCGGTGCGAAATCGGGCGTGGTCCGTTCCTTCGGCGTCAATACCGAGGCGGTGATGCGCGCCGCAGCCAATCACATCAACGAGTCGGGCGGCGTCAAGCTGGGCGACGGCGCGACCGGCAAGATCAAGGTCAGCTTTTACGACGACCGCTGCAACGCGGAGGAGGGGATATCCGTCCTCCGGCGCATCGCCACCACAGAGGCGGTGGTCGCGGTCGGGCCGACCTGTTCGAACGTCGCCGAGCCGCTGTTCGGCATCCTGCAGAAGAAGGTCGGCGACGATAAGGACACCGGGCTTCAGTTCCCGGTCTTCACCGACACCGCGATCAAGGGCGGGCTCGCCAAGATCTCGGAATGGGCGTTCCGCAACGTGCCCAACGAGATGGAAATGTACCGCCAGATGTTCAAGTGGATTAAGTCGCAGAATCCGGACCTGAAGACCGTTTTCGGCGGCGTCGAGGAGGACTTCGCGCATTCCCGCTTCACCTGGTACAAGGTGATGAAGACGCGGTCGGGCGATGCCGGCTATGAGGTTCTTGGCGAGGCCAAGTGGCTGCTCGCCGACACCAACTTCACCACCCAGGTGCGCAAGATGCGCAAGGCCAAGGCCGATGTCGTCGCGATCTCGGCGCATCCCTTCACCACCTGCGGCGTGCTCAAGGAGATGAAGCGCCAGCGGGTCACGCCGAAGCTGCTCGTGGGGCTGACCAGCTCGTCGAGCCTGGAGACGCTCCAGGGCTGCGCCAAGCAGGCCGAGGGGATCATCATCCCGACCAGCTTCGCGCCGGTCACGCCGGCCGCGAAGATGGCCGCCGAGGCCGCCGCCAAGCTGGGCGGCAGCGCCGACCTGCACAGCGCCGCCGCGTGGGAGATCGTGAACATCCTGAAGGACGTCATCGAATCCCAGAAGGTCATGGCCAAGGCCGATACTCTGAAGGCCGACCGGCGCAAGATCCGCGACGGGCTCGCCAACCTGAAGACCACGGGCGGGCTGCTCGGCAAGATCCAGCGCACGGCGGAGGGCGAGGCGGTCAAGCCTTACGTCTACGTCCACGCCAAGGCCGGAGAGTGGGCGGTTCTCCACAACCCGATCAAGTAGCGCTCGCTTAACCCCCGGCGGGCCGGCGCGAAGCCGGCCCGCCGGACGCTTTTCCTGACGGGGGCGCGGGATGGAGGATCTCCTTTTCGACCTGATCGACCTTGTTCAGTCGATCGCCGACGGCCTCCTGTTCGGCACCACCTATGCGATGATCGGGATCGGCTTCACGCTGATCTTCGGCGTGATGGACAAGCTCAACATGAGCTACGCCGCCGCCGCGATCGCGGGCGCCTATTCGAGCATTGCGGTGTTCGCCGTCGTCCCCGCGCCGGCGCCGGTCGTGTTCCTCATCGCCGCGATCGCCGCTGGCCTGTTCGGTTACGTCATCTATCTGCTCTGCTTCCGCTTCATACCGCTCGCGAGCCCGCTGGCGACGCTGATGGCGACGGTGGGCATGCTGCTGCTTATCGACGAGATCATCGTTCACGAGACCGACGGCATGCCGCAGCCCTACCCGGCGCTGTTCGACGACGTGATGGTCGAGCTGGGGCCGTTCGGCCTGCGCGGCGACCTGATGTTCGTCTTCGCCGTAAGCGTCGTCAGCATGGCGGTGCTGCTCTACCTGATCTATCGCACGCGCCTCGGGATCGCGACGCGGGCGGTCTCGCAACAACCCGTCGCCGCCCAGCTTTGCGGCATCGGGCTGGAGCGGACCAACGCGATGACGTTCGTGATCACCGGGGTTCTGGGAGGCGTCGCGGGCGCCATGATCGGGGCGGCGGTCGGGGTCCTGTCGCCATTGCTGTCGATCCCATTCACCGTCAAGGGCCTGATCGTCACCGTCATCGGCGGGCTCGGCAGCATTCCCGGAGCGATCATCGCCGGTCTGCTGGTGGGCGCGTTCGAGAACATGTTCCAGTTCCTGCGGGGCGTCACCGAGCGCGACATGTACGTGATGCTGTTGCTGTTCGTATTCCTGTTCCTGCGCCCGGGCGGCATCTTTTCGTCCAAGGCGGGGCGCGACTGAGGGACCGCGGATCCGATGGACTTCTATCTCGGCCTCCTGCAGATCATCGGCGTCCACACGATCCTCGGGCTCTCTGCCTATGTCGTGATGCTGACCGGGCAGCTGAGCCTCGCCCAGGCGGGATTCTTCGCTATCGGCGCCTATGTCGCCGGGATGCTGACCGTGCTCGCCGGGTTTCACATCGTGCCTGCCATGCTGGTCGGCGCGGTGCTCGCCGGGGTGATGGCCTTTATCGTCGGATTCCCGGCGCTCAGGGTGAAGGGCCTGATGCTGGTCATCGCGACGCTCGCCTTCGGCGAGTTCGTACGCCTGTTCTTCTTCAATTTCGACTACCAGATCTCGAAGGGCGACATCGTCGTCGGGCCGCTCGGCGGGGAGGGATTCCGCCAGATCCGCTTCTTCCCCGAGAACGGCTGGACCTCGCTCGACGTGATGCTGTTCGTCTGGGCGGTGGTGATCGTCGTCATGGCGGCGCTGTGGTGGATGGACCGCTCGCGCGCCGGTGCCGTGCTGCGCGCGGTGGGAGAGGACGAGCTCGCCGCCCAGAGCGCCGGCATCAACCTCACCGTGGTGAAGGTCGCGGCGATGACCGCGGGCGGTTTCATCGCCGGGCTCGGCGGCGGCATCTACGCGCATTACACGACGCATATAGAACACCTGAATTTCGGCGTGATCCTGGCCACCTTCGCAATCGCCTATCCGATCCTGGGCGGGCTCTCGAATGTCTTCGGCACCCTGGTCGCGGTGATCTTCATACAGGGCGTGCTGGTGGAAGGGCTGAGGTTCATGGGCGACTGGCGCAATCTGCTGTTCGGCGCGCTGATCGTGCTGGCGATGAACGTCCGTCCGCGCGGCCTGTTCGACGAACGGGCGATGGCGCTTCTCAAGGGGCTGTTTACCGGTCGGGGCCATGCTCGCACTTGAGTCCCTGTCGAAGCATTTCGGCGGCGTGCGCGCGGTCGACGGGCTCGATCTGGAGGTCAGGGAAGGCGAGATCTTCGGCCTGATCGGCCCCAACGGGTCCGGCAAGAGCACGACCGTCAACCTGATCTGCGGCGTGTTTCCGGTTACGGCCGGGGAGATCCGCTTCGAGGATCGCGACATCACCCGCGCCCCGCCGCATGTGTGCCTCGCCGCCGGAATCGCCCGGACCTTCCAGAACATCCGCCTGTTCGGCCATCTGAGCGTCTGGCAGAATCTCTGGGTGGCGCAGAACGCAATGGCGGATCGCAAGTCGTCCGGTTTCCTGAGCCGGTGGTTCGCGGGGTCGGTGCGGGCGCGGACCGAAGTCGAAGCGCTGCTGGAATTCGCCGGTCTCGCGGCGAAGGCGGACGATCTCGCGGGCAACCTCTCCTTTGGCGAGCAGCGCCGGCTCGAACTGGCGCGCGCGCTGGCGGCGAAGCCGACCATGCTGCTGCTCGACGAGCCGGCGGCCGGCATGAACGTCGAGGAGGTCGGCCAGCTGCGCGAGCGTCTGGCGACGCTGCGCGACGGCGGGATGACGATCCTGCTGGTCGAGCACGTCATGGAGCTCGTCATGGGCGTGACCGACCGGATCGCGGTGCTCAACTTCGGGCAGAAGATCGCCGAGGGAACGCCGGAAGAGATCCAGAACGATCCGCTGGTGCGGGAGGCCTATCTCGGCGCGCCGCAGTCCGCCGAGGGCGGGAATGCTTGAAGTCCGCGACATCGTCACGTCCTACGGCAAGATCGAGGCGCTGCGGGGCGTCGACCTGTCGGTCGCCGACGGCCGGATCACCTGTCTGCTCGGCCCCAACGGCGCGGGCAAGACGACCCTGATGCTGACCATAGCCGGGATCCTCAACCCCTCGCGCGGGTCGATCGATTTCGACGGTACCGAGCTGGTCGGCCAGACGCCGAGCCGGATCGTCGAGCACGGAATCGCCCTGGTCCCGGAGAACAGGCTCGTATTCCCGAATATGGACGTGCGGGAAAACCTCCTCGCGGGCGCCTATCTCAGATTGTCGAGAGAACGCGCCGAGGTGGCCCGGGACCTCGACCGGATGTTCGAACGGTTCCCGCGTCTCCGCGAGCGCGCGGAGCAGAACGCGGGCACGCTCTCGGGCGGCGAACAGCAGATGCTGGCCGTCGCGCGCGCGCTCATGGCGCGCCCCAGGCTCCTGCTGATGGACGAGCCCTCGCTGGGGCTGGCGCCGCTGATGGTGGAGGAGATTTTCCGGATCATCCGCGACCTCCACAGCGACGGCACCTCGATCTTCCTGGTCGAGCAGAACGCCCATATGGCGCTCCAGGTGGCGCATCATTTCTTCCTGCTGGAGCAGGGCCGCGTGACCTTCGACGGCACCCCGGGAGAGCTCGCCGAAGACGAGGTGATCCAAAGGGCCTATCTGGGGTCGCAGGCGAGCGGTTAAGCAGCGGGGTCTGCCCTGCGCCATGGTCGATTTCGTTCAGAACTGCTTCGACGGAGTGATGCTGGGCTCCTCCTACGCCCTTCTCGCCATCGGATTCACGCTGATCTTCGGCGTCATGCGCCGGCTGAACCTGTCCTACGGCCCGTCGATCATGCTGGGTGCATTCGTCGGCACGCTCGTCTTCCTCGAATTCCGCGCCGGCGCCCTGGCGGTCGCCGCGGCGACCGTGGTGGGCGCGGTCCTCGTCGGGATCTACGTCGAACGGCTCTGTTTCTGGGCGATCCGCCAGGGGGCCGCCGTGGCCTCGATGGTCTCCAGCTTCGCGATCTGGATGCAGCTGGAGGAAGTCGTCACCATCGCGTTTCCCGACCGCACTTACCCGTTTCCCCCTCTCACCCAGGCGGAGCCGATGAATTTCGGCCCTTTCTTCTTCAAGGTCGAGAACCTGATCATGTTCGCCTGCGCGGTCCTGCTCACTCTCGGTCTCCATCTCTTGCTCTACCGCACGCGTTTCGGTCTTCGTCTCCGCGCGGTCGCGGAAAACCCGGACGCGGCGCGCTACATGGGCATCAACGTCGCCGCGGTGACCTTCCTCGCCTTCGCCTGCGCGTCCGCGATCGGTGGCGTCGCCGGCTATCTCATCGTCGCGCAGGACGGCCAGATCACGCCGCTCTTCGGGCTGTGGGCGACCTTCAAGGGACTGATCGCGATGATGCTGGGCGGGATGGGCTCGATTCCCGGCGCCATCCTGGGCGGATTGCTGCTCGGCGTGGTCGAGGCGCAGAGCATCTGGTATCTCGGCACCGAATTCCGCGACCTTTGCGCCTATGCGCTCCTGTTCCTGTTCCTGGTGTTCCGGCCCGGCGGGATGTTCGGGCACGCCTTGGCCGAGCGCGAGCGTCTGGCGCTGCGGCGGGTGTAGGCGATGGACGACCATCTGGTCGGGGTGCTGTCGAATATCGGGATGATCTCGTTCATCGCGCTGTCGGCCTATCTCCTGCTGATCGTCGGCGAAATATCTTTCGGACAGCAGGCGTTCTTCGCCATCAGCGCCTACGCGTCCGGGATCGCGACCGCGATGTGGGGGTGGGATTTCTGGCCCGGGCTGGCCTGGGGCGCGGCGGTCGCGGCGGTCGCGGCGGTCCTCGTCGGGATACCGACGTTGCAGATACGCGGCCTCTATTTCTCGATCGCGACACTGGCGTTCGCCGAGATGGTCCGGCTCGTCTTCGAGGTGTTCAAGTACCAGATCGAGATCGATGGCGAGATGGTGGGGCCCGACGGCTCGGACGGTTTCAGGGATATCCGCTACATCTTCGAGAACGACATCACGGCCGTCGAATACATGCTGATGATCTACGGCCTCCTCGCGGCCGTGCTTTGCGCATTCTTCCTGTTGGAGCGCTCCCGCCTGGGCTCCATCTTCCGCATGATCGGGCAGGATCCCGTGCTCGCCCAGATGCAGGGAATCGACGTGACGGCGTACAAGATCCTGGCGCTCGGCCTGGCGGGGCTCGTCGCGGGAATCGGCGGCGGGCTCTACGCCCACCTCACCACTTTCGTCGAGCCCAAGATCTTCAACGTCATGCTGGGCGTGCACAGCCTGGCCTACGGGCTGATCGGCGGTCTGGGCACGGCCTTCGGTCCGCTGATCGGGGTGGCGATCGATATCGGATTCCTCGAGAGCATCCGCGCCATTTCCGGATACCGGATGATCGCCTTCGGTGGGCTGGTCGCGGTGCTGTTGATCTTTCGGCCGCGCGGCCTGCTCGACGAGGCCGCAGTGAACTGGATCAGGCTGCGGCTGCGCCGTCGCCATGCTTGAGGTCGAACGCCTGGTCCGGAAGTTCGGCGCCATCGAGGCGTTGGCGGAGCTCGATTTCTCGGTCGGGGACGGCGAAAGCGTCGGACTGATCGGCCCCAACGGCTCCGGCAAGACGACGCTGTTCAACGTGGTCACCGGCGTCTATCCGCCGACGAGCGGCAGCGTGCGCCTGGAAGGCCGGGATATCGGTGCAGCGAAACCGGACCGGATCGTCAATGGCGGCGTCGCCCGCACCTTCCAGAACCTCAGGATCTTCGACCGCCTGACGGTGTTCGAAAACGTCTGGGCGGCGCAGCACCGGCGCGCCGATGTCGGGCTGCGCGAATTGATGTTCGCCAACCGCCCGGCCGAGCGAGCCCGCCGCGAGGAGGTCGACGAGCTCCTGGAGCTGACCGGGCTCGCGGACCGCCGCGATGCCTTGGCGGGCGGGCTGCCGCTGCCCGACCAGCGGCGCCTGGAGCTCGCCCGGGCGCTGGCGCGCAGGCCACGCCTGCTTCTCCTCGACGAGCCCGCCGGCGGCATGACCCCGGCCGAGACGGAGCAGATGATCCGCCTGATTCGCGACATCGCGATCCCGGGGCGCACCTGCATCGTCATCGAGCACAAGATGGAAATGATCCGGAATCTGTGCGACCGGGTATGCGTCCTCGATTTCGGCCGGAAGATCGCCGAAGGCTCGCCGGAAGCGGTGTTGCGGGACGACTGCGTGATCGAGGCCTATATCGGCCGCGAGGCCCCGGCCGATGCTTGAGGTGCGGGATCTCGACGTGAACTACGGCCGGATCCGGGCGCTCCAGGGAGTGTCGCTCGACGTGTCGGAGGGCGAGATCGTCGCGCTCATCGGCGCCAACGGCGCGGGCAAGAGCTCGACGATGAACACGATCTCGGGCGTGGTCAGGGCGACCGCCGGGGAGGTGCGTCTCGATGGCCAGGGATTGCTTGGCCTTCCCGCGCACCGAATCGTCGGGCGGGGCGTCGTGCAGGTCCCCGAAGGACGGCTGATCTTCGCCGGACTGACGGTAGAAGAGAACCTCAGGCTTGCCGCCGCGGCGGCCCACGACCGGCGGGTCGAGGCGGAAGAACTGGAACGCGTCCTCGACCTGTTTCCCATGCTGAGGCACCGGCTGAAGGATCGCGGATCGAGCCTGAGCGGCGGTCAGGCACAGATGCTGGCGCTGGCGCGCGGGCTGATCGCGGCGCCGAGGCTGCTGCTGCTCGACGAGCCCTCCCTCGGCCTGGCGCCGGTCGCGGCCCGCGAGGTGTTCGATCTCATCGCGAAGCTCCGCGATGGCGGCGTCACAATCCTGCTGGTCGAGCAGAACGTCCGTCAGGCGCTCGCGGTTGCTGACCGGGGTTACGTGCTCGAAGGCGGGAGGATTGTGCTCGAGGGCGACGCGAGGGAACTGCTCGACCACAGGCTTTTGGTGAAATCCTATCTCGGCATCGGCAGAGGGGAGGTCGCGTGATGACTTCTAGCGCACGTTTGATTGTCGCCTTGGCATCGACGATGGCGTGGACAGGCGTGGTGGAGGCGGCCGAGCGGGCAAAGGCGCAGGTCGTTTGCGCGCCGACCGACAAGAAGCTGGTCTATGAGTGCGAAATCATGTTGATGGGCAGAAAGAGCGGCGACCCGCTCGAAGGCGCGAAGCTCGTTGTCGGCGCCGACATGCCCTCGATGCCGCTGGCGCATAACGTGAGGCCCGTACCAGCGTCTCCAGGCGGAAAGCCCGGCATGTACAGGGCGACGATCGAGCTCGAAATGCACGGCGAATGGGCGCTCAGGCTGGATATCGCGGGACCGACCCGCGACCGCCTGATACACAAGATGCATTTCGGCGCCACAAGCAGCTCCAGGAAGGACCACGGCCACCGCATGAAGAAGTGAGAGCGCGGGGCCGCCCTCACCCTGACCCTCTCCCCGGCGGGGAGAGGGGATTCGCCTGGCCACTCCTCCTTAACTTCTCCCCTCCCGCTTGCCCCGGATCGCAGTCCGGGGCTTGCGGGAGGGGCCGGGGGAGGGTGGACCGGCTGTCCTGACCCGATAAGGTCGGGAAATGCTCTAATGTCCTGATTCCGAAGTTTTGATGATTTTCTTTTGCCGTTCGGCGGTTTCGAGGGTCCTCAGGCAGAAGCGTTTGATGGTTGCGAGGATGTCGTCTGCGGACTTGGTCCAGCGGAAGGGTCTTGGGTTGGCGTTGACGGTGTCGATGTAGTTTCGGATCGCCTGTTCGAGTTCCTCGGTCGAGCGATGGACCCCGCGGCGGAGTTGTTTCTCGGTCAAGGCGGCGAAGAAGCGCTCGACCTGGTTGAGCCAGGAGGCGCCGGTCGGCGTGAAGTGGACATGCCAGCGTGGATGTCGGGCCAGCCACCGCTGGACGGCGGCCGTCTTGTGGGTTGCGTAGTTGTCCATCACCAGATGGACGTCGAGGTCGTCGGGGACCCGGACCTCAAGGGTGCGCAGGAAGGCGAGGAACTCGCGGCTGCGGTGGCGCGCAAAGCACTGGCCGACGATCTTGCCGGTGGCGATGTCGAGCGCCGCGAACAGAGTGGTGGTGCCGTGGCGCACATAGTCATGGGTCCGCCGCTCGACCTGCCCGGGCCGCATCGGCAGCAGCGGCTGAGAGCGATCGAGCGCCTGGATCTGGCTCTTCTCGTCGACGCACAGCACGAGCGCGCGCTCCGGCGGGTCGAGGTAGAGGCCGACGATGTCGCGCACCTTCTCCACAAACAGCGGGTCCGATGACAGCTTGAAGGTCTCCGAGCGATGCGGCTGCAGGCCGAAGGCCTGCCAGATGCGGTGGATCGTCGACGGCGCATAGCCTGCGGCGCGGGCCATCGAGCGCAGGCTCCAATGGGTGCCGTCGGGTGGCGTCTCTTCCAGAGTGCGGGCAATGACCTCTGCAATCTGCTCATCGCCGATCTTGCGCGGCGCCCCGGGACGCGGCTCGTCGTAGAGCCCGTCGAGCCCGCGCTCGGCGAAGCGCCGGCGCCATTTGCCGACCGTGTTCGCGTCCGCCCCCACCCGCTCGACAATGGCCTTGTTTTCCAGCCCGTCCGCCGCCGCAAGCACAATCCGAGCCCGCCGCGCAAGGCCCTGGGCCGTCTTCCGCCGCCGCGCCAACCCCTCAAGCTCACGCCGCTCCGCGTCTGACAATACGATCGCTACCGCTGCTCTGCTCATCCGTCAGTCCTCCAACGCAACCCACGGACATATTCTAATAAACTTCTCGATCAGGACACTAATGCCCGATCCGATTGACGACCCGCCACGCCCTTTCTAATTTCCCGTGCCGATTCGCGCCGGCCCGGCCGCCGGCGCGCAACAGGATCGAGACGGACCATGACACCGCCGGCCGCGCCGCGCGTTCGACCCGCCCGCCCGTTCTTTTCCTCCGGCCCCTGCGCCAAGCGGCCGGGCTGGACCGTCGACGCGCTCACCGGGGCGCTGGTGGGCCGCTCGCACCGCTCGGCCGCGGGAAAGGCCCGTCTGGCCGAGGCGATCGGGAAGTCCCGGCGCATTCTCGGCCTGCCCGACGACTACCGGCTCGGGATCGTGCCTGCATCCGATACCGGGGCGGTCGAGATGGCGCTCTGGTCCCTGCTCGGGCCGCGCGGCGTCGACCTGCTGGAATGGGAGAATTTCGGCGCGAGCTGGGTGTCGGACGTGGTCGATCACCTGAAGATCGCCGATGCGCGCGTCCTGTCGGCGGATTACGGCGCGCTGCCCGACCTGTCGGCGGTCGATTTCTCGCGCGACGCGGTCTTCACCTGGAACGGCACCACCTCCGGCGTGTGCGTCCCCGGGGGCGACTGGATCGATCCGGAGCGCGGCGGGCTGACGATCTGCGACGCCACCTCGGCGGTGTTCGCGATGGACCTGCCCTGGGACCGGCTCGACGTGACCACATGGTCCTGGCAGAAGGCGATGGGCGGCGAGGCGGGGCACGGCATGATCGCGCTCGGGCCGCGCGCCGTGGAACGGCTGGAGACCTGGACGCCGCCCTGGCCGGTGCCCAAGATCTTCAGGATGACGTCGGGCGGATCGCTCATCGAGGGGATCTTCCGCGGCGAGACCATCAACACGCCTTCCATGCTCTGCGTCGAGGACGCGCTGGACGGCCTCGAATGGGCCGAGGAAATCGGCGGCCTCGCGGCGCTGACGGCGAGGACGGCGGACAACATGGCGGCGATCGAGGCCTGGGTGGAGCGAACGCCGTGGATCGATTTCCTCGCCGCGTCGCCCGAAATCCGCTCCCCCACATCGGTCTGCTTCCGCATCGTCGACCCGTGGTTCGAGCGCCTGCCCGACGCCCAGAAGGCCGCCGTTCCCAAGCGGATCGAAGCCATGCTCGAAGCCGAGGGCATCGCCCACGACATCGCGAGCTACCGAACCGCGCCGCCGGGACTCCGCATCTGGGCCGGCGCCACCGTCGAGCGCGCCGATCTGGAAGCGCTGACGGCGTGGCTGGACTGGGCCTTTGCCCGGGTCAGGCCGGGCGAGACGGTCGCGGCCTGAAGCGAGAGGTCCGATGAACCGCGTGCTCATCTCCGACCGGCTCAGCGAACAGGCCGTCGGCGTCTTCGGCGACCGGGGAATCGAGGTCGATTTCGACCCCGAGCTCGGCTCGGACGCGCTGATCGAGCGTATCGGCGGCTATGACGGGCTCGCCGTCCGCTCGGCGACCAAGGTGACGTCGGCGGTGATCGAGGCGGGGGAAAATCTCAAGGTGATCGGCCGCGCGGGCATCGGGGTAGACAATATCGACGTCGAGGCCGCGAGCGCGCGCGGCGTCGTGGTGATGAACACGCCCTTCGGCAACGCGGTGACCACCGCCGAGCACGCGATCGCCCTGATGTTCGCGCTCGCCCGCAAGATCCCCGCCGCCGACCGGGAAACCCAAGAGGGCGCGTGGAACCGTTCGCGCTATGTCGGCACCGAGCTGACCGGCAAGACGCTCGGCATCGTCGGCTGCGGCAATGTCGGCTCGGCCGTCGTCGAGCGGGCGCGCGGTCTCAAGATGAAGGTCCTGGTCTACGACCCGTTCCTGCCCGCCGAACGCGCCGAACAGCTTCATATCGCCAAGATCGGGCTCGACGATCTGCTCGGCGCCGCCGACGTGATCAGCCTGCACACCCCGCTCACCGACCAGACGCGCGGCATCCTGGGCGCGGCGGCGATCGCGAAGACGAGGCCGGGCGTGCGCATCGTCAACTGCGCCCGCGGCGAGCTGGTCGACGCCGACGCGCTGGCCGAAGGGCTGTCGTCGGGCCATGTCGGGGGCGTGGCGGTCGACGTCTACCCGGACGAGCCGCCGGAGGACTACCCCCTGTTCGGCCTGGAGGGGGTGATCGCGACGCCCCATCTCGGCGCCTCGACGGCGGAGGCGCAGGAAAAGGTCGCGGTCCAGATCGCCGAGCAGATGTCGGACTACCTGCTCGACGGCGCGGTGCTGCACGCGGTCAACATGCCCTCGCTGTCGAGCGAGGAATCCGCCCGCCTCGCGCCCTTCATGGAGCTCGGACGGCAGATCGGCAGCCTCGCCGGCCAGGTCGCCGAGACCGGTTTCCGCGCCGTGGTGGTGGAATACGAGGGCGAGGCGGCGGAGCTCAATCACCGGCCGATCACCGCGGCGCTGCTCGAAGGCCTGCTCGCGCCGATCGTCGATTCGATCAATATCGTCAGCGCCCCCATCGTCGCCCGCGAGCGCGGCATCCAGGTGACCGAGACCAAGCACGCGCGCAAGACCGACTATCCGTCGCTGATCCGCCTCACGGTGACCACCGAGCGGGCGACGCGGACCACCGCCGGCACGCTGTTCTCCAACCGGATGCCGCGCATCGTCGAGCTCGACGGCATGCCGCTGGAAGCCTCGCTCGGCGAGAACATGCTCTACATGGTGAACCGGGACGAGCCCGGCTTCATCGGCCGCCTCGGCTCCTGCCTCGGCGATGCCGGGGTCAACATCGCCACCTTCCACCTCGGACGGTCGGGGCCGCGCGAGAACGCGGTCAGCCTGATCTCGGTCGACGGGGCGATACCGCCGGGGGTCCTCGACTGCGTGCGGGCGATTCCCGGCGTGGTCAGGGCGCGGGCGCTCACCTTCTAGAAGGCGCGGGAGAATGAACGACCAGGACCGCCCGGCGCTCTTGCCGTCCGGGCTTCGCGACGTGCTGCCGCCGGTCGCCGCGCAGGAGGCGGACGCGGTGGAGCGGCTGATGGGGCTGTTCGAGCTCAACGGCTACGAACGCGTCAAGGCGCCCCTCGTCGAGTTCGAGGAGGGGCTGCTGAGCGGCGCGGGCGCGGCGACCGCGTCGGAAACCTTCCGGCTGATGGACCCGGTCTCGCAGCGCATGATGGGGATCCGCGCCGACATCACGCCGCAGATCGCGCGCATCGCGGCGAGCCGGCTGCGCGACATGCCGCGCCCGCTCAGGCTGTGCTACGCCGGCGAGGTGCTCAGGATCAACGGCACCCATCTCCGCCCCGAACGCCAGTTCGTCCAGGTGGGCATGGAGCTGATCGGCTCCGATTCGCCGCGCGCCGACGCCGAGATCGTGGTGCTCGCCGCCGAGGCGCTGGCGCGGGCCGGCGTCGCCGACATCACGGTCGACCTCACCATGCCGCCGCTTGCGCCCGCGCTGTGCGCCGCCCACGGCCGCCCGCTGGAGAGCGACCCCGTGCTGCGCGAGGCGATCGACCACAAGGACGCCGCCGCGCTGGCGGCGATCGGCGGCGATCTCGCGAAGGCGCTGAACGCGATGCTGGCCGCCGCCGGTCCGGCCGAAAGCTGCTTCGCCGCGCTCGCCGCGCTCGACCTGCCGCCCGGGCCGGACACGGCGCGCGCGCAGCTCGGCGAGGCGATCTCCGAGATCCGCTCCAGCGCGCCCGGGCTCAGGCTCACCGCCGATCCGCTGGAGAACCGGGGCTTCGAGTACCACACCGGGATCTGCTTCACGATCTTTCCTTCCGGCGTCCGCGGCGAGCTGGCGAGCGGCGGGCGCTACGTCACCGGCGCCGACGGCAACGGCGCGGGCGGCGAGCTGGCGACCGGCATCACGCTCTATGTCGACACCATCCTGCGATCCCAGCCGGCGGCGGGCCGGTCGCGGCGGGTGTTCCTGCCGGCCGGCACCGCGCCGGAGGCCGGGCGCGCGCTCAGGGAAGAGGGCTGGATCACGGTGGCCGGGCTCGACCCGGCGGGATCGGCCGAGGACGAGGCGGCGCGGCTCGGCTGTACCCACCGGTTCGACGCCGGTAAGGTCGTTCCGGTCGGGTAGGCGGGCTCCCCAAAATGGCAAACGTCGCGGTCGTCGGCTCACAGTGGGGCGACGAGGGAAAGGGCAAGATCGTCGACTGGCTGTCCGAGCGCGCCGACGTGGTGGTGCGTTTCCAGGGCGGGCACAACGCCGGTCACACCCTGGTCATCGACGGCAAGACCTACAAGCTCAGCCTGCTCCCCTCCGGCGTGGTCAGACCCGGCAAGCTCTCGGTGATCGGGAGCGGCGTGGTGGTCGATCCCTGGGCGCTGCTGGACGAGATCGACGAGGTCCGCCGCATGGGCGTCGCGGTGAGCCCGGAGACCTTCCTGGTCGCCGAGAACGCCTGCCTGATCCTGCCGCTCCACCCGCTGGTCGATCACGCGCGCGAGGCGGCGCGGGGGAGCGCGCGCATCGGCACCACCGGGCGCGGCATCGGCCCGGCTTACGAGGACAAGGTGGGGCGCCGGGCGATCCGGCTCTGCGACCTCGCCGACCCGGACGGTCTCGGCCCCCGCGTCGACCATTTGCTCGACCATCACAACGCGCTCCTGCGCGGGCTCGGCGCCGGGACCTTCGACCGCGGCGAGCTGATCGGCAAGCTGCGCGAGGTCGCGCCGCGCATCCTGCCCTTCGCGGCGCCGGTGTGGCACGTGCTCGACCGCGCGCGGCGCGACGGCAGGCGCATCCTGTTCGAGGGCGCGCAGGGCGCGATGCTCGACGTCGACCACGGCACCTACCCCTACGTCACGTCCTCCAACACGCTCGCCGGGCAGGCGGCGGCGGGCAGCGGGCTCGGGCCGCGCTCGATCGACTACGTGCTCGGCATCACCAAGGCCTACACCACGCGGGTCGGCTCCGGCCCGTTCCCCACCGAGCAGGACAACGAGATCGGCCGGACGCTGGGCGAGCGCGGCCACGAGTTCGGCACCGTGACCGGGCGCAAGCGGCGCTGCGGCTGGTTCGACGCTGTGATGGTGCGCCAGGCGATCCGGATCGCCGGCATCGACGGCATCGCGCTCACCAAGCTCGACGTGCTCGACGGGATGGAACAGCTCAGGGTCTGCACGGCTTACGAGACCGGCGAGGGGCGCATCGACCGCTTCCCCGCCTCGGCGCGCGGCCAAGCGACCGTGCGCCCGGTCTACGAGACGCTCGACGGCTGGTCGGGAAGCACCAAAGGCGCGCGCAGCTGGGCCGGGCTGCCGGCCGAGGCGGTCAAGTACATCCGCCGCATCGAGGAGCTGATCGAGGCGCCGGTCGCGCTCTTGTCCACCAGCCCCGAGCGCGAGGACACCGTAATGGTCCGCGACCCGTTCGCGGTGTAGGGCCCTCCGTTGTATGCGGGATTGGGTGTCAAGTCATTTGTCTGGCGTGTTTTGGTTTCAGGGTTGTCAGTGAGATGGCCCGACATGAGTCCAGCAGCAGGTGGTTTGGCGATGGGGAGCGCGATTTCGCTTTGAGCGGGTATTAACCGGGGAGTGTGCTACTTCCCACCGTCCGCGTTCAGGAAGCACGGCCATGTTTCGGAAATCGTTCGATCTGCGCTACGCCAAGGCGTTTGGCGATTCGGTTCGCTACGCCCCTCCCGGCGAGCACTCCCGATGGTATGCTTGGCCGGCTCTCGCACGTCTCGTACGGAAACTCCGCCCATGACGAATCAGCCCAGCCAGAATCCCGACTTCAAGGGCGCGACGTGGGTCTCTTCGTAGTCATCCTTCCGCGGCCGAGCGAACAGGTCTGGGAAAGGGTCGGCAATGTCTGGCCTGACACATCCTATATCGCGAGCGATCACACGGCTTTCGTCTCTCCGGATTCTGGCCAGTCGCCTCAAGCCGTCGCCGACCTCTTGGGTTTCAACTCTGAAGACCGGGTTAGTGGAACCGTCGTCGAGATGGCGGACATAGCCGGCTACGGCGACTCCGACCTGGTTGAGTGGGTCAAGACTCACCAATGAGCGAGTCCCGCGAGAAGTTCGAATCGCCCGAGGCCGCCGAGTTGGGGGGTGGCGATAAGTGGGTATTGCGGGGACTGAACAATCTGGAAAGCCAGATTCGAGATTTCCGGAGCGAGGTCCAAGCGAGCAATTCCGCGATCGACGACCGGCTTCGCCGGCTTGAAAACAAGGCCGCTTACCTTATCGGCGGCATCGTGGTCGCGCTGGCCTTCGTTACCTTCATGGGATGGATCTTGGCTCCCGTCGTTCAGGTGCTCGTTCAGAAAGTTCTTGGATGAAGTAGCGCTCGGCCGCGTTCTGGCTAGGTAAATCGGTCCCAAAAAATTTCCCTATTGGGACAATTGCCCTTGACCGGGGACACGAATCACCCCATATTTTCCATAGTCGAGAAATGGGCGCCGCACCTGCCGGCGCCCTTTTTCGTGCCGGATTCCACCGCATCGCAGAGACGGAGACCCTCCGATGGGCCGACGCCGCACCGGGTTCCTGGAGCGCGT
Source organism: Alphaproteobacteria bacterium (assembly GCA_965117055.1). Taxonomy (GTDB): domain Bacteria; phylum Pseudomonadota; class Alphaproteobacteria; order MPNO01; family MPNO01; genus MPNO01. Next base: position 3,625,553 of record OZ220750.1, read on the forward strand.
GGAGCCGCGCGCCGTCTGGGAACACGAGCGCGCGGACTTCACGCCCTGGCTCGCCGAGCCCGGCAACCTCGCGCTGCTGGGCGACGCCGTCGGGCTCCGCCTGGAGGGGCCGAGGCTGGAAACGCCGATCGACGGGTTCCGCGCCGACATGCTGTGCCGCGACGCGGATACCTGCTCCCCGGTGGTGATCGAGGCCCAGCTCGGCCCCGGCGACCACCGGCATCTCGGCCAGATCGTCGCCTATTCGGCGGGGTTCCGCCCGTCCGCCACGATCTGGCTGGCGGAGCGGTTCCACGACGTCCACCGCGCGGCGATCGACCGGCTGAACGCGATCGACGACGCGCGCTGGTTCGCGGTGGAGTTCGCGATGTGGCGGATCGAAGGATCGGTGGCGGCGCCAATCTTCACCGTCGTCTCGGGGCCCGGCGAGGAGAAAACGAAGAAGACGGAGAGGCCGCCCTGCCGCGTGAGGCCGCTGCGGGGCGCGTTCCAGCGGGCGGCGCGGGCGTGACGGGGAATGAGGTGGCGCTGACCCTCCCCCGGCCCCTCCCGCAAGCCCCGGACCGCGATCCGGGGCAAGCGGGAGGGGAGAAGAAGAGAGGGGTCGGCCCGTGAATCTCCCTCTCCCCCGTGGGGGAGAGGGTCGGGGTGAGGGGGGACGGCGCTATCCCGCCAGCGCGCGCTCTTCCTCGACGACCGCCATGCGCATCGCCTTCTGGATCTTCTCGAAGGCGCGGACCTCGATCTGGCGCACCCGCTCGCGGGATACGCCGAACTCCTGGCTCAGCTCTTCCAGGGTCAGCGGCTTCTCGGCGAGCCGGCGCATGGTGAGGATGCGCTTCTCGCGCGGGTTCAGGTGCTCCATCGCGTTCCTGAGCAGCACGCGGCGCTTCTCCAGCTCCTCGGCCTCGGCGAGCCGGGTTTCCTGCGACTCGGTCTCGTCGACCAGCCAGTCCATCCACTCGCCCTCGCCGTCGGCGCGGAGCGGCGCGTTGAGCGAGTTGTCGGGCGCCGCCATGCGGCGGTTCATCTGCACCACCTCGTCCTCGGAGACGTTGAGCCGGGTGGCGATCTCGGCGACGTTCTCGGGGTGCAGATCGCCCTCCTCGATCGCCTTGATCTCGCCCTTGATCCGGCGCAGGTTGAAGAACAGCTTCTTCTGGGCGGCGGTGGTGCCGATCTTCACCAGCGACCAGGAATGCAGGATGTATTCCTGGATCGAGGCGCGGATCCACCACATCGCGTAGGTCGCGAGCCGGAAGCCGCGGTCCGGGTCGAACCGCTTGACCGCCTGCATCATGCCGACATTGCCTTCCGAGATCAGCTCGCCCATCGGCAGGCCGTAGCCGCGATAGCCGGACGCGATCTTGGCCACCAGGCGGAGATGGCTGGTCACCAGCCGGTGCGCGGCCTCGGCGTCCTCGTGCTCGCGCCAGCGCTTGGCCAGCATGAACTCCTCGTCCGGCTCCAGCAGGGGGAACTTGCGGATGTCCCGCAGATAGCGCGACAGGTTGCTCTCGGGGTCGAGCTGCGGGACGGCGGGAACCGATGCGGCGCTCGCTGCCATGGGCGTCGTCTCTCCCTGCTTGCGGCCGGTCATGCGCGACCCGCCCGTCGCCCGATAGATAGGGAGCCGCCGGGGAAATTACCAGCTTTCATCCAGACCGTTTTCCAATAGCTTGAGTTCGTTCGGCAAATCGGACTCGAAGACGAGCTCCTCGCCGCTCGCCGGGTGGCGGAAGCCGAGCCGGTGGGCGTGCAGCGCGTGGCGCCCGAGCCCGTCCGCCGCCGCCGCGCCGTCCGCGCCCAGCGAGCGCCGCCGCGCCCGGGTCAGGCCGCCGCCATAGGCCGCGTCGCCGATCACCGGCAGGCCGCGCCAGGCGAGATGGACCCGGATCTGGTGGGTCCGCCCGGTCGCCAGCCGGCATTCGAGCCGGCACGCGGCGTCGCCGAAGCGGCGCACCGTGCGGTAGCGGGTGAGCGCCGGCCGGCCTCCGGAAGCGAGCACCGTCATCTTCTTCCGGTTGCGCGAACTCCGCCCGATATTGCCCGCGATCTCGCCCGACGGCCGGTCCGGCGCGCCCCAGGCGAAGGCGGTGTAGGCGCGTTCGATCGAGCGCGCCTTGAACTGGGCGGCGAGGGCGGCGTGGCCGCGGTCGTTCTTGGCCGCCACCATCAGCCCGCTGGTCAGCTTGTCGAGGCGGTGGACGATGCCCGGCCGGCGCACCCCGCCGATCCCCGACAGGCTCGCGCCGCAATGGGCGATCAGCGCGTTGACCAGCGTTCCGTCCGGGTTGCCGGGGGCGGGATGGACCACCAGCCCCGCGTTCTTGTCCACCACGATCAGGTCTTCGTCCTCGTAGACCACGTCCAGCGGGATGGGCTCCCCCGCCGGCGAAGGGTCGGCACTCTCGGGCACGATTACGGCGAAACTTTGGCCCGGTTTGACCCTGTAGGAGGGCTCTTCTATCGTCCCGCCGCGCCCGAGCGAGACCGACCCGGCCTCGATCAGCCGCCTGATCCGGGTCCGCGAGATGTCGGGCAGGGCGTCGGCGAGGACCCGGTCGAGCCTGCCGCCGGCGGCGTCGGCCGGCGGGGCGACGATGCGGCGCTCCGGTGCGGCAATCATGGCGGGAGAGTGAGCACAATCGATGCGGGCGCTCAAGGCTCTCGTGATCGGGATGGGGGTGCTGATCGTCGCCGGCCTGATCGTCGTCGTCGTCACCATCGCCAGCCGCACGCTCGACGGCGAGCGGCCCCCGACCGAGGCTGCCCTCGCGCTCCCCGACGGCGCCGAGGTCCTGGAGACCGCGCTCGACGGCAACCGCATAGCGCTGCGCCTCCGCCTCCCCGGCGGCGCGGAAGCGATCCACGTCTTCGACCTCGCCACCGGAAGGCGCGTGGCGACGGCCCGGATCGGCGGGGGCGGGTAGGGGGACGGTGCGTTCCGGGGCGGTTGCGGCGGCCCCCTCACCCTGGCCCTCTCCCCGGCGGGGAGAGGGGATTCGCTTGGCGATTCCTCGCTTACCTTCTCCCCTCCCGCTTGCGGGAGGGGCCGGGGGAGGGTGTACGTCGCCCCGGCTTGATCCCCGCCCGGGAACGCCGTATCTATACGCCCCACGGCGTCCCCTTCGTCTAGTGGCCTAGGACATCGGCCTCTCACGCCGAAAACAGGGGTTCGAGTCCCCTAGGGGACGCCAGATTTCCTCTTCTCCGCGGATATCGGTCCGACCCTGACGGAGCGAATGGCGATGGCTCGGGAGGTGACCGCGCGCTTGCCGGAACCGTCGATCGACGCCCTGGACACGGCGGCGCGACGGCTTCGGCGCAGCCGGACGGATGTCGTCCGCCTCGCGGTCGAGCGCTACCTCGAAGATTTCGACGACCTCTCCGTCGCTATCGAGCGGCTCCGCGATCCAGGCGATCCGGTGCTGGACTGGAACGAGGTCCGGCCCGCGCTCCTCCATACGGATTAGGGAGAGCGCGGCGTTGACGGGCGACCCGCGGGGATTGCGCAGGCCCCGCGCCGGCGACCGGCGCGTGCTGTACGAAGTGCGGGACGACGAGCCGATCGTGCCGGTCGTCCGGCGGCGGGAGGCGTACCGGCGGACGCCGGGGTAGGCGAGGGGCGGGCCGGCGCTACTGGGAAGGACGCTTACGGCCCCAGCGCCCCCACCCGTCATGCCTGGCGAAGAGTCTGCCCCCGCGAAGGCGGGGGCCGGGTATCCACGATTTTTTTCGGTTCCGCTCCGGGCGAAGACTCTCAACCGCGCTTTGCCAACAGTTTTGTTGCCAACGGATTTGTTGGGAATTCGACCGTGACTGGAGAGGGGTGCGGTTCAGGACCGCCACGCTGACAACGCACGGACGCTCTCCGGTCCGACGTATCGATGGGGCTGCTTCGGACCGTTTCTGTCTTTGAACTGCTTGACTGCCGCGTTTGGCCTGTTCCAAATGCAGACCGGCTGATTTCTGGCCCGATAACTTGCATTGGCATAACGCAAACATGATTGGCAAAAATTCATGACCACGGATTCCTTACAAGTCCTTCTGGATTCTTATCGCGAAGCCGCGCGCACCCCCCGGGAGAAAGGCACCTATTTCGAACGCCTATCGGCTGCCTTTCTCACCGCCGATCCGGTTCAGGGAAGTCTCTACGAGGAGGTCCAGCCCTTCGCGGAGTGGGCCGCCGCTCACGGCTGGGATGGGCGCGACGTCGGCATAGACCTGGTGGCGAAACTCCGGGACGAGGACGGTTACGCCGCCATCCAATGCAAGTTCTACGATTCGGATCACAGGATCGGAAAGGCGGATGTCGACGGCTTCGTGTCGGCTTCCGCGAAAGCCCCCTTCAAGCGCAGGGTGATGATCGACTCGACGGAGGGTGCGTGGAGCGAGAATGCCGAAGCGATAGTGCGCGGACAGACGATCCCCACGGTTCGCATCGGCCTCAACGACCTGCGGCAAAGCCCCATCCGCTGGGCCGACTTCGCGGCGAAGGGCGAAATCGTCCTCGACGACAAGAAACGTCTCCGCGCGCACCAGAGGGAAGCCCTCGAAGCCGTGCGGGAGGGGCTTTCCGCGGCCGACCGCGGCAAGATGATCATGGCCTGCGGCACCGGCAAGACCTTCACCAGCCTCAAGATCGCGGAAGATCTGGCGGGCAGGGGAAAGCATGTGCTGGTGCTGGTGCCCTCGCTCGCCCTGATGGCGCAGAGCGTGCGCGAATGGACGGCGGACACGGATACGCCGCTACGTTCTTTTGCCGTCTGTTCCGACACCCAAGTAGGGAAGCGCCGGCAGAGCAACAGGGATATCGCCGAGATCGACATCCTCGATCTGGCGTTTCCGGCCACGACCGACGCGGCCAGGCTGGCGGACGGGGTCCATCGTCCCGCACCCGACAGGATGACGGTGGTCTTTGCCACCTATCAATCCATCCAGGTGATCGAAACCGCCCAAAAGAGCCACGGTTTCCCGGAGTTCGACCTGATCGTTTGCGACGAGGCGCACCGCACCACCGGTGCCACCCTGGCGGGCGAGGACGAGTCCAACTTCGTCAAGGTCCATTCCAACGACACGATCAGAGGCGGAAAGCGACTCTACATGACCGCCACGCCCCGCATCTTCGGGGAGAACGTCAAGGCCAAGGCCGAAGAGGCGGACGCGACGCTTGCCTCGATGGACGACGAAGACCTCTACGGGGCAACGCTGTTCTATCGCGGTTTCTCGTGGGCGGTGCAGGAGGGGTTGCTCACGGACTACAAGGTGGTGGTCCTCGCGATGGACGAGGGGCTTGTCGGCTCGTCCGTTCAGAAGCGTCTCGCCGACAGTTCCAGCGAGCTGATCCTCGACGACGCGACCAAGATCGTCGGCTGCTACAAGGCGCTCACCAAGGAGGACATGAGGGCCGATGTGGCGGCCGATCCGCTGCCCATGCGCCGCGCCCTGGCGTTCTGCCGTGACATCAGGAGTTCCAAGCTGGTCCGGGGCGAATTCTCGGCGGTGGTCGAAGAGTTCCTCGACGACGACTCGACATCGGAAGACGACGGCGACGACCGCCTCCGCTGCGAGGTCGAGCATGTGGACGGCACCTACAACGCCAAGCGGCGCGGCGTGCTGCTGGATTGGCTCAAGGCCGACGCGGGCGATCGCAACTGCCGCATCCTGACCAATGCCCGATGCCTCTCGGAGGGTGTGGACGTACCGGCTCTCGACGCGATCATGTTCCTCCACCCCAGGCGGAGCCAGATCGATGTCGTGCAATCGGTCGGGCGCGTCATGCGCAGGGCCGAGGGCAAGAAGATGGGCTACGTCATCCTGCCCGTCGGCGTGCCCGCGGGGGTGCCGCCCGAACAGGCCCTGAACGACAACGAGAAATACCGGGTCGTCTGGCAAATCCTGAATGCCTTGCGCGCCCACGACGACCGATTCGACGCGACGATCAACAAGGCGTCGCTCGGTCAGGACGTCGGCGGCCGGATCGAGATCGTAGGCGTCACCGGCAAGGAGCTCGAAGCCGTAACGGCGGTGGTCGAGGACCTGCCCACGAGATCGAAGCCGGCCCGGCCCGATATCGGCGGGGCAGGGAGCGAAAGGACATCGGCCGAAGAAATTCAGACGGAAATGGTCTTCTCCGTCGACGAGTTCTCCCGCGCGATCATGGCCAGGATCGTCAAGAAGTGCGGGACGCGGGATTACTGGGAAGACTGGGCGACTAACATTGCCGAAATCGCCACGAACCACATCACCCGTCTGACCGGCATTTTGAAGGAACCGGACACCGCCGCGCGCAAGGCGTTCGACAGCTTCCTCGCGGAGCTCCGAGACGATCTGAACGACACCATCACCGAAGCGGATGCGGTCGAGATGCTGGCGCAGCACATTATCACGCGCCCGGTCTTCGAAGTGCTGTTCGAGGGTCATCAGTTCACCGACGAGAACCCGGTCTCGTGTGCCATGCAGGGCGTTCTGAACGTGCTCGACGAAGCCAATCTGGACAAGGAATCCAGGGACCTCGAAAAGTTCTACGCGAGCGTGCAGGTGCGGGCGGAGGGCATCACCGATCCTCGGGCCAAGCAGCGCCTAGTCGTCGAACTCTACGACAAGTTCTTCCGCAACGCCTTCCCGCGCACCACTGAAAGGCTGGGCATCGTATATACCCCGGTGGAGATCGTGGACTTCATCATCCATTCGGTGAACGAGGTCCTGAGGAAAGAATTCGGGCAGAACCTGGGCTCTGAAGGGGTCCACATCATCGATCCGTTCACCGGCACCGGCACCTTCATCACTCGGCTTCTGCAATCCGGTCTGATCTCTCGGGAGGACTTGGGGCGGAAATACCGTCAGGAGATCCACGCGAACGAGATCGTGCTGCTCGCCTACTACATTGCAGCCATAAATATCGAGGCCGTCTACCACGGCATCACGGGTGGAGATTATGTCCCCTTCGAGGGGATTTGCTTGACCGACACGTTCCAGATGTACGAACGGGACGACCTGATCGCCCACTACATGCCCGACAACTCCCGGCGACGGCAGCGGAAAAAGGTACAGGACATCCGTGTAATCGTGGGCAACCCGCCATATTCGGCAGGACAAAAGAGCGAGAATGACAATGCCAAGAACGTAGCATATCCTGACTTGGACGGCCGCATCCGAGACACATATGCCGCTCGTTCAAATGCACGACTGCAAAAGAACCTTTACGATGCCTACATCCGTGCCATTCGCTGGGCCAGCGACCAGCTAACCAAGGCTGGCGGTGGCGTTATGGCCTATGTGTCGGGCAGCGCGTGGATAGAACGCGCTTTTGCGGATGGCATGCGACGATGCATCGCAGACGAGTTTTCCAGCATCCATGTTTTCCATCTCCGTGGAGATGTCCGAAAGAACATGTTGAGTAGGGGACGTGCGGGTGAAGGCGGCAACGTCTTCGGCCAGAACAGCATGACAGGTGTTGCGATCAGTATTTTCGTATGCAACCCCGCGGCAGATCGACAGGGCGGTATCTCATTCTACGACATCGGCGACAATCTTGACGGCAGAAGAAAACTTGACATTGTACGGCGTTTTGGGAGCGTTTCAGGGATTGAATTAGACAATTGCTGGACTGCCATCATTCCCGACGAGCATGGCGACTGGCTTAGTCAGCGGGATCGCCGTTTCGATGACTTCACTCGAATTGGTAATAAGGATGACAGGTCAGCTCTCAAGTTATTCGACAACTATTCCCAAGGTGTCCTCACCAGCCGCGACGCGTGGTGTTACAATGCGTCTTCCATATCCGTGGAAAGAAATATTCGTCGCATGATCGGCGTTTACGACAAACACCTTTCCACGCGGCCGCCGGAAGGATACAGTGGAAAGGTCGACAGTGTCGTTACGTCCGATGCCAAGAAGATCGGATGGTCCAGGGCGCTTAAAGGCTACCTTGCCAAGGGCAAGCCATTGATCTTTAATGAAGAGGCTATTGTAAACTCCATCTATCGCCCTTTCAGTAGACAGTACCTGTATTTTGACCGTAGCTTAAATGAAATGATTTACCAGATGTCGCGCGTTTTTCCCACGGGAAGGGAAGATAATCGATTGATCTGCGTGTCCGGCATTGGTGCGAGATCGGGTTTCTCGTGCTTAATGGTGGATCGACTTCCCAACTTTCATACGATGGACACAGGCCAATGTTTTCCGCTTCGACTTTATGAAGCTGTCGACCAAAGATCCGATGATGCTTTTGATTTTAGGGCTGTTGAGAGCGCGTCGAACGGCTATCGAGCCTACGACGGTATCACGGATGCAAGTCTCATGCACTTCCACGCGACTTATCCGGGCGAGGCCATCGGCAAGGAAGACATATTCTACTACGTATACGGGCTGCTCCATTCGGAGGAGTACCGCACTCGCTTCGCCAACAACCTGTCCAAGGAGCTTCCTCGAATTCCCTGCGTGAAGAAACCGCGGGACTTCCGCGCCTTTCGGGACGCGGGCAGTCGGCTTGGAGCGCTTCATGTGAACTACGAGAGCGTTGACCCTTGGCCCGTCACGATCAAGCAGGGCGACCTACGACTCGCTTCGGTCGACGATCCGGAAGCCTTCTACCGTGTTACGAAGATGAAGTTCGGGGGCAAAACGCGCGACAAGGACAAGACCACAGTCATCTACAATGCCAATATCACCATGCAGGATATTCCACTCGAAGCCTATGACTACGTGGTGAACGGCAAGCCCGCCCTCGAATGGGTGATGGAACGCCAGGTCGTGAAGACGGACAAGGCGAGCGGCATCGTGAACGACGCGAACCGCTACGCCATCGAAACCGTCGGAAACCCGGCTTATCCGCTGGAACTCTTTCAGCGTGTCATCACGGTCAGCATGGAGACCATGGAAATCGTCCGGGCGCTTCCGAAATTGGAGTTGACCGAGTGAATGGTGCCTGAAGCAAGCCAAGGGTCGGGCGCGTTAGAAAGGCCGCCTAGACAGGGGTTTGCATCGCCTGAGCCGGCGGCTCTGGACCCCGGCTCAAGGCCGGGGTGACAACCGGGAGGGTGGCAAGAGCTCGCGCCGCAAGTATCTCCGCTCCGCTGCACTCCGCGCGGCAACGGTCGGTATGACGGGTGAGGGGAGAAGAGTCGGCGCTCCGACGCCTCCCACCCGTCATGCCCGGCAAAGGCCGGGCATCCACGAGTTTTTTTCGTCGGGACCGGACGACGACAAGAGAAAAAAGGAAAACGTGGATGGCCGGAACAAGTCCGGCCATGACGACGGGGGCAGGTAGGAACCTTGGGCATCCCCGCCACCGCCCCGCCCAGTTTCCGTTTGTGCCGGCGCGCGGTTTCGCCCCATAAAGCCCGCATGACCGTTCCGCCGATATCCGCGCGCCGAGAGGGCAGGGGGAGTCCGGCCTTACGGGGTCGGGATCAGCTTGACGGCGGCGACGACGACCGCGGCCAGCCCGACCATGCGCCATGTGAGCGTGAGCATGTCGGTCTTGAACTCGGCCTTCAGCTCGGCCTTCAACTCCGCCATGTCCGCCTTCAGCTCGGCTTTCAGCCCGGCCAGGTCCGCCTTGGTCGCCGCGTCGCCGCTCGCGGCGTCTGCCGCGTCGCGGAAGATCCCGGCTATCGCCTCGGCAGGGCCTTCCCCCAGCCCGGCGGCTTGCAGGGTCCTTGCGGCGGCGAGCGTGTCGAAGGCGGCGGCCATGAGGCCATGCTAGAGGGGAATACCTCGGCCTGCAACCGTGGCGCGAGTCGCCCCGCCCCGCCATGCTGACAACCCTCCCGTTCCTCCGCCGCAGGCCCGCCGCCGACCCGGTCTCCGGCTGGTCGGCCGCCACCCTCCTCCTCTGCCTCGTCCTGCTCGGGCCGTTCGTGGCCCTGCTCTATGCGATGACGGGGGACTCCGGCGGGTTGTGGCTGCATCTGATGGAGACCGTGTTTCCGCGCTATGTCGCCAACACCGTCGCGCTGATGGCGGGCGTCGGGCTGTTGAGCCTCGCCTTCGGGCTGACCGCGGCGTGGCTGGTCACGCGCTACGAGTTCCGGGGCTCGCGCATTCTCGACTGGACTCTGCTGCTGCCCGCCACGGTGCCGGCCTACATCATCGCCTACACCTATACCGACCTCTTGGAATATGCCGGGCCGGTGCAGGCGGGGCTGCGCGATCTGTTCGGCTGGACCTCGGCGCGGGATTACTGGTTCCCCGAGATCCGCTCGCTCGGCGGCGCGATCCTGGTGATGGGATCGGTGCTCTACCCCTATGTCTACCTGATGGCGCGGACCGCGTTCCGGCTGACGCCGGCGTCCTATTACGAGGTCGCGGCGCTCCACGACCGGAGCATCGCGTTCTCGGTCGGCATCCCGCTCGCGCGCCCGGCGATCGTCGCGGGGCTGGCGCTGGTGCTGATGGAGGTGGTGTCGGATTTCGGCACGGTCGAGTATTTCGCGGTCGAGACGCTGACGCTCGGCATCTTCAACGTCTGGCTCGGCATGAACAACCTGACGGCGGCGGCGCAGATCGCCGGCGTCGCCTTCGTGTTCATCCTGGGCCTGCTCTATGTCGAGCAGCGCGCGCGCGGCCAGAGCCGCTTCTTCGACCCCGGCCGGCCGAGCCAGTCGCTCAAGCCGGTGCGCCTTACCGGCTGGAAGGCGGCGGGCTGCGCGGCGGTGTGCCTGGTGCCGCTGGTGGTGGGCTTCGTCGTGCCGGTCGGCGTGCTGGCGTGGTTCGTGCTGTCCGGGCTGTCGTCGACCGATTACGGCGCGCTGGTGGCCGCCGCGGTCAACTCGCTCGCGGTCTCCTTCGCGGCGGCGGCGATCGTCATGGCGATCGCGCTGGTGACCGTGCTGACGGTGTCGTGGAAGCGCCACCCGGCGCTCGGCGCGCTGACGGCGGTCTCGGCGATGGGCTACGCGTTTCCCGGCACCGTGCTGGCGATCGGGGTGGTGGTGTTCGCGGGCGCGGTCGATTCGGGCGTCGAGGGGTTCGCCGCGCGCGCGTTCGGCGCCGGCTTCGACGGGCTGCTGATCGGCGGCGTGGCGCTGTTGATCGCGGGCTACGTGGTGCGCTTCCAGGCGATCGGCTACGGCGCGACGGTGGCCGGCGTCAAGCGGCTCTCGCCCAACCTCATGAGCGCGTCCTCCGTGCTCGGCCGGGGGTTCACCCGCAGCGTGGCGACGCTCGCCCCGCCGCTCTTGCGGAAGTCGATCCTGGCCGGCGGGCTCTTGGTCTTCGTCGACGTGATGAAGGAGCTGCCGATGACGCTGCTGCTGAGGCCGTTCAACTTCGAGACGCTCTCGACCTATGTCTACCAGTTCGCCACCGACGAGCTGCTCGAGCACTCGGCGCTCGCCGCCCTCGCCATCGTCGCGGCGGGGCTGGGCCCGGTGATCTGGATGAACGCCTCGCAGCGGCGCTAGGGCAGGGGCTACGGCCTCTCGCCGAACACGAAGGCCTGGGCCGGGTCGATGCCGATCCGCACCGTCTCGCCCACGCCGTGGCGGAACAGGCCGGGCTGGCGGGCGTGGAAATGGTCGTGGTCCGGGTCGCCGTGGCGCGCGCTGAGCCGGACCACGCTCGACGCGCCGGCGAAGTGGACGCTGCACACGTGGAGCTCCGGCCCCGCCCCGCCCGGCGCCAGCCTCAGCCCGTCGGGGCGGATCAGCACCTCGACCGGGGCGCCGTCCGCGAAGCCGGGGTTGGGGAGCGCGCCGAGGCCGGTGCGGATCTCGCCGTCTTTGGCCGTGCCGGGGAGCCGGTTGACCGCGCCGAAGAACGAAGCCGTGAAGGCGTCGACGGGCCTGGAATAGAGCGCGTCGGGGGGGCCGGTCTGGACCGCCCTGCCGTCGCGCATCAGCACGATCCGGTCGGCCGAGACCAGCGCCTCGTCGGGGTCGTGGGTGACCATCAGCACGGTGACGCCCGCGTCCTTGAGGATGCGGATCGTCTCCTCCCGGAGCCCGGCGCGGAGCGAGGCGTCGAGGCTGGAGAACGGCTCGTCGAGCAGCACCACGCGGGGGCGCGGGGCGAGCGCCCTGACCAGCGCCACCCGCTGCTGCTCGCCGCCCGACAGCATGTGGGGGTAGGAGTCCGCGAGGTGGCGCAGCCGGATCCGGTCCAAGAGCGATTCGACCCGCCCGGCGTCTTCCGCCCGCTGCCGGCGGCTCATCCCGTAGGCGATGTTCTGCGCCACCGTGAGATGCGGGAACAGCGCGAAGTCCTGGAACAGGAAGCCGATTCCGCGCTCCGGCGGCGGCACCGCGAAGCCGGCGTCGGACAGCACCCGCCCGGCGACCGCGACCCGCCCGCCCTCCGGCCGCTCCAGCCCGGCGATGGCGCGCAGCGTCGTCGTCTTGCCGCAGCCCGACGGCCCCAGCAGGCACACCAGCTCGCCCTCGGCGATGTCGAACGACAGCCCGCGCACCGCCCGCTTCGCCCCGAACGCAACCGTCAACCCATCCAGCTGCAGCACCGCCTTAAACCCTGTCCCCACTGTGATAGTGAGAATTAATATCATCATGGGGACGGGTGGGGAAGGGGAGAAAGCGGTGGGGGCGGGTCAGGCGGTGCCCCAGACCTCGCGGGCGATGGCGAGGACGAGGTCGAGCTTGCGGCGGGTGTCGTCGGAATCGACGGTCTGGCCGGAGCCGCCGGCGGAGGAGAAGCCGCATTGCGGGCCGATGGCGAGGCGGTCGAGCGGGGCGTGGCGGGCGGCCTCGTCGATGCGGCGCTTGAGGTCGTCGGGGTCCTCGAGCACCGGGGTCTTGGTGCTGACCAGGCCGAGCACGGCGGTCTTGCCCGCGGGCAGGAAGCGGAGCGGGGCGAAGTCGCCGGCGCGCGGCGTGTCGTATTCGAGCTGCAGGATGTCGACGTCGAGGCCCTGGAAGACCCGCTCGGCGATCGGCTCGTAGCCGCCCTCGGCCATCCAGGCGCCCTTGAAGTTGCCGCGGCACATGTGGAGCCCGACCAGCATGCCGGCGGGCCGCTCGGCGACGGCCGCGTTGATCAGCCCGACATAGGCATCGGTCAGCGCGTCCGGGTCCTCGCCGCGCGCCCGGACGCCTTCCCGCGCGCCCATGTCGCAGTTGCAGGGCAGCGCGGTGTCGTCGAGCTGGACGTAACGGCATCCCGCCGCCGCGAGGTCGGCAATTTCGTCGCGGTAAATGCCGACCAGGTCGGCGAAGTAGGCATTTCGGTCGGCATAGGCGGAAGTCTCGAAGGCGCGCGGGCCGAGGAAGTAGTGCAGCACCGGCGGCGAGGCGATGGTGACCTTGGGCAGCCCCTTCGGCCGCAACGAGGCGAGAAACCGGTAGTCGCCGGCGACGATCGGGCGTTTGCGCTCCAGCCGCCGCGCGGCGTAGGGCGAGGCGGCGACCCCTCCGCCGCCGTCCCCGGACCCCGACCGGAACGCCAGCACCCCCTCCTCGCGGAGCGCGAACCCGTCGAGCGCGTCGATCACGCCGGCCGACCACGAGCGCCTGCGGAACTCCCCGTCGGTCACCGCGGGCAGGCCGATCCCGTCCTGGAAGGCGACGATGCCGCGGATCGCCGCGTCCTGGGCGGCGCGCAGCCCCTCGGCGTTGAGCCTTCCGGCCCGGTGCGCGCGCACCGCGTCGAGCAGCGCGGGCGGCCGCACGAAGCTCCCCACATGCTCGGCGCGAAAGGGCGGAGCGGTCATGGCGCCCACGCTATAGTCGGGCGCGGACGCGGGGGCAACGGCGCGGGAGGCGGGCATGCGGCAAGGCGGCACGGTGGGCGGGATCGAATGGCGCCGGATAATCGAATCCGAGGAGCCCGATTTCGACGTCGGTTTCCTGCTCCCCGACGCGACCCCGGATGCGCTCGCCCCGCACCGCGCCTGGCTCGAGCCCCGCTTCCTCGACCCCGCCACCGGCAAGGTCGTGATGGCGATGCAGTCCTACGTGCTCCGCACCCGCCACCGCACCGTCCTGGTCGACAGCTGCGTCGGCAACCACAAGGAGCGCCGCTTCCACAAGCCCTGGGCGCACCGGACGTCGACCCGCTACCTCGACGGGCTCGCCGCCATCGGCCTCGCCCCGGAAGACATCGACTTCGTGATGTGCACCCACCTGCATGCCGACCACGTGGGCTGGAACACGCGGCTGATCGGCGGGCGCTGGGTGCCGACCTTCCCCAACGCGCGCTACCTCTTCGCGCGCACCGAGTACGAGCACTGGATCGAGGTCAACAAGGGCGGCAAGAAATATTCCGACGGCTGCATCGACGACAGCGTGCTCCCGGTGGTCGCGGCGGGCCAGGCCGACATCGTGGCCGACGACCACCGGTTCGACGACGAGATAAGCTTCGCGCTCACGCCCGGCCACACCCCGGGCCACGTGGCGATCGAGCTCGCCTCCCAAGGCGAGCGCGCGGTGCTGTCGGGCGACATCTGCCACACCCCGCTGCAATGCCGCGAGCCCGGCTGGAGCGCGGTGGGGTGTACCGACCGCGCGCAGTCGGCGGCGACGAGACGCACCTTCCTGGAGCGCCACTGCGACACCGATACGCTGGTGATGACGGCGCACTTCCCGTCGCCCTCGGTGGGATACGTGCGGGCGCGGGGCGAGGCGTTCGACTGGGTGTATGGGGGGTAGGGGGCTTGCGGTAGCCGACACCGCTTCGTGTCGGGGCAATGAGCCGCCTGCCCGTTGTCGAGAGAAGCCCAGCGTGCTGCCCAGAGGAGCGACACACGACAGGCCCGTAAGCCGAAGAGTGATCGACGGGCCGCGAGGACGGTTGACAGTCACCGAAGACTTCTGGGCTGCCGGCGGTCTAAATTTGTCCGCTTGGTTGCCGAATGCTGCGTTGGCCGTTTACGGTTGCGTGGGACCGAAGCGATGATCCGCCTCGGCCGGTTGCCGTTGAGGAGCAAGGACACGTATGGGTGCCTTGGAAACAAAGAGGGACGAGAAGGAGGGCCTAATTTGGAGCCATTTGCGCGGCAAGTGGCTGGTGGAGACCCCAGAGGAGGCTGTACGCCAAGAGTACTTTCTGACCCTTTGTAACGAGTACGACTTCGCCCTCGAACAGATGGCGGAGGAGATGGAAGTGGTCGGACGCGGGTCCGCCTCCGCACGCGCAGACTTCGTCATTTGGCGTACGGTAGAGGACAAAACAAGAGATAACGTCCCGCTTATTGTCGTCGAATGCAAAACAGATAACGTCACGATCAAGCAGGATGACTACAACCAGGGCGAAAACTACGCCCGGATCTGCGGCGCGCCTTTCTTCGTGACGCACAACACGCGGGAGACCAAGTACTGGCGTGTCAGAAAGGGCGAAGTATCTGGATTCATCGAGGAAATCGAGAACATTCCGCACGGCGGCGCATCCGATCGGGATATCGAGGAACTGCAATCGAAACTCCGCAACTTCCGGGAAAAGGAGTTCGCCGATCTTCTTCATCAGTGCCACAACGTCATTCGCCACCGCGAGAAAAAGGACCCTGCGGCAGCCTTCGACGAAATTGCGAAGGTCCTGTTCATCAAGGTCTACGTGGAACGCCAGCTCAGACGGCGGAAGAAAATGAACCTGTTCAGCGTCGAAATCTTGCGCAACCGACAGGACGACAACCCGCTGGATAGCCTTTTCCAGTCGACGATGGAAGAGCATGCCGCAGACAAGATTTTCGAACAGGATGAACGCATCAACCTGAAGCCCTCCACCAGCGAGGAAATCGTTCGTCTGTTGGAGAAATACAACCTTTCCGACACGAGCGAGGACGTCAAAGGCGTTGCCTTCGAGAGGTTCCTCGGCCGGACGTTCAGAGGAGAGATAGGTCAGTTCTTTACGCCGCGCAGCATCGTCGAATTCATGGTCCACATGGTGGATCCGCGGGAGGGCGAGATCGTATGCGATCCGGCCAGCGGCTCCGGCGGATTCCTGATTCGCACATTCGAGGTCGTGCGCGAACAGATCCTCGCCGCCGCCGACCGGGAATACAAGGCGTTTAGGGCGGATGTCGAATCAGACACCTCGGTTTCCGACGCGGAAAGGGCCAGAAGGCTGCGGGAGAAATACCAGGAAATTCAAGCGCTCGTCGACCACAAACGTCCGAATTCCCGTCTGTGGAAACTGTCGAACCGATGCATTTACGGCACGGACGCCAACGACCGGATGGCCCGGACCAGCAAGATGAACATGATTATGCACGGCGACGGTCACGGCGGCGTGCACCACCACGACGGGTTCCTCAACGTGAACGGCATATTCGAAGGGCGGTTCGACATTGTCCTTACGAATCCTCCATTCGGCGCTAACGTGGAGCCCACCGACAAGGTACTCGAGTCTGACATTGCCGAAGACGCGACGATACGAGACCGGTATATTGAGGAGTACGGCGACCGCTACACCGAAGCGCAAGACCGAGTGCGCGCGGCGCTAAACCAGCCCATAGTCAACCTTTTCGACCTTCCCAGAAGTCCGAAGTCCAAAATCAAGACCGAGGTGCTGTTTGTCGAACGCTGCCTCGATCTCCTCAAGCCGGGTGGCCGCTTGGGGATCGTCCTGCCAGAGGGGGTCTTCAATAACCCGTCGCTGGCCTACGTACGGGAATTCATCGAGGCGCGCGCCTTCCTGCGCGCCGTGGTCAGCCTGCCGCAGGAGACCTTCGTCAGCTCGGGAGCGAGCGTAAAGTGTTCGCTCCTATTCTTGCGCAAGTTCACCGAGGAGGAGCGGGAGCGTTTTGAAAAGATGCGTGAGCAGGTCGAGGTCGAGGTGGAAAGCCGGGATGCGGTCGAGGTCGAGGCGGAGTTGGAACGACGCCACGCCGAGATCGAGAAGGCGGAAGTGGCCGGGGACGGCGAGTGCTACCGAGCCCTCAGGAAGGAACTCGCAGATTTCCGGCGCAGCACCCGATTGAGGCAGCACACCGAGGCGCGGCGACTGCTCAAGCAGCGGTTCGACTACCCGATCTTCATGTACGAGGCGGAGAAGGTGGGCATTTCCGCGACGGGGGAGGAGGACGAGAACGAGCTCTACCCCAACGACCGTCAGCCAGCAGACTGCGCCACGACCTGTCTGGAGCTGTACCGGGAGTTTCTTGACGATCCGGATGCCACCGCCGGGCTCGGAAAGGAGGTCGCGTGAGCAAGGCGACGAGTGTTCGCGAAAGAGGGTTCACCACGCGCTTCGGCGGTCTGGAGGTGTGGAGCGTAGCTGCCCAGTTCGTCGCCGACTGGGACTGGCCGCCGAGCGTGATCCGACCCTTGAACGAGGTGCTCGTCCGCCGACGGGAGTCCGCATCCGACACGCTGGCACCGGACTCAATGGTGACCATGCTGACGATCCGGTTCGACGGTTCTGTCGAACCGCGCGCGCCGGTTCGGCTTGATGATGTGAAGGGACAGCTCTTCCGAGTCCATACCGGAGACGTCGTTTGCTCCAAGATCGACGTACGCAATGGCGCGATCGGGGTTGTACCGGAGGGCATGGAATGCGTTTACGTCACCTCGGAGTTCCCGGTCTACGCCGTGGACGAGCGCAAGGCGGACCCCGTGTTCATCAAGCTCCTGTTCCGAACCGCTGCGTTCAAGCGCGTATTGAACTCGATGATTAGCGGTACGTCCGGCCGGAAACGCATCCAGCCGACGCAGCTTGAGAAGGCTCGGGTGCCGATGCCTCCGCTGGAGGTGCAGCGGCGCATCGTCATGCACTGGCTGGACGGAGAACGGGAACTGGTGGCAGCGAATGCGGCATTCTCGGCGCTGGTGGAAGAACTCGACGCCTACCTGACCGAGCGGACCCACGCCTTCAGCGGTATCACGCGCGCCCGGTCTTTCGTGGCGCGATTCGAGAACACACACCAGTGGGACCTGAAGGGCGGTCGCGCGGCGGCGTTTATCGCGGCCAACGCGGATTTCGTGCGGTTGGGCGACTGCAGCGAGGAATGCACCGGGCAAGTTCGGCCTTGGCAGCAGCCAGACAGGCTTTGGCCCGTCTACGGGGTCAACAATCGGGACGGGGTCTTCCTGAGCGCGGTTCAGGATGGAAGGGAATTTAAGGCTCCCTACAAGCGAATAGAGATGGGCTGGTTTCTCCACAACCCGACCCGCGCTAACGTCGGCTCGCTCGGGATCGTGGACGACGTGCCCAGCGACGCAATCACCAGCCCGGAATATCAGGTGTGGCGGTTAACCGGAGCCTTCTTGCCTGAGTTCATGGCGCTCGTGCTGAGGACCGACTACTTTCTCGCGCTGGTCGCGATCAACCGGGTCGGCGCCGTCAAGCAGCGCATGTATTACGCGAATCTCGCCGAGATCCACATTCCTGAGGTGCCGAAGCCCGTGCAACGGGAGTTCGCCGCCCGGCGCTCCCGCGCCCTCAACAAGATCGACGCGAACGGCAAGGTGCTCGCCGAGCGAGAGGCCGAGATAGAGGAGATGATCCTCGGCAAGCGCACCGTAAGGGTTCCGTGAGATGCCTAACGGCGACCGGCACATCGAGATCGAAGGTCTGTTCGCGGAAGGCGTGCTGGGTATCTTCCGCGTCATTCGGGGCTACGCCGACCTGCGCGAGCTCGCCGAGGTTTCGGTGCCGTACACAATGGATACTGACGCCCTCGCACCTCGTGTGGCGGGGCACCAGCGGGATGTGTCGACCAAACATGCGGAAGAAATAAAGCACTATCTGGAACGCAGCGAGAACCGGTTCCTTCCGGAGGTGATCCTGTCCGTGCGTGTATCGGTCAACTTGGTGGCGGCGCGCGGTGAGATCGGCCGCGACGATCTGGGGCTGGGCGAAACAGTTTACGGCGTTACGAGTGTCGACGGCAGTCCGATCCGGATTGCTAGGCGCTACTCGCGCGCAACGGCGCGGACTCAGCGAGTGCGCATCCGGCGGCGCGACCTAGAGCGGCTGAGGCAAGACAAGGTCATCCGAAGGATCGACGGCAACCATCGCCTGCACCTGGCGGCGGAGCTGACCGACGACCCCAACGCGCCGACGAAGTATCTGGCACCGTTCTGCATGCTGCTCTTGGGTCCACCAGACGACGCGGCGGACGACTACGCGGAGTCGCTGATTTTCCACACGATCAACAGCACGGCGCTGCCGCTGGAGTCGGAGCACGGCCTGCGCCTGTTGCTCGGGCAGGACCCGGTCCACGCCATGACGCCGGACAACGAGTTCGCGCATAGCCCGGAACTGCATCTGACCCGGCTGCTGACCGGGCATTTGGAACGGCTGCCGGCACCGATCAGACGTCGGTTTGGCGAGCGGCCGTTGACCGCGCTGTGGGAGTCGGGCCGGAACCTGATCGCCATGAACGCGTCGATCGCCCAAGACCGGGGCACCTTGCAGACGTTCGCCGACGACCTGTTCGCTGCCTTGGCGGAAATCGCCACTAGGCTAGCCGACGAACATCCCTCGCTCTGCCAAACGCATGGGTTCTTCGAGCTGGCGGCCCGGGTTTGGCGCCAGGCGGAGGGGGCGGATCACGAGGCGCGGGTGCGCTGGGCGGTGCGGTACCTCAACGACCTCGGCCGTTGGCTCGGGCGGCAGGGCATCACCGGTCTACTCGACCCGCGGTCCCCCGCGGAACTGCTTCTGAACACCTTCGAGGCGGCGCGGTTGAAGATCCCCAAACGCGTGTTCCTGGCCCGATGGTACCCGCCGGAGGACGAGCCGGACGGTGCACACCGCAAGGCCGAGTTGCGTCTCCAGGAGATTCGACGGACTCTGGACGAAATCCGGCAACGGCACGCAGTGGAACTCGCGCTCGTCGACATGGGCACGGAACAGGGCTCCACGTTTCCGATCCACGAGAAGATGTACGACGCGATCGAGTCGTCGGACATCATCGTGTGTGATTTGACCGGCCACCGCCCGAACGTATACGTCGAGGCCGGATACGCGCTTCGACACCTTGACAAGGGTCGCCTCGTCTTCCTATTCGAGCCCAAGGATGAAGGTGATCGTGTGCCGTTCGACCTCGCGACGTTCAAATATGTGCGCATCGATCAGGCGGCCGAGATTCCGGACAGGCTTCGCGGCGAGATCGAAGCGATACTCGCGGCTTCGGGCGCCGTGCTCCACGGGTAGAGGAGTTGGGGGCCGGGTACGAACCACCCTGGACCTGCCATTTCGCCCTGCGGATCGGAGCGCCGCTTCCACAAGCCCTGGGCGCACCGTACGTCGACCCGCTACCTCGACGGGCTCGCCGCCATCGGCCTCGCCCCGGAAGACATCGACTTCGTGATGTGCACCCACCTGCATGCCGACCACGTGGGCTGGAACACGCGGCTGATCGGCGGGCGCTGGGTGCCGACCTTCCCCAACGCGCGCCACCTCTTCGCGCGCACCGAGTACGAGCACTGGATCGAGGTCAACAAGGGCGGCAAGAAATATTCCGACGGCTGCATCGACGACAGCGTGCTCCCGGTGGTCGCGGCGGGCCAGGCGGACATCGTGGCCGACGACCA
This sequence comes from Alphaproteobacteria bacterium, assembly GCA_965117055.1. Classification (GTDB taxonomy): domain Bacteria; phylum Pseudomonadota; class Alphaproteobacteria; order MPNO01; family MPNO01; genus MPNO01. The sequence continues at coordinate 3,645,985 of OZ220750.1, forward strand.
CCGGTTCGACGACGAGATAAGCTTCGCGCTCACGCCCGGCCACACCCCGGGCCACGTGGCGATCGAGCTCGCCTCCCAAGGCGAGCGCGCGGTGCTGTCGGGCGACATCTGCCACACCCCGCTGCAATGCCGCGAGCCCGGCTGGAGCGCGGTGGGGTGTACCGACCGCGCGCAGTCGGCGGCGACGAGACGCGCCTTCCTAGAGCGCCACTGCGACACCGATACGCTGGTGATGACCGCGCATTTCCCGTCGCCCTCGGTAGGATACGTACGGGCGCGGGGCGAGGCGTTCGACTGGGTTTACGCGGAGTAAGGGGGCCTGGGACACCCCGCACCGTCATGCCCGGACTTGTTCCGGGCATCCACGGGGCCGCGGCGTCGCGGTGCGGACCGCGCGCCCCCTCACCCCGGCCCTCTCCCCCGCGGGGGAGAGGGAGAGTCGCGGCGCCGACCCCGCTCTATCTTCTCCCCTCCCGCTCGCGGGAGGGGCCGGGGGAGGGTCGGCCGGGCGGGACGGGCTCCGCGCCGATGGGCGAGACCGTCTCCGCTCCCCGATTGTCACCCCGGACTTGTTCCGGGCATGACGATAGAGGGGGAATCGCCGGAGGACGCCGAGACCCCACCGGTACGCAGTGACGACGGCGCACTTCCCGTCGCCTTCGGTCGGGTTCGCGCGACCGCCTGAGCCGTCTCGAAGGCAAGGTCGACTTCCTGGAGGCCTATATCGTCCGCCGCAACGAGGCCGGCGCGCCGGCGGAGTAGCCCCCCGGCGCGAGGCGTTGGTACAGGCGGGTTTCCGGCGCATCGGCCGGGTCCGGACACGGATCGCGGCCCGCCCGCAGCTGCCGTCCCTGTCCCCCTGTTGTCACCCCGGACTTGTTCCGGGCGTCCACGTCCCTCCGCCGCCGCGCCCGCTCCCGGCGGCCCCCTCACCCCGGCCCTCTCCCCGCCGGGGAGAGGGAGAGTTGCGGCGCCGACCCCGCCTTGCCTTCTCCCCTCCCGCTTGCCCCGGATCGCAGTCCGGGGCAAGCGGGAGGGGCCGGGGGAGGGTGGACGGCGCGGATTGCGGCACGCCCGCACCTGCCGTCCCTGTCCCCCTGTTGTCACCCCGGACTTGTTCCGGGCATCCACGTCCCTCCGCCGCCGCGCCCGCTCCGAGCGGCCCCCTCACCCCGGCCCTCTCCCCGCCGGGGAGAGGGAGAGATGCGGCGCCGACCCCGCCTTGCCTTCTTCCCTCCCGCTTGCCCCGGATCGCAGTCCGGGGCTTGCGGGAGGGGCCGGGGGAGGGTGGACGACGCGGATTGCGGCACACCCGCACCCGCCGTCCCTGTCCCCCCGCTGTCACCCCGGAACAAGTCCGGGCATCGCGAAATGGGCGATGCGGGGCGGAGCCTGGACCCCGATCTTCGCTTCGCTCCGGCCGCGCTTGCGGACGATCATGATTCACACTATGTTTGTTTTATTCGTGTATATCATGCAATCCGATCCAAGGACCGCCTTGTGCCCGAACCCCTGTCGCTGATCGGCCTGACGGCGGACGACATCGCGGATCTGCCCCCGGCCTTGCGCGAGCGGATCGGCGCGGCGGAGGATGCGCGCGACGCGTGGCTCCTGGTGGGCGATGCCTCCGAAGGGTTCGCGGAGCTGGTCGAGCGCACGGTCGGGACGCTGCCCGCGCTCGCGGCCGAACGGGGAATCCGGCTGACCGAGGCCAATATCGAAAAGCTGCTGGACGTGCTGCTCGCGGGCGCGCCGCGCGCATCGGTCGACGCCGCGCTCGACGTCGACAATGCCAGGCTGCGCGCCGACTATCTGCGGGAAACGCCGCTGCTGAACGCGGCCGAGATCCGCGCCGCCTCCGGCCTCGCCCCGCGCAACCGGAGCGAGCCCGCCTCGCGCTGGAAGCGGGAGGGCAGGCTGTTCGCGGTCCGCAGGTCGGGGATCGACCTCTACCCGGCCTTCCAGTTCGCCGACGGCGGTCCGCGCCCCGCCGTGAAGGCGATCCTCGCGGCGCTGCCCGACGGCATGACCGGCTGGCAGACCGCGATGTGGTTCGCATCCGCCAATGGCTGGCTCGACGGCGCGGCGCCGCAGGACCGCCTCTCCGAGCCCGAGGCCGTGATCGGGGCGGCCCGCGGGCTCGCCGATCCCGCGGTCGGCTAGGCCGCTTCCCGCCGATGGCGCTTCGACCGCCGCCGGCGGCGCTCGCCCGCCCCAATATCGTCGCGCTCCCCGCCGGCGCGCTCGTCGAGCGGGTGCACGACCGGCGATATGGCGGGGCCGAATTCAACCCGTGCAAGGGCGCGCCCACGCGCTTCGCGCCGATCCGCGACGCGGACGGAGAATGCGTGCCCTCGCTCTACGCCGCGAGCACGGTGGAAGCGGCGATCCACGAGACGATCTTTCACGACATCCCGGTGGGCGCGAAGCGCGCGACCGTGCCGGCGACGCTGGTGCGCGGCCGCGCGCACGCCCGGCTCGAAGTCCTGTGCGACCTCCGCCTCGCCTCGCTCCGCGCCCCGGACCTTAGACGGTGGCGCGTCGCGCGGGACACGCTGATCGGCGCGCCGCCCCGGCTCTATCCGGAGACCGCGCGCTGGGCGGCCGCGATCCACCGCCGGTTTCCGGAGATCGAGGGCCTGGTCTGGACCTCAAGCCGCTGCGACCCCGACAGCGCCTGGCTGTTCTTCGGCGACCGGGCGGGGCCGGAGGATTTCCGGGTGGCGGCGACGCGCGATGGGCGCGCAGACGCGGGTTTCATGGCGGACGTGCGCGAGGCGGGGCGGCGGTGCGGGATCGGGATCGTGGTTTGAGGGGAAAACCGGAGCCTGTCCGCTTCAGATTGAACCGCCTCCCCGTCAGGCCGTGCACGATGGCGGTGGCGGCGATCAGCGCATCGCGCTCCGAGCGCGGGCCCGGCACGCGCAATCGCGCGATTTCCCCCCCACGGGCACGTCGGTCGTCTGGATATCGGCGGCCGAGGTCACTATGGTCGAATTCATGCCTGCGGGCGCTTAGGCAAGGGAAACGATGCGATGGCGAAGGAACCGACGATCTCGCCGATGAAGCGCGCGGAAGCCGAATATCTCTCCAAGGGCATTTCGCGCAAGCCGCCCGCCAGCATCAAGCCGCCGCCACCGCCACCGCCGCCTCCGAAGAAGAACTGACGGGTCGGGGCACCGGCCCCGTCGAGCCCGTTCGGGCGACCCCGTCCCCTCCCGTCGCATAAGAGAGAACAAACCACGAACAATTTGTTGGCAAGGCGGGGAGACATGTGATAGGGAGGCCGGCATGGGTGCCAATTCCGCGATCGAATGGACCGACGCGACGTGGAACCCGGTGACGGGCTGCACGAAGATCACGCGCGGCTGCGACAACTGTTACGCGGAGCGCTTCGCCGAGCGGTGGCGGGGCGTTCCGGGCCACGCTTACGAGCAGGGCTTCGACCTCCGCCTCTGGCCGTCGCGGCTCGACCAGCCGGAACGCTGGCGCAAGCCGCGCATGATCTTCGTCAATTCGATGAGCGACCTGTTCCACAAGCGCGTGCCGCGCGAGTTTATCGACGACGTGTTCGACCGGATGGAAACGACCGACCGCCACATCTATCAGGTCCTGACCAAGCGGAGCCCGCGGATGCGGGATTACCTCCGCCGCAGATACTCCGGCGGCGCGGCGCCGGCGCATATCTGGTGCGGCGTGTCGGTCGAGGACCGCACGGGCCGGGCCAGAATCCGGCACCTGCGAGAGGCGCCGGCCACGATCCGCTTTCTGTCGATAGAGCCGCTGATCGGTCCGGTCGGCGAGATCGATCTGGAAGGGATTTCGTGGGTCATCGTGGGCGGCGAAAGCGGGCCGAACGCGCGCCCGATGGAATACGGTTGGGTGTGCGAAATCCGTGACCGGTGCGAACGCGCGGACGTGCCGTTCTTCTTCAAGCAGTGGGGCGGGCCGACGCCGAAAGCCGGTGGCCGCGAGCTGGCAGGCATGGAGCATAACGCGATGCCCGAATACCCGAGGGATGAAACGGGCCTTGGACTTCAAGTGGCATCCTGACGGGCCTCCGCCTCGGATCGAAGGGCACAGCAAGACAAAGCTGCAATTGCTCAGTATATGAACAGATCGTCTGAATCAGAAAAGCCCACAATCCAAAACGGAATGTGGTTATTGGTCCGCCGACTTGGTAGCTTAAGCGGCACTGTAGTCGCCATAGGAGCAATAGCATCTGTAGTCTATGATTGGGGTTTCTTCGTTGCATTACGCATTTCCTTTGAAGAAGCGCCAACGACATTGACCGACCACATTCATAGTTGGCTAATTTGGCTTCCTTTAGCCACGATTGCAATTTTGTTCATTGTTGCTCAAGAATTTTTCTTACGTCGTGTCGAAAGAGGGATGACGGAAGAGGAAATCGTAATGTCCTCGCCCTGGCCGCACATGACCAGAATAATTCGCAACAGTCCACATGTTTTCATTAGTTGGCTAGCGATTTTCTGTGTCGTAGCATGGTTACTATTTGGACCGAGGTTTGTACCATTTGTCGGCTTATGTTTTGGATTAATGATTGCTTGGTTCATTTTCTCGACTTGGGTTTTTTCTTATCCAACTATAAGGGAGCGTCACTCGAACACATTCGCGATGTTATTTCGCTTAATTCCACCTTTTCTCATTTTGATGTTCACTTGGGGACATATTGCAGCGACGAACAAAATATCGTCTGAAAATACAAATTATCTAGTGTCAATCAATTCGGTCAACGGTTCTTCGACAAAAAACACCGAAATAAATCTGATAAGAGCATTTGATGATTGGATATTGATTGGGACAGAAGACAAGCAAGTTGCGTGGCTTCGTTTACGGGACGTAACAAAACTCGAACGAATCGAAGAAAATGGACAATTTCAAGGCATCGTATGTATTTTTTCTGACACGTTGTGTCCCGGAGAATTGTCGTCTAGACAGATGGAACCATGGTAAAGCCCTATCGGCGCCGCCGCCTCCGCTTCCCCCGCATCCCCGCTTCCAGCGGCGCGCGCATTTTTTCGTAGAGCATGAACAGGTGCTCGACGCGCTCGCGTTCGGAGGCGAAGCGCTTGCGGCGGTAGAGGCGGTCGACGGCGCGGTCCAGCGTCCGGTGCGCCCGGCGCAGATCGGGAGGCATCAGGTCCGGGGCGTAGAGGTCGGCCAGCGTCGCGTCCGGGTGGGCGTCGCGAGCGTCGAGCACGGCCTGCGCGAGCGGTTCCAGCCCGGACCTGTCCGCGTCATCGGGCGGCGTCGGGAAGGTGTTGTAGGTAACGCCGACCGAATACTGGAAATCGCTCTTCAACCGTCCACCAATGTGCCGCACCCAAGCCATGTGCATGGCGGAAGTCAGCAGCGCAAAGTCGGTAAGCGTCGCGTCGGACAGCAGGCGGAGCTTATTGCTCGGGATCACTGGCGGTTCAAGCCAGCCGATCGGTGCGTACTCCCGGCGCTCCGAACTGTTTTCGGGAATCACCAGGAACGGCGCGTCGGGCAGCACGTTGACATGGTAGACCGTCGGCGTCTCCGCCAGCTTCCGCGTCGGCGCGCTCTTGCTGGCTTTCCGATAGGCGCGGACGGCGGCGATCCGCTCCCTTACCCGGGGAAGCCGCGCCAGCAGGGCGGGCGAAGCGTCATGCAGGGCGAGTATCCAGCGTCTGCCCCCTTGCAGATATTCTCGCGCTCCGACGAACGGTCGAAGACGGGATTCCGCGCCGGGCTCCTCGTCCAGAAACGCGGTGCGTTCCTCCGCATCGAAAATGTAGTTCCCGCCGTCGATGGGCTTGGAGCCGATGATCAGCTTCCTCATCCCGTTGATCGGCGCGCTCTCTTCCCGCACCGTCAGATGCGGATCGGCAAGCCCTTCGGCGTCGAACAGGTACGGCGACAATACCGCATGCCTGCTTTCCTCCGGCTCGCCGTTCAGGTCGGGATATGAAAACAGCCGCTTCTCCGGCCGCGAGGCCTCCCGCCGGTCCAGCCCGAGAACCACGACATGGACATGCGCCTTGCCGCGCGCGTCCGATCCCCATGCGAAGGTGCGGTGGGCGAAGGCGATCTCCAGCTTGCAGCGGTCGAACAGGACCGGCCAGAGCTGGGCGACCTGCTCGCCCTGGGTAATCGAGTTGGTGGCGACGAAGCCGATCCGGGCGTTGCCCGCGCCGACGTACTCGCCCGCCTTGACGAACCACGCGGCGACGTAGTCGAGCGTGCCGCCGGTCTTGCCGAGCGCCGCGATGCCCCGCACCTGCGCGCGCTGCTCCGCCGTCTGGTACTTCGCGCCGACGAAAGGCGGATTGCCGAGCACGAAGGAACAGTCCTCCGGCGGCAGCACGTCCGCCCAGTCGATCTCCAGCGCGTCGCCGTGGACGATATTGGGCGACTTCTCCAGCGGTATCCGCGCATAGGTCAGGCCGAACGCGAGGCTCAGCCGGTTGTTCATCAGGTGGTCCATCATCCAGAGCGCGGTCTCGGCGATGCGGGCGGGGAACTCGCCGATCTCGATCCCGTGGAACCGGTCGACGTTCACGACCGAGAGCGATTGCGCCAGCGCGTCCAGCTGCCTGTCCGAGTAGACCTCTTGCAACACCTCGATTTCGAGCTGCCGCAGCTCCCGATAGGCGATGATGAGAAAGTTGCCGCAGCCGCAGGCAGGGTCGAAGAAGCGGAGTTGCCCCAGCCGTTCCTGGAAGCGCAGCAGTTCCGGCCGGCGGCGGCTGTCGCGGCGGCGCTTGAGGCGTTCGAACTCGGCGCGGAGGTCGTCGAGGAACAGAGGCTCGATGACCTTGAGGATGTTCTTCTCGGTCGTGTAGTGAGCGCCCTGCGCGCGGCGCTCGGCGGGGTCCATCACCGACTGGAACAGCGCGCCGAAGATGGCGGGCGAGATGTTCGACCAGTCGAAGCGGCAGGCGTCCAGCAGCGCCGACCGCATGGCCGCGTCGAAGGACGGGATGCGCAGCGGGCCTTCGAACAACGCGCCGTCGACATAAGGGAAGCGGGCGAGGTCTTCGTCGAGGTTCTTCTGGCGTTCGGAATCCGGCGTGTCGAGCACCTGAAACAGCTCGCTCAGACGCGTGCCCGTATCCGATCCGTCCTCGCTCGTGCGCTCCTCGATCAGCTCAAGGAAGATGTCGCGCGGCTCGAAGATGCCGGTGTCGTCGGCGAACAGGCAGAACACGGTCCGCACCAGGAAGCGTTCGAGGTCGTGGCCGCGATAGCCCGCCTCGTCGAGCGCGTCGTGCAGCCGTCCGACCAGCTCGGCCGCCCTGACGTTGGCCGGGTCCTGGTCGCGGAAGGTACGGCGCTGCACGCCGAGGATGAAACCGAACGCCTCGACATGGTTCGGCAGATCGGCGAGCGGGAAGGAGATTTCCCCGCGCTCGTCGAGGTCGCGGAGCTCGAAGGTCCGGAAGTCGCTGACCAGGATGTAGCGGGGCCGTTCGTTCTCCGGCAGCGCGTCGAAATACTCGCCCGCCTGGCCGTACGCCTTCTCGAGATCGCGCCCCGCGCTCTTGTGCTCGACCAGCAGAACGCCGGGCCAGAACAGGTCGATGAAGCCGTGGCTGTTGTCCAGCTTCGCGACATGCTCCTCGTAGCGCGCGACGGTGCGGCGGCGGACGCCGAACGCCTCGAAGAAATCGTTGTAGAAGCTCTGCGCCTCGCCCTTCTCGTAGGACGCGTCCTTCCATTCGTCGGCGAAGGCGGCGGCGCGGCCGCGCACCTCGTTCCACGAGAGCCTCATCGGGCCGCGCCGTCCGACGGCGAGGGTGCGATTTTCCTGACGCTCATCGCCCCGTTGTGGCCGAGCGCGGCGCGACTCGCAAGCGCGCGTTCCGCCGCCACCCGCCGCGCCTTCCCGGAACGCCACTATACTCCTTGAGGGTGTGCCGGAGGTCCGGCGGGGTCCCCCGCGCGGCCGGCGCGACCGCCGCCGACCGTGGCGGGAAATGCCGGCTATAGCAGACGGGCTCCCAGCGGCACCGCCTCGTCCGGCACGCACAGCACCACCGCGCCGTTTTCGTCTTCGAAACCGGCGATCAGGCACTCCGACATGAGGGGGCCGATCTGCTTGGGCGGGAAGTTGACCACGCCGACGACGAGGCGGCCGACCAGATCCTCCGGCCGGTAGTTCGCGGTAATCCGCGCGCTCGACTTCCGGGTGCCGACCGCCTCCCCGAAGTCCACCCGCAGGACGTAGGCGGGCACCCGCGCCTCCTTGAACGGCTCCGCGCTCAGCACCCGGCCGACGCGGATTTCCACCTTCTCGAAGTCACGCCACTCAATGGTCTCCATGAGTTCCCCGCTTGTCCAACATCCGCCACTACCGCCGGGCCTCCCGCTCCGGAGCGCCCGCCTCAGAGGAAGAACCGGGGGGCGGGGCCAAAGCCTCGGGCGCATCCCTTATCCTATGGAGCCGGGCACGCGCGTTGGGTGTCCCCTCCGTCCCCTCCCTGTCACCCCGGACTTGTTCCGGGGTCCGGAATGTCCCGGAAACCCGGGCTTGACCCCCGGATCGGTTCGCCGGGCGGAACTGGACCCCGGAACAAGTCCGGGGTGACAACGGGGAGGCCGGGCGTGTCGGTTTCCCCCTCCCGACGCGCGCCCCACACGCGCCCGCCGAAACGGCCGTGCCTTACTGTGCCGCGGGCATCGCCGGCGGTTCCTTCACGCCCATGAACGCGCCGAGGAGGACGCCCCGGCCGCCGTTCCCTTCTTCCCACTCGGCGCCGACGGTGCCGCCGGCCAGGCGCGGCTCGCCGGCTTCCGGGCGGTTCGAGAACCGCCCGCCCCACGCGCCGACGGAGCTGTCGATGGTCCGGTTCGGGTCGGTGCTCGCGACGGTCACGTCCGCGCCGGTGAAGGTTCCGTTGGCGCCGAAATCGGCGGAGCCCAGATCGACGCGCAGCTCCGGGTTCTCACCCGCGATCTCGAACTCCTCGCCGTCGGGCGTCGTGCCGAGCCCGGAAACGATCATCTCCTCGATGGAACCGGAGACGGTCCCGCCGGCGAAATCCGCGTCCAGCGCCGCGATCCCGAAGAACTCTCCCACGGCAGCGCTTCCCCGCGCCCGCGACGCGTGGCCGCTTCCGTAGCGGTAGGCGTAGATGCCGGTCGCCGGGCCCCGGTAGGACGCCGCGCCGAGGACGGGAAGCGTCGTGTCCGACAATTCCGGGCCGTCCATGAAGGCGCCGATCTCCACCGCGATATCGCCCGGGTCGAGGAGATCGCCCTCGACATGCATCCAGTACCCGCCGGCCAGGTAGTCGGTCGGATCGTCGTCGTCCCAGCTGGTATAGACCGCGGCGACCGAGATCGCGGTGCGGGAGAGCGACAGCTCGCCGAAATGGAGCAGCGCGTGGACCCGCCCCGACCGTCCGGCGACCGGGAAATCGAAGTCCTGGGAGTCGCTCGCCTCCCCCGCCGAATCGAGGGTGAGGCGGCTTCCGTTCGCGCGTTCGACCGTGAGAGTCAGGCGACTCCCGTCGAGGGAGGCCGACGCGGTGTCCGTGGTGACGCCCGAGAGGCTGTTGGAAGACTGGGTGACGCTCCCGAACCTCGGAATCGCATTCGCCGCCTCGCCGGCCGCTTCCCGCGCCCCCTCGGGATCGGCGGTCCGCGCGTCGTCGAGGCCGCGCGGCGCCGAACCGGGACCGGAGCCGGAACCCGAAGAGACCCGGTCGACGGTGTCGTTCACCTGGCCGCAGCCGGCGAGAAACAGCATGCAGCCGAGGGCCGCGAGAATCGCCGCATGTCGGGTCGAGCGCATGTGATTCCCCCTCTTTTCGCGGGCGCAACGGGCACACGCGCATCCATAGCGGAATTATCGGCTTCCGCAAGGAGAATAGACGAACCGAGTCAGGCGCCGGGCCGGGCACGACCGAAGCGGAAGTCCCTACTCGGCGGCGGAGCGTCCCCGCTCCCGCTCCATCAGGAACCGGGCGAGAAGGTCGACCCTCGCCTCGAGCCGCGAGATGCGGTCGCGGAGATTGCCGATATCGCGGTGCAGGCTCCACAGGAACGCGACGATCGCGAGCAGCGCGGCCAGGGTCGCGGAGTCGAGGAAGCCGTCGTTCATGCAACCGTTATAATGCATCCGCTCCCGCCGCGCCCTCCCCCGGCCCCTCCCGCAAGCGGGAGGGGAGAAGATAAGGAGGGGTCGGCGCGGCAACTCTCCCTCTCCCCAGCGGGGAGAGGGCCGGGGTGAGGGGGTGGACGGACCGACCCGCCCTCCGCCCCCCATTCACCCCGCCGGAAACGTATCCCCCGCCGCGTCCGGGTCCACCCCGCCGGCCGGCACCGGCTTTCTCGGGCCCCACATACGGTATTCGAAGGGCGGCGCCGAGCGGCGGAAGGCGGGGCGGTCCTTCATCCGTCCGTACCACGCCGCGACCGCCGGCAGGTCGCTCCACAGGGTTTCCAGGTCGAGGCTCTCCACCCGGTCGAGGATGGGCGCGACGCAGATATCGGCCAGCGAGTATTCGCCGCCGCAGATCCACGGCCCGCCGCCGCGCCCGAGCGTGTCCTCGAGATGCCTCATGTGCCACGCGAAGCGGGATGCGGCGGCGTCCACCGCGTCGCGGTCGGGCGGGCCGGAGACCCGCCGCAGATACTCTTGCGCGCGCTCCCGGTCGGGGTGGCGCGACGACCACTCTTCCAACCGCTTCATGCCGAAACCCGCGCTCCTCAGCTTCATCATCAGGTTGAAGCTCAGCGTGACGACGAGCGGAAACAGGTACTCGCCCTCCTCGGCGATCCATTCGCGCATGACGGCGCGCGCTCCCGCATCCTCCGGCTGCAGGCGGGGCTCGGGAAACGCCTCGTCGAGATAGAGCGCGATGTCGGAGGACTGGATGAGCGTCTTCCCGTCATGGACCAGGGTCGGAACCTTGCGGTGGCGGTTGAGGTCCCCGTAACCGGCCCGGAAATGCTCGAACCGGTGCGTCGCGATATAGCGCTCGGTCCAGCCCAGCCCCTTCTCCGCCAGCACCAGCCGCACCTTGAAGCAGCAGGGCGAATCCCAGAAATGATAGAGCTCGATCATCCGCCGCCTCCGGTTTCCAGGGCTCGTGCAGAGTAGCGGCCTCGCGGGGCGCGGCCCACCCTCCCCCGGCCCCTCCCAGAGGGAGGGGAGAAGCCAGGGAGGGGCCGGCGCGGCAACTCTCCCTCTCCCCGCCGGGGAGAGGGCCGGGGTGAGGGGCCTCCGCTCCCGCTTCATTCCTTCGCCCCGCGGTGGCATGATCGCCGGCGCTTCACACGCAAGCGAAAGAGGGCGCGATGACGGTCCAGACCATCGGCGAGATTCCCGGCCAGGCGGCGGCGCGGTTCGGCGACAAGACGGCGCTGATCTTCGGCGATCGCAGGGTGTCGTTCGCGGAGATCGACCGGCTGTCGGCGCGGGTCGCGGGCGGGCTGCGTGCGCTCGGCGTCGCGCCCGGCGACCGGGTGACGCTCTATGCCCAGAACAGCGTCGAATGGATCGCGAGCTACTACGCCATCGCCCGGGCCGGCGCGGTGCTCAACCCGATCAACGTCATGCTGACCCCCGACGAGGTCGCATACGTGGTGAAGGATTGCGGCGCCAAGGTGCTGTTCACCACCGCCGACCGCGCGGCGCCGATCGTGCCGCTCAAGGAGGAGGGGCATCTGGCCGAGATCGTGGTCTACGGCGAGGCGGACGGCGCGGCCTCGTTCGACGAACTCGCCGCGACCGGGACCGACGAATTCGAGCCCGCCGCGGTCGATCCCGATTCGCTTTCGACCATCTGCTACACCTCGGGCACCACGGGGTTCCCCAAGGGCGCGATGCTGAGCCACCGCTCGGTGACGATGAACGCGGCGGTCACGGCGGCGATGAACGTCCGCACCGAGCACGACGTGCAGCTCACCGCGCTGCCTTGCGCGCATGTCTATGGCGGCACGCTGATGAACCTCAACTTCCTGTTCGGCTCGACGCTGGCGCTCTACGAGAAGTTCGACGCGGGCGAGGCGCTCCGGGGCATCCAGGATCACGGCACGACGATCGCCGACGGCGTGCCGACGATGTATCTCTACATGCTGGCCCATCCGGAGTTCGAGAAATTCGACCTGTCCTCGCTCACCCGATGCGTCACCGGCGGGCAGACCATGCCGGTCGCCAAGGCCGAGGAGTGGCGGGAACGCGCGGGCTGCGAGGTCTACGAGCTGTGGGGGATGACCGAGCTCGCCGGGCCGGGGCTGATGCAGCACTGCTACGGCGAGAACCGGCTGGGCTCGGTCGGCATCGAGATGTTCTACCACCGCGCCCGCATCGTCGATCCGGAGGACGCATCGAAGGAGCTTCCGACGGGCGAGGTGGGCGAGCTGATGTTCAGGGGCCCGTTCGTGATGATGGGCTATTACGGCAACGAGAAAGCCACGCGCGAGACCGTCGAGCCCGACGGCTGGCTCCATTCCGGCGATCTCGGCAAGGTCGACGAGGACGGCTATTTCTACATCGTCGACCGCAAGAAGGACATGATCCTGACCGCCGGGTTCAACATCTACCCGGCCGAGATCGAGCGCGTGATCTCGGCCCACCCGGCGGTCGCGATGGTCGGCGTCGGCGCCAAGAAGGACGAGGCCAAGGGCGAGGTCGCCAAGGCGTATGTGGTCTTGAAGCCGAACAAGGCGGCGGAGCCCGACGAGCTGGTCGGCTTCTGCCGCGACCGACTGGCCGCCTACAAGGTGCCGCGCGAGATCCAGATCGTGCCCGACCTGCCGACCACGTCCACCGGCAAGATCCTCAGGCGGGAGCTGCACACGCTGGAGGCGTAGGTGCGTCTCTACGTCACCCCGACCTCCCCCTACGCCCGTCTCGCCATGATCGCGCGGCTGGAGAAGGGGCTGGACGGGATCGCGCTCGTCTGGACGCGCACCCGGGTGCCCGACGACCCGATGCTCGCCTTCAACCCGTCCGGGCGGATCCCCTATCTGCGCCTCGACGACGGCTCGGGCTTCGAGGACACCGACGCGATCGTCGATTACATGGACGCGCTGGCCCCGCCGCTCCGCTTCGCCGCGCCGGAGGGCGGGGACCATTGGCCGCACCGCCGCCGCCGGGCGATGGCGCGCAGCATGCTCGACGGCGTCGCGGTCTGGGCGCGCGAGGTCATGCGCCCGGAGACCGAACGCTCGCCCGGCATAATCGAGCACGAACGCCGCCGCGCCGCCCGCCTCGCGGACGCCTTCGAGGCGGAGATCGAAGCGTTCGACGGCCCGCTCGACATGCCCCAGCTCTTCCTGTTCTGCGCGCTAGACGTCGAACGCCGCCTGCCCGCGTTCGACTGGCGCACCGGACGCCCCGGCCTCGTCGCCTGGCACGCCCGCGTGGCCGCGCTGCCGTCGGTGGAGGGGTCGCTGCCTCCGCCCGGCGTGTGACTGCCTCGTCATCTCGAACCTCGACGGCGACTCGCATGTTACAATCGCCGCGGATGCTCGGCGGAAAGCGCCGGAGTCCAAACCGCCGAGAACAGGATGTTCGAGCCATGACCGCGCGCATCGGCATACCCTCCGACCGCATCGCCGTCTTCTGCGAGCGCTGGCAGGTGACGGAACTCGCGCTGTTCGGTTCCGTTCTGCGGGACGATTTCGGCCCTGGAAGCGATGTCGACGTGCTGGTCGCGTTTAGTGAGGACGCTCGACACTCCCTGTTTGACTTGGTGCGGATGGAGGAGGAACTGAAGAATATCTTCGGTCGGGAGGTGGATCTTGTCGAACGCGTGGGAGTAGAGCGGAGTCGCAACTACCTGCGCCGAAGAGCCATTCTGGAGTCCGCCGAGACGATTTATGCCGCGTGACGATATCCTGCTGCTCGACATGCTGCTGGCGGCGCGCGAGGCGGCGGAGTTTGCCGAGGGACTGACTTTCGAAACGTTCCAGCGGGACCGCATGGCGCAGTTGGCGATCCTCAAGGCAGTGGAGGTCGTCGGGGAAGCGGCGTCGCGCGTCGGAGCCGACACCCGAAATGCGCATCCCGAGATACCGTGGGCGGCCATCGTGGGAATGCGGAATCGCCTCGTGCACGAATATTCCAACGTCAATCTGGCACGGGTGTGGGAAGCCGTGATGCGGGACATTCCCCGGCTTGTCCCGCAACTCGAAAGCCTGGCTCCGCCGGAAACGGGCTGACGGCAGCGCGTCCGCCGCCGCGTTATCCGGCCCGATCGCTTCGTCCAGCCCCTTTCGACGCGCCGCCGCGGTTCTCCATCTCCGCGTGCATCGCCCGGATCGCGTCGCTGGCGGTCGTCTGGAACAGCGCGGGGACGAAGGCGTGGACGATCGCCGCGCAGCCGGCGCCGAGCAGGCGGGTACCGTAGCCCAACGCGACGGCCATGTGCTCGGTGTAGGTCTCGCCCACGCTTGCCGGGTGCCCGGTGAACGCGCCCAGCAGGGGCCGCGTCGGGGCGGTTGCGCGCTGCCGGCCCATCCCGGTCGCTCCCCTTGCCGCTTCGTTCGCCCGAGGTTAGCGCGGCGGGGGCGGGCATTTGTCCCAAACGGATTGCAAATCGACTCGATATTGGGACATCATCCCAGGATGAGCGATAATCTGGACGAAATCGACCTCCGGCTCCTTCGCTGCCTGCAGGACGACGCCTCGATCAGCATGGACGAGCTCGCCGGAAGGGCGAACCTGTCGCGCAACGCCTGCTGGCGCCGCGTCAAGCGCATGGAGGAGCGCGGGGCGATCCGGGGGCGCGTCGCCCTGGTCGACCCGGAAGCGGTCGGTCTCGGGCTGTCGGTCTTCGTGATCATCCGCACCAACGCCCACGACAGGGACTGGCTCGGCAAGTTCGAGGAGGCGGTTCGCACCCTGCCCGAGATCCAGGGCGCCCATCGGATGAGCGGGGACATCGACTACGTGCTGCGGCTCAGGGTGCCGGACGTGCACGGCTACGACCGGTTCTACCAGCGCCTGATCGCGAAGGTCCCGATCGCCGACATCTCGGCGAGCTTCGTGATGGACGACATCAAGGACACGACGGCGCTCCCGATCTGACGCCGGGCATGCCCAGGAGAAAACCATGACCTTCGCCGATCCCTCCAAACCCCCGTTCCGCGCCGATCACGTCGGGAGCCTGCTGCGGCCGGCCGAGCTCCACGCGGCGCGGGCGAAGGCGGCGGTGGGGGAGATTTCCGCCGACGCGCTCCGCGAAGTCGAGGACCGCTGCATCGCCGGCGCCATCGCCGGGCAGGAGGCGGCCGGGCTCCGCTCCATCACCGACGGCGAGTTCCGGCGCGAGGCGTGGCATTACGATTTCCTCTGCGGGCTCGACGGCATCGAGCAGACCGCGCCGCACCAGGGTCCGACCTTCCGGGGCGGGCAGGGGGTCGCCTCGCTGGAGGTCAAGGGCAGGATCGCCAATCCCGACGGGGTCATGCTCGACCATTTCCGGTTCCTGAAGGAACACGCGAGCGAGACGCCCAAATTCTGCATCCCCTCGCCCAGCCTCGCCTATCACCGCAGCGGCCGCGCCCTGATCGACCGCGGCGTCTACCCCGACCTCGAGGAATTCCGCGAGGACCTCTACGCCGCCTACCGGGACGAGGTGCGCATGCTCCACGACGCGGGCTGCCGCTATCTCCAGCTCGACGACACCACCTTCGCCATGCTGTGCGACCCCAAGGTGCGCTATCAGATGAACGGGCGCGGCGACGACCCGGCGGAGCTCGTCCGGATCTACGCGCGCGGCATCGCCGAGGCGCTGCGGGAGCGCCCCGACGACATGACCGTGACCGTCCACATGTGCCGGGGCAACTTCAAGAGCTCGTGGATCGCCGAGGGCGGCTACGAGCCGGTGGCCGAGGACATGTTCGCCGGCGTGCCGGTCGACGGGTTCTTCATGGAGTGGGACACGGGCCGCGCCGGCGGGTTCGAGCCGCTCCGCTTGGCGCCGCGCGACCGCATGGTGGTGCTCGGGCTGGTGAGCTCCAAGTTCCCCGAGCTGGAGAGCAAGGACAACCTCAAGCGCCGGGTCGACGAGGCGGCGCGGTATTTGCCGATGGAAAACCTCTGCCTCAGCCCGCAATGCGGCTTCGCCAGCATGGCCGTCGGCAACGAGGTCAGCGAGCAGGCGCAGTGGAACAAGCTCGCCCTGGTGGCGGAGACAGCGGCGGAGATCTGGGGCAGCGCGTGAGGCGGCGGTCTCGCTGGAACCGTTTCCTCATCGTCATGGTCGGGCTTGTTCCGGGCATGACGACAAAGGGGGAGGCGGCGGAGGTCGCCCACGCCGCCTGACGCTGGCTGCCCTCAACCGATCTCCCCGCGGAGCCCCGCGAGCTCTTCCATCTGGGCCGCGTCGTCGGAGCCGGTGACGCGGACACAGAGATGGGTGCAGCCGGCCTCGACGAAGCCGGAGAGCCAGGAGGCCACCGCCGCGCGGTCTCCGGCGAAGGCGTATTGCTCGGACCGGATGCGCGCGGCCGGCAGGTTGTAGTAGCGCGAGAGGTACGAATCGAGCTCGGCCTCCGCCGTCCCCGCGTCGTCGTCGATCGCCACCGTGACATAGGCCGCGCCGACGATCTCCGCCGGGTCGCGGCCGGCCTCCTCGACGTCGGCCTTGAGCGCCCGCCAGCTCGCGCCCCATTCCGCCCCGCCGCCCGGCCCCGAGGGGAACCAGCCGTCGAAATTGCGCGCGCAGCGCCTGAGCGCCGCCGGCACCCCGCCGCCGCCCCAGATCTTCGGGCCTCCCGGCGTGTGCGGCTCCGGCGCGAGCGTCGCTCCCTCCAGCGTCCAGCGGCCGTTCCAGTCGACCGTCTCGCCAGTCCAGAGCGCGCGGCACAGCCGGAGCCCTTCGAGCATCCGCCCGATGCGCTTCTCGAACGGGACGCCGGCGGCCGCGAACTCGGCGCGGATCGCGGGGGTGTCGCGCGCCGTGCCGACGCCGAGGACGAACCGCCCGCGCGAAATCCGGTCCAGCGTCGCCAGCTGGTGGGCGAGCAAAGTCGGGTTCCTCAGCATCGGCAGCAGCACCGCCGTCCCCAGCGCGATGCGCTCCGTCCGCGCCGCGATCGCGGCCAGCAGGGTGATCGGGTCGTGGCGCGGCTTGGCGATCAGCGAATCGCCGATCCACACCGAATCGAGCCCGACCCGCTCGGCCACGTCGCCGAGCTCCAGGATCCGGTCGGTGTCGTGCACCCCCACCATCACGCGCTCGCGGGTGGGGAGGAGATAGCCGAGCTTGAGGGTCATGCCGTGTCCTTGGGAGAGACGCAACGCCTTACACCGGCACGTCGCCGGCGATGCCGATGCGGCGCATCAGGCGGGTCTGGCCGGAGGGGAAATCGCGCCGCGCGTGCTGCGCGCAGCGGTTGTCCCAGATGATCAGGTCGCCCTTGCGCCAGCGGTGTTCGTAGACGCATTCCGGGCGCTCGATGGCGGCGAACAGGGTTTCCAGCGCCGCCGCGCCGTCGGACGGCGGCAGGCCGAGGATCTCCTCGGTCATCAGCCGGTTGACGTAGACCGCCTTGCGGCCGGTCTCCGGGTGGGTGCGGAAGACCGGGTGGACCGCCTGCGGCAGCCCCTCCCGGTCGAGCCTGCCCGACTTCACCTGAGTGGCGTAGTCGTAGACGTGGAAGGCGCGGCGTCCGGCCAGCCGCTCCTTCACCTCCGCGTCGAGCGCCTCATAGGCGCGGTAGGCGTTGGCGAACAGGGTCTCGCCGCCGCGGTCCGGGATCTCGACGGCATAGAGCACCGTCGCCATCAGCGGGCGGTCGAGGAACGCCGAATCGGAATGGAACTGGAGCTCGCCGTCAGGCAGGAAGCCGATCGGCCTGCCGTTCTCCCGGATATTGGTGATCAGGAGGACGCGGCGGTCGGGGTTGTGCTCCAGGCTGCGCTCGTCGGGCGCCTGGGTTTCGCTGGTATCGCCGAAATACCGGGCGAAGCGGGCCTGCGCCTCCACGTCGAGCTGCTGGCCGCGGAACACCAGCACGAGATGTTCCAGCCACGCCGCGCGCAAGGCGGCGACGGTCGGCGCGTCGAGGGGCCGCGACAGGTCGAGCCCGCTTATCTCCGCGCCGAGCGCCTCCGACAGCGGGATCGTCTCGAACATCCTTCCGGCCGTACTCCCGTCCTAGATCTTCTCGGGATCGAGCTTGCTGAACACCTCGTCCCACAGCGCCTTCGCGAACTTGTCCGGATCGTCGCCGATCTTCTCGTGGATCTTCTCCCACTTGGCGACGTTGGCGAGATGGGTCTTGACGATCGCGTCGGCCGATTTCACCCCGTCCTTCTTCGCCAGGGACGGAACGATATCGAGTTCCTTCTTCTTGTAGGTATCGAATGCCGGCCCCATCGAGCCGTCCTCGACGGTGATGGTGACGCCGCGCTTCTTCGCTTCGGCGCGAACCTGCCCGTCCTCGGCCATGTAGCCCCGGACCGTGACGTTGGCGATCAGGCCGGGCGCGTGCTTGACCATCGCCGCCCTCTCGGACTTCGACAGCGCCTTCCAGGCGTCCCGGTTGACGACCATGGCCGACGGGGTCGGCTGGATCGCGAGATGCGCGTCCAGCACGTGCTTGGTGAGATCGAAGAGGCCGAAGGACTGCAGCCAGCTGATCGGCCCGGCGATGCAGTCGAGATTGCCGCGCTGGATCGCCTGCACCGCCTTGGCCGGGCTTCCGCCCACCGGAACGGCGCCGAGCGACTTGAGGAAGCGGCCGAGCGCGCCCACCACGCGCACCCGCCGGCCCTTCATCTCGGACGCCTTGGTAATCGGCGCACGGCACAGGAGGTTGAACCGGGTCGACGCGTAGTTCGCCAGGAACAGCGCGTTGTTCTTCGAGAAATCGCCCTTACACGCGGGACAGCCGAGGTGATAGGTCTCGGCCACCGCGCCCGCCATGACGACCGGAGAGACCGAGGCGTTGATCAGGTCGTAGACCACGTTGGCGGCGCGCAGCTCCTTGCGGGTGAAGGCGGGAATCACCGGACCGCCGGCATCGGCGATCCGGTCCCGGATGCCGGCCAGCGTCGCGCGGCCGCCGAACAACTGCGCGCCCGCCAGCAGCTTCCATTTCAGCGAGCCTCCGGTCTCCTCGGTCACCGCCTTGAGATAGGGCGCGACGCCTTTGGTCAGCACCACGTTCTTCGGGCCGTTCCACGATCCGTAGACATATTCGGCCGCCGACGCGGGCTGCGCCGCGAAGGCCAGGGTGGCGGCCAAAGGCGTCAAAAGAATCAATCGTCTGGACATGGTTTCTCTCCCTGTCGGTTCCCGTCGTTCCGCAGACCGGGTATCCGCTTCCGACTGTATCGGCGGAGACCCCGGCCGTCCAAGTCCAAACTTGCCCGCTCCCGGCCGGTACTTGACCGCGCGCCGCGATTGCCGCCAGTGTGCCGGAACCGGAACGGGGGAGGGCAGCATGGCGTCGTTCAACCCCGAGCGCCCGCTAAAGCGGCTGGGCGAGGGTCTCGCCATCGCGGGCGGCGTGGCGCTGGTGCTGATGATGCTGCACATCGTCGCCGACGTCGCCACCAAGTACCTGTTCAACGACCCGATCGACGGCACCACCGAGATCGTCGCCGCCTATTACATGGTGGCGGTGGTGTTCCTGCCGCTGGCCTATGTGACGTTCGCCGAGGGGCATCTGATCGTCGAGCTGTTCACCGTGCGGATGAAGGGCCGCCCGCTCGCCGCGCTGGTCGGCTGCGCCGGGCTGGTCACGCTCGCCTACCTCCTTTTCTTCGTCTGGTTCACCGGCGTCGAGGCGGTGCGCCGGACCCGGGAAGGCGAGGCGTGGGAGACCTCGGTCGATCTGGTGGCGGTCTGGCCCAGCCGCTGGTTCCTCACCATAGGCCTCGCCGCCATGGCGCTCTGGGTCGCGCTGGCGCTGGTCCGCCATTTCGGGCGCGGTTCGGGCGAGCCGGGATCGGCCCGGCTCGAGGTTCGCGCCCGCGACGGCTATTGAGCCGGAACGCCTGAAGTGAGCCATCTCGAAATCGGCTTCGCGGGCATCGGCGCCGTTCTCGCGCTGATCGCGATCCGGGTGCCGATCGGGGTCGCGCTCGGCGGGGTGTCGATCGTCGGCATCGTCATGATCCGGGGCACCGGCGTCGCCGCCGGGGTGGTCAAGAACACGCCGTTCGAGTTCGCCGCCAACTGGTCGATCTCGGCGATCCCGATGTTCCTGCTGATGGGGGCGGTGGCGCACCATTCGGGGATCAGCGCGTCGCTGTTCCAGGCGGCTCGGCTGTGGCTCGGCAATCTGCCCGGGGGCCTCGCGGTCGCCAGCAATTTCGCCTGCGCGGGGTTCTCGGCGGCGTCCGGATCGAGCCTCGCCACCGCCGCCGCGATGGGCCGCATCACCATCCCGGAGATGATCGGGCACGGCTACGACAAGGGGCTGTCGACCGGGGTGGTGGTCGCGGCGGGAACGCTCGGCTCGCTCATCCCGCCCTCCATCCTGATGGTGCTCTACGGCATCTTCGCCGAGACCTCGATCGCGCAGCTCCTGATCGCGGGCGTGCTGCCCGGCATCCTGACCGCCGTGATTTACGGCGCGATGATCGTCACCCGCTGCTCCCTCGATCCCGACCTAGCCCGGATTTCTCAAGCGCTTGCTGCATCGGGGCTCCGGTTTTGGGATAATGCTTTTTGCGACAAAGGCTTATCCCGGACCGGAGGAAGTCCCCGATGCGCACACACTGTAACCCGGATCTGTTCGGTTTTGCACCCGTCGGGGACCGTTCGGTGGTCGCCGCGTTCGATGGCGGGGCGATGACCTCGGACGCCGGCGCGCTGCTGCTCGGCGCCGCCGACCGGGCGGTCGGGCTGATCGATCGCTTCGCCGCCTGCTTCGTGGATCGTCGCGATGGCAGGCTGATCGAGCATGAGCTGCGCACCCTGGTAGGCCAGCGGGTGCTCGGCATTGCGCTGGGCTACGAGGATCTGATCGATCACGATACGCTGCGCCACGATCCGGCGATGGCGGTGCTGGCCGGCAAGTTGCGGGCGAAGCGGCGGGGCTGCGCGCCGCTGGCCGGCAAGTCGACGCTGAACCGGCTGGAGCTGGGCGGCCCGCGACCGGGGCTGTATCACAAGATCGGCCATCGCCCGGCGGCGGTCGAGGCTGTGTTCGTGCAGCAGTTCGTGGCGGCGCATCGCACGCCGCCGGCGCAGATCGTGCTGGACCTGGATGCCACCGACGATCCGTTGCATGGGCATCAGGAGGGGCGCTTCTTCCACGGCTACTACGACGGCTGGTGCTACCTGCCGCTGTACATCTTCTGCGGCCGCCATCTGCTGGCGGCGAAGCTGCGGCGCGCGAACATCGATGCCTCGGCCGGCGCGGTCGACGAGGTGGCCCGGATCGTTCGCCAGCTGCGCCGGCGCTGGCCGCATCTGCGCATCCTGCTGCGGGCGGATTCGGGCTTTGCGCGCGAGGCGTTGATGGCTTGGTGCGAAGCCAACCGGGTCGACTACCTGTTCGGCCTGGCGCGCAATCCCCGGCTGGCGGCGGAGCTTAAGGGGGCGCTGGCGGCGGCCCGGGCCGAGGCCGAGGCGAAGGGTCGGCCGGCCCGGCGCTACAAGGATTTCCTGTGGTCGACCCGCGACAGCTGGTCGCGCCGGCGCCGCGTCGTCGGCAAGGCGGAGTGGACCGGCGGCAAGGCCAATCCCCGCTTCGTGGTGACCTCGCTGAAGCCTGCGGACGCGCGCTGCCGCCGGCTCTACGAGACGCTCTACTGCGCCCGCGGCGAGATGGAGAACCGGATCAAGGAATGCCAGCTCGACCTGTTCGCCGACCGCACATCGGCCCGCTCCATGCGCGCCAACCAGCTGCGGCTGTGGTTCGCCTCGATGGCCTATGTGCTGCTCTGCGCCTTGCGGCGGATCGGCCTGGCCCATACCCGTTTCGCCAAGGCAAGCTGCGGCTCGATCCGGCTCAAGCTGCTCAAGATCGCCGCCCTGGTGCGTATCAGCGTGCGCCGGATCAAGCTCGCCATGGCCTCGGGCTGTCCCTACCAGAGAGAGTTCCAGGCCGCCCACGACCGATTATCCGCCGCCGCGCCGTAAGCGGCCCAACCGAACCCACCCCCAGCAACAACACAGGCACAGCACCGGACAGACCACCCGCCAGAGCGCGGGCGCTGCAACGCGCCTCCAACCCGCCGTTCCGGACGTCCCCCACACAAACGCAAAAACCCCGCCCACAATCACCGTCCCGTTCCAAGGTTTGAGAAATCCGGGCTAGCGCCGCCGGTGCGGGAGAAGATACCGCTCGGCCGCAAGATCGCCGCGCTGCGCGACGTGTGGCCGATCGTCGTGCTGATCCTCGGCATCGTCGGCGGCATCTATTCCGGGCTGGTGACGCCGACCGAGGCGGGCGCGTTCGGCGCGTTCCTGTCCTTCGTTATCGCCACGTTCCAGGGGCGCATGAGCTGGGACCTGTTCCGGACCAGCGTCATGGAGGCGCTGCTGGGGACGGCGAAGATCTTCTTCATCGCCATCGGCGCGGTGCTGCTCACCCGTTTTCTCGCGCTCAGCGGCGTTCCGTTCTTCATCGGCGAGATGATCGGCGACTGGGCGCTCGACCCGCTGCTGCTGGTGCTGGCGACCTCGCTGATCTACGTCGTCCTCGGCATGTTCCTCGAGCCGCTCGGGCTGATGCTGCTGACGCTGCCGCTGCTGCTGCCGATGTTCGAGGCGCTCGGCCTCGACCTCGTCTGGCTCGGCGTGCTGGTGATCAAGTATCTCGAGATCGGGCTGATGACGCCGCCGGTGGGCTTCAACGTCTATATCGTCAAGAGCGTGGTGGGCGACGAGGTCCCGCTCGGCACCATCTTCCGGGGCGTCGCCTGGTTCCTCGCCTGCGAGGTCGTCGTCGTCGCTCTCTTGGTCGCCTTCCCGGAGATCTCCCTGTTCCTCCCCGGGCTGATGAGGTGACGGGATAGTTCAGGCGGGCGGCCGGCTGGCGCGGTCCGGAGATGGGAGCGCCGCCCCCCGGTCGTCATGCCCGGACTTGTTCCGGGCATCCATGTCTCGCGGCATGGCGATACGAGCGGGGGACGGGCGAGGTGGCGGCCCGACGTGGATGCCCGGAACAAGTCCGGGCATGACGGAAGAAATGTTGTGGGCTCGTCGCCCGTCAACCATTCTTTGTGAACCCCTATCGAAGGGCGACCGCCGCCTTACCGCCCCGCCTCCTCGATCAGCGTATGGATCCTCGCCGGGGTGAGCGGCAGTTCCCGAACCTCGACGCCGAGCGGCGCGAGGGCGTCGGCGAGCGCGTTGGCGATCGCGCCGACGGCGCCGATGGTGCCGCCCTCGCCGAGGCCTCGGAACCCGCCGAGCGTGCCGGGCGGCTCGGCCTCCAGATGGGTCACTCCCATCCTCGGCACGTCGCAGGAGCCCGGCACCACGTAGTCGGCGAGGGTCGCGGTGAGCAGCTGGCCCGCCGCGTCGTAGATCACCTCTTCCATCAGCGCGGCCCCGATCCCCTGGGCGATCCCGCCATGCGCCTGGCCGTCGGCGATCATCGGGTTGATCACCCGCCCGCAATCCTCCGCCGCGACGTAGCGGGTCACCGTGACGCCGCGGGTCTCGCGGTCGATCTCGACGGCCGCGATGTGGGTCGCCGAGGTCGCGGTCGCCGTGAAGGGGTCGTAGACCCGGGTGGCCTCCAGGTTGCCGATCTCGTCGCGGATTTCCTTGGGCACGCGGCCCATGTCGGAATAGACCGCCCGGGCGAGCTCCTTCAGCGTCATCGAGCGGTCGGTGCCGGCGACCCGGATCTCTCCCTCCTCGATCTCGATGTCGCCCTCGGCGGCTTCCAGCAGGTGGGAGGCGCAGCGGACGATCTTTTCCCTGGCGCCGCGCGCGGCGAGGATCGCCGCGCCGCCGCCCAGCACCGCGCCCCGGCTGGCATAGGTCCCCGTCATGTGGCCCAGCGTGGCTGAGTCGCCGATGACCGTCTCCACGTCGTCCATGCCGACGCCCAGCTCGTCGGCCACGATCTGGCTCAGCGTGGTCTCGGTCCCCTGGCCCTGCGAGGGCACCCCGAAGGTAGCGGTCACCGCGCCGGTCGCGTCGACCGAGACCGAGGCGGTTTCGGTGCCCGTGTTGACCGGCATCCCGGGCGCCGCCGAAATCCGCGAGCCGAGCCCGGTGAGCTCCGCGTAGGAGGCGACGCCGATGCCGACCAGGCGGCCGTCCTTCCGTGCCGCCGCCTGGTCTGCGCGCAAGGCGTCGTAGCCGATCTCGCGGCAGGCGGTTTCCAGGCAGTCGACGAAGCTGGACCGGTCCCAGACGATGCCGGACGCCGTGCGGTAGGGGAACTCGTCGTCGGCGATCATGTTGCGGCGGCGGATCTCGACCGGGTCGAGGCCGAGCGCGCGCGCCGCCATGTCCATCATGCGCTCCATCACGAAGGTCGAGATCGGCCGTCCGACGCCGCGATAGGGGCCGCCGGCCGGCTTGGGCGTCGCCACCGACCGCGCCCGCGCCCGGTAGTTCCCGACCCGGTACGGTCCGGGCAGGAAGCTCACCACCTGGACCGGCTCGATGCAGGCGGTCCAGGGATAGACCGAATACGAGCCCACGTCGCACATCGCGTCGGCTTCGAGCGCGACGATGCGCCCGTCCGCGTCGACGCCGAGCCCGGTCTCCAGCACCTCGTCGAAGGCCTGGGTGGTGGCGCGCAGATCCTCGCGGCGGTCGCCGAACCACTTGACCGGCCGGCCGAGCTTCAGCGCGAGCGCGGCGAGGCAGACCTCCTCGGGGTAAAGCGCCGTCTTGGCGCCGAACCCGCCGCCCACGTCCGGCACCGATACCCGGATACGGCTCCCCGGCAGCGACAGGATCTCGGCCAGCGCGTCGCGCACGATGCCGGGAACCTGGGTGGTGGAGCAGAGATCGAGGACGCGGGTCCGCCTGTCGTAGCTCGCGACCGCGCCCCTCGTCTCCATCGCCATCGGCGTCTTGCGGTGCACCCGGAAGCGCCCCCCGACGCGGACCGCCGCGAAGGCCATCGCGTCGTCCACGTCGCCCCGCGCGAACTGGCGCGCGGCGATTGTGTTGCCGCCGGCCTCTTCGTGGATCGGCGGCGCGGCCGGTTGCGCCGCCCGTTCGGGATCGGCGAGGCCGTCCAGCGGCTCGATGTCGAGCGCGATGCGGTCCGCCGCATCCTCGGCGGCGTAGCGGCTTTCGGCGACCGCGGCGGCGACCGGCTCTCCCGCGTAGCGCACGGTGTCGGGCACCAGCGGCCAGAGCGGGGTGGGGTAGTAATCCGACATCCGCGAGGTCGCCCGGATCGGGCGCGCGATCCCGGCGAGGTCTTCGGCGGTAACGACGGCGATCGTCCCCGGCATCGCGCGGGCCTCGTCCGCGTCGATCCCGTTGAGGCGCCCGTGTGCGACGTCGGAACGGCGGAAGGCGACGTGGCAGAGCCCGTGCAGCCGCCGGTCGTCGATGAAGTCGCCGAGCCCCCGCAACAGCCGCCGGTCCTCGCGGCGGGTGACGCGCGCGCCGACCAGGCCGGGGCGGGCGGCTGCGGTGTTGGGCGCTGGCGGCACGCTCACCGCATGCCCCGCTCGGCCCTTCGATACGCCGCTTCGCGGCTACTCAGGGTGAGGGTAGATCGAAACACCGTGAGATTTCCTCATCCCGAGTAGGCCCGAAGGGCCGTATCGAGGGACGCGCAGCCGAAACGTTTTTCCGGCACGGATCGCATCACCGCAGCAGCGCCCGGAACCGCGAGGAAGCGGGGATTTCGCCGGCGCCGGTGTAGGATTCGTGGTTCCCGGCGATGTGGTCGACCTCGTAGAGGTAGTTGATCATCAGCCCGCAGGACCTGGCGATTCCCCGGGGCGAGGTGTCGGCGAGCCAGTTCACCCGCTCCATGCGGGCGCCGTTCGAGAGATGGAAATGGGCGACCGGATCGAGCGCGCCGCCGGTGTCCCGCTTCTCCCGGGCGAGGTACTGCGCGCAGAGCCGGGTGAGGGGGGCGGCAAGCGCCTTGGCGAGCGCGTCGTCCCGGTGCCAGCCGGGCCGCGAGATCAGGGCGGCGAGGCACTCCGCGTCTTCGCCCGTGTCACGGAAGGCCGCGAGCGCCCGCCTCTCGCCGCGCGTCATGAGCTCGCCCGGCTCCGCGGCGAGATGTTCGTCGAGCCACTTCCGGAAACCCGGCAGCGGCGAGAGCGTCGCGAACGTGTCGATCCTTCTGATCTCGGCCGAGAGCTGGTCGACGACGCGCTTGATCAGGAAGCCGCCGAAGCCGATCCCGGCGAGACCCCGCTGGCAGTTGGAGATCGAGTAGAAGATCGCGGTGTCCGGCGCCTCTTCGGCCTCCTCGCGCGGGGAGAGCAGGGCCTGGACGTTGTCGGCGATGCCCGCGGTCAGCGCAACCTCGACGAAGATCAGCGGCTCGTCCGGCATGCGCGGATGGAAATAGGCGTAGCAGCGGCGGTCGACGCCGAGCCGGGACTTCATCTCGTCCCAGTCCGAGATTTCGTGCACCGCCTCGTATTCGATCAGCTTCTCGATGATCGCCGCCGGGGTGTCCCAGGTGATCTGGCGGAGCTCCAGAAAGCCTACGTCGAACCAGTTGGCTAGCAGCGATTTCAGGTCGGCCTCGAGATCGGCGAACACTTCGTCCGACGCGGCGAGTTCGAGCAGGGTCGCGCGCATGTCGACCAGGAACTTGACCCCGTCCGGCAGCGCGTTGAACTGGGTGAGCAGCCGCAGCCTGGGCGGTTCCAGCGCGGCGCGAAGCTGGCGCTCGCGGCGCTTGCGCCCGCCCCAGTCGTCGAGCTCGTCGAGCCCGACCGCGGCCGCCGCCACGGCCTGCCGGTCGGTGTCGAACTCGGTCGCGAGGATGCGCAGGAAGCGCATCCGTCCCGCGGCGGTGAGCGACATGTAGGCCCGGCCGAGCGCGGCGGCACGGGCGCGGGCGGAAACTTCCCCGCCGCGTCCGTCGAGGCAGGCGCGCATCTGCTTGCGCACCCGGTCGGCGTCGCGGTCGGGGAGATCGGGGGCGAGCGGGGCGTCGTCTGAGGCGCCCGAGGCGAGGTCGCGCCACTGGCCGAGGACGCGCTGGAAGGTGCGCTGCAACAGGTTTTCGCCGCCGTTTCCGTTCACCGCCCGGCCACTCCTTCCGCGCGTAGTCTGGACGCCGCGCGCAACAGATACCCGTCCTTGCCCGGCGCCGCCACGAGCTGGACGCCGGACGGGAACCGGCCGTCGCCCGGAACCGGCACCGACATCGCCGGCCAGCCGATGAACGAGAACGGCGCGGTGAAGCGCCCGAGCGTGCCGCGCACCGGCAGAGTCTCGCCGCCGATCTCGATCTGCGACTGGCCGATTTTCGTCGGCCCGAACGGCGTCGTCGGCGCGATCAGGATGTCGATCTCCGCGAACGCGGCCCGCGCGGTCTCCCGATAGCGCCGGCGGAATTGCTGCGCGCGCGCCACCCAGGCGTGGGGGATCATCGCGGCCGCGGCCCAGCGCGCGCGGGTGAAGCGGTCGAAGTCGTCGATACGGGTCCGGATTTCGTCCAGATGGAGCGTCGCGGCTTCCGCCGAGGTGATGAGCAGCGCGGCCGGACCCGCCCGGTCGCTGTCGGGGATCTCGATCTCCCGGTTGGCGCCGAGACAATCCGCGACCCGCCGGACGGCGGCGAAGACCTCGGGAAATCCGCCGGTCGCGAAATGCCCGCCCGCGACGGCGACGCGGAGTCCGTCGAGCGGGGCGCCGAGATGGGGCGAGAGCGCATCGGGGTCGTCCGGGCCCGCCGAGGGATCGCGCCCGTCCGGCCCCTGGATCGTATCGAGCGCGGCGGCGGTGTCCTCCAGCGTGGCGGCGAGGACGCCGACATGGTCGAAGCTCCAGGCGAGCTGCGCGGCGCCCGCGCGAGAAACCCGTCCGTAGGTCGGCTTGAAGCCGTATATCCCGCAGAGCGCCGCCGGCACCCGCACCGAGCCGTTGGTGTCCGAGCCCAGCGCGAACGGCACCAGCCCGGCGGCGACGGCGGCGCCCGACCCGCTCGACGAGCCGCCCGCGATGCGGTCCGGGTCGCGCGGGTTGCGCACCGCGCCGTAATGCGCGTTCTCGCCGGTGAAGCCATAGGCGAACTCGTCCATGTGGGTCAGCCCGACGAGGACGGCGCCGGCTTCCTTCAGCCGGGCGACCGCCGTCGCGTCCCGCGCAGCCGGCGGGGCGTCGGCGCGGATCGACGAGCCCGCCCGGGTCGGACGCCCGGCGACGTCGAACAGGTCCTTGGCCGCGAAAGGCCGTCCGGCGAGCGGACCCGCCGGTGCGCCGTCCCGGTCGAGGGCGCGCGCCCGGGCGGTCGCGTCGGCATCGAACGTTTCGGCGAAGGCGTTGAGTTGCGGGTTGTCGCGCCCGATCCGCCCGAGCGCCTCCGCGACCGCCGTTTCCGCCGGTCCCGTCAAGGCCGGTAGACCGCCGGCGGGTCGGGCGAGCCGGGCTCCTCGAACCCCTCGATCCGCTCGAACAGCGAGACGAAGTGGGCGAAATTGGCGACCACCCCCGGGCGCAGCGCGGGATCGATTCCGATCCCCAGCACGGCGGCGGCGCTATCGACGAACGCCTCCGCGTCCTTCTCCATGACCAGCCTTTCCGACGATTGCCGGGAACCTACACGAGCGCGGAACGGCGTGACAATTGTACGGTCGCGCGGTTTCTTGCAGACTCGGGCCGACCGCCGAGGGATGGACGCGATGTCGGCACCGGTATCGGTCGAAACCAGGCCCCTTCCGCTTGACCGCGCGCGGCGCGATGCCGTCGAGCGCGCCCGCAATGCGCTCGACGAGCGGTGGATGCGGGACCTGCTGGTGCGGCTGGTGGAGACCCCGAGCCCGTTCGGCGAGGAGCGCGCCATCGCGGAGCTTCTCGCGGAGACGATGTCGGAAATCGGCCTCGACGCCGAGGTGCAGGCGCTGGACTCGCGCTCGGCGAACGCCATCGGACGGCTGAAGGGTGCAGGCGGCGGGCCGGAACTGCTGCTGTTCGCGCCGCTCGACAGCCCGTTCACCGGCCGCGCCAAGGACGAGGTGCCGTGGGTCGGCGACAGCCTGCCCGATCACATGATCGCGAAGGCGATTGTCGGGGAGGGCACGGTGATCGGGCTCAGCGCCGACAATCCGAAGGCCCATATCGTATGTATAATCAGTGGAATAAGGTCCATTCTTTCAACAGGAGTTGAGCTATCGGGCGGTCTCACGATTGCCTTCGGGGCGGGTGGGGCGCCGGCCGATCCGCGGCCCGGCGACGACCGGCCCGTGGTCGGACACGGGCGCGGCTGCCGGCACATGCTGCGGAACGGCCTCGCGCCCGATTTCGCCATCATCGCCAAGCCGGGCTACGCCGTGGCGTGGGAAGAGGTCGGGCTCTGCTGGTTCCGGGTGCGGGTGCGCGGGGTCCAAACCTATGTCGGGCGCAAGCACTTCCTCGCCTACCGAAACCCGATCGCCGACGCGGCCCGTGTCGTCGCCGGTCTCGAAGCCTGGTTCGACGACTACGCCAGACGCCATACCGACGGGCTGGTCGCGCCGCAGGGCGCGGTCGGCGCGATCGAGGGCGGCTGGACCTACAAGCCCTCGATGGTGCCGGCGGCCTGCGATCTCTACGTGGATTTGCGCATAAGTCCCCGGACGACGCCCGAAGAGGCGAAACGGGAGCTGGAGGCGGCGCTCGGAGAAATCGCCGCCCGGCACGAGGGCCTGGAGACGGCCTGCGAGACGATCCTCGAAATCCCCGGCTACGGCACCGACCCGGAGAACTGGATAATCCAGTCGGCGATCCGCGGCTTCGAGGACGCCGAGGGCAGGCCCCACGCGCCGTTCCTTGCGACCAGCGGGCAGACCGAGGCGGTGATCCTGCGCGAAGCCGGGATTCCGACCGCGCGGTTCGGCCTGCCGGCGGTAATGACCGCCTCCGCCGACCGCCCGCGCCACACGATGGGCATGGTCGAGACCGCGGGAATGCTGCGCTTCGCGCGCTGCCTGGTCTATACCATCGTTGACACCTGCACCCGGTCGAGGGCAGAGGTTGGGCTATGAGCGCTGCAACACAGGGTATCGGGCGCTGGGAGCGCTACGCGGCGGCGGCGGAGGGGCTGCCGGAATACTGGCACCCCGCGATGCCGTCCGCGAAGCTGGGCCGGAGACCGAAGGCTTGGCGGCTGCTCGGCCGCGACCTCGTCTTCGTCCGCCACGCGGGCAAGGCGTATGCGCTGGAGGACCGCTGCCCGCACCGCCAGATCCCGCTGTCGGCCGGGCGTTGCGAGTTCCCCGGCACCATCACCTGCATCTATCACGGCTGGACCTTCGATCTCGAAAGCGGGCGGCTGGTCGCGGCGCTGACCGACGGGCCGGATTCGCCGGTCACGGGCAAGGCCGGGGTGCGCAGCTATCCGGTCGAGGAACGCTGCGGCATGGTCTGGGTGTGGATGGGGCAGGGGGCCCCGGTCCCGGTCGAGGACGACATCCCGGACGAGCTCCTGCGCCCCGACGCCCGGATCTACGCGCTCTACCGCGAGGCCGAGGGCGACTGGCGCCATGCCGCCGAGAACGGCTTCGACGAAGCGCACGGCAAGATGCTGCACCGCAGCTCGTGGTGGGTGTTCTTCCGCCGCATGGCGGGGTGGAACGAGACCGAGATCGTGCGCGGCGAGAACGACCGCTGGCTCAGCCGCTATCAGCATTCGGTGCACGAGGACGACGAGTATCCCGGGCTCGGCCGCTGGCCCGGCTTCAATTTCTGGCAGCGCCGGCAAAAGAAGGTGGCGCAGGGCTCCAACGAGCACACGGTGTCGATCCGCCTGCCGGCCAATCTCCGGGTGCGCCAGCCCGGCCGGTCCAACTGGACGCATTACGAGTGGTACACGCCGGTCGAGCGGGGCCGGTACCACTATCTCGTCTTCGCGGTCGCCTGGACGGGCGGCTGGCGCCGGGCGCTCTGGTGGCTCCGCTACTG
Organism: Alphaproteobacteria bacterium; assembly: GCA_965117055.1. GTDB lineage: Bacteria > Pseudomonadota > Alphaproteobacteria > MPNO01 > MPNO01 > MPNO01. The sequence continues at coordinate 3,676,953 of OZ220750.1, forward strand.
GAGCTACATCCTCTGGGTCCACCACTACAACTTCAACAACCAGGACCTCTCGGTGGTGCCGCTGATGGGCGAGAGCCACCCGTCGCCGCTCTTCCGCCCCGACGTCTCCATCGTGGCGTGGCGGAAGATGGTGGAGGAGGAGGCGCGCGCGCCGGTTCCGGGGGGCCGAGCGGCGGCCGAATAGGCCGGTTGCGGTTCGCAACGTCGGCATTCACCTCCCTCGGTCCGGCACAAACGTCAGTCAATATCCGCCGGGGAGCTATCGATGCGGAGGCGCGCCGGAATGAGATCGATTTCGGCGAGCCCCGCCATGGACAAGGAGTCTGCGAGGCTGCGCTTCTGTCCCTCCAGTCGCCGATAGTCCTCCATGCTGAGCAGCACATGCGCGGGCTCGTCCCGCTCGGTAATGAACACGGGCCCCGATTCCGCCGCTCTTTTCGCCCGGGCGGTGTCCCGCTCGAATTCGCGGCCGGTCATCGTCGTGACGGTCATGGCAAGTCCCGGAATTTCATGCAGTTACATTACGGAAGCCCATGCGAGGCTGGAAGACCCCGTCGTTGGGCTTCGTCGGGCAAGAACGGGTTTGACAATTGCGGTCTGACGGTGGAACTTGCCGGTTCACCGAAAATCGTTGAACCGGACAGGGGGACGAAATGAGGTTTCGAATTGCGCTGATCGCGCCGGCGCTCGCGCTGGCGGCAACGCCGGGCCTGGCTCAGGAGAAAGAGGTCAGGATCGGCTACATCAACACCTTCTCGGGCGGCGCCGCGGTCTACGGCAAGCATCAGAAGGACGGTCTGGAGCTCGCCCTCGATCACCTCGGCTGGAAGATGAGCGGTCTCGACGTCAAGATGATCTACGGCGACGACCAGCGGAAGCCCGACGTGGGCCGCCAGCAGGCCGACAAGCTGCTCAAGAAGGACAAGGTGCATCTGGTCGCCGGCATCACCTGGTCGAACGTGCTCGCGGCCGTGCAGAAGCGGGTGATCCGCTCGAAGAAGATCATGATCTCGACCAACGCCGGCTGGTCGGCGATGGCCGGCAAGAACTGCAGCCCGTATTTCTTCACCACCTCGTGGAACAACGACCAGACGCCCGAGGCGATGGGCGAGCTGATGAACCAGGAAAAGCTCGACAACGTGTTCCTGATCTCGGCCAACTACCAGGCCGGCAAGGACATGCTCACCGGGTTCGAACGGACCTACAAGGGCAAGGTCGCCAAACGCATCCTCTACCGTCTCGGCCAGCGCGACTACCAGGCCGAGATCTCGCAGATCCGCGCGGCCAAGCCGGCGGCGCTGTTCGGCTTCGTGCCGGGGCCGATGGGGATCGCCTTCGTCAAGCAGTACCGGGCGGCCGGGCTGCACAAGACCATCCCGTTCTACTCGGTCTTCACCGTCGACTACCTGACGCTCGGCGGCCACGGCAAGGCGGCGATCGGCACCTACCACACGTCGTACTGGAACAACAACTCCGACGACCCGGTGAACAAGCGGTTCATCGCCGACTTCAAGAAGAAGTACGGCTACCACCCGTCGATGTTCTCCGCCCAGGCCTACGACATGCCGATGCTGGTCGACAGCGGGGTCAAGGGCTCCAAGGGGAATCCCAACGACGTGCGCGCGATGATCGCGGAGATGGAGAAGGCGGACTTCCCCTCGACCCGCGGCAAGTTCGCCTACAACACCAACCACATCCCGATCCAGAACTTCTACCGGCGCGAGGTTCGCGCGGATGCCGACGGCAATCCGGTGATCGTGACCACCGGCGTGGTCAAGGAGAACCACAAGGATTCCTACTACAAGCAGTGCAAGTTCAAGTGGTAGGCACCGGGATGGCGGGCGGGGCCTAGCCCCGCCCGTTCTTCCGCGCGTTTCGGCACGCCCTCCCATCCGGCTTATCCGCTACATCGCATGACCTGGCTCCTGCTCATCGAGCAGATGTTGAACGGCGCTCAGTTCGGCGTCTTCCTGTTCCTGGTAGCCGCCGGGCTGACGCTGGTGCTCGGCATCATGAATGTCGTCAACCTGGCGCACGGCTCGCTGTTCATGCTGGGCGCCTATTACGCGGCGACCTTCTTCGGCCTGACCGGCAGCTTCCTGCTGGCGCTGGTCATCATGGTGCCGCTCGCGCTGGTCAGCGGCATCGTCATCGAGGTGGTGGCGCTCCGGACGATGTACGACCGCGACCACATGGACCAGGTGCTGGCGACCTTCGGGCTGATCCTGTTCTTCAACGAATCGGTCCGCCTGGTCTGGGGACCGGAGAGCCAGCCCATGCCGTTGCCGGGCTTCCTCGACGGCAGCGTCGAGATCCTGCCCGACGCGCCCTATCCGGTGTTCCGGATCGCGATAATCCTGGTCGGGCTGGCGATCGGCGCGGCGCTCTATTTCCTGATCACCCGGACCAAGATCGGCATGCTGATCCGCGCCGGCGCCAGCAACCGGGCGATGGTGGCGGCGCTCGGCGTCAACATCCGGCTGCTCTACACCCTGGTCTTCGGGCTCGGCGCGATCCTCGCCGGCATCGCGGGCATGATGGCGGGCCCCATCCAGTCGGTCGAACCCGGCATGGGCGAGGACATGCTGATCCTCGCCTTCGTGGTGATCGTGATCGGCGGCATCGGCTCGATCAGGGGGGCGGTCATCGCCTCGGTGCTGATCGGCATCGTCGAGGTGGTGGGGCGGTCCATCCTGCCCTTCGCGATGGCCAACTTCATGGGCGAGGACGCGGCCCAGACCGCGGGCCCCGCGGTCGCCTCGATGCTGATCTACGTGCTGATGGCCGCCGTCCTGTTCTTCAAACCGGCCGGGCTGTTCCCGGCGCAGTCGGGCTGACGCGATGATAGACCGCATCAAGCTGATATTCCTGATCGGCGGCATCGTCGTCTGCGCGCTGGTCCCGCCGGTCGCCGAATCCGTCGGGGACGATTTCTATACCACCCTGTTCGCGCGCATCATGATCTTCGCCATCGCGGCGGTGAGCCTCGATTTGATCCTCGGCTTCGGCGGGATGATCAGCTTCGGCCACGCCGCCTATCTGGGGCTCGGCGCCTACGCGGTGGGCATCTTCTCCTTCTACGGCATCAACGACGGCTTCCTCCAGTTCTTCGTCGCCATCGTGGGCTCCGCGCTGGTCGCGCTGGTCATCGGGGCGATCTGCCTGCGGACGCGGGGGATCTATTTCATCATGATCACGCTCGCGCTCACCCAGATGCTCTACTTCCTCGGCATCAGCCTGGAGGAGTACGGCGGCGACGACGGGCTCAACACCGACCGCAGCGAGTTCTTCTCGTGGTTCGATCTCTACGAAGAGGTCAATCTCTATTACCTGATCCTGGGCTTCCTGATCGTCTGCGTGTTCGTCATGCACCGCGTCATCAACTCCCGGTTCGGGATGGTGGTGCGTGGGTGCCACGCCAACGAGGACCGCATGCAGGCGATCGGCTTCCCGACCTTCCGCTACAAGCTCGCGGCCTTCGTGATCTCCGGCACGATGTGCGGCATCGCCGGCGCGCTGCTCGCCAACCTGACCGAGTTCGTGACGCCCGAGTTCATGCACTGGTTCCGCTCGGGTGAGATCATGATCATGGTGCTGGTCGGCGGCATGGGCTCGCTGTTCGGCCCGGCCTTCGGGGCGGCGGCCTATCTGCTGTTCGAGGAATGGGTGCCCGACCTGATGGAGGCCGTAGCCACGGGTACCGGCGAGAACTGGCACTTCATCTTCGGCCCGCTGCTGGTCATCCTGGTGCTGTTCGCCAAGCAGGGGCTGTGGGGGCTGATCCCCGACCGAAGCCGGCGCGATGGCTGATCCCATCCTCAGGGTCGAGGGGCTCAACAAGAGCTTCGGCGGCGTCGTCGCCACGCACAATCTCGATTTCGAGGTGGAGCCGGGCGAGATCCACGCGGTGATCGGCCCCAACGGCGCCGGCAAGACGACCTTCGTCGCCCAGCTTTCCGGGATGCTGAAGCCGGACAGCGGGCGCATCTTCTTCGACGGCAACGACATCACCCAGCTTTCCGCGCCGGCGCGCTCGCATGCCGGGCTCGCCCGGTCGTTCCAGATCACCAGCGTGTTCCGCAACTTCACCGCGCTGCAGAACGTGGCGCTCTCGATCCAGGCGCATTCCGGGCACAGCTTCCGGCTGTGGAAGCCCGCCGCCACCGACGCCGCGCTCAACGATCCCGCGCAGGAGATCCTGGAGCAGGTCGGGCTCGGCGCCCGCGCCGATATCCTCGCCGCCAACCTCGCCCACGGAGAGCAGCGCCAGCTCGAGATCGCGATGGCGCTCGCCACCGGCCCGAAGCTGCTGCTGCTGGACGAGCCGACGGCGGGGATGGGGCCCGAGGATACCCAGCGCATCACCGAATTCCTCGCCGGGCTCAAGGGCACCTATTCGATGCTCCTGATCGAGCACGACATGGACACCGTGTTCGCGCTCGCCGACCGGATCACCGTGCTGGTCTACGGGCGCGCCATCGCCACCGGGACGCCGGAAGCGATCCGCGCCAACGACGAGGTCAGGGCGGCCTATCTCGGCGAGGAGGAGGCGGAAATTGCTTGAGGTCAGGGATCTCGAGACCGCCTACGGAGCGAGCCAGGTCCTGTTCGGCATGAGCTTCGACGTCGGCGCCGGCGAGGTGGTGAGCCTGATGGGCCGCAACGGCATGGGCAAGACCACCACCATCCGCTCGATCATGGGGCTGGTCCCGACCAAGGCGGGCTCGATCGCCTTCGAGGGCGAGGAGGTGCGCGGCGCGGCGTCCTACAAGATCGGCCAGATGGGGCTCGGCCTGGTGCCCGAGGGTCGCCAAGTGTTTCCCAATCTTACGGTGCGCGAGAACCTGGTGGCGACCGCCGCCAACCGGGCGGGAAAGGCGGCGCCGTGGACACTGGAGCGCGCGTTCGACCTGTTCCCGGGACTCGCCCAGCGCGCCGGCAACATGGGCGCCCAGCTCTCCGGCGGCGAGCAGCAGATGCTGGCCATCGGCCGGGCGCTGATGACCAACCCCAAGCTCCTGATCCTCGACGAGGCGACCGAGGGTCTGGCGCCGCTGATCCGGGCCGAGATCTGGACCTGCCTCTCCAACCTCAAGGCCGAGGGGCAGTCGATCCTGGTGATCGACAAGAGCGTCGATGCGCTGACCCGCATCGGCGACCGCCACTACATCGTCGAGCGCGGCCGCGTCGTCTGGCAGGGCGGCTCCGAAGAACTCCGCGCCAACGAGGACATCCAGCACACCTATCTCGGGGTGTGACCCGCCGCTGTCCGGTTCGAATGTGGCGGGTTGCGCGCCGATGGGCGAGATCGTCCCCGCCCCCCGGTGTCACCCCGGACTTGTTCCGGGGTCCAGAGCAATATCCGACCGGACGCGGTCGTATCCGGCATCCCCTCACCCCGGCCCTCTCCCCGCTGGGGAGAGGGAGAGCTGCGGCGCCGACCCTTCCTTACCTTCTCCCCACCCGCTTGCCCCGGACAGCAATGGGTACGAGCGGGCCGGCCGGGGCGCTCAGGCTTCGCGGCAGTTGGGGCAGATCCCGCTGATCTCGACGGTGTGTTCGTTTGAGACGAAGCCCTCGGCGGCCGCGCCGCGCTCGATCGCGCGTTCGATGCCCGGGTCGTTGAGCTCCGCCGCCGTGCCGCACTCGGTGCACAGCAGGAACTGCCCCGCGCCGAGATGGCCGGGACGGGAGCAGCCGACGAACGCGTTGAGGGACGAGAGCCGGTGCACGAGGCCCTGGGTGAGCAGGAACTCCAGCGCGCGATAGACCGTGGGCGGGGCGGGGGAATGCCCTTCGCCCGAAAGCACTTCCAGAATGGCGTAGGCGCCGAGCGGGCGGTGACCCTGCCAGACGATTTCGAGCACCCGCCGGCGCACCGGCGTCAGCCGCACCCCGCGCTCGACACAGACCGCCTTGGCATCCTCCAGCGCGGCCGCCACACAATCGCGATGATCGTGCCGGTCGGGGAGGAACCCGCCATTCCGTTCCCGCAAGCTGTCCACGACAATGAGCCTCCGGTTTCGAGCGCTCCGGCGACGCGTCCCGGAAGCCGCCAGCCTACAACACCGCGCGGCGCGGGGCGAGGCGGATGGGCGGTCGCGCTTGAATGGCAAGAAAGAAATGTTATACTATTACTCCTCGCGGGACACGCATGCGCCATGGCGCGGCGCGGGTCTCCGGAAAGATAGTCGCATGGAGGCCGGGTCGATGCGCAGGAAAATCAGGATTTTGGGGCTTGCCGCGATGGCGCTGTCGGTCGCGTTCGTACCGACGCAATCCGACGCCCAATCGAAGCCGCCGCCGAGCCCGGAGGCTCTGGCGGCGCAGATCGAGGCTCTCAAGCAGGATTACGAAGCGCGCCTCCGGGCCCTGGAGTCGCAGCTCTCGACGCTCAAGGAACGAGCCGCGCGCGCCGAAGCGAAGCCCGCTACTCCGGCCTCGCGCGCCAGGCCGGCGGGGGACAACGCGTTCAACCCCGCGATCGGCATCGTCCTCGACGGCAGATACGGCAACTACTCCGCCGATGAGTCGGCGATTCCCGGGTTTCCGGGAGGCCATGAGTCCGAGCGCGCGCCCGAAGGCCTTTCGCTCGGCCACAGCGAAGTGACGGCGTCCGCCAATATCGACGACAAGTTCCGCGGCGGTCTCACGCTCGGCCTCGGCGCCCATCCGGGCGAGGCGACGGAAGTCGAGCTCGAGGAAGCCTATGTCCAGACCCTGCCCGGCACCGGGCTGCCCGGAGGCATGCGGCTCAAAGCCGGGCGGGCGCTGTGGACGTTCGGCTATCTGAACGAGCTGCACGCGCATGGCGACGATTTCGTCGACCGGCCGCTGCCCTACCGGGCGTTTCTCGACAACGCGTACAACGACGACGGCGTCGAGTTTTCCGTCGTGCTGCCGACCGAGTTCTACAGCGAGGTCGGCGCCGGCCTCTTCCGGGGCGACGACATGCCGTTCGGCGGCTCCGACAACGGGATGCGGGCGAAGTCCCTCTACACCCGGATCGGCTGGGATATGGGCCGCGACGCGGCGGTGCGGATCGGTGGGTACGTGCTCGATGGCAAATCGAGAGGCCGCACCGGCGTCGCGCACGAGCACGAACACGAGCACGAAGAAGAACACGAAGAAGAACATGCCGGAGAAAACGGGGACGAAGAACACCACCACGACCACGCCGAATTCTTCTCGGAGGGGGCGTTCACCGGCGACACGCGGCTCTACGCCGTCGACTTCCGCTTTGCGGTGGCGCCCACCGGCAACGCGCGGGAGAGCGAGCTGATCCTTCAGGGCGAGTATTTCTGGCGCAAGGAAAAGGGCACCTATGCGTTGACGGAGGAAGAGCTGGAGATAGAAGACGAGAACGGCGGACAGGTGGTGCACTTGCATGAGCATACCGAAGCCGAGGAGCTGGACGGCACCGCGCACGGCTGGTACTTGCAGGGGGTCTACAAGCCCACGCCGCAGTGGCGGATCGGCGCCCGATATTCGCGACTCACGCCGCCCGACGATTCGGACATCAAGCACGATCCCTATGCGTTCGCGCTGATGACCGACTGGACCAACAGCGAGTTCGGGCGCATCCGGCTGCAATACAACCGCGAAGTGCTCGACCGCGACGAGCCGGACAGCCAGATCATCCTGCAATACGTGATGAGCCTCGGCGCCCACGCCGCGCATAGTTTCTGAGCGATGGCGACAATACGGAAACGGCTGGCGCCGGTGCTGGTCGCCGGTCTCGCGGCGTTCGCGCCGGCGACCGCGGCGGCCGATGTCAACGTCTTCGCCTGCGAGCCGGAATGGGCTGCGCTGGCCAGCGAGATCGGCGGCGATGACGTCACGGTCTTCTCGGCCACCCATGCGCACCAGGACCCCCACTTCCTCCGCGCGCGTCCCAGCCTGATCGCGCAGGTGCGGCGCGCCGGCATCGTTTTCTGCTCCGGCGCGGAGCTGGAGGTCGGCTGGCTGCCGGTGCTGATGGACCGCGGCGCCGGGCACCAGGTACAACCCGGCCAGCCGGGAAACATCATGGCGGCCGAGCATGTCGAGGTCCTGGAACGGCCGGAGAAGGTCGACCGCAGCCTCGGCGACATCCACCCGAGCGGCAATCCGCACGTGCACCTCGATCCGCGCAACATCGCGCTTCTCGCGGTCGAGCTGACCCGGCGGCTGACGCGCGTCGATCCCGAAAACGCAGCGGCGTACCGCGCCCGGCTGGAGAACTTCCAGGCGCGCTGGAGCGCCGCGAGCGAGCGCTGGCGCGAGCGCGCCGGGAAGCTTCGCGGCATGAAGATCGTCGTCCACCACGCCACGTGGGTCTATCTGGTCCGCTGGGCCGGCCTGGAGCGGGTCGCCACGCTGGAACGCGTTCCGGGCGTTCCGCCGACGGCTTCCCACCTGCGAAGCGTCGTCGAACGGGTGCGCAAGACAGGCGCGGTGGCGATCCTGCACGCGCCGTACGAGCCGAGGGACGCGGTGGACTGGCTGTCGGAGCGCACCGGCCTTCCCGTCGTCGAACTCCCCTATACGGTGGGCGGGGAAGAGGATGTCGGCGACCTCTTCGCGTTGTTCGACGTGACGCTCGCCCTGCTGGAGAAGGCCCACGATCGATCTTGAGTTGCTCCGGATCGTCGGCCCCGCCTTCGTCGTCGGGCTGATCGTCACCGCGGTCCATGCCCCGCTCGGGATCGAGGTCCTGAAGCGGGGCATCGTCTTCATCGACCTGGCAACGGCGCAGATCGTCGGCCTGGCGATCGTCCTGCTCGCCCTTTTCTTCGACGAACCGTCGTGGCCCGTCCGCCAATTCGCATCCTTCGGCACGGGAATCCTGGTCGCCCTGTTCTTTCGCTGGATCGAGCGCACGGTGCCGGAGGAACAGGAAGCGGTGATCGGGAGCTCCTTCATTCTCGCCGCGTCGGTGGCCCTGCTGGCGCTCGCCGACGACCCGCACGGAGGCGAAGAGCTCCGGCACCTGCTTTCGGGCCAGATCCTGTTCGTCACGTGGGGCGACATCGCCTCGTTCCTGCCGGTGTTCGGCCTGGTCGTCCTGGTCTGGCTCGGCGTGCCGCGCGCCCGAAGCGGCGCCGGCTTCTTCGTGCTGTTCGCCCTCGCGATCACCGCGTCGGTCCAGCTCGTCGGCGTCTATGTCGTGTTCGCGAGCCTTATCCTGCCCGCGCTCGCCGCGCGCGCCGACGGGGGGTACGTCCTCTGGCGGGCCTTCGCGAGCGGCACGGCGGCGGTGGTGGCGGCGGTGCTGATATCGACCGCGGCGGATCTCCCCGCCGGACCGTTCCTCGTGGTCTGCTTCGCCGTCTCGGCGGTGGCGATGCGGCTGTTGTTCCTGGCCCGCGGCGCCGGGTAACGGGGACCTCGCGGGTCACTTCGCCAGCGCCGGCAGCCAGGTCGCGATGTCGGGAAACAGGATCAGCAGCAGGATGCCCGCGGCCAGGGGCACGATGAAGATCAGCGAGCCGTTGATGACCTCGGACAGCTCCGCGTCGGGAACCACGGATTTGAGGACGAACAGGTTGAAGCCGATGGGCGGCGATATCGCGGCAATCTCGATATTGATGGTCACCAGAATCCCGAACCAGACCGGATCGTAGCCCATCGCCAGAATCGCCGGAAAGAATACCGGCACGATGATCACCAGCACGCTCATCGGGTCCATGAACATCCCGAGCGCCATCAGCAGCAGGTTGATCAGGATCACGATCAGCCAGGACGGCAGTTCGAGCGCGATCAGGGCTTTCGCCATGCCCTGGGGGACCCCGAGGCGGGTCAGCATGAAGGCGCTGAACAGCCCGCCGATCAACAGCAGCATGAACATCGCCGTGGTGCGCACCGTATTGCCGAGGATGCGGCCCACGATCTCGCGGTCGAGCTTGCCGGAGAGCGCCGCGATGGCAAGCGCCCCGGCCGCGCCCACCGCGCCCGCTTCGGTGGGAGTGGCGACACCGAAATAGATCGACCCCAGGACCATGAAGGAGAGCGCGAGGACGGGAAATACCACCTTCAGGGATTGCAGCCGCTCCGCGAGCGGCGCCTTCGCCGTATATCTCGGCGCCAGCCCCGGACGGATCAGGACCAGGGACACCACGGTGACCGAGAGCAGCCCGGCGATCAGGACGCCCGGCAGCAAACCGGCGATGAACAGATCGCCGATCGAGGTCTCCGTGATCACCCCGTAGAGGATCATCGCGATGGAGGGCGGGATCAGGATTCCGAGCGTTCCGCCGGCCGCGGTCACGCCGAAGGCGAGGCGCCGGTCGTAGCCGTGCCGGACCATCTCCGGAACCGCCATCGCGCCGATGGTGGCCGACGTCACCGGGCTCGACCCGCACACCGCCGAAAACCCCGTGCAGGCGAAAATCGTGCCGACGGCCAGCGAACCCGGAATCCGGTAGAGCCACAGCTGGGCGGCGCGGAACAGGTCCCGGCCGATCCCGGTCACCGCCAGCGCCTCGCCCATCATGATGAACAGCGGCACCACGGTGAGGATGAAGTAGCTCGAGGTCGAGAAGGCGACGGTCGCGATATGCCCGATCGCGAAGGAGGACACGAACAGCCAGGTGCCGATCAGCCCGATCAGCCCGGTCGCGACGGCCACGGGAACGCCGGTCGCGAGAAACGCCAGCAGCGCCAGCGCGAAGACCAGGAAGCTGACGAAGGCCTCCACGGGTCAATCGCCCCTGTCCCGGACGCCCGATGCGAGCAGCACCAGCGCGGTCAGCACGAATTGGGCGACGCCGACCGGCCCGACGACCCAGATGTATTTCATTTTCATCGGGATGGTGGACGCCGGAAACGGGTTGTCGTCGGCAAAGGCTTCCAGCGTATCGTTCAGCAGCATCACGCAAAGGATCGCGCCGAAAGCGACGGTGAGCACCGCGCCGAGCAGCAGGACGCGGCGCCGGAAGCGGGGCGGGAAGGCCCGGCTGAACAGATCGACGGAGACGTGGCTGCCCGCTTCCAGCGCCGGCGCCAGCGCGAGGAAGAACAGGTAGACCAGCATGAAGGAGCAGATGTCGAGGACCCAGGCGCTCGGGTCGTTGAAAGCGTAGCGGCGTACCACGTCCTGCAGGATCACGATCATGATCGCGGCGGCGAGGCCGCCGCTGATCGCCAGGAACACGGCGTTGACCCGGCGGGTGAACCGGGCCGCCGCCGCGAGCCACGCGGGCTCGGTGCCGGGCAGGCCCGGCCCGGGCACGGTCGTCGCTTCGGACGTCCTACCAGTGCGGCTCAAGTATTTTCCGGACCAGCTTGCCGTCGGCTCCCGATACGCCGTCCATCTTGTCGAAGACCGGCCGGATCGCGTTCACGAAGGCCGCCTTTTCGGCGTCGTTGAGCGAATAGACATCGCCGCCGGCCTGCTTGATCTTGCCGCGCAAGTCCGGCTGAAGCGGATCCAGATAACGGGCCGCCACGCCCTCGGCCGCCACGGCCAGCTTCTCGACCGTCGCCCTGTCCGCGGCCGAAATGCTGCCCCACACCCGCTTGTTCGCGATGTAGATCAGCACGTTCACCGGCACCCCCAGATTGACGATCTTGGGCGCCACCTCGTAGAGCTTGAAGGCGAAGGTGATCTCGTGGTTGCTGAGCACGCAGTCGAGCGTGCCGTTTTGCAGCGCCACGTATTGTTCGGCCGGGTCGGTGGCCACCGGGTTGGCGCCGAGCGCCTTGATCTGTTCCACCTGCCAGCGCCCGGCGGTGCGGACCCGCAGGTTCTTCCAGTCGGCCGGTTTCTTGAGCAGGCGCTCGCGGCAATTGACGGTGCCGCCGAACGACGGCTGCATCCACAGATACTTCACGCCCTGGGCATCGAACAGCCGGTCGAGGATTGGTCTCAGCTGCCCGGCGACCTTGAGCCACGCGTCGGCGTGGTTGGGCATCCCAGCCTCGCCCTCGACATAGGAGAGCGCCGGGATTCTGCTGGACTCGACGCCGGCCGCGGTGGTGCCGAAATGGACCGCGCCGCTGCGCACCGCCTTGAAGGTCTCGGTGATCTTTCCCAGCGCGCCCGAATAGAAGGGGCGGAATTCCACCCGTCCTTCCGTCTTCTTCTTGGTCTCGTCCATCCAGAACTTGAGCGCGTGGGCCCACGCGAAACGTTCCGAATGCCATACCGAAACATCGAACGTCGCCGCGCCCGACGACGCCGGCACGGCGAAAGCCAGCATTCCGAAAACAACGGCGGAAGCGATTCCCTGTCTGCGAACGGCCATGCGTTTTCTCCCCCGGAATGTCGGATGTCGAAGGCATCATGCTACACGCATTGGCCGGGTCGCAACCACGCTTGGCCGGAAGCGCGCCGCCGAGGAGCAGGTGCAAGAGGGGCGGTTCGATGGCTACGTCCTGAAATGCTTGGAGAGTTGCAGCCGCTGGCCCTGATAGGCGGAGCCGATGTCGCGGCCGTAGACCTTGTCCGAGGTATCGGTCAGCCGCAGATAGCGCAGCCCGCCGATGACTTGCTCGTGCTCCAGCAGGAACGGCACGTCGTGGCTGCGGACTTCCAGCACCGCGCGGCTGCCGCCGCCGCCGGCCTCTGCCCAGCCGAAGCCGGGGTCGAAGAAGCCGGCGTAATGGACGCGGAATTCCCCCACCTCTGTGTCGTAGGCGATCATCTCGGCCGCGTGGTCGGGCGGCACGACGATCGCTTCCCGGGTCGACAGAACGTAGAAGTCGTCCGGGTTGAGGATGATGCCGCGCCCCTTCCGGCCGTGGATCGGCTCCCAGAAATCCGCCGCGTCGTATTGCGCGACCCGGTCGATGTCGACGATCCCGGTATGGTGCTTGGCGCGGTAGCCGATCAGGCTGTCGGCGCCGTCGCCTTCGAGGTCGAGGCGGAGCGGCAGCCCGCCGTCCCGCTGCGACGCGCCGCCGCCCATCTCGGGGTCGACCAGGCCGATCTCGTCCTGCAATTGGCGCAGGCGGTTCGCCGGGACGGAAGGGGTGCCGCGATGCAGGCGGAGCTGGCTCAGGCGGCTTCCGGTCCGCACCAGGATCGAGAAGGTGCGCGGCGAAACCTCGGCGTAGAGCCGGCCCTGGTAGCCGCGCGCGACGGCATCGAAGCGGCTGGACCGGTCGGTGATCAGCCGGGTGAACACGTCGAGCCGGCCGGTCGAGCTCCTCGGGTTGGCGAATGCCGCGATCCGGTTGTCGAGCGCGAGGTGTTCGAGGAGGGGCACGATATAGACGCAGCCGCGCTCCAGCACCGCGCCGCCCTCGAGGTCGATCTCGTGCATGCCGAGCGCGTCGATCTTCTCCTCGACCGAGGCGGCGGGCCCCGGGAGGAAGCTCGCCTGCACCCGGTAGGCCACCTGCCCGAGGCGCAGATCGAGGCTCGCGGGCTGGATCATGTCGGCGGAGAACTCGCGGGTCGCGGAGATCGTCCGGTCGCGGATCAGCGCCGCGATGGTCTGGGACGGGAAAACGCCGGTGCCGGACGGGGAGGACGGCCCGCCGGACAGGAACAGGGATTCGGAATTCACCGTTGGCGGTCCCGGATTGGAAATACGCGGTCGCCGCGAAGGGTAACGAATCCGCCCCTTCGATCAACGGCGCCTACGGCGTATTCGCTTTTGTTCGAACCGCGGCGGTCCTCGCCCCGGCACCCCTCCCGCCGTCATGCCCGGACTTGTTCCGGGGTGACAGCTTTGGATCTCGACCGCCGGGAGATCCGTGCCGGAGCGTATTCGATAGGGGTGGAAGCATCGCTCCCCTGCCTCTTCCGTCATGGTCGGCGGAGGCCGACCATCCACGTTTTGTTTTTGTTTTCAACGCCGTAAAAACTCGTGGATGGTCGGCCTCCGCCGACCATGACGTGGAGGGGCGGGGCGGCGCACGGTCTCTTCGACCGGGGTCCTGCCTTACATCGCCATCCCGGCCTCCCACTTCGTCATGCCCGGACTTGTTCCGGGCATCCACGTCTTGCGGCATCGCAGTGCGAGCGGGGAGCGGGCGAGGCGGCGGAAGGACGTGGATGCCCGGAACAAGTCCGGGCATGACGGAAAGGATTCAGGCAAGACGGGGAGCGCTTCAATCTGAAACGGACAGGCTGTAACGGTTGAGCGCGCCGCGTATCTTTTAACCTTCAAATAAATTGCCCTCACCCGATATTTAGTTTAGGTTTAAAGCAATATCGAGGGAACCGGACGGGATCGAAGAGGGCGTGGCGATGAAGATCGAGGTGATCGGCGGCGGACCGGCCGGGCTCTATTTCTCGCTCCTGATGAAGGCGCGCGACCCCGGCCACGAGATCACCATCTACGAGCAGAACCGACACGACGACACGTTCGGCTTCGGGGTGGTGTTCTCGGCCGAGACCCTGGGTCATTTCCGCGACTACGACGCGGCGAGCTACGACGCCATCCGGTCCGAATTCGCCTATTGGGACGACATCGACATCTTCTTCAAGGGCCGGCGGATCACATCGGGCGGACACGGGTTCTGCGGCATGTCGCGCAAGACGCTCCTTCTCCTCCTCCAGGAGCGCTGCCACGCGCTCGGCGTGCGCATGGAGTTCCAGCGCGAGATCCGCTCGCTCGACGATCTCCCCGGCGCCGACCTCACGATCGCCTGCAACGGGATCAACAGCTGGGTCCGCGAGGACGATGCCGACAGCTTCCGGCCGAGCTACGACTGGCGGCCCAACAAGTTCGTGTGGCTCGGCAGCACGCGCCCGCTGCCCGCCTTCACCTTCGACTTCCGCGAGAACGACGCCGGAATCTGGAACCTGCACGCCTACCAGTACGATTCGGGCATGAGCACCTGGATCGTGGAGACCACGGCGGAGACCTTCGCCCGCGCCGGTCTGGAGGACGAGGACGAGGAGGCGACCGTCGCCTATGTGAGCGCGCTTTACGAAGACCTGCTCGACGGCCATCCGGTGATCGTCAACCGCTCGTTCTGGCGCAACTTTCCGACGATCCGATGCGAGACCTGGGTGCGCGACAACATGGTGATCATGGGCGATGCCGCCCACACCGCGCATTTCTCGATCGGCTCGGGCACCAAGCTCGCGATGGAGGACGCGATCGCGCTCTTCGAGGAGTTCCGCGCGCACGACGACGTCGCCGACGCGCTCGCCGCCTACGACGTCAACCGGCGCGACGAGGTGGGGCGCCTGCAACACGCGGCCGAGGTTTCGCTCGCCTGGTTCGAGCATGTCGAGCGTTACTGGGACATGCCGCCCAGCCAGTTCGCCTTCAGCCTCCTGTCGCGTTCCAAGGCGATCACCTACGACAACCTGCGCACCCGCGACGCGGATTTCATCGCCGGCATCGACCGCGACTTCGCCGCCGGGGTCGCCGAACGCGAGAACCTGCCGGAAGTGGCGGAAACCCCGCCGCCGCCCATGTTCACCCCCTTCACGATCGGCAAGATGCGGCTTCAGAACCGCGTCGTCGTCGCCCCGATGTGCCAGTACTGCGCCGAGGACGGCGTGCCGGGGGAATGGCACTACGTCCATCTCACGAGCCGGGCGCTGGGCGGTGCCGGTCTGGTCTATACCGAGATGGCCTGCATCGCCCCCGATGCGCGGATCACGCCGGGCTGCGCGGGCATCTGGAACGACGAACAGGAGGCGGCGTGGAAGCGGATCGCCGATTTCGTGCACGACTACACGGCGGCGAAGCTCTGCATGCAGATCGGCCATGCCGGCCGGAAGGGCGCGACGAAGCTCGCCTGGGAGGGCATCGACCAGCCGCTGGAGGAGGGCGCGTGGGAGATCGTCGCCCCGTCGCCGCTCCCCTATCTGCCCAATTCGGCGGTTCCGCGCGAGATGGACCGCGCCGACATGGACCGGGTGAAGGCCGACTTCGTCGCCGCCTTCCAGCGCGCCGCGCGGGCCGGTTTCGACATGGCCGAGCTCCACTGCGCGCACGGATACCTGCTGGGCGGGTTCCTCTCGCCCGCCACCAACCGGCGGACCGACGAATACGGCGGCAGCCCGGAGAACCGGCTCCGCTACCCGCTCGAGGTATTCGACGCGGTGCGGGCGGCCTGGCCCGCCGACCGGCCGATCTCGATCCGTATCTCGGCGCATGACTGGGTGCCGGGCGGCAACGAGGGCGACGACGCGGTGGCGATCTCGAAGGCGTTCGCCGCCCACGGCGTCGACCTGATCAACGTCTCGACCGGCCAGACCGCGTCCGAGGAGCAGCCGGTCTACGGGCGCATGTTCCAGACCCCGTTCTCGGAGCAGGTGCGGATCGAGGCGGGCGTGCCGACGCTGGTCGCGGGCAACATCTTCACCTGGGATCAGGTGAACACCATCGTCGCCGCCGGGCGCGCCGACCTGGTCGCGCTCGCCCGCACCCATCTCTACAACCCCAACTTCACCCAGCAGGCGGCGGCCTGGTACGGCTGGGACCCGGTGCCCTGGCCGGACCAGTATTTGTCCGCCAAGTTCGCCGCCTTCCGCCAGTTCGCCCGCGACCGCCAGGCGATCGAGGAGTTGCGCGAGGCGGCGAAACCCGCCGAGCACGCGGCCCGCCGCCAGTTCCGCCGCGACGCCGGCGCCGAGGAATGGGAGACCAAGGGAGCCGCCGTCGGCGCCGCCGCGGCGAGTCTGGAGACAGCCGGCGGCTGAGCGGCAACTCCCCGCCCCTGCGGGTCTTTCAGGGCGCGGGTGACAGGTCCCCGCGGAGCGCCTTGATCACGGCCTCCGGATCCCGATCGATGACCGTCAGCAACACGCGGGCCGCGCGGTCGGGGACGCGACGCCCCTGTTCCCACTCCTGAAGAGCGCGTACGTCGAGACCGAAGCGGTCCGCGAATTTCTGCCGGCTCAGCCGCAACCGCTTGCGAAGCGCCACGATCCGTTCGGCGGCGGGATCGTCGACGATCCGGCAAGACAGGCTCGTCTCGCCGCGGACATGGGCGAGGACTTCCCCGAGCGCCGTTTCAATCTCGCGCCCGAGCCCGGTGCGTTCGTCCGTCATGATCCTGTCGTCTCCTTCTTGATCGCGGCGACCACGCGCGACAATGTCTTGATGAATGATATACGCCGACGCCGCGCTTGGTGGCCATCAGGTCCCGTGCTATGCAAAATGGGCGGGGAACGGTTGGGAGAAGCGGCGATGGCGGCGGTCGGCGACGATCTTTCGGGAACGGTCGCGGAACTGAGACAGCGCGCCGTGGCCGCCGCCGAGGAATTCAGGGCGCGGGTCGCCCAGGCCGAGAGCGACCGCCGCGTCCCCACCGAGAACATGGCCCGGATCCGCGAGTCCGGCCTGCTCCGGGTCATCCAGGCGCGCAACTGCGGTGGGCACGAACTGTCGATGCGCGGCCATCTCGACGTGATCTCGGCGATCGCCGAAGGGTGTTCGTCCACCGCCTGGGTGCTCGGCGTCATGCACGCCCATAGCTGGATGATGGCGCATTTCCCCGGCCAAGCGCGCGAGGAGGTTTACGGCGGCGACCCCGACACGATGGTCTCCGCGGTGACCGGACCGCGCGGCAAGGCCGTCCTGAACGGCGATGGGTCGTGCGAGCTGAGCGGCTTCTGGCCGTTCGGCTCGGGTTGCGAGCACGCCTCGTGGCTGCTGCTCGGCGCCGAGGTGATCGACGGCTCGGGCGAGGTCGTCGATGCCGCCGATTTCCTGGTGCCCCAGGGCGATGTCGAGATCAAGGACGACTGGTTCGTGGTGGGGCTTTCGGGCACCGGGAGCTGCTCGATCCAGGTGGACGGGCTCACCGTGCCGGCGCACCGGCGGCTGTCGATCCCCGCCCTGATCGAGGGCAAGACGCCCGGCATGGAAGAGGGTTACGACGGCTGGCTGCACAAGGCCGAGGCGGTGCCGGTGCTGGCGCTCTGCATCTGCGGCGCGGCGCTCGGCCTCGCCCGCTCCGCGCTCGCCGAATTCCGCGGCTCGGTCCAGGCCAAGCCGGTGGCCTACACGCCGCATATCCACTCCGAATGGTCGGCGACCCACATCAAGCTCGGCGAGGCGGCGTCGCTGATCGACGCGGCGCACCTGATGCTTTACCGCGTGGCTGACGACATCGATTCCCACGCGCGGTCCGGCACGCCGATGTCGATGGAGATGCGCGCCCGTATCCGCATGGATTGCTCGCAGGGGGTGAGGTTCGCGCTCGACGGGGCGGAGAAGCTGTTCCTGATGGCCGGCGGTTCCAGCCTCGCGCTGCGCAGCCCGCTACAGCGGGCGTGGCGCGACCTGCACGCGATCAACATGCACGGGCTGCTGTTGCCCGAGGCGAGCGCCGAGCTCTACGGACGGGTCTTGCTGGGGCTGGAGCCCAACACCGATATCGTTTAGGAATTTGGTAGAGTTTACGATAAATCAATCGTTTGTCGGTCGAAGCTTATGCTTCGTCGAAAATACAGGGGAGAGCTGAAATGACCACGAAACCAAAGGGAAGCCTGCCGACGATCGATCGCAGGCGCGCCCTCAAATACGGCGGCGGCGTGCTCGCCGCGGCCGCCGCGTCGAGCTTCCCGGCGCCCGCCATCCACGCCGCGAGGACGGTGAAGATCGGCTTCGTCAGCCCGCAATCGGGGCCGCTCGCCGCCTTCGGCGAGGCCGACCGCTTCGTGCTCGCCGATGCGCGCGCGGCGATCGGCGACGGGATCACGATCGGCAAGAAGAAGTACCCGGTCGAGATCATCTCGCGCGATTCGCAGTCCAACCCCAACCGCGCCGCCGAGGTGGCCGCCGAGCTGATCCTCAAGCACGAGGTCAATCTGATGATCGGCTCGTCGAGCGGCACCACTGTCAACCCGGTCTCCGACCAGTCCGAGGCCAACGAGGTGCCCTGCGTAACCGCCGACACGCCGTGGCAGATCGTCTATTTCGGCCGGGGCGCGACGCCCGACAAGCCGTTCAAGTGGACCTACCACTTCTTCTGGGGCTTCGAGGACATGTTCAGCATCTTCATGGACATGTGGGACGCGCTCGGCACCAACAAGAAGATCGGCAGCCTGATCGAGAACAGCGAGGACGGGGTGAACGGCGGCGATCCCAAGCGCGGCTTCCGGCCGCCGATGGAGGCGCGCGGGTTCGAGTATATCCAGCCGCCGCTGTTCACCATGGGAAGCCCCGATTTCACCGCCCAGATCGCCGAGTTCAAGAAGCAGGGCGTGGAGATCCTTACCGGCATCGCGACGCCGCCCGACTTCACGACCTTCTGGACCCAGGCGGCGCAGCAGGGGCTGATCAAGCAGCTCAAGGCCGGCACCATGGCCAAGGCGCTCCTGTTCCCGCCGGCGGTGGCCGCGCTCGGCGATCGCGGGCACGGGCTGACCACCGAGGTATGGTGGTCGTCCTCGCACCCGTTCAAGTCGAACCTGACCGGCCAGTCGTCGCGCCAGTTCGCCGATGCCTATACCGCCAAGACGGGGCGGCAATGGACCCAGCCGCTGGGCTTCAAGCACGCCAATATCGAGGTGGCGATCGACGTGCTGAAACGCTGCGGCGATCCGGGCGATCCGAACGCCATTCTGAACGCGATCGAGAACACCGACTACGAATCGATCGTCGGGCCGGTCTCGTGGAAATTCGGCGACGCGCGGAACCCGGTGAAGAACGCCTGCCGCACGCCGCTGGTCGGCGGCCAGTGGAAGCGCGGCAAGAAGTTCAAGTACGAGCTCGACCTCGTGCATAACAAGCGGGCGCCGGAAATCCCGCTGACCGGAAAGCTCGAGTCGCTGAGCTAGAGTTCTCCGGCCCTTCGATACGCCGCTTCGCGGCTACTCAGGGTGAGGGAAGAGTGGGAACGGCACAGAATTCCCTCATCCCGAGTAGGCCCGAAGGGCCGTATCGAGGGACGGGCGCTTCGATGACCGCGATCCTGTCGGTCGAGAACCTGTCCAAGAGCTTCGGCTCGCTGCTGGTGGTCGACTCGTTCGACATGGCGGTGGAGGACGGCGAGGCGCTCGGCATCATCGGCCCCAACGGGGCGGGCAAGAGCACGCTGTTCAACCTGATCACCGGCAGCCTGCCGCCGGACGACGGCAGGATCGTCTTCGACGGGGAGGACATCACCCGCCTGCCGGCCCATCTCCGAAGCCGCGCCGGGATCGGACGTTCCTACCAGATCCCGCACCCCTTCGGGGGGATGACGGTGTTCGAGAACCTGCTGGTCGGCGGCGCGTTCGGCGCGGGCCAATCGGAGGCGGCGTCCTACGATCACTGCGTCGAGGTGCTGGAGCGGACCGGGCTCGCGCCCAAGGCGAATGCGCTGGCCGGCTCGCTGACCCTGCTGGAGCGCAAGCGCCTAGAACTCGCCCGGGCGCTCGCGACCCGGCCGCGCGTGCTCCTGCTCGACGAGATCGCCGGGGGGCTTACCGAGCACGAGATTCGGGAGCTCGTCGACACCATCGGCGAGATCAGAAGCCGGGGCGTCTCCATCGTCTGGGTCGAGCACATCGTGCATGCGCTGATGTCGGTGGTGGACCGGCTGGTGGTCATCGACTTCGGCCGCAAGCTCGACGAGGGCGATCCGCAAGCGGTGATCGACAACCCGGCGGTGCGCGAGGTCTATCTCGGGATCGCCGTCGAATGAGCCTCCTGGAGATCCGCAATCTCGACGCGTTCTACGGCGATTTCCAGGCCCTCTTCGGTTTCGATTTCGAACTCCAGGAGCATGAGACCGTGGCCGCCATCGGCGCCAACGGAGCGGGCAAGACGACGCTGCTCCGGGCGATCACCGGCATGGTGGATGCGAACAGCGAGGTGCTGACCTATCGCGGCGAGAGCATCCAGTCGCGCGAGGCCGCGGACATCGTCGCGCTCGGCGTCGCCATGGTGCCGGAAGGCCGTCGCCTGTTCCCCAGCCTGAGCGTCGAGGAAAACCTGATCATCGGCGGATACAGCGGCCGGCCGGGAAGCTGGTCGCTGGAGCGCGTCTACGAGCTGTTCCCGGCGCTGCGCAACCGGCGCGCGGTTCCCGGCACCGCGCTCAGCGGCGGCGAACAGCAGATGACCGCGATCGGCCGCGCCCTGATGTCGAACCCCGACCTGATCCTGTTCGACGAGCTGTCGCTCGGCCTCGCGCCGGTGGTGGTCAGGGAGATCTACGAGGTGCTGCCGGTCATCAAGGCCGAGGGCACCGCCATGGTGGTGGTCGAGCAGGACATCAACCGCGCGCTCGAGGTGGCCGACCGGGTGTACTGCCTCCAGGAAGGCCGCCTCGCGCTCACCGGCGCACCCGGGGATCTGACCCGCGACCGGATCGCGGCGGCGTATTTCGGTACCTGATCGTGATCGAGTGGATCAACAGCATCGTCCAGGGCGTGCTCACCGGGGGGCTCTACGCGCTCTTCGCCGCCGGGCTCGCGATCATCTTCGGCGTGATGCGGCTGGTGAACATCGCCCATGGCGACCTGATCGTGCTCGCCGCCTTCGTCGCCATGGTGGTGATCGAGACCGCCGGGGTCGACCCGTTCGTCAGCATGATCGCCGTGCTGCCCTTCATGTTCTTCTTCGGCTACGTGCTGCAACGCGGCGTTCTCAACTACACGCTGGGCGACGATCTTCTGCCGCCCCTCCTGGTGACCTTCGGCATCTCGATCGTCATCCAGAACCTCCTGCTGGAGATATTTTCGGCCGACTCGCAACGGCTGAAGGCGGGTCCGATCGAGACCGCCAGCATCAGGCTCGCCGAGGGGATCGAGATCGGCACCCTGCCGCTGATCGTCTTCGTCATCGCGGTCGCGCTCATCGCCGCGCTCCAGATCGGTTTCAGCCGGACCCGTCTCGGGCGCGCGTTCCGCGCCACCTCCGACGATCCTTCGACCGCCCGGCTGATGGGGATCGACCAGAAGCACGTTTTCGGCCTCGCCATGGCGGTTTCCCTGGTGCTGGTGGCGATCGCCGGCATCTTCATCGGCATCCGGACCAATTTCGATCCCGCGCTCGGGCCGTCGCGGCTCCTGTTCGCCTTCGAGGCGGTGATCATCGGCGGGCTGGGCTCGATGTGGGGCACGCTCGCCGGCGGGGTCATCCTCGGCGTGGCGCAGAATATCGGCGCCAAGATCGATCCCGGATGGCAGATCCTGGCCGGCCACGTCGCGTTCCTGGTCATCCTGGTGTTGCGTCCCAACGGGTTGTTCCCGAGGACGCGGGATGACTAGCCGGGTCGTCCATTCCACCCGGGCGAGCCGGGCCGGCATGGCGGTCGGCGCGGCGCTCGTGCTGGTGCTGCTGACGGTGCCGTGGTGGGGCGACCGGGCATCGATGCGCCTCCTCGTCGAGATCTTCTACATCCTCGCATTGGCGCAGCTCTGGAACCTGCTCGCGGGATATGGCGGGCTGGTCTCGGTGGGTCAGCAGGCGTTCGTCGGGCTCGGCGGCTACCTGCTGTTCATCCTCGTCATCTTCCTCGATATCGGCACGATATGGACGGTGCCGATGGCAGGCGTCATCGGGGCGCTGATCTCGCTCCCGATCGCCTTCATCGTGTTCCGGCTCCGGGGCCATTACTTCGCCATCGGCACCTGGGTGGTCGCCGAGGTGTTCCTGCTCGGCTTCGCGCAGGTGAAGGCGCTCGGCGGCGGGTCGGGGATGAGCCTGCCGATCGCCGCGATCAAGTCCATCGCCGCGTCCCGGGCCGACCGCGATGCCACGATCTACTGGCTTGCCCTCGTCCTCGTGGTCGCTGTGATCGTGGGCATCTATCTGCTGCTGCGATCACGCTACGGCCTTGCGCTCACCGCGATTCGCGATTCGGAGGAGGCGTCGCGCAGCCTCGGCGTCGACAATTTCCGCGCCAAGCTGCTGGTGTACATCCTGGCCGCTTTCGGCACCTCGGCCATCGGCGCGCTGATTTACATCACCAAGATACGAATCACGCCGAGCGCCGCCTTCGACATCAACTGGACCGTCACCATCATCTTCATCGTGGTGATCGGCGGGATCGGGTCGATCGAGGGGCCGATCGTCGGCACGCTGATCTTCTTCCTGCTGCGCGAACCGCTCGCGCCCTACGGGACCTGGTACCTGATCCTGCTCGGGGTGACCGCCGTCGTGGTCATGCTCAAGGCGCCCAAGGGTCTCTGGGGGCTTTTCGCGGAACGCTTCGATATCGCGCTGTTCCCGGTGCAGCGGCGATTGTTGCTTGCGGCCGACGACAAGCCGGGCTGATCGCGGCCTTGCGGATTTCCGGTTCGCACGCCGCGATTTTCGCGGTCGGTTTCTTCGGTCTCGGCTTCGTTCCCATGATGACGGTGGCGGTGCCGCTCTGGGCGCTCGACATCGGCGCGACGCCGTTCATGATCGGACTCGTGCTCGGTGCCCGCGCGGCGCTTTCGGTGGTGCTGTCGATCCCCGGCGGCGCGCTGATGGACCGGCTCGGGATCAACCGGATCGCCGCCGCGGCGGCGATCGCGACGGCGGTGCTGTTTCCGCTCTACCCGGCGCTGCCCTCGGTCGCGGTGCTGATCGTCCTCCAGCTGCTGACCGGCTTCGCTCAGGCGCTGGTGTGGATGGCGGCGCAGGCCCATATGGGGCGGATCAACCGCGACGATCCCGGACTGATGGGGCGGTTCAGCTTCGTCTCGACCTCCGGGAACCTGGTCGCGCCGGTGCTGTGCGGAACCGCCTGGGATGTCTTCGGACCCGTCGGCGCGTTCTCGGTCATCGGCGCCTGGGGGATCGCCACGCTCGTGGTGATCGGGTTCCTGCCGAGGGACGTTCGGTCGGACGAGCCCGTGGCGCGCGGTTCCTGGCTCGGCGACTACCGCGACGCCGTGAGGATCATGCGGGTGCCGGCCGTCGCCTTCGTGGTGGCGTGTTCGTTCCTGATGACCTGCGTCCATGCGCTCAGACACTCGTTCTATCCGGTCTATCTGGAATCGCTCGACTTCAGCGGGACCGGGATCGGCGTGCTGGTCGCCGTGGGTTCGGTCATGGCCGGGCTGTCCGGTCTGACGGCCGGCCCGGTCTCGCGGAAAGTGCGGCACAACATCCTCTTGGTCGTCACCATCGGCACCGCCGCGGCGCTGCTCTCCAGCGTGGTGCTGTTTCGCGAGTTCTGGCAGCTGCTCGGCATCGCCACCGGGTGGGGCGTCGCCTCGGGCATCGCCTTTCCGCTGATGCTCTATGTGCTGGCGCGCTCGGTGAACGCCGAGCGGCAGGGAATCAGCGTCGGCATCAGGTCCACGGTGAACCGGTTCGCGGGTTTCGTCGTTCCCGTCGCCATGGGGGCCGTGGTCGATGGGTTCGGCCTTCCGGTCGCGTTTTTCGTCTTCGGAGCGGTTATCCTTTCGGCGCTCGGTTTCACTGCGGTCCGTCTGATGCCGCGGGCGGGGCAGGGGACCGGATAGCATCATCGCGGGAAGGCCATGCAGATCACCATCGGGACATCGGAGTTCGATAGCACGTTCTACACCCAGGCCGAGGCGATCGGCGCGGTGGCGAGGGAGGAAGGCGCGTTCGACCGCGTCGAGGTCTTTCCGACGCCGACGGCGAGCGTCGGCAATGCCGAACGTCTCGAAGCCGGCCAGATCGAGTTCGGCCTTCTCGCCGCCAACTGGATCGGCCGGGCCGCGCGGGGCGAGCCGCCATTTGACCGTCCGCTCGACATCCGGATGGCAGCGCCGGCGAATTCGGGGCCGATGTTCTTCATCGCGCTTCGCGGTTCCGGCATCGAGACCGTCGACGATCTGCGCGGCAAGCGGGTCTCCATCGGACCCGCCGGAAGCGGCATGGCGCAGCACGTAGCCACCATGTTCGCCGTGCTGGAGATCGGCTTCGATACCTTCGAGCCGGTGCATCTCAACTTCCTCGACGGCGCGACCGCGCTCGCCGCCGGGGAGGTCGACGCCCAGTTCCAGTGCCCGATCCCCAACAAGGTGATGACCGGGCTCGCCGAACGGGCCGACATCCGGGTGCTGGAATACGGCGCCGGCCAGCTCGAAAGCCTGCTGGACCGGGTGGGATTTTACCGTCCGGCGCGGGTGAAGGCGGGCGCGCTCAGAGGCCATGGCCGCGACAGCGCCCAGATCGGCGTGCTCAACGTGATCGCGACCCATGCCAGCACCCCCGACGACACGGTGGGCCGGTTCGCCCGACTGATGGCGACGCGGCACGAGCGTCTGGCCGCGCTCAACCCGTTGTTCGACGGCCTCGGCAACCTGTTCGACCCGCTGCGGCGCGAGGGCGAGGCGGGGCTCGCGGTCGACGGGGTGCCGCTCCACCCCGCCGCCGCCGCGGCCTATCGGGAGCTCGGGCTGATCGCCGGTTAGGCGGACGCGAATTCGCGCACCAGATCGAGCGCCAGCGCCTTGTTCTCCGGCGTGCCGCTGATCTGGAGGATCGGCTCCTCTATTCCGGAGTCCAGATAGCCGGAAAGCAGCCTGCGGCAGTCGGCGGGCGTGCCGCCGACGCAGAACGCCTCGATGGCCTCGTCCGGGATCGTCGCCGCGGCCCCCGCGAGGTCCCGTCTCCCGACCGCCTCCATGATGGCCGCGTGGTCGATCGGAAGTCCGGCGGTGGCGATGTTGTCGGCGTGGCGCGCGCTGCGGAACAGATAGGCGAGCTTGGTCTTGAGATCGTCCACCGCCGCCCTGCCGTCGGGCGAGACCGAGAAATAAATCAGGCTGGCGCGGCGGAGCGACGCCGGGTCCCGTTCCGCCGCCTGCACGCCCTCTTCCGCGAAGGCGAGGCAACGGCGGGTCGATTCCAGCGTGAGCCCGCCCGACAACAGCACCCCGTCGGCGATCCGCCCGGAAAGGCGGAGCACCTGCGGACCGGTCGAGGCGACGTAGATGGGGGGTGGGGCCGACGGGGCGAAATGCATGTAGGCCCCTTCCAGGCGATAGGACGGCGCTTCGCTGTGGACGGGCTCACCGGTCCACAGCGCGCGCAGATCCCGCACCATGCGTCCCACGGCGGCGACCGGACGCACCGGATCGTGCCCGGATTCCCTGAGGTTGAGGAGGTTGCCCACCGAAACGACGGCGGCGACCCGCCCGGGCGCCAGCTCCTCCAGCGTCGCCAATGCCATCGCGGTCGGGGTCGGATGCCAGAGATAGGGGCTGATCGCGGTCGGCACCAGGCGCACCGTCTCCGTCGCGACGGCGATCCCCGCGCAGGCCGTCACCGCCTCGCGCCAGCCCATATGCTCGGCGACCCAGACGCTGCGGGCTCCCGCCGCTTCCGCCCCCTGGGCGAGGCGGATCATCTCGCGCGCATCGTCGAAGCCGTCGAAGACAACGCCGATCTCGACCGTCATTTCCTGCCTCCCGCGCGCCCCGACGCTTGATCGCGGCCGCCCCGGCTGTGATCTTGACGGGGCGGCAACGAAAGCTCGAAGTCATGCTCTACATCATCTACCAGGTCGACAAGCCCGGTTCGGAAGAGATCCGGGCGCGGGCGCGGGAGGACCACTTCGCCTATCTCGATGCGCATGAGGACATCCTCGTGCTCGGCGGCGCAATGCTGGGAGAGGACGGCAAAACCCGCACTGGGAGCGTGCTGATCGTGAACGTCCCGTCCCGCGAAGAGGCCGAGGCGTTCTCCCGCGACGAACCCTTCCGCAAGGCCGGGCTGTTCGAGCGGGTCGAGATCAACCGCATGCGCCGGGGACAGTGGAACCCGGCCGCCGCGCCCGGGACGGCGGAGGGCAACTGACGGCCGTTCCGCCGGTCAGGCGGCAATCCCCTCCGGCAGCGGGTCGTGCTGGCCGAGAACCGCCGTCCGGTAGATATCGTTCATGCAGGCCCAGCGCGTCTTGACCGCGACGGTGGCGACCTCGATCGCGCGGGCGGCCATTTCCTCGGTCCGGATCAGGCGCTCGACGAGCTGGATCTGGCGGCTGGAATGGTCGGCGTCGGCGATGTAGTGCTCGGCGAAGAACTCGATCGCCGGCTCGTCCATCTTGAGCCCGTGGAACTTCTTGAAAGCGGGCAGCGTCCGTTCGCCGTTGATCGCCGGCTGCTGCCCCTCCTGGGTCGATTGCATCGCGACGATCACCGGAAACGCCTCGTCGCGCACCGTCGCGAGGTAGAAATAGGACCGCGCGCGCCACGCCGGGAGCTGTTCGGTCGCGCGGACTTCGTCGTCGGTCATGCCCGCGTATCTGCAATAGCGGAAGATCAGCTCGGTATGGTCGTGCGGTTCGCGGTCCTCCCCGGGCCCCGCGACGAGCCCTTCCTCCTCGGCCAGGTTTTCCAGGATGAACCGCCGCCCGTCCGCCGGCGCCTTGGCGTAGATCAGGCCGAAGCTCGGCAGGGCGCGACGGACATGCTGGTAGTGCTGCGCCATCAGCTTCGCCATCGGCTCCAGCCCGACGGTCCCTTCGTGAAACCCGACATAGAAGGGGTGGTTCTTGGTATGCCAGGCCTCGCGCAGCGCGACGATCTCCGCCGCCGTCCGCCTGCCGATCGGGTCGATATCGCCGCTCATCGTCTGCTCCCGCGCCGTTCGGGGTTCGCCGAGGGTGATAGCCGAGCGGTCGGGACGGTTCAACCGGCCGCGTCTGGACAAACCCGCCCTAATGTGGGCGTCTACAGCACTTTCCGACCTAACCGGGTGAGGATGGCCGGTCCACCCTCCCCCGGCCCCTCCCGCAAGCGGGAGGGGAGAAGGCAGGGAGGAGTCGCCGAGCGAGTCCCCTCTCCCCACCGGGGAGAGGGTTAGGGTGAGGGGGTCCCCCAGCAACCGGTGCGGTCCTGCCCTGTAGAAAAATGCTTTGGCGCGCGTTGCAGGGGAGGCGGGAAAACGATGAGCTACGAAGGGCTGCGACCCTATCTCCAGGTCCTGGAGCAGCGGGGCATGATGCGCTGGGTCGACAAGGAGGTCGACAAGGACTGGGAAATCTCGGCCGTCCTCAGGATGATCTTCCGCGCGATGTCCGAAGGGAACCGCTACGGCATCGGCTTTCGCAACATCAAGGGGTATCCCGGCGGGCGCGTCGTCGCCGGCGTGGTGGCGGCGTCGCGCGAGATGATCGCCACCGCCATCGGCTGCGAGCCCGATTTCGCCGCCATCCACGAGAAGGTCATCGACGGTATCGCCAATCCGATCGAGCCCGTTATCGTCGACGAAGGCCCGTGCAAGGAGGTGATTATTTCCGGCGACGACGTCGATCTGAACGCGCTGCCGATCCCGGTCTGGACGCCGGAAAAGGACGCCGGGTCCTATCTCACGCCGCTCTGGGTCACGAAGGACCCCGACGACGGGCGGCGCAATATCGGCATCCGGCGCTGCCAGATAAAGGGCAAGGACAGGACCGGCATCCTGTTCGGCGCGCCCGACCGGGGCGGCGCGATCCACTGGGAGAAATGGAAGGCCCGCGGCAAGAACATGCCGGCGGCGATCTTCATCGGCGGCGACCCGGTGCAGTACGTTGTCGCGCCCGCGCGCTACGGCGCGGACGAGCTCGCGGTCGCCGGCGGCATCCGGGGCGAGGCGATCCCGCTGGTGCGTTGCGAGACCGTCGATCTCGAAGTGCCGGCGCACGCGGAAATCGTCATCGAGGGCGAGGTGCTGACCGATTCGCTGGAGCCGGAAGGTCCGTTCGGCGAGTTCACCGGCTACATGGCGGGCGGCCGACACGCGCCGGTGTTCAAGGTCAACTGCATCACCCACCGCAAGGACCCGATCCTGCTCGGCATCATCAGCCAGCTCCCGCCGTCCGAGAGCAGCATGATCAAGCGCTCGCTGCTCGAAGCCGGCCTCAAGAAGCACCTCAGCGAGGATTTGCGGATTCCGGGCATCGCCGACGTGCACGCGCTGGAAGCCGGCGGCTGCACGGCGACGCTGTGGATCGCCCTCAGGAAGATGTATGCCGGGCATGTCGATCAGGCGGCGTTCGGCGCCCTGGGCCATATGGGGATGAGCTATTTCAAGTGGATCGTCGTGACCGACGACGACATCGACATCGAAGACCCGTTCATGCGCGACTGGATCATGGCGTGGCGCGTCCGTCCGGAACACGATCTCAGGGTGATCGAGACCCCGGCGGCGGTCGAGCTCGACCCATCCTCCTTCGGACCGGACGCGCCGGAGGGCGGACAGTCGCCCGGCGGCAAGGTGATCGTCGATGCGACCCGCAAATGGGACTATCCGGGTATCTCCCTGCCGCCGCTCGAAAAGCTGCGCGGAGTGGCGGCGGATTGGGAGAGCTACGGCCTGCCGCCGCTCGAGGATCTCAAGCTGCCTCGGAGCGAGTAGGCGGGTCGATCTCACACCAGACCGGGGTGTGGTCGGACGCCTTCTGCCTTCCGCGCGGGTTGCGGTCTATGCCCGATGCCGACAGCCGGTCGGCGGCCTGCGGCGACAGCAGCAGGTGGTCGATCAGCAGTCCGAAGTCCTTTTGCCACGCGCCGCCCTGGTAATCCCAGAAGCTGTATGCGTGCGGCGCTCCGTTGAACGCGCGAAACGCATCCGTCAGGCCGAGATGGAGCAGCGAGCGGTACCGCGTTCGCGACTCCGGCCGGCACAGCGCGTCGTCCGCCCAGCCCTCCGGGTCGTAGCAGTCCTCGTCGGTCGGGACGACATTGTAGTCGCCGCCCAGCACCAGCGCTTCCTCCTGGCGCAGGAGGTCTTTCGCGTGCGCGAAGAGCCGGTCCATCCAGCACAGCTTGTAGTCGAACTTGTCGCCCGGCGCCGGGTTGCCGTTGGGCAGGTAGATGGAGGCCACCCTGAGGTCGCCGACGAACGCCTCGATGTAGCGTGCCTGCTCGTCGTCCGGGTCGCCGGGGAGGCCCGTCCGCACGTCCTCGATCGGCTGTTTGGCGAAGATTCCGACGCCGTTGAAATTCTTCTGGCCGCAGATGGCGACGTTGTAGCCCGCTTCCTCGATCGCCTCGCGCGGGAAGGTCTCTTCGGTCGCCTTGAGCTCTTGGGCGAGGACGATATCGGGCGAGAATTCGGCTAGCCATTCGAGGACGCGCGGCAGTCGGGCGCGGATCGAGTTGACGTTCCAGGTCGCGATTCGGGTCATCCGACCGCGAACGAGACCCCGCAGCCGCAGGTCGACGCCGCGTTCGGGTTGCGGACCGTGAAATAGGCGCCGACCAGCTCCTCGACGTAGTCGATCTCCGAACCGCCGAGGAATTCGAGCGAAACGTCGTCGACGACGACTTGCACGCCGTCGCGCGAGAACACCGTGTCGTCCCCGTTGCACGCGTCGTCGAAGGAGAAGCTGTACTGGAAACCGGAGCAGCCGCCGCCGCCGACGGCGACCCGGAGCATCGCCCCGGAGGCGTCCTCGGCCTTTTCGAGCTCGCGGATCCGGCGCACCGCCGAATCGCTGATCGTAACCGCCGCCGTGGCCGTATCCGTGCCCTCCGACATGGGCAATTATCTAGGCCGGAGGCCCAACCCGGTCAAGCCGCGCCCGAGAATAAGCACTTGAATTCGCTTCCTTCGTCGCGCAAGTACGGGCGGCCGGCCACGCCGCGACATCGCCGAAGGCGGAAATGAACGTTTACAGCGACATCAGGAAACTCTTCAGGGACGCCGTTGACGATGTGGCCGCGGAGCGCGGCATGTCCGTGCCCGACGTCGATTTCTCTGTAGAGCCGCCGCGCGACCCGCGCCACGGCGAAGTATCGAGCAATACCGCCTTGGTATTCGCCGGCACGTTCGGCATGAAGCCGCGTGAACTCGCAGATTGCCTCGTCGCACGCCTCGAAGTGTATGACGACGTCGTCGAGATTTCTGTGGCGGGGCCCGGTTTCGTCAATCTCGTGCTCGAACGCGATAAGTGGTGCGAACAACTGCGCCAGATCCTCAAGGAAGGCACCAGGTACGGCGATTCGACCCGAGGGGCGGGAAAACGGGTCAACGTCGAATTCGTTTCGGCCAATCCGACCGGCCCGATGCATGTCGGCCACGGCCGTGGAGCCGTCGTCGGCGATGTGCTTGCCTCCCTGCTTGCCAAGGCCGGCTACGCCGTCACCCGCGAGTACTACATCAACGATGCCGGCGTTCAGGTCGATCTGCTGGCGCGCTCCCTGTACCACCGCTATTGCGAAGCGGCGGGGGAAGAGCCGGGCGAACCGCCGGAAGGCTTCTATCCGGGCGAATACCTCGTCGAGGCAGCCGGGGCTTTGCTTGCGCGCGACGGGAAGCGATGGACCGGCCGCGCGGAGAAGGAATGGCTGCCGCCGGTCCGGCACTTCGCGATCGACGCGATGATGGCGCTGATCGGGGAGGACCTCCGGGCGCTCGGCATCTCCCACGACGTCTTCTCTTCGGAGCGCGCGCTGGCCGACTCGGGCGCGGTGGAGGAGGCGCTTTCGGACCTCGAGGGCCGGGACCTGCTGCATGTCGGCGTCCTCGAACCGCCCAAGGGCAGGACCGACGAGGACTGGGAGCCGCGGCCGCAGACCCTGTTCCGGTCGACCGCGTTCGGCGACGACACGGATCGGGCGATTCGCAAATCGGACGGCAGCTGGACCTATTTTGCAACCGACATGGCCTATCACCGGGACAAGTTCCGACGGGGCTTCCCAATCCTGATCGACGTCTGGGGCGCCGATCATAAGGGCTACGTGAAGCGCATGCAGTCGGCGGTCGCGGCGCTGAGCGAAGGCGAGGCTGAATTCGACGTCCTGATCTGCAACTTGGTCAATCTTTCCGAAGGCGGCCGGCCGGTGAAGATGTCCAAGCGCGCCGGCACGTTCGTCACGCTGCGCGAGGTGGTGGACCGTGTCGGAAAGGATGTCGTGCGGTTCATCATGCTGACGCGCGGAAACGAGGCTCCCCTCGACTTCGACCTCGCGCGGGCGATCGAACAATCGAAGGACAACCCCGTCTTCTACGTGCAATACGCCCACGCGCGGGCGTGCTCCGCCTTGCGCAACGCGGCGGAGACCTTTCCGGGCGAGGATTTCTCCGATCGCGCGCTCGCCGAAGCGCCGCTCGACCGCCTCGACGAGGAAGAAGAACTCGCGCTGATCCGCGCGCTGGCGGGTTGGCCGCGCACCGTGGAGGCGGCCGCCGACGCGGCCGAACCCCACCGCATCGCCTACGCCCTGTCCGAAATCGCCGCGGCGTTTCACGGACTCTGGAACCGCGGCAACGTGGACGACTATCGGCGCTTCGTCGTCGCGGACGACCTCGCGTTGAGCCGGGCGCGTCTCGCCCTGGTGCGCGCGACCGCCCTCGTCATCGCCTCGGGGCTCGAGGTCATGGGCGTTACGCCGGTGCAGGAAATGCGCTGATGGCGAGGAATCCCGGTTCCGGCAAGGCCGCCCCGGGCGGAACCGGGGAGAGGGGCGTTCGGCGCTGGTTGAAGAAGCTGCTCTCCGGCACCGTGGGCATGGCCGCCCTCGTCGCCTTCGGCGGCCTGCTGCTCCACTCCTACGGCGAAAGCCGGTCGTCCGCGTCCGGACGGACCCCGGTAACGATCAAGGCCGATCCGGGTCCGTTCAAGGTCAAACCGGACTCGCCGGGCGGCCGGGCGGTTCCCGACCGCGACAAGCGGATCTACGACCGTGTCGCCGCCGCACCCCCCGAAAGGAGCCCCGAACGCCTGTTGCCGGCACCGGAGGCGCCGCTGCCCCCTCCCAGGTTCGAGCCCGAGCCCGCCGAGGCGCCGCAGGCTCGGCCGGCGCCGCCCGTGCCGGAGACGACGAGCGAACCGAAAACACCGAAGAAGACCGCGGCCGCGAAGCCCCCGCCACCGCCGGCAACGCAGAATTACCGTCTTCAACTTGGGGCGCTGCGGTCGAAAGCCGCCGTCGACAAGACGTGGAAGGGTCTCCGGCAACGTCATGGCGATCTCCTCTCCGGTCTCGGGCTCGCGATAGAGAGGAAGGATCTCGGTCCGCCCAAGGGTGTCTTTTACAGGCTTCTCGCGGGTCCGGTTGGCGACCGGAAAAAGGCCCAGCGACTCTGCGCCGATCTGGAGAAGCGCAATGTCGGCTGCCTCGTCGTCACGCGCTGACCGGCCGAACCCCGCCGCCGTCGTCTTCGGTTGCGCGGGCGGGAGTCTTCGACGCGACGAACGCAGCTTCTTCGCCGATGCCGATCCGCTCGGCTTCATCCTGTTCCGGCGCAACTGCCGGGAACCCGAGCAGGTCCGCGATCTGGTATCGGCGCTCCGCGACAGCGTGCGGCGGGACGACGCGCCGGTCTTGATCGACCAGGAAGGCGGCAGGGTACAGCGGCTCGGGCCGCCGCACTGGCGGCGCCGGGCTGCCTGGCGGAGTTTCGGGGACATGGCCGCCGACCGGGGCCTCGACCCGGCGATCGAGGCGGCGCGCGTCGCCGCGCGGGAAATGGCGGGCGAACTCGTCGATCTCGGGATCGACGTGAACTGCCTGCCGTTGCTCGACGTGCCGGTTCCCGGGGCGCACGGCGTTATCGGAGATCGCGCATTCTCGGAAGATCCGGAGGTCGTCGCCGCCCTCGGCCGCGCGGTTTGCGCGGGGCTGCTTTCGGAAGGCGTGACGCCGGTGATCAAGCACATGCCCGGGCACGGCCGGGCGACCGTCGACAGCCATTCGTCGCTGCCCGCCGTCGATGCCCCGGAGGAGGCGCTGGAGACCGATTTCGCGCCGTTCCGGGCGCTGCGCGACATGCCCTGGGCGATGACCGCGCATGTCGTCTACGCCGCGTTCGACGCAACCGCCCCGGCGACCGTTTCCCGAAGCGTCATCCAGCGGGTCATTCGCGGCTCGATCGGCTATGAGGGCCTGCTTCTCTCCGACGACATTTGCATGCGGGCGTTGACCGGCGGACCCGGCGCGCGCGCGCGGGCGGCGCTCGACGCGGGCTGCGACGTCGTTCTCCACTGCACCGGCGAGCTCGGCGAAATGCGCGAGACGATCCGCGGCGCGAGCCCGATGAGCGGCCGCGCGATGGAGCGATTCCGAAAAGGAGCCGAGCTGGCCCGCCGATTCAGGCTGCCGGTGACGGCGGGCGATTGATGGATATCGTCTACACCGCCTCGACCTGGATCGCGCCCGTACTGATCGCGATCACCCTGCACGAGGCGGCGCACGGCTATGTCGCGTGGCGGCTCGGGGACGACACCGCGAAGCGCCTGGGCCGGGTGACCTTCAATCCGCTTCGGCACGTCGATCCCTACGGCACGGTCATCGTCCCGGGGCTGCTGCTGGCATTCAGCAATTTCGTGTTCGGCTGGGCGAAGCCGGTGCCGGTCGATTTCAGCCGCCTGGAACGTCCGCGGCGGGACATGGTCTGGGTGGCCGCCGCGGGACCGGCGGTGAACATCGCCCTCGCTATGGCGTCGGCCGCGCTCATGCACCTGGTTCCGTTGCTGCCCGTCCCGGTCGAGCTCTGGGCGTTCGACAACCTCCGCAATTCGATGATCGTCAATCTGGTGCTCGCGGTGTTCAACCTGCTGCCCTTGCCGCCGCTCGACGGCGGGCGGATTGCCGTAGGGCTGCTGCCGCTCGGTATCGCCCGCCCGCTGGCGCGGATGGAGCGATTCGGCCTGTTCGTGATAATAGGCGTACTGTTCATCCTGCCTTACGCGGGGCAGGAGTTCGGGGTGGACCTCAACGTCTTCCCCTGGCTGATCGGGGAGCCGGTTCGCTTCC
The DNA here is from genome assembly GCA_965117055.1 of Alphaproteobacteria bacterium. Taxonomy (GTDB): domain Bacteria; phylum Pseudomonadota; class Alphaproteobacteria; order MPNO01; family MPNO01; genus MPNO01. Next base: position 3,711,439 of record OZ220750.1, read on the forward strand.
TGATGGGTGTGATCGCGGGGCTCGCGGGGTTTGCGCCCTGACTGAAGACGGCGGAACACGGGCGGCGGAAGAGATCTGGCCGGAAGGGCCGGCCGGAATCCTTGTGCTCGATCTCGACGGATACGAAGGGCCGATCGACGTGCTGCTCGCGCTGGCGCGCCAGCAAAAGGTCGATCTCGCCCGTATCTCGATCCTTGAGCTTGCCGAACAGTATCTCGCGTTCATCGCGGAGGCGCGGCGGCTCGATCTGGAGATCGCCGCCGATTACCTGGTGATGGCCGCATGGCTGGTTTACCTCAAGTCGCGCCTGTTGCTGCCGGAAGAGGAAGACGACGAGGAGCCGACCGGCCCCGAGCTCGCCGAAGCGCTCTCCTTTCAGCTGCGGCGGCTGGAAGCGATGCAGGAGAGGGGCCAGCAGATGATGGCGCGGCCGCTTCTGGGCCGGGAAGTCTTCGCGCGCGGCGATCCCCAGGAAGTCGAGGTCGTGCGGCACTCGGTCTACGAGGTTTCCCTGTTCGATCTGCTTTCGGCCTACGGAGAGAGCCGGCAACGGGCGCAGGATTCGGTGCTGGAGATCGAGCCCAGCACGCTCTACTCGGTAGCCGAGGCGATCGAGCGGCTGAGCGGCCTCGGCGGCGGCACCGCCGACTGGCGGACGCTGTTCGAGTTCCTGCCGCCGGAGGCGGGCGGCGGTATCCGGCTCCGCTCGGCGGTCGCGTCGACTTTCGTGGCAGGTCTCGAACTCGCCCGCATGGGCCGGCTCCAGTTCCGCCAATTGAACCCGTTCGGCCCCATATACATACGGGGCCGCGACACCCTCCAACCCGTTCAGGAGGCCACGAATGAAGCATGATCTGCGCCTCATGGAAGCGATCCTTTTCGCCTCTTCCGAACCGGTCGACGAAACGGCCCTGGCCGAACGCTTCGCCGAAGAAACCGACATTGCCGCCCTGATCGACGAGCTCGCGGCGATTTATGCCGGGCGCGGCGTCAATCTGGTGCGGGTCGCCGGCGGCTGGTGCTTCCGCACGGCGGAAGACCTGGCCGGGCATATGCGCGTGGAGCGAAGGGTGACCCGAAAGCCTTCGCGCGCCGCCGTGGAGACGCTCGCCGTCATCGCCTACCACCAGCCGGTGACCCGCAGCGAGGTTGAGGAAATCCGTGGCGTCGTGGCCAGCAGGGGCACGTTCGACATTCTGCTCGAAGCCGGCTGGATTCGCCCGGTCGGACGGCGCCGGACGCCGGGTCGTCCCGTGACCTGGGGAACGACGGAAGAGTTTCTCGTTCATTTCGGACTGTCCGGCCTCGCCGATCTCCCCGGGGTCGACGAACTCAAGGCGACCGGCCTGCTGGATACGCGCCCCGCGAGCACCGTCATCGGTTCGGCGGAACCGTCGGCGGACAAGTCCGCGGAGGCGGAAGACGAGACGGAACGCGACGAGAGCGTTCTGGCCTTCGCCTACGATCCGCTGAAGCCTGCCGACCCGCCGCAGGAGCCCGAATTCGCCCCGGCCGCCGCCGCCGAATAGCATCGCGACGCCCGGCCTTCCCCGGCAGGGTCCGATGCCTCGCCCGCGGCCCGATGCAAACGCGAGTGCACGACCTCGCCGTTTCGGGTATATACGCTTTCCGGCATCGTCGCCCGCGGCGGCGATGGCAGGGTAGAAGGCAGGAGCACCCGCGATGGGATCGTTTAGCATCTGGCACTGGCTCGTCGTCCTCGTTGTGGTCCTTGTCCTGTTCGGGGGCGGAGGCAAGCTGTCGCGTCTCATGGGCGATGCGGCGCGCGGCATCAACGCCTTCAAGAAGGGCCTGAAGGAAACCGAGCCTGCCGGCACGGTTAAGGCGGAAGCCCAGGAAACCGCGAAGGAAATTCCCGCGGAAGCCACCGAACGGGACGAAGCCGCCAAGAGCTGAACCCTCGACAACGATGCGTCGGCGCGCCGTGAACGCGGCCGTCGACCGGACTTCCGCTTGAGCGGCAACTTCATGACGGATCGGCCGGCCGATGCTTGACATCGGCAGTTGGGAATTTTTGATCGTTATCGTGATCGCGCTGCTCGTGGTCGGTCCCAAGGAGCTGCCCGGTCTGGTGAAGACGGTGAGCCAATGGGTGCGCCGCGCCCGCGAGCTCGCGCGTGAATTCCAGGGCGGGCTGGAGGACATCGCGCGCGAGGCCGAGCTGGACAAGGTGAAGGACTCGATCCAGACCGAGCTCGATGCCGACGGCGTCGTCAACACGATCAAGCGCGACATCGAGGACGAAATCGAAGACGAATGGCTGGGCGACGACTCGGTGTTCGATATCGAGGACGCCGAACGAGCGATCGAGGCGGAGGCCGAACCCGATAGCTCCGAAGCCGGCGAAGGCGCCGACGCGCCGCCCACCGGGAGCGAAGAGGAGGAACCCGTCGCCGCCAAGTCCGGAACGGGCGATTGACCGTGGCCGACGACGACGCTCCCCAGGACAAGGCGATGCCGCTGCTCGATCATCTGATCGAGCTTCGCACGCGCCTGATCTACTGCGTCGCCGGTTTCATCGTAACGTTCTTCGCCTGCTTCTTCGTGGCGGAGGAGATCTTTGCGTTTCTCGTGCAGCCGCTTGCGGCGGCCCTCGACGAGAAGGAGGGCGGCCGGATGATCTTCACCGCCCTGCACGAAGCGTTCTTCACCTACGTCAAGGTCGCGTTCTGGACCGCCGCCCTGATCGCCTTTCCGCTGATCTCGATGCAGGTCTGGCTGTTCGTCGCGCCCGGTCTCTACAAGAACGAGCGCAGGGCGTTCCTGCCCTTCCTGATCGCGACCCCGATCCTGTTCTGCATGGGCGCCGCGCTGGTCTATTACGGCGTCATGCCGGTGGCGTGGGAGTTCTTTCTCGACTTCCAGAAACCCGCCGATCCGGGCGACCTGGCGATCGAGGTCGAGCCCAAGGTCGATCAGTACCTCTCGCTCGTCATGCGGCTGATCTTCGCCTTCGGCATCGGCTTCGAGCTCCCGGTGTTCCTGATGCTGCTGGCGCGCGCCGGGATCGTCACCGCCGACGGGCTGGCAGCCAAGCGGCGCTATGCCATCGTGGCCGTCTTTATCGCCGCCGCGATCCTGACTCCGCCCGACGTCTTCAGCCAGATCGGGCTCGCCTTGCCGATCATACTGCTGTACGAAGCCTCGATTTTCGGCGCGCGGGTGATGGAGCGCAAACGCGCCGAGCGCGAGGCTGCGGAGGACGCCGCCGCCTAGGCGGAGTTTCGGATGCTCGATCTGCGTTGGATCAGGGAAAACCCGGACGCGTTCGACCGCGCGCTCGAACGCCGCGGGCTGGAGCCGATGAGCGTCGGGATTCTCGCGCTCGACAGCGACCGGCGCGCACGGCAGACGGAACTTCAGGGCCACCAGACACGGCGCAACGAGGCTTCGCGCGAAATCGGCGCGGCGAAGAAGGAGGGTCGCGATGCCTCCGCCCTGATCGACGAGGTGGGCGCCATCAAGCTTCGGATGCAGGCCCTGGAAGACGATTGCGCCAGGCTGGAGGCCGAGATCGATGCGCGTCTGATGGACGTTCCCAACCTGCCGGGCGAGGACGTCCCCGACGGCGCGGACGAGAGCGCCAATGTCGAGCTCCGGCGCGTCGGCGAACCGCGCTCCTTCGGCTTCGAGATCCGGGACCATGTCGAAATCGGCGAAGCGCTGGGGATGATGGATTTCGCCGCCGCGTCGAAGCTTTCCGGCGCGCGGTTCGTGGTGCTCAACGACACGCTCGCCCGCCTGGAGCGTGCGCTGGCGAGCTTCATGCTCGATTTGCACACGACCGAGTTCGGCTACACCGAGGTCAGCCCGCCCTATCTGGTGCGCGATTCGGCGCTTTACGGAACCGGGCAGCTTCCCAAGTTCGGCGACGACCTGTTCAAGACGACGACGGACCACTGGCTGATCCCGACGGCGGAGGTGCCGCTGACCAACCTGGTCGCCGGCGACATCCTGGACGCCGACGACCTGCCGCTTCGCTTCACCGCGTTGACCCCCTGCTTCCGGTCGGAGGCGGGCGCGGCGGGGCGCGACACCCGCGGCATGCTGCGCCAGCACCAGTTCCAGAAGGTCGAGCTGGTCAGCATCGTCCGGCCGGAGAAATCGGCGGACGAACTCGAGCGGATGACCGGGGCGGCGGAAGAAGTGCTCAAACGTCTCGACATCCCCTACCGGGTGGTCGTTCTCTCCACCGGAGACATGGGCTTCGCGGCGGAAAAGACCTATGACATCGAGGCTTGGCTTCCGGGGCAGGACGCCTACCGGGAAATCTCGAGCTGCTCCAACTGCGGGGCGTTCCAGGCGCGCCGCATGCGCGCGCGCTACCGCCCGGAGGACCGGAAGGGCACCGCTTTCGTTCACACGCTCAACGGTTCCGGCGTCGCGGTGGGCCGCCTGCTTATTGCGGTGCTGGAGAACGGACAGCGGGAAGACGGTTCGGTCGTCCTGCCGGAGGCGCTCCGTCCCTATCTGGGCGGCCTCGACACCATTTGCCGGACCCGGTAAAGGGAATCTCTCTGGCGCATGCGAAGCGGCGCGAAGCCATGTCCGTGACCGGTTACGAATCCAAGATCCAGCTGATCATGGAGCTCCGGAGCCAGGGGATCACCGATCCGGAAGTGCTTTCCACGATCGAGCGCGTACCCCGCGAAATGTTCGTGCCCGAAGGGTTTCGATCCCGCGCGAACGACAACGACGCGCTGCCCATCGGCCACGGCCAGACCATTTCCCAGCCCGCCGTGGTTGCCTACATGACCAGCGAACTCGAGCTCGGGAAGCGCATGAAGGTGCTGGAGATCGGCACCGGGTCCGGCTACCAGACGGCGGTGCTGTCACGGCTTTGCCGCCGCGTCTATACCGTGGAGCGCTACCGCGCCTTGCTGCGGGGGGCCGAGAAGCGGTTCGAAGAGTTGCGTCTTTCCAACGTCACCACGAAGTGGGACGACGGTTCCAGGGGCTGGCCCGAGGTCGCTCCGTTCGAGCGGATAATCGTCACCGCGGCCGCGATCGACGTGCCGCCAATCCTGCTCGACCAGCTTGCGCCGGACGGAATCATGATCGTTCCGGTGGGAGGAGACGACGAGGATCAGCAGCTCCTGAAGTGCCGCCGATCCGGCGCATCCGTGGACTACGAGACCCTTTGGCCGGTGCGTTTCGTTCCCCTGCTTGCCGACACCGTCGACGACACGAGCCATTGACCGGTCGATTCGATTACGGCAATTGTATTCGGGATAGGGTGAGATTAGGCTGGGAAAAGGTTGATTCGACGGACTCTTTTCGCCGTGCTTCGATCCCTTTTTCTGATCGCCGCGTTGTTCGCCGCGGCCGGTTGCGGAAGCAGCCGCTACGATTCGGGCGCCGACACGCGCCGGACTCCGAGCGCGACCGCCGACCGGGGCGGAGGCAACGTCGTGGTCGTGCGACGGGGCGACAGCCTCTACAGTATCGCCCGCCGGCATCGGGTGCCTCTCCGCGATCTGATCACCTTCAACGGGCTTGGCCCGCCCTACGAGATCCATCCCGGCCAGCGGCTCCGCCTGCCGCGCGCCAAGGCGCATGCGGTACGCCGCGGGGACACGGTTGGCGCCATCGCGCGGCGATACGGCGTATCGGTGAAGCGTCTCGCGGCCGCCAACCGGATCGAGCCGCCATACCGGATCTATCCCGGTCAGACCCTGAGGCTGCCCGGGACGCAGGCGGCGGCCGAGCAGCGCGTCGCCCGGCGGCCGGCCTCTCCCGGTCGGGCAAAGTCGAAACCGCCCAAATCGGTCTCGCTGCCCCCGCCCGCGCCGCGCGCCGGCAAGCGTTTCCTCTGGCCCGTCGACGGCCCGGTCGCGGTCCGCTTCGGCAACCGGGGCAAGGGTCTTCGCAATGACGGCATAAACATCCTCGCCCGGCGCGGCACCGGGGTTCGCGCGGCGGAGAACGGCGTGGTCGCCTATTCCGGCAACGCGGTCCGCGGTTTCGGAAATCTGGTGTTGATCAAGCACGCCGGCGGCTGGATGAGCGCCTACGCCCATAACGACGTGCTGCTGGTCCGCACCGGTCAGAGGGTGCGGCGGGGGGAGACGATTTCGCGGGTGGGCTCCACCGGCAACGTCAGCAGGCCCCAGCTTCACTTCGAACTCAGGCGGGGCAGGCGGGCGGTCGACCCGCTGCGCTATCTCGCGCCGGCACGCCGGGCCATCAGCTTCCTGATTCGACGGGATCCAGCGTCACGCCGAGCCGGCCCGCCAGGTCCTGGATAAACTGCCAGGCGACGCGCCCCGACCGGGCGCCCCGCGTAACCGACCATTCCCTGGCCGCCGCCCGCAGACGGTCTCGCGGAACGTCGAGGCCGTACCGCGCCGCGTAACCCTCCACGATCCGGAAATAGGTTTCCTGGTCGCAGTTGTGGAAGCCGAGCCAGAGACCGAACCGGTCCGACAGCGAGACCTTCTCATCGACCGCCTCGGCCGGAACGATGGCGGTCGACTGCTCGTTCTCGATCATCTCGCGCGGCATGAGGTGACGCCGATTCGAGGTCGCGTAGAAGATCACGTTCGCGGGCCGCCCCTCGATTCCGCCTTCCAGCAGCGCCTTGAGCGACTTGAAGGTCGTATCTTCCGCCTCGAACGACAGGTCGTCGCAGAACAGGATGAAGCGGCGCTCGACGCATCGCAGCATGGCGAGCAGCACCGGCAGGCTGCCGAGGTCCTCCCGGTGCACCTCGACGAGTCCCAGCCCGCCGCCGACCTCCGCGTTGATCGCGCCGTGCACCGACTTGACGAGCGAGCTCTTGCCCATGCCGCGGGCGCCCCACAACAGCGCGTTGTTGGCGGGGAGGCCGCGCGCGAAGCGCCTCGTATTCTCCAGCAGCGTCGAGGCCGGCCGGTCGATGCCGACGAGCAACTCGAGATCCAGGCGGTTGATCTCCCGGACCGCGACGAGCCGGCTGTCCTCGGCATGCCAGATGAAGGCTTCGCCGTTCTTCAGGTCCGCCGGCGCCGCTTGCGGCGGCGCGGCGCGCTCCAGCGCTTCCGCGATCCGCGCGAGCAGGGACTCGACATCCGCGTCGTCCGGCTTGCGGTCTCCGCCCCGCGCCATCGGTGGGCTCCCCATCCTGCGGCCTGTACCGGCTCCGGCCGGCGCGAGACCGTAATACACCGCGCCTTTCAGTCAAGGGCGGCTCCGACTGGCCGGCAATCCGGTTGCATGCGCGATTGCGGGCGCTATAGTCCGTGCGGTCGCGACCCCCGGTGCAGATAGCGTTCCCGGCGGCCTCCTCGCGGAAACCCAGCGAATTTGGAAGGAGGATCATCCGATGTTGATTTCGCCGGCGTTCGCGCAGGACGGAGGCGGGTTGGGCGGTATCGAGCCGCTGATTCCGCTGGTCCTGATCTTTGTCGTCTTCTACTTCCTCCTGATCCGTCCGCAGCAGAAGAAGGCCAAGGCGCATCGCGAGATGATCGCGGGCTTGCGGCGCGGCGATCGCGTGGTCACGTCCGGCGGTATCGTCGGCCAGGTGCAGCGCGTCATCGGAGACACCGAGCTCAGTGTCGAAATCGCCGAGGGCGTCCGGGTACGGGTCATGCGCTCGATGGTCGCCGAGCTGGTCGCCAAGCCGGAGCCCAGCCGCGCCCGCGACGACGACGATGACGACGACGATGACGAGGACGACGAGGAGGAAGAGGAGCGTCGCGCGAGACGGCGGCGGAACCGGAAACGCCGGGAAGAACGGCGCCGCGAAGAGGACGACGACGCGGATGAGCTCGAAGACGAGGACCGCTCCTAGCGGTCCGGCCGGCAGGGGAACAGATCGGCCAGGCCAGACCGCGAGCCGACCCGCCCGATGATCTATTTCGCCAAGTGGAAAATCGTCCTTATCGCCGTCGTTTGCGCGCTGGGCATCTTCTATGCCTCGCCCAACGTGGTCGACCGGAGCCTGCTCGAAGGCATTCCGGACGGGCTGCCCAACAAGCAGATCAGCCTCGGCCTCGACCTCCAGGGTGGCTCGCATCTGCTGCTGGAAGTGCAGGTCGACGCGGTGATCCGCGAACGGCTCGTCGCGCTGGTCGATGCGGCCAGGACCGAACTCAGGCGGAGCCGGATCGGCTATCAGGGGCTCGGCGTGCAGGGCCAAGGCATCGCGTTCACGGTGCGCGATCCCGCCAAGCTGGACGAGGCGCGGCGTATCGCCCGGCGCCTTGAAACCGGCACCGAGATGACGGTGAGCGGCAACCGGTTCACGATTACGCTTACCGAACAGACCGTCCGCGACGTCAAGACGTCCGCCGTCAACCAGTCGATAGAGATCGTCCGCCGCCGGATCGACGAGACCGGCGTGCGCGAACCCGCGATCCAGCGCCAAGGCGCCGACCGGATCCTGGTTCAGCTTCCGGGCGTCAAGGACCCGGAACGGATCAAGCGCCTGCTGGGCAAGACCGCGAAGATGAATTTCCGCCTGGTCGATCAATCGATGTCGGCGGAGCAGGCCCGCCGCGGCCGGACGCCGCCGGGCTCCGAGCTGTTGCCCGCCGACAACGAGACCGGCCCGGACGGCGAGCCCGTGCAATATCTGGTCCGCAAGCGCGTCATGGTCAGCGGCGACACGCTGGTCGACGCCCAGCCCACGGTGCAGGACGCCCAGCCCGTCGTCAGCTTCCGCTTCGATGCGGTGGGGGCACGCCGGTTCGGCGACACCACGCGGCGCAATGTCGGGCGGCCCTTCGCGATCGTGCTCGACGGCAAGGTCATCAGCGCGCCGGTGATCCGCGAACCGATCCTCGGCGGATCGGGAATCATATCGGGAAATTTCACCGTCCAGTCGGCGCGCGACCTCGCGCTTCTGCTGCGGGCGGGCGCGCTGCCGGCTCCGCTCACCGTGCTCGAGGAACGCACCGTCGGGCCGGGCATGGGCGCGGACTCGATTCGCGCCGGAAAGATCGCAAGCGTGCTCGCCATCGTGCTTGTGATCGTCTTCATGGCCGCGGTCTACGGTGTGTTCGGCCTGATGGCCTGTATCGCGCTGACGCTCAACATGATCCTGATCGGCGCGGCGCTGTCTCTGCTCCAGGCGACGCTCACCCTGCCGGGGATCGCGGGGATCGTGCTGACCATCGGCATGGCGGTCGACGCCAACGTGCTGATCTTCGAGCGAATACGGGAGGAACAGAGAAACGGCCGAACGCCGATCTCGGCGATCGACGCGGGCTATCAGCGTGCCCTGACCACGATCATCGATGCGAACCTGACCACCTTCATCGCGGCGGTGCTGCTGTTCCAGTTCGGCTCGGGGCCGATCAAGGGGTTCGCGGTCACGCTGGCGATCGGGCTTCTTACGTCGATGTTCACCGCGATCATGGTGACCCGGCTGATGGTCGTGACCTGGCTCCGGCGGCGCCGGCCGCAGGTCCTGCCTCTCTGAACCGCGGAAGGCCGGCATGCGTCTCATCAGCCTGATCCCGACCGGAACCAAGATCGACTTCATGCGATGGCGCCGGATCGCCGGCATGGCGTCGGCGGCGCTGGCGACCCTGTCGGTCGTCCTGTTTCTCGGCGTCGGGCTCAACTACGGCATCGATTTTCGCGGCGGCATCCTGGTCGAGATCAGGACCGAAGGCCCGGCCGATATAGGTCAACTAAGATCGGAACTATCCAATCTGAATCTCGGCGAGGTCGAGCTCCAGGAGTTCGGCGAGCCAACCGACGTGCTGATCCGCATCGAGCGCCAGGAAGGCGCGGAGCGCGAGCAGCTCAAGGCGGTCGAGGTGGTGAAGGAAGCGCTCGGCCCCGGGGTCGACTACCGCCGGGTCGAGTTCGTGGGGCCCAAGGTGGGCGCGGAGCTGATCGAGGCGGGGATCACCGCGGTGCTGCTCGCCCTGGCGGCGATGCTGATCTACATCTGGTTCCGCTTCGAATGGCAGTTCGGCGTGGGCGCGGTGATCGCGCTGATGCACGACGTGATCCTGACCATCGGGGTCTTCTCGATCCTCGGGCTGGAATTCAACCTGTCGACGGTGGCCGCGGTGCTGACCATCGCCGGATATTCGATCAACGACACCGTGGTGATCTACGACCGGGTGCGCGAGAACCTGCGGAAGTACAAGACCCTGCCGATCGACGACCTGTTGAACCTCAGCGTCAACGACACGCTCTCCCGGACGATTCTCACCAGCGTGACCACATTGCTCGCGCTGTTTTGCCTGTTCTTCTTCGGCGGGCAGGTCATCAAGGGTTTCAGCTTCGCGATGATCTGGGGGGTGGTCGTCGGCACCTATTCCTCGATCTGGGTGGCTGTGCCGCTGCTGGTCTACATGAAGCTCAAGCGCGGCGGCCTTATCGTGGGCGAAGTCGACGACGACCGGCCCGCCGGGGGATAGACCGGTGACGGAGATCGCGCCTGTCGATCCCCGCGGGCGCAGCGTTATCCAATCCTATGGCGAGGGACGGTTCCGGATTTCGGGGACGGTGTATGCCGGTTCGGTGATCGTTCTGGCCGACACGGTTCTCGCCTGGCTCGCGGGCGATCGCGGGACAATCTCGATGGAAAGCCTGGCCCCGGCGGTCGACGCGGAGCCGGCCGTGGAAATTCTGCTGCTCGGCACCGGAAAGACGATGCGGCCCCTCGATCCCGAGCTGCGCGCCGCGCTCAAGCATCGCGGTATCGTCGGAGACGCCATGGACACCGGCGCGGCGTGCCGGACCTTCAACGTGCTGGCGGGCGAGGACCGGCGGGTCGCCGCCGCGCTGATCGCGCCGGGCTGAGCCGGAATCGAAACGGGGGCCGCGGACGGCCCCCGTTCCCGGTTCCGGTTTCTTGTCGGCCTAGAAGATGTTCTGGGCCGAAGTCATGGCGTACAGCATCGGGATCGACAGCATCGTGTTGGTCCGCGAGAACAGCATCGCGCGCCGTCCCGCCGCGGCCTTCGCGGCGTCGCTCTCGGCTTCGACGATGCCGAGGGCGATCTTCTGCGCCGGCCAGATGATGAACCACACGTTGAACCACATGATCGTGCCGAGCCACATGCCGATGCCGATCTGGGTGTGCCTCGCGACGTCGTCGGTCAGCCCGATCAGGACCGCCTCGATGAAGTAGCCGTTCAGCAGCGCCAGGACGATGCCGGTGACGATCGTCCACATCGCGCCCCAGCGGAACCAGAACAGCGCCGCCGGCGCGATCACGCCGGTGATCGCCGGCCGCTTGTCGGCGTCGATCTTCGGCATGTTCGGGATCTGGACGAAATTGAAGTAGTAGAGGATGCCGATCCACATGATCCCGCCGAGCACATGCAGCCAGCGGAACAGGAACGACCACCAGGCTTGGTCGAACGCCACCCCTTCGCCGTGCCACCACCCCACGACAATGAGCAATACGATGGCCAGCACCACGCCGGCGATAATCGTATTGTTAAGATTTTCCAGGATCTTCGCCATGTCCTCCCCTCAAGTTTTCACGGCCGCGACGAACGCGGCCCGTACCCAAGTCCGATGTTCCGAATGAGTTTCCGCCCCCAACCGAGTCGCGTCAAGCGGCGCGCGCCTTGCCGCACTCGTCCAGTACTACCTGAGCACACTGAAAACCGGACCTGATGCTACCCTCGATAGTTGCCGGGAGGCCGGTGTCGATCCAGTCGCCGGCGAGGAGGAGGTTCCCGACAGCGGTGCGGGTCGCGGGTCGCCGGGCGATCTCCGCGGGTGTCTGGGCGATGGTCGCGCGACGCTCCTTGATGATACGGCAGGGCGGTATCGGTCTTGGCCGGCGCCCAAGGACGGAAGCGATTTCCGCCCACAGAAAGTCCGCGAGCTCGTCGTTGGACCGGTCGATCAGGCGGTCGGCGGCACTGACCGTGACCGAGACGGAATTTCCCCGTGCGAACAGCCACTGCGCTTCCGTGCCGGTCAATCCCAGGAACGGCATGCCCCAGGGGAGTTCGACGGGGGCTTCGAGGCGGTAATGCGCGTTCAGGATGGGGTTGGACCGGGTCGGCGCGTTGCACTCCGGCAACAGCGATCCGCAGACATCGGGCGGGACCGCGAGCACCACGGTTTCGTCTTCTCCGACTGGGATGCCGTGTCCGCCGAATGTCATCTCCGATACGCGCCCGTCATCGATGCCGATGGCGCGGAGCCGCGTATGGAACCGGATTTCGACGCTCCTGTCCGCGAGCGTCGCGAGGACGGGATCGACCAGAGCGGCCGACAACCCGTTCCCGAAGAAGAACGGACGGCAGGCCTTCTCGCCCCGCAGGAAGGTTTCCCGGATCATGCGCCACAGAAGCCGGGCCGAACCTTCGCTCGCGTCGGTATTGAGCACCGCGCGGGAAAGCGGCTGCCAGAAGCGTTCGTAGAGCGGCCCCGCGGCGTTCACGCAATCGCTCACGGTGTCGGTGGCTTTGGCGCGGGCGAGGCGAAGGATCTCGAAATAGTCCGTGAGGCCTGAGCCTGCCACGCGGCGCTTGCGGTCCAGCAGCCAGAAGGGGATGGGGCCGGAGCCGGGGGCAACCCGCCATGTCGCGCCGCTCGGCACGTCGACGAAGGGGAAGGCGGCGGGCGCGATCTCCGTCGCCGCGTCCTCCGAGCCGGCGTCGGCCATATAGCTCCGGGTGGCCTCGTTGGCGCCCAGCATCATGTGGCTGCCATTGTCGATCGTGCAGCCCAGGTTCTCGTCGAAGAAGGATCGGCACCGTCCGCCGGCGTGGCCCGCCGCTTCGTATACCGTCACCCGCGCTCCCGCTTGCGAGAGCTTCAGCGCGCATGCGAGGCCGGACAGCCCGGCGCCGACGACATGGACCGTCGTCAAGTTCGCCCCCGATGGGGCAGTCGGGTCTGGACCCAGACCACGGCGCGATCGAACACCGTCAGATCCACCCGACCGGCCAGGGGATCGGCCCGACACAGCCGCCGCGCGAGACGGCGCCGTTCAGCGATCTCGATCGTCGCCGCCCGCCGCAGGTGCGCGTCGGAAATCGTTCGGGCGGCGGCGATCGCGTCCGAAAATATCGGGTCCATGCGATCGAGCATCCGGTGGAGCACCGCCCGAAGGCCCGGACCGGCCTTCGGTGCGGCGAGATCCCCGTCCGCGACACCCTCCGAGCGCATCCAGTCGCCGGGAAGATAGACCCGGTCGTGCGCGGCAACCTCCGAACCGCAGTGTACGAGCAGGTCCAGCAAATGCGCCGCCACGCAATAGGCCTCCAGGCGCTGGCGGGCCGGGGCGTCGAGTCCGGACGCCTCGCCGAATTTCCCCGCCACCGGCGCGACCGCGAAACCGGCATAGGAGACGAGATCGCTCCAGTTCCGGAAACGCCGCGCATGGACTGCTTTGCGATAAGCCTCGTAGCAGCGTTTCAGGACCGGATCGTCCGAGGCTTCCGCCAACCGGCCGAGCGAATCGGAGCGTTCTTCGACCGACCGGGCCGTGTCGTCGGCCAGCGCGCGCGCATCTTCGAGCGCCGGAACATGGTCGAAAATCGCCGGCCAGGCCCCGAACCGCTGCGTATCCAATGGCGTTGTCGGGCGCATCGCCGCAATATACGCCGGTTCGGTGACGCGAAAATGCTGTCCGATTCCCGTTCCTACTGCGCGGCGGAGGTGCGCCGCCTCGACCGCGAACGCTATCTGGCCGCGCTGTTCGCCCCGGCCGCGCGGCGCGACGCGCTGTTCGCGCTCCTCGCCTTCAACCTCGAGACCGCCAAGACCGCCGAGGTCGTTTCGGAACCGCTCCTCGGCGAGATCCGGCTGCAATGGTGGCGCGATGCCGTCGACGGGATCTATGACGGGTCCGTCCGGGAACACCCGGTCCTGGCGGCGCTCGCCGAGGCGATCGAAACCCGCGGCCTGGAGCGTTCGCGGTTCCACGCGATCCTCGACGGACGCGAAGCCGATCTCCGCGAGCAACCGTTCGACGACCTCGACGCGCTGGAGGACTACGTCGCCCGGACCGCCGTTCCGCTGCTCGAACTCGCCTGCCAGGCGCTCGGCTCGGAGAGCGACGAAACTATCGGCCTCGCCCGCGAGGCGGGACTCGGTCTGGGCCTCGCCGGAGTCCTGCGCGCCATTCCGTTTCACGCCCGCCAGCGGCGGCTTTTCGTGCCTCGGTCGCTCATGGCCGAAGCCGGCGTATCTCCCGCCGCGCTGTTCGACCGCGGGCCCCCGAAGGCGTTTGCCCGGGCCGTCGAGCCCATCGCGGCGCGCGCCCGGGCGCATGTCGCCGCGCTGCGCCGAAGACGCCACGATATCCCCGTCGCCGCGCGGGCGGCCTTCCTGCCGGTCGCCATGTCGGAGGCGTTCCTGCGCCGTCTCGCGCGCAACGGCCATGACGCCTTCGATGCGCGGCTCGGGTTTTCGCCGCTCGCGGTTCAGACGCGGATCGTGTGGGCGGCGTTCGCCAGACGCTATTCGGCCGCGTCCGATATCGGGCCGCGCCAGCGTTCGAGATCGATCAGCGCCCGCTTGCAATAGGCCCGCTTCCGGTCGCGCCCCCGCTTGCGCTCCGCGAGAGGGGCCAAGAGCCCGAAATTGACGTTCATCGGCTGAAAGACCTCGGCCTCCGCGCCGCCCGTGATGTGGCCGAGCAGCGCGCCATGCGCGGTGGTGGGGGGAGGGGGCACGAACGACCGGCCGACGCTGTCGGCGGCGGCGAACCGGCCGGCGAGCAGCCCGATGGCGGCGCTTTCGACATAGCCCTCGACCCCGGTGATCTGTCCCGCGAAGCGGAGCCTGGGCGCGGCGCGGAGCCTCAGCTCAGGGTCGAGCAGCCTGGGCGAGTTGATGAAAGTGTTGCGGTGAAGACCGCCGAGGCGGGCGAACTCGGCGTTCTCCAGCCCCGGGATGGTGCGGAATACGCGTCCCTGTTCGCCGTGGCGCAGCTTGGTCTGGAACCCGACGAGGTTGTAGAGCGTGCCGAGCGCGTTGTCCTGCCGCAGCTGGACGACCGCATGGGCCCGCTTGCCGGTACGCGGGTCGGTGAGGCCCACGGGCTTCATGGGTCCGAAGCGGAGCGTGTCGCGCCCGCGCCCGGCCATCACCTCGATGGGAAGGCAGCCCTCGAAATAGGGCGTGTCCCGCTCCCAGTCCTTGAACTCCGTCTTGTCCGCCGAAAGCAGCGCGTCGATGAACGTCTCGTACTGCGCCTCGGTCATCGGGCAGTTGATGTAGTCGGAGCCGGTGCCCGCCGGACCGGGCTTGTCGTAGCGGCTCTGGAACCAGGCGACGTTGAAATCGATGGAGTCGCGATAGGCGATGGGCGCGATCGCGTCGAAAAAGGCGAGCGAGTCCTCGCCGGTCAGGGCACGGATCGCGTCCGCCAGCGGCGGCGAAGTCAGCGGTCCGGTGGCGACGATCGCGTTGGTCCAGTCTTCGGGGGGCAGGCCGGCGATCTCCTCGCGCTCGATCCGGATGAGCGGTTCGGCCTCGATGGCGGCGCCGACGGCGTCCGAAAAGCCGTCCCGGTCGACGGCGAGCGCCCCGCCCGCCGGCACCTTGTTGGCGTCGGCGGCGGCGAGGACGACCGAGGACAGCCGCCGCATCTCCTCATGCAGCAGGCCGATCGCCGATGATTCCGCATCGTCGGAGCGGAACGAATTCGAACAGACGAGCTCGGCGAGGCCGCCGGTCCGGTGAACCTCGGTGGGCCGCCCCGGCCGCATCTCGTGGAGGACGACCGGGACTCCGGCGCGGGCGACCTGCCACGCCGCTTCCGAGCCGGCCAGACCGCCGCCGATGACGTGGACGGGGGTCATTTCTCCGCCGCCGCGCGCCGCAACGGTCAGGCCCGCGCGCGTTGCGGGGCGGCGGGCTGTGCGCCGGCGCCGTTGAGAACCCGCGCCAGATACTGGCCGGTGAAGCTCGAATCCACCCGGGCGACATCCTCCGGCCGGCCCGCCGCGACGATGCGGCCGCCCTTGTCGCCGCCCTCCGGGCCGAGATCGACGATCCAGTCCGCGGTCTTGATCACCTCGAGATTGTGCTCGATCACGATCACCGTGTTTCCCTGGTCGACGAGCGCGTGGAGGACGGCGAGCAGGTTGCGGACATCCTCGAAATGAAGCCCCGTGGTGGGCTCGTCGAGGATGTAGACGGTCTTGCCGGTCGACCGGCGCGACAACTCCTTCGACAGCTTCACCCGCTGCGCTTCCCCGCCCGAGAGCGTCGTCGCCTGCTGGCCGATCCTGATATAGCCCAGCCCGACCTTCTGGAGCATGAGCAGCTTGTCGCGGATCGCGGGGACGGCGCTGAAGAACGTGCAGCCCTCGTCCACCGTCATGGCCAGCACCTCGGCGATCGACTTGCCGCGGAAGCCGATTTCCAGCGTCTCGCGGTTGTATCGCTGTCCCTTGCAGACGTCGCACTGGACGTAGACGTCGGGCAGGAAGTGCATCTCGATCTTGATCTCGCCGTCGCCCTGGCAGGCCTCGCAGCGCCCGCCCTTGACGTTGAACGAGAACCGCCCCGGCTTGTAGCCGCGCGCGCGCGATTCCGGCAGGTTGGCGAACCAGTCGCGGATCGGGGTGAAGGCGCCGGTATAGGTGGCCGGATTCGAGCGTGGCGTGCGTCCGATGGGCGACTGGTCGATGTCGACGATCTTGTCGATCAGCTCCAGCCCCGCGATCTCCTCATGCGCTCCCGGATGGGCGCGGGCGCCGTGGAGCCGGCGCGCGATCGCCTTGTAGAGGGTCTCGATGATCAGCGTCGACTTGCCGCTGCCGGAAACGCCCGTCACGCAAACGAACGCGCCGAGCGGGATCTCCGCCGAAATCGAGTCGAGATTGTTGGCGCTCGCACCCTCCACGCGGATGCGGCGGCCGGAGTCGATGGGACGGCGTTCCTCCGGCACCTCGATCATGCGGTCGCCGCGCAGGTATTTCGCGGTGAGGCTTTTTCGCGAGCGTATCACCGCCTGCGGTTTTCCGGCCGCGACGACCTCCCCCCCGTGGACGCCCGCGCCGGGGCCGAGATCGATCAGGTGGTCGGCGCTGCGGATCGCTTCCTCGTCGTGTTCGACGACGATCACCGTGTTGCCGAGGTCGCGAAGGCGCTTGAGGGTTGCCAGCAGCCGCACGTTGTCGCGCTGGTGCAGCCCGATGGAGGGCTCGTCGAGCACGTAGAGCACGCCCGTCAGTCCCGATCCGATCTGCGAGGCGAGGCGGATACGCTGGCTCTCTCCGCCCGACAGCGTCGCCGAGCTCCGCGAAAGCGTCAGGTATTCCAGCCCCACATTGGCGAGGAAGCCCAGCCGTTCGTTGATTTCCTTGAGGATCGAGCGCGCGATCTCCTGGCTCTTCGGCGGGAGAGTCGGGGCGAGCGCCTTGAACCAGCCGACCGCCTCGGCGATCGACATCTCGGCGACCTGGCTGATGTGAAGCCCGGCGAGCTTGACCGCCAGCGCCTCGGGCTTGAGGCGCATGCCGGCGCAGGTGTCGCAATCGTCGACGTTCTGATAGCGGCCGAGCTCCTCGCGCACCCAGGACGAATCGGTCTCCCGGAAACGGCGCTCCATGTTGGGCAGCACGCCCTCGAACGGACGGTCGATGGTGTAGCTGCGCTTGCCGTCGTTGTAGGACATCTCGACCGGCTCTTCGCCGGTGCCGTAGAGGATCCCGTCGCGGACCGCGCTTTCGAGCTCGGCGAACGGCGTCGCGGTGGAGGCGCCGAAATGCCGGGCGAGCGAGTCCAGCGTCTGCTCGTAGTAGCTGGACGACGAGTTCGCCCACGGCGCGATCGCCCCGCCGCGCAGAGTCTTGCCCGGATCCGGGACCACGAGATCGGGATCGAAGAACATCCTGGTTCCGAGCCCGTCGCAGGCGGGGCAGGCGCCGAAGGGGTTGTTGAACGAGAACAGGCGGGGCTCGATCTCGTCGATGGTGAAACCGGAGACCGGGCAGGCGAACTTGGCCGAGAAGATCGTGCGCTCGCCGCTGTCGGCGTTCTCGGCGACGGCGATTCCCTCGGTGAGCGCCAGCGCGGTCTCGAGCGAATCGGCGACCCGGTTGCCGGGATCCGGCCGGATCACCAGCCGGTCGACGACCACCTCGATGTCGTGCTTGAACTTCTTGTCGAGCGCGGGCACGGCGTCGATGTCGTGCAGCGTCCCGTCGACCTTGACCCGGGTGAAGCCCTGCTTCTGCAAGTCCCGGAACTCCTTGCGGTACTCGCCCTTGCGGCCGCGAACGATCGGGGCGAGCAGGTAGATCCGGGCGCCTTCCTCCATCGCCTGCATGCGATCGACCATCTGCGAGACCGTCTGGCTCTCGATCGGAAGCCCGGTGGCGGGCGAGTAGGGGACGCCCACGCGCGCGAAGAGGAGCCGCATGTAGTCGTAGACTTCCGTCACCGTGCCCACGGTGGAGCGCGGGTTGCGGGAGGTCGTCTTCTGCTCGATCGAGATCGCCGGCGACAGCCCGTCGATCGAATCGACATCGGGCTTCTGCATCAGCTCCAGGAACTGCCGCGCATACGCCGACAGGCTCTCGACATAGCGGCGCTGCCCCTCGGCATAGATGGTGTCGAAGGCGAGGGTGGATTTCCCCGAGCCGGAAAGCCCGGTCAGAACGACGAGCGCGTTGCGCGGAATCTCCACGTCGACGTTCTTGAGATTGTGTTCCCGGGCGCCGCGAACGACGATTTTCGACTGCATGATGCTTCGTGTCAGGGACCGGGCCGCAGATTACTCCATCGGCCTTCAAGAGCAGAAATACATTCGCCCCGACCGGCCCGCAATGGCCGAGTCTGCCGACGCGATATCCGACCGGACGCGGTCGTGTCCGGCGCTCCCCTCACCCCGGCCCTCTCCCCGGCGGGGAGAGGGGGAGTTGCGGCGCCGACCTTTCCTGACCTTCCCCCCTCCCGCTTGCGAGAGGTGCCGGGGGAGGGTGGGCCGGTTCGTCGTGAATCGATAAGGTCCGAAAATACTCTAACCCGGGCGGGACGGCGAGGAAGGGACCATGAAGCGCTGCGCGATCATCGACGACTATCAGGGCTGCGCGCTCGACATGGCGGACTGGGACGCGCTCGCGCCCGAAATCGAGGTCGAGGCGTTTCGCGACCGCGTCTCCGACGAGGATGCGCTCGCCCGCCGCCTCGCGGGGTTCGAGATCGTCTGCGCGATGCGGGAGCGGACGCCGTTTCCCCGATCGCTGTTCGGGAAGCTGCCGAGGCTGGAGCTCCTCCTGACCAGCGGGATGCGCAACCTCTCCATCGACGGCGCGGCGGCGGCGGAGCACAAGGTGACGGTGTGCGGCACGCCCGCGGTGGGCACGCCGACGGCCGAGCTCGCCTGGGGGCTGATCCTCGCGCTGGCGCGCTCCATCCCGGCCGAGGACCGGACGATTCGCGCCGGCGGCTGGCAGAAGACGCTTGGCGTCGCGCTGGAGGGCAAGGTGCTCGGCGTGATCGGGCTGGGGCGGCTCGGCGCGCGGGTGGCCGGGATCGGCCAGGCGTTCGGCATGGAGGTCATCGCCTGGAGCCAGAACCTGACCGAGGCGCGCTGCCGCGAGATCGGCGTCGCCCTCGCCGACAAGGAAACCCTGCTGCGCGGCGCCGACGTGGTGACCGTCCACCTGTTGCTGAGCGAGCGGACGCGCGGGCTGATCGGCGCGTCCGACCTCGCGCTGCTCAAGAAGGAGGCGTTCCTGGTCAACACCTCGCGCGGGCCGATCGTCGACGAGGCGGCGCTGATCGACGCGCTCGAACGCCGGGCGATCGCGGGCGCCGGGCTCGACGTGTTCGACATCGAGCCGCTGCCCGCGGACCACCCGTTCCGGCGGCTCGACAACACCGTGATCACGCCGCATCTGGGCTATGTCACGCTCGAAAACTACCGCCGCTACTTCCCCGCCATGGTCGAGGACATCCAGGCCTGGCTCGCCGGCGAGCCGATCCGCGTCCTCGAATTCTGAGGCCGCTCGGCACGCCGACAACCCTCCCTCCGTCATGGTCGGCGAAGGCCGACCATCCACGAGTTTTTTTCTTTGTCAGCGGAACAACAAAAAAACGAAACGTGGATGGTCGGCCTTCGCCGACCATGACGTGGAGGAAAGGCGGAATGATCCCTGGCAAAGCGGACAGCAGTGGAACAAGTCCGGCCATGGCGGCGGAGAGATGCCGGCAGGCCGAAATCGGGGCCCGTCCGCGGTCGGACAAGTCACCAAGCCGGGGTCTCGCGTTCGACCCTCCCGCGAGAATCTCCTGTGGGAAACCCGCCTTAGGCCGTGCCGTAAGCTTCCGTATCGGCTATGATATGGGAACAAACCGGGAATAGGAGGAATTCGGTGGCCGGAAGCGTCAACAAAGTCATTCTCGTCGGCAATCTCGGGCGCGATCCCGAGGTGCGTCACAGCAACGACGGCAATCCGATCGTCAACATGTCGATCGCCACTTCCGAACGGTGGCGCGACCGGAACTCCGGCGAGCGGCGCGAACGCACCGAATGGCATCGCGTGGTGATCTTCAACGAACGGCTGGGGGAGGTAGCGCAAAAGTACCTGCACAAGGGATCGAAGGTCTATCTGGAGGGACAGCTCCAGACCCGCAAATGGACAGGCCAGGACGGCCAGGAACGCTATACCACGGAGGTTGTCCTGCAACGCTTCCGGGGAGAGCTCACCATGCTCGACAGCCGCGGCGACGGCGGCGGCGGAGGGGGCGGCTACGAGTCGTCCGGGGGCGGTGTTCAGGGCGGCGGGTCGAGTTCCGGCGGCGGCGACCTGGACGACGAGATTCCATTCTGAGGAGTCCCGGGAAACCGGCTTAATTTCAACCAGGTACCGCCTCTTCTTGACATGATAATTTCGACATTTTCGGGCGCTTCGAAAGGGCGTTCCGAACGCTCCCGCACACCTTGCCGAATTTGAGATTGCGGACCGATTCTGCTAAAATCCCTGGACATGTTCGCGGCGTCCCCGAACCGGTCGAGACGGCGCGTTTGACACGATCCCGAAGCCCCCGAACCGGACAGGCAAAGCGCCTTGACTGACACGCTGGCCCCGCCGCCGACGCCCGAATTCGACATCGTGCCGGTGAGCCTCGAGGAGGAGATGGAACGCTCCTACCTCGACTACGCGATGAGCGTGATCGTGTCGCGCGCGCTGCCCGACGCGCGCGACGGGCTGAAGCCGGTGCATCGCCGGATCCTGTATGCGATGCACGAGGAGGGCTATGAGTGGAACCGGCCCTACCGCAAGTCCGCGCGCATCGTGGGCGACGTGATGGGCAAGTACCACCCGCATGGCGACCAGGCGATCTACGACGCCATGGTCCGCATGGCGCAGGATTTCTCGATGCGCCTGCCGCTGATCGACGGGCAGGGCAATTTCGGCTCGATGGACGGCGATCCTCCGGCGGCGATGCGCTACACCGAGGTCCGCCTGACCCGCGCGGCGCACGAGATGCTCGACGACATCGAGCGCGAGACGGTCGATTTCCGGCCCAACTACGACGAGAGCGTTCACGAGCCGGAAATCCTGCCGGCGCGGATCCCCAACCTCCTGGTCAACGGCGCCGGCGGGATCGCGGTCGGCATGGCGACCAACGTGCCGCCGCACAATCTGGGCGAGATCGTCGATGCCTGCCTCGCGGTGGTCGACGATCCCGACATCCGGATCGACGACCTGATCGACATCGTGCCGGGGCCGGATTTCCCGACCGGCGGCATCGTTCTCGGCCGCTCCGGGATCCGGTCGGCATACCACCTGGGGCGGGGCTCGGTGGTGATGCGCGGGCGCACCCATGTCGAGCAGATGGGCAAGAACCGCGAGGCGATAATCGTCACCGAGATCCCCTACCAGGTGAACAAGGCGCGGATGATCGAGAAGATCGCCGACCTGGTGCGCGAGAAGCGGATCGAGGGAATCTCCGACCTGCGCGACGAATCGGACCGCGCGGGCGTC
This sequence comes from Alphaproteobacteria bacterium, assembly GCA_965117055.1. Taxonomy (GTDB): domain Bacteria; phylum Pseudomonadota; class Alphaproteobacteria; order MPNO01; family MPNO01; genus MPNO01. Next base: position 3,733,326 of record OZ220750.1, read on the forward strand.
CGGGTGGTGATCGAGCTGCGCCGCGACGCGATGGCCGAGATCGTGCTCAACCAGCTCTACCGGTTCTCGCCGCTGCAATCGACCTTCGGGGTCAACACGCTGGCGCTCGACCGGGGCAAGCCGCAACTGATGGACCTGAAGGCGATGCTGCGCGCCTTCATCGAGTTCCGCGAGGAGGTGATTCGCCGCCGCACCGTCCACGAGCTCAAGAAGGCCAGGGAACGCGCCCACGTGCTGGCCGGGCTCGCCGTGGCGGTCGCCAATATCGACGAGATGATCGCGCTGATCCGCGCCGCGCCCGATCCCGTCCAGGCGCGCCAGGCGCTGATGGGGCGGCAGTGGCCCGCGGAGGACATCGCGCCGATCGTCGCGCTTCTGGACGAGCCGGGCGGCGGCGTGACGGACGGCAAATACGGCCTGTCCGAAGCCCAGGCGCGGGCCATCCTGGAACTCCGCCTGCAACGCCTGACCGCGCTGGAGCGCGACAAGATCGGCGAGGAGCTGAAGTCTCTCTCGGACAAGATCGTCGAATACCTGGAGATCCTCGATTCGCGCGACCGGGTGATCGAGGTGCTTCGCAACGAGCTCCAGGAGATCAAGGACGCCTACGCCACGCCCCGGCGCACGGTGATCGTCGATTCGGAGGTCGACCACGACATCGAGGATCTGATCCAGCGCGAGGCCATGGTCGTGACCGTGACCCATGCGGGCTACATCAAGCGGGTCGCGCTCTCGACCTACCGGGCGCAGAAGCGGGGCGGCAAGGGCCGCGCCGGGATGGCGACCAAGGAAGGCGATTTCCTCGAGAAGCTGTTCATCTGCGACACCCACACCCCGGTGCTGTTCTTCTCCTCGCGCGGCATCGTCTACCGGCTCAAGGTCTACCGCCTGCCGGAGGCGACCCCGCAGGCGCGCGGCAAGGCGCTGGTCAACCTCCTGCCGCTGGAGAAGGGCGAGACCATCACCACGATCATGCCGATGCCCGAGGACGAGGCGGAATGGCAGACCCTCGACATCATGTTCGCGACCGCGAGCGGCAGGGTCCGGCGCAACCGGCTGAGCGATTTCGCGAGCGTCATGGCGAACGGCAAGATCGCCATGAAGCTCGACGCCGGCGACCGGCTGGTGGGCGTCGAGACCTGCGCCGCCGGCGAGAACGTCCTGCTCGCGGCGAGCAACGGAAAATGCGTCCGCTTTCCGGTCGACGAGGTGCGGGTGTTCAGCGGCCGCACCTCGACCGGCGTCCGCGGGATGAAGCTCGGCAAGAAGGACCGCATCGTCTCGATGACGATCCTCCGCCACGTCGCGTTGGATACCGAGGCCCGGGACGCCTATATCCGCTACGCCAACGCCAAACGCCGGGGAGATGCGGCCGGCGACATTCCGCGGAACGGCCTCGGACCCGACGACATCGCGCGTTTCCAAGAGGCCGAGGAGTTCATCCTGAGCGTTACGGAGAACGGCTACGGCAAGCGCACCTCCTCCTACGAATACCGTACGACACGCCGGGGCGGGCAGGGGATCGTCAACATCCAGACATCCGACCGGAACGGCCGCGTGGTCGCGACCTTCCCGGTCGGGGATTCGGACGAGATCATGCTGGTGAGCGACGCCGGCACCCTGATCCGCTGCCCGGTCGAGGATATCCGCATCGCCGGGCGCAACACCCAGGGCGTCACGCTGTTCGACACGGCCGACGGCGAGCACGTGGTTTCCGTGGCGCGGTTCGCCAAGGGGTTCGACGAGCTCGGCAACGGGAACGGGCACGGGGAAACGGCCGAATAAGCGCCGGCCGGCGAAGGGAAAGTCATGGCGAGCCAACGCATCGGGGTCTATCCGGGCACATTCGACCCGATCACCAACGGCCATATGGACATCATTCAACGCGCCGCGACGGTAATGGACCGGCTCGTCGTCGGCGTCGCGGTGAACGCCGGGAAGGGACCGCTGTTCTCGGTCGACGAGCGCGTGCAAATGGTCCTGGACGAGGTGGCGGCGCTCAATGACGGGGGAAGCGAGCGGATCGGCGTCGTCCCGTTCGACAATCTCCTGATGGATTTCGCCGTCCAGCAGGGCGCCTGCATGATCGTCCGCGGCCTGCGCGCGGTCTCCGACTTCGACTACGAGTTCCAGATGGCCAGCATGAACGCGAAGCTGAATCCCGGCGTCGAGACGGTGTGCCTGATGGCGTCCGACAAGCACCAGTTCATCGCCTCCCGCCTGGTCAAGGAGATCGCCATGCTGGGCGGCGACATCTCGGCCTTCGTCTCGCCGCGCGTGGCGGACCTCCTCACCGAGCGTCGCGCCGGGCGGTAGCCGGGACGGGAGTTCGCTTGACCCCGTAACCAACGCCCCATACCTTCGCGCCGCGACCACGCCGCCGCCGACCCGTGCGCGCATAGCTCAGGTGGTAGAGCAACTGACTTTTAATCAGTGGGTCCCAGGTTCGAGTCCTGGTGCGCGCACCAATCTTTTCAATGGGTTATGAGAATCAGCGGTTAGTCGGAAAAGCTCATGTGGGCATCATATGGGCAAACCGGCCATGTGTCCGACTAGCATTGTTGATTCGATGGAGAAGTTCCGATGAGTGTGTTTCAGGCCAACTGTCCTCACTGCGGCACCCGAAGCGTCTCGTTCACAATTGCCCACCAGCAGCGAGCCCATATGAAGTCGCCTGACCTATGGGATACGCTCGCATGGTGCGCACAGTGTAGCCGGAGCATTCTCGCGACATTCAGGATGCCTAGAGGCGTCGAACCGAAGAGTTTGGTGGCGAGCAATGATCGCGAAACCCCGCGTCAAATCTTTCCTTCGCCTCCAACCACAAGCGCACCAGAACACACCCCGGACAGCGTTGCCGAGTATTACAGACAAGGCATGGACAACTTGCAGGGCAACTGGACCGCCGCAGGCATGATGTTTCGTAAGACGCTTGACGTTGGTCTGAAAGTGAAATTCCCCGACATCACGGGTACATTGAAGGTGCGTATCGATCGAGCCGCGGAACAAGGAGGCCTCACGGCCGATTTGGCCGAATGGGCGCATCAGATACGGCTGGACGGCAATGAGGCGGCACATGAGGAGGAGCCGTCCGAAGAAGAAGATGCGAGACGACTTTGTGCTTTCACCAATTTGGTATTGCTCTATCTTTTCACTCTACCCGGCATGTTGGACGCGGCTCGAGGCGAGGCAAACGAAGAAACCGGAGCGGATCCTGAGCTTCCCTCTTAGGCACAGCGCGGTCCCGAGTTAAGTACTCCGCCTATTCGCCGTCGATCATCAGCCCGGCCAGCCGCGCCGCCTTCGCGAGGTCCATGCCAGCGCCGACCATGCTTTGGAATGCCCGCGCTTGGCCGGAGATATCGGACGCGCGCAACTCATCCCATGCGAGACCGATTTCGGTCTCGAGTTTGGCGCTCATCTCCGCCGCGATCAGCCGGCCCAGTGGTGCCACGGTGGCGAACAGCAGTTGCCTCCATGCCTCGCGCCCGGCGGTCCCGTTCGGGTTCATGGCGAACAGGACCGGCGGCACTCCGCACGCGGCCAGGACCTCGCGGGAAGCGGTCTCGTGCAGCTTCACCAAGGGGTCCGGGGGGTGGGCTCCGATGCGCCGTTACTCCCAATCGCCTTTCGGCGATCCCGCGCCCTCCGCCATGGTCTGAGTCGACTTCACCGTTGCGAGCTTGCCGCCGAGCTTCCGCAGGTCCGCCTTGATCGACCACCACTGAATCGTCAGTCACGGGAACCGCCCGACCTCCTCATGTCTCCGGATAGAGTCGCGGGAAAAGTCCTTCCAGCGCATCGACCGGAAAGCGCAGCGAGACGGGGCCTTTGGGGGTTGCCGACGCGAGCAGGCCCGCGTCGATAACCTCGCCCAGCACGCGCCGGGCGGTGCGCTCCGGCAAGCCCGTGATGCGGGATGCCTCGCCGCGCTCGATCCGGCCGCGGACCAGGGCTTCCCGGAGCAGTCGCCCGGCTTCGGGTTTCAGCCTGTCGCTGCGCTCGACATGGCGCGCCAGGCGGGCGTCCAGATTGTCGAGATCGAAGAGTTCGGCCATGAAGGTCATCTGGTCGAGGCATACCTTCAGGAACCAGAGCGTGAAGTCGACGAGCGCGCTTTGAGAGAGATTGCCGCGCCCGTCCAGATCGCCCCGACGCGGCGTATCGGCGAGGTCCATCTGAGTCTTGTATTCGCGGCGGCTCTCGAGTCCCCGGGCGAGGCCGCGCGAAACCGACCAGAGGCCGTGGGCGCCGATCCCGGCTTTCAGCGCCATGGCGTGGCTCATGAGTCGGCTCACCCTGCCATTGCCGTCCGGAAAGGGGTGGATGTAGTTCAGCCTGTGATGGGCGGACGCCATGGCGAGGATACGCGTTGCCGGTCCCATCCCCTCGAAGCGATAGCGCCACTCGAAATGCGCCATGAACGGTTCCAGCGCGCGGCTCGAAGGCGGGATATGCCGGCCGACGGCGACGTCGTGTTCTGGCGCCGAGCGCCACTCCCCCGGCGCCATGCGAAATTCGGCATGGGCGGACTTGATGTTCAGCATCGCCTCCGGCGCGTCCCGGTAGAACTCGGCGTGCAGCCAGCGGATGAAGTCGCGGGAAGCTGGCTCGGGCAGCCGGTCCTCCGCGGCCATTCGATCGATCTTCTCCTGGAGACGCACATGGGCGGCCGCCTCCATCTGGAGGTTGCGCCGCTCTTCGTCTTCATCGAGATCGCCGGCGAGCGCGCGCTCGATATCCCGGGGCCGGGTGTTATGGCCCTCGATGAGATTGCTGTAGTAGCAGTTCATCAGGCGCACGAGATCGGCAAGGTTTCCGGCCGTCGCGGGATGCAGTCGGGTGCCCAGGGCGGCGCTTGCCGAAGAGAGCGCTGCGATCGCGTCGGCAACCTGTTCCGGCGTCTCTTCCAGCCGGGCCGGTTCGATCCGCGTCGGTGCCTCGATGACGTCGTTGGCCGATGTCATGTAACTACAAAGGCCTGTTTTTTCGACAGTTAAATTGGCGCTATCGGGATATTGGCCGATTTCCTGGCCGATCCTAGCGCGCCGCTACGACCGCCGCAACGGCCGAAACTCCGCCCTACTCCGGCAAGACCGCGTTGACGATGTAGCTGCGGCCCGCCGCGGTCTCGCTCAGCCCCCGTTCCAGCGCCGCCGCGAGCTCGTCCGCGGTTTCCGCACGCGCGCCGCCGATGCCGAAGGGCGCTCCCATGCCCTCGTAGGCCGGCGGGTCGATCCGGTAGCCCATGGTCAGCTCGGTCCGTTGGGCCATGCCGTCGGCGTAGTAGAGGCGGTGGCCGTTCAGCATCGTCTGGTAGCCCCGGTTGTTCATGATCAGGACGACGATGGGAAGGCCGTAATCCCGCGCGGCGCCGAACGCCTGGGGGATCGGGTTGTAGAGGAAGCTGCCGTCGCCGACGACCGCCACGACCGGGCGTTCCGGGGCGCCCAGCTTCATGCCGAGCGCGAGACCGAGCCCCTGGCCGAGGCCGCTTACCGTGAGCTTGTAGAGCGAGCGCGCCCGGGTCAGCGGCAGGTGGTGCCGCATGGTGAGGAAATGGCTGATGGTCTCGTCGACATAGACGGTGTCGGCGGGCATCGCCCGTTCGAGGGCATGGCAGACCGACAGCGTATCGAGCGCGCCGCCGGCGGAGGCCTCGCGCTGGGTGCGCAGCTTCGCCGTCAGCGCGGCGTGCTCGCCGGCCCATCTCTCCCGCCGCGGCCGCCTGACCTCGTCCGCGGGTCCCCGCTCGCGAAGCCGCGCGGCGAGGGCCGAGAGGGTCGCCGCGATGTCTCCCTCCAGATAGGCGTCCGCGTACATCACCTGATAGACCAGCCATTCCTTGTGGGGGTGGTCGCCGATGGAGACGATCCGGCCGCTCGTGGGCCGGTCGGTCGGCGGGTACCAGGGCGTCCGGGCGCCGACCAGCAGAACCAGGTCGGCGTCCTCCAGATGGGCGTAGGTCTCCACCCCCTGCCACAGATCGTGGTCGGTCGGGAAGTTGCCGTAGAACGCCGTGCGGCCGCCGATCACGGGGATCGCGCCGGCCTCGGCGAATTCGACCAGCGCCTCGAAGGCGCCGGGCTCGCGGCCGGCGAACTCGGTGACGATGACGGGGTTCTTCGCCGCCGCGATCTCTTGCACGAGGCCGTCCAGCTCTTCCGCCACAGGCAGGGTGGTGGAGGCGGGCGGCACGCGGCCGAGACCGTCGTCCGGGTTCCAGTCCTCCAGCATGTATTCGAGCGGCACGTCGAGGAACACCGGACCGCGCGGGGCGCGCCGCGCCATCTCGCCGGCCCGCACCACGCTGCCGTATAGCGTGGGCGCGCTCGGAACCAGCCCCGACCACTTGACCGACGGGGCGATCAGCTTGTCGATCCCCCCCGGGCTCACCCCGCCATACCACTGCGCCTCCATCCGGAGGCCCGGGTCGGCCCCGAGCGTGATCGACTCGCCGGCGAGCACCAGCATCGGGATCTCCGACTGAAGCGCGGCGTTGATCGCCATCATGCCCTGCATCGGGCCGACGCCGGCGTGCAGCAGAACCGCCTGGGGCAGGCCGGTCATGAAGGTGTAGCCGGTGGCTATGTTGACGGCGAGGGTCTCGTGCCAGATCTGCATATAGGCGGGGCCGGGGACGTTCTCCACCCGCTGCCGGGTCAGCGCCTCCCAGACCGGCGACCACTCCGAGCCCGGGGCCATGACGACGTGCTCGATGCCGAGATTGCGGATCGCCTCGACCACCGCCTCGCCGCCGTCCAGGTTGTTCTTCATCGTCCGGCCTCCCGCCGCTTACTCTATCCCGATTCCCGCTCGCGCCGCCGCCCGAAGGCGTACTGGTGCCACGCGACCAGGGCGAGGGCGGCCAGCGTCGCGGGCCAGTGAATGGCCGGCAGGATCGCCATGACGGCGCCCGCGAGGCCGAGCCTGAGCGCCGTCTCCCAGATGGGCAAGCGGCGCTGGTCGAAGGCGATCACCGCGCTCGAAACCAGGTAGATGAACACGAGAAGCCGGAACAGGACGGAGAGGAAATCCGTCCAGACGAAGCTCTCGCCTTCGGGAAAGACGATCGGCACCAGCAGCAGCACCGGGTAATAGGCGAAGATGAAGGGAACTGCGAATTTCACCAGTCCGACGCGGAGCGCCATCATCGCCGTCCGGATCGGCGGCGCCTCGGCGATCGAGGCGGCGGCGTAGGCGGCGACGGCGACCGGCGGGGTGATCGACGAGGCCACCGCGTAGTAGAGCACGAAGAGATGGGCGGCCAGCACCGTCAGCCCGAGATTCTGCATCGCCGGACCGAGGATCAGCACGATGGTGAGATAGGCCGGCAGGGTCGGCATCCCCATCCCCAGCATCAGCGCCGCGATCCCGGTGACGATCAGGGTCACGAACAGGCTGCCGCCCGAGACGTCGTCGATCAGGGTGACGAAATCCTGCGGCAAGCCGGTCGCGCCGAGCACCGCGACGACGATGCCGACCACCGAGATCGCCATCAGCAGCCGGCCGAAGGTCAGCCCCGCCTGAGCCAGCGCCTCGACGACGATGAGGGGCCGCCTGCGGACCTCCGGGTTGAAGAAGCTGAGCGGGACGATGGAGAAGAACGCGGTCATCCCGGCGCCCGCCGCCGACAGGCCCTGCAACAGCGCCGCCACCACCACGCCGATCGGAACCACCACCATCACCAAGTTGATGTAGTCCTGGCGATCGACCCGGAGGTCCGCCCGCTCCAGGTCCTCGCCGCCGATCTCGACGCCGAGGCGGCGCGCTTCTAAGACCACGCTGGTGAACAGGCTGATGTAGTAGGCGAGCGCCGGGACCAGCGCCGCGATGATGATCGTCAGATACGAGATGCCGGTCAGGTCCGACATCACGATGGCGGCCGCGCCCATGATCGGCGGCATGATCTGGCCGGCGCTCGACGCGGTCGCCTCGACCCCGCCCGCGAAGGCCGGCGAGAATCCCCGCTGCTTGATCATCGGGATCGTGATGACCCCGGTCGCGACCACGTTGGTCACCGCGCCGCCCGACATGGTTCCGAACAGGCCGGAGGCGAGGATCGCCGAATGCGCCGGCCCGCCGCGGAATCCCTTGGTGACGTGCACCGCGAGCTTGATCAGGGACCGTCCGCCGCCGGTCCGTTCCAGCATCGTCCCCAGCATGATGAAGGGAAACACCGTGAAGATGATGATCCCCATGATCGTGCCGAGGATGCCGTCGCCCTGGTTGAACCACAAATCCTCGGAGGTGTCCGCGAGGTCGACCCGGGCGGTCTCGAAGATCCACGGCCAGTGCTCGCCGGTGTAGAAGTAGATCAGCGCGACGACGCCGACGACCGAGAGCGGCGCGCCCCACACCTTCCAGCTGAGGACGATGAACACGCCCGCGGCGAGCACGGAGATCCAGAAATGGAACAGCCCGATCTCGCCAAAGCCGAGCGTCTGCGCCTCGATCTGGACCGTGTAGTAGATCCAGAGCACGTACCAGGCCAGCGCCAGGATCGCGATGTCGATCAGCAGGCCGAGCCATTTCCTGTCGGGCCATCGTTCTGCGAATGTCCGGGTGAAGGAGTGGCTCGCCACCACCAGGAAAACGGCGGCGCCCAGGAAGAGCGGGCGGAGAACGATCGCCGGGTAGGGGCCGAGACGCGGAAAAATGCCGTAGGTCGGCATCGAGTTCGTCACGCCGACCACCGCCAGCGCGGCGGCTACGGCGAAAATCGCGTAGCCGATCGCACGGGCGGCCGCCCTCTGTTCCGCGTGCTCGTTCACCGAGGCCGCCGCGAAGGGACGGTGCGGACGATCCGACGCCCTCGGCCGGACGCGGGCGGGCTCAGCCTCCCGGCATCAGCGCCGCCGGAACCTTCTTGCCGATTTCCTTGTAGTATTTCAGGGCGCCCGGATGGACCGGCACGTTGGCCAGCGAGAAGGTGTCCTCGAGCGACACGTCGCTCAGGATCGCCGCGGTCTTGTGCATCTCCGGCAGGCTCTCGAACAGCGTCCTGGTGATCCGGTAGACTAGGTCGTCGCTGAGATTCTTGTTGACCACGAGCTGGTGCCGGAACCCGTCGGTCGCCACGTCCTTGTCGTTGTTGGCCTGGTTCTTGTAGGTCCCGGCCGGCACCTTGCGGAGCACCCGTCCGCCGCCGCCGAGATATTTCTTGAAGGCGGGCTTGTCGACATAGGGTGCCACGCTCAGCAGGCGGAATTTCCGCTTCGCGCCGAGCTGTTCGATGGAAGCCGCGCCGATGCCCGCGGGACGGATGAAGACGTCGATCTTGCCGTCCTGCATCGCCTGGATGCCGCCGTTCCAGGGCAGGCGCACCTGGGTGTAGTCCTTGTCGGCCTTGAGGCCCGCGGTGATCCGCAGCACCGCCATCGCCACCACCGACGCGCCGCCGACCGGCGGTCCGACGAAGACGCTCTTCCCCTTCAGGTCGTCGAACGTCTCGATCCCGGAATCGGCCCAAACCAGATAGTGCCGGACTCCCGCCCCGTAAGAGGCGATGAGCCGGATATTGGCGACCGCCTTCTTGGCGACGTCGGGCGCCTTCTTGTACATCCGGATACCCTTGCGCAGCCACGGCGTGATCACCGGCGGCAGCGGCTGGATGTCGATCTTGCCCTTGCCCAGCTTGAGGGCCGACCGGGTGAGCGTTTGCCCTTCGTTGACCTGCATGTTTATGCCGGCCTTCTTCTGCAGGATATTGGCCAGCACCACGAACAGCGTGTGATTGACGCCGCCGACGCCGGTCGTGTCGGCCTTCAGGATGCCCTGCGCCGATGCCGTATGCGCGCCCGACGCAACGGCCGCCGCCACCGCCACCGCCGCCAGCTTCACGGCGATTCCATCACGCATGAAAAAACCTCCCTGTTTTCGGATGGGCCTGTCTCCGGGCCCGGACCTGGACCGTCCGGCATGGTGCCCGGAGAGCGCGGCCACGGTCAACGCGCCGGGCGCCCGCCCTACCGCTTGAAGAACACCCGGTCGAGCGAAATCTGACCCGGTCCCAGCACCATCACGGCGAACAGGATCGCGGCCCAGAACATGTGGACCAGCCACGCGTCCTGGAAGACGAAGAACTGGATCACCAGGGTCATTACGAACATGCCGAGCGCGCTGAGCCGGGTGAAGAGGCCGAGCACCAGCAGGGCCGGCAAAATGTGCTCGGCGATCGCGGTGACATGCGCCGTCAGCTCCGGCATCGGCATGCCGAACTCCTCGCGGAACAGGAAATACTGGGTGTCCTTGACGGAGAAGATGTTCCAGCCCTCGACCTTGGCGCGGCCGGAGCGCCAGAACACGATGGCGACCGGCAGCCGGAGAACGAACAGCGCGACCGGCCCCAGCCCGCTCGTCACGGGCCCGGCGATACGGTGGCCCAGATCGACCAGTTGCCGCACCAAGTTCGACACGCCGCCCATCGCTATCCTCCTTCGCTCGGTTGGTCCGCGACGCCCGCGAAGGCGCCGGCGGCAAGCAGGTCCCTGAACGCCGGTATAACGTCGAATTCCTCTTCGAGCGAGGCCGCCGCCGCGTGCGCCGAGGCCAGGTCGCCGCCGGCCAGCAGGGCTGCCGCGAACGCGCACCGGCCCGGCGTCAGGCTCTCGACCGAAACGGCGAGCGCCGGCCGGAGCGCAAGCGCGCCCGCCGCCCCGGCTTCGACGACCAGCTCCCCCTCCGGCGGCGTATCGCCGGTATTGGCGCGCCAGATTTCGGCGATCGGGTATTCGGAGCGCACCAGCCGGGTCGCGGGGTGCGGTTGCAGGCGCGCGGAAGCGAGCCCGGCACCCAGCGCCGTCAGCGCCGTCGGGTGGAGCGCCGCAGCGTCCGCGGCATGCCGCGCTTCCAGAACCGCGCGCTCCAGCCGGGCGACATCGGCGAGATAGGGCAGCTCGCGCGCCGGCGCGAAGCCGGCGATGAAGTCGGCGAACGCCGCGCCGTAGAGGTTGAGCGTGCGCTCCGTCGCCGGCCTGTCGGAGGCGTAGACCAGGGCCATCCGTTCGAAGAAAGCGGTGCCCACAAGGCTCAGGACCGCCGGATATGCGGCCCCGAGCGCCTCCACCAGGGCGACGCGCACATTGTTGCGGTATACGCGGAACCGCCGGGCGGCGGCGTCCGGGAATCCGTCCGGCGCCGCGTCAGGCGTGGAGTCCCGCAATTTCGCGGCGAAATCCGCCTGAAGCTCAGCGAGCGGCGCGTTCATCCTGCCCGCCGCCCTACGCCGGCACCGGCTCGGACAGGCGCGCGAGGCGGGTCTCGGCCTCCACCGCCTCGGCGTAGAGCACGTCCCAGGCGGGGATGTCCTTGTCCCATTCGACCAGGGTCGGCCGCGGTCCGATGCGCGCGATCAGCCGGTCGTAGAGGCGCCAGACCGCGCCGTCGACCGCCGCGCCGTGGCTGTCGATCAGCAGGCGCTCGCCGGCGGCTTCGTCGACGGTGAATCCGGCGAGATGGATTTCCCCGATCAGGTTCCCCGGAATCGCGTCGAGATAGTCTTGCGCGTCGACGCCGATATTCTCGGCGCTGACATGGACATTGTTGACGTCCAGAAGCAGGCCGCACCCGGTCCGTTTCGCCGCTTCGACGACGAACGTCACCTCGTCCATTTCCCGGTCCGGCAGCAGGAGGTAATTGGCCGGATTCTCGATCAGGATCGGCCGCCCCAGCGCCTCCTGCATCTCGTCGATGTTATCGCACAGGCGGTCGAGACCGTCCCGGCTCAGGCTCGGCGGCAGCAGGTCGGCGAACCACAGCCCGTCATGCGCGGACCAGGCGATGTGTTCGGAAACGAGCCCCGGATCGAAACGCTCGACCAGCCCGCGAAACGCCTCCAGATGGTCGGCGTGGAGCCGTTCGGCCCCGCCGAGGGACATGCCGACGCCGTGCAAGGACAGCGGATAGCGGCCGCGCAGGTCCTCGAGGACCGCGGGCCTCGGTCCGCCGGCGACCATGTAGTTTTCTGGATGGACCTCGAACCAGCCGATATCCGGCCGGTCCCGGCAGACGGTCTCGGCGTGCTCGCCCTTGAACCCGACGCCGGCCCGAGGCGGTATCCCGGACCGAAAGACGGAAAAGCCGGATGACACGGTCATGGGAACGGTCGGAACGGAGTCGTCCGGCCGCCGCCGGGGCGTACCCCGGCGGGGAGCCGGACGTTATCCGATCAGCTCGGAATGTCGCGCTTCAGCTCCTTCAGGCTGCCCGTTACCGTGCGGCCGTCCTTGGTCTTGAAGGTCATCGTCTCGCAGCTGCCGGCGGGCACCAGCGTCCAGGCGTTGCCCTGGTAGTCCACGGTCGAGCTGCCCTGGCAGCTCGTGCCCGGACCCGCCTTGCAGTCGTTCTTTCCGGCGAGCGCGACGCCGTAGCACTTCTCCTTCTTGTCCGCCGCCTGGGCCGCGTCGGAAGCGGCGAAATTGGCGGCGGCCAGAAGCGCGGCCGCGAGGAATACTGGGCTCTTCTTCATCGGATGGTCTCCTGATCGATTGGATGGATTGCAGAACAGGCATGGCGCCCCTAACGCCGGGGCATGGCCATGGCATCACCCTAGGTGATACCTGCCATCACAACAAATCACAGTCGCGTTAGCCGGATCGCTACGGCTCAACCGGGCGGCGAACCGGAGAAAACCGGGCAGTTTTAGTGCAATAACGCCGATCTGCCGGCTAGCGTTCGGCGCCCCAGACCATGTACGAGATCGCCGCGCCGAGCCGGCCGAACACGCCCACCCGCGCGACATCCGTGCCGGCGACGAGCGGCACCTCGATCGTCTCGAAATCGGGGGCGGTCAGCACCAGCCGCGCGATCTTCGCTCCCTTGACGATCGGCGCCGGAACGGGCCCCTCGTAAACCACCTTCGCCTTGAGCCCGCGGCGCGAAGCGCGGGGGAGCGATATCCTGACGGCGCTCTCGGTCACCAGGGGCACGGTATCTTCCCGGCCGAGCCACACATCCGCGTTCTCGACCACGGCGCCGCTTTCGAAGAGGTCGTAATTCCTGAACGACTGGTAGGCCCAGTCGAGCAGGCGGCGGGCCTCGAAAGACCGCTTCCTGGCGCTGGAAAAGCCGGTGAGAACCATCACCACGCGCCGCCCGTTGCGTATGGCCGACGCGGCGAGACCGTAGCCGGCCGCTCTCGTGTGGCCGGTCTTGAGCCCGTCGGCGCCGGTGTCCCGGTAGAGCAGCGGGTTGCGGTTCCCCTGCTTGATCTTGTTGTAGCGGAAGGATTTCTCGGCGAAGTAGGGATAGTACTCCGGGAATTCCTCGATGATCCGACGCGACAGCACCGCGATGTCGCGCGGGCTCATCACGTGGTTTTCCGCCGGCCATCCGGTGGAGTTGACCATATTGCTGTCGGTCAGCCCGAGCTCCCCCGCCTTGCGGTTCATCGCATCGGCGAACGCCGCTTCGGAGCCGGACAGCGCCTCGGCGACGACGATACAGGCGTCGTTGCCCGACTGGACCACGATGCCGCGTACCAGGTCCTCCACGCGCACCTGCTTGTCGACCTCGACGAACATCTTGGAACCGCCCATCCGCCAGGCCTTGCGGCTGACGACGAACTTGTCTTCGAGGGAGAGATGTCCGGCCTTGAGCTGGTCGAAGACCATGTAGAGCGTCATCAGCTTGCTCAACGACGCGGGCGGGGTGGGGGTGGTGCTGTCCTTGTCCAGCAGGACCGCGCCGGTCTGCAAATCGAGGATGTAAGCCTGCTTCGCCGTCGTCTCCATCCCGCTCGCGACCGGCGCGGCGAAGGCGAGCGCCGCGACCAGGACGGCACCGAATGCGATCGGCCGGATCGACTGGCTGGGCGAACTCATTTCCGGCCCTCCGGTATGTGGGGCGATCGGCCCGAATCGGCCGCTCAACAGATAGGACATGGCCGGTCGAGCGTCCAGCCCTCGTCACACTCGGGGCTTGAGCGATCGCGCGATCCGCTTCACTCTTGGCGCACTCGAACCCGAACGGAGCGCCAGGCGATGAAACACGACATTCCCGTCTTCGACGGCGACGGCCACGTCCTCGAGCCCGACCGCGAGGTGGCGGAGCATTACGAGGGCCGGTGGACCGGCAACCGCCGCCTCGAAGGCATGACCATCTTTCCCAGCCTCGACGGCTGGTCCCGCAGCTCGATCGTTGAGGAAGGCGACGAAGGCCGCCGATACTGGTCGACCGATTCCGACATCTGGGCCGAGATCCTCGACAAGATCGGTCTCGAAGGCAGCGTCCTCTACCCGACCTCGGGGCTCGCCTACGGGCTGATGCAGAGCGAGGAATTCCAGACCGCCACCTGTATCGCCTACAACAACTGGCTGGAAGAGCACTACACCAAGAAGGACAGCCGGCTCTGGGGCGTCGGGCTGATCCCCTACAGCGACATCGAGGCGGCGAAGAAGGAAGTGGCCCGCTGCGCGACCGAACGGACCAATTTCGGGGCGATGCTGCTGCCGACGGTGACCGTCAACGGGCGCTATTTCGGCGACGAGATCTACTGGCCCATCTATGAGGAAGCCGAGCGCCAGGGGATGACCATCGCGTTCCACGGCGCGGTGAGCCGGGGTTTCGGGCTCGACAATCTGAGGCCGTTCCTCAAGGTCCACACCCTCGAACACCCGGTCCCGCTGATGATCCAGATGACCGACATGATGTTCAACGGCGTCTTCGAGACTTTCCCCAATCTCAAATTCGCCTTCCTCGAAGGCGGCTGCTCCTGGATCACCTTCATGATGGACCGGCTCGACTACGAGCTCGACTCGGTTTTCGGCGTCCCCGTCCGGCCGAAGCTGTCAAAGAAGCCGTCCGAGATCATCCGCGACACCGAGAGCATCTGGCTGTCCTGCGAGATGGGCGAGAAGAGCCTCAAATATGTGATCGACGCCATGGGACCGGACCGGATCATCTATGCGTCCGATTTCCCGCACGAGCCGACCGAAGAGGACCTCACGGCCGACGTGCCGGACTTCCTCGCCGACAACGAGTACTCGATGGAGGTCAAGGAAAAGATCCTCTACCACAACACCAAGGCGCTCTACGGCATCCAGTAGCCGAGACCGCTCCGTTCGCCCGCGCCCGGCTGGCCCCGCGCCGGCCGGGCGGGGTCGGCGGAGCGCGGGGACGGCAAGGTGCGGATCCTTTCACGCAAGAAACGGCCGATGCATCTCGGCCGCTACCCGATGGAAAAGATCAGGCGCGTCGACCGCCCGACGACGCTGATCACCGAAGACGTGAAGCAGGTGCCCAAGCGCGCCGGCTTCTTCGTCCGCGCCTTCTACGGCGACCTCGGTCCGAAGCCGGCGAAGGAGATCCGCCGCTTCATCACCAAGAATCCCCTGAACGCGGCGATCGGCCATCTCCACTGGAAGCACGTTCCCGCGCACAAGGGCAACGCGGCGGACGAGAAGGCGCCGCTCCCGGACGATCCGGAGGAGCTCACGAAACACATCAAGTCGCTCTGCTACTTCCTCGATGCCGACATGGTGGGGGTCTGCGAGGTTCCGGAATACGTCTGGTTCTCGCATGAGAGCGACGGCACCCCGATCGAGACCCGTCACAAATACGCCGTCGTCGTCGTGATCGACCAGGGCTGGGACACGTTCGAGGCGTCTTCCGGCGACGACTGGGTCTCCGGCGCGCAGAGCTACCGCGCGTATCTCAACGGCTCGACCACCGCCACCATCGTCGCCGATTATATCCGCCGCCTCGGCTATCCGGCCCAGGCGCACTCGAACGCGCATGGCGACGTGATGCAGATCCCGTTGATGCTGCTCGCCGGGCTGGGCGAGATGAGCCGGATCGGCGAGCTCGTCCTCAACCCCTTCATCGGGCCGCGCCACAAGACCGCCATCGTCACCACCGATCTGCCGCTGGTTCCCGACAAGCCGATCGATTTCGGGCTCCAGGATTTCTGCGACAAGTGCCGCAAATGCGCCCGCGAATGTCCCGCCCAGGCGATCCCGTTCGGCGACAAGGTGCTCTACAACGGCTACGAGATCTGGAAGCCCGACGTCGAGAAGTGCACCAAGTACCGGGTGACCAACCTCAAGGGGTCGGCCTGCGGGCGCTGCATGAAGATGTGCCCCTGGAACAAGGAAGGGCTGCTGGCTCACCGGCTCGCGATGTGGGCGGCGATCAGGCTGCCGTTCTCGCGCCGCTTCCTGATCTGGCTCGACGATGCGCTCGGCTACGGCAAACGCAACCCGGTCAAGCGCTGGTGGCTGGACCTGGTGAAGGAGGACGGCCGGGTCGTCGCGGCGTCCGGCGCCAACGAACGCGACCTGTCGCTGGAACGCGACGTCTCGGGCGGCAACGAACGGATCGCGACCTACCCGGTGGACAAGCTGCCGACCGCCGGGGACAAGGAGACCGTGCCTCTCGACCGAAAGGCCGGGCTCGGCGATACCGAACGTGCGGCAAAGGAGCTGGCCGCGCTCAAGGAAGAGGCGGCGGGGCCGGTGCGCTGAGTTCGCTCAACCCTTCGCCGACGCCCCGAGAACCCCCTCCGCCTCGATCTCGACGTTCATTTCCGGCGCCGCCAGCGCGCTCACCTCGACCAGGGTCGAGACCGGGAAGTCGCCCGAGAAGAACTCGCGCCGGGCGCGCCAGACCTCTTCCCGGTTGCGGATGTCGGTGACGAAGATATTGACCCTCACGATGTCGGCCATCGAACCGCCCGCGGCCTCGATCAGGTGCTCGATCTTGGTCAGGCAGACCCTGGCCTGTTCGTATTCGTCCATCTCGGCGAGCGGCTTGAAGTCCGCTCCGCGCGCGGTCATGCCGGCGATGTACACATGGCCGTCCGCGACGAGGCAGTTGGACCATGTCTCCGCCGGCGGCTCGGAAACTTCTTTCGACTGAATCCGTTCAATTGCCATATCGCGCCTCCCACCGGTCGTTCTTTCTGATCCAGGGTCAGTTTCCGCCGGCGGTCGTCCCGGGGCAAGCCCGGCGCCCGCTTGTCGCGCACGGGTCGGCCCCGTAGGTTGCCGGGGCGCCGCGCGAGACCCATCCCGCGACACAAGGTATTTCGATGGCAGGGAACCCGCTTCGAGGCAGTTCCGACGGGGCGGGTCTTGCGATGCGCGTCCTGACCTCGCCCTATCTCGCGGTCACCGTCGCGATGCTGTGCTGGGCCGCCAGCACGGTCGTCGTCCGCGGCCTGCGCGAAGACGTGCCCCCGCTCGGACTCTCGTTCTGGCGCACGCTGCTCGGGGCGGCCGTCGTCCTGCCCTTCGCCTGGCGCCCGATGGTGCAGCAGGTCCACCTGATTCGGCGCCATTTCTGGATCATCCTGCTGCTGTCCTTCCTGCTCTTCGTCGGCGGCAACGCCGTCCTCTTTGTGTCGCTGCAATACACCATCGCCATCAATGTCGGGGTGCTGAACTCCTTCGAGCCGCTGATCATCATCGTCGCCGCGTGGGCGATCTTCCGCGACCGGGTGACGTTCAACCAGCTGGCCGGGGTCATGGTTTCCCTGCTCGGCGTCTTCGCGCTGATCTCGCGCGGCGATCCGCGGGCGATCCTCGCCCTCGACTTCAACGCCGGCGACCTCCTGGTGCTGGTCGCCTATGTGAGTTGGGCGCTCTACGCGGTCTATCTCAGGCTCGCCCCTCGCGCGCTCGACCAGCGCGTGATGCTCTTCCTGCTGCTGTTCCTCGGCGCCCTGATGCTGATCCCCTGCTACCTGGTCGAGTGGGCCGTCGACCGACCGATGACCTGGGGCCTGTCCTCGATCGCCGCGATCGTGGGCCTCGCCGTGTTCTCCTCCGTCGCCGCGGTGTTCATGTGGAACTACGCGATCCGGGATCTCGGCCCGTCGCTGGCGGGAATCTTCATCCACCTGATCGTGGCGTTCACCGTAATCATGGCGATCGTGTTCCTCGGCGAGGTCTTCGTCTGGTACCACGCGGTCGGCATTGCGCTGATCGGAGCCGGAATTTACCTCTCGATCTATCGCGGCCGCGGCAATAGCGGCCAATCCCAGCCCGGCCTAGACTGACCGAAGAACGCCGGAGGCCGCCGCCCATGCCGCACCGCCCCGCTTCGGACGCGTTGAAGGACGTCACCGTCCTCGATCTCACGCGCGTCCGGTCGGGTCCCACCTGCGTCCGCCAGCTGGCCGATTGGGGCGCCGATGTCATCAGGATCGAAACGCCGGAGGCCTTCGCGGACGACGGGGCGGTGGGCGCGGCGCGGGCGAGCGCGGACTACCAGAACCTCAACCGCAACAAGCGTTCGCTCACGCTCAATCTCAAGTCCGGAGAGGGACGGGCGCTGTTCCTCAGGCTGGTCGGGCGGGCGGATGTCGTGGTCGAGAATTTCCGGCCGGCGGTCAAGGACCGGCTAGGCATCGGCTACGAGGCGCTGCGGGCGCTGAACCCCCGCATAATCCTCGGGAGCATTTCGGGCTTCGGCCAGGACGGGCCGGATGCCGACCGGCCGGGTTTCGACCAGATCGCGCAGGGCATGGCCGGGTTGATGTCGATCACCGGAGAGCCGGGCAGGGGGCCCATGAGGGCCGGCATTCCCGTCGCGGATCTCACGGCGGGCCTCTTTTGCGCGCTCGGGATTTTCGTTGCGCTTTACGAGCGCGAGCGGTCGGGCGAGGGGCAATGGGTCACCACCTCGCTGATCGAGGCACAGGCGTTCATGCTCGACTTTCAGGCCGCGCGCTACCTGATCGGCGGCGAGGTGCCGGGTCAGGCCGGCAACGATCACCCGACCTCGATGCCGACCAGCGTCTATCAGACCGCCGACGGCCACATCAATATCGGCGTTTCGGGGCAGAAGATCTGGCGGCGCTTCTGCGCCGCGATCGGCCGGGACGACTGGTTCGCGGACCCCCGTTTCGGGACCGGACGCAAACGATCGGAAAACCGCAAGGCGCTCAACGCGCTGATATCGGACGTCACGCGGACGAATACGAGCGAACGCTGGATCGCGCTGTTCAACGAAGCGGGCGTCCCGGCGGGTCGGATCAACGATATCCGCGAGATGTTCGAGGAGCCGCAATTCGTCCATCTCGAGATCGCGCAGCCGGTGGCGACCCGCCCGTTCGGCGATACCCGGATGGTACACCAGCCGATGCGGCTCAACCGCACCCCCAGCCGGATCGCCGCGCCAGCGCCCGAGCCCGGCGAGCACGCCGCCGAGATCCTGGCCTCGATCGGGATCGGAAGCGACGAGATCGCCGGCCTCCGCGAGCGCGGCGTGATCTGAACCGGGATTTATCCAGCGAGGAACGACACGCATGGCAACCGACAAGATGCTGTCCGAGGTCGGCGATGGGATCGGCCGGATGATCTTCAACAATCCGGAGCGCCGGAACGCGGTATCTCTGGATATGTGGCAAGCGGCCGAGGAGATTCTGCGTGGCTTCGCCGAGGATCCGGAAGTGCGGGTCGTGGTCCTGAGCGGCGCCGGCGGGAAGGCATTCGTTTCCGGCGCCGACATCTCGAAATTCGAGTCCGAACGCTCCTCGGAGGAAGCGATCCGGAACTACAACGCGAAGGTCGCTTCGGCCAATGCCATGGTAGCCAACCTCGCCAAGCCGACGATCGCCGAAATCGACGGCTACTGCGTCGGCGGCGGTCTCGGGCTCGCGCTGTGCTGCGATCTCCGGTTCTGTACGGAAAAATCCCGATTTGCGCTCCCGGCGGCCAAGCTCGGCCTGGGCTACGCGTTCGGCGGACTCAAGCGCCTCGTCGATGCGGTCGGCCCGGGGGCGGCGCGCGACATCGCTTTTTCGGCTCGCATGATCCCCGCCGAGGAGGCCTATGCGATCGGCCTCGTTCAGCGAATCGTGTCCGACGGCACGCTCGCCCACACCGTGACCGAATACGCGAAGACCGTCGCCGCGAACGCTCCCCTGACGGTCAAGGGCATGAAGCTCATCGTCAACGAGGTGCTGAAACCCGAAGGCGAACGCGATCTGGCGAAGTGCCAGGAACTGGTCGATGCCTGCTTCGCCAGCGAAGACTACGTCGAGGGCCGCACCGCGTTCATGGAAAAACGCCCCCCCGCGTTCAAGGGACGATAGGCGACGCCGCGCTACAGCAGGTGCCCGCTCTTCTCCGCCTTGGTCGACAGGTAGAAGGCGTTGTGGTCGTTCGAGGGGAAGCTGTGCGGGACGCGTTCGGCGACCTCGATGCCGAAGCGTGCGAGCGCCTCGACCTTGTCGGGGTTGTTGGTCATCAGCCGCACCGATGAGTAGCCGAGCCGGCGCAGCATCTCGGCGGCGGGGAGGAACACCCGTTCATCGGCATCGAACCCGAGTCGTTCGTTGGCCTCGACGGTATCGAAGCCGAGGTCCTGCAAGGCATAGGCACGAAGCTTGTTGATCAGCCCGATGCCGCGGCCCTCCTGGGCGAGGTAGAGGAGGATCCCGCTCCCGTCTGCCGAGATCTGTTCGATGGCGCCGCGCAGCTGCTGTCCGCAATCGCATTTGAGCGACCCCAGCAGATCGCCGGTGAAGCACTCCGAGTGCAGCCTCGCCAGCACCGGGCCCGGCGGGGGCGGGTCGTTTATCGCGATCGCGAAATGCTCGGTCCCGCCGTCCCGCGGGCGGAAGGCGTAGATTCGGGCTCCCTCGGCCCCTTCCAGCGGCACCCGGGCCGCGGTGACCTGCTCCAGCCGATGGGACGCGGCGACGTCGTAGGACATCACCGCGGACGGTGCGACCCGCAGCAGATCCGCCTTTTCTGCCCCTAACGCCGAATCGATGTCGTCCACCGCAACCGTCACCGCGGCGGGCAGGAGCCGCGCGATCTTTGCCAGGCGTATGGCGGCGACGACCCCCGCCGGCACCGCTTCGCGCCGCGCCTCGAAGGGACCCCGCAGGGGCTGGGCGAGGTCGGTCGCCGGATCGGCGAGGCTCGCCAACGCTTCGATGGACAGCCAGTCAGGAACGGGAACCCGGATGACATCCGGCGTGTAGAGGCGGATCTTCAGCGTGGCGGCCCGGTTATGGGTAATCGCGAGGTCCGGCACCCGGCCGCTCAGCCGGCGCAGCGATTCGAGCCGCGAGGCCGAAATCGACTCGGCCGCGAAGGCGACGATGCAGCGCGCCTCTCCCTTCTCGGCCAGAATCACCGGCAGTCCGCGGCGAAGATCGCCTGCCGCGCGGTCGACCGCTGCGGTGGCGCCGGTCTCCAGTCCCGGGACCGCTCGCGGCAGAGCGGGTTCGGCTGGCTTCGAGCTCATGATCCCTAAATACGCCCCGCCGGGCGTCCGGGCAACGCGCCGCCCTGCCTTGCCCGTGGCGGCGCCCTATGCCAGTTTGGCGCCCTGTCACCGTCCGGCGGGGGGTCGATGGACGCAACCGAAGTCAAGGCCCTGGCGAAGGATCTGGGGGCGGATCTGGTGGGGATCGCCAGCGCCTCGGTCCTCAACGCGTTCCCGCCCGACCCGCTCTATCCACAAACCCCCGAGAGGATCTCGCCGCACGTCAAGAGCGTGGTCGTGCTCTGTCAGCGCATTCCCGTCGGCGCCTTTCGGTGCAAGAACAACGTGCCGGTCCAGTATATCGACATGCTGGTCCTGAGGCGCATGGACCGGATCGCCTATCGCCTCGTCGACGCTCTGGAGAGGGCGGGGCATCCCAGTTTCGTCACCGCCGCGCAGGAGACCGACTGGAGCTACAAGCGGGCGAGCTACGGGCGGCTGTCGACCCGGCATCTCGGGATCGAGGCGGGGCTCGGCACCTTCGGGCTCGAGGTGAACATCCTGTCGCCCGAGTTCGGGCCGAGGCTTTACCTGACCGGCGTGCTGACCGAGTGCGAGCTCGAAGCCGACAGGCCGATGACCGAGCAGGTCTGCATCGGCGAGAGTTGTAGCCGGTGCCTTTATTCCTGCCCCTCCGACGCCGTCCGCCATTTCGGCATCGACAAGCGCGCCTGCGCGACCGAGGCGCAGGAGTTCGGGTTCAGCACCATCCTCAAGTTCTGGGAGCATTTCCTGGGCTCCGACGGGGAGACAAGACGGCGCCTGATCGCCGACCGGGAAATCTACGGTTTCTGGCAGGGATTGCTCAGGGTCGTCGGGTCGTTCGGCGACTGTCCCCGCTGCCTCGCGGTGTGCCCGGTGGGCAACGACTACCACGCCCATCTCGCCCCGCTGCAAAAGGTCATTCCCGAGAAGACGCCCGACAAGGTCGCCAAGGCCGGCGCGTTCAAGGACGCCCGCAAGTCGGGCGCGGAGATCGACGGGCTGAACGACTGGAACGTGCGCTGGGTGGGGCCCGAGGGATACAAGGGCATCGTCGCGCGCCAGTTGCAGGCGTTCAAGGCGTTGCAGCGCGAGCGCGAGGCGGGCGAAGCGGAACGCTAGATGGTCAGCGTTTTCCGGACACCGTTGGACGCGGACACGATCAAGGAGAAGGCGAGGGCGCTCGGCGCCGATCTCGTGGGCATCGCCGACGGTGCGGTGATGGATGCGCACCCTCCGGATCCCCGCGACCCGCGCCGCCCCAAGGACGTCACCGAGCACGACGGCGGCCGCGCGATCGTGCTCGCCAAGCGCTACTCCGCCGGCACCACCCGGATCGCCCGCTGGGACGAGCGGCACAAGTACTACAACGACGAGCTCGTCCTCACGATGCTGGAGGAAACCTCGCTCGAGCTCGTCTTCTGGCTTGAGGACAACGGCTACCCGGCGATCATCATCCCGCCGACCCACGCCGATCCGTGGCTCTATCGCGGCGACAGCGGCCAGCACATGACCACGGTGCTTTCGCTCACTCACGCGGCGGTCGAGGCGGGGCTCGGCACGCTGGGCCTGAACCTTCAGCTCATCACCCCGGAGTTCGGCCCGCGGGTTCTGGTGACCGCGGTGCTTTGCTCGGTCGATTGCGAGACCGACGGGCGGCTGGAGGAAGCGCTCTGCCTCGGCCCCGAATGCGGCCGTTGCCTGACCGCCTGCCCGGGCGACGTGGTGGGGCATTGGGAGCGCGACTGGCCGGCCTGCGACCGCTACCGCTCGCCGCACGGCTTCTCGCAGCTCGCCAGCCATCTCGGCGACATCCTGGGGGCGCCGGACGACGCGGCCAGGCTCGACATGATCCGGTCCGAGACCAGCTTCAATCTGTGGCAGAGCATCTTGCGCGGCGCCGGCGTCATCAGCGGCTGCCGGCGCTGCCAGGACGTGTGCCCGGTGGGCGATGACTATGCGCGGATGATCGGCGACAGCCTCGAAGAGATACCCGAGGCGACCCCGGAAAAATCCCGACGCCTCGCCGAGATGGCCGAAGCGGAGGCGGCGGGAACGCTTCCCGCTTCCTACGACGGCCAGAAGCGCTGGATCGGCGCGCTCGGCTATCTCGGGAGCGACGCCGCGGAATGAGCGCCCTGGAGACCCTGGCCCGGGGCCGCCCGGACATATACGCCGGCCTGCCGCTCTGTATTCCGGAGAGCCCGGAAGAAATCGCGGGCATTCAGAGCAGGCGAAAGCGTATGGCCGTGGAGCGCGCCCGGCGGTCGTCCTTCTGGCGCCCCCGCCTGGCAGGAATCGACATCGGGAAGCTCGACGACCCGGAGGAATGGTCGAAGATCCCGATCCTGACCAAGGATGAGCTTCGCGGGATGTCCGACGAACAGTTCTACCGGGAGTTCTGCACGCTCGACGGCGCGGCGATCTGCGAGTACTGGCGCTCCGGCGGGAGCACCGGAAAGCCGTTGTTCTACCCGAAAACGTTCGAGGACATCCTGTTCAACATGGTCGGCTTCACCCGCACCTTCGCAGCCGCGGGGATAGAGGGCGGGAAGAACCACAGGGCGCACATCTCCACCCCGCTCGGCGTCCATCCCGTCGGACACATGTGGGCGCGCGCGGCGCAGATCATGGGGATGGGCGCGGTCTGGGCCGGCTCCGGCGCGTCGCTTCCGTCGGTCCAGCAGCTGGCCCTGATCTCGTCGCTCAAGCCGACGGTCTGGATGGGCATGTCGAGCTACGGCCTGCACCTCGCCAACCGGGCCAACTCCGAGGGCGTCGACCTCGCCGAGAGCTCGGTTTCCACCATGCTGTGCTCCGCCGAGGCGCTTTCGGCGGCCAAGCGGGAAAAGCTCGAACGCGACTGGGGCGCCAGGGTCTATGACTGTTTCGGAATGACCGAGATCAGCATGCTCGCCGCGGAGGGACCGTCGCGCCAGGGATTCCGGATCTGGACCGATCTCGCGATCTTCGAGGTGCTCGACCCCGATTCCGGCAAGCCGGTTGCGGACGGCGAGTCCGGACATCTGGTCTGCACGTCGCTGTTCGGCAACAACGGCGCGCCGTTCCTGCGTTGGGATTCGGGCGATATCGTGATCATGAACCCCGCGGACGGCGACGACGGGGCGTTCTCGGTCTTCCCGACGATGCGCCACGCCCACCGCACGGCGGGCTTCTTCAAGCTGCGCGGGGTCAACGTCAACCACCAGGAATTCGAGGACATGATGTTCGGGCACCGCTCGGTAAACGATTTCAAGCTCGAACTGATCGGCGACGCCAGCGGCCTCGAACACCTGCGGGTCTCGGTCGAGCCGCGCCGCGGCGCCGACGACGAAGCGCTGCGCGAAGATCTGGAGCGGCGGACCAAGGAAACCTTCGAGCTCTCGCCCGACATCGTGATCCTGGAACCCGGCGTGCTGGCCCGCGAATTCGAGGCCAGCGTGAAGGCGCCGCGCTTCATCGACCGGCGCCGGTGACGCTATCCCGGGCGCACCGACCGACCGGCGATTCGCCGGGGTGATTCGCTTTTTTCGACGATGCTTTATTGTTGTAATATCTGAATATTAATCTTTAACTAAATGAAATAGAACCAATTTATTGTTTTTCATTGCGCTGAATTTCCGCGTTCCCAACAATGCCGAGCGGCTTCATATTCCGGTAACAATCGCCAATCGCATGTGAAATATTTTCGCTGGATTTGCGGTTTCTCCCTTCCGCAGGTCCCTTGTGGGGGGACCGGGTTGTCCTGCCAGATGCCTCCCTGTATTTCCCCCCTCAGACTTGCGGAGCCGGAGTCGTTTGCTCGACCGAGGCTCCGCAATTTTTCTTGGGATCTGGATTATGGCGGATGGGGTGGGATTCGAACCCACGAGACGCTCGCGCGCCTGCCGGTTTTCAAGACCGGTGCCTTCGACCGCTCGGCCACCCATCCGTTTCGCGAAACCGCCGCGCACCTAGCGCAGCGCAAAACTGAACGCCTCCGGGATGGATTGCAACCCGCCCGGTGCTGTCGCCCGCGCCGGCGGATTGGTTTAGGATAAGGCGCTTGGGAGGACCGCCGATGCAGACGCTCGTGCTCGAGAATACCGCCCCGTTCCAGGGGCTCTGCGAACTGGTCGCCGACGACGAGGGGCTGTTCGAACGGGAAGGGCTCAATGTCGAATGGGTCGACCGCGAATCGGGGGTCGACAGGCGCACCCGTGTCGACATCCTCGGCCCCGACGGCCTCGATCCCCATTCCAGCCACGGCAAGCTCTTCGAAGAGGGCAGGGCGGACATGTACAACGCCTGCGAATGGGGAAACTACTGCCGGGTGCAGGACTCGGGGATCGAAGCCGGGCGGCAGATCGGCCGGCGCTCCATCGTCACCTACGCGGCGATCGCGGTGCGGCCGGAGTCGGACGTCTTTACCGTGCAACAGCTCGCCGACCGTCTGGTGGGCGTGCCGTTCTATTTCGGCACCCACTATCTGGCGCTTCACATGCTGGAGGGTTTCCTGCCGCGCGACCGCATCAAGGTGTGCAGCGCCCCGATGGGTTCGCGCTTCCGTCTCGATTCGATGATGTCGGGCGAGATCGAGGCGACCACGCTGACCGAGCCCTATATCACGCTGGCCGAAAAGAAGGGGTGCCGCATCCTGACGGCCGCGTTCTACCACGGCACCGAGGTCGCTTCGGACAAGGTGGACGCCGACACCTATGCGCGGTTCAACCGCGCCGTCTGCGAAGCGGTGCGCCGGATCGATGCCGACAAGCGGAAATACCTGCATTACTTCATCGACTATCACGCCCAATACGACCCGGAGACCGCGGCCCTCCGCGCCGACGATCTCCGCGCCAGCCGGATCGTCGTCGTCGAGCCGGCGCCGATCCCGGAAGACGAGCTCGAACGCACGGCTGCCTGGATCCGGAGCTGGGGCATGCTGCGCGAGACCGACGACGCGGGCTCCCTAGTCGATTTCCGGGTGCAGTCGGCCGCCCATCACGCCGCGGAATAGGGCGCGATCGCCCGATCCATCCGCCGATCCGCCATGCCCGGCCGCGGAGCCGGACAACCGGGGAGAGCATCTTGGTCCAACGAGCGACATACGACTACGTGATCGTCGGCGCCGGTTCGGCCGGTTGCGTGCTCGCGAACCGGCTGAGCGAAGACCCCGACGTCAGGGTCCTCGTCGTCGAAGCCGGCGGCTGGGACAGGGATCCCATGATCCATATCCCTCTCGGCTGGGGAAAGATCCTGGAGGAACGGCGCCACGACTGGATGTACTTCACCGAGCCCGAGCCCAACCTGGACAACCGGTCCATCGAATGCGCGCGCGGACGCGTGGTCGGCGGATCGTCGTCGATCAACGCGATGGCCTATGTCCGCGGCCACCGGGGCGACTACGACCGCTGGCGCCAGAAGGGTTGTCCCGGCTGGTCCTATGGCGACGTGCTGCCCTATTTCAAACGGTCCGAGGCCTGGGAGAAAGGCGGGGACGATTTCCGCGGCAACGGCGGTCCCCTGACGGTTCGGGCGGGAATCTTCGACGACCCCCTGCTCCATGCCTTTATCGAGGCGGGGCGCGCGGTCGGACACAATTTCACCGAGGACTACAACGGCGCCCGGCAGGAGGGCTTCACCTGGATCCAGCAGACGATCCGGAACGGCCGCCGGTGCAGCGCCGCGGTGGCTTATCTGAAGCCCGCGCTGAAGCGACCCAACGTGACGCTGGAGACCGGGGCGCTTGTCACCCGTCTCCTGATCGGGAACGGTCGGGCCGCGGGGCTCGAATTCGCCCGCGACGGGCAGTTGACGGAAGTGGGCGCGGAACGCGAAGTCCTGCTCGCCGGGGGGGTGATCAACTCGCCGCAGGTGCTCATGCTGTCCGGTATCGGACCCGCCGAAGAGCTTGCCGAGCACGGCATCGATGCCGTGCTCGACCTGAAGGGCGTCGGCAAGAACCTCCAGGATCACCTTTCGGCGACGGTTTCCTACACCCGCGACGACCGTGGCACCTTCCACGGGCAGATGCGGATGGACCGGCTCGCCGTGGACGTCCCGCGCGCCTATGTCGCGGGTTCCGGGCCGGCGACCGACCTGCCGGGCGGCATCATGGCGTTTCTCAAGTCCCGGCCGGAGGTCGAGCTGCCCGACATCCAGTTCCTGTTCCGCGCGCTGCCGGACGATACCTGGCCCTGGTTTCCCGTGGTCAAGCCGGCCTGGGCCGACGGTTTCGGCTGCCGGCCGGTGCTGCTCCGCCCGCAGAGCCGGGGCGAGCTCAGGCTCGCCTCGAACGATCCCCGGGACAAGATCCGCATTCACCAGAACTTCCTCTCCGAAGAAGCCGATGTGCGCACCATCCGGGACGGCGTGAAGCTGGTGCGGGAGGTCGGCCGCCAGGAACCCTTGCGGGAGTTCGGCGCGATCGAGGTCGAGCCCGGCCCGGACGTCACCAGCGACGACGACATCGACGCCTTCGTCCGGCGGAACGCGGCGACCGCGCATCATCCCGCCGGCACGTGCCGCATGGGGAGCGACGATATGGCGGTGGTCGATCCGGAACTCCGTTTGCGGGGCATCGATGCGGTCCGCGTGGTCGACGCTTCGGTGATGCCGGATCTCGTCGGCGGAAACATCAATGCGCCCGTGATCATGATCGCCGAACGCGCCTCCGACCTGATCCGCGGCCGCGAGCCGCTCGCTCCCGCGGAGGCGTGACCGCCATCCGTATCGAAAGGTTTGGGGTCTGCGCGCGGCCCCGCGCGGTCTGAGAGGGCGCCCGCGTGCGGATTTTCTGTCTCGATCTCGAAGGCGTCCTGATCCCGGAAATCTGGATCGGGCTCGCCGAACGCACCGGAATCGAGGCGCTCAGGGCGACCACGCGCGACATCCCCGACTACAACGCGCTGATGCGTCAGCGCCTGAGGCTGCTCGAAGAGCACCGCCTCGGGCTGAAGGATGTCGAGGCCGTGGTGGCGACGATGGCGCCGCTGCCCGGGGCGCGCGATTTTCTCCGCTGGCTCCGCGAACAGGGCCCGGTGATCATCCTGTCCGACACCTATCGCGAGTTCGCCGGCCCCCTGATGCCGCAGCTCGACCTGCCGACGCTGCTCTGCCATTCCCTCGTTGTCGAAGACGACGGGCGCATCGGCGATTACCGTCTGCGCCATCCCGATCACAAGCGGGCGAGCGTCGAGGCCTTTCGGGCGCTCAATTTCCATGTCACCGCCGTGGGCGACTCATATAACGACATCGCCATGCTGCAGGCGGCGCATGCCGGGATCCTGTTTCGCGCGCCGGTTGCGGTACAGGAGGAATTTCCCGGCTTCGAGGCGGTCGAGGATTTCGAAGCCCTCAAGGACTCGATCGGGAATTCCGGCGAAACGTGAGGCGAAAGGCGCCCGTCAGGCCGCCCCGCGCTGCGCCGGCTGCGGTCTTTCGCCCTTCTTGCGGCCCAGCCCGATTCTCTTCGCGAACTCCGAGCGCTTGGCCGCATAGTTGGGAGCGACCATCGGGTAATCTGCGGGAAGCCCCCATTTCAAACGGTATTCTTCCGGCGTCATGTCGTACACCGCGCGGAGATGGCGCTTGAGCATCTTGAGTTTCTTGCCGTCTTCCAGGCAAACGATGTAGTCCGGCGTGATCGAGTGACGGACGTTGATGGCCGGTTTCGGCGGTTCCGGGTTGAATTGGGCGCCGTCGCGATCGAGGCTGAAGAGCGAGCCGTATACCGTGGCGATCACTTCCGGGATTTCGTTGGCCGCAACCGGGTTCTTGCCGACATAAGCGGCGACGATTTGGACTGCCATGCGAAGTATTTCGGAACGCTCCGTGGTTCCTTGTGCATTGTCCACCATTTGGCCCGACTGTCCTCAATTGAAGGTTGAACAAGCGGCTGATGACACAAACCGGATGGATTGTCAAATAAAATTGTATCGGAACGCTACAGAAAAAAATCTTATGCCGCACCGATTTTGGTCGGGCGCATATGTATTAGCCACAATATGTATCAGTTTTCCGAATATATTGCAAAAGGAAATGGCATGCCTCCGCTTTGGCGAAAATGTAGTCGGGACCACGAATTTTTTCATATACAAATGCGGTCGCATGTCACGTCTTTGCGGGAATTGATCCACCGTCTGGCGGATTCGACGATTCTTGGCAATCTCGGTGACGGTATGGTATCAGGCACGGACCCGAGCCCATGAGTCCGACCGCGATGCCCCAAAAGACGGTTGCACTGGCCGCGGACCATGCTGGCTTCGCGCTAAAGTCGTACCTCCTCGACTGGCTCTCCGAACGGGACATCGTTACAAACGATCTCGGCACCGATGGCACCGATGCGGTCGACTACCCCGACTTCGCGGGCGCGCTGGTCGCCGTGCTACGGTCCGGCGACGCGGATTGCGGGGTGTTGATTTGCGGCAGCGGAGTCGGCATGTCGATTGCCGCCAACCGACATCGGGGCATACGCGCCGCGCTGGTGTCCGACGCGGATGCCGCGCGGCTTGCGCGACAGCATAACGACGCCAACGTTCTGGTCCTTCCGGGGCGTCGGATTTCGGAGGTCGAAGCAGCGTCTTGTATGGAGGCGTTCCTTGCCGCTTCCTTCGAGGGAGGACGTCACCGGCGCCGCCTGGAAAAGATCGCCCAGGGGATCGCATAGCGGAGATGACATGTCAGTAGAACGGCCCGGCGCGGAAGCGGAGCTCCAGAACGGTTTCTTCGAGCGCTCCATCCGCGAGTCCGATCCCGAGGTGGACGCCGCGCTTCGCTCGGAGCTGTCCCGACAGCAGGATCAGATCGAACTCATCGCGTCCGAGAACATCGTCTCCCGGGCGGTGCTGGAGGCGGCGGGGTCGGTCCTGACCAACAAATACGCCGAAGGCTATCCCGGCCGGCGCTACTATGGCGGTTGCGAATTCGTCGATATCGCTGAAGCCCTCGCCATCGAGCGCGCCAGGACGTTGTTCGACTGCGGCTTCGCCAACGTGCAGCCCCATTCGGGCGCCCAGGCCAATGCGGCGGTCTATTTCGCGCTTTGCAAGCCGGGCGACACGATCCTCGGGCTGTCGCTCGCCGCTGGCGGGCACCTGACCCACGGCGCTCCGCCCAATCTGTCGGGCAAGTGGTTCGACGCCGTGCAGTACGGCGTGCGCCCCGAGGACGCCCGGATCGACATGGAAGAGGTGGCCCGGCTCGCCCATGAGCGCCGCCCCAGGGTCATCGTCGCCGGAGGGTCCGCCTATCCGCGAATCATCGATTTCGCCGCATTCCGCAAGATAGCGGACGAGGTCGACGCCTATCTGTTCGTCGACATGGCGCATTTCGCGGGACTCGTCGCCGGCGGCGTTCACCCGAGCCCTCTGCCGCACGCCCATGTCGTCGCGACCACGACCCACAAGACCCTGCGGGGTCCCCGCGGCGGCATGGTGTTGACCGATGACGGCGAAATCGCGCGCAAGATCAACTCGTCGATTTTCCCCGGCACCCAGGGCGGGCCGCTGATGCATGTCGTTGCCGCGAAAGCGGTCGCGCTGGGCGAGGCGCTGGCGCCGTCCTTCCCGCACTACGCCGCCGCCGTCGTGGAGAACGCGAAGATTCTCGCGCAAACCCTGGCCGATGGCGGTCTGGACATCGTGTCCGGCGGAACCGACACGCATCTGATGCTGGTCGACCTCAGGCCCAAGGGGCTGACCGGCAAGATCGCGGAGCAAAGCCTCGAGCGCGCCGGCATCACCTGCAACAAGAACGCCGTCCCGTTCGATCCGGAGAAACCGACCGTGACATCCGGGATCAGGCTGGGATCGCCGGCCGCGACCACCCGTGGATTCGGTCCCGCAGAGTTCGCACGCGTGGGGGCGCTGATCCTCGAGGTGCTCGACGGGCTGGCCTCGGAGAGCAACGACAACAGCGCCGTCGAGGAGTCCGTGCGCCAGCGCGTGCGCGCACTGTGCGGCCGATTTCCGATATACCCTCACCAATGACCGGGGTCAGCCCGCATTTCTCACCAGGACCATGGCCTGCGCGGCGCTGTCCGGCCGACAGGGCAGGAGAGCCGCGCCGCGCGATGCGGGGACATCGGGCAAGCGGCTCGACGCACCCTGTCGGCCGGACAGCGCCGCCCGAAGGGTCGCGCCCAGGCGCCCGCCCGCTGCGTCGTGGGCCTCGACCGTAGTCCCCGCTACGCTTTTCGGCCCGCTCCTGACGGATCGGGCGCCTGGACGCGACGCAGGCCGTGGTCCTGGTGAGAAATGCGGGCTAGGATGCGCTGATGCGTTGCCCCTTTTGCGGTCACGGCGACACCCAGGTGCGGGATTCGCGCCCGACGGAAGACAACTCCGCGATCCGCCGGCGCCGTTCCTGCCAGTCCTGCGGTCAGCGGTTCACCACCTTCGAGAGGGTTCAGCTCCGGGAATTGACCGTGGTCAAGAAGGACGGGGCGCGCGAGCCGCTCGACCGCGAAAAGCTGGAGCGCTCGATGCGGATCGCGCTGCGCAAGCGGCCCGTCGAAGCCGAGCGCATCGAGATGGTCATCAACAGCATCATTCGCCGGCTGGAGAGCTCGGGAGAGACCGAAGTCAATTCCGATACGATCGGGGAAATGGTGATGGATGCGCTCTCGACCCTCGACCAGGTGGCCTATGTCCGTTTCGCGTCGGTCTATCGCAACTTCCGCGAAGCCCGCGACTTCGGGGACTTCATCGGCAATCTCGGTGTCGTCGAAGGCGGAGAGTGACCGGCGCTTCGTGCGCGGCGCGATTTCGATCGCGCGCCGCGCGCTCGGCAATGCCTGGCCCAACCCGGCCGTCGGCTGCGTCGTCGTCCGCGACGGTGTCCCGGTGGGACGCGGATGGACGGCGCCGGGCGGCCGCCCGCACGCCGAGACCGAGGCGCTTGCCCGGGCCGGAGCCGCGGCGCGGGGCGCCACGGCCTATGTCACGCTCGAACCGTGCGCCCATGTCGGCCGGACCCCGCCCTGCGCCGACGCGCTGATCGAGGCCGGTATCGCCCGCGCCGTCGTTGCCTGCAAGGATCCCGATCCGAGGGTCGACGGCCGCGGGATCGAGCGGTTGAGCGCCGCGGGCGTCGTGGTGGAAACGGGGCTTTGCGCCGATGAGGCGGAAGAGGGGCTGATCGGCTTTCTGACCCGAGTGCGCCTTGGTCGTCCCGCGGTCACTCTCAAGCTTGCCACGACCCTCGACGGCCGTATCGCCACGCGTTCCGGAGAAAGCCGCTGGATAACCGGCGAGGCGGCGCGCCGGTCGGCACACATGCTGCGGGCCCGGCACGACGCCATACTGATCGGCGCCGGCACCGCGCGACAGGACGATCCCGGCCTGACATGCCGGCTCCCCGGGCTCGAGGAGAGGAGCCCCGTGCGCGTCGTCGTCGAAGGAAACGCGCCGGTTTCCGCGACCCATTCCCTGATCGCCGATGCGGCCCGTTTCCCGACATGGGCGATGGTCGCGGAACCGCGCGCGGACCGGCGCCGGGAGGACTATGGCGGCAGCAATGTCCGAATCGAGGCGGTCGAGCCCGACGACGCCGGCAATGTCGATCTCGCCGTGGCGCTCCGTGCGCTTGCCCGAAACGGCATCACCTCGGTGCTTGTCGAGGGCGGCGGCCGAATCGCCGCGGCGCTGCTCCGCGCCGGCCTCGTCGACCGGCTGGTGTGGTACCGGTCGGGGCTGACGATCGGCGCCGACGGCGTGCCCGCGGTCGGTGGGCTCGGGGTGGACATGCTTGACGCCGCGCCGCGCTTCGAGAAGATTGCGAGCCGGCCGGTCGGCGGCGATGTCGAGGAAACTTACCGGCCGGCGGCGAAGCCTGGCGGTTGAACGGACGGGCCGATGTTTACCGGAATCGTCACCGATCTGGGGCGCGTGCGCGCGATCTCGAAGAACGGCGACACGCGCTTCGACTTCGAGACGGGCTACGACACCGCCGAGATCGTCATCGGCGCATCCATCGCGTGTTCCGGGCCGTGTTTGACGGTGGTGGACAAGGGCCCCGGACGGTTCTCCGCGCAGGCTTCCGCCGAGACCCTGGCGCGCACCACGCTCGGCAGCTGGGCCGTCGGCACGCCGGTCAATTTCGAGCGCGCGCTCCGCATCGGCGAGGAGCTCGGCGGGCATATCGTGTCGGGCCATGTGGACGGGGTAGCCACTGTCGTGGAGACGCGCGCCGAGGGAGACAGCACGCGCTTCGTCTTCGCCGCGCCGGAGGGCTTCGCGCGTTACATCGCGCCGAAGGGCTCGATCGCGCTTGACGGCGTCTCGCTCACCGTCAACGAGGTTGACGAAACGCGTTTCGGGGTCAACATCATCCCCCACACGCGCCGCCATACGACCTTCGGACATCTGGCGGAGGGCGACGGGGTGAATTTCGAGGTCGACACCATCGCCCGCTATGTCGACCGTTTGATGGCGCGAAGCTGAAGAGGGGAATTCCTTGAGCGACGGCCTCAAACGCGTAGCCCCGTCCAAGGTCGCCGACGCGCTGGACGACACCGCCGACTTCCTGTCGCCGATCGAGGACGTCATCGACGACATCCGCAACGGGCGCGTGGTGATCCTGGTCGACGACGAGGATCGCGAGAACGAAGGCGATCTCGTCGTGGCCGCCCAGATGGCGACGCCGGAGGTGGTCAATTTCATGGCCACCCACGGCCGTGGACTGATCTGCCTTGCGATGACCCGCGGACGGATCGAGAAGCTCGGCCTGCCCCTGATGTCGCGCAACAACCGGACGCGGCACCAGACCGCCTTCACGGTGTCCATCGAGGCGCGGGAGGGCGTTACCACCGGCATCTCCGCCCCCGACCGGGCGCGGACGATCGCGGTTGCGATCGATCCCACGACCGGCGAGGAGGATATCGTGACCCCGGGCCATGTCTTCCCGCTGGTGGCGTGCGACGGCGGTGTGCTGGAGCGCGCCGGCCATACCGAGGCTTCGGTCGATATCGCCCGGTTGGCGGGGCTGAATCCCGCCGGCGTGATCTGCGAGATCATGAAGGACGACGGCACCATGGCCCGTCTCCCCGATCTCATCCCGTTCGCCCAGTTCCACGGGCTCAAGGTCGCCACCATCGCCGACCTGATCGCCTATCGCCTGCGCAACGACAGCCTCGTCGAGCGCGTCCTCGCGACCCGGCTGACGCGAAGGCATGGCGGCGAGTTCCGGCTGATCGTCTATGTCAACAAGATCACCGGCGCCGAGCATCTGGCGCTGATCAAGGGCGACATTTCGGGGCCGGAACCGGTGCCGGTCCGCATGCACGCGATCAACGTGCTCGACGACGTGATCCAGGACGAGACTTCCGGCCGCGCGGGCGTCATCGAGTCCTGCATCCGCACCATCGGCGAGGCGGGGAGGGGCGTCGTCGTGCTGATCCGCGATTCGTTCGCCCAGAGCTTCGTCAACCAGGTGCGCCAGCGTCACGAGATCCCCGACGATCCGGGCGCCGCCTCGATGGAGGTCAGCGTGACCACCGGCGCGGAGCTCGCCTTTCCGCCGCCGGCGCTTCGCGATTACGGGGTGGGCGCGCAGATCCTCCGCGACCTCGGCGTGACCGACATGATCCTCCTGACCAACCACAACAGGACGGTGGTCGGACTCGAGGGTTACGGGATCAGGATCGTCGGGCACCGCCCGATCGAACCGGTCCTGTAACGGGGGCACGGGAATGCCGGCGCATGTGATGATCGTCGAAGCGCGGTTCTACGACGAGATCGCGGACGCACTGGTGGAGGGCGCGACCGTCGTGCTCGACGCAGCCGGTGCGACCTATGACCGGTTCTCGGTGCCGGGCGCGTTCGAGATCCCGGCGACCATCGGCTTTGCCGCCAGCGCGATGGAGGGTCCCGATCCGGCCCACCGGTTCGACGGGTTTGTCGCACTCGGCTGCGTCATACGCGGGCAGACGACCCACTACGACTATGTCTGCACCGAAAGCGCGCGCGGGCTCCAGGATCTCGCCCTGCGGCGCGGGCTCGCCATCGGCTACGGCATCCTCACCTGCGAGAACCGCGACCAGGCGCTGCACCGGGCAAGACGCGACGAGGCGGATCGCGGCGGCGCGGCGGCGCGGGCTTGTCTCGCGATGATCGAGCTCAAGGCGCGTTTCGGGCTGGAGAGGTAATGCCAGCGCCCCGCGCCGGCTCCGGCAAACCGCGGCCGAACGATGCGGCGCGGTTGAGCGCGGCGCGCCTGGCCGCCGTTCAGGCCCTCTACCAGATGGAGATAGCCGACGCCCCGGTCGAGGACGTGTTGTCGCAATTCCTCCAATACCGCCGGGACGGCGTTCTAGACCGCGACGAGACGCCGGTGCGGCCGAAGACAGCCCTGTTCGCGGAGATTCTGCGCGGCACGACGCTCAGGCGGGACGAGATCGAGGACATCCTTCGCGCCGCCCTCAGCCCGTCATGGCCGCTGGAACGGATCGAAGTCCTGCTCGCCTGCATTTTGCGCGCCGGCGTGTTCGAGCTTCTCGGGCGTCCGGCGACGCCGGCCCGGGTCGCCATCGCGGAGTATGTCGATCTCGCCGATGCGTTCTTCGACGCCGCCGAGAAGGGAATGACGAACGCCGTGCTCGACAGGATCGCCCAACGGCTGCGCGCCGGGGAGTTCGCAAAGTCCGGAGGCGCCCCCGGTGCCCGGGCGGCCACTTCCGGGTGAGTTCGAGCTCATCCGGGAGCTCTTCGCGCCGCTTGCGGCCGACGAGCCCGGAGCGCTCGGACTTCTCGACGATGCAGCGCTGATCGCGCCCGCGCCGAGCTCTCAACTCGTCACCGCCATCGACACGATCGTCGAAGGGGTCCATTTCCTTTCCGACGATCCCGCTTTCGACGTTGCCCGCAAGCTATTGCGCGTCAATCTTTCGGACCTGGCCGCGATGGGCGCGAGTCCGCGCGCCTATCTGCTCGGTCTGGCCATACCGGAGACGACCGATTTCGACTGGCTGCGGGAATTCGCGCGCGGGCTTTCTTCGGACCAGGCGCGTTTCGGGATTTCCCTGATCGGCGGCGACACGACGGCGACGGGCGGACCGCCGTGCTTTTCGCTGACCGTCATCGGCGAGGTGGAACCCGACAAGGCGAGGCTGCGCTCGGATGCCGTTGCCGGAGAGCACATCTACGTTTCCGGCGCCATCGGCGATGCCGGTCTGGGATTGCGCGCGTTGCGGGGCGAAGATCTCGGGCTGTCGGAGGGCGAACGGGAGGCGGCGGTCGCCCGTTACCGGGTGCCGGAGCCGCGGCTCGACCTGGGCAGGCTTCTCCCCGCCGGCGCCGCCATCGACGTGTCCGACGGGCTGATCGCCGATGTCGGGCATGTCTGCACCGCCTCCGGCCTCGGCGCGACGATCGAAGCGGACCGGGTTCCTCTGTCGGGCGCGGCCCGCGCGGCTCTCGAACGGGGGTCGGTGGGGATCGTCGACCTGCTGACCGCCGGCGACGATTACGAGCTGGTCTTCACCGCTCCGGCCGATCGAAGCAACGCCATCCGCGACGCCTCCGCGAAGGCCCGCGTTCCGGTCGCCCGCATCGGCACGATGGAGCAAGGGGCGGAAGTATCGGCGGTCGATTCCTCCGGTGCCCCGATCCCGATCGGCGACACCGGCTACCGCCACTTCTAGGCCCCTATCCCCGGCCGGTTTCGACTCGGCGTTCGATTGCGTTTAGTTTGGCCCGGTGCAGTTCTTCTCCGGCATAAATCGTAACGTCGCGCTGCTGGCGGTCTGCCAGGCGCTGATGATGACCACCACCTCGGCGATCATCGTGTCGGCCGCGCTGATCGGCCACGCGCTCGCCGAGGACAAGGCGCTCGCCACCGTTCCGGTCGCCTTCCAGTTCATCGCGACCATGCTGACCGCGATCCCGGCGTCGCTTTACATGCGCCGGGTGGGGCGGCGCATCGGCTTCGTCACCGGCGCCCTGATCGGCGTCGCGGGCGCGGCGATCGCGGCGGTGGCGATCGTCATC
This sequence comes from Alphaproteobacteria bacterium, assembly GCA_965117055.1. GTDB lineage: Bacteria > Pseudomonadota > Alphaproteobacteria > MPNO01 > MPNO01 > MPNO01. The sequence continues at coordinate 3,770,495 of OZ220750.1, forward strand.
GCGTCGTTCTGGCTGTTCGCCCTCGGCATCGCGCTGATCGGTTCGCTGCACGCCTTCGGCCAGTTCTTCCGCTTCGCCGCCGCCGACACCGCCGGCCCCGACATGCGGAGCCGCGCGATCTCGCTGGTTCTGGCGGGCGGCGTGGTGGCGGCTTTCGCCGGCCCCAACCTGGCCCGCTTCACCAAGGATTTCTTCGATCCCGTGGCGTTCGCCGGGACATTCGCCGCGATCGTGCTGATCTACGTCGCGATGGGCCTCGTGGCCTCGTTCCTGACCATCCCGCCGATGAGCGCGGCGGACAAGAGGGGGCCGCAGCGCCCTCTGATCCAGATCCTCGGCCAGGGCAAGTGCTTCGTCGCCATCCTCGGCGCGGTGACCGGCTATACCGTCATGACCTTCCTGATGACGGTGACGCCGCTCGCGATGGAGGATTGCGGTTTCGCTTTCGGCGATTCGGCGACGGTGATCCAGTGGCATATCGTCGGCATGTTCCTGCCGTCGTTCTTCACCGGCCATCTGGTCGCCCGCTTCGGCGCGACCAACATCATGATCGTCGGCGGGTTGCTCCAGACGCTGTGCGTGGCGATCAACCTGGCCGGGATCGAGTACCTCAATTTCGTCAGCGCGCTGGTCCTGCTGGGCGTCGGGTGGAACTTCCTGTTCATCGGCAGCACCACCCTGCTGACCGAATGTTACCGCCCTTCCGAGATGGCGAAGACCCAGGGGTTCAACGACTTCTGTATCTGGGGCTGCGTCGGCGCGGGCGCGCTTCTGTCCGGCGCGTCGATCCATCACTTCGGCTGGGCGATGGTGAACACGGTGGCGGTCCCGGCGATCGTCGTGGTCCTGATCGCGGTGGTTTGGCTGAAATTCGACCTCGCGCGGCACAGGGCAGCCGCCTGACGGCCGCGAGCCGGCCCCCGATGTTGCCTTGCAAAACGAGTTCTGGCATGTTCCGCGCGCTCGTCTGAGCCTCATCCGCCACAGAGCAGTCGGTTCTGCGCTCAAGGCCGCGCGTTCGGCGGTGCCTGTCCCCAAAAGCCAAGGGATCCTGGAAGCATGATGGCAACCTATTGGATCGTCATCGCCTGCGGTGTGCTGGCGATCCTCTACGGACTCTACGCGGTTCGTTCGATCCTCGCGGCGAGTCCCGGCACGGAACGCATGGTCGAGATCGCCGGTGCGATCCAGGAAGGCGCACGGGCCTATCTCAACCGCCAGTACCTGACCATCGGCATCGTCGGCATCGTCGTGGGCGTGATTCTCGGCCTGCTGCTCGACGTTTTCGTCGGGCTCGGCTTCTTCGTCGGCGCGATCCTGTCCGGGGTCGCCGGCTATATCGGCATGAACGTCTCGGTCCGCGCCAATGTGAGGACCGCGAACGCCGCCAGGACCGGCGGCGTCAAGCCGGCCCTCGACGTCGCATTCAAGTCGGGCGCGGTGACCGGGATGCTGGTCGTGGGCCTCGGTCTTCTCGGTGTCGTCGTCTACTACGTGATCCTGCGCGGCGTGCACGACCCGTCCGACCCGGCCGGGCTGCGCCATATTCTCGAAGCGCTGGTCGCGCTCGGTTTCGGCGCCTCGCTGATTTCGATATTCGCCCGCCTCGGCGGCGGCATATTCACCAAGGGCGCCGATGTCGGCGCCGATCTGGTCGGCAAGATCGAGGCGGGAATTCCCGAGGACGACCCGAGAAACGCCGGCGTCATCGCCGACAACGTGGGCGACAACGTGGGCGACTGCGCCGGCATGGCGGCCGATTTGTTCGAGACCTACGCCGTCACCGTGGTGGCGACGATGCTGCTCGGCGCGATCTTCTTCACCGGCGCGATGCAGGAAACGATGATGGCCCTGCCTCTGGTCATCGGCGCGGTCTGCATCATCGGCTCGGTGATCGGCACGTTCTTCGTGCGGCTCGGCGCGAGCAACAACGTGATGGCCGCGCTCTACAAGGGGTTCGTAGCCGCCGCGGTCATTTCCGCGGTTCTGATCGCGCTCGCGATCTGGCTGATCTTCGGGAGCTTCAGCGTCGAAATCGCGCTCGCCGGCGACATGATCCAGCCGCGCCACCTGCTCTATTGCGGGCTCGTCGGGCTCGTGGTCACCGGGCTTCTGGTGTGGATCACGGAGTACTACACCGCGACCGCGTACCGGCCGGTCCGCAGCGTCGCCAAGGCGTCCGAGACCGGACACGCGACCAACGTGATCCAGGGGCTCGCGGTCTCGCTCGAAGCGACGGCGCTGCCTGTGCTCGTCATCTGCGCGGGCATCATCGTCTCCTACTTCGCCGCGGGGCTCTACGGCATCGCGATCGCCGCGACGACCATGCTCGCGCTGGCCGGCATGGTGGTGGCGCTCGACGCCTACGGGCCGGTGACCGACAACGCCGGCGGCATCGCCGAGATGGCGGACCTGCCGGAAGACGTGCGCAAGCACACCGACCTTCTCGATGCGGTCGGGAACACGACCAAGGCGGTGACCAAGGGGTATGCGATCGGGTCCGCCGGCCTCGCCGCGCTCGTGCTGTTCGCGGCCTATACCCAGGACCTCAAATACTACTTCCCGGACCTCGGCGGGAGCATCTCCTTCCAGCTCGCCGATCCATACGTCGTGATCGGGCTCTTCATCGGCGGACTTCTGCCCTACCTGTTCGGCGCGCTGGGGATGATGGCCGTGGGTCGGGCGGGGGCCCAGGTGGTCGTCGAGGTCAGGCGGCAGTTCCGCGAAATCCCGGGCATCATGGAGGGCACCAGCCGGCCGGAATACGGCCGCGCGGTCGACCTTCTGACCCGCGCGGCGATCCGCGAGATGATCGTTCCGTCGATGCTGCCGGTGCTCGCGCCGATCGTGACCTATTTCGTGATGTCCTGGATCGGCGGTCCGGCGGCCGGGTTCACGACGCTGGGCGCGATGCTGCTCGGAACCATCGTCACCGGCATTTTCGTCGCGATCTCGATGACTTCGGGCGGCGGCGCGTGGGACAACGCGAAGAAATACATCGAGGACGGGAATCACGGCGGCAAGGGATCGGATGCCCACATGGCCGCGGTCACCGGCGATACCGTGGGCGATCCCTACAAGGATACCGCCGGGCCGGCCGTCAATCCGATGATCAAGATCATCAATATCGTGGCGCTTCTGCTGCTCGCGGTCCTCGCCGCCTGAAGCGCCCGCGGCCGGGGAGGGCCCTACTCGCTCGTCTGGGGCGTGAAGCGGCCGATATTCCCGATCAGCTGCTCGAGGAACGTGAACTCGTTGCCCTCGGTCGGGGTCACGCGGTCGACGGGGTCGGGTTTCGCGAACCGGGTGGCGTCGATCGCGTTCACCCGGCTGACCCGGCCGTCGGAGCCGAAACGGATCTCGATGACCTGATGCTCGAGCACGTCGGGCTTGAGAAAAGCAACGGTCTCGGTGCGCTTTCCGATGTAGTACCAGACATCGTCTTCCCCGAAGATCCCCCGCGCCGAAGGGGTTCCGAGAGTTTCCCTGACCTGTTCGCGGGTCTGCTCGCCGGGCGCGATCTTCTCGAGCGATTCGGAGAGCGGAATATTGCCGTTGTTGTCGCGGATCGGCGAGCAGGCCAGAAGCCCCGCCGCGGCGGCTACCGCGACTCCTTGGATGAGACAACGAATTGGCCGTCCTGCGCGCATCGGCTCCGGGGTCCGTCCTCGACCGGTCCTTCGGGGCTCGCCGCTGGACCTCGGCGAGAGAATGCACCAAGTTCCCGGACTGTCAATGCGAAGCCCGGGGCCGCCGCGGCATGATGAGACGCTGGCGCGAGAAAAAGGCGATGCGGGAGTCCGCCGCGGCGCTCTACCGGACGGTCGTGGCGAAGGCCCGTTCCCCCCGGTTCTACAGCGATGCCGGCGTTCCCGACACGCTCGACGGCCGGTTCGAGCTGATCGCTCTGCACGCCTTCATGGTGTTGCGCCGCCTCCAGGCCGATCCGGATCGAACCGGCGTCCTCGCCCAGGCCCTGTTCGATGCGATGTTCGCCGACATGGACCGCAGCCTGCGGGAGATGGGGGCGGGAGATCTCGGCGTGGGAAGGCGGGTCAAGTTCATGGCGAGTTCTTTCCTCGGACGGATCAAGGCCTACGAAGGCGGGCTGGAGAGCGGGGACGAGGCTCTCCGGTCGGCGCTGCTCCGCAATCTGTACGGCACGGTCGCGGCGCCGCCTGACGCCACGGCGGCGATGACGCGCTATACGCGGGACCAGCTCGCGGAGCTTGAGGACCAGCCTCTCGACGACCTGCTGGGCGGCCGCGTGCGCCTCGACGCGGATTTCGCGCTACCCGCCGGCGCCGGGTGAAGGGATCACCGCCAATGACGCCCGAGTTTTCCCGCCCGCAGAGGGTCGACCGGATTCCCTCCTCCGGGATCGTGCGCGAGATCGAGGCGGGGGAAGACGAACGCCGCGCGCTCGCCGGGCGGTTCGGCATCGTCTCGATCGACGCGCTCTCGGCGCGGGTGGCGCTCACGCGGACCGCCGAGGGCGATGTCGGCGTTTCGGCGCGCATCGCCGCGCGCGTGGTGCAGGAATGCGTGGTGACGCTGGACCCCGTGGGCAGCGACATCGACGAGGAGTTCGCGCTCGCGTTCCGGCCGGTCTCCGAAGAGACGCTCGCCGAGAGGACCGTCGTGATTCCGGCCGACGAGGACTTCGAGCCTTTCGCGGGCGAGTCGCTCGATATCGGCGAGATTGTCGCGGTCGAACTCGCGCTTCGTCTCGATCCTTTTCCGCGCTCTGCCGGGGCGGATACGGCGATCCGGGCGGAGGAACCGGACGAATCCTTGTCGGAAGAGGCCGATTCGCCGTTTCGCGTGCTGGAAGGACGGACCGAAACCGGCTAGTATCCGCTTTCGCTTGCCGGCCGCCCGTGAGTTGGCTAGGTATCCGCACAATTCCCGTTCGATCGTCTCAACCAGAGAATGTGGCGATGGCTGTACCGAAGAAGAAAGTCTCCAAGTCTCGCCGCAACAAGCGGCGGTCGCACCATGCCTTGAGCGCCGCCGCTTACGGCGAGTGCCCCAACTGCGGCGAATACAAGCGCCCGCACCATGTCTGTCCGTCGTGCGGATATTACGACGGCCGGGAAGTGACCGAGGCGAGCGCGGCATAGCCCGCCGCACCCCACCGGAGGCCGGTTTCGGTTGAAGGCGCTGTTCACAATTGCGCTCGACGCGATGGGAGGCGACAACGCGCCGCGCATCGTCGTGCGGGGTGCCAACATCGCGCGCAAGCGCCATCCCGGCGTCCGGTTCCGGCTGTTCGGCGATGAGCGCAAGATCGCGCCGCTGCTGAAGCGGCTTCCCAAGCTGCGCAAGATCATCGCCATCGACCACACCGAGGAAGCGGTGACGGACGACGACAAGCCGTCGCAGGCGCTGCGCCAGGGCAAGCAGTCGAGCATGCGCCTTGCGATCAACGCGGTGCGCGACGGCGAGGCGGAAGGCGTGGTCTCGGCCGGCAATACCGGCGCCCTGATGGCGATGGCGAAGTTCACGCTCAAGACGCTGCCGGGCATCGACCGCCCCGCCATCGCGGCGGTGTTTCCGAATTACCGGAGCGAGAGCGTGATGCTCGATCTCGGCGCCAATGTCGAGTGCGACGCCGACAACCTGATCCAGTTCGCGGTGATGGGTTCGGAGTTCGGCCGCACCGTGCTGGGTCTCGAGGATCCCTCGGTCGGCCTCCTCAACGTGGGGACGGAGGAGGTCAAGGGGCATGAGGCCGTCCGGCTGGCCGCCGCCAGGTTGCGCGAGGACAACGCCGGGATCCGCTATCACGGCTTCGTCGAGGGCGACGACATCGCCATGGGCACCGTCGACGTGATCGTCTCCGACGGGTTTTCGGGCAATATCGCGCTCAAGACGATCGAGGGCTCGGTCAAGCTCTATTCCGAGTTCCTGCGCAAGGCGTTCAAGAGTTCGGTGAGTTCGCGTCTCGGTTATCTTCTCGCCAGGCGCAGCCTCAACAAGCTGCGCGCGCGCGTCGATCCCAGGCGTTACAACGGCGCGATGTTCCTCGGCCTCAACGGCAACGTGGTCAAGAGCCACGGCTCCACCGACGCCTTCGGCTTCGCGAACGCGATCGGCGTGGCGGTCGACATGGCCGCCCACCGGTTCAACGAAAAGATCACCGCGCAGCTCGACGGCGGCTCGCTGGCGATGCCCGTTCGGACGCGCGCGGCCGCATCCTGATGGTCGCGAGGGCCGTCGTCGCCGGTTGCGGCGGATATCTGCCCGAGAAGGTCCTCAGCAACAAAGACCTCGCGCGGATGGTCGACACCTCGGACGACTGGATCGTCCAGCGCACCGGCATTCTCGAGCGGCGGATCGCCGCCGAGGACGAATTCACCTCGCATCTGGCGACCGCCGCGTCCCGCCTCGCGCTCGACCGGGCCGGAATGTCCGCTTCCGATCTCGACCTGATCGTCGTCGCGACGGCGACTCCCGACGAGACCTTTCCCGCCACCGCGACCCGTGTCCAGAACGCGCTCGGCATGACCCGGGGCGCCGCCTTCGACGTCCAGGCGGTCTGCTCCGGCTTCATCTACGCGTTGAACGTGGCGGACAACTTCATCCGCCTCGGCCAGGCCGAAAGCGCCCTCGTGATCGGCGCGGAGACCTTTTCCCGCATCCTCGACTGGACCGACCGGGCGACCTGCGTGCTGTTCGGCGACGGCGCCGGGGCGGTGGTGCTGCGCGCGGAGGAGGGGACGGGGACGGCGGCGGATCGCGGCGTGCTGTCGAACCACCTGCATTCCGACGGGCGCCACCACGATCTCCTGTTCGTCGACGGCGGGCCGTCGAGCACCCGCACCGTCGGCCATCTCAGGATGGCCGGGCGGGACGTGTTCCGCCATGCGGTGGTCAATCTCGCATCGGTGATGGAAGAGGCGCTCGCCGCGAACGGCATCGACGCGGGAGAGATCGACTGGGTGGTGCCTCACCAGGCCAATCTGAGGATCATCAAGAGCACCTCGGGCAAGCTCGGCATGCCGGAGGAAAAGGTCATCGTGACCGTCGACCGCCACGCCAATACCTCGGCGGCGTCGATCCCGCTCGCGCTCGCCGAAGCGGTGGGGGACGGGCGGATCAAGCCCGGCGATCTGTGCCTTCTGGAGGCGATGGGCGGCGGTTTCGCCTGGGGCGCCAGCCTGATCCGCTGGTAACCGGGTCGGGCAAGCCGCCCGCCGCGCCGCGCTCGACGCGGAATTACATTAGCCGCACCGTCTATCCTATTGATAATTGACTGTATTCCTCGCGCGGCGTACGCTGAGCGAAGAACAGGCGGGGACTTGGGGAAATGGCGTCGGCGACGGTGACGCGTGCGCATCTGGCGGAGGCGGTATATCGGGAAATCGGCTTGTCCCGCAACGAGTCCTCGGATCTGGTGGAGACCGTGCTGCGGGAGATGTCGGATTCGCTCGCCCGGGGCGAATCGGTGAAGATTTCCTCGTTCGGCAGCTTCTCGGTTCGACAGAAGGGCTCCAGGATCGGGCGCAATCCGAAGACCGGCGAGGAAGTCCCGATCCTCCCCCGCAAGGTGCTGGTTTTCCGCGCCTCCAACGTTCTCAAGTCGCGGATCAACGAGGCCCTGGGGAACGTGCCGCAGGGCGGCGGCGACGCGTCCGGCGGCTGAGCCATGGCGGAAGCGGCACAGCCGGTCGAATTGCGGCGCCGGGGCACGGAGAAGTCGGCCTCGGCCTTCCGCACGATCAGCGAGGTGGCGAACGAGCTCAAGGTGCCGCAGCACGTGCTCCGCTTCTGGGAGAGCAAGTTCGTACAGGTAAGGCCCATGAAGCGCGGCGGCGGGCGGCGCTACTACCGGCCCGAGGACATCGACCTTCTGAGGTCGATCCGCGAGCTGCTCTATACCGACGGCTACACCATCAAGGGCGTTCAGAAGCTGCTGCGCGAGGGCGGCGTGAAGGCGCTCGCCGACCGGCAGAACGCGGATGGCGCCTCGCCGGCGAAGGAGCCGGCGCCGCAAGCCCGTTCCGAAGCCGTCGCCGGGGCGCGGGCCGCGCCGGCCCCGGCGTCCGACGGATCGGAAGTCGAGACCCTGCGGGCGGCGCTCGCGGAAATACTCGAAGAGCTGGAGCAGATCCGGACCCGTCTCCGCAAGGCGCTCGAATAGCGCGGCCTTCCCGGCCTCGGCCGTTGTAATGCGGTCCGAACCTGCTATATGGTCGGGTGCGCCGAACGGGTGCCGATTTCGACGGAGCGTGGCGCAGTCTGGTAGCGCACTTGACTGGGGGTCAAGGGGTCGTAGGTTCAAATCCTATCGCTCCGACCAAAGGTATCAGGGGTTTGGCGTGCGACGCCGGACCCCTGATTCGTTTACGACCGAAGTTCCGGTCTTGGCATGCGGTCCGCCCTCCCCCGGCCCCTCCCGCAAGCGGGAGGGGAGAAGATAAGGAAGGGTCGGCGCCGCAAGTCTCCCTCTCCCCAGCGGGGAGAGGGCCGGGGTGAGGGGGATGCCGGTGGCGGCCGCGTCGGGTCGGATATTGTTCTTGTACATTGAATATCAATCTATTAATCGATAATTCGAAGGAACAGGATGAAATCCGGACACCGGCCCGCTCCAGCGGTTTTACGCCGTCAGAAAAGCGGCCTCGCGCTCGCCGCCGCGCTGTCCGCCGCCGTGCTCGTGCTGGCCGCGTGCGTGCCGGAACAGGGCGCGCCGCCTCCGCGTGTCGAGGCCACTCCGCCGGCTCCCGCGGCGACGCCTCCCGCGCCGGCCCCGGCGCCCGTCCCGAAAATCGCCCGCTCCCCGGAACGGCCGCCGGCGCGCGAGCCCGGTGGAGCGGACGAGGCGCAGGTCGTCATCGGCATCCTGCTGCCGCTTTCCGGCGGCGAACGGGAGCTCGGCCGCGCCATGCTGAACGGCGCGACGATGGCGGTGTTCGACCACGCCGGGCCCGGTCTGGCGTTCAAACCGTACGACACCGGCGGTACGCCGGCGGGAGCGGTGGAGGCGGCGGAGGCGGCGCTGGAGGACGGCGCGAAGCTGCTGCTCGGACCGCTGTTCTCGGACTCCGTGGCGGCGGTCGGGCCGGTCGCGAAACGGGCGGGCGTGAACGCGATCGCGTTCACCAACGACCGCGCCGCGGCCGGAGAGGGCGTGTTCGTCCTCGGCCATCACGTGGAGCCCCAGATCCGGGCGGTGGTCGCCTATGCGGGCACCCGCGGCATTCGAAGCCTCGCCGTTCTGATCCCGACCGGCCGGTTCGGCGCGCAGGCGGCGGTGGCCGCGGACGCGGCGGCGCGAGAGGCCGGCATCCGGGTGCACGAGATCGCCGCCTATGCCGACGACGTTCCGTCGATCGACCGGGCGGTTCGCCGGCTCGCCCGCTACGACGGGCGCAAGGCCGCGCTGAAGGAGCACCGCGCCGCCCTCGAACGACGCGGGGATGCCGAGTCGCTCGCCATTCTGGAGCGGCTGAAGAATCGCGACACGCTGGGAAATGTCGACTTCGACGCGATTCTCGTGCCGTCCGGCAGCAGCCCTGTCTACGCTATCGCCGCGCGTTTGCCGTATTACGACATTCCGAGCGACCGGGTGCGCGTCCTCGGCATTTCCACCTGGGACCGGATCGAGCTGAGATACGAACCGGCGCTCAGGGGCGCGTGGTACGCGAGCCCGGCGACCGAGCTCCGAAGCCTGTTCAAGAGGCGCTTCGGCGAGGCTTTCGGCAAGCCGCCCGGACCGCTCGCGGCGCTCGCCTACGACGCGGCGGCGGTGGCGGCGCTTCTCGGCAGGCGTCCCGGCGCGGATTTCAGCGCCCGGGCGCTGGTCGACGCGCGCGGTTTCGAAGGCGCGTCCGGGCTGTTCCGTTTCCGCGCCGACGGGCTGTCCGAGCGCAGCTACGCCATCGTCGAGGTCGGGGAGGACGGGGCAAAGCCGGTGAGGCCGGCAAGCCGGACGTTCGATGCCCCGCGCGCGGAAGCCCGGCTCGAGGCCCGGCCGCGCACGCATTGAGGCGCGGCGGGACGATCAGCCGAGCAGCGCGTCGACCTCCTCGTCGGTCGGAAAACGGCCGGTCGCGAGCTTCGAATAGGCGGTCCTGCCGTCGATGACGATCTCGAACGCGCCGGTCGCCCCGGGCGCGATCCCCACGTCTTCGGCGCCCAGCGCCTGGAGCCTGTCCCTCGCACGGAGGGCCCGCGGCTCGTAGTTTCATCTGACGCAGTATTCGATCCGAATCGCCATGCTCGCCCTTCCGGCCCTCGCGCGGTCCGACGGCCTTGTCTATAGTCCGCCGCTCGTCGGATCATAGGGCAATCGGGCCGCCCTGTGCAGGCCGTGACCGTGGTGAGAAATGCGGGCCAGTGTCCTGATCGAGAAGTTCGAGTGCATTGGCGAGGCGCCCCATCACGTCATGCCCGGACTTGTTCCGGGTATCCACGTCCCTCCGCCGTCTCGTCCGCTCCCGGCCCACACCGCGATGCCGCAAGACGTGGATGCCCGGAACAAGTCCGGGCATGACGGACAGAAGGTAAGAAGGAGCGGCCAGGCGAATCCCCTCTCCCCACCGGGGAGAGGGTCAGGGTGAGGGGGTCCCCAGGCAACCGGGTGCGACCGCGTTCGGTCGGAAAATGCCCCAAGCGCGCGGTGCGCGGATGAGGGATCGGTTTCGCCGCGGGGGCGCGCTGACCGCGCTCCTGATCACCGTGTTCATGGACATGGTGGGGTTCGGGATCATCATCCCGCTCACCCCGTTCTGGGCCGAGCGTTTCGGCGCCGGGCCGGCGACGGTGACCCTGCTTTTCGCCACCTATTCGGCCTTCGGCTTCGTGTTCTCCTTCCTGTGGGGCTGGGCGAGCGACAAGTGGGGGCGCAAGCCGATCCTGCTGTTGAGCCTGGTGGGCTCGGTGCTCTCCTTCCTCTGGCTCGGCTTCGCCGAGGCGCTCTGGATGCTGTTCGCGGCGCGCGCGATGGGCGGGATCTTCGGCGCCAACGTGGCGGTCGGCCAAGCCTATATCGCGGACGTGACGACCGAGGAGAACCGGGCGAAGGGGCTGGGCCTGTTCGGCGCCGCGTTCGGGCTCGGCTTCGTGCTCGGCCCCGCGATCGGCGGAATCCTGGCCGGCCCGGACCCGGCCAACCCCGACTTCCGCACGCCCTTCCTCGCCGCGGCGGCGATGTCGTCGGTCGGCGTCGTCTTCGGCCTCCTGTTCCTGCCGGAACCGGAGCGGCGCGAGCGTGCCGGGAGGCGTTACAGCGTCGCGGCCCAGCTTGCCGGTTTCGGGAAGGTGCTCGCCCTGCCGGCGGTCGGGATCCCGGTGCTGTGCTTCGCGATGATGGGCTTCGTGATGGGCGGTCTCGAATCGACCTTCGCCATCTGGGCCGAGCGCGCCGTCGGCTGGGGGCCGCGCGAGACCGGGTATTTCTTCGCCTATATCGGCGTGCTCCTCGTGATCGTCCAGGGCGGTCTGGTGGGCGTCGTCGTCAGGCTCCGCGGCGAGGCGCGGACGGCGGTCTACGCGATCGTTGCGATGGGGGTCGGAATCGGCACGCTCCCCCTCTCCGACACGATCCAGGCGATCGCGCTCTCCGGCGCGGCGATCACGCTCGGCTACGGGCTGGGGCAGCCGGCGTTCAACGCCCTGATCTCGCGCGGGACGCCGGGCGACGCCCAGGGCGCGATCCTCGGCGTGTCGCAGTCCATCCAGAGCCTGATGCGCATCTTCGGACCCGTCACCGCCGGCGCGCTGTTCGCCGCCTGGGGACGGGACATGCCCTACATCGCCGGCGCCGCGATCCTCGCGGTCGCGTTCGCGGTGGCGCTCACCATGCTGCGCGGCCGGCGGGTTGCCTGAATGGGGCGATGCAGGCTTCGCCGAGGCCATGCCCCTTGCGATTGAATTGTTGTTCATAGTATTCACGCCAGACGGGTTGAAGCATCCGGGTCCGGAAAGAGTCAGACAGGGTTGCAACCGAATGAACGCCGAACTCCTGCAATACGCCAATTTGGCCGGCGTTATCGCTGTCCTGGCTTTTCTCTGGAACCTGCACCGCGATATCGTGGGCCTGCGGGATCGCATGGCCAAGCTGGAAGGCGATTTGCGGGAGCGCCTCGCTCGACTGGAGGGGGCGGTCGACCTCCTCACCAAATTTCTGGTCGACAGAGAGCGCCGCCCTGCGGAGGCGGCCGAGTAAGAAATACGCGCCGTCACGGACGATCCGACGGTTTGCCTCGATCCTTCGACGATAGCGCTTGGCGGATCGGCGCCGCGACTTCGAGCATGAAGCCGATGGACCACAAGGGTTTCGCCGCCGTATCGCTCTCCATGATCCGCGCGCTCGTCCGCGCTCCCGAGACGGAAGCGCAGTTGAACGAAGAGGATTGCCACGCCCTCGACGAGGGCCGTCGCGCTCTCGACGCCGGCGACATGGTGTCCGACCGGGCGTTGCGCGACGAGTTGGGAATATGACAAGGACGCTGGTATGGACCCGTCCGGCTCCTAAAGACATGAAGAAACTCCAGCCGCCGACGGCGCTCCCGGCGACGGAGGGCGTCCGGGACGTGGTGCTCCGTGTCCGCGACAAGCACCGCTGCGACACGCCCGACCCGCGGATCGAGTATGCCGACTCGCTGGTGCCGAGCGCGCACGTCCGGCGTTTGCCGACGGAAATGTCGACAGGCGGGTCGAGTCGGCAGAGATCGACATTCCCGCTCGGCATCCGAGGGACGCGAATGTCGACCCGCTAGCGATTTGTCTACCCGATGCCTGCGTCGGCGGCGAGCCGGCATGGCCTCGGCCAGGGCGTGACGACGGCGCCCCCGACTCGATCCACCGCTGTCCGGTTCGGGCGTTCTCCGCATCGCCCCTCTCCGTCGTCATGCCCGGACTTGTTCCACCGCTGTCCGGTTTAACTTCGAGACGGCCCCTTGGTCGAAACCGGTCCCCCTCGGCGTCATGGTCGGCGGAGGCCGACCATGACGGGAAAAGGCAGGGGAACGGGGCGGCGCGCGGTCTCTTCGACCGACGTCCTGCCTTGCATCGCCATCCCGGCCTCCCACTTCGTCATGCCCGGACTTGTTCCGGGCATCCACGTCCCTCCGCCGCCCCGCCCGTTCCCGGCTCGCACCGCGATGCCGCAAGACGTGGATGCCCGGAACAAGTCCGGGCATGACGGTGGGGGAGAACGGGGCGAGGAAGGGAACAACGACGGGCATGGCGACGAAATCGCGCATGGGACGGATTCGGAGGTTCGGGAGCCGGTTTCGGGACGGAATCGGAAGGGAGAAAAAACGTCGTGGAATCCGTGACTTACCAATTGATTTACCTTGAACGAGCACTTTTTGCTTGACACGGGACGCGTTTTGGGGTAAATTCCGCACACTACACGAAATGGGGGAAAGGGACGCTGGAGAGTTCGGCGCCCCTTTCGGTTGCCGGGTGCACCGCCTGGCCATGTGGAGGGCATGATCGTGCATGCGACCGCCATCGTTACCGATGGGGCCGTCGCCCGGAGGGGTTCCGCGATATGGTCGACCCGCGGATCGAATATGCCGCCCCCTGATGCCGCGCGCGCGTTCGGCATTTGCCGACGGAAATGTCGACAGGCGGGTCGAGTCGGCAGAGATCGACATTTTCGGCCGGCATCCGAGGGACGCGAATGTCGACCCGGTAGCGATTTGTCTACCCGATGCCTGCGTCGACGGCGGGAACGATCGCGGAGGGGAATCGCGCATGGGACGGATTCGGGGGTCCGGAAGGCGGTTTCGGGTCGGAATCGGAAGGGAAGAAAAAACGTCGTGAAATCCGAGGCTTAGGAACAAATTTCTCCTGAAAAGATACTTTTTCCTTGACTCGGGACGCGTTTTGGGGTATATTTGTCATAGTCGAGAAGTGGGGGCGCCGGAGATGACGGCGCCCTTTGCGTCGGCGGACGGAGTGCCGTCCGGGCATCGCGTTTCGCTCCGGACGGCTTGCCGAAGCGGGGCTGAATAGGCACCATCGGGAATATCCCGCCAAGCGATCGGCGGGGGAGCTTTGCGCCTGGGAGGCATTGCATGACGGAGTTGAACTACGCCGCGCCGGACAACCTCGACGCGGCGGTCGGGATGCTGGCCGAGGCCGGCGACGGGGCGAGGATCCTGGCCGGCGGCACCGACGTTCTGGTGCTGCTGCACGGGGACTTGATCGATCCCGAACTGATCGTCGATGTCAAGAACATACCGGAACTGACTGAAATATCGGTCGAAGACGGCGCATGGAGATTCGGCGCCGCGACGTCCGGCATGAAGCTGATCGACCACGAGGGATTCGCCGCCGCATGGCCCGGGGTGATCGAAGGCGTGGCCCTGATCGGCTCGATCCAGGTCAAGGGCCGGGCGAGCGTCGGCGGCAATCTGTGCAACGCCTCGCCGGCGGCCGACAGCGTCCCGCCGCTGATCGCGGCCGGCGCGGTCGCCAATATCGTCGGTCCGGGCGGCAGGCGCGACCTGCCGGTCGAGGACGTCATCACCGGCCCCGGCCAGACCGCGCTGGAGGCGGGCGAGATGGTTGTCTCGTTCACCTTCCCGAAGCGCCCGCCGCGTTCCGGGGACTGCTATCTCAGGCTGACGCCGCGCACCGAAATGGACATCGCCATCGTCGGCGCGGCGGTCAACCTGACGCTCGACGACGCCGGCATCTGCACCGAAGCACGGGTGTCGCTCGGCGCGGTGGCCCCGACGCCGCTGCTGGTCGGGGAGGCGGGGGCGGCGCTGGTCGGAACCCGGGTCGACGATGCCGCGCTGGACGCCCTTGCCGAGGCGGCGAGCGCGGCCTGCAACCCGATCGACGACAAGCGCGGCACGATCGAGTACCGGATCAAGACCGCCGGCGTGATGGCGCGGCGCGCGGCCGCGACTGCTCTGGACCGGGCGAGGAGAAGCTGATGCCCAAGGCTCATGTAACGACCACCATCAACGGCGACGAGTACGAGGTCCTGTGCGAGCCGGGCCAGACCCTGGTCGACGTCATCCGCAACGGGCTCGGGCTGACCGGGACCAAGGAAGGATGCTCCACCGGCGATTGCGGCGCGTGCTCGGTGATGCTCGACGGCGAATTGGTCTGCTCCTGCCTCGTGCTGGCGGTCGAGGCCGACGGCAAGTCGATCGACACCATCGAGGGAATGGCCGAGGGCGAGGACGAGCTGCACCCGCTGCAGCGCAACTTCCTCGAGCTCAACGGGCTGCAATGCGGCATCTGCACGCCGGGCATCCTGATCGCGGCGCGCGCGCTGCTGGAGCGCAACCCCGACCCCACCGAAACCGAGATCCGTTTCTGGCTGGCCGGCAATCTCTGCCGGTGCACCGGCTATGACAAGGTGATCCGCTCCGTCCAGGCGGCGGCGGAAGAGATGAGGGAGGCCTGAAAATGGCGAGCATTCTGGAAGACAGCGGCTTCAACCCCGACCGCGAGCTCAAGATCGTCGGCACCAACCCGGTCAAGCACGACGGGCCGGACAAGGTGACGGGGCGCGCCAAGTTCGGCGCCGATCTCATCCTGCCCGGCATGTTGTTCGGCAAGATCCTCAGGAGCCCGCACCCCCACGCGGTGCTGAAGTCGATCGACATTTCCAAGGCGGAGGCGCTGCCGGGCGTCAAGGCGGTGGTCACCAGGGACGATTTCCCGGAGCTGCCGCCCGGTTCGCCGGGGGGCGATCTTTCGCGCAACATCATGGCACGCGAGAAGGTCTTCTATGACGGCCATCCGGTCGCCGCGGTCGCCGCGACCAGCGAGCCCGTCGCCAGGCGGGCGATCAAGCTGATCGAGGTCGAGTACGAAACCCTGCCGCACGTCATCGACCCGGTCGAGGCGATGCAGCCGGGCGCGCCCATCCTGCACGACCATCTCAGGACCAAGGGCGTCGAAGGGGCCGAGGACACGCCGACCAACATCGTCGAGCGTCTCGATCTCGCGATGGGCGACGTGGATGCGGGCTTCGCCGAGGCGGACGAGATCGTCGAGCACGAATACGACTCCAAGCCGATGCACCAGGGCTATATCGAGCCGCAGGGCTGCGTCGCCAACTGCAACGAGAACGACGAGATCGAGCTCTGGTGCTGCACCCAGGGCACGCACGTCTTCCGCGACCGGCTGGCCGACATCCTCCGGCTCGATTCTTCGCGCATCAAGGTGATGCAGTCCGAGATGGGCGGCGGGTTCGGCGGCAAGACCGGGTTCTACGGCGAACCCCTTGCCATCGTGCTTTCCAGGAAGGCGCGCCGTCCGGTCAAGATCGTGCTCACCCGCAACGAGGTCTTCCGCTGCACCGGCCCGGTCTCCGGCACGCGCTCGCGGATCAGGATGGGCTGCACCAAGGACGGCAAGATCGTCGCGGCCGAGGCCGAGCTGATCTTTCAGACGGGCGCCTTCACCGGCTCGATGTTCTTCAACGCGCCGCACGCGATGTTCACCCGCTACGCGTTGGAAAACATCAGGACGACCGCCTACGAGGTGGTCTCCAACCGGCCCAAGGTGAACGCGTTCCGCGCGCCCTGCGTGCCGCAGATCGTCTTCGGCGTCGAGGCGATCGTCACCGAGCTCGCCAACCGGATCGGCATGGACGAGCTCGACTTTCGGCTCAGGAACGCCGCCACCGAGGGCTACACCACGCTCTACGGCGCGACCTTCGGGCCGATCGGCTTCGTCGAGACCCTGGAAGCGGCGAAGGAGACCGACCACTACAAGTCGCCGGTCAAGCCGGGCGAGGGGCGGGGCGTCGCCGCCGGGTTCTGGTTCAACCGGGGCGGCGACACGACGGGATCGCTCACTATCACGCCGGACGGGTCGGTCAATATCATGCTCGGGACTTCGGACGTCGCGGGCTCGCGCGTCTCGATCAGCATGATGGCGGCGGAGGAGCTCGGCGTTCCGCTGGAAAAGGTGCGCGCGACCTTCGCCGACACCAGCGCCATCGGCAACAACCGGGTGACCGCCGGCAGCCGGACCACGTTTTCGTCC
Organism: Alphaproteobacteria bacterium; assembly: GCA_965117055.1. Taxonomy (GTDB): domain Bacteria; phylum Pseudomonadota; class Alphaproteobacteria; order MPNO01; family MPNO01; genus MPNO01. Next base: position 3,787,469 of record OZ220750.1, read on the forward strand.
GGCATGGTGATCGTCGACTCGGCGCGCCAGGCGATCGACAAGATGGTCGAGCGCGCGGCCGAGATCTGGGGCGTGTCGCCCGAGGAGGTGACCTTCGAGGACGGCCATTGCCGCCCGGCGAGCGCCAATGTGGGCGATTTCGAGCCGCTCTCGATCAAGGACATTGCGTCGCGGACCAGCGTCAGCCACGGCGCCATCGCCGGCCATTCGGAGATGAACGTGACCGGCGAGGGGCCCGGCTTCGGGGTGCATATCGTCGACCTCAAGGTGGACCGCGGCACCGGCCGGGTGGACGTGACCCGCTACACCGTGATCGAGGACGCCGGCAAGGCGATCCATCCGCTCCAGGTCGAGGGGCAGTACCAGGGCGGCGCGGTGCAGGGCGTCGGCTGGGCGCTCAACGAGGAGTACATCTACCGCGAGGACGGGACGCTCGATAACCCGAGCTTCCTCGACTACCGGATGCCGGTGGCCTCCGACGTCCCGATGATCGACACCGTGATCGTCGAGGTGCCCAACCCCAACCATCCCTACGGCCTCAGGGGCGTGGGCGAGGTTCCGGTGGTTCCGACTCTGGCCGCCATCGGCAACGCCATCGGCGATGCGGTCGGCATCCGGCCGCGCTCGCTGCCGATGTCGCCGCCCAAGTTGCTCGAGCTGATGGACGGCGGCGAGACCAAGGCGGCCGCCGAGTAGCGAGGCGGCGCCTTCGCTCGGAGGCGGCTCAGCGACCTCCACCGGGCTTGCCCAACGGGGGATGTCTGCGATGCACGGTTCCGCGGCGATCCGACCGGACCGGGCCCTGGGTCGGCCGCTCGGCCGAAATGTCGGGTTGGGATGGACCGGAGGCGGTCCCCCGGTCCGGCGGCGACAGGTCCGACCGGCGCTACTCGGCCGGCGTCTCTTCGGGTGCCGGCTCGTTGCGGCCGAGGATATAGCTTTCCACGAAGGTCAGCTTTCCCCTTGCCTCGGCCAGCCCCTGTTCGACGGAGCGGAGCCTGGAGTCGATGCCATCGAGGCGCCCGTCGATGCCATCGAGGCGCTTGTCGACGCCGTCGAAGCGCCTGTCGATGCCTTCGAAACGCCTGTCGATGCCTTCGAAACGCTCTTCGAACCGCTTTTCAAGGCCCTCGAAACGGTTGTCGATGTCCCGGCGCAGCGATCCGATCATGGTTACGATCAGCGCGGCCAGCGCGACGAACACGCCGGCGATCATGATCGGAACCGTTTCCATGGCGTGGACTCCGACGGTCTGCCGTCCATGCGTTTTCCGCATGGCCGCGCGCACGCTAGCAGACCCGCCGGATGGCGTCCACGCCGCCCCCGCGCGGGGACCGGTCCGGAGGAAATTCGCGGTTGAGCGAGTACCGCCTCGGCGTGGACGTGGGCGGTACGCATACCGATCTCGTCCTCGTCGACGGGTCGGGGGGCGTACGCGTCGAGAAGGTGCCAAGCACGCCCGGCAATCCCTCGATCGCGGTCCTTGAGGGCATCGGCAGGCTCCTCGATTCCGGCGTCGCGCCGGAACGGATCGGCTTCTTCGGCCACGGCACCACGGTGACGACCAACGCGCTCCTCGAAATGAAGGGTGCGCGCGCCGGGTTGCTGATCAACGAGGGCTTCCGCGCGATCCAGGAGGTGCAGACCGGCGCGCGCGAGACCAACCAGTTCGACCTCAGGTTCAGCCGGCCGGAACCGCTGGTGCCGCAAAGCCGGACGGCGGAAATCGGCGGGCGCATCGACCATCGCGGCCGCGAGATCGAGCCGCTCGACGAGGACGCGGTGGCGCGCGCCGCGACGACGCTGCGCGGGAAGGGCGTGGAGTCGTTCGCGGTGTGTTTCCTGTTCTCGTTCATGAACCCCGCGCATGAGCGGCGCGCGGGCGATATCGTCCGCGACGTCGCTCCGGAGGCCCATGTCTCGCTGTCCTCGGAGGTGCTGCCGCGGATCCGGGAGTGGCCCCGGCTGTCGGCCTGCCTGATCGACGCCCATCTGGGTCCGGTGCTGGCGCGCTACGTGGCAGACCTGGATGCCGGTCTCGACGCGCGCGGCATCCGCACGCCCAGCCGATTCTTGATGCAGTCGAACGGCGGCGTGATGCCGCTCTCGGCGGCAGACGGGCACGGCCGGACGGTGCATACGCTGCTTTCGGGCCCGGCCGCCGGGGTGCAGGCCTGCGGCCGTCTGCTCGGCCAACGCCAGGGGAGGTCGCGGCTGGTGACGATGGACATGGGCGGCACCAGCTGCGACATCGCCTTCATCGCGGACGGCGTGCCGCTGGAGGTGACCGAGGGGACGATCGCCGAGCGCAAGCTCGACATCCCGGCGCTCGATATCGCGACCATATCTGCGGGCGGCGGTACGATCGCGAGGGTCAACGCGGCCAACCACCTGACCGTCGGTCCGGACAGCGCCGGCGCGGTCCCCGGGCCGGTCTGCTACGGGCTCGGCGGCGAGCTCCCGACGGTGACCGACGCCGACCTGGTTTCGGGGTTTCTCAACCCGGATTATCTCCTGGGCGGCGCGACGGCGCTCGACCGGGAAGCGGCGGAAAGGGCGGTGGAGACCGGCATCGCCCGGCCGATGGGTTTGACGCCGCGCGAAGCCGCGTCCGGCATCGTGCGCCTGATCGACGCGCGCATGGCGGACGAAATCCGCGTCCAGGCCGCGAAGAAGACGGTCGAGCTCGCCGCAGCCAGCCTGGTCGCGTTCGGCGGGGCGGGACCCGTCCATGCGGCGATGGTGGCCGAAGAGCTCGGCATTCCGCGGGTTGTTGTGCCGCCGCGTCCCGGCGCGTTCTCCGCCCTGGGGCTATTGTGCTCCGATGTCGTCCACGACTACATCCGCTCGGAGATCGTCGAGCTGGAGGCGATGGAGGCGGACCGCGCCGAGGCGAGCTTCCGGGCGCTCGAGGAGCAGGCAAGACGGGAGCTGGCGGACGAGGGGTTGGGCGAGACCGAGCGCCAATTCGTGCGCGAACTGGACCTTCGCTACGCCGGGCAGGGCTACGAGATTCGCACGCCGCTCGACGGCCTCGAATGGAGGCCGGTCACAAGGGCAGGACGCGCCCAGCTGCGGGAGCGTTTTCACGCGCTCCATCTCCGCCTGCACGGCCATTCCGCGCCGGACTCCGCGATCGAGGCGGTGAGTTTTCGCCTGCGCGTCCGGGTGCCGGTCCCCAGGCCCGACCTGTCGGACAATGGCCCGGCCGCGGGACGCCGAGCCAAGGCGGAAAGCGTCCGAAGCGTCACCTTCGACGGACGGACGCAGATGGAGGCGCCGGTGTATGGCCGCGAGGAAGTCGGAGGAGAGCCGATGCAGGGCCCGCTGATCGTCGAGCAGGTCGACGCGACCACGGTGGTCCCGCCCGGCTGGTCGGCGCAGCGCGACCGGTTCGGCAACATCGTTTTGGAGGCGCGATGAGCGTCGATCCGATCACCGTCGAGCTGCTGCGGAACCGCATCGCGAGCGTGATGCGGGAGATGGACTACCACTTCTTCCGCTCGGGCTATTCCACCATCGTCCGCGAGTCGCGGGACTTCAGCTGCATCGTCGTCGATGCCCAAGGGCGGCTCGTCGTGGCGCCCTGGATGTTCTTCCACGGGCCGGTCTATTTCCACCTGGTTCAGCGCATCCTCGCCCTCTACGGGGTGGAGAACCTGCGCGAGGGCGACGTGTTCGTCACCAACCATCCCTATGAGGGCAACATGCCGCACGCCTCCGACATGGGCTTCGCGGCGCCCGTCGTCCATGACGGCAGGCTGGTCGCCTTCGCCGCCACCATCGCGCACAAGGCGGATGTCGGCGGGACAGTGCCGGGCTCGACCTACGGCCAGGCCACCGAGCTCTATCACGAGGGAATGCTGCTGCCGCCGGTCCGCATCCACGACGCGGGCGAACCCGACGAGGACATGATGCGCCTGATCGCCGCCAACACCCGGGCGCCCTATGTCGTGCTGGGCGACATTTCCGGCCAGATCGGCGTTACGCGGATCGGGCGCGAGCACATGCATGCGATGTGCGAGCGCTACGGCACCGACACGGTGGTCGAAGGAATGGAGGCGATGATCGACGCCTCGACCCGGGAGTTCCGTGCCGCTCTGACTTCGATCCCCGATGGCGTCGGCGAGGCGGAAGGGTTCCTCGACCATGACGGTGTCGACGAAACGAAGCCGGTCCGCATTCACGTCCGGATCACGGTGTCGTGCGGTCGGCTCGAATTCGACTTCAACGGTTGCGATCCCCAGACGAAGGGTCCGGCGAATCTCCGCATCGCGATGGTCGAGGGGTGCGTCTGGTACTGCCTGATCGGGTTGATCGATCCGACGCTGCCCTACAGCGATGGCGCACGCCGCCTGGTCTCTTTCAGGTTCGCCGAGCGCAGCGTATTGAGCGCCGAGCCGCCCGCGCCGTGTTCGAGCTACATGAAGACATGCCAGAAGCTGGTCGACGTGATCCTGGAGGCGCTCGATCCGCTATTGCCGGGAAGGTCGATCGCCCATTCGGGCGGCAGCGGCGGCAGCATCGTCGTCGCCCGACCGGACGGCAACCGGCCGGGCCGCGGCAACCAGTACGAGATCTTCGGCTCGGCCTACGGGGCGGGGGAGGGGGCGGACGGCGCGTCGGGCGTGACGGTGCACCTCGCCAATCTCTACGCCGCGCCGGTGGAAATCATCGAGTCGGAATTTCCCTGCCGTATCCGCCGCTTCGAGCTCAACCCCGACAGCGGCGGGGCGGGGGAGTTCCGGGGCGGTCTGAACTTCCGCCGGGTCTACGAGATGCTGGAACCGGCCGAGGTGGTCTACCGCTCCGACCGCGCCGCCGTTCCTCCGGCAGGTCTCCGTGGCGGCAGGCCGGGCGGGCCCAGCCGCTTCGTCCTCCATCCCGGCACCGAGCGGGCGGAAACCATGCCGTCCTCATGCCGGTTGAGCCTGGATGCCGGAACCGTGTTCAGCGTCCAGGGCGCCGGCGGCGGCGGATACGGCGATCCGGCCAAGCGGACACCGGAGAGGATCGCCCGCGACCTGGAGGAAGGCTACGTGACGGAGGACGGCGTCCGCCGGGACTACGGCGTGGACCCGCCCGGCACCTCTCCGGGCGCCGATTCGTTGCGACCGAGGATATAGCTCTCCACGAAGGCGAACCTGCCGTTCGCCTCGGAGACACCCTGTTCGACAGAGCGCAAGCGTGTATCGATACCGTCGAGGCGCCTGTCGACGCCGTCGAACCGTTTGTCGACGCCATCGAACCGTTTGTCGACGCCGTCGAACCGTTTGTCGATGTCTTCGAACCGTTTGTCGATGCCAACGAAACGATCGTCGATGCCGGCAAAACGATCGTCGAAGCGTTTCTCGATGCCGACGAATCGCTCGTCGAATCGTTTTTCGAGGCCACGGAGGCGTTCGTCGAAGCGCTTCTCGACGCCGTCGAACCGCTTGTCCATGTCGCGGCGCAGCGATCCGATCATGGTTACGATCAAAGCGGCAAGCGCGACCGCGGTGCCGACGATCATGATCGAACCCTGATCCATTACGCGAACTCCGACCTCTCGCTACCGGTGCGTGTAGGTGGTGACTGAATACACGTTAACAGACAAGACGAACGGAGCCCACGCCGCCCTACTCAGCCGCGGAGCCGGCGGCTCGCGATTTCCGCGCCCTCGACAAGCGCCTCCAGTTTCAGCCTCGCGATCGCGGGGTCGACCTTTCCGATGCCGGCGAAGGTCGCGAAGCCGCAATCGGTTCCGGCGATGACGCGTTCGCGCCCGGCGATGTCGACGAACCGGCCGATGCGTTCGGCGACCAGCTCCGGGTGCTCGACATAGTTGGTCGTCGAATCGATGACGCCCGGGATCAGGATCTTGTCGTCCCAGCCGCCCAAGTCGCGGAACACCGCCCATTCGTGCGCGTGGCGCGGGTTGGCGGCCTCGAACAGGAGCCCTCGCGGTTTGGCGGACAGCACCGTGCCCGCGATGGTTTCGAGCGGAATGTCGCGGTGATGCGGTCCTTCGTAGTTGCCCCAGCAGATGTGGAGGCGCGAACGCTCGGCGGGCACGTTCTCGAGCGCCGCGTTGAGGACTTCGACCTGTATCGCCGCGCGGCGGAGGAACGCCGCGTCGTCCTCGGCGCTGTAGATCACGTGGCGCCCCATGGCGAGGTCGGGGCAATCGACCTGCAGGATCAGCCCGGCCTCGGCGATGGCCTCGTATTCCGGCTTCATCGCGTCGGCGAGCGCGGCGAGATAGGCGTCCGTGTCGGGGTAGAAGTCGTTTGCCTGGAAGACCGCGATCACCCCGGGCGAGGCGGCGTTCATGAAGCCCTCCGCGACGCCGGCCGCGTCCAGCGCGGCGGTCAGCCGTTCGATCTCGCGGGCGAGCGGGGCCGGGTCCCGAAGCTCCACCGGCCCGGTGCAGCGCGGACGGTTGAGCCGGCGGGTGCCCGCCGCCTGGCCCATCTGCCGCCGATAACCGGGAAAGTCGCCGAGATCGTCGAAGCGGAGCGAGGGGCTTTCGCCGGAGAAACCGGAAAGCCGGTCCTGGATATAGGTCGCGTAGCCGGTCCGCCCGACCTCGCCGTCGTTGACGATGTCGATGCCGATGGCGCGCTGGTCGGCGACCGCCTCGCGGACCGCCTCTTCGGTCAGGCGGTCGAGCGCGTCGCGGTCGTGGTCCTCGCCGTGCTCCTTCGCGAGCAGCAGGGCCGCGAGCGCATCGGGCCGCGGCAGGCTGCCGACATGGGTGGTGAGGATGCGCTCTCCGCCGCTGCGCACGGGCTCAGATGTAGTGGATCGTCTGGCCCATGAGGTCGCGCCACGCGACGGGCGCGCCCGCCTTCTCGGCCGCCTCCTCGGGCGGGATGTCCGGATCGAAAAGCGCCGCCCGGAAGCGCCGCCCGTTCACCGCGTCGGTCGCGCGCGAGGCGAGCCAGACGATCGGCGCCCGCATCACATCGGGCTGGATGAGGTACTTGCGGTCGGTGTACTTGCCGTCGGCCGGGATCATCCGCGTGTTGGCCCGCCCGCCGGGGACCAGCACGTTCGCGGTCACCCCGGTTTCCTCGAGCTCGAAGGCGAGCATCGAGGTCAGTGCCTCGGTCGCCGCCTTGGCCGGGCCGTAGGGGCCGAGGCCCGGATTGATCATCGTGTCCAGGCTGGTGGTCACGTTGACGATCCGCCCCCAGTCGCGCTCCAGCATGCCGGGCAGCGCGGCCCGGGACATGATGAACGGGCCCGACGCGTTGACCGCGACCGTCGCCAGCCAGAGGTCGAGATCGGCCTCCCAGATCGGCCGGCGCGGCGCGGTGTTGGTGGGCGAGTGCTCCTGCGGGCCGAGGGCCGCGTTGTTGACCAGCATGTCGAGCTTGCCGAAGGCGTCGCTTACCTCGGCCACCGCCCTTGCCGCGTCGTCGGCGCTGGTGACGTCGCCCTGGACCGCGATCACGCGGCCGGGATCGGTGGCCGCACCGATTTGCGCCGCCGCCTCGTCGAGCTCGGGCCGGTCGCGCTCCATCAGGGCGACGCTCGCCCCGGCCTCGGCCAGCGCGGTCGCCATCTCGCGGCCCAGGCCGCGCCCCGCGCCGGTGACGAGGATCGATGTTCCGCTCAGATCGGCGCTCATTCGGTTTTCTCCGTCAATTCGGTTGGGTGGCTATCCCGCGACGTCGAGCGCGATGTGGACGACCTCCTTGCCGTCGTCGACCTCGCGGCCCAGCGCCCGCACCGCCGTGTCGGTGTCCTCCAACGGAAACATGTGCGAGCACAATGGCTGCAGCTCGCTGCCGCGCCGTTTGAGGATATCGAGCGACCGCTCGATCGACACCCACCCGGCGGAAAGCAGGCCGATCAGCTGGATCTCGTTGATGACGATCTTGTCGGTGATCAGATTGCCGACCGGCTTGAAGCTCTTGAGCCCGGCGAGAACGATGCGCCCGCCGCGCCGCACCATGTCGACCGCATCGACGATGGGCTGGGTCGCGCCGGCGGAAACCTCGACGACCACATCCGCGCCCCGTCCCCCGGTTGCCTGCAAGACTCGCTCGACCGGGTTCTCGCTGTCGACGTCGATCGCGATGTCGGCGCCGAGCTGCCTGGCGAGCTCCAGCCGGTGGGCATCGTTCGCGGTGCCGGTGACGATGACCGTGCCGGCGCCGGCCTCGCGCGCGGCGACCACGCAGAGCAGCCCCCGCTGGCCCGGACCCTCGATCACCACGGTCTCGCCGATCTGGGTGTTGGGCGCCTCATAGGCCCACCGCACCCCGTTGGAGAGCGGATTGAACAGCGACAGCACGTCGCGGGGAATGTCTTCGGGAACCTTGTGCACGAGCGTGTTGGGATGGAGGTACATGTGGCTCGCATAGCCGCCCCAGAGTCCGGGCGCCTTCTCGGTCGAGGCGTAGAGCCCGTATCCGAGATTGCTCTCGCAGAGCGTCGTCTTGCCGATCGCGCACTGGAAGCAGTGCCCGCAGGGGATGATCGATTCGACGACCACCCGGTCGCCTTCCTTGGCGCCCCAGCGCCTGGCGGCGTCCGGACCCACGCGGTCGAGCCAGCCCATGATCTCGTGCCCCGGGACGATCGGGGTGATGTCCCACGGCGTGCCGGCGAGATGGCCGGTATATTGCTCGTAATCGGTGCCGCAAAGCCCGGCCGCCTCGACCCGCAGCACGCCCTCGTCGGGCGCGACGTCCGGCAGATCGAATTCGCGGAACTCGAAATTGCGCGGACCCGTCAGCACCGCCGCGTCGGCCTTGTCCGCCATGGTTTTCCTCCCGAGGGAAGGACCGCCGCCGGTCCGGCGGCGGCCCGTACCCTTCCGGTCTCAGCCGCCCGCGTGCGACTTGGCGACCGTCTTCATCAGCTCGAACATTTCCTTGGTGTCCTTGCGCTTGCCAAGGACGTCGTCGCCGATCGGCGCCACCGTTGCCATGAACTTCTTCTGGTCCGCCGCCGACAGACGGATGACCTCGGCCCCGCCGTCGCGCCACTTCTGCTCCGCGCGCGAGCCGTAATCCTGGGCGGTCTTGAACATGAAGCTTTCGACCGCCTTTCCGGCATCCTCGACCGCCTGCTTCAGCTCCTTCGACAGCTTGTTGTAGAACGCCATCGAGACGAAGCCGATACAGGGGATGTAGGTGTCGTTCACCACCGTGATGAACTTGGCTTCCGTGAAGTGCTTGGTCGCCGCCATCACCGTGATGTTGGACCGGATGCCGTCGATCAGCTTGCGCTGCAGCGCCGGCAGTGTCTCCGAGTAGGGCATCGGCACGCCGGTCGCCCCGAGACGCGCCATCACCTCGGTCTCCACCTTGGTGGCGAGGACGCGGAACTTGAGACCCTTGAAATCGCCGAGCTTGCGGACCGGCGTGAGCGAGGCGTAGGAGGTCGGGCCGTACATCCAGATGCTGACCCCCTTGACGCCCTTGGCCGTCGCCATGTTCAGGAACTTGTCGCGGAACCGGGGGTCGGTGATCGTCTTGTGGGCGTGCTCCGAGCTGTTGAAGACGCCCGGGACTTCGAGCACCTGGAAGCGCGGGTCGACGCCCTTGAGGAAGCCGGCCGGAGTTCCGAACAGCTCGACCGTGCCGAGCTGGAGCCCCTCGATCAGCCGCGGAATCTTGCCGAGCTGGGCGGACGGGTAGAGCTCGGCGACGATCTGGCCGCCCGATTTCATCTCCACCTGGCGCTTGTATTCCTTGATGAATTCGTGCAGCGGATCGTTCGCGACCACGATCGCGAGCTTCATCGTGTGCTTGCCCTGCGCCAAGGCCGGCGCGCCGCCCGAGAGAAGGGCGAAGGCGGGGAGCGCGAGAGCGAGCGCGCAAGCCCCGAAACGTCTGATCCCCATCGTGACTGTCTCCTCGATGTTTAGCCAACCGACCCGGCGAAGCCCGAGCGGGCGCGGAATTGTCGCCGAACGGCGGGGGCGTGTAAACGCGGCCGGCTAACCCATTGAGGCTCCACTTGGTCGTAGCGGAACCATCGTGTTAGGAAACGTGCAAACCGGTTGGAAAATCGTCGCATGGCTAGGATTCAATTCGGAATTCCGGACGAGGAACGGGATCGTATCGTTCGGCAAGCTCGTCAGGAGGGAATGTCCCTGAGCGCGTGGTTGCGGGCCGCCGCCCGCGAGCGTCTCCAAAGGAGGCGCCCGCGCCGTCCGTTCCGGTCCCAAGCCGAGCTTGAGGAGTTCTTCGGGGAATGCGATTTGCTGGACGGGCCGGCGACGGAACCGGATTGGGACGAGCATCTGGCGGCGATTGACGGGTCTCGGCGGTACGTCTGTTAAGCGCCCGCGATCCGGGTCGCGGCGAATTCCGGGTAGGTTTCTGCGACCTTGTCCCGCACCACTTCGCGGATCAGGACGAGCCTGCCGGGCTCCGGAGGAGGCGTTGGAGGAATCTCTGGCGGGATACCGAATTCGAATCCTGTCGCGTTCCGCACGTCGTCCAGCTCCACCCCCGGATGGACGCTTTGCAGCCGGAACCTCCCGGCGTCGCGGTCGAAGGCCATGACGCAGAGCCGGGTGACCAGGGCGTGGGGCCCGCCCGTCCGATGGACCGAAGGCGGGCTGGTGCCGGGCGCGCTCACGAAGTCGACCTTCGGCACCAGAACGCGGCGGCTGTGCTCCTCCCGGAAGAGGATCACGCGCGGGATAAGAAAATAGAGGAAGGCCGATCCGTAACCCCCTGGAAAACGGGTGCTTACGTTCGGATACGAACCGGTCCCGACCAGGTTGATGTTGCCGCTTCCGTCGATCTGGCCGCCGCCGAGAAAGAACGCGTCGATCCGTCCCTGCGCGGCGCGGTCGTGGAGCTCGCTGCCGCCGTCGTTGAAGGGGCTGAACCGCCGGCTGCCGAGAATGCTCGCCCTGGTGCGGCCTTCGCTCTCGGCCTCGACGAGAAGCGCCGCCGTTGCCGCGACCGGCGAGTTGGTGCCGACCGCGACGTTCCTCAACCCCCCGATCAGCCGGGCCAGCACGCAGGCGAGGAATTCGTCTCTGGTGGGGGGCGCGGTCACGCGGCCCTGTCGGCCCCGTACAGGTGCCGGTCGAGCCAGCCGGCGAAACCGTCTTCCGTCGCGGCGGCGGCGGCATACAAGGCAAGCTGCTCCCGGTCGGCCGGATAGGCGCCGGGGAGGGCGAGGGGCCACGCGCCCCGGGGCGCGTGCGCCGCGGCCTCGACATAGATCGGCGCGATGGTGCCGGCGGTCATCCGCTCGTCCTCGAGCAGGTTTCCGTCGTAATGCGCCTCGAAGGTCGCCACGGAACCGTGCGCGGCATGCGCGAGCACGACCGCTTCGCGGGCGTTCCCGACCCAGAGGTTGCCGAGCGAGTCGCGAAGCCGCGCGTGGATCAGCGCCATGTCCGGCCGAACCGCGGGAAGCACCACGACCGGGTCTTCTTCGGCCGCGAACGGGTTCTGCATCGTCCGCCAGTCCTCGCGGTGCCTCAGCACGTCGGAGCCGACGATCCCGCGCAGCCCGACGAAGGGCATGCCCTTCTCGCCCGCCTGCACCGCGGCGTACATCGCCTGGCAGGTGCTGTCGACGATGCGGACCGCGCCGCTCTCTGCCGCCCGGCGGAAACGCGGCGCGGCGCCGAACTCGCCAAGCGACACGCCGCTGCATTCGATCGAGGCGACGCATCCGGCGCCGATCAGAAGGTCGGCCTGAAGCCCCGCCGCCGGCAGGCACCAGAGCCGCAAGCCCTTCGCGCCGCGCCGTATCAGCGCGCGGACCGCGGCCATCGACGCGCCGGCCTCGGGTTTGGGCAAGGCGAGGAGGCAGCCGTCGGCGATATGCGCGACGAGCTCGTCCACGGTCGTTTCAGACGGTCCGGTCACGGGAGACATAGTGCCGCCGGTCGGGAAACCTCGCAACGGCCGGATCAGGCGGGCAGGGGCGTTCCGCCCTCGGGAAGCGCGGCATGGTCGCCCGCCTCCTGCTGGCGGGCCCACATCTCCGCGTAGGTTCCGTCGCTCGCGAGGAGAGAAACGTGGGTGCCGCGCTCGACGATGCGGCCCTGTTCGAGAACCAGGATCTCGTCGGCGTCGATCACAGTGGAGAGGCGATGGGCGATCACCAGCGTCGTGCGGTCCCTGGAAATCTCCCGGAGCGCGACCTGTATTTCCCGTTCGGTGCGGGTGTCGAGAGCCGAGGTGGCTTCGTCGAACATCAGGATGCGCGGGCGCTTGAGGATCGTTCGGGCGATCGCCACGCGCTGCTTCTCGCCGCCCGACAGCTTGAGGCCGCGCTCCCCGACGACCGTCTGGTAACCGTCCGGCATCGCCATGATCTGATCGTGGATCGCGGCCGTCCGCGCCGCCGCCTCGACCTCGGCCGGCGTCGCGTCCGGCCGCCCGTAGGCGATGTTGTAGTAGACGGTATCGTTGAACAGCACCGTGTCCTGCGGCACGACCCCGATGGCTCCGCGGACGCTCGCCTGGGTCACGTTCCTGATGTCCTGGCCGTCGATCGCGATGGCGCCTTCGGTCACGTCGTAGAAGCGGTAGAGCAGGCGGGACAGGGTCGACTTGCCGGCCCCGGTCGATCCCACGATGGCGGTGCGCCGTCCGGCCGGCACGGAAAAGCTGACATCGTGCAGAATGCGGCGGCGCGGGTCGTAGCCGAAAGAAACCTCGCGGAAGACGATCTCGCCCGGGCCTTCGGCGAGCGGCGGGGCGAGCGGGGCGTCCTCGACCTCGGGCTCGACGCCGAGGAGGTAGAACATCGCTTCCATGTCGGTCAACGACTGCTTGATCTCGCGATAGACGAAGCCGAGATAGCCGAGCGGCAGATAGAGCTGGATCAGGTAGGTGTTGACCATCACGAAGTCGCCCACCGTCATGGTGCCTTCGGCCACGCCGTGGCCTGCCATCAGCATCATCCCGGCGAGCCCGCAACCCACGATGACCGCCTGCCCGATATTGAGCAGCGACAGCGAGGCGTTGCTGGTCACCGCCGCCCGCTCGTAGCGCCTGAGCGCCGAGTCGAAGCGGCGCGCCTCGTAGGCTTCGTTGCCGAAATACTTGACGGTCTCGTAGTTGAGCAGGCTGTCGATCGCCTTCGTGTTCGCTTCCTGGTCGGTCTCGTTCATCCGCCTGCGGTATTTCAGGCGCCATTCGGTGACGACCATGGTGTAGGCGATGAAGCCCACGATGGTGCACAGCGTCACCAGCGCAAACCAGACATTGAACAGCGTCCACAGGATGCCGCAGACCATGGCGAGTTCGAGCAGCGTCGGTATGATGTGGAACAGCGCGAAGCGCAGCAGGAAATCGATCGCCTTGGTGCCGCGCTCGATCGCCCGAGACAGCCCGCCGGTCTGGCGGTCGAGATGGAAGCGGAGCGCGAGGCCGTGCAGATGCCGGAAGGTCGCGAGCGCGACCTGGCGGATCGCGCGCTGGCCGACCTTGGCGAACACGGCGTCGCGGAGCTCCCCGAAGGCCGTCGCCAGCACCCGGACGATGCCGTAGCCGAGGATCACGCCGACCGGCACCACGACCAGCGCCTCGCCGTCGCCGCCCAGAATGTCCACCGCCTCCTTGTAGAGGACCGGGATGTAGACGGTCGCGACCTTGGCGAGCGCAAGGAGGCTCAGCGCCGCGACGACCCGCAGCCTGATCTCGAACGCGCCCCTCGGCCAGAGATAGGGGAGCAGCGAGGCCAGCGCGTGCCACTCGAAGCTGTCCTCGAGCTTGCGGCCGGATCCGGTCCGCTCGGCCTCCGTCATGGCGGGTTCGGCGGGATGTCACGCATCGCCTGTCATATAGAGACGCGGGCCCACGCAGGCCAGCGGGGCGGGATGGTCGTTGCCGAGTCGCCCGAACCGTGGCAGTAACGCTTCCGGTTCCCGGCGTCTTTGTCGATCCGGAAAGGGGCCGATGGCACTTCGGTACGCTTGGCGAACGCTGATTGCGAGCGGCATTTTCGCCGCGCTGGCCGGCTCTGCCATGGCCGATCCCGCTTTCGACGCCTGGCTCGAAGGCGTTCGCCAGGAGGCCCGGGATCGCGGTCTCAAGGAATCGACGATCGAGTCCGCGCTGTCGGACATCGACCCGATAAAGCGCGTCGTGGAGCTCGACCGCAGGCAGCCCGAATTCAAGCTCACGCTCGATCGGTATCTTTCCCGCGTCGTTTCGAAGGCGCGGATCGAGAAGGGCAGGGCGCGGCTCGCCGAACACGGACAATTGCTCAGGGAGGTTTCCGCCAAATACAACGTGCAGCCCCGTTTCATCGTGGCGCTGTGGGGGATCGAGACCGATTTCGGGCGCTATCTGGGCGGTTTCCCGGTCATCCCGGCGCTCGCCTCGCTCGCCTATGACGGGCGCCGGTCGGCCTATTTCCGCAAGGAGCTCTTCAACGCGCTCACCGTCATCGATCAGGGCCACATCGCGGCCGGGGACATGATGGGCTCCTGGGCGGGCGCGATGGGGCAGAACCAGTTCATGCCGTCTTCCTTCCTTCGCTACGCGGTGGATTACGACGGGGACGGGCGGCGCGACATCTGGGGCACGCTCGGCGACATCTTCGCCTCCAGCGCCAACTATCTGAGCAAGGTGGGCTGGCGCGGCGACCAGACCTGGGGCCGCCGGGTCCGGTTGCCGAACGGCTTCGACCGCGCGCTGGTCGGGCTGAAGGTCCGCAAGGGGCTGCGCGACTGGCAGGGCCTCGGCGTACGCCGGCCGGACGGGCGGGACCTGCCGACCCGCAACCTGCGGTCCTCGATCCTGCAACCGGGCGGCGCGAACGGGGCGGCCTATGTCGTCTACGACAACTTCCGCTCGATTCTCAGATGGAACCGGTCGAACCTGTTCGCGACGGCGGTGGGCACCCTTGCCGACCGCGTCGGCGGCCGTTAGAGGCGGGTAACGATGGGTCCTTGCCGTCCCCCTGTTCCGGCGATCGAAAGCCTCCGGCGATGGACGACCGCCGCCGTGGGCGTCGGAGCCGTTCTGCTCGTCGCCGCATGCGGCAGCGGCGAGCGCAAGACCGCCTATGTCGCGCCGCCGCCGGACGAGGGGACCTACAAGGTCGGGAAACCCTACGACATCGACGGCATTACCTACCGGCCGATGGTCGACGAGAGCTACGACGAGACCGGGATCGCGTCGTGGTACGGACCCAAGTTCCACGGCAAGCGCACCGCGAACGGCGAGTTCTTCGACATGAACGCCGTTTCCGCCGCGCACAAGACCCTGCCCATGCCGTCGATGGTGCGGGTCACCAATCTCGACAACGGCCGCGTGATCTCGGTTCGCGTCAACGACCGGGGACCCTTCGTGCGCGGGCGCATCATCGACATGTCGCGCCGGGGGGCCCAGCTCCTGGGCTTCCGCTACAAGGGCACGGCCCGGGTCAGGGTCCGGATTTTGACCGACGAGAGTCGGCAGGTGGCGGCGCTCGCCAAGACGACCCCGCCCCCGACCGCGATGCGGAGCGCGGCCGACGGCGTGGTGTTCGAGCCGCTGCCCCAGAGCACGGGGCCGGTCGAGACCGCGTCGTTGCCGGCGCCGGGGCAGGGGCCGGCCAGGGGCCCACGGATCGAGCGCGTCTACATCCAGGCCGGCGCCTTCCTCAACCCGGAGAACGCGAACAAGCTCAAGGCCAGGCTCGCGCCGCTCGGCCGCACGGTAATCGCGCAGCGCGGCGAGGGGCCGCTGATCTACCGCGTCCTGCTCGGCCCCTACGCCGACGTGGCCCGGGCGAGGAGCCTTCTCGACGCCGTGTCGGCGAGGAGCCGAGCCAGCGCCAAGATCGTGTCGGACTGATCCGCCGGCACGCATGAAGCGCGGGCGGTTCATCACCATCGAGGGCGGCGAGGGGGCCGGGAAGTCGACCCACGCGGCACGCCTCGCACGAAGCCTCGAAGGACGGGGCATCCCGACCCTGGTCACGCGCGAGCCCGGCGGCACGGCGGAGGCGGAGCGAATTCGCGCGCTGCTGCTCGATCCTGGCGAGGTGGCGTGGGAGCCGGCGACCGAAGCGCTGCTCCATTTCGCGGGACGGGTGGAGAACGTTGCGAAGACGGTCGAGCCCGCGCTTGCCGAGGGACGGATCGTAATCTGCGACCGTTTCGCCGATTCGACGCTCGCCTATCAGGGCTACGGGTCCGGCGTGAATCCCGCGACGATCCGGGCCATCGGAGAGGCCGCGCTGGGCGGGTTCCGGCCCGATCTCACGCTGATACTCGACATCGATCCGGATGACGGGCTTAAGCGCGCGGGCAAGCGCTCGGCCGACAGGGACCGATACGAGAGCCGGCCGCTCGCCTATCATCGACGGGTGAGGGAGGGGTTCCTGGCGATCGCCGCCGATGCGCCGGAGCGCTGCGTCGTGATCGACTCGACGCCGGACGAGGACCGGGTAGCCGAGGCGGTCCTCGCCGAGGTTGTGGCCCGGTTCGAAGAGGTGGCGGGCTGGAAGGGGTAGGAGCGGCAGCGATGCATCCGCGCGAGAATCCGGACCTGCTCGGCCACGAATCGGCGGAGGCGGTCTTCCTTTCCGCCTGGCGTTCGGGCCGGCTGCCGCATGCGTGGCTGATCGCCGGGCCCCGGGGCATCGGAAAGGCGACGCTCGCTTTCAGGATCGCGCGTTTCGTCCTGGCCGGCGGGAGCGGCGCGGCCGAGGATTCCCTCGCCATCGCGGAAGACCATCCGGTGTTCCGGCGGGTCGCATCGGGCGGCCATTCCGACCTGCTGACGCTCGCCCGCGACCTCCAGGGGGACGGGCCCAAGACGGTGATCGGGGTCGACGCGGTGCGCGCCGCCGGCGATTTCGTTCACCTGACCGCGGCCGAGGGAGAATGGCGGGCGGCGGTCGTGGACAGCGCCGACGACCTCAATCCGAACGCCGCCAATGCGCTTCTCAAAATACTCGAAGAACCCTCCGATAATACGCTGATATTGTTGGTGTCCCATTCGCCCGGGCGAATGCTGCCGACGATCCGCTCGCGCTGCTGCCGGCTGCCGCTCGACCGGGTTCCCGACGACGCGATGCGCGCGATTCTTGCGCGCGGCGGGGCAGGGGCGGAGCCCGGCGAATTGGCGAGGCTGCTGGCGGTCGCCGAGGGCAGCCCGGGCCGGGCCTTCGAATTGCTGGAGGCGGGAGGGCTCGAGCTCCTGGACACCGTCGTGGGCTTCGCCGCCGCGCTGCCCGATATCGATCTGCCGGCGCTGCATGAGTTCTCCGACCGTCTCGCCCGGCGCGACGCCGAACCCGCCTACCGGACCGCGATGCAACTCTTCCTGTGGTGGATCGCGCGGGTGGCGCGCGCCGGCGCGGACGGCGGCCTGCCGGGCGGGGAGGTCGTCGAAGGCGAGGGAGAGACGGCCGCCAACATCGCCGCCACGGCCGGACTTGATCGCCTCGCCGCGCTATGGGAGAAGTGTGCGCGGCTGATCGACCGGGCGGAAAGCGTCAATCTCGACCGCAAGCAGGTCGTGCTGGGCGCGTTCCGGCAGCTGCAATCCGAGATGCGCGTCTGACCGCGCCCGAGCACCGGAGGGCGAGATGTCCGACGACAAGCGCTTCTACCTGACGACGCCGATCTACTACGTCAACGACGCGCCGCATATCGGCCACGCCTATACGACGCTCGCCTGCGACGCGCTCGCGCGCTTCATGCGGCTCGACGGCTACGACGTGTTCTTCCTGACCGGCACCGACGAGCACGGCCAGAAGGTCGAGAAATCGGCTCAAGCCGCGGGTATCGATCCGCAGGCCTTCACCGACCGGGTGTCGGAGAACTTCCGCGAGCTCGCCCAGGCGATGAATTTCTCCAACGATGCCTTCATCCGCACCACGGAGGCGCGCCACGCCCGGGCTTCGCAGGCGATCTGGCAGGCCCTGATGGATAACGGCCACATCTATCTCGGCAGCTACTCCGGCTGGTACGCGGTTCGCGACGAGGCGTTCTACGACGACAAGGAGGTCGCCGAGGACGAGGACGGCGTCAGGCGCGCGCCGTCCGGCGCAGAGGTCGAATGGCTCGAGGAGCCGAGCTATTTCTTCGACCTGTCCCAATGGCAGGACCGGCTGCTCGCGTTCTACGAGGAAAACCCCGACTTCATCGCTCCGGCGTCGCGGCGCAACGAGGTGGTGAGCTTCGTCAAGGGCGGCCTCAAGGATCTCTCGATCTCCCGCACCAGCTTCAAGTGGGGCGTGCCGGTCCCGGACGACGCCGACCACATCATGTATGTGTGGCTCGACGCGCTCACCAACTACGCCACGGCGGTCGATTACCCGGATACCGATTCGCAAGCCTTTTCAACGTATTGGCCATGCGATCTTCACATGGTGGGCAAGGATATCCTGCGCTTCCACGCGGTCTATTGGCCGGCCTTCCTGATGGGCGCCGGCGTCGCTCCGCCGAAGCGGGTCTTCGCGCACGGATGGTGGACCAACGAGGGGCAGAAGATCTCGAAATCCATCGGCAACATCATCGATCCGTTCGACGTGGTCGAGCGCTACGGGCTCGACCAGGTGCGGTATTTCCTGCTCCGCGAGGTGCCGTTCGGCAATGACGGCGATTTCTCGCACCGCGCCATGGTGAACCGGATCAACGGCGACCTCGCCAACGATCTTGGGAACCTCGTCCAGCGCGTCGTGTCGATGATCCACCGCTATTTCGAAGGCACGATGCCGGTGCACGCGGGCGGCCACAGGGATGCGGACGGGGAGCTGCTGGACGCGGCCACCGGGCTGCTGGAAACCTGCCGCGACCGGATGCGCGACCAGGCGTTTCACGACGCGCTGGACGCGATATGGTCGGTGATCCGCCAGGCCAACGCCTATGTCGACCGTCAGGCGCCCTGGGCGACGATCAAGGAGGACCGGATCCGGACCGCCGCGGTCCTCGCCACCCTGGTCCAGACCATCCGCCGCATCGCGATCGTGCTGCAACCCTTCATGCCGGACTCGTCGGCGCGCATACTCGATCAGGTCGCCGCCGACCCCGAACGCAGGACGTTCGCCAATCTCGGCTCGGCGGACAATGTGCCGGTGGGAACGGCGCTCCCCAAACCCAGCCCGGTATTTCCCCGCATACAGGAAGAGGAAGCGAGAGGAGAGGCGTCCGCCTGATGCTGGTCGACAGCCACTGCCATCTCGATTTCGACGCGTTCGAGGAAGACCGCGCCGAAGCTCTCGAACGCGCCGCCGCCGCGGGCGTCGGCCGCGTCGTGACGATCTGCACCCGGCTCACCGAGTTCGAACGGGTGAGGGCGCTGGCGCGCGACCACGGCAATGTCGACTGCTCGGTGGGCATCCATCCGCACAACGTGGCGGACGAGGGGATCGCGGAGACCGCACGCCTGGTCGCGCTCGCCGCCGAGCCGGAGGTCGTCGGGATCGGCGAGACCGGGCTCGACTTCTACTACGACCACAGCCCGCGCGCGGATCAGCGCGCCAGCTTCCGCAACCACATCGCGGCCGCCCGCGAGACCGGCCTGCCGTTGATCGTCCATACCCGCGATGCCGATGAGGAGACGGCGGCCATCCTCGCCGAAGAGATGGAGGAGGGGGCCTTTTCCGGGGTCATCCACTGCTTCAGCGCCGGTCCCGCGCTCGCCGAGAGAGCGGTCGGGCTCGGGCTCTACATATCGTTTTCCGGCATCGTGACGTTCAAGAAGTCCGATGAGCTGCGCGAAATCGCCGCGAACGTTCCGGCGGATCGCATCCTGATCGAGACCGACGCCCCCTATCTCGCGCCCGTGCCGAGGCGGGGTAAGCGCAATGAGCCCGCCTTCGTCGCGCATACCGCCGCCGCGGTCGCCGCCGCGAGAGGGGTCGGTCTCGATGCGATTTCTCAACAAACCACGGATAACTTCTTTCGATTGTTCAGGAAATCGGCTTCCCGCGCCGGTCGATGAAGATCACCGTCCTCGGCTGCGGCAGTTCCCAGGGCGTGCCGATGATCGGCGGTCATTGGGGCGATTGCGACCCCGAGAATCCCCGCAACCGGCGTCGCCGCCCGTCGATCCTGGTCGAATGGGACGGCGTGAACGTCCTGGTGGACACCTCGCCCGACCTCCGCGACCAGGCCCTCGACGCGGGAATCGACCGGGTCGACGCGGTGCTGTTCACCCACGCCCATGCCGACCACGTGCACGGGATCGACGACCTCCGGGGCATCGCGCGCGGGACCGGCAAGGACATCGACGTCTACGCCGAGAGCGAGGTGCTGGACGAGATCGTCAGCCGGTTTCCCTACCTTTTTCGCGGCGTGAGCGGCCCCGAACGCAACTATCCGCCGTTTCTGCAAGCCCGGACCATCGACGGGTCCTTCGAAATCCGCGGTCGTCCGGTCGTGCCCTTCGAGCAGGATCACGGTATCTGCCGGTCCACGGGATTCCGCTTCGGCGACTTCGCTTACTCGACCGACGTGGTGCGGCTGTCCGACGGGAGCCTCGACCTGATCGCCGGCATCGACACCTGGCTCGTCGATTGCCTCCGGCTGCACCGCGCGCATCCGACGCACGCGCACTGGCCGGTGACGAGCGCCTGGCTCGAACGCGTCAAGCCGCGCCGCGCGATCCTGACGCACATGAACCATCACGCGGACTACGACGCGATGCAGGCGGCCACGCCCGACAATGTCGAGCCGGCCTACGATGGAATGCCGATTGAAGTTCCATAAGATATATTATGCGACAAATAGCGACCAGTCCCACGGGGAATGCGGCCGATGGACGATACTGACGGAACGGTGAGCCCCACCCCTATCGACGCCCTTCTGGCGTTGATGACCCGGCTGAGAGACCGCGAAGACGGCTGTCCGTGGGATGCGGTGCAGACTTACGCGACGATCGCGCCTTACACCATCGAGGAAGCCTACGAGGTCGCGGATGCGATCGCGCGGGGCGATCTCGGGGCGCTGGAGGAAGAGCTCGGCGATCTTCTCCTTCAGGTGGTCTTCCACGCCGAGATGGCGCGCGAGGCGGGCGCGTTCGATTTCCATTCCATCGCGCGCGGAATCACAGAGAAGATGTACCGGCGGCATCCGCACGTCTTCGGGGATGCTTCGAAGGACGGAGACCTGCGGCCCGCATGGGAATCGATGAAGGAACGGGAACGGCGGGACAAGGCAGCGTCGAAATCCGCACAGGCGAGCGCGCTGGACGGGGTGGCGCTCGCCCTGCCCGCCCTGATGCGCGCCCGGAAGCTTCAGGAACGCGCGGCCCGGGTCGGTTTCGACTGGCCCGACATGGCATCGACGCTCCCCAAGGTCGACGAGGAGCTGGACGAGCTGAAGGGCGCGATCAGCGGGGACAGCAGCCGGGCGGAGCTCGTGGAGGAGATCGGCGACGTGTTGTTCGCCTGCGTCAACGTCGCCCGGCGGCTCGGTATCGATCCGGAACAGGCGCTGCGGGGCTGCAACGATAAATTCGTACGCCGTTTCAGCCATGTAGAACAAGGTCTTGTCAATGCGGGCAAGGCGCCCGAAGACTCGACGCTGGAAGAGATGGACGCCCTCTGGGAGGACGCCAAGGCGCGGGAACGCGCGTAGGATCCCCTGGTCAGTCGTCGCTCAGCAGGATCATCAGGCTCGACGTATCGTAGCGGTTGCCGCCGCGCGCCTGGACGTTCTTGTAGAACTGGTCGACCAGCGCGGTCAGCGGAAGGCGGGCCCCGTTCCGGTCCCCCTCCTCGATGGCGATGCCGAGGTCCTTGCGCATCCAGTCCACGGCGAAGCCGTAATCGTATTTGCCGGCGAGCATCGTCGCCGCGCGGTTTTCCATCTGCCAGGACTGCGCGGCGCCGCCCGAGATGACCTCGACGGCGCGTTCGGCGTCGAGTCCCGCGCGGACCGCGAAATTGAGGCCTTCCGACAGACCCTGCACGATGCCGGCGATGCAGATCTGGTTGACCATCTTGGTGAGCTGGCCGTTGCCTGCCGGACCCATGTGCACGATGGTTCGTCCAAAGGCCTTCATGACCGGCTCCGCGCGGGCGAATACGGCATCGTCTCCGCCCACCATGATGGTGAGCACCCCGTTCTCCGCCCCCGCCTGCCCACCCGAGACCGGAGCGTCGAGAAAGCCGATACCGGCCTCGGTGGCCGCCGCCGCAACCTCGCGCGCGACGATCGCCGAGGTCGTTGTGTGGTCCACCAGCACGGCCCCCTCGCCCATCCCGGCCAGCGCGCCGTCCGGACCAAGGACCACGGCGCGCAGATCGTCGTCGTTGCCGACGCAGGTGAACACGAAATCGGCTCCGCCCGCCGCCTCGGCCGGCGTCGGGGCGCTCTTGCCGCCGTGTTGTCCGACCCAACTCTCCGCCTTCGATGCGGTCCGGTTGTAGACGGTGACGTCATGGCCCTTGGCCGCCAGATGTCCGGCCATCGGAAAGCCCATCACGCCCAGCCCGAGAAATGCCACGGATGCGGTCATCGGATGCCCTCTGTTTTGCGAGAATGCGCCGGATCATAGGGAGTGCCCGAAGGCCGGGCAATCCGGGGCTCACATGCCGAGCGAGCGCCTGATACGGGGTGCGAGATCGTCCCAGATCCGCTTCGTCGGCGCGAGCAGCAGGCCCTCCTGATCCTTGCGGCCCGGGCGGTAGCCGGTGCCGTCCACGCAAGCGCTGTAGCCGCCGGCTTCCGCGTGCAGGAGCTGGCCGGCCGCGTGGTCCCACGGCTTGAGGCTGCGATAGAACGCGAAATGGGTGCGCCCGTCGGCCAGCGCGAGATAGTCGAAGCCGCAGCACTTGTTGTAGGTCCGCGCCCGGAAGCGG
Source organism: Alphaproteobacteria bacterium (assembly GCA_965117055.1). Lineage (GTDB taxonomy): Bacteria > Pseudomonadota > Alphaproteobacteria > MPNO01 > MPNO01 > MPNO01. The sequence goes on from OZ220750.1 coordinate 3,810,197, forward strand.
GAGCGGAATTCCCTGTCCTTGTTGAGCCGCCATCCGAAGGCGCCGGTCATCTCCGAATCGGGTACGGGGTCGGCGACGCGCAGCCGATTCCCGTCCCGCCACGCGCCCGCGCCGCGCTCGGCCACCGCGATGGAACCGGCGACCGGGTCGTAGATCCAGCCGGCAACCGTCTCGCCGCCGACCGCCAGCGCCACGATCACCGCGAAACAGGCCTTTCCCTCGGAGAAATTGGCGGTGCCGTCGATCGGGTCGACGATCCAGACCGGACCCGGCCGGGTAAGCGCGTCGAGCGTTTCGGGTGCGGTCTCGGAGGCTTCTTCCGCGACGATGCGGGCGTCCGGCAGGATCGCGGCGAGCCCGTCGGACAGCGCCGCCTCCGCTCTCTCGTCCGCGACGGTAACCACGGCGCCGGACCGCTTCTCCCAGGACTCCCGGTCGTCGAGGGAGCGGAAGCGCGGCAGGATCTCGGCTGCAGCGACAGCGCGCATCAGCCGGGTGACGGCGTCTGTATCGACCTTCACGGAAACACTTGAGACGTTTGGCGGTGGCGCGAGGGTTAATGCGACGGCGGCGCCTTGGCAAACAAATAAAGAAGGGCCGCCCGGAGGGCGGCCCTTCCCTACTCTACGCCCGGCCGGTATGCGCGGCCGGCTCGAAATGACAGCTACATCATGCCGCCCATGTCGCCCATGCCGCCCGGGGGCATTGCCGGAGCGGCCTTGTCCTCGGGCTTCTCGGCGACCATCGCCTCGGTGGTGATCAGCAGCCCGGCGACCGAAGCCGCGCCCTGGACCGTCGCCCGCACCACCTTGGTCGGGTCGATGATGCCGGCCTTGACCAGGTCGGTGTACTCGCAGGCCGCGGCGTCGAAACCGTAATTGGCGGCCTTCGATTCCAGCAGCTTGCCGGCCACGACCGAGCCCTCGAAACCGGCGTTCTCGGCGATCTGCCGGAGCGGCGCCTGCAGGGCGCGGCGCACGATCTCGACGCCTGCCTGCTGGTCCGGATTGTCGAGCTTGACCTTGGCGAGCCCCTGCGAAGCGTGCAGAAGGGCGGTGCCGCCGCCGGCGACGATGCCCTCCTCGACCGCGGCGCGGGTCGAGTTCATCGCATCCTCGACGCGGTCGCGCTTCTCCTTCACCTCGACCTCGGTTGCCCCGCCGACGCGGATCACCGCGACGCCGCCGGCAAGCTTGGCGAGCCGTTCCTGCAGCTTCTCGCGGTCGTAGTCGGACGAAGTCTCGTCGATCTGCGCCCTGATCTGGCCGCAGCGGCCGGAGATGTCGCCCTTTTTGCCGGAGCCCTCGACGATGGTGGTCTCGTCCTTGGTGATCGAGATCTTCTTCGCGCTGCCCAGCATGTCGAGGCTGACGTTCTCCAGCTTGATGCCGAGATCCTCGGAGACCACCTGGCCGCCGGTGAGGATCGCGATGTCTTCGAGCATCGCCTTGCGGCGATCGCCGAAGCCGGGCGCCTTGACCGCCGCCACCTTGAGGCCGCCGCGCAGGCGGTTGACGACCAGCGTCGCCAGCGCCTCGCCCTCGACGTCCTCGGCGATGATCAGCAGCGGACGCCCCGACTGCACGATCGATTCGAGCAGCGGAAGCATCGACTGGAGACCGGAGAGCTTCTTCTCATGCAGGAGAATGAAGGGATTCTCGAGGTCCGCCAGCATCTTCTCGGCGTTGGTGATGAAGTAGGGCGAGATGTAGCCGCGATCGAACTGCATCCCCTCGACCACGTCGAGCTCGGTCGCGAGGCTCTTCGCCTCCTCGACCGTGATCACGCCTTCCTGGCCGACCTTCTGCATCGCATCGGCGATCATGTTGCCGATCTCGCGCTCGCCATTGGCCGAAACGGTGCCGACCTGGGCGATCTCTTCCTCGGTCTTCACCTTCTTCGACCGCCTCTGGACGCTGCTGACGACCTCTTCCACCGCGACGTCGATGCCGCGCTTGAGGTCCATCGGGTTCATGCCCGCGGCCACCGACTTGAGACCTTCCCTGACGATCGCCTGGGCCAGAATGGTCGCGGTCGTGGTGCCGTCGCCCGCGTCGTCATTGGTCTTCGACGCGACCTCGCGCACCATCTGCGCGCCCATGTTCTCGAACTTGTCCTCGAGCTCGATCTCCTTGGCGACGGTCACGCCGTCCTTGGAGATGCGGGGTGCGCCGAACGCCTTGTCGAGGACGACGTTGCGGCCCTTCGGGCCGAGCGTCACCCGCACGGCGTCGGCGAGAACATCGATGCCACGGAGCATCCGCGTCCGCGCATCGGTGTCGAATTTGACTTCCTTGACTGCCATGATCCGCTCCGCTTACTCGATGATGCCCATGATGTCGGACTCCTTCATGATGAGGAGATCCTGACCATCGATTTTCACCTCCGTGCCGGACCACTTGCCGTAGAGGATCCGGTCGCCCGACTTGACGTCGAGCGCGGTGATCTTGCCGTCTTCGGAGCGCGCTCCGTTCCCGACGGCGACGATCATTCCCTCCATCGGCTTTTCCTTGGCCGTGTCGGGAATGATGATGCCGCCGGCCGTTTTCTCTTCGGCGTCCAGCGGCTCAACCAGCACACGATCGTGCAGTGGCCTGAGTTTCATGTAGTACCTCCTGACTGGTCGAAAGGCCCGGCATGGCGGGATGGCGCACCGCGCGACCCCGATGCCGGATGAACAAGGAAGAGCGCCAACGCTGTTAGCACTCTTCCCTGTCGAGTGCCAGCTATTTAGGGATTTGACCGGCGGGTGTCAATGGCCTTCGGGCATGGTGCTTGCCCCCGCGCCCGAACTCAACTCCTGCCCTGCCCGAGTCGTTCGAAACGTCCGAGGTCGGCCGGATCGAGCCCGACCCGGACATGCGCCCGAAGCCCGTCATCGGTGCGGCTGAGCACCTCCCCGTACCGGTACAGCCAGGCGAGCCGCGCGCCGTCCGCGAGGTCCACCTCCAGGTCGACGATGCGCCGCCGGGATCCGAACGCCGCATCCAGCCGGTGGACCAGCCCGTCGACCCCCTCGCCGGTCAGCGCCGAGACCGGGATCGCGTCGTTCTTCCCGCCGCTCCCGCCGGGCGGGAGCGCGCGTTCTCCGGGGGCGAGCTTGTCGATCTTGTTGTGCACCTCCAGGAGAATTCCATTGCCGGTGTCGATTCCGAGCTGGTCCAGCACGTCGTCGACGTCCCGGCATTGCGCGTCGCTGTCGGGGTGGGCGACGTCGCGCACATGGACGATCAAATCGGCATCGCGCACCTCCTCCAGCGTCGCGCGGAAGGCGGCGATCAGCATCGTGGGGAGCTGCGAAACGAACCCGACCGTATCGGACAGGATGATCCGCCGCCCCGAGGGCAGGTCGAGCCCCCGCATCGTCGGGTCGAGGGTCGCGAACAGCAGATCCTCGGCGGCGACCTCGGAATCGGTGAGCCTGTTGAACAGCGTCGACTTGCCGGCGTTGGTGTAGCCGACCAGCGCGGCGACCGGGTACGGGACCCGGCGCCGCGCGGCGCGGTGCAGCCCCCTCGTCCGCTTCACCGTATCGAGCTCGCGGCGGATACGGACGATCCGCTCATCGATCTGGCGCCGGTCGGCCTCGATCTGGGTTTCTCCGGGACCGCCCATGAAGCCGCGGCCGCCACGCTGACGCTCAAGATGCGTCCAGCTCCTGACCAGGCGGCTCCGCTGGTAGGTCAGGTGCGCGAGCTCGACCTGGAGAACGCCTTCCCGGGTGCTCGCCCGCGCGCCGAATATCTCAAGGATCAGCCCCGTTCTGTCGATGACCTTGCGGTGCCAGGCGCGTTCGAGATTGCGCTGCTGGACCGGCGTGAGAGCCGCATCCACGCAGACGAGATCGGCTTCCCGCGCCTCGACCGTCTCGGCCACCGAGTCCACGGTCCCGGCGCCGAAATAGGTCGAAGGACGACGCCGGGACAGCGCGACCCTGTCGGCCTGCACGACCTCCAGCCCGATCGCGCCGGCCAGCCCCACCGCTTCGTCGAGCCGGGCATCGGGGCTTCGCGAATCGCCGCCCGGGCGTTTCGCGTGCGGATGGATGACGACGGCGCGTCCGGTCCCGGTCGCGCCGTTCGCTCGGTTCGGGCTATTCGGCGACGTGTTCGGCCTCGCGCTTCTCGTCATAGAGCTGTATCGGCCCGACCGGCATCACCGTAGAAATGGCGTGCTTGTAGACAAGCTGGGAGTGGCCGTCGCGGCGCAGCAAGACGCAGAAATTGTCGAACCAGGTGACTATGCCCTGCAATTTGACGCCGTTGACCAAAAAGACGGTGACCGGCGTCTTGTTCTTCCTGATGTGGTTGAGGAACGTGTCCTGAAGGTTTTGAGGTTTTTCGGATGACATTTTGGGTCCCGCTCTCTTCGAGTCTTGAATTCGAACCGTTGACGGCGCGGCGCGGCATGCGCGCCCTGCCAACACACACAAGCGGGGTGATGATTACCGCAAAACCCATCGAGAGAAAATAACCGGAATCAAATCACAGGCCTTCGATGTGCCGGTGGAGGTCCCCGCAACGGACGAAATGCGCCGCGGGAGGATATTTCCCGAATTCCGCGCTCCGTGGCGGCTCTTTCCGAACCAGTATCCCCGTACAGCCCGCGTTGTGCGCGCATTCGAGGTCGATCGAGGTATCCCCGACGAACCAGACATCCGCACCGCGCCCGACACCGCTTCCCGACAACGCCAGATCGACGGGCTCCGTCGCCGGCTTGTCGCGCCGGGCATCGGTCGCCCCGACCAGGCGGAAGAAATAGCCGGCCCAGCCGAGATGGTCGGCCTCGCGCCGCAGGTTGCGGCCCATCTTGTTGCTGACCACGCTGAGACAGACCCCGCGCCCGGCAAGCGCGACGACGAGCTGCTCCGCCCCTTCGCACACCGCGAGCCGCTCGAGATGAATGGCGTCGAAACGTCGGTAGAAGATCGCGCGCGCCTCTTCCCAGCGCGAACCGAACATCGCCGGGAACGCCTCGCGCATCGATCGCCGCACCCGTTCCCGCGTCTCCTCGAGCGACCAGGGCCGGTGGCCCATGGCCGCGAGCGTGGCGTTCATCGAGTCGTGGATCACCGGCCATGTATCGACCAGGGTGTTGTCCCAGTCGAAGATTACCGCGCGCGGAAGGCGGTCGATCGAGCCCATTTTCGTGCTCAGAAATAGTCCGGACGCACCGAGAACAGTCGTTCGACGTGCTTGATCGCGTTCCTGGCGACGAACATGACGATTCGGTCCCGGATGCGCAGCACGGTGGAAGCGCGCGGTATCACCACCTTGCCGTCGCGAACGATGGCTCCGATGAGAACCTCGGAAGGCAGACCGGCGTCCCGGATCGCGTGCCCGGCGAGATCCGAAGATTCGTGCAGCTCGGCTTCCATGATCTCGCCGATGCCCTGGGGCAAGGCGTGCACCGCGCGGATGCGCCCTCGGCGGACATGCTGGAGAATGGTCGAGACGGTGATCGCGTGGGGGTTCACCACGACATCGACGCCGAGCGTGCTGATGAGCGGGGCATAGTTCATGTTATTGATCAGGGTGACCGCCCGGCCCGCGCCGTGCCGCTTCGCCAGGAGCGAGGCGAGCACGTTGGTTTCGTCGTCGTTGGTCACCGCGACGATCGCCTCCGCGGTCGGTACGTTGGCTTCGTTGAGGATTTCGGGGTCGAGCGCGTCGCCGTTGAGCACCGTCACTCCGGCGAGCCCCACGGCGGCCTGTTCGGCCTGGCTCTTGCTCGCCTCGATGATCTTGGCGTTGACGGAAGGGTGTTCGTCATGGATCAGGCCGGCGAGGAAGCGTCCGACGTGTCCGGCTCCGGCGATCACCATCCGCCGGATTTCCGGCTCCTCGTGTCCGAACACGGCCATCGCCCGTCCCACATGGTCGTCGTCGGCGATGAAATAGACTTCGTCTCCGGCCAGCATTTGGTCGTCGGCCGTCGGCACCAGGGTGGCGTCTCCCCGGTTGATGCCGACCACGACGATGTTGAGTTCCGGAAAGATCCCGGTGAGCTGGCGCAGAGGCGTGTTGATCACCGGGCAATCGTCGCCGCAGCGCACGGCGATAGCCCGCACGCTGCCGTCGGCGAGCGAAATGGAATCGATCGCGCCCGGAACGAACAGCCGGCGCAGGATCGCGCGGGCGACCTCCATCTCGGGCGAGATTATGACGTCGATCGGCATGTGGTCGCGGCTGAAGAGGTCCGCCCAGATCTGATGCAGGTAGGACTGGGCGCGTATGCGCGCGATCTTGGTCGGGACATTGAACAGCGAATGCGCCACCTGACAGGCCACCATATTGACCTCGTCGGCCTGGGTGACGGCGATGATCATGTCGGAATCGCCTGCCGCCGCGCGTTCGAGCACGTCGGGATGGGAGGCGAAACCGACCAGAGTCCGGACGTCGAGCGAGTTTCCCACCTGGCGCGAAAGCTCTTCCGACTGATCGATCACCGTCACGTCGTTGCCTTCGGACGCCAGCTGGCGCGCGATGTGGTAGCCGACCTGACCGGCACCGCAGACGATCACTTTCATCGGACCTGCTTCCGACCGCCCTGGCAGGGCTGGGTCCTGGGGATGCTCAAGTTTCGGCCTACAGCGCCTTGCTGCCCGCCGTCACACCGAGCGTCTTGAGCTTGCGATGGAGAGCGGAGCGCTCCATCCCGACAAACTGTGCGGTGCGCGAGACATTGCCGCCGAACCGGTCGACCTGGGCCACGAGGTATTCCCGTTCGAATCTCTCCCGCGCCTCGCGGAGCGGCAGGCCCATCAATTCCGTGCCGTTGACCCCGCGCAGCGGGTCCGGCGTCGTGGCGACGATTTCGGGCGGCAGCATGTCGGACCGAACCGGCTCGGACGCCGATCCGGGCGCCATGATCAGGACCCATTCGGCCAGATTGCGCAACTGGCGCACGTTTCCGGGCCAGTCATAGGCCTGCAGCGCGGCCAGAGCGTCCTCGGCGAGGTCGCGGCACGGCACCCCGGCGGCGGCCGCGGCGCGTTCGGCGAAATGGCTGAACAGGAGCGGGATGTCGTCGCGTCGCGACGACAGCGGCGGAACCTCGATCGGCACCACGTTGAGCCGGTAGTAGAGATCCTGGCGAAACCGGCCCGCCGCCATTTCGGTCACCAGATTGCCGCTGGTCGTCGCGATGACCCTGACGTCGACGGCGATGCTGGTCGCGCCTCCGACGCGGACGAAGGACTGCTCCTGGAGGACCCGAACGATCTTGCCCTGGGTCTCGAGCGGCATGTCGGCGACCTCGTCGAGCAGGAGCGTTCCGCCATGAGCCTGTTCGAAGGTGCCTGGATGGGGGGCGGCACCGTTCCGCACCTCGGCGCCGAAGAGCTCGCTTTCCATGCGATCGGGCGCCATCGTGGCGCAGTTGAGTACGACGAAGGGGCCGTCGCGGCGGCGCGAGCGTGCGTGCAGCGTGCGGGCGGCGACTTCCTTGCCGCTGCCGGACGGTCCCGCGATCAGGACGCGGCTTCCGGTCGGTCCCACGCGATCGATCGCGCTCTGCAACTGGGACATCGGTTGCGAAACGCCGATCATCGGCCAGTCCGCGCCGGCGCGCTCCCTGAGCTCGGCGTTCTCACGCTCCAGCCGCGCCGCGTCGACCGCGCGCCTGGCGGTCAACAGCAGACGGTCGGACTGGACCGGCTTCTCCACGAACTCGTACGCGCCGAGCTTGATCGCCTTGACCGCGGTTTCGATGGTTCCGTGCCCGCTGATCATCACCACCGGGATTTCCGGGTACTGCACCTTCAATATCTTCAGCAGCTCCAGCCCGTCGCGATCGTTTTCGCGCAGCCAGATGTCGAGGATCACCAGATGCGGTCGCCGTTCCTCGATCAGTTCCAGCGCCGCGACGGTGTCCGCGGCGGCCCGGCAACGATACCCTTCGTCCTCCAGGGTATCGGCGATCGTCTTGCGGATGTCCGCCTCATCGTCGACGACGAGGATTTCAACCTGCACCGCTGGGTCCCCCAGGCAGTTCGTGGCCGGCTGAACGCGTCACACTGCCACCCTGCCCTTCCTTTGGGAAGACCAGACGCGCGCGAGCCCCCCCGCCCGGCACCGCTTCGAGCGTGACGTCGCCGTTGTGGTCTTCCATGATTTTCTTGACGATGGCCAGCCCGAGCCCGGTGCCCTTCTCGCGCGTCGTCACGTAGGGTTCCGTCAAACGCTCGGGAGCGGCATCGGGAAGGCCGCGCCCGTTGTCCTCGACCGCGATCGCGACGAGGCTCTCGTGCTCCTCGACCGAGACCTCGATTCGGCCCTTCCCCGCTTTCTCTTCGCAAGCCTGAACCGCCTCGACGGCATTCTTCAGCAGGTTCGACAACGCGCGCGCGATAAGCCCGCCGTCGCACTTCACGACCAAGGGATCGTCGGGCAGGGTCGCCTCGAAGGCGATCTCCGGGTGCGCCTCCCTGTAAAGCGCAAGTTCGACGCGGCACAGATTGCCGACATTGCTCAGTGCCAGAACGGCGGACGGCATGCGTGCGAAATCGGAGAACTCGTCGACCATCCTTCCGATGTTTCCGACCTGGCGAATGATGGTCTCGGTGTAGTCGTCGAAGGATTTTGGATCGCTGCTGATTTCGCGGAGATATTTCCTGCGCAGCCGTTCGGCGGAAAGTTGAATCGGAGTCAGCGGGTTCTTGATCTCGTGGGCGATTCGGCGGGCGACATCCGACCAGGCGGCTTTCCGCTGGGCGGCGAGCAGCTCGGTGATATCGTTGAAAGTGACCACGAAGCCGACGATCGCCTCGTCCTTCATGTCGGCGGTAACGCGGACGGACAGGGTTCTGACACCTTCGCCGCGACTGAGTCGGATCTCGGACTCCGCCATTCGGTGCGGACGAACCCTTGCCTCCTTGAGCAGTTCGCTGATGCCCGGCACCAGCGTCGCAAGAGAGTCCCCCAGGCGCCTGTCGAGATCCCGGGACAGCAATTCGGAAGCGAGCCGGTTGGCGACGTTGATCCGGCCGGAACGGTCCAGCCCCACGACCCCGGCGGAGACGCCGGACAGCACGGTCTCGATGAAGTGGCGCCTAGTATCGATTTGACGGTTCGCTTCGAGCAGTTCGTCCCGCTGCGTTTCCAGTTGGCCGGTCATCCGGTTGAAGGCGTTGGTCAGCGAGCCGATTTCATCCCGGTCCCCGCTCTCCTCGACCCTGGTGGACAGGTCGCCGCCCCGCACACGTTCCGCCGCCGCCGCGAGCGCGGTCACGGGTCCCGCCAGCCGGGTCGCGAAGGTGAGGCCAGCCCAGGTCGCCGCCATCAGAAGGAGCAGGGCCACGAGCACGAACATCGTTGCGAACGTGATTTCGAAAGTGTGCCGTCGACCTTCGAGCGATTCGTACTCGGCGACCGCTTTCCTCGTGCGGGCGATGTGGTCCAGGACCCGCGGCTCGACAAAGCGGCTGACATACAGAAATGCGTTGATCGTGTCGTCGAGCTTGACGATCGCGCGCATCCGGTCTTCCGATCCGCTGGCGAGAACCACCACTTCGCCCTGCTGTACCTTGTCCATCGCCGACGGCGGTATCGGCGCGAGGTCGAGCACGAAGCTCAGGCTCCATCGGGCGATGATCCGGCCGGTGCCGTCGAAGACGTAGGCCTCGCTCAAGTTTCGCAGCAGGCCCTGCGCCGCCATCATTTCGTTGAATTTCGCAGGTTCGGCCCACAGCCGCGGCGCGGCCCGGTTGACGTCCCGCGCAATTGCCAGGATGTCGCCCCGGATCACCTTCTGGTGCTCCCGCAGGTAGGATTCGGCCACGATCGAGGCTTCGCTGAGGGCGGTCTGAACGCGGTCGCTGAACCACGCCTGGACACCCAGGCTGAAGAAAATCGCCGAGAAGACGGAAACGATGATCGCGGGGACCAGGGCGATCAGGCTGAACCAGAGCACGAGCCGGCTGTGTAGCTTCGATCCCAGGGACCCCCGCTTGCGCGCGATCCAAATTCGGGCAACCCGGCCGGCGACGATCGCGCCAAGCGCGAGGAAAAGCACCAGATCGACGTTGAGAAGGATCAGCAGCGCGCGGGGATCGGCGCTGAACGGCAGCCAGCCCGATAACGCGGCGTAGGTGACGAGCGCGGAGCCCAGCGACGCGACCGCCAGTACCACGGCCGCTCTTCGCCCGAGCCGGTACCGTCCCGCCCAATCGACAAGCCGGGCGGCCCCGGGCGCATCCAGTGCCGCCGATTTATTCGCCATCTCGCGCCGAACCGGTTAACCGCCCCTGCCGGGCGCCACGGACCCGGCGGGCCGGTTCATCTTATGCCCCGCACGACATCGATGTCGAGATCGCGGATTTTCTTCCGCAACGTGTTGCGGTTGAGCCCGAGCAGCGCGGCGGCCTTGAGCTGGTTGCCGCGCGTTGCACGGAGCGCATGAGTAATCAGGGATCTTTCCACCTCGCGCAGGACCCGCCCGTGCAGCCCGGGTCCGGGAAGCCCGGGGGCATGAGCCTCGAAATAGCGCGCGAGATGCGTGCCGACGGCACGAGACAGGCTGTCCGGTCCTTCCGTCGATCCCGCTCCGGACCTTTCGAGAGCGCGTTCGATCGCGTCCAGCAGACCGTCCCCGTCGGAAGGCAGCGGGGCGTGACGCGTCGGAATCGGGAATTGCGCCGGCGCGTCGCCGCCTAATACGACGATCGGGATATCGGGCCGTCTTCGCATGACGGCCTCGACCAGCGGGCTGCCGGCGGTCGACAACATCTCCGCGTCCACCACCGCGATGTCGCCGGATCCCGAGCCGAGCGCATGAACCAACGCCTCGCCGGATCGAGCGAGCAACAGCGCATATCCCGCTTCCTCGAGGACGCGCCGGGTTTCCCGGTCGGAGCTCGCCAATACGATCGCCGGCACGTTCATGCGGCCATGGCGGTCGCGCCCTCCGTTCCGAAGAATCTCGCGATTTCCGAACGGACCTCGTCCGGTTCGGCGATCGCGTTAGCGGCCGCACGGAAGGCGGCGCCGCCGCGGAAGCATTTCGCGTACCACGCAAGGTGCTTGCGCGCCATGCGAACGCCGGTCGCCGGTCCGTAGTGCTCGATCATCGCATCGAAATGATCGCGCACGATGGCGCCGCGCCGCGTTGCCGGAGGATCGGGCAGGCGCGTCCCCGAACGGAGATAGGCGATGGTCTGCCTCAGGAACCACGGCCTTCCGCAGGCGCCGCGGCCGATCATCGCCCCGTCCGCGCCCGATGCCTCCAGCGCCGCCCGCGCGTCTTCGAGAGCGACGATATCTCCGTTGACGATCACCGGGACGGATACCGCCTCCTTCACCCTGGCCACGAACGCCCAGTCCGCGCGACCTGTGTAGAGTTGCGTCCTGGTCCGGCCGTGGACGGTGATCATCCGGACGCCGCAATCCTCGGCGATGGCCGCGAGGCGGGGCGCGTTGAGGTGCTCGTCGTCCCATCCCATGCGCATCTTGAGGGTGACCGGGCGGTCGGTCGCCGCTACCACCGCGCGAACGATCCGGGCGGCGTGGATTTCGTCCCGCATCAGGGCCGAGCCGCACATCTTCTTGACCACCTTCTTCACCGGGCAGCCCATGTTGATGTCGACGATCGCAGCCCCGCGGTCCGCGGCGATACGCGCAGCCTCGGCCATGACCGAGGGGTCGTAGCCCACCAGCTGGACCGCCATCGGAAATTCCTCGGAGCAGTCGGTGGCGATCTTGCGGGATCCCTCCACCTGGCGGACCATCGCTTCGCTCGCGATCATTTCCGAGAACACCATCCCGGCCCCCCAGCTCTTGACCAGGCGGCGGAACGGCAGGTCGCTGACCCCCGACATCGGCGCGAGGAACACCGGATCCTCGATTTCGACGGGACCGATCTCGATGGGAACGAAGCTGGACATGGAGCCTCAGGCGACGAGGAAAGAGAAACTATACCACCCCCGCCGTTGGTGAACATCGCGAAGCCGGTTGCGACGCACTGCTGTCCGGTTCGGGCGTTCGGGGGTTCTGTGCCGACAGGCGCGGACAAGGTCGGGCGGTGTTGGCGTCCTTCGGCAACCCCTCTTTGTCGTCATGCCCGGACTTGTTCCGGGCATCCACGTCCCTCCGCCGGCGCGCCCGCTCCCGGCTCGCACCCCGATGCCGCAAGACGTGGATGCCCGGAACAAGTCCACTTCTGTCCGGTTTAACTTCGGGACGGGCTCCGTGCCGATGGGCGAGACCGTCTCCGCACCCCCGCTGTCACCCCGGACTTGTTCCCATAAGCGCTAACTTGTTTATCTTTGTCATTTTATCTAGGGTTTCCGGGTGTCGGGATCCGGAGGCTTTGCGATGGATGAGGATTGGGCGGTTCTTCGTTCTTTTCTTCCGGCGGGCTGGGAGGAGTTGGGTCGTTCCAGCGGGGCGCTGAAGGGTCTTCGCAAGGACAAGTCGGCGGAGTCGGCGCTTCGGGTTCTGCTGTTGCATCTGGGCTGCGGGCACTCGCTGCGCGAGACGGCGGTGCGCGCGCGCAAGGCGGGTCTGGCGGATTTGTCGGACGTTGCGCTTCTGAAGCGGCTTCGCAAGTCTTCGGACTGGTTGCAGGGGTTGTGCGTGGCGCTGTTTCGCGAACGGGGTCTGGCGGTGGAGCCTGGCTTGCGGGTGCGGGCGGTCGATGCCACCACGGTGCGCGAGCCCGGGCGGACGGGTTCGCTGTGGCGGGTTCATTACAGCCTGTGCCTGTCTTCGCTGAGCTGCGACTTTTTCGAGGTGACGCCGGCGCGGGGCGCGGGCGGCGGGGAGTATCTGGCGCGGTTTCCGGTTGGCGAGGGCGATCACATTCTGGCCGACCGGGGCTATTCGACGGCGGCGGGGCTTCGCCATGTGTCGGCGGCCGGCGGACGCATTACCGTGCGGGTGAACACCGGAGGATTGTCCCTTCGAACCCTCGATGGCGCGCCTTTCGACCTGCTTGCGGCAGTGTCCCGGCTGAGGAGCGCCGGGGCTGTCGGGTCGTGGCCGGCGGCGACCGCCGGGGAGGAGAAGGTCTGCGGTCGCATCTGCGCGGTTCGCAAATCGGCGGCAGCGGCCGCGCGGGCGCGCAAGACGGCGCGCCGCGAGGCCCGGCGGCAGGGAAGCAAGGTCAAGCCCACAACGCTTGCTTTTGCGGACTATGTCATCGTCTTCACCACGTTCGGCGAAGAGGCGTTCAGCGACCGCGAGGTTCTGGAATGGTATCGCCTGCGCTGGCAGGTCGAGCTGGTCTTCAAACGCCTCAAATCCCTGGCCCAGCTGGGCCATCTGCCCAAGCATGACGACGAAAGCGCCCGCGCCTGGCTCTACGGAAAACTCCTCGTGGCGCTGCTGGCGGACAAGCTGGTCCGTCATGCCCGCGCCCTTTCCCCCTGGGGATACGACCTGGCGCCGCCACAGGACCCATAGTCCCTGGCGGGAGTTCCGGTTTGCCCTCAACCAGGTCCGAAGGGCCATCGAGCCCGCCTTCAGCCTCGCCCGCACGATCGATGAGTGGAACGACATCTCAAAAGCGCTCTCCGAGCCGCCAAGACAGAGAACCCTCCAACGCGCCCTGCACTACGATCTGTCAACAAGTTAGCGCTTATGGGACTTGTTCCGGGGTCCAGGCTCGCCCCGGACCCCGATCCGGGGAAAGCCGGGCGACAGCGGTGCCTGACAGTCTGGACCCCGGAACAAGTCCGGCCATGACAGTGGGAGGGATGCTTGCGTGCCGGGATCCAAGCCTCGAATCCCGCGATGGATCGGAAACCCGCTTCTACTCAAAACCTTCGCCCGGCGTACAAAATCTAAAGCGGACGGCAATGGCTGCGATGCTTGGCAATCGATTCCGGGACGACTAGGGTTTCCGCGCAAATCGCACGGATTCGATATGTCGGGCTGCGTCGCTCTGATCCTCGCCGGCGGTCGCGGCACCCGCCTCGGCGCGGAAATTCCCAAGCAATACCTGCCGCTCGGCGGCAGCGCCCTGTTGCGCCACGCCGTAAGCGGTTTCGTGGACCATCCCGAAATCGACGCGGTGCGCGTGGTTATCGGCGCGGACGATCGCGAGAACTGCGATGCGGCGCTCGCGGGCATGGAATTGCTGGAGCCGGTGACCGGCGGCGGCAGTCGACAGGAGTCCGCCCGCCTCGGCCTGGAAAGCCTGGTCGGACTCGCGCCCGATACCGTGCTCATCCATGACGCGGCCCGTCCCTTTGCCGACGCCCCGACGATTACCCGCACGCTCGCGGCGCTCGAGACCCACCCCGCGGCGCTGCCCGCGGTGGCGGTGAGCGACACCCTGAAGCGCGAACGGGCCGGCGATGGAACGCCGCTGGTCGGCCGGACGGTGGAACGGTCCGGATTGTGGCGGGCGCAGACGCCGCAAGGCTTCCGTTTCCCGGAGATCCTGGCCGCCCACCGAGCCGCGGCGGGCCTCGAGTTGACCGACGACGCCGCCGTCGCCGAGCACGCCGGGCTCGACGTGGCGCTGGTGGCGGGCGGCGAGGCGAATATCAAGGTCACCACGGAAGAGGATCTGGAACGGGCGCGGCGCTGGCTCGCGGGAGGGCAGCCCGATCTCAGAACGGGCACCGGGTTCGACGTCCACGGCTTCGGCGAGGGAGACGCCGTGACGTTGTGCGGCGTGAAAATCCCGCACGATCGGGCTCTGGCGGGGCATTCGGACGCGGATGTGGGAATGCATGCGCTGACCGACGCCCTGCTCGGTGCCATCGCGGAGGGCGATATCGGTACCCATTTTCCGCCATCCGACCCGCGCTGGCGCGGCGAGCCGTCCAGGACTTTCCTCCGTCATGCCGGGGAATTGGTGCGGGGCCGCGGGGGGGCGATCGTCAATCTCGACCTGACCCTGATCTGCGAACGTCCGAGGATCGTGCCTCATCGCGATGCGATGATCGGCTGCATCGCTGAAACCCTTGGGATCGACGCCGGAAGGGTCAGCATCAAGGCGACCACGACCGAGGGTCTGGGCTTTACCGGCCGCGGCGAAGGGATCGCCGCGCAGGCCGTCGCCACCGTCCGCCTCCCGGTTTGAGTCCGCCATGCCGGGTCCCGCGGACAGGCGTGCCCCCTACTCTCCCCCGTGGCGCGACGCGCCCACCTTCGTCGCCACCGTTGGCGGGGTCGGGTTGCTGCCCCGCGCGCCCGGTACCTGGGGATCGCTCGCCGCGTTGCCGGTCGCCTGGTTCGTGCTCGATGGTTTCGGGCCGTTCGCCCTGGCTATCCTGGCGCTATTGACGTTTCTGCTTGGATGGTGGGCGTCGGAGCGCGTGGTGCGGCGCGCCGGAGAAAAAGATCCGGGGTCAATCGTCATCGACGAGTTCGCGGGTCAGCTCATCGCGCTTGTCCCCGCGGCGGCGGAATTGTGGCAGTTCGCGCTCGCCTTCGTCCTGTTTCGCCTGGCCGACATCGCCAAGCCCTGGCCGGTTTCGTGGGCGGACCGCGAGATCGAGGGTGGGCTGGGCGTCATGACCGACGATGTCCTGGCCGGGGTCTATGCGCTGGCGGGGCTGTGGGTTGTCCGGGAGGCGCTGGCTTGAACGAAGAAATCCTTCGCGCATCCGAGGCGTTGCTGGAGCGCTGCCGCGACACGGGCCTGATGGTGGCGACCGTGGAATCCTGCACGGGCGGGCTTCTGGCGGGCGCGCTCACCGCGATCGCCGGCTCTTCCGACGTCGTCGAACGCGGCCTCGTCACCTATACCAACGAAGCCAAGGCCGAGCTCGCTTCCGTCCCCATGCAGCTGATCGACGCTCACGGCGCGGTAAGCGAGCCGGTTGCCAGGGCCATGGCGGAGGGCGGGCTCGCCAATAGCCGCGCCGACATCGCCGCCGGAATCACCGGTGTCGCGGGACCCGGCGGCGGAACCGAGTCCAAGCCGGTCGGTCTCGTCCACATCGCCGCCGCGCGCCGGGGCGGAACCACGCTCCACCGGCGCTACCTGTTCCCGGGGGGCCGGACGGCGGTTCGCGAAGCCTCCGTGCTTGCCGCCATCGGCCTGATCGGGCGCCTCGCAGAGTGACGCGTCGCCGGGTTCTCGGCGTCGACTTTTCCGGCGCGCGGCAGGCGGGCGATCACATCTGGATCGCGGCCGGGACACAGAACGGAGGCCGGCTGTCGCTGGAGAGCTGCCGGCCGGCGCGCGAACTGCCGGGCGGCGGGCGGGACCGCCAATCCGCGCTCGCGGCGCTGAAGGCGTTGCTTGAGAGCGAACGCCGTACGGCCGCCGGCCTCGATTTCCCGTTCGGCCTGCCGAGACCCCTGGTCGCCGAAGAACGGTGGGAGGATTTCGTCCGCGCCTTTCCGCGCCGCTATCACGATGCCGGTTCGTTCCGGGAAGCGTGCCGGCGCGCGGCGGCGGGGCGCGAGCTGAAACGGCGCACGGATGTAGAGGCGCGCGTGCCGTTTTCGGCCTACAACCTTCGGCTCTACCGCCAGACATATTTCGGGATCGCGGAAGTTCTTCTGCCCCTGTTGGATTCAGGGGCGGCGCGTGTCATTCCGATGCAGCCGCCCGCGCCCGACAAGGTCCTTCTGGCGGAGACTTGCCCGGCCTCCTTGCTCAAGCGTCTGGGCCTTTACACGCCGTACAAGGGCCGCGGCGTCGGTCTTTCGGATGCTCGTTCTGGAATTATAAAATATTTTATATACAATGGATTACTAAACGAAGTTGAGAAAATAATTTATGAGAAAATAATCGAGGATACCGGCGGCGACGCGCTCGATGCGGTTCTGGCAGCCATCGCCACCGCGAACCTGCCCCGGTTGCGCCAGGCCACGACCGATCCCGTCGAGAGGGTCGAAGGCAGGGTCTATTTCTGAACCGAGGGTGCGACCCTCCGGTGGATTCCCGCCCCGACGCGGCCGCCGTTGCCGTAGAGGGAGTCGGCGCGGGCCACGAAGGACGCCACGCTGCGGCGGACCGCCTCATTGAACAGCGGCCCCATGATCTTGCGCAGCAGCAACGATCTGAACTCGAAATCGATCGAGAAATCGATCAGGCAACCCTCGTCCCTGGGGCTGAATTTCCAGCAGCTGTCGAGATAGCGAAACGGTCCGTCGAGATAGACGATATCGATGCGTTCCACCGGATCCAGCGTCACCCGGGACCTGAAGCTTTCGCTCACCATCTTGAAGCCGACCCGCAAGTCGGCATGGAGCACGTTTCCTTCCCGCTTGTAGATCCTGCAACCGGTGCACCAGGGCAGAAAGGAAGGGTAGCTCTCGACGTCGGCCACGAGACCGAAAATCTGGGCCGGTTCGTAGGCGGCGTAACGGAGTTCGGCGTGCCTGGGCATGGAGTCAGCCCGATACCCCGGTCTGAAGTGCCAGGCGGGCCGACCGCAGCGCCTCGAAGTCCCGGTCGGCGTGGTAGGAAGAGCGGGTCAGCGGGGTGGCCGAAACCATCAGGAACCCCCTGCCCTTGGCCATCGCCGCCAGCCCCTCGAACTCATCCGGGGTCCAGAAACGGTCGATCGCGTGGTGCTTGGGAGTCGGCTGGAGATATTGGCCGACGGTGAGAAAATCCACGTCGGCGGATCGCAAGTCGTCCATCACCTGCTGGACCTCTTCCCGGCTCTCGCCGAGCCCCACCATCAGCCCCGACTTGGTGAACATCGCGGGGTCGAGCTGCTTCACCCGGTCGAGCAGCTTCAGCGAATGGAAATACCGTGCCCCTGGGCGCACCGTCGGGTAGAGCCTCGGCACGGTCTCGAGGTTGTGGTTGTAAACATCCGGCCTGGCCTCGACCACCAACTCGATGGCTCCGTCCTTCCTCAGGAAATCCGGGGTCAGGACCTCGATCGTGGTCTCGGGGTTGATCTCCCGGATGCTGCCGATGACGCGCGTGAAATGCCCTGCCCCGCCATCGTCGAGGTCGTCGCGGTCGACCGAGGTGATGACGACGTGCCGCAATCCGAGACGCGCGACCGCCTCGGCGACCCGCGCGGGCTCGTCCGGATCGACACGGTCCGGGATCCCCGTGGCGACGTTGCAGAAGGCGCAGGCCCGGGTGCACACGCTCCCCAGGATCATCATCGTCGCGTGGCGTTTCGCCCAGCACTCGCCGATATTCGGGCAGGCGGCCTCTTCGCACACCGTCGCCAAGCCGAGATCGCGCAC
This sequence comes from Alphaproteobacteria bacterium, assembly GCA_965117055.1. Classification (GTDB taxonomy): domain Bacteria; phylum Pseudomonadota; class Alphaproteobacteria; order MPNO01; family MPNO01; genus MPNO01. Next base: position 3,828,313 of record OZ220750.1, read on the forward strand.
CACCTTCCTGGTTTCTCCGTAGGCGGGCGAAACAGGGGCCTTCACCCGGATCCAGGGGGGCTTGCGGGGGATCGGGTTGTCCTTCCGTCCGATCTTCTCCGGATGGCGGACCGTGGCGATCTGGCTGGCGCTGGTCATCGAAACGGCAAGTGCTCCCGACCGGCTGAACCTAGAAATGAAGTGCCCGCCCGTAAGCGTCAAGCACCGACTCGTGCATCGTCTCGGACAGGGTCGGGTGCGGGAAGACCGTCTCCATGAGTTCCGCCTCCGTGGTTTCCAGCATCCTCGCGACGGCGAACCCCTGGATCAGCTCCGTCACCTCGGCGCCGATCATGTGCGCGCCGAGCAATGCGCCGGTCGAGGCGTCGAATACCGTCTTCACCATCCCTTCGTCGTCGCCGAGGGCGATCGCCTTGCCGTTGGCGAGGTACGGGAACCGTCCGACACGCACCTCGTGGCCGGCGGTCTTCGCTGCGGCTTCGGTAAGACCGATGCTCGCGATCTGCGGCCGGCAATAGGTGCAGCCCGGAATGTTCGAGACGTCGAGCGGGCGGGTCTCCAGCCCCGCGATGCGTTCGACGCAGATCGTCCCCTCGTGGCTCGCCTTGTGGGCCAGCCACGGCGGTCCCACCAGATCTCCGATCGCGTAGACGCCGGACTCTCCGGTCTCGTTCCACCGGTCGACGACGACATGGCCTCGGTCGACCTCCACGCCGGTCCCCTCGAGCCCGATACCCTCCACGTTGCCCACGATTCCAACTGCGAGAATGGCTCGATCGACGTCGATTTCCCGGGTTTCCTGCCCGGCCTGGATGCTCGCCCTGATCCCCTCGCCCTCTGATCGGAGTGCGGTGACACTGGCATTCGTCAAAAATTTCATCCCCTGTTTTTCAAAGGCTTTTCTGGCTATTGACGAAATTTCCTTATCTTCTACTGGAAGGATTCGGTCGAGGATTTCCACCACGGTTACTTCCGATCCGAGATCGCGGTAGAAGCTCGCGAATTCGATCCCGATGGCGCCCGAGCCGATCACCAGCAGCGAAGACGGCATCGCGGGCGGGACCATCGCCTCGCGGTAGGTCCAGATCCGGTCGCCGTCCGGTTCGATCCCGGGCAGGGTGCGGGCGCGTGCGCCGGTGGCCAGCACGATATGGGGCGCGGCGAGCTCCTCGGCCTCGGCGCCGTCGCGTTCGACCGACAGCATCCCCGGACCCGCCAGTCGGGCGTGCCCGTCGATGACGGTGACGTCGTTTTTCTTGAGCAGGTGGCTGACCCCGGCGCTCAGCCGTCCCGCGACGTCGCGCGAGCGTTTAACGATCCTGTCGAGATCGAAGGAGACCGACTCCGCGGCGAAGCCGAAGGCATCGAGATTGCCGAGCAGATGGTTGATTTCGGATGTGCGGAGCAGCGCCTTGGTCGGGATGCAGCCCCAGTTGAGGCAGACCCCGCCCAGGTGCTCCCGCTCGACCACACAGGCCCTCATCCCGAGCTGGGCGGCGCGGATCGCGGCGACATAGCCGCCCGGTCCGCCGCCGACAACGGCGATGTCGAAAGAATGCCGGGCCACGGATGCCTCCCCGGTCTAGGCCAGCATCGCCGGCGGGTATTCGATGTTTCGCTTGATCGCGCCCAGAAGCTCCGCCCCGATGGCGCCGTCGACCACGCGATGGTCCACCGAAAGCGTGCACGACATGACGGTCGCCGGAACGATTTCGCCGTCACGCACCACCGGACGCGGTTCTCCCGCGCCGACGGCGAGGATGCAGGCCTGCGGGGGGTTGATCACCGCATCGAAGCTCTTGACGCCGTACATGCCGAGATTGGAGATCGAGAAACTGCCGCCCTGATACTCTTCCGGGCGGAGCTTGCCCTCGCGGGCGCGTGCGGCGAGTTCCTTCATCTCGCCGGCGATTTCGACCAGCCCCTTCGCGTCCGCGTTCCTGACGATCGGCGTGACCAGCCCGCCCGGGATCGCCACCGCGACGGAAATGTCGACGGTGCCGTGTTGTGTCATCGTCCCCTCGCCCGCCCAGGAGACGTTGGCCGCCGGAACCTCGCGGAGCGCGAGCGCGCAGGCGCGGATCACGATGTCGTTGACGGAAATTTTCGCGTTCTCGAGGCGTTTGTTGATTTCGCCACGGACCTTGAGCAGCTCGTCGACCTCGCAGTCGACAGTGAGATAAAAGTGGGGAACCGTCGTCTTCGATTCCGTCATTCGGTCCGCGATCACCCGCCGCATTGTCGACAGTTTGACCAGTTCGTCTTCGGCCGCCGGCGCCGCGACGGGCGCGCGTGGCGGCAAACCGGCGGGAGCGGCAGGCGAAGCCGCCGCGCCGCTGGCCAGCACGGCCTCGATGTCGGCCTTGACGATGCGCCCCTTCGGCCCGCTGCCCTGCATGGCGGAGAGATCGAGCCCCGCCTGGGCGGCCATGCGCCGGGCGAGCGGGCTCGCCGCGATGCGCTCTCCGGAAGAAGGACCGGCAGGAGCTTTTTCCGCGACGACTTCCGCGCTCGCCGGCGGTTCGGGCTCGGCCGCTGGCTCGGGTTTCCCTGTCGGTGCCGGGGCGCTCCCGATCGCGTCGGCGTCCTCGCCCTCGGCGAGAAGGACGCCGATCACGGCATTGACGGCCACGCCCTCGGAGCCTTCCGGCACGACGATCTTGCCCAGCACGCCCTCGTCGACCGCCTCGACCTCCATCGTCGCCTTGTCGGTCTCTATCTCGGCGATCACCTCGCCCGCCTCGACGGAGTCCCCTTCGCTCTTGAGCCATTTTGCGAGGTTTCCCTCGGTCATGGTCGGCGACAGTGCCGGCATCAGGATATCGATGGGCATCGAATGCTATTCCTCGGGGATGGTCGGCGTGCTCAGCTTCTGTACAGCACGTCCTTGGCGGCACGCACCACGTCTTCGACCTGGGGAAGCGCGAGCCGCTCGAGGTTCGCGGCGTAAGGCAGGGGCACGTCGGCCGCGGTCACGCGGGTCACCGGTGCGTCGAGCCAGTCGAAGGCATGCTCCATCGCGACCGCGGCAAGCTCGGAACCGATGCCGGCGAACGGCCAGCCCTCCTCCACCGAAACCAGGCGGCCGGTCTTCTTTACCGAATCGACCAGCGTTCCGATGTCGAGGGGACGCACCGTTCTCAGATCGATCACCTCGGCGTCTATTCCCTCTCCCGCCAGCGCCTCGGCCGCGTCGAGCGCATGGCCGACGGCGATCGAGAGGGCCGCGACGGTCACGTCCGCGCCGGCGCGGCAGATCTTCGCCTGTCCGATGGGAACCGTGAAGTCCTCGTCCGTCGGAACGTCGAAGGAGGCGCCGTAGAGAATCTCGTTCTCCAGGAAAATCACCGGGTTCGGATCCCGGATCGCGGATTTCAGAAGCCCCTTGGCGTCCGCCGCGTTGTACGGCGCGACCACCTTGAGCCCCGGCACATGCGCGAACCAGCTCGTGAAATCCTGGGAATGCTGTGCGGCGACCCGGGCCGCGGCGCCGTTCGGTCCCCGGAAAACCATCGGCGCCGAAATCTGGCCGCCGGACATGTAGAGGCTCTTGGCCGCCGAGTTGATCAGCTGGTCCATCGCCTGCATGGCGAAGTTGAACGTCATGAACTCGACGATCGGCCTCAGGCCGGCAAACGCCGCGCCGACCCCCAGCCCGGTGAAGCCGTGCTCGGTGATCGGGGTGTCGACGACCCGGCGCGGACCGAACTCCTCCAGCAATCCCAGGCTCACCTTGTAGGCGCCTTGGTACTCCGCGACCTCCTCACCGATGAGGAACACGGTCTCGTCGCGGCGCATTTCCTCCGCCATGGCGTCGCGCAGCGCCTCGCGGACGGTCTGGCGGACGGTATCGCCGATCTCGGCTTCTCTCCCGGTTTCCGCTGCCGCGGGAGCCGCCTGCGCGGCGCCGTGCCCGTTGGACGCCGTCGCGACGGCGCCGAGCGCCGAGTTGTCTTCTCCGTCGACCAGCAGCACGCCGATGATCGAGTTGACCGCCACGCCCTCGGCGCCTTCCGGAACGACGATCCGGCCGAGCACGCCCTCGTCCACGGCCTCGACTTCCATCGTCGCCTTGTCGGTCTCGATTTCCGCGATGATTTCGCCCGAACTCACCTGATCGCCCTCGTTCTTGCGCCACTTGGCGAGATTTCCCTCGGTCATCGTGGGCGAGAGCGCCGGCATGAGAATGTTGATGGGCATTTCGGGCTATCTCGACCGCATTGCGCTCAGGCCTCGACGAGCACGTCGGTAAAAAGTTCGCCCGGATCGGGCTCCGGGCTGCTCTGGGCGAACTCGGCGGCGTCGGCGACGATCGTTCTGATGTCGCGGTCCATCTCCTTGAGCGCGTCCTCGTCCGCGGCGTCGATCGCCACGAGCTGGTTGCGGAGATTCTGGATCGGGTCGTGTTCCGTCCGCATCTCGGCCACTTCGTCCTTGCTGCGGTACTTGGCCGGGTCGGACATCGAGTGCCCGCGGTAGCGATAGGTCAGCGCCTCCAACACGTAAGGCCCCTTCCCGGCCCGGCAGTGCTCGATCGCCGTGCGGCCGGCATCCCTCACCGTGAGCACGTCCATCCCGTCCGTCTGAGCCGACGGAATGCCATAGGGTTCGGCGACGCGGTGGAGGTCCTGCAGGGCCGAAGCGCGTTCGACCGAGGTGCCCATGCCGTAGCGGTTGTTCTCGATCACGAAAACGATGGGAAGCGCCCACAGCGCAGCCAGGTTGAGCGCCTCGTGGACCTGGCCCTGGTTCAGCGCACCGTCGCCCATATAGGCGGCGGTGACCCCGCCGTCGCCCCGGTATTTCTGTGCGAACGCGATCCCCGTGCCGATGGGAACCTGGGCGCCGACGATGCCGTGTCCGCCGAAGAAGTTCTTCTCCCGGCTGAACATGTGCATCGAGCCGCCCTTGCCCTTGGAATAGCCGCCGCGCCGGCCGGTGAGCTCCGCCATCACCCCTTTCGGGTCCATGCCGCAGGCGAGCATGTGACCGTGATCCCGGTAACTCGTGATCAGCGCGTCCTTCGGACCGGCGGAAGCCTGCATGCCCACGACCACCGCCTCCTGCCCGATATAGAGGTGGCAGAAGCCTCCGATCAGCCCCATCCCATAGAGTTGACCCGCCCGCTCTTCGAAGCGGCGGATGAGCAGCATTTCTCGATAGAAAGCGAGAAGTTCGTCGGGATTGCCGTCCGGCGGCGCCGCCCCGCCATTCACGGCTTTCCCGGGCTTGTCGTCTTCAGCCGGGGTCGCGCTCTGGCCGGTTTCGGATTTCTTCGGCCTCGCGGCCATCAGCGATATTCCCTTGCGTTTCCGAGCGATCGCACAGCGATTCGGATCGAGCGGCTACCGCCGATGCAAGGATACTAATCGACCCGGATGCCGCGCAACAAACGGATGCGTAAGTTTGTGTCGTTTTGGCCGGGGTTTGCGCAACGAATATGCGCGGAGGGGAAGGTCAGCGGGCGATGGTGGGCGGGCCGCCGACGACCGAAAAGCGCCGCCTGGTCTCGCTGTCCGAAATCACGATGTCGTTGGGGCCGATCAGCCCCGTGATGACGCGCGCCCGCTCATCGAGGTAATCGGGGTCCAGCCGGTCGGACCTGAGCGCATCCACGTATCCGTCCAGATGCGCGCGTTCGGCGGCGACCCGGACCAGCGTTTGTTCGGCGCGGACCAACTCCTGTTCGAGCTGGATGATTCGCAACACGCCCCTGTCGCCCTCGAAAACGCTGAGGGCGAAATAGGCCGTCAGGGCCGCTCCCAGAAACGGGCCGGCCACGGTTCGCATTGCACGGCGCCTGTCCAATCTCGCGACCATGCCCTCACCCAATCACATTGAGAATCAAACAGTCAAGCCGCAAATTTCAAGTCGTGAGATAGAGACGGGGCACACCGCCCCGGGGGCAATTCAGCCTTTATCGCCGGCCGACAACGCCGCTGCGCCGGCATAGCGCGCCGCGGATGACAGCCCTTCCTCGATGCGAATCAGCTGGTTGTACTTGGCCGTTCGGTCGGACCGGGACAGCGAACCGGTCTTGATCTGCCCGCAGTTGGTGGCCACCGCAAGATCCGCGATCGTCGTGTCTTCCGTCTCGCCCGAGCGGTGCGACATCACCGCCGCGTAGGAGCCCTTGTGGGCTATCTCGACCGCCCGCAGGGTCTCGGTCAGGGTGCCGATCTGGTTGACCTTGACCAGAATCGCGTTGGCGACCCCGGCCGCGATGCCCCGCTCCAGAATCGCCGGATTGGTTGCGAACAGGTCGTCGCCCACCAGCTGTATCCTGTCGCCGAGGACCTGGGTGAGCTTTGCCCAGCCGTCCCAATCGTCCTCGGCCAATCCGTCTTCTATGGAGACGATCGGATAGCGGCCGCAGAGGTCTTCGTAGTAACCCACCATCTCGCCGGAAGCGAGAGACCGCCCTTCCCCGGCAAGCTCGTAGCGGCCGTCGCGGTAGAATTCGCTGGCGGCGGCATCCAGCGCGATCGCTACCCCCTCTCCCGGCGTATAGCCGGCATCCGAGACCGATTTGAGAACGAAATCGACGGCTTCCCCCGCACTTGCCAGATTGGGCGCGAAACCGCCCTCGTCGCCCACATTCACGCTGAGGCCCGCGGCGGAGAGGCGGCGCTGCAAAGCGCGGAAGATCTCGGCGCCGCAGCGCACCGCCTCCGTAAGCGATTCTGCGCCGACCGGCATGACCATGAATTCCTGGAGGTCGATCGGGTTGTCGGCGTGCGCGCCGCCATTGACGATGTTCATCATCGGCGTCGGCATCGTGCGCGCGGAAACGCCGCCGAGATAGCGGTAGAGCGGAAATCCCGACTCTTCGGCCGCCGCCTTGGCGACCGCGAGGCTGACGCCGAGAATTGCGTTGGCGCCGAGGCGGCTCTTGTTCTCCGTGCCGTCGAGCTCGATCATCGTGCCGTCGACGGTCGCCTGGTCGTCCGCGTCGAGCCCCGTGAGCGCGTCCGCGATTTCCCCGTTGACCGCGCCGACCGCCTTCAGCACCCCCTTGCCGTGGTAGCGCCCGTCGTCGCCGTCGCGCAGTTCCACCGCCTCGCGGCTGCCCGTCGAAGCTCCGGAGGGAACGGCCGCGCGGCCCTCCGCGCCGGTTTCCAGCAGCACGTCGACCTCGACCGTAGGGTTACCGCGGGAATCGAGGATTTCCCGGGCGTGGAGGTCGATGATCGCGGACATGGGATGCTCCCTGCTACGCGCCGCCCTAGAGCGCGAGCGGCGGCAGGCTCTTGGCAAGCCGGTCGATGGCGACGAGTTGTTCCAGCAAAGGCTCCAGCGCGTCGAGCGGGACCATGGCGGGGCCGTCGCTGGGCGCGTTGTCGGGGTCCGGATGGGTTTCCATGAACACCGCCGCGACGCCAACCGCCACCGCCGCGCGCGCGAGCACCGGCACGAATTCCCGCTGGCCGCCGCTCTCCCCTCCCAACCCGCCCGGCTGCTGGACCGAATGGGTCGCGTCGAACACCACCGGACAGCCGGTTTCGGCAATCTGCGGCAAAGCGCGCATGTCGTTGACCAGCGTGTTGTAGCCGAAGCTCGCGCCCCGTTCGCAGACCATCACGTCGTCATTGCCCGACGCGCGCGCTTTCTCGACCACGTTGACGACGTCCCAGGGGGCCAGGAACTGCCCCTTCTTGATGTTGAGCGCCCTTCCCGTCTCTGCGGCCGCGACGACGAGGTCGGTCTGACGGCACAGGAAGGCGGGTATCTGCAGCACGTCGACGCGGTCGGCGGTCGGCGCGCATTGCTCCGGCAAATGGACGTCCGTCAGGACGGGACAGCCGCAGGAGTCCCGGACTTCCGCCAGAATATCGAGCCCCTGCTCCAAACCGATTCCGCGTTTCGATGCAAGCGATGTCCGGTTCGCCTTGTCGAACGACGACTTGTAGATCAGCGAAACCCCGACGCGGCCCGCGATGTCCACCAGCCGACCGGCGCATTCCAGGGCGTGGTCGCGGCTCTCTATCTGGCACGGCCCGGAGATCAGGGTGAGGGACGCGTCGTTGGCGACTTCGATCGCCCCGACGCGGATCCTGTGCGGCTCGGCCATTGCTCAGACCAGCCGGGAACGCTCGATCGCGGCGCGGACGAACGAGTCGAAGACCGGGTGCGGGTCGAACGGCTTCGACTTGAGCTCCGGGTGGAACTGGACGCCGAGATACCAGGGGTGCGACGGAATTTCGACGATCTCGGGCAGCATCCCGTCGGGCGACAGACCGGAGAACACCAGCCCTGCCTCCTCCAAACGGGGACGGTAGTTGATGTTCACTTCGTAGCGGTGGCGGTGCCGCTCGCTGATGACCTTCTCGCCATAGATGTCGGCGGCGAGGGAGGATCCGTTTATCGCGCATTCATAGGCGCCGAGCCGCATCGTGCCGCCGAGATCGTCTCCCACTCCGCGCTGCTCGATCCGGTCTCCCTTGATCCACTCGTGCAGCAGGCCGACGACGGGTTCGCGCGCGGGTCCGAATTCGGTGGATCCCGCGCCCGGGATGCCGGCCAGGTTGCGGGCGGCCTCGATCACGGCCATCTGCATGCCGAAGCAGATCCCGAGATAGGGAACGTTGTGCTCGCGTGCGAAGCGGGCCGCGGCGATCTTTCCTTCGGCGCCCCGTTCGCCGAATCCGCCGGGGACGAGGATCCCCTCGACGCCGGAGAGGTGGTGAACCGCGTCCTCGGACTCGAAGATTTCGGAGTCGATCCACTCCAGACGGACCTTGACCCGGTTGGCGATACCGCCGTGCTCCAGCGCCTCGGCGAGCGATTTGTACGAATCGAGGACCGTCGTGTACTTGCCCACCACCGCGATGGCGACTTCCCCTTCCGGGTTCCTGATCCGTCCCACGATCTCGGTCCAGCGCGAGAGATCGGGTTCGGTCGCATCCGCGATGCCGAAATGGCGGCAGACCTGAACGTCGAAGCCGCGCTCGTGATAGGAAATCGGCACTTCGTAGATGGTGTCCATGTCGGGCGCCGCGATCGCGTTCTCGACCGGCACGTTGCAGAACAAAGCGATCTTCTTGCGGTCTTCCAGCGGCACGTCCTGCTCGCAACGGCAAAGAATGAGATCGGGCTGGATGCCGACGCTCTGCAATTCCTTGACCGAATGCTGGGTCGGCTTGGTCTTCAGCTCCCTTGCGGACTGGAGGTAGGGAACCAGGGTCAAGTGCACGTTCATCGCCCGTTCGCGACCGAGCTCGTTCGCCTTCTGGCGGATGGCCTCGAGAAAGGGCAGGCTCTCGATGTCGCCCACCGTGCCGCCGATCTCGCAGAGGATGAAATCCACGTCGCCCGCGTCGGCGGAGATGAATGCCTTGATCGCGTCGGTCACGTGCGGGATGACCTGGATCGTGGCGCCGAGATAGTCGCCCCGCCGTTCGCGCTCGATCACGTCCTGGTAGATGCGCCCGGTCGTGACGTTGTCGCTCTGATTCGCCGGCACGCCGGTAAAGCGTTCGTAGTGACCCAGATCGAGGTCGGTTTCCGCGCCGTCGTCGGTCACGTAGACCTCGCCGTGCTGGGTCGGGCTCATCGTGCCGGGGTCGACGTTGAGATAGGGATCGAGCTTGCGAAGCCGTACCTTGTAGCCGCGCGCCTGGAGGAGCGCGCCAAGCGCGGCCGAGGCGAGCCCTTTACCGAGGGAAGAGACAACGCCGCCCGTGATGAAGATGTAGCGAGTCATCCGCCCCCGTTCACTCTCGCGCCCCGCGCCCTATCGCTTCGCGCCGGGTTGCCGGTCCATCGATCCGCGTCGTCGGCCCCCCTAATTGGCCAGAGGAACGCTCGGCGCCCGGGGCTCTGCCGGTTGGGCCGGGGCCTGCTGCGCCGGCCGGTCGAGAACCGAGCTCGGCTGTTGGGTCGCGCCGGAAAGGATCGCGAGAACGATGCTGGTCGCCATGAAGCAGGCGGCCAGGACCGCGGTCACCCGGGTCAGCAGGTTGGCCGAGCCGCGGGTCGTCATCAGCCCGCCCATCGTGCCGCCGCCGATGCCCAGCCCGCCGCCTTCGGACCGTTGCACCAGGACCACACCGACCAGGGCAATGGCGATGAAGAGGTGAACTACGAGGATGATAGCGATCATGTCGCGCGTGCCTTCATGCGATCAGCGCCAGCAAAGATTTAGCGTCATTGGGCCCGAATTGCTACGGACATGACTGACATATCGACCAGAAATCCGCGGCGTCCAGGCTCGCCCCGCCGACCAGGGCCCCGTTTACCTGCGGCACCGAGAGTATGGCGCTTGCGTTCTCGGGCTTGACCGACCCGCCGTAGAGGATCCGGACATTTCCGCCGTCTGCCATGCGGTCGTTCAGATTTGCGCGGATGTGGGTGTGCATCTCGGCGATCTCAGCCCCGGTCGGCGTCCGCCCGCTTCCGATCGCCCAAACCGGTTCGTAGGCGATCGCCGTGTTGTCCGCTCTGGCCGTGTCGGGCAGGGATTCCTCCAGTTGGGAGACGACGATTTCGACGGCGCGGCCCGCATCCCGGTCCTTGCCGGTCTCCCCAACGCAGACGATCGCGGTGAGACCCGCCGTGATCGCCGTCTCGGCCTTGGCCTTGACGATCTCGTTAGTTTCAGCGTGATCGTTGCGGCGTTCCGAATGTCCCACGATGACGTATGTGCAGCCGAAATCGACAAGCATCGCTGCCGAAACGTCGCCAGTATGAGCGCCGGACAGATCAACGTGGCAGTCCTGCCCACCGAGTGCGACCCCGGAAACTCCTTCCAAGGCATGAGCCGCATCGGCGAGAAAAGGTGTCGGTGGGCAAACCAATATTTCACAGCGAGGAGAGCGCACAAGTTTGAGCTCCCCGCCCAAGGCCAAGAGTTGAGCTTGGGTCATCGCGCGCGAGCCGTTCATCTTCCAGTTCCCCGCGACGAGCGGGCGGAGGGACTCGGTCATGGACCAGTTTTGCGGTGGGCCGGACGGGCTGGTTATCTAGCACAGCGGGTCCGGGAGCGCCAGAAAGCCGCCCTTCCGGAAAAACGGTCCTCGCGTCGGCGGTTGCGATCCGGACCGGCAGCCAATAGATATAGCCGCGCGCGGTCGCGCGCGCCGTCCGTCGGCGAATGCCGACCCGAACAGGAAACCGCACCATGCTTCAGGCCATGAAGAGCAAAGCCGCGACCTGGGTGGTGCGGGTTCTCGCCGTATTTCTGATCATCAGCTTCGCCGCCTGGGGCGTGGAGGACATGATCAGGCCTCCGGGACTCCCCACCGATGTGGCGGAGGTCGGAGCGACCAAGATCACCGCCAACGAGTTCGGGCAGGCTTTCCGACGCCAGGTCGAGCAGCTGCGCAGGACGCTCGGACCCGACGTCGATTCGGAACAGGCGCGGAATCTCGGAGTAGCGGATAGCACGCTGGACGGGCTGATATCGCAGCGCCTCCTGGATCTCTATGCCGAGGAGAACGGAATCATCGTCGGCGACGATCAGGTCGTCCGCCGCCTGCGCGCCGAACCGGCGTTTCGCGGACCCGATGGAAGTTTCGATCGGATGATCTTCCACAGCGCCCTGTCCCGGCTGGGGATCACCGAGCAGCGCTATGTCGAGGATTTGCGCCAGGACATCCAGATGTCCCATCTGACGGGACTCCTGCGCGCCGCCAGCGTGGCGCCCGATCCCCTCGTCAGGTCGCTCTACCACTACCGCAGCGACAAGCGCATCGCTCGCTTCGTCGAGATCGCCCGCCCGGCGGAGAGCACCCTCCCGCGGCCGAGCGACAGCACGTTGACCGACTTTCACAAGAAGAACGCGGCGGCGTTCACGGCGCCTGAACGCCGCGATCTGACCGCGCTCCACCTCGATCCGAAGGTTGTCGCCGCGGAAATAGAGCCGGCGGAAGAGGAATTGCGCGGGGAATACGAGGACCGTCTGCAAGAGCTCACGGTTCCGGAACGACGCAATGTCCGCCAGATCGTCGTCGGCGATGAATCCGCCGCGCGGCGGGCGCTCGATGCGCTGAGAAGCGGCCGCGACATCGGGGATGTCGCCAAGGCGGTCGCTGGGATGGACGAGGATGCGGTTTCGCTGGGACTGCTGACCAGGGAGGACCTGCCGCAGGAGATCGCCGACGCCGCCTTTTCCCTGCAACCGAATATCCCGAGCGAACCCGTGCGCTCTCCGGTGGGCTGGCACATCCTCCTGGTCGACAGGGTGGAGCCCGGCAGGACCCCCGACTTCGCCGAGACCCGGGCGAAGATCCGCGAAGATCTTGCGCGCGAGCAGGCCATCGACGCCATCGTCAAGCTGGCCAACCAGGTCGAGGACACGCTGGCGGGCGGGGCCACGCTGGAGGAGGCGGCGGGCCAGGTCAACGCCAGGCTCCTGCGGTTCCGGAGCGTCGAGCCCAGCGGACGGTCGGTCGACGGCGATCCGAAAGACGGGCTGCTCGTGCTCCGGCGTTTCCTGGAGGCCGCCTTCGAAACCAACGCCACGGAAGTCAGCGACCTCGTCGAGACCTCGCTCGGTGGTTACTTCCTGGTCAGGGTCGACCGGGTCGTTCCGCCCGCGCTCGAGCCGTTCGACAAGGTCCGGAAAGAGGTCGCCGCGGCCTGGCGGTTCGATCGATTGAACGAGGCGGCCAGGAAAAGAGCGGAAAAGCTGCTGAGCGAGGTCAAGTCGGGTCGCGGCTTCGACACCGCCGCCCGGGAATTCGGTCTGAAGATAAAGACCTCTTCCGCCTTCACGCGGTTCGACCAGGGCGGCGAGATTCCCCTCCCGTCGTCGCTCGCCGCCGCGCTGTTCGGGGCCAAGCAGGGCGAAGCGGCGCTCGGGGCGACCGGGGCGGGATATGCCGTCGCTGTTCTCGATCGGGTCGAGCCGGCGAATCCGTCCGCCGACAATGAGGGGTTCGATCGGGTTCGAAACGAGGTCGCGACCGCGATGGGGGCCGACCTGCTGTCCCAATACACCATGGCCCTGCGCGAGGTTTATCCGGTGTCGGTCGATTCGGGCGCTCTCGAACGCCTGTTCGACGAGGGCGCGATCCGCCCCTGAGACCGGCTGTGACCGAGAACGCATCGCTGCTACAGGAAGGGGACACAGCTACGATACGATCTTAAGAATTATAAATAAGGAACTATTCTTTTTGTTTTTTTCAAGGTGAATGCTCGACCATGAGTGAAGATTTCGACGCCTTCAAGAGCGTGCTCGGGCGTGTCGCCGACGGTCATCGGTTGAGCGAGCGGGAGGCGGAAAGCGCCTTCGACACGATCATGACCGGCAACGCCACGCCGGCCCAGATCGGCGCCTTCCTGATGGCGCTCCGCCTTCGCGGGGAGACGGTCGACGAGATTACCGGCGCGGCGCGAACGATGCGCGCCAAGGCGGCCCGCATATCCGCCCCGGACACCGCGATCGACGTCGTCGGCACGGGCGGCGACGGCGCCGGCACGCTCAACATTTCGACCGCGGCGGCCCTTGTCGTGGCGGGCTGCGGCATACCGGTCGCGAAACACGGCAACCGGGCCCTCTCCTCCAAGGCCGGGGCGGCGGACGTGCTGACCGCGCTCGGGGTCGACATCGATGCGCCCTTTCCGTCGATCGAAAAGTCGATCCGCGAGGCCCGCATCGGTTTCATGATGGCGCCGAGGCATCACAGCGCGACCCGGCACGTCGCGGGTCCGCGCGTCGAGCTCGCGGTGCGGACCGTGTTCAACCTGCTCGGGCCCCTCTCCAATCCCGCTTTCGTGCGAAGGCTTCTGGTCGGCGTGTTCGCCCCGGAATGGCTGGAGCCGCTGGCCGAGGTGCTCGGCCGCCTCGGTTCCGAACGCGCTTGGGTCGTCCATGGCGCGGGCGGGCTCGACGAGTTGACCTCTTTCGGCGAGACGATGGTGTCCGAGTGGTCCGACGGCGGGGTAAAGAGCTTCACCGTGACGGCTGCCGACGCCGGCTTGTCGGAAGGCCGTTTCGAGGACCTCAAGGGAGGGACCGGGGCCTACAACGCCGAACGGCTCCGCGCCCTGCTCGAGGGCGCGCCCGGCACCTACCGGGACAGCGCGATCATGACCGCCGCGGGCTCCCTGGTGGTGGCCGGCGCGGCCGAGAGCCTGGCCGCGGGCGCGGCGCTTGCGGCACGTTCGATCGACCGGGGCGACGCGCGTTCCGCTCTGGCGCGCATGGTCGCGATCTCGAACGAAGGCGCCGCGCCGGAGCCGGGGGCCGAAGACGGATGACGGACGTCCTGCGGGAGATCTGCGCCGTCAAACGCGACCACGTCGCCGAGTGCAAGCAGCGGCGGCCGATGGAAGCGGTGCTCCAGGCGGCGGAGACAGCCGGCCCGCCGCGCGGATTCGCGGCCGGGTTGAGGCGGGCGCGGGCGGAAGCGCGCTACGGTCTAATTGCAGAAATCAAGCGAGCATCGCCAAGCAAAGGACTGATACGAAAAGATTTCGATCCACACCACCTTGCCCGACAATACGAGGCGGGGGGCGCAACCTGCCTGTCGGTGCTGACCGATCCGCCCTATTTCCAGGGGGCCGACGAACATCTGTCGGCGGCGCGCGCCGCGGTGGATCTGCCGGTCCTGCGGAAGGACTTCACGCTCGATCCCTACCAGGTCGCCGAAGCGCGGGCGATCGGGGCCGACTGCGTCCTGCTGATCATGGCCGCGCTCGAAGACGGCCGCGCCCGCGAACTCGCCGCGCTCGCGAGGGACTTGGGGATGGACGTTCTCGTCGAGGTTCACGATGAGGAAGAGCTCGGGCGCGCGCTGGCAATCGACGACGGGCTGATCGGGATCAACAACCGCAACCTCAAGACGCTCAGGACCGACATCGCGACTACCCGCCGCCTGGCTCCGATGGTCCCGGCGGATCGGCTGGTCGTGGGCGAGAGCGGGCTTTCGAGCCCGGCCGATTTGGCATCGATGGAAGCCGCGGGCGTGACCACGTTTCTCATCGGCGAGGCGCTGATGAGCCAGAGCGACGTCAGGGCGGCGACCGAGGCGCTGCTGCGTCGCGAGGCGGCCTGACCGGATGGCCGAATTCAGCCATCTCGACGCCGAGGGAAAGGCCGTGATGGTCGACGTCTCCGGCAAGGATGTCACCGAGCGCACGGCGACGGCGCGAGGCACGGTATCGATGTCGGCCGAAACCGTCGGGAAAATCGTCGCGGGCGGCGTCGCGAAGGGCGATGTGCTCACGGTCGCCCGCCTCGCGGGAATCATGGCCGCCAAGCGGACGGCCGAGTTGATTCCGCTCTGCCATCCCCTGGCGCTCACGGCGATCGACGTCGATTTGCGCTGCGACGAAGAGCGCGGCGCGGTCGATATCGAGGCGACTTGCCGGCTTGCCGGACGGACCGGCGTCGAGATGGAAGCGTTGACCGCGGTCAGCGTCGCCGCGCTCACCATCTACGACATGTGCAAGGCCGTGGACCGCGGCATGCGGATCGGCGAAATCCGGCTCGTCCACAAATCGGGCGGGCGGTCCGGCACTTTCGAAGCCCGCTGATGATCTCCGTCGCGGAAGCGCGCGATCGTATTCTGGCGGCGCTCAGGCCCATGCCGGCGGAACAGGTCGGGCTTGCCGATGCGCTCGGGCGCGTTCTCGCCGAGGATGTCGCGGCGCGGCGGACGCAGCCCCCCCTCCCCGTCTCGGCGATGGACGGCTACGCGGTGCGCGCCGACGATGTGCGCACCCTTCCCGCCCGGCTCTCCGTTGTCGGCTATGCCCCGGCCGGAAGCGCGTTCGAGGGCGCGGTGGGTCCCGGGGAAGCGGTCCGCATATTCACCGGCGCTCCGGTGCCCGAGGGCGCCGACACCATCGTCATTCAGGAAAACACCCGGGACGCCGGAGGCGGTACGGTCGAAGTCGTCGACGGGAAGGCTCCCAAGGGGCGCTATGTCCGCCCCGCCGGGCTCGACTTCTCCGAGGGCGAAGTGCTGCTCAAGGCAGGGCGGGGTCTGACCGCCCGGGATATCGGCCTCGCGGCCGGCATGAACCTCCCCTGGCTGAAGGTACGCCGCAAACCCCGGGTGGCGATCCTGGCGACGGGCGACGAGATCGTCATGCCGGGAGAGCCGGTCGGGCGCGACCAGATCGTGAGTTCCAACGCCCTGGCGCTGGCCGGGTTCGTTACCGCGCTCGGCGGAGTCCCCGTCGATCTGGGGATTGCGCCCGATTCGGCGGAGTCGCTGAGGGCGATGGCGGCGGGGGCGCGGGGCACCGATCTCGTCCTGACCACCGGCGGCGCCTCGGTCGGCGATCACGATCTGGTGCGGAGCGTGCTCGGCGAGGCGGGACTGGAAGTGGATTTCTGGCGTATCGCGATGCGGCCCGGCAAGCCCCTGATCTTCGGCCGCCTTAACGACACGCCGCTGCTCGGTCTGCCCGGCAACCCGGTTTCCTCGATGGTCTGCGCGATGATTTTCCTGAAACCCGCGCTGCATGCCCTGCTGGCGGCGGATTCCGCGCCGGACGAGGGCGGGCCCGCCCGGCTCGGCGCCGATCTCGGAGAGAACGACGAGCGGGAAGATTACCTGCGGGCGTCGCTCGCGACCGACGAAGAAGGGGATTTGGTCGCCACCCCGTTCGACGTGCAGGACAGCTCCATGTTCGCGAACATGGCGCGTGCGGACTGCCTGATCGTCCGCGAGCCCTTCGCTCCCGCCGCAGCCGAGGGCGCGTCCGTCCGTATCCTCAGGCTCCGGGGCGGAGTCGTCGGAATCTGAAAGACGAATCGGAATCCGTTTCGGACGGTTGACCGGATACCGGAACTTTACTAGAACATGTGGTGATGTTTATGTTTCGTTCCATATCTGGTAGCGACACAGCCGAACGGTGACCCATGCTGACGCCCAAGCAATACGAGCTGCTGGCCTATATCGACACCTTCCTCGCCCAGCACGGAGTATCGCCTTCCTTCGACGAGATGAAGGAGGCGCTCAACCTGAAGTCCAAGTCGGGCATTCACCGCCTGATCGTCGCTCTGGAGGAGCGCGGCTTTATCCGCCGCCTGCCCCACCGCGCGCGCGCCCTGGAAGTGCTGCGCCGGCCCGAAACGATGGCGGAATCGGCGCCCAGGAAGGGTGGCATGTTCGCGCCCAGGGTGATCGAAGGCGATTTCGCCAACGAGCTCGGCGGGGCGAGCGCCCGCCAGGGCGAGCAAATGGTCGAGATGCCGTTATACGGCCGGATTGCCGCGGGCGTTCCCATCGAAGCGCTGCGCGACAACACGCAGAGCTTCGCGATGCCCCAATCCCTGTTGGGCTCCGGGGAACATTACGCCCTCGAAGTGGAAGGCGATTCGATGATCGACGCCGGCATCCACGATGGCGACGTGGCGGTGATCCAGCGCGGCGACACGGCGGAGAACGGCAACATCGTCGTTGCGCTGCTCGGCGACGAGGAGGTGACGCTGAAGCGGTTCCGGCGGCGCCGCGACTCCATCGCCCTGGAACCGGCCAACCCGAACCACGAGACCCGGATTTTCGGCCCCGACCAGGTGAAGGTTCAGGGCCGTCTGGTCTGTCTCTTCCGCCAGTACTGAGCCACCCAGGGACGCTCGCCGCGGACTTGTCGCGCGCTCAGGATCCGCGGGCCTTCCGGTTCGAGCCAGATCGCGAGCGCGCCTTCGCGGCGCCTCTGACGCAGATCGACCAATGTTCCGGGCGACCGGCATCGCCTGCGGGAAACCGATACCGCGGCGATGACGACGTGCGCCGCGTGGCAATCTTCGGCAAGGGCGGCGCGGTCGAGGACGATCGCGACCCTGTCCGGGCCGTGGCGCAGGATGCATCCAATCCCGTCGCACGATAGCGGGGAATCCCTGCCCGCCCGCCCGTCGGGCCAGTCAGCGGGTTCGGCGAAGCCCGCGCTTCTTAGCCAGTATTCCCGGGTGAACCGGCGTGTCCCCGGCGCGATCGCGAGACCGTTCTCCATCCGGACCGCGAACGCTCCGGGATCGAGCCCGGCCAGGATATCGGGCGGTCTCTCGCGCAATCCCGTCAACACCGCGGCCGCGATGGCGATTAACCCCAGCGCCCGAAACCGGCCGCGCCAGAGACAGAGCCAGAGACCGCCTCCCGTCGCGAGGACGAGGAAGGCGACCGGCATCGACGGCACAAGGAGCACCGCGGAAGGCCAGGACGAAACGGTTTCGGCAACGGCGACGACCGCGGCAATTCCCCATCCCATGGCCTCCAGCGCCAGAAATTCGAGTCCGAACGGCATCGACAGAAAAGCGACGATGGCGCAGGGCATGATCCAGAGCCCGGTGATGGGGACGGCGAGGACGTTGGCGACGACTCCGAAGACGGCGAAGCGGTTGAAGTGGAAAATCGCGAAGGGTCCCGTTGCGAGCCCGGCGACCAGCGTGGTCAGCCCGACGCCGAGCGCATAGAGCGCGATGCGACGCGGCAGACCGGCCCCGCCGCGGAGACCGGCGAGCCGGCCGCTCACCGCCTCGTAGAAGGCGACCAGGGCGACGACGGCCGCGAACGACATCTGGAAGCTCGCGCCCAGCAGGCTTTCGGGCGCGATCAACAGCACCGCCGCCGCCGCGACGGCGACGAGCCTCATGGATATCGCGGCACGGTCGAGCATGACCGCCAGCAGAACCACGGAGAGCATGAGGAAAGCGCGCTGGGTGGGAATCGACGCGCCGGAAATCACCAGATAGACCAGCGCGCCGGCGAGCGCGCCCGCCGCCGCCCATTTCTTGATCGGGTAGCGCAGCGCGACGGCCGGCACCGCCGCGAGCGCCGCTCGCAGACCGCCGAACAGGAGGGCGGCCACGAGCGAAAAATGAAGCCCCGAAATGGCGAGCAAATGGGCGAGCCCCGCATCGCGCATCGCGACCAGCACCCGTTCCGGAATGGCGCCACGCTCTCCCGTGGTCAGCGCGGCGGCGATGGCCCCCTCTTCGCCCGGAAGCGCGTTCGAGATTCTCTGCACGATTGCCTGGCGCATCCGGTTGATCCGGGCGCGCAGGCCCGGCGGATCGCGCGCTGGTGCGATCGTCGGCCGCGAGACGGCGAATCCGACGCCACCCAGTTGCCGGTACCACGCCCGCCGGGCGAAATCGAAACCGCCGGGGATTACCGGCGCGAGCGGGGGTTGCAGGATCGCGCGAACCGATATGACCCGGCCCGGCTCAAGCGCCGGATCGTCGGTACGGAGGCTGATCCGGATACGACGGGGCGTTTCGTCGCCCGCGAGACGGGAAACGCGGGGTTCCAGGATCGTCACCCGCCTCATGCCGCGCCGGTGTAGCGAAACGGTCTCGATCGTGCCCGTCACCGTCGCCGGCCCGATGCGCCGTTCCAGTACCGGCGCCGCGACCGTGAGCGTGCGCAATTGGGCAAGAGAAAAGCCCGCAGCCAGCGCGGCGAGCCCGATCAGAACGATTCCGTAGGGCCGGCGTCGAAGGATGACCGCCGCGGCGAGGATGACGGCCGATGCCGCCAAGGGCCAGACCCCCGGTTCGGCAGGCAGCGAAAAATAGGCGGCGATCCCCAGACCGAACCCGACGGGCAGCCACAGAACCCAGCGATCGCGCTCGGCGGCGATGGCGGCCGGCAGCACCGATGCGGCGCGGCGCCCAAGACCCGCGTTGCCAAGCCCGACGTTCATCGTGTAAGCGCTGACCTGCGTCGAACCCCTCTTGCCTCGGCGCGTTTGAACCGGCTTTCGAAGGATCCGCCATGACGGTCGTCACGCGCTTCGCCCCCTCGCCGACCGGATTTCTCCATATCGGCGGCGCGAGGACGGCACTCTTCAACTGGCTCTTTGCCCGGCACCACGGCGGCCGCTTCCTGCTGAGGATCGAGGATACCGACCGGCGCCGTTCGACGGGCGAGGCGGTCGCCGCGATTATCGACGGCCTTACCTGGCTCGGGCTTGACTGGGACGATGAGCCGGTGAGCCAGTTCTCGCGTCTCCCGCGCCATGCCGAGGAGGCGCGCCGCCTGCTCGATGAAGGAAAGGCCTATCGCTGTTATGCCACACCGGAAGAGCTCGCGGAAATGCGCGAGCGGGCCAAGGCGGAAGGGCGGAGAATGCTCTATGACGGGCGATGGCGCGATCGCGATCCCGGCGAGGCCCCGCCGGGCGTCGATCCGGTCATCCGCTTCAAGGCGCCGAGCGAAGGGGAAACCGTCATCGAGGATGCCGTGCAAGGGACCGTCCGGGTCGCCAACGGCCAGCTCGACGACATGGTGCTTCTGAGGAGCGACGGAACGCCGACCTACATGCTGGCCGTCGTCGTCGACGATCACGATATGGCGATTACCCACGCGATCCGGGGCGACGATCATCTCAACAACGCGTTTCGCCAGACCCAGCTGTTCCGTGCTTTCGGCTGGCAAGCGCCGGTCTATGCGCATATTCCCCTGATCCACGGCGCCGACGGGGCCAAGCTTTCGAAGCGGCACGGCGCGCTCGGCGTCGATGCGTATCGCGAGCTCGGGGTGCTTCCGGATGCGCTGGTGAACGGGCTGCTGCGGCTCGGCTGGAGTCACGGCGACGATGAGATCATCGACCGCGATCGGGCGATCGCCTGGTTCGACCTCGACCGCGTGGGGCGCGGCGCGGCGCGTTTCGATCTCGACAGGCTGATGAACCTCAACGCGCACTACATCCAGCAAACGGAGGCCGGCGAGCTCGTGGAATCGATCCGTCCCGGTCTCGAGCGGGCATTGGGAACGGTCCTCGATCCGGCGAGGACCGATCGTTTGAAACGCGCGATGCCCGGCCTCAAGCCGCGCGCGAACAGCCTCGTCGCGCTGACCGAGAACGCCGCCTTCTACGTCGCCGAACGACCCATCGCGATGGACGCCAGGGCGAAGAAGCTGCTCGGAGACGACGCGAGAGTCGTGCTCAAGGCGCTTCTGGGCACGCTGGAAACCCTCGAGTCCTGGGAAGAAGAGGACATCGAACGCTCGATCCGCGAATTCGCGCAAACCCGGGGAATCAAACTTGGCGCGATTGCGCAACCCCTGCGGGCAAGTCTGACCGGCAGCACCACCTCGCCGGGGATCTTCGAGGTCATCGCGGTCCTCGGCCGGGCGGAGACCATCGGCCGCATCCGGGATGCCCTTGCGTCCGGCGCGGGCGACGCAAGCGGTGCGTGAATTTGATCTGAAGGCACGAAATCTTTAGAGTCCCGCGCCGGCGCGCCGCCGGCAATTCTCGTCAACGGGGGACTTTGGAGATGAGCAACGACGCGACTCGTGGCGATATCCCGCCGGAGGACGGCATCACGTTCGTCGACAACGCCTCCGGCGAACGGATCCTGTTCCCCACCCTGCAAGGCACCTGCGGCCCCAGGGTCATCGACATCCGCAGGCTCTACGGCGCAACCAACATGTTCACCTACGACCCCGGGTTCACCGCCACCGGGAGTTGCGAGTCCAAGATCACCTTTATCGACGGCGAAGCGGGCGTCCTCCTCCATCGCGGCTACCCCATCGAAGAGCTGGCGGCGCACAGCGACTTCATGGAGGTCTGCTACCTCCTGCTCTACGGCGAACTGCCCACGAAGGCGCAGAAGGACAAGTTCGTGCACGCCATCACGCACCACACGATGGTGCACGAGCAGTTGCACAAGTTCATCGACGGGTTCCGGCGCGACGCCCACCCGATGGCCATTATGTGCGGCGTGGTCGGCGCCCTGTCGGCCTTCTATCACGACAGCACCGATATTTCCGATCCTTACCAGCGCATGGTGGCGTCCTACCGGATGATCGCGAAAATGCCGACCATCGCGGCCTGGGCATTCAAGTATTCGCTCGGTCAACCCTTCATCTACCCGCGCAACAACCTCAACTACGCGGAGAACTTCATCCACATGATGTTCGCGACCCCGGCGGAGGACTACGAAATCAGCCCGGTGGTCGCCAGGGCGCTCGACCGCATCCTGATTCTCCATGCCGATCACGAACAGAACGCCTCGACCTCCACCGTGCGCCTTGCCGGATCGAGCGGCGCCAACCCGTTTGCCTGCATCGCCGCCGGAATCGCGAGCTTGTGGGGCCCCGCGCATGGCGGCGCCAACGAGGCGGTGCTCAACATGCTCAACGAGATCGGCAGCCCCAACCGGATCGCCGAGTTCGTGGAGAAGGCCAAGGATCCGGACGATCCGTTCCGCCTGATGGGGTTCGGGCACCGGGTCTACAAGAATTTCGATCCCCGGGCGCGGCTGATGCGGGAGTCCTGCCACGAGGTGCTCGACGAGCTCGGGATCGAGAACGAGCCGCTGCTCGAACTCGCGATGGAGCTGGAACGTATCGCGCTGAAGGACGACTATTTCGTCGAACGCCGGCTATATCCCAATGTCGACTTCTATTCGGGCATCATCTTCAAGGCGATCGGCATTCCGGTCAGCATGTTCACCGTGTTGTTCGCCGTGGCCCGCACGGTGGGCTGGGTCGCGCAGTGGAACGAGATGGTCGAGGACCCCAACCAGAAAATCGGACGCCCGCGCCAGCTCTATACCGGACACGAGCAACGCCCCTTCGTGCCGATCGGGCAACGCGGCTGACGGCCGCGCGCCCCTCAGGATCGCTGGATCAGCTCGATCCGGTAGCCATCCGGGTCTTCGATAAACGCCATGTGGGTCTGGCTGCCACCGAACTTCATCGGACCCGGCGGTCTGGGGATGGCGACCCCTTCTTTCTCCAGCGCATCGCACGTCTCGTAGACGTCCGGGACCGCGACCGCGAGATGGCCGAACGCCGAGCCGAGGTCGTAGGCGTCTTCCTGATCCCAGTTGTGGGTCAGCTCGATCACCGTATTGTCGGTCTCCTCGCCGTAGCCGACGAAGGCCAGCGTGAAACGGCCATCCGGAAACTCGCGCCGCCGGAGAACGTTCATGCCGAGGTGGCGGGTATAGAAGTCGAGCGACTTTTCGAGATCCCGCACCCGGATCATCGTATGAAGAAAACGGTAGCTCGACTTGTCTGCGGCATCGGTCATCGGAATGCTCCCTGTTCGCTCCGGGCGCCGGACCGCCGGCGCACGATATCGAGTATCGCTTCGGCCGCCCGGACGCTCGGACTTTTTCCCTCCGGCCGAAGCGCGTCAAGCGCGGTTGCGGCCGCTTCGCGCTGCGCCCGGCGTGCTTGCGGGTCCCGCAGGAGCCGCAATGCCGCCTCGGCGAGCCGTCCGCCTGTGCACTTTTCCTGAAGAAACTCCGGGATCGCCGGCCGGTCAAGGATCAGGTTGACGATCGTGAAATACCGGATGCGGGCCATGCGCCTGATGATCGACAGGGTAAGGGGGTTCATCCTGTAGGCGACGACCATCGGCACGCCGGCGAGCGCCAGGTCGAGCGTTACCGTGCCGGATGCCGCGAGCGCCACGTCGCAGGCGGCCATCGCCGCGTGACGCTGCCGGCGGTCTCCGATGACCGTGACCGGCTCGGGCCAACGAGCCACGGCGTGCCGGATCGTATCCGCATGGGCAGGCACCGCGGGAACGACGACCCGGATCCCGGGCTCGGCGGCCGCGATCTGCCGTATCGCGTCGGCGAAGACCGGCATCAGCCGGGAGATTTCCATGCGGCGGCTTCCCGGAAGGAGCCCGATCACCGGTCCGGACCCGATACCGTGGCCGGCACGAAACGCCAAGCCTTCCCCGGTTTCGATCTCGGCTTCCAGTCCCGGATGCCCGACGAAGGTGCAGTCCAGCCCTTCCGCCTCGAAATAGGGCGGCTCGAAGGGAAGCAGGACAAGCAGATGGTCGATCTTTCTTGCGAGCTTGCGTGCCCGTCCCGGGCGCCACGCCCAGACCGTCGGCGCAACATAGTGGATCAACGGGGCATCGACCTTTCCCAGGCGGCGCCATACGCCGTTCGCGAACGCCGGTGCGTCGATCGTCACGACCGCGTCGGGGGACAGGCGGCGGATCGCTCCGGCGGTCTCCGACATCCGCCGCATGATGGACAGCGCCCGAGGCAGAACTTCCACCAGCCCCATCACGGACAGCTCTTCGATGGGAAACAGGCTGTCGAGGCCTTCGGCGGCCATCGCCTCGCCGCCGACGCCCGCGAACCGCACTTCCTCGCCCGCCAACGTCCGCAGCGCCGCCATCAGCCGGCCGCCGATCTCGTCTCCCGAGGGTTCGCCGGCGACGACGAAAATCAACGGGGAGGTGCCGGCCTGCATGGTTGCGCTCTGCGCGTCATTCGGACTCTTCGACGCCGACGACGAAGAGGCCGGCGGCGTCCGCTTCGCGGCCCACGGTATCGGCATCGAGAATCAGCGCACGCCCCGCTCCGACGGCGATGCCGGCAAGCCCCGCGCGGGCGGCATTGGTTACGGTGCGCGGACCGATCGTGGGAAGATCGACACGGGGGTCCTGCCCCGGCTTGCACGCCTTGACCAGAATGCCGCCCCCGCCGTCCGCAAGGAGCGGCGCGCAGCGCTCTATCAGCGCATCGGTTCCTTCCGCGGCCTCGACCCCGATGACGCGCCCCTGCTGGACGATCACGCCCTGGCCGACATCCAGAGCGCCGAGCGCGCGTGCGACTTCGAATCCGCGCCGGATATCGGTGTCCTGCGCCGGGCTGGGCGCGCGATTGCCGTAAGGCCGCGCCTCCGCGGCGAGCGATCGGGCGAAGGTCTCCGGCGCCACCACACGCAGGCCCTCCCCTTCCAGGGCCTCGGCGATCGCGTTCAGAATCGAACCGTCCCGATAGTAGGACCGTCCGATCCGGACGAGAAAGCGCGCCGTCTTCGCGTCGGGGCGGAGGGAACGAATCGGAGGCCTGGTAACGCCGCCGACCAGCACGACCTCCTCCGCACCGGCGGATTTGAGGAGTTCGACCCCCTTTCCGGCCTGGCCGAGTCGAATCCAGGCGTCGGGGGGGCGGGAAAACGACGCCGGATCGGCCTGATCCCGCAGCCCGATGACATAGGGGTTTCGTCCGGAGTCCCTGCAGGCCGCGATGACCCGTTCCGGCATGTCGCCCGCGCCGGCGACGACGCCGATCCTACGGGGCATTGCCCGCCTTGGGCTGGCATATCGCGCGGGCGGAATCGGCGCGCATGAAAGCCACGATATCCATCACCGCGGCGTTTTCGGAATACATTTCCGCGACATCGTCGATACGCTCGGAGAGCGTGCCCTCGTCCGCGAACAACAAACGGTAGGCGGTCCGCAGTGCCTGTATATCCGCGCGTGAGAAGTCCCGTCGCCGAAGACCCACCACATTGAGTCCGTTAAGCCGGGCGCGATCGCCCGAGGCGGAACCGTACGGGATGACATCCTGCACCACCAACGACATGGCGCCGACGATGGAATGCGCGCCGATGCGGCAAAACTGGTGAACCCCGGCGAGGCCGCCGATAATCGCGTAATCGTCCACCACGACGTGCCCGGCGAGCGAAGCGTTGTTGGCGAAGATGACGTGATTGCCCACGATGCAGTCGTGGGCCACGTGAGCACCCATCATGAACAATCCGTGATCGCCGACCCGGGTCAGCATTCCGCCGCCTTCCGTTCCCGGATTCATGGTCACATGTTCGCGGATGGCGTTGTCGGCGCCTATCTCCAGGCGGGAAGGCTCGCCCTTGTATTTGAGATCCTGCGGCGGCATTCCGATGGATGCGAAAGGGTAGACCGTCGTGCGCGGCCCCATCGTCGTCCGTCCGGCGACGACGACGTGCGAGATCAGTCTGACACCGTCCTCCAGGACGACATCCGGGCCCACCGTGCAGAAGGGGCCGACGACGACGCCTTCTCCCAACCGGGCTCCCGGTTCGACGATTGCCGTGGAGTGGATCTCGGCCATGGGGGCCTAGCCGTCCCGGATCATGGCCGCGTAGGTCGCTTCCGCGACCACCGTGCCCGCGACCACCGCCTTGCCGCTGAACTTCCAGACATTGCCGCGACGATGCACCTTTTCCACCCGGACCTCTACCGAGTCGCCGGGGACGACGGGCCTGCGGAACCGGGCGCCGTCCACCGACATGAAATAGACCAGTTTTCCCTCCGACTCCGGCCCCAGGGTATGAACCACCAGAACGGCCGCCGTCTGCGCCATCGCTTCGATCAGCAACACCCCCGGCATGACCTTGTCGTTCTGGAAGTGGCCCTGAAAATGCGCTTCGTTGATGGAGACGTTCTTCAGCCCGGTCGCACGAACGTCCGGCACCACCTCCAGCACGCGGTCGATCATCAGGAACGGATAGCGGTGAGGAATCATTTCCATCACCCGCTCGATCGGGATGTCGGTAGTTGCGGCTTCGGTCTTTACGGTGTCCATGCCCGGCGGCTATTCCTGTTCCGACAGCCGTTTCAAGTTGGCGATGCCGCGAAAGAACTGTTTGATGGGCATCGCGGGCGCGCCTGCGACGGTTTCCCCGGCCGCAACATCGCGCATGGCACCCGACATCGCGGCGACCCTGCCTCCGACGCCGACCGTGATGTGGCCGGCAACGCCGCCCTGAGCGGCGACAGCGGCGAAATCCCCGAGTTTGGCGCTTCCTGCAATGCCGGCTTGGGCGACGATAATACAGCCGCGTCCGAGGACGACATTGTGCCCGATCTGGACAAGATTATCAATCCTGGACCCCGCGCCGATGACCGTGTCGGGTCCCGCGCCCCGGTCGATGGTGGAGTTTGCGCCGACCAGAACGTCGTCCTCGACGATCACGCGGCCGATCTGGGGAATGTCGACATGGGTGTGGGATTCGCGCTCGGTGGCAAAGCCGAATCCGGCTTCTCCGATGCGAACGCCGGCAAAGAGGTGCACGCGCGAGCCGACGACACAGTGGCCGAGACTGCATCCCGCGCCTATCCGGACGTCGTCCCCGATGACGACCCCTCTTCCGATCACGACCTGAGGGCCGATGTGGCATCGCGAGCCAATGGAAACATCTGCCTGGATTACCGCGAAATCGTCGATCCGGCAGTCCGGTCCGATGGTTGCGCCGGGATCGATCGCGGCCGTCGAAGCGATCCCGGGTTCGACGTCCGGAATGGGGTAGAACGCCCTGCTGACCCGGGCGTAGGCGAGATAGGGCGTATCGGTTACCAGCAATGTCATGCCCGGCGGCGCTTTGCCGATATCCGATCGGCGGATCAAACAGGCGCCCGCCGTGCTGGCTCCGAGGCTTTCGGCGTAGCGCCGGTTCTCGAAAAAACTGACATCCTCGGGACCGGCGACGTCCAGCGCCGCCACGTCTTTCATCTGCCGTACCGGATCGGCATCGGCGCTCAGGACCGCGCCGGCGAGCTCCGCGACAACACCGAGCGAGAATGGGCCGGTACGGTCGAAAAAGCGAGGATCCGCCATGCTCAGTTGTTCGACCTGGGCGCCGTTTTCTCTGTCGGCTTTGTCGATGTCAGTTCGACCGATGGAAGGCTCTTGTCGATCCGACGGAGAACTTCGCCGGTAATGTCGAGCTTCTGATCGGCGAGCATGACCAGAGACTTGGGCAAGACAATATCGAAGTTCCGTTCTTCCGCCACCTTCGCCGCGGCTACCACCATGGATTTCTGGATGACCCGCATCGCTCCGGCGTAGGCTTTTTCCAGTTGGCGCTTGCGTTGCTGAAAGTCGATCTGTGCCTTGCGCGCCTGCTCTTCATAGGCGTTCCGCCTTTTTGCGAAGGCCTGAGGAGACAGAATTGCGCGTTGGCGCTGCAACTCCAGGCTTGCCTTGCGCAGCTCCGCCTCCCGCTTTCGGACAGAGACCTGATAATCTTTTCTCAGCTTTTCGATCTGCGGCCGCAAGCCTTTCGCAGCCTGCGACTCGCGCATGACCTTCTGGACGTCGACAATACCGATAGTGGGCGGTTTGTCTTGTGCCGTCGCGACCGGCGAGACCCCGGCCGACACGATGCCGCAAGCGACGCCGAACAGGAATACCGAGCGGTACAAGGGCCTCTTCCACAGCATGTCTATATTAGAACCGGGTTCCAAAGCTGAAGCGGACAAGCTGGGTGTCGTCGTAATTTTCCCGTTGGATCGGCCATCCCAGATCGATGTTCATCGGCCCGATCAGTGACGCCCAGCTCAGACCGACGCCGGCAGAGGCCCGCAGGCTGGCGCGATCCAGAATACCGGGGGGGGTATCGTCGGTGAGACCGGTGCTTCCGTAGTCCAGGAAGCTGCGGGCGCGTATCCCGGCTTCGTTCGGCAGTCCGAGCGGAAAGGACACCGCGAACGTCCCGGCGTAATACCAGTTTCCGCCGACCGCGTCGCCGGTCGCCCGATCGCGCGGACTCGCGCCGGCGGGGGCGAAACCTCTCAATTCCCTGCTGCCGAGCGAGAACCTGTCCAGAACTCGGACATCCTGGCCAAGACCTTCCACGTAGCCGCCGCCCAGCCCCGCATTTCCCGAGATGCTGTCCGTCAACGGAACGAAGACCGATCCTCTGGCATCTGTCTTCAAGAACTTTACCGAGCCGCCAATTCCGGCGATCTCATGGTTCACGCTGGCGATCAAGCCTTCCCGGGGCGAGAATCTGCTGTCCCTCGTGTCGTAAACGATCGTGTGACCGATGGACGAAAGCGCGGAATCTCCCTCTTGCTCGGCGATGACCGCCGCGGCATTGGAGGGAACATCCGCGATTTCGTCGCGACGCAGCGTGTAGCGCCAGCGCTGCCGCAGATTCTCCGCAAGCGGGTACCCGGCCCGGAGGGAGAAACCGAGCGTTTCCTGGTCGAACGAACTCTCCCTCTGATAGTTCCGTGCCGTCGTGAAGACGTCGAACCCGGCGGCCAGTTTCCGGTCGAGAAAGTAAGGTTCGGTGAAATTCAGCTCGATCTGCTGCTCCCGCTGCGCGATCTGGCCGCGCACCCTCAAGTTCTGACCGCTGCCTACGAGGTTTCGCTCCTGCAGGGTGACTTCGGCAAGCCCGCCGACCGCGGTGGAATAACCGGCACCGAACCCGATTTCTCCCGTCGCCCGTTCCTTGACGGTGGTCTCGATCAGGGTTTGATCCGGAGTCGAGCCGGGAACGTGCTTGATCTCGATTTCCTCGAAGAAACCCAAATTGCGCAAATTGCGCCTGGCGCGCCGTATGTGGTCGATGTTGAAAGCATCGCCTTCCACGAGCCTGAACTCGCGGCGAATAACCCTGTCCTCCGTGCGGAGGTTGCCGCGGATATCGAGCATTTCAACGAATACACGCGGCCCTTCGCCGATTTCGAATGTAACGTCGATTCGGCGGTTCTCCCGATCCGGTTCGATCTTCGACTTCACGTCGACGAATGCGTAACCGGCGCGACCCGCCGCATCGGTCAGGGCGCTCACCGTCTCTTCGATTTCCTCGGCGCTGTACAGGTCTCCCTCGGCGATCTGCACTTCCTGCTCGACGGTCGACACATCGAGATCCCGCAACCCCGAGGTGACCTCGATCTTGCCGTACCGGTACGTTTTCCCTTCTTCGAGGGTAAAGGTGATGAAGAAGGCCTCCCGGTCGGGCGTGAGTTCCGCGACCG
Organism: Alphaproteobacteria bacterium; assembly: GCA_965117055.1. Classification (GTDB taxonomy): domain Bacteria; phylum Pseudomonadota; class Alphaproteobacteria; order MPNO01; family MPNO01; genus MPNO01. The sequence goes on from OZ220750.1 coordinate 3,857,734, forward strand.
CGGAGACCACGCGAATGTCGGCGTATCCGGCGTTGAGGTACTTGCGGCGAAGCAGCTCCTGATCGAATGCCAGACGATCGGGATCGTAGACGTCGCCCCCGCTGAAGAACGAAAAGAACCCCGACTCCTTGGTCTGGATAACGTCTCTCAGCTCGCCGTCGCTGAACCTCGTATTGCCGATGAAGGTGATCCGGCGGACGTCGGTGGGACTGCCTTCGTGGATCTCGAAGATCAGGTTCACGCGGTTCTGCGGCAGCTGGATCACCTTCGGGACGACGCGGGCGGCGAACCGACCGCTGCGCCGATAGATTTCGATGATCCGCAGCATATCGCTCTGCACGCGGGATCGCGTGTACACCACGCGGGGACGCAGGGTGATTTCGTCGCTCAGGATATCGTCGTCGATGCGAAGGTTACCTTCGAACGCGATCCGGTTGATGATCGGGTTCTCGACGATCTTCACCACGACCCGGTTTTCTTCGCGCCGCAGCACCACGTCGGCGAACAATCCGGTCTCGAACAGACGTTTGAGGGACTCGTCGAGATCGGCGTCGGTAACCGGATCGCCGACCTTGAACGTCAGGTAGGAGCGGACCGTTTCCGGTTCGATCCGCTGAGCGCCCTCCACCTGGATCGCCTCGACCGGTTCGCCCGCATTCTGGGCGCGCGCGTGGTCGACCGTCGACACGATCAGGAGGATCGCGGCGAGCGCGCCAGCCAGCGCGGGAAACCGTCGAAAGAAACGAAGCACGATTTGCCTCAAGCTTTCCTCAGGTTACGAGATCGACGATAAAGTCGACGACCCGGAGCTGCAGCAGGTCATTCCAGGTCACGAATACCATAAGCCCCAACACCATGGCGATCCCCATACGATAGCCATACTCCCGGGCCCTTTGGCCAAGCGGCCGCCCCGCCACCGCTTCGACCGCGTAAAACATCAGATGTCCGCCATCCAGCAGGGGGATCGGAAACAGGTTGATCAGTCCGAGATTGATCGACAGCGCGGCCACGAAGATCAGCATGCTGACCGCGCCGGCCTGCCAGACGTCGCCCGATATCTGCGCGATCCTCAGAGGGCCTCCGAGTTCGCTCGTGTCCCGGGTCCCGGCGAACATCTGGCCGAGAGCCTGGAATATGTCGCCGATCATGCGGAACATTTCGCCGAATCCGCGAAGCACCGCGCTGGCGGGGTCGTGTCGGACGATGCGCACACCGCCGCCGCTTCGCGATACGCCAAGGCGGCCGATCTTCTCGTGCCTGGCCGGGCCGTCCGTGAGACGCACCTCATCGGGGACGGCATGCAGGGTCATCCGCCGGCCGTCCCGCTCGACCTCGATTTCCAGCCGGACGCCGGCCGACATGCGGACGATCCGCACCACCTGCTCGAAACGCTCGATTTCGGTGTCGTCGATGCGCTTGATCACGTCGCCGGGCTCGATCCCGGCCCGCGCGGCGGCGCTGCCATCCATGACGGAGGTGATGTTGGCCGGCGTCGAGGGTTCGCCGACGCTCGCGAAGATGCCGGCGAGAATGACCGCGGCAAACAGGAAATTGGCCAGGGGACCGGCGAAGACGATCGCCGCGCGGCGCCAAAGCGCCTTGGTATGGAAGGAAACCCTCTCGTCTTCGGGGCTGAGCTCCGCGTCTCCTACCGCCTCTCCCTCCGCCGGAGGAAGCATTTCGCCGAACATCTTCACGTAGCCGCCGACCGGGATCCAGCAGAGCTTCCAGCGCGTTCCGAGGGAATCCGTCCAGCCGTATATTTCCGAGCCGAACCCGACCGAGAACACCTCAACCCGAACTCCGCACCAGCGGGCGACCAGGTAGTGACCCATTTCGTGCACGAACACGAGAACCGTGATCGCCACCAGGAAGGGGACGACGTAGTCCTGAAGGAAGGAAAGGAAGGGAAGGACGATATCCACGCCGCTGCCGAAGAAATCCATGATCCTGCCGTCCGGTGGTCCGCGCTAGGCGCGCGCGGGCACGGGCTCCATCAAGGCCCTGGCGCGCTCGCGCGCGAGCCGGTCCGCTTCGCGTACATCGTCGAGGTTCGAGATATCTCTGCCGGAGAGCGCTTCCACGACGGTCTCCACGATCCGCGCTATGTCGAGAAAGCCGATGCGTCCGCCCAGGAACCGTTCGACGGCTTCTTCGTTGGCGGCGTTGAGCACCGTCGGGGCGGCTCCGCCGGCGATCAGCGCTTCGCGCGCAAGACGCAGCGCGGGGAACCTGTCGGGATCGGGCGCTTCGAATTCCAGCCTGCCGACGGCGCCCAGATCGAGCCGCTCGCTCGGGGTCTTCATCCGTTCCGGCCAGGCGAGCGCGAATGAAATCGGAATGCGCATGTCCGGTGTGCCGAGCTGGGCAAGCACCGAACCGTCGATATACGCGACCATCGAGTGAACGATGGACTGCGGATGGACGACGATCTCGATGCGATCGGCGGGCAGACCGAACAGGTGATGAGCCTCGATCAGCTCCAGCCCCTTGTTCATCATGGTCGCGGAATCGACCGATATCTTCGCGCCCATGTCCCAGTTCGGGTGCGCCACCGCCTGTTCGGGAGTGGCTTGCGCGATGTCCGCGATCGGCCAGGTCCGGAACGGACCTCCGGAAGCGGTCAGTATGATTTTCTCGATCGTCTCCGGGGCGTCCGAAGCAAAGACCTGGTAGATCGCGTTGTGCTCCGAATCGACCGGAAGCAAGGCCGCGCCGCTTGCCTCGACCTCGCGCATGAACAGGGACCCCGCGCAGACCAGGCATTCCTTGTTGGCGAGTCCGACGATCGCGCCCCGGCTGACGGCGGCAAGGGTGGGCGCGAGCCCGGCGGCGCCGACGATACCCGCCATCACAAAGTCCGACCGCCGACCGGCCGCTTCGACCAGCGCCTCGGCGCCGGCCGCGCACTCGATCCCGGTTCCGTTCAAGGCATCCGCGAGGGCACGATAACGCGACGGGTCCCCGATAACGGCGAGTTCGGCGCCCAGTTGCCCGGCTTGATTCGCGAGAAGTTCGGCATTCGTGTTGGCGGTGAGCGCGACAACCTGGAACCGGTCGGGATCACGTTGGATCAGGTCGATCGTGCTGCAACCGATCGACCCGGTGGACCCGAGGATCGTCACCCTGCGCGGCTCGCTGCGCGTCACCATGCGAAAATCCCCGCATTGCTCGCCATGACCAGCGCGACCAGCGCCGGAGCGGCGATCAGCATGCCATCGAGCCGATCGAGCACGCCGCCATGACCGGGAATCAGGTTGCTCGCATCCTTGACACCGAATCGTCGCTTGACCCAGGAAATTCCGAGATCTCCCGCCTGGGCGAAAATGGCCGCGCAGGCGCCGAGGAGGCATAACAGCCACGGCGTCTGCGCGCCGGCCCACAGTGCGAAGGCGAGACCCCAAACCGCCGCGACCGCGACGGCGCCGATCAGCCCGGACCAGGTCTTGTTCGGGCTGATCCGCGGGGCGAGCCGCGCACCGCCCACGAGCCGGCCGACGGCAAACGCCGCGATGTCGGTCACCCAGATCGCGCCGATCAGCCAGAGCGCCGTTTCGAACCCGTCGGCGGGAAGGCCGCGGAGCCACATGACCGCCGCGCAGGGCACGCCGATCACGATCGGACCGGCGGAAATCCACGCCGGATGATTGCGGCGCGACGCGGTCGCCGCGCCATAGGCGGCCAGGGTTCCCAGAACCAGCGACATGCTCACGATGTCGAAGCGCCGGCTCCAGGCGGCCACGCCCGCCACCCCGAGGCTGAGAACCACCGCCCAGCCGCTCAGCCCGAATCGACGGTCGCCGCACAATCGATCCCATTCCCAGGCCATCGCCGCCGCGGCGAGCGTCAGGACGAGCTCGATGAAGGGCGAGCCGAGATAAAGCGCAAGCAGCGCGACCGGCGCCAGAACCAGGGCCGAGAGAGTCCGCTTGCCGAGGTCGGCATGGACGACACTAGCCGACACGGGTCATTCCGAACCGCCGATCGCGCCGATGGAACTCGCGAACGGCCACAATGAAGTCATCGCGCGAGAAATCCGGCCAGAGCGTGTCCAGGAACACCATTTCGGAGTACGCGCACTGCCACAGGAGGAAGTTGCTGATCCGCTTCTCTCCGCTGGTGCGGATCACGAGATCGGGGTCGGGAATGTTCGCGGTAAAGAGTTCGCGGCCGAGCGCCGCTTCGTCGATGCCGTCGGGATCGATTTCGCCGGCCGCCGCCCGCCGCGCCAGACGGCGTGCCGCCTGCGCGATTTCCTGCCTTCCGCTGTAGCTGAGCGCCATGGTCAGGGTCAGCCGGGAGTTGCGGCGCGTGCGGCGCTCGGCCATCTGGAGAAGACCCACGATGTCGTCCGCGAGGCGGCTCCGGTCGCCGATGAACAGGATCCTGACGCCCTGGCTGTCCAGCTCCTCCACTTCATCGCGAAGATAGCGTCGCAGGAGGCCCATCAGATCGTCGATCTCCCGCGCCGGCCGGTTCCAGTTCTCGTTCGAGAATCCGTAGAGGGTGAGATAAGAGATGCCCAGCTCGATCGCGCTGGTCACCGCGCACCGGGCCGCCTCCGCGCCCTGCTGGTGTCCGGCGGCCCGTTCGAGCCCCCGTGTCCGCGCCCAGCGCCCGTTGCCGTCCATGATCACCGCGACGTGGGTGGGCGGCGCCTCGTCGGAATATGAGAGGACGGGTTCCATTCCGGTCAGACCTGCAGGATCTCCGACTCCTTGGTCGACAGGGCCTCGTCGATCGACGCGATGGCGGTGTCCGTCAATTGCTGGATTTCGGTCGACCAGGCGCGCTGTTCGTCCTGGGATATCTCGCCGCCCTTTTCCATCTTCTTGAACCGGTCCATGCCGTCCCGCCGGACATTGCGGACCGCCACGCGGGCCTGTTCGGCGTATTTGTTGGCGACCTTGGTGAGTTCCACGCGGCGCTCTTCGGTCAGCTGCGGAATGGGAACCCTGATCACGTTGCCTTCGGTCTGCGGATTGAGCCCGAGACCGGAATCCCGGATCGCCTTTTCGACCGCTCCGACCTGGCTCTGATCCCACACCTGCACGGTCAACATGCGCGGATCGGGAACCCCGATGGTGCCGACCTGGTTGAGCGGCATCTTGTTGCCATAGGCTTCGACGGTCAGCGGTTCCAGCAAGGCCGCCGATGCCCGGCCGGTCCTGAGCCCGGCAAATTCCCGTCGGAGCGCCTCGATGGCGCCGTTCATCCGCCTTTCGATATCGGCTAGTTCAGGCTCCGCCACGGCTTCAATCCCCTTCGGCGATCAAGGTGTACGTACCGTCGCCGGCGACGATGTCGGCCAGCGCTCCCGAAGTTTGTAGCGAAAAGACCAGAATTGGTATCCCGTTTTCTCGCGCCAGCGAGATGGCGGAGGCATCCATCACCTTGAGGTCGCGCGACAACACGTCGAGATAGCTCAGCCTGTCGAAGCGGACCGCATCGCGATGCAGCTTCGGATCCGCCGAGTAAACGCCATCGACCTGGGTGCCCTTGAAGAGAGCGTCGCAGCCCATCTCGCTGGCCCGGAGGGCGGCCGCGGTATCGGTGGTGAAGAACGGGTTTCCGGTGCCGGCGGCGAAAATCACCACCCTTCCCTTCTCCATGTGCCGGATGGCGCGCCGCCGAATATAGGGCTCGCAAACCGATTCCATGCGTATTGCAGACAAAACGCGGGTGACGACGCCCTGCTGTTCCAGCACTCCCTGCAGGGCGAGCGCGTTCATCACCGTGGCGAGCATGCCGATATAGTCGGCCGTCGCCTGTTCCATACCCTGCGCGGCGCCGGAGACGCCGCGGAACAGGTTTCCCCCCCCGATGACGATGCAGAGCTCGACGCCGATGCCTACGACCGCGCGGACTTCCAGCGCGATTCGCTCGACGGTCGCGGGATCCAAGCCATACTGCCCAGGCCCCATCAGGGCCTCGCCGGAAAGTTTGAGCAGTATGCGCTTGTAGGTCACGGTCCGAACGGCCTCTTCTTTCTCCGGTAAAGCCAACGGGTCGTTCCGCCGTGTCACCCGTCGATCGTCGCCGCGACCTCGGCCGCGAAATCCTCTTCCTTCTTCTCGATCCCCTCGCCGAGCGCGAATCGCCGAAAGCCCGTCACCGAAACGGGCGCGCCGACCTCCCTGGCCAGGTCTTCGACGACCTTCGAAACCCTGGACTCGCCGTCGATGACGAAGGTCTGCTCGAGCAGGACCGACTCCTCGTAGAACTTCCTGAGCCGTCCCTCGACCATTTTGTCGATGATGTGCTCCGGGCGTCCGCTGGCGCGCGCCTGTTCCGTCAATACCGAGCGCTCGCGCTCAAGGGATGCGGCATCGACGCCCTCGACGGCGGTCCATTGCGGGCTTGCCGCCGCGACATGCATGGCGAGCTGGCGGGCGAGCTGGCCCAGGCGCTCGGACGAACCCGTCGACTCGACGCCGACCAGCACGCCAATCCTTCCCAGCCCCGGGGCGACGCTGTTGTGGGTGTAGCTTCCGACCGTGCCGCTCCCGACGGAGATCCGCTCGACGCGCCTGAGGGACATGTTTTCGCCGATCCGGGCGATCAGATCGGTCAGCTTCGATGCGACGGTTCCCTCGTCCATCCGGGCTTCGCCCAGCGCATCGACCGGGCCGTCCGTATCGAGCGCGATCCTGGCCACGTCGCTCACGAAGGACTGGAAATCCGCGTTGCGCCCCACGAAATCCGTCTCCGCGTTGATCTCGACCAACGCGCCCCTGGTTCCCTCCGTGGCGACCGCGACCAGCCCTTCGGCGGCGACGCGTCCCGCCTTCTTGGCAGCGGCCGCGAGCCCGTTCTTGCGCAGCCAGTCGACGGCGTTGTCCATCTCGCCGGCCGATTCCGTCAGCGCCTTCTTGCAGTCCATCATGCCGGCGCCGGTCTTGTCGCGCAGTTCCTTGACCAGAGCCGCGGTAATCTCCGCCATCTTGTCCTCTTCGGTTTTCGGAAACCCCGGCCGGGTTCCGATGTCACAAACAACGCGCCGCGAGGCGCCTCCGGCCTCCGTCAGGCGGAAGCCGCGCCCTCTTCCGTCTCCGAGGCGGGTTCGGGCGTGGATTGCTCGGCTTCCGTCACGGGCTCGGGCGTCGACTGCTCGCCTTCCGTCGCGGGTTCGGCCTCGGGCTCTTCGCTCTCCTGAGCCTCCGACGGCTCGCTTTCGCCCTGCGCTTCGACCTCCTCGGGAAGCGCTTCGACGGGCGCCTCTTCCGATTCGCCGATGTCGCTGCCGCTCGCGATCGCCTCCTGCTGCAACCCGTCGAGCACTGCCCGGGAGACGAGGTCGCAGTAGAGCGCGATCGAACGAATCGCGTCGTCGTTCCCCGGAATCGCATACGAAATGTCGTCCGGGTCGGAGTTGCTGTCGATGATGCCCACGACCGGGATGTTGAGCTTCTTGGCCTCCTTGATCGCGATCGCTTCCTTGTTGGTGTCGACGACGAACAGGGCGTCCGGAAGGCCGCCCATTTCCTTGATGCCGCCGAGCGCGCGCTGGAGCTTTTCCCGTTCGCGGGTGAGGCCCAGGAGCTCTTTCTTGGTCAGTCCGCTTTCCTCGGTGTCGAGGGTCTCGTCGAGGTCGCGGAGCCGCTGGATCGAGGCGGTGATGGTCTTCCAGTTCGTCAGCGTTCCGCCGAGCCAGCGGTGGTTGACGAAGTACTGACCGGAACGCTTGGCGGCATCCGCGATCAGGTCGCTCGCCTGACGCTTGGTTCCGACAAACAATATCCGCCCGCCCGCCGCCGTGATTTCGCGGATCGCGGCCAGCGAGGCGTACAGCATCGGCATCGTCTGCTGGAGATCGATGATGTGGATGCCGTTTCTGACGCCGAAGATGTAGGGCGCCATCTTGGGGTTCCAGCGCTTTGTGTGGTGGCCGAAATGGACGCCGGCTTCCAGAAGCTGGCGCATGGTGAACTCGGGCATTGCCATGATCGTTCGTCCTTGTCCGGTTTTCCCTCCGCGGGCTTGCGGCCGAGGAAGCGGGGATGCCGTTTCCTCCGCCGACCGGATGGAGGGCGGTTCCGCCCTCCGCTGCCCGCGTGCGTTCTTAGAAGCGCGGTTGTGATAAACCCGCCGGGTTGCGTTCGCAAGCGAAATCGGGGTCGCGCGCGAGCGGTCGCGGTTCAGACCTCGCTGACTTCGCTAACCCCGGGGAGCGCCTCCAGCGCGGGCAAGCCCTCGGCCGGAACGCTGAAGAGCTCCGGCAGCTTGACTTCGATTTCCCGTCCGCTTTCGATCCCGATCAGCAGGCTCACGCGCCCCTTGCCGGGCTTCCAGCCCGCGATCTCGGATTTGAGGGTTTCGAGGCAGCCGGGGTCCGCGACCCGGACGACAAGGCCGGTCTCCATGCCGTCGATCGCCCGGTCGAGCGGCTCGATACGCTGGGCGATCAGCCTTACGCCGTCGCCGTCGGCCCGCGACTCGGCGGCGATCAGCACCCTGGCGTTGACTTCCAGTAGATCGCGCGACTGGGCGAGAAGGTCGCTGAACACCACCACCTCGAAAGAGCCGGACGAATCGGTGGCACCGACATAGGCGAACCGGCTTCCCTTCGACGACGTCCGTTCCTGCCGGGAGGCCACGATACCGGCGAGTTTGCAGGTTCCCGCCTGTCCGCCGCGCAGGATCTCGCCGTAAGGGACCACGCCCAGGCGCCTCAACCGGTGCTCGCAGGCATCCAGCGGGTGCGCGGAAAGATAGAACCCGACGGCGTCGAACTCGTGGTCGAGGCGTTCCATCGCCGTCCAGTCGTCGGTATCGGGGCGCTTGATTCCGACCGGCGGCAGCGCGTCGTCGCCTTCGCCGAAGAGGCTCGTCTGATTGCTCTCGCGGTCCTGGGCGGCCGCCTGGCCGAGCCGAACGAGCTGGTCTATCGACTCGAAGACCTGGCGCCGGTTGGGATTCAGGGAATCGAGCGCGCCGGCGCGAACCAGGCTCTCGAGCTGCTGGCGGTTCGCGAGGACCCCACCCAGCCGTTGGGCGAAATCGAACTCGTCCTCGAACGGGCCGCCGGATTCGCGTTCGGCGGCGAGATCGGCCATCGCCTGCTCGCCGACTCTCCGGATTGCGGCAAGCGCGTATCGAATCGCCTTCTTCCGGTTCCCGTTCCCGACGATTTCAACCGAAAACGTCGGCTCGGATCGGTTGACGTCGGGCGGCAGCAGGGGGATGTCGAGCCGCTGAAGCTCCTGGCGGATGACGCCGAGCTTGTCGGTGTTGCCGAGGTCCATTGTCATCAGGGCGGCGAAGAATTCGACGGGGTGGTTCGCCTTGAGCCATGCGGTCTGGTAGGCGATCAGCGCATAGGCCGCCGCGTGAGACTTGTTGAAGCCGTAGCCCGCGAACTTGTCCACCTGCTGGAAGATCTGCTTCGCCTTCCCCTCGTCCACGCCGCGGGCGACGGCGCCGTCGACGAAGGAATCGCGCTGGGCATCCATCTCGGCCTGGATCTTCTTGCCCATCGCCCGCCGCAGCAGGTCCGCCCGCGCGAGGCTGAAGCCCGAGAGCTTCTGGGCGATCTGCATGACCTGTTCCTGGTAAATGATCACCCCGAAGGTCTCGCGCAGGATTTCTTCGAGATCGGGATGCAGATAGTCCGGCCGTTCGCGCCCGTGCTTGCAGTTGTTGTAGCGCGGGATGTTGTCCATCGGCCCGGGCCGATAAAGGGCGACGAGCGCAATCAGGTCCTCGAAACAGTCGGGCTTCATCTGGCGCAGCGCGTCGCGCATGCCGGCGCTTTCCATCTGGAACACGCCCGCCGTGTCGCCGCGGCCCAGCATCGCGTATGTGTCCGCGTCGTCCAGCGGCAGCGCGAGAAGATCGGGCCGCGTCTCCTCCGGCATCCGCTCGAGCGCGCGATGGAGCACCGTCAGCGTCTTCAGGCCGAGGAAGTCGAACTTCACCAGCCCGGAGAGCTCGGTGTATTTCATCGAGAACTGGGTCGCGGGGAGGTCCGAGCGCGGGTCGCGATAGAGCGGCACGAGATCGGTCAACGGCCGGTCTCCGATCACCACGCCCGCCGCGTGCGTCGAGGTGTGGCGGTAGAGCCCTTCCAGCGCCATCGCGAGATCGAGCAGCCTTGCCACCTGTTCGTCGCCGGCGCGGATTTCCCTCAATTGCGGTTCTTTCTCCAGGGCCTCGGCGAGCGTCGGCGGGTGGGCCGGGTTGAACGGGACCAGCTTGGAAATGCGGTCGACCTGGCCGTAAGGCATGCCGAGGACGCGGCCGACATCGCGGATCGCGGCGCGCGCCTGGAGCGTCCCGAAGGTGATGATCTGCGCAACCCGGTCGTCGCCGTACTTGTCCTGGACGTAGCGGATCACCTCGTCCCGCCGGTCCTGGCAGAAATCGATGTCGAAATCGGGCATCGAAACCCGGTCCGGGTTCAGGAAGCGTTCGAACAGCAACCCGAAGCGCAACGGGTCGAGATCGGTGATGGTCAGCGCCCAGGCGACCACCGATCCCGCGCCCGAGCCGCGCCCGGGACCGACGGGAATCCCCTGCCTCTTGGCCCACTGGATGAAGTCGGCGACGATCAGGAAGTAGCCGGGAAACCCCATTCCCACGATGGTTTCCAGCTCGAACGCCAGACGTTCGCGGTAGGGCCGCGCCGCCTCCTCGCGCTGTTCCGCCGTCGCATCCCGCGGATAGACGGTGGCCTCGAGTCGCGCTTCCAGCCCCGCCTCCGCGGCGGCGGTCAGCGCCTCGGCCTCGTTTTCTCCGTGGGCCGTTTCGAAGCGCGGCAGGATCGGCTCGCGCGGCTCGGGCATGAAGGCGCAGCGCCGCGCCACCGCCAGCGTGTTGTCGAGCGCCTCCGGCAGGTCGGCGAAAAGCGCGCGCATCTCCGCGGCGCTCCGGAACCGGTGGTCGACGGTCAGGCGGCGGCGGTCCTGTTCGGATACATGCGTGCCTTCGGCGATGCAGAGAAGCGCGTCATGCGCTTCGTGCATCGCGGCATCCGCGAAATAGGCATCGTTGGTCGCCACCAGCGGCAGGTCATGGGTCATCGCGAGATCGATCAGGTCGTCCTCGATACGACGCTCGATCTCCTCCCCATGGCGGGTGAGCTCGACGTAGAGCCGGCCCGGAAAGGCTTCCCGGAGTTGCTGGAGCGCGCCGCTTGCCTTCTGCACCTGACCGTCGGCGAGAAGCCGGCCCAGCGCGCCGTATGTGCCGGCGGTCAGCGCGATCAGCCCCGATGCGCGTTCAGCGACGTCGCGGAAGGAAACATGCGGGTCGCCGGTCTCGGACTCGAGGAAGGCCTTGGACACCAGCGCCATCAGGTTCCGGTACCCTTCGCCGTTCTGCACCAGCAGAACCAGGGAATCGCGTTTTCCCCTGCGGCCGGAACGGGCGCCGATGCGGCCGTTGGCGTCGACCGCGGCTTCGGTTTCCATCGAGGCGACCGCGAGCTGGCAGCCGACGATCGGCTGAACCCCTTCCTGGACGGCCGCCATCGCGAACTCCAGCGCGCCGAACAGATTGTTCGTGTCGGTCACCGCGACCGCGGGCATCCCCTCCGCGACGCACAGCTTCACCAGGTCGGGAATCTTGATCGCGCCTTCCGACAGCGAATAGGGCGTATGGACCCTGAGATGGATGAAATCGGCGTGAGGCATGGAGCGCGGACGACCTGAACCCGGGAGCGAAGGATTCCACGCGGTGCGGCGAATCGCCAATCGCGCGGAGCAGGTTCTTGTGGACTATTTCGCGGTCGTCCCGGCGTTGGGCTGGATGCCGCCGTCCCGCAGCACGAGCCTCCGATCCATCCGCGCGGCGAGGTCCATGTTGTGGGTCGCGATGAGGGCGGCCACTCCGTGGTTCCGGACCGCCGCGAGAAGCACCTCGAAGACCGCCAGCGCGGTCTGCGGATCGAGATTGCCGGTCGGTTCGTCCGCGATCAGCACCCTGGGACGGTTGGCCAGCGCGCGTCCGATGGCGACCCGCTGCTGCTCGCCGCCCGACAACCGCCCGGGCCGGTGGCTCGCGCGCCCGGCAAGCCCGACCTGATCGAGGAGTTCCCGCGCCCGCTCGGCGGCTTCCCGCCTCGGCCGCCCCGCGATCATCTGCGGCAGGACGACGTTTTCCAGGGCCGAAAACTCGGGCAGGAGGTGATGGAACTGATAGACGAAGCCGATGCCGGTGCGCCGCATGGCGGTACGCCGATCGTCGCCCATCGCGGTGCAGTCCTCGCCCCCGAAGAAGACCGAACCGGCGGTCGGCCGGTCGAGCAGGCCGGCGATGTGCAGCAGCGTCGACTTGCCGGCGCCCGAAGGCCCCACGACGGCGACGATCTCGCCAGGCATGACGGAAAGGCTGACCGACTTCAGCACGTCGAGCCCGCCCCCCGCCTGGCGGTAGGTCCTGGCGACCTCGCGCAGCGCAACGGCGGGCGCCGGATCACTCATAGCGCAGCGCCTCGACGGGATCGAGGCGCGCCGCGCGCCATGCCGGGTAGAGCGTCGCCAGGAGCGACAGCACGATCGACATGGCGACGACGAGAACCACGTCTTCGGTCTCGACCCGGGAGGGCAGCCTGGACAGGAAATAGATTTCCGCGGCGAAAAGGTCGGTGCCGGAGAGCCCTTCGAGCCAGCGGCGGATGGTCTCGATATTGCTCGCGAATGCGAGGCCCAGCACGAAACCGATCACGGTGCCGACGATACCGATGGACGCGCCGGCGAGCAGGAAAATCCGCATCACCGCCGCCCGGCTCGCCCCCATCGTCCTCAGGATCGCGATGGCCGAGCCCTTGTCCTTCACCAGCATGATGAGGCTGGAGACGATGTTGAACGCGGCCACCAGGATGATGAGCGTGAGTATGAGGAACATCACGTTCCGCTCGACCTCGACGGCGTTGAAGAAGGTGGCGTTGCTCTGCTGCCAGTCGATCAGGCGGAGCTTCCGTTCGGCCCGCTCCCGGATCAGCCCCTTGATGTCGTTCAGGTCTTCCGGATCTTCGACGAAGACCTCGAGCTGGCTCACCGCCGGTCCGGTGCGGAAATAGAGCTGGGCGGCTTCGAGAGGCATGAACACGAAGCCGTTGTCGTACTGGAACATGCCGAGATGGAAGATTGCGGCGACCTTGTAGGTCTTGATCCGGGGTACGGTTCCGAAAGCGGTCGATTTCGATTGCGGCGAGATCAGCCGCAGCGTGGAGCCCGGAGACAACCCGTAGCGCCGCGCGAAATTGTCGCCGACCATGACCGCGCTCCGGCCGTGGAAGTCTTCCAGGCTTCCGCGCCGGATGTTGTCGGCGACGATGCGCCGCGCCTCGAGATCGTCCGGCCGCAGCGCCCGAACCAGCGCGCCCCCCGCGACCCCGTTCGCCGTCGCCATCACCTGCCCCTCGACGATCGGCGTGACGCTGACGACGCCCGGAAGGGTCCCGAGGCGTTTCGCCAACGAATCGAAATCCTGCAGCGATCCGCTCTCGGCGCGAACCCCGAGATGGCCGTTGAGCCCGAGTATCCGGGACATCAGCTCGGCCCTGAACCCGTTCATCACCGACATCACGACGATCAGCGTGCCGACGCCGAGGGCGATGCCGGCAAGCGAGAAACCCGCGATGACCGAAATGAAGCCCTCTTCGCGCCGGGCGCGCAGGTAGCGCATCGCGATCATGCGCTCGAAGGGCGAGAAAATCACGAAGCGGCCGGGCCTCCGGCGTCGGCGGGCGCGGTGAGCCGCGAGAGCGCGGACTCGATGGAAAGCTCCTCGCGCTCGCCGGTATCGCGCCGCTTCAGCTCGACGCTGCCGTTTTCGATGCCGCGCGGACCGACGATGACCTGCCACGGCAGGCCGATCAGGTCCATGTCCGCGAACTTCGCGCCGGCGCGGAGCGCGCGGTCGTCCACCAGGGTCTCGTTGCCGCTCCCCCGCAGCGCCCGGTAGAGGTCGTCGCAGGCGCCATCGCATCGGGGATCGCCCGCCTTGAGGTTGACGATCCCGACCCGGAAGGGTGCCACGGCGTCCGGCCAGACGATCCCGTCGTCGTCGTGCGAAGCCTCGATGATGGCTCCCACGAGGCGCGAGACGCCGATGCCGTAGGAGCCCATCTCCAGGAATATCTCCTCGTCGTTCGGGCCGCGCACCGCCGCGTTCATCGACTTCGAATACTTGGTGCCGAAATAGAAGATGTGTCCGACCTCGATCCCGCGCGCCCGGACCAGGTCGTCGCCAAGGGACGCGGCTTCCTTCTCGTCGTATTTCTCGTCGGTCGCCGCGTAGTGTTCGGTCCAGCGCGCCACCTCCGGCGCGAGGTCCGCTTCGTAGTCCACGTCGGTCCCGAGCACGTCCTGCTCGATCAGCGCCCGATGGCAATAGACCTCGCTCTCGCCGGTGCCGGCGAGGATGATGAATTCGTGGCTGAGATCGCCGCCTATCGGACCGGTATCGGCCTCCATCGGGATCGCCTTCAACCCGAGCCGCGCGAAGGTCCGCAGATACGAAACGAACATCTTGTTGTAGGACCGGCGCGCGCCTTCGTAGTCGAGATCGAAGGAGTAGCTGTCCTTCATCAGGAACTCGCGGCCCCGCATCACGCCGAAGCGGGGGCGCACTTCGTCACGGAACTTCCACTGAATATGATAAAGTAATTTAGGGACTTCTCTATAACTCTTAATGTGGTGTCTGAAGATTTCCGTGATCTGCTCCTCGTTCGTGGGACCGTACAGCATGTCGCGGCCGTGACGGTCCTCGACGCGCAGCATTTCCTTGCCGTAACCCTCGTAACGCCCGCTTTCGCGCCACAGATCGGCGGACTGGATGGTGGGCATCAGCATTTCCTGGCAGCCGGCGCGGTCCTGCTCCTCGCGGACGATCCGCTCCACGTTGCGCAGCACGCGGTAGCCGAGGGGCAGCCAGGAATAGATCCCGGCGCTGGCCTGCCGGATCATGCCGGCGCGCAGCATCAGCCGGTGCGAGACGATCTGCGCCTCGGCCGGGTCGTCCCTCGACGTGGGCATGAAAAATGTGGACAGCCGCATCTGGACGCTGTGTCCGGGCAGGTTCAAGGGGCGGCGGACTCTACAAAATGGTCCGTAAGGCCGCAATCCGGCATGAAAAAGCCCGGCGCGGCGGCCGCGCCGGGCTTTCCGGGCGTAGCCGGTCTACTTGCCGGGCAGCTTGCCCTGCACGCCCTCGACATACCAGTCCATCGAGAGCAGCATCTTGTCGTCGGCCGACTTCCCCTTGGGAATGACCACCTTGCCGGCCTGGTTCTTCACCGGCCCCTGGAAGGGATGGCGCTTGCCCGACTTGATGTCGGCCTCGGCCTGCTTGGCGAGCGCGACCACGTCCTTCGGGATCGCCGGGTTGTAGGGCGCCATGGCGATCATGCCGGTATTGAGCCCCTCCCAGACATCCTGCGACTTCCAGGTCCCGTCGAGCGCTGCCTTCGTGCGGGCGACGTAGTAGTTGTTCCAGTCGTCGATGATCGCGGTCAGATGCGCCTTGGGCGCGAACTTGGTCATGTCGGAGGCCTGGCCGATCGCCCAGACCCCGCGTTGCTGCGCGATCTGCGCCGGGGCGGGCGAATCGGTGTGCTGCAGGATGACGTCGGCACCCTGGTCGATCAGCGCCTTGGCGGCATCGCCCTCCTTGCCCGGGTCGTACCAGGTGTTGACCCAGACCACCTTGACCTCGGCCTTCGGATTGACCTCGCGCAGCGCCAGCGTGAAGGCGTTGATGCCGCGCACCACCTCGGGAATCGGGAACGAGGCGATATAGCCGATGACGTTCGACTTGGTCATCTTGCCCGCGATCAGGCCCGAGATCGTGCGGCCCTCGTAGAAGCGGGCCAGATAGGTCGATACGTTCGGTCCGCGCTTGAACCCCGAGCAGTGTTCGAACTTCACCTTGGGGAACTTCTTGGCGACCTTGACGGTCGGGTTCATGAAGCCGAACGAGGTGGTGAAGATCAGCCCGTGGCCGGTCGAGGCGAGCTGGCGGATGACGCGCTCGGCGTCCGCGCCCTCGCTCACGCTTTCGACATAGGTGGTCTCGACCTTGTCGCCCAGCGCCTTTTCGATCGCCACGCGGCCGACGTCGTGGCGGTAGGTCCAGCCGTGGTCGCCGATCGGGCCGACATAGACGAAACCGACCTTGAGCTTGTCGGCGGCCTGGGCACCGGCGGCAAGGCCGAGAGCGGCCGCCGCGGCGAGCAAAATTCCTGCGCGTTTCATGAATCGCCTCTCCTTGTCTTGCGGTGGTCGACAGAATAACCCAACAAAGTCTCCGGTGGTAAGTCCGCGAATCAACTCGCGGGCCGGAAAATCTTGCCGATATCGGCGG
This sequence comes from Alphaproteobacteria bacterium, assembly GCA_965117055.1. Classification (GTDB taxonomy): domain Bacteria; phylum Pseudomonadota; class Alphaproteobacteria; order MPNO01; family MPNO01; genus MPNO01. Next base: position 3,874,042 of record OZ220750.1, read on the forward strand.
GCGCGTTGAGCCGGATCAGGGCGCGGTCGCTGGAGATCAGCACCAGGACGAGGATGGTCGCGAGATAGGGCAGCATCGAGAAGATCTGCGATGCCACGCCGAGCCCGAATCCCTGGCCGTGCAGCTGCAATATGGTGACGCCGCCGAACAGATAGGCGCCGAGCAACACCCGGCCCGGCCGCCAGGTCGCGAAGACCACCAGGGCGAGCGCGATCCAGCCTCGCCCCGCGGTCATGTTCTCGATCCACATCGGGGTGTAGGCGACCGACAGATAGGCGCCGCCCAGCCCCGCCATGGCCCCGCCGAAGGCGACCGCGAGATAGCGGATGGCGATGACGGGATAGCCGATCGCATGCGCCGCGTCGTGCGATTCGCCCACCGCGCGCAGCACCAGCCCGGCGCGGGTGCGGTAGAGGAACCAGGCCACCGCGCCGACCATGACGAAGGAGAAATAGATCAGGAAGTCGTGTCCGAAGAGCACCGGGCCGATGAAGGTGATGTCGCTGATGCCCGGGATGTCGAGCGCGGGCAGCGCGTCCAGCGGCGTGCCGACATAGCCCTGGCCGATCAGCGCGCTGAGCCCGATGCCGAAGATGGTCAGCGCCAGCCCGGTCGCCACCTGGTTGGCGACCAGGGAGAGGGTCAGCACGGCGAAGATCAGCGACAGCGCGGTCGCCGCCCCGGCCCCGGCGACGATGCCGAGCGCCGAACTCCCGGTGATCGTCGCGGTGGCGAAGGCGGTGACCGCTCCCGTGATCATCATTCCCTCGACGCCGAGATTGAGCACGCCCGACTTCTCGGTCACCAGCTCGCCGAGCGCGGCGTAGAGCAGCGGCGTGGCGGCGGCCATCATGGACACCAGGACGGCGGCGGCGGTGTCCATCTCAGCCCCCCTCGGCGGCGGCGACGCGCGCGCCGCGCGGGCGGAAGCGGATGCGGTAGCGGATCAGCACGTCGGTGCCGAGCAGGAAGAAAAGCAGCATTCCCTGGAACACCCCGGTCAGGGCGAGCGGCAGCTTGAGCTCGATCTGCGCCAGCTCTCCTCCGAGATAGCTGAGCGCGACCAGCAGCGAGGCGAGCAGAACCCCGACGGGATGCAGCCGCCCGAGAAAAGCGACGATGATCGCGGTGAAGCCGTAGCCCGGCGAGATGACGGGGTGGAGCTGGCCGATCGGACCGGACACCTCGAACATGCCGGCGAGCCCGGCGAGCGCGCCCGAGGCGCAGAGCACGGTCCAGATCAGCTTCTTCTCCGAGAAACCTGCATAGCTCGCCGCCGCCGGCGACTGCCCGACCACCTTGATCTGGAAGCCGACGAAGGCGCGGCTCAGAACCAGCCAGCCGGCGAGGACGATCAGGAGCGCGATCGGGGCGGCGATCGAGAGCCGGGTCTCGTCGAGGATCACGGGGAGCAGCGCCGGGTCCTCGAACATCCGGGACTCCGGAAAGTTCAGCCCCTCCGGGTCGCGCCACGGCCCGTGCACCAGGTAGCTGAGGAACAGTATCGCCACATAGGTCAGCATCAGGCTCGTGAGGATCTCGTTGGCGTTGAAACGGACCCGGAGAAAGGCCGGGACCGCCGCCCATGCGAGCCCGCCCATGATGCCGGCAAGCGCCATCGCCGGCAGCACCAGCCAGCTGTCCACGCCGTGCAGCGCGAGCGCCGCGCCGCCGCCGCAGATCGCGCCCAGGGTAAACTGCCCCTCGGCCCCGATATTCCACACATTGGCGCGGAAACCGAACGCCAGCCCCAAGGCGATGATCGCCAGAGGCGTCGCCTTGAGCAGCAACTCCGACACCCCGTAGACGCTGGAGACCGGCTTGACGAAAAAGGTGTAGAGCGCGAGGCCGGGATCGAAGCCGAGCGCCGCGAACAGGATCACGCCGGCGATCAGGGTCACGCCGACGGCGATCAGGGGCGTCAGCACCATCATCGCGGCGGAGACGCCGCCGCGCGGTTCGAGCCTAGGCAGCATGGGTCTCGACGATCTCGCCTTGCTCGTCGAACATGCCGCCCATCAGGAGGCCGGCCTGTTCGACGGTGGTGTCCGCGGTCAGCCGGCTGGCCGAAAGCCTGCCCTCGCAGATCACCGCGAGCCGGTCGCTGATCGCGAACAGCTCGTCGAGATCCTGGGAAACGACCAGCACCGCCGCGCCCGCCCTGGCGAGGTCCAGCAATGCCTGCTGGATCGCCGCCGCCGCCCCGGCGTCGACTCCCCAGGTCGGATGCGCCGCTACCAGGATCTCGGGTTCCTGGAGGATTTCCCGCCCGATGATGAATTTCTGCAGATTGCCGCCCGACAGACTCCCCGCCGCCGCCGCCGGTCCCGGCGCCATCACGCTATAGGCTTCGATGATGTCCGACGCGAAGCGGGACATGGCGCGCAGCTGGAGGAGCCAGTGGCGGAGCATTCCGTTCCGAAGGTAGGCGCTGAGGAAGCCGTTCTCGGAAAGCGTCATCTCGGGCACCGTGCCCTGGCCCAGACGTTCTTCCGGGACGACGCAGACGCCGCGCGCGCGGCGGGCCCTGGGACCCAGGCGGCCGACCGGCCGGCCGTCGAGCAGGATCGAGTCGGCCCGGGGGCACAGCGTCTCCCCGCTCAACGCGGCCAGAAGCTCCGGCTGGCCGTTTCCGGCGACCCCCGCGATCCCCAGGATCTCGCCGGCGCGGACGGCCAGGCTCACATCGCGGACCGGCGTGCCGAAGGGATGGTCCGGTTCGAGCGAGAGGTTCCTTACGGCGAGACGTTCGTCGCCCGCCTCCTCCCCGCCCCGGGCAGGGGTCGCGAGCTCGCCGCCGATCATCATCTGGGCCAGGCTCCGCGCGGTCTCCTCGCGCGGATCGCAGGTCGCGACCACCCTCCCCCCTCGCAACACGGTCGCCGCCTCGCACAGCGCCCGGATCTCTTCCAGCTTGTGGGAGATATAGAGCACCGTGACGCCTTCGGAGGCGAGCTGGCGCAGGGTTTCGAACAGCCGGTCGGCCTCTTGCGGGGTCAACACCGAGGTGGGCTCGTCCATGATCAGGAGGCTCGGGTTCTGCAACAGGCAGCGGACGATCTCGACCCGCTGGCGCTCGCCGACGGACAGCGTGTGCACGTGCCGGCCGGGATCCAGCGCGAGCCCGTAATGCGCCGACACTTCGCCGATTCGCTCGGTGAGGTCGCGCATCGGCACCTTTTCGTCGATGCCGAGCGCAATGTTTTCCGCCACGGTCAGCGAGTCGAACAGGGAGAAGTGCTGGAACACCATGCCGATGCCGAGCCTGCGCGCCTGGGCCGGGGATGCGACCTGGACGGGCTCTCCGTTCCAGCGCATCTCGCCCGAATCGGCGCGCAAGACGCCGTAGACGATCTTCACCAAAGTCGACTTGCCTGCCCCGTTCTCGCCGAGAAGCGCGTGGATCTCGCCTGGCCTGAGCGTGAGGGAGACGGCGTCGTTCGCGACCACGCCGGGGAAGGTCTTGCAGATTTCGGTGAGCGCGAGGCGCGCCGTCGCGTCATCCGCCGCCACTGCCACCACTCTCCAATCGTTGCATGGACTTCCCGGGCGCTCTCGCGGTCGCGGTTACCCGACGGCGGGGGCGATCATGGCATATTCGTCCGTTGGCCGCACGTCAGATTGCGCTCCAGGGCGGTTTCAACGCCATGATCTCGTGGTAGACGGGACAGCGTTCCTCGTGCGCCCCGGGCAGGTAGCCGGTGCTCATGAGGAATTCGCCGGTAATCTCACCGCCGGTGAAGCGGAAGGTCTTCCTGAACAGCCTTACCCAGTCTTCTTTCGACAGCGGGTGCTTCGAATCGAGCCACGAGGCGAAAGAGCCGTGTTCGGCGATCAACCCCTGGACGACCCGGGCGTTGTGGATCACGGCGTCGACCTTCAGGCGGTTGCGCACGATGCCGGCATCGGCGAGAAGGCGCGCCTTGTCGGCTTCGCCGTAGCCGGAGACCCGGTCGACGTCGAAGCCCTCGAAGGCGGCGAAGAAGGCTTCGCGCTTCTTGAGGATGGTGAGCCAGGAAAGGCCGGCCTGGTTGATCTCGAGCGCGAGGCGTTCCAGCAGAACCGCGTCGCCGCGCACTGGAAAGCCGTACTCGCTGTCGTGGTACGGGCCGTGAAACGGGTGGCCGGGCGCGATGTCGCAGTAGGACACGGACTCAACCGCGGAACGAAATCACGTCGGAGGCGATCAGCCAGTATGCGATCCCCCAGAGAACCGCCGTGACGATCGTGGTCACGCCGGCCTTCAACCACAGGCGGGGTCTGACCGGCGCGCCATCCGCGTGACCCTCGCCGACCGTCTCGCCGGCTTCGTAGGCCGAACGAACCCCGAACGGAAGCGTGACGAAAAAGACCAGCCACCAGAGGACGAGGAAGACGACGATGCCGGAGAACCAGTTCATCGAGACGGCGTCCGTTCAAACCCTCACGACGTGAACCTGGGTCACCGGGCGTTTGCCCGTCGCCCGCCGGAGCGTGCCGGAAAGCGCGCCGCGGGCGGCCTTCACGACGCTCTCGTCATCGTGCCGCGCATTTCGGGGCAGGTCCTCGACGGCATCCATCAAGGCGTCGATCGCGTCGTCCTCGATCTCCTCCGCGCCCTCGGGCTCGGTGACGCCGTGCAGGGTGACCATGGGGTCGGCGGCCAGCCGGCCGCGATGGTCGAGGACCACTGTCGCCACCGCCGAACCCGCGACGCCGATCCGGTGGCGCGCGCGGACCGTGTGGCCGTCCAGCGGCACCAGCTGCTTGCCGTCGACGCCGAGCCGTCCGGTCTCGACCGAGCCCACCCGTTCCAACGGGCCCGGGATCAACCTGACCAGGGTGCCGTTCTCGGCCACCAACCCATCGGCGACGCCGGCTTCCCGCGCCAGCGCGACCTGTTCGAACAGATGCCGGGCCTCGCCGTGGATCGGCACGACGCAAGCGGGCTTGAGACAATCGTAGAGGGCCCGCAGCTCCTCGCGGGCGGGATGGCCGGAAACATGGGTGTGGCGGGCGCCGTCCACGATCACCTCGATGCCCTGCCGCGCGAGCAGGTTCTGCACCCGGCCGATCGCGAGCTCGTTGCCCGGGATCTGCCGCGACGAATAGATCACCGTATCCCCGGGTTCCAGCGCCACGGCCGGATGGTCGTTGGCGGCGATCCGGGTCAACGCCGCGCGCCTTTCTCCCTGGCTTCCGGTCACCGCCATCACCACCCTTTCGGGAGGCAGGTATCCGGCGTCGTGCTCGGTCAGGAAGGGCTCCGTGTCGGCAAGGTATCCGGTCTCCCTGGCGGCCTCCACCATGCGCCACATGGAGCGGCCGACGAGGCAGGTCTGGCGGTCGTTGGCCGCCGCCGCATGGGCGATGGTCTCGATCCGCGCGATATTGCTCGAGAAACAGGCGACCGCGACGCGCCCGGCGCATTCGGCGACGATCTTCGTCAGGCTTTCCCTGAGCGCCGCCTCGGAGCCGGCGCGACCGTCCACCATGGCGTTGGTCGAATCGATCATGAGAGCCCGAACGCCCTCGGCGCCGAGAGCGCGCAGGCCGTCCATATCGGTCTCCGCGCCGACCAGCGGCGCGGGGTCGAGCTTCCAGTCGGTCGCATGGACGGCGAGTCCCGCCTTCGTGCGGATCGCCAGGACATGGCCTTCGGGGATCGAGTGCGCGGCCGTGTAATACTCGACCTCGAACGGGCCGGCATCGAAGCGCTCGTTCGGCGCGACGATGCGGAGCGGCACCTCGTCGAGGCCGGCCTCCGCGAGCTTCCGGCGAAGGACCGCCGCGGCGAATGGAGAGGCGTAGACCGGGCAACGCAGCTTTGGCCAGAGGGTCGTTACCGCGCCCAGATGGTCCTCATGCGCATGCGTCAGCACGATGGCTTCGAGCGCGGCGCGGCGTTCCGCGATAAAGCCGGGATCGGGTACGAGGACGTCGATGCCCGGCGTCGACTCGTCGCCGAAACCGATCCCGAGATCGACCATCAGCCAGCGCCCGCCGCAGCCGTAGAGATTGAGGTTCATGCCGATCTCGCCGGCGCCGCCGAGCGCCACGAACAGAAGCTCGTCCGCGCCCGGGACGAACGGATCTCCGGCGCCCGTCATGCGGTCGCGTTCCGCCGCCAGATCGACGCCAGGCCGCGCAGCGTCATTTCGGGATCGACGTCTCCGATTATCTCCGTCCCCTCGGCGAACAGGGGGGCGAGACCGCCCGTCGCGATGACTTTCATCCCGGTGCCGTATTCCTCGACGATACGGGCGACCAGGCCCTCGATCAGCCCGACATAGCCCCAATAGACGCCCGACAGCATGGCCGGCACGGTCCGCTTGCCGATCACGCTGGGCGGACGGCGGACGGCGACGCGCGGCAATTGCGCGGCGGCCGCGTGGAGCGCATCGAGGGAAAGATTGATCCCGGGCGCGATCACGCCGCCGACATAGCTGCCGTCTCCGTCGACGATATCGAAGGTCGTGGCGGTGCCGAAATCGATGACGATGAGCGGCCCGCCGAAGCGTTCGTGCGCGCCGACGGCGTTGACCAGCCGGTCCGTGCCCACCTCCGACGGGCTGTCGACAAGGACGCCGATTCCGAGCTCTACCCCCGGCTCCCCTACCACCAGCGGGTCGCAGTCGAAATAGCTCCGGCAAAGGATCCGCAGGCTGAACAGCGCCTGGGGAACGACGGTGGCGACGATCGCGGCATCGACGTCGCCCGCCGACAGGCCGCGCAGGGACATCAGCTGGCTCAGCCAGACCGCATATTCGTCGGCGGTGCGCTTCGCATCGCTCGAACTGCGCCAGACGCCGCGCTGTTCCTCGCCGTCATAGAGCGCGAAGACGATATTGGTGTTGCCGGAATCGATGGTCAGCAGCACGCGCGCCTCCCGAAGAAAACCTCGCCCGCGGCGATCTCACGCTCCCTCCCGCTCGAATCTACAAGCACCATCGCCCCTTCCGCCGTCAACCGCTCGAAACGGCCGCTGAGCGTTCTGTCTCCCGACCGGGCCGTGACATGCCCGCCCAGGCCGGTCGCGCGGGCGAGCCAGGCCTCGCGGACCGGCCCGAATCCCTTCACCAGCCAGCGACGATACCAGCGGTCGAACGTCTCGCAGACATTGGCGGAAAGCGCGGCGGCATCGCGGCGTCCTCCCAGATCGGCCGCCGTTTCCCGCACCCGTTCCGGGGTTCGGGCGGTATTGACCCCGATACCCACCGCCGCCGCCCCTTCGTCCGCTTCGATCAGAATGCCGGCGATCTTGCGCCCTCCCACCATCAGGTCGTTGGGCCATTTGAACCGGAAGTCCGTTTCCGGGTCCATCGCCTCCCCCAACGCAACCGCGGCGACGAAGGAAAGCTGGGCGAACGCGCATTCCTCGGGCGGGCGGACGAGAATCGTCATGTAGAGGTTGCCGGGCGCCGAAAGCCAGCGATTGCCGCGCCGGCCGCGACCCGCGGTCTGTTCCTCGGCCATGATGACGGTGCCGTGCGGCGCTCCCTCCGCGGCGCGTCGAAGCGCCTCCGCATTGGTGCTGTCGATCCGCTGGAGGCTGACGAGCCGGTAGCCGTCCGGATAGGCCACCGGCCGGTCAGGAGAAGAACAGCACGGCGGCCGCGACCTCGGCGGCCCGCACGATCGGCGTCTGAAAGGCGATGAACGCGACGACCAGCACGCTGGACACCGCGACGATCGCCGCGAGGCTGCGCCCCATCGGCTTGTCGAACGCCTCCGCCGGCTCGTCGAAATACATGATCTTGACGATCCTCAAATAGTAGAAGGCCGATATCACGCTGGTCAGCACGCCGATCACCGCCAGGGTGTAGAGCCCCGCGTCGATGGCGGCTAGGAAGACGTAGAGCTTCGAGAAGAATCCGGCGAGCGGCGGGATCCCCGCCATCGAGAACATGAAGATCGCGAGCGCGAGCGCCAGCAGCGGCGCATTGCGGGAAAGTCCCGCCAGATCCGACAGGTTCTCCACCATGCGCTCGTTCTGGCGCATCGCCAGCACGCAGCAGAAGGTCCCCGCCGTCATCACCACGTAGACCGCCATGTAGATCACGATGCCGCGCACGCCGTCGGTGCTCCCGGCCGCCAGCCCGACCAGGGCGAACCCGACATGTCCGATCGAGCTGTAGGCGAGCAGCCGCTTGATATTGGTCTGCCAGATCGCCGCGAGCGAGCCGAGGACCATCGAGAGGATCGCGATGAAGACGACGATCTGCTGCCATTGCTGAAACAGGTCGAAGAACGGCCCGACCAGAACGCGGACGAAGAGCGCCATCGCCGCGACCTTCGGGGCGACGGCGAAGAACGCCGTAACCGGCGTCGGAGCGCCCTGATAGACATCCGGCGTCCACATGTGGAAGGGAACCGCCGAGATCTTGAAGGCGAGCCCGGCGATCACGAAGACGAGCCCGACGATCACGCCGATCGCCGGCGGCGCGTCGGCGCGGGCGAACAGCCCCGCCAGGGTCTCGAAATTGGTCGAGCCCGCGAAGCCGTAAACCATCGAGCAGCCGTAGAGCAGCATGCCGGAGGACAGCGCGCCGAGAACGAAATACTTGAGACCCGCCTCCGAGGACCGCGCCGAATCGCGCCTGAACGCGGCGATCACGTAGAGCGCGAGCGATTGCAGCTCGAGTCCGACGTAAAGCGAGATCAGGTCGTTCGCCGAGATCATCATCGACATCCCGAGCGTCGCGAAGACGATCAGGATCGGGTATTCGGGCCGGCCGATCTGCTCGCGCCGGTTGTATCCGAAGGACATGACGATGGCGAGCGCCGAGCCGATGAACACCAGCCACTTCATGAAGTGGCCGAAGGCGTCGACGACGAACTGATCGCCGAACAGCGTGGTCCGGAGTTCCGTCGTCGCGCTCGCCGATACACCCGCCCCGAGGATGACGAAAACCGAGATCCAGCTCACGGAATGGTAGGAACGGTCGCCGGTGAAGACGCCGAGCATCAACAGCGCCATCGCGCCGCAGACGAGGATCAGCTCGGGCAGGATCAAGGCGAGGTCGGGCAGCGCGCTGGTCATTTCCCGGCCCTTACCTTCCCGCCACCGTGACCGCGTTCGCGGCCTTGAGCGCGACCTCGTAGTTCTCGATCAGGTTTGCGACGGAGGCGTGCATCACATCGAGGAACGGCTCCGGCCAGATGCCCATCCACAGCGTGGCGGCGACGAGCGGCGCGAAGACCGCGATCTCGCGCCGGCTGAGATCGGTCATCGTCTTGAGGTCTTCCTTGGTGAGCTCGCCGAAGATCACCCTGCGGTACAGGTAAAGCATGTAGGCCGCGCCCAGGACGATGCCGGTAGTGGCGAGCAGCGCCAGCCAGGTGTTGACCTGGAAAGCGCCGACCAGAACCAGGAATTCGCCCACGAAGCCGCTGGTCCCGGGCAGCCCGACCGATCCCAGCATGAACACCATGAACACCGCGGCGTAGACCGGCATCCGGTGGACCAGCCCGCCATAGCGCGCGATCTCGCGCGAGTGCAGCCGGTCGTAGACCACGCCGACGCAGAGGAACAGGGCGGAGGAAATCACGCCGTGACTCAGCATCTGGACGATCGCGCCTTCCATACCTTGTGTCGTGACGGTGAAGATTCCGATCGTGACGAACCCCATATGGGCGACCGACGAGTAGGCGATCAGCTTCTTCATGTCCTCCTGCGCGAGCGCGACGAGGGAGGTGTAGATGATCGCGATGACGCTCAGCGTGAAGATCAGCGGCGCGAAGAAATCGCTCGCGACCGGGAGCATGGGCAGCGAGAAGCGGAGGAAGCCGTATGCACCCATCTTCAGGAGGATGCCGGCGAGGATCACCGAACCCGCCGTCGGAGCCTCGACATGGGCATCGGGCAGCCAGGTGTGGACCGGCCACATCGGCACCTTGACCGCGAAGCTCGCGAAGAAGGCGAGCCAGAGCCAGATCTGGAGGTCCGGATCGAAGCCGATCTTGAGGAGCTCGACGATATCGGTGGTCTCGGCGTCGTAGTAGATCACCATGATGGCGACCAGCAACAGAACCGAGCCGGTGAGCGTGTAGAGGAAGAACTTGAACGCGGCGTAGACCCGGTTCGCGCCGCCCCAGACGCCGATGATCAGGAACATCGGGATCAGCACGCCCTCGAAGAAGATGTAGAACAGGACGAAGTCGAGCGCGCAGAACATCCCGACCATGAAGGTCTCGAGCAGCAGGAAAGCGATCATGTATTCCTTGACGCGGGTCTGGATCGCTTCCCAGCTCGCCAGGATGCAGAGCGGGGTGAGAAAGGTCGACAGGATCACGAACAGCATCGAGATGCCGTCGACGCCGAGGTGGTAGCTCGCGCCCAGGATGGGAATCCAGTCGGCGCGCTCGACGAACTGGAACGCGGCCGTCGAAGTGTCGAAATCGATCCAGAGTCCGAGCGACAGGACGAAGACGATCAGGGAGGTCCAGAGCGCGGTCATCCGCGCGTTGCGCGCCACGGTGCCCCGGTCGCCGCGGACCAGGAAGACGAACAGCGCGCCCACCGTCGGCAGGAAGATCACCAGGCTCAGGATCGGCCAGTCGGTCACGCCCGCTTCCCCCTAACCCTGCGCGTAGAGGTACCAGGTCACGAACGCGGCGACGCCGATCAGCATCGCGAAGGCGTAGTGATAGACGTAGCCCGACTGCAGCATGCTGACCCGGCGCGCCAGCACGCGGGCGACCGCCGACAGCCCGTCCGGGCCGAGACCGTCGATCAGCGTGCCGTCGCCTTCCTTCCAGAGGCCGCGCCCGACCCGGTGCGCGGGTCGGACGAACAGCCAGTCGTAGAGCTCGTCGAAGTACCACTTGTTGAGCAGGAAGCGGTAGATCGCGCCGAACCTGCCGGCGAGCTCGCCCGGCAGGCCGGGCCGGAACATGTAGAACCAGTAGGCGAGCGCGATCCCGGCGACCGCGACCGCGATCGGCAGGGCGATGACCCAGAGCGGAGAGTGGTGGGCGTTCTCCAGCGCGTCGTGGCCCGGAAGGACGAAGATCGAATCGCCCCAGAACGCCTGGAGCCCGTCGCCCACGAAGTAGCGGTAGCCCAGCATTCCGGAGAACGTCGCGCCGATGGCGAGCACGATCAGCGGCACGGTCATGGATTTCGGCGATTCATGGACATGGGCCATGGTGCGCTCGTCCGCCCTGGCCACGCCGTGGAAGGTCATGATCAGCAGGCGCCACGAATAGAATGCGGTCATGAAGGCCGCCGCGATGCCGGCCCAGAAGGCGAAGTCGCCGGCGATCGTGTGCGCGCCGAACGCCGATTCGATGATCACGTCCTTGGAGTAGAAGCCGGCGAAGATCGGGATTCCCGCCAGCGCCAGGCTGCCGACCCACATCAGCCCGTAGGTGAGCGGAATCAGGCTGTAAAGGCCGCCCATCCTGCGCATGTCCTGTTCCGACGACATGGCGTGGATCACCGAGCCCGCGCCGAGGAAGAGAAGCGCCTTGAAGAAGGCGTGGGTCATCAGGTGGAAGATGCCGGCCGAGTAGGCCGAGACGCCGCAGGCGAAGAACATGTAGCCGAGCTGGCTGCAGGTCGAATAGGCGATCACCCGCTTGATGTCGTTCTGGCAGAGCCCGATCGTCGCGGCGAAAAACGCCGTCGCGGCGCCGACCACGACGACCACAGTCAACGCGGTCGTCGAATACTCGAACAAGGGCGACATTCGGGCGACAAGGAAGATACCGGCGGTGACCATCGTCGCCGCGTGAATCAGCGCCGACACCGGGGTCGGGCCTTCCATCGCGTCGGGCAGCCAGGTGTGGAGGCCGAGCTGGGCCGATTTCCCCATCGCGCCGATGAACAGGAGGATGCAGAGGACGGTCAGCGCGTGCGCCTCGTAGCCGAGGAAGGAGATCGTCGCCTCCGCCTTGTCGGGCGCGGCGGAGAAGATCGTCGAGAACTCGATGGAGCCGAAGACCACGAACACGCCCAGGATACCGAGCGCGAAACCGAAATCTCCGATCCGGTTGACGATGAAGGCCTTGATCGCGGCCGCGTTGGCGGCCGGCCGGTCGTACCAGAACCCGATCAGGAAATAGGAGCAGAGCCCTACCCCTTCCCAGCCGAAGAAGAGCTGGAGAAGGTTGTCCGCGGTCACCAGCGCCAGCATGAAGAAGGTGAACAGGCTGAGATACGCCATGAACCGCGGGATCGACGGGTCGTGGTGCATGTAGCCGATCGAGTAGACGTGGACGCAGGCCGAGACCACCGAAACGACGAAGACCATCACCGCCGTCAACTGGTCGAAGCGGAGCGACCAGACGACGTCGAACGTGCCCGAGGTGATCCAGGAGAACAGCACGATCGTCCTCGGCTCGCCGCCGAACGCCACCTCGTAGAGGATCAGGATCGAGATCGCCGCCGAGGCGATCAGCGCCCCGCAGGTCGCGTATTGCGAGGCCCGGTCGCCGATCAGCCGCCCGAAGAGCCCCGCGACGACGGCTCCGATCAGCGGCAGGAAGACGGCAAGCGAATAGAGCACGCGCTAGCCCCGCATCAGGTTGATGTCCTCGACCGCGATGGAGCCGCGATTCCGGAAATAGACGACGATGATGGCGAGCCCGATCGCCGCCTCCGCCGCCGCGATGGCGAGCACGAGCAGCGCGAAGACCTGGCCCACCAGGTCCTGGTGATGGACCGAGAAGGCGACGAGATTGATGTTGACCGAGAGCAGGATCAGCTCGATCGACATCAGGATGACGATCACGTTCTTCCGGTTGAGGAAGATGCCGAAGATCCCGAGCGTGAACAGGATCGCCGCGACCGTCAGGTAATGCGCGAGACCGACCACGTCAGACGCCGCTCCCGGGCTCGACCTTCTTGAGCTCGACCGCATCGGCGCGTCCGCGCCTCAGCTGGTCGCCGATCCGTTGCTTGCGCACCCCCTCGCGGGCGCGGAGGGTGAGCACGATGGCGCCGATCATGGCGATCAGCAGGATCACGCCGGCGGCCTGGAAAGCGTAGATGTAGTCGGTATAGAGGACGTTCCCGAGCGCATGGGTATTGGTCACCTCGGCCGCCGGAGGCGTGGGCGACGCGCGCGCCACGGTGTCGTCCGGGGCGAACGCCCAGCCGGCGAACACGAGAACCAGCTCCGCCATCAGGACGATCCCGATCAGCGCCCCGATCGGCAGGTATTGCAGGAAGCCCTGGCGCAGCTCGACGAAGTTGATGTCGAGCATCATCACCACGAACAGGAACAGGACCGCCACCGCGCCGACATAGACGATCACCAGCACCATCGCGATGAACTCGGCGCCCATCAGGACGAACAGCCCGGCCGCGTTGAAGAAGGCGAGGATCAGGAACAGCACCGAATGCACCGGGTTGCGCGCCGAGATCACCATCACGCCGGCGGCCACGGTCACGGCCGCGAAGAGATAGAAGGCGACGGTCTGGACGATCATCGGACGCCCCTAGCGGTACGGCGCGTCCGCGCTGAGCCTGGCGGCGAGGTCCGCCTCCCAGCGGTCGCCGTTATCGAGGAGCTTCTCCTTGTTGTACATCAGCTCCTCGCGGGTCTCGGTCGCGAACTCGAAATTGGGCCCTTCCACGATCGCATCGACCGGGCAGGCTTCCTCGCAGAAGCCGCAATAGATGCACTTGGTCATGTCGATGTCGTAGCGCGTCGTCCGCCGGCTGCCGTCGGCGCGCGGCTCGGCCTCGATGGTGATCGCCTGGGCCGGGCAGATCGCCTCGCACAGCTTGCACGCGATGCAGCGCTCCTCGCCGTTGGGATAGCGCCGAAGCGCATGCTCGCCCCGGAAACGCGGGCTCAGCGGGCCCTTCTCGAAGGGATAGTTGACGGTCACCTTGGGCTTGAAGAAATAGCGCAGCGTGAGCGCCATCCCCGAGAGCAGCTCGGTCAGGAACAGCGCCCGGGCGGAGCGGTCGAGCAGGGCCATCAGCTCACTCCCACCGGCGCGGTGCCCGTGGCCACGAGATAGCCGGCGACCAGCACCAGCCAGAGCAGCGAGCCCGGCAGGAACACCTTCCAGCCGAGCCGCATCAGCTGGTCGTAGCGGTAGCGCGGGAAGGTCGCGCGGATCCAGAGGAAGACGAACAGGCAGAACGCCACCTTGGCGCCGAACCAGATGACGCCCGGGATCCAGTTGAACGGCGCCACGTCGATCGGCGGCAGCCAGCCGCCGAGGAACAGCACCGTCGTCATGGCGCTCATCAGGATCATGTTGGCGTATTCGCCGAGGAAGAAGAGCGCGAAGGTCATCGACGAGTATTCGACGTTGTATCCGGCAACCAGCTCGGCCTCGGCCTCGGGCAGGTCGAAGGGCGCGCGGTTGGTCTCGGCGAGCGTCGCGACGAAGAACATCACGAACATCGGCAGAAGCGGGATGCAGAACCACAGCCCTTCCTGCGCCTTGACGATCTCGCTCAGGTTCAGAGAGCCGACGCAGAGCAGCACGCTGATGATGATGAAGCCGATCGCCACCTCGTAGGACACCATCTGGGCGGCCGAGCGCAGCGCGCCGAGAAAGGCGTATTTCGAGTTCGACGCCCACCCCGCCATGATGATCCCGTACACCCCCAGCGAGGAGATGGCGAACAGATAGAGGATGCCGACATTGATGTCGGCGAGCACCCAGCCCTCGTCGAAGGGAATCACCGCCCAGGCGACCAGGCTGAGAATGAAGGTCAGCATGGGCGCCAGCAGGAACACCACCCGGTTCGCGCCCACCGGAAGGATGGTTTCCTTGAACAGCAGCTTGAGGCCGTCGGCGGCCGGCTGGAGAAGGCCGAGCGGACCGACGACGTTCGGGCCCTTGCGGAGTTGCACGGCGGCGATGACCTTGCGTTCGGCATAGGTCATGTACGCGACGCCGGTGAGAACCGGCACGATAATGGCGACGATCGAAAGGACGATCAGGACCGTCGGCCAGACATAGATGTCGATGAAGCTATCCATCGGTGCCAGTCATCGCTTGCGGGGCCGCGAGGAAGGCACGCGTGCATGCCGCCATGGTCTCCGACGACCGCGAGATCGGATCGGTCATGTAGTAATTGCCGATCACCGTTTCGAACGGTCCGGTATCGGGACTCCCGTCTTCGCCGAAAGGCTCCCACGCGGCTGCCTCGACCGATCCGATACCCCTGAAGACCGGATTCATCTCCGCCATCCGGGCGCGGACCTGATCGACCGTATCGCAGGGCAGCGGCCTGCCGAGGGCTTCCGACAGCGCGCGGACGACACGCCAGTCCTCGCGCGCCTCGCCGGGCGGATGCACCGCCCGGGCGGTGCGCTGCGGCCGGCCCTCGAGATTGACGTAGGTCGCCTCCTTTTCGGTGTAGGCCGCGCCGGGGAGGATCGCGTCGGCCCGCATCGCGCCGGCGTCGCCGTGGTGGCCCTGGTAGACCACGAACGCTTCGCCCAGTCTGGAGGTGTCGATCTCGTCGGCGCCCAGCAGATAGACCAGTTCGACCTCGCCGCTTTCCGCGCCCGAGAGAATCCCCTCGACGTCCCTCCCGCCCTCGCCCGGCACGAAGCCGAGATCGAGCGCGCCGACCCGCGCGGCGGCGCGGTGCAGCACGTTGAACCCGTTCCATCCTTCCTCCGCCATGCCGAAGCGTTCGGCGATGGCGCGGGCGGTGCCGAGGATTCGCGCCCCGTCGGCGCGGGCGAAGGCCCCCTCACCGAGCACGATCATCGGCCTCTCCGCCGCGTCCAGGACGGCGCAGAAAGCGTGCTTGCCCGCGGCGATGTCGGCCAGCAGCGCGGCATCGTTGCCGAGATGGTCGTAGCGAAAGGTGAGATCGACCGGCTCCCCGATCAGGCCGACCGGGAACCCGCCCATCGCATGGCGCTTGCGCAGCCGCGCGTTGACCAGCGGCGCCTCCCGGCGCGGATCGGCGCCCACGATCAGGCAGGCATCGGCGTCTTCGACGCCCGCGATGGTCGTGTTGAACAGGTAGCCCGCGCGCGCGCCCGAGGAGAGCTTCGCGTCCTCCTGCCGCGCGTCGATATGCCGCGAGCCGCGGGTCCCGAACAGGTCCTTGAGCATCGCCATCGCCTCGCAATCGGCGAGGTCCCCGGCGATCGCGGCGACCCGGTCCGGCGCGGTCCCGTTCATCCTATCCGCGACCGCCGCGAGCGCTTCGGCCCAGTTGACGGGCGTCAACCTGCCGTCCTTGCGCAGATAGGGCGTGTCGAGCCGCTGGCGGCGGAGGCCGTCGCACGCGAACCGCGCCTTGTCGGAGAGCCACTCCTCGTTGATGTCCTCGTTCAGCAGCGGGATCACCCGCTGCACCTCCCCGTCCCGCGAATCGACGCGGATATTGCTGCCCACGGCGTCCATCGCGTCGATGGATTCCGTCTTGGCGAGCTCCCAGGGCCGCGCGTTGAAGGCGTAGGGTTTCGAGGTCAGCGCGCCCACCGGGCAGAGATCGATAATGTTGCCCGACAGCTCCGAGGTCAGCGCCTTCTCGACGTAGGTGCCGACTTCCATGTGCTCGCCGCGCCCGGTCGCGCCGAGCTCCTCGACGCCGGCGACCTCGGTCGCGAAACGGATGCAGCGCGTGCAGTGGATGCAGCGCGTCATGTGGGTCTCGACCAGCGGGCCGAAATCCTTGTCGGCGACCGCGCGCTTGTTCTCGGCGAAACGCGAGCGGTCGAACCCGTAGGCCATCGCCTGGTCCTGCAAATCGCACTCGCCCCCCTGGTCGCAGATCGGGCAGTCCAGCGGGTGGTTGATCAGCAGGAACTCCATCACCCCCTGGCGCGCCTTCTGCACCATCGGGGTATTGGTGCGGATGACCATGCCGTTGCCGACCGGCATCGCGCAGGACGCGATAGGCTTGGGCGAACGCTCCATCTCGACCAGGCACATGCGGCAATTGCCGGCGATCGACAGGCGCTCGTGGTAGCAGAAGCGCGGGATCTCGATCCCGGCTTCCTCGCAGGCCTGGAGAACGGTGATCCCGTCCTCGACCTCGATCTCGGTGCCGTCGATGGTCAGTGTGGCCATGGTGCCAAGACCTTACGCTGTGCTCGTTTCATCCTCGTTCGGCCCGCCTCTCGCTGCCCGAAGAGGATTCCGAATCCGAGGGGCGTCCCGCGGGCGCTTTGCCCTTGGCCAATGTCGGCGGCGTTCGGGGCGGATCGCTGTCCGGCTTGTATCCGAATTTCTGGTCGATCTTGTACCTGCGTTCTGGCTTGCGGCCATTGTCGCGCGCCATCTGCATCTCCCCGAAAAACCTTCTTAAGGTCAGGCATCGCGCCTACGCCGCTGCCTCCCGGCCGGCCTTGCGCGCGACGATACGGCCTTCCACCTCGTCGCGGAAATGCCGCATCAGGCCCTGGATCGGCCAGGCGGAAGCGTCGCCGTGCGCGCAGATCGTGTGGCCCTCGATCTCGTAGCTGACGGCGAGCAGCATGTCGATTTCCTCGACCTCGGCGTCGCCGCGCACCAGCCGCTCCATCACCCGCCACATCCAGCCGGTGCCCTCGCGGCACGGCGTGCACTGGCCGCAGGATTCGTGCATGTAGAACTTGGAGAGCCGCGCGATCGCGGCGACCACGTCGGTGGTGCTGTCCATCACGATCACCGCAGCGGTGCCGAGCCCCGACTTGAGATCGCGCAGCCCGTCGAAATCCATGATCGCGGTGTCGCAAAGCGCCTTCGGGATGAGCGGCACCGACGAGCCGCCCGGGATGACCGCCTTGAGGTTCTCCCATCCGCCGCGCACCCCGCCCGCGTGCTTCTCGATCAGCTCGCGGAGCGGGATACCCATCTCCTCCTCGACGTTGCACGGGTTGTTCACGTGGCCGGAGATGCAGAATACCTTGGTGCCGGTGTTGTTCTCCCGGCCGAACCCGGCGAACCAGGAGGCGCCCCGGCGGAGGATCGCCGGAACGACCGCGATGGTCTCGACATTGTTGATCGTCGTCGGGCAGCCGTAGAGCCCCGTATTGGCCGGGAAAGGCGGCTTGATCCGCGGCATCCCCTTCTTGCCTTCGAGGCTTTCCAGCAGACCGGTTTCCTCGCCGCAGATATAGGCGCCGGCGCCGCGATGGACGACGAGGTCGAAATCCCAGCCCGAGCCGCAGGCGTCGGGGCCGATCAGCCCGGCCTCGCGCGCTTCCTCGACCGCCGCTTCCAGCCGCTCCGCCTCGCGGAAGAACTCGCCCCGGATATAGATGAAGGCGGTGTGGGCTCCCATGGCGAAGCCGGAGAGCAGCGCGCCTTCAACCAGTTTATGAGGATCGTTCCTTATAATGTCGCGATCCTTGCAGGTTCCGGGCTCGCTCTCGTCCGCGTTGATGACCAGATAGGACGGCCTTTCGTCCGATTCCTTGGGCATGAACGACCATTTGAGCCCGGTCGGAAAACCGGCCCCGCCGCGGCCCCGGAGACCGGACGACTTCACTTCCTCCACCAGCGTGTCGCGGCCGCGCGCCAGCAGCTCTTTCGTGCCGTCCCAGTCGCCGCGTCGTCTCGCTCCGGCGAGCCGCCAATCGTCCTGGCCATACAGGTTGGTGAAGATCCGGTCCTTGTCCGCGAGCCCCATCAGGCGCCCTCCCCTGCGCCGCCGGGCGGCGCGACATCGGTAAGCGAGGTCCACTCGCCCAGCGGTTCCGATCCCCGGCGGCCGATCTGGGAGCCGGGCTGCGGCCGCTCGCCGGCGCGGAACGACTTCAGGACGGCAACCGTCTTCTCCGGATCGAGATCCTCGTAGTAGTCGTCGTCGATCCAGACGATCGGCGCGTTGACGCAGGCGCCGAGGCATTCGAACTCGGTCAGGGTGAACTTGCCGTCCCCGGTCGTGCCGCCCACTTCGACACCAAGCTCGCTCTTGCAGGCTTCGAGAATGTCGCTGCTGCCGCGCAGCATGCAGGGCGTCGTCGTGCAGACGCGCACCATGTGCTCGCCCACCGGCTCGGCATGCAGCATTTCGTAAAAGGAAACGATCTCGTAGATCCGGATCTGCGCCATGTCGAGCATGCCGGCCACGTGCTCGATCGCCTCGGGCGACAGCCAGCCCCCGTTCTGGCGCTGCGCGATGTCGAGCACTGCGAGCACCGCCGAGGCCTGCCGCCCCTCGGGATAGCGGGCGATGAAGGCGTCGGCCTTCGCCTTGTTTTCCGGGGTCAGCGCGAACGTTTCGCTCACCGGTCGACCTCCCCGAAGACGATATCCATCGAGCCCACGATGGCGACCAGGTCGGCCAGCATGTGGCCCTTGCTCATGAACTCGGTGGCCTGGAGGAAGGCGAAGCCGGGCGCGCGAATCTTGCAGCGGTACGGCTTGTTGGAGCCGTCGGAGACCAGATAGACGCCGAACTCGCCCTTGGGAGCCTCGACCGCGGTGTAGGTCTCGCCGGCCGGCACCTTGTATCCCTCGGTATAGAGCTTGAAGTGGTGGATCAGGGCCTCCATCGACCCCTTCATCTCGGCCCGCCCGGGCGGCGAGATCTTGTTGTCCTGCGTCTTGACCGGCCCGTCCGGCAGCTCGTCGAGGCACTGCCGGATGATGCGGAGCGATTGGCGCATCTCCTCGATGCGGACCAGGTAGCGGTCGTAGCAGTCGCCGTTCTTGCCGACCGGAATGTCGAAATCCATCCGGTCGTACACGTCGTAGGGCTGGGACTTGCGCAGATCCCAGGGCAGTCCCGAACCGCGCAGCATCGGCCCCGACAGCCCCCAATCCAGCGCGTCGTCCTCCGAGATCACGCCGATATCGACGGTGCGCTGTTTGAAGATGCGGTTCTCGGTCAGCAGGAATTCGGTGTCGTCGATGAATTTGGGGAAGGTCTCGCAGAACGCGGCGATGTCGTCGGCCAGCCCCGCCGGCAGGTCGCGGTGCACCCCGCCCGGCCGGAAATAGGCGGCGTGCAGCCTGGCGCCCGAGACCCGGTCGTAGAACCCCATCATCTTCTCCCGTTCCTCGAATCCCCAGAGGAACGGGGTCATCGCGCCCACGTCGAGCGCGAAGGCGCAGACATTCATGATGTGGTTGAGGAGCCGGGTGATCTCGCTGAACAGGACGCGGACGTACTGGCCGCGCTCCGGAACCTCGATGCCGAGCAGCGTCTCCGTGGCGAGCGCGAAGGCGTGCTCCTGGCACATCGGCGAGACGTAATCCAGCCGGTCGAAATAGGGCACGGCCTGGGTGTAGGTCTTGTGCTCGATCAGCTTTTCGGTGCCGCGGTGCAGCAGGCCGATATGCGGATCGGCGCGCTCGATCACCTCGCCGTCCATCTCCACCACGAGCCTCAGCACGCCGTGCGCCGCGGGGTGCTGCGGGCCGAAATTCATCGTCAGGTTCTTGATTTCGCTCTCGGCCAAGCGCCTAGCCCCCGGTCCCGTCTTCCCCGGCCTTCTCGTCGCCGGGAAGGATGTATTCGGCGCCTTCCCAGGGGCTCATGAAGTCGAAGTCCCGGAAGTCCTGGGTGAGCCTCACCGGCTCGTAGGTGCAGCGCTTCTGTTCGTCGTCGTAGCGCAGCTCGACGAAGCCGGTCAGCGGGAAGTCCTTCCTCAGCGGATGCCCCTCGAAGCCGTAATCGGTCATGATCCGCCGCAGGTCCGGGTTTCCGGCGAAATAGACGCCGTACAGGTCCCAGGCCTCGCGCTCGTACCATCCGGCGGCGGAATAGACGCCGACCGCCGAGGGAACCGGCGTCTCGGCATCGACCGGCACCTTGACCCGGATGCGCTGGTTGTGGCGCAGGCTGAGCAGGTTGTAGACGACCTCGAAGCGCTTCTCCCGCTCCGGATAGTCGACCCCGCAGATGTCCAGCAGAACCTTGAACAGGCAGTGGGCGTCGTCCCTGAGCCAGGTCAGCGTACGCTCCACCGCCCCCGCCGGCACCGTCAGCACGAGCTCGTCGCCGGCATGGGAGATATCGGCGCCCTCGACCGTCAAGGCCGTACCGATGTATTCGCCGAGTTCGATGAGCGCTGGGTTCATCCCGTGCCTTGAGGAGTTTCGCTGGCTCGTTGTTGCCGGTCAGCGGGCGAAGGTGCTGGTCCGCTTGATCTTCTTCTGCAGCTGGAGGATTCCGTAAAGCAGCGCCTCGGCCGTCGGCGGACAGCCGGGGACGTAGATGTCGACCGGCACGATGCGGTCGCAGCCGCGCACGACGGAGTAGGAGTAATGGTAATAGCCGCCGCCGTTGGCGCAGCTCCCCATCGAGATCACCCAGCGCGGCTCGGCCATCTGGTCGTAGACCTTGCGCAGCGCGGGCGCCATCTTGTTGGTCAGCGTCCCGGCGACGATCATCACGTCCGACTGGCGCGGGCTGGGGCGGAAGATCACCCCGAACCGGTCGAGGTCGTAGCGGCTCGCGGCGGAGTGCATCATCTCGACCGCGCAGCAGGCGAGGCCGAAGGTCATCGGCCAGAGCGACCCGCTCTGCGCCCAGCTCATCACCTTGTCGACCTGGGTGACGATGAAGCCCTTGTCGGCCAGCTCAGAGTTGATGGCCCGCATCGCGCCGTCGGTGTCGGCCGGATTGACGCTCACTCCCATTCGAGCGCGCCCTTCTTCCATTCGTAGACGAAGCCGATGGTCAGCACCGCGAGGAAGACGACCATCGACCAGAAGCCCAGCATTCCGATGGTCCCCAGCGAAATCGCCCAGGGGAACAGGAAGGCGATTTCCAGATCGAAGATGATGAACAGGATGGCGACGAGGTAGAAGCGCACGTCGAACTGGCTGCGCGCGTCGTCGAAAGCCTCGAACCCGCACTCGTATGCGGAGATCTTTTCGGCGTCCGGCCGCTGCCGCGCGACGATGTACGAGGCGGCAACCGCGGCCACGGCCATCGCGGCCGCGATGCCGAGGAAAATCAGGATCGGCAGGTATTCAAGGAGCATCGCGTCGAGCGCCATCTGCCTCTTCCCTGAATTCCGCGGGCGGCTCACCGCCGCCCCGGCGCGTCCATGGGGAACTCCCGCACGCGGCGGCAATTCGGCTGCGGGTCTTATACGGGCATGACGATGGAAATTCAAACAAATGCACGCTCTCCAACGTCATCCGACGGCAGCCCGTCCGGCTTGACGTACCCCCCTTCCGCTACTTAGCCTGCGATAACCGTTTTGCACCCTCCGGGTCGAGGCGAACCTGCCTCGGGGGATGAGAGACGGGACCCGCAGCAAGGGAGAAGGCATCATGATTAAGAGATTGGGATCGGTCGCCGCCGTGGTGGCCGCGGCCGGGCTTGCGGCCAGCATGTCCGGTTCGGCGGACGCCGCGATGAAGCGGCAATTCATCGCCATCGGCACGGGCGGGCCCACGGGCGTCTATTTCGTCGTCGGCAACACGATCTGCCGTCTGGTCCACAAGGAGGCCGCGGAAGGACGCAAGAAGGGCCGCAAGCACGGCATCCGCTGCTCGGCGCCCTCGACCGGCGGGTCGACCTACAATATCGGGCAGATCGCCGCCGGCGAGCTCGATTTCGGGGTTGCCCAGTCGGACTGGCAGTACCACGCCTATAACGGCACCTCCAAAAAGGTCACCCACTTCAAGAAGCTGCGCGCGGTGTTCTCCGTGCATCCCGAGCCCTACCACATCATCGTGGGCAAGGATTCGGGGATCGGTTCCTGGGGCGACCTCAAGGGCAAGCGATTCAATATCGGCAATCCGGGCTCCGGCCAGCGCGGCACCACCGAGGTGCTGATGAAGGCGCACGGAACCAAGGTCGGCGACTTCAAGCTCGCGACCGAGCTGACCTCGACCGAGCAGTCCAAGGCGCTGTGCGACGGCAAGATCGACGCCTATGGCTACACCGTCGGCGTGCCCAATGCCGGCGTCGCGGTGGCGACCGACGGTTGCGGCGCGCGCATCATCAACCTGGCGGGCATGGTCGAGAAGAAGCTGGTCTCGGCGAACCCCTTCTACGCGTTCGCGACCATTCCGAAGGGGACCTACAAGAGCACCGCCGCCGACGTGACGACCTTCGGCGTGATGGCGACCTTCGTCACCAGCGCCGACGTGTCCGACCAGGTGGTCTACGAGGTCACCCGCGCGGCGCTCGAGAACATCGCCGATTTCCGCAAGCTGCACCCGGCCTTCCGCAACCTCGATCCCAAGCGGATGATGAAGGACGGGCTGTCGGCGCCGCTGCATAACGGGGCCGCCAAGTACTACAAGGAAAAGGGGATGTAGCCGCGCGCCGGCGCATCTTCGCGTTGAGTTCCAACCGGGGCGGGTCCTCGCCGGCGTTGCCGGGCGAGGCCCGCTCCATTGCGTTCGGGTGACGGATGGCCGATCTGGATCGCCGCGGCGCGGGAGAGCCATCGCCGGACAAGCTCCGGGAAAAGCTCGAAGATCTCGAGGACGGCGGCCGCCGGATGGCGCCGTGGCTGGCCGCCCTGGTCGGCGGCATCGCGGCGCTGTGGTCGCTGTACCAGCTCTGGATCGCCTCGCCGCTGCCGTTCGCGCTCGGTTTCGGCATCATCGTCGACGTGCCGGCGCGCGGCGTGCATCTCGCGTTCGGGCTGGTCCTCTGTTTCCTGCTGTTTCCGCTCTCCAGGCGCGCGGCGCGCGGCGGGGGGCTGCCGTTCTACGACGTGGCGCTGGCGATCCTCGGCTGCGCCACGGCGCTCTACCTGTTTCTCGGCTATGAAGGGCTGGTCGAACGGCAGGGAGTCCTGCTGAATTGGGATGTCTCGCTGCTCGGCTGGAACTTCGCGTTCCCGGTCGAGGCGGCAATCGGCGGAATCGGCATCCTTCTGCTGCTGGAAGCGACCCGCCGCAGCATCGGCATCCCGCTGTTGATCGTGGCGGTTGTGTTCCTGCTCTATTCGATCTTCGGCCAGTCGATGCCGGAGATCGTCTCGCACAAGGGCGTCTCGCTGGAGCGGCTGATCGGCTATCAGTGGCTCGGCGGCGAAGCGATCTTCGGTATCCCGATCGACGTCTCGGTGAGCTTCGTTTTCCTGTTCGTCCTGTTCGGCGCGCTGCTCGACAAGGCCGGCGCCGGGCAATACTTCCTCGACCTGTCCTTCGCGATGGTCGGGCGCTACCGCGGCGGCCCGGCCAAGGCGGCCATCCTGGCGTCGGGCATGACCGGCATGATCTCCGGCTCCTCGATCGCCAATGTGGTGACCACCGGGACCTTCACCATCCCGGTCATGCGCAGCATCGGCATGCCGGCCACCAAGGCCGGCGCGATCGAGGTCGCGGCCTCGACCAACGGCCAGATCATGCCGCCCATCATGGGCGCGGCGGCGTTCATCATCGCCGAGTTCATCGGCATCAGCTATTTCGACGTCATCGTCGCGGCCGCGATTCCGGCGGCGATCAGCTACATGGCGCTGCTCTACATATCGCATCTCGAGGCCCTGAAGCTCGGCCTGACCGGGCTGCCCAGGGCGGACATTCCGCATCTGCGCCGGACGTTCTTCCGCGGCATTCATTTCGTGATCCCGATCGCGGTGCTGATCTATCTGCTGATGGTGGAGCGCTGGACCGCAGGCAGCGCCGTCTTCTGGTCGATCGTCCTCCTGATGGGGATCATCGTGATCCAGCACGCGGTCGCCGCGGCGCGGGGCGGCGAACGCGGTATCGGCGCCGCCATCGTCGACGGGTTCCGCGAGATCTACGACGGGCTGGTCTCCGGCGCGCGCAACATGGTCAATATCGCGGTCGCGGTGGCGACCGCCGGGATCATCGTCGGCGCGGTGTCCTCGACCGGACTCAACAACGCGATGGTGGGCGTGGTCGAGGCGATCTCGGGCGGCGACGTCTATGTCCTGCTGCTGCTCACCGCCGTGGTCTGCATCGTTCTCGGCATGGGGCTTCCGACCACCGCCAACTACATCGTCGTCGCCTCGCTGATGGCCGGCGTCATCGTCGAGCTGGGCAACGCCTCGGGGCTCGTCCTGCCGCTGATCGCCGTCCACCTGTTCGTGTTCTATTTCGGGCTGATGGCGGATTCGACGCCGCCGGTCTGCCTCGCGGCCTATGCCGCGTCGGCCATTTCGGGCGCCGACCCGCTGCGCACCGGGGTCCAGTCCTTTCTCTACGACATCCGGACCGCGATCCTGCCGCTGGTCTTCGTGTTCAATCCGGAGCTTTTGCTCATCGGCGTCGAGAGCGTCTGGCACGGGGCGATGGTGTTCGTGGTCTCGCTGATCGCGATTCTCTCGTTCAGCGCGCTCACCCAGGGCTGGCTGATGGTCCGCCTCCGGCTCTACGAGGGGCTGGTCCTGATCGTGGTGATCGTCGCGCTCTTCCGGCCGGATTTCGTGCTCAACCTGGTCTATCCCGAGTTCAGCTCGGTCGGCATCGCCGAGGTGCGGGCGGCGCCGAGCGAGATTCCGGCGGACCGCAAGGTCAGGCTCCATGTCGTGCGCTTGACCGATTACGGCGACCGCTACAAGCTGTTCACGATCTCGCCCCCCGCCCCGAAGGATGGGCAGTCGCTGGCGCAACGGATCGGCGCCGAGATCGAGCCGGCCGAGGGCGGCGGGTACGAGGTCGCCGACACCGCCTTCGACGGTCCGGCCGAGAAGGCGGGGCTCACCTTCGGCGACCGCATCACCGACATCGACGTCGAGCAGATCGACCGGCCGCCCAAGGAGATCGTCTACCTGATCGGTCTCGCGGCCCTCGCGCTGGTGCTCCTGAGCCAGTGGCGGAGGCGCCGGAACGCGGCCTAGCCGGCTTCGGCCAGCAGGCGGTGCTGCTCCAGGATGTCGGGCAGCGCTTCCGGATCGCCGCGTCCGAGACCGCATTCCGCGGCGATGCCGGAGACGGTCGCGAACCTGCGCGCCTCGGCGAGCTTGCGGGCATTCCCTTCCGGGTCGCCCTCGTGCACCAGGCCGAGATAGAGCGCCGTCCCCTCCTTCAGCGCCAGGTCGGCGAGCGGCCGGAAATAGGCTTCGTCGCTCCGATCCTTCGGCACGGGCATGTGGATGTACTGCACGGACCGGCCCACCGCGCCGGCGATGCCGTTGGCCATCTCGACGCAGACCCCGAGGTCTTTCGGCTGCACCAGGTGCTCGTCGCGCGGGCTGCCATAGCAGAGGTGGTAGCCGAGATCGATGTCGCCCGGCACCATGTCGCCGACGGCGCCGAGGGAATCGACGATCCGTTCCCGGTAGTCCCCCTCCAAGCCGTAATAGCCTTCCCACATCAGCACCTCGATGCAGACGTCCCACTGATAGGCGATCCGGTCGTGCGGCAGGGCATCCGAGATGCGCCCGAACTCGTCGCGCAGATGGGCGGCGTATGCCGGCACGAAGTCGTCATAGGCGTTGGGCGACATGAAGTTGAAGGCGATCGCGAGCGGCGGCGCCATGCAGATCTGGTATTTGACGGAGGCGGGGATCGCGCCTTCCGCCTTGAGCCGGGCGAAGATCCCGTAATTGCGGATCGCGTCGTCGGCATAGCCGGTGGCGAAGGCGAGGCCCGCCGGATCGACCCCTTCGCGGACGCGCAGCCGCTCCACCGTATAGACCACCTTGCCGTCCCACTGGGTGAAATCGAAGGGCGGTACGGTCGGGTCCACTTCGAGGCCGGGATGGGCCTTGAGCTGGTCGGCGATGAAGCTGATCCAGCGCGTCCGGCGGCCGGTTTCTCCGTCCGGCAGGCAGAGCATGTGCGCGCCGAGCGTGCTGCCCACGGCGCGGAACGCGGACTCCGCGTCGGGCAGCGGCAGGCTGCCGATCATGTGCACCGCAAGTCCGCTCATCGCCGATCCTCCCGTTTGCGAATCCGGACGAGTGTGGCGGCGTGCCCGGCAGGTTGTCCAGCGCCGCGCGCGTCCGGGCCGCCCGTGTTGACCGTTCGAATCGCCCCCTCTACCTTCCCCCGCGTTTCCACCGTGGCGGGGAGAGGCGCGTGCCGAAGGCGCTCACCGAAGACCAGGTGGCGGGGTTCCGCCGCGACGGTTTCGTCTTCCCGGTCGACGGGCTTTCGGCGGACGAGGCGGCGGCGGCCGTCGACTGCCTCGAACGCTACGAACGCGACACCGGCGAAAAGGGCATGGCCACCCTCGCCCACAAATCGCATCTGCCGTTCCGCCTGTTCAGCGACATCGTCCGCCACCCGCGCATCCTCGACGCAATTGAGGACCTGATCGGCCCCGACATCCTGTGCTGGGGCTCCAGCTTCTTCGTCAAGGAGGCGCGCGATCCGGGCTACGTGTCGTGGCATTGCGACACCTACTATTACGGCATCGAGCCGCAGGAGACGGTGACGGCCTGGGTGGCGTTCACCCCTTCCGACCGGGAATCGGGCTGCATCCGCTGCATCCCGGGGAGCCATCTCGTCGAGACCGCCTTCGACGAGAGCCCCGATGCCGACAACATCCTGACCCGGGGCCAGACCACGCGCGATGTGGACGAAACGCGCGCTGTCTACATGCCGCTCCGGCCCGGCCAGTTCTCGATCCATCACGAATGCACGGTTCATTCGTCGGAGCCGAACGGCGCGGACTATCGCCGGATCGGCCTGTCGATCCATTACTGCCCGACCCATGCCCGCCAGACCCGCTATACGGGGGAACGTCCCTCGGCGGCGCTGGTGCGCGGCATGGACCGCCACGGTTACTGGGATCCCGAGCCCCGGACGGAAGTCGCATTCGATGCCGCCCAGGCCGCCCGGATGAAGGCGATCCGCGACGGTTTCATCGGCCGGCGGCGGGATTAGGGTATTTTCCCAACTTATCGGTTCACGACTGAGTACCCTCCCCCGGCCCCTCCCGCGAGCGGGAGGGGAGAAGGTAGGCAAGGGTCGGCGCCGCAACTCTCCCTCTCCCCGCCGGGGAGAGGGCCGGGGTGAGGGGGAAACCGGGGCCGTACGGCCGAACGGCATCGCGACGGGCCGAAAACCGGAGATCGTGGCGGGAGTGACGGGACTCGAACCCGCGGCCTCTGGCGTGACAGGCCAGCGCTCTAACCAATCTGAGCTACACCCCCGGACCGGGCCACGATGTAGAACGGCGGAGGCCGCGCTGTCAACAACCGCCCGGAGCGTATCCGTTTTGCCTGGAACCGTGATTCCATTCGCGTCCCGGCGTCCGGCGGCGTTCGCGGCACGAACCGGGATCGATGTCGTATCGGGTAGGCAAATCGCTGCCGGGTCGACATTCGTGTCCTGCGGATGCCGGGCGGAAATGTCGACCTCTGTCGACTCGACCCGCCTGTCGACATTTCCGTCGGCAAACACCCGTTCGGAAATGTCGAACGTGCGCGCGCCGCACCGGGGGGCGGCATATTCGATCCGCGGGTCGACCTTGTCGCTCGGGCGCCCGTCGCGGAACCCCTCGGTCGGCGGCCCGCTCCGGGTGACGGCCACGTCGGTAACGATGGCGGTCGCATGCACGATCGTGTCCTCCACATGGGTGGGCGGAGTGCCCGGCAATGGAAAGGGGCGCCGAACTCTCCGGCGCCCCTCTTCCCCATTTCGCGTAGTGTAGGAAATATACCCCAAAACGCGTCCCGAGTCAAGCAGAAAATGGTTTTTTAAGAAAAATCATCCGGTAAGTCACGGATTCAACGAGGTTTTTTCTCCCTTCCGATTCCATCCTGAAACCGCCTCCCGGACCCCCGAATCCGTCCCATGTTCCTGTCCCTGTGCGAGAGGAACGGGCGACTCCGGTATTCCCACTTCCCGAATGTGCGAAATATGGGCTAGAACTTGTCCCGTGTCAAGGGATTTTTTCTCTTTCAGACCATTTTCTGGCCGTTTCCGGTTTTCCGCCCGCGCACCGACCGCGGCGGGCAACAATTGCGGGGAACGGGAGAAGGATGGTGGGCGGTGACGGGATCGAACCGCCGACTTCCACGGTGTAAACGTGGCGCTCTACCGGCTGAGCTAACCGCCCGCGCGGCGGACCCTAGAGGGACACCGGTATCGGCGTCAAACGCGCGCGCGAATCATGCCGCCGACAATCCGGCGGCATGATTGCGACTTGTTCCGCGAGGCCGCGACAGTCGCGGCCTAGTTGACGGCGTCCTTGAGCGCTTTGCCCGCCTTGAACTTGGGCTGCATCGACGCCGCTATCTGAATGGTTTCGCCGGTCCGGGGGTTGCGGCCCGTCGATGCCGCGCGCCTCGACACGCTGAACGTCCCGAAGCCCACCACACGCACCTCGTCGCCGCCGCTCAGCGACTCCGTGATGCAGTCGAACACCGCGTCGACGGCTTTCGCCGAGTCGGCCTTCGAAATACCGGCGCTGTCCGCCACCGACTGGACAAGATCGCTCTTGTTCACCTCACGCCTCCTTCATGGTCTTTGACAAGGAAACTGGCCTGGAAGCGCGTTACCCAAGCCGTCGAATTTCGGCCATGCGGCACTGGAGTCCGCACCGACCGTGACCGAGTGTGTTCGCAAACAATTGGAGCGTCAATCGAGAAAACGGCGGGAATCCGGGGTTTTTCGGCCGATTCGCGAATCACCCCGCCGTCGGGGCGGGGTCGGAGCCCCTAATGGGTTACGACCCCGCTCACATCGCTCTCCCCGCCGGCCGGCGGCACGGCCTCGGCCTCCTCGGGGGACCACTCGATGGGCACGGGCTGCCGGACCAGAGCCTCGGCGATGACCTCGTCGACCGTGGACACCGGGACGATGTCGAGGTTGCGCTTCACGTTGTCCGGGATCTCGGCGAGATCCTTCTCGTTCTCGCGCGGGATCAGCACCTTGGTCAGCCCGCCCCGGAGCGCCGCCAGCAGCTTTTCCTTGAGCCCGCCGATCGGCAGCACCCGGCCGCGCAGCGTCACCTCGCCGGTCATCGCGACGTCCCGGCTGACCGGGATGCCGGTGAGCGCCGAGACGATCGAGGTGCACATGGCGACGCCCGCCGAGGGGCCGTCCTTCGGCGTCGCGCCTTCCGGCACGTGGACGTGGATGTCGCGCTTCTCGAACACGGTGGGCTTGATGCCGAACTCGGCGCTCCTCGACCGCACGTAGCTGCGCGAGGCCTGCACCGATTCCTGCATCACGTCGCCCAGCTTGCCGGTATGGGCGATGGTGCCCTTGCCCGGCAGGATCACCGCCTCGACCGACAGCATCTCGCCGCCGATCTCGGTCCAGGCGAGGCCCGTGGTCACGCCCACCAGGTCCTCCTCCTCGACCTCGCCGAAGCGGTAGCGCCTGACGCCGGCGTATTTTTCGAGCGAGCGCCTGGTCACCCGGACCCGCTTGCGGTCCCCGGTCAGCACGTCCTTGATCGCCTTGCGCGCCAGGTTGGCGAGCTCGCGTTCGAGGTTCCGCACGCCCGCCTCGCGGGTGTAGTAGCGGATCAGGTGGCGCAGCGCGTCGTCCGAGATCGCCCACTCGCCCTCCTTGAGCCCGTGCGCCTTGACCTGCTTTTCGATCAGGTGGCGCTTGGCGATCTCGACCTTCTCGTCCTCGGTGTAGCCGGCGAGCCGGATGACCTCCATCCGGTCCATCAGCGGCTGCGGCATGCGGAGCGTGTTCGCGGTGGTCACGAACAAGACGTCCGACAGGTCGTAGTCGACCTCCAGGTAGTGATCGTTGAAGGTGTTGTTCTGCTCCGGGTCGAGCACTTCCAGCAGCGCCGAGGAAGGATCGCCGCGCCAGTCGGCGCCCAGCTTGTCGACCTCGTCCAGCAGGAACAGCGGGTTCGACGCCTTGGCCTTCTTCATGCCCTGGACGATCTTGCCGGGCATCGAGCCGATATAGGTGCGGCGGTGGCCGCGGATCTCCGCCTCGTCGCGCACCCCGCCGAGCGACATGCGGACGAAGTTGCGGCCCGTCGCGCGGGCGATCGACTTCCCGAGAGACGTCTTGCCGACGCCGGGCGGGCCGACCAGGCAGAGGATCGGGCCCTTCACCTTGCGCACGCGCTGCTGCACCGCGAGGTATTCGACGATTCGCTCCTTGACCTTCTCCAGCCCGTAATGGTCCTCGTCCAGCACGCGCTGCGCGCCGCCGAGGTCGCGCTTGATCTTGGAGCGCTTCTTCCACGGGATGTTGAGCAGCCAGTCGAGATAGTTGCGGACCACCGTCGCCTCGGCGGACATCGGGCTCATCGAGCGCAGCTTCTTCAGCTCCTGCAGCGCCTTTTCCCGGGCCTCCTTGGACAGCTTGGTCTTCTTGATGCGCTCCTCGATCTCGCCGGCCTCGTCGCGGCCGTCCTCGCCCTCGCCGAGCTCCTTCTGGATCGCCTTGAGCTGCTCGTTGAGATAGTACTCGCGCTGCGTCTTCTCCATCTGCCGCTTGACGCGGTTGCGGATGCGCTTCTCGACCTGGAGGACGCCGATCTCGTTCTCCATGAAGGCGTAGGCGCGCTCCAGCCGCTCCTCGACCCCGACCGTCTCGAGGAGTTCCTGCTTCTCCGAGATCTTCAGCGCGAGATGCGAGGCGATGGTATCGGCGAGCTTGCTGGGATCGTCGATTTGGTTCAGGGAAACAAGAACTTCCGGCGGAATCTTCTTGTTGAGCTTTATGTATTGCTCGAACTGCTTCACCACCGAGCGCGAGAGCGCCTCGAGCTCGTCCGGATCCTCCGGCGCGTCGTCGATCAGCTCGGCCTCGGCCTGGAAGTAGTCCTCGGTCTGGGTGAATTCGGCGATCTTCGCGCGCCGCGACCCCTCGACCAGCACCTTCACCGTTCCGTCCGGCAGCTTGAGCAGCTGCAGCACCGTGCCAACGGTGCCGAGCGCGTGGATGTCGTCCGGCGCCGGGTCGTCCTGGCTCGCGTTCTTCTGGGCGACCAGCAGGATCTGCTTGTCGTCCTTCATCACGTCCTCGAGCGCCTTCACCGACTTCTCACGGCCGACGAAGAGCGGCACGATCATGTGCGGGAAGACGACGATGTCCCGCAGCGGAAGGAGCGGGAAGACGGGGCGCGGGGAATCTGACATGGCGCGATCCGAACCTGTTGGAACAGGCCCGCCGCCGGGCGCGGCACCGGGCACTCTGGACGAGAGAATAACATGGATCGAACGCTGGAAGTTTCAACCCCGCCGACTCATCGCGGCGGAAGACTCCTCCCCCGCTTGCGGGGGAGGCTGCGCCGGCCGGGCGCGGCGAGCCGCCCCCCTCACCCCGACCCTCTCCCCCGCGGGGGAGAGGGAGATTCACGGCGCCGACCCCTCTCTTCCTTCTCCCCTCCCGCTTGCGGGAGGGGCCGGGGGAGGGCTTCGGGACGGCCTCCGCTCACGCGGTCGAGCCGCTCTCCTCCAGCCGGTCGGCGTAGATGTAGAGCGGCTTGGCGCGGCCTTCGACGACCTCGCCGTTGATCGCGATCTCCTCCACGTCGTCCAGCCCGGGCAGCTCGAACATGGTCTCGAGCAGGATCGATTCGAGGATCGAGCGCAGCCCGCGCGCGCCGGTCTTGCGGTTAATCGCCTTGAGCGCAACCGCCTTGAGCGCGTCCTCGGTGAAGTTGAGCTCCACCTCCTCCATCTCGAACAGCCGGCTGTACTGCTTGATCAACGCGTTCTTGGGGCGGGTCAGGATCTGGACCAGCGCGTCCTCGCTGAGGTCCTCCAGCGTGGCGATCACCGGCAGGCGTCCCACGAATTCCGGGATGAGGCCGAATTTCAGCAGGTCCTCGGGCTCGATCCCGCGCAGGATCTCGCCGGTCGCGCGGTCGTCCGGGCTCCTGACATCGGCCCCGAAACCGATCTGCGTCCCCTGCCCCCGGGCGGAAATGATCTTCTCCAGCCCGGAGAACGCGCCGCCGCAGATGAACAGGATGTTGGTGGTGTCGACCTGCAGGAACTCCTGCTGCGGGTGCTTGCGCCCGCCCTGGGGCGGCACCGAGGCGACGGTGCCTTCCATGATCTTCAGGAGCGCCTGCTGGACCCCCTCGCCCGACACGTCGCGGGTGATCGAGGGGTTGTCGGACTTGCGCGAGATCTTGTCGACCTCGTCGATATAGACGATGCCGCGCTGCGCGCGCTCGACATTGTAGTCCGCCGCCTGGAGCAGCTTCAGGATGATGTTCTCGACGTCCTCGCCGACATAGCCGGCCTCGGTCAGCGTGGTCGCGTCCGCCATGGTGAACGGCACGTCGAGAATCCGGGCCAGCGTCTGGGCGAGCAGCGTCTTGCCGCAGCCGGTCGGCCCGATCAGCAGGATGTTCGACTTGGCGATCTCGATCTCGTTGTTCTTGGCGCCGTGCGACAGCCGCTTGTAGTGGTTGTGGACGGCGACCGAGAGCACCCGCTTGGCGTGGTCCTGGCCGATCACGTAGTCGTCGAGCACGGTGCAGATCTCGCGCGGCGTGGGCACGCCGTCGCGCGACTTCACCAGCGTCGTCTTGCTCTCCTCGCGGATGATGTCCATGCAGAGCTCGACGCATTCGTCGCAGATGAACACCGTCGGACCCGCGATCAGCTTGCGGACTTCGTGCTGGCTCTTGCCGCAGAAGGAACAGTAGAGAACGTTCTTGGAGTCGCCGCTACCGGACTTGTTCATCTGGACCTCGTCGACACTCGGCGCCGCCGTGAGTCTAACCGAGCCCGGCGGACCCGTCCATCGGCAATGTCCGAGGTGGATTTTCCGCCCGCCGGATCGGCGGGAACCGGCGGCGATTTCCCGAACGGCGAACCCGGCACCGAACGAATACTTGAGGCCTCATTTTTGATACATACCAATAGTGAGGTAACCTGATCCCAATTTGGAAGATTGCGGTGCGGGCGAATGCTGAGCAAGAACTTCGATCTGAACCTGTTCAAGGTTCTGGTTGCGCTTTACGAGGAACGCAGCGTCAGCCGCGCGGCGGTCAGGCTGAGCCGCACCCAGTCGGCGATCAGCAATTCGCTGCGAAGGCTGCGCGAGGTCACGAACGATCCGCTGTTCGTCCGCTCGCCGGGCGGCCTCGCCCTCACGCCGAAGGCGCGAAAGCTGGAGGAACACGCCCGCGCCGTCATCCGCATGACGGAAGCCGCTCTCTCGGACAGCGACGAATTCGATCCCGCCAGCGCAAGCGGCCGGTTCCGGATCGGCGCCCCGGACCGGCTGGGCCTGCCGGTCATACAGCCCTTGTTCCAGTCGCTGCATGCGCTCACTCCCAACACGTCGCTTCACCTGATCACCGCCGACCGCGAAAAAGCCCTTTCCCTGCTCGACACCGACGATCTGGATCTGGTTTTCGGTTGGATCGACGATCCTCCCGCCCGGTTCGACGCGCTGCTGATGTTCCGGGAACGATTTTCCTGCGTGTGCGGCAAGGACCACCCGATCCTCCGCACCGGCGGTTCCCTCGACCTGGCGACGATCCTGTCCTACCCGCATCTCGTGGTGAGCGTCGCCGCCGACCGCAAGGCGGCGTTCGACTTCGTGCTGGCGCGCATGGGCGAAGAACGCGACACCGCGATCCTGGTGCCGCATTTCCTGATGGTTCCCAACCTGTTGCGGGACAACCGCCTGATCGGCGTCTACACGGAAAGGATCGCGGAGCGCCTGGCGCGCGACTTCGACCTCGCCGCGCGGCCGCTCGCGCCGGATGTCGAGCCGCTCGATCAATACATGGTCTGGCACAAGCGCTACCAGGCCGACCGAAGGCACCGGTGGTTCCGGGAACAGATGGTGATCGCCTGCCGGTCGAGCTAAGCCTGCCCTCCCCCGGCCCCTCCCGCTAGCGGGAGGGGAGAAGGCAAGGAGAGGTCGGCGCCGCGACTCTCCTTCTCCCCAGCGGGAAGAGGGCCGGGGTGAGGGGAGACCGCGTCCGGTCGGATATTGCCCTAGTGTCCTGATCGAGAAGTTCGCATGGTTTTGTGTTGGCTGTACGGTCTCCCCAGCCCGCCTACTTCTCTCGTCATGCCCGGACTTGTTCCGGGCATCCACGTCTTGCGGAATCGCGGTGTGAGCCGGCAGCCAACGAGGCGGCGGAGGGACGTGGATGCCCGGAACAAGTCCGGGCATGACGTGATGGGGGTACCTCGCCAATGCACTCGAACTTCTCGATCAGGACACTAGTCATCTGGAACTGAAGTAGCCATCATTGTATGATGGTCGTCCGGTTATGAGCGTGGAGGTCATCGCGATGCCGCGTGGCATGGGACGTCCCTTGGCGGTTCTGGTCTTGAGCGACGAGGAACGATCCTTCCTGGAGGGTCAGGTTCGCCGCCACCGGATTGCGCGCTCGATGGCGGATCGGTGCCGCATGATCCTGCGCTGCGCGGACGGTCTGGGCAACAAGGCGGTGGCGGCGGAGCTTGGCGTTCATGAGCACACGGTGGGGAAGTGGCGCCGGCGTTTCGTCAAGGACCGCATCGAGGGCTTGTCGGACGAACCCCGGTCGGGACGGCCACGGACCCTCGCGGACGAGCGGATCGCCGAGGTGATCGAGCGGACCCTGACCACCACCCCGGCTGACGCCACCCACTGGTCGCTGCGCTCGATGGCGCAGGAGACCGGACTGTCGCACACGACGGTCCGGCGCATCTGGGGTGCGTTCGGCCTGCAGCCGCACCGGGCCGAGACGTTCAAGCTGTCCTCGGACCCCCTCTTCGTCGACAAGGTGCGGGATATCGTCGGCCTCTACCTGTCGCCGCCCGACCGCGCGCTGGTGCTCTGTGTCGACGAGAAGAGCCAGATCCAGGCGCTCGACCGCAGCCAGCCGGTCCTGCCGATGCTGCCCGGCATGCCCGAGCGCCGCACCCACGACTACCGGCGCCACGGCACCACCTCGCTGTTCGCCGCGCTCGACGTCGCCACCGGCGCCGTCATCGGCAAGTGCTATCGCCGCCACCGGGCGAGGGAGTTCCTCGACTTCCTCAAGGTGATCGACCGAAACGTCCCGGACGGGCTCGACATCCACATCGTGATGGACAACTACGCCACCCACAAGACCGCCGCGGTCAAGGCCTGGCTGGCGCGACGGCCGCACTGGCACGTCCACTTCACGCCAACGTCGGCGTCCTGGCTCAACCAGGTCGAACGCTGGTTCGCCGAGCTCACCCGCAAGCAGTTGCAGCGCGGCGCGCACCGCTCGACCCGACAGCTCGAGGACGACATCCGCACCTTTATCGACAAGCACAACCAAAACCCGAAGCCCTTCAAGTGGACCAAGTCGGCCGACGACATCCTCGCCGCCGTCAAACGCTTCTGCCTCCGCGTCGATCAAAACTTATGTGGCGAACTTTAGATTCAGGTGACTAGCCCGCATTTCTCACCGAGGGCCGAAGAGGAGCCTGCACCGCGGCCGACCCCAAGCCTGTCACCCCGGCCTTGAGCCGGGGTCCAGAGCCACAGGCACCGCTCTCGCCCGGCTTTCCCCGGATCGGTGTCCGGGGCAAACCTGGACCCCGGCTCAAGGCCGGGGTGACAACGGGGCGAACGACAGACTGCGTGCTTCGCCGAAACCGCCGGCGAGCGGGCAAACCCTTGTCGCGTAATCATTCCCGTGCGCTGGACACAAGAAGCGCCCGCCGCTCGTGAGAAATCCGCTCTAGAAGCTGTATCGGAGCGAGAGGATGGCTCTGGTGTCCCGCGTGTCGACGATGCGGACGGTCCCGGCCCGGGCCCTGGCTCTCGCATGGTTGAGGCCGAAATTCGCGGACAGGCCCCGGGCGATATCGTATTGGGCGCCGAGCGCCGCGGAAATCTCGTCGCTTCCCCCGATCCGGCCGTAATGCGCTTCCACGGACCAGCCGAGGACGCCGGACTTTCCGCGAATTCCCGCCGAGACGTACCGCCGGACGGCATCCAGCCCGGCCGACGTCAGGCGCTCGTAGCCGATCCCGAGATCGAACGTCGTGCTGCCGTAGATCGCTTCTCCGACGGCCCCGAGGGCCGTGCTGTCGAAGCGCGCCGCCGCGCCCGCCGCTTCATGGACGCCCCGGCCGAAGCGGATCGTCAGCCGGTAATCGGTGTCGTCGATCGGACGCCGGAACGTCGCGCCGACCTCGAAGTCGGCGTTCTCGTCGACCGCCGCGCCGACGACCCAGGGGCCGAGCCGGACCGTGTAGCCGCCGCCCCATTCGGCGAGCCCGCCGAACGCGTCGTCGAATTCGAGCGCGCCGTTGCCGGCGCCGCGCCGCCGCCGGGTTCTCTCGCGGACGGTGCCGGAGACGTTGCCGCCCGCGACCGTGCCCCATGCGCCGCCGACCGCCAGCGCGGCGTTGTCGACGTATCGCCGGTCCGGCCGGGAGCCCATCTTTTCGTCCGTGGCGTATTGCCCGAAATAGGCGAGGCTGACGCGCCAGCGGTTCCGCAGCTGGACCAGCGCGCCGGCCTGGAAGTTGCCGACGATCCCGGCGTCGACGGACTCGCCGTTCCCGAAATCCCCGGCGAGCGGCGTGTCGACGAGGCCGGTCAGGGTGAGCGTCACGTCGCCGACCTCCGTCGCCAGCGGCTCCTCCATCGACGACAGGCGCTCGTAGTTGAGCGGGATTTCCTGCGCCGCCGCGATATCCGCCACGGCGGCGGCGAGGGCGGCGGCGGCCGCGATCGACAGGCCGCGGCCGGTTCCGGGCGCCGGCACCGGGCTAGGCCCTGCGCGGAAAGGTGGACCGGAAGGCCTGCCGCGCGATCGCCCTGCCCGCCTTGACCGCTTCGGTGTGGTCGAGCCGCCAGTGAACGCCGCCGTAAAGCCGGCTCATCCCGTTCTCTTCCGCGATCCGGTTCAGGCTGGTCCAGCTCCGCGTGACGCCGCGCAGCCGCGGCCACAGCACCAGGTCGGGCGAGCGTCCGGAAAAAGACACGTCGTCGCGGCCGTAGATCAGCGCGATCGTCTCCGCGCCCGCGGCGGCGAAGGTCGAATGGCCCGACGGATAGGCCGGGAACTCCGGGGTCGGGATGAAGCTGCGCCAGCCCGGCTCCGCGGCGACCCGCGGATCGGGATTGCCGAACTCCGGCGCGCGTACGCGGATCGCGCTCTCCGGGCGGACGATATCGTGGTGGCACTTGCTGTCCCACGCGAAGATCGAGGCGTCGCACTGCGTCATGCCGATCAGGGCGAAGGCGCGCGCGAGGTCGACGAAGCCGAGCCCGCGATGCTGCAGGAGCTGTGCGCCGATATAGATCATGCGCCCGGGCGGCGTGATGCCCCAGGGCCCGTCCTCCCAAAACAGCGCGATCTCGGACTGATCGGCGGTGCGGATCGCGCTGTCCGCCCCGCCCAGGCGCCGGATCGTGTCGAATTCCTCGGCGAATTCCGGGCTTGCCGGATCGTGGAAGTCGGGCGCGCGGAACTGGGCGCCGCCGGTCATCGTCCACGGCCTTATCCGGCCGTGCCCCGGATGGAGGCTCCGTTCGAAGGAGGCGAAGGCCGGGCCGGGGTTCGCGCTGTAGAACGGCCCGGTGGGGCGCCACCGCAGGCAATCGGTACGCCTGGGGTAGCGGCCGAGATAGTAGTTCACCTTGCTGGGCTCGGAGCCGTCCCCGGTGCGCATCTCGAGCACCTTTCGGGCCGCCTCGCGGCCCCATTCGACGCCGAGGGACTTGGCCTCGCTCCCGGGAAAGCGGTTCAGAAAGGCGATGCGCTCGAACAGGAAGGGTTGCTGGAACGCCTCCGCCGCGGCGATCGAGAAGGCGACGCCGTAGGCGACTTCCGGATCGGCGCCGCGGGGTCCCTCGCCGATGCCGAAGGGTTCGCCATAGGCCCGGACGATGCCGTTCGCGGCGAGAAATCCCGCCGCCATGGGAAGCGAGCAGACATAGGCCGCCCTCGGAGGCGGCAGCCGCTGGTCCCTCACCTGCTGCAACGCCGCGTCCGTCCAATCGAACACCGCGTTGCGGTTCCCGGGCTCCACGACCTGGCCGATATAGGACGAACGATCCCCCTGCGCGCCCACGCATCCGGCCGCCGGCAACGCGGTCGCGGCGGTGGCGGTGGCGAGGAATTGCCTTCTCGAATAGCGCACGAGAACTCCTTTCTCCGGCGCCCGGCGCCGCGCCGCGATTCCCAGTCTCGATTTAGGAACCGGTTGGATACTCAACCTTATATTGGTGAATCAAATATATATTCGTGTAACTAACTATCATTTCTATTGATGTTGCTATCGAGACTTGAGTGCCGTTCGCCCGCGTCGGACTCCGGTCGATGCGAAGGATGGAACAAACCGCTGTGCCGCGGGCCGGCTGGACCGGGGAACGGGTGCGGGGCGACAATCGGCCGGGACGCGGCTCCGGCGGCGGCGCCCATGGAACGGGAGAACCCGAAGATGCTCTTTCTGATCGTCAACATCGACAAGCCCGGCCGCAACGAATTGCGCCTGGCCAACCGGCCGGCCCAGCACGACTACATCGAGGGGTTCCGCGACCGCATAAAGTTCGCCGGCCCGACCGTCACCGAAGACGGGACGATGTCGACCGGCAACATGTTCGTGATCGAGGCGGAGTCGTATGACGAGGTGCTCGCCTTCGCGCGGGACGATCCCTATTGCAAGGCGGGGCTGTTCGACACCACGCTGATCCGCCCCTGGAAGTGGACGTTCAACGAACCCGCCGAAACGTGATGCTCTGGAACCTGAGGCGCATCCTGCGGCGCGCCGCCGCCCGGTCCTGGCTGCTGTCGAAGCTCTGGTACCGCTTGCACGGATTGCGGCTCGACGGCGCTCCGGACGAGGAGATCTGGTATTTCGCCTTCGGATCCAACATGCACGACGACGTGTTCCGGGGGCGCCGCCGCATGAATCCCCGCGAATGGCGCGTCGGGCGGATCGCGGGCTACCGCCTGCGCTTCAACCTGGAAGGACGCCCGAGGGGGAGGGCCGCGCCAGCCAATATCGAGCCCTGCCCCGGCGAGGAGGTGTGGGGCGTGGTCTGGCGGATCGCCAGGCGCGAGCTGCTCCGGCTGAACAGCACCGAAGGCGTGCCCGGAGGGAACTACCGCCCGGTGTGGCTCGCCGCCGAGGACGCCGACGGGCGCCCGATCCGCGCGGTCGCCTACGCCGCGCCGGGCGGTAAGACCGACGGCAACCCGTCGCCCCGCTACATCGCCCTCCTGCGCGAGGGCGCCCGCGCGCACGGCCTGCCGGAGCGCTGGATCGAAAAACTCGACCGCGTCCGCCCGGCGGACCGTGACGGGGAGAGGTGAAGCGGTCCCCGACGCCCCGTCCCCGTGGCCGCCTCCCGATCCATAACCTGTCACCCATCTATCCGGTCGCTCACCGCTATCCCTGCCCGCGCCGCGCCCGCGATTCCTTCACGGTGATGAAATAGGTGCTGGCGAAGATCGTGCCGGCGCCGGCCCAGGTCCAGAAATCCATCGTCTCGGCGAAGAGCAGCCAGCCGAGCCCGGCGGTGAACGGCAGGCGCAGGAAGTCGAACGGCATCACCGCGCTGGCGTCCGCGGCGGCGAAGGCCCGGGCCTGGCAGAAATGCGCGGTCCAGCCGGAAATCCCCATGATCAGGAGAGCCGGCAGGTCCTCCCAGCCCGGCGCGACCCAGACGAAGAGCGACGGGATCAGGGTCAGCGGCAGCATCATCAGGTTCATGTAGAAGACGATGACCGAGGCGGGCTCGGTCGTCGTCAGGAACTTCACCGAGGTCCAGGCGCCGGCATAGAACGCGCAGGAGAGCAGCACCGCCAGCATCGGCAGGCTGACCGATTCCATGCCGGGCCGGACGATGACCAGCGCGCCGAGAAACCCCACCACGGTCGCGGTCCAGCGCCCGGCGTCGACCTCCTCGCGCAGCACCAGCCCGGCGGCGAGCGTGCAGAACACCGGGATCAGGAAGGAGAGCGCCGTCACGTCCCCGACCGGGATGTGGATCAGCCCGTAATACATACTCAGCATCGCGCCGAAGGCGAACGCGGTCCGCGCGAAGTGCATCG
Source organism: Alphaproteobacteria bacterium (assembly GCA_965117055.1). Lineage (GTDB taxonomy): Bacteria > Pseudomonadota > Alphaproteobacteria > MPNO01 > MPNO01 > MPNO01. The sequence goes on from OZ220750.1 coordinate 3,914,714, forward strand.
GAAGGCGCCGGGTCCTCAGGCGCGCGAGCCCGTTCCGGGCGACCGTCGGCACGATCAGGAAGATGCCGACCAGCGCGCGGACGAAGACGATCTCGATCGTCGGAAACGTGTCCGACAGCAGCCGCACGCTCGCCAGCAGCACCGCGAAGGAGAGCGCGGCCAGCACCATCCAGAACGCGCCGCGCCAGATCGCCGCCATCGGCCGGGCTTCAGCCGCGGCGGTTGAGCAGCTTGAGCCTCAGCGCATTGAGCCGGATGAACCCCTCCGCGTCGCGCTGGTCGTAGACGCTGTCCTCCTCGAAGGTCACATGCGCCTCGGAGTAGAGGCTCCAGGGCGACCGCCTCCCGGTGACGCGCACGCTCCCCTTGTAGAGCTTGAGGCGGACCGTGCCGGTGACCCGCTCCTGGCTGGCGTCGACCATCGCCTGGAGCATCTCGCGCTCGGGCGCGAACCAGTAGCCGTTATAGACCAGCGAGGCGTAGCGCGGCATCGCCTCGTCCTTCAAGTGCGCCGCCTCGCGGTCGAGGGTGAGGCTTTCGATGCCGCGATGCGCGGCCTGGAGGATGGTGCCGCCCGGGGTCTCGTAGACGCCGCGCGACTTCATGCCGACATAGCGGTTCTCGACCAGGTCGACACGGCCGATCCCGTGCGCGCCGCCGAGCTCGTTGAGGCGTTGCAGGAGCGCGGCCGGGGAGAGCCCCTCGCCGTCGACCGCCACCGGATCGCCGCGCTCGAAATCGATCTCGACGGTCCGGGCCTCGTCCGGCGCGGCCTCGGGCGCGACGGTGCGGACGAACATCGCCTCATCGGGCTCGACCCAGGGGTCTTCCAGCGCGCGGCCCTCGAACGAGGTGTGCAGCAGGTTGGCGTCGATCGAATAGGGCGGCTCGCCCCGCTTGTCCCGCTCGATCGGGATCTGGTGCTTCTCCGCGTAGTCGAGCAGCTTGTTGCGCGAATCCAGCTCCCATTCCCGCCACGGCGCGATCACCGTGATGCCGGGCTCGAAGGCGTAGTAGGAGAGCTCGAAGCGCACCTGGTCGTTGCCCTTGCCCGTCGCGCCGTGGCTCACCGCGTCGGCCCCGGTCTCGCGCGCGATCTCGATCTGGCGCTTGGCGATCAGCGGCCGCGCGATCGAGGTGCCGAGCAGGTAGCAGCCCTCATACAGCGCGTTGGCGCGGAACATCGGAAACACGAAGTCGCGCACGAACTCCTCGCGCAGATCGTCGATATAGATCTCGCGCACGCCCGCTTGTTCCGCCTTGCGGCGGGCCGGTTCGAGCTCCTCGCCCTGGCCGAGATCGGCGGTGAAGGTGACCACCTCGCAGCGATAGGTCTCTTGCAGCCATCCGAGGATGACCGAGGTATCGAGCCCGCCCGAATAGGCGAGCACCACCTTCTTCACGTCCGCCGCCATCTCCCCTCCCCTCGCCAAAGGCGCCGGAGTGTAGGGCGCGGCCGGACCGGATGGAAGCGGATCGGGTTACCCGGCAGCCAGCCGGTTTCGCGCCCGGTCCGGGTCTTCCCATTCGTCATGGTCGGCGAGGAAGCAGGGCTCCTTGCCGTCCGACCGCACCCGCCCCGGCACCGCGACCGAGAATCGCGGGTGCTCGAATTGAACGCTTGAGCATACCGACGAGCTTTTGTATGACTTAGTCATACCCTGGAGGCACAGATGACCGTCAAGACGACTCTCAGCTTCACCGGTCGCCACCACGATTTTCTCCTGGAGAAGGTGAACGAAGGCGTTTTCGCCACTCAGAGTGCCGCGGTGGCCGCCGCCGTCGAGCAGATGATTCAGGACGATCGGGAGCGGGAAGTGGCGCTTTCCGCCCTGGCGGAGGAAATCCGCGAGCGGATGCGGACAGCGCGTTCGGAATACATTGACGACGAACAAGCGTTTTCGGCGGCCCGCGCCGCCGTCGAGGCGTCTCGCACCGGATGACGTATCGAGTCCGCTTCCACCCGCTCGTGGCGCAGGACCTGGAGGCGATAGCTCGATGGATCGTCGGGTATGCGGGAAGCGAAGCGGCCCGGCGCAGACTCGCGGAGATCGACCGGGAGATCGCGAGTTTGGCACGAACGCCGCACAAGGGATCGATCCGCGACGAAATCGCTCCCGGCCTGCGGGCCATACCAGCCGGAAGAAGGGCAGTTATCGCCTTTACCGTGGACGACAACGCCAGGGAGGTTCTCGTTCACTGCGTAACTTACAGTGGAGGCGATTGGGCGAGCCGTAGTCGAGGACGGATCTCTTAGCAGGTTGCTGAAGAACTCGCTGGCCCGATTCGTGGTGCCGTGATTCTCCGACCTCGCGGTGAATGGCGTCGCGGGTTGGGATGTGGGGCCGTGACGAGCGAAACCCGGTTGTGCTCGAGCCTTGCACCCGGCCCGCAAAATCCAAACCGGACAGCAATCGACTTATTCCGGGCATGACGACAAAGGGCGGGCGCCGGTGTCCGACCCGGAATAGGGTGCGGCTCAGCCCGCCCGCGCCCGGGCCCGCACGCGCACGCTCGCCGACTTGAGCTGGCCGCAGGCGGCCTGGATGTCGCGGCCGCGCGGGGTGCGGACGGGGGAGGCGTAGCCGGCGCGGTTGACGATCGCGGCGAAGCGCTCGATCGCCCGGGGCGTCGAGCACTCATAGGGCGCGCCGGGCCACGGGTTGAACGGGATCAGGTTCATCTTGGCCGGGATGCCGCGCACCAGCCGGACCAGCGCGCGCGCGTCCGCTTCCGAGTCGTTGACCCCCCTGAGCATCGCGTATTCGAAGGTGATCCGCCGCGCGTTGCGGCCGCCCGGGTAGTCGCGGCAGGCCGCCAGCAGCTCGGCGATCGGGTAGCGCCGGTTGAGCGGGACCAGCTCGTCGCGCAGCTCGTCGGTCACCGCGTGCAGCGAAATCGCGAGCCGGACGCCGAGGTCACGCCCGACGTCGGCGATCCTCGGCACCACGCCCGCGGTCGACAGCGTGATCCGCCGCCGGCTGATCGCGATCCCCTCCATGTCCATGACGATGTTCATCGCCTTGACGACGTTGTCGTAGTTGTAGAGCGGCTCGCCCATCCCCATCAGGACGATGTTGGAGAGCAGCCGCTGTCCGTTCTCCGCCGTCGGCCACTCGCCCAGCGCATCGCGCGCCAGCATGACCTGGCCGACGATCTCGCCCGCCGTCAGGTTGCGGACCCAGGGCTGGGTTCCGGTATGGCAGAACGAGCAGTTGAGCGTGCAGCCGACCTGCGAGGAAACGCAGAGCGCGCCCCGGTCGTCTTCGGGGATGAAGACGGTCTCCGCCTCGCTGCCGTCCTTGAACCCGACCAGCCATTTGCGGGTGCGGTCGGCCGAGACCTGCGCCCTCGACACGCGGGGCCGCGAGATCGTGAAGCGTTCGGCGAGAAGGCGGCGCAGCGGCTTGGCGAGCGTCGTCATCTCCTCGAACCCGGTCGCGCCCCGGCAGTAGATCCAGTGCCAGACCTGCTTGGTGCGGAAGGCGGGCAGGCCGAGCTCGGCGAGTGCCGCGCCCATCTCGCCGCGCGACATCCCGACCAGATCGCGGCGCGTCCCGGCCGCGGGCGCGATATCGGCTTCGACGGTCGCCATGCCCCGCACTATACCCCGCTTTGACTTCGAAGGGCCGCGTGGCTTAATCGGCCCCGCACAGATAAGGGGTGGGCGCCATGACCGACCGTGAGGCCGCGCTGATCGGGGCCGCGAAGCCGTTCTGGGACGCCGAGGCCGAGATCACCAGGCGTTTCTTCGCCGGCCCGCCGAGCCGGGACGACTACATCCATTACCTCCGCTCGGCGGTCTACAAGGAGCTCAACCCGGTGATCGGCTACGGCCCGACGGACGGGTTCGCCAACGGGCTCCACATGGAGTTCTGCGGGATCGTCGAGCGTTTCCGGGGGCTCGACGGCGAGGTCGACCGGCGCGACATGCTGGGCTCGCTCAGGATGATGACCGAGGAGTTCGAGCATTACGTGGTGCTGGCGGAGGTGCTCGAATTCGTGCTTGGCCGAAAGCTCACTCCGGAGGACGCGAAGCAGCTCCCGGAGGACGCGAGGCTCAACGCGATGCGTCGCGGATACGTCGAATCGGGCGATCCCTGCCTGGTCGCCGCGATGGGGCTCACCGAGGGCGGCGGGGCGAGTACCTTCCGCGAAGCGTCGAAGCTCTCGGGCGGTCCGCTGGAAGAGAAGCTCGCGGCGGCGATGAAGATCATCCACGACGACGAGAAGGACCACTACGAGGACGCGGCCGCCGACGCCGCCCGGGCGGTGCGGACCGAGGGCGACCTCGAGCGGATGAAACGCGCCATCCGCGAAGTCTCGATCCAGCGCGTGCGGATGCGCAACGAGCAGTTCCGCTTCCAGATGAGCGAGGACGAAGTCGAGAGGCTGATCGCGGCGAACCCGTAGGAGCCCGCCGTCATGATCGACTGGCTCGGCATTTCCCATCTCTTCGAGCTCTCGGAGACGGAAGCGGTCGCGGGGTTCTTCACGCCGCTCATCGTCTTCGCGGCGTTCTTCCTGGCGCAGATGGTTCTTCCGGGACGGTGGGTGCCGGGCTACGTGATCGATCCCGCGACCGGCAGGCCCCGCAGATACCGGCTGAACGGCATCCTGGTGTTCGCCCTCGCGCTGGTCGTCTGGGCGTTCGAGCTGACGGGCACGCCGCGCGACTGGTTCTACCGCTCCTCGGTCTATGCGGTGGCCGGCGGAACCGTGTTCGCCGCGATCTTTACCCTTATCGCGGTCTACAGCCAGCCGAAACGGAAAGACACGAACTTCGTCCTGGACCTGTGGAACGGGCGGGTCCGGGAGCTTTCGTTCTTCGGCGACCGCCTCGACGTAAGGATGTCCCTCTATGCCGTCGGCGGCACGATGTTCTCGATCAACGCGCTCTCCGGCGCGGTTTACCACTACGAACGCTTCGGCGAGGATTCCAACCCCGGCGTGTTCCTGTACGCCGCCTTCTTCACCTTTTATGTCCTCGATTACTTCGTTTTCGAGCGCGCCCACTTGTATACCTTCGAGCTGATCCACGAGAATTTGGGATTCAAGCTGCTCTGGGGCGGGCTTATCGTTTATGGGTGGCTGTACATTCTCCCGCTTTGGGGCATGGCTGCGCATCCCGACCCCGGTTTTTCGCCGGCATGGACGAATGCCTGGCTGATCGGGACGACCGCGCTGTTCCTGTTCGGGTGGGGCATTTCGCGCGGCGCCAACCTGCAGAAATACACGTTCAAGCGGTGGCCCGACCGCAGGTTCCTGGGTCTCGTCGAGCCCCGGTACATCGAGGCGGGCGAGCGCAGGATCCTGTGCAGCGGCCTGTGGGGCGCGGCCCGCCACTTCAACTATATGGGCGAAGTGCTCCTGGCGCTCTCGATCGCACTGGTCTTCGGCTACCCGGGCAACCCCTGGGCGTGGACCTATTTCGTCTTCATCGTCTCGATTCTGGTCTGGCGCCAGATCGTCGACGACAGGAAGTGCGCGGAGAAATACGGCGCCGGGAAGTGGGCGGAATACCGGGCGCGGGTGAAGTACCGGATATTTCCCGGCGTCTACTGAGCCGGCCCGCCCTGCGCTACCTGCGTCTTGCCGTAGAGCAGCTCCCACGCCTTGTCGGAATAGCCGGGGCCGCGGCGCGCGTGGTCGGCCAGCGTCTCCAGCGCGCGCTCGACCGCCGGGCGCGCCCAGATCCCGTCGCGCCAGCGCTTCACGTTGGGGAAGCCCTCGATGTCGACGCCCTGGCGCTCGGGGTAGCGGAGCCACGGGAAGATCGCCATGTCGGCGATGGTGTACTCGTCCGCCGCCACCCAGTCGCGCCCGTCAAGACGCTTTTCGAGGACGCCGTACAGGCGGTTGGCTTCGTTGACGTAGCGGTCGATGCCGTATTGCAGCCTGTCGCGGTCGAACCGCTCGGGCGCGTAGGAATGGAAATGATGCGCCTGGCCCAGCATCGGCCCGACGCCGCCCATCTGCCACATCAGCCATTGCAGCACGTCATAGCGCGCAAGCGGCTCGCCGGGCATGAACCGGCCGGTCTTGTCGGCGAGATAGACCAGGATCGCGCCGGTCTCGAAGACCGCGATCTCCTTCCCGCCCGGGCCGTCGCGGTCGACGATGGCGGGCATCTTGTTGTTCGGGCTGATCCTGAGGAAGTCGGGCTCGAACTGGTCGCCTTCCTGGATGTTGATCGGATGCACCGCCCATTCGAGGCCGCACTCCTCCAGCATGATGTGCACCTTGTGGCCGTTCGGCGTGGGCCACGTGTAGCAATCGATCATTTCCGTCTCCCTCGCCTCATCCCTCGAGCTTCGCGTGCAAAATTTCGTTGACCGTTTTCGGGTTCGCCTTGCCCCCGGTCGCCTTCATCGCCTGGCCCACGAAGAACCCCAGCAGCCTGGTCTTGCCGGCGCGGTACTCGGCCACCATGTCTTCCCGTTCGGCGAGGATGCCGTCGACGATGGCCTCGATCTCGCCGGCATCGCTGACCTGTTCCAGCCCGCGCTCCTCGACGATGGACCGAGGGTCCTGGCCGGTCTCGAACATCGCCTCGAAGACATCCTTCGCGATCCGGCCCGATATCGTCCCGGCCTCGATCAGGTCGATCAGCCCGCCGAGATCCGCCGCGCCGACCGGCGCTTCGCCGATCGCGAGCCCCGACCTGTTGAGCGCCCCGAACAGGTCGTGGATCACCCAGTTGGCGGCGGTCTTGGCATCGCGGCCTTCGGCGACCGCCTCGAAATACTCCGCGTTGTCCCGGTCGGCGACCAGCACGTCGGCGTCCTCGTCCGACAGCCCGCGCTCCACGAACCGCGCCTTCTTCGCGTCCGGAAGCTCGGGCAGGCTGGCCCTGATCCGCTCGACGTAATCCGAGGTCAGCTCCAGCGGCATCAGGTCCGGGTCGGGGAAGTAGCGGTAGTCGTGCTCCTCCTCCTTGGTGCGCATCGAGCGGGTGACGCCGCGCTCGGTGTCGAACAGGCGGGTTTCCTGCTCGATGGTGCCGCCGTCCTCGATGACCTCGACCTGGCGCCTCGCCTCGTATGCGGCCGCTTGGCGGATGAAGCGGATCGAGTTGAGGTTCTTGATCTCGCAGCGCGTGCCGAGCTTGCCGCCGGGACGGCGCACCGAGACGTTGACGTCGGCGCGCAGCGAGCCCTCCTGCATGTTGCCGTCGCAGGTGCCGAGATAACGGAGGATCGACCGCAGCTTCGCCATGAAGGCCGCCGCCTCTTCCGGCGAGCGCATGTCGGGCTCGGTCACGATTTCCATCAGCGCGACGCCGGCCCGGTTCAGATCGACCCATGTCTTGCGGGGATCCCGGTCGTGCAGGCTCTTGCCCGCGTCCTGTTCGAGATGGAGGCGGAGGATGCGGACGGTCCGCCGGGCGCCGTCCTCAAGCACGATATCGACCGCGCCGCGCCCCACGATGGGCTGGCTATATTGCGAGATCTGATAGCCCTGCGGCAGGTCGGGGTAGAAGTAGTTCTTGCGGTCGAACACCGAGACCGGGTTGATCTCCGCGTCGAGGCCGAGCCCGGTGCGAACCGCCTGCTCGACGCAGTATTCGTTGATCACCGGCAGCATCCCGGGCATCGCCGCGTCGACCAGAGAGACCTGCGCGTTGGGTTCCCCGCCGAAGGCGGTGGACGCGCCGGAGAACAGCTTGGATCGGGAGACCACCTGGGCGTGGACTTCCAGCCCGATCACGGTCTCCCAGGCTCCGCTGCGTCCTTCGATCAAGGTCACGATCCGGCCCCGCGAACGAGAAAGGCAATCAGCAGGGTGAGGATGCTGAACGCCGAGACGCGGAAGATAAACAGGCGCCCGAGCCGGTTCCAGTAGCCCCGCCGCGCGGTAGCGGCCGCCGCGGGCGCCGCGTCCTCATCGAGACTCGCGAGGAACATCGGCCAGGTCCTGCGGTGCATCTCCCACATCGCGTATCCCTGCACGACGGCGCTCGCCGCGATGCAGTAGAGCGCCCCGAGATTGGTGAAGCGGAACACATCGCTCCCGATCAGCCCGAGGCTGACATGGATCAGCACGTACCAGACGACGGTCACGGGGTCCTCGCCCGGCGGGTCAGCCGCGCGGCTCGGGCCTGGCGTCGAACGCGGCCGCCTTCTCGATCGCGCGGGCGGCGCGGAACATCGTCTCCTCGTCGAAGGCCCGCGAAACGATCTGGAGCCCGAGCGGCAGGCCGCCGGCGGAGAGCCCCGCCGGCACCGACATCGCGGGAAGCCCGGCGAGGCTCGCAGGCACGGTCAGCACGTCGTTGAGGTACATCGCGATGGGATCGTCGGATTTCTCGCCGATGGCGAAGGCATCCGACGGGCAGGTCGGCGTCAGCAGAAAATCGCAGGCTTGGAACGCGCGTTCGAAATCCTGGGCCACCAGCGTCCGCACCTTCTGCGCCTTGAGATAGTAGGCGTCGTAGTAGCCGGCCGACAGCGCGTAGGTCCCGATCAGGATGCGGCGCCGCACCTCGGCGCCGAACCCCGCGCCCCGCGTCTTCGCATAGGTGTCGATGAGGTCTTCGCCGTCGATCCTCCGCCCGTAGCGCACCCCGTCGTAGCGCGCGAGGTTGGACGACGCCTCGGCCGGCGCGATCAGGTGGTAGGCCGGCAGCGCGTAGGCGGTGTGCGGCAGGCTGACCTCGACCGGCTCGGCGCCGGCGTCCCTGAGCCAGGCGATTCCCTCGTCCCACAAGGTGCGGATGTCTTCCGGCGTCTCGTCGAGCGAATATTCGGCCGGGATTCCGACCTTCAGCCCGGCGACCCCGTCTTCCAGCGTGGCCTCGAAATCGGGCACCGCCATGTCGACGGACGTCGAATCCCTGGGATCGAAGCCGGCCATCGCGCCCAGCATGATCGCGGTGTCCCGGACGCTGCGCGCCATCGGTCCGGCCTGGTCGAGCGACGAGGCGAAGGCCACGATCCCCCAGCGCGAGCATCGCCCGTAGGTCGGCTTCGCGCCGACCACGCCGCAGAACGCCGCCGGCTGCCGGATCGATCCGCCGGTGTCGGTTCCGGTCGCCCCGAGGCAGAGCCTCGCCGCCACCGCCGCGCCCGACCCGCCGGAGGATCCGCCGGGCACCAGCGGCCGGTTGTCGCCCTGCCGCCGCCAGGGGTTCTCGACCGGGCCGAAATGGCTGGTCTCGTTGGACGAGCCCATCGCGAACTCGTCGAGATTGAGCTTGCCGAGCATCACCGCGCCGGCCTCGAACAGCTTCCCGCTCACCGTCGATTCGTAGGGCGGCACGAACCCGTCGAGGATCCCGGAGGCGGCCGTCGACATCACGCCCTCGGTGCAGAACAGGTCCTTGATCCCGAGCGGTATTCCCTCCAGCGCCCCGGTCTCCCCACGCCGGCGCTTGGCATCGGAAGCGTCGGCGTCGGCGATCGCGCGTTCGGGCGTCTCGGTCACGAACGCGTTGAGCGCCCGCGCGCCTTCGATCGCCGCGATATGGGCCTCGGCAAGCTCGCGGGCGGAGACATCGCCGCCGTCGAGCCTGTCCCGCGCCTCCGCGATGGTGAGCCCGGTGAGCGCGCTCGGGGACATCACTCGATGACCTTGGGAACGGTATAGAACGGACCCGCCGCCTCGGGCGCGTTGGCCACAAGGTCGTCGGCGATCCCGCCTTCCGTCACCGCGTCCGCGCGCCGGCGGAGCGGCATCGGCTTGACTGACGTCATCGGCGCGACGCCTTCGGTGTCGACCTCGTCGAGCAGCCCCATCCAGTCGAGGATCTTGCTCAGCTCGCCGGCGAGGTCCCCCAGCTGGTCCTCGGGCACGTCGAGACGCGCGAGCATCGCGATGCGGCGCACGGTGTCGGTATCGACCGCCATGTCTCGCTCTCCGAAACCGGGGGTGGGCGGGGGTCGCGGGAACCTACATCCGGCCAACCCGCCCGGCAAGCTGGCACGCGGGCACCGGGCCGTATATGACAGCGGCGCCACCAACCGGACCGGGAGGACGCTTGGCCATCGTCGATCTCGAGGCGCTTGCCGCGAAACCGCGGCTGATGGCCCTCGACGTGGGGGAGAAGACCATCGGACTCGCCGTCGGCACGACCGCGCTCGCCGTCGCCTCGCCGCTCGAAACGGTGCGGCGGACCCGGTTCACGGCGGATTCGGACCGGGTCTTCGCGCTCGCCGACGAGCACGACGTGGACGGGCTGGTGATCGGCCTGCCGGTCAACATGGACGGCAGCGAGGGGCGGCGCTGCCAGTCGGTGCGGCAGTTTGCGGCCAACCTTCTCGCCCGCCGCGACATCCCGGCCGCCTTCTGGGACGAGCGGCTGTCGACCGCCGCGGTGACGCGGACGATGATCGAAGCCGATCTCTCGCGCCGCAAGCGGGCGGCGGCGGTCGACCGGCTCGCCGCCGCCTACATCCTCGAAGGCGCGTTCGCGCGGCTTCGCAACCTTGCCGGGAACGGCTGAACGGAGAACGGAGATGGGAAGAGACATCAGACGCATCGTCACCGGCCACGACGAGAACGGAAAGGCCATCGTGATCGCCGACGGGACGACGCCCAACGTGTTCACGCCCGAGCACCGCCCGGGCGTGCAGATCAACAACATCTGGCGGATGAACGAATCGCCGGCCCACCTGATGAGCCAGGAAGAGACCGTGGACGGCCGCATCGCGCTGGAACCGCCGCCCAACGGCTCGGTCTGCCGGGTGATCGAGTTCCCGCCGGAGAAGGACTGGATCGACGACATCGACCGCGAGGCGGCCCATGCGAGCTTCACCCAGTTCGGCGCCGCCCACGCCGCCGACACCTCGGACGACCCGCCCCACCCGCTGATGCACCGAACCGAGACGATCGACTACGCGATCTGCCTCGAAGGCGAGATCTGGCTGGTGCTCGACGATTCGGAGGTGCTGATGAAGGCGGGCGACGTCTGCGTGCAGCGCGGCACCAACCATGCCTGGTCCAACCGCTCCGACGCCCCCTGCTTCATGTGCTTCGTCCTGATCGACGGGACGTTCGAAGCGTAGAGCGCCTTCTGCACCAATGGGTGAGGACGCGGGGCGGTTCGCTCAGCGCACCGCCACCTCGCGCTTGACGTGGGGCAGCACCTCCTCGGCGATCTTGCGCATCATGCCGAGCTGGTCGGGGGAGGCGATCACCAGCTGGAAGACGGTGACGCCGAGATCGATGTAGCGGTTGATCTTCTCGGCCATCGCCTCTCCGGTTCCGGACAGCGCCCAGCGGTCGACCAGGTCGGGCGAGGCCTTGTCCTTGCCGGGCGGCGGGCCGTGGAAATCGGTGAGCTGGTTCTGGACGCCCTCCCACGCCTTGCGGGGATCGTCGTCGCAATTGGCGAACCAGTTCATGCCCTTAACCGTCGGGCCTCCATAGGCGGCGCCCGAGCCGGGCCCCTTCCCGGCGTCGTCCGCGATGCGCCCGATATCGGCCCAGATTTCGCGGTATTCCTCGGGCACCGGGTGGACGGCGAGCCATCCCTCGCCCTGCTCCGCGATCACGCGCCGGATCTTCGGGCCCATCATCAGCGTGCCCGCCACCTTCTCGTTCCAAGTGTAGTGATGCGCGCCGACGCCGTCGATCGGGATGTAGATGCCGCCGCCGACCAGGACCGGCGGCTTCTCCGCGGGGCGCGCGATCCCGAGCGTCATCTCGCCGAAGGAGAAGAACTCGCCGTCATAGGCGAACTTGTCCTCGGTCCAGAGCCGGTTCATCACGTCGAGGCACTCGGCGAACAACGCCGTCCGGCGGGCGAAGAACTGGCCCGGCCGGAGCGCGCCCTTGTTGGGTCCGCGGACCGCGACCAGCGCGTCGAACTGGCGCTTGAAGATGGTCGATTTGCCCGCCCCGGTGCCGGCCCCGAGGACCGCCCTGCCCTCCGAGACTTCCCACAGGGTCGCCCATTGCTGGGCGACGTGGACCGGGTTGCGGATCTGGGGAATCAGGATGCCGGTGCAGAGCTTGATTCGGTCGGTCTGGGCGGCCGCGGCCGTGAGCGCCCCGATCGGGCAATAGGCCGCGGTAGTGCGCCGCCCGCCGAGGGCGTCGTGTACCCAGACGGCGTCGAAGCCCATCGCCTCGGCCTCGCGCGCGGCGTGCAGCAATTGCAGCAGGTCGTAGGACTTCCCCGTGATCCCCATGGTGTTGTTGATCGACGTGCCGACGACGATCTCGTTGCCGAGTGACATGAAGGCGCCCCTTTCCCGGACCCGGTCTCGCGGCCCGGACCATAGACGCCCCGCCCGGCGCTTTCCAATCCGCGCGCGAGGCCCGATAATCGCGCCGGGCGCACCCAACGAAGAGGCAGCATGTTCTACGAACCCCGCAACAACGACCACGGCCTTCCCTTCAACCCCCTGAAGGCCTGCGTGATCCCCCGGCCGATCGGCTGGATCTCGACCGTGGACGCCGACGGCGCGGTCAATCTCGCGCCGTTCAGCTTCTTCAACATGCTGAGCTACAACCCGCCCTACGTCCTGTTCTCGTCGGGAATGCACCAGGACTCGGCGAACAAGGACACGGTGCGCAACATCGAGCAGACCGGCGAGTTCGTCTACAACATGGCGACCTGGGAACAGCGCGAGGCGATGAACACCTCCGCGCTGATCGTCGAGCGGGGCATCGACGAACTGGCCGCCGCGGGGCTCGAGCCCCTGCCGTCGAGCCTGGTCCGCCCACCCCGGGTCAAGGGCGCGCCGGTGCATTTCGAATGCCGCCACTACCGGACCCTCGACCTTCCGGGCCGCACCCCGCGGGCGGATCACAAGGTCGTCCTCGGCGAGGTCGTGGGCGTCCACATCGACGACGCCGCGCTGACCGCCGAGGGGCTGGTCGATGTCGAGAAGATCCGCCCGATCGGGCGCCTCGGCTACATGGACTACGTGGCGGTCGAAAAGATATTCCCGATGCAAAAGGAGACGCCCGAGGAACGGATCGGGCAGGCCGCCGAATAGCCCGGCACCCCCTCCCCCGGCCCCTCCCGCAAGCGGGAGGGGAGAAAGTGAGGCAGCGTCGGCGCCGCAAGTCTCCCTCTCCCCGCCGGGGAGAGGGCCGGGGTGAGGGGGTCTGCCGACACCACCCCTGTTGTCGTCTTGGCCGGGAGTCCATCGACGCACTAACATTCGAAGCGGACCAGTCCGAGGAGGCGGGCCGATGGAGACGGTCGGATGATCTATCCGATCAGCTGGGAGCATGCGGCTCCCTATCTCGGGGCGGCGTTCGTTCTCGCCTATCTGCTGGGATCGGTTCCGTTCGGGCTGATCCTGACCCGAATTGCCGGGCACGGCGATATCCGCGCGATCGGGTCGGGCAATATCGGCGCGACCAACGTGCTCAGGACCGGCTCGAAGCCGCTCGCCGCGCTGACCCTGCTGCTCGACAGCGGCAAGGGGGCGGGGGCGGTCCTGATCGCGATGCGCTGGGGGCCGGACATCGCCATCGTGGCGGCGCTGGGCGTGCTCGTCGGACACCTTTTCCCGGTCTGGCTCCGCTTCCGGGGCGGGAAAGGCGTGGCGACCGGGCTCGGCATCCTGCTCGGCCTGTCCTGGCCGGCCGGCGCGCTGGCCTGCCTGACCTGGCTGGCGGTCGCCGGTCTCGCCCGCTATTCCTCGCTGTCCGCATTGATCGCGTTCGCGCTGGCGCCGGTCTGGCTCTGGCAGTTCGCCGATCCCCAGAAGACGGAGTTCTCGATCCTGATGGCGGCGCTGGTCTGGCTGCGCCACGCGGGAAACATCCGCCGGCTGCTGACCGGCGGCGAGCCCCGCATCGGCGACAAGGGCGAATGACGGGAGAGGCCGAACGGTTCGCGCGGCTGAGGCTGGCGCGGAGCGAGGGCGTCGGTCCCCGCACCTGGCTGCGGCTGATGGAGCATTTCGGGACCGCGGCCGAGGCGCTCGCGGGTCTTCCCGGGATGTCGGCGCGCGGCGGGCGGAGGCGGCCGCTCCGGCCCTGCCCGGAGGAAGACGCGGAGACCGAGCTGGCGGCGCTGGAAGCGCTCGGCGGGCGGATGGTGCTGCTCGGCGATCCGGACTATCCCGAGGCGTTGGCGGCGATCCCCGACCCGCCGCCCGCGCTCTCGCTGCTGGGCGACGGCGCGCGGCTGGCGGGGCCGGCGGTGGGCATCGTCGGGATGCGCAACGGCTCGGCGGCCGGGCGCAAGTTCGCGCGCGGGCTCGCCGCCGATCTCGGCGCCGCGGGGGTGGTCGTCGTCTCCGGCATGGCGCGGGGCATCGACACGGCGGCGCATGAGGGCTCACTCGCCACCGGCTCGGTCGCGGTGCTCGCCGGGGGCATCGACGTTCCCTATCCGCGCGAGAACGAAGAGCTCTACCGCCGGCTGGCCGAGGAAGGCGCCGTCATCTCAGACCAGCGGCTCGGCACCGTACCGACCGCGCGTCACTTCCCGCCGCGAAACAGGATCATCTCCGGCCTCTCGCTCGGCGTGGTTGTGGTCGAGGCCAATCTGCGCTCCGGCTCGCTGATCACCGCCCGTCTCGCCAACGAACAGGGGCGGATCGTCTTCGCCGTGCCCGGCTCCCCGCTCGATCCGAGGGCCGCCGGACCCAACGACCTGCTGCGCCAGGGGGCGGTTCTGGTGGAGCGGGCGGACGATGTCGTGGCCGCCCTGGAAGGCATGGCGCGCCCAGCCCGCCCGCCGCCCGAAACCGCCGCCGAACCGGACGATGGGCCGGCGGAAGAGGTCGACGACAGCACAAGGGGAATCGTCGCCGGCTGCCTGGGCCCGACCCCGGTGACGGTTGACGAACTGGTTCGCGAGTGCCAATTGTCTGCCGCTTCGGTGCGGACCGTCCTGCTCGAACTCGAGCTCGCGGGCCGCGTCTCGCGCCGGCCGGGGAACCGCGTTTCCCTGGCAACGTGAGGAAAACATGGACTTTTTCGGCCCCCGGACGGTCCTGCGCCGTCCCGGCGGTCCGGTGAGTGAGCGCCCGCCCGATGGATGTCGTCGTCGTCGAGTCGCCGACCAAGGCCAGAACCATCGAGAAATATGTCGGCGGCCGTTACGCCGTGTTCGCGAGCAATGGCCATGTCCGGGACTTGCCGGAAAAGGACGGCTCGGTGCTGCCGGACGACGGCTTCTCGATGCGCTGGCAGGTGGTCGCGAGATCGCAGAAGAACCTCTCGGCGATCGTCAAGGCGGTCAGGCGCGCCAAGCGCCTCTACCTCGCGACCGACCCCGACCGGGAAGGCGAGGCGATCTCCTGGCACGTCTCGGCGGTGCTGGCCGAGAAGGCGGCGCTGGAAGGCGTGGACGTCAAGCGGGTCGTCTTCCACGAGGTCACCGAGAACGCCGTCACCGAAGCCCTGAACCGGCCCCGCGAGATCGACGGCAAGCTGGTCGACGCCTATCTCGCGCGCCGGGCGCTCGATTACCTGGTCGGCTTCACGCTCTCGCCGGTCTTGTGGCGCAAGCTGCCGGGCGCCCGGTCGGCGGGGCGGGTCCAGTCGGTCGCGCTCCGCCTGATCTGCGAGCGCGAGGCCGAGATCGAGGTCTTCAAGCCGCGCGAATACTGGTCGGTCGAGGGGGAATTCCTGACCGCGCGCAAGGCGGCGGTGGCGGCCCGGCTTACCCATCTGAACGGCGCCAAGCTGGACCGCTACGACATCGCGGATGAGCAGGCGGCGCGAGCGGCGGTGAGCGAGACCGCGCGCCATGAATACGGCGTCGCGGCGATCGAGAAGAAGAAGGTCAGGCGCAACCCGCAGCCGCCCTTCACCACCTCGACGCTGCAGCAGGAAGCCTCGCGCAAGCTCGGCTTCGGCGCATCCCGGACGATGCGGACCGCGCAGAAGCTCTACGAGGGGGTCGACCTCGGCGGCGAGACCGTCGGCCTGATCACCTATATGAGGACCGACAGCATCGCGCTGGCCAACGAGGCGCGCCAGGCGATACGCCGGCTGGTCGAGGCGGATTACGGGTCCTCGTACGTCCCCGCGCGGCCGCACGCGTTCCGCTCGCGCGCCCGCAACGCGCAGGAGGCGCACGAAGCGATCCGCCCGACCGACGCGGGCCGCAGGCCGTCTGAGGTCGCAGGCAGGCTCGGCCGCGACGAGCACCGGCTCTACGAGCTGATCTGGAAGCGCGCGGTGGCGAGCCAGATGGAGAGCGCGACCCTTGAGCAGGTCGCCGTCGACATCGCCTCGCCCGACCGCTCGGTCATGTTCCGCGCCACCGGATCGGTGGTGCTGTTCGACGGCTTCCTCAGGCTCTACGAGGAGGGGCGCGACGACGCGGCGGAGAACGGGGCCGACCGCATCCTCCCGGCGATGGCGGAGGGCGAGGGTCTCGACCTGACCAAGACCGTCCCGGAGCAGCATTTCACCAAGCCGCCGCCGCGCTATACCGAGGCGAGCCTGGTGCGCAGGCTGGAGGAGCTCGGCATCGGCCGGCCGTCGACCTACGCCAAGATCCTGAGCGTGCTCCAGGAACGCGACTATGTGCGGCTGGAGAGCCGGCGCTTCGTGCCGGAGGACCGCGGCCGCATCGTCACCGCGTTCCTGTCGAGCTTCTTCAACCGCTACGTCCAGTACAACTTCACCGCCGAGCTGGAGGACGAGCTCGACGGAATCGCGCGCGGCGAGCTCGACTGGCGCGCGGTGCTGGAGCAGTTCTGGAAGGGCTTCTCCGCCGCGGTGGGCGAGACAAGGGAGCTCACGATCACCAACGTCATCGACGCGCTCGACGAGGACCTCGGCGCGCACTTCTTCCCGGCCGAGGACGGGAACGGCCGCGACCCGCGGCAATGCCCCGCCTGCGCCGACGGACGGCTGGGGCTCAAGCTCGGCCGCAATGGCGGGTTCGTCGGGTGCTCCAACTATCCGGACTGCGCGTTTACGCGTCCGCTCACGGTCAACCCGGCCGACGGCGACGCCCCGGCGGGCCCGAGGGAGTTGGGCGAGAATCCGGAAACCGGGGAGGCGGTGACGCTCCGCAAGGGGCCCTACGGCTTTTACGTGCAGGCGGGCGAGGCCAAGGGGAAGCAGAAGCCCAGGCGGACCTCGCTGCTCAAGGCAATGGATCCGGGAGAGGTGACGCTCGAACAGGCGCTGGCGCTGCTCTCCCTGCCGCGCGATATCGGCGACCACCCGACGACCGGAAAGACCATCGCCGCCGGGCTCGGCCGCTACGGCCCCTATCTTCGCCACGACGGCCGCTACGTCTCGCTCGGCCCGGACGAGGACCTGCTGACGATCGGCCTCAACCGGGCGGTCACCCTGATCGACGAGGCG
Source organism: Alphaproteobacteria bacterium (assembly GCA_965117055.1). GTDB lineage: Bacteria > Pseudomonadota > Alphaproteobacteria > MPNO01 > MPNO01 > MPNO01. Next base: position 3,931,955 of record OZ220750.1, read on the forward strand.
CCGGCGCGGGGCAAGTCGAGGGCGCTCCGGGCGCTGGGCGAGCATCCGGCGGACGGCAAGCCGGTCGAGATCCTCTCCGGCCGGTTCGGCCCCTACGTCAAGCACGGGCGCACCAACGCTTCGCTGCCGAAGGACGAGGAGCCGGAGAGCCTCACGATGGAACGGGCGGTGGAGCTCCTGGCCGCGCGCCGGGCCAAGGGCGGCAGGTCGCGCTCTTGAAACGGAGGAGAGCCGGAGGCCTGCCGCCGGTCGCCGTCCTGGAGGTGCTCGATGTCGACGAGGACGGCGTCGCCCTCGCTCGGCCCTGCCCGGTGACGGAAGAGGCATCGCAGCCCCGCATCGAGATCGTGCCGGACAACCGCGCGGGCGTGGCCATCGCGTCCGGCGACCGCATTCTCGCGCGAATCGAAAGGACCGGACGGGACAGCTACGAAGCGCGCGCCATGCGCCGGCTCCCCCGGGAAAGAGACCGGAGCGTGGTCGGCATCTACCGGCGGATCGGCCGCGACGGCCGGCTCGAACCCACCGACCGGCGCGTCAGGACCGCCTATGCGATCTCCGGGCGCGACTCGATGGGCGCCCTGCACGGCGAGCTGGTGCGCGCGGAAACCCGCCCGGGGCGGCGGCTCGGCCTGCCGCGCGCCCGGATCGTCGAGCGGCTCGACCGCCACTCGCCGGTCTCGGCGGCCAGCGCGATCGCCATCGCCGAGCACGGCATTCCCGACCGCTTCCCCGGCCAAGCCGTCGCGGAAGCGGAAGCAGCCGCCGCGACGCCGCTCGGAGAACGCGAGGATTTGCGCGGCATCCCGCTGGTCACCATCGACGACGAGAGCGCGCGGGATTTCGACGACGCGGTGTGGGCCGGGACCGACCCGGACGGCGGTTTCCGCCTGATCGTCGCGATCGCCGACGTCGCCTGGTATGTCCGCCCGGGCTCCGCCCTCGACGAGGCGGCGCGCGAGCGCGGCAACTCGGTCTATTTCCCCGACCGCGTCGTGCCGATGCTGCCGGAGCGCCTCTCCAACGGCTGGTGCTCGCTCAAGCCGGGCGAGGACCGGCCCTGCCTCGCCGTGCATCTCCGGATCGACGCGCAAGGCCGAAAACGCAAGCATCGATTCGTCCGCGGGCTCATGCGCTCTGCGGCGCGGCTGACCTACAACGAAGTCCAGGCGACGATCGAGGGCCGGCGCCCCCCGAGCGACAGCGCGGCCCCGATCGCGGATCTCCACCGGGCGTACACCGCCTTGAACGGCGCGCGGCGCGCCCGGGGAACGCTCGATCTCGAAATTCCCGAGCGCCGGGTCAGGCTGGCGGGGGACAGTTCGATCGCCTCGATCGAGCGCCGCCGGACGCTGGACGCCCATCGCCTGATCGAGGAATTCATGATCGCGGCCAACGTCGCGGCGGCCGAGACCCTGGAAGAGGGCGATGCGCTCTGCGTCTACCGGGTTCACGACAGCCCGGACGAAAAGAAGATCGAGGCGCTGCGCGATGTGCTGGGAACCCTCGGGCTCAATTTACCGCGCGGCGGGGCGCTGCGGGCCGGCCACTTCTCCCGGCTGCTCGACCGGGTCGCCGGCACGCCGGAGGCCGAGTTGGTGAATGAAGCGGTTCTCAGGGCGCAGGCGCAGGCGGTCTACAGCACCGCCAATATCGGCCATTTCGGGCTCGCGCTCCGGCGATACGCGCATTTCACCTCGCCGATCCGCCGCTACGCCGATCTCATGGTCCACCGCTTGCTGATCGCGGCGTGCGGCCTCGGCGAGGGCGGGTTCGACGGCGGCGGCGGGGACCGGGCCCAGGCCACGGCGGAACGCATCTCGGAAACCGAGCGGCGCGCGGCCGCGGCCGAGCGCGACGCGGTGGACCGGCTGTGCGCGATCCACCTGGCCGACCGCGTCGGCGGCGAGTTCGCCGCGACGGTCGCCGGGATCGCCCGCGCCGGGCTCTTCGTCAGGCTCGACGAGACCGGCGCCAGCGCCCTGGTGCCGCTGTCGAGCCTGTCCCTCGGGCCGCTCCGCGTCGACCGAGGCGGCCGGCTGACCGACCGCCGGGGCAGGACCGTGGCAAGGCCGGGCGACAAGCTCCGGGTCAGGCTGGACGAGGCCGATACGAGAACGGGTTCGCTGATCTGCTCCGTCGAATCGTTCGGCACACCGGCGGGCCGGTAACGTTATGGCTGGAGGAGGAGTAACCCGGATCCCTGACGATGGAACGGGCGGTGGAGCTCTTGGCGGAGCGCCGGGCCAAAGAATCGCCACCTCGGACGGCACGCCCTTGGCCGCCGGGCGGCACTGTTGATCCCCTCAACCCGTACTTTGGCCGTCCCGATAGGATATTCGGTCTTCGAAGGTTACCGGCATTTGCTCGGCGCTCCCAATCAGCCGCTGTACACGGGCCGACACTTTGTAGGGCGCCACCGCCACGTCCCGGAGACGGCGTTGACAAAAGCTGTGGCGCTTCGTCGCTTTTATCCAGTGGCTTACATCGGACTCCATTCCGTCGAAGGGATGGTACGCCAAGGCTGGAGAGACCATAAACGGACGCAGCTTCCGTGCGGTCCGCGAAGTGCGCATATCGAAGAGAAAGTTATCGATGGGGATCGAAACCGAGCGGCATTCCCGCAATATATCCGTCGCGGCCCGTGCCCGAATCAGGTAGGCGCCGGAGCCCCAACCCCACAACTTGATTCGCCGGAGTTCCCGTCCGCAGTGAGCGGTCTCCGGTCTCCCGAGCACCGGGAGGTGTCGGGAGGTCTGCCCGTAAGGGGCCTCCAGCTTCAACACGGCAGTTTTTTCCGGCCACCATTCGATTGAACCGATGAACAGGGGCAGCTGACTGGACAGGGTTACGTCGTCTTCAAGAATCAGGCCGGCCTCGGCACCGGACAACGCAACGGCACGCATAGCCTCGAAATGGCTCAACAGGCAGGCACCCGAACCGCGATCGAAGCGGCGAGACAACATCCCTCCCCCGAAGCTAAGGCGCGGGTCATCCTCAAGATTGTAGGTCTCGGCATCTACCGCGGGAATGCGCCGCGCCTCAAGGCCGAGACCGTCGAGTTGGGCGGTGATCGTCGTCAAGCGGTCCGGCCTGCGGTCAAGGTTGATAACGAAAATGGGGAGCACGTCGGTCTATCCTTCACGCTGCAAGCGCTCGGCGTGTGCTGTGAGGTTGGCCATGCGCCTGCTGAACTTTTGAATTTGACGGTCGGCCATTCGATCGCCGGCCAGGTGAACCCACCACGGAAACCGGTGACATCGACGGTGTACCCATCCTTCAACGATGAAGAGCTTCCACTGTTCGTTCCCCGATCCAACGGCGACGGTGTTGTGCGGTCCCATGTCCCAGGTCGGAAGACGGTGCTGTCTCAGCCACGCCATGAGTTCCTCGATCGCCTGCGTAAGGGAGGGGGTAAGCTCCCTCCGTTCACGAACCAGCTGGGTCAGGTTTCGAGCGATCCGGCCGTCTTCGTCGCGGTAGAGCGTCGAGACGATCCCGCTGCCCAGATCGGTGTTTACGACACCCTCGATCGCGGGAATCCGTTCGAACCACTCGTTTCGCCCCCACCTCTGGAGCCATGCCCAGTCGCGGAGCTCTCGCCGCTGCGCCTTGCGGCAGCGCCGGTCTTCGCCCCGCGCCGGAACCTTGACGCAAAGATCGGGGTTGTACGGGTGCACGTAGACGTGCCGGTCGCTCCCTCTTGCGAAGGGTTCGGTACTCGCGAGAGGCAACATTTCAGATCGTCTCGCCATACACCGCGAGTGTTCCGGCACACATCCGCGCCCGTGTAAAGCGCTCTTCCACATACGCGCGCGCCCGGGCCGCGAGAGCGGGGCCGGCTTCGCTCAGCGCCATGCGGATGCCATCGGCCAGCGCCAGCGGGTCGGCCGGATCGACCAGCCATCCGGTTTCCCCGTGCACCAGGATTTCCGATGCGCCGCCATGGCCGGCCGCCACCGCGGGGAGGCCCATGGCCCCCGCCTCGGCCAGCACCATGCCGAACGATTCCGGCCGAACGGAGGGCAAGACCACGATGTCGCTCGCCGCGTAGACGGCCGCCATGTCGCTCGCGGGGCCGACAAATCGCACGTCCAGGTTTCCGGCGAGTGCCTGCAACTTACGCCGATACGCGCCATGTCCCGCGTCCGAACCGACACATACCGCCGCAATGTCTTCGTCCGCGAGCTCGCGCATCGCCTCGATCAGCACCGCGTGACCCTTGAGGCGCGTCAACCGGCCGGGCAGCAGCACGACGCGCACCCCGTCGGAGACTCCCCAGGCGGCGCGCAGCGGGATTTTCATGTCGGCCGGCATGGCTCGCGGGTCGAATGCCGCCGTGTCGATGCCCGGGTGCACGATTCGGAGCCGCGCTTCCGGGCAGCCGTAAACTGTCCTCGCATGCTCCGCGACGAAATTCGAGGGGGCTATTACGCGGTCGGCCGACACCATGATCCGGTTGTAGGTACGCTTGAGGGCGTTGCCCGCACCGTAAACTCCGTGAAATGTCGTGACGAACGGCCGCCTCTGCCAGCGGGCCGCAAATCTGGCACTCCACGCCGGCGCGCGCGAGTGAGCATGGACGAGGTCCACTTCATGCTCCGAGATCAAGGCACTCAGCCGGTCGGAATTACGTCGGAGCGTGACGGGGTTCTTGGTGTCGAGGGGCAAGAGAATATGGTCATCGCCGAGCGACTCGGCCATGCGGCCGCCGGCCGAGGCTACCAGAGCCCGCGCACCGACGTCGCGAAGGGCGGCGGCAATTTCCAGCGCGTTCCGCTCGGCACCGCCCGTGCGAAGCGCGGGCAGCACCTGGAGAATGGTCTTACCCTCCATCGAGTTGGCGGCGCTGGCGGCAACCATTGAGACCGATTCTGGACGAGACTCCCGGAAGAGGCAATGTCCGGCAATTCCGTTCTCCGTCATACCGAAATCGGTCCTTGCAATGGCGTATTCTCCTTCGAGTTGTGGGCTCGGTTCACCGCCTCGACCGCAATCATCTCGATCCTGGGCGACCGACGCTCGACCCGCTCTGGGATCTCGTTCGGACCCGCCGCTGGCCTGCGGAATCGGACATGGATCTGACGGCCGTCCTCGTCACCGGGCACTTCGACGTCCTTGATCCGGATGCGGCAACCGTGGGAGAAGGCCTGAAGGTTCGCGACGCGGCGGGGGGCGGCGGTTCAGCCCCTGCCCGAAGCAGGACGCCGAGGCCGAGTCTGTGGCGCTGAACGCATTGGGTGGGCGGATGATCGACACCGCGGCGCGCGAGCGACCGGCCGAGCGCCGCGCGGGCAGCCATGTCCTCGTCACCGGCGGCGCCGGTTACATCGGCAGCCATGTCGTCCGGCAGCTGCACGAGTGCGGCCGCCGGACGGTGGCGCTCGATACCCTGGAGACCGGGTTCCGCGAGGCCGTCCTGCACGGCGAGCTGGCGGTCGGCGACGTCGCCGACCGGGACCTCGTGCGCGAGGTGTTGCGGCGCTTCCGCGTGAAATCGGTGATCCACCTCGCCGCGCACACGTCGGTCGCGGAATCGGTCGCCGATCCGCTGCGCTACTACCGGAACAACACGGGCGCGTCCCGCGCGTTGATCGAGTGCTGCGTCGCCGAAGGCGTCGAGCGCTTCATCTTTTCCTCGACGGCGGCGGTCTACGGCGCGCCGGACGTCGACCGGGTGACGGAGCGGACGCCGACCGATCCGGTCAACCCCTACGGCGCGTCGAAGGCGATGACGGAGCGGATGCTGCGCGACGTCTCCGCCGCGACCGGCATGCGCCACGCGATCCTGCGCTACTTCAACGTCGCCGGCGCGGACCCGCTGGGGCGCATCGGGCAATCCACGAAGAACGCGACCCTGCTGTTCAAGGTCGCCTGCGAGACGGCGCTCGGCAAGCGCGACCGCATGCCGATCCACGGCACCGACTACCCCACGGCGGACGGCACCTGCGTCCGCGATTACATCCACGTCGAGGACCTCGCCGACGCGCATGTCCTCGCCCTCCGGTCGCTGGAGGAGGGCGCGGACTCGGACACGTTCAACTGCGGCTACGGCCGGGGATACAGCGTCCGCGAGGTGATCGCCGCGGTCGAGAGAGCGGCGGGCGTGTCGATCGACGCGCGCGAAGCGCCCCGGCGACCGGGCGACCCGCCGCGCCTGGTGGCGGATGCGACGCGCATCGGGGAGGTGCTGGGCTGGACGCCGAGATTCGACGACCTGGACGAGATCGCGAGGACTTCGCTGGCGTGGGAGCGCATACTGCTCGGGCCGCCTGAGAAGCTTGGGCACAATCGGGCCGAAGAATGAAACCGTTTCGATCCTTGCAGGGTTCGATTGTGGCATGTCTGGGACGCTGGTCGAAACCCGGTACGCGAAGCTGGCTGGTGGAGCGCGAGCTGAGGTATGGCGGGTATGTCACGGATCTCAAGCGGTACCAGATCAGCGATTTGGACGGTCGTACGCTCAAGCGGACCGATCCCGGTATGACCGGCGGCGACCGCATGAGTCCGCGGCGTCACGATTACGGTCGCATCTACGCACGATACCTGCGACCGTTCCTGGAAAGCGGAGCGCCCGTCACACTCGCGGAGGTGGGCGTGCTTCAAGGAACCGGACTGGCGATATGGTCCGACCTCTTTCCCAACGGCCGCATTATCGGACTCGATATCGACCTCACCCATTTCGAGTCCAATCTCGGCCAGCTGTCGCGCTTGGGTGCGTTCGAGGCCCAAAACCATGAAGTCCACTTATTCGATGGGTTTGTAGACAACAGCCAATACCTTGCGCAAGTCCTCCAAGGAGACCTGGCAGACATCGTAATCGATGACGCTTCCCACGCTAATGAATCCATACTGGCGACGTTCGAGAGTTTCCGTCCGCATCTGGCACGGAAGTTCGCATATTTCGTCGAAGACAACAAAGATGCGCATTCCGAACTGATTCGGCGATATCCGCAATACCGTGTCAATTCCTTTGGCGAAATAACCGTTGTGACAGATTGGGATTGAATGCCGGCGTTCTATTGGTTGTGGCATGTGACGCGAACGCGCGGCTCGGGAGGTAGCACAATGTGCGCCTCATTTACCAATAATATAGCTCGCGCTCCATTTCGGCCGGTGTCAGTACCTCGTTCGCTCCGCCCGGGCAGACCGTGAGTTCGCCAACCCGCACTTCGTTTCCCGTCGTATAGAGGTCGACCCTGATGAAATCGAACGGCGTAGAAAGAATGGAGGCCACCCGAAGCATTTCGGGAAGGGCGGCGGGCTTCGGATCGTCGGCAAGCCTGCATGGATAAGCCCATTCTACATCCAATCGACGCCATTCTGTATCGTAAAAATTGCGCGTGTGATTGCCGAACCGGTCGCCATCGACATGGATAAACTTGGGGACTCCGCAAAAGCAGTAAACCTTGTAGTCATCGGGCACGGTCGTACCGTCACACGATATGAATTCCTCGACGATGATCTTGGGTTGAATATGCTTGTAATTCTGTTCCCTCACTCTCTTGTAATGGCTCGCTTCCAGCCAGTCCTTCAAAAGTTCCGGTCGAGGAAAACCGTCGACCGAAAAACATATCCTGACCGGACCGCTCAGATGAGTCGGCTTCACGACACAAGGAAACCGGCTTGGGTTATAGGCTTCCACGTCGGAAGGTTGCCGCAGAACATCGAAGGTCTCGATGTTATACTCGTTTCCAACCGTACCGGCGATATAGAACTTTACCAGTTCCTTGTCGCTGACGAATTGCCGCAGCGGATCGAGAAGCGTCCCTTCTACTTTCATCCGGTAGAGCCGGTCGTTAATCGTTTTTCGGTGCTTCCGAGGCAGTCGGCGCTGGTGCTTGATAAAGCGGTAGCATGAAAAAATCCGATCGCCCACATCGTTTTCGGGGCATAGCGACCGCATCATCGACATTGCGGTAAATCTCCACCAGAGGTCACGCATCTGCGCACATGCTTCGTACTCATCGGATAAGCGGACGCCAAGCGATCGCGGCCGATAATTCTTGCGTCCCTGCGGCGCGTGGGCTCAGCCGGAAGCGCGACAAGTTTTGCAAACGCAACGATGATTGCGGCCAATAATCGCCTCACAACGACATCTCCTCCTTGGCGACGACTGCCTCGGATGTCGGACCGCGATGCGCGGGTGACAGAACATGCGCGCGGTTGTAGATCGGCGTCAGGATCGAAATGGCGGGCCGTTTCATCGCCTCTCTTCTTCTCCCCCCACGAGCTCGCCGATCAACCTGTCGTACCCCTCCACCGCCCGGTCCAGCGAGAACCGCGCGGCGACGCCCCGCAACGCCGCCCGATCAGCCGGCCGGGCGAGCGCCCGCAGCATCGCGGCCGCCAGCGCCTCCGCATCGCCCACCGGGGCGAGCAGGTCCGCATCCTCCAGGATTTCCGACGGGCCGGCCGGGCAATCGGTCGAGACCGACGGACAGCCGCAGGCGAGCGCCTCTACCAGCACGCCCGGAAAACCCTCGTGCCGCGACGAAAGGACGAACAGCGCGGCATGGGCCATGAAGGCATAGGGGTTGTCCACCCAACCGGGCATCGAGACTATGTCCTCCAGCCCCAGCGAGCGCACCCGGTCTTCCAGGTCGTGCCGCAGGGGGCCCTCGCCCAGGATCAGCAGCCTGCACGGGCGTTCCGCCAGCACGCGGCGGAAGGCCTCGATCAGGGTCGGAAAGTCCTTTTGCGGCGCCAGTCGCCCGACCCCGAGCACGACCGGCGGGCCTCCGTCCCGGAACCACGGATGATCCGGCGCCGCTCCCACGCACCGGAGCGCCCCTTCCGTCACCGCCGGGTTGTAGATCACGTCGATCCTGTCCCGCCCGACGCCGGCGAGGGCCGAAACGCTGTCGGCGACGCCCCGGGAAACCGCCACGATCCGGGCGGATGCCGGCAGCAGCAACCGCCGCCGCCTCGCATGCCTGGCGTTCGGCTCCATGGTATTGCGCATCACGGGCACGATGGGCGGGGGAAGCGGCAGCAGGCGCGCGGCGAGGAACGCGGCATATTCCGCCTGCGGCAGGTTGGCGAACACGACGTCCGGCCGCTCGCGCTCGATGTAGCGGACGAGATGGAGGGCGCGCCAGAGAGCGGCGCGGCGCAGCAGATCGACGCCGGCGACGGAAAATTCCCGGACCAGTCCGACGACCAGCGGCGCCAGTCCGGAGGCCGGGGCGCGCTCCGGCCGCCAGAGCGCGCGGTCGGGCTTACCGGCCCGCTTTCCCCGGCGCCATTCGCCGCGCCCGCACAGAACGATCGTCCGCGCTTTCCCGGGCACCTCCCCGGGATAGGCGACCGCCGGGTCGAACAGCACGATGTCCACCCGGTGCCCGCGCCCGAGCAGCCCGCCGGCGGTCCTCAGCAGCGTGCGCTCCGCCCCGCCGCCGCCGAGGCTCGGAATCAGCATCGCGACATGGGCCACGACGCGGTTACCGCCCGGCGGAGAGCCGTGAATCCGCGCTCGCCTCAGACCGCATGGCATGTATCGGCGAAGTCCATCGGCATCCTGCTGGCGCAGCCGGAGAGAAGCCGGGCCCGGGCGGGGGAATCGACTTGTCGGGCATGAATTGGCTCGCGACTCCGCCCCGGTGACCGGTCCGTCCGGCACGTTAGCACATGAAGGGTTGCGCTTGCTCCGGGCGAGGCCGTCCTTGACACCCCGCCCCCGCCCCTTATCTTCCGCCACGCACCGAGAAGGTTCCGGAGACCGGCGTCATGGCGAAACCGACCACCACCCTGATCAAGCTCGTGAGCAGCGCGGACACGGGCTATTACTACATCGCCAAGAAGAACACCCGGACGACGACGGGGAAGCTCGAGTTCCGGAAATACGACCCGGTCGCGCGCAAGCACGTCCTGTTCAAGGAAGCCAGGATCAAGTAGCGCCCGGCTCCGCGGCGGGCGGGGCCGCGACCCGGAGCGACAGCTCGCGCAGCCTGTCCTCGGTCACCGGAGCCGGCGACCGCATCATCAGATCCTGGGCCTGCTGGTTCATCGGAAACAGCGTGATCTCGCGGATATTGGGCTCGTCAGCGAGCAGCATCACGATGCGGTCGATGCCGGGCGCCGACCCGCCATGCGGCGGCGCGCCGAAGCGAAGCCCGTTCAGCATCCCGCCGAACCGCGCCTCGACCTCCTCCCTGCCATAGCCCGCGATTTCGAACGCCTTGTACATGATGTCGGGCCGGTGGTTCCTGATCGCGCCGCTCGACAGCTCCACCCCGTTGCAGACGATGTCGTACTGCCAAGCGAGGATCGAGAGCGGGTCCTGCGTCTCCAGCGCCTCGAGCCCGCCCTGCGGCATCGAGAACGGGTTGTGCGAGAACCCGATGCCGCCGGTCCGTTCGTCGCGCTCGTACATGGGAAAGTCGACGATCCAGCAGAATTGGAACCGGTTTTCGTCGACCAGCCCCAGCTCCCCGCCGATCCGGGCGCGCGCGAGCCCCGCGAAACGGGCGGCCCGGTCCTCGTCGCCGCAGCTGAAGAACACCGCGTCGCCGTCGCCGGTCCCGGTCGCCTCGCGCAGCGCCTCCAGGCGCTCCGCATCGAGGAACCGCGCGATCGGCCCCTTCGCCTCGCCGCCCTCGAAGACGATGTAGCCGAGCCCGCCGGCGCCTTCGTCGCGCGCCCAGTCGTTCAGCCTGTCGAAGAAGCTGCGCGGCCGCGCGGCCGCCCCGGGCGCCGGGATCGCGCGCACCACGGCGCCCGATTCGATCTGCCGGGCGAAGATCTTGAACTCCGTGCCGCGCCAGATTTCGGTCGCCTCGGCGATCCGCAGGGGATTGCGCAGATCCGGCTTGTCGCTGCCATAGGCAAGCATCGCCTCGGCGTAGGGAATGCGCGGGAACGGCGCTGGCGATACCGGACGCCCGCTTGAGAACTCCTCGAATACGCCGGACAGCACCGGCTCCAGCGCGGCGAACACGTCTTCCTGGGTGACGAACGACATCTCGAAGTCGAGCTGATAGAACTCGCCGGGCGAGCGGTCGGCGCGCGCGTCCTCGTCGCGGAAGCAGGGCGCGATCTGGAAATAGCGGTCGAAGCCGGCCGCCATGATCAGCTGCTTGAACTGCTGCGGCGCCTGCGGCAGCGCGTAGAAGCTGCCCGGGTGAAGTCGGCTGGGGACGAGAAAGTCGCGCGCGCCCTCGGGGCTCGCCGCGCTCAGGATCGGGGTCTGGAACTCGGTGAAGCCGCCTTCGATCATGCGCCGCCGGATGCTCTCGATGACCGCGGACCTCAGCATGATGTTGCGGTGCATCTTGTCGCGCCGGAGGTCGAGGAACCGGTATCTGAGCCGGATCTCCTCGCCGTAGTCGCGGTCGCTGTTGACCTCGAGCGGCAGCGGATCGGCGTGCGACTGCACCTCGAATCTCTCGATGACCAGCTCGACCTCGCCGGTCGGTAGATCGGGGTTGACGGTATCCGCGCCGCGCCGCACCACCCTGCCGGTCACCGTGATCACCGCTTCCAGCCGGACCGCCTCGACCTCGGGAAACACCGGGCTCGTCGAATCGATCACGCACTGGGTCAGCCCGTAATGGTCCCTGAGATCGACGAACAGGAGGTTCCCGTGGTCCCGCTTCCGATGGACCCAGCCGGACAGGCGGGCGCTGTCGCCTTCGTGCCCGCGCCTCAGCTCACCGCATGTGTGCGTGCGATAGGCGTGCATCGGTCTCACCTTCGATTTTTGCGGGATTGACGCGGGATGCCGGCGGCCCGGCCCGGGCCCCGAAGCGGGCGCAAGAGCGCACGGGCGAGGGCGTTTGTCAAGCAACGCAAGGCGCTTCCGGCGTCGCTTTTCCGCCCACGCGAAACCGTGTATAGACCCGGCCATGCATCTCGTCGCCGACACCGGGTCCCTTCGCGCCCTGTGCGAAAGGCTCGCGGCCTCGCGCACCATCGCCGTCGACACCGAATTCATGCGGGACAGCACCTTCTGGCCGCGTCTCTGCCTGGTGCAGCTTGCCTCGTCGGACGAGGCGGCGGCGGTGGACGCGCTGGCGCCGGACATCGATCTCGCCCCGCTGTTTTCCCTGATGCGCGATCCCGGGGTGCTCAAGGTGTTCCATGCCGCGCGCCAGGACATCGAGATCTTCCATCACCTCGACCGCCATGTCCCCGCGCCGGTCTTCGACACCCAGGTCGCGGCGATGGTTTGCGGCTTCGGCGACCAGGTGGGATATGAAAAACTGGTCGCCAAGCTGGCCCGCGCCTCGATCGACAAGACCCAGCGTTTCACCGACTGGGCGCGCCGGCCCCTGACCCGCAAGATGTACGACTACGCGATCTCGGACGTCACCCACCTCCGCGTCGTCTACGAGAAGATCGCCGGCCGGCTCGCGCGGGACGGGCGCGAGAGCTGGCTGGCCGAGGAAATGGCGACGCTCACCGACCCGGCGACCTACCGCCTCGATCCGGCGGATGCCTGGCTCCGGGTCAAGACGCGGCTCAGGAAACCGCGCCAGCTGGCCGTTCTGCGCGCGGTCGCGGCCTGGCGCGAAGCCGAGGCGCAACGCCGCGACGTTCCGCGAAACCGCGTGCTCCGGGACGAAGCGCTGAACGAGGTCGCGGCGCAGGAGCCGAAGACGAGGGAGGAGCTCCGGAAGCTCCGCAGTCTCAGCCGCGGCCATATCGGCAAGGATGCCGCGGACGCCCTCGTCGCCGTCGTCGCGGAGGTCCGCGCCGCGCCGGTCTCGACCTATCCGGAGGAACGAAAGCGTTCTCCGGCGCCCAACCACGCCGGGCCGTCGGCCGATCTCCTGAAGGTGCTGCTCAAGCTGCGCTGCGAGGAAAACGATGTCGCGCAAAAGCTGGTCGCCAGCGCCGATGACGTCGAGGCGATCGCGCGGGACGACAGGGCCGAGGTCCGCGCGCTCCGGGGCTGGCGGCGCGAGATTTTCGGCGAGGACGCGCTCGCCCTCAAGCACGGCAGGATCGCGCTCGGCATCGAGGACGGCAAGATCCGGGTGATCGCCGGTGCCGGCTGACCCGACGGCTCGCCGGATCGAGACCGCGACCGCGATCTACCATGTCGGGTTCGAGGACCTCGGAATCCTCGCGCCTTTGCTGGCCGAGCGCGGCGTCACGGTCAGCCATCTGGACGCGCCCCGCGCCCCGCTCGCCGAGTTCGACGCTACCGCGCCCGACCTGCTGATCGTCCTCGGCGGCCCGATCGGCGTCTACGAGACCGAATCCTACCCGTTCATCGGGCGCGAGATCGAGACGATCCGCGAACGCCTCGCGCGCGACCTGCCGACCCTCGGGATCTGTCTCGGCGCCCAGCTGATGGCCGCGGCGCTGGGTGCGCGGGTCTACCCCTCGGGCGTCAAGGAAATCGGCTGGAAGCCGCTCCGGCTGAGCGAGGCGGGCAGAAACTCCTGCCTAGCCCCGATGGCCGAAGACGGGCTGTCGGCGCTGCATTGGCACGGCGACACTTTCGACCTGCCCGAAGGCGCGGCGCATCTGGCGTCCACGGATCTCTGCGAGAACCAGGCGTTCCTCTACGGCCCCAACGCACTCGGGCTTCAGTTCCACCTGGAGGCCACCGCCGAGGGGCTGGAATCCTGGTTCGTTGGTCACACGGTCGAGCTCGCGGGCGCCGGCCTGTCGCCGGCGGAGCTCAGGGACGACAGCGCGCGCCATGCGGGGCCGTGCAACGCCGCCGGACGCGCCTGCTTCGCTGCCTGGCTCGACGGCCTCGGCGCTTAACCCTCAAGCACCCGCCGCAAGAGCGGAATTGTCACCGGCCGGCGTTCGGCGAGCGCCAGCCTGTCCGCTTTCCCGACGGTTTCCCGCGCCGCCTCCAGGCTGCGCTCCATGTGCCGGAGCAGGTATGCGATCGTCTCGCCCGGAGGCTCGATCTGCCGGTCCCGGAAAAGCTTGAGCAGCACCGAGGTGAGCAGGTCGTCGTCGGGCCGGCCGATCTCGATCGTCGGCGCCGCGCGCAGCCGCGACACCAGATCGGGGAGCCGGCCGCGCCAGAAGCCCGGCGCCGACCGCGTCGTCGCCAGCACCTGCCCGCCGGCCTCGGTCACGCGATTGAGGGCGTGCAGCAGCCGCACGTCGTCCGGCGCCCCGTCGATATCTTCCACCGCCACCGCCACCGGCGCATCGGCGATCGAATCGAGATCGAAGTTCCGAACGTCGACGATCTCGGCGCCCGAACGGCGGCGCCAGATATGGACGAGATGGGTCTTGCCGCTTCCTTCGGGGCCGGCGAGCACGGCGAGCGGGCCCGGCCAGCCGGGCCATGCCTCGATCCAGGCCAGCGCTTCCCGGTTGCAATCGGCGGTCAGGAAGTCCTCGCGCCCGTAAGCCGGCTTCTGGTCGAGCGGGAGGGCGAGCTGGGCGCTTCGCGGGCGGTCACTCGCCATCGGGTTCGCCGCCCGAGCCCAGATAGAGCCGGCTGCCGGTGTAGCGGGACAGCAGGAACCGGACCAGGACGCCGACAATGGCCGCCGCCGGCACGGCGAGCAGCACACCCAGGAAACCGAACAGCGCGCCACCCGCGAGCAGGGCGAAAATCATCCAGACGGGGTGCAGCCCGACCCGGTCGCCGACCAGCTTCGGCGTAACGAAATTGCCCTCGACGATCTGGCCGATGACGAAAATGGCGGCGACGATGGCGATCGGTTGCCAGGTATCGAACTGGGCGAATGCGAGGCCGACCGAAGCGCAGAGCCCGACGAGCATCCCGAAATAGGGAACGAACGAAATCAGGCCCGTGCCGAGCCCGACTATGACGGCGAATTCCAGCCCCGCGAGCGAGAGCGCGATGGCGTAGAACGTGCCCAGTCCGAGACAGACCAGCCCCTGTCCGCGGACAAAACCGGCCAGGGTCTCGTCGACCAGTTTCACCTGCTCGCGGATCGTCCCGGCGTGGTCCCGCGGCAGCCACCCGTCGATCCTGGAAACGATCCGGTCCCAGTCGCGCAGCAGATAGAACGTCACGATCGGCGTGATGACCGCCAGCGAGAGCAGATTGACCAGCGCGAGACCGCCGCTCCAGAGCCCCAGGATCGCGTCTCCGAGCCAACTCACCGTCGCCGACGCCAGCCCTCCCGCCGCCTCGCGGAGCCGCGCGACCGCTTCCTCCGACAGATTCGCCTGAACCATCGACAGCGCGTGCTCCGCCACAGTGCGGAACATCTCCGCATAGGCGGGGATGCGGCCCACGAAGCCGAAAAGCTGGGACTGGAGCAGCGGCACCAGAAGCGCGAAGAACAACCCCACCCCCACCAGGAAAGCGATGGTGAGCAACGTCGCCGCCAGGGTACGGGAAAGACGCCGCCGCTCCAGCCAGTCCGCCACCGGGTCGAGGAAATAGGCGGCGGCGATGCCGAGCACGAAGGGAAGCAAAATGCTGCGCAGCAGGTAGACCGCGACGAGGAAGACCGCGAGCGCCAGCAGCCAGTACAGGTTTTGCCGTTGCTTCGTCATCACCGGGCGTCCGAACCGGCCATCTGGCGCGCCCAAACGATCAGGTACCAGGCGCCGGAGGCCACGGTCGTCGCCACGACGGCATAGACCGAGACCTGGACCAAATCCGCCATCGCCAGCGAAAGTCCCGACTGAGCGAGCACCGCCCCGGCCAGGAAGATCTGCACTCCCGTGTTGACCTTGCTGACCAGCACCGGCTTCACCTCCCAATGCTTGCGCAGGACCAGCAGCAGAAGCAGCCCGCCGACGATCAGGAAATCGCGGAATATCACAAGGATCACGACAAAATCCTCGATCATTCCTTGCAGACCGAGCGTCAGGTAAACGCTGACGATCAACGCCTTGTCCGCCAGCGGATCGAGATACACCCCGAGGGTCGAAGTCTGGTCGAGCGCCTTGGCGATATAGCCGTCGATCGCGTCCGAGGCGCCCGCAAGCAGGAAAAGCGCGAAAGCCCAACCAAAGGATTCGTTCATGATCAGGTAGATGATCAAGGGCACCGAAAGCAGCCTGCCAAGGCTGATCAGATTCGGGACGGTCACGAATCCGACCCCGGAGCGGCCTGCGTCAGACTCCAGCCCCCGTCCTCGCGACGCAAGTGCAGGTCGTTGCGGCGCAGCGCCTCCCTGAACCTTTCGGTGTCGCCGAAATAGCGCAGGCGGACGCGTACGGCGTCCCGGCGCACGGAAAGCACCCGGACCTCGTCGGTAGGAGCCGTATCGGACAGCGCCCGCGAGACGGAAATCCACGCATCCAGCCCGGAGACCGGCACCGTCACGTCGATCTCTCCCGACCGTTCGAACGACAGCAGGTTGCTCGACTTCCAGCTCTCCTGAATACGCCACGCGATCCGGACCGCCACCGACCGGAACTGCCGGCCGTCCGGTTCGGCGGAATCGACGGGGTAGCTCTCCACTACGGCTCGTTCGTTGCCGTCGGTGCCGAAGGTCGCGGTGGAAACCCGTATCGCGGGGGGCGACCCGCCGGCTCGATAGCGGGTCGCGACCATGACGGCGACCGAACCCGCGCCGTAGCGCGTCGCTATCGCCCGGAGGCGTCCGGGATCGCCGGACATCGCCTGTCGCGCGCTGATGTCGCGCAAATCCTGCAGATCGCCCGCCGGAATCACCAGCGGCACCAGCCCGTCGACCTCGGAGAGGCCCGACCACGCTTCGCGCCACGGATTCGGCCGGTCCCACAGCAAGTGGACGCCGGCGGTCCACAATACGGGCAGCACCAGACGCGGCTTGGCTTTCGTAACGGCGAATTTCACGCCGCGCAGATGCAGGAAGCGGCGCACCGCGGCGCGGTCGAACCGGAAGCTCAGCCGCGCCAGATAGCGCACCCGCGACGTTTTCTCGTCGTCCACCTCGAAACTCTGCACGAGGGGAGCGAGGTCGTCCGCGCCCAGCTGCGGCACGGTCCCCGCCGCGGCCGACGGCACGATCCGCGCGATCAGTCGACGGAAGGCGACGGAATGGCCCTCCGCGAGGGCTATATCGCGCGCTTCCGTGGCATTTTCCGCCGAGGCGTCGACCGCAACGTCGCGGACCAGAAACACCGACCCGTCGCGGGCAGCGGCCGGCCCAGCGATGCCCATCGCGGCCCACAACGACACGAGTCCGGCAACGATCGTCGCGACCGGCATCCGCGGACCGCTCTTGCAGTGCATGCGGCGCGCCATTGAAAACGGCCGCCGATCATCTATCCTCATCGTGCGGTGAGCCCGGCCCAGAACGGCTTGTCGGCCGCAGTCTAGCATTCCAGTTCCCGCGGGGCAGTCATCAACCGTTCTCCCTATAGCGAAGCAGGCGTCGATATACACGCGGCCGCCCGCCTCGTGGAAAGGATTCGCCCTCTCGCAAAGTCCACGGCGCGCTCCGGCGCGATGGGAGAAATCGGCGGCTTCGGAGGGCTCTTCGATCCGCGCGCCGCCGGCTTCCGGGATCCGATTCTGGTTGCCGCGACCGACGGCGTCGGCACCAAGCTGAGGATCGCGATCGACTGTGGGATGCATGAGAATATCGGCGTCGATCTGGTCGCCATGTGCGTCAACGACATCGTGGTCCAGGGCGCAGAGCCCCTGTTCTTTCTCGACTACTTCGCGACGGGACGGCTGGAGCCGGGGGTTGCCGAGAGGGTGATCGAGGGCGTTACACGCGGCTGCCGGGAAGCCGGCTGCGCTCTGATCGGCGGCGAAACCGCGGAGATGCCGGGACACTACGCGGATGGGGAGTACGACCTCGCCGGTTTCGCGGTGGGCGCGGCCGAGCGCGGCGGTCTGCTCACCGGCGAGGACATCCGGGAGGGTCACCGGATCCTCGCCTTGGCCTCTTCGGGAATCCACGCGAACGGCTTTTCGCTGGTCAGGCGGATCGTCGCCGATTCGGGCCTTGGGTGGGAGGACGACGCGCCGTTCGTGGACGAGTCGCTGGGGGCGGCGCTCCTGACGCCGACCCGGCTATACGTATCCGCCGCGCTCGCCGCGCACCGCGAGGGCTTGGTGCGGGGGTTCGCCCATATCACCGGAGGCGGATTGATCGAGAATATCGGCCGGATCCTGCCCGCCGGGCTTGGCGCCGAGATCGATGCCCGTCTCTGGCCGCTGCCGGATGTCTTCCGCTGGCTGGCGGAAGCCGGGGGCGTCGCCGCCTCGCACATGGCGGAGACGTTCAATTGCGGGATCGGTCTCGTGGCGGTGGTCGCCACAGAGGACGCGGCGGCCTTTCGCCGGGTATCGGAAACCCACGGCGACCGGGTGTACGAAATCGGCGCGATCGTGCAACGCACTCCCGATTTGCCGGCGGTCCAGATCGTGGGTCAAGAGACGGCATGGCGCGGTTGAGGATCGCCGTTCTGATTTCAGGGCGCGGTACCAACCTGCAATCCCTGATCGAGGCGTGCGCCGAAACCGATTTTCCAGCGGAGATCGGGCTGGTGATCTCGAACAACCCGGACGCGCGAGGCCTTGGACGGGCCGAACGCGCCGCGATCCCCTGCCGCGTCGTCGACCACCGCCCATTTGCCGATCGCGAGGCGTTCGAGCGCGCGCTGGATGCGGCTCTCGCCGAGGCGGGGGCCGAGCTGGTGTGCCTCGCCGGGTTCATGCGTCTGCTCACCCCCTGGTTCGTCGAGCGTTGGCGCGACCGGCTGATCAATATTCATCCGTCGTTGCTGCCGGCCTTCCCGGGGTTGGACACGCACGCCCGGGTGCTTGCCGCGGGCGCGCGGATCAGCGGCTGCACGGTGCATTTCGTGCGCCCCGAAATGGATCGCGGCCCGATCGTGGTCCAGGCGGCGGTGCCGGTCGTCGAAGGCGACGACGCGGCGCGACTCGCGGCGCGCGTTCTTGAGGCGGAGCATCGCTGCCTTCCCTTCGCGGTCCGGCTGATCGCGGAAGGCAGGGTGCGCGTCGCGGGAGACCGCTGCGTCATCGAAGGCGTGGAAGAGCCCGTCGCGACGCTTATTTCCCCGTCAGCATGAGAATGCGGGTGACGTCTTCCGCTTGCGCTCGGGGTGGGTTATAGATTCGCCCGCTTAGTGCATCTTGGAGAGGATCGGAATGGCTTTCGACATCGAACAGGAAAACGCCCGGCACGCTGCGGGCTGGAAGGGTTTTGTGCTGTTCACGTTTCTTTCGACAGCCGCCGTCATCCTCGCGCTTGTCCTGATGGCGCTGTTCCTGCTGTAAGCGCCGCACGCGGCCCTATCCGACGATATCGCGCTCCGAAAAGAAGAAGCCGATCTCGGTCTCCGCGGTCTCGGGCGAATCGGAGCCGTGTACCGAGTTCGCCTCGATCGATTCGCCGAACGCCTTGCGGATGGTCCCTTCGTCGGCGTTCGCCGGGTTGGTCGCGCCCATGACGTCGCGGTTCCTGGCGATCGCGCTCTCTCCTTCGAGGACCTGCGCGACGACCGGGCCGGAAACCATGAAATCGCACAAATCGTCGAAGAACGCGCGCTCCGCGTGAACGGCGTAGAACTGCCGCGCCTGGTCCAGCGTCAACCGGACGCGCCGCTGCGCGACGATCCTGAGGCCGGCTTCTTCCAGCCGGGCGTTGATTTGCCCGGTCAGATTGCGCCTTGTGGCGTCGGGCTTGATGATCGATAGCGTCCGTTCGACGGCCATGTCGGAATGTCCCTGCGGGCCAGTGGCGCGGCTATATATCGGTATCCCGGGAACGCGGCAACCGGCTACCCGACCTTCTCTTCCCAGCGGCCGGCCGGCGATTGCTGCCAGTAGGTCAGCTTGTGGCCGGCCTCCGAATAGGACTTCCAGCGCGTGCGGGCCTGGGCCACGGCGGCATCGTCGTTGCCGTCGAACATCTCCAGGCACCGGGCGAATTCGGCGACCCGGTCGGAGACCGCTCCGTCGGTCAGGACGAGAATACTGGCGCCGTTGGGATTCTCGTCTTCGTGGGTGATCCAGATGGGTTGTTCCTCCGGACTGCCGTCGCGCGCGGTGCCGTGGGGCAGGAACGCGTTCTGGTCGTAGGTCCAGAGGATGGTGTCGAGCGCCGTCGTTCTTTCTTCCGAGCCGGTCATGACGACGCTGCGCGCACCGCTCGCATGAACCTTTTCCAGCAGCCTGGGCAGCGCCTGCGCGAGCGTGCTGCGGGTCAGGTGGTAGAACCCGATATCGGTCACGGCGGGCTCAACCTTCGTAATGCTCCCGCACCAGCTGGTCGAGCAGCCTCACGCCGAACCCGGTGCCGCCCTTGGGCACGGTCGCCGCGTTCTTTTTCGACCAGGTGACGCCGGCGATATCGAGATGCGCCCAAGGCGTGCCCTCCTTGATGAATCGCTGGAGGAACTGCGCCGCGGTGATCGACCCGGCGTCGCGCCCGCCCACGTTCTTCATGTCGGCGATGTCGGAATCTATCTGCCGGTCGTAGGCCTCGCCGAGCGGCATCCGCCACACCGGTTCGCCAACCGCGCCGCCCGCCGCGATCAGCCGGTCGGCCAGCGTGTCGTCGTTGGCGAACAGCCCCGCGTTTTCGTGTCCGAGCGAAATGATGATGGCGCCGGTCAGCGTCGCGAGATCGACGATCGCCTGGGGCCGGTACTTCTCCTGGCAGTACCAGAACGCGTCGCACAACACGAGACGCCCTTCGGCATCGGTATTGATCACCTCGACGGTCTGGCCGGACATCGAAGTCACCACGTCTCCCGGCCGCTGGGCGGTGGCCGACGGCATGTTCTCGACCAGTCCGATCATGCCCACCGCGTTGACCTTGGCCTTGCGTCCGGCGAGCGCGCGCATGAGACCGATGACGACGCCGGCGCCCCCCATGTCCCATTTCATGTCTTCCATTCCGCCCGACGGCTTGATCGAAATTCCGCCGGTATCGAAGGTTACGCCCTTGCCGACGAAGGCGATCGGCCGCTTGTCCTTCGCCCTTGGCGCACCGTTCCATCGCATGGTCACCAGTCTGGGGGCTTGGGCGCTTCCCTGGGCAACGCCGAGCAGGGCTCCCATGCCAAGCTTCGCCATCCGCTTTTCGTCGAGAATTTCGACACTCACGCCGAGTTCGGTGAGCGATTTGGTCCGTTCCGCGAGGCTTGCCGGAAAAATCACGTTGGCCGGCTCCGAAACAAGGTCGCGGGTGAGGAAGACCCCTTCCGCGACCTCGGAGAGCGGTCGGAATTCGCCGCGTGCGCGGGCGTGCGCCGCCGTGGCGACGGTTATGCGGTTGAGGCTGGGCTTGTCGTCCGGCTTTTGCTTCGTGCGGTACTTGTCGAACCGGTATCCCCGGAGCAACGCGCCGAAGCCGATATTGGCGGCCATGACGGCGGGAGAAATCGGCATCCCGTCCTGCGCGTCCGCCGCTACGGTAACCGCGCCGTCGCCGCTTTTCTCCAGCGTGGACACGATGGTTCCGCCCACGCCCTGCGCGGCGCGGGCATCGAAACCGTCAACCTT
Organism: Alphaproteobacteria bacterium; assembly: GCA_965117055.1. Taxonomy (GTDB): domain Bacteria; phylum Pseudomonadota; class Alphaproteobacteria; order MPNO01; family MPNO01; genus MPNO01. The sequence continues at coordinate 3,953,331 of OZ220750.1, forward strand.
TCCGAGCCCGACAAGAACCACCCGACTCGCGGTCATACCCAGAGGCGCGTTGAGAACCAGCGTCTGGTTGCTTTTGCCCGCGAACCGGCTGGAATCGATCGCCCGCGACAATGCGCCGTCGGTCGCCTTGTCCACCTCGACCGCGGTCGCGGCAAGCTCCTCCCCTTCGTGAACGCCGACTGCGAGCGCTCCGGTTCGGGGAAGTCTCGGGGCCGCAAAGCTGATCTTCATGAACGATCTCCTGATGGCCGGACGCGGACCGGCGTGGCGGACGGATCAAACTTAGAAAGGCAGCCGTTCCGCCACAACCGCCGTGCCGGCCCGTACGTGGATTTCAACATTTTGTGGGCGGTGGCCGGCTGCTTATGTCAAATGGACAGGGATTCGGCCTAGGCGTTATAAGTTCGGAATTCCAACCCGTGAATCCAATGCCGGGAGCGAGTCGCCTTGAACGGTACGATGCGCCCGTTTGTCGCCTTTTTCGCTGCGATCCTCGTCGCCGCGCCGATGCCCGCGCTTTCCCAGTCGGAGCAAAGGATCGCCGCGGTCGTCAATGACGAAGTCATCTCTGCCCGCGATCTCCGGCAGCGCATCCGTCTGGTGCTTTTCTCCAGCGGGATCGAAGACACCGGGGACGCGCGGCGCCGGGTGGCCCGCCAGGTGCTGCGCAGGCTGATCGACGAGCGCCTCCAGCTCCAGGAGGCGAAGAAATGGAATATAGCCGTTTCCGAGGACGAAATCGGGCAAAGCGTGTCGAACATCGAGAAACGTAACGGCATGCAGCCCGACAGCCTTACCTCCGTTTTTGACCGCAACGGCGTGAGCGTCGATTCGCTCCGGGCGCAATTCAGGGCCGACATCGCATGGTCCAAGCTGGTTCGCCGCCGGCTGTCGCCCAGAATTAAGATCGGCGCCGAAGAGGTCGATGAGATCCTGGCGCGGCTCGAGGCGGCCAGGGGAGAGGCCACGTACCACCTCGCGGAGATATTCCTCTCGGTCAACGGCCCGGACGAAGAATCCGCGACCCGCCAGACCGCCGAGCGCATGGTGCAACAGATTCGCGGCGGCGCCCGGTTCAGCGCACTCGCCCGCCAGTTTTCGCAATCCGCGACGGCGGCGGTCGGCGGCGATCTCGGATGGACGCCGCGCTCGCAACTCGACCCCCCAATCGCCGCGGCGGTCGACCGGCTGTCGGCGGGCGGTCTTCTGGGGCCCATTCGTACGGCGGCCGGTTATCGCATTCTCGCGTTGATCGGCAAGCGGACCATCGCAGGCGGGGATCCGAACCGGGCGGAACTGGAGTTGAGGCAAATCTTCATTCCGAACCCGGACGGGGACGATCCGGCTCGAAGACAGGCCCGCCTGGAACGCGCCGGATCGGAGAGCAGCGCGATCGACGGGTGCGGCGATTTGTCCGCCGTTGCGGAACGGCTGGGCGCGGAAGCGCCGCAGGATCTGGGCAAGGTTAAGCTGGCCGAACTCTCCGCGGAAATTCAGCGCAGCGTGGCCAGCGTGGCGGTGGGAAAGTCCAGCCGCCCGATAATCGTTCCGGGGGGCATTGTGCTGATGGTGGTTTGCGATCGTATTCTGCCGGAGTCGGAATTGCCCGGCGCGGAGACGATCACGGAGCGGATCCGGGTGCAGCGGCTCAACCTGTCCGCTCAGCGATATCTCCGGGATCTGCGAAGCGCCGCGATCGTCGATGTTCGATTGTAGGTTGAGGCAGGGCCGATGCTTCCCCTCGCCCTGACCATGGGAGACTGCGCGGGAATAGGCCCCGAGATCGCGCTGCATGCCTGGATTCGGCGTCGCGAGGCCGACATCCCGCCCTTCGTCTATCTCGGGGGGCAGGACCACATGGACACCCTCGCCGCGGCGCTCGGGCTGAACGTCCCGACGGTAGCGGTGGCCGGGCCGTCGGAGGCGCACGCTGTCTTCGCGGATGCCTTTCCGGTCCTGCCGATCGCCCTTCCCGCCCCCGTGGCTTGCGGAGAGCCGGACCCTTCGAACGGGGCGGCCACGATCGAGGCGATCGATCGCGCGGTCGATCTCGCGATTTCGGGCGAGGCCGCCGCGGTCGTCACCAACCCGATCGGAAAGTCGGTCCTCTACCGGTGCGGCTTCCGCCATCCGGGCCATACGGAGTATCTGGCGGAGCGATGCGGCAGCATTGCGACGCCCGTGATGATGCTGGCGTGCGAACGGCTCCGCGTCGTCCCGGTAACCATCCATCTGCCGCTCGCGGATGCCGTCAGAGCCCTCACAGTGGATGCGATCGTCCATTGCGGACGCACCCTCGCCGCCGGTCTCGTCCGCGATTTCGGGATACCCGCGCCGAGGCTGGCCGTCGCCGGCCTCAACCCGCATGCCGGCGAGGACGGACATCTCGGCCGGGAAGAAACGGAGATTATCGGACCCGCCGTCGAGATCCTGCGCCGGGACGGCATCCTTGTGGATGGCCCCTCTCCGGCCGACACGCTGTTTCACGACCGCGCGCGCGAGGACTACGACGCGGCGCTCTGCATGTACCACGATCAGGCGCTGATCCCGATCAAGACGCTCGATTTCGACGGCGGGGTGAACGTGACGCTCGGCCTGCCGATCGTCCGTACCTCGCCCGACCATGGCACGGCGTATGACATCGCCGGCAAGGGCGTGGCACGGCCGGACAGCCTGATCGCCGCGCTCCGGCTCGCCGGGGCGATGGCCCGAACGCGAGCGGGAAATTCGACCACGGACGCCCTTGTCTGAACCCCTGTCCCCGCTGCGCGACGTCATCGCCCGGCACGGGATCCGCGCCAGGCGCCGGTTGGGCCAGCACTTCCTCCTCGACCTCAATCTCTGCCGCCGTATCGTCGGGGCCGCCGGCGACCTGGCCGGGCGAACCGTGGTCGAGGTCGGACCTGGGCCGGGCGGCCTCACCCGCGCCCTGCTCGAGACGGACGCCGCGCGCGTCATCGCGATCGAGCGCGATTCCCGGTGCATCGACGCCCTGTCCGAGCTGTCGGAACGTTACGGAAGCCGGCTCGATATCGTCGCGGGCGACGCGCGCGACGCCGACATTGCGGGAATGGCCGGGACGGGGCGGGTCGCCATCGTCGCCAACCTTCCCTACAACGTCGCGACGCCGCTGCTGATCGGCTGGCTGAGGAACATCGGTTGCATCTCCGGGATGACGCTGATGTTCCAGAAGGAGGTCGCGGAACGCATCACGGCCACGCCCGGCAGCGGGGCCTACGGCCGGCTTGCGGTCGTCGCGCAATGGCTCTGCGAGGCGCGGCGGGCCTTCGATGTCGCACCGACCGCCTTCGTTCCCCCGCCCAGGGTGACATCCACCGTCGTGAACCTAGTCCCGCGCGACGCGCCGCTTGCCCCGGCCGACATGGCATCGCTCGAAGCGGTGACCGCCGCCGCGTTCGGACGCCGGCGCAAGATGCTGCGCTCCGCTCTCGGCGGGCTGGTGAAGGATCCGGAGGCGTTCCTGGCGCGGGCGGGTATCGAGGCGACGGCGCGCGCCGAGACGCTCCCGCCCGAGGCGTTCTGCGCGCTCGCGCGCGGCCTTGCGACGCTCAGAACCCCTTGCTGAGACCTTTCACGAAATCAGGTAGACCCACCTGTCGCTGACGGCGCAGGCGTTCCGCGGTAAGGATCGAGCGTACGTTCGAAACGCTTTCCTGCATGTCGCGATTGACCACAACGTAATCGAACTCGTTCCAATGCCCGATCTCGTCGGGCGCCTTTTTCATCCGCTGTGCGACCACCTCGTCCGGGTCCTGCGCGCGCCGCCGCAGGCGCGCGTGCAGTTCGGCGGTCGATGGCGGCAGGATAAAGATGCTTACGACGTCCTTGGGCGCCTTGCCCTTGAGCTGGCCCGCACCCTGCCAGTCGATGTCGAACAGGACGTCGAAGCCTTCGCTCAGCGCTTTTTCGACCGGGGCCCGGGGCGTGCCGTAGTTGTTTCCGAACACCTTCGCATGTTCCAGCAAATCGCCGGCGGCGCGCATTTTTTCGAACGCGGCAGCGTCCAAGAACCAATAGTCGCGCCGGTCCACCTCGTCCGGCCGCTTGGCGCGCGTCGTCACCGAGACCGACAGAGTGAGGCTGGCATCGGCCTCCAGCAAACGCCGCGAGATGGTCGTCTTGCCGGCCCCGGACGGGGAGGACAGCACCAGCATCAGCCCGCGGCGGGAAATTGTTTCTTCACGCATGCTATTCGAGGTTCTGGACCTGCTCGCGGAGACCTTCGATTGACGCCTTGAGGTCGAGTCCGGTGCGCGTCAGATCCAATTCGGCCGATTTCGAGCACAGCGTGTTGGCTTCCCTGTTGAACTCCTGGCAAAGAAAGTCGAGCCGCCGGCCGACCGGGCCGCCTCCGTTCAGAAGCTCCCGCGCCGAAGCGACATGGCCGATCATCCGGTCGATTTCCTCGCGAACATCCGCCCGCGCCGCAAGATAGGCCACCTCCTGCGCGAGACGATCCTCGGCGACCGCCGGTTTCGTGTCGAGGAGCGCGGCGATCTGGTCGTGGACCCGGTCGCGGATCCGCTCCGGCTGGACGGCGGCGGAGGCCGCCGCGGCCCGCGCGAGCGAGTCGATCTCGTCGAGCTGACGCCCGACCACCGATCCCAGCCGCCCGCCTTCCTCGTACCGGGCCGCGGCGAGACGGTCGAGAGCGCCGGCAAGGGTGTCCGCGATAGCGCCGAGGCGACGGTCGCGGTCGCTCTCGGTTTCCTCCGCCTCGATCCTCTCCAGCACCCCCGGAAGCGCCATCAGCGCTTCGAGCCGCGCGGGCGGCGCGCCGTGCCGGCCCTGCAACGAACGATGGATTTCCAGCAGCCGTTCCAGGACATCCTCGTTGACGCGAATCTCCGGCGCGCGGCCGGCCTGCGCGATCGTCAGGTGGAGCGACAAGGAGCCGCGGCTGAACCTCTCGGTGGCCAGCGCGCGCGCCCGCGGCTCCAGCGCGTCGTGCCCGTGAGGCGTGCGTACCCGCAGGTCGAGATTGCGTCCGTTGACGCTCCGGACCTCCCAACTCCACCTGACTTCGCCGTCCCCGCCCTCGGCGCGCGCGAAGCCGGTCATGCTCTGCAGCGCGCAAGCCGCTTCCTGGGCTCCGTGCTCGGCAACTGCTGTTTTTCGGGCCTCGGCCATGTCGCGGATAGTACAGATTGACGGTGCCTCGAACGAATCGCGCGTCGTTTTGGGGCGGTTTTCGGCTCGCATCCACTCACGGCGAGGCGTAGATTCGGAGCCCATTACCGATGGGGATTTCCCTATGGAACCGGTGATTGCGGCCCTTGCCGGACTCACGGTGGGCGCCGTGGTGGTATGGCTCTTGAAGCGGGGCGAAATCGCGCGGATTTCCGGCGCCCATGACGCGGAGCGGCAGCGCGCGGATACCGCGTCGCGCGACGTGGAAGCCGAACGGATCGCGCTCGCGGCCAGCCGCACGCGGCTGGAGGAGGTCGAACGGGCGCACAAGGAGAAGATCGATTCGCTCGAAAGCGTGCGGGGCGACATCGAGAAGGAGCTCAAGTCGCTGGCCCAGCAGGCGCTGAAAGAGAACCAGACCTCGTTTCTGGGACTCGCGAACGAAGTCTTCGACAAGCACCGCGAGCGTGTCGGCGTCGAGCTCAAGCCGATCGCGACCGCGCTCGCCGATTGGCGCAAGAACCTCGAAGAGATCGAAAAGACCCGGAGGGAGCATTACGGGAACCTCACCACGGAGCTGCGGAACGTCGTCGACGGACAGGAGAAGGTCAGGGGCGAGGCCGCGCGGCTGGTGAATGCGCTCAGGGCGGCGCCCAAGACGCGCGGGCGATGGGGCGAGGAAACGCTGAGGAACGTGCTCGAACTGTCCGGCATGACCGAACATTGCGACTTCGAGACCGAGCAGTCGCTGCCCGGAGACGACGGATTGCTACGCCCGGACGTGATCATCCGCCTGCCGGGCGAGCGTTACATGATCGTCGACGCGAAGACTTCGTTGGCCGCGTATATGGACGCGATGGAATCCGAGGACGATGAAGCGCGGGAAGATCACCTCAAGCGGCACGCGGGGCAACTCAGAACGCATATGCGGGGCCTCGCTTCGAAGCGCTATCAGGATGCTCTCGACGTGACGCCCGACTTCGTCGTCATGTTCGTGCCGGGAGACAATTTCTACGCCGCGGCGATCGAGCGCGACCCGACGCTCTACGACGATGCGCTGAAATCCAACGTGCTCATCGTTACCCCGACGGTGATGCTGGGTCTCGCCAAGGCGGTCGCCTTCGGGTGGCGGCAGGAGAAGGTCGCGGAGAACGCCCGTGAGGTCGCAAGGCTCGGGCAGGAGCTTTACAAGCGAATGGCCACGATGGGCGAGCACATCGCCGGGCTGGGCCAGGACATCGCCAGGTCGGTGCGGCGCTATAACGCTTTCGTCGGAAGTCTGGAATTGTCGGTGATGCCGCAGGCGCGGCGCTTCGTCGATCTGAAAGTAGAGGGAACGTCCCGGCAGTTGCCGGAGGCGCAGCACATCGACACAGAGGTAAGAATGCCGCGCGAAGACCGGGATCTCGTCATCGGACCGGCGCCAGACACCAACATCGTACCGCACCCGCCGGTCAAGCCGGCCGCGGAATAGAGCGGCCTATTCGGGCGACCGTCCTTCTCTTCTTTGGCGTTCGATCTGTCGCCATAGCGCGACGTTGCGAAGGTGTTCCGAAAGGGTCCGGGAAAACGCGTGTCCGCCCGTGCCGTCCGCCACGAAATAAAGCTCGTCGGTCGACGCGGGGTGCAGCGCGGCCTCGATCGAGGCGCGGCCCGGATTGGCGATCGGCGTGGGCGGCAGGCCGTTTACAAGATAGGTGTTGTAGGGCGATTCGACCCGAAGATCACTCCGGGAGAGAGGCCGGTCGAGCGGACCGCTTCCCCGGGTAAGCGCATAGGCGACCGTGGGATCGGATTGAAGCCGCATCCCGCGGCGCAGCCGGTTGTGGAACACCGCGGAAACCCGCGGGCGCTCGGCGGCTACCCCCGTTTCCCGCTCGATGATCGAAGCCAGCACCAGCGCCTGTTCCGGCGTCTCCAGGGCGAGATCGGAGGCGCGCTTCTCCCACAGCGACGCGAGGGCCCTCTCCATCGATTCGCGCATTCGACGGACCACCGAGGTGCGGGTGTCGCCGAGCGAGAAATAGTACGTCTCCGGCAGCAGCGAGCCCTCTCGGACACCGGCGGGAAGGTCGCCGGCGAGACCCTCGTCGGCACCGATCAGGCCGAGCACCTCGCTCGTGGTCAGCCCCTCGACGATGGTGATCCGGCGTTTGACCGTCTCGCCGCTGACCAGCAATGCGATTGTCTCGTCCATCGAGATGCCGGAGCGGAAACGGTATTCGCCCGCGCGCATCGCCTTGCCCCGCCCGGTGAGCCGGGCGCCTGCCCCGAACAGGAAACGATCGTCGATCACGCCTTCGGAAAACAGCGTCGACGCGATGGCTTCGACGCCGGAACCCCGATGAACCACCACCGTCGCATCCGCCGTCAGCGGCCCCGGGCGGACGAAATCGAGATGCGCCCGATGGGCGAAGCCGAGCGCCAGTATGGCCGCTCCAAGCGCGCCGAATACAGCCGCGTGAAGGACCAGCCGAACCATCGGCGCTACTGCGCGATCAGGGAGGCGAGGCGAAAATCAGGGACGCGTTGGTGCCGCCGAAGCCGAAAGAGTTGGACAGGGCGTTCCGGATCGGACGCTCCCTGGCTTCCTTCGGCGCGAGGTCGAGGTCGCAGCCTTCCGAGGGGTTTTCGAGGTTGAGCGTGGGCGGGACCACGCCGTCGTTGACCGCCTTGATGGAAAAGATCGCCTCGACGCTGCCGGCGGCTCCGAGAAGATGTCCGATAGCCGACTTGGTGGAGGACATGGAGAGCTTGTAGGCGTCCTCGCCGAAGACCCGCTTGACGGCCCCGAGCTCGATCTCGTCGCCGAGCGGGGTCGAGGTTCCGTGCGCGTTGATGTAGTCGATCTCGTCGGTGTTCAGCTTTGCCCGCTTCAGCGCGGCCTGCATCGAACGGTACCCGCCATTGCCGTCTTCCGGCGGCGACGTGATGTGATGCGCATCGCCGGACATGCCGTAACCGACGACCTCGCCGTATATCCTGGCGCCGCGCTTCTTCGCGTGCTCCATCTCCTCGAGCACCACGATTCCGGCGCCTTCTCCCATCACGAACCCGTCGCGGTCCCGGTCCCAGGGACGCGAGGCGCGTTCGGGCGTGTCGTTGAAGCCGGTGGACAGCGCCCGCGCCGATGCGAAGCCGGCGATCCCGATCCGGCAGACAGCGGCCTCGGCGCCGCCGGCGACCATCACGTCGGCATCGTCGAGCATGATCATCCGCGCCGCGTCGCCGATCGCGTGCGCGCCCGTCGCGCAGGCGGTCACCACGGAGTGGTTCGGGCCCTTGAAGCCGTAGCGGATCGAGACCTGTCCGGAAGCGAGGTTGATCAGGGTGGCGGGAATGAAGAACGGCGTCACGCGGCGTGGACCGCGATCGTTCATCGTGATCGAGCCGTCGAAGATGATCTTGAGGCCGCCGATACCGGATCCGATCAGGACTCCCGTCCGCTCGCGGTCCTCTTCGTCGTCGGGCGTCCAACCGGCATCCTCGACCGCCTCCGCCGCCGCGCCGAGCGTGTAGACGATGAAGTCGTCCATTTTGCGCCGGTCCTTGGCGTCGGTGACCGAGTCGGGATCGAACTGGCCGTTCCCGTTGTCGCCGATGGGAACCGTGCCCGCGATCTTGCAGGGGAGATCGGAGACGTCGAAGGACTGGACCGCCTGGATGCCCGATTCGCCGTTGACCAGGCGACCCCAGACATGGCCGACCCCGGCCCCCAAAGGCGTGACGAGCCCGAGCCCGGTAATCGCGACACGTCTCATGACCGCACCGGTCTTCTGTACTTCATCCCGGGTCGCCGGACGATCCTGGCGGTGCCTGGGCGGAGGGCGGGATCACGCGTTCGCGTTCTCTTCGATGAAGTTGATCGCATCCTTGACAGTCAGAATCTTCTCCGCCGCGTCGTCCGGAATCTCGCATCCGAACTCCTCCTCGAACGCCATGACGAGCTCGACGGTGTCGAGGCTGTCGGCGCCCAGGTCGTCGATGAAGCTCGCATTGTCGGTGACCTTGGCTTCCTCGACGCCAAGATGCTCGACCACGATCTTCTTCACACGGTTGGAAGTGTCGCTCATGTCAGGGTTCCCCGGTGTGGTACGCGATGGGCCGGGCACGGAGGGACCCAAGTCCAACGGGATACTCGGCCGCGCGGTGAGGTCCGATACCTAGCACAATCGTCAGGGCCTTTCCAGCGCACCCCCCCCCTCGAATCCGCCCGCACGCTACAGCATGGCCATCCCGCCGTTGACGCTGATCGTTTGCCCGGTGACGTAGGCGGCTTCGTCGCTGGCGAGGAAGACCACGCAGGCGGCGACATCCGCCGGAGTGCCGAGGCGGCCCGCCGGTATCCGCTCGGTAAGTTGCGCGGTCCGGTCCTCGTCGAGGCCCTGCGTCATGGCGGTGTCGATGAACCCGGGCGCCACGCAGTTCACGGTGATGTTGCGCGCCGCGACCTCGGCCGCCAGAGCCTTGGTCATCCCGGTCATTCCCGCTTTCGAGGCGGCGTAGTTGGCCTGTCCCGGATTTCCCGTCTGGCCCACGATCGAGGTGATGGCGACGATCCGGCCCCACCGCGCGCGCATCATGCCGCGCAAGGCCGCGCGGGCCAGCCGAAACCCCGCGGTGAGGTTGACGTCGAGCACGGTCTGCCAGTCCTCGTCTTTCACCCGGACAAACAGGTTGTCGCGCGCCAGCCCGGCATTGTTGACCAGTATGTCGACCCCCCCCATCGCCTCCGTCGCCGCCTCCGCCAGCCCGTCGGCGGCGTCGGGGTCCGCGAGATCCGCGGTGAGGACATGGGCGCGGCCGCCGAGCGCGGCCGCGCGTTCCTCCAGCGCCTCGCGGTTGCGGCCCGCCAGGGCCACGGTCGCGCCCTGTCCGTGGAGCGCCGACGCCACCGCTCCGCCGATGCCGCCGGAGGCGCCGGTGACCAGAGCGCGCCTGTTTCCAAGATCGAACATTGCCTGTCCCCAATCGCCCGGGATTCTCAGAGTTTCACGAGCGCATCGATGTCGTCGGGGCTTTCCACGGAAAGCGCGACGAGATCGGCATCGATCCGCCGCGCGAGGCCGGTGAGGACCTTCCCGGCGCCGATCTCGACCACCGTTTCGACACCGGCGTCGCGCATGGCCAGCACGCATTCGCGCCACCGGACGAGCCCGGTCACCTGCGCGACCAGAAGCTCGCGAATCTCGTCCGGATCCGACGCCTGTTCCGCCGATACGTTGGCGACCAGCGCCGGTTCGGGCGGGTTCATGTCGATCGTCGAGAGAGCCTCCGCCATCGCGTCGGCGGCCGGTTGCAGCAACCGGCAGTGGAACGGGGCGGAAACCGACAGCATGATCGCGCGCCGGATGCCGCGTTCCTTCGCCAGCGTCACCGCGCGCTCGACGGCCTCGCTGTCGCCGGAGAGGACGACCTGTCCCGGCGCGTTGTCGTTGGCGATGTCGCAGACCCGGTCTTCCGCCGCGTCGCGGGCGATCCCGCGCGCCTGGTCGAGCGTCGCGCCGAGCAGGGCCGCCATCGCGCCTTCGCCGACCGGCACGGCCTCCTGCATCGCCCTGCCCCTGGTCCTGAGCAGCCGCGCCGCATCCGGCAGGGAAAACGTGCCCGCCGCGGCGAGTGCCGAGTACTCGCCGAGCGAATGCCCCGCGACATGCGACACCCGACCGGCGAAATCGAAGCCGGCGTCCCGGACCAGCACCCGGAGCACGGCCATGCTCATCGCCATCAGCGCGGGCTGCGTATTCTCGGTCAGCGTCAGGTCTTCCGCAGGCCCTTCGCGGACGATGCGCGACAGGTTCATGCCGAGGGCGTCGTCGACCTCTTCCAGCGTCTCGCGCGCGATCGGAAACGCGCCCAGCAGCGCCTCTCCCATGCCCACGGCCTGGGAGCCCTGCCCCGGAAACACAAAGGCGATCGTCATTTCAATCCCGAAGGGGAACGACCAGGAATTGCCGATGCGATTCGGCCCGGGAAACAGACACGGGGCCACGAGTCCTGTCAACCCGCGCGATCCGGCGGGCCCGGGGGTTCGCTTGCGCGGTATCGGGAAATGTGTATAGTCCGCGCGCCGTCGAGCGGATCGGCTTGGCCTGTCCGGGGCGGCCAGCCTTTTTTGTGGTCCGGCCGAGGCATCGAGGAGCGCCGCCAAGTGGCATTTTACGAAAGCGTGTATATCGCGCGTCCGGATATCTCGTCCGCCCAGGTAGAGGCGCTGACGCAACGCCTGACCGAAATCGTCGAGGCGGGCGGCGGGCGCGTCACCAAGAACGAATACTGGGGCCTCAAGAACCTCGCCTACCGGATCAAGAAGAACCGCAAGGGGCACTATTCGCTGCTCAACATCGACGCGCCGAGCGAAGCGGTGGGCGAATACGAGCGCAACATGCGGTTGAGCGAAGACGTGCTGCGCTATCTCACCGTCCGGGTCGACGAGCTCGACGAGAACCCGTCCATCATGATGACGCGCGGCTCCCGCGACGATCGCGGCCGCGGCCGCGGCCGCGGATTCGGCGGCCGGGACGGGCCCCGTCCGCAGGCCGCCGCTCCGCCGGCGGAAGCGAAAGCCGCTCCTCCGGCGGAAGCGAAAGCCAACGCCGCGGAAGAGAAGCCGGCGGATGAGCCCAAGGAGGCATCGGAATGAGCCGGCGGCCCTTTTTCCGGCGCCAGAAGAGCTGCCCGTTCTCGGGCCCGAATGCGCCGAAGATCGACTACAAGGACGTGAGGCTCCTGCAGCGCTTCATCTCCGAACGCGGCAAGATCGTGCCGAGCCGCATCACCGCGGTCTCCACCAAGAAGCAGCGCGAGCTTGCCCAGGCGATCAAGCGCGCCCGCAACATCGCGCTCTTGCCCTTCATCATCCGCTGACCGCGGTCCCGGCGGCGGCGTCCGATGTCCCGCCAACTGCTTCTCGCGGTCGCCGCGGGCGCGGTGGCCGCGCTGTTCTACGTGGCGGTGGGGCTGGGCTCCTTCGGCTCGCTGATCCTCGCCTATCTGGCGCAGCTTCCGCTATTCGCGATCGGTCTCGGGGCCGGGTTTCTTCACGCCCTGATCGCGGCCGGCGTCGGCGCGGTCCTTATCGCCGGCGCGCTGCCGCTCGGCGCGGCCGGGCTCTTTCTCGCCACCGCCGCCCTGCCGGTTCTGGTGCTGACCAATCGTGCGCTGCTCAGCAGGACCGACCCCGACGGCAGCGTCGAGTGGTATCCGCCGGGCCATCTGCTCGCCATCCTGAACGGAATTGCGCTCGCGGCGCTGATCGCCGCCGCGCTCGCGTTCTGGGGCCGCGAGGACGGCATGATCGGGGCGGGAAAGGAGTTGCTCGCCGAGATGATGCGGGGAAGCGTCGCGGGCGGGCTGAGCGAACAGGCGGTCGCGGCGGCGCGGGACCGACTCGCGTGGTTCCTGCCGGCGCTGGTGCTGAGCTCCTGGCAGATCATGGTGATGGTCAACGGGCTGCTGGCCCAGGGCGTGCTGTCCCGATTTTCCCTCAACATCCGTCCCGGCGCGCCGTTTCGCGAGCTGTGGCTGCCGCAATGGCTGTCGATCGCGTTCGTCGCCGCGCTGGCCGCTTCGTTCCTGCCGGGACGGATCGGCGACCTGGGCGGAAACGCGGCGATCGTCGCGGCGCTCCCCTTTGTCTTTCTCGGCCTGTCGGTTATACATGCGCTGTCCGCGCGCTGGCCCGCGCGGATATTCGTCCTGGTTTGCGTTTATGTCGCCCTGTTCATCGCCGGCTGGCCCGCCGTGATCTTCGCGGCGATCGGTTTTCTCGAGACATGGCTTTCCCTGCGGCAGCGGTTTTCCGGCGGTCGCCGCCAAGACGAGGAGGAGTAGCGATGCAGGTGATCCTGTTGGAACGCATCGAAAAGCTCGGCCAGATGGGCGACGTGGTCGACGTCAAGCCGGGCTATGCGCGGAACTTTCTCTTGCCGCAGCAAAAGGCCCTGCGGGCGAGCAAGGAAAACATAGATGCCTTCGAGGCGCGCCGCGTGCAGCTCGAAGCGGACAACCTCGCGCGCCGCGATGAAGCGGAGAAGGTATCGGGCGATTTCGACGGGCTCACGGTGGTCCTGACACGGCAGGCCTCGGACAGCGCCCAGCTTTACGGCTCGGTGACCAAGCGCGACATCGCGGACGCCGTGGTGGAGGCCGGCTTCACCATCACGCGCAATCAGGTGGCGCTCGACCGCCCGATCAAGACGGTCGGCCTGCACGCGATCCGGGTCCAGCTGCACCCGGAGGTCTCGGTGACGATCACCGCCAATGTCGCCCGCACCGAGGAAGAGGCCGAGGCGCAGGCGCGCGGCGAGACCATCGGGGCGGCGGACGACGAAGACGAGGCGATGGAGACCGGCGCCGCTGAGGCCGCCGAAGAAACGCCTGCCGAAGAAGCCTCCGCCGACGAATCCCCGGAGGCAGAAGCCTCCGACGCGGAACCGCCGGCCGAGGAGTAGCCTGGACGAATCCCGCCCCGCGCGGCCGGTCAGGACCACCGCATCGCCCCAAACGTCATGAGTCGCGACCGAATCGCCTTCATCGCCGGCCCCGCCCGCCACGCCCAGAGTGCCCTCAAGGCGCTCAGGAAGCGATACGGCTCGGTGGAACCGGACGAAGCCGACGTCATCGTCGCGCTGGGCGGCGACGGGTTGATGCTGGAAACCCTGCACCGGTTCATGGGCCGGAAGGTGCCGATTTACGGCATGAACCGCGGCACGGTGGGGTTTCTCCTCAACGCCTATAACCACCGCGGCCTGCGCGAGCGGCTTGCCGCCGCCCAGGAAGTCGAGCTTCGCCCGCTGTCGATGAGGGCGACCTCGATCGACGGTTCCCGGGTGACGGCGAAGGCCATCAACGAGGTGGGGCTGCTGCGGCAGACCCGGCAGGCCGCCAGGGTCCGCATCGAGATCGACGGCACGGTGCGGATGCCCGAGCTGGTATGCGATGGCGCGATCATCGCCACCCCGGCGGGCAGCACCGCCTACAACCTGTCCGCGCACGGACCGATCATCCCGATCGGCGCGCAGCTGCTGGCGCTGACGCCGATCAGCGCCTTTCGGCCGCGCCGGTGGCGAGGCGCGCTCCTTCCCTCTTCGGCGAAGCTCAGGATCGACGTGCTGGAGCCGAAGAAACGCCCGGTCAGCGCGGTCGCCGACTATACCGAGCTGCGCGACGTGCGGAATGTCGTGGTCCAGGAAGACCGTTCCGCGACCCTGACCCTGCTGTTCGACCCCGAACACAACCTGGAAGACCGCATTCTCAACGAGCAGTTCATCCCCTGAACCGGCCCGGACCCCGTAAATGTGCTAGACATGCGCTCGAAGGGCGGCCCAGGACCCGAACGGGCGGCGATTTGAGGAGAATGACACCGATGGAAACCCGAAACCGCACCTATCGCAATGTGCTGACCGCGGCGGCGTTGGTCGCCGCGCTGGGAATCGCGGAAGCCGCGGCGGCTGCCGACAAACTCTCGGTCGGCGCGCTCCGCTTCACCTCGCACAGCGGGGGCTTCATCGCCCTTGAGAACGGCCATTTCAAGAAGGAAGGCCTCGACGTCGAGTTCCGCTTCTTCCAGGCCGCCGCGCCGACCGCGGTGGCCCTTGCCGGCGGCGATATCGACTTCGCGATCGCGGGCGTGACGGGCGGCTACATGAACCTCGCCGCCAAGGGCGCGATCAAGGCGGTCGGCGGGGTCCTGCATGAGCACAAGGACGTCGACGGCATGGCCATCATGGCCTCGAAGAAGGCGTACGAGGCCGGTTTCACCAAGCCGGAGCAGCTGAAGGGCAAGTCGCTGGCAATGACCCAGATGGGCTCGACCTTCCATTATCAGGGCGCCGTCCTGGCCGAGAAGTTCGGCTATTCGATCAAGGACATCACGGTGCGGCCGCTGCACAAGGTGGGCGCAATGATCGGCGCGTTCAAATCCGGCCAGGTCGACGCGATGCTGATGGTGCCCCATATCGCCAAGCCCCTGGACCGGGCCGGCGCCGGCAAGATCATCGGCTGGCTCCGCGACTATCGACCCGACTACCAGATCACCGTGCTGCTGAGCTCGACGAAGAACATCAAGGAAAAGCCGGAGCTCGTGAAGAAGTTCCTGCGTGCCTACTCGCAAGGCATGGCGGACTTCAACCGGGTGATGCTGAACCAGGCCAAGGATCCGGCGGCGACCGAGGCGATGGTCAAGCTGATCCACAAATACGTCTATACCTCGCGTCCCTACGCGAAGGCCGCGCCGTCCATCAAGGCGGGCGCGATGTACCTCAATCCGGGCGCATCGCTCGATCTCAAGAGCATCGCGCACCAGCTTGCGTGGCACCAGTCGCAGGGCTTCGTGCCGAAGACCGTCACGATCGAGCAGATCGTCGATACCAGCTTCGTGAAGACGAACTGACCCCGGCACCCGCGAAAGCGAAATCGGGCCGGTCCCCCGGGGCCGGCCCTTTTCCTTGGGGGTCGCACGGGACAGGGGATTCCCGCCGATGAACGATTTTCCGGGTATGAAGACGGTCCGGATGCGGGACCGGCCCGCGCAGGTCTATCGCGGCGATCTTTGCGTCGTGGGATCCGGTGCGGCGGGCCTGTCGGCGGCGCTGGAAGCGGTGGCGCTGGGCCGCAAGGTCGTCCTGGTGGACGGCGCGCCGCAGCTTGGCGGCCAGGCGGTCGGCGCCGCGCTCGGCACGATCTGCGGGCTGTTCCGCAACGGACCGGCGCCCCGACGCCTGACCCACGGCGCGATGGACGATTTGTTCGAGACCCTTTTCGCCCAGGGCGACGCCTCCCTGCGCCGGGTGCGGGGGACCTTCATCCTCGATTACGTGCCGAACGCCTGGATGCGCTGGGCGGAACGGAAGATCGCGGAAACCGGGATCGTTCCCCTGCCCGGCGCAATCGTCCGCCGGGTCGAGCACCGGGACGGCTATGTCGAGGCGCTCTCCCTCGGCACGCGCTTCGGCGACGCACGGGTGGAGGCCGGGCGCTTCGTCGACGCCTCGGGCGATGCCGTCCTGCCGTGGCAGGCGGGGCTGGAACTAAGGGAGTCCGAACGGCGGGTCCTGGGCACGGTCATGGCCATCCTGGAGGACGTCGACACCGGCATCTGCGCCGACTATCCACGCTCTCTCTATCACGATCTTATACGCAAGCATGCGGAGGAATTCGGGCTGGTGCGCGCGGAAGGTCCGGTCTTCGTCCTGCCGGGAACGCGCAAGCTGCTGCTCAACCTGACCCATGTCGAAACCCCGATGGAGCCGGCCGGGCTGGCGCTGGCGGGGATCGAGGGACGCCGGCAGGTCGACGCCCTGCTCTCCCTGTTCAAGCGCGAACTGCCCGACGCGTTCCGGGAGGCGAAAGTCGCAGTCTACGGCAACGCCGGCATCCGCCAGACCCGGACGGTCGTCGGGCGGAGCCATGTCACGGTGGAGGACGTCGCGACCGGGGCCCGGCCGCCGGACGCCATCGCCCGCACCACCTGGCCGATCGAACTGCACGGCGAGATGTCCGGCGCGCACTGGACGATCTTCGACGAGGACCACATCCACTACATCCCGTTCGGCGCGATGCTGCCGGAGGGCCTGCACAACGTCGTCGTCGCCGGGCGCTGTATCGACGCCGCGCCGGCGGCGCTCGCCAGCCTCCGGGTGATGGGCCCCTGCTTCGCGATGGGCCGGGCCGCCGCGGCGGCAGCTTCGCTGAACGATAGCGGCTCGCTGCACCAGATCGACATCGCCGCCCTGCAGGACGCGGTCGCCGATAACCTGACGCTGGACGTAACCGACGACTGGACCGGCGAGGTCGTGCGGGAAACCGGTCCGGAAGCGGAGGGCAAGGGGGCATAGGATTGCGCGGCCCGGCCGGGCCGCGCGAAAGTCAAACAAACCGGGAACACTGTTACCGATCTATCCGGTCTATACCGGGCGCCCCACCCTCCCCCGGCCCCTCCCGCAAGCGGGAGGGGAGAAGGCAAGGAAGAGCGGGGAAGCGTCCCTCTCCCCCGCCGGGGGAGAGGGTCGGGGTGAGGGGGGGCGCGTCCGGTCCGACATTGCCCTAAAGATCCGAGAAATCCGGTTTTTTCTTGCTCAGAAAAGCCTCGATCCCGCGCGTGAACGCCTCTCCGAAGCGGATTTTTTCGAATGCCTGCCCTTCGCTCCGAAGCCCGGCCGAAAGGGGCGCCTCGTAGGTCTCGTTGAGGACCTGCTTCAGGGTGGCGAGCGGTATGCTCGGCCGGGCGGCGAGATCGGCGACCCAGCGCGCGACCGCCGCGTCCAACCCGCCCGCCGGAACGACCTCGCTCACCAACCCCCAGGCCTCGGCCTCCCCGACCCCGATCCGGCGGCCGCGCATGATCATTTCCTTGGCGCGGCCAAGGCCGGCGATACGGGCGAGTCGCTGCGTGCCGCCCGATCCCGGGATGGCGCCGAGGTTGATTTCGGGCAGCGCGAACTCCGCCCCCTCCTCGGCGATCCGGAAATCGCAGGCGAGCGCGATCTCGAAGGCGACGCCCATCGCGTAGCGCTCTATGGCAGCGATTACCGGCTTGCGGCAGCGCTCCGGCGCGGCCACCGCCCGGGCCAGGTCGGCCATGCCGTCGGCGGGAACCTTCTGGAAACCCGCGATGTCGCCGCCGGAGCTGAACACCCCGTTCGCGCCGCGGATCACGATGATCCGGACATCGGGGTGGGCGTCGAGCTCTTCGAGGATTGCCGCGAACTGGGCGCGCGCGGCGAAGCTCACCACGTTGAGCGGCGGCCGGTCGAAGATCAGCGTCCCCTGCCCCGCCCCGGCGTCGATCTCCCAGCGCAGCCCGTCAAGTCCGGCGAGCAGCGCGCCGCGCCGTTCCGAGAGTTCGTTCACCCGATCCTCCGTTGCAGTCCGCGCCGCATAACGCCATATTCCGCCCGCCGCCGACAACCGGCGGCGACGAAGCATCGACGAGCGGGAGCAGGAATCATGGCGGCGGTACTGACCGACCGCGACGGCGGCATTGCGACGGTCACGATCAACCGGCCGGAAAAGCGCAATGCGCTGAACGCGGCGGGCTGGGACGCGCTCTCGGATGCGTTCGACGCCCTGTCGGAAGAAAACGAGGTGCGATGCATCGTGCTGCGCGGCGCGGGACCGGACGCCTTCGCCGCGGGGGCGGACATGTCCGGCTTCATGGACGAGCATTCCAACTCGGAACTCGCGAAAAGCTACATGGGCAAGACCCACCGCGCCTGCGCGGCGATTTCCGGAGGCCGCCATCCGGTGGTCGCGATGATTCACGGCTATTGCCTCGGCGGCGGCTTCGAGATCGCGACGGCTTGCGATATCCGGATCGCGGCCCGGTCGAGCCGCATGGGGGTGCCGGCACGTCTGGTCGGGCTCTATCTGGGCTACGGGCTGCTGGATACGATGATCTCGGCGGTGGGACAGGCGAACGCGCTGGAGATCGCGCTGGAAGGTCGCGTCTACGGCGCCGAGGAGGCCTTCGCCAAGGGCATGATCAACCGGGTCGTGGACGACGACGCGTTGGAGGAAGAGGCGTACGCGTCAGCACGCCGCATCGCCGAGGGCGCGCCGCTGGCGGCGCGCTGGCACCGCAAGGCGGTCCACCGGCTCGCCGATCCCGCGCCGCTTACCGAGGACGAGATCGCCGAATCGTTCTCCTACGCCGACACCGAGGACTACCACGAGGGCTACCGGGCGTTCCTCGCCAAGGAAAAGCCCGCCTTCAAGGGCCGCTGAATCATGAGCGAAGAGCGGAACGGCGCCACCGGGCCCCTCGCCGGCGTCACGGTGATCGAGTGCGCGCAGGTGGTGGCGGGACCGACCTGCGGCTACATGCTGGCCGATCTCGGCGCGGACGTGGTCAAGGTCGAGCGCGCGCCGATGGGCGACGATGTGCGCCGCATGACGCCGCCCTCGATCGAAGGCGAATCGGCGGCCTTCATGATGCTCAACCGGAACAAGCGCGCGATCGCGCTGGACCTCAAGCAGGACCCGGCGAGGAAAGCGTTCCTTCGGCTGGTGCGAGACGCGGACGTGCTGATCGAAAACTACCGGCCGGGCGCGATGGAGCGCATGGGGCTCGGCTACGACGATCTCAAGGCGGAGAACCCGGCGCTGGTCTACGCGACCATCTCGGGTTTCGGGCGGACCGGCCCCTATGCCGGGCGCGGCGGCTACGACCTCGTCGCACAGGCCATGTCGGGCCTGATGAGCATCACCGGCGAGGGGCCGGGCCGCCCGCCGGTCAAGGTGGGCTCTCCCATCGCCGACTTCGCGGCGGGAATCCTGGCCGCGCTCGGCATCGTCTCGGCCTATACCCACCGCCTCAAGACCGGCGAGGGCCAGTATCTCGAGACCTCTCTGTTCGAGGCGGCGATTTCGGCGACTTTCCACCAGACGGCGATGTTCCTCTCCACAGGCGAGTCGCCGCCGCCGCTGGGCTCCGCGCACCCGCTGGCCGCGCCCTACCAGGCCTACGAGACCGCCGACGGCTGGATCACCGTCGGCGCGGGCAACGACGCCAACTGGCCCAGGCTCGCCACGGCCCTCGACGCGCCGGAGCTCACCAAGGACCCGCGCTTCCTCACCAACGACGACCGGATGAACAACCTGGCGGAGCTCAACGAAGAGCTGGCGCCGCTGTTCAAGGCGCACGGCTCCGAGAGCCTGCTCACGACGCTGGAGGAGCTCGGCGTGCCGGCGGGCCCGGTGCTCGACATCGGACAGATGACCGAGGACCCGCAAACCCTCGCGCGGGACATGGTCATGGAGGTGGACCACACCCGGCTCGGCCCGGTCCGCACTCTCGGCCCTCCGGTTAAGCTCGGTACCACGCCCGCCAACGTGCGGCGCGGCGCACCGATCCTCGGCGAGCACAGCGCAGAAATCCTCAAGGAATACGGTTACGGAGAAGACGAGATCGCGGCGATGGCGGAGACCGGCGCGGTGATCCTCGCCTGAGGCGTCAGGCCGCGAAGTCGATCGCTCCCGCGCCGAGCCATTCCTCGCGCACCCGCGCGACGGTCGCGGCCTCGAAGAAACCGTCGATCCGTTGCGCGATGTCGGCGACCAGCCCGGGCGCCGCGGCGGCGGCACGCCACCAGACGCTCTCTGGCTCGCCCGCCGCGCCGGCGTGGCGGGCTTCCGCCTCGACGCGCCACTTGGCGAACCAGGTCATGGTGCGGAGCCAGGTGAGACGCCGCATCGGCATCAGCCACGGCTTCAGCGCGGCCGCGAGATCCTGCGGAATGGCGTCGAGATAAGAGGCGTAGAAGCCGCGCACGTCGTCGTGCGACAGCGCGGCGGCGCAGTCGGCGTCCCACATCGTCGAGGTGTAGAGGCTGGCATGCGCCACATCGATGGCGGGCGAGCCGTAGAGCGCCTTCTCGAGGTCGACGAAGACCGCGCGGGTGCCGCCTTGCCCGCGGTCGACCAGGAAATTGCCCGGATGGGTGTCGGTGGCGCAAAGCGTGAGCGGCTGACGCGCGCCGGCGTGCCGCGCCGCGTAACCCCGCGCCCAAGCCAGCTCCTCGGCGATCTGCCCCCGCGCCGCTGGCGTCATCCCGGCGCGGTCGAAATAGAGCGCCTGGGGTTCGATAAAGCCGAGAATGCCGGCGACCGGATCGGCGTGAACTGCGAGCGGCGGGCGCTTCTCCCCGGGCGGCAGCGGCAGCGCGTGGATCCCGGCGAGGCAGGCGGCCATGGCGGCGAGGTCGTCCGGCAGGCGCGCCGGTCCGCCGTCCGTCATCGCCACCACCAGCCCGCCCCAGGGAAGGCCGGGTCGCGGCTCGATCCGGCCGCCGAGCGCGGGGGTGCAGCCGCTCGGCTCGGCATGGGCGAAGCACGCCTCCTGGTAGTCGAGATTGTCGGCGGGGCTCAGCTCGAACTGGCTCGCGCGCGGCAGGCGCAGGAGCCACGGCGTTCCGGCGACGCGCACGTGGTCGTGGAACAGACCCTTGACGGCCATCGGCTCGAGCCGGTCGCGCCCGGTTCCGGCAAAGCCGTCCACCAGCCGCAGCCCGGCACAGGCCGCGTCCAGATCGAGTCTTGAGACGGTTGCTCCCTTCGCTGGCATGATCCAGATCAGGTTCCGTGGGTGTGCTCTCAGCCCGGCCGCGTCGCGCCGGACACCCCAGCCGCGCCGTACGGTGGACGGAGACCGAGGGCGCGTCAAGCGATCCGTTGCGACGATCGTCGCTCCGCGAACCGCCGGTTCGTATTCAGGCGGCCGTCAGCGGCGTGATGCCGGACAGATCGACGGTGTCGCGGGCTCGGGCCAGATCGTGCGCGCGCTGCAGGTCGATCCAGAACTCGGCGGTAGTGCCGAAAAACTTCGAGAGGCGCATCGCGGTATCGATGCTCAACGCGGTCTCGCCCTTCACCAGCCGCTCGATCCGCGTCCGGGGCACATCCAAGCGCTTCGCCAGCGCGAGCGCGCTCATGCCGAGCGGTGCAAGATAGAGTTCCGCGAGGACCTCGCCCGGGTGAGAGGGATTCGTCAGCAGCGTCATATCTGGCTCCATCAGTGGTAGTCCACGATCTCGACGTTGGCCGGTCCCCGATCCGTCCACACGAAGCAGATGCGCCACTGGTCGTTGATGCGGATCGAGTGCTGGCCGGCGCGGTCGCCCCTGAGTTCCTCAAGGCGGTTTCCCGGCGGAAACCTGAGGTCGCCGAGGACCGCGGCGGCGTTCATCGCCGACAGCATGGCGCGTGTCCGCTTCACCAGGTGCGTCGGGAAGCCCTTGCCGTAGCGGTCCCGGACCGCATCGGCCGCGAGCCTGCCCCTCGTGCTCACGATCATGGTTGGATGTATCATAGTCCGATACATGCGGCCAAGGCACGCGGCGTTGCGCGGACCCGATCCGTTGCCGCCGCGCGTCCAAATGTCTATCAGTCTCGCCATGACCGATTCCGACCGCGTCATCGTCGTCGGCGCCGGGCCGGTGGGCATGATCACCGCGCTCGCCCTCGCCAGGGAGGGCGTGCCGGTCACGGTGCTCGACCGGCTGGCGGATATCCCGACCGACCACCGGGCGTCCACGCTCCATCCGTCCACGCTCGCCATGCTTGAGCCGCTCGGCATGACGGGAGAGGCGCTGGAGCGCGGCCTGCACTCGCCGCGTTTCCAGTTCCGCGACCGGGCGACGAGCGAGATCGTGGCCGAGTTCGACTACGCGCTGCTGGCCGACGAAACCCCGTTCCCTTTCGCGCTCCAGCTTGAGCAGCACAAGACGATCGGGATCGCCGAGGCGCGCGCCCGCGGCTTCGGCTGCTTCGAGCTGCGGCGCGGGCACGAGGTCGTCGACATGCGCGAGACCGCCGACGGGGTGGAGGTCGATGTCAGGATGCCCGACGGCACGATGGGGAGCCTTGCGGGGCGCTACCTCGTCGGCTGCGACGGCGGGCGGAGCGTGGTGCGCAAAGCGGCGGAGATCGACTTTCCCGGCTTCACCTGGGAGGAGCGGTTCATCATCGTCTCGACTAGGTTCGATTTCGGCGCGGCGGACGGGTTCCGCTACCGCAACTACATCGCCCACCCGGAGCAATGGAGCGCGATCATCAAGGTGCCGGGCGACGACGACCGGGGCGTGTGGCGGGCGCTCTTCCCCGCCTTCACCGACCAGCCGGACGAGGAGGTGCTGGCCGACGACTGGATCCAGGCGCGGTTCGCCGAATGCCTGCCCTACGACCCGCCATACGAGATCGAGCACCGCAACCTCTACGCAATCCACCAGAGGGTCGCGGCGTCGTTCCGGCGCGGCCGCGCGATGCTCGCCGGCGACGCGGCGCATGTGAACAACCCGGTCGGCGGGATGGGCATGAACAGCGGCATCCACGACGGGCTGAACCTCGCCGCTAAGCTGGCCGCGATCTGGCGCGGCGAAGACGACGAGGACCTGCTCGACCTGTACGATCGCCAGCGCCGTCCGATGGCGGAGAAATACGTCCAGGCGCAATCGATCCGGAACAAGGAGATGCTGGGCGAGCGCGACCCGGAAATCCGGCGGCGGCGGTTCGATGAGCTGCGCCGCACCGCCGATGACCCGGACGCGGCGCGCGCCTATCTCAGGCGGTCGTCGCTGATCGCCATGGTCGAGGAAGCCAACGCAATCGACTGAGAGGAACCACGATGAGCAACGACGCCCAGCCGCCCTTCCGCGCCGACCATGTCGGCAGCCTGCTGCGCCCGGCGAGCGTCGCCGAGGCGCGCCGCAAGTGCCTCAACGAGAAGACCATGCCGGCGGAAGAGTTGCGCGCGATCGAGGACGAAGCGATCGCGGACGCCATCCGCATGCAGGAAGATGTCGGATTCAAGGCGGTGACCGACGGCGAGTACCGCCGCCTGTTCTGGCATTACGACTTCATGGGGATGCTGACCGGCTTCGAATTCGAGCGCCGCGCGGAAGGCGTGCAGTTCGCCGGGGCGCGAATCCCGCCGCTTTACCCGACCATCGTGGGCAAGCTCGACTTCCCCGACGACCACCCGATGCTCGACCATTTCCGCTACGTCGCCGCCAACGCAACGGTCATGCCGAAGATCTCGATCCCGGGCCCCAGCTGCTGCCACTTCCGGACGGCGCCGGACGACATCCGCGTGCCGGAATATGCCGACATCGACATTCTGTTTGCCGACATCGCGTCGACATACCGGAAGGCGATCTCGGCATTTTACGACGCGGGATGCCGCTACATCCAGCTGGACGACATTTTCTTTGCCTATCTCTGCGATCCCAGGCACCGCGCGGAGAAGCAGGCGGCCGGGCTGGACCCGGACCGGCTGATCGACCGCTACGCCTGGATGATGAACGAGGCGATAAAGGACCGCCCGGACGACATGACGGTCGCCATGCATCTCTGCCGCGGCAACTTCCAGTCGACCTACGCGGCGGAAGGCGCCTACGACCCGGCGGCGGACGCGGTGTTCAACAAGACCGGAGTCGACATCTTCTTCATGGAATACGACACCGAGCGCGCCGGCGGGCTGGAGCCGCTCGGCCTCTTGTCAAAGGGCGACCAGCGCGTGCTGCCGGGCTTCATCACCACCAAGACGCCGGAGCTCGAAGGCGTCGACGACCTCAAGCGCAAGTTCGACGAGGCCTCGCAATATGCCGATCTCGACCAGCTCGGCATCGCGCCGCAATGCGGCTTCGCCTCGACCGAGCACGGCAACAAGATCGGCTACGACGACCAGCGCCGCAAGCTCGACCTCGTGGTGACGCTGGCCGAGGAGATCTGGGGCGGGGTGTAGGCCGGCCGCGCCGCCGGAAGGACTCCCCATGACTGGAAAATGATCTAAAATGGAAAACGACCGTAAAATCAAGAATTTGGCAGGGTGCGTACAATCCGGACAGAGGAGATCGGCACCATGAAGAGGATTACCGAATTAACGCTGCGGTCGACCGCGGCATATGCCGCGGCCGCCGTCCTATCGCTAGCAGTGCTCGCCGGCGCCCAGGCGGCCGACAAGGTCAAGGTCGGGGTCTTCCCGGTCACGTCGGGGTTGCCCTATTTCGTCGCCCTCGAACGCGGCTATTTCAAGGACGCCGGCATCGACGCCGAAATGGTGCGTCTCATCGGCGGCCCGGCGCTCGTCTCGGCGATGATCACCAACTCGATCGACGTCGCCGCCAACCTGGTGACCATCGAGGGGATGAACGCGAACCTCAAGAAGCCGGGGCTGGTCAACTACGTCTCCATCAACAGCCAGAACAAGAAGTACAAGATGGAGACCATCGTCGTCCGCAAGGGCTACGACGCGAAGAAGATCGGGGACCTCAAGGGCGCGAAGATCATGTCCGCGCCGGGGCCGGCGAACATGGTGATGGCGCGGGCCGTGCTGGCCGCCAACGGCCTCAAGAAGGGCGATTACCAGCTCGACCAACTGGCGATGCCGCAGCACGTCACGGCGATGAAGGCGGGCACCTACGATGCGGGTTACACGCTCGAGCCGGCGGTCACGATCATGGAGAACCAGGGTTCCGCCAAGGCGATCGAGGCCGGGGTGATCGCGACCTATATCCTCGGGAGCGACGACGCGGAAGCCTGGGTGGCGGGCACCGCGCTGACGGGTGAGTTCCTGGCAAAGCGCCCCGAAGTCGCGAAGCGCTTCACCCAGGCCTGGGCCCGCGCGCTGGCCGACATCGGAAAGGATCCCTCGGCGCGCAAGCATCTGGTGAAGAACACCTTCACCCCCGAGGCGATCGCGCCGACGGTGCCCCTGGTGAACTTCACGATGGTCAAGGACCTGTCGGACCAGGACAAGGCGGAGTTCCAGCAGTTCATCGACTTCGTCGTCGACAACAAGGTGCTCTCCGGCAAGATCGACGTAACCAAGTACCTGAAGGTGTTCTAGCCGCCCCGCGCGAGGCGCGCGTATCCGACAGGCCCCGGATGGCAGAGGGCACGCCTTCGCGGGCGACCGGCGAGCCGCACATCACGATCCGGGGCCTGTCGAAGGCCTTCGGCGAGGCGGTCATCTATGACGGCTTCGATCTCGACATCCCGCGCGGCCGTTTCGTGTCGGTGTTCGGTCCGAACGGCTGCGGGAAATCGACCCTCATCAATCTCGTCGCGGGTCTGCTCGAACCCGACGCGGGCACGATCCGGTTCGGCGGCAAGCGCCTGCGCGACACCAATTTCGGCTACGTCTTCCAGAACTACCGGGAAGCCCTGTTTCCCTGGATGCGGTCGATCGACAACATCCGCTACCCCCTGAAATTCCGCGACATCCCGCGCGCCGAACGCAGCGAGCGCGTGGAACGGCTGGTCGACCGTCTCGGCGTCACCCTCGACCTCTCCAAGTACCCCTATCAGCTGTCGGGGGGCCAGCAGCAGCTCGTCTCGATCATGCGCTCGCTGGTGATCGAACCCGAGGTGCTGTTCCTCGACGAGCCCTTCTCCGCGCTCGACTACGAGATGACGCTGTTCATGCGCGATCAGCTTCAGGCGCTGTTCATGGACACGCGGACGACGATGGTGTTCGTCTCCCACGACCTCGAGGAGGCGGTCTATCTTGCCGACGACGTGATGCTGCTGTCGCGCGGACCCGCGGAGGTCGCCGATTACGTGACCGTGGGCATCCCGCGGCCGCGCACCGCCGCCACCATTTCGCAGGGCGAGTTCGTCCAGGTGAAGGCCCACTGCCTCGACGTTTTCCAGAAAACGGTGCGCGACGCGTGAGATACCTGATGGACAGGTTCGGGCCGCTCACCCCGCTGATCGGCGTGGTCGGATTGCTCGTCATATGGCAGCTCGCCTATTGGATCGAGGTGGTCGACCGCGTGCTCCTGCCCTCGCCGGGCGCCATGTTCGCCGCCGTCTGGCACGGCATGACGGGCGGGCAGCTGCTGCTCGACTTCTTCCGGACCATCGAGCGGACATCGCTCTCGATTCTCTATGCCGGAATCATCGGGATTCCGCTCGGCATCGCGCTCGGCTCGTCGGTTCCGGTCTACCGTTCGGTCGAGTTCGTGGTGGACTT
Source organism: Alphaproteobacteria bacterium (assembly GCA_965117055.1). GTDB lineage: Bacteria > Pseudomonadota > Alphaproteobacteria > MPNO01 > MPNO01 > MPNO01. The sequence goes on from OZ220750.1 coordinate 3,979,954, forward strand.
CTTTCGCTCGACGCCGGCCAGCGCGGTATTCCCGCTGTTCCTCGCGATTTCCGGCCCGGGCGACGCGACCAAGATCCAGGTCGCGACGTTCGGCGCGTCGCTGGTGATCCTGTTCAACGTCGCCTACGGCGTGATGAACGCGCGCAAGACCCGCCTCCAGGCCGCCCAGGTCATGGGGGCGTCGAGGTTGCGCGTCCTCACCGACGTGATGCTGTTCGAATCCCTGCCGCAGACTTTCGTGGGCTTGAGAAACGGGGTCTCGCTCGCGCTGATCATCGTCATCGTCGCCGAGATGTTCATCGGCTCGGTCGACGGCCTCGGCCACAACGTCCTCGACAACCAGATGCTTTTCGAGATGCCCCGGATGTATGCCGCGATCTTCGTCGCCGGCGCGCTCGGCTACGGGTTCAACCTGATGTTCCTGCTGATCGAGCGGCGCTACGTCCACTGGGCGGGACGTTGAGGGCGTAGCCTCCGCTCAGTGATAGAACAGCCGCGGCAGGAAGAGCGACAGCGACGGGATCCCGACCAGCAGCGCGAGGCGCAGGATGTCGGCGCACCAGAAGGGGGTGACGCCCTTGAACACGGTGCTGGTCTTGACGTCCTTCAAGACGCCCGAGAGCACGAACACGTTGAGCCCGACCGGCGGGGTGATCAGGCTGATCTCGGTGACCACCACCGCGATGATGCCGAACCAGACCAGGATCGCCTCCTCGCCCAGCCCGGCATAGCCGAGACCCTGCACCACGGGGAAGAAGATCGGGATGGTGAGCAGCAGCATCGACAGGCTCTCGAACACGCAGCCGAGCACGAGATAGATCGCGAGAATGATGACGATCACCATCAGCGGCGACAGCTCGTAGCCGGTCACCAGCGAGAGCAGCCCGGACGGCAGCCCGCCCCGGTTGACGAAGTTCGAGAAGATCAGCGCCCCGATCAGCACGATGAACAGCATCGCCGTGGTGCGCGCCGAGTCGGTCAGCACCTCGAGCAGCGACCGCCAGGTGAGCGCGCCGCGAGCGAGCGCGATCAGGAACGCACCGCCCGCCCCGACCCCGGCGGCCTCGGTCGGGGTGAACAGACCGCCGTAGATCCCGCCCATCACCAGGATGAACAGGAGCAGCGTGCCCCAGACGCCCCTGAGCGCGGCGAAGCGCCCCGGCCAGTCGGTGCGCTCGGCCCTCGGCCCGTCCGCGGGGCGCCGCCAGACCACCCACTGGACGGCGGCCAGGTAGAGGAGGATCCCGACCAGCCCGGGGATAAAGCCGGCGGCGAACAGCTCGCGGATGCTGGTCTCCGTCATCAGCCCGTAGATCACCAGGATGACGCTCGGCGGGATCAGGATGCCGAGCGTCCCGCCGGCGGCGATGGAGGCCGAGGCGAGGCTGTCGGCGTAGCCGTAGCGGCGCATCGGCGGCATGGCGACCTTGGACATGGTCGCCGCGGTCGCGAGGCTGGAGCCGCAAATCGCCGAGAACCCGCCGCAGGCGACGATGGTCGCCATCGACAGCCCGCCGCGCCGGTGGCCGAGAAAGGCGTGGGATGCGCCGTAGAGCTCGCCCGAAAGACCGGCCCGCGAGACCAAATTGCCCATCAGGATGAACAGCGGCACGACCGACAGCCCGTAGGAGAGCGCGGTCTCGGAGACCAGCGTTCCCACCATCGAGAGCGACGGCTGCCAGCCCGACAGATAGCCGAAGCCCACGAAGCCCACGATGCCCATCGCGAAGGCGATCGGCATCCTGAGGAACACCAGTACGAGCAGCACCACGAAGCCGATCAGGACGATATCCATAAGACCCCGGTCGTCGTCCCGTCAGACGCTGCTCTGATCGTCGCCGCCGGCGGGCGCCGGACCAGACCCGCCGGCGTGGCGGACGACGTTGACGGCGAAGGCCACCGCGCCGCAGGCGCTCAGCACGGCGATGAAATAGGTGATCGGCGCGAGCTCGATCTCGAGGAACTCGGTCGCGTCGCCGTACTCGGCCTCCCGCTCCCCGATGATCCAGACCCGCCACGCCACGAAGCCGAGCGCCGCCGCCATGATCGCGTTGAGCACCGCCTGGCGCAGCGGCACCAGCCGGTCGGGAAACCAGATGTCGAGCAGGTCGACCGAGACGTGCTCCTCGCGGAGGCACACCGAGGGCAGGATGGCGAAGACGAGAACGCCGAGCATGAGCTGGGTGAGCTCGGTCGCCCCGTCGAGCGGGGCGCCCAGCAACTCGCGCCCGATGACGTCGACGCATGTCATCGCCATCAGGGCGAACAGCACCAGGGAGGACGCCCTCTCCGGAACGGCGGTCAGCCAGCCGCCGAGGCGCCGCCCGGAAGGGGGTGTCCCGTCAGCGGGATCGGTTCCGCTCACTTCGCCTTGTCATAGGCGCGGGCGGTCTGGCGCAGCTCGGCGAGCGCCGCCCGGGCGTCGTAGCCGCCCTTGCTCGCCCGCTCGATCCAGGCCTCCTCGACCGGCTTCATCAGCGCGAGGAACGCCTTCTTGGTGTCGGCGCTGGCGGTCTGGATCTTGGTTCCCGCCTCCTTCGCCGAGGCGAGGCCGGCCTTGTCGCCCGCATCCCACACCGTGCCGGCGAACTGCGACAGCTTGGCGCCCGAGACGCTCATCACCGCCTTGCGGTCGGCGTCCGAAAGCTTCTTGAGCGTGCCCGGGTTGATCAGCAGCGCGAAGCTTCCGTAGTAGAGCCCGCCCGGCATGATCATGACGTGCGGGACCACCTCCTTGAGGCGGAAGGTCTTCTGGGTCTCCATCGGCATGAAGATGCCGTCGGCGACGCCGGACGACAGCGCCTCGTAGACCTTGGGCGCGGGCAGCTTCACCGCGGTCACGCCGAGCGCCTTGCCGACCAGGCTGCCGACCCCGCCGGGAACGCGGATCTTCAAGCCCTTGAGATCGGCGAGCGATTTCAGCGGCTTCTTGGTCTGGATCACCGCCGGGCCGTGCGACATCAGGCCGAGCAGCACCGTGCCGCGATGCTCGTTCGCCTTGTGCAGGTATTTCTCGTGCACCTTCCAGTAGGCGACCCCCGCGGCCTCGGCGCTGGTGCCGAGATTGGGCATCTCGACCACCTGGGTCGCGACGTAGCGGGTGTTGTAGCCGTGGAAGATCCAGCCGGCGTCGGCGATGCCGTCGCGCACCACGCCGAACTGCTTGAGCGGCGAGGCGAGCTTGTACTCGATCTTGGTCTTGACGCGTCCCTGGGTCGCCTCGGCGACCCACTTGCCCCAGGTCGGCCACACGGTGGCGTTGAGGAAATGGGTCGGCGGCGCCCAGCTCGAAATCCTGAGAACCGTTTCGGCACCGGCCGGCGCGGCGGCCATCGACGCCGCGACGAGGCAGCCGAGCGGCAGAAGAGCAAAGCGTTTCAACATGGTCGTCTCCCCTTTGATGACGGCGAAGATATCACGCCGCAGGCGCACCCGGAAACCGGGTTGCATGCGCGAGAAGGGGTCGCGTCGGCACGGGGTCAAAGCGCGGGGACGGTCTGCGTGGTGACCGTCCGCGCGACGACACGGCCCCGGCGAATGACGTGCAGCCGGTCGGCCTGGCGGGCGATCGCCTCGACGGGAGAACAGGCGTCCAGGATCACGAGGTCTCCGACGCAGCCTGGTTCGGTGCCGTAGTCCGTCGCGCGAAGCACGCGCGCCGCGTTCTCCGTCGCCATCGAGAAGATGGTGTCGATCTCGTCGGGCTGGCTCATATGCGCGGCATGCGCCAGCAGGAGCGCAAGCTCGAGGGTATCGGCGCGCCCGAACGGATAGAACATGTCACGCAGATTGTCCTGACCGAAGGAAACATTGGCCCCCGCTGCCAGCAGCTCTTTGACCCGCGTGATGCCGCGTCGTTTGGGATGGGGATCGTCGCGACCCTGCAGCATCAGGTTGGTCGCCGGGTTGACGATGACGCTGACCCCGGCCCGAGCGACCGCGCGGATGACATCCGCGGCGTAGTCGTCCGGATATCCGGCGAGCGCGCAGGTGTGTCCGGCCGTCACCCGCCCCTGCCAGCCGTTCGCGGCCGTCGCATCGCACAGTATTTCCAGCGTGCGCGCATTCGCGTCGTCGGTCTCGTCGACATGCATGTCGATGTCGGCGTCGTGTTCCCGGGCGATGTCGAACGCGATTCGTATGTGTTCCCGGCTCGCGGCAGGACCCGATTCGTTGATCGGCATGCCGCCGACGACGTCGGCGCCCCGGGCCATCGCCTCCCGCAGCAGCTTTTCCGTGCCCGCGTCGCCCAGGATGCCCTTTTGCGGAAAGGCCACGATCTGCAAATCGACCAGCGCCGAGAAACGCTCGCGGAGCGCCAGCATTGCATCGAATGCGACCAGCCCGCAGCCGGAATCGATGTCGACATGGGTGCGCATGCGGGTAATGCCATTGGCGATCCCGGCCAGCACGATGCGCCCGGCGCGTTCCACGATGTCGTCGTTCGAATAGGATTTCTTGCGTTCGCCGAGGATCTCGATCGCCTCGTGGAGCGAGCCGCTTCTGTTTGCCGGGACACTGCCTGCCAGAAACACTTTGTCGAGGTGGATATGCGGTTCGACGAAGCCGGGTACGCAAAGCCGGCCGTCCGCGTCGAGGACGTCCGTCTCCTCCGGGTCTGCCGTACCCGGGACGGCAAATCGCCCGTCGACGATCTCCAGGTCGGCCGGCGATCCGGCGCCGTGGAGCAGCGCGTTGCGGACGATGAGGCTCGCCGGATCGTGTGACTCGGTTGACCGCATCGGCCGGACCCCGCCGTGCTACGCGGCCGCGCGGAAAGAGTCGATGACTTCCTTTTCGTAGGCGAGCAGCTTGCGAACGCTGTCCCTTCCCTGCATGCGCGCGAAATGGGCGGCGGTGTTGGGAAAGTCGGACAGGTCGAAGTCGAACTGGGTCGCGCGGCGGCAGCACCAGAAGAAATGCGCGTCGGGCGCGGTGAAGCGGTCGAAGAAGTATTCGCGCCTCTCCAGCATGCCTTCCGCGATGCCGAACGCCTCGGTGAGGTATCCCCTGGCGTGGCCGACCACGTTCTCGTCCGCGCCGGGCACGTCGCACACCCTGGGCGGCGCGTTGATCCGGCTGAGATAGGGGTGGATGCCGGACGAGCACCAGGAATGCAGCGAGATCGCCCTGAGCTCGTCCCACGGGTCGTCCGGCAGCAGCGCGGCGTCCGGGAAGGTGCGCGCGATCCAGACCTGGATCGCCGTGCTCTCGGTCATCGCCTCGCCGTCGACGACGAGGAGCGGCACCTTGTGCTTCGGGTTGATCGCCATGAACTCCGCCGACATGTGCTGCTGCTGGCGGAAATTGAGCGGCCTCGTTTCGAACGCCGCCCCGGCTTCGGTGAGCGTGATGTAAGGCGCGAGCGCGCAGGTGAAGGGGGCGTAGTAGAGGGCGATGTGCATGGCGGTGTCCCGTGGGGTTTCGCGATCATGGCGAGAGCCTAAGGGCCATCGCGGTCGAAAAGAAGCGGCTTGTGGCCGGGCTTCCCAAAAGGCAATCTGAAGGTGTGGGGTTTGGCGCCACACCGTCGACCCGACCGCTCCCTATGTTGGGTCGCGGGGCGATACGGATCGGTGACGGAAGGCGCCCGACGATGCCTAAAGTCCGTGATGCAATCCGCTTGATCGAACGGGACGGATGGACATTGGTTCGAACCAGAGGAAGTCACCGCCAGTACCGCCATCGGGACAAGCCGGGTACCGTGACCGTCGCCGGCAAGCCGGGTGACGATCTTTCGCGAGGGACGTGGGCGAGCGTCATGAAGCAGGCCGGATTGAAGGGGTGACGGGGCGGATGCGATACACCATCGTAATCGAGAAGGCGCCGGCGAATTTCGCCGCCTACGTTCCCGACCTTCCCGGCTGCGTGGCCACGGGAGATACCAGGGAGGACGCCGTTCGGGAGATCGAGCAAGCGATCCGGTATCACATCGAGAGCTTGCGCGAGCACGGGGAGCCCGTGCCGGAACCCCAATGTACGGCGGCTGTGGTGGACGTTGCCGAGGCCGCAGAATGAGCGACTGTCAATCGCAGACCGATAATTCTTAACGTCTGGCGCCTGGGTTTTGGGATGCAGAGACCGTGTATGGCAGCGTAGATTCAACCTATCGGTACAGGTAGGAAATGTGAATTGTGCTTGATCTAATTTGCTCGTTTTTTCGCAGCGCGCCCGAAGATTGTGGACCTATTGTGAATGAACGAGCACTCCAGCTTGAGTTAGCGTGCTATTTTCGAAGTCTGGGAATCCAGGCTGAGTTTGAAAAACGCATGGATACGAGCAGGTTGCCCGGATCGACAGCTAAGCGAAAAACAAACTTAGACTTGAAAATCACCAAGAACGGTGAGGTATTCGGAATTGAATTAAAGGTCCCGCTAAATGGACAACATCCGGAAACCATGTACAATTATTGCATGGATATTGAATTTATCGAAGCACTTATCAGGGAAAGACTAATACGTACGGGCTATTGCATTATGCTTACCAACGATATGGCCTTCTGGAGAGATAGCGGAAGGGGAAGCGACATACACGATATGTTCCGCGTCGAAGGCAAAGAATTGGTCGGTACGGTCCAAAAGCCGACCGGGGCAAAGAACTCGTGTGTCGTATTGGAGCATAAATACCAGTTAGCCTCGGCTTGGCGCACTGTGGAAGATGACCGGTTGATGCGGTCAGCGCGTCATTTGACGATCCAAATTGGAAAACGGTAGGGCCGCACCACGCCTCACACCCGCCCCAGCGCCCTGAGCACCGTCTCCGGCGTGATGGGATGCTCCCGCACCCGCGCGCCGAAGGGGGTCAGCGCGTCGTTGATCGCGTTCATCACGGCGGAGGGCGCGCCGCCGACGCCGGATTCGCCTACCCCCTTGGCGCCGAGCTCGGACTCGGCGGTCGGCGTCTCGACATGGGCCACGTCGATATCCGGCATTTCGAGCGCCATCGGGGTCAGGTAGTCGACCATCGTGCCGTTCTGGAGCTGCGCGTTGTCGTCGTAGATGCAGTGCTCGTAGAGCCCGCCGCCGATCCCCTGGATGGCGCCGCCGCGGACCTGCTCGTCGGCCAGCATCGGGTTGACGACCCGGCCGCAATCCTCGACCACCCAGTGGTTCAGCAGCCGCACCATGCCGGTCTCGATGTCGACCTCGACATGCGAGGCGTGCGCGCCGTTGGTGAAGATGTAGATCCGGTCGCGCAGCCGGAAATGCCGGGTCTGGGTGAGCTCGGGCTGGATGTCGTTGGGCAGCTCGCCGACCTGGAAATGGCCGATCCGGCCGATCTCGGCGAGCGGGATGCGGGCCGTCTCGCCGCCCGCGTCGACCACGTTGCCGCCCGCAACGTCGAGCCGGTCGGGCGCGGTCTGGAGCAGCGCTCCGGCGAGCCTCAGAATTTCGTCCCGCAGCGCGCGCCCGGCGAGCCAGGTCGCCTCGCCGCCGATCGCCGTCGCCCGGCTGGCATAGGTGCCGCCCCCGTAGGGCACCGCGTCGGTGTCGCCCGAGATCACCCGGACGCTGCCCAGGGGAACGCCCACCGCGGTCGCCGCGATCTGTCGCACCACGGCATCCGCCCCCTGCCCCTGCTCGGTGACGCCGACCGCGCACAAGACGCCGCCGCCCGGCTCCAGGCTCATCGTGCAGGCGTCCTGCGAGGCGATCGGCGCCTTGCCGGCGCCGTAATAACCCTCCGGGCCGGGCGCGGTCCCCTTGATGAAGGAACAGACGCCGATGCCGCGAAAAATGCCGTCCTCGCGCAGCCGCGCCTGTTCGGCGCGCAGGCGGTCGTATTCGATCCGCTCGACGAGTTGTTCGAGGCAGGCCTGATGCGACAGGTCCTGGACGTGCACGCCGGACGCCGTGTTGCGCGGGTATGAGTCGTCCTCCATCACGTTGCGGCGGCGGAGCTCGACCGGGTCCATGCCGATCCTGGCGGCGGCGAGGTCGAGCAGCGCCTCGCTCGCCGAAATGCCGATCGGATGGCCGACTCCACGGTATTGGGATGTCGGCACGGCATTCAGGTAGACAATTTGCGCGACCGCCCGGTAGTTCGGGTGCTTGTAAGGCCCGCCCGCGATGTTGAGGATCTGGTTGGCCTCGAACACGCTGGTCCGGGGGTATTGAGAGTAGGCGCCGACGCCCGACAGGTCGTCGATCTCGAGCGCGGTGATGTCGCCTTCCCGCGTGACCGCCATCCGCGCCCCGATCCGGTTCTCCCGCGCGTGGATGTCGGTGACGAAGGATTCCAGCCGGTCGGCGACGAACTTGACCGGCCGGTTCAGCAGGATCGCGAGCGCGCAGGCCGCGACCTCGTCGCCATAGGTGTGGATCTTGAGCCCGAAAGACCCGCCGACATCGGGCGCCACGATGCGGATGTTGTGCTCGTCGACCGGCAAATGCCGCGCGAACACCGTCTTGATCATGTGCGGCACCTGGCTGGAGGTGTAGACGGTGAGCTTCTCCGCCCCCTCGTCCCAGTCGGCGAGCAGCGCGCGGGGCTCCAGGCTGACCGCGGTGTGGCGCCCGAAGCTGTAGGTCTCCTCGACGGTCACGGCATCCTCCGCCGCAAATGCCGAGTCGACATTTCCGGTGTCGATATCCCGCCGCCAGGCGAGGTTGTCGCCGAGCTCCGGGTGGAGGATTGTCGCGCCGGGCCCGAGAGCGCGCTCCTTGTCGATGACGACCGGAAGCTCCTCCCATTCGACCTCGACCAGCTCGGCGGCGTCCTCGGCCTCGGCCCGGGTCCGCGCGCAGACGACCGCCACCGGCTCGCCCTGCCAGCACGCCCGGTCGACCGCCATCGCGTGCTGCCGGGCCGCCTTCATGCCCTCGAAGCTGGTCAGCATCCCCGACCAGGGCGGGCAGTGCGCGGCCAGCTCGGCGCCCGTCATCGCCCGAACCACGCCCGGATGCGCCGCCGCCGCGCTTGTGTCGATGGAGACGATGCGCGCGTGGCCGTAGGGGCTGCGCACGAACGCCGCGTGCACCATGCGCGGCAGCGAGATGTCGTCGGTATAGCGCCCCCGCCCCCGCACCGCCCGCCGCGCGCCGGGCCGCGAAAGGATCCGGCCGACGTAGCTGTTGGGTCCGTCGAACGGGGTAACCGGATTGACCGACGACACGGCAGGCTCCTCGGGGGAATGGGAAACGGGCGGCCGGGACGCTACCAATATCGGCCGGGCGTGGCTATGGCGCGTCCGGGCCGCGGTCAGCCGTCCAGAAGGTTGCGGGCGCGCAAGCCGGGATAGACGGCGAAGCCGCGGTCGAGCGTCACCCATTCGCAACCGTGCTCGATGGCGAGAGCCGCATGGTAGGCGTCCGGCAGCCGGTTGCCCGTCAGCCGGAGGGTGGCCGCCATGCCGCGGAAAATGCGCCAATGACCGTCGCCCGGGCGCAGCGCGGCGGTGGCCGGTTGCGCGAGCAGGGCATCGACGAAGTCGATGGCGGCGGCGATCGGCGTGGGCGGGTGGAAGACCCGCGGATGGGTCAGGATCCGGAGCACACCGCTGAGCACGAGTTCGGACACGCCGACGCGGTCCCCGCCGGACATGGCGTCCGCCAGCCATCGGCGACACAACCCGTGATGGGCGGCGTCCTCGCGAAACGCGCTCACCAGGACGTTGACGTCAGGACTCTGCATCCATGAGATCCTGCAGCGCGGCGCCGTCCGTCAGGTCCACGCCCGGCTGGACGCCGCGGCCGCGAAACACCGGGATGGGCGGCGGCGCGGCCGGCGGAGCGGGATCGGCCAGGAACGCGCGAAGGGCCTGCTCGAAGGTCTCCTTCAGGGTCTTGCGCTCGTGCGCCGCCCGGGCCTTGACCGCGCGCAGCAGGGCATCGTTGATATCGACGGTCGTCCTCATGTGTGAAAACATACAAGAGTATATGTCTTCGCACAACCGCTGCCAGCGGGCCGGAACCGGCAAGAAACGCCAACGATCCCCAAGGTTTGACTGAGAAAATTTTGCTAAAAGACCATTCATCCCTTGACACGGGATATGTCAATACCCATTTTTCTCATATACGAGAATTGGGGCGACAGAGATGCCGGCGTCCCTTTTCGTTGCCCGGAACGGAGAGACCCGATGCCCTTTCAGAAGCCCGCCCGCCATGTCGACCGCGTCTTCCTTCATTGCAGCGCGAGCGACAACCCCGTCCACGACGACATCGCCACGATCCGCGACTGGCACGTGGGCGAACGCGGCTGGTCGGATGTCGGCTACCACTATTTCGTCCGGAGCGACGGCACGCTCCAGGGAGGAAGGCCGCTGGAGCGCATACCGGCCGCGCAGGCGGGCCACAACGCGGGCACCGTCGCCGTCTGCCTGCACGGGCTCGCGGCGGAGAACTTCACCGTGGCGCAGTACCGCACGCTGATCGGCCTCGCCCGCGAGATCGACGAAGCACTCGCGGGCGACGTCACCTTCCACGGCCATTGCGAGGTGTCGCGCAAGTCCTGCCCGGTGTTTCCCTACCGCGCGGTGCTGGGCCTGGACGGCGCGGGCCGGATGACCGGCGTGCCCACGGACAGCCCGGACCTGTCGGAAGAACCCCCGGTCGCGGCCGGCGACGAACCCGCGACGCTGGAAGTCACCGCGCGGGGCGCGGCGGTCCGGCGGCTCCAGCGACTCCTGGGCGAGGCCGGCTATCCGCTGTTCGCCGATGGCCTGTTCGGGCAATCGACGCTTGCCGCGGTCAGGGCGTTTCAGGCGGATACCGGTCTGGAGGCGGATGGGATCGTGGGGTCTCTGAGCTGGGCGGCGTTGACCCGGAAGGCCGCGGCATGAGGTCGCCAGAGGCGCGTATTCGGGCTACGCTCGCCCCGACCAGCAGGGAGCCAGCCATGCAGCAGATGCCGATTGCCGATCTGAAGGCGGTCGCCGCCGATCTCGCGGCCAGCGGCCAGCGGGTCCGGGTCCTCTGGCAGGAGGACGAATCGCTCGCCTTCGTCGCCCGCGGGCGGGAGTACCGGAGCGAGTTCCACATCGATCCGGCGGACGAGGTGATGCTGATGATCGAGGGCGACATGAAGCTCCACTACCTCACGCCCGAGGGAAAGGAGGAGATCGCCGAGCTGCCGGAGGGCGCGACGATCTACACCCCGGCCGGCGTTCCCCATTCGCCGCGTTTCCCGCCCGACGCCTTCGTCCTCGTCATCGAGCGCAAGCGGCGCGCGGGCGAGATCGACCGCTTCCAGTGGTATTGCGAGAGCTGCAAGTCGCTGCTCCACGAGGAGGAGTTCATCGTCAGCGACTACGCCCTCGATCCGGTCTCGAAGGCCTATGCGAACTTTTTCGATTCGGAAGACGCGCGCACCTGTTCCGATTGCGGCACGGTGATGCCGCGGCCCTGACCCGCGACTACGGAGGACCAACGACCCCCATGCCGAAGCAAATCTTCACCTCCGCCCGCTCGCCGACCACCGGCTTCACCGACAAGGCGACGCCCTCCCCGCTCGCCCAGTCGATCCGGTTCGGCGACATGCTGTTCGTCTCGGGCCAGGGCGCGCTCGACCCGGAGACCCGCGAGATCGTGTCGGAAGACATCGCCGAGCAGACGCGTCAGACGCTGACCAATCTGCAAAACGTCCTGCAAGCCGCGGGGGCGGATTTCACCAACGTCGTCAACATGCGGGTGTGCCTCCGCGACGTCGCCGACTTCGCGCGCTTCAACGAGGCGTTCACCGAATTCATGCAGGGCGAGAAGGTCACCCGCACCTGCATCGGCGGAACGCCGCACCGCAAGGGCGTCAACGTGGAGATCGACTGCGTCGCGATGTTCGACTGAAGCGGCCGGCGTCCCTCGATACGGCGCTGGCGCGCCTACTCGGGATGAGGATGTTTTTCCTGTTCCCTCACCCTGAGTAGCCGCGCAGCGGCGTATCGAAGGGGGCTTATACCGATTACTTGACGGCCGACCGTCGGACGCGAATCGACGCTGGGAACGGCCTGCCGTCGCGGCGGGCACGGGAACCGCTCAGCCTCCCTCCCGTCATGGTCGGCGTAGGCCGACCATCCACGTTTTGTTTTTGGGGCTTAAATGGATAGATTGACAGGCGGCCGGCTGGCGCGGACCGGCGACGGAAACGCCGCCCCGCCCTCCCCTTCCGTCATGCCCGGACTTGTTCCACTGCTGTCCGGTTTAATTCCGGCGGTCCGGGACACGAAATCCGGCACGCCGGCATCCCTCTCTACGTCATGGCCGGACTTGTTCCGGCCATCCACGTCTTGCGACATCGCGGTGCGACCCCGGAGCGGGCGAGGCGGCGGAGGGACGTGGATGGCCGGAACAAGTCCGGCCATGACGACGTGTGGGGGAAGGCGCGGAAGGACGCCGACACCGCCCGCCTGGTCCCAGACCATCGGCGCGGAGTCCGCCCCCAAGTTAAACCGGACGGCAATGGAACAAGTCCGGGCATGACGGACGAGGTGTCGTTGACCTCCCGCTCGTCAACCAATCTTTGTAAGCGCCTTTGTTGTTCTGTCCGAGCGCTCCAAAAACTCGTGGATGGTCGGCCTAGGCCGACCATGACGGGGGAGGAACGGTGCGCCACGAACCGGATACGCCCCGGCGTTTCCCGCAACGCCTGTCGGCCTCGCGCCTGTCAAGCAATCGGTATAGGCGCCTATCGAAGGGCGCGCTACCCGTCGAAGCGTTTCGTTCCCGGGATCGCCGCGAGGCCGGCATTGGCGACTTCTAGATCCTCGTGCCCCGCGCCGGAGCCGACGCCGATGCCGCCGACCAGGTGCCCGTCGACGATAATCGGGAGCCCGCCCGGCAGGTTGACGCGCTTGCCCTGCGTGGCGATGGCGAGCTTGAGGTCGACCCCCTCGGGGAGATGGCCGGTCGGCTCGCCGTAGGACGCCGCCGTCATCGCCTTGACCAGCGAGGAATCGATCGAGAGCACGAAAGCCCCGTCCATGCGGGAGAACGCGAGCAGGTGACCGCCGGCGTCGACGACGGAGATGCATTGCGGCACCCCCATCTCGTTTGCTTTCTCAATCGCGGCGTCGAGGATCTTCATGGCCCCTTCGTTGGTGAGCCTGAGCGCCGGTGCGGTTTCCGCCATTCGAACCTTCCTGGAATGCGTTTTGCCGGACAACGAGGGTAGCACAGCGGGAACGGGCCGGTAGACTGGAGGCGCCGAACGAGGAGGCCGGAAATGGCGCGCGACTTCGAGGACCATTGCTGGAAGGACATCGTCCCGCCGGAGGTGCTCGAGGTCTACGCGTGCTACCGGCGCGAGCTGCGCATCGGCACACGCCCGGCGCTGCTGGCGATCGACCTCTACGACCTGGTCTATCGCGGCGGCCCGCATCCGCCGCACGAGCTGCTGGAACATCCCAATACCTGCGGCATCTACGCATGGGAAGCAATCGAGCCCACGAAGGCGCTGTTCGCCGCCGCCCGCGCCGCCTCACTCCCGGTGCTCTACGTGACCGGCTCGACCCGGAAGACCCGCGTCCAGTCGACCAAGCGGCAACGCAGCGACCTGATCGGCCCCGACGCCTACGACATTTTCGAGGCCTTCACGCCCGAGGAAGGCGATGCGGTGTTCCGCAAGGAGCGCGCGAGCGCGTTCGCCGGCACGCCGCTCGCCGCGCATCTGAACGAACTCGACGTCAATAGCCTCATCGTCTGCGGCGAGAGCACGTCGGGCTGCGTCCGCGCCTCGGTGGTCGACGCCTATTCGGCGGGCTTTCACGTGACGATCGTCGAGGAATGCGTGTTCGACCGGAGCGAGCTGTCGCACAAGGTCAACCTGTTCGACATGCACCACAAATACGCCGACGTGATGGTGCTCGAAGAGGTCCTCGACCATCTGAGCCTGCGCGAGATCGCGGCGCGCCCGACCGTGGACGAGTTGCGCCAACGCATCGCGCGCCGCTCGGTCGTGGCACCCCCCGTGCCGCCCGCCGAGGCGGTCCGCCGGGAACGCAAATCCCGGTGATCGTCGTCGTCGACGCCGGCCACGGCGCGGAAATCGAATTGATCTGAAGGCGGGCGGACCCTTATTTCGAAATCGGCCCCGATTGGCGCCCCCGAACGCGCCTTGCTATCGTCGGCCCGCATGAGACCGCGTTCGCACAGGCCCGCCCAAACCGCCGGCGCCCCGTGACCCTGATCGGAAAAAGCGTGACCCGTCGGGAGGACGGGCCGCTGCTGACCGGCCGGGGCCGGTTCGTGGACGACTGCAACGTCCCGGGCCAGCTTCACATGCGGGTGGTGCGCGCGCCCGCCGCGCTGGGCCGGATCGCCGCGGTCCATACCGAAGAGGCGCTGGCGATGGACGGTGTCGCGGCGGTCTGGACCGGCGCCGACGTGGCCGACATACCGCCGATCGACTTCCGGCTATCCAGGGTGGAAGGGCTCGAACCCTACCGCCAGCCGATCCTCGCGCAGGGCATCGTCCGCTATGTCGGCGAACCGGTCGCCCTGGTCTTCGCCGAGGAACGCTATATCGCCGAGGACGCGGCGGACGCGGTTCTGGTCGAGATCGACGCGGAGCCGCCTTATCTCGACTGCACCGAAACGCCGCCCGGCTTCCTCCCCGGGCTCGACTGCGAAGCGGCGCTGGTGGAGAAGTATTACGGCGACCTCGACGCGGCCTTCGCCGATGCCGACGACATTCTCGAAGTCGAGTACGCCGTCGGCCGGCACAGCGGGGTTCCGATCGAGACCCGGGGCGCATTCGGCCTCTATAACGACGAGCGCTCCCGGATCGAGCTCTACGGCGCGGCCAAGGTGCCGCATTACAACCGCAACGCCATCGCCGCCATGCTCGGCCTCGGCCGCGAAGACCTCCAGCTCTTCGAGGGCCATGTCGGCGGCGGGTTCGGGATGCGGGGCGAACTCTACCCCGAGGACGTGCTGGTCTGCATCGCCGCGACCCGGCTTGGCCGGCCGGTGAAGTGGATCGAGGACCGGCGCGAGAACCTGCTGGCGCTCAACCATTCGCGCGACCAGGTCCACCGTATCCGCGCCGCCATCGACGAGCGCGGCTTCATCCTCGGGCTCGACGACGAGATCTTTTCCGACCAGGGCGCCTATGTGCGGAGCCACGGGGTCACGGTCGTCGACCTCGCCACCGCGATGCTGCCGGGGCCGTACCTGATCCCGGCCTACCGCGCCCGCGCGCATGTCCGGCTGACCAACAAGACGCCGGCCGGCACCTACCGCGCGCCGGGGCGCTACGAATCGACCTTCGCGCGGGAACGGTTGCTCGACGCGGTGGCCGAGCGCGTCGGCATCGACCGCATCGAGGTGCGCCGGCGCAACCTGATCCCGGCGGACCGGATGCCCTATTCGCGCTACTTCCAGGCGATGGAAACGCCGGTGCTGCTCGATTCGGGGCTCTACGAAGACCTGATGGACCGGCTGCTGGATCGGGTCGACTATCCGGATTTGCAGGGCGAGATCGCGCGCCGCCGCCGGGACGGCGAATGCGTCGGCGTCGGAATCGGCTATTTCGTGGAGAAGAGCGGACTCGGCCCGTTCGACGACGTGCGCATCGAGATCGAGTCGGACGGAAGCATCGAGGTGGTCACCGGCGTCGCGTCGATCGGCCAGGGGGTCGAGACCGTGGTGGCGCAGATCTGCGCCGAGGCTCTGGGCACCGATTACCGCGGCATCCGGGTGACCCACGGCCAGACCGACCGGATCGAGCGCGGCATGGGCGCCTTCGCCTCGCGGGTGACGGTGATGACCGGGATGGCGACGCATCTGGCGGCGGTGCGGCTCCGGGACGCGCTGCGGCCGGTCGCCGCGCGCCTGCTCCAGACCCCGGAAGACGGGATCGCGTTCGCGGACGGCATGGTTCGCGCGGGCGCCGACGGGCCGTCGGCGCCGCTCGGCACGGTCGCGGCGGCGCTCGCCGAGGAACAGGGGAACACCCGCGCGACGGCCGAGGCGACCTTCGAGGTCGAGCACATGACCTACCCCTACGGCATCCACCTGGTGCTGCTCTCCATCGACCGCGAGACCTGCGGCATCGGGATCGAGCGTTTCGTCGTCGCATTCGATATCGGCCGCGCCGTCAACCCGATGCTGGTCGAGGGGCAGATCCACGGCGGCGCCGCGCAGGGGCTGGGCGGGGCGCTCTACGAGGAGTTCCTGTACGACGAGGCCGGCCAGCCGCTGTCGGCGAGCTTCGTCGACTACCTGATCCCCGGCTCGGAGGAGATTCCCCGGGTCGATTCGCTGCTGCGCGAGGACGCGCCGTCGGGCACCAACCCGCTCGGCCTCAAGGGCGCGGGCGAAGCGGGAATCAACGGCGCCGGCGCGGCGGTGGCGGCGGCGATCGACGACGCCATCGGTCGCCCGGGCGCGATTACCCGCCTGCCGGTGACGCCGGCGCGGCTGTTCGCATTGCTCAACGAGGAGGCGTAGATGGGAAGACTGGACGGCAAGATCGCCTTCGTGACCGCGGCGGGCGGCGGGATCGCCGGCGCGACGGCGAGGCTCTACGGCGCCGAGGGCGCGGCGGTCGCCTGCGTCGACATCGTGGAAGAGACGGTCCGGAAGACGGCCGCGGATATCGAGGCGGCGGGCGGCAGGGCCATCGCCATCGTCTGCGACGTGACCGACCCCGACGCGGTCGACTCGGCCCTGGTCGAGACCGTGGCGGCGTACGGGCGGATCGACACCGTGTTCGACGCCGCCGCCTATTCCGAACCCAAATACACCGTCGCCGACATGCCGGTGGAGACCTGGAAGGCGGTGATCGAGGTCAACCTCACCGGCATGTTCATCGTCGCCAAGCTCGCGATCCCGCACCTCAAGGCGGCGGGCGGCGGGACCATCGTGCTGGTGTCGTCGATCTACGGCCATATCGGCGCGAGCGAGCGCCCAGCCTATTGCGCGTCGAAGGGCGGGGTGAGGATGCTCGCCAAGGCGATCGCCATCGACCACGCCGACGACAACATCCGCGCCAACGCGATCCTGCCGGGCCCGATCGAGACGCCGCGCCTGCTGCAGCGCAACGCGTCGATGGACGGGGTGCGGGAACGCCACGGCGCGCGCCTGCTCCAGCACCGCCTGGGCCAGCCCGACGAGGTGGCGAAGGCAGCGCTCTACCTGGCGAGCGACGAATCCACCTTCACCTCGGGATCGGACTTCTTCGTCGACGCGGGCTACACGGCGATCTAGCGCGTTGCTCGGAGGATCGGTGTCGCCGAGACGGGCACGATCCCGCTTGATCGGATAAGGCACCGGTGGCACGATATATCGTTATTGCGATATCGCATATACAGATTAGGAGCGACCTGAGGGTTACATCCGGAAAATAAGAAACGACAGTCCGCGAGAACGCCGCGCGTCCGCGAAACGGATGGGCCGGCGACAATAAGGCAGGGCAAGAGGCGGACCGAGAGGGGAAACGGCGGGACGCCGTGAATCGGGAAGAACGGGGCAGCACGCGGAAAACGGGATACCGCGCGGGCGGCGTTGCCGTGCTGACGGCGGCGCTTTGCCTGGCCGACGCGGCGCACGCGCAGTTGCGGGGGACGGAGCCCGCATGGGCCGGCCGGCCGGCGCCCGAAAGCACCGACGCCGCGAATGACGGACGCTACAGGATCCGTCTTGCGCCGCTGACGTCGGAGAAGACGGGCGGCTACGGTCCGACGCTCGAAGGAGACGGGGGCGGGGCGAGGCTGGACCTGAGCGGGGGGCTGGGCTTCGCCGACCGGTCGTCCGGTGTGGGCGTCGGATTGCGGGCGCACGGCCTGGCCGCGCGCGACGACGGCGACCGGAACCGGGACGCGTCGGGGGCGCTGCGCACGGCGCCGGACGCCCGGGGCCGCGGCCTATCGCTCAGCTTCTTGCCGTCGTGGGCCGATGACGCGGACGAAGCGGAACGCCCGTGGCCGCCCGGAAACGCCTCGCCGCTGGCGCGGGAAAACGACGACACCGGGCTGGAAGCGGAGGTGAGCTACGGGCTGGACACCTTGGACGGGCGAGGCGTTCTGACTCCCTATCTCGGTGTCTCGGAGGCCGGCGGAGGCCGGGAGGTGCACGGGGGAGTGCGGCTCAGCTTCACCGCTATCGAGGGCGCGATCTCGGGTGCGACGGAGAGAACCGCCTTGCCCGCCCCGGACCGCCACGGCGTCGGAGTCTCGATGCGGATGCCGCTCGGCGCGCATCCGGCCAGAACCGCGTCCGCGCCGCCACCGGAATGGATGACCTCCGCCGTCCCGCTTTCCGACGCCGCCGAGCCGGCCGCGCCGCGCCGGATTTCGTCCTCCTCCGGGCCGCAGGACACCGTCGCCGCGCGGGAAGCCCCGGCGAACGACGCGCGGGCCCCCGACCGGACGGACCCCGCCGTGCCGCCGGCTGCACCGCGCGCCGCGGACGGGCCCCGCTACCGCGTGCAGCTCGGCGCGTTCTCCGGGCCGACCGCCGCGCGGCGGGCGAGAACGGCGCTGGCCGGCGCGCTCGAAGACGTCCTCGCCGACAGCGGGCGCACGCTCGTGGTCGACGCCTCGGGAAGCGACGGCCTGTCCCGCGTGGTCCTCTCCGACAGCTTCGCCGGCCGCCGCGCGGCGACCGCCGTTTGCGCCGGGATCGCGGCGCGCGGCCGGGACTGCTACGTTGCGCGCACCCAATAGCGGGAGCGGCGACCACGAACCCTCATCTCGGGGACCCGATCGAAGCGAGCGCGCCGGAGCCCCGGCGGCGTGGCTCCAGCGCGGCGCCCAGGCGATCGTGCCGCACGACTGCGCGGAGAAAAATTTGAAGCTCGTGCTCTTTCGGGACCGCGGTGGCGGTGAGACCCGGCCCGGCCTGCTGACGCATCGGGGCATCGTCGACATCGCCGGAGCGCTCCCGACCCCGGCCGGTCGAACGCCGGCGGAAACGATCATCTGCATCGTCGACGGTTTCGAGGCGGTGCGGGACGATCTGGTCCGCCTCGATGCCGAGGGCGAGGCGATACCGCCGGACCGGGTCCGGCTGCACACGCCGCTGCCCCGGCCCGGGAAGATCCTCTGCTGCATCGGCAACTACTGGGAGCATCGGGAGCGCGACCCGCGCCCGCTCAACATGTTCCTCAAGAACCCCGACGCGGTGATCGGCCCGGGCGACACCGTGGTGCTGCCCGAGACGACCGAGCCCTGGGTGTTCCATCACGAGGCGGAGCTCGCCCTGGTCATCAAGGGGCCGGCCAAGCGGGTCCGCCGGGAGGACTGGCGCGAGGCGGTGTTCGGCTACACCTGCCTGATCGACGTCTCCGCGCGCGGCGAGGGACGTTCGACATGGCGGGCGCGGAGCTGGATGGGCAAATCTTTCGACACCTTCGCGCCGCTCGGCCCCTGCATCGTCACGGCGGACGAGATCGACGACCCCAACGACCTGGACGTCAGGTTCCGGGTCTCGGGCCAGCTGCGCCACGACTACAACACCGCCGACATGGAGCACCCCGTGCCCGAACTCGTCGAGTGGGCGAGTTCCGTCATGACGCTCAACTCCGGCGACGTGATCGGGTGCGGCACCAATCACGAAGGGCTGGGGCCGCTGCAGGACGGCGACCACGCGGAAATCGAGATCGCCGGTATCGGACGCATGGAGGTCGGCGTCGCCGATCCCCTCAAGCGGAGCTGGGAACGCGGCGTCTATATAGGCCGGGACTCGACCCATCCCGGCAACCCCAACCCGGAAGAGCCTTCCTACCGTTAGCAAGACCCCGTTTCAGTCCCGGCGAACCTCGTGGTGGCCGCCGGAGTGGTCGTATCGCTCGTGGTGCTGACGCAGCAGGTCGGCGCCGTAGTCGTTGCCGTTGGGGGTTCGCACCACGGTGTGGACGTGATGGTGGGACGGCACGTGGTTGTCGAATACGACGCCCGGAAGGTGGTCGAACTCGATCAGCACAACCGGGCTCTGCATCCGGTAGTAGAACGGGCCGTCGTCGCCGGTCGCGCCCATCCAGGCGAACCAGGTCTCGTCGAGATGCTTCTTCACCTCCGCCATCTTCACGCCGGCATGGCCGTCGCGCGACCACCCGACATAGGCGCCGATGAGCGACTCGAGGAGGCGGCGCTGCGCGTCGCCCAGCTCGGTGGCGCACACCCCCGCGTGGTCGATGCGGGCATTGTCCTGGTAGGCGCCCGCGAGGATGCGGCCGTCGAACGGCCTGGCCAGCTCGTCGGGCAGGTCGTCGGGATGGAGCGACGGGTAGAGGACCGCCTTCGACGCCTGGTCTCCGTGCAGGCTCCGAACCATGTCGAGCCCCGCCCGCTGCTCGGTCGCGAAGACGCGCGTTCCGGCGAGCGTTCCGCGATCGATCGCGCAGGGCTCGGAACCCATGAATGCCGGCGTCAGGACCATCTGATCGCCGACGACCGCGCAGTTGAGGATCAGGTGGTGACCGTCGATCTGCCAGCCCCAGGGCTCGTCGGCCGACGGATGCCCGAAAATCGACAGGAAGTACGGCCATTCGCCGTATTCCCCGGCGCGGCCGGTCAGCTCCACGAGAAACCCGTTGATGCGCATGATGTCCCGCGCCTGCCGGAAGCCGCGTTCGGAAAGGGTCGCGCGGAGCAGCGCCAGGCCGAGCTCGCGCGCCGCGGGCGGCAGCTCCTCCAGCATGACCCCATGCCGGGACACGTTGAAATGCATGTTCAACCAGGTCCGCCACTCGGGCGCGGCGATCGGAAAGCTCGCCCGCCGGCGCTGCCCGGCGGTCAGCGCATCGAGGAACGCGAGCGCCGCATCCAGAACCGGCCGGGTGCTGACGCCGGTCGCGCGCAGGGGAAACAGCCCCGGCCGGAGGTCGGGACCGGATCTGATGCCTTCCAGCGGACTCGCAAGCAATTCCTGCCACGAATCGACCGACGCCTGAAGGGTCGGCGGCAGCCGGGCGACGCGCTCCCGCGCCGGCAAGGGCGGCAGGTCACCGAGCCCGAACTCCGTCCAGTGGGTCATCGCCTTGCCTCCCGAGGTCCGCGATTCAGCCGGGCAAGCGGTCTTGTCTCGAACGGAATACCCTCGCGATTGTACCGCCTTTCCCCAACCCCGGGGCCGGCGCGACGAAAGAAACCGGCACGGCGATTCAAACCGGACCGGTCACGCGATAGACTGCGCAGGGGAAAACGGAGTCCGGGACCATGAACCGTCATCTCAAGGACCTCATCGAAGCGAGCGCGACGCTCTGGGCGGGAGAAGCGGAGGTGGTGCGGACCTATTTCCACTCGCCTTCGCGCACCGCCGAAACCGACCGCGTCTGGCTCAAGCGGCAATGCTTCAAGGAGTTCTACGGCTCGGGATACGGCGAGCCGGAGCACGGGATGCTGGTGGAATGGGGCCGCGAGATCATCGCGCTGCGCCCGCAGCTCGACAAGGGGCTCGACCGTCACGAGCTGCTGGAACTGGTCGAGGCGCATTACGCGGAATATCACCACTACTGCCTGTTCGCCGACATCTACGACGAACTCGGCGCGCCGGACGACCCGCCGCTGGCGCCGCTGATGTGCGAGAACTGGGACGAAGGAAAGGCGCTCGACGATTACCGCCACGCGATGCGCAAGACCCACGGCGCGTTCGGCCAGGCGGCGATGGATTTCACCGAGGGCGGCTACTGCACGCTCTATTCCGAAGGCGCGAAGCTCGCCGGGCGCGGCGGCATCGACGACAGGATCGCGGCGGCGTGCCAGCGGGTCTACGACGACGAGGTCGACCACATGCTGCGCGGCGTGTTCGGTCTCGGCGACCTCGCCGAAGAGGAGACCGATTGGGACCTGGCCAGGGAGCTGGTGACCGGGCAGCTGCAACGCCGCGTGCACATGCGCAACGGCCAGTTCGGCAACCCGGTTCCCGAGCGCCGCATCGAGCAGATCTTCGCCGGCGATATCGAGCCGGTCGCCTTCGACTACACCCTCGCCGAAAAGGCGGCCTGAGCCGCGCCCCCTCAGCCCCTGAGCTCGCGGCTCAGTTCGTTCCGCGCGAGCACCTTGCCGTGCTTGATCACCCAGGCGGGCGGCTGTTGCAGGCGGAGCACGTGCTGCACCGTCGGCGCCGCGAGGACATTGAAATCGGCCTTCCTGCCGGTCTCCAGCCCGTAGCCTTCGAGCCTCAGCGCCTGGGCGGCGTTCGCGGTGATGAAGTCGAACACCGCCCGGATCTCGTCGGGATAGGTCATGTGGCAGGCGTGGCACACATGCGCGGCGACTTCCTGCTGGTCGTTGCGCCCGAACGGGTAGTAGGGGTCGTTCACGTCGTCCTGCGAGGAGAACACGTTGGCGCCGATCTTCCAGAGGTCCTTGGTCCGGGTCACGCCGCGGCGCATGTTGTTTGTGTCGTAGCGCCCCTGCGCCACCAGGCTGATCTGCGGGTTGGACGAGATCGAGACCCCGGCCTCGCGCACCAGGTTCATCACCTTGTGGGCATGGACCTCGTCATAGGCGGCGAGCGCGCCGCAATGGCTCGCCGAGACCCGGCCCTGGTAGCCCTCCCGGATGGTCCTGGCGGCGAGGTATTCGAGCGACCGGCTGTTCGAATTGTCGGTGTCATCCACCAGCATGTGGATGTCCTTGTCGTATTTCTTCGCCAGCTCGAAGCAGATGTCGATATGCGCCCGCGCGTCCTCGTCGAGATGCTCGTGCCAGGGGAGTCCGCCGACCACGTCGGCGCCCATGCGCATCCCCT
Organism: Alphaproteobacteria bacterium; assembly: GCA_965117055.1. Classification (GTDB taxonomy): domain Bacteria; phylum Pseudomonadota; class Alphaproteobacteria; order MPNO01; family MPNO01; genus MPNO01. Next base: position 4,002,582 of record OZ220750.1, read on the forward strand.
CCTCCATCAGCTCTTCGGTGCCGGGGTCGCGGACGATCGCCTCCTGGGGGAAGTCGACCGCCTCGATCTCGACGATGCCGGCGTATTTCTCGCGCAGCGCGATGATCCCTTCGAGCGGGCGCAGGCCGCCGATCGAATCGACGTCGGCGAAGACGCGGAACACGGTCGAGCCGTTGAGAATCCCTTCCTCGATCGCCCGGCTCGCGCGCTCGACGATGTCGTCGACCGTGTAACTGCGCTTGTGCTCCCAGGTGATCTCCAGGCATTCTTGGAAACTGTTCGTCAGGTTCGGGCGCATCACGTCGCCGAGATTGCACTTGTCGAGATGGACATGCCCGTTGACGTAGGTCGGCGCGGCGAGATTGCCGCCGGCGTCGATCTCGGTTTCCGCGCCCCCGTAGACCTCGCGGCCGATGACGGCGATCCGGCCGTCCTCGACCCCGATCTCCCAGACGCCGTCCTGGTCGAGCAGGCGCGCGTTGCGAACGATCAGATCCATGAAGCTGCTCCCGGCCGGCGTTTCAGCCCTGCCTGATCTTCCCTTCGTCGTCGAGCTCGAGGCCGGTCTCGCGAGCCGCCTCGATGACCGTGTCGTGCCATTGAACGCCGGGCGGATTGCTGCCTTCGATGACCCCGATCAGAACCGCGTATTCGTCGCCCGCGTTCCTGAAGCCGCGCATCACCCCGGTCGGGACCGAGATCACGTCGCCCTGCTCCAGGATGACCTCGTTCTCGCCCTCGTCGCCCCAGTAGACCGACCAGCGCCCGGTCAGCGGGATGAACACCTCGATGGTCTCGTGGCTGTGAAGCGCGGACCCCTTGCCGGGGTGGCAGCCGTTGTGGGTTACCGTGAAGCTGCGGGCGTCCGTTATCGCGGGCCGGGTGTTGGGGTCCTCGTTAACGCCGTAGCCGATCATGTTGAAAATGTCGCGCTCGTGACCCGGAAGCCTGGTGTCCACGAAAGCCACCTTGTTCGGCTTCATCCCGGCGAAGCGCGCGACCCGCTCCTCCATCTCCTCCGGCGAGAAGCTGCGTGATTTCATCGTCCGTCCCCGGTTGCGTTCGGTCGGAGTCAGCGTAACGACACGCCACGGCGCTCCGCAAGCTCGCTCGGACGTATGGGAGGATCGCCGAGGGCCAGGAATTGGTGCGGCGTCCCGCCCCTACTCCGCCGCTTGTGTCTCCGCGTCGATGAGTTGGGCGACGTAGGTCTCGCGCCGGACCAGTCCCTTCACGAACTCGTCCTCGAAATGCGGGACCACGGAGCCGGTGACCATCTCCTCGGCGAGCAGCGCGTCGGACCACGCCTTGACCAGCGGGAACGCGTTCAGGAGCCCGGTGTCGAGATAGCGCTCGGCGAACGCGAAGCGCTGGAAGAACGGCGCGTAGGCCGCGTCGACCAGGCACAGCTTTTCGCCGCTGAAGAACGGTCCGTCGTTTCCGCGCTCGCGTTCGATCGCCTCTTCCAGCCGCTGCACCCGCTTGGGAGCCTGCGCCAGCCCCTCCTCCATCGCTTCGCGGGTCTTGACGTAATAGACCCCCATCAGCGCCTTGGCGAAGTCGGGCACGAAATCGGTCCAGGCCCGGTGGCGGGCCCGCCCGATCGGATCCTCGGGATGCAGCCGGGGCGGCACCACCTCGTCGAGGAACTCGGCGATCGCGTTGGATTCGAAGAGCGGCTCTTCGTCGACCACGAGCACCGGGACCTTGCCGTGCGGCGAGATCTTCAGGAACCAGTCCGGCTTGTCGCGGAGATCGATGTAGGTTACGTCGAACTCGACCTGTTTGGCGCGCATGAGGATCACGGCGCGCTGCACCCAGGGTCAGGTGAACGAGCTGATCAGGTGATACTTCTCGGTCATTCGGTGCCTCCGTCGGCGGCCAGGGGCGGCCCGGTTCCCAAGATAAGGCGCGACGGGTTGCCGGTCAAAACCCCGGCCACGGCGGCGCGCGCGGGTGCGCCCGATGCCTGACTTCGCCCTGGAGCGCGCGGCGGGCGGGCTCGTCGCCGGGATCGACGAGGCGGGGCGCGGGCCCTGGGCGGGTCCCGTCGTCGCGGCCGCGGTGATACTCGACGCCGCGACGTTGCCCCCTTCCCTCGCCGACGGGCTCGACGATTCGAAGACCCTGTCGCCGGCCAGGCGGCGGGCGCTCTGCGCTGACCTCGTCGCCTGCGCGGAGATCGGCGTCGGCGCGGCCGGCATCCGCGAGATCGAGGAGCGCAACATCCTGGGCGCGACCCTCGCCGCGATGGCCCGGGCGCTCGCCGCCCTGCCCCGGCGCCCGTCCGCCGCGCTGGTCGACGGCAACCGGGCTCCCGATCTCCCCTGCCGCGTGGAGACCGTGGTGCGCGGCGATTCGCGCTCGTTCTCGATCGCCGCCGCGTCCATCGTCGCCAAGGTCACGCGGGACGGGATCATGGCGCGGCTCTCGGCCCGCTACCCGGAATTCGGCTGGGAGCGAAACGCGGGCTACGGCACCGCGGAGCACAGGCGCGCGCTCGAACGCCTCGGCCCGTCGCCGCATCACCGGCGCGGCTTCGCCCCGGTCAGGAGAATGCTGGAGAACGGAAGCGGCTAGGGTTCCGGTTCGCTCGGCTCCGACGGGGAAGCCGCGAAAGAGAGCGCAAGCCTGACCACCTTCTTCATCACCGAGGGAAGGGCATGCTCGCCCAGCCGTTCGACCGGGACCCAGACCCCGCTTGCCTGGCGCCAGGCCCCGCCGGCGCGCCCCGCCATCACCGACAGCTCCAGGTGGAAATGGGTGAAGGTGTGGCGCACCTGCCCGGGCAGCGGTTCCCAGCCCGCCCGGACCGGCGCCTGGGCGAGCGCTGCGGCGCCCCGGAACGGCGCATCCGTCCAGTCGGAAGACGGAATTTCCATCATGCCGCCGAGAAGCCCGCTTTCCGCGCGCCGGCGGAGCAGCACCGCGCCGTCCGGCCGCACCGTCCAGAACGCCGTGCCGTAGCGCCTGGCCCGCGCCGTCTTCGCGGCGCGCCGGGGCAGCCGTTCCGCGATGCCGGCGCGGAATGCCGCGCAATCGCCGGCCAGGGGGCAGCGTCCGCAATCCGGCGACCGCGGCGTGCAGACGGTCGCGCCGAGATCCATCGTCGCCTGCGCGTGGTCGCCCGGCCGCCGGTCGGGCGTGAGCGCGCGGGCAAGCCGGTAGAGAACGGGTTTCGCGGCGGGAAGCGGCTCCTCGACCGCGAACAGACGCGCCACGACCCGTTCCACGTTGCCGTCCATGGCGGTCGCGGGGCGGTCGAACGCGATCGCGGCGATCGCGGCGGCGGTATAGGCACCGATGCCGGGAAGCGCGCGCAATCCCTCCTCGGTCTCGGGGAAACGGCCGCCATGTTCCGCGACCAGCACCCTTGCGCATTTGTGGAGATTGCGGGCCCGGGCGTAGTAGCCGAGCCCCTGCCACTCGTGCAGCACGTCGTCGAGCTCCGCTTCGGCGAGAGCGGGGAGCATGGGCCATCTGGCGACGAACCGCCTGAAATACCCGTCGACGGCCGCCACGGTGGTCTGTTGCAGCATGATCTCGCTGATCCAGACCCGATACGGGTCCGGCGTCGCGCCGGGCGGCGCCCGCCAGGGCAGGTCGCGCCGGTGGCGGTCGTACCAGGCGAGCAGTTTCCCGGCGGGGCTTTCCGGGGAAGCGGCGTCGGTCGCGCGTCGCATGTCCTGTCGCGGGGCGCTGTTTCGTTGTTCCGCGGTGAAGGTCAGCCTACCATGCGCGGACCGTCCCGAGGCCGCGCCAGGCGGGTTTCGGAGCCGGCGGAAGAACGAAGGAGCAGCCCTTGCCCGCGTCCCTGGGCCGCCTGATTCCGGGGATCGTCGCCGAGGCCTATCGGCGCCGCGGCTTCACCGAGCCCGCCCTCTTGACCGGCTGGCGAGCCGTCGTCGGCGACGAGACGGCGGAGCGCGCGGTGCCGATGAAGATCGCATTCCCGCGCGGGTCGCGCACCGCCGGCACGCTGCACATCCGGGTGGAAGGCGCGTACGCGACGGAACTCCAGCACAACGCGCCGCGCATAATCGAACGGCTCAACGGCTTCTACGGATACGCGGCGATCGCCCGGCTCGCGTTGCATCAGGGGCCGGTGAACCCCACCTCCGCCGTCGGGACGCCTTCGAGGCCGGCAGCCCGCGGAACCCCCGCCGTCGACGGGATCGAGAGCCCGAGATTGCGGGAGGCGCTTCATGGGCTGGGCGCTTCGATCCCTCCCGGCTCCGAACCGGACTCCCGGTAGGGCGCACACGGCCGCCGAACGGGCGTCGCCGGGTCGACAAGGCACTGGACGATAATGTCGGAAATCAACTAAATATTGTGGTAGGATACGGGAAATGTGGAATATCTTGAATATGGTGCGTCGAGCGTCGGCCTCCGCCTTCGGCGGCGCCGGCCTTCTCGCGCTGGTCTTCGGCATGGCGTGGAGCGCGGCATCCTACGCCGACGCGCCGCCGCCCGAGGCGACCTTCGACTCGGCCCCGGTGGTGACCGCCGGCGACCGGGTGCTGGGCCGGGCCGGGGCGCCGGTCACCATCGTCGAATACGCCTCCTTCACCTGCCCGCACTGCGCGGAATTCCACCTCGAAATCCTGCCCGAGCTCAAAAAGGCCTATATCGACACCGGCAAGGCTCGGCTGGTGTACCGCGACTTTCCGCTGGACCGCTCCGCGTTCGCCGCCTCGGTGGTGGCCCGCTGCGCGGCGGCAGACCGGTATTTCGGTGTCGTGGACCTCCTGTTCAGGGAACAGCCGCGCTGGGCGAGCGCGCGGGAACCGATGGCCGCTCTGCGCCGGCTCGCGACCCTTGCGGGGATTTCGAAAAAGAAGCTCGATGCCTGCCTCAGGGACGAGAAAATCCAGAACGCCGTCCTCCAGCAAAGGCTGACGGCGAGCCAGAAGTTCAACGTGACGTCTACCCCGACCCTGATCGTCGACCGCGCGAAGTATCACGGCGGCCTGACGCTGGAGCAGTTCCGGGCGGTGATCGACCGGGCGCTGGCGGGCAGGTAGCGGGGACGGACGCCGGTGGAATTCTCACGGCTGCGCCTCACCGGGTTCAAGTCCTTCGTCGATCCGACCGACGTCCATATCGATCCGGGTCTCACGGGGATCGTCGGCCCGAACGGGTGCGGCAAGTCGAACATCGTCGAGGCGCTTCGCTGGGTCATGGGCGAGAACGCGCCCAGGCAGATGCGTTCTTCGGAAATGGACGAGGTCATCTTCGCCGGCACCGCCGACCGGCCGGCGCGCAACATGGCCGAGGTGATGCTGAGCCTCGACAACGCGGCCCGCGCGGCCCCCGCCGCCTACAACGAAGGGCCGGAAATCGACGTCACGCGGAGGATCGAGCGCGGCAGCGGCTCCCAGTTCAGGGTCAATGGCCGCGACGTGCGCGCGCGCGACGTGCAGACCTTGTTCGCCGACGCCGCGTCCGGCGCCCGCACCACCGCGATCGTCAACCAGGGGCAGATCGGCGATCTGGTCAGCGCCAAGCCGGCCGAACGCCGCCGGGTCCTTGAAGACGCCGCGGGCATCACGGGCCTGCACGCCAGGCGTCACGAGGCCGAGCTCCGGCTGCGCGCCGCGGAGACCAACCTGGAAAGGCTCGAGGACGTCATCGGGGCGTTGGAAGAGCAGCACCGGGGACTCAAGCGCCAGGCGCGACAGGCGACCCGCTACCGGAACCTGAGCGGCCGCATCAAGAACGCCGAAGCCTCGCTGCTTCACCGGCGCTGGCTCGCGGCGACGCAGGCGATGACGGAAGCGCAAGAAGCGCTCACGCGAGCCGAGTCGGCGGTGGCGGAGGATGCGGGCGCCGCGGCGCGCGCCACCACCGCGCACGAGGAGGCCGCGAACGCATTGCCGCCGCTTCGCGCCGCGGAACGGGAAGCCGCCGAAGCGCTGCGGTCGCTGGAAGTCAAGCGCGACGGGCTCGATCAGGAAGCCCGGAGGGTCTCGCATGCGGTCCAGGCGCTCGATCTCCGGATCCGTCAGCTGGAGGGCGACGCGGAAGGCGCGCGCGACCGCCGGTCGGACGCGGAGGGCGCGCTCACGCGTCTCGCCGCGGAAGCCGAAGACATCGCCACGCGCGAAGAGGGCCACGACGCGGCGCTCGCGGCCCTGGCCGGGCAACTCGCGGAGGCGAGCGAGGCGGACGAGGCCGCGGAAGCCGCGCACGCCGCCGCGATGCGCGAGCTCACCGCGGCCGAGGCGAGCAGGAACGCGCTCGCGCGAAGAGTTGTCGAAGCCCGCGAACGGCGCGAACGAGTCGCGGCCCGCCAGGAACAGCTTGCCGGGGACGAAGCGAAACACCGTCCGCTCGGACAGCTCGAGGAGGCAATGGCGGAGGCGGAGACGACGACCGTCGAGGCGCGGGCGGCGCTCGAACGGGTCCAGGCCGGGCTCGACGACGCGGAAGCAGAACGCCTTCGCGCCGCTTCGGCGGACGACGACGCGCGCGCCGCGCTGCGCGGCGCGGAAAGCGCGCTCGAAAAGGCGAAGTCCGAGATCGGCACGCTCGCGGCGCTGCTCGATCTCGGGGAATCGGAGCTGTGGCCCCCGGTGATCGACACGATCGTCGTGGAGCCGGGATACGAAGCCGCGCTGGGAGCCGCCCTCGGCGACGACCTGCTCGCATCCGGCGACGCAGCCGCTCCGACGCACTGGCGCGATCCGGCGAACGGCACCGATCCCCCGCGCCTGCCGCCCGGCGCCCGCCCCCTCTCCGAATTCGTCGATGCGCCGGCTCCGCTGCATCGCCGCCTGTCCCAGATCGGGCTGATCGCCGACCGGGCCGAAGGCGACGCGCTCGCCGCGCAACTCGTCCAGGGCCAGCGGCTCGTCTCGCGGGCCGGCGCGCTGTGGCGCTGGGACGGGTACCGGGTCGTCGCGGGCACGCCCACCACGGCGGCGAAGCGGATGGAACAACGCAACCGGCTGGAGGATCTGCGGGGGACGCTCGGCGATCTCGAGGCGGCGTTGTCGCGCGCCGCCGAGGCGGCGAACGCCACCGGCGATCGGCTGCGCGCCGCGGCCGCGGCGGAAGAGTCCGCACGTTCGGCGAGGCGGGACGCGGAAACCGCGCTGGCCGATGCCCGCGCGGTCGAGACCGAGGCGATGGCGGCGCTCTCCGGGGAACGGTCGTACCGACGGTCGACGCATGAGGCCAGGTCCGGCCTGGCGGTCGAACGCGACGAGGCCGACGCCGTGCTCGCCACGGCCACGGAGGAGCTGGACGCCCTTCCCGATTCCTCGTTCCAGAACGAAGCGGTGGCGGCGACGCGAAGAGCACTCGACGAAGCGAGAGAACGGGTCGCCCGCGTCAGCCGGGACCGTCAGCGGTCGATCGCGGACGGCGAACAGCGGGCGCGGCGAAGGACGGCGATCGATTCCGACCTCGGATCCTGGCGCGGGCGCGCAGCCGCCGCGGAACGCGACATGGAGGGCTTCGCGGCGCGGATTGCCGAGGCGGGCGCCGAACGCGCGGAACTCATGGAGCGGCCGGACGCGCTCGCCCGCGAACGGGACGCGCTGTCGGCCAGGATCGCGGAGGCTCATCTGGGCCGCGAGCGCGCGGCCGGAGCCCTCTCGGACGCGGAAATCCGCCTCGAAGATGCCGCCCGGGCGATGCGGGCCGCGGAAAGCCGGCTTGCCGAAAGCCGCGAGGACCGGGTTCGCCGGGAAGCCGAAATCGATCGGCATCGGCAACTCATGGACGCCGTTTCGGATCGGGTCCGCGAGCGGCTGGGCTGCTCGCCCGAAGCGATCCTGGAGACGGTCGGGATCGAACCGGACGCGGACCTGCCCGACACGGATGTCCTCGAAGCGAGGCTGGAAAAGCTCAACCGCGAACTCGGCAATATGGAGTTGCCCAATTTCCGTGCCGACATAGAGGCGGCCGAGCTCGATACCCGCATCGCGGAGATGAACGGCGAACGCGAGGACCTGCTGGGCGCGATCACCAGGCTGCGTCACGGCATCGCGGGGCTGAACCGCGAGGGCCGCGAGCGTCTGCTCGCCGCTTTCGAGACGATCGACCGCCATTTCCGGTCGATTTTCGCCCGGCTGTTCGGCGGCGGCAGCGCGCGGCTGGAACTGACCGAAGCCGACGATCCTTTCGAATCCGGCCTCGAAGTCATGGCCAGCCCGCCCGGCAAGCGGCTCCAGTCCATGTCGCTGATGTCGGGAGGGGAACAGGCGCTGACCGCCATATCCCTGGTCTTCGCCGTGTTCCTGACCAACCCGGCGCCGGTCTGCGTCCTCGACGAGGTCGACGCGCCGCTCGACGACAACAATGTCGAGCGGTTCTGCAACCTGCTGGAAGAAATCGTCCAGGGGGGCGACACCCGCTTCCTGCTCATCACCCATCATCGGCTGACCATGGCGCGGATGGACCGCCTCTATGGCGTGACCATGCCGGAGCCCGGCGTTTCGCAGCTGGTCTCGGTCGATCTGATGGCCGCCGAGAGGCTGCGGGAGCCCGCCTAGAGCCTATCCGTTTCAGGTTGAACCGCCTCCCCGTCCTGGGCCTTTGTGTCGACCGGCTCCCCCCATACCGTCATGCCCGGACTTGTTCCGGGCATGACGAGATAGGGAAGAGGCCAGGGCGCGGCGGGAACGATTCGAAGTAAAACGGATACGCTCCAGGGGCGGATTCGAGGCGTCCCGGAAGCCCCGGGGAGGGCCGGCACTTCCCGCATTTCTGTGTTTGAATTCAATCCGTTAGGCTGCTTCCGATAGCGCTTGACAGGGTTTCGGGCGGTCCCTATCGTGCCGCCGTCGCTGGCCTTGGCGCTCCCCGCGCCCGGGAGGCGGCGGTGCAAACGATTCATGGCCGAACGCGAGCCCCCTCAAGACCTCAGGGACCTGGATAGACGGCTAAAGCGGCTCCGCGCGGAGGATGACGAGAAAGCGCGCGCCGACGCGGCGCGGGAGCGGGGCCGGGGGCTGAGCCTGGCGCTCAGGGTCGGCATCGAGTTGGTCGCGGCGTTGATCGTCGGCGTCGGTATCGGGCTTCTGCTCGACGGTTGGCTCGGAACGGCGCCGTGGCTGTTGATCGCGTTCTTCGTTCTCGGCGCCGCCGCCGGGATGTTGAACGTTTACCGGGCGATGTCGGGCATGGGCCATACCGCCGGCTACGCGACGGAAGGCAAACCGGCCGGCGACGGTGAATCGGCCGCTACAGGACCGAAGGCAGACCGAAGTGGCAAGCGCTGACCGACACGGCCCTCTCTCGCAGTTCGAGATCAAGACCCTGCTGCCGATCCGGCTCGGCGAGGCCGACATCTCGTTCACCAACTCGTCCCTGATGATGGTGATCGCGCTGGTCCTGATCGCGGCCTTTCTCATTCTCGGCGTGCGCCGCCGGGCGCTGGTGCCGGGGCGCTGGCAGTCGATGGTGGAGCTGTCCTACGAGTTCATCGTCGGCCTGCTGCGCGAGACCGTGGGCGCCGACGGGCGGCGCTACTTCCCGTTCGTGTTCACGCTCTTCATGTTCGTCCTGTTCGGCAACATGCTGGGCATGATCCCTTACAGCTTTACCTTCACCAGCCACATCATCGTCACCTTCGCGCTGGCGGCGGTGGTGTTCGTCGGCGTGACGATCCTCGGCTTCGTCAAGCACGGCTTCCACTTCGTCACGTTCTTCGTGCCGCCCGGGGTTTCGATCGCGCTGTGGCCGCTGCTGATCCCGATCGAGATCATTTCCTACCTGTCGCGGCCGATCAGCCTTTCGGTGCGGCTGTTCGCGAACATGCTCGCGGGCCACACATTGCTGAAGGTCTTCGCGGGTTTCGTGCCGGCCCTCGGCGCGGCGGGGATCCTGCCGCTCGCCTTCGTCGCCGCCCTGTCCGGGCTCGAACTGGTGATCGCGTTCCTGCAGGCCTATGTGTTCGCGATCCTTACCTGCCTCTACATCAACGACGCGCTGCATCTCCACTGAGTGGGCGCATTTTTCGAAAGAAGGGACATCATGGAGCTTGAAGCAGCCAAGGTCATCGGCGCCGGCCTCGCGGTCATCGGCGTCGTGGGATCCGGAATCGGCATCGGTTCGATCTTCTCGTCGTTCATCTCGGCGGTGGCGCGCAACCCGGCGGCAAGGGGCGACGTCTTCCCCATGACGATGCTGGGCTTCGCCCTCGTCGAGGCCATCGCGCTGTTCGCGCTGGTGGTCGCGCTGGTCATCCTGTTCGGCTGACCCCGGCCGAACCCGCCGCCCGGCGCGACAATGCCCCAGCTGGAACAGATCGACACCTATCTCAGCCAGGTCGTCTGGCTGGTGTTGACCTTCGGCATCCTCTACCTCGTCCTCTGGCGTTCCGCGCTGCCGCGGATCTCGCAGGTCCTGGTTACGCGGCAGGAGCGGATCGACGGCGATTTGCGCAAGGCGGCCGAGCTCAAGGCGGAAGCCGAGACGGTGCTCGCCGCCTATGAGGAAGCGGCCGCGAAGGCGCGGGCCGAAGCCCAGACGATCCTGCGCGAGAGCGCCGACGGCTTCGCCGCCGAGGCGGCGGCACGGAACGAAGCGCTGACCGCCGAGCTCGCGGAGGAGGCCGCGGCGGGCGAGGCGCGGATCGGAGAGGCGCGCGACCGGGCGATGGCGGACGTCGAGTCCATCGCGGTCGAGCTCGCCGGACTCGCCGCCGAGCGCCTGACCGGAACGGCGACTGACCGCAGCGCCGCGGAGGCCGCGGTGGCACAGGCGATGCGGGACCGCGGCTGATGCTGTCGACCCCGGAATTCTGGGTCGCGGTGGGCTTCGTCATACTGGTCGCCGGCGTGGCGCGGCCGGCGTGGCGGGGGATCACCCAGGGACTCGACGCGCGAAGCGAGCGGATCAAGCAGACCCTCGACGAAGCCAGGAAGCTGCACGAAGAGGCGCAGCACCTGCTGGCGGAATACCAGCGAAAGCAGCGCGACGCGGCGCGCGAAGCCGAGCAGGTCATCGAGCAGGCCCGCCGGGAAGCCGAGCGCTTGCGGGTCGAGGCGGTCGAGAACCTCGAACGCTCCATCGAAAGACGAAAGACGCTGGCCCGCGAAAAGATCGCCCAGGCGGAGGCGGACGCCGTGCGCGCGGTCCGCGACGCCGCCGTGGATATCGCCATTGCCGCCACGGCCCGGGTGATCGGCGAGCGCCTCGACGCGGAACGGGCGACCGTCCTCGTCGACGACGCGGTGAAGGACCTCCCCAGGCATCTCAACTGATCCGCCCGCGGGGCCATGGTCAAGCGCGCCGTCCTTTGGCAGCATGACGGGCACCGCCTCGCCGTCGCCCGGAACGCCGTTCCATGAACGCAGCCGTCAGTAGCTACGCCGATCTGCGGGCGTTCATCGACCGGCTGGAGACGGAAGGCCGGCTGGTGCGCGTCTCGAGTCCGGTCTCGACCGCGCTCGAAATGACGGAGATCCAGACCCGGCTATTGGCCGAGCAAGGCCCGGCGGTGATCTTCGAGCGCCCCGTCAAGGCCGACGGAACGCCGTCCGAAATGCCCGTCCTCGCCAACCTGTTCGGGACCGTCGAGCGCGTCGCGTGGGGGATAGGACGCGAACCGGGAGCGCTTCGCGAGCTCGGAGAACAACTCGCGTTCCTTCGCCAGCCCGAACCCCCCGGCGGCTGGCGCGAGGCGGTCGAGATGCTGCCGCTTCTCAAGACCGCGATGGCGATGAAGCCGCGAATCGTGAAGAGCGCGCCCTGCCAGGAAATCGTGCTGACCGGCGACGACATCGACCTTGCCCGTCTTCCGGTCCAGACGTGCTGGCCGGACGAGCCGGCGCCGCTGATCACCTGGCCGCTGGTCGCCACCGCCGATGAAGGGGGTCGAACCAATCTCGGCATCTACCGCATGCAGGTCACCGGAAGGAATACGACCCTGATGCGCTGGCTGCGGCATCGCGGCGGCGCCCGCCACCATGCCGAGCGCGCCGGGGCCGCGGACACCGGGCCGCGGTCCCTGCCCGCCGCCGCCGTCATCGGGGCCAACCCCGCGGCGATCGTCGCCGCGGTGGCGCCGGTGCCGGAAACGATGTCCGAATACCGCTTCGCGGGGCTGCTGCGCGGCCGGCGGATCGACCTCGTCGACTGCAAGACCGTGCCGCTGCAAGTGCCGGCCGACGCCGAGATCGTGCTCGAAGGCGAGGTCTCGCTCGACGATTACGGCGACGAAGGGCCGTATGGCGACCACACGGGCTTCTACAACCCGGCCGACCGGTTCCCCGTCTTCACCGTCACCGCGATGACGATGCGGCGCGATCCCATCTATCTCACGACCTTCACCGGACGCCCGCCGGACGAACCCTCGGTGCTGGGCGAGGCGCTCAACGAGGTCTTCGTGCCCCTCCTGATCCAGCAATTCCCGGAGATCGCCGATTTCTGGCTGCCGCCGGAGGCGTGCAGCTACCGCGTCGCCGTGGTCGGGTTGAGAAAGGAATATCCGGGCCACGCGAAGCGGGTCATGATGGCCGTCTGGTCGTATCTGCGGCAGTTCATGTACACCAAGTTCGTTATCGTGGTGGATGCGGATATCGACATACGCCGCTGGACCGACGTGGTCTGGGCGATCGCCACCAATGTCGACCCGGCGCGGGACCTGACGGTGATCGAGAACACGCCGATCGACACGCTCGATTTCGCATCGCCGGAGCCGGGGCTTGGGGCGAAGCTCGGGATCGACGCCACGATGAAGATACCGCCCGAGACCTCCCGCCCGTGGGGGCGCCGGATCCGGATGGATGAGGACACGATAGCCGAGGTGACGCGCAAGTGGGAGGAGTACGGCCTGCCGTGCTCCGGCGAGCCCATCTGGCGCTGAGCCCGAACCCGTATTGCCGCGAAACCGGAGCATGGAATGACCGCCGTTTCGGAACCTCTCGATATTCTTGCCGACCTCCTCGCCGCCGCGAGGAAGGCGGGAGCCGACAGCGCGGATGCGGTGTTTTTCGAAGCGGCCTCGCTGGCGGTCGCGCAACGGCTCGGCAAGTCGGAAAAACTCGAACGGTCGGAAAGCCGTGATCTCGGGCTCCGCGTGCTGGTAGGGAAGCGTCAGGCGATCGCCTCGACCACCGACTTCGCCCGGGACTCGCTGGATTCGCTCGTCGATCGGGCGCTCGCGATGGCGCGCGCGGCGCCGGAGGATCCCTATTGCGGGATCGCGGAAGCGGACCGGATCGCGACCGAAATCGAGACTCTCGACATCTGCGATCCGGAAGAGCCCTCGGCGGAGACCCTGGTCTCCCGCACCGCGGAAGCGGAGGAGGCCGCGCGCGCGGTGGACGGCGTCACCAACTCGGAAGGCGCCGAAGCGGGCTGGAGCCGCGCCACCGTTGCGCTCGCCGCGACCAACGGCTTCGCCGAGCGCTACGCCACGTCGTCGCAAAGCGTCGCCGCGTCCGTCCTCGCCGGCGAGGGAACCGGCATGGAACGGGACTACGATTTCCACACCGCCGTCTATGGCGGCGATTTGCGCGCGCCGTCGGAAATCGGCCGCACCGCCGGCGAACGCGCGGTCCGGCGGCTCGGCGCGCGCAAGGTCGAGTCCGCCCAGATCCCGGTGGTCTACGACAGCCGCGTATCGGGCGGGCTGCTGCGTCATCTCGCCGGCGCGATCGGCGGCCCTTCGGTGGCCCGCGGCACGTCCTTCCTGAAGGACCGGCTGGGAGAGCGGGTCTTCCCGAAGGGCATCGATATCGTCGACGACCCGCACCGCCCGCGCGGGCTGCGCTCCAAGCCTTTCGACGCGGAGGGCGTGGCCAACGGGCGTCGATCGGTGGTGGAGGACGGCATGCTCCGGACCTGGATCCTCGATCTCGCGTCGTCGCGCCAGCTCGGGCTGGAAACCACCGGTCATGCATCGCGCGGCACCGCCTCGCCGCCCTCTCCCTCGGTAACCAATCTCTGGATGCAGCCCGGCCCGCTGTCGCCCGAGGCATTGATCGGCGAGATCGACAGCGGCTTCTACGTGACCGAGTTGATCGGCATGGGGGTCAACGCGGTGACCGGCGATTACAGCCGGGGAGCGACCGGGTACTGGATCGAGAACGGCGAGATCGCCTATCCGGTCAGCGAGGTGACCGTGGCGGGGAACCTGACGGACATGTTCGCGAACCTGACGCCCGCCGACGATCTGGAATTCCGCTCCGGGATCGACGCCCCGACGATCCGCGTGGACGGGCTGACGGTCGCCGGGATCTGAAGGCCCCGCGGGCGCGCTTCGTGCTAGACTCCGACCTTAATCGTTGCCGGACCGCGCATGTCTAGTCCGCACAGCAAGGGCCTGTCCGCGGGGGTGGCCGCAAGGTCGAGTACCCGTGCGCTCGTGGGGCGATTGCTGCGCGAGCGGTTGCGCGGCTATTCCGCTCCCATCGCGGCGGCGCTGTTTTTCATGGCGGTGGTCGCGGCGGCCACCGCAGGAACCGCCTGGCTGATCGAGCCGGCGCTCGACGAAGTCTTCGGCGCGCGCGATCGGGTGATGCTCTATTTGATCCCGGCGGCCATCGTGGCATTGGCGCTGCTCGGCGGCGGCGCGTTCTACCTCCAGGCGATCCTCGTGGCGTGGGTGGGAGAGAGACTCGTCGCCGATTTCCGGAGCGACATGTATGTCAGGCTGATGCGGGCCGATCTGGGGTTCTTCGTCAACACCCAGACCGGCAATCTGATCGCACGGTTCACCAGCGACGCCTCGATGCTGCGGGTGGGCCTGCTCCGCGCCCTGACGGGTTTCATCAGACACGGCCTGAGGCTGGCTTTCCTGATCGGGGTGATGGTCTACCAGGAATGGCTGCTGGCGCTGATCGCCGTCGTCGTCTTTCCCCTCGCGTACTGGCCGATCGTGTGGATCGGCCGCAGGATAAGGCGCGCCGCCTCGATCATGCAGGCCCGGATGGCCGACCTCACCATCCGTCTCGACGAGAGTTTCCCGGCCGCGCGGCTCATCAAGGCCTATCGCATGGAGAAAGCGGAGATCGCCCGCGCGGGAGGGGCGATCGAACAGGTCCGGAAACGCTCGTATCGCGCCGCCCGGATCGCCGCGATCACCCGCCCGATGATGGAAGCGCTCAGCGGGATCATGGTGGGCGCGGTCATCCTGATCGGCGGCAGCATGGTGATCTCCGGATCGGTTACGACGGGCGAATTCTCCTCTTTTCTCGCGGCGCTGCTGCTCTCCTATCAGCCGGTCAAGGCGCTCGCGGGGCTCAACAACACCTTGCAGGAAGGTCTGGCGGCCGCTCAGCGCGTCTTTGCGGTGCTCGATATCGAACCCGAGATCGTCGATGCGCCGGGCGCGAAGCCGCTGGCGATCGCCGGCGGGGAAATTCGCTTCGACAGGGTCCGGTTCTCCTACAACCCGGGCGTTCCCGCGGTGGCGGGCGTCTCCCTGGTTGCGCCGCCCGGCGCGACCATCGCGCTGGTCGGCCCCTCCGGGGCCGGCAAATCGACGCTCCTGAACCTCATTCCGCGGCTCTACGAGGTCGATGAGGGCACGATCGGAATCGACGGACAGAACGTCCGCGACGTGACCCTCGCCTCGCTTCGCGACTCCATCGCGGTGGTCAGCCAGGAAGTGACCCTGTTCAACGACACGATCCGCGACAACATCGCCTACGGCCGTCAGGACGCGACGATGGACGAGATCGCGGCGGCCGCGAAGAATGCGGGCGCGCACGACTTCATCGAGGCGCTGCCCGAGGGTTACGACACGCAGGCGGGAGAGCTCGGCTCGCGGCTTTCGGGCGGTCAGCGTCAGCGCATCGCCATAGCGCGGGCGATGCTCAAGGACGCGCCGATCCTGCTGCTCGACGAGGCCACGTCATCGCTCGACAGCGAGTCCGAGCGCGCGGTCCGCGAGGCCCTGGACCGTCTCAAGAAAGGGCGCACGACGATCGTGATCGCCCACCGCCTGTCCACGGTGGTCGGCTCCGACACCATCTACGTCATAGAGCGGGGAAAGGCGGTCGAGTCGGGGTCGCACGCCGAGCTGATCGCGGCGGGCGGCGCCTATGCGCGGCAATACGCGCTTCAGTTCGTCGACATCGAGGATGTCCCGGAACCGGCGATGTCCGCGGCGGCATCCGACGCCGCGGAGTGACCGGCGATCGGACCGGCGGCATGACCGCGCCGAACCGCCGCGGCTCCGGCCTGACGCTCGGGCTCTACCGCGCGGCAACCGCGGCGGGCGGCATCGTGCTGCCGCGCTATCTCGAGCGCAGGGCCCGCATCGGCAAGGAGGATCCGGCGCGCATCGGCGAGCGCTTCGGCCAGGCGTCGCGCCCGCGCCCGCCGGGGCCGCTGGTGTGGATTCATGCGGCGAGCGTCGGGGAATCGATCTCCTTCCTGCCGCTCCTCGAAGCGGTCGTGGGGCGGTGGCCCGGACTCAGCCAGCTGGTCACCACCGGGACGGTGACCTCCGCGCGCCTGATGGCCGACCGCCTGCCGCCCGGCACCATCCACCAGTTCGCCCCGGTCGACCGCCCGGGCTGGGTCCGCGCATTTCTGGACCATTGGCGGCCCGATCTCGCGATCCGCATCGAGTCGGAGCTCTGGCCGGCGACGGTGGACGAGGTGCATGCGCGCTCGATACCGGCGCTGCTGATCAACGGACGCATGTCGCGGCGGTCGTTCCGAAACTGGCGAAGGCTTCCCGGTCTCGCCCGGGGACTGCTGCGGACCTTCACGCTTTGCCTCGCCCAGACGGAGGACGACGCCGAACGGTTTCGCAGACTGGGAGCGCGCGACGTTCGCTGCCTCGGCAATCTCAAGCTTGCGTCGCCTGAGCTGCCTTTCGACGCGGAAGCGCTGGAAACGCTGAAGACGCGTTGCGCGGAGAGGTCGGTATGGGTCGGCGCGAGCACCCATGACGGAGAAGAAACGCGGCTCGCTGCCGCCCATCGGGCGATACGCGACCGCCTGCCGGGGGCGCTCCTGATACTGGTGCCGCGGCACCCCGAGCGGGGTCCGGAAATCGCATCCGCGCTGCGCCGGGCGGGTCACGCGGTCGCGCTGCGGTCGGCGAACGAGGCGCCCGACGCGGAGATCTACGTCGCCGACGCACTTGGCGAGCTCGGGACGATTTACCGTCTCGCGGCGGCGGGCTTCATAGGCGGCTCGCTGGTGCCGCATGGCGGGCAGAACCTCCTGGAGCCGGCGCGGCTCGACTGCGCCATCCTGCATGGCCCGCACATGGCGAACTTCGCCGCGATCGCCGACGAAATCGCGCAAGCCGGCGGCAGCTTGCCGGTCGAAACCGAGGAAGCGCTCCCGGACGCGGTGCTGGCCCTGCTGACCGACGAAAGCTTGCGGTCCCGGACCTGCCGGGCGGCGGCGGGCGTCGCCCGGGGCAAGGCGCGGATTCTCGACGCCGTGGTGGACGAGATCGCGCCGTTCCTCGACAGGGCGGTGCAAGGTGCGAACGCCTGAATTCTGGCGGAACGACGGGCTCGCCGCCCGGGCGCTCGTCCCCGCCGCCAGGGGTTACCGCGCCGCCGCGGCATTGAAACGCGCCTGCGTGCGCACCCGCCCGCCCGCGCTCCCCGTCGTCTGCGTCGGGAACCTGGTGGCGGGGGGCGCGGGCAAGACGCCCGTCGCGCTGGCGCTCGGCGGGATCCTGGCCGCCCGGGGGCACGAAGTGCATTTCCTCTCGCGCGGCTATGGCGGCCGCGAGAAAGGGCCGCTCCTCGTCGATCCCGAACGGCACGGCGCCCGCGACGTGGGCGACGAGCCGCTCCTGCTCGCGCGCGTCGCGCCGACCTGGGTTTCCGCCGACCGGCTGGCCGGCGCCGCCGCCGCGGCGGATGCGGGCGCGAAGGTGGCGGTCATGGACGACGGCCACCAGAACGCTTCCATCGAAAAGGCGTATTCCCTGGTCGTCGTCGACGGCGCTTACGGGTTCGGCAACCGACGGCTCTTGCCGGCGGGACCGCTGCGCGAACCGGTGGAGGCGGGACTTGCCCGTGCCGATGCCGCCATCCTGATCGGTCCCGACGAGGCGGGCATGGCCGGACTTCTGCGGGACGGGCGCGCCCTGCTTCGCGGCGGCTTCGTTCCGGCGCCGGGAAGCGCGGAGATCGCCGGCAAGCCCGTCGTGGCCTTCGCCGGCATCGCCCGTCCGGAGAAATTCTTCGGGACGCTCGCAACGCTCGGCTGCCGGATCGCGCACACCGAGTCCTTCCCGGACCATCACCCGTTCGGCGAAGCGGAAATCGCCGGTCTTATCGAGAGGGCAAAAGAGACCGGATCGATCCCCGTGACCACCGCCAAGGATGCCGTCAGGCTGCCGCCCGGTATTCGAGACGCGGTCGAGGTCCTCGATATCGCGTTGGAGTGGGAAGACGAAGCCGCTGCGGAAGCCCTCATCGACGAGATCGAGGACCGGACACGGGTTGCAAGCCGGGCCCGATAGAGCATATCCGCTTCGATTGAAACCGCTCCCGCGCTTCTTTTCCACGTCATGGTCGGCGCAGGCCGACCATCCACGAGTTTTTGCGGCGCCGGAAACAAAAAAGAAATCGTGGATGGTCGGCCTGCGCCGACCATGACGGAGGGGAGGAGGTTGTGCGAAGACCGTCCTACAACAATGTTCCCTGCGCTTCGTCTTCCGGGCCTCGCTTTCTCCGGGACGGACGCCGCGGAGCCGCCTCTGTCTCGCCGTCGAGATGCGCGCCGACGCGCCCGTCGGCGAACTGGATCTCTATCGCGCTCCCCGGCACGGCGTCGGAGGCGCGGGTCACGGGATCGCCGGCACCGTCCCGAACCACCGTGAAGCCGCGCTCCAGCACCCTCTCGTAGGACAGGCTGTCGAGCAGCGCGGCGAGCGAGGCCAGCCGCTCGGCGGACACGCTTTCCCGGCGCCGGACCGACGCGGTCATGCGCCGGGCCGCGTCGGTCGCGGCGTAGCGGGACCGGGCGTTTTCCAGGCGGGCATCGACGACGTTGGAGAGCCTTTCGCCGTAGCCGTCCACGCGTTCGCCCGCGCGCGCGATCTGCTCGGCCGGGCTGCGGATGCCGGCGGCGGCGCGTTCGACCCTCGCGCCGCGCGCGTCGAGCAGGTTGGCGAGCCCGTTACGCAGGCGGTCGCTCTGGTCGTCGACGGCCTGGCTCGCCTGTTCCAGAAGACGTTCGGGCCGAGGCAATCCGCGCGCGAACCCTTCGACCGCGCGCGCGTCGTCGCGCAGACCGCGCTCGACCGCGGCCGCCATGCGCCTTTCGATGTCGAGGACCTGGGTCCGGAGGTCGGCGCGCACGGGAACCGCCATCTCGGCCGCCGCCGTCGGCGTCGGCGCGCGCCGGTCCGCGGCGAAGTCGATCAGCGTCGTGTCGGTCTCGTGCCCGATGGCCGAGATCAGCGGGATGCCGGAGGCCGCCGCCGCGCGAACCACGGATTCCTCGTTGAAGGTCCAGAGGTCCTCGAGACTGCCGCCGCCGCGCGCGACGATCAGCACGTCCGGGCGCGGGACCGGACCGCCGGCGGCGAGCGCGTTGAAGCCCGCGATCGCGGCGGCGACACGGGCATCCGCCCCGTCGCCCTGAACCGGCACCGGCCACAGGATCACCCGGCGCGGAAAGCGGTCCGCGAGACGGTGGAGAATGTCGCGGATCACCGCGCCAGTGGGCGAGGTGACGACGCCGATGACGTCCGGCAGGAACGGAATGTCCTTCTTGCGCGCCTCGTCGAACAGCCCCTCGGCGGCGAGCCGCTTGCGCCGGTCCTCCAACAGCTTGAGAAGGGCCCCCTCCCCCGCCAGCTCGACCGCCTCGACGACGATCTGGTAGCGCGAGCTGCGCGGATAGGACGAGATGCGGCCGGTGCAGACGACTTCCATGCCCTCTTCGAGCCGAAGCCCCAGCCGCCCGACCGTGCCGCGCCAGCAGACGCCGTCGAGCGCGGCCGAATCGTCCTTCAACGTGAAATAGAGATGCCCGGAGTTGTGATAGTTGGGCCGCCCGACCTCCCCCCGCACCCGCACATGCTCGAAATTGCCTTCGAGCGTCCGCTTGACGGCCTGTGAAATCTCGCTGACCGAGTATTCGACGACATTGCGCTCGGCAGCCGTCGCGAGGGAGGGCATCTCCGCCATCGGAACATTTTATGATAAGGCGTTTGTAGAGACCACTTGACGGGCGTCCGGCCGGCGCGGGCCGTCGACGGGCGAGACTGTCCCCGCCCCCCGCTGTCACCCCGGCCTTGAGCCGGGGTCCAAGCTTGTCCCGGACACCGATCCGGGGGCCACAGGCACCGCCGTCGCCCGGCTTCCCTGGACCCCGGCTCAAGGCCGGGGTGACAACAGGGGACAAGGAGGGTCGATGCGGGCAGGCCTTTCCTATCCGCCCCCACACCCCCACCGTCATGCCCGGACTTGTTCCGGGCATCCACGTCTTGCGGCATCGCGGTGCGGGCCGGGAGCGGGCGAGGCGGCGGAGGGACGTGGATGCCCGGAACAAGTCCGGGCATGACGACCGGGAGGGCGAGGAGTGCCGGAGAACGCCCGTAATCTATATATAAGCCCCTATGATAATGCTGGCGCGGGTTGCACGGGGAGCGCGGCGGATGCGGGTTCTGGTGGTCGGCGGCGGGGGGCGCGAGCACGCGCTGTGCTGGACGATCGCCGCTTCGCCGCTGGTGGACGCGCTGTTCTGCGCGCCGGGAAACGCAGGCGTAGCCGCGGACGCCGTCTGCGTCCCCATCGCGGCGGAGGATCTCGACGGCATTATCCGCTTCGCCGGCGAGGAGAGGATCGACTTCGTCGTCGTCGGGCCGGAGGCGCCGCTGGTGGCCGGGCTCGTCGACCGGCTGGGCGAAGCCGGGATCAAGGCGTTCGGCCCGACCGCGGCGGCGGCGCGGCTGGAGGGCTCCAAGGCCTTCACCAAGGATTTGTGCGCGCGCCACGGCATTCCGACAGCCGCGTATGGCCGGTTTACCGAGCTCGGCGCGGCGGAAGCCTTTATCGACGCCCGGCCGCTGCCCGTCGTGGTCAAGGCGGACGGGCTCGCCGCCGGCAAGGGCGTCACGATCGCGGAAACGCACGAAGAGGCGCGGGCGGCGGCGCGGGAGATGCTGACGGAAGAGCGCTTCGGCGAGGCCGGCAAGGAAATCGTCGTCGAGGAATTCCTCGCCGGAGAGGAGGCGAGCTTCTTCGCCCTGGTCGACGGGGAGACCGCCCTCCCCCTGGCGACCGCGCAGGACCACAAGCGGGTCGGCGACGGCGACACGGGGCCGAATACCGGCGGCATGGGCGCCTATTCCCCGGCCCCTGTCGTCACCGAGGAGGTCGCCGAGCGGGTCATGGCGCGCATCGTCCGCCCGACCGTCGCGGCGATGAAGGCGGAGGGCGCGCCGTTCAGGGGCGTGCTCTATGCCGGGCTGATGATCGACAAGGGCGAGCCCCGCCTACTCGAATACAACGTGCGCTTCGGCGATCCCGAGTGCCAGGCGCTGATGGTCCGGCTCGCCTCCGACCTGCTGCCGGCGCTGGTCGCCAGCGCCGACGGCGTGCTCGACATGTTCGATCTCCGCTGGCACGACGACGCGGCGCTGACCGTGGTGATGGCGACGAAGGGATATCCCGGCGCCTACGGGAAAGGCAGCATTATCCGCGGCCTCGAAGCGCTGTCGGCGAGCGCGGGTGTGAACGTGTTCCATGCCGGCACGGAGGAAGACGGGAGCTCGGTCAAAGCGGCCGGCGGCCGGGTGTTGGGCATCACCGCGCGCGCGCCTGACATCGCCGGAGCGCAACGACTCGCCTATCGCGCGGTCGATACCATCGACTGGCCCGAAGGCTTCTGCCGCCGCGACATCGGCGCGCGCGCCATCGATTGAGGAGCGAAACATGCGGGCAAATCCGATTCGCCAGATCTGGGCCGAGGGCAAGTGGGTGCTCAACGCCTGGTGCGCCATCCCCAGCCCCTTCGCGGCGGAGGTGATGGCCAATCTGGGCTGGGATTCGGTCACCGTCGACATGCAGCACGGGGTGAACGACTACCAGTCGGCGGTCGGCATGTTCCAGGCGATCTCGACGACCGACGCTGCGCCGATGGCCCGGGTGCCGTGGAACGACCCGGCCATCGTCATGAAGATGCTGGACGCCGGCGCCTACGGGCTGATCTGCCCGCTGGTCAACTCGGCCGAGGAAGCGGAGCGTTTCGCCAAGGCCTGCCGCTACCCGCCGCGCGGCTATCGCAGCTCCGGTCCGATCCGGGCGCTGATCTACGGCGGCGCGGATTATTTCGACCATGCCGACGACACCATCGTGACCTTCGCGATGATCGAGACCACGGACGCGCTCGCCAACCTCGATGCCATCCTCGCGGTGGACGAGATCGACGCGGTCTATATCGGCCCGTCCGACCTCTCGCTCTCGCTCGGCTGCAAGCCCGGGCTCGACCGGACCGAGAAGGTGGTGGTGGACGCCATCGAGACCATCCTCGCCGCCGCCAAGCGGCACGGAAAGCGCGCCGGCATCCAGTGCAACGACACCGGATACGCGCGGCGCATGATCGACTCCGGCTTCGACCTGGTGACGGTGATGAGCGACCAGCGCCTGCTCGCCGCCGCCGGCAACAAGGTCGTCGCCGACATGCGCGAGGGCGGCCCGTAGGAACCGCGGCCCCCTCACCCCGGGCCTCTCCCCGCTGGGGAGAGGGAGAGTCGCGGCGCCGACCTTTCCCAATCTTCTCCCCTCCCGCTTGCCCCGGATCGCAGTCCGGGGCTTGCGGGAGGGGCCGGGGGAGGGCGGTTCGGCCGCGGTCTCTTCGATCGAGGTCCTGCCTTACATCGCCATCCCGGCCTCCCGCTTCGTCATGCCCGGACTTGTTCCGGGCATGACGGTGTGGGGGACGATGGCGGGCGCGCGTTCGGCATTTCCCGGCGGGCATTTGCCGACGGAAATGTCGACCGGCGGGTCGAGTCGGCAGGGATCGACATTCCCGCGCGGCATCCGCGGGACGCGAATGTCGACCCGATGGCGATTTGTCTACCCGATGCCCGGTCGACCGGCGGCAGACGCCATTATGTGCCGCATGGCATCGATCTCCGTTCGCGTCGCATGTGGATGCCCGGAACGAGTCCGGGCATGACGAGGAAGGGGCGGACGGAAGACCGGAAACGGCCGGAAAATGGTCAAAAAAAGAAAATATATCTTGACAAAGGGCACTTTCGAGGCCATATTTCGCATGATCGGGAAGTGGGGATACCGGAGTCGTCCGCTCCTCTCGCGCCGGGGCAAGAGCATGGGACGGATTCGGGGGTCCGGGAGGCGGTTTCGGGGTGGAATCGGAAGGGAGAAAAAACCTCGTGGAATCCGTGGCTTACCAACTAATTTACCCTTAACGAGCATTTTCTGCTTGACTCGGGACGCGTTTTGGGGTATATTTTCCATAGTGGATAAGTGGGCAAGGGCGCCGGGAGAGGACGAGGCGGCGGAGGGGCGTGGATGCCCGGTATGTTAATCTGAACGGCACCAGGGGCGGCCATGCCAATTTGCCGCATTCATCGGGGACGGTCCCATGAAATGGTACGACCACATCCATAGCGATCCGTCGGTCATGGTCGGAAAACCGGTGATTCGCGGCACCCGCCTGTCGGTCGAGTTCCTGCTCGGGCTGTTGGCGGAAGGCTGGACCGAACAGCAGATTCTGGACAGTTACCCACAGCTCTCGCGGGAGGCGTTGCAGGCGACATTCGCCTTTGCGGCCGAATGCACGCGCGACGAGCTGGTTTACGATTTCGGCAACGGGGCGACGGGTTGAAGCTGCTCGCGAATGAGAACATACCGCTGGAGAGCGTGCGAAACTTGCGGAGCGGTGGACACGATGTCCTTTCGATCAGCGAGCGGTCTCCCGGGATCCCGGACGAAGACGTCATTCGGATCGCCCGGGCGGAGAACCGGATAATCGTAACCTTCGACCGGGATTACGGAGAACTGGTTTTCCGTCGCGGATCGCCGCCGCCCCCGGGCATTCTGTATTTGCGCTTCGTTCCGAACGGTCCGTCGGAAGTCGCCGCATATGTTTCGCGGCTGATCGAGAACGGTATCGACCTGGAACGGCGTTTCACGACGGCAGATCGTGGAAGAGTGCGACAGACAGTGCTCGACCGTCTCACGCAAGGCGGTTCCGATTGAGCATTGGCGCGTTGGGAAGACGGAGCGGAGCGATGACAGCGGACAGGAACGGCGCATTCGAAAGCATCTGGGCGGATTTGCAGGGGGTTGCCTTCGAGCAGGGCTATGTCGACGTGGGCGGGATCGCGACCCGCTATCTCCGTGCCGGGAGCGCCGACAAGCCGGGGCTCGTGTTCCTGCACGGCACGGGCGGCCACGCGGAAGCCTATGTCCGCAACCTTGCCGCGCACGCGCCCCATTTCGACACCTACGCGATCGACATGCTGGGCCACGGCTATACCGGGAAGCCGGATTACGACTACGAGATCCCGCGCTATATCGACCATCTGGCGGGGTTCCTCGACGCGGTCGGCATCGACCGGGTGTCGCTCTCCGGCGAATCGCTGGGCGGCTGGGTCGCGGGCGCTTTCGCGGTCGCCCACCCCGACCGGGTCGACCGGCTGGTGCTCAATACCGCGGCGGCCGACAGGGTGAACCCCGAGGCGCTCGCCGCGCTCCGCGCCTCGACGGCGGCGGCGGTGGAGGACCCGAGCTGGGAGCGCGTGCGGACGCGGCTCGAATGGCTGATGCACACCGATTCCGATGTCCATGACGACCTGGTGGCGAGCCGTCAGGCGATCTATTCGCGCCCCGAGATGAAGGACGGCGTCACCCGCATCCTCTGCCTTCATACCCCGGAGGCGCGGCGCCGCTTCGCCGTCAAGCCGGAGGAATGGGCGAAGATTACCGCGCCGACGATGGTGCTCTGGACCAGCCACGATCCCACGGCGGCCGTCGACGTGGGCGAGACGCTGGCCGGCATGATCCCGGGCGCCAAATTCGTCGTCATGCAGGATTGCGGGCACTGGCCGCAATTCGAGGACGCCGAGACCTTCAACCGCATCCATATCGACTTCCTGCTCGGCCGCGGCTGAGCCTAATCCGTTCAAGGAGAAGACCCGCCATGGCTGACCATAGCGACATGCTCGGCAAGACATTTTTCGCGATCCTCACCCAGCCGGCCCCCGGCACGACGCCGGACCAATTGCGGGCGGCCCTGCCGGCGCATCTCGACCACCAGGTGAAGCTCGAGAAGGAGGGCGTCCTGTTCGCGGCCGGCCCGCTCGACGCCGAGGACGGCTCGCGCCGCGGCCTGATCGTGATCCGGGCGGACTCCTTCGCCCAGGCGCGCCGGATCGCCGATACCGATCCGTTCCACGCGCAGGGCTTGAGGACCTACACCGTCGAGCAATGGACCGTGAACGAGGGGAGCTACACGGTCCGCCTGACCTATTCGGACCAGCG
This sequence comes from Alphaproteobacteria bacterium, assembly GCA_965117055.1. Lineage (GTDB taxonomy): Bacteria > Pseudomonadota > Alphaproteobacteria > MPNO01 > MPNO01 > MPNO01. The sequence goes on from OZ220750.1 coordinate 4,027,985, forward strand.
CCTGTCGCTCGACTAGGGCGGATCCTTTCCCTTTCGTCATGGTCGGCGCGGCGCCCCCTCACCCCGGCCCTCTCCCCGCTGGGGAGAGGGAGAGTTGCGGCGCAGACCCTCGCTACCTTCTCCCCTCCCGCTTGCGGGAGGGGCCGGGGGAGGGTGGACCGGCCGTGCTGACCCGATAGGGTCGGAAAATGCTCTAGATTTTGCGCGCGGGTTGTGCGCCCATGGGCGAGACTGGGGCTCGGACTGCGTCGGCGTCCCCCGGCGCTTCCCCCTTTGTCGTCATGCCCGGAACAAGTCCGGGCATGACGGAAGAAATCGGGAAAAACTCGTGGATGGTCGGCCTCCGCCGACCATGACGAAGAAGAGGCAAGGGCAGCGATGCGCAATTTCGAATTGCCGGGGCGGTCGCCCGTCTACGGAACCGGCGGCATGGCGGCGACCTCGCACCCGCATGCGACGCTGACCGCGATCGAGACGCTGAAATCCGGCGGCAACGCGGTTGACGCGGCGGTCGCGGCCGCGGCGGTGCTCGCCGTCGTCGAGCCGCAGATGACCGGGATCGGCGGCGACTGTTTCGTCCTCTACGCGCCCGCCGGCGGCGGGGTCGTCGCCTATAACGGCTCCGGCCGGAGCCCGGCGGCGGCCGAGATCGACTGGTATGCCGCGCAAGGCATTCGTCAAATGCCGGCCATCGGGCCGCATGCGGTCACCGTTCCGGGCGCCGTCGAGGCGTGGCACCGGCTGGTCGGCGACCACGGGCGGAAGCCGTTCGGCGACCTGCTGGCGCCGGCGATCCGGCTGGCCGCGGACGGGTCGGCGGTTCACCCGAGGGTCGCCTATGACTGGGCCGGCTGCGAGCGCCTGCTTTCGCAGACGCCGGAAACGGCGGCGATCTATCTCAATGGCGGGCGGGCCTATCGGGCCGGCGAAATCCACCGCATGACGGCGCTCTCCGCGACGCTCTCCCGCATCGCGGCGGACGGACCCCCGGCGTTCTACGAGGGCGAGGCGGCGGACAGCATGGCGGCAACCCTCGCCTCCTATGGCGGGCTTCACACGGCCGACGATTTCGCCGCGCATCGCGGCAACTACGTCGAACCGATCGCCACGACCTATCGCGGGCACGAAATCCACGAATGCCCGCCCAACGGCCAGGGGCTCACGGCGCTGCTGATGTTCAACATCCTGTCCGGCTTCGAGCTGGAAGGGCTCGAACCGACCGACGCGACGCGCCTGCATCTGGAGGCCGAAGCGGGCCGGCTCGCCTATCGCGACCGGGATTTGTACATCGCCGATCCGGAAAAGGCGGACATACCCGTCGCGGAACTCCTCTCGGAATCCTATGCGGCGGAATTGCGGCGGAACATCGAGATGGACCGCGCGATGGAGAACCTGCCTCCGGCCAGGTTCCCGGCGACGTCGGACACCGTCTATCTCGCCGTCGTCGACGGGGAGGGCAACGCGATCAGCTTCATCAACTCGCTGTTCGCGAAGTTCGGCTCGGCGATCGCGGATGCCGGGACCGGCGTCCTGTTCCAGAACCGGGGGAGCGCGTTCCTGATCGACGCCGGCCACCCCAACGCCATCGGCCCGTCCAAGCGGTCCCTGCACACCATCATGCCCGGGATGCTGACGAGGAACGGCAAGGCGGTCATGCCGTTCGGCGTCATGGGCGGGCATTACCAGCCTTTCGGGCATGTCCACCTGGTCACCGGCCTGCTCGATTGCGGGCTCGACGTGCAGCAGGCGATCGACGCCCCGCGCATCTTCCACTTCGGCGGCATGCTGGCGCTGGAGGCCGGCGTTCCGCGCCGAACCGCGGAAGCCCTGGCCGCGTTGGGCCACGACATTTGCCCGGCCGGCGCGCCGCTCGGCGGGGGACAGGCGGTCATGATGGACCGCGAGGCGGGCGTGCTGATCGGCGGCTCCGATCCCCGCAAGGACGGCTGCGCCCTCGGCTACTAGCCAAGCACCCTCCCCCGGCCCCTCCCGCAAGCCCCGGACTGCGATCCGGGGCAAGCGGGAGGGGAGAAGATAGGGAGAGGTCGGCGCCGCAACTCTCCCTCTCCCCAGCGGTGAGAGGGCCGGGGTGAGGAGGTGCCGGAGCCGGGCACGACCGTGGCCGGTCGAGGCTCGATCGTGCTACGCTCGGACAAGCGCGCACGGACAGGGAGGGACAGGCATGGCCAAGCTGCGCCATATCGCGATCGCCTGCGACGACGTCGAGGCGACCGCCAAATTCTATGAAGAGGTTTTCGAGATGGAGCGCGTCGGCGAGACCAGCGCTTCGCTGGCCGACGGCGTCTATCTGTCGGACGGCGTCATCAACCTCGCGATCCTCGACTACAAGACCGACGAGGCGGCCGGCGAGGAACGCGGCAAGGACTATGTCGGCGTTCATCATTTCGGCTTCTGGGTCGACGATCTGGAGGATGCCGAGAAGGACATCGAGGCGAACGGCGGCACGTTCTTCCTCGATTTGCCGATCGACAAGGAGTCGCTCTACTACGAGAAGAAGTACCGCGACCCGAACGGCATAATTTTCGACATTTCCCAGAACGGCTGGGTCGGCACGTCGAAATAGGTTTGCGGAGGCGGCGATGAGCGATGCGCGCGTGACGGCGGTCAGGAGCGTCGAGCTCGGCATCCGAAATGTCGAGTCGGCCGCGGACTTCTACGGCGAGGTCTGGAACCTCGATCCGGTGGCGGAAGACAACGGCTCGCGCTATTTCCGCGGCACCGGTCCCGAGCACCACATTCTCGCGCTGCACGAACGCGCGGAGCCGGCGCTGATCCGGGTCAATCTCGCCGCGCCGGACCGTGAGAGCGTCGACAGCCTTCACGAGCGATTGTCGGCGCTGGGATTGCCGGAAACGGGCGTTCCGGGCGAGCTGTCGAGACCGGGCGGCGGTTACGGCTTCGCGTTCGAGGACAGGGAGGGGCGCAAGTTCGCGGTCTCGTCGGATGTCGCGACGCACGCCGACGCGGCGGATGCGCGCGACAGGCCGCGCAAGATCTCGCATTGCGTGCTGAATGCCGCCGACATGGAGGGCTCCGTCTCGCTCTTCACCGACGGCCTCGGCTTCACGGTCAGCGACCGGACGGGACATCTTTGTTTCCTGCGCTGCAACTCCGACCACCACAGCATCGCGCTGGGCGACGGCGATAAGCCGACGCTGCACCACATCGCCTTCGAGATGGCGGACCTCGATTCGGTGATGCGCGGCGCTGGAAGGATGCGCGACGCCGGCTATCCGATCGAATGGGGGGTCGGCCGGCACGGACCCGGCGCCAACGTGTTCTCCTATTTCCTCGGCCCCGACGACTACATCATCGAATACACCGCCGAGGTCGAGCAGGTGGACGACAGCTACCCCAGGCGAAGCGCCGAGTATTGGGCCGGTCTCAACCCGCCCGGCTGGACCGACCGCTGGGGCATCGCCGGACCGCCGTCGGAGCGGATGAGGGCGGCGCAAGCGAAAATCGCCTTCGCCCGAGGATCGCTGCCATGAAATTCGTCGACATCGACACGCTGGTCTTCGCCGCGCCCGACATGAAGACCGCCAAGCGGTTCTATACCGACTGGGGCCTGAGCAAGGTGAGCGACCGCCGGTCGGGCGCCGTCTTCGAGACCGGGACCGGCGCCCGGCTCGACATCCGCCCGGAAGGGCACCGCTCGCTGCCGCCGCCCGCGATGCCCGGGATGAATTTCCGCGAGGCGATCTGGGGGGTCGAGAGTCAGGACGACCTCGACGCGGTCCGCAACGAGCTCGCCAGAGACCGCGAAGTCACGGTCGACGGGGACGGCACGATCCACTGCGTCGATCCCTACAACATCGCGGTCGGCTTCCGCGTCTGGAAGCACGACGGGCAGGTGGACGCCGCGCGTTCGGCGGTGAACGGCTACGGCAACATCGAACGCCCCGACGAACGCGCGAAGATCTACAAGCGCGCGCGGCCGATCCGCATGGGGCATATCGGTTTCCTGCTGCCCGACCTCAAACCGGCGGAGAAGTTCTACGGCGACCGGCTCGGCTTCCCGGTCTCCGACCGCTATGCCGGCGGGCGCGGCCTGTTCCTGCGCTGCGCGGCCGAAACCGACCACCACAATTTGTTCATGATCAGGAGCGGCGACGGCAGGATCGCCTTCCACCACGTCGCCTTCGAGGTGCGCGACATCCACGAGGTGTTCGGCGGCGGCATCTATTTCGACCGCAAGGGCTGGGACACCGAGGTCGGGCCGGGCCGCCATCCGGTGTCGTCGGCCTATTTCTGGTACTTCAAGAGCCCGTGCGAGGGCGCGGTCGAGTACTTCGCGGATTCCGACTACCTGACGGCGGACTGGAAGCCGACCTCGTTCCGCAACAACCGGTTCTCGGAATGGCACCTGGTGGACGGAATAAACACCGGCGGGAACGCGATGCAGCGCGCGTCGATGGCCGCCAACGCCGGACGATAGGAAGAGCGATGTTTCTCAGGAATTGCTGGTACGCCGCGTACTGGTCGAAGGATCTCCGCCGCGGGCCGGACGCGCGCACGATCCTCGACGAGCCGGTGGTCTTTTTCCGCAAGGAGGACGGCACGCCGGTGGCGCTCGCCGACCGCTGCTGCCACCGCGCCGCGCCCCTGTCGCGCGGCGAATGCGTCGGCGACGCGTTGCGATGCGGCTATCACGGCCTGCGCTACGACGACACGGGCGCGGTCGTCGAAGTTCCCGGTCAGCCGCGGGTACCGCCGGGCGCCCGGGTCAGGGCCTATCCGGTGCGCGAAAAGTGGAAGACCATCTGGATCTGGATGGGCGATCCCGAGAAGGTCGACGAGAGCGCCATCCCGGAACTCTTCTGGCTCGACGACCCGGGCTGGGTCAGCTCGCCGGGCCGCTTCCACGTCAAGGGCAATTACCAGCTGCTCTCCGACAACCTGCTCGACCTCACCCATGTCATCTACCTGCACAAGAACACCATCGGCGGCGATCCGGCCGAGGCGACCTGGCCGACGGAGACCGAGCGGATCGAGAACGGGGTGCGCGTGGGCCGCTGGATGATCGACCTCAAGACCCCGCCCCTGTTCGCCAGGGTCGGCGGGTTCGAGGGCAATTGCGACCGCTGGCAGCACGTCACCTGGCTCGCGCCGTCCAACATCTATCTCGACATCGGCGCCGCGCCGACCGGCACCGGCGCGCCGGAAGGAGACCGGAGCCAGGGCTTCTCGATCTGGTCGACGCATCTGCTGACGCCGGAGACCGAGACCACCACCCATTACCACTGGGGCTACGCCCGGGATTTTCGGCTCGACGACGAGGCGCTGACCAAGACCCTCTTCGAAGGCTCGCGCGACACGTTCTACGAAGACGTCGAGATGATCGACGCGCAGCAGGAACGCCTCGGCGCGACCGTCCTCGACGGGCTGGTCGACATCAACGCCGACTACGCGCAGCTCCAGGCGCGCAGGATGCTGGAAGACCGGATTCGGGCGGAGGCGGCGGCGAAGGCTTGAGCGCCGGGCGCGATCGGCCGCGGCCATCCGCCGAGGACGTATATGGGGAAATCATCGGTCGCGCCGGGTCTCGTCCAAGTTTGCGAGCACCTCGTTCAGCGGGGCGACCGGTTCCGGTCGCGGCGGCCGCCCCGAGGAAGCGAGCGGCGGCGTCAGCACGCCCGACCGCACCAGATCGGCCAGGAATGCGTCGGCGAGCATTGGACTACGGGTTTCTTTGGGCGGGCCGAGCTCCGCCACCACCCGGTCACGGTCCGTCACAAGGATCGTTTGGCCGGACGCCGCGAGCCGGACGTACTCGCGCAACCGGCTTTTCAGCACCTTGATTCCGACCGATCTCATGCGCAATTGGGTAACTACCGATAGCTACTTGTCAATCTCCGCCGCATGGCAGGCAGCCCCCACACCGTCATGCCCGGACTTGTTCCGGGCATCCACGTCTTGCGGCCTGGCGATACGAGCGGGGACCGGCGAGCCGGTCGACCCACATGGATGCCCGGAACAAGTCCGGGCATGACGGCTTGGGGGGAGAGGAGTGCCGGAGAACGCCCGCCCCGCCCGGTATTGTCCCCGTCCATCGGCGCACAGCCCGCGCCGAAAATCTAAACCGGACAGCAGTGGAACAAGGCCGGGTATGACGGAAGGTGACGCCATGACGAAACCGAAGGACCTGAAAGAACGCTTGATGGAGGACCCCGAGTTCCGCGAGGAGTACGCGTTGGCCGATGACGAGTTCGCGCTGATCGAGGCGCTGGTTCGCGCCCGCGCGGCGGCGAAGTTGACCCAAGCAGAACTCGCCCGACGCCTCGGCACCACCCAGTCCGCCATCGCGCGGCTGGAAGGCGGCGGGGTGTCGCCGTCTTTCGCTACGCTGCGCCGCTACGCCGAAGCGACTGGCACGCGGCTGACGGTAGACCTCGTACGGGCAGACACCTGACAAGCCAGCCGCTACTTGAGCTGCGTATGCACGTCGACCAGGGCCACGCCGCCTCGCGCCACCTCCGCCACCGCATCGCGGAACGCATCGGCCAGATCGCCGGGATCGACGATCGGCCCCCCGCCCCACGCGCCGTAGCCGCGCGCGATGGCGGCGTAGTCGGGCTCGGGCGCGACCATGCGCTGGCCGATCCAGGCGTTCTCGACGGGGCGTCCGCGCGCCTCGGCGAGGGCGATCTGGTGCTCCTCGTCGTTGCCGAAGGAGGTGTTGTTGTGCAGCACGATCAGGCAAGGGATGCGGTAATGCGCCGCCGTCCACAGCGCGGACGGGTTCATGGTGAAATCGCCGTCTCCCAGGATGGCGAGGGGGAATTTTCCGCTCCCGCGCAGCGCAAGCGCGGCGCCGACGACCCCACCGGGTCCGTAGCCGACGCCGCCTCCTCCGTTATGGCCGAGGAACCGTCCCGCGCCGGGGAAATCCCAGATCCCTTCGTACCAGCAACGCCCGTTCCGGGTCACGAGCAGCCAGTCCTCGTTCCGCACCGCCTGCCACAGCTCTCCCATCATGCGGGGAACCGAGATCGGGGCCGCATCCCAGTCCTCCGCCGCCCGTTCGCGCTGGGCCGCACGAAGAGCGTCATGGCGTTCCGCAAGGTGCCCGCGGCGTTCCTGGGCGCGCCAGTACCACGCGGGCTCGCCTTCCGCCCGGCGCTCGACTTCGGCGAGGAGCTGGCCGAGCCCGTGCAAGGGTTCGGCGAGCAGCTGAACGTCGAGAGGCGTGAGGCCGCCGCCGGCGTTCGACCAGTGATCGACCCCGAGATCGTTGACCGAAAGGTCGATCGCCTTGCGCTCGCCGGTCATCGCGTTCCGCATGTCGCCGCGCGCGCCCGCATAGCCGCCGACCAGCGCGGTGAGGTCCGGACAATCGATTCCGAGGACGACATCGGACTCGCTGCGGATCGGGTTGGGCGGCGGCCGGTATCCGCCGTTCAGGTTCTGCGGATGGGATGTCGGGACGCAGACGATATCCGTGCCGTCCTGGTAGGCCGCTCCCAGCAACTCGATCAGCCTGACGAGGGGCGGGCCCGCCTCCGCCCGGCGGCCGAAGCGTCCCCCGAACACCAGGGGCATGGATGCTTCGGTGAGAAGGTCGGCGGCCGCCGCGATTTCGGACTCCGCCGCAGCGATCGGCGGCGCCGGCCGATAGCGCGGCAGCCCGACATCGGGGAGCGCCACCGGATCGTCGAGCCGGTCCTCCTGGAGACCCGCGTCGACCGAGACGTAAGTCGGGCGCCGCGGCGCGCTCTCGGCGATACGGCGCGCCCGGAGGACGGAATCGAGCACGGCCTTGAGCGTGACCGGCTCGTCGGTCCACTTGGTGTAGGGCCGCACCGATTCGCTTTGGGTATTGGCCGAATGAAGCCAGTCGATGGCGCGGCGTTCGGCGGGGTCCGCCGGTCCCGACCCGCCCAGCACCAGCACCGGCACCTCGTCCGCCCAGGCGTTGTAGAACGCCATCATCGCGTGCTGCAGCCCGACCAGATCGTGCAGGACCACCAGGCTAGCCTTGCCGGTGACCTTGCTGTAGCCCTGCGCCATGTGGAGCGCGATCTCCTCGGCACCGCAGAGGACGATCTGGGGCTTGGCATTGCGGGTATAGTTGACCAGCGAATCGTGGAGCCCCCGGAAGCTCGACCCGGGCGTCAGCATGACGTGCTCGAACCCCATCGCCTGAAGGAGGTCGCAGATCAGGTCGGAGCCGTATTCGGGCTCCGCCCGGTTCCGCGGCAGGTTGACCGGAATCTCGGAAGCATAACGCTCTGCCTGCTGGTCCATACCCGTCTCCCCGTGCGGCCGGGCGCCAGTCTGGCGTCGCGCCGCGGTACTGCCAAGCCGACGGCGGCTCCCCCACGTCATGCTCGGCGAAGGCCGAGCATGACGCAGCGGGAAGGGGCGGGCTTCGCCGGGACATCCCGGACCGGCGCGGCGGCCGAACGCGCCACGGTCGAGTCGTGTATATAAGCTCCGGGAATTCCCGTCCGATACAGGGAGACGACGATGGCGAAATCGATCGAGCACGTGCACTGGCCGGACGCACCCGACATGTGGATGCCCTACGCCCCGGCGATCACCGTGACCGGGGGCAAGACGGTGTTTCTCGCGGGGGTGACGGCGGCGCCGGTCTATCACCACCACCCGCACCGCCCGGAAGAGTTCGACAGCATGCCGGGCGATATGGAGGGCCAGACCCGCGCGGCGCTCGACCAGCTCCGGCGCGGCCTGGAATCGGTGGGCGCGGATTTCTCCGACATCGTCAGCGCCAACCGCTTCGTGACCGACCTTTCCGACCAGGATTCCCTCAACAAGGTCTGGGCCGAGTATTTCGGCGACAACAAGCCGACCACCACGACCGTCCAGGTGGTCCAGCTCGCCACCGATCCGCGCTGCCTGGTCGAGATCAACGCGATCGCGGTGGTCGACTGACCGGATGGCGCCGGACGTTCTGATCGTCCCATACGGTTGCGCCGGCTGGCGTGGCGACTGGATTTCGGAAGGACCGGACGGCAAACCGCGCTGCGCCGTCCCCCACGTCGTCGTCGATCGCGCGGCGCGGACGCCCTTCCGCCTCCAGGACGGCCAATATGCGATTCCGCAACCGCTGCGGGGCACGCCGGAGGAGGAGTTGCGCCAGATCGAGGACGACACGCTCGCCCGTGCCGATCCGTGGTCGCGACCGCAGGCGGCCTTTCTCCGACGCTACTTCACGCATGTCCGCGAGCGGGTGGACGACGAGGAAGAAGCGCTGCGGGCGAGGCTCGGGCCGCTGGAATCGCTGTTCGACTACCGGGCGTTCGCCTTTGCCGCGCCGCGCCCGCTGCCGCGCGCCTATGTCGAGGGCGAAGGGGGGATGATCCGCTGCGACTGCGCCTTCTGGACCGGCGCCGGGGTGCTGGCGGTCGAGATCGAAGGCCGGACCGCGCCCGATCCACGCCGGAAGCGGGAGCTGGACCGGCTCCGGTCGGCGGGCGTGGAGGTCGTTCGCTGCCCGCCCGATGCGGAGATCGGCGCGCTCGGCCTTCCGCCCCTGTTCGAGCGCTTCACCGATGGCGTCGACCTCCCCTCCGGCCCGTTCAAGGCGCGCGGGATCGAGGCCTACGCCAACCCTCAGATATCGAGCTCGAGCACGTAGAGCCCGCCGGTGAACCGGTCGACGGTGTAGACGAGCCGGTTCTCGTCGACGAACACGTCGTTGAGCTGGATGGCGCCGAGCCGCGAGCCCTCGGGCGTGGCGGGAACGTAGTACGCGACTTCCTCCGGCCGGTAGGGGTCGGACACGTCATGCACCCGGATGCCGCCGTTGAAATAGGTGCCGAAGATCAGCGTGTCGGAGGAGAAAGAACCGGGCTGGTTCTCGTGGATGTTGTGCGACCCGTAGCGCCCGCCGCGCTGGCCGAATTCCTCGACCGGCGGCAACGGCAGGGTCGAGATCGGTACCAGGTTGCTCTCGTCCCGCGCATCCAGCACCCAGGTGAGCTTGGGCCAGTCCCGGCCGCCGTCCTGGATGCATTCGTCGCTGACGATCAGCAGGCCGCGGTCGAACAGCGGCAGGACGGTATGGCTGAACCCGTTCTGCGGCGGATGCGGATTCCAGTGGCTGACCGGTGTCGGGTTCGCCATGTCCGAAATGTCGAGGATGTAGATCCCGCCGTCGATATAGGCGAGATAGACCCGGTCGGATCGCTCCGGATAGACATTCGTGTTGTGCGCCCGGATGCCGATGTCGTAGGTGGGATGTCGACTCGGCGGCGGCGCGTCGTCGCCGACACGCGTTCCCGGCACCCACCAGCGGCCGACCTCGACGGGGTTTGCCGGGTCGGAAATGTCGATCGAACGGTAGAATTGCGAATCCGCCGGATGCGTCGGCTCGAAATCGGCCGCGCCGCCGGAGAAGTGAATGTACTTCCCGTCGGCGAACCAGAGCTGGTGCACCCCCATCGAATGCGGCCCCGAACAGTCGAAGAAACCGATCGTCCTCGGCGACTCGGGATCGCTCACGTCGAACAGCTCGATGCCTGCCGGCTCGATCCCGAACCCCGGGTCCATCAGCCCGCCCGGACCGCGGGTCTGGTAGGCGACCGCCATGATGTCGCCCACGAGGTCGAGCGAGTTGGACCGCATGTTGTTGTGCGCGAGATCCGTCTGGACGATCACCTTCGGCTTCTTCGGGTCGGTCACGTCGACGCCGGTGAAGTTCTTCGGCGGCCCCTCATGCGCGAGCCACAGGATGCGCCGGCCGCCGGCGGCCTCCTGGATGACCATTCCCTCGCCCATGCCGCCCCATCCGGCCAGCGGGTCGTGGGCGATCAGCGTCATGTTGAGCGATTCGTCCCCGGTCATCCTCGCCTCCGTCCGTCTTCCTCAGGCGCCGGCCGCATCGAGCCCGGCGCGGAGATCGATCCCGCCGATTCCGTCGGCGATGATAACCAGCCGCGTCTCTTTACGCCCGTCCGGCCAGGATTCGAGCGGCGTCGGCGGGTGCAGCAGATGATGGATCCCGTTGACCGCGATGGGCCGGTCGAATTCGTGCGTTCGCACCACGCCCTTGATCCGCAGCACGTCGGAGCCGCGAAGCGCGGTCAGCGAATCGAGCCAGCGGACGAACCCGGCCCAGCGGAGCGGGCGCTCGATCACAAGGCAGTGGGCGGAAATGCCGCCCCGATGGCTATAGGCATTTGCGTCGACATTTCTCACGGCAGGGTCCGCGGATGCCGTCAGCATTTCCGCGTCGACCGCGTCGCGCGGCAGGATGGGACCGGTCGGGTTGATGCCGGTCACCTTCTCCTTCAATGCCGATTCCGCACCGGCATCGGCAATATCGAGCTTGGTAATGACGATCCGGTCGGCGGCCGCGATCTGCCGACGCGCCTCCTCGTGCCTCTCGATCTGCCGGATTCCGTTGACGGCATCGACGGTGGTCGTCACCGACCCGGCCCGATAACGGTCGACGAGCGCCGGGTCGGTCGCAAGGGTCTGGAGGATCGGCCCGGGGTCGGCGAGCCCGGTGGTCTCCACGATCACGCGGGCGAAGGGCGGCACCGCGCCGGCGTTCCGGCGGCCGGCGAGGTCCGAGAGCGAATCGACGAGGTCGCCGCGCACCGAACAGCAGATGCAGCCGCTCTTGAGGATCATCGTCTCCTCGGCCGCCTCGGTGATCATCGCGTGATCGACGGCGATCTCGCCGAACTCGTTGACGATCACCGCGCTGTCCCCGAGCGCAGGCGAGGCGAGCAGTCGGTTGAGCAGCGTCGTCTTGCCGCTGCCGAGGAACCCGGCGAGCACGTGGACCGGGATCGGCGCCTCGCCGCTCATTCCAGGAACGCCAGCTCGGCCAGCTGGTCGTGGGTGGCGATCCACACCCAGTCGAGGCGCTTCACCATGTCGATCGCCGCCTTGTACTCGATCGCACCGGCCGGCCGGCCGAAGACATGGGCGTGCGCCGTCACGTCGAGCGTCGCCACCGGGCTTCCGATGTCCCGCCAGCGGTCGAGGATGCGCGCGAGGGTCCGGGTGAACGCCTCCGGCTCGTGTCCGTAACGCGTGGTGATCGGCAGATCGTTGACCTCCACGGTGAACGGAACGCAGGCGAGCGGACCCTCGGCGGTCTGCGTGAGATAGGGCAGATCGGCGTCGAACGTGTCCGCGGTCCAGCGGAAACCGTGTTTGGCGAGAAGCTCGGCGGTGTTCCCGCTGCTGGTTCCGCGCGGGCTGATGAAGCCCTCCGGACGCTTGCGGATGCAGGTTTCGAACGCCTCGATCCCGCGCACCAGATCGCGTTCCTCCGCCTCGCGGTCCTGATAAACGGGCAGGACGTTCTGCGACCAGGCGTGCGCGCCGATGGCGTGTCCGTCGCCGTCGATCCGCTGGAGCAGCTCCGGCCAGCGCTCGGCGACGATCCCGTTCGCATAGGCGGTGCACGGGATTCCGGCCTCGGCGACGATGTCGAGCAGACGCCATGCCCCCTCGGTCATGCCGTAGCGCGCCCATGACCGCGCCTGGGTGTCGAGCACGCCCGACCGGATCGGGTTCCCCATGGGCCCGACGCCGGGCGCGGCGTCGTCCGGCCACGCCTCGCACATGATGTGGAAGGAAATCGCGAGCGGCCGGCCGGCGGGCCAGCCGCGCGGCGGTTCGGTCCGGGTCATCGCCGTCATCTCCCGCTTCGGTCGGGCGGGACCATTGTTCCGCTCCCGGCCGTCGGGGCAAGGGCGCTCAGATCAGCCACCACGCGGCGAGGCCGAGAAAGGCGAGGAAGGCGATCGCGTCGGTGATCGTCGTCAGCAACACGCCGGAGGCGACCGCGGGATCGATGGCGGTGCGCGACAGGCAGAACGGGATCGCGGTGCCGGCGACCCCGGCGATCACCATGGTGACGGCCATCGCCGCCGCCATCACGAGACCGATGGAGATCTCGCCCGACCAGACCCACGCGACGAGCCCCACGATCAGCGCGAACAGCACCCCGTTCAGGAGGCCGACCAGCCCCTCCTTCGACAGCACCCGCCAGGCATTGGCCGAGGTCAGGTCGCGCATGGCGATGGCGCGCACCGCGACGGTGAGCGACTGGGTGCCGGCATTGCCGCCCATCGAGGCCGCGATGGGCATCAGCACCGCGAGGATGACGATCTGCTCGATGGTCGCCTCGAAGAAACCGATCACGATGGAGGCGAGGATGGCGGTCAACAGGTTGACGAAGAGCCAGGAGAACCGCGCCTTCCCGGTGTCGATCGCGGCTTCGTAGATGTCGGTCTCGGTGACGCCGCCGAGACGCATCAGGTCTTCTTCCGCCTCCTCGTGGATGACGTCGACGACATCGTCGACCGTGATCACCCCGATCAGCCGGCCCACGTCGTCGACCACGGGCGCGGAGACGAGGTCCTTCTGGGCGAAGGCGTATGCGACCTCCTCCTGGTCCATCCCGACCGGCACCGTCGCCACCTCGCGGGGCGAAAGGTCGCGCATGGGCACCGGGCGCCTTGTGCGAAGCACGTGGCTGAGCGCAACGACGCCGACCGGGCGGTGGCCCGGATCGACGACGAAGATGTCGTAGAAGTCGTTCGGCAGGTCGTCCGCTTCGCGCAGGTAATCGATGGTCTCGCCGACGGTCCAGAATGTCGGCACCGCGACCAGGCCGCGCTGCATCAGCCGGCCGGCACTGTCCTCCGGGTAGGCGAGGCCCTGTTCCAGCGCGGCGCGCAGCGCGGCGGGAATCGCCTGCATCGCCTGCCGCTGCCGAGCCTCGTCGAGCGAGGAGATGAGGAGCAGAGCGTCGTCCGATTCGAGCCCGGCGATCGCGCCGGCCAGCCGCTGGGTGCCGAGACGTTCGGCCACGTCCTCGAGAACCGCGTCGTCGAGTTCCGGCAGGATTTCCGGCGGGAAGGCGGGCGCGAGGATATCCACCGCCGCCGCGCGATGGTCGGGGTTCAGCTGTTCGAGAAGGTCGGCCGCTTCGGCATGATGAAGCGCGGCGACGAGCTCGGCGGCTTCCCCGGTCCGGCCGGAATCGAGCGCGTCGATCACCGAGCGCGCGACCTCGGGGTTGAGCCCGATCAGTTCGCCGACCGCGACGCCGTCGCCGGGCTGGGCCGCGACTTCGTGCGACTGAATCATGTCAGCCTCCGAACGGCCGGGACGCGGCAAACGGAACGGGCCCGCCCAACGATTGGGCGGGCCCGGCGAAATGGTGCGGTCGAGAAGACTCGAACTTCCACGGGATTGCTCCCACAGCGACCTCAACGCTGCGCGTCTACCAGTTCCGCCACGACCGCATAGATGTTGGACTCTTGCCCGGTTGCCGCCAAATTACGGGGAGCGGACATAGCAAAATGAATTGCATGCCGCAAGGCGCGAGGCATGACGCGGGATCGCCGATGACGGTCGAATGGCGGGTGGAGCCGGGGCTGCAGCCCTATGACGACGCGGTCCGCCGGATGGAGGACCGGGTCGCGGCGATCCGCGCCGGATCGGCCGACGAGCTCGCCTGGCTGGTCGAGCATCCGCCGCTCTACACCGCCGGAACGTCGGCGCGGCGGGACGACCTGCTCGCGCCGGGCCGTTTTCCCGTCCATGTCACCGGGCGGGGCGGAGAATTCACCTATCACGGACCGGGCCAGCGGGTGGTCTACCTGATGCTCGATCTGGCCCCGCGCGGGCGCGACGTCCGGCGGTTCGTGCGCTCCATCGAGGCGTGGCTGATCGCGACCCTGGCGGCGTTCGGGATACGCGGCGAGCGCCGCGAGGGACGGGTCGGCATCTGGGTGGAGCAGCCGGGCGGGGAAGCGAAGATCGCCGCCGTGGGGCTGCGTCTCCGCCACTGGATCAGCTATCACGGCGTGTCGCTCAACGTCGCGCCCGATCTCTCGCACTATGACGGGATCGTGCCCTGCGGCATCGGCGAGCACGGCGTGACCTCGCTCGCCGATCTCGGCGTCGCGGCTTCCATGGACGAGGTGGACGACGCGCTGATGCGTCAGTTCGCTTCGGTCTTCGGGGAAAACCCGAAGGAACCCACCGCGACGATCCTTACGAGCGGCAGAGCCGGATAAAACGGTCGGCGGCCAGCAGCTCGCGCCGCAGCGCCTCGCGCGCTTCCCCGGCTTCGCGGTCCTGGCCCCAGCGTCCGGCCTGATAGGTCTCGTCGATCGTCGAGGCGGCCCACGCCTCCTCGGCGCCCATCCGCCCGGCGGCCGTCGCGAGCGCCAGCACGACGGAACCGAGCGCCCCGGTCGCGCGCTGAAACGCCGCCAGCGTGAAATCGTCGAACGTTTCGACCTCGGCGCAGAGAGCCTCGACGGCCTCGGGCGGCTGGGGCGCCGGGATCAGCCCCGTCGTTACCTCCAGCCGGGCGCCGTACGCTTCGGCGATCCAGTCCACCAGCGGATCCCAGGCCGCCTCCTGCATCCGCCGCAGCTCGTCCGGCCGTGCGACGCGGTAGCACACCAGATCGGTCTCGCCGTAACCCGCGATCTCCGCCACCACCTCGTCCCGTTTCTCCCCCACGATGTCGAGCGCGGTGTTGGCGAAACGGGTGAGCGGCATCGACATCGGATCGACGGATTCTTCCTGGGCGGACCATTCCGCCGAGATGGCCTCGCCCAGCGCGGCCCTTGGCACGGCGAGAACCCGCTTTCCCGGCGTCATCACCGGGCGGTCGTCGAGAAAGACGCCGAACCCGCCCTCGACGGGGGCGGACCGCGCGCCCTTGTAGAACCGCTTCAAGCCTCAGGCCGCTTCGGACGCGCGGAAGACGGCGAGCGCGGCATCGACGCCGGCGCCGGGCGGCGCCGAATAGCCGCACTGGCGGAGCGTGGCCTCGAAGGCGGCGAGCGTGGTGAGAACCGCATCCTTGCGGCAGTTATAGGCCATCGTCCCGATCCGCCAGATCTTTCCCCGCAGCGGACCGAAGGAGGTGCCGATCTCGATGCTGAAATCCTCCAGCATGGCGCGGATCGCCCGGTCGCCGTCGACGCCGTCGGGGATCACGATACCGGTGACGTTGACCATCTTGTTTTCGATGTCGCCGAAGATCTCGAGCCCCATCGCCCGGAGTCCCTCGACGAGCGCCCGGCCGACCAGCGCGTGTCGGGCGAAACGCGCTTCCAACCCTTCCTGGAGGGCGATGCGGAAGCACTCCCGGGCGCCGTAGAGCATCGTGGTCGCCTCGGTGTGGTGGTTGAGGCGCATCTCGCTCCAGTAATCCATCAGCATCGGCAGGTCGAAATAGTTGGAACGGATCTGCGCGCCCTCCCCTTCGGCGATGCCTTCCGGGCGGATGCCCTGCTCGATGTGATGCCTCGGGCGGAGGGTCTCGACCACGCGGTCGTTGAAGGTGATGGGCGCGGAACCCGACGGGCCGGAGAGGCACTTCTGGAGTCCGGCCGCCGCCGCGTCGATCTGCCACTCGTCGACCGGCAACGGCATCCCGCCGAGCGTTGCCGTCGCGTCGACGAACAACAGCGCGCCGTAACGCCGGCAGAGCGGGCCGATCTCGTCGAGCGGCTGGGCCATCGTCGTCGAGGTATCGCCATGGACCGCCGCCACCAGCTTGGGGCTTTCGCGCTTGAGGGCGTCCTCGACCCGTTCGGGGGTGAACACCGTGCCCCATTCGGTCTCGATGGTGCGGACCTCGGCGCCGGCGCGCTCGGCGATCTCGCAGATGAGCTGTCCGAAGCGGCCCGAGACCGGCACCAGCACCCGGTCTCCGGGCTCGATCAGGGAGACCAGTATCGCCTCGATCGCCGCGCGCGCGGTGCCGTCGACCAGCAGCGACCACCGGTTCTCCGTTCGCCAGACCTGGCGGGAAAGCGCCATGATCTCGTTCATGTAGCCGGTGAAAACCGGATCGAACTGGCCCAGCATCGGCATCGACATCGCGCGCAATACGCGCGGATCGACGTTGATCGGGCCCGGCCCCATCAACAGGCGCGGCGGCGGGTTGAGGTCTCCGAACAAATCCGACATGCGGTCTCGCTTCCCCGAACTCCGGTCTTTCCGACAGGGGGCGATAGCCTAATTCGCCCGGCGCCACAACGATTACCCATCGCAAGCGGTCGGGCGTTCGGCTAGGCTCGGCGGGAGTACGGAGCGATCTGCCGTGGCACAATTCCCGATTCCCGACCGCCTTCTGGTGGCGATCGGCGGCAACGCCGTCCACCCGGAGACGACCTCCGGGACCGTCGCCGAACAGCGGGAATACGCGGAGCGGACCGCGGCCTCGCTGCTCCCCCTGATGCGCCTCGGCAACGAGCTGGTGGTGACCCACGGCAACGGCCCCGTGGTCGGCAAGATCATGATGCGCCAAGCGATCGCGCGACACCGCGTGACGCCGATGTCGCTCGACATCTGCGTCGCGCACAGCCAGGGCGGCGTCGCCTATCTCCTGTTGCAGGCGATGGAGAACGCGCTGCGCGAAGTGGGCGATCCGCGCCATGTCGTCTGCCTTCTGACCCAGGTCGAGGTCGACCCGGACGATCCGGCCTTCGCCAACCCGACCAAGCCGATCGGCTATTTTTACTCGGAGGAGGAAGCGAAGGAGTTGGCCCGCGAAACCGGTTGGGAAATGCGCGAGGATTCCGGGCGCGGCTGGCGGCACGTCGTCCCCTCGCCGAGACCGCTTCACATCGCCGATCTGGCCCTGGTCCGCGACATCGCCGCGCAGGGCGCGGTGGTGATCGCCGGCGGCGGCGGTGGTATCCCCGTCCTGCGCCGGCCGGACGGCACCCGGACCGGTATCGAGGCGGTCATCGACAAGGACCTGACCTCGGCCCTGATGGCCGAGGCGCTGGGCATCGACACGATCATGATCATGACCGGCGTGGACCGGGTCGCGGTCGATTTCGGCACCCCTGCCCAGCGCAATCTCGACTCGGTGACCCTCTCCGAGATCAAGGCGCATCGCGACGACGGCCAGTTCCCGCCGGGCAGCATGGGACCCAAGATCGACGCGGCGGTCGATTTCATCGAGCGCGGCGGGAAGCGGGTGGTCATCGGACCGCTGGAGCGGGCGGTCGATGCGCTGGAAGGCCGGATCGGGACCCATATCGTCGGCGATGCCTGAACGGACGGCATCGGTCCGCCTCGTCCTGGTCGGCGGCGACGCCCTGATTTGCCTTGAGGCGATCGCGGCGGACGGCGGCTCGGTCCTCGCCGTGTTTCGCCGGAGCGTCTATCTGATCCACGAAGGTTCAGGCGCGATTGCCTGCATCGGTCCCCCCGCTCTCGGAGCCGGGCCGCTCAACGCGCTCGCCGAACCGGACGACGTTCTGCCGGACTGGCGGGAAACGGGGCTGGTTCAGGGCGACCCGGTCGCGCCCTCGGGCGGAGGATTCCGGATCGGCGCGGTCCGCTTTCCGGCGCTTGCCGGAGCGCGGTTGCACGAGCCGCCCTGCGGCCCCTTCGATTGGACGACGGACGGTCTGGTCGCCGCTTTCGCGCTGCTTTCCGATGCGCTTGCCGGGTTCGAGCTGTCGCAAGGTCTGGCGCCGCTCGTCCGCCTCGACGACCGCGCCCCGTCCCGCGGATCCCTGCTGATCGAGCGGGCGCTGCCGGCGATCTCGACCCTTTCGGACTGGTTTGGCGGGGATATTTCAGGATCGCCTCCGCGCGACGCGGTCGAACGGCTGATCGGGCTGGGCCCCGGGCTCACCCCCTCGGGAGACGATTTCCTGGGCGGAGCGACGATCGCGCTGTCGATGTCCGGTTATGGGGAAAGCGCCGCCGCGTTGGCGAGATCCGCGCTCGCCGCCGCGGCGGATGGAACCAACCGCATCAGCCAGGCCCATCTCCGGGCCGCCGCCCGGGGCCTCGGCGCCGATGCTCTGCACTTGTGCATAGATGCGCTCGCCCGGGGCGACGGCGAAGCGCTGGGCGCGGCGCTCGGGAAGCTCGATGCCATCGGCCACAGCTCCGGCTGGGATGCCATGGCGGGCGCGATTTGGGCGCTGCGGGCGATCGGCCGCCGGCTGGCGTCTCAACCGGCCGCCAGCGCCGCCGCCGTCTCCGCCGCGCCCGCGTTGGACCCGGCCACCACGACACCGGCCTCGCGCAGCGCCTCGACCTGACCGGCGCGGTTCTGCGGATCCTCGTCGGTGCCGCAGACGGACGCGATCACCACCGGCGCCTCGCCCTCGTGGCCCGCCAGCGCCGAGACCAGGCGGCCCGCGGGGTCCTCGTGCGAGCCGTGGCCGAGCACCACGTCGATCAGGACGACGCCGACGGCCGGATCGGCGAGCGCCTCCGCCAGCGGTCCGTTCCGCACCCCGGGCTCGATCATCGGATGGGGTCTGCCGCGCGTGTATTCGTCGGCGCCGAGGTCGATCAGGCTGTGGCGTCGATCCCCCTGCTCCGCGATCGTCGCGGCGCCCGGTATGGGCACGTTCGAGGCGAACGCGATCCCGCTCGCCATCAGCACCGCCTGCGCCTCGGCGCAAAGCGATCCGCCGCTGAAAAGACCGCGCAACGCGGCCCCCTTCCGCACGCGTTTCGAAGCGGCGAATTCCAGCGTCCCGGCCGGCTCGGGCGTTCCGGCGCCGGACAGCGCGTCTTCCGCCGCGTCGCGGAGCGTGGCGGCCTGACGGGCGTTTTCCGGCAGGTCCATCTGGTCCATGCCGATGCAGCAGAGCGTGAAACGCTTCGGGCTCGCGGCGATCCGGTCCGCGATCCGCCGCGCGGTCCCGGGGTCCGGCGGCTTCGAGATCAGGACGATGCGTTCGGTCGCCGCGTCGCGGTCGAGGGCGTCGATCGCCGCCAGCGTCGCCGCGCCGCCCACGGCGGCGCCGAGGTCGCGCCCGCCGACGCCGATACCGTGGCTGATCCCCCCGCCGGCCCGCGCGATCAGGCAGGCGACCTCCTGCAGCCCGGTGCCGGACGCAGCGACCAGGCCGATGTCGCCGCGCGGGACCTCGTTCGCGAACCCGATGGGCGCGCCGGCGATGATCGCGGTCCCGCAGTCGGGGCCCATCATCAGCAAGCCGCGCTCGCCGGCGAGGGCCTTCAGCGCGACCTCTTCGTCGACCGGGACGTTGTCGGAAAACAGCATCACGTTGAGACCGCGTTCGAGCGCGCGCCGGGCCTCGCGCGCGGCGAAGTCGCCGGGAACGGAGACGATGGCGAGGTTGGCGTGGGGAAGCGCGCGCAGGCCGGTTTCCAGCGAGCGCGGGTTCCAGCCCGATTCTTCCCGGCCGCCGGCCGCCGGCCCGGAAAGCGCCGCCTCCGCCGCGTCGAACGCGGCCCGCAACGCTTCCCCGTCGTCGGCGCGCACCGCGATCACCAGATCGTTGGGGCCGGCCGCCTCCGCGCCGGCGTCCAGCAGCCCCGCGTCGCGCAGCAGGTCCTTGTTGGAGGGACTCGCCATCGTCAGGGACGCCACGGAAACGCCGGCGATGTCCTGCACGATCTGCGAGATCCGCATGAGCGCGACCGAATCGAGATAGAAGCCGGCGCGGATGCGGGTCGCGGAGACGCCGGCGCTCATGCGACGCCCATCTCCGCGGCGAATGCCTCCAGCGCGCGCTCGAAACAGGCCATCGGCGCCTTCACCACGCCCGCGCCCACCTGGCCGATGCCCGCCTGCTTGTGGGCGATTCCCGTGTTGATGGTCGGCGCCCGGCCGCTGGCGACCACCTTGCGGATGTCGATGCCGGTGGGAACGCCCGCGAAATCGAGCGCGGGGATCGTCCATTCCGGGTTCCGCGCGACGGCGATCTCCTCCATCGCACGGGTGTAGTCGAGCGCGTCCGCCGCCGTGCCGGCGCCCACGAACCCGGCGACCGCCGGCGATGCGGCCATCGCGAACCCGCCGAGCCCGACGGTCTCGACGATGGTCGAATCGCCGATATCCGGGTTGGCGTCGTCCTCGGAAAAGCCGGGGAAATAGAGCCCGCGCGGCATCTCCACCGGGGCGGTGAACCAGCGGTCGCCGAGGCCGCTGACCCGGATCCCGAACATGGTCCCGTTGCGGCTCATCGCGGTGACCACGCTGGAACCCTCGATGCCGCGCACCGGGTCCATGATGGCCTTGCCCATCGCCATCGCGACGTTGAGGAAGAACTGGTCGTTGCCGCCGATGAACTCGAACAGCCCGGCCAGCCTGTCCCGATCCTCGACCGTGCGGGCGAGCGCGGGCGCGAGGGTGCGCAGAAGCAGGCTGGTGCAGCCGACATTGCGCTGATGCATCTCGTCGCCCATCGAGAGCCCGCGCGCGATGATCGCCTTGAGCGGAATTCCCCCGGCCTCCCGCAAGGCGGCGCCGAAAGCGGGACCGAACGTGTCGGCGAGCCAGCGCAGGCGGGCAAGCACCTCGGCGTCGTTGCCGCCGAAGCGCATGACCTTTCCGAGGCCCTCGTTGAGGGTGCAGAAGGCGCGGTTCCCGAACGCCCGGTTCTCCACGATCATCACCGGCATGGAGCGGGTGACGATGCCGGTCATCGGCCCCACCGCGTCGAAATGGTGGTTGGGATGGAAGGCGACCCCGCCGGTGGCGGCGAGTTCGGCCGCGTCTCCCAGATCCGCCGCCCAGCCCTCCAGCACGATCGCGCCCGCGACCGCGCCCTTCAGCGGGCCGCACATCTCGGGCCATTCGATCGGCGGCCCGGCGTGCAGGACCGTCCGGTTTCCAAGCCCTTCGATCGCATCGCCGGCAATGGCGACGTCGACCAGAACCGGGTCGGCCGCGAGCATGCGTTCGACCGCGCGCGCGTTTGCCGCCTCGACGGCGGCGGCGACGTCACCGGCCATCACGCACCCAGCTTGTCGAGAAGATCGATCATCCGCCGGTTGCCGCCCGCGGGCGGACTCCAGTCGACCTGCACCGCGTCGACCCCCCGCCCTTGGAGCGTCCGCGCGAACTGCGCGAGCCCGATATTGACCACGGCCACCGGGCCGTCGAGCAGGTCCTGGATCGGGTCCTTGCGGTCTTCCACGGGCGGAATTTCCCTGGGGGTTTCGGCGGCGCTAGTCTACCGTCTCGACGCGGGCGGTTGAACCGTGCCCGACGAGGCCGCAGAGTCGCGGCGGGCGGAGATTCGGAGGGCGACATGCTGGCGAACGGCGATCTGTCCAGACTGGTCACGGATACCAGGGTCCATCGCAACGTTTTCCAGGACCAGGCGATCTTCGATCTCGAAATGGAGCGGATCTTCACCCGGATCTGGGTCTATGTCGGCCACGAATCGCAGGTGCCCGAGCCTGGCGACTTCATGTGCAGCAGGATCGGCGCCCAGCCGGTCGTCATGACCCGCCACACCGACGGCAAGGTCCACGTCCTCTATAACCGCTGCGGCCACCGGGGCGTCAAGGTCGTTGCCGAGGAACAGGGCAACGCCAAGCGCTTCATGTGCATGTATCACGGCTGGACCTACGACACGAACGGCGACCTCGACTTCGTTACCCAGCCGGAGGGCTACCCCGAAGGACGCGCGCCCGACAAGGTGCGCGACGGCATGGGACGGGTCGCCCGGGTCGACGACGTGTGCGGCTTCGTGTTCGCCAACATGTCGGAAGAAGGGCCGGGGCTGCGCGACTGGCTTGGCGCCAACGTGATCTGCCTGGAAGACCTCGCGGCGAGCGCGCCGGACGGCGAGGTCGAGATCCGCGGCGGGGTCCACCGCTACATGTATCGCGGCAACTGGAAGTTCCAGATCGACAACCTGTCGGACATGTACCACCCGGCCTACAGCCACGAATCGTCGTCGCGCCCCACCGGGCAGCAATTCGTCCGCCGCAAGGGGGACAAGGGCGGGATCGAGTTCCGCGGCAGGCGGGGCCGGGTAACGTCCATGGACCCGCTCGGCGTGTCGGCGCTTCCCAACGGCCATTCCTGGCAGGGCGGGCTGCCGCAGATCGAGAACACGACCGACCTCCACCGGGAATACGTCAGCCGGCTGGAGGCGCGGCACGGGCCGGAGCGTACGAAGGAGATCCTCACCAAGACGCGGCACAACGTCATCTTCTATCCCAACATGGCGATGCAGGAGCTCAACCCGCATATCCGCGTCATTCGTCCGGTCTCGGCCGGGCTGACCGAGATCTTCGTCTATCCGATCAAGCTGAAGGGCGCGCCGGAGCAGATGTTCCGCGAGCAGATCCGCATCCTGAACGGCACGCATTCGGCGTCCTCGATGGTGCAGACCGACGACGTGGAAGCCTTCGCGCGCGCGCAGGAGGGGCTGGCGACGACCGGCAACGAATGGATCCTGCTCGCCAGGGAGGGGCCGGAGACGGTTCACCACAACACCGGACGGGTCAGCTCGATCGGCACCAGCGAGGTCGCGATGCGCAATCACTACGCGACCTGGCTGTCGTTGATGTCGCGCGACCGATGACCGACACGGCGCTCGCCGAACTCCTCGTCGCGCGCGAGGTCGAGCGTTTCCTGATCCGCGAGGTCGGGCTGCTCGACGACCGCCGTTTCGAGGACTGGATCGAGCTGTTCGCCGAGGACGGGACGTACTGGGCGCCGGCGAGGCTCGACCAGGACGATCCGTGGGAGCACGTCTCGCTGTTCTTCGACGACCGCGAGCTGATGACCACCCGCCTCGCCCGGCTGCGCCACCCCAGGGTCTACGCCCAGATACCGCACAGCCGCACCAGCCACACCATCGGCAACGTCACCGTCGACCCGCCGGACCCGGAGGCGGACGCCTACGACGTCAGCGCGCGGTTCGCGATGCTGGACTACCGGCCCGGCCACGGCCAGCGGTCGTTCGGCGGGCGCTACGAATACCGGCTCGTCCGCGCGGGGGACAGCTTCCTGATCGCCTCCAAGAAGGCGACGCTCTTGAATTGCGACGCCGTGCACGAGGCGATCTCGATCCCGTTCTGATTCGGGCCGCGAACGGCGACGCGAGCCCGTTAGCGGGATATGATCCGGGTGACATCTGGATAACGGGGAGGACGTTCGATGCCGGTTCCGTTTTCCGGCGGCTGCGCTTGCGGCGCGATCCGCTACACCTGCTCCGAGGAGCCCTTCGTCTCCTATGCCTGCCACTGCACGGAATGCCAGAAGCGGACGGGGGCGGCGTTCGGCACGTCGATCCAGGTGCCGGTCGAAGGGCTCGCCGTCGATCGGGGAGAACCGAAGGTCCGGCGCCGCGTCGCCGACAGCGGCAACGAGATCGACGTCCGGTTCTGCGGCGATTGCGGCACCTCGGTGTTCGCCGGCGGGCCGGCGCGCCCGCATGTCAGGGTGATCTTCGCCGGCACGCTGGACGATCCGGGCTGGGTGCCGATCAAGGCGAATATCTGGACCCGGAGCGCGCTCCCATGGGTGCATCTCGACCCCGGTGTCGAGCGCTTCGAGATGCTGCCGGATTTCGCGAAATACTACGAGAACAGGTAAGGAAACGCCCCGCATGGCACGCCGCAAGAGCATCGAGATCGACAGCTTCCGGCACGCGAACCCGATCCCCAACGCGTCCAGGATCGGCAACCTGCTGATGTCGGGGGTCTTCCTCGGCCGCGATCCGGAGACCGGCGAGTACCCGCGGAGCCTCGCCGAGCAGGCGGCGCTGGTCTTCCGCTTCATGCGCGAGACCGTCGAGGCCGCCGGCGGCACGACCGACGACATCCTCAAGGTCAACATCTACCTCAAGGACGCGTCCGACCGCGCCGCGCTCAACGATCTGTGGACCGCGATGTTCCCCGACCCGGACGCCCGGCCCGCCCGCCATACCCAGCCCGACGTCTCGGGCCGGGACGGCGTGTTCATCCAGTGCGACTTCACTGCGGTGATCGACTGAGGGGGTTGGTGGGCCCGGCGGGATTCGAACCCGCATTCGCTGATGCGAAGCGGATTTTAAGTCCGCTGTGTCTGCCAATTCCACCACGGACCCATCGGCCCCTCGCGCCGGTCGGATGATACGCCGGGGCCGGATCGCGGCCTAGCGGAGACTGCGCGCGCGGTTGCGTCCCTGCCGGGCGGGTGCGAGCATCCTTCCCGTCTCAACCGGCAGGACGACGGCTCCGATGCTGCGCTCGGGCGAAGAGTATCTGGACACGATCCGCGACGGGCGGGCGGTCTATATCGGCAAGGAGCGGGTGGGCGACGTCACCGACCACCCGGCCTTCGCCAACGCCGCGCGAATGTACGCCGCGATGTACGACCTCAAGCGCGCGGACGACATGCGGGACGTGCTCTGGGTCGAGCGGGACGGCGAACGATTTCCGGCTTACTTCCTCAAGCCGCGCAGCCGCGGCGATCTCGAAATCCGCACCGCGGCGCACCGCGCCATCGCCGGGTTCTCGCACGGTTTGCTGGGGCGCTCGCCGGACCACGTGGCATCCTCGATTACCGGGCTCTCGATCGGGTCTTCGGTGTTCGACCGCGACGGCGGCGCCTGGTCGGAGCGGATCGACGCCTATTACGAGCACGCGCGGGCGCGCGACCTCTACCTCGCCTACGCCATCCTGCCGCCGCAGGGCGCGCGCAAGCCGGAGCTCTACCAGAGCGCGGACAGGAACCCGCCGACTCTCAGGGTGACGGCCGAGGACAACCAGGGCGTCGTCCTCAACGGGATGAAGATGCTGGCGACCGGCGCGGTGTTCGCCGACGAGCTCTGGATCGGCAACATCATCCCGCTGGCGCCGAGCCAAATTAAGGAGTCGGTGACCTGCGCGGTGCCGGTCAACGCGCCCGGCGTCTCGCTCTGGGCCCGCAAGCCGTTCGGCGCGGCGCAGGGGATCGAGTTCCACAACCCGCTGGCCCACCGCTTCGACGAATCGGATTCGATGATCGTGTTCGACGACGTGCACGTGCCCTGGGAACGCGTCTTCGTGCACGACAACCCGGGGCTGTCGCGCGACATCTATGTCGAGACGCCGGCGCATTACATGTCGAACCACCAGTCGAACGTGCGCTTCGCCGCCAAGCTCCGCCTGCTGATCGGGCTCGCGTCGAAGATCGCGCGGTCGAACGGGGCGCGCGACATCCCGGCGGTGCGCGAGGTGCTGGGCGAGCTCGCCTCGATGGAAGCGGCCTATGGCGCCATCGTCGACGGCCAGCTCCAGGCGTTCGGCGAGACCGGCAACGGCTACGTCCACGTCAACGAGCGCTACATGTACGCGGCGATCAACTACGCGGTCGAGCATTACGGCAGGATCTGCGACCAGATCCGGACGCTGATGGGCGGCGGCGTGTTCCAGATGCCGGCGAGCATCGACGTGATGCAGGACCCCGCGTTGCGGCAATCCTTCGAGGACTACTGGTCGACGATGGACGAGACGGCGGTGGACCGCATGAAGCTGTTCCACCTGGCCTGGGACATGCTGGGCTCCGAATTCGCGATGCGCCACGACCAGTACGAAAAGTTCTATGTCGGCCAGCGATTCATCGTGCGCGACTACAACTTCCGCCACACGCCGTGGGAAGACTACGAGGGAATCGCCGACGGCATCATGGCCGGCTACGACGCGCCGTAAACGCGCGCGGTTGCCGTCCCGCGCGGCGCTGCATAGAGTTTCGGGCCGGATGGAACCGTGCGCGGCGGAAACAACGGACAGGGATACGAAGCATGCTCAAACGGATTGCGGTACTCGGTGCGGTCGCCGCCACGGCAGCGGCGGCGGGCGCGGCCTTCCCGACCGGCGCGGTCGCGGCCGACAAGCTCAACCTGCGCTACAGCCAGTGGCTGCCGCCGGCGCACTGGACCCAGCGGCCGCTTCTGCACAAGTGGTACAAGAAGGTGTCCAAGGCGACCGAAGGCCGGGTCAACATCCAGCCGACCGCGAAGGCTCTCGGCGCCCCGCCCAGGCAGTACCAGCTCGCGCGCGATGGCATCGCCGACGTGGTCTGGGTGGTCCACGGCTACACCCCGGGCTCGTTCCCGCTGAGCGAGATGGTCGAGCTCCCCTTCATCACCCGCAGCGGCGAGGCCAACTCGGTCGCCTATTGGCGGGTGTTCAAGAAGGTGCTGGAGCCGGCGGGGATGCACAAGGACGTGCATACGCTGACGATGTTCGTGCACGTGCCGGGGCAGGTCTACAACAACAAGCGGCCGATCAACGCGCTCGCCGATTTCAAGGGGCTCAAGCTGCGGATCCCGAACGCGATCGTGTCCGAGGCGCTCAAGTCGCTCGGCGCGGTCCCGATGTCGGCGCCGGTCACCAAGCTGCGCGACGGTCTCGCGAAGGGCGTGTTCGACGGCACCAGCCTGACCGACGAGGCGATCTATGCCTTCAAGATCGCCAAGTTCACCAAATACGCCACCCACATCCCGGGCGGGCTCTACAACGTCTCGTTCTCGATGGCGATGAACAAGGCGAAATGGCAAAAGATCGCCGCCAAGGACCAGGCGACCGTCATGGAGCTGGCCGGCGAGGCGCTGTCCCTGGAGATCGGGCGCAAGTGGGACGCGCGCGAGGCATGGGCGCCGACCAAGCTGAAGGAGGACGGCGTGGTCTGGAACACGCTCGAGGGCAAGGCGCTCGCCGGCCTCAAGGAAAAGCTGAAGCACTACGAGGCGCGCTGGATCGAGAAGGCCAACAAGAACGGCATCGACGGCGCGAAGACCATCCAGATGTACCGCGCCGAGGTCGCGGGCTACCGCAGCTAATCTGAACCGGGCGCCGGCGTAGCGGCGCCGGCGCCCGGCCGCCCGCATGTCTGCACTCGGTAATCACCCGCGCGAAGGCGGGCTGGAACGGCGCCTCGCGCATTCTCTCGACGTCACGCTCGGCGGGCTGCTCGCCGTGCTCGTCTTCGCGATGATGGCGCTCACCTTCGTCGACGTGTTCGGCCGGCAGGCGTTCAACGCGCCGGTTCCGGCCGGGTTCGAGGTGACCGAGGTGATGATGGGCTTCACCGTCTATCTCGGCCTCCCCATCGTCTGCGCCCGGCAGGACCACATCACGATCGGCCTGCTCGACCGCCTGTTCACCGGCCCGGCCCGGCGCATCCAGAAGTTCCTCATCCACCTGCTCGCCGGCGCGCTCGGCCTGTTCTGGACGCGCGAGATGTGGATCCAGGCGCGGGCGCTCGACGAAGCCAACGAACTGATGATGTTCCTGCAGATCGAGACCGGGATCTTCGTTTACGGGATGGCGGCCCTGACGCTGTTGGCGGCGGCGATCCTGCTGTTTCTCGCCGGCCTGACGCTCGCCGGCCGCGGCGAAGACGGCGGCTGAGCCATGGAAGCCGTCGTCATCGGCTTCGTCGCCCTGTTCGCGCTGCTGCTGCTGCAGGTGCCGATCGCCTTCGGCATGGCGCTGGTTGGGACGCTCGGCTTCGCCTGGTTCGTCGGTCTCGCGCCGGCGATGAGGAGCATCGGCAACACCGCCACCGACATGGTGATGGTCTACGATTTCTCGGTGCTGCCGCT
This sequence comes from Alphaproteobacteria bacterium, assembly GCA_965117055.1. Classification (GTDB taxonomy): domain Bacteria; phylum Pseudomonadota; class Alphaproteobacteria; order MPNO01; family MPNO01; genus MPNO01. The sequence continues at coordinate 4,056,286 of OZ220750.1, forward strand.
GTTCATCCTGATGGGCAATTTCGTCGCGCGGTCGGGGATCAGCCAGGACCTCTACGAGGCGTCCAACAAGTGGCTGGGGCACCGGCGGGGCGGCCTCGCGATGGCGACCGTCGTCGCTTGCGGCGGGTTCAGCGCGGTCTGCGGGTCGAGCTTCGCCACCGCCGCCACGATGGCCAAGGTCGCGATGCCGCCGATGCGTCGTTTCGGCTATGCCGACAGCCTCGCGGCCGGTTCGATCGCCGCCGGCGGCACGCTCGGCATCCTGATCCCGCCCTCAATCGCGCTGGTGTTCTACGGCATCATGACCGAGACCGACATCGGCCAGCTCTTCGCGGCCGGGATTATCCCGGGGATCATCGGCGTCGCGCTCTATTCCGCGGCGGTCGCGGTGATGACCCGGATCAACCCGGCGCTCGGCCCGCCCGCCGATCCCGTGCCGTGGTCGGAGCGCATCCGCGCGCTCAGCGGGGTGTGGGGCATGCTGGTGCTGTTCCTGATCGTGATGGGCGGCATCTATGTCGGCTTCTTCACCCCGACCGAGGCGGCGGGGATCGGGGCGACCGGCGCCTTCGTCATCGCGCTCGCCCGGCGCACGCTGACCTTCCGGGTGACGCTGGAGATCCTGGCCGAGAGCGGGCGCACGACGGCGGTGCTGATGACGCTGCTGATCGGCTCGCTGCTGTTCGCCAATTTCATCAACGTCTCGCGCCTTCCCAACGTGCTCGCCGACTGGTTCGAGACGGTCGATATCGCGCCCATCGCCGTCGTCCTGATCCTGGTCGCGATCTACATCGTCCTGGGCTGCATCCTCGAAAGCGTGTCGATGATGCTGCTGACCGTGCCGGTCTTCTACCCGGTCATGCAGGCGCTCGGATTCGACCTGATCTGGTTCGGCATCGTCGTCGTGGTGGTGATCGAGATCAGCCTGATCACGCCGCCGATCGGGCTCAACGTGTTCGTGCTCAACGCGATGCTGCCCGATATCAGGCTGACCGAGATCTTCCGCGGCGTCCTTCCCTTCGTCGCCGCCGACCTGGTCCGCGTCGCGCTGATCGTGTTCATCCCGGCGCTTTCGCTCTATCTGCCGAGCTTCATGGAGTGAATTGGGGCTTATACGGATAACTTGACGGGCGAGAGGCCGACAGGCGTACCGGGAAGCGCCAAGGCGTATCCGGTGCGTGGCGGACCGCTCCTCCCCGTCATGGTCGGCGTCGCCGTTTCCCGTGTCCCCGTTTTACCCCCCACCGTCATGCCCGGACTTGTTCCGGGCATCCACGTCTTGCGGCGTCTTTGTGCGAACCGGGAGCGGGCGAGGCAGCGGAGGGACGTGGATGCCCGGAACAAGTCCGGGCATGACGACAAAGGGGGAAGCGCCGGGTAAACCGAACAGATCATGTGCTACCGACGTGAATTCACTCCGGGTTTGAACCGCGGACCGAACCCTGCGATCATCGGCCGCATGGCAACCGTCGCCCTGAAGACATCGAACCGCCTCGCGCCCGAGCAGGTCGCGTTCTACCGCGAGCACGGCTATCTCACGCCGTTCCGGGCGCTCGGGACGGACGAGACCGCCGGGATGCGCGCCTCGCTCGACGCCTTCGAGGCGGAGCGCGGGTTCTCGGCCGGCGACATCCACATGAAGGGCCATCTCTGCTTCCCCTGGTCGCACGCCCTCGCCGCGCGTCCGGAAATTCTGGACCCGGTGGAGGACCTGATCGGCCCGGATATCCTGCTCTTCGCCTCGAAGTTCTGGATCAAGCCGCCGCGCTCCGGGCGCTTCGTCTCATGGCACCAGGACTCGGCCTATTTCGGCCTCGACCCGCACGCGCTGGCGGCGGTCTGGATCGCGCTCACCGACAGCAACCGCTCCAACGGCTGCATGCGCGTGATCCCGGGCTCGCAACGGGGCGTCGCCCACTGGCACCGGGAAACCCCGGACGACGACAATCTGCTGGGGCGCGGGCAGACCATCGAGGGGCTCGACGAATCGAAGGCCGTCGACCTCGAGCTCCGGGAGGGAGAGTTCTCGATCCATCACGAGCGCACGGTGCACGGCTCGCTGCCGAACGCGACCGACGGGCCGCGCATCGGGCTCGCGCTGTTCTATATCCCGACCTCGGTGCGGTCCACGATCGGCCGGCGCGCGGCGACCCTGGTGCGCGGCGTCGACAAGTTCGGGCATTGGGACGACGAGCCGGTGCCGCGGATCGACGGCGATCCGGAGATTCTCGAATACATGCGCGCCGCGCAAAGGCGCTACCACGACCCGGCCTACACGCAGGAGGCCACCGGGATTTAAGGGATTCCGTCCAAGTTGGAGTATTTCCTAAGGTTCCCTCAACTTCATGTTTGGCGAAGACCAACCATCCACGAGTTTTTCCATACAATTTTATAATTTCAATTGACGGATCTTTTCCGGTTCATCAGCTTTCCTTGTTGACGGGTCCATATGCGGTCCACGCCGGTCGGCGACCGCTGACTCGGAATTGCAAGGAGAATTCAATGAAACTGAGAATTGTACTGGCGACTATTTGTGTCGTCCTTCTCAATGCCTGTGGTGGCGGAGGTGGCGGTGGATCTGCTCCTCAAGTCTCTGGCTCCCAAATTAGAAACCTGACCGGAGCAGCGGTGCCGATCGAAACGCCTGGGGCACAACGCGCGCGGTCTCCGGGCATTGTGGCGCGCGCGGATTCATTGATTGTTTCCACCGTCTACGGCGAAACCGATCATTCGGCACTGCCGACATTTCGTCTCCGCGCCGGGTGCTCCGGAACCCAGTGCTCGATATCGGAATCGAGTGTTGGATATATTGTGACTTTGAGCCCGTCGGATTTCGAGTTCTCGACCGGTTCCGTCGAGGCAGTGGGAACCAAGCACGGCATTACGCTGATGTCTCAGGCTGAGGGGACGGATTTCACCTCATTCGGGGCCTGGATGGAGCACAGCGGATTTGCGGTTCAGCATGAGAGCGCCACAATTCGGGGAACTAGAATCGACGCCCGGTACGGCTTGGCGGGAGGTGAACTTGCGGGCACGGCACCAACCGGAAACGCAACGTGGCTCGGCATCATGGTCGGAATGCCGGCGACTGGGAACAACCGTGGTGATCGGCTACAGGGGGATGCAACCCTGAGCTATGACCTGAACGCAGGCGACTCTATCGATGTCGCTTTCAGCAGTATCAAGAATATCGATCGCGGCACAGCGCATTCGACGCCCACAGTGATGTTCAACGACGTTCCAATCGCGACAGAGGGAACATTCCAGGCGGGGCTATCAGGCAACCGCATACAGGGTGGCTTCTACGGTCCGGGAAACGCTGAGGCGGCAGGAGTTTTCGAGCAGTCGAACATCGTCGGCGCGTTCGGCGCGAAAAAGCAATAGGCAACCCATGCAAGTCCCGCCAGCAGTTGCTGGTGGGACTTGATCCCTTCCCTTCCGGTTACGCCTCTGGCGGGTACTCGGTTATTTTCGTTTCGCCTCTCACCTGCCGTCTCGGCGTCTCATTGAACCGCTCGCCCCAATTGCGATCCGACTCCCGCATTGTCTCAATGAAACAGTTACGTGGGACGCTTGGTCTTCGGCGTGCTCAAGTCCTGACGCGCCCTACTTACCTCCACTCCTTTTGTCATATTGACGGGAGCGGTCCCGAAGCGATGACAGAGCGGAGATACCTGTCGCGCACGGAGCCGCGATGTCGGGGCTGCGGGAATTCTCGGCCCGCTTCGCTCGGTCGAAATGATGGAAAGGATGGTCCGTCCCTAACCCCCCGAGACGTGCAGGATCGCGACCATCGAGACGACCGCCAGAGTCACGCCGGCGTTGAGCTTCCACATGCCCTTCCTGCGCGCGGCGTCCGGGAGCGACCGGTCGGTCATCGCGGCGAAGCCCTGGAAGCCGAGCAGGACCCCCACCCCCAGCATCAGCCCGAGAACCGGCGCTTCCCAGCTCATCAATCTTCGGGTTCGGGCGGGCTGTCGGGGGATTCGTCGGTCGGCTCCCCGCCGAGCGCGACCAGCGCCTCCCTGACCTCGCCGAGCGCGCGGTCGAGCGCCGCCTCGTCGGTCCCGCGCAGCACGACGCTGACGCCGAATCGGCGCTGGCGCATCGCGGGATAGCTGCCGATGTCGATATAGGGATAGCGCTGCTGCACCTCGCCGAGCGCCTCGGCGATCGCTCCCTCCGGCAGATGCACGTGGACCGCGCGCGCCCGCATCCGCGAGCCGCCGGAGAGGTGGTGCTTCATCCCGTCGAACATCGCCTGCATGATCTGCGGCACGCCGGCGAGGACGAACACGTTCTCCTTGCGGTAACCCGGCGCCGCGCTGACCGGGTTGCCGATCAGCTCGGCCCCTTCGGGGAAGGTGGCCATGCGCATCCTGGCCTCGTTCATCTCGCCGCTGCGGAGGAAGGAGCGGATGAGCTCGACCACATCGGGGTCGCGGTACATGCGGACGCCGAACGCCTCGGCGACGCATTCCGACGTGATGTCGTCATGGGTGGGACCGATCCCGCCGGTGGTGATCACGTAATCGAACGCCGCCCGGCACTCGTTCACCGTATCGACGATCGTCCCCCGGTCGTCGGGAACGATGCGGACCTCGCGCAGCCTGATGCCGAGCGATTCGAGGCCCTTGGCGAGATAGTTGACGTTCTTGTCCTGGGTGCGGCCAGAAAGGATCTCGTTGCCGATAACCACGACGCAGGCGGTGACGATTCCCTGTTCGGCCATTGCTACTCCGGAGCGGCGCGACCCGGCGGCATATTACGCAGGCGCCGGTGGCCGAACCACCCTCGCCCGTCCCGGCGAACGGGCTGGACCGTTCGGTTGCGCGGGCCGTATAAACGGGCCCATGACCGACCGCTGGGGAAGCACCGAGCCGGCGCAGCACGTACCGATCCACGGGCCGGACGCGTTCGCCGCCATGCGGCGGGCGGGCCGGCTCGCCGCCGAGGTGCTCGACTTCATCGCCCCCCATGTGGCGCCCGGCGCGACCACCGGCGCGCTGGATGCGCTGTGCCACGAATTCATCGTCGAGCGCGGCGCGGTCCCGGCGCCGCTCAACTATCGCGGCTTCCCGAAATCGATCTGCACCTCGGTCAACCATGTCGTCTGCCACGGTATCCCGGGCGACAAGGTGCTGAAGGACGGCGACATCGTGAACATCGACATCACGGTGATCCTCGACGGCTGGCACGGCGATACCAGCCGCATGTTCCCGGTCGGCCGGGTGGGCGTGAAGGCGCGCCGCCTGATGGACGCGACATACGAATCGCTGATGCGCGGGATCGCGGCGGTGCGGCCGGGCGCGACGCTGGGCGATATCGGCCACGCCATACAGAGCCATGTCGAGGGCGAGCGCTACTCGGTGGTGCGCGATTTCTGCGGCCACGGCCTCGGGCGCATCTTCCACTGCCCGCCGAGCGTCCTCCATTACGGCCGCCCGGGGGAAGGGATGAGGCTCGCCGAGGGCATGTTCTTCACCATCGAGCCGATGGTGAACGCCGGGCGCTACGAGACCAAGATCCTGTCGGACGGATGGACGGCGGTGACCAAGGACCGCTCGCTGTCGGCCCAGTTCGAGCATTCGCTGGGCGTGACCGCCGACGGCTGCGAAATCTTCACGCTCTCTCCCGCGGGGCTGCACAAACCGCCCTACGGGTGAAGACCCCACCTCACGGGAGGAACGCGGTGAGCAAGTCCCTCGGCGCCCTGTGGCGCGACCGCTTCGAGCTCGACAACCGGGCGCTCGAAGGCGAAACCGCCGACCCGGCGGTGGCAAGGCTGCTCGCGCACCGGACGCAGCGGCTCTACACCGACGAGCCGGTCCCCGCGACCGTGCTCGACACGCTGATCGCGGCCGGGCTCTCGGCGGCCACCAAGTCGGACCTCCAGCAGGTCTCGATGATCCGCATCCGGGACCGCGCGCTCAGGGAACGCATCGGCGCGCTGATCCCCGGCATGCCGTGGATCGTCCAGGCGCCCGAGTTCTTCATCGTCTGCGGCGACAACCGGCGGATCAGGCGGGTTTGCGAACTGCGCGGACTCGCTTACGAGAACGACACGATGGACGCCGTGCTGAACGCCACCATCGACGCGGCGATCGCGATGCAGCAGATGGTCTGCGCGGCCGAGATCATGGGTCTCGGCTGCTGCCATATCAGCCACGTCCGCGACCACGTGGACGCCATCGCGGAGATGCTGGAGATCCCGGACCACGTGTTCCCCATCTCCGGGCTCTGCGTCGGCTACCCGGCGCGCGAAGGCTTCGTCAGCGTCCGCCTCTCCCCCTCGGCCACGATCCATACCGACCGCTACGACGACACCCGCCTCGCCGACGAGATCGACGGCTACGACCGCCGCCGCGACGGGCGCTATTCGATCCCGGCCGGGAAGTACAAGCACACCGGCCGCTTCGGCACGCCCGAATTCTACGGCTGGTCGGAAGACAAGGCGCGCCAGATGGCGGTCGACGACGGCCGCACCATGCGGGCCTATCTGGAAAAGGCGGGGTTCGCGCTGGGTTGACGGCCCCACCCTCCCCCGGCCCCTCCCGCAAGCGGGAGGGGAGAAGGTAAGGAGGCGGCGCGACTCTCCCTCTCCCCCGGCGGGGGAGAGGGCCGGGGTGAGGGGGCGGCGGAGCCTGCCTCACCTTCCGGCGAGGAACAGCACCTCGGTCTTGCGCGGCAGGTCGCGGAAGCTGAGCTCGATGGAGGGGCCGTCGTGGTGGCGCACCGGCCACTTGGCCTTGGCGCGCGCGATGAACGCCTGAACCCCGCCCATCGAGCCGTAATGCATCGGGATCACCAGCATCGGCTTAATCGCGCCGAGCACCTCGAACAGCTCCTGGTGACTCATCGTCCACATGCCGTCGATCGGCGCGAAGGCGATGTCGATGCGCCCGAGATCGCGCAGCTGGTCCTCGGACAGCACGTGGTGCAGATGCGAGATGTGGACGATGCAGAGCCCCTGGCTCTCGATCACGAACATGGAATTGCCGTTGCGCCACTTCCCTCCGAACTCGGCGAGGTTGGTCGGCACGTTCCTGACGCGGACGTCCCTGACCGACACGTTGTGCCGGGCGATGCCGCCCGCCGGGTCCCAGCCGCGCAGCACATGCTCGATCCTCTCGTCCACCGCATAGCTGTAATGCGTGTCGTGCGAGTTGTTCATGGTGACGATGGTCGGCAGGAAGGGCGGGCGGACGTAGTCGTTGTAGTCGGTGGCGACCCGCACGCCCTGCGGCGATTCGATGACGAACGTCGAATGCCCGACGAAATCGATCCGCAAGTGATGCGCCTTGACGGCGGCGATCCTGAACGACGCCGGCATGAACCCGCCCGGCGCCCGCGCCATCGGATAGCAGCTCGCCTCCGCCGGGCCGCCGGACCCGGACCAGGCGAAAAACACGCCGACAATCGCAACCGCGAGTCGCTGGAAAGCGTTCATCGGCGTGCCCACCTGCAGGATGTCGACCGGCAGCCATTGTCGCCGCGAAAGGCCGTCGACGCCAGCCCCGACGCGGGGGCTTTGACCGGCCGGGACGAGTGGGCAACACTTGGCCGGGAGCGCGCCATGACCGACGATACCCATCATCAGGGCCACCGCGACAGGCTCCGCGACCGCTTCCTCAAGGGGGGCGGCGACGCCCTGCACGATTACGAGGTCCTGGAGCTCCTGCTGTTCCAGGCGATCCCGCGGCGCGACACCAAGCCGATCGCCAAGGCGTTGATAAAGCGCTTCGGCTCCTATGCGGGCGTGCTCCGGGCGGAGCCCGCCGAGTTGCGGACGGTGGATGGCGTGGGCAAGGCCGCGGTGGTGGCCATTCGGATCGCCGCCGAAGCCGCCGCCCTGCTGGGCCGCGAGGAAACCCTGAACGGCGAGGTGCTCAACTCATGGGACCGGCTGGTGGCCTATCTGCGCGCGCGGATGGCGCATGAAAAGAACGAGTGCTTCCGGGTTCTCTACCTCGACACGAAGAACCGGCTGATCGGGGACGAGGAACAGCAGCGCGGCACCGTCAACCACACGCCGGTCTACCCGCGCGAGGTGATGAAGCGGGCGCTGGAGCTCACCGCGAGCGCGGTCATCATGGTGCACAACCACCCGTCGGGCGATCCGAGCCCGTCGAAGGCCGACATAGACATGACCCGCCAGGTGCGTGACGTGGGAAAGAGCCTCGGCATCGTGCTGCACGACCACGTCATCGTCGCGCGCGGCGGCCATTCGAGCTTCCGCGCGATGGGGCTTCTGGATTGAGTGCGCCCGTTGTCGCCCGGGAGGCCCCTCACCCCGGCCCTCTCCCCGGCGGGGAGAGGGAGAGTTGCGGCGCCGGCCCCTCTCTTCCTTCTCCCCTCCCGCTTGCGGGAGGGGTCGGGGGAGGGTCCCGCCCCGGGTCCGGCGATGACGGGACGAGGGAACACATGAGGAGACCGCGATGTCGCTGCTGCCGCTGACCATGACATTCTGGGACTACGACCGGGTGCGCCCGCTGGCCGACGGCACGGTGCGGATCGAGGGCTGCGACGCGGTCCATTTCGCGCTCGACATCCACGACATCTTCTTCCGCGCGATCCGTAACCATGAGTTCGACGTGACCGAGCTCTCGTTCAGCTCCTACATGATGATGGTCGACCGGGGCGACGCGCCCTATGTCGCGATCCCGGTGTTCCTGTCGCGGATGTGGCGCTATTCGGCGATCTACATCCGCACCGACCGCGGCATCCAGGCGCCGGGGGACCTCAAGGGGCGCGAGGTCGGCGTGCCGGAATACCAAGTCACCGCCGCGCTCGCCGCCCGCGGCATGCTGTCCGACGAGTACGGCGTGAAGGCGTCCGACATCGTCTGGCGCACCGGCGGAATCGAGGACCCCGGCCGGCCGGAGAAGGTGAAGCTGGACCTTCCCTCGGACATCGTCTGCACGCCGATCCCGGCCGACAGGAGCCTGAGCGGGATGATGGTGGCGGGCGAGCTCGACGCGATGGTCTCCCCGCTCCCGCCCTCCTGCTTCACCGGCGGGCACCCCGATATCGGCCGCCTGTTCCCGGACTTCCGGGCGCTGGAAAAGGCCTACTGGACCAAGACCGGCGTGTTTCCGATCATGCACGTCGTGGCCATCCGGCGCTCGCTGGTGGAGGAGCACAAGTGGCTCGCCAACAACGTCTTCGAGGCGTTCGAGAAGGCCAAGAAGCTGACGATGCCGGGCCTGCGCAATTTCGGCGCGGTTAAGGCCACCGTCCCGTGGCTCGCCGCCGAGGTCGAGGAAACCATCCGGCTGATGGGCGAGGATTACTGGCCCTACGGCATCGAGCGCAACGTCAAGTCGATCGAGACAATGGCGCGCTACTCCCACGAGCAAGGGCTGTCGAAGCGCCTGCTGACGGTGGAGGACCTGTTCGCGCCGGAGACGCTGGAGCAGTCGAAGAGCTAGCCCCGGCGACCCCCTCACCCCAACCCTCTCCCCGCTGGGGAAAGGGAGAGTCGCGGCACCGACCCTTCCTTACCCTCTCCCCTCCCGCTTGCGGGAGGGGCCGGGGGAGGGCCGTATTCGCGCCCGGCATTGATTTTGTCCAAACCGGTATTTTACTTTCCCGCGCCGCGGCCTTGATATCGAGCGCTGAACGTGCCGCGCGTTCCACCCTTTCGCCTCGACGAAGAGCGCTAAACCATGGGAATAGGGCGAGGAATTTTGACGGTAATGAAGAGGCCTCGAAGGGAGCCTCGGAGATGCGGATTTCCGGGGGTTCCGGTGCGCGGGGAACGCCGCGCGGGATTGCGCCGAGGCTGCTCAAGACGTTGTTTCAAAACGGGTTTTCTGGCATCCGCCGGCGCCGGATCGCGGAATCCCCGGCCGCGATCCCGCGGCGAGACCGATTCCGCGCACCGGCGCGGCGATGACGGACATGCCGGATGCGAATACTGGGTCCCGCGAAACGATTACCACAGCTTGTTAAACATAGATTATTGAATTTAATATCTATGATACGTCATATCAGTAATTCAGTTCTCAGATGAAAAAGCGCGATAGCTGGACGATTTCGGCGCGAACGGTCGACGCCCTCAGGGCCGAAGGCCGGGACGTCATCTTCTGGGACAGCCGGATGCCCGGCTTCGGGGTGCGCGTCTATCCCTCGGGACGGAAGGTCTATGTCGTCCAGAGCCGCGCCCGGGGGGCGCCCAAAAGGGTCACGCTGGGCGTCCATGGCGAGCTCACCGCCGAGCGGGCGCGCAGGGTGGCGGGCGGGATCCTCCAGCGCATCAGGGCGGGCGGGGATGCCGCGGCCCGGCCGGCCGGGCCGGAAACCACCGTGGCCGAGCTCGCCGAGCGCTACATGCGGGTCCACGTGGCGGCCAACTGCAACCGGCACACCGCGGGCATCTATCGCGGCTCGCTCGACAACCACATCCTGCCCGCGCTCGGGGCAATGCCGCTCGGCGCGGTCGGGCGGTCGCATGTGGCGGCGCTGCACCACCGGCTTCGCGATACCCCGCGCGCCGCCAACCGCGCGCTGATGATCCTTTCCAAGATGTTCTCCCTCGCCGCCGGCTGGGGCCTGGCGCCGGAGGGCGGCAATCCCTGCCGTTCGGTGCGCAAGTACAGGGAGGGCAAGCGGGAACGGTTCCTGACGCGCGACGAGTACCGGCGGCTGGGCGCGGCCCTCGTCGAGGCCGAGGCGGACGGCTCGGCATGGCCTTACGCGGTCGCCGCGATCCGCCTGCTGATGCTCACCGGATGCCGGCTCAACGAAATCCTGACGCTGCGCTGGGACGACGTGGACCGGGGCGCCGGGGAGTTCCGGCTGCGCGACGGCAAGACCGGGGCGCGCATGGTGCCGCTCACGCCCGCGGCCGACGAGGTGCTCGGGGGGATCGAGCGGCTTCCCGGCAACCCGTGGATCGTCGCCGGCAAGGAGCCCGGCCGCCGCCTGACGACCCTGAACGGCGACTGGTACCGGCTGCGGGCGCGCGCCGGCCTCGAAGACGTGCGCATCCACGATCTGAGGCACTCCTACGCCAGCCGGGCGCTCGCGGCCGGCGAGAGCCTCTCCATGATCGGCAGGCTGCTGGGCCATGCCGATATCCAGAGCACGGTGCGCTACGCACACCTTGCCGGCGACGCGGAGAAGGCCTCCGCCGCCAGGGTCGGGGTCAGCATCGGCGCGGACATTCTGGCGGGGGTGGATGCGCCGCCCCGGGGAGAGCGGGTTCCGCGGGACGGCCGGGCGGCGGCGTGACGATGCCGCATGCCCCATCGGCCCCCGCGAGCGGCGTGGAGGCGGCCGGCGTTCGGCGGGCGGAACCGGCGGAAGCCACGCTGGCGGCGGTGGCGGACCGCTATCTGCGCGAGCACGTGGCGGTTCGTTGCAGGCGCTCGACGGCGGCGCAGTACCGTTCGGCGATCGGGAACCACATCCTGCCCGTCCTCGGCGATCTTCCCGTCTCGTCCGTCGAGCCCGCCCATGTCGCCGATCTGCAATTGCGGCTCGGCGACCGTCCCGCCGCCGCGAACCTGGCGGTGGCGACGCTGTCGAGGCTGATGGAACAAGCCGCCGACTGGGGCCTTATCCCCGATGGAAGAAACCCGTGCCGGCACGCGCGGAAATACCGGGTGCGCCGGCGCGAGCGCTTCCTGACCGACGTGGAGTTCCGCCGGCTGGGACGGGCGCTGGATACGCTGGAGTCCGACGGAGCGGTATCCCGGCACGCGGCCGCGGCGATTCGCCTGCTGATGCTGACCGGGTGCCGGCGCAACGAGATCCTCACGCTCCGCTGGGAGGACGTGGATCCGAAAGCCGGGGAAGTACGGCTCCGCGACACCAAGACCGGGCCGCGAACCGTCCCGCTGTCGCCGGCGGCGGCGGGCGTTCTCGCCGGATTGCCGCGGGTCGGCGGCAACCCCTGGGTCATCCCCGGCGGCAGGCCGGGCGCGCATTTGTCCGGCCTGTTCCAGCCCTGGTGCCGGGTCCGGACCCGCGCCGGGCTCGGCGACGTGCGCCTGCACGATCTGCGGCATTCCTTCGCCAGCCGCGCCCTCGCGCTCGGCGAGAGCCTGCCGATGATCGCGCGGCTGCTCGGGCACGCCCGGATACAGACCACGGCGCGCTACGCGCATCTGGCGCGCGACGCGATTCGCGAGGCGGCGGCCAGGGTCGCGGAGGAAATCGGCGACGACATCCTGCCGGCCCGGATGCCGGTCCGCGACCTCCCGCCGCCGGAACCCGGGGCCGGCGAATCGGAGGCCGCTTCCCTGAAGGAATCGGCCGCCCGGATCGCCGCCCGCATCGGGGAAGACATTCTCCCCAGCCGCGTGGCCGGCACGTGCGATTTTCGCCCTCAATAATCTTATTCGATAACAGTAGACATCGCGCATTTCATCTTGGTACACTCGCCGCGCGGTCCACATTACGAGGCCTCGAAACGAGGCCTCTTCAAAATGAGGAGAGCCTCGAAACCATGTCTATGTACAAAAATCTGATGACGGTCTGCTGCGCCGCCGTGTTCGCGCTCGGCCTCGCGGCGTGTGGCGGAGGGGGGAGCGACAGTCCTACGGCCGCTGCACCATCAACCACGCCAGCGGAACCGGCGGAGCCCACGGAGCCGACCGAGCCCACGGGTCCGGGCGTGACGCCCGCAGCCAAGGCGCTGGCCGCGGCGATCGGCGGGGCGGCGCTGCCGGATCGGCAGGATATGGGCGGCACGGGCGGCGACGCGTTCGACCACATCGACGACAAGGGCGTACTCGACAAGGACCTCAAGTTCGCCATGTCGGCGCCGATGACTTACACGCGGATGAACGAGGCCGACGGCGACACGCCTGCGTCGACGGATACCGTGACCATCCACAACGACAAGGGGGCGGACGAGTCGGTCGGATACGAGACCCATTATGAGGGCATGGACCCGACCCGACCGGTAGGCGACGACGACGGCGCGATCACCGTGGTCAGGGCTGCTACCAACGTCATCACCGACTCGGTGACGATCGAGGGCACAGGAAGCATCATTTCCATAGGTGCGGACGGCACCACTGGCGACAGCGTCGAGGGCACCTTCCACGGCCTTGCTGGCACGTTCGCATGCGCTAGCGGTTGCACCATCAATGTTCTGTCGGACGGAAAATACCAGACTGCGGCGACGGACTTGGTATTCACCCCGACGCTGGACACCAGTGACGGTGCCGACCCGGTAGCCGATCAGGTCGACGACCTCAAGGTCGTGATCGCCGACCCCGACTACATGCACTGGGGCATCTGGATGAATGAATCGGAAGACGACAAAGGCATGCCCGTTACGAAGGTTTCCGCCTTCTTCGGTGGCACGATGGCGTCCCGGATCACGACATCAGGTGACGACGCTGGCGTGCAAGCGCTGGAAGGCACCGCAAGTTACGCGGGTTCGGCCACAGGCATGTATGTCCGCAAGGAGTTCGGTGCCGGCGGCGATCCCGAGCATCTGTACAGTGGCCGGTTCTCCGCCACCGCCGCGCTGACGGCGCGGTTCGGCGGCGGCGACGTCGCGGTCAATGACCAGTTCTCGGTCGTCGGCAAGGTGACCAATTTCATGGACGGCGGCGAGATCATCGACGCTGATTGGGCGGTCACCTTTGGTGCGGCACCGTTTGGAACGTCTGCCACGACGGTCACCGACGATGCGCCCATGTTTGCGGGTATGACCTCAACGCAGGACGACGCCATGGGCGTGACAAGCGGCAACTGGCAGGGCCAGTTCTTCGGTGCGGTGACGGCCGATGATGCCAACACTGCGGACGAAGATGAGACCGTCTACCCCTCCGGCATCGCCGGCCAGTTCAACGGCCACTTCACGAACGGCCACGTCCTCGGTGCCTTCGGGGCGAAGAGGCAGTAGCAACCGCAACATGAACCCCCGGCGTCGGGCTTAACCGCCGGCGCCGGGGTTCTCCCTATTCCCAAAGAGCCGGAGCAACCGGCCGCAGGGAGAGACCGGGTGTCTGCCCGCAGACCTACCGACCGCGCGTTCTGGTACGCCTTCGTGCTTGCCGTCGCCATACTCATTGCGTTGGTGATCGTGACGGAGGCCCAGGGCCGAGACATGTCCGCCCTGTTCCGCGACGGCATGACGGCGCTGAACGAGGCGCAGCGCGCCGAACCCGAAAAGCGCGATGAATTGCTCGACACCGCCATCGCCGCCTTCCGCGAGATGCTGGTGGCGAACCCGTCCCTCGTGCGGGTGCGCCTCGAGCTAGCCCGCGCGTTCTTCCTCAAGGAAGAGGACACGCTCGCCCGGCGGCATTTCGAGCACGTGCTGGCCGGCAAGCCGCCCGCCGCGGTGGCGCTCAACGTGGGCCGCTTCCTCGCTCGGATCCGCGCCCGCAAGCGGTGGTCGGTCCGCGTCGGCATGGCGCTCGCGCCCGACTCCAACATCTCCGCCAAATCCGACGAGAAGACCATCCACATCGACACCCCGTTCGGCCGCCTCCCCTTCACCTACCGGGGCGACAAGCCGCAATCCGGCATCGGGATCGCCGCCTGGGCCGGCGGCGAGTACCAGCACCCCCTCGACCCGAGGCTCCGGCTCCGCATCGGCGGCGACGTGTCGCGGCGCGAATACCGCTCGTCCGAGTTCGACCGCATGACCGTCGCCGGGCATGTCGGCCCGCGCTGGCTGATCGGCCGTGTCTCCGAGGCGAGCGCGCTGGCGAGCGCCCGCCAGTCCTGGCTCGCCGACGAGGAGGATTTCCGCGACCTGGGCCTCCGGGTCGAGGGACGCCACCGCCTCGACCGGCGCACCACCGCGTATCTCGACACCGCCCGCCACGAACGCCGCTACGAGGGCCGCGACTGGCTCGACGGGCCGGTGACCGACATATCGGCCGGCATCGGCTGGGTCGCCACGCCCACGCTCCGGGCGAACGCCGCCGCCGGCTGGGGGAGGCAGAAGACCGAGCAGCAACGCCAGCGCCACTCCCACCGCTGGTTTCGCCTCGGGACCACCGTGCTCCTGCCCTACGGCTTCACCGTGGGCGGCGCCGTGACGCTGCGCTGGACCGGCTATGAGGGGAGCTGGGCGCCCTTCGTCATCGGCGGCGGCGCCCGCCAGGACCGCACCCGCTCGCTCCGCGTCAGCGTCCACAACCGGAGCTTCACCGTGGGCGGGTTCAGCCCGCAGCTCTCGATGGTGAAGGAGGAGCGGACCTCCAACGCGCAGCTGCACGGCTACGAGCGCCTCTCCGGCGAGCTGCGCTTCGTGAGGCTGTTCTGAGGAGCGCGATGCAGCCCTCCCCCGGCCCCTCCCGCAAGCCCCGGACTGCGATCCGGGGCAAGCGGGAGGGGAGAAGGTAACGAAGGGTCGGCGCCACGACTCCCCCTCTCCCCGGCGGGGAGAGGGCCGGGGTGAGGGGGTCGCCGTGGGACCGCCGACCGGTCAATCGGCGAACCGGGCGATGACCGAAGCGGGGATTTCGATGGCCCGCATGCCCTTGGGATGCGAGGGGTCGGGCGCCACGAGGACCCGGCGTTCGAAGCCCTCCAGCGCGATCCGGCGGTCGCCGTGCCGCACGACGTGGCGGACGAGGAAGGACCGCCTGCCCCAGTCCTCGACCGAGGTCTCGATCTCCATTTCGTCTCCCAGCCGGCAGGGGTCGCGGTAGGTCGCCCCGGTCTCGATCAGGGGCATTCCGCTCAGGCCCAGCTCGCTTTCGAGCTCCGGGTAGCCGAGCCCGTTGGCGCGGAACAGGTTCTCGGTCGCCTCGTCGAACCAGACATAGGCGTGCGGGTAGTAGAGGATGCCCGCCGCGTCGCAATGCGACCACGCGACGAAGAAACGCTCGCGCCAGGTCTTCATTCCGGACCCGCCGATGCCCCGGATCGGGCGTTGATCCGGCGCAAGAGGGCGAGCAGGGTCTCGGTCTCTTCCGGGCTGAGGCAGGCGGTCGCCGCGTCCTCGAAGGCGCGGACCTCGCGCTTCAGCGTCTCCAGCAGCGCCGCGCCGCTTCGAGTGAGCACGATCGCGTTGGAGCGGCGGTCGCCCTCCCGCGCGCGGCGGTCGACCAGGCGCGCGGCTTCGAGCCTGTCGATCAGCCGCACCATCACCGAGCGGTCGGTTCCGAAGGCGCGGGCCAGCGCCGTCTGGGTCGCGCCGGGGTTGGCGCCGACCAGGACCAGGAGGCCGAACTGCGCCGCGGTCACGTTGTGCCGGGCGATCCGGTCGGCGAACCCCCCCACCACCTTCAGATTGGCGTGGCGAAGCTGATAGCCCAACAGGCCGGGCAGGATGCCGAGGCTGGTGTCCCGCGTCATGGGCGCGCGCGACCCGGCCGACCCACCCTCCCCCGGCCCCTCCCGCAAGCGGGAGGGGAGAAGATGAGGAGCGAGTGGGGGCGCCGCGAATCTCCCTCTCCCCCGTGGGGGAGAGGGTCGGGGTGAGGACTCCCCACCATTTGTAAAGAGGGCTGTTGCACGCGTGAGTACGCGTGCTGCGCATCGGGTGTCGATCCTGCGTCACGCCGCATCGGCCTGTCTCGCGCGGGCGGGATCGAACAAGGTCTGGCTTTCGAGCATCGCGCAGGCGACGCCGAGCAGGCGGTCGGCGACGCCGCGCAGCGCACGCGCGTGGCCGTGGCCGCGGGCTCTGAGGGCGGTGTATTTCGCCTTGCTGAGGGGGTCGCGCTGTATCGCGATCCTGGCCCAGTGATAGACCGCGTTCTGGAGCCGGTTGTGCGACGCGAGACGCCGGATCACGATCAGCGACTTGCCGGACCGCTTGGTCACGGGAGCGACACCGGACAGGCAGCGCAGGGCCTGATAGTCTCGCCGGCGCAGGGCATCGTGTGCTTCTGCGAGCAGCGTGGCGAGGACGATCCTGCCGACGCCGGGAAGCGATCTCAGGATGTCCACGTCACGCTGCGCTTGCCCTCCCGGCGCGTCCTCCGGGGCGGCCGCCGATCGGGCCAGCGCCGCGGTCAGGCGGTCGATCTCGCGACGGGCCCTGGCGAGCTGCTGCGCGGCGACGGCGAGCTGGGCGAACACGACGTCGAGCTGGGCGATTGCGGCCTCGGCGGTGCCGGGCGCGACGGAGACCGCCGGCTCGCGCAGGATGCGGAGCGCGGTTTCGGCATCGATCCGGCGCACCCGATGGTGCTTCAGCAGCTTGGCGACGGTGGCGGAACGGACCCGCCGCGCCTTCGCGGGCGTCGGCGCAAGAGACCAGAGTTCGCGGACCCAGGCCTTGGCGAGATCGCTCTCGAGCTCGAGGAGCTGCGGGTAGTAGCGCCAGAGCTGCTGGCGGGCCCGGTTCGCCAGCCGGGTCCGCTCGCGGGTCAGGTCGCCGGCGATGCGCGACCAGGCGCGCAGCTCGACGATCTCCGGCGCCGCCGCATCGAGACGCCGGAACGCATGGCGGTCGGTCCGCAGGGCATCGCCGAGCACGCGGGCGTCGCGCCGGTCGTCCTTGGCGCCGGCCGGCGAGAAGCGGTCGCGGAACCGGTCGAGCTGCTTCGGGTTGACCGCGTGCACCGCGAAGCCGCGCTCCATCATCGTCTCGACCACCGGCCCGTGCGGCACCTCGATGGCGACCCCGATGACGTGCGCTTCGACGCCCGCCGTGGCAAGCACCCAGCCCGCCATCTCGGCCAGCCCGGCCCCGCCGTGACCGAAGGCGCGCTCCCCCAGCACCGTGCCGACGCCGTCGACGATGCAGACCCGGTGGCTCTCCGAGCCCCAGTCGATGCCCGCAAAATACTCAAACATGTCCATCGCATTCCCCTCGCGCCGTTGTGCCAACGGACCGCCACGATGCCCGCCAATCCCTGTACCGGCGCTCCAGGCGCAAACTCCCCACCGGGCGTCCATCGTGGCCAGGGACCGGGGCACAGGTCCTCACCAGGCGCTCAAGGCGCAGGGGGCAATCGGTCGCTCCCGATCCCTTGGCCCGTCCCGTCCGCAATGGACGGAACCCCACAATGGCAGGGCGCTTCGATCGACGACACCCGGCCACTGGCTTCGCCTCCGCGCTACGCGCTCCGGCAAAGCCAGTGGCCAGCCGGCACCGCCGCAATCAAGGTCACGGAAATCGCCAAGCAACGCCTGCACCCCAAACGGCCAAAGCGTTGTGAGAGGTACAGGGGGGACGGCGGGGTCTGGCATGGCGGATGCGAAAATCCTTTCCTGCGGTATATTCTACATTGACAATGTTGCTCAAGTCAATTATTGCTCATGCCATCTTATCGCCACGACTGGCAAAGGGGGAGTCATGAAGTCCGTACTGTCCCTCACCCTCAACGGCCGGCGGCGCGACGACGTGGTCGCGGACAACATGCTGCTGGTCGATTACCTGCGGGAGGTCGCGGGGCTCACCGGCACCAAGATCGGCTGCGACGGCGGCGAGTGCGGCGCCTGCACGGTGCTCGTCGGCGACCGGCCGCGCCATTCCTGCCTGACGCTCGCCAATGCCTGCCAGGGCGCGCGGGTGGAGACGATCGAGTCGCTGGAAACCTCGGGGCGGCTGTCGGCGATCCAGCGCGGGTTTCACGTGAAACTCGGCGCACAGTGCGGGTTCTGCACGCCGGGCATGATCATGGCCGCCGAAGGCCTGCTGCGCGCCGATCCGGACCCGGACATTGACGCGATCCGCGACGGGATGGCGGCCAACATCTGTCGCTGCACCGGCTACATCAAGATCATCGAGGCGGTCCGCGCCGCGGCGGACGAGCTCGCCGGCAGGGAGGAAGCGGCATGAGCGACGCAGCGGGAACCGCGCCCGCGCCGGTCCGGTCGATCGGCGTTCCGATGCCGCTGGTCGACGGGCCGGAGAAGGTTTCGGGCAAGGCGCTCTACACCGCCGACTTCATCGCCACGGAGGAGCTCACCGGGCGGATCCTCAGGAGCCCGGTGGCGCATGCGCGGATCGCGCGGATCGACACCGCCGCGGCCGAGGCGCTGCCCGGCGTCCATGCCGTGGTCACCGGCCGGGACTGCGCCGATACCTTCGGCGTCCTTCCCATCGCGATGAACGAATACGCGCTCGCGCGCGACCGGGTGCGCTATCGCGGCGAGGCCGTCGCGGCGGTGGCGGCCGTGGACACCGAAACGGCGCAGCGCGCGCTCGATCTGATCGAGGTCGCGTACGACGAGCTGCCGGCCTACTTCACCGCCGAGGACGCGCGGGCCGCCGACGCGGTCCAGCTGCACGAGGAGCGGCCGGGCAATATCGAGCGCGAGGTCGATTTCGAGATCGGCGACACCGCGGCCGGATTCGCGCAAGCCCACCTGGTGCGCGAGGAGACCTACCAGCTGGGCGAGGTCTGCCAGGTCCAGAGCGAGCCCCACGCGGCCCAGGCCGAATACGACGCCGAGCGCGGCAGGATAACCGTCCGCGCCTCCACCCAGGTGCCCTACTACGTCCACCTGATGCTGGCCCGCACGCTGGGCATGGAGCAGTCCGACATCCGCGTGATCAAGCCGCATGTCGGCGGCGGGTTCGGCTGCCGCACCGAGGCGCTCCATGTCGAGCTGGTCGCCGCCCTCTTGGCCCGCAAGGCGCGCGGCACGGTGCGCCTGGTGCTGAGCCGGGAGGAGACCTTCATCACCCATCGCGGACGCCAGGAGACCGCCGTCAGGCTGAAGATCGGCATGACGCGGGAGGGGAAGATCGCCGCCGTCGAATGCGAATCCGTTCACCGCGCCGGCGGCTATTCCGGCTACGGCATCGTCACCATCCTCTACAACGGCTCGATGCTGTTCGCGATCTACGATCTCGACAACGTCAAGTACAAGGGCTTCCGGGTGCTGACCAACATGCCGCCGCCGGGCGCGTTCCGCGGCCACGGCACGGTCAATATCCGCTTCGCCTTCGAGAGCCTGATGGACGCGATGGCCGACGAGCTCGGGCTCGACCCCTTCGCGGTGCGCCGCGCCAATCTGCTGACCGCGCCGGGCTTCACCGCCAACGACCTGATGGTGAACTCCTACGGGCTGCCGGAATGCCTCGACATCGTCGAGAAGGCGTCAGGCTGGAGGGAGCGCAAGGGCAGGCTCGGCCCCAACCGCGGGCTCGGCATGGCGTGCTCGCACTACATCTCCGGCGCGTCCAAGCCCAAGCACTGGACCGGCGAGCCGCACGCGACGATCCACCTCCGGGTCGACTGGGACGCCTCGGTGACGCTGCTGACCGGCGCGGCGGAGATCGGCCAGGGCTCGTCGACGGTGCTCGCGCAATGCGTCGCCGAGGTGCTGGGGATCGACATCGGCCGCATCAATGTCGTCGCGTCGGACAGCGCGATCACGCCCAAGGACAACGGGTCCTATTCCTCACGAGTCACCTACATGGTGGGCAACGCGGCGATCGACGCCGCGAACAACCTGAAGGCGTTGCTGATCGAGGCGGCGGCGAGGAAGCTCGAGGTCCGGCCCGAGGACGTCGAATGCCTGGGCGACGTCTACCGCGCCGGCACGCAGGACGAGGGGCTGAGCTGGAAGGAGGTCGTGATGGCGGCCCTCGAAGGCACCGGGACGCTCGCCGTCAAGGGCACCTTCGACACCATCCCGGAATCCTGGGGCGGGCGGAAATACCGGGGCGCGGCGATCGGCGGCACCATGGCCTTCGCCTATTCCGCCCTGGTCTGCGAGGTCGCGGTCGATCCCGAGACCTGCGAGATCGCCGTCGAGAAGGTCTGGGTCGCGCACGATTGCGGCAAGGCGCTCAACCCGCTCTCGGTCGAGGGCCAGATCGAGGGCTCGGTCTGGATGGGGATGGGCCAGGCGATCAGCGAGGAGACGCGCTACCACGACGGGCTCGGGATCGCCGGCAACATGCTGGATTACCGGGTGCCGACCATCGTCGAATCGCCGCCCATCGAGACCCATATCGTCGAGAGCGCCGACCCGCAAGGGCCATTCGGCGCCAAGGAGGCGGGCGAGACCTCGCTCGCCAATTTCCTGCCGGCGCTGACCGGCGCGGTGGCCGACGCGATCGGGGTGCGCGCGACCGAGCTCCCGCTGACGCCGGACCGGCTGATGGCGCTGATCGAGAAGCGGGAGACCGGCAAGCGGGTCGCGGCGCGGGCGGGCGGGGGAGAAGCCTGATGGAGCTGATGCCCGCGATGACGCTGCAAAGGCCCGGCACGGTCGAGGACGCGGTTCGCCTGCGCGCGGAAGAGGGCGCGAAATACCTCGCCGGCGGGACCGACATGGTGGTCAATATCCGCCGCGGGATCGAGCAGCCGAAGGCGCTCGTCGACCTGACCGGAATCGAGGAGCTCAACGCGGTCGCCGTCGGGCCGGACGGGATCGATATCGGCGCCGCGGTGCCGCTCTCCGAGGTGGCGGCGAACGAGGAGGTGAGGCGGTCTTACCGCGCGGTCGCCGAAGCCGCCGCCGAGGTGGCCGGGCCGACCCACCGCAACTACGGCACGGTCGGCGGCAATCTCTGCCTCGACACGCGCTGCCTGTTCTACAATCAGAGCGAGTGGTGGCGGAAGTCGAACGATTACTGCCTCAAGCACCGGGGCGAAATCTGCCACGTCGCGCCGGGCGGCAAGCGCTGCTTCGCCGCCTTCTCGGGCGACCTCGCGCCGGCCGCGCTGGTGCATGGCGCCGAGATCACGCTCGCTTCGGCCGACGGAAGGCGCCGGGTGAAGCTCGATGCGCTCTACCGCAATGACGGGATGGACCACCTGACGCTGGCCGACGGCGAGCTGCTGGTGGCGCTTCATCTGCCGTCCGCGACGGCTGGGCTGCCGTCGGGCTACCGCAAGTCGCGGATCAGGGGCTCGATCGACTTCCCGCTGGCGGGCGTCGCGGCCGCGCTCGCGATGGAGGGCGAAACGGTCGCATCGCTCGATATCGCGCTGACCGCCGTCAACCCCTATCCGCACCGGGTGGCGAAAATCGAGCCCTTCGTCGGCGGTCCGCTGGGCGAAGACGAGCTCGACAGGCTGCGCGACACGGTGCGGACGGAGGCGAAGCCGATGCGGACCACCACGGTCCAGCCGTGGTACCGCCGCCGCGTGGTGGGCGCGATGGCGCGCAAGCTGCTCGCCGGGCTCGCCGGGGAGAACGCGTAGTGCCGCGCATGACGGTCCGGGGCGTCGACCTCAACTACGAGATCGTGGGCGGGGACGGCCCCTGGGTCGCGCTGATGCCGGGCGGCAGGCGGAGCATGGAGGTGGTGCGCTCGCTCGCCGGGCGGATGGCGGAGGCGGGCTACCGCGTGGTCATCCACGACCGGCGCAATTGCGGCGCCTCGGCGCTCGCCATCGACGGCACCAACTCGGAATACGAGCAATGGGCCGACGACCTTCACGCGCTCTTGGCCGCCCTCGGCGCGCTGCCCGTCATCGTCGGCGGGTCGTCGTCGGGCTGCCGGACCTCGATCCTGTTCTATCTCCGCCACCCCGAAGCGGTCCGCGCGATGCTGCTGTGGCGGGTGACCGGCGGCGCCTACGCGGCCGAACGGCTCGCCTTCAACTACTACACCCAGTTCATCGAGGCGGCGCACGGGGGCGGCATGGAAGCCGTCGCCGGAACCGAGCATTTCTCGGACAGCATCGCGGCCGACCCGGCCAACCGCGACCGGCTGATGGCGATGGGCGTCGAGGAGTTCGTCGAAGCGATGACCCGCTGGCGGCGCTATTTCCTCGAAGGGGCGGATTTGCCGGTGATTGGGGCGACCGACGCGGATCTCGCCTCGATCGGCGTGCCGGCCATCGTGGTCCCGGGATGCGACTGGATCCACCCGATGGAGACCGGCCGCCGCGCCCAGCGCCTGATGCCCGACGCCGAGCTGTTCGAGATGTTTCACGTGCAACACGACGTCGAGATGTACCCGCTGGAGCTGTGGGACGCGCGCGAGGACGAGCTCGCCGCCGCCTTCCTCGGCTTCCTAGAACGGCGGCTGGGGGTGCCGGCATGACCTATGAATGCCTCCGCCTTGAGGTCGCCGACGGGGTGGGGCGCATCGCGTTCGCCATGCCGGAGGCCGCCAACGCGCTCACCGGGCGGGGCGTGAGGGAACTGCTCGACGCGCTGAACGCCTGCGAATCCGACGATCGCGTGGGCGCGGTGGTGCTGACCGGCGAGGGGAGCGCGTTCTGCGCCGGGTTCAACCTCAAGGAGATCCCGCCGCTGGAAAACGGCATCCCGGCGGTCGCGGCCCATTTCCGCGACCTCGCGATGTGGTGGCACCTGGTGCTGCACAAGATCGTCCATATCGCCAAGCCGGTGATGTCGGCGGTCAACGGCGCGGCGGCGGGCTCCGGGCTCGGCATGGCGCTCTGCTCCGACCTCGTGGTGTGCTCGGAGCGCGCGCGCTTCCTCTGCGCTTGGCACACCATCGGCCTCGCCAACGACGCGACCACCTCGTATTCGCTCGCCAAGATCGTGGGCTTCCGCCGGGCGCAGGAGATGATGATCACCAACCGGACGCTCGACGCACGTGAGGCGCTGGAGTGGGGCATCGCCAACCGGGTCTACGCCGAGGCCGAGTTCGCCGCCAACGTGGACGCCATCGCCCGCGACCTCGCCGCCGCGCCGACCCACCTCCAGGCGATGGCCAAGGAGAGCTTCCACCAGGGCTGGCGGCGCTCCATCGAGGAGGCGACCGAGTACGAGATCAGGAACGTCATGGTCTCGGTCGAGCACCCCTATTTCCACGAGGCGCTGAGGCGTTTCGTCGAGGACGGCGGCAAATCGTCGAAGGTGCAGGTGCGGCTGCCGTGAAACGCTAATGTTTCACGTGAAACAAAGGTCAACCTTTCTGCCCTATCCAATCTCTCAAGAACTTGCCGTAAGTCACAAAACCGGAATCGGCGCGCAACATCGTTTCGCCGCGCCGCCGGATTCGCGTCCCCGGGGGACGGAAAACGCGCCCGCGCGCAGAACCACGCCGGTCTTGGCCCGATCCGCGCGGGGAACGCCCGATTATTCGCCGTACCGTTTGCAACGAATAGGGCGACGACCTATCGCGCGCTTCGCCGCGTTGGGGATCGCCGGAGCCCTGTACGCGTTTGGCCCCGCCGAGTTATCGGCCAGGGAGTGGAAGCTCACGGCGGGCGCCAGCCACCCGCCGGTCGTCCCGTGGGTCCAGGTCATCCGCGACCACGTGGTCCCGGAATCCAACCGCATGCTCAAGGAGATGGGCGCGCCGGACACCATCGCGTGGACCGAGGCCTATGCCGGCACGCTCTACAACTTCAGGAACACGCTGGAGGGCGTGGGCGACGGGCTCGCCGATATCGGCTGGGTGGGGACGCTCTGGGAGCCGGCCAAGATGCCGCTCGAGAACGTCACCTTCCACGCCCCCTTCGCGACCGGCGACGTGCACCGGCTGGTCGACATCCAGGAGGAGCTGCACCGGACGATCCCGGCGATGAACGCCGCTTGGCGGAAGCACAACGCGGTCTATCTGGGCGGCCAGGTCGCCGACAGCTATCACATCGTCTCGAAGACCCCGATCGCCTCGGTCGAGGAGCTCAGGGGCAAGAAGGTGCTGGCCGTGGGGCCGGTTGCCGACTGGCTCAAGGGAACCGGCGCGACGCCGGTCGATGCCGGCCTGCCGATTTTCCACGACAGCCTCAAGACCGGCGTGGCCGACGCCGCCATCGTCGTCGCCACCGGCATCCTCCCCTTCAGGCTGCACGAGGTGGCGCCCCATGTCGTCAGGGCCGATCTCGGCGCACCGATCTCCGGCGCGCTCGCGATGAACCTCGACACCTGGAAGAGCCTGCCGCTGCACATGAAGACGATGTTCCGCTTTCTCGGGCGCGAATACGCCCGCAGGCAGACCGACATCGTCGCGGCCATGGTGCGCGAAGCCATGGCGACCCTGGCGAAGCAGGGCGCCACGATTTCGGAATTTCCGGCCGCCGAGCGCATCGAGTGGGCGAAGCTGCTGCCCGATCTCGCGGGCGACTGGGTCGCGCGCAACGAATCCAAGGGCCTGCCGGCGAAAAAGGTCCTCGTTGCCTTCATGGACGGCGTGCGAAAGCGCGGCGGCAAGCCGGCCCGGAACTGGGACAGAAAATAAGCGCGGCCGGACCGCCCTCCCCCGGCCCCTCCCGCAAGCGGGAGGGGAGAAGAGGAGGAGCGAGTGGTGCCGCGAATCCCCCTCTCCCCCGTGGGGGAGAGGGTCGGGGTGAGGGGGTTCCTGCCACGACCGCGCCCGGCCGGGGATTGACGGCGCGGCCGCCCTCCCCCGTCGCCGTCCCTCGCGGCCCCGCTGTCCCCCACACCGTCCTGCCCGGGCTTGTTCCGGGCATCCACGTCTTGCGGCATCGCGGTGCGAGCCGGGAGAGGACGAGGCAGCGGAGGGGCGTGGATGCCCGGAACAAGTCCAGGCAGGACGGAAGGGGGTGCGGGCGTGCCGGAAACCGTGTCTCGGCTCTGTGCCGCCGAACAACCCTCCCCCAACCCCTCCCGCAAGCGGGAGGGGAGAAGATGAGGAGCGGGAGGCGGCGGCGCGAATCTCCCTCTCCCCCGTGGGGGAGAGGGTCGGGGTGAGGGGGGTCCGGCCGGGGATTGACGGCGGCCGGGAGGTTGCGAAGATTCCGCCCGACCCAAATCGAGGATTCCGCGATGCCCTATATCGATGCCGACTCGCATGTTTACGAGGTCGAGGAGACCTGGGATTACCTGCCGGAGAAGTACCGGCACCGGCGTCCGATCCCGATCACCGTGCCGCGCGAGGACGCGCCCTATATGGGCGTCGACAACTCGTTCTGGCTGGTCGACGGCAAGGCGATGCAGTGGACCTGGGGGCCGGGGACGATCCAGATCGGCTGCCCGCTGACCTCCATCCACGCGGGCATGAAGGAATTCTCCATCGGCAACCAGTCGCTGATGGACGTGCCGGCCAGGCTGGCCGATCTCGACCGCGCCGGGGTCGACCTCCAGGTGATCTATTCGACGCTCCTGTTCGCGCCGCTGACCGACGACGATGGGTTCGAGACCGCGCTCACGGTGAGCTACAACAAGTGGATCGAGGAGCGCTGCGCCGAGGCGCCCGACCGGCTGAAATGGTCGGCGGTGCTCCCGCTCCGCGAACCCGGCGAGGCGGTGAAGGAAATCCACCGGGTTAAGGACGCGGGCGCGGTGTCGCTGATGTGCTTCGGCACGGTCGGCGAACGGATGCTGCACTTCCCCGAATTCGACCCGGTCTGGGCGGCGGCCGAGGAGGTCGATTTGCCGGTCGCGGTCCATGTCGGCTGGCCGACCGGTTCGCTGCGCCAGATGTGCAACGAGCATTCGAGCTCGCTCAACGTCTCCTTCACCCTGCCGCTGCTGATCGGCTTCTACAGCTTCGCGGGCGGCGGCATTCTCGACCGCTTCCCGAAGCTCCGCGCGATCTTCCTCGAAGGCGGCTGTTCCTGGCTGCCCTGGTATCTCGAGCGCATGGACCACTACTACCCGGTGGTCGAGTTCTTCCGGTCTTCCTTCGGGCTCGACCCGATCACCAGCGTCTCGCCGGAGAACTTCAAGGACCGGATCTACCTGACCTCGGAAGCGGACGAGAGCCTTCTCCCCTTCGTCCTCGACTTCCTCGGCGAGGACAACATCATGATGTCGGAGGACATGCCCCATCTCGAAGCGCGCGAGGGCTCGGGCGAGGGTCTCGGCGCGCGCACCGACCTGACCGACGCGCAGAAGGAAAAGATCCTCTGGAAGAACGCGCAGGCGTTCTACAAGCTCGATTTCGGCCAGGGCGCGCGGGCGGCCGCCGAATAGTGGCGGGCGCGATGGAGGGCCGCGTCGCCTTCGTCACCGGAGGCGGCGGCGGCATGGGGCGGGAAACCGCGCGGCTGCTCGCGGAGGCGGGCGCACGGGTGGCGATCTGCGACCGCGACGGCGACGCCGCGCGCGAGACGGCGGACATGCTCGGAAACCGGGACGTCTGGACCGGAACCGTCGACGTCTCGGACTCCGCGACCGTGAACCGGGCGGTCGCGGCGGCGGCGGAAGCGCTCGGGCCGGTCGACGCGCTGGTCAACATCGCCGGCATCTACCGGGTCGCCGCGGTGGAAGACATCGCCGACGAGGACTGGGCGCGCATGTTCGCCGTCCACGTCAACGGCACCTTTTACACCTGCCGCGCGGTCCTCCCCGGCATGATCGCCGCGAAGGCGGGCGCGATCGTCAACATGTCCTCGCTCCACGCGGTTCGCGGACAGGCCAACGCCGCCCACTACGCCGCCGCCAAGGGGGCGATCGTCGGGCTCACCAAATCCATCGCGCGCGAAAAGGGACCGTTCGGCATCCGCGCCAACGCGGTCGCACCGGGGCCGATCGACACGCCGCTCTGGCGCGGCGCGGTTCCGCCGGACGAGATCGACGCCGTCATGGCGAAGCGCTCCGAGGTCATCCCGATCGGCCGGCTGGGCACGCCGGTAGAGGTCGCGCAGACCATCGTCCACCTGCTGAGCCCGGCGGCGAGCTACATCACCGGCCAGGTGGTGACCATCGACGGCGGCGAGTCGATGGCCTGAGGACGCGCCTGTTTGGCTGTGAACTCTTCCCACCCGTATCTCCCCCCGTCATGGTCGGCGGAGGCCGACCATCCACGAGTTTTTTTCTTTTCAGCGGACCAACAAAAAACAAAACGTGGATGGTCGGCCTCCGCCGACCATGACGAATGGGGACAGCGGGAATAATTCGAAAATGTCTGGACAGCCTCCGCCCCCGCGCGCTCACAGCGCCGCGGGATCCTCGTCGATGTGGAGCGTCGAGAACCGGACGGCGATTACCGGGTTCATCGTCACCTTGCCCTCGGCGCTCTTGTCCACGACGAGGAGCTCCTGGGCGTCCTCGATGCCGGCCGGCACGACCATCCGGCCGCCCGGCTTGAGCTGGGCGAGCAGCAGCGGCGGAACCAGGTCCGGCGCCGCCGAGACCAGGATGCGGTCGAACGGCCCGTGCTCGGCCCATCCCCGCGAGCCGTCGCCGTGGCGCAGCTCGATATTGTCGTATCCCAGCGCCTCCAGCCGGCTGCGCGCGGCCGAGGCGAGTTCCTCGATGATCTCGACCGAATAGACCCGCGCGGCCAGTTGGGACAGCAGGGCCGCCTGGTAACCCAGCCCGGTGCCGACTTCGAGCACCGCGTGGTCGGGCCGGACGTCCAGCAAATCGGTCATCAGGGCGTTGATATAGGGCTGGGAGATGGTCTTCCCGCAGCCGATGGGCAGGGGGGAATTCACGTAGGCGAAGCCGCGCAGCTCGACCGGCACGAATTCGTGGCGCGGCACCCGTCCGACCGCGTCCATGACCCTCTCGTCCAGCGTTTCGCGCCCGATCTGCGCCGCGGTCTCGCGGACGTGGTGGGCGATTTCCGAGACCATTTCCGTCCGCGCGCCGAGAAAATGCCGGTCTTCCATGCTACGCCCTCTACCGATCCCCGCGCGCCGAATGGTCGCTGGAAGACTACTCCGTTCCGGGCCGCCATCGCAAAAAATCGACCGGCCGGAACGCACCGCTGGTAACGTATTCGCGAGCGCCCTCGCAAAGTCGGCGACAAGACCCATCTGTTGGGCACCAGGAGAAGCGAGGCCCGTTATGGCGGCACGGACCCGACATCGTTCATTCCGGATTCTGGCGTGGCTCGGCGCGGTTCTTACCGCCGCGGCCGCCCTCGCCCTCCTCTACGAGTTGACCGTCGCCCTTCAGGCCGGCGCATGGCGCATCGTTCCCGCCGGCGAAATCTGGTTCACGCTTCACACCGCGAGCCTCAACCTCGTCCAGGCGATCGTCCAGCGGTACCTCCATCCGTTCCTGTGGGATCCCGTGATCTCGGGATTCCTGCAATGGCCGCTCTGGGCGAGCTTCGGCGGCCCCGGCATCGCCCTGTTGACGATCTTCGGCTCCAGGAGAGCAAGATAATGCCGTTCAAGCGCAAGCGGGACTGGGAGTTGCCCGAATCCGCCGCGACCGACGAGACGACCTGGATCGACCGCCGGCGAATCCTCGCCGGTCTCGGGCTGGGCGGGGCCATTCTGGCGGCGCCGGCGGTATTCCGCATGGGGGAGGACGCCGAGCCCGAGGCCGCGGCACCCGCCGAGATCGATCCCTCTTCCGGCCTTTACCCGGTGCAGCGCAACCCGGCCTACACGGTCGAACGGGCGCTTACCGCGGAATCCGAGGCCATCACCTACAACAATTTCTACGAGTTCGGCTCGCACAAGAACATTCACCGGGCCGCGCAGAAGCTGCCGCTCCGGCCGTGGGAGGTGCGCATCGACGGGATGGTGGAAAAACCCTTCACCATCGCCTTCGACGACCTCCTGAAGAAGATGCCGCTGGAGGAACGGGTGTACCGCCACCGCTGCGTCGAGGCGTGGGCGATGACGGTGCCGTGGAGCGGTTTCCCGCTCAAGGCGCTGGTCGACCTCGCCCGGCCGCTGGGATCGGCGAAGTATCTGGCGATGGAGACCTTCGAGAATCCGGAGGTCGCGCCGGGGCAGAACCAGCGCTGGTATCCGTGGCCTTATCTCGAAGGGCTCGCCATCGACGAGGCGACCCACGACCTCGCCTTCATCGCGACCGGGCTCTACGGCAAGCCGATGCCGAAGCAGAACGGCGCGCCGCTCCGCCTCGCGGTGCCGTGGAAATACGGCTTCAAGTCGGTCAAGTCGCTGGTCCGCTTCCACTTCACGGAGAAGCGCCCGGTGAGCTTCTGGGAAGAGCTCCAGGGCCGCGAATACGGGTTCTGGGCCAACGTCAATCCGGCGGTGCCCCATCCGCGCTGGAGCCAGGCGACCGAGCGGCTGCTCGGCGAAGGCAAGCGCGTTCCGACCCGGATCTACAACGGCTACGGCGAGTTCGTGGCGGGGCTCTACACCGACCGCAAGGACGAACGCCTGTTCATGTAGCGGGCGGGCGCGATCGCAGCCAGCGGTCGTCCGAGACACCCCCTCACCCCGACCCTCTCCCCCACGGGGGAGAGGGGGAGAAGACGGCGCCACCTGCGTTCCCCCTCCGCCCCCGGGGGCGGAGGGGGACAGGGGGAGGTGGGGGTCATCGCACGGCCGCGTCCCGAATCGCCCGCCATACGCGTTCGGGCGTCGCGGGGAGCTCGATGTGGCGGACGCCGAGCGGCCTGAGCGCATCGACGATGGCGTTCGCGACCGCGCCGGGCGACACCGCGGTCCCGCCCTCGCTCCCCGGCTTGACGCCGAGCGGGTTGGTCGGCGCGGGGACTTCCTGAAGCGCGGTGGTGAAGCCGGGCGCCATGTCGGCGCGGGGCATGGCGTAGTCCATGAAGCTCGCGCTCAGGAGCTGTCCCGTCGCCTCGTCGTAGACGCAGCGTTCGCTGAGCGCCTGCCCGATCCCCTGCATGACGGCGCCGTGGGTCTGGCCGTCGATCAGCAGGGGGTTGATCGCGCGCCCGACATCGTCGACGGCGACCCAGCGGACGACTTCGACCACACCCGTTTCCGGGTCCACCTCGACCTCGCATACATGGCAGCCGCTGCCGAAGGCGGGCTTGCGGCTCTCCACTTCCGCGTCGGCCGCCAGCTTGCCCTTGAGCTCTTCGGGCAGGTCGTCGCGCTCCCGCGCGGCGCGCGCGGCCTCGAACAGACCGATCGACCGGTCGGTCCCGACGACGGTGTAGCGGCCGTCCGCGTATTCGATATCGGCCGTCGCGGCTTCCAGCACATGGGCCGCGATCTCGCTTCCCTTCGAGATGATCTCTTCGGACGCCTGGGTGAGGATCACCGCGCCGAGCCGCATCGAGCGGCCCGAGTTCGACCCGCCGCCGATTTTGACGGCATCGGTGTCGCCGAGGGTGAAGCGGACGGTCTCGAAGCCGACCGAAAGCATCTCGGACACCATCTGGCCGAACGCGGTCTCGTGCCCCTGCCCCGAATCCTGGGTGCCGATGACCACCTCGACCCGCCCCTCGGGGAGGATTTCGATTTCGGTGCGCTCGTGCGGCGCGCCGGTGCCGAGGTCGAGATAGTTGGCGATCCCGATGCCGCGCAGCTTCCCGTTCGTGGCGCCGGCGCCCGCCCTGTCCCGCCACCCCGAGAGCGAGACCGCCCGTTCCATCGCGGCGGGAAAGTCGCCGCTGTCGAAGGTGAGGCCCAGCCCGTTGAAATAGGGAATCGCCTCCGGCGGGAGGATATTGCGCCGGCGGATTTCGAGCCGGTCGATACCGAGCCGGTCGGCGGCGATGTCGATCAGCCGCTCCATCGCGTAGGTGACCTCGGGCCGGCCGGCGCTGCGATAGGGGTAGGTCGGCGCGGTATTGCTCGCGACCGCGCGGGCGCGGGCGTGGCACGCGCCGATCCGGTAGGTGAGCGGGAAGATCTCCACCCCCTTGATCATCGGGATGAAGGAAACCGCGTGCGCGCCGATATTGCTGATGTTGGAAATCCGCAAGCCCAGGAAACGCCCCTCCTCGTCGAGCGCGAGCGCCGCGTCGACCGCGAGGTCGCGGGCCTGGAAGTCGGTGAGGAACATCTCGGTCCGGTCGCCGGTCCACTTCACTGGCCGGCCGACCCGGCGCGCCGCCCACAGGACGATCGGGTACTCGGGGTAGAGCGCGTTCCGCGTCCCGTAGCTGCCGCCGACGTCGTTGGCGGTGACCCTGACCGCCTCGGTCTCCACGCCGAGCACGGCGGCCAGGTCGATCTTGTAGCGCACCACCCCGCCGCCGCCGGCGTGCAGCGTGTAGCGGCCGGTATCCGGATCGTAGGCGCCGACCGCCGTCCGGGGCTCCATCGGAACGCCGGTGCAGCGCGACAACGCGGTCCTCAGCGTGACCACCGCGTGAGCGCGGGCGAAGGCGCGGCCGGTCGCCTCGGCGTCGCCGACCTCGCCGTCGATGCAGACATTGGAGCCGTGCTCTTCCCATGCTGGCGGTCCGCCCTCGGCCGCCTTTCGGGTCGCCGCGATCGGCGGCAGTTCCGTGTAACGGACGGCGACGGCTTCGGCCCCGTCGCGGGCGGCCTCGACCGTCTCGCCGATAACCACGGCGACCGCCTCTCCGACATGGCGCACGCGCGCGACCGGGATCACCTCGTGCGGCGGAACGAAGTGTTCGCTGCCGTCGGTGTTGGGGATCTGGATGTCGGGCGGGCTCGACGGCACGGTGGCGTGCGGGATCAGGCCGATCCCGTCGGCCGCCGCGTCCTTGCCGGTCAGCACCGCGACCGCGCCGGGAAGCGCGAGCGCGCCGGCCGCGTCGATCTCCTCGATCCGCGCGTTGGCGTGGGGCGCGCGGACCATGACCGCATAGGTCTGGCCCGGCCGGTCGACATCGTCGCTGAAGCGGCCGTGGCCGGTCACCAGGCGCAGGTCTTCGACCCGCGGCAGCGGCTTGCCGATCAACCCGGTCCCCGAATCCGTCACGGTCGCCTCGCTAGATCAGGAAATTGCCGTGCGGCAGGCCGAGCAGCGCCCGGCCGTGCTCGGCGCCGTTGGCATCCCACGAGACGCCGATGTGACCGACGCCCGCATGGACGTCGCGGAAGAAGCGCTGCAACGGGTTGGTGCGGTAGTTCCCGGCCCCGCCGGAGGCGCGGTAGAGAAGGTCCACCACGTCGGCGCATTTGCGGCAGGCGTAAGCCGCGTCCGAACGCCAGCGGGTCTTCTCCACGTCGGTCGGGATTCGCCCCTCCTCGGCGATCGCATGGGCCTCGCGCGGACCTTCCCTGAGCTGCAGCCGGGTGGCGCGGATCGCGCAGGCGGCTTCGGCGATCCTGATCTGCACCGCCGCGTGGTCGCCGATTCGCTGCCGGTTGAAGGTGGCGACCCGGCTCCGCATGGATTCGGTGTAGTGGTCGAACGCCCCGCGCGCGGCGCCCAGCATGCAGCCCGCGAGGATGTGCGAGAACATCCCGAGCAGCGGCAGGCGGTAGAGCGACGCCGGGTTGACCGCCGAGCCGGGGGTGGGGCCGCCGCGCATGTCGTGCGGGCTGAGCGCCATGTAATCGGGAACGAACACGTCCCGGCACGCCACGTCGTGCGATCCCGACCCCACCAGACCCGCGACGTCCCAGGTGTCGATCACCTCGATGTCGTCGCAATCGACGACGAAGATATGGGGCTTCGGATCCCCCTCGCCGTCTTCCGGCGGCACCATTCCGCCCAGCATGATCCAGTGGGACACGTCGATGCCGCTGGAGAACGGCCACCGTCCGCTCAGCAGATAGCCGCCATCCACCGGAACGGCCTTGCCCGGCGGGTAGACGGTCGCGGAGCCGATCCGGGCGTCCGGGTTCGGCCCCCACACCTCTTCCTGGGCCCGCTCGGGCCACATGCCCAGCATCCAGTTGTGCGAGACCAGGTTCGCCCAGACCCACGAAGTCGAGCTGCAGGCGCGGCCGAGCTGCTCGCCGATGTCGACGAACAGGCCGAAATCGCCCTCCGAACCGCCGTAGCGGAACGGCCTGCAGACTGCCCAGAGCCCGGACTCCTGCAAGTCGTCGACGGTGTCCGGATGAATCTTGCGCAGACGCTCGGTCTCGTGCGCCCGCGCCGCGATCGGATCGACCAGCCCGGTGGCGCGGCGGATCAACTCCTCGCGGCTCGGCACCGCCGTATTCAATCCCCCCTCCGCCATGACTCCTCTCCACCGGGCGCACGCCGATGATGGCCAGACCGGCCGGCGCACGGCAAGTCCCGGATGCCCGCGCCGCTCAGTTTCGCGCGCGCGGGTCCGAAAGCGGCAGGCCGAACAATGCCTTGCCGTAGTTGGTCGCCTGCGGATCCCACGCCGTGCCGACCTGCGAGGAGGCGGCCCGGATGTCGCGCCAGATCCGCGCGATCGCGCTGTCGGGCTCCATCGCCCGCATCCCGGCGAGCGCATAGAGCCGGTCGACCGCGCGCAGGCAGAGCTGGACCGCGAACGAGTTGTTGCGCCGCCACCGGGTCCTGGTTTCGAGGTCGGCGAGCCTGCCCGCCTCGGTCATGGCCGTCGCGTCGGCGCAATCCTTGAGCAGCATCGACCAGGCGGCGTCGATTTCCGCCCCGGACTCGGCGACGCGCGCCTGAACCGTGGGCTGCTCGGCCAGCTTGAGCCCGCCGCGCGCGCCGATCCGGTCCCGGATATCCCGCACCACGAGATCCATCATGCCGCGCGCGAGCCCGACCGCGGGCGCGGAGAACGCGCGCGCCCCGATGCCCCAGAACGGCAACCGGTAGATGGTTCCCGGGTTGATCCTGCTTCCGGGGGTCTGCAAAGCGAGCTCGTCCTGCACGCGGTGGATACGGTATTCCGGGATGAACGCTTCTTCCACCCGGAGCGACCGGCTGCCGGTCCCCCGGAGTCCCGTCATGTCCCAGTCGTCGATCACCTCGTAGTCGCTCTCGGGCACCATGGCGAACGCAACGAAGGGCGGTCCCTTCTCCGGCTTGAAGAACAGCTGGAGGTTGTTCCACGAGGCGAAATCGATCCCGCTGGAATAGCGCCATTCGCCGCTCACCACGAAACCGCCGTCGACCTCGCGGACTTCGGCGGCCCGGTCGGGAAAGGACGAAGCGGTCAGCACGTCCGGGTTGTCGGCCCAGAGCTCCTCCTGCGCGCGCCGGTCCTTGCGCCCGTTGATCCAGGACTGCATCAGGAGGTTGGTAAACACCCAGGTGCTGGAGCCGCAGCCACGGCCGAGCTCGGCGGCGACGTCGATCATCGTTTCGAGATCGCCCTCATGGCCGCCGTAACGGGCGGGCTGGAGTATCCGATAGAAGCCGGCGTCGACGAACGCCTCGTGGGTCTCCCGCGGGATGGTTCTCGTCCGGTCGGGGATCGCCGCGCGTTCGCGGAGCACCGGCACGAGCTCCCGCGCGCGACCCACCAGCTCTTCGCGCAACCCGTCCCGGTTCGAAACCCCGGCCACCGTCACGCGGGGCCTATCGCCTGTCCCGGGAGCCGCAACGGCTTTCGGCAAGGGCCCGCGCGGAGGCGCGCTGGGCTTCGTTCAACTTCACGTCGAGGCGTTGGCGGTAGCTCTCCGCATTGGGCAGTCCGGCGGCAGCGGCGCAGGCGAACCAGGCCCACGCCTCGACGGGATCGCGCGCCACACCGCGCCCTTCGGCATGGAGCACGCCGAGATTGAACCGCGCCCGAGCGAGACCCGCTTCCGCCGCCATCAGATACCATTTCGCGGCGCCCGCGGCGTCGGCCGTTCCCGCGAGGCCTTTCTCGCGGATGAAGGCGGCATTGAACGCCGCCTCGGGAATGCCGTTCTCCGCCGCGCGCTCATACCACTCGGCCGCCTCGCCGATGTTTCGTTCGACGCCAATGCCTTCGTGCAGCGCGCTCGCCAGCCGATACTGAGCGAGCGCATGCCCGCCCTCGGCGGCGCGGCGGAACCATTGGACGGCCTTGCCCCGATCGGCGTCGGGACCCACCCCGGCCTCGTATTTGAGACCCAGCAGGAACTGCGCACGGGGCGAGCCCGCCCTGGCCGCCTTCCCGTACCAGCGCATCGCGTCGCCATAGGTGGAGGGCGTCGTGACCCGCTTCTGGGCCGCTGCGTCGGAAACCGCGACGAGGGCAAAGCAGAACGCACCGAGGATCGGGAGAAAACCGGGCCGCGGTTTCGGGCTCACCAGGCGATGGGCATAGTGGGACAAAGCGGAATCCGATCCCGGTTGCTTCAGTGTCGAAATAGCCGCCGCGGCGCGCTTCACGCGGCGACGTCGACCACGACCCGGCCGCGGGTCTGGCCCTTGAGGATGCGGTCGGCGAGGCCGGGAAGCGCACCCAGCGGGACGGTCTCGCTGACCGCGTCGATGCGGTCCATCGGAAGCTCGGCGGCGAGCCGGCGCCACGCTTCCTCGCGGCGGCCGCGCGGACACATCACCGAGTCGATGCCGAGCAGGTTCACGCCGCGCAGCAGGAACGGGATGACGGTGGTGTTGAGCGCGTTGCCGCCGGCCAGCCCGCAGGACGCCACCGCCGCGCCGTATTTGAGGCCGGTGAGGATGGAGGCGAGCGTCGTCCCGCCGACCGCGTCGACGGCGCCCGCCCAGCGCTCGCTCGCCAGCGGGCGTTCGGGCTGCGTGGAGAGTTCGGCCCGGTCGATCACCGCCGCCGCGCCGAGAGCCTTCAGGTCGTCGGCGGTCTCCATCCGGCCGGTCGAAGCCACGACCTCGTGGCCGAGCGCCGCGAGAAGGATCACCGCGACGCTGCCGACCCCGCCATTCGCGCCTGTAACCAGCACCTCCCCCGCCCCGGGAGACAGCCCGGCGTCTTCAAGCGCCATCACCGCGATCATCGAGGTGAAGCCCGCCGTGCCCAGCGCCATCGCCCTGTAGGCGTCGAGGCCCTCGGGAATCTTTACCACCCAATCGCCCGGCACGCGGGCGCGCTCGGCATAACCGCCCCAGTGGATTTCTCCCATCCGGTAGCCGGTGACGAGCACTTCGTCGCCGACGGCGATGCCGGGCGCCGAAGACGCCGTCACCGTGCCGGCAAGATCGATTCCGGGAACGTGCGGGTAGTTTCGGACCAGCCGGCCGATCCCTTTCAGGATCATCCCGTCCTTGTAGTTGAGGTCGGAATACCTGACCGCGACGGTGACTTCGCCTTCCGGCAGATCGTCCTCGCCCAATTCCCCGATGGCGGCCGCGACCCCGCCATCCGCCTCGTCGAGGACGAGGGCCCTGAACCGGTCTGCCATGAAACGATCCCCGAACGCTTTCCCGCAATCCGCGCGCGACCAATAGGCGCTTCCGCGGCGCACCGTCAAGCGATTGTCACAAACCGCGACACGGGACCGCAGGGGACGACATCGACCGGGTCCTTCGGCGCTTGCCTCCCTTGGCGTCAGGTACCACATCACGGGCGCGGGACGATTTGGGTAGGCGGCGATGGCGCGTTTTGTCCGGCTCGACGATCGGGCCGTTCTGTCCGTTTCGGGAAGCGACGCAGACGGGTTTCTCCAGGGCCTGGTCACCAACGACGTCGGGAAGCTGCGCGACGGCGCGGCCATTCACGCCGCCCTGTTGACCCCCCAGGGCAAGTATCTCTTCGACTTTCTCGTCTTCCGGCGCGGAGAAGCGTTCCGCCTCGATTGCGAAGCCGAAGCGCGCCCGGCGCTCGCGAAGCGGCTCGCGATGTACAAGCTGCGCGCGGACGTGGCTATCGACGCGGCAATTCCCGACACGGTCTACGCGGTCTTCGGCGACGACGCGGACGCGGCGGCGCGACGGATCGAGGGCGCGGATATCTTCGTCGATCCGCGTCACCCGGCGCTCGGCGCCCGCGTCGTGGGCGAATGCGGCGACGATGCGCTGGAGCGCGCCGGGATCGAGGGAGTCGCGCGCGCGGATTACGACGCGCTGCGCATCGCGCACGGCGTTCCGGACGGACGGCGCGACCTCGTGCCCGAGAAGTCGTTCCTGCTCGAAAACGGTTTCGACGAGTTGAACGGGATCGACTTCGAAAAGGGCTGCTATGTCGGCCAGGAGGTCACCGCGCGGATGAAGCACCGCAACCTGGTCCGCAAGCGGCTGGTGCCGGTTCGTATCGACGGCGCCGCGCCCGAACCCGGGACCCCTGTCCTTCGCGGCGACACCGAAGTCGGGGAAATCAGGAGCAGCAACGGCAACCTGGCCCTCGCCCTCCTGCGGATCGAGGCGATCGAGGGCGACGAGACATTGCGCGCCGGCGAGGCGACAGCCTGTCCGGAAAAACCCGCGTGGGTGAATTTCTAGCCCATTACTCGACCGGGCTCGATCACGCGCACCACTCTCCCCCGGCCCCTCCCGCAAGCGGGAGGGGAGAAGATGAACGGAGGCCGCCGCCTTCTCTCCCTCTCCGCCCCCGGGGGCGGAGAGGGCCGGGGTGAGGTGGGGGTCAGGCGGTCCCGGACTTCTTCTCCCCGATCGCCGCCTGGGCGGCGGCGAGCCGGGCGACGGGGACCCGGTAGGGCGAGCACGAGACGTAGTCGAGACCGATGCGGTGGCAGAACCGGACCGAGTCCGGATCGCCGCCGTGCTCGCCGCAGATGCCGAGCTTGATGTCCGGCCGCACCGACCGCCCGCGCTCTGTGGCGAGCCGCACCAGCTCTCCGACTCCGTCCACGTCGATGGTGACGAACGGGTCGCGGTCGATCACCCCGAGCTCGTCATAGGCGCGAATGAAACCGGACGAGTCGTCGCGCGAAAGGCCGAACACCGTCTGGGTGAGGTCGTTGGTGCCGTAGCTGAAGAACTCCGCGGTCTCCGCGATCTCGTCGGCGCGGAGCGCGGCGCGCGGAAGCTCGATCATGCAGCCCGTCATGTAGTCCAGCTCCACGCCCTCGGCGTCTCCGACCTCTCCCGCGACCCGGTCGACCAGCGCCTTGAGGATGTCGAATTCCGCCTTCGTGGCGATCAGGGGAATCATCACCTCGGGCAGGACCCTTTTCCCGTCGTCCCGGATCACCCGGGCCGCCGCCTCGAAGATCGCCCGCGCCTGCATCTCGTAAATCTCGGGATAGGTGATCCCGAGCCGGCAGCCGCGATGGCCCAGCATCGGGTTCACTTCCTCGAGCTCGTGCGCGCGCCGCCGTACGGTCTCGGCGCTCACGCCCGCGGCCGCCGCGACTTCGGCGATCTCGTCCTCGCCATGCGGCAGAAACTCGTGCAAAGGCGGATCGAGCAGGCGGATCGTGACGGGGCGGCCGTCCATGATCCTGAACAGGGCCGCGAAGTCCGCCCGCTGCATGGGGAGGAGCTTGCCGAGCGCCGACCTGCGGTCTTCGACCGTTGCCGCGACGATCATCCGGCGGACGGCGACGATCCGGTCGGCGTCGAAGAACATGTGCTCGGTCCGGCTGAGGCCGATCCCCTCCGCGCCGAAATGGATCGACGTCTCGGCATCCGCCGGGGTCTCCGCGTTGGCGCGGATCCCGATGGTCCGGAATTCGTCGGCCCACTCCATCAGCGTGCCGAAATCGCCCGACAGCTCCGGCTCTATCGTCGGCACCGAGCCCAGCATGACTTCGCCTGCGCCGCCGTCGATGGTGATCGTGTCGCCCGCCTTCACCGTCACCCCGCCGGCCGTCATCGACTGCGACCGGTAGTCGATCAGAAGCTCGCTCGCGCCGACCACGCAGGGCCGCCCCATGCCGCGGGCGACGACCGCGGCATGGCTGGTGGAACCGCCCCGGCTGGTCAGGATGCCGAGCGCCGCATGCATGCCGTGGATGTCCTCGGGGCTGGTCTCGGTCCGGACGAGGATGACGTTTTCGCCCCCTTTCGACCGCGCCTCGGCATCGTCGGCGTTGAACGCCACGCGCCCCGACGCCGCGCCGGGCGAAGCGGGCATGCCGCGCGTGAACGGCTTGCGGGGCGCCTCGGGATCGAGCGTCGGGTGAAGCAGCTGGTCGATGGATAACGGATCGATGCGCGCGACCGCTTCCGCCTTGCCGATCAGCCCCTCCTCCACCATCTCGCAGGCGGCCCTGAGCGCGGCTTTCGCCGTGCGCTTGGCCGCGCGGGTCTGCAACATCCAGAGCGCACCGGACTGAACGGTGAACTCGATGTCCTGCATGTCGCGGTAGTGGGCCTCCAGCGTCTCGCGGACCCTGCACAACTCGCCGAACGCCGCGGGCATCGATTCTTCCATCGACGGCGCGTCCGACCCCGCCGCCTCGCGCGCGGCCCGGCTCAGATGATGCGGCGTGCGGATACCGGCGACCACGTCCTCGCCCTGCGCGTTGGGCAGGTATTCGCCATAGAAGACGTTCTCGCCGGTGGAAGGATCGCGGGTGAAGGCGACGCCGGTCGCGCAGTCCCCGCCCATGTTGCCGAACACCATCGCCTGCACGTTGACCGCGGTACCCCAATGGGACGGGATGTCGTGCAGCTTGCGGTAGGTCACCGCGCGGCGATTCATCCAGCTCGCGAACACCGCGCCGATGGCGCCCCAGAGCTGTTCCTTCTCGTCCTGCGGAAAAGGCGTCCCGAGCTGGTCCTCGACGAGCGCCTTGTACTGACCGACCAGGCTCTCCCAGCCTTCGGTCGCGATGTCGGTGTCGAGGATGGCGCCGCAGCCCAGCTTGTGGTTCTCCAGCAGCTCCTCGAAGTAGTGGTGGTCGATCCCCAGCACCACCGAGCCGTACATCTGGATGAAACGCCGGTAGCTGTCGAACGCAAAGCGGCGGTCGGACGAACGCTCGGCGAGGCCCTCGACCGTCTCGTCGTTGAGGCCGAGATTGAGCACCGTGTCCATCATCCCCGGCATCGAGGCCGGAGCGCCGGAGCGCACCGAGACCAGCAGCGGGTTGGCGGCATCGCCGAAACCGGCGCCGACCTTCGCTTCGATCCCGGCGAGCGCGGTGTCGACGTCCGCCGCGAGACCGTCGGGATAGGCGTTGCCGGAATCGTAGTAGGCGTTGCAGACCGCCGTGGTGATGGTGAAGCCGGGGGGCACCGGCAGGCCGAGGCTGCACATCTCGGCAAGATTGGCGCCCTTGCCGCCGAGCAGTTCGCGCATCCCGGCGTTTCCGTCGGCGCCACCCCCGCCGAACCGGTAGACCAGCTTCTCCGTCACCGGCCGCCGCTCACAATTGCTGTCACCCCGGACTTGTTCCGGGGTCCAGGGCCACGCGTTCGGACGTCGAAGCGCTCCCGCTGGACCCCGGAACAAGTCCGGGGTGACAGCATTGGAACCCGCGACGGCAAAGGCAGTGTGGCATTCATCGCCGAAAAATTTCCCGCTAACCCTCGATCCGGGAGAAATCGGCGAGGCGGCCCATCGTCGCCCGGATCCCGGAGAGCAGCTTCAGCCGATTGGCCCTCAGCCCACCGTCCTCGGCGTTGACCTTGACCCGGTCGAAGAACGCATCGACCGGTCCGCGCAGCCCGGCCAGCGCGGTCATGGCTTCGTCGAACGCTTCGTCGGCGACCAGCGACGCGGACTCGACGCCCACCGCATCGAGGCTTTCGCTCAAGGCCCGCTCCTCCGGCTCGCGCAACATCGCGGGCTCGACCGGGCCCGAATAGGCGATGCCGTCCTTCTTCTCCTCGATGGCGACGATATTGGCCGCGCGCTTGTGGGCGGCGAGCAGGTTCGCCCCGTCCTGGGTGTTGAGGAAGACGTCGAGCGCAAGAAGGCGGGCGCACAGGCGGACGAGGTCGTCCTCGTCGCCGAGCGCGAATACCGCGGCGATCAGGTCGTGGCGCGCCCCCTCGGCGCGGAGATGGACCTTGAGCCGGTCGGCGAAGAAATCGAGCAGCTCGCGCTCCAGCGTCTCGGGCGGATCCTCGAGACCGGGCAGGGTCTCGCCATAGCCCCTCCAGGCCCCGCGGAACGCCTCGCGCAGCTTCAGGCGGATGCCGTTCTCCAGCACCAAGCGGATGGTGCCGAGCGCGGCCCGCCTCAGCGCGTAGGGATCGCCCGACCCGGTGGGGCGCTCGCCGACGGCGAAGAAGCCGGTGAGCGTGTCGATCCTGTCGGCGAGCGCCAGGGCGACGCTGACCGGTTCGGACGGGCACACCCCGGACGGCCCGGCCGGCAGATAGTGCTCGGCGACGGCGCGGGCGACGTCATCGCCCTCCCCGTCATGGCGCGCGTAGTGGCCGCCCATGGTGCCCTGGAGCTCGGGGAACTCGAACACCATTTCCGTCGTGAGGTCGGCCTTGGCGAGGCGCCCGGCGCGGCGCGCGGCGTCCGCATCGGCGCCGGGGACGAAGGCCGCGATCTCCCCGGCCAGGGTTTCTAGCCGCGCGGCCTTCCGCGCGAGGCTGCCGAGCTTCGCATGGAAGATCATCGGCTCCAGCGCGGCGAGCCGGTCTTCTAGCCGAGTCTTCCGATCCTGGT
This sequence comes from Alphaproteobacteria bacterium, assembly GCA_965117055.1. Classification (GTDB taxonomy): domain Bacteria; phylum Pseudomonadota; class Alphaproteobacteria; order MPNO01; family MPNO01; genus MPNO01. The sequence goes on from OZ220750.1 coordinate 4,098,005, forward strand.
CCCAGAAGAACCGCGCATCCGACAGCCTGGCCCGCAGCACGCGCTCGTTGCCGGCGACGATCTCGGCGCCGCCGTCGTCGGCTTCGAGATTGGCGACGACCACGAAGCGCGGCGGGAGCTTGCCGTTCGCATCCGACAGCGAGATGTATTTCTGGTGGCTCCGCATCGCGGTGATCAACACCTCGTCGGGCACCGCCATGAATTCATCGTCGATGCGCCCCATGAGCGGCACCGGCCATTCGACCAGCCCGGCGACCTCGTCGAGCAGGCCGGGGTCGTCAGGCACGAAGAACCCTTCGGCGTGGGCGAGCTCGTCCGCACCTATGGCGACGATGCGCCGCCGTTCCGTCGGGTCGAGGATTACGCGAGCCCGGCGCAACCCGTCCCGGTATTCGGCGAAGGACGCCACGGAAAAGGGCTCGGGGGCATGGAACCGGTGACCGCTCGTCCTCCCGCCCGATGCGATGCCGTCCGGCAGGTCGAGCGCGACCACCGCGCCGTCGAAGACGCAGAGCACGCGCTCCAGCGTCCGCACCCAGCGGGTCTCGCCCGCCCCCCAGCGCATCGACTTGGGCCAGGCGAAGCCGCCGATCAGGTCCCGCACAATGTCGGGCAGCAGGCCGGCGACCGGGCCGCCCTCGGTCTCGATCGTCAGGTACAGGTAATCGTCGCGCTCGACGCACATCTCGATGGTGGCGCCGTTGGCGCGCAGAAAGCCCTGGATCGCCCTGTCGGGGGCGCCCACCCTGGGGCCGCGCTTTTCCTCGCGGCGGTCGGGCCGGCGACTCGGCAGGCCGTCGACCACCAAGGCGAGACGGCGCGGGGTGACGTAGCTCTCGGCGCTCTCGAAATCGAGTCCGGCATCCTTCAGCGCCCCGGTCGCGAGACGGCGCAGATCGCCTGCCGCGCGCGCCTGCATGCGCGCCGGAATCTCTTCGGAAAAAAGCTCGAGAAGGAGTTCGGCCACGGTCAGGCGTTCCCGCCCAGCCAGGCCTCGCAGCACCCCTTCGCGAGGGCGCGGACGCGGCCGATATAAGCGGCCCGCTCGGTCACGCTGATCGCGCCGCGCGCGTCCAGCAGGTTGAAGACGTGGCTCGCCTTGATGCACTGGTCGTAGGCCGGAAGCGCCAGCGACCGCTCCAGCAGGGCCTGGCATTCGGCCTCGGCGAAGCCGAACTGGGCGGTCAGCCGGCCGGTATCGGCGTGCTCGAAATTGAAGGCGCTGAACTCGCGCTCGGCGCGCTGGAACACGTCGCCGTAGCTCACCCCCGCGCCGTTGAAGTCGAGATCGTAGACGTTTTCGACGCCCTGGATGTACATCGCCAGCCGTTCGAGCCCGTAGGTCAGCTCGACCGAAACCGGGTTGCACTCGATGCCGCCGACCTGCTGGAAATAGGTGAACTGCGTGACTTCCATCCCGTCGCACCAGACTTCCCAGCCGAGCCCGGCGGCGCCCAGCGTCGGGCTTTCCCAGTCGTCCTCGACGAAGCGGATGTCGTGGCGCTTCGCGTCGATCCCGACCTCGGCCAGGCTTTCGAGATAGAGCGCCTGGCTCTCCGCCGGCGAGGGCTTCAGGATCACCTGGTACTGGTAATAGTGTTGCAGCCGGTTGGGATTCTCGCCGTAGCGCCCGTCGGCCGGGCGCCGCGAAGGCTGGACATAGGCGGCCCGCCACGGGTCCGGCCCGAGCGCGCGAAGCGTCGTCGCGGGGTGGAACGTCCCCGCCCCCACCTCCATGTCGTAAGGCTGCAGGATCACGCATCCCTGGCGCGCCCAGAACGCGTGAAGCTTCAGGATCAGGTCCTGGAAAGACATTCCCGGCACGCTGTTGGACATGGCTCTCAGGGGGGTGCGGCTACGGCGCCGGCAACCTAGTCGGGCGCCCCGGAGGAATCAAGAATCGCCTGCCGTCCGGCCGGCCGTCTCCTCGTCGAGCAGCCGGCCGATCCAGCGATGCGCCTGGGTGACGCCCTTGTCGACGCTCCAGCGGATCGGCCGCGCCGGTTCGGGCGCGGAATCGATCATGCGCTGCTGCGGCTCGATCACCGCCACGTCCTCGTCGAACGTGTCCTTGTTGGCCTGGAACGCCCACTGGGTGAGTTCTTCGTCGTCGAGCTCGACGTCGCGCACAAGGGACCAGAAATAGTGCGTGGTCTTCGCGGTCTCGGGGGTGAGCGCGTTCAGCACCCGCATTCCGACCGTCCGGTTCCCCTCCCCCGCCGCGCCGGCCACGCGGAGCGCGATGACGATATTGCCGGGCGGCGTGTAGACGACCTCCTGGCGGTGGTCGACCTTGCCGGTGAACCGGCCCATGCGCGAGAAGAACGGCGAGGGCGCGATACCGCGCATGTCGCGCACCACGCGCAGACGCTCGCCGTCGAAGTCCGTCTCGATCGGGAATTCGATCACCCCGTCGGTCGCCAGGGTCTGGCGGTGGACGTAATGGGCGTGGGTGAGATCGAGCAGGTTGTCGCGCAGCAGCCCATAATGCGCCTTGACGTGCAGCGTCTCGCCCTTCCCCACCCAGGCCGGATCGTCCTTCCAGTGGTAATCCGGGATCGATGCGGGATCGGCGCGCCCGGGATCGCCGGTCCACACGAACACCCAGCCCCAGCGTTCGACCACCGGGAAGGAGCGCGTGCGGGCGTCCGCCGGAACCCGGTCCTCCCCCGGCACCGCCACGCAGCGCCCGTCCGCGTCGAAGCGGAGCCCGTGATAGCCGCACTGGATGTCGTCGCCGATCACCTTGCCCAGCGACAGCGGCGCGTCGCGGTGCGGGCAGCGATCGGCGAGCGCCGCCGGCCGACCGTCGCGGCGGCGCCAGAAGACGATGGGCTCGCCGCAGATCCGGCGCTGCAACGGCTCCGCGCCGATCTCCTCGGCCCAGGCGCAGACATACCACGCGTTCTTCAGCAATCTGCCGTTGTCGCCGTCCATGACACGTCCCCGGAGATACACCGCGTCGCGCGCGCCGGATCATAGGGCAAGCCGGCTTCCCCGCGAACACACGGGGACCGATTTCACGGGCCGGCCGGAGTGTCTAACATGGCGCCCGATCACCCCCCAGGGAGGCTTTACGTATGCGCATCCTCCAGACCGGCGTCACGCATTTCGACCCGGACCGGGCGACGCCCGGCTTCACGTTGTTCTCGCCGCTCTGGGGCAGCGAGACCCTGATCCTCGACATGCGGGGCGAGGTGGTCCATCGCTGGGAATTCCCGGTCATGCTCGGCGGCTACGGCAGGCTGCTGCCGAACGGCAACCTGTTCGTCTCGGTCTCCACCCCGGACGGGCCGCGCTTCCCGGGCGGCGCGCAGGGCGGGCGCATGCTGGAGGTCGACTGGGACGGCAACGTCCTCAACGAGGTCGTCGACGACTTCCAGCACCACGATTGCCACCGGCTTCCCAACGGCCACACGCTCTATGCCTCCTGGGAGGACATGCCCGAGGAGCGCGCGGCGCTGGTCCGGGGCGGCGCTCCCGGATCGGACGACCCGGAGGGCATGTATTCCGATGTCGTGCGCGAGGTGGATGCCGAGGGCAACCTGGTCTTCGAGTGGCACGCCTACGACATGGAGATCGAGAAATACGCTTTAAACCCGTTGGCCCCGCGCCGGGTCTTCGCCTGGTGCAACACCACCTTCCCGCTCGCCAACGGCGACGTGCTCATCAGCCTGCGCCACATCGACACCTGCGCCATCGTCGACCGCCGGACCGGGAAATTCCGCTGGGAGAGGACCGATCCGTCCTGGGGCGGGCAGCACGATCCCCAGATGCTTCCCAACGGCAACATCATGCTGTTCGCCAACGGCTGCGCCACCTACCAGCCGCACCCCTTTTCCCGGATCGTGGAGTTCGACCCGGAGACCGGCGCGGAGGCGTGGGTCTACAAGGAATCCCCCGGCCGCAATTTCTATTCCCACCACATCAGCGGCCAGGAACGGCTTGCCTCGGGCAACACGCTGATCTGCGAGGGGTTGTGGGGGCGGCTTTTCGAGGTCACGCCGGCGGGCGATCTGGTATGGGAGTACATCTCGCCCTACGCCAACGAGACATATTTGGGCGAGACCGTGAACTGGATCTTCCGCGCCTTCCGCTACGCCGAGGATTCGCCCGAGATCGGCGGCCGGCTGAAGCTTTGAGGACGGGCCGGGGCGCGATAAGCTCGCTGGACGATGCCGGCATACGAGGTGCAACGATGAACGAGACCGAACAGAAACTCTCCGTGGTCCTGCCTGAGGACGGCGCGTTCGAGGATGCCGGGCTGCGCGCCCAGTTCGTCTATCGCGATCTCGGAATCGGCGATGCGACCGGCGGGAGCTATCACGCCCACATCATCAAGGCGAAGACCGCCGACGGTCCCAAGATCGGGCTGCACCGCCACGGCAAGATCGACTTCCAGCTGGTCTACATCCTCAAGGGCTGGATGCGGTTCTGGTACGAGGGCCGCGGCGAGACCGTGGCGCCCGCCGGCACCTGCATCCTGCAGCCGCCCGGAATCCAGCACGACGTGCTCGAATGGTCGGACGACCTCGAACTTCTGGAAGTCACCTCGCCCCGCGACTTCACCACCGAGGCGCTCGAGGACGTGGCGGCGGAATAGATCGTCCCTCGATACGCCGCTCTACGCCGTCGCCCGGATGCTCTCGCGTTCGGCCACTTCTCCGTGCCAGCGCGCGAGGCTGGGGCGGTTTTCGGACACACCCATTTCGATGAACCTGGCGAAATCGACGGTGCACCAGGCGGTGATGTCGGCGACGGTGAAGCGCTCGCCCGCGAGATAGCGCGCCTCGCCGAGCCGGGCGTCGAGCTTGTCGAAATAGAGCGCGGCGCGCTGTTTGCCGCGTTCGATCAACTCGGGGATCTGCGCGAGCTCCCCGGGGATGCCGGGCAGCGCGCGGCCGGCGAAGCTGCGCTTGGCGTTGCGGAACGATTCGGCGACCGCCAGCAGGCCCTCGAACTCCGACATCCGCTCCCACATCTCCACCAGCGCCATTTCGAGCGGATCGGCCCCCATCAGCGGCGGCTCGGGATGCCGCGTTTCGAAATAGCGGCAGATCGCCATCGCCTCCGAGATCAGCGTGCCGTCGTCGAGTTCCAGCACGGGGACCCGGCGGTGCGGCGCCTTCTCGAGAAACGAAGGCTCCAGGATCGGCTTGCCGGGCACGCCGACCTCCTCCATCGGCACCTCGATCCCCTTCTCGATCAGGTAGATGCAGACCCGGCGCGGGTTGGGCGCGATGTTCCAGACATAGAGTTTCACGTGCCTTCCTTTCGCAAGCTAAAGCATTTTCCGACCCTATCGGGTCAGGACGGCCGGTCCACCCTCCCCCGGCCCCTCCCGCAAGCGGGAGGGGAGAAGGCGAGGAAGGGTCGGCGCCGCAACTCTCCCTCTCCCCGGCGGGGAGAGGGCCGGGGTGAGGGGGGGCCGGCAATCGGTTGCGACCGCGTCCGGTCGGAAAACGCTCTACCCCAGTTCCGGACCCGCGAGCGCGAAGACCAGATCGGCGTTGTCGAGCGGCCGGGACCGGCCGCGCAGCATCCGGATATAGGGGCGCTGATAGGCGAAACCCGACCCCTTGAGCCATTCGATGAGCGGGGCGTGGCGGCTCGGGCAATCGATCACCGCCCGGCCTTCGAGACCGGCCAGCGCGCGCGCGGCGAGCGCGACGGCGGTATCGGCGTCGCGGGCCACGAGCGGCCCGATCTGCGTCGCTTGGCGCCCTTCGCGGGCGAGCGTATAGCCGGTCACGGCGTCGCCGGCCCGCGCGACGAACGCGCGCCGGGGCTGTCGTTCCATCAGGGAAGCGAGGAGCGCGCTCCGGTCGGCCCCGAACGCGGCCGCATCGCAGCGCGCGATCGCCGCCAGATCGGCCGCGCCCGCCGGCGCGATATTCGCGGCGGCGACGGGCGCGTCTAACGGGGCAACCGCGTCGGCCCAGTAGCGCTCGATGCGGTAGATGTCCTCGAACCCGAGATGCTTGTAGACCTCGCGCCCGTCGGGCGTCGCGTCGAGCCCGGCGACGGTGCCGGCGCGCTCCAGATCCTCGAGCACGCGGTTCATCAAGTCGGTCGCGATGCCGCGCCGCCGCCGGTCCGGGCTCACCAGCACCATGCAGACCCAGGCGAAGGCGCCGTAGCCGAGCGCCATTGCCGAGCCCACCAGCTTGCCGCTCGCATCCGTCCTGCCGTAGCCAAAGCCGTTGGCCAGCATGTAGCGCCAGTCGGCGCGGTTCTGGTTCCAGCCGATCTCTTCGGACAGCGCCGCCCCGCGCGCGGCGTCGGCGACGGTCAGCGGGGCGAGGATCAGCCCGTCAAAAGGATCCGTCGCGGCTGTCATAGTCCGTCGGCTTGTTCAAACTCTCCATGCCGCGCGCCACCCAGTCGGCCACCCAGTCGACCATCCGGTCGAGCGGGACTCTCGGCAAGCCGAACAGCGCGTGGCACGCGGACGCGTCGGTAAGCCAGCCCCGCTCGGCCTCTTCGCCCACGATCTCGGGCTGCTTCCCCATGCGCTCGCCGAACGCGGCGGCGAGCGCGCGGATGCCGACGGTCTCGGGCCCGCTGACATTGAGCGGCGCGGTCGGCGTCGTGCAGTGGCCGAGGCAGCGGAGCGCGGCCGAATTGGCGTCGCCCTGCCAGATCACGTTGACATGGCCCGCGGTCACGTCGATCGCCTCGCCCGTCAGCACCTTGCGCGCGACGTCCCACAGCACGCCGTAGCGCATGTCGATCGCGTAGTTGAGGCGGAACAGCCGGCCCGGCGTGCCGTGTTTCGCCGAGAAGTATTCGAAAGCGCGTTCGCGGGCGACGCAGGACTGCGCGTACTCGCCCATCGCGCCGGGCGGTGTGGCCTCGGTCGCGCCGCCGCCGGCAATTTCGACCCACGGATAGACGTTGCCGGTGGAGAAGGCGACGATCCGCGAATCGCGAAAGACTTCCGCCACCGCCGCGGGAATGTGCGCGTTCATCGCCCAGGTGAGCGGCAGGTTTCCCGTCGTCCCGAACTTGCGCCCGGCCATGAAGACCACGTTGGGGAGCCGCGGCAGCGCCTCGACCGCGTCGCGTTCGAGGAGGTCGGCGCGGATCGTCTCGATGTCCCAGCCCTGGAGCTTCGCTTCGAGTCCGGGCTCGGAGAACCGGGCGACGCCGACGATGCGCTTGCCGGGCGCGGCCCGCCTGGCGAGCCGCGCCAGGGTGGGCCCCATCTTGCCGCCGACGCCGAGGATCAGGATATCGCCGTCCACCGTGGCGAGGTCGTCCACCACCGCCGGATCGGGCCGGGTCATGAACTCCTCCAGCGCCTCGACATCGGCGAAGCGCTCCGGCAGGGGATCGGACGGCGAAGCCATCGGAAGACGTCAGAAATCGAACAGGCGGGCCGGGTTGTCGACCAGCATCCGCCGGCGAGTGGCGGCGTCCGGCACCATGACGGGAACCAGGTCGACGAGGTCGCCGTCGTCGCACATCTCGCCGGGCTTCCAGCGCTGGGTGTGCGGCCAGTCGGTGCCCCAGATCAGACGTTCCGGCGCGGCCGCGACGGTGGCATGGACGAACGGCATCACGTCGTCATAGGGATGGCCGGTCCCGGTCAGCCGTTCGATGCAGCAGATTTTGGCCCAGACATGCTTCTCGCGGATCAGGTCGAGATAGACCTTGAACCCCGGCTGATCGAGCCCCCGGGTCACGTCGATCCGGCCGAAATGGTCGATCACGACGGGGATCGGAATTTTCGCGATCCAGTCCGCCGCCTCGATGAGCTGCTCCGGCATGGCGTGGAGCGTCACCGACCAGCCATGCGGGGCGATCGCCGCGATCACGCGGTCGAACATGGCGAGCTCCATCCCGCCGCCCGCGCCCGTGAACATCGTCAGCCTGACGCCGCGCGCGCCCTGGTCGTGGAACAGCCTGTAATGCGCCGCCGTGAACCGGTCGTCCGCCTTGAGCACCGCGCGGAACCGTCCGTCCGACCGGGCCACGGCGTCCAGCGTCACGCCGTTGTCGAAGCCGTGGCCCATCGGCTGGGTCACCACGCCGCGCTCGATGCCGAGGAGCTCGGCGAGGTTGATGTAATGCTCGAAAGGCGCCGTCGCGGGCACATACGCCTTGGTGTCCGCGAACGGAAACCGGTCGGGCGGGCCCATGACGTGGAAATGGCTGTCGCAACTCCCCTCGGGCAGCCGGAAATCCGGCCTGCGGGGGTTGGGAACGGGCGGATAGGCGATTCGAAGTCGTTCAGTCATGGTCCTGCGCCGCTCAGCGTAGAGCGTCGCGGGCGCGGCGTCCATTTCGTCCGCTGCCGTGCGTCCCTCGATACCCCGCTTGACCCCTCCCCGCGCCTCCGGCTTGATCGGCCGTCATGGGGCTGACGCGAGACGATATACCGGCGGAAGTGCTGGACCTGATCCGGCGCGGCACGGTCATCCCGGCCCATCCTCTTGCGCTGGACAGGGACCGGGCGCTGGATGCACGGCGCCAGCGCGCGCTGACCCGCTACTACCTCGATGCCGGCGCGGGCGGGCTCGCCGTCGGCGTGCACACGACCCAGTTCGCCATCCGCGAGGCCGGGCTGTACGAGACCGTATTGGAGCTGGCGGCCGCGACGGCGGAGGAATGGACGAACCGGCCGGTCGCCATGATCGCCGGGCTCGCGGGGCGCACCGGGCAGGCCGTCCGCGAGGCGAAGACCGCGGTCGGGCTTGGCTACCACGCGGGGCTGTTGAGCCTCGGTGCGATGAAGGACGATACCGAGGACGCGCTGGTCGAGCATTGCCGCCGGGTCGCCGACGAAATTCCGCTGGTCGGCTTCTACCTCCAGCCGGCGGTCGGCGGCCGGCCGCTCCCCGCTTCGTTCTGGCGCCGCTTCGCCGGGATCGAGAACGCGATCGCGGTCAAGGCGGCGCCGTTCGACCGTTACCGCACGCTCGACGTGGTGCGCGGCATCGTCGAGGCGGGCGCGGAGCACCGGATCGCCGTCTATACCGGCAACGACGATCACATCGTGCTCGACCTCGCGGTGCCGGTCGCCGTCAGGCGGGACGGCGAGGAGATCCGCGTCCGCATCCGCGGCGGGCTGCTCGGCCACTGGAGCGTCTGGACGAAACGGGCCGTCGAGCTGCTGGAGCGCATACACGCGGCGATAGGGAACGGCGCCATCGACGAAGACCTGCTGGCGCTCGATTCGCGGATCACCGACTGCAACGCGGCGGTCTTCGACGTCGCGAACGAGTTCCGTGGCTGCATCGCCGGCTGCCACGAGATCCTGAGGCGCCAGGGGCTGCTCGAAGGGACCTGGTGCCTCGATCCGGACGAGACCCTGAGCCCGGACCAGGCCGAGGAGATCGACCGGGTCTCGGCCGCCCATCCCGACCTCGCCGACGACGATTTCGTGGCCGACAACCTGGACCGCTGGCTGGCCTGAGGCGTCCCTCGATACGCCGCTTCGCGGCTACTCGGGATGAGGGGTGAAGTATTCTCCTCATCCTGAGTAGCGCCCGAAGGGCGCGTATCGAAGGACGCACTTGCACTCAGACTCGCGCGCTCTCCAGCGTCGACGGGTGGAACAGCTCCGCCGGGTCCATCTCGCGGACCGCGAGGCCCTGGACATGTGAATAACGCACCACCGCCTGTAGTTCGCGCAGATTGTCCGCGAACCCGTAGGGCCAGATGTCGGAGCCGAGCAGCGCCCGGGTCCTTTCGACCTCGGCGGCGATCCAGGGCAGCGAGACATGCGGCGCGGTCACGTCGCCGAGCGCCGCGAGCGCCATGTTCTTGGCCGCGCGGAACGCCTTGTAGAGGCTCGCCGGGAGCCACGGATGCGCCCCGGCAAGCGTCTCCCGCATCGCGACCAGGTGCATGATCGGGTAGAGCCCGGTCTTCCGGTACCAGGCCTCCTCCGCCGCGCGGTAGTCGGGGAACAGCCGCCGCACCGCGCCGTCGCCGCCGTCGAAGCAGGACGGGGCGCGCGCGCTCACCAGCGCGGAGAGCTCGCCGGCCGCGAGCATGGCGGACAGGCTGCGCCCCGGAGGCAACGGGCGCACGGAAATCTCCGGCGGCAGATCGAGCCGGAACGCACCGTAGCGTCCGGGTTGCTCCAGCCCGCCGGTGCGCCAGGCGATGTCGGACGGCGCCACCCCGTATTCCTCGGCCAGCATCCCGCGCACCCAAAGCGCCGCGGTCATCGTGTAGACCGGAACGCCGACCTCCCTCCCCTTCAGGTCCTCGGGGCGCTCGATCCCGGCATCGGCGCGGACGTAGATCGCCGAATGCCGGAACATCCGCGAGGTGAACACGGGGAGGCCGATATAGGGGATCTCGCCGCGCGACCGGGCCAGCACGAAGGAGGACAGCGACACCTCGGCCACGTCGAACTCGGCGTTGGTGAAGGTGCGGTAGGACGTCTCCTCGATCGGGATCGGGAAATAGGAGACGTCGCAGCCTTCGACGGCGACGCGGCCGTCGATCATCGGGCGCACGCGGTCGTAATCGCCCGTCGCGATCGTTACCGGAAGCTTCGCCATTCCCGCGGTCAGAAGCCCACCATGTCGCCGCCCTTGAGGGCGAGCCGGGCGCGCGCCTCCTCCGGCGTCGCCACCTCGAGCGACAGCTCCTCGACGATGCGGCGGATCTTGGCGACCTGCTGGGCGTTCGATTCGGCGAGCTTGCCGCGCGCCAGATACAGGCTGTCCTCAAGGCCGACGCGCACATTGCCGCCCATCATCGCGCCCATCGTGCAGAGGCTCATCTGGTGCCGCCCGGCGCCCAGGATCGACCACTCGTAGTCGTCGCCGAACAGGCGGTCGGCGGTCTGCTTCATGAAGACCAGGTTCTCCTTGTCGGTGCCGATGCCGCCGAGGATGCCGAAGATGGTCTGCACGAAGAGCGGCGGGCGGACCAGCCCGCGGTCGAGGAAATAGGCGAGGTTGTAGAGATGCCCGACGTCGTAGCACTCGAACTCGAAACGGGTGCCGTGCGCTTCTCCCAGGTCCGTAAGGATACGCTCTATATCCTTGAACGTGTTACGGAATATGAAGTCGTCGGTGCCGCGCAGATAGGGCTCTTCCCAGTCGTATTTCCACTCCTTGATGCGGTCGGCCGCCTGGAAGATGCCGAAATTGATCGAGCCCATGTTGAGCGAAGCGACCTCCGGCTTGGCGACCAGCGCCGCCGCCATGCGTTCCTCGACGGTCATGCCGAGCCCGCCGCCGGTGGTGATGTTGATGACGGCGTCGGTGTTCTGCTTGATGCGCGGCAGGAACTCCATGAACACGCCGGGGTCGGGGGTGGGCCTGCCGTCGTCGGGGTCGCGGGCGTGGAGATGGAGGATCGAGGCGCCCGCCTCGGCCGCCCCGATGGCCTGCTCGGCCACCTGGTCGGGGGTGAGCGGCAGGTGGTCCGACATCGAGGGGGTGTGGATCGCGCCGGTGACCGCGCAGGTGATGATGACCTTGTCGTCCTTCGCCATGTCGGGCTCCTATTCGTCGAAAATGGCGACCGCGCGGGTCCAGCCCGCCGATCCGCCCTTGATCTTGACCGGGAAGCAGGACACCGTGAACCCGCTCGCGGGCAGCTCTTCGAGATTGCCGAGCTTCTCGATCTGGCAGTAGCCGATCTCGCGTCCCGCCTTGTGCCCTTCCCAGACGATGCCGGGGTCGCCGGTTTCGTCCCAGCGCGCTTTGGTGTGCACGAAGGGCGCGTCCCAGCTCCAGCCGTCGGTGCCGCAGACCCGCACCCCCCGCTCGGTCAGGTACATGGTCGCGTCGCGGCCCATACCGCAGCCGCGCGAGACGTAGTCGTCCTCGCCGTAGCGGCTGCCGGCGGCGGTGTTGACCAGCACGATGTCGAGCGGCCTGAGCTCATGGCCGATGCGGTTGAGCTCGGCCTCGATGTCGCCCGGGCTCACCACGTAGCCGTCCTCGAATTCGCGGAAGTCGAGCTTCACGCCCGGCTGGAAGCACCATTCCAGCGGCACCTCGTCGATCGCGATGGCGCGCTTCCCGCCGTCCATCGTCGAATGGTAGTGCCAGGGCGCGTCGACATGGGTGCCGTTGTGGGTGGTGAGCTTGATCCACTCGATCGCCCAGCCCTCGCGGTCGGGGAGCTGGTCGGGCTCGAGCCCGGAGAAGAACGCGCACAGATTCTCGGCGGTCTCCGCGTGGGTCTCGTATTCGATCTCGGGCTCGAATCCCGGCGGGTCGGACCGGATGCCCGATTCGAGCGGAACCGAAATGTCGACGAAACGGCGCGCCATGGCTTCCCTCCCGGTGCAATGCCAACGGCGAGAGATTAGGCCCTTCGTCCCGGCCGCAACAGTGGCGCGGGGGACGGGTTTCGGGCTCGCGAATCGTTTACCGCGCGATCGCGCGGGCGGCGTAAGATGCCGTCCCGATGCCGTCCCGATGCCGCCCGGGAGCCAGCCCGTGATCCGCTCGATACACGAGCTAGAATCGCGCCTCGGCGTCTGGGCCGTCGAGCTGCGGTGGCCGATCGTCGCCGTCTCCCTGGCCCTCGCCGGCGTCGCGGCGAGCGGCACGGCGTTTCTCCAGTTCTCGGCCGACTCCCGCCTCTACGCCTCCAGCGACAATCCGCAGCGCCGCGCGAGCGAGGCGGTCGAGAACACCTACGGGAGGAGCCGAAACGTCTTCTTCGCCGTCGTGCCGGAGGACGGCGACGCCACCTCCGCCCTCGCGCTCGAAGCGACCGCCTGGCTCACCGAACGGTCCTGGACGGTTCCCTACGCGGCCCGCGTCGACTCCCTCGTCAACTTCCAGCACGTCACGGCGGACGGCGACGACATCCTGGTCCGCGATCTGGTGGACGAGGCCGTCCCCGGCGATGCCGGCGAACGGTCCCGGGTTCGCGCGATCGCCCTGGCCGAGCCGCGTCTCGCGGGACGCCTCATCGCCCATGACGGCAGGGTCGGCGGCATAAACGTCACGGTGCATCTGCCGGGCGTGGACAAAATGGTCGAAGGCGCCCGGGTCGCGGACTACGCGCGCGGGCTCGCGGACGAGGTCGGGGAGCGCTTCCCCGGAATCGACGTTCGGGTGACCGGCCTCGCGATCTTCAACCAGACCTTCGTCGAGGTGTCGCTCAACGACCTCAAGATACTGGTCCCGGCGACCTTCGCGGCGATGACGCTGATGCTGGTGTTGCTGACGGGAGGGTTGAGCGGGACGTTCGCGATCATGCTCGTCGTCGCGCTGGCGGTGATGAGCGCGGTCGGTCTCGGCGGCTGGGCCGGGCTGCCGATGACGCCGCCCGCCGCGATCGCGCCGGTCGTGGTGCTGACCGTCGCGATCGCCAGCTGCGTGCACATCTTTTCGTCTCTGGTCCACGCCATGCGGAGCGGCGCAACCGGGCGGGATGCGATCGTCGAATCGGTGCGGGTGAACCTCCAGCCGGTCTTCCTCGCCTGCCTGACCACGGCGCTCGGCTTCCTGAGCATGAACTTTTCCGAGGTCCCGCCGCTCCGTCATCTCGGCACCTTCGTCGCGTTCGGGGTGGGCGCGACGTTCGCGCTGTCGGTGACCTTTCTGCCGGCGCTGCTCTCGCTGCTGCCGATCCGGGTGCGCGCGGCCGGGGACCGGCGCGACGCGGCGATGGCCGCGCTCGGCGAGTTCACGATCCGCCGGCGGCGCGCATTGCTCTGGGGGTTCGGAGCGATCGCGGTGGCGCTGGTCGCCTCGATACCCCGCAACGAGCTGAACGACGTCTTCCTCCACTATTTCGACGAGAGCATCGAGTTTCGCCGCGACGCGGATTTCACGGTCGAGAACCTCACCGGCATCTACGTCATGGAGTATTCGCTCGATTCGGGCGCGCCGGAGGGAATCGCCGACCCCGCCTATCTGTCCGACGTCGCGGCGTTTGCCGCGTGGTACCGGGCGCAGCCGGAGACGATCCACGTCAACGTCATCACGGATACCTTCCGGCGCCTCAACATGAGCATGCACGGCGACGACCCCGCCGAGTACCGGCTGCCGGCGAGTCACGATCTGGCCGCGCAGTACCTGCTTCTCTACGAGTTGTCTCTCCCCGCCGGTCTCGATCTCAACAACCAGATCGACGTCGACAAGTCGGCCACACGGATGACGGCGGCGATCCGGACGCTGTCTTCGAACGAGGTGATCGCCCTCGACCGGCGCGCCTTGCGATGGCTGGCCGACAACGCGCCGGACATCGCGCGCGCCGAGAGCGCCGGCGACACGCTGATGTTCGCCTATCTCGGCCGGCGCAACATCGTCGCGATGCTGCTCGGGACCACCATCGCGCTGGTCGGGATTTCCTTCGTCCTGATCTTCGCGCTGCGATCCCTGCGTCTCGGGCTCGCGAGCCTGGTTCCGAACCTGGTTCCCGGCGCGCTGGGCTTCGGGATCTGGGGGCTGACGGTCGGAGAGGTGGGGATCTCGCTCTCGATGGTGACGGCCATGACGCTGGGCATCGTGGTCGACGACACGGTGCACTTCCTGAGCAAGTACCGGCGCGCCCGGCGCGAGCTCGGGTGCGCGTCGCCAGACGCGGTGCGCATCGCTTTCCGCACCGTGGGCCGCGCCCTGCTCACCACCTCCCTGGTTCTCGTGGCGGGCTTCGTCGTGGTCAGCCTCTCCAGCTTCGAGCTCAACGCCGGCATGGGCAGGCTCACCGCGCTGGTCATCGCCCTCGCGCTCGCCGCCGATTTCTTCCTGCTGCCCCCGCTGCTGATGGAGATCGACGCGGACCGCACCTTGACCCGCCCTGCCCCGATGGAGAAGTTGCGCCGCCGGTAGAGGGGCGGGAATGAAAGCGGCGGAGTTCGACTACATCCGGGCCGACAGCGTGGCGGCGGCGTGCGAGGCGCTGGCGGCCGCCGGGCCCGGCGAGGAGCACAAGATCATCGCCGGCGGGCAGACGCTGGTGCCGCTGATGGCGATGCGGCTCGCGCGCCCCGCCCTGCTGGTCGACATCGACGGAATTGCGGGGCTCGACGGCATCGAAGCGCGCGACGGGTGTATCGCCGTCGGCGCGATGACCCGCCAGCGCGCGGCCGAGCTGTCGCCGGCGATCCGGAGCGAACTTCCGCTGCTCGCCAAGGCGCTCCGCTTCGTGGGCCACCTCCAGACCCGCAACCGGGGAACCGTCGGCGGCAGCCTGGCGCACGGAGATCCGGCGGCGGAGATACCGCTCGCGGCCGTGACGCTGGACGCCGGGCTGGAGGCGGAGAGCACCGGGGGAAGCCGCGTCTGTCCGGCGAACGGGTTCTTCGAGGCGCCGATGGTCACCGCCATCGCCCCGGACGAATGCCTGGTCGAGGCCCGTTTCCCGGTCTGGAACGGCGGGCGGATCGGCACCGGGTTCCAGGAGGTCGCTTCGCGCCGGGGAGACTTCGCGATCGTCGCGGCGGCGGCGCAGGTCGCGCTCGACGAGGACGGGCGCTGCACCCGCATCGCGGCCGCGCTCGGCGGCGTCGCACCCAGGCCGGTCAGGATCGGGGCGCTTGAGGACGCGCTGAGCGGAACCCGATTGGAAGACGGTGCGATCGACCCAGCGCTCGGCGCGGTCGAAGGAGCGATCGAGCCCGACGACGACCTGCACGCGACCGCCGCCTATCGCGGCCGCGTCGCCCAGGTCCTGCTCGGCCGCGCGATCCGCGAAGCGCGGGACGAGGCGCTGGCATGAACCGAGACATCGCGGTCACGGTCAACGGGGAGGTCCGCCGCGCCAGCGTGATGCCGCGCATGACGCTGGTCGATCTGCTGCGCGACATCCTCGGGCTCACCGGCACACATATCGGCTGCGAGCACGGGGTGTGCGGCGCGTGCTCGATCCTGCTCGACGGCGTGCCGGTGCGCTCCTGCCTGGTCTTCGCGGTCCAGGCCGACGGCCACGCGGTCACCACGGTGGAGGGGCTGGCGGACAAGGCGGGCGAGATCGGCGACCTCCAGGACGCGTTCTGGGAGTGCCACGCGATGCAGTGCGGCTACTGCACGCCCGGCATGCTGATCGCGGCTCACGCGCTGCTGGCGGAGAACCCGGCGCCCGGAACCGGCGAGATCCGGGAGGCGATTTCCGGCAATCTCTGCCGCTGCACCGGCTACACCCAGATCGTCGAGGCGGTCGCGCTCTGCGCCGCGCGGCGCCGCGGGGACGTGGCGTGAGCGATCGGGGCGCCAACTACCGCTACGTCTCGCGCAAGCGCCGCACCAAGGAGGACGGGCGCTTCGTCGCGGGCAAGGGGCGCTTCGCGGCGGACGTCGCGGTGCCGGGGATGAAGCACGTGGCCCTGGTGGCAAGCCCGCACCCGCGCGCCGATATCCGCTCCATCGACGCGAGCCGCGCGCTGGCGAGCCCGGGCGTGCAGGCGGTGCTGACCGGGGACGAGCTCGCTTCGGAGACCGCGCCGCTGTTCAACGGGCTCGACATTCCGAATGTCAGGTGGTTCCCGCTCGCCGTCGGCATGACCCGCTATGCCGGCGAGTGGGTCGCCGCCGTGGTCGCCGATTCGCGCTATCTCGCCGAGGACGCGGCCGAGCTGGTCGAGGTCGACTACGAGCCGCTGCCGGCCGCGGTCGGGATCGAATCCCTGCTGGAACCCGGTTCGCCGCTGGTCCATCCCGACCACGGCAGCAACGTGCTGGTGCGCAAGAGCTTCGAATGGGGGCCGGTCGCCGACGATTTCGCGAAGGCGGAGCACACGCTGTCCTACCGGGCGCGCTGGGGGCGCTCGTCGACGGTGCCGATCGAGACCTTCGGCGTGGTCTCCCGATGGGACCCGGTCAGGGAGATCCTCGACGTCTGGGCGTCGATCCAGATGCCCAACTACCAGGAGCAGATCGCGAACGCGCTCGGGATTCCGAGCAATTCGGTCCGTGTGCATAACGACGTCGACGTGGGCGGCAGCTACGGCGTCAAGCGCGGCATCAAGCACACCGTGATTACCGCCTATCTCGCGCGCAAGCTGGGTGTGCCGGTGCGGCTGATCGAGGACCGGCTGGACAACATGTCGGGCGGCGACGCGCACGGGCCGGACCGCCTGTTCGACGTGACGCTCGCCTTCGACGGCGACGGCACGATCCATTCGATGAAGCTCCGCGCGATCGACGACGTGGGCGCCTATCCCGGGCGCGGACCGCTCCAGCTCGGCAAGCCGATCACCGCCCTGGTCGGCCCCTACCGGCTCTCCAGCGTCGCCTACGAGGCGATCTCGGTGACCTCCAACAAGACCGGGCAGGTGCCGGTCAGGGGCTTCGGCCAGTCGCCGACCAACTTCACGATCGAGACCGGCGTCGACCTCGTCGCCCGGCATCTCGGCATCGACCGGATCGAGCTCCGCCGCCGCAACCTGATCGGGAGCGATGAGTTCCCGTGGCGCATCCCGACCGGCACCGAGTACGACTCGGGCGACTACCACGCGGTGCTGGACAAGGCGCTCGGCCTCGCCGATTACGACGCGCTGGTGGCGAGGCGCGACGCCGCGCGGGCGGCGGGCAGGCTCGCCGGCATCGGCATCGCCACCTGTCTCGAGCCCGGCGGCGGCAACAACATCTTCGAGCAGCTGCTGAACGAGAAGCTGGAGATCACCACCTTCGTCGAATCCTGCCTGATGCGGGTCGACATGCACGGCAACGTCACCGCGGTCATGTCGACGACGACTTCGGGCCAGGGCCACGAGACGCTGATCGCCACCGTCGCCGGCGAGGAGCTGGAACGCGACCCCGACACGATCCGCGTCACCCATGCCGATTCGCTGGAGGCGCTGCCCACCAGAAGCCCGGTGGCGAGCCGGATGGCGATCGTGCTGGGCAGCGCGACGTCGGAAGCGGCGCGCAAGATCAGGGCCAGGATGGTCAGGATCGCCGCCTACAATCTCGGCGTCGGAGAGGACCGGGTGGAGTACCAGGCGGGCATTTTCTTCGTCCGCGGCGAACCGGCGCGCAAGCTGGAGTGGAACGACATCGCGTCCATCGCCCACCGCCAGTTCCACCGCCTGCCGCCCGACACCGAGCCCTGCCTTCAGGAGTTCTCGGTGCTCCAGGTGCCCGGCGCCTCGGGCCAGCTCCCGAACGAGAAGAAGGAGATCCAGCTCTACCCCTGCTTCTCGTTCCAGGCGCATATCCCCTATGTCGAGATCGACCCCGGCACCGGCAAGGTCGAGGTGCTCGACTACGCCATCGGCCACGACTGCGGCACGGTCATCAACCCCGACATCGTGCGCGGCATGATTATCGGCGGGCTGGCGCACGGCATCGGCGCGGCGCTATACGAGAAATTCGCCTATGACGGGGACGGGCAGTTCCTCTCCGGCTCCTTCGTCGACTACCTCCTGCCGTCGGCGCACGAGATCCCGATGGTGCGGGACGTCGAGCACTGCACCCCCTCGCCCCGGACCTCGCTCGGCCAGAAGGGCTCCGGCGAGGGCGGCTATCTCGGCGCGCCCGCGGCGATCGCCAGCGCGGTCAACGACGCGCTGGCGCCGCTCGGCATCGGCCTTACCGAGCTGCCGATGCGGCTCTGCGACATCGAGGCCGCGATCCACCGCAAACAGGAGCAGACCGGATGATCATCGACACCCACTCGCACCACGTCCCGGAGGCGATGCTGGACGACCTGGTGAGCGGCCGCGAGTCGTTCCCCTCGGTCGAGCTGCTGGCGGAAGACGGGAAGTACCGCCTTGCCTTCGCCGGCGGAACGCCGACCCGCCCGGTAATGCCCGGCCTGCGCGCCGTCGAGCCGAGGCTCGCCTGGATGGCGGAGCAGTCGGTCGACCGCCAGGTCTGCGCGGGCTGGCTCGATTCCTTCGGCTACGGCATCCCGGCCGACGAGGGGCTCGCCTGGAGCCGCTTCGTGAACGGGCATCTCGCGCGCGCGGCGGGCGACAACCGGGGCTTCCTGCCGCTCGCCACCGTGCCCTTGCAGGACGGCGAGACCGCCGCCCGGGCGCTGGAAGAGGCGATGGGGCAAGGCTTCTCCGGTGCGATGATCGGCACCCAGCCCAAGGGCGGCGCGGGCAAGCTCGACGACCCGGACCTCGATCCGTTCTGGCAGGCGGCCTCCGACCTCGGCGCCACGCTCTATATCCACCCGATGTTCGGCAGCGACGACGACCGGCTGCACGATTTCGGGATGATGAACGCGGTCGGCCGCGTCACCGACGAAACCATCGCGGTGGCGCGGCTGCTCTATGCCGGGCACATGTTCCGCTTTCCCGGCATGAACCTCGTGCTCTCGCTCGGCGGCGCGGCGCTGCCCTATGTCCTGGGCCGGATCTGCAAGAACCACGCGGAGGACGACACGCTCGCCCACGATCCCCGCGAGGGGCTCAAGCGGATGTATTTCGACTCGATCGTCTACGACCCGCCGGCGCTCCGCTACCTGGTCGATTTGGTCGGCGCCGACCGGGTGGTGCTGGGCTCCGACTACCCGTTCTCCATCGGAGACCTGGAGCCGTCCCGC
This sequence comes from Alphaproteobacteria bacterium, assembly GCA_965117055.1. Classification (GTDB taxonomy): domain Bacteria; phylum Pseudomonadota; class Alphaproteobacteria; order MPNO01; family MPNO01; genus MPNO01. The sequence continues at coordinate 4,117,436 of OZ220750.1, forward strand.
GTGGTGCACGAGTCGAACCTCGGCGAGGCCGCGACCGAGGCGATCCTCGGCGGCACCGCCGCAAGGCTGTTCGGCGTGGGCAGCGCTTAGCCCCCAACCCGGCCCTTCTCAAATTGACCATTGTCGATAGACACCGTACACTGCGTCGGTGATCGGGTCTTTCCGGCATCGCGGCATGCGGGAGCTCTACGAGCGCGGCGGATCGTCGAAGGTCGACCAGGGGCATGTTCCGAAGCTCCTGCGCATCCTCACCGCCCTTGACCGAAGCACCGGTCCGGACGGCATGGATATCCCCGGTTTCCGGCTGCACCCGCTCAAGGGCCGCCTGCGGGGACGGCATGCGGTGACGGTCTCGGGCAACTGGCGGGTGACGTTCCGGTTCGAGGACGGGCACGCCGTCGATGTCGACTATCTGGATTACCACTAGGAGTCCCGGCCGTGGCAATGAACAATCCCGTCCATCCCGGCGCCATCGTTCGCGAGGACTGCCTGAAGCCCTTGGGTTTGTCGGTCACCGAAGGCGCAAGGCGCCTCGGTATCGGCCGCCAGACGCTGTCCAATCTCGTCAACGAGAAGGCGTCCGTCTCGATCGAGATGGCCTATCGTCTTTCGAAGGCCTTCGGATCGACCCCTGAAACGTGGCTCGGCATGCAGCTGGCCTTCGACCTCGCGCGGTCGCGCCATCTGGAGAGCGCCATTCAGATCGAGCGAATCGCCGCCGCATAGATCTTCCGCCTTCTCGGGGGCAGGCTGCGTCGACCGCGACGGTGGAAAAAAGGGAGGAACGAGAAGATGACGATCAAGGGGCCCAACGCTTCGGAATTGCGGGATCTCGCCCGCTCGCTCGGCATTGAGCTGACCGACGCGGAAGCCGGGGAATACAGCGCGCTGCTGGCCCCAATGGCGGCGATGGCGGATGCGCAGCAGAAGATGCCGGACTACCTGCCGGAGGTGAAATACCCGCGCACCCCCGGCTACCGGCCCGACGGCGAGGAGAACGAGTACAACGCCTGGTACTACAAGAGCCGGGTCGAGGGCGCGCCCGAAGGCAGGCTGAAGGGCAAGACGGTGGCGCTGAAGGACAACGTCATGCTGGCCGGCGTGCCGATGATGAACGGAACCTCGATCCTCGAGGGCTACGTTCCCGAGGTCGACGCCACCATCGCGACGCGCCTCTTGGACGCCGGCGCGACGATCCTCGGCAAGGCGCATTGCGAGAACTACTGCCTGTCGGGCAGCAGCCATAGCAACGCGACCGGCCCCTGCCACAACCCGCACCGGATGGGCTACAGCGCCGGCGGCTCGTCTTCGGGCAGCGCCGCGCTGGTGGCGGCCGGCGAGGTCGACATGGCGATCGGCGGCGACCAGGGCGGGTCGATCCGGATGCCGGCCTCGTTCTGCGGCGTCTACGGCATGAAGCCGACCTACGGCCTGGTGCCCTATACCGGGGTGCTGGGGATCGAGGCGGCCATCGACCATGTCGGGCCGATGACCGCGACGGTCGCCGACAACGCGCTGATGCTGGAAGCCATCGCGGGACCGGACGGAATCGACGGACGCCAGCGCGACGTCGTCACCCATCCCTATTCGGAGATGCTGGAAGGCGGCGTTTCGGGGCTGCGGATCGCGGTGATCGAGGACGGGTTCGACCATCCCGGCTCCCAGGCGGAATCGGACTCGGTCGTGCGCGCCGCCTGCGCCCGGTTCGGCGAGCTCGGCGCGGCGGTCGAGACCGTCTCGTTCCCGCTGCACCGCGAGGCCGCAATCATGTACCTGCCGGCGCTGGCCGAGGGGCTCGCCCGCGAGATGATGCTGCAAGGCGGCGTGTTCTACGGCCTGCCCGGCCTCTATGTCGGCAGCGCGCTCGACCGCGCCAACGGCTGGACCGACCGCGGCGGCGAGCTGCCGCCGACCGTCCGCGTGTTCACCCTGCTGGGGGCCTGGTACATGGAAAAGCTGGGCGGGCGGGTCTACGCCAAGGGGATGAATCTGCAACGCAAGGCGAAGGACGGGTTCGCCCGGCTGATGGAGGATTACGACCTTCTCCTGATGCCCACCGTGCCGCTGGTGGCGCAGCCCTTCCCAGCGGCGGACGCCTCGATCGCGGAATATTGCGACCACGCCTGGAACATGCTGGCCAACTGCCCGACCTACAACTACACCGGCCAGCCCTCGATGTCGGTGCCCTGCGGCACGGTGGACGGCCTTCCGGTCGGGCTGATGATCACCGGCCGCTGGTGGGACGAGCCGACGATCTACCGGGCGGCGGCGGCGTTCGAGGCGAATTTCGACTGGCGCTCGCTCTGATCGGACGACGGGGGCGCGGCGGCCGACCCCCGCACCCCGGCCCTCCCCCCGCCGGGGAGAGGGAGAGTTGCGGCGCCGACCTTTCCTTTCCTTCTCCCCTCCCGCTTGCGGGAGGGGCCGGGGGAGGGTCTTCGTGAACCGATAAGGTCGGAAAATGCTATATAGCGACCCATGACAAGTGGGGCCGCGAAGGGAATGGACATGAATGAACTCTCGTCGATGTCGCGGTCGCTCGCCGCGCTGCTCAAGGAACGCGGGGAGACGGTCGCGGTCTCGGAATCGGCGGCGGGCGGGCTGATCTCGGCGTCGCTGCTGTCGATCCCCGGCGCGTCGGCCTATTTCATGGGCGGCGGGGTGGTCTACACCCGCGACGCGCGGCGCGCGCTCCTCCGCTTCTCGGAGGAGGAGGCGCTCCAGCCCGGCTCGACGGAGGTCTACGCGCTCGCCGCCGCGCGGGCGATCCGCGAGCGGCTCGGCACCGACTGGTCGCTCGCCGAGACCGGCGCCGCCGGCCCCACCGGCAACAGCTACGGCGACCCGGCGGGGCATTGCTGCTTCGCGGTCTCGGGCCCGGTCGAGCGCCAGCTCACCATCGGCACCGGCGACGCCGACCGGGAGGCCAATATGTGGGCCTTCGCGAAGGCCGCGCTCGACCTCCTCGAAGAGACGGTGCGCGGCCATGGCTGACGCGCTCGTGGTCTACGGGCTCGGCAACTGCGACAGCTGCCGGGCGGCGCGCAAGTGGCTCGACGGGCGCGGCGTCCCCTACCGGTTCCACGATTTCGCGGCCGAGGGCGTCGACGCTCCCACGGTCGATGCCTGGCTCCGCGAGCACGGCGCGGAAACCCTGATCAACCGCCGCAGCCGGACCTGGCGCGAGATCCCCGGCGAGAGGCGCGACATCTCCGACCCGGCCGCCGCCGCCGCGCTGGTGCTCGCCAACCCCAAGCTGGTCAAGCGCCCGGTGATCGACCTCGGCGGCCGGACCCTCGTCGGCTTCGGCGGCGACGCGCGCGCGGCGATCGAGGCGGCGCGGGCGTAGGCGGGGGTCTGCCGGCCCCTTCCCCCGGATTACCGCATGGGACGATATCGGGCGTCTGGCGGCCGTTCTTCGGGAGGAATCGGGAAGAGAGAAAAATGCCGTAAAATCCGAGGGTTACGGAAAAAAATATCCTGAACAGGCATATTTTTCTTGACTCGGGACACGATTTGGGGTAAATTGCCCACACTACGCGAAATGGGGGCGCCGGAGATTCCGGCGCCCCTTTTGCGTCCCATGCCTGCAAGGAGGAGACTGCCGCAATGTCCGAGCGTTCCCTGGGCCGCCTTGAGCGCGTCACTCTCGAAACCGTCTGGAGCAACGAGCCGGAGGGGTTCACCCCGTGGCTCGCGGAGCCGGACAATCTCAGCATTCTCGGCGACGCGCTCGGGTTCCGGCTCAGGCTGGAAGCGCAGGAGCGGACGGTCGGGCAGTATCGCGCGGACATCGTCTGCCGCGAGGCCGGCACCGACGCCCGGGTGCTGATCGAGAACCAGCTGGGCCGCACCAACCACATCCATCTCGGCCAGTCGATCACCTACGCCGCCGGTCTCGGGGCGGGGGTCGTGGTGTGGCTGGCGCGCGGCTTCACCGAGGAGCACCGCCAGGCGCTCGACTGGCTGAACCGGATCGCCGGCGGCGAGGTGCAGTTCTTCGGGCTCGAGATCGAGCTCTGGAAGATCGCCGACTCGCCCGTCGCGCCGAAATTCAACGTCGTCTCCCGGCCCAACGGCCGGGGACGCCCGGCGACCGGGCCGCTCCCGGCGATGGGCGAGGGCGCGGCGGTGGTCCGAAGCTTCCGGCAGAAGGAATACTGGACCCGGTTCCTCGACCGGCTCGACGCCGCCGGCGGTCCGGTCTCCGGCGCCCGCCAGGCGCTGTGGAAGCCGCAGATGGTCTACCGCCTGGGCCGCAGCGGTTTCGGCATCGCCGCGACCACCACGCACACCAAGCGCCATGTCCGCGTGCAGCTCTTCGTCTCCGGCGTCAACGCCAAGAAGCATTTCGACCTCCTCGAACGCCAGAAGGAGGAGATCGAGCAGGAGCTCGGCTACCCGCTCGAATGGGACCGCCTGCCCGAATCCCGCGATTGCCGGGTGTCGTGCTATCTCCACGACGCCGACCCGGAGGACGAAGCCGACTGGCCCCGCCAGCACGACTGGCTCGCCCGCCACGTCAACGACATGCACCGCGTCTTCTCCCGCCGGATCAGGGCGTTGTGACGGGCACGCGGAGAGCGCGGGGTGAACGACCGGAAGCCCCGGACCGCGATCCGGGGCAATCGGGAGGGGAGAAGATGAGGCGGGGTGGGCGAGAAAATTCCCTCTCCCCACCGGGGAGAGGGTCAGGGTGAGGGGGATTTCGCTTCGGGCTGGACAGGGCGCGGGCGTTACCTTAAGTAGAAAACATGAACGAAGCGCTCGACTATGCGACGCTCGCGGGCGTGGTGGCGATCCTCGGGTTTCTGTGGAACCTGCAACGCGACATGCGGGCGATGGACCGGCGGATCGGCGATCTCGCCGAGCGCATCGCCAAGCTGGAGGGATCGGTCGAAATCCTGACGCGCTTCTTCATCGACCGCGAGCGCCACGCGGCGGGGGGTTGACCGTTCGCCGCGCGATGTGGCGGGCGCCCGCGACGCCCGGCCCGCCCTCCCCCGGCCCCTCCCGCAAGCGGGAGGGGGGAAGATGAGGAGGGGGAGACGGCGCCGCGACTCTCCCTCTCCCCCACGGGGACGCCCGCTATCGCCCCCCTACCTTCGCGCGATGTAGAGGGCGCTGGCGACGATCATCGCGGCGCCGATTCCGGTCCAGACCGAGGGGATCTCGGCGAACAGCCAGAAGCCGATCGCCGCGGCGTAGAGCAGCCGGAGATACTCGAACGGGCCGACGAAGCTCGCCTCGCCGATGCTGAAGCCCTGGACGAAGCAGACCATGCCGACGCAGGTGAGCGCGCCGATCGCCATGAGCAGGCCGAGCTGGTCGGGCGCCGGCGGCTGCCAGACCGCGGCGCTCGGGCCGACGAACAGGACGATCCCGAAGACGTGGTAGTAGAACAGGATGCGGACCGAGGGCTCGGTGGCGGCGAGCCGCCGGATGAAGACGATGCCGAGCGCGAACAGGACGGCGGCGACCAGCGCCACCGCCCAGGCGATGTCGAACTCGGCCCCGCCCGGCCGCACCATGACCAGCACGCCGGCGAAGCCGAAGGCGGTCGCCGACCATCGCCGCCAGCCGACGATTTCGCCCAGGAACAGCACCGCCAGCAGGGTCAGGAACAGGGGCCGGGTGAACGCGACCGCGGTCGCGTCCGCGAGATAGAGGTGGATCACCCCGTAATAGACCGCCGCCTGGCCGATGCCCGCGACCACGGCTCGCGCGAAATGGGTTCGCATGCGTTCGGTGCGCCAGGCCTCGCGCCCCGCCTTCACGAACCAAGGCAGCAGCAGAACCATCCCGATCGCGTAGCGGAAGAGCGCCATCTGGATCGGGTGGAAGTCGGCCCCCAGCGTCTTCACCACGGCGTCGTTGGCCGACAGGAACAACGAGCCGATCAGGATCCAGAGCGCACCCTGGGCGTTCGCCGGCAGGGCGCGGAACCGGCCCCGGATCACTTGCCGGGCTCCGCGGGGCCGCGCCGCGATTCGGAGCGCATCTGCTGCGCCGAGGCGGCGAAGATCGCCAGCGCGCCGAGCCAGGTCCAGAGGTCGAGCGCCTCGGCGAAGACGACCCAGGCGAGCAGCGCGGTGAAGGGAAGCCTCGCGAAGTCGAACGGGAAGACCGCCGTCGCCTCCGCCGCGCGGTAGCTGTTGGTCATCGCGAACTGGCCGGCATTGGCGACCAGCGCGGTGACGACCAGCCACGCCAGGTGCTCCCATGTCGGGGTCTGCCAGACGAACAGCGCCATCGCGAAGCTGACCGGCACGGTGTATAGGATCATGTAGAAGACGATCTTCTCGGTCGTCTCGGTCGCGGCGAGCTGCTTCACCAGCACCCAGATCACCGCCATGCCGAAGGCCGCGAGCAGCGGCATCGCGAACTGCCAGTCGACGTCCTTGAAGCCCGGCCGGAGGATGATCAGGACGCCGAGGAACCCCGCGGCGAGCACCGCCGCCCGGCGCGCATCCACCGTCTCGCCCAGGAACAGGACGGCCAGCAGCGCGCCGAACAGCGGCGCGGTGAAGGTGAGCGAGACCGCATCCGCCAGCGGCAGGAGCGCGACCGAGACGAAGAACGCCGCCTGGGCGATCGCCGAGGCCATGCCGCGCGACATGAACAGGAAGTGACGCTGCGTCCTCAGCCCCGCCGTCCCGCGCCTCAGGAAGAACGGCGCCAGCAGCGCGAGCCCGATGACGCTGCGGTAGAACGAGGTCATCAGCGGGTGGAATCCGATCTCCGCGAGGTAGCGGATGAGGGCCGTCATGGCGGAGAAGAACACCGCGGCCAGCAGCATCCAGAGCGCGCCCCGGAGCGCGCCCGGCAGGCGGTCGAAGAACCGCCCGGTCACGGCGGCGAACCGGCCCGGCGCTCGGCCGCCGATTCGCCCCGCGCCAGCAGGATCGAGGATACGCAGATCGTCCCGGCCCCGGCCCACACCCAGATGTCGGGGATCTCGGCGAAGAACAGGAAGCCGATCAGCGCCGCGATGGGGAGGCGCAGATAGTCGAACGAGACCACCACCGATGCGTCCGCCGCGTGGAACGCGCGGGCGAGACAGCGCTGGCTGAAGGTCCCGAAAAACCCGATCGCCGCCAGATAGGGGACATGGTCGAGGCTCGGCCATTGCCACACCGCGACCGCCGGACCGGCGGAGAACAGAAGGAGGAAGATCACCATGTACTATGCGACTTCGCGAGGGCGCGTGCGGCCCCCGCCGCCTGAAGCTGTCCGGCGATAGGGGCCGTCACCAGCTAAACGCGAATCTCGATGGAGATCTGGCTTGGTTCCACGCCCAGGGATTGGGCCAGCCGGATCTTGGCCATGTGTATCGTCAGATGTTGTTCGCCGCCTTCTCGGGGTTCCGAGGCTTCCTCCTCCTCCTCGGAAATAGGATCGGAGGTTTCCTCGAGCTCCTCGGCCTCGCCAGAGGCGACTAGGCCGAGATTCACGCGGCTGTACGCCCACTTGAAACGCGATGACCATCCCTTTCTTCCGACGATAAATTCGCCGCAGCCCGCTTCTTCCAGTTCGCGCGCCAGGTTGATTGCCTCGCCGCGCGAGATTTCAAGCTTCCGCATGAATCGCTCGACGGTGGTTTCGTAGGCATCGCGTTCGAGAGATGCGGTCCAGTCGAACAGGCGGGTCGCGTGGGGATTCTCTTCGTAAAGAGCTCGGACAGCCTTCGCGACGTCAGGGTTAACAATTTCGTTCATGGTTTTCTCCTTTTTCTTGTTTCATGAGGACTAATTCCTCATATAAATCCCTTTTTAGCATATTTGTAGCAATTGTCAACAATAAAAAATGATATTTTCATATTATAGATTTTTATTTTTCCTAAAGTCCACGATCTCGGCGCTGCCCAGGACATTGAGGCCGCAGGGATGGGTTGCATGCCGCACCACAGTGCGGCATGGTGTGCGCCATACGGATCAAGCACAAAGCGCTGCGGCGATTCTGGGAAGCCGACGACCCCCGCGGGCTGCCGCCAGAGATGGCCAGGCGGCTGAGCTTGCGGCTGGATCACCTGTCCGAAGCCGCCGAGCCGCGGGATCTCGATCTGCCGGGTTATCGGCTGCACGCGCTGAGTGGCGATCTGGCAGGCTGGTGGAGCATCCGCGTGACGAGAAACTGGCGCCTGATCTTCCGCTTCGAAGCCGGCGAAACCGTCGATGTGGACCTGGTCGACTACCACTAGACGAGGACGAACGATGACGCTGCATCATCCCGCGCATCCCGGCGAGAGCATCCGCGACTGTCTCGAGGAAGCCGGCCTGACAGTGACGGAACTGGCCGACAGGCTGGGCATGGACCGCAGCACCCTGCATCGCCTGCTGTCCGGGCGGATCGCGCTGACGGCACGCACCGCGCTCGCGCTGGAACGGCTGGGCTGGAGCACCGCTCGGCATTGGCTGCGGATGCAGGGGGCCTTCGATCTGGCGCAGGAACGCCGGCGCGAGACGGCGGCCTGAAGAAACGGCTGAGCTCGGGTCGTGGCCAAGCGAAAATCCGCACGCTGGCGCGCGGCCAAGGTCCGCAGGGCCCAGGCCAAACATACGCCGCGATCCTCTCCAGTGCGCGGAACGACCTGGTCCGAGGAGAGGATCGCGCGGGAGCTGCCGACCTTCAGCAGGAAGGGTAGTTGGACGTACCGCGGCCCCGTTCCGCCGCCGGCCGGGCCGGGCCTCCCGCGGCGCTGCGGCACCCTCTTCTTCGTCCGCCCGGCCGGGGGGCGGCGGCCGCTCCAGCCATGCCGCTTCGAGGCTGTTTCGCGCATCGGGGCTCAACTTCTCGAACAGCTTCAGCAGATCGTGGCCGTGCTCGGGCGCTCCCCGCCGCTCCCGGCACCGCCAGGCCTTGAGCGCGATCTCCGTGGCGAGCGCGAGCAGGATCGGCCCGGCAAGAAACTCGCCGGCGAACAGCAAGAGGTCCGGCTCGGGCGGAGGGCGGCAGGCGGTCGAGGAACCGCGCGGTCACGGCGGCGAACCGGCCCGGCGCTCGGCCGCCGATTCGCCCCGCGCCAGCAGGATCGAGGACACGCAGATCGTCCCGGCCCCGGCCCACACCCAGATATCGGGGATCTCGGCGAAGAACAGGAAGCCGATCAGCGCCGCGATGGGGAGGCGGAGATAGTCGAACGAGACCACCACCGACGCGTCCGCCGCGTGGAACGCGCGGGCGAGGCAGCGCTGGCTGAAGGTGCCGAAGAACCCGATCGCCGCCAGATAGGGGAGATGGTCGAGGCTCGGCCACTGCCACACCGCGACCGCCGGCCCGGCGGAGAACAGCAGCAGGAAAATCACCATGTACATCGCCACCGTGTCCGGGTGGTCGTAGCGCACGATGTAGCGTGCGAGGATGGCGTGCGTCGCGCCCACCAGCACCAGCCCGAACACCAGGAAGACGCCCGGGTTGAGCTCCTGGAAGCCGGGGCGGACGATGATCGTCGCGCCGACGATGCCGACCGCGATGGCGATCCAGCGCCGCGCCTGGGACTTCTCCCTGAGGATCATGATCGCGAGCAGGGTCGCGACCACCGGGCGGATGAAGGTGATCGCGGTGATGTCGGCGATCGGCAGCATGGTGACGGCGTAGAAGACGCAGAGCAGCCCGCCATAGCTGAGCGCGGTGCGGAGCACGTGGTAGCGAAGCTTGCGCGTCGCCAGCGCGGAGAACCCGCGCCGCGCGAGCCAGGGCGCCATCGCCACCAGGCCGAAGGCGGCGCGCCAGAACACCACCAGCATGACGTGGAGCTCGTCGGTCACCAGCCGCGACAGCGCCATCATCAAGAGGAACAGCGTGCCCGCGGCGATGAACCAGAACGCCGCCCGCACCGCGCCCGGAAGCGCGTGGAAGGAGGCGAGGCGGACAGGAGAACTCAAACCGGCGTACCGTCTGGTGGCGGGGCGGCGGGGCGGGGGAACCTACCATGCCCGACCCGCCGAGGCTGCGGGCGGGGCGGTGGAGGGACGTGGATGCCCGGAACAAGTCCACTGCTGTCCGGTTTAGATTGGCCGGATCGGGACACGGATTGCAGCCCGCCCACACCCGCCGTCCTTGTCCCCCTGTTGTCACCCCGGACTTGATCCGGGGTGACAACAGGGGGGTGGAGACGGTCCAGCCCATCGGCGCGGAGCCCGTCCCGAAGTTAAACCGGACAGCAGTGGAACAAGTCCGGGCATGACGAGGAATGGGGCGGGGCGGGAGAACCCGCGCACCGCCCGCCCGGCCCACCCTCCCCCGACCCCTCCCGCAAGCGGGAGGGGAGAAGATGAGCCGAGGAGTCGGCAACAGCGTCCCCTCTCCCCCCGTGGGGGAGAGGGTCAGGGTGAGGGGGGGCCGCACGATACGCCGCCCGGGAGTTGTGACCGGGCCGGCGCGGCGATAGAACGGCATTGCGATGACGAACGAGAAACGCGGCGGGCGACGCAGGCTCGGCGCCACGCCGGAAAATTCATGGGGCGTCAGCGCGGATCATGCCGATCTGGTGCGCCCGGTCGGCCCGCCGCGGCCGCTGTCCTTCGAGGCCGATCCCCAGTCCCTGACCATCGACCTCAACCGGACCGTCATGGTCGTCATCGACATGCAGAACGATTTCTGCTCGGCGGGCGGCTGGTTTTCCTCGCGCGGGATCGACATCTCTCCGGTCCGCGCGCCGATCGACCCGCTCAACGCCTTCCTGCCGGTGCTGCGCAAGGCGCGCGTCAAGGTGATCTGGCTGAACTGGGGAAACCGGGCGGATCTGATGAACCTGAACCCCACCGTTCTGCACTCCGGGAATCCAGCGGGCGACGGCGTCGGTTATGGCGACATGCCGGAGGGCGGGCGCGCGCCGGTTCTCCGGAAGGGCGGCTGGGGAGCGCGCATCTGCGACGACCTGGAGCCCGCGCGGAGCGACATCCGGGTCGACAAGTACCGGCTGAGCGGCTTCTGGGACAACGAGCTCGACAGCGTGCTCAGAAATCTCGACGCGAGGACCCTCTTGTTCGCCGGCGTCAACGTCGACCGGTGCGTGCTCGCGACAATGCAGGACGCCGGCTTTCTCGGCTACGACTGCATATTGATCGACGATTGCTCGGCCACCGTGTCGCCCGGCTATGTCGTGCGGGCGGTCAAGTACCAGATCCGCAACATGTACGGCTTCATCGCCCGCTCAGGAGACATCGCGCGCGCCCTCGCGAAACGCTGACCCCGCCCGGTCCGCCCTCCCCCGGCCCCTCCCGCAAGCGGGAGGGGGGAAGGTGAGGAGGGGGAGGCGGCGCCGCGAATCTCCCTCTCCCCCGTGGGGGAGAGGGTCGGGGTGAGGGGGTCCCCGTAGGTCGGCATCCCTCCCTCCGTCATGCCCGGACTTGTTCCGGGGTCCAGGCTCGCCCCGGACCCCGATCCGGGGAAAGCCGGGCGACAGCGGTGCCTGACAGTCTGGACCCCGGAACAAGTCCGGGGTGACAGCGGGGGGACAAGGACGGCTGGTGCGGCCCGGCCGCAATCCGTGTCCCGATCCGGCGGAAGGGCCGAAAACCCGCCTGTACCAACCTCTTGCACCCCATCCAGCCAATCTAAACCGGACAGCAGTGGAACAAGTCCGGGCATGACTGGGTGGTGTGCCGTGGAAGGGGATGGAAACTTCGAAAACACGACACTAGCCGGTGTGCCGCCCGGCCCACCCTCCCCCGGCCCCTCCCGCAAGCGGGAGGGGAGAAGATGAGGAGGGAGGAGGCGGCGCCGCGAGTCTCCCTCTCCCCAGCGGGGAGAGGGCCGGGGTGAGGGGGGGCCGCGTCCCGTCGGACATTGCCCCAGAAGTCGCTTGGCGGTTGGCGCGGTTCGGGCGGATAATGGGCGCGGCCGATACGAAACCGCCGATGGTTCGGCGGTTCCGCCGGTCCGAAAACGACAAGACGAAAGGGAGACGGTCCATGACTTCGCATATTTCGCGGCGCGGGGTTTCCGCGCTGCTCGGCCTCGCGATGGCCGCCGCGCTGGCCGGCGGGATTCCGGGGCCCGCGCAGGCGGCCGATCCGCTCAAGGTCCGCTTCATCCTCAACTGGAAGTTCCAGGGCCCGCAGGCGTGGTTCTTCCTGGCCGACGACAAGGGGTATTTCAAGCAGGCCGGCATCGACATCCAGCTCGACCAGGGGGCGGGTTCGGGCGCCGCGGTGCCCAAGGTGGCGAGCACCGCCTACGATGCGGGGTTCGGCGACATCAACGCGATCACGCGGTTTGCCTCGAAGAACAAGGGCAAGCAGCCGGTCGCGGTCTACATGATCTACAACCAGACGCCGTTCGTCATCGCGACGCCCAAGACGGCCAAGATCATGAAGCCCGGGCAGCTCGAGGGCATGACCCTCGGCGCGCCGGTCAACGACGGCGCGTTCAAGCTGTTTCCCGCCTTCGCCAATATCGCGGGCATCGATGCGTCGAAAGTCAACTGGCAGCACATGAAGCCCAATCTGCGGGTCACCATGCTCAAGCAGGGCAAGGTGCAGGGCGTATCGGGCTACCACCTGACGGTTCTGTTCGACGCCCTGCGCGTGGGCATGAATCCCGACAAGGACCTGGATTTCATGCGGTTCGCCGATTTCGGCATGGATCTCTATTCCAACGCCGTCATGGTCAGCCAGGAAATGCTCGACAAGCATCCCGACAAGGTCAAAGGCATGGTCGGCGCGATCAACAAGGCGTTCTGGGAGGTCGTGGCGAACCCGGAGGTCGGGCTCGACGCGGTGATGCGCCGCGAACCGCTGCTCAAGCGGAATTCGGAAAAGGAACGGCTGCTGGCGACGCTGAAACATCTCATCCTGTCGCCCGAGATGAAGAAGATCGGCATGGGCGATACCGATCCCGCCCGGCTCAAGCGGTCGATCGATATCGTCGCCAAGGCGTTCAAGCTGAAACGGACGCCGGAGCCGGACGAGGTATTCCAGTCGCGCTTCCTGCCGGCCCTGAAGGACCGCATGGGCCGATGAACGAGTTGGCTCAGGCCCGGCCGGCGGAAGACGACGATCCGCCGGCCGGGTCGGGGTCGTCGGCCGGCGCGCCCGTCGCTCTCCGCGATGTCGCGCTTCGCTACGGCGATCCCGAAACCGGCACGCTTGCGCTCAAGAACACGGAGCTCGCCATCGAAGCCGGCGAGTTCGTCGCCATCGTCGGACCCAGCGGCTGCGGCAAGTCGACCCTGATGAAGCTGGTCTCCGGGCTGAACCCGGCGACCGAGGGCGAGGTGTCGGTCGCCGGCGAGGTGGTGACCCGGCCGATCAAGATCGTCGGCATGGCCTTCCAGAACCCGACCATGCTGCCGTGGCGCAGGACGATCGACAACGTCCTGCTGCCGCTCAAGATCGTGCGCCCCTATCGGGAGAATTTCCGCCGCGACAGGGAACGGAATACCGCCCGCGCGGAGGCGCTTCTGCGCCGCGTCGGTCTGCACGGGTTCAGCCGCCAGTTCCCCTGGCAGCTGTCCGGCGGGATGCTGCAGCGCGCCTCGCTCTGCCGCGCGCTGATCCACGAACCCAGCCTGCTGCTGCTGGACGAGCCGTTCGGCGCGCTGGACGCTTTCACCCGCGAGGAGCTGTGGGGCGTATTGCAGGCGCTCTGGATGGACCGGCGCCCCACCGTCCTCCTGGTGACGCACGATCTGCGCGAGGCGGTCTATCTCGCCGACCGGGTGGTGGTGATGAGCGCCCGGCCCGGACGGATCATCTTCGACCGCCGGGTCGACCTGCCCCGGCCGCGCGCGCTCGACGACCTGTTCCGCGATACCGCGGTGCAGCTGATCCACGATCTGCGCGCCCGGATCGAACATTTCCAACTCGACGAGACCGTCGGGGAAGCGCCGGGACCATGAACAAGCTCAAGAATCTGAACTGGCTCTGGTCGGCGCTGATCATCCTCGGATTCTTCGTTTTCTGGGAGCTGATGTGCCTGGTCACCGGCATCCCGGACTTCATCCTGCCGCGGCCGAGCGAGTTCGTCGTCGTCCTGGTCGAGCAGTTCCACGGCATCCGGCGGCACGGGCTCCAGACCCTGATGACGACGACGACCGGCTTCGCCGGGGGCGTGCTGTGCGGCGTGATCATCGGCGCGGTCATCGGGTCGTCGAAGGTGCTGTACAACGCGTGCTACCCGATGCTGGTCGGCTTCTACTCGATCCCCAAGGTCGCGCTGGTCCCGGTCTTCGTCGTCTGGTTCGGGATCGGCACCGTGCCGGCCATCCTCACCTCGCTGGTGATCTGCATCTTCCCCGTCGTGGTCAATGTCGCCACCGGCCTCGCGACGACCGAACCCGAGCTCGAGGACGTGCTGCGCGCGCTGGGCGCCAGCAAGCTCGACATCCTGTGGCATGTCGGGCTGCCGCGGTCGCTGCCCTATTTCTTCGCCTCGCTGAAGATCGCGATCACGCTGAGCTTCGTCGGCACCGTCGTCTCGGAGACCGTGGCCGCCAATCTGGGCATCGGCAGCATGATGGTTCTGGCGAGCTCGGACTTCAACATGCCGCTGGTCTTCGCCGGGCTGGTCCTCCTCGCGTCGATGGGGATCGGGCTCTACGCCTGTTTCGCGGTGCTCGAGCGCCGCATGACGGGATGGGCCCAGCGCAAGACCGAGTTCGTGTCGGGCTGAAGCGAATGCCGGGCGGCGTCGCGGGCGGGACCGTCTGGATCACCGGCGCGTCGGGCGGGCTCGGCGAGGCGCTGGCCCATGCGTTCGGGGCGGAAGGCGCGCGGCTGGTGCTGTCGGCCCGGCGCGCGGGCGAGCTCGACCGGGTGGCGGCGGCGGTCGCGGAAGCCGGCGGGACGGCGCGGGCGCTGCCGATGGACCTCGCCGATCCGGACTCCATCGCCCACGCCGCGGCCGATGTGGCGCGCGCCGAGGGCCGCGTCGACGTCCTGGTCCACAACGCCGGGCTGACCCAGCGGGCGCTGGTCGCCGACGCCGGGATCGAAATCTACCGGCGGCTCTTCGAGGTCAATTTCTTCGGGCCCCTCGCGCTCACCAGGGCGGCGCTGCCGGCGCTGGCGGGCGGCGGGCGGATCGTCGCGATCTCCAGCATCGCCGCCTATTACTCCTCGCCCTACCGGTCGGGCTACAACGCGTCCAAGAAGGCGCTGCACGGGCTGTTCGACGCGTTCCGGGCGGAGGCGCACCGCGACGGCGTCTCGGTGCTGCTGGTGGTGCTAGGGAGCGTGCGGACGCAGGTCTCGGTCAACGCGCTGCGCGGCGACGGCAGTCTCTACGGCCGGATGGACCCCGCGATGGCGGCCGGCATGGACCCCGCCGCGGTCGCCCGGAAGATCGTGCGGGCGACGGCAAGCGGGCGCGAGGAGATCGCCATCGCGCCGCTGCACCAGCGCTGGCTGATGTGGCGCAAGGCGTGGTTCCCGCGCATGGCCTCGCGCGCGGTGCGGCTGCGCCCGCGGGGTTGACGCGGCCGGCGCCGCCGCGCGAGATAGCCGCGCTTCAAGGAGGAGTGAACGCGCCTTGACCGAGCCGCTCTGGACGCCCTCGCCGGGCCGCATCCGCGACGCGAACCTGACCCGCTACCGGGCGATGCTCAAGGACGCGCACGGGCTGGCGTTTCCCGACTACGCGGCGCTGCACCGTTGGTCGGTCGGGGAGAAGGCGGCGTTCTGGACTTCGGTGTGGGATTTCTGCGGCATGATCGCGGAGACCCGGGGCGACGCGGTGCTGGCCGATTCCGGGCGGATGCCGGGGGCGCGCTGGTTCCCCGACGCCCGGCTCAACTTCGCCGAGAACCTGTTGCGGCGGCGCGACGGCGGGCCGGCGTTGATCTTCCGCGGCGAGGACCGGGTGCGCCGGACCGTGAGCCGCGCGGAGCTGCATGATCTCGTTTCGCGGCTCGTCCAGGCGTTCGAGGCGGCGGGCGTCGCCGAGGGCGACCGGGTGGCGGGGTATCTCCCCAACATCCCCGAAGCCGTCGCCGCCATGCTCGCCGCCGCCAGCATCGGCGCGGTGTGGTCGTCGTGCTCGCCCGATTTCGGGGTCGCCGGGATGCTCGACCGGTTCGGCCAGATCGAACCGAAGCTGCTGCTGACCGCCGACGGCTACACCTATAACGGCAAGCCGATCGATTCGCTGGGCCGCGTGCGCGAGGCGCTGGCGAGCCTGCCCTCGGTGGAGGCGGTCGTCGTGATCCCCTATCTCGCGGACGAGCCCGACCTCGACGCGCTCCCGCTCGCGAAGACGCTGCAGGACGCCATCGCCCCCTTCCCCGCCGGCGACATCGCGTTCCGCCAGCTCCCCTTCGCCCACCCGCTCTACATTCTGTTCTCGTCGGGCACCACCGGCACCCCCAAATGCATCGTCCACGGCGCCGGCGGCACCCTTCTCCAACACCTCAAGGAGCACGTCCTCCACACCGACGTGCGCCCCAACGACCGCGTCTTCTACGCCACGACGCTGGGCTGGATGATGTGGAACTGGCTGGTCTCGACGCTTGCCGCGGGGGCGACGGCGCTGCTCTATGACGGCTCGGTGTCGCATCCGGGGATGGCGGCGCTGTTCGATTTCGCCGACGAATCGGCCATGACGCATTTCGGGACGTCGGCGAAATATATCGACGCGGTGAAGAAATCGGGGCTCGTGCCGCGCGAGAGCCACGACCTCGGGCCGCTCCGCGCGATGATGTCGACCGGCTCGCCGCTGGCGCCGGAGAGTTTCGACTTCGTCTACGCCGCGATCAAGCGCGACCTCTGCCTGTCGTCGATCTCGGGCGGCACCGACATCGTGTCGTGCTTCGTGCTCGGCAACCCGGCGGCGCCGGTGAGACGGGGCGAGATCCAGGCCTTCGGGCTCGGCATGGACGTGGCCGTGTTCGACGACGAAGGCCGCGCGGTCGCCGGCGAGAAGGGCGAGCTGGTCTGCCGCAGCCCGTTCCCCGCCATGCCGGTGAAGTTCTGGAACGACGCCGACGGCGCGCGCTACCGGGGCGCCTATTTCGAGCGCTTCCCCGGAACCTGGTGCCACGGCGACTACGCCGAGATCACCGAACACGGCGGGACGGTGATCCACGGCCGCTCGGACGCGGTGCTCAACCCGGGCGGGGTCCGCATCGGCACCGCCGAGATCTACCGCCAGGTCGAGCAGCTCGACGAGATCGAGGAAGGGCTCGCCATCGGCCAGCAATGGCAGGGCGACGTGCGGGTGGTGCTGTTCGTCAAGCTCGCCCCGGGCCGCGCGCTCGACGGCGGGCTGGAGCAGAGGATCAGGGAGCGCGTCCGCGAAGGCGCCTCGCCGCGCCACGTGCCGGCCCGCATCGCCGCCGTGCCCGACATCCCGCGCACCAGGAGCGGCAAGATCGTCGAGCTCGCGGTGCGCTCGATCGTCCACGGCGAGACGGTGAGGAACGTCGAGGCGCTCGCCAACCCCGAGGCGCTCGACCATTTCCGCGACCGCGACGAGCTCGTGAGCTGAGGGAGAACGAGATGAGCAAGGACTACAAGGCGCTGGCCGGCGAGGTCGACGCGCGCGCCGGCAATCTGTTCCGCGCCGCGCCGGACCAGATGCGCGCCTTCCGCGACCTGATGGGCGCGGCGTCGAAGGACGGCGCGCTGGACGCGAAGACCAAGGAGCTGATGGCCATCGCGATCGCCGTCGCCACGCGCTGCGAGGGCTGCATCGTCTTCCACGTGCGCTCGGCGCTCAAGCACGGCGCGACGCGGGACGAGATGGCCGACACCATCGGCGTCGCGATCGAGATGGGCGGCGGCCCGGCGGCGGTCTACGGCGCCGACGCGCTCGCCGCCTACGACCAGTTCGCGGACGGGTGAGATGGAGGACGCGCGCGCCGATATCGAGCGCCTCGCCGGGCTGATCGCCGACGCGCGCCGCGCCGTCGTCTTCACCGGCGCGGGGATCTCGACCGAATCGGGCATCCCGGATTTCCGCAGCCCGACCGGCATCTGGTCGCAGACCGCGCCGATCTACTACGAGGAATTCCTCGCCTCCGAGGAGGCCCGCAAGGAGTCGTGGCGGCGCAAGTTCCTGGTCGACCGCGACATCGTCGATGCCACGCCCAACCGCGGCCACCGCGCGGTCGCCAAGCTGGTGCGGACGGGCAAGGTCGCGAGCGTGATCACCCAGAACATCGACAACCTGCACCAGGAATCGGGCGTGCCGGCGGACAAGGTGATCGAGCTCCACGGCAACGGCAGCTTCGCCAAATGCGTCTCCTGCCAGGCCCGCCACGAGCTCGCGCCGATCAGGAAGGCGTTCGAGCAGGACGGCATGCCGCCGGTCTGCGAGCAGTGCGGCGCGCCGGTCAAGACGGCGACGATCTCCTTCGGCCAGGCGATGCCGGAGGCCGAGATGAAGCGGGCGAGGCGCGAGACGCTCGCCTGCGACCTCTTCCTCGCCATCGGCTCGTCGCTGGTGGTCTACCCGGCGGCGGGCTTCCCGGTGCTCGCCAAGGAATCGGGCGCCACGCTGGTGATCCTCAACCGCGAGGCCACCGACCTCGACTCGATGGCAGACCTCGTCCTAAACCGCGAGATCGGCCCGACGCTGGGCGAGGCGGCGAACGTGAATTGAGGGGGGGCAAGGGGCAATTCTCCGCCCCCTCACCCCGGCCCTCTCCCCGCTGGGGAGAGGGAGAGTTGCGGCACCGACCCCTCCCTGCCTTCTCCCCTCCCGCTTGCGGGAGGGGCCGGGGGAGGGTGGAGCGACGGCGCGGCTCCGATCGCTCGCCGCTACGGTGCGCGTTCAGCGGCCTCACGGATCGCGGCGGTCAGCTGCCCGACGGTTGTCGACGGGTTTCCGAACGGATTGTCTTCCTCTTCGCGGCGCCGCAACTGTTCTTCGCCACGCCGCTCGGCGTCTTCGATCCGCGCCATCAAATCGTCGCAGTCCAGGGTCTTCGATCCGCCCAGGTCGTATTCCGGGCGCAACGCCTTCAACTCCGTCTGCATCGCGTGGCGGTCGTTCGGCCGGTCGTAATCCCGCTCGTGCAGAACCAGCCAGAGCTCGAAGCACGGATCGGAACGCCCGACGCCGATGCCGTGGACCCGGCACAGCTCCACCGCTTCGTCGAAGCGTGGATGCTCGTCCCGGTCGAATACCGCCCAGACCCGATCCTGGGCCTCGAATGAATCCTTCCTGCGGCGACTTCGCGGACTGAGTCCGAGCTCTCGGGCGCGCTCGACCGCCTTCTCCGCGATGGTGTAGGGAACGCCCGCGCCGGGATGAGGTTCGAACTCGATGAGCGCACCCCGGCACGCCCGCTTGAGCGCGTCGAAGTAGGCCGGCTCGGTCCTGCTGCCCTCGAAAAACAGAATGAAACGCCGTTTGGCTTCTCGTCGAGCCGCGCGGCGCTTCAGGTCCGGAACCGACCGCCGTCCGGGTTTACGCCTGGCTTTGCGTGCCACGGGCTACAATCGGTTGATCCTGTGGCACCGCCCCGTAACGGCCCTGAAGATAACCCTTCGAGAAGTCGTCGCCGCTGCGGGTACGAACATCGGTCAGGGGATAGAGCCGGGTCGCTCCGCCGTCGTCTTTTTCGGCAAGCCAAACCTGATCCCGGCGCAGCACCGGTGATTTCATCAAGTTGGTGTCGTGGGTCGTCGCGATAAGCTGCGCGCCCTTGGGGTTGGTGTCCTTCGAGCAGAACAGTGCGAGCACGGCCTCGGCGGCATAGGTGTGAAGGCTCGCGTCCAGCTCATCGACGCACATCGGCACGCCTTCGTCCAGCGCCCGGAACACAAAATCCAGCACGACCAGCAGCCGGCGCGTCCCCGCGCTCTCGCGGTCCAGGCTCAGATAGACCGGGCTGCCGTCATGACCGCGATGTGCCAACTCGAAGCTAACGCTCTTATCAGCTGTGTTGCTGTCCAGGCTGACGGACATGTTCAGCGTCCTTTCGAACGCAGCCTCTAATTCGCGCCGAAATGCTCGAACTTTGTCCGAAACCTCGTGTTCCTCGCGTCGATAATCGATGATCCCGGTGCCGATCCTCGCGAGAAAGTCGATCACCCGGTTGTCTGGCTCTTCCTCGACGAAGTGCGCGGATACAACGTTCCCCGGGACGCCCGTTCCGTCGACGCCAAGGATCGAATTGAAGTAGGCGTAGACGCCGGACAGCTGCTCGTGGTCGTTCTGCGCGGCCGCGGACACGAACAGGCTGTTGGACCTTGCCAGGTCGGCGATGGTCTTGTTCTGCCCGCCCAGCGCCCGGCCGAAGTGAAATTCGTCGCCCTCGCGCTCGAATAGCATCCGGCGGTGCGCTTTGGGGAAGGCGTAGAGCCACTCGGACAGAAAGGCCTCGTCCGACGCCTCGAAGCCGTAGTGGTAGCGCACCCTGTCCATCACGAAGTCGACGTCGAAGCGCGTCGGGCTCCCGGCGCTCTCCGGGTCGAGCGCGAAGGGCAGGCGGTGCGGCACCCCGCCCCCGGGCTCGCCCTTGCTGTGAGAGCTCAACACCATTTCCCTCATCGCTCGTATCGAGTCGACGAAGTTGGTCTTCCCCGAGGCGTTGGCGCCGTAGATCAACGCGGCCGGAAGCACCGACCCGCTCGGCGACGAGGGACAGTCGATCAGCCCCTCCGTCGGGTCCTTCAGCGACGATGCCGTCAACGACAGTTCCTGCCGGTCGCGCATCGAAAGACGGTTGGAAACCCCGAATCGCAGCAGCATTCGATCTGCCCTGAGTTTGACGATAGACTAACGAAATATATGGCCTATATGCAGAAATTCAACAAATTTTCCAATAATTATGCACCGCTTGGGTGCTGGAATGGCGCGGTTCAGTCCGGGTCGGACAGGTTCCGGAGCGTGTCCGGTTTGGTTTGAAGTGCTGCGCTTCTCCCCGTCGTCATGGTCGGCGGAGGCTGACCATCCACGAGTTTTTCCTCGAAGACCCGGGACAGGCGGAACAAAACGAAAAAACAAGACGTGGATGGTCGGCCTCCGCCGATCATGACGTGGAAAAGAAGCGAGTGAGCGGTTCCAGCCTGAGCGGATACGCCGTAGCTTGCCCCGCGACGCGCGAGGAGCAATTCCGCACATGATCGGCCAGTTCGCCGTCGGATCGGCCCTGATCGTCTTCAGTATCGCGATCCATGCCGGGTTCATGGCGTTCGCGGCCCGGGCGGTGCGCCGCCGCGAAGCCTGGCTGCGCCGGCCGCCCGCTCTGGCGAAGCTGGCCGGCGCGCTCGCCGCGGTGTCGCTCTGGCTGATGGCGAGCATGAGCGCGACGGTGTGGATCTGGGCGCTCTGGTTCCTGTGGTCGGGCGCGCTGGGCGATCTGGAGACGGCGGTCTATTTCTCGCTGGTCTCGTTCACCACGCTGGGGTTCGGCGACATCGTGCTCACCCGGCCGCATCGCCTCCTGTCCGGCATGCTGGCGGCCAACGGGCTGGTGCTGTTCGGCCTGACCACGGCGGTCCTGATCGACCTGATCCGTGGCCTGCACGCCGGACCGGCGCGGAGGGGCGACGCGTGACGCTCTTCGCCGTCATCGCCGCCGTCTCCTCCGCGCTGATCCTGGGCGCGCTGTGGGGCCTCTACGGCCGCCTCGGCGACCGCGCGGAAGGATTCGTGCTCGCCGCCGGCGGCGGGGCGCTGATGCTGGCCGCGGTGCTGGAGCTGATCGTGCCGGCCCGGGAGGTCGTCTCGCTTGCCGCGACGGCGGCGGCGGTGCTGTCGGGGGCGGCGGCGTTCGCGGCGGTGGACTACCTGATCGACGAGCGCTGGGGCGACGAGGGCGGCGTCGGGCTGCTGGCCGCGGTCACGCTGGACGGCGTGCCGGAGAATCTCGCCCTGGGCGTGGCGCTGATCGGAGCCGGCTTCCCGGAGGTCGCCGCGCTCGCCGCCGCCATCTTCCTGTCGAACCTGCCGGAAGCCGCGGGCGGGGCCAAGCGCATGCGGGAGAGCGGATGGGGGACGGGCGGGATTCTGGCGCTCTGGACCGGCACGGCGGTCCTCCTCGGCGGCGCGGCATTGGCGGGAAACCTGGTTCTCGCCGATGCACCGGAAGAGGTGCTGGCGCCGATCCGCGCCTTCGCCGGCGGCGCGGTGATCGCATCGCTCGCGACCGAGATATTCCCCAAGGCCTTCCGGCGCGACCACCACATGGCGGGGGTCGCGACGGCGCTCGGCTTCCTCGCCGCGCTCGCCCTGATCGAGGGGACGGGAGGACTCTGAGCGGGGCCGCGCCCCCCTCACCCCGGCCCTCTCCCCCGCGGGGAGAGGGAGAGTCGTGGCGTTGACCCGTCTCTGTCTTCTCCGTCTTCTCCCCTTCCGCTTGCCCCGGATCGGAGTCCGGGGCTTGCGGGAGGGGCTGGGGGAGGGTGACCTACCACCTGGCGGAGAGCCGGATGCCGATTCGGTGCTCCGCCGTGGCGCCGTCCGCATCGCTCTCGCGCCGGCGGGCTTCGGTCGACAGCCGGAAGGTCCCGGGCCCCTCGTTCGTCAGGCGCCAGCCCAGGATGTACTCGCGGCCGGTGTCGGAGAGGCCGAGGCCGATCTCCGGGACCGAGGCGAGGCGCCCGCCCCAGGCCGGGAAGCCGTAGCCGAAGCGCGCCTCCAGCCGGCGATGCCGCGGGTCCTCGCCCCCGCCGGAACCGGGCCGCGCCGCCAGCAGCGCATCGGCGCCGCCCGACGACGGGCCGCCCACCGTCGGGTTGAGCCGGAGCGACGGGCCGCGCGCCGAGGACGGCTCGGGGTCCCAGCCTAGCGAGCCGGAGAAGCCGCGCTCGCGGAAGCCGTCCGATTCGTGGGTCAGCAGGCCGCGCCCGCGCAGCTCGATCCGCAGGCCGTGCCGGGGAGAGGCCCAGGCGAGGCCGCCGCCGGCATCGAGGCCGAAGCCCGTCTCGGCGTCGCCGCCGTCATGGCGCACCCCGATTTCCATGCCGGGCGTCAGCACCGATTCGTCCCCGAGGTCGAAGGGGCGGGATCCTTCCACGCCGAACCGGAGCCGCGTCACCGTCGCCCGGGCGGCGGCGAGGTTGCCGCCGTCGGACCCGCGCGCCGCGTCCGATTCCGTCTCGACGATCGTCGCGTCGGTCTTGCCAGTGAGGGCAAGGCCGTCGCGGCCACCCTCGACCAGCGCGCCGCGCAGCCCGGCCGCCGCCATCCGCATATCGAGGCCGGTGCGGATCGTGGCGGCGTCCCCTGCCTGCCCCGGCTTCTTCGGGGTCACCGAGAGCGTACCCGTGGCGTAGCCGGCGGCGGCCCAGCCATCCACCCGATCGGAGAGCGCAAGCCGCCCCCAGGGGTAGAGGCCGGTGAGCGTGGCTTCGACCCGGCCCGCGCCGTTGCCCCGGTAGCCGCCCTCGCCGGCGCTGCGCGAGACGATCAGCCCGGCCGACCAGGCGCCGGGCCGGGATCCGGAGGACCAGTCGAGGCCGATCATGCCGCTCGTCACCGCGCCGTCGAGCGCGAGACCGCCGTCCCGGCCGTCGAAGCGGGTGACGGCGCCGCGCCCCCACAGCGAGACGTAGCCGCCCCGCCCCGCCTCGGCGGTGGCCGCGAAGGCGGTGCCGCCGGCGAGATCGCGCGCCGACGCCCCGCCCGGTTTCCCGCCGGACCCGGACCCCGCGCCGATCCGCCTTCCGGCGACGGCGACCTCGACGCCGGGCCGCCGCGCGGCCCGCATCCGGCTCTCCACGGCGTCCAGAACCTGGTCCGCCACCGTGCGCCCGAACCGCGCGATCCACGCTTTGGGGATGGGTCCGCTGTTCCTGATGACGCCAAGCGCCGATCCCGTGTCGATGCGCGCACCGTCCGCGTTCGACAGGAAGAGGCGCATGGTCTCGAAACCCTCGTCGTGGTCGTCGGCCAGCACCTCGACCTCGACGGTCTTCCCGGTCTCGCCGGGCTCGAAGGTCAGCATGCCCTCGGTCGCGACATAGTCCTCCCCCGCGACCGCCCCGGGCGCGTTGGCCGGGTCGTCTCCGGTCCGGTATTGCACCGTCACCGGGGCTGCGCTGTGGGGCGACAGGGTGACCCGGAAGACGAGCCTCGCGCCCGGCGCCTCGCGCGCCGAGGCCCCGTGGACCCGAAGACCCGCCATCGCCAGCGGAAGCCCGGTGTCGATCACCGGCACCGTTGCTTCGACCGGCCCGTCGGTCAGGTACCAGGCCCGATAGTCTCCGAGCGGCGGGGTCGACCAGAAGCCCGCGTCCGTCCCGGTCAGCCGCACCGTCAGCGTGCGCGACGCGTCGGCGACGCCGTCGCCCGGCGGCGTCACGGTGCGCGTCGAGACCCGCACCCCGGGCTCGCCCGCCGCGCCGTGATCGAAGTCCATCTGCCGGCCGCCGGGCCCGTTCGCCGCTTCCTGGTCCGATGCCTCGATGTGCGGCAGGAAGCTGTCGGCCACGCCGACCCCGGCCACCGCCACCTCGTCGTAGCCGCCGTCGCGGATCACCCGGATCTCGAACGGCTCGCCCTCCCGCGCCGAACCGGACACCGCGAGCCGCATCGCGTGCAACCCGCCGCGCACCCGGTGCTCGGCGAAGCGTTGCGCCGGGATCGACTCCGTGCGCAACTCGCGGCCCTCCCCGTCCCGGATCGTGCCGCCGTTGAGGTCGAGGGAGCGGAATTCCAGCCCGTCCGGGTCGTTGTCGCCCTTCGCCACCGTCCAGGCGAAGGTCAGCCGGTCGGTGCCCGAGCCGCCGGTGTAGCGCGCCCGGCGCTCGCGGGCGAAGATGTCGAGCACCAGCTCCGGCGTACCCGTCACCGTGACCTCGGCATCCAAAGTGAGCGTGAAGGTCAGCGTGGCGCCCCTGCCGTGGACGGCGTCGTCCGGCAAGGCGAGGAATTCGTCCTTGATGTAGCCGGGGCCGTGGTCGGCGCTCGCCGCCGGGGGCACGGGCGCGATGGCGAGCCCGGTGAGCGCGGGGCCGTCGTCGTCGACGATGGTGACGGAGCTGAGGCACAGGTTTCCGCTGCATTCGCCGCCGTCGGCCTGGCGGATCTCCACCCCGGGCGGCGTGGTCGACGTGAGCAGCAGCATGTTGAGGCTCTCTTCGGGCTCGGCCTCGCCGTCGTCCACGATCACGAGGGCAACCTCCTTGCGCGCCAGCCATCGCCCGTCGTCCCGGAGGATGAAGTCGCCGGGCTCGAAATCGACCTCGCGGTGAATGTACACCAGGTCGGCCGGGATCGACGCGCCGCCGGGATAGGGGCTGGTCACCACCAGCACGTCGAATCCCCGGCTGGGCTTCGGCAGACCGGGTTCGGTGAGGGCCACGTAGGCCAGCCTCGCATCGGCCTGGCCCTCGGCGAAGCGGTACGACGCCCGTTCCGGCCGCACCGTGATCGCCGGGTCGAGCACCACGATCCGGGCCGTGGCGGAGGCCGGGGTTCCCACCGCATAGCCGTCGCCGGCGTCGATCGTCGCCGTCAGCGCGCCGGTCCGGCCGGCGTCGAGCGTCTGGGACTGGATCGTGAGCACCAGCCTGGCGCTGGTCTCGCCCGGCTCGATCCGCACCGTCCGGTCGAGGGCGTCCCGCTCCAGGTAGCCGTCTTCCTGGGTCAGGGTCACCGACGCCTCGATCGCCCCGTCCCGCGTTCCGGCGGCGGTTATGACGAACCCGATGTCGTCGATCCCGTAACCGTAGCTTCCCCGCTCCGCCGCGATGGTGAGGGTCGGGCCGTCGCGCTGGGCCATGAAGATCGGCACCATGCAGATGTCGTCCGCGCAGGCGCCGCCGTCGGAGTTGCGCGGCCGGATCCGGCCGGGCGTCGACGCCGCGCGCCGGTACTCCACCTCCAGATCCCCAGCGCCTTCCTCCATCGAAATCGAAACCGTCTTGCGCGCCTCCCACTCTTCGCCCGCGGCATCGAAGTCCCCCCGCTCGAAGTCGATCGTTCGCAAAACTTCCCTGGTCTGGGCGCGCGCTATCGCATCGTCCGATGCCGCCTGCGCGGAGAACGCGATGGAAAACCCCTTGCCGGGCCGGGGCAGGCCGGAAGCGGTGCGGGCCACGAAGGTCACGCGCGCCGCCCCGTCGTCCGGATCGACGGTGTAGGAAGCCTGCTCCGGGCGGACCGTGATCGCCGGGTCCATCGCCACCATGCGCGTCCGCGCGGAGTCCGGGTGCCCCACCGTGTAGCCGAACCCGGCGTCGAGCGTCGCCCTCAGCGCGCCCGATTGCGTCGCCGGACCGTTGAACCGCGATGCCGGAATGCGGAGCTCCGCCTCCCTCTTGCCCGCCGCGAACCGCACCCTGGCGTTAAGCCGGTCGGCCGCCAGATAGAGATGGTCCTGGGAGAGCGAAACCCGGACGGAAACCGCGTCGTCCGCCGAACCCGCGCGTCTCAGCCGGAAGACCACATCGTCGATGCCGAAGCCGTAGGAACCGCGCTTCGCGGCGATGCTCACACTTGGCCGGTCAAGTCCGGGGAACGCACCAGCCGGAGCGCCGGCGCCGAAGAGCACCGCCGCCGCAACCATGGCCGGAATGGCCCAGCGCAGAACGGCGATCAGGGATCTGCGCGCGGGGCAGAAGGCAAGAAGGGGCTGGGGGAGGGCGGGCTGGTCTTCGGGAACCGATAAGGTCGGAAAACGCTCTGGAACCGTCATTTCCCGACTCCTTTGCTTTGCGCTCACGAGTCAGGTGGGTAGGGCTTGCGCGGCAACCAGACGGATTTTCCGATGGCGTCTATTGGAAATGGTTATGCGAAGACAAAGGGCGGCGCGGGGCGGGAGAAGTGCCGCCCAGCCTTCCGTCGGACCCCCGCGAACCGGGGCGCGAACGCAGATTCCGGCAAACTGGGGCTTGGCATCCGCCCCTCCGTTCCATAGATGTTTTCCCATGCGCGGTTATTTCGGCATCGGCGTCGAGGGCGTCAGCAAGGCGATGAACGTGGGCAACCTGTTCCGGTCCGCCCACGCGTTCTCCGCCAGCTTCGTCTTCACCGTGGCCGCGGCGTATTCAACGACGGAAGGCGGGCAGGCCGACACCTCGAAGACGCCGAACGAGGTCCCTTTCTACAGCTTCGATTCGGTCGAAACCCTTATGCTGCCGAAGGGGTGCGCGCTGGTCGGCGTCGAGATCGACGACCGCGCGGTCGACCTGCCGAGCTTCCGCCACCCGCGCCGGGCGGCCTATGTGCTGGGCATGGAGCGGGGCAGCCTGTCGGAGGAGATGATGTCGTGCTGCGATTTCGCGGTGCGGATCCCGACCCGGTTCGCGCTCAACCTCGCCGCGGCGGGGGCGGTGGTGATGTACGATCGGCTGATCTCGCTCCGGCAATTCGGCGCCCGGCCGGTGGCGCCGGGCGGTCCGGTCGAGGCCCTGCCGCCGCACGTGTTCGGGGAGCCGGTATGGAAGAAGAAACAGGCCCGCCGGAAGGCGGTGTCGGCATGACGATCGGACGCGGCGGCGGCGCCGGCTTCGCGGCCGTCCTGGGAGCGGCCGTCCTCTTGCTGACGACGGCCGGCGCGCCGGCCGCCGAGCCCAAGCGCATCGGCGGATCGGATGCCTGGGGGGCCTACCAGGCCGGGAACGGCAAGAAGCGCGTCTGCTTCGTGCACGGCGCGCCCAGGGAGAGCCGCGGCAAGTACAAGCGGCGCGGCAAGACCTATCTCCAGGTCACCCACCGGCCCGCCGAGAAGGTGCGGCACGTGGCGAGCATCACCGCCGGTTACATCTTCAAGAAGGGAAGCCGGGTCGACGTGACGATCGACAAGCGCAAATACAGCCTGTTCACCCACGGCGACACCGCCTGGGCCGAGGACGGCAAGACCGACCGCGCGATCGTCAAGGCGCTGATCAGGGGCCGCAAGATGACCGTCAAGGGACGCTCGACCCGGAACACGCTGACCACCGACACCTACAACCTGAATGGGTTCACCAACGCCTACAAGGCGGCGAGCAAGGCCTGCAAGGTCAAGCCGCTCTGAGCGTCAACCGAAGGGAGACACGTCGATGAAATCCAACCACTTGACCGCCTTGCTGGCCGGCGTCGCGCTGGCGGCGGCGACCCTCCAGACGGCGGGCGCGGCGGAAACGGCGATGGCGAAGCTGAAGGACCCGAAGGGGCAGAGCGTGGGCGAGGTCGTGCTGACGCAGACCCCGCACGGCACGCTGCTGCACGCGAAGTTCTCCAACCTGCCGGCGGGGGCGCATGCCTTCCACGTCCACGCGGTGGGCAAGTGCGAGCCGCCGTTCAAGTCGGCCGGCGGCCACTTCAACCCGGGCGGCAAGAAGCACGGCATCCATGCCGCCGAGGGGCTGCATGCCGGCGACATGCCCAACATCCACGTGCCGGCCTCCGGCAGCCTGGAGATCGAGGTGCTGAACACGCTGCTCAAGCTCGATGCCAGCCTGTTCGACGCCGACGGCGCGGCCATCGTGCTGCATGCCGGGCCGGACGACTACAAGACCGACCCGGCGGGCGCGGCGGGCGCGCGCATCGCCTGCGGCGTTATCGCCAAGTAGCGCCGACGGACTCGATCGCGGGCGTTTTGCCGGCCGGTTTATCAGTCCCCCATCAGAGTTCGAGCTTGCCCATGATCGAGTCCGTTACCGTGTTCTGCGGTTCTTCCGCCGGCGCCTCGCCGCGCTACGAGGCGGCGGTGCGCGACTTCGGCGCGCGCCTGGCCGGAGCCGGCATCCGGACGGTCTACGGCGGCGGAAGGAGCGGGCTGATGGGCGCCCTGGCGGACGCGGCGCTCGCCGCCGGCGGCGAGGTGGTGGGCATCATCCCGTCCTTCCTCCACCGTCGCGAGGTGGCGCATGACGGGCTGACCGAGATTCACGTCGTCTCCAGCATGCACGAGCGCAAGCAGCTCATGTTCGACCTCTCGGATGCCGCCTGCGCGCTGCCGGGCGGTCCCGGCACGCTGGACGAGACGATCGAGTTCGTCACCTGGCGCCAGCTCGGGCTGCACGACCGCGCGATGGTGATCCTCGACACCGACGGGTACTGGAGCGGCCTCCGGGCGCTCATGGAACGGATCGTCGACCACGGCTTCGCCGGACCCGACGTGCAGGGCTTCTTCGAGTACGCGGCAACCCCGGAAGAGGCCGTAGCCGCACTCTCCCGCGCCACGCCCCCGGCCCGCCGCGAGGACGGCGCCAGGCTTTAGGGCGCCACGTGTTCGATCCGGTCGGACAAGTATGGGTGGGCTCGGACCTTGTTGTGAAAGCGGGTATCCGCCGTCACGACGGGGTACTGGGTCTGAACGGCGAGCGCGAGATAGAAGCAGTCATAGACCGGGTGGTCGAGGTCGGCCGCCAACCGCGTGGCGGCGGCGGTAAGCTGAAGCATGGTAACAGGAATCGTCACCGGAGCCGCCCGCAAGGCTTCCACCGCGTCCGCCAGACCGTCGGCCGCGATGTCGCCGCGCCGACGCATCGCCCACAGCGCATTGGCCGCCTCGGCAAACAGGAGCGCCGGAGCAATGAACGTCGCTCCGCTGCCCAGGAGCGCGGCCGCTTCTTCGGAATGCACCTCGTCGACCAGCCACTTCACCACGACGCTGGCATCGACCACATAGCTGGCGTTCACGCCGTGGAGTCCCGGTCGCGGTCGGCCCGGATAATGTCGCTGCTGTCGACCGACGAACGGAGGCGCCGACGCAGCGCTTGGGCCCGCGCGGCGAAGTCCTCTTCGGTGCCGAGCAGCGACGCGTGCAGGATTTCCCGGTGCTCGGCTTCGGCGGAGCGGCCATTGGCCGCCGCCCTTCGCTTGAGCGCGCCGACCAGTTCCGAACTTATCTTTCGCACCGTCAGTTGTGCCATCGGATTGCCTTCAACGATGTCGCCTTCATTGATTCCAACAAATAGTCTGACGCTGCCGGCAGGGCAAGACGAAGATGGGCAATTTCTTCATAGCCGCCCCGCCTTGCGCGGGCGGGGCGCGGTGCTATCTTGCGCGCCATCGGGCACATCCGGAGCGATGCGATCCGCGGCGGCGCGGAGGGCGCCGCACGATCGAAAGGGCTGAATTCATGAGCAAGATCAAGGTCGCCAATCCCATCGTCGAGATGGACGGCGACGAGATGACGCGCATCATCTGGCAGTTCATCAAGGACAAGCTGATCCTTCCCTATCTCGATGTCGAGCTGGTCTATTACGACCTCGGGATCGAGGCGCGCGACGCGACCGACGACCGGATCACCGTCGATTCCGCCAACGCGACCAAGGAGTACGGGGTCGCGGTGAAATGCGCGACCATCACCCCGGACGAGCAGCGGGTCGAGGAGTTCGGCCTCAAGCGGATGTACCGCTCGCCCAACGGCACGATCCGCAACATCGTCGGCGGGACGATCTTTCGCGAGCCCATCGTGATCGGCAACATCCCGCGCCTAGTGCCGGGCTGGACGCAGTCCTTCGTGATCGGCCGCCACGCCTACGGAGACCAGTACCGCGCGACCGACTTCCTGGTGCCGGGGCCGGGCAGGCTCACCATGAGCTTCGAGCCGGCCGACGGCGGCGAGACGATCGTCCGCGAGGTGATGGCGTTCGAGGATTCGGGCGTGGCGCTCGGGATGTACAACCTGGACGAGAGCATCAGGGGCTTCGCCCGGTCGAGCTTCAATTACGGGCTGACGCGCGGCTGGCCGGTCTATCTCTCGACCAAGAACACCATCCTGAAGGCCTATGACGGGCGCTTCAAGGACCTGTTCCAGGAGGTGTTCGACGACGAGTTCGCCGACAAGTTCGCCGAGAAGGACATCTTCTACGAGCACCGGCTGATCGACGACATGGTCGCCCAGGCGCTCAAGTGGTCGGGCGGCTTCGTCTGGGCCTGCAAGAACTACGACGGCGACGTGCAGTCCGACACCGCGGCGCAGGGCTTCGGCTCGCTCGGGCTGATGACCTCGGTGCTGATGACGCCGGACGGCAGGACGATCGAGGCCGAGGCGGCGCACGGCACCGTGACCCGGCATTACCGCCAGCACCAGCAGGGGCTCGAGACCTCGACCAACCCGATCGCCTCGATCTTCGCCTGGACGCGCGGGCTGTTCTATCGCGGCACGTTCGACGGCACGCCGGACGTGGTGCGCTTCGCGGAGACGCTCGAGGGTGTGTGCCGGAAGGCGGTGGAGGACGGGTTCATGACCAAGGACCTCGCGATCCTGGTCGGCCCCGACCAGGCGTTCCAGACCACCAACCAGTTCCTCGACACGCTCGACGAACGGCTCAAGGCGGCGATGGCCTGACGCGTCCGCCCGCGGCCCGACCGCCATGAAAGTCGCGGTGGTCGGCGGCGGCGCGGCGGGGCTTTATTTCGCGCTGCTGGCGAAGAAGGCCTGGTCCGACTGGGAGATCGAGGTCCACGAGCGCAACCGGAGCGACGACACGTTCGGCTTCGGCGTCGTGTTCTCCGACGAGACGCTGGACAATTTCCGCGACCACGACCCGGAGAGCTACGACGCGATCCGCGACGTCTTCGTCTACTGGGACGAGATCGACTTCGTCTTCCGCGGCGAGACGGTGCGCAGCGGCGGGCACGGCTTCTGCGGCTGCTCGCGGCGCGCGCTGCTCGACGTGCTGCAACGGCGCTGCGCCGGGTTCGGGGTCGGGCTGAATTTCGAGAGCGAGATCGGCGACCCCGCCACGCTCCGGGACTTCGACCTGGTGGTCGGCGCCGACGGGATCAACTCGACCGTCCGGGAACGCTACCGCGAGCGGTTCCGGCCGCGCATCGAGCACCGCCGCAACCGCTTCCTCTGGCTCGGCACGACGCGGCCGCACGAGGCCTTCACCTTCGACTTCACCGAGAACGAGCACGGCATCTGGGTGCTCGGCGCCTATGGGCACGGCGCCGGCGAGAGCACCTGGATCGTCGAGGCCCCTCCCCCGACCTGGGAGAGCGCGAAGCGGGATGTCGCGGAGCTCGACGAGCCCGACCTGCTCGCCTACATGGAGCGCCTGTGGGCCGACCGGCTGGACGGCCACCCGCTGATCGCCAACCGCAGCATCTGGCGCACCTTCCCGATGGTCCGGAACGAGCGCTGGTGGCACGACAACACGGTGCTGCTGGGCGATGCGCTCCACACCGCGCATTACTCGATCGGTTCCGGCACCAAGCTCGCGATGGAGGACGCAATCGCGCTCTACGAGGCGTTTCGCGGCGGCGGTCCGTTGCCGGAAATTCTCGCGCGGTTCGAGGAAACCCGCCGGCCGGAGGTGGAGCGCACCCAGCACGCGTCGGACACCAGCGTGGTCTGGACCGAGAACCCGCGCCGCTACTGGGACATGGCGCCGGTCCAGGCGGCGTTCTCCATGCTGTCCCGCTCCAAGCAGGTGACCTACGACAATCTGAGGCTGCGGGACGCCGGGTTCGTCGACCGGGTCGATGAATGGTTCCGCGACCGCGTGCGCGAGGCCGGGTTGCCGGTGAAGGAAGTCCGGCCGCCGATGTTCACCCCGTTCCGGCTACGCGGCATGGTCCTTCCCAACCGCGTCGTCGTCTCGCCGATGGACATGTACTCGGCGGCGGACGGCGGGATCGGCGACTTCCACTTGGTGCACATGGGAAGCCTCGCGCTCGGCGGCGCCGGGCTGGTGTTCACGGAAATGCTCTGCGTCAGCACCGAGGGCCGCATCACGCCGGGCTGCGCCGGGCTTTACGAGGATTCGCATACCGCCGCGTGGAAGCGGATCGTCGACTTCGTCCACGCCGAATCCGATGCGCGGGTGGCGATCCAGCTCGGCCACAGCGGACGCAAGGGCTCGACCCGCATCGGCTGGGAAGGGATGGACCTGCCGCTGGAGGACGGCAACTGGCCGCTGATCGCGCCGTCGCCGATCCCCTACCATCCGTTCAACCAGGTGCCGCGCGAGATGACGCGGGACGACATGGATCGGGTCACGGCGGATTTCGTCGGCGCGGCCGGGCGCGCGCGGGAGACCGGCGCCGACATGATCGAGCTCCACATGGCGCACGGCTACCTGCTGTCGAGCTTCATCACCCCGGTGAGCAACCGGCGGACCGACGAGTACGGCGGCCCGCTCGCCAACCGGATGCGCTTCCCGCTCGAAGTGTTCGACGCGGTGCGGGCGGCGTGGCCGGACGACAGACCGATCTCGGTCAGGATCTCGGCGACCGACTGGGTGGGCGCCGACGGAATCGAAGGCGCCGACGCGGTCGAAATCGGGGCCATGCTGAAGGCGCGCGGCTGCGACCTGATCGACGTCTCGGCCGGCCAGACCACGCCGGATGCGAAGCCGGTCTACGGACGGATGTTCCAGGCCTGGCTGTCGGAGCAGGTGCGGAACGAGGCCGGGATACCCACCGTCGCGGTCGGCAACATCACCACCGCCGACCAGGTGAACACCATCCTCGCCGCCGGCCGCGCCGATCTCGTCGCGCTGGCGAGGCCGCATCTGACCAACCCGCATTTCACCCTCGACGCGGCCGCCCGCTACGGCGTGGAGCAACAGCGCTGGCCCGACCCCTGGCTCACCGCCAAGGAGCAGGCCTTCCGCCTCGCCGCGCGGGAACGGGCGGAGATCGAAGCGCTGCGAACCGCGCGGAAACCGTCCTCGCACGGTTAGGGATTTCCGTCCGCCACCCTCCCCCAGCCCCTCCCGCAAGCCCCGGACTGCGATCCGGGGCTTGCGGGAGGGGAGAAGATAGGGAGGGTCGGCGAAGGAATCCCCTCTCCCCGCCGGGGAGAGGGTTAGGGTGAGGACTCCCCACCATTTGTAAAGAGGGCTGTTGCACGCGTGAGTACGCGTGCTGCGCATCGGGTGTCGATCCTGCGTCACGCCGCATCGGCCTGTCTCGCGCGGGCGGGATCGAACAAGGTCTGGCTTTCGAGCATCGCGCAGGCGACGCCGAGCAGGCGGTCGGCGACGCCGCGCAGCGCACGCGCGTGGCCGTGGCCGCGGGCTCTGAGGGCGGTGTATTTCGCCTTGCTGAGGGGGTCGCGCTGTATCGCGATCCTGGCCCAGTGATAGACCGCGTTCTGGAGCCGGTTGTGCGACGCGAGACGCCGGATCACGATCAGCGACTTGCCGGACCGCTTGGTCACGGGAGCGACACCGGACAGGCAGCGCAGGGCCTGATAGTCTCGCCGGCGCAGGGCATCGTGTGCTTCTGCGAGCAGCGTGGCGAGGACGATCCTGCCGACGCCGGGAAGCGATCTCAGGATGTCCACGTCACGCTGCGCTTGCCCTCCCGGCGCGTCCTCCGGGGCGGCCGCCGATCGGGCCAGCGCCGCGGTCAGGCGGTCGATCTCGCGACGGGCCCTGGCGAGCTGCTGCGCGGCGACGGCGAGCTGGGCGAACACGACGTCGAGCTGGGCGATTGCGGCCTCGGCGGTGCCGGGCGCGACGGAGACCGCCGGCTCGCGCAGGATGCGGAGCGCGGTTTCGGCATCGATCCGGCGCACCCGATGGTGCTTCAGCAGCTTGGCGACGGTGGCGGAACGGACCCGCCGCGCCTTCGCGGGCGTCGGCGCAAGAGACCAGAGTTCGCGGACCCAGGCCTTGGCGAGATCGCTCTCGAGCTCGAGGAGCTGCGGGTAGTAGCGCCAGAGCTGCTGGCGGGCCCGGTTCGCCAGCCGGGTCCGCTCGCGGGTCAGGTCGCCGGCGATGCGCGACCAGGCGCGCAGCTCGACGATCTCCGGCGCCGCCGCATCGAGACGCCGGAACGCATGGCGGTCGGTCCGCAGGGCATCGCCGAGCACGCGGGCGTCGCGCCGGTCGTCCTTGGCGCCGGCCGGCGAGAAGCGGTCGCGGAACCGGTCGAGCTGCTTCGGGTTGACCGCGTGCACCGCGAAGCCGCGCTCCATCATCGTCTCGACCACCGGCCCGTGCGGCACCTCGATGGCGACCCCGATGACGTGCGCTTCGACGCCCGCCGTGGCAAGCACCCAGCCCGCCATCTCGGCCAGCCCGGCCCCGCCGTGACCGAAGGCGCGCTCCCCCAGCACCGTGCCGACGCCGTCGACGATGCAGACCCGGTGGCTCTCCGAGCCCCAGTCGATGCCCGCAAAATACTCAAACATGTCCATCGCATTCCCCTCGCGCCGTTGTGCCAACGGACCGCCACGATGCCCGCCAATCCCTGTACCGGCGCTCCAGGCGCAAACTCCCCACCGGGCGTCCATCGTGGCCAGGGACCGGGGCACAGGTCCTCACCAGGCGCTCAAGGCGCAGGGGGCAATCGGTCGCTCCCGATCCCTTGGCCCGTCCCGTCCGCAATGGACGGAACCCCACAATGGCAGGGCGCTTCGATCGACGACACCCGGCCACTGGCTTCGCCTCCGCGCTACGCGCTCCGGCAAAGCCAGTGGCCAGCCGGCACCGCCGCGATCAAGGTCACGGAAATCGCCAAGCAACGCCTGCACCCCAAACGGCCAAAGCGTTGTGAGAGGTACAGGGGGCGCCGCAACCGGGTGCGACCGCGTCCGGTCGGAAAATGCTCTAGCCCGGATTTCTCAAACCTTGGAACGGGACGGTGATTGTGGGCGGGGTTTTTGCGTTTGTGTGGGGGACGTCCGGAACGGCGGGTTGGAGGCGCGTTGCAGCGCCCGCGCTCTGGCGGGTGGTCTGTCCGGTGCTGTGCCTGTGTTGTTGCTGGGGGTGGGTTCGGTTGGGCCGCTTACGGCGCGGCGGCGGATAATCGGTCGTGGGCGGCCTGGAACTCTCTCTGGTAGGGACAGCCCGAGGCCATGGCGAGCTTGATCCGGCGCACGCTGATACGCACCAGGGCGGCGATCTTGAGCAGCTTGAGCCGGATCGAGCCGCAGCTTGCCTTGGCGAAACGGGTATGGGCCAGGCCGATCCGCCGCAAGGCGCAGAGCAGCACATAGGCCATCGAGGCGAACCACAGCCGCAGCTGGTTGGCGCGCATGGAGCGGGCCGATGTGCGGTCGGCGAACAGGTCGAGCTGGCATTCCTTGATCCGGTTCTCCATCTCGCCGCGGGCGCAGTAGAGCGTCTCGTAGAGCCGGCGGCAGCGCGCGTCCGCAGGCTTCAGCGAGGTCACCACGAAGCGGGGATTGGCCTTGCCGCCGGTCCACTCCGCCTTGCCGACGACGCGGCGCCGGCGCGACCAGCTGTCGCGGGTCGACCACAGGAAATCCTTGTAGCGCCGGGCCGGCCGACCCTTCGCCTCGGCCTCGGCCCGGGCCGCCGCCAGCGCCCCCTTAAGCTCCGCCGCCAGCCGGGGATTGCGCGCCAGGCCGAACAGGTAGTCGACCCGGTTGGCTTCGCACCAAGCCATCAACGCCTCGCGCGCAAAGCCCGAATCCGCCCGCAGCAGGATGCGCAGATGCGGCCAGCGCCGGCGCAGCTGGCGAACGATCCGGGCCACCTCGTCGACCGCGCCGGCCGAGGCATCGATGTTCGCGCGCCGCAGCTTCGCCGCCAGCAGATGGCGGCCGCAGAAGATGTACAGCGGCAGGTAGCACCAGCCGTCGTAGTAGCCGTGGAAGAAGCGCCCCTCCTGATGCCCATGCAACGGATCGTCGGTGGCATCCAGGTCCAGCACGATCTGCGCCGGCGGCGTGCGATGCGCCGCCACGAACTGCTGCACGAACACAGCCTCGACCGCCGCCGGGCGATGGCCGATCTTGTGATACAGCCCCGGTCGCGGGCCGCCCAGCTCCAGCCGGTTCAGCGTCGACTTGCCGGCCAGCGGCGCGCAGCCCCGCCGCTTCGCCCGCAACTTGCCGGCCAGCACCGCCATCGCCGGATCGTGGCGCAGCGTATCGTGATCGATCAGATCCTCGTAGCCCAGCGCAATGCCGAGCACCCGCTGGCCTACCAGGGTGCGCAGCTCATGCTCGATCAGCCTGCCATCGCGACGATCCACGAAGCAGGCGGCGAAGCGATCGATCAGCCCGACCGCCCGGTCGGCGGCGCCGAGCAGCAGCGCGCCGGCGTCCGAGGTCATCGCCCCGCCATCGAACGCGGCGACCACCGAACGGTCCCCGACGGGTGCAAAACCGAACAGATCCGGGTTACAGTGTGTGCGCATCGGGGACTTCCTCCGGTCCGGGATAAGCCTTTGTCGCAAAAAGCATTATCCCAAAACCGGAGCCCCGATGCAGCAAGCGCTTGAGAAATCCGGGCTAGCTCGGCGGGCTCTTGCCTACCCCGCGATTCCGTCGATGAACTTCGCCAGATCGATGTCGCGCTGGCTGAGGCCGCCGGCGTCGTGGGTGGACAGGGTTATCTCGACCCGGTTGTAGACGTTGAACCATTCCGGGTGGTGGTCCGCCTTCTCGGCGGCGAGCGCGATCCGGCCCATGAAGCCGAACGCCTCGTTGAAATCGGCGAAGGCGAAGGATTTCCGGATCGCGTCCCGTCCCTCGACCTCCTCCCAGCCGTCGAGCGTGGCCAGCGCCGCCGCCCGTTCCGCACCGCCCAGTTTGTCCGCCATGCCGCCCTCCTGTCGCGAACCCGCAGGGTGCATCGGCTTGGCGGCGGGGGCAAGCCGCGCTATCACCGGACCATGACCGACCCCGCCACACGCGCGCCGAGCCTCGACGACATCGCCGCCATCGCGCGCACCGCCCTGGATTCGCTGCCGGACACGTTCCGGCGCCTCGCGAGCGACGTGGTGATCCAGGTCGCCGAGTTCCCGGACGAGCAAACCGAGCGCGACATGGAGCTCGAATCGCCGTTCGACCTGATGGGCCTCTACAGCGGCGTCCCCATCGGCGAGCAGGGCGGGGCGGGCACCCGGCAGGAGGTCGATATGATCTTCCTCTACCGTCGGCCGATGCTCGACTACTGGTGCGAGACCGGCGAGGACCTCGCCCACGTCATCCGCCATGTGCTGATCCACGAGATCGGCCACCATTTCGGCCTTTCCGACGAGGACATGGAACGGATCGAGGAAGAGGCCGGGCCCTGACCCCCCGCCGCTACGCGCGGGCGCTGCGGGCGATCCAGTAGCCGCTGACGCAGATCACCGCCGCGCCGACCCAGGTGAGCGTGTCGGGAACCTCGCCGTAGAAGGCATACGCCATCGCGGAGACCATCGGGAGCTGGGCGTAGTAGGCCGGGGTCAGCGCCGCCGCGGGGGCGTACACGTAGGCGCGGGTCACGCAGTGGATCGACAGGTAGCCGATCAGCAGGAAGAACCCGAGCAGCGGCAGGTCGGCAAGGCCGGGCGTCGTCCAGTCGTAAACCGCCGGTCCGATCGAGAGCGGCAGCATCATCGCGAACATGTAGAAGACGACCGCGTTCTTGTCCTCGGTGGTCGAAAGCGCGCGAGTCGCCGCGTTGGACGCGCCGTAGGCGAAGGCGGTGTAGACGATCCCGAGCATCGCCGGCACCACCACCTCGAACCCCGGCCGCACGATCAGCAGCGCGCCGGCGAACCCGAAGCAGATCGCGATCCAGCGGTCCAGCCCGACCCGCTCGCCGACGAAGATCTGCAGCAGGATCACCGTGAAGAACGGTCCGGTGAACTGGATCGCGTTGGCGTCCGCGAGCTCGACCACGCGGAGGCCGAAGAAAAAAGTCACCATCCCGGTATAGGTCGTCACCGCGCGGATCGCGTAGACCTTCCAGCGCGTCGTCTTGAGCACGGTGCGCCCGTTGCGGAGCAGCCACGGGGTGAGGACCAGGATGCCGAACACGCAGCGGATGAAGACCAGGGTGAAGACCGAGATCGTCTGGGCGAGCTCGCGCACCGTGACATAGGTGAGCGCGAAGAACGCCGATGCGCCGATCATCCACAGCGTGCCGACGATCAGGCCGGAATATTTCGATTGCGCCACGGGGCCTCAGGCGGCGTCGATCAGCGCGTGGACCCGGCGGCGCAGCTCGGGCAGGAGCTCGGCATCGAACCAGGGATTCCTCGCCTGCCAGCCGCGCGTGCGCCAGCTGGGATGCGGAATCGCGAAGATGCGCGGCAAATAGTCGCGCCAGGCGGCGACGGTCTCGGTCAGGGTTCGCCTCCTGCGTTCGCCGAGATACCAGGCCTGCGCGTATTGCCCGATCAGCACGGTGAGCGCGACCCCGGGCAGCGCCTTCACGATCCGGGGATGCCAGAGCGGCGCGCATTCGGGCCTCGGCGGCTTGTCCCCGCCGCGCGGCAGCACGCCCGGATAGCAGAACCCCATGGGCACGATGGCGACCCTGGTCTCGTCGTAGAAGCTGGCGGAATCGAGGTCGAGCCATTCGCGCAGCCGGTCGCCGCTCGCATCCGTCCACGGCATGCCGCTCGCATGCACCTTCGTTCCCGGAGCCTGGCCGATCAGGAGCAGCCGTGCCGTCGAGGACGCCCGAAGCACCGGGCGCGGCCCGAGCGGCAGCTCGGCCGCGCAGACGCGGCAGCCCCGCACTTCGGCAAGCAGGGATTCGAGGTCGTCGGGCATGAAGCAGCCGGGAATCGCCATCCGGCCCGCAGTATGCGGACGCCACCGAAGGGCTGTCGAGGCGCGCTTGACCGCGCGAGGGGCGATTACCAGTTTTGCAGCACGCGCCCCCAACGCATGGGAGTCGGCGATGTTCGGACTGGATCGTCTCAAGGAAGACATCGACGCGATCGCGGAGCGCGATCCGGCCTCCCGCTCGCGGCTCGAGATCGTGCTCTGCTATCCGGGGCTGCACGCCGTGCTGTTCCACCGCCTCGCCCATGCGGCGTGGCGGGGGCGGCTGCGCCTGATCGGCCGGCTGATCTCCCATATCGGGCGCGTGCTCACGGGCATCGAGATCCACCCCGGGGCGCAGCTCGGGCGGCGCGTCTTCGTCGACCACGGCATGGGCTGCGTGATCGGCGAGACCGCGGAGGTGGGCGACGACGTAACCCTCTATCACGGGGTCACGCTGGGCGGCGTCTCGCTCGCCCGCGAGAAGCGCCACCCGACGCTGGAGAACGGCGTCATCGTGGGCTCCGGCGCCCAGGTGCTGGGTCCGGTCACGGTGGGCGAGAACGCGCGAATCGGCGCCAACGCGGTCGTGTTGAAGGACGTGCCGGCTGGCGTCACCATGGTCGGCATCCCGGCCAAGCAGGTCCTGCCCCGCCAGGTCGGCGAGCCCGCGACCGCGTTCCATGCCTACGGCACTCCGCGAACGGACATCCCCGATCCCACGGCCAAGGCGCTCGATGCGCTGTCGGGCGAGATCGCGGCGCTGCGCACACGGCTGGAGACGCTGGAGGACGGAGACGGCCAGGCCGAGGCGCCCCCCGCGGAGGACCGGCCGGACGCACCATCGGCGGAAAGCCGGTCGAGCTGACGGAGAGAGTCGGGTATGGCGAATTTCGATTTCCGCATCATCGACGACGACCGTCGCGCGGGCTTCGCGGGGACGGTGGGGAACACCCCGCTGATCCGGCTCAACAAGGCGTCCGAGATCACCGGCTGCGAAATCCTCGGCAAGGCGGAGTTCCTCAACCCCGGCGGATCGGTGAAGGACCGGGCGGCCTATTTCATGATCCGCGACGCCGAGGAACGGGGTGTCCTCAAGTCCGGCGGGGTGGTGGTCGAAGGCACCGCCGGGAATACGGGCATCGGCCTCGCGCTGGTCGGCAACGCGCGCGGCTACCGAACCGTGATCGTGATGCCTGAGACCCAGAGCCAGGAAAAGATCGACATGCTGAGGCTCTGCGGCGCCGAGGTCCGGCTGGTGCCGGCCAAGCCCTATCGCGATCCGGGCAACTACGTCCGGGTCTCGGAGCGGGTCGCCGAGGAACTGGCGGGGACCGAGCCCAACGGCGCGATCTGGGCCAACCAGTGGGACAACCCGGCCAACTGGCGCGGTCATGTCGAGTCGACCGGGCCGGAGATCTGGCGCCAGACGGGCGGCAAGGTGGACGGGTTCATCTGCGCCATCGGCACCGGCGGCACGCTGGCCGGGGTGAGCCAGTCGCTCAAGTCGTACAACAAGGACATCGCCATCGGGCTCGCCGATCCCGAGGGCGCGGCGATGTACAGCTATTTCAAGACCGGCGAGCTGGCGTCGGAAGGAAGCTCGATCACCGAGGGGATCGGCCAGGGGCGGATCACCGAGAACGTCGCCGCGGCGCGGATCGACATCCCCTTCCGCGTCCCGGACTCGGAGGCGCTGCCGGTTATCTTCGACCTGCTGTCGGAGGAGGGGCTGTGCCTCGGCGGTTCGAGCGGGATCAACGTCGCCGGCGCGATCCGCCTCGCCCGCGAGCTGGGTCCGGGCAAGACGATCGTCACCGTTCTCTGCGACGGCGGGCAACGCTACCAGTCGAAGCTCTTCAACCCCGACTTCCTGCGCTCCAAGGACCTCCCCGTCCCGTCCTGGCTGGCTTAGGGGCACGCGCCTTGCATCCCATCGTTCGCGTTGTCTTTCCCCATCGTCATGGTCGGCGGAGGCCGACCATCCACGTTTTTTTGTTCTTCCGTTGACACAGAAAAACTCGTGGATGGTCGGCCTCCGCCGACCATGACGGGGAGAGGCGGTCTCGGGTGCGCAACGCGCTGATCGGCGCGCCGGTCCCGCGGCGGGAGGATTTCCGCTTCCTCACCGGGACCGGAACCTATGTAGACGACCTTCGCCGTCCGGGGATGCTGCACGCCGCGATCCTGCGGAGCCCGGTGGCGCACGGGCGGCTTCGCCGTATCGGGGTCGAGGAAGCGCTTCGGGTCGCCGGCGTGGCGGCGGTGCTGACCGCCCGCGATGTCGCGGAGCGGCTGGGCGAGGTGCCGGTCACGCCGATCCGGCTCTGTCCGCTTCCTGAGTTGGAACCCTTCGCCCAGCCCGTGATCGCCGCCGATGTCGTGCGGTTCGTGGGCGAACCCGTCGCGGTGGTGCTCGCCGGGAGCCGGGCGGTCGCGGAAGACGGGGCGGCGGCCGTGGCGCTGGACATCGAGCCGATCCGCGACGCACCCCTGTTCGACGCGGACCCCGACGACGTGGCGATCGTCTATCGCGCGACCAAGGGCGACGCGGCGGCCGTGTTCGTGGACGCTCCCTATACGCGGCGCGAGAGCCTGTCCGTCGGGCGCCATTCGGCGGTGCCGATGGAGCCGCGCGGCCTGCTCGCCGAATGGGACGGCGCGCGCCTCACCGTCTCGGGCGCGGCCAAGGCGTCCTTCGCGGTACGGCGCGCGCTGGCGGGCCAGATCGGGCTCGCCGAGGACGCCATCGCGATGGTCGAGAACGATGTCGGCGGCGGCTTCGGGTTGCGCGGCGAGGGGTTTCCCGAGGACTTCCTGATCCCTTTCGCCGCCTGGCATCTGGGCCGGCCGGTCAAGTGGATCGAGGACCGGCGCGAGCACTTGATCGCCGCGGCGCATGCCCGCGAGGCGCGCTGCGACATCGAGATCGCCTGCGGCCGCGACGGCACGATCCTCGGCCTGCGCGGCGAGGCGGTGGCCGATATCGGCGCCTATGTGCGCACCAACGGCACCATCGGGCCGCGCAACGTCGCCCAGTTCCTGAGCGGCCCCTACCGGGTGGAAAACATCGACGCGACGGTGGCGCTGGCGCTCACGGCCAAATCGCCCATCGGCACCTATCGCGGCCCCGGCCGGTTCGAGGCCGACTTCTTCCGCGAACGCCTGCTCGACCTCGCCGCCGCCGATCTCGGCATCGACCGCGCCGAGTTCCGCCGCCGCAACCTGCCGCGCGCGGGAGACATGCCCTACCCGCTCGCCGGCATCGCGCCGTTCCCGCGCCAGGACTCGCTCGACAGCGGCGATCACGTGGAGACGCTGGACCGTTGCCTGGAAGCGTTCGGCTGGCCGGAAAAGACCGCGCTTTCGGGCGACGCCCTCGACGGCCGGCGCCAAGGCATCGCTGTCGGTCCCTTCATCGAAGGCGGGGCGGCGGGACCGCGCGAGAACGCCCGGCTGGTGCTGGAGGCGGACGGGCGGGTGGCGGTGCATGTCGGCTCGTCCTCCATCGGACAGGGAATCGAGACCGCCTTCGCGCAGATCGCCGCCGATGCGCTGGAACGCCCGCTGGAGGCGATCTCCGGCGTCCATCACGGCTCGACCGCCGATGTCAGCGAGGGTTTCGGCTCCTACCACTCGCGCTCGACCGTGATGGCGGGCTCGGCGATCCTGCTGGCCGCCGAGAGCCTGCGGGAGAGGATTCGCGCCGAGGCCGCGCGGCGAATGGGCTGCGACGCATCGGAGGTCCGTATCGTCGAGGGGGACCGTCTGGCCGGCCCGGGCGGGAGGTCCCTGCCGCTCGCCGGGATCGCCGATGCCGGGATCGAGGCCGAGGAGGGTTTCGACAACCACCGCCACACCTACGCCTACGGCGCGCACGCGGCCCGGGTGGCGGTGGATCCGGAAACCGGCGCGGTCGAAATCCTCGATTACGTCGCGGTGGAGGACGTGGGGCGCATCGTCAACCCGGTCACGGTCGCCGGACAGGCGGTAGGTGCGGTCGTCCAGGGGATCGGCGGCGCGCTGCTGGAGGACATGCCCTACGACGCGTCCGGCCAGCCGCTATCCGCGACGCTCGCCGATTACCTGCTGCCGGGCGCCTGCGAAGCGCCCCGGATCGCCGCCATCGCGACCGAGGACCACCCCTCCCCCGTCAACCCTCTCGGCGTGAAGGGCGCCGGCGAAGGCGGCGTCATCCCGGTCGGCGGGCTGATCGCCAACGCGGTCGCGGACGCGCTCGGCGTGTCGCCCGACGCTCTGCCGCTCTCCCCGCCCGAGATCCGGCGGTTGGTGGAGGCGGGCCGCTAAGGCATTTTCCGACCTCATCGGATCAGGACAGCGCGGCTCACCCTCCCCCGACCCCTCCCGCAAGCGGGAGGGGAGAAGGTAGCGAAGGGTCGCCGCCGCCTCTCCCTCTCCCCACCGGGGAGAGGGCCGGGGTGAGGGGGATGCCGGTGACGGCCGCGACCGGTCGGATATTGATCCACGCGATTCCTCGGCGAATTTGCGGGCCGGGGTCCGGTCGTTTATGACAGGCCGGATTCGGACGAGACCCAACCGACATGGCCGACCTGCCTTCCGACATCGACCCCGATTCCGGGAGTCGCCTGCCCCTGCCGCGCCGCGAGGATCTGCCGGAAGCGGCGCGGGAGATCTTCGACCAGCTCGCCGGCCCGTCGAGCCGCTCGCTGGTCGGGCTCTACGGGCCGGGCGGGCTGCGCCTCAACAGCCCGGACCTCGCCGTCGTCACGCAGCCCGTCAATCGCTATCTGCGCTGGGAAACGAATCTGCCGGGCGCGGTGCGCGAGATCGCGATCCTGACCACCGCGCGCGCCCACGACTGCCAGTTCGAATGGGCCCAGCACGAGCCCGTCGCGCTTTCGGAAGGCGTGTCTCCCGAGACCGTGGAGGCGATCCGGACGAACGCGCCGCTCGACGGGCTCGACGACACCGAAGCGGCGACGATCGCGCTGGGCCGCGCTCTGTTCCGGGACCGCCGGGTCGATTCCGAAACCTACGCGCGGGCGCACGCGATCTTCGGCACGCG
This sequence comes from Alphaproteobacteria bacterium, assembly GCA_965117055.1. Lineage (GTDB taxonomy): Bacteria > Pseudomonadota > Alphaproteobacteria > MPNO01 > MPNO01 > MPNO01. The sequence continues at coordinate 4,161,727 of OZ220750.1, forward strand.
CGATCTCGTCGACCTCGTCTCCCTGATGGGGATGTACGCCGCCACCGCCGCGCTGCTCGCGGCTTTCGACATCCAGCTCCGGCCGGGCCAGGAAGCCCGGCTCCCCAACCGTGAAGGAAAACCGGAATGAGACTTCTCTACTTCGACGATTTCCGCCTCGGCGTGATGGCCGGGGATTCCGTGGTCGATGTCACCGACATGGTCTCCGACATTCCCCATATCGACCGGGGCGACCTGATCAACGGGCTGATCGAGCGGTTCGACGACTACCGCGACAAGCTGGAAGCGGCGGCCGCGAACGGCGGCGGCATGCCGCTGGCGGACGTCCGCATCCGCCCGCCGGTTCCGAAGCCGACCACCGTCGACTGCATGGCGGTCAACTACATGGAAGACGGCACCCGCGACGCGCCGGCGCAGATCAACGCGTTCCACAAATCGCCGGGCGCGATCTGCGGCCACAACGACACGATGATCCTGCCCGACGTGCCGGCCAAGGTGTTCGAGGGCGAGGCCGAGCTCGCCGCGATTATCGGCAAGCGGGCCGACAACATCGAAGAAGCCGACGCGATGGACCACGTCTTCGGCTGGACCTGCTTCATCGACGGCTCGGCGCGCGCCCTGCCGCCGCCCGGCAACACGTTCTTCCAGGTCAAGTCGCGCAAGACCTTCGCGCCGATCGGGCCGTGGATCGTGACGAAGGACGAGATCGCCGATCCGCAGAATCTCCAGGTAAGGCTCTGGAACAACGGCGATCTGATGCAGAACTTCAACACCGACGACATGGCGCACAAGATCCCGCGCTGCATCGCCTGGCTGTCGTCGATCCACCCGCTGGTGCCGGGCGACATCGTTGCCACCGGCACCAACCACCGCGGGCTGCACCCGTTCCAGGACGGCGACCGGGTCGAGCTCGAGATCGAGAGCGTCGGCCGGCTCGGCATCGACATAAGCGACGACCTCAAGCGCGGCTGGGACCGGGTGACGCGGCTTGAACACGCGGAGAAAGGCCTGGAAGGCCCGCACACCACGCAGGTATCGGGCAAGTACGCGTAGGTTCCCGCTCGTCCGTCTTCTCGACCGGGGCCGCGCGCAGCGGGACGATCCCGCCCGGGCTATTGGGCGGCTGTCTCAGCCCGGCCGATAACGCTCGACCGCGATTTCGTCGGCGCGCGCCCGCATTCGCGCAGCGTCGTGCCATGCCTGCATGCGAAGCAGCAGGTCCATGCTCACATCGAACGCCTTTTCGATCCGCAACGCCATTTCCGGCGACAAAGCGGCGGCGCCGTTCAACAGGTCCGAAAGAGTAGCCCGCCGCACCCCGAGAATCCGGGCACCCTCGGTGACGCTGAGATCCATCGCCTCCAGAATCTCCATGCGGATGAATTCGCCAGGATGCGAGGGGGTCATGGCCACCTTGATCCCATCGCCAGCCATCAGTGGTAGTCCTCCAGGTGAAGTCGCTCGATACCGCCTTCCACTTCCTCGAAGGTTATCCGCCAGTTGCCGGACACGGAGACGCTCCACTCGTTTGCACGGTCGCCGGAAAGCCGATGCACGCGCCAACCGGGCGGAGCGTCCGCAACGAAACCGTCGATGTCTTCGGCAAGAACCAGCGCGGTCATCACGTTGCGTATCCTGCCCAAGAGGTCCTGGCGCAGAAATCGGGCGTTGTCCTGTTCCAGTAGTCGCCGCAGCCCCCGGTGACGCACGGAACGGATATTCATCGCTCTGGTGTACGGTAATACCGTTCACCATGCAACCTTTCCTGTGACACCGATCTCACGGCATCGGGCGCATGGCTGGAACGGTATCGCTACGAGGAACGCGTCCGAAGTCTAATCCGCGAGATGCGAGGGCCAATCGGCCGGGGCCTCGGCGCCGACCACGTTGGCCATCATCGCGGTCTTGCAGAAATGGCCGATGACGCCGACAAGGTCGGCGAGGCGGCGATAGCCGAGGGTCTTCTCGGCGGCCGCGAACCCGGCGTCGCCGAGCGTGCCGGTTTCCAGAAGCTCTCGCGCCGCGTCGTGGAGAACCTCGTCTTCGCGGCTGTCGAAATCCGGTTTCCCGCGCGCATTCACCGCATCGACGATCGAGCGGTCGAGCCCGGATTCCAGCGCCATGCGCGCCTGCGCCGCCCACGGATAGGGGGCGTTCCAGCGCCGCGCGACGAGCAGGGCGACCAGGCGAAGCTGGGGCAGGGTCAGCGAGCAGCGGTTCTCGAAATAGTCGGTCGCGCTGTTGTTGGTCTCCCACATTCCGGGCGCGTAGGCATATCCGACCGCCGGCCCCCTGCCGACGCGTCCGGTCTGCGCGAGGGTGTCGTCGTGGACCCGCTTCTGTTCCTCGTCCATCTCGTCCCGGGTGAGCGCGGGTATCCTGGTCATGGCTTCGACTCCCTTTGCTGGCGCGCGCGGCTTCAGACCGGCCTGCCCGAGGTATGCGACGACGTGATCTTGAGCTTGTAGCCGTCGGTGAACGGGATGGTGAACGAGCTGTGGATCGACCCGGAGGTGATCTCCGACGGGTCGAGCCCCATGTCGCGGTAGCGCGCGTGCGTCGCCTCGACGTCGTCGACCATCAGGTCGATCGGCGCCATCCGGCCGGGCTCGATCTCATGCTCCCCGGCGCGGACGATCAGGTGGGTGCCGCCGCGCAGCTCGAGCACCGCGAAGGAGTCGTGCCGGTTCACCGGCCGCAAGCCCAGCCGCTCCAGCAGGTCGCAGGCCGAATGCAGGTCGTTCACGTCCATCCTGACATGGCCCACCGCGACCGGGGGCCTGGCATCGTCCGGCTGCGTCATACCGCCCTCTCCCATGGCTCGGGGTTCTCCGGGCATTTTGCAACGCCCGCCCCGCCGATACCATGGCGTTGCTCCGCGGCTCCGGTCCCCCCCTCACCCCGGCCCTCTCCCCGGTGGGGAGAGGGGGATTGACGGTGGCGCCTCCCCTCTCTTCCTTCTCCCCTCCCGCTTGCGGGAGGGGTCGGGGGAGGGTGGCGCGGCAAAACGCGACCGACCGCTTGGCCATTCGGCGGGCGGCGACCTATATAATCGTTTGGCCGCCGGGCGCCCGATCCAGGACGCCCGGCGCAAGCGTTCCGGTCGGAAATGAGTCCAGACAGCAGCCCTCTTCCCAGCAGCGAACAGGATCGCGCCACCGTCCGGGAAACCCGGCCCCGCGCCTACGCCCGCGCCTATGCGGGCATGGACGGCGGAGATTCCGGACCGGGCGATGCCGAAATTGTCTGGCGGATCGTTCGGATCGTCCTGCGTTTTCGGACGGGTGTCGCGGTGGCCCTGCTCGCGATGGCGGCCGCGTCCGCGTTCCAGCTCGCCATCCCCGGCCTCGTCGGCGATGCGGTCGACGGTGCGCGCAGCCTGCTCCAGGACGGCGTCGCAACCCCGGAAGCCGCCCGCTCCGCGCTCTGGCACACGGCGTTCCTGCTGCTGGGCGTGTGGATCCTGCGCGGGCTGTTCACCCTCGCGCACAACTACAGCGGGGAAGCGGTCGGCCACCGGCTCGCGCACGATCTCAGGCTGACCTTTTACCAGAAGCTCCAGCGCCTCGGCTTCTCCTTCCACGACCGGATCCACACCGGGGAGCTGATCACCCGCGGCATGCTCGACCTCGAAGGGGTCCGGATGCTGATCAACCACGGGCTGCTGAGGGCGGTGCAGATGGCGATTCTGATCGCCGCCGGCGCTTTCCTGCTGCTCTCGACCGACCTCGTGCTCGGGCTGCTGAGCCTCAGCTTCGTCCCCTACATCGCCTGGCGGTCGACGACGACGCGGCTCAGGCTGCGCTATCTGTGGAATCTGTTCCAGGACCGGATGGCGGTGCTGGGGCGGATCATGGACGAGAACCTGACCGGCATCCGGGTGGTCCGCGCCTTCGGCGCCGAGCGGTTCGAGCTCGACAAGTACGACCGGTCCGCGGCCGAGGCGCTCCGGCTCTCGTCGCGGCGCATCGACGTGCGCGTCGCCTCGACGACGGAGATGACCTTCGCCTATTTCGTCGCCATGGGGCTCGTTCTCTGGGTCGGCGGCGAGCGCGTGATCGCCGGGACCATGACGGTCGGAACCCTGACCGAGTTCCTGACCTTCATCACCATCCTGCAGCTTCCAGTGCGCTCGCTGGGGCTGGTGGTGAATTCCTTCGCGCGGGGCTCGTCCTGCGGCGCGCGGCTGTTCGCGGTGATCGACCTTGAACCCGCCATCCGGGACGCCGAAGACGCGCGGGAGCTCGAAGTGGGCGACGGCACGATCCGTTTCGAGAACGTGAGCTTCGCCTATGACGAAGACGGCCCGCTCGCGCTCGATCGCGTCTCGTTCGAGGTCCGCCGCGGCCGGACCCTCGGCATCGTCGGCCCGCCGGGAAGCGGCAAGTCGACCGTCGCGCACCTGTTGCCGCGCTACTACGACGTCACCGGCGGGCGCATCGCCATAGACGGGCAGGACATCCGCGACGTCACGCTGGACAGCCTGCGCCGCTCGGTTCGGATCGTGCAGCAGGACCCGTTCCTGTTCACCGCCTCGATCGACAACAACATCGCCTATGGCGATCCGTGGTCCGAGGAACGCCCGATCCGGGACGCCGCCGGCCTCGCCCAGATCGACGGCTTCATCGGGCAGCTCGCCGAAGGCTACGGGACGCTGGTGGGAGAGCGCGGCGTATCGCTGTCCGGCGGCCAGAAACAGCGCGTCGCGATCGCCCGGACGGCGCTGCTGAACCCGGCCGTGCTGGTGTTCGACGACTCGACCGCGGCGATCGACGCCGCGACCGAGAGCCAGATCCGGGAGGCGCTGGCCGAGCGCGCGGAAGACACCGCGCGGATCGTCGTCTCCCACCGGCTCGCCGCGATCCGCGACGCCGACGAGATCCTCGTGCTGGAGGCCGGACGGGCGATCGAGCGCGGCACGCACGAGTCGCTGATCGCGAAAGGCGGCCACTACGCCAAGATCTTCGCGATGCAAAGCCGGGAAGACATCGCCGACGGTTTGCAGGGGGCGGCCGAATGAACGTCCGCGCCGAGACCGTCCGCCCGCCGCGCGCCGTCGTCGGCTCGCAGATCAGCCGCGACGAGGAAATATTCGGCGCGGCATACGACCGCCGGGTGACGCGCCGTTTCGCCGCCTTCGTGCGGCCCTATTTGCGCTGGCTCCTGTTCGCCATGGGCGCCGTCATCGTCTTTACCGGCGCCCAGCTCCTGATCCCGCTGGTCATCCGCCATGCGATCGACCACGCGATCCTCGCCGACGGCGGCGATGTCGCGGAATTGCAGCTCACCGCCGCGGTCTTCGGCGTCGTGATCCTGGTCAGCTACGGCGCCAACTACATGCAGGACCGGCTGGTCGGGCATATCGGCGAGCACGTGATCTTCGACCTTCGCCGCGCCATGTTCGCCCATCTCCAGGACGTTTCGCTCTCCTTCATGGACAAGACGGAGGTGGGGCGGATGATGTCCCGCCTGCAGGGCGACGTGAACTCGCTCCAGGAGTTCCTGGAGAACTCGGTGACCGCGCTGGGCGACCTGCTGCTGCTGTTCGGAATCGTCGCCATCATGCTGTCGCTCCATCTGGAGCTCGGCCTGCTGACGCTGGTGCTGGTCCCGACGCTCGCGCTGGTCCGGATGGTCTGGCTGCCGCGCGCGCGGATCGCCTTCCGCCGGGCGCGCGAGACCAACTCCGTCGCCAACGGCGCGCTGGCCGAGGCGATCCACGCCGTGCGCACCGTGCAGGGCATGCGCCGGGAGGACGTGAACTTCGTGCTCTACGGCGACAAGGCGGCCGACAACCTCAACGCCCATCTGCGCGCGGCCCGATTCGCCCAGGTAATGGTCCCCATCGTCGATACGCTGACCGGGGCGGCGCTGGCGATCGTCGTCGTGCTCGGAGGATCGCTGGTCCTCGACGGCGCGATGGAAGTGGGCGTGATGGTCGCCTTCGTGTTCTACGTCCAGCGCTTCTTCGACCCGATCCGCTCGCTCACCATCCAGTACAGCATCATGCAGCGCGCGATGGCCTCGGGGCAGCGGATTTTCGAGGTGCTGGACGTTCCCCTCGCCATCGTCGACAAGCCGGGGGCGCTGTCTCCGAAGCGCATGCGGGGCGCGATCGCGCTTGAGAATGTGACCTTCGGCTACAACCCCGGCCAGCCCGTGCTCCACGGGGTGAATTTGAGCGTTTCGCCGGGCGAGACGGTGGCGCTGGTGGGGCCGACCGGCTCCGGCAAGACCAGCATCACCGCCCTGCTCCACCGGTTCTACGACGTCTGGGAGGGGCGGGTGTGCATCGACGGGCACGACGTCCGCGAATACGCCCGTGCGGCGCTCGGCCGGCACATCGCGATGGTGCTTCAGGACCCCTATCTGTTCACCGGCACGGTTCTCGACAACATCCGGTTCTCGACCGAGGACGCGACCCGGGAGGACATCGAACGCGCGGCCAGGGTCGTGGGAGCGCACGACTTCATCGTCCAGCTCGCCGACGGCTACGACACGGTGCTCGACCAGCAGGGACGCAACCTTTCGCTCGGTCAGAGGCAGCTCCTGAGCTTCGCCCGCGCGCTGGTCGCCGACACCCCGATCCTGATCCTCGACGAGGCGACGGCGAACATCGACTCCTATACCGAGCGCCGGATCCAGGTCGCGCTCGAACGCCTGCTGGAAGGGCGCACCGGGATCGTCATCGCGCACCGGCTGGCGACGGTGCGGGGCGCCGACCGCATCGTCGTGCTCAACGAGGGCCGGATCGTGGAGAGCGGCACCCACGACTGGCTGGTCGCGGCGCGGGGCCTCTACGCCCGGCTGCATGCGTACAACTACGCCTCCTTCGACGACATCCCGGACGATCTCGTCAAGCGGGCGGCCGGCGCGCCGGCGCGTACCTGACCGTCATGAAACCGGGAACCGTCCAGTGACCCCGTCCGACCGCGCGGCGATACGGCAGGGCTACATCGTCTACGCCGTGCTCTGCTCCGGGCTGGTCGCGAGCCAGTTCTTCCGCGTCTCGAACGCCGTCATAGCCCCGGAGCTGATGGCCGAGCTTTCCATCGGCACCGAGACCATGGGGGTGGTCAACGGGACCTACTTCCTCGCCTTCGCGGCGATGCAGATCCCGGCCGGAATGTTGCTCGACCGATACGGCGCGCGGCGGATGGTCCCCGGTCTCTTCCTGCTCGCGGTCGCGGGATCGGTGCTCTACGCCGCCGCGCAGAGCGGCCCGGAGCTGATCGCCGGCCGCGCCCTGATCGGCATCGGTTGCGCGCTGGGGCTGATGGGACCGATGGTGGTGATCGCCCGCTGGTTCGAGCCGGACCGCTACGCGCGGCTGATCTCGCTCCTCTTCACCATCGGCGGGCTCGGCGCGCTGTTGGCCTCCACCCCGCTCGCCGCCGTATCCGAGGCGATCGGCTGGCGCGGCGCGTTCTATCTGATGGCGGCGGCGACCGGGGTCATCGCCGTCCTCATCTACCTGATCGTCCGCGATGCGCCGCCGGACTCGCCCCGGGCCGAAGGACGAAGCGAGACGGCCGGTGAGATGTTGCGCGGATTGCTGGAGGTCCTGGCGCTGCGCGAGATGTGGTGGATCTGCGCCGTCCAGTTCGTGAGCTACGGCACGATGGTGACCATCGTGGGGCTGTGGGCAGGCCCCTATCTCAACGATGTCCACGGGCTGCGGGGGGTGGACCGCGGCAATGCGCTGCTCGGCCTCAACATCGTCCTTCTCATGGCGGTCGTGCTGTTCTCCCATCTCGAACGCTGGCTCGATTCGCGCAAGAAAGCGGTGATCGGCGGGGGTTGCGCCACGATCGCCATTCTGCTCGTGCTCGCGTTCGTCCCGGGGCTCGGCTTCTGGCCGGCGCTGGTCCTGCTCGCCCTGTTCACCGCCGCGAGCGCCTTCTTCATGCTGATCCACGCGCATGCGCGCGCGATCCTGCCCGACCGGCTGATCGGGCGCGGCCTTACCCTCCAGAACCTCTCGGTCATGCTCGGCGTGTTCGTGCTCCAGGCGGTCACCGGGGTCATCGTCGGCGCCTTCGCGCCGGAGGGAACGGAAGCGCCCGAGATCGCCTATCGCGCCGCCTTCGGGTTCCTCGCTTTGGGGTTGGCGGCCGGTCTCGCCTTCTACACCCGCATCGCCGACGTCTCGCCGCGCGGCCAGGAGAGCGGGTAGCCCGCCCTCAACGCACTCCCGCGGTAATCGTCGTCACCTGCCGTCGGCGGTAATCGCCGGCCAGTACCGGTTGGTGCCGCGCATTCTCGCCGGGGCGCTTGCAGGTTTCGATGCACTCGATCAGCGCGTCGTAGTTGGGATGCGCGAAGAAGGCGATCGAGAGACGCCCGGTTTCCGCGCCCTCGGGCGGGTTGGCGACGCGGTGGAGGTTGGAGAGCCAGCGGTCGTTGGTCCAGGTCATCATCAGGTCGCCGATATTGACGATGAAGCTGTCGGCGGGCGGGATCACGTCGATCCATCCGCCGGCGCGGCCGCGCACCTGGAGCCCGCCCGGGCTGTCGTCGGCGAGCAGGATGGTGTGGCTGCCGAAATCGGTATGCGCGCCGCAGCGGAGCTGTCCCTCCTCGGGCGGTTCGGGCTGCGCCGGGTAGTGAAGGACCCGGACGGTGCTGGCATGGCGGTCGAACCTGTCGAGGAAAAAGCCTTCCTTCAGCCCCAGCGCGTCCGCGAAGATTTCCAGCAGTTCGACGTTGAGCGCTTCGAGCGCGCGGTAATAGGCCTTGAACGCGGCGACGGTGCCGGCGGCGTCGCGCGGCCAGATATTGTCCTGGTAGGCGAACCCGGCCTCGGGCGCTGTGTAGTAGGGATCGTCGGGCAGGTCGAACGGCCCGTAGATGAAGCCCTCGCGGAGGTCGGCGGGGGCCCTGCTCGACCGCGTCGAGCCGTTGAACTCCGACCGGAAGGGCGTGTAGCCCCGGTTGAGCGTGCCCGCGTCGTCGGCGAACGCGGTCTTTCGCTCTTCGGGCCGGGCGAAGAGCTCCCAAGCCGCCACCCGCATCGCCTCGATGGTAGGGGACGGAACCCGGTGTCCCGCGACGACGAGGAAGCCGATCTCCTCCACCGCGCGGGCGACCGCCCGGGCGACCTCGCCGCGTTCGCCCGATATGTCGATGACGGGGACGGCGGAATCGATCATCGGTTCAGGCCGCCGCCGCCGCGGGGCGCCGCAGCGGCCGGTCGTCGATCGGGATGTGGAGCACCGTGGCGACCAGGCCGAGCGCCACGCCGCCCCAGAAGATCGGGTCGTAGTTGCCCATCGCGTCGTAGACGATACCGCCCAGCCAGATTCCGAGAAAGCTCCCGATCTGGTGGCTGAAGAAGGTGATCCCGACCAGCGTCCCGATGAAGCGGGTGCCGAAGATTTGCGCCACCACCCCGGTGGTGAGCGGCACCGTCGCGAGCCACAGCAGCCCCATCAGGCAGGCGAAGACGATCACGCTGACCGTCGAGATCGGCAGCATGATGAACACCGCCATGATGACCGCGCGGGTCCCGTAGATGACCGAGAGCAGGTATTTCATCGACCGCGTCGCGCCGAGATGCGCCCAGAAGATGCAGCCGGCGATGTTGAACCCGCCGATCAGCGCGAGCGCCGTCGCCCCGAGCCAGGCGGGCGCCTGGAGGTCGGTCAGATAGGCCGGCAGATGCGCCCCGATGAACATCGTCTGGAAGCCGCAGACGAAATAGCCGGCATTGAGCAGGTGGTAGCCGCCATGCCCGCCGGCCTCGCGCAGCGCGGGGCCGATCCGCTGGGTGGAGGGCTCTTCCGCGGGCTGGCGGTTGGCGCCGGCGAGGACGACCGAAAGCGGCACGATCAGGGCCGCCATGCCGGCGATGATGACCAGCCCGGCCGACCAGCCGTTCTCGGTCAGCAGCCATTGGCCGAACGGCACCAGGAGTACCTGGCCGGACGACCCGCCGGCGCTCGCGATGCCGAGATAGATGGCGCGCTTGGCCGCCGGCGCGATCCGGCTGATCGTCGCCAGCACGATGGAGAAGCTGGTCATGCTCATGCCGAACCCGGTCATGAACCCGACCCCGATCGTCGCGTCGATCGGGGCGGTCGCCTCGGCCATCAGCCACAGCCCGCCAGCATAGACCGCGCCTCCCGCCGCGACGACCCTTCCCGGTCCGAACCGGTCGGCGAGCCAACCCATCAGCGGAGTCGAGATGCCCCAGACCAGGCTCTGCAGCGCGACCGCGAAGGCGAACACCTCCCGGTCCCAACCGAGCCCGGTCGAGATCGGCGCCATGTAGAGGCCGAGATTCTGGCGCAGCCCGAAGGACAGCAGCAGGATCGCGGTGCCGCCGAGGAGAACGACGAACGGCGTGCGCCAGCCGGGCGAGATCATGGGCCGGCCGGCCCCGTCCCGCATTGGGGCGCCGGGCAGGCCCGACATCGCAGACTATCGCCAGTCACGTTCGATCTTCGGTGGAAGCAGTGCCGCCGATCGCCTCGTCGGCGAGGTCGGACAAGTGTTCGCACAATGCGTCGACCGTGTCGAAAACCAGGTAGCGTCCGGCCTCGATGTCGGCAATGCCGACCGCTACAGCCTTGCGCATCGCCCTGAGGCGACGCTCAGCCTCCTGACGGTCGACTGGCTCGTCCTGGCGACTGGAACAGGCAATATGCGGTGCGGGCATATCCGGTTTTCCGAAGGACAACAGGCATCACCATCATACGCCATTTCCCGACCCGCAAATGGAACGGAACCTCGTTCCCGGCGGTGGCCGCGTTGCGACCGGTGCGGCAATATTCGATAGTCGCCGCGGAGAATTCCATGATCCGGCCTGCAAACGCGACGATCGGGCAGCCGCCAGCCTTGGGCGCACCGTGACGTCCGGCCTCCGCCTGGAGCGCGGCGACGGTCCCGCGCTGTTCGAAATCGGGGCGGTCAACGCCGCTCTCGCGCCTTTCGGCGCCCGGGTCTGGCCGCTCGACCTTCGCGAGGTCGCCCCGGATATCCTTGTCCTGCTGGCCGGGCCGACGCTCGATGACGCGCAGTCGGAAAGAATCAAGGCCGCCTTCCTGCTCCCCCGCGAGACGCTGCTCGCCAGGCTGGCCGAGGCGGGGCGGTCGCCGCACGTGCCGGGCGGCGGGGCGCTGGAAACCGAGGTCGCCAACCACGGCTATTCCTATCCCCAGCTCTTCGTCGTCGAAGCAGGCGCCGACTACACCCGCTTCGACCGCTTCCACGTCAACGTGGCCGAGGACGGTACGGCGGTGGACGAGGTGATGCAGATCCTCTCGGGCGGCGGCGTCCGCATCCTGCAAAGGCTGCCGGGCGGGGAGGCGGCGACGCTGACGCTGGACTGCCCGTCGGGCGAGCGCGGATGGACCGTCACCTATGACGGCGGCGTATCGCATATCGGCAGCATGTCCTCGGCCGCGCCGGGGACCAAGGCGCTGATGCAGGTGTTCGGCCCCGCCCGCTGGACGATGCGCTACGAAGAGGGCTGAGCGACCGCGTCTCCGCGCCCGATGCGCGCTCCGGTCGCGCATTTCCTATCCAACCCCCAGGAAAACCGTATTGGCGGCGGCGCCGCGCCCGTCCCACTTCAGGTCGAGCAGGTCGTTGGGGGAGGAGGCCGATCGGATGCAGGAACTGAGCGCCGCGAGAGCGGAGACCGTCACCGGAGCGCCGTCGCCGGAGAAGGTCTGTCTGTTCGAGTCGGCATGTTGGGGGCCGCCCGCGAACCCGGAGGCGATATCCCCCGAAATGCGGCCCGCCTTTTCGACCGGCGGGTTCCCCCTGCCCCGGCATCGCCGCAACCATGTGCTGATCGTCGATGCCGGCCGCGTACTTCCGCCATTCGGCGGCTACGTGGAAGACGCCGGACGAAACCGGTTTGCCGACGGCTGCCGGACGTCGCTGCTCGTCATGCCGCCTTGCATGGGCGAGCCCTGCGTCAACCGCCTGCATATCGTCCCCGGCACGGTGCAGACCGAACGCAGCCATCGCAGCGACCGGTTCGGGATCGTCGTGCGGGGCCGAGGGCTCGCCCACCACGAAGCCGGCCCGCCGATGATCCTCTACCCCGGCCGGGCGTGGAAGCTGTTCGCGGGCGAACGCCACCGTTTCGAGACCCGGGACGACTCGCTCGACGTTCTGGTGTTCCAGCCGGACGGCGAGCCGGGCCCGACGGACGAAGCGCATCGGCTGCCGGATGCGACTATGATATGAGGGGCGCGTACGCCGCCTCGCCAGGGGAGATCCATCGTTTGAGCGGACCGGCCGGCCGGAACATCGCGATCGTCCACAGCTCCGACATCCACGTGGACGACGGCTACACCGCGCGCGTCCACGGCGGCGACGGCGCGCGCGGGCTGAAATGCGTGCTGGACACCGCCCGGGCGCTCGCCGCCGATGCCGTGCTGCTGGCGGGCGACGTGTTCGAGCACAACCGCCTGCCCGAACCCCTGCTCCGGCGCGCCGCCGGGCTGCTGGCGGGTTGCGGCATCCCGGTCGTCATGCTGCCGGGGAACCACGACCCGCTGACCGCCGATTCGGCTTACCGCCGCTGCGGCATGGGCGATGCCGCCAACGTCCACATCCTCGGCCTTACCGACGACGCAGTGGTGCGCTTCCCCGAGCTCGACCTGGAGGTCTGGGGTATCGCCCACCGCGACTACGGGAACATGTCGCCGCTCGGCGACGCGCGGCCGCGCAGCACGCGCTGGCAGGTCGCGATGGCGCATGGCCACTACGAGGGCGACGCCGACACCGGCGCGGCGCACCGCCCGTCCTGGATCGTCACGGACGCGGAGATCGCGGCGACCGGCGCGGACTACGTCGCGCTCGGCCACTGGAACCGGCCGGTCCGGGTCGGCAACGGAACCGTCCCCGCCTGGTATTCCGGCTCGCCCGACCTCGCGAAAACGGTCAACCGCGTGGAGCTCGCGGCCGACGGCACGGTGACGGTGAGCCGCGAGGAGATCCTCTGGGAGTAGCGGCCCCCGCGTGTCGGGCGGGCCTGCCGCTTCAGTTGTCCGCTCGTACCAGACCCACGGTCAGCCTGGTGCCGGTCGCTTCGGCGTAGCGACGCAACGTGGCAAAGGACGGCGACACGCCACCGCCCTCCAGACGCGCGACCGCAGACTGGGTGGTACCGAGTCGCCGCGCGAGTTCCGCCTGCGTCAGCTTCGCCTCCGTGCGGGCGCGAATCAGCGCCTCGATCAGCGCGAACTCTTCATCGGCCCGAGCGTACTCCTCCCGGAATTCAGGATCCTCCATGAGACGTTTCTTCAGATCTTTCAGTTTCGTCATGGCTTCACCCGTTTCATACGTTCCCTGGCTGTTGCAAGCGCTCGCCGGGGCGTCTTCCGCGACTTCTTCAAGAACACATGCAGCACCACTATCCGCTGCCCCGACACCGTCACATAGAGACCCCTCGCGATTCCCTCCTGGGCCTTGACCCGAAGTTCCCAAAGCTTGCCTTCGAGATGCCGGACATGCGGTTCGCGAAGCGCCTCCAGACCGACGTTCTCCACCGTCTCCAGCAGCCGGATCAACCGCGCGCGCAGCTTCACCGGCAGAGCGTCGATCTCGGAATCCGCAGCGGAGACGGTTTCGACCGTCCATCCCATGCCAATATTATAGCGTTTGCGCTATAAATTTCAAACGGCAAACGATGAATTCCCTGTGTCGATTTCGGTCCTATTGCGTTTCGTCCCCTCACCCCTCCGGCGGGAAGCGGCATTCCGCGACGTAGTTCGGGCCCGACCGGCCGAGCGTGCTGGAAAACAGCGTGAAGCGCGCGACGGTGAACGGGACGGCGCGGAACAGCGTGTTGGCGGCGAGCCAGTCGCGCACCTCGCCGGGCCGGGCCTGGGCGAGCCGGGCCACGGTGACATGGGGCCTGAACTTCCTCCCCTCGGGCGGCTGGCCGGCGCGCACCGCCGCGGCCTCGATCCGGTCGCGCAGCGCGGTCAGCGCCGGTTCGGGCTCGACGCCGAGCCAGACCGCGCTCACCCTCCCCCGGCGCTCGAAGTGGCCGGCGCCCGACAGCGTCACCTGAAAGGGCTCGAAGCGGATCGCGGCGGCCTCGGCGGCGATGTCCTCCATCGCCGGCTCCGCGACCTCGCCGATGAAACGGAGCGTGATGTGGAGGTCTTCCGGCTCCACCCAGCGCGCCCGGTCGATCCCGGTCGACAGCGCCTCGATGCGCATGCGGAACTCGCCCGGCAGCTCCAGGCCGAAGAACAGGCGGATCATATGGGCGCCTACAGGATCAGCGTGAGCACGCCGGTATAGCCGTAGAGCCGGTTGTTGGAGATCTCGCCGTTCGCGTAGAAGCCGACGATGGGCACGTCTCCGCCCACCGCTTCGCTGACCGCTGTCATCTCCTGGTCGTCGCGGGAGAACATGTTGGGCCCGCGAGCGACGCAGGAATAATAGAGCCCCGCGCTCGCCGTATCGCCGGCCCGGCCGGTCACGTCGTTCAGCATGCGTTCGAGGTCGGTGAAGGCGCTCGGCCCGTCGCGGCGGACGAACAGGATCTTGTCGCCCGCGTTCAGCCGCTCGCCGATCGAGAGCCAACCGTTGCCGGGGTCGATCCCCATCACGTTGCGCACCAGGTAATCGGCGGTGTCGCTGCCCGCGATGGGAAGCGCCGCATGGATATACCCGCCGACGCGTTCGAGATTGCGCGCCAGCACCTCGCCGATGTCCTCCTTGAACACGTCGAGCGCGGGCCGTCCGTTGAGCTCGTAGAGCACGTTGTCCTGCGCCCTGGTCACGTCGTGCACCTTGCCGATCGGCGTGCAGCCCTGGCTGAGCCCGGTGGTCACGCCGACGTCCTCGGCCAGCAGCACGCCCGAGAGGCCGCCTTCGACGATGCCGCCCGCGACCTGGCTGAACGCGCCCCTCGACGCGGTGAGGCCGCCGACCAGGAAGCACTCGATGTCGTCGCAGAGCGAATCGATGATCGCCGGCAGATACTGGTTGCGCGGATCGCCGTGCACGATGCCGAGGACCGGGCGGCGGCGCGCGGCCCAGTCGCGCAAATCCTCGGGCAGGGGCTCGCCGGGCCGCACGATCGGCGGCAGGATGCGGTAGCTGTCCTCCGGGACCTCGCCCACCAGGACCGCCATCGCGGCGGTGTTGAAATACTCCTTGCCGCCGACGCAGACGCCGAAACCGACGGTGCCGACCCAGTCCGCGATCCCGGTCGCCTCCTTCAGCCGCGCCACGATCTTCTCGAACGAATCGGCCAGCAGGTCGGTCGCGTAGACGAAGCCGAGCGTCGCGCCATCGGCGGGACCGAGCTGTTCGAGGCAGCTTTCGACAATGCTCTCCCAGTCGCCGCCGCCGGCATGGCCGGCGCGGAAGCCCTGCTTCTGGATCGTCATGGAACCCTCTCGATCACGGCAGCACCTTCATAACATAGGGCAGGATGCGCTCGACGATAACGGCGACGCCGGCCGCGTTGGGATGAATGCCGTCCGGCTGGTTCAACCCGGGCTGGACGGCGACGCCTTCGAGGAAGAAGGGGTAGAGGATGACGCCGTGCCGCTCGGCGAGACGGGGATAGATGGCGTTGAACGCATCGCCGTACTCGCTTCCCAGGTTGGGCGGCGCGTACATCCCGGCCAGCAATACGGGGATTTCGCGCCGCTTCAGCTCGGTCAGGATCGCATCGAGGTTGCCGTAGGTCGACGACGGATCGATGCCGCGCAGCCCATCGTTCGCGCCGAGCTCGACGATCGCCGCGTCGGGCCGGTCGGCGAGCGACCATCCGAGCCGCGCGCGGCCGCCCGCCGAGGTGTCGCCGGCGACGCCGGAAGCGATCACCCGCACATCCTCGCGCCCGGCGGCGCGCAGAGCCCGTTCGAGCTGCGCGGGAAAGGCGTCCCCGGCCGCGAGCCCCCAGCCCGAGGTCAGGCTGTCGCCGAACACCAGCAGACGGGTTTCCTTCGCGGCCGCTTCCGGCGCGACCGCCAGGGCGGCGAGCAGGACGGCCATCGACGCGCGCCGTGTGATATTGATTCCCCACGCGAAACCGCCATATCGAGCCCTGTAACCCGACCGGCCGCCGTCCATGCCCCGCGAAGCCATTCCCGACTCCGCCGCCGCCCCGCTCGTCCGTCTCGATCGCATCGAGCTCAGCCTCGAAAGCGCGGCCGGCACGGTGGATATTCTTCGCGGCATCGATCTCTCCGTCGGGCGCGGCGAAACGATCAGCGTCGTGGGTCCTTCGGGGTCGGGCAAGACCAGCCTGATGATGGTGATCGCCGGCCTCGAACGCCAGACCCGGGGCCGGGTGGAGATCGACGGCCGCGGTCTGCTGGCGCTGGACGAGGACGCGCTCGCCCGCCTGCGCCTCGACTATATCGGGATCGTGTTCCAGAACTTCCACCTCGTCCCGACGATGACCGCGCTGGAGAACGTCGCCATTCCGCGCGAGCTCGCGGGCAGCGCCGCCGCCTTCGACGAAGCCGCGGAGACGCTCGAACGCGTCGGACTGGGCCACCGGCTCGGCCACTATCCCGGCCAGCTTTCCGGCGGCGAGCAGCAGCGCGTGGCGCTGGCCCGCGCCTTCGTCGCCAAGCCGGCGCTGCTGCTGGCCGACGAGCCGACCGGCAATCTCGACGGCGACACCGGGAACGCGGTGATCGACCTCCTGTTCTCGCTGGTCGCGGAGGCGGGGACCACCCTCCTTCTGGTCACCCACAACCCGCTGCTGGCCGATCGCTGCGCGCGCCGGCTGACCCTTTCGGACGGACGGATCGCCGCCGACCGGACGACCGCGGACGCAGCGTCGTGAACGGCGCCGGGGTGGCGTTCCGCTTCGCGCTCCGCGAGCTTCGCGGCGGGTTGCGGGGCTTCCGGATCTTCGTTGCCTGCCTGGCCGTGGGGGTCGCGGCGGTCGCGGCGGTGGGCTCGACCACGTCGGCGATCCGCGACGGGATCGAGGCCGACGGCCGCCAGACGCTCGGCGGAGACATCTCGATCCGCAGCCTGCACCGCGATATCGCCCCCGGACGCAAGGCGTGGCTGGAGGCCTCGGGAACCGTCTCGCGGATGCTGCGCATGCGGGCGATGGCGCGGACCGCGGACCGGCGCGCCCGGTCGCTGATCGAGCTCAAGGCGGTCGACGGCGCCTACCCGTTATACGGCGCGCTCGCGCTCTCTCCGGATCGTCCCGCCGCAGCCGCTCTCGGCGCGGACGCGAGCGGGGTCTGGGGCGCGGCGGTGGAAGAACGCCTGCTGCGCAAGCTGGGCGTGGAACGGGGCGCGCGGATCCGGATCGGCGACGCGGATTTCGAGATCCGCGCGACCATCGCCCACGAGCCCGACCGGCTGGGCGACGGCGGGCTGATCGGACTCGGTCCCAAGGTGATCGTGTCCGCCGACAGCATCGCGGCCACCGGGCTGGTCCGGCCGGGCAGCCTGGTCCGCTATTTCTACAAGATCCGGCTTGCGCCGGGCGCCGATCTGGAAGACTGGCGCGCGCGCCTCGACAGCCGCTTCCCCGAGGCCGCATGGCGGGTGCGCGACCGCAGCAACGCCTCGCCCGCCGCGCAGCGCTTCATCGACGGCACCCAGGTCTTCCTGACCCTGATCGGCCTGACCGCGCTGCTGGTCGGCGGGGTGGGCGTGGGCAACGCCGTCGGGAACTATCTCTCGGGCCGGATGGAAACCATCGCGACGCTCAAATGCGTCGGCGCGTCGGGCGGCACGATCTTCGGCGTCTACCTGATCCAGATCCTCGCGATGGCGGCGGTCGGGATCGCGATCGGGCTGGTCCTCGGCGCGGCCGCCCCGCCGCTGGCGGGCGAGCTTGTCAACGCCGCGCTCGGCGTGGAGGCGCGTTTCGGCGTCTACCCGGACGTGCTGGGGCTCGCGGCCGCGTTCGGCCTGCTGGTCGCACTCCTGTTCTCGATCTGGCCGGTCGCGCGCGCCTGCGAGGTTCCGGGCTCGGCGCTGTTCCGCGCGGCGATCGTGGAAATCCGCGTCTGGCCGCGCCCGGCCGCCGTCGCCGCCACCGCCCTGGTCGCCGCGGTCCTCGCCGTCCTCGTGATCGCGACCGCCGACAATCTCGGCATGGCGCTCTGGTTCGTCGGCGGTAGCGCGGCCGCCTTCGCGCTGTTCCGGGCGGCGGGCTACGGGCTGGAGCGCGGCGCCGCGCGGTTCCGCCGGGTGCGCGGCGCCGCGCTTCGCCTCGCGCTCGCCAATCTGCACCGCCCCGGCGCTCCCTCGTCGAAGGTGGTGCTGTCGCTCGGCCTCGGCCTCGCCGTCCTCGTGGCGACGGTGTCGATCGAGGGCAACCTGCGCCATCAGGTGACGAACAGCCTGCCGGCCGACGCGCCCGACTTCTACTTCGTCGACCTGCAACCCGACCAGGTGGAAGCGTTCGAGCGGATCGTCGAGACGGTCCCCGGAGCGAACGGGCTCCGCCGGGTGCCGATGCTGCGCGGGCGGATCGTCGGGATCGCCGGAAAACCCGCCTCGGAGGCCGCGGTCGATCCCTCCGAGCGCTGGCTGCTGCGGGGCGACCGGGGAATCACCTGGTCGGCCGCGCCGTCGCCGGATATGGAGCTGGTTCAGGGGCGCTGGTGGCCCGCCGACTACGCCGGCCCGCCGCTGATATCGCTGTCGCACGACGCGGCGGCCGGCCTCGGGCTCGGCCTCGGCGACACGCTCACGGTCGATGTGCTGGGGCGCCCGATCACCGGGACGATCGCCAATATCCGCGAGGTGCGCTGGCGCTCGCTCCGGATCAACTTCGTGATGGTGTTCTCGCCCGGCGTGCTGGAAGGCGCGCCGCAGACCCATCTCGCCACGCTGAAGGCGCCGGACGGGGCGCTCGCGCGCGTCGAGGCCGCGGTGACCGACCGCTTCCCCAACGTGACCGCGATCCGCGTGGGCGAGGTCCTCGGCCTGGTGCGCGACGTGCTCGAGCGGATCGCCGCCACCGTCCGGGTCGCCGCGGCCGTGACGCTGCTCGCCGGCATCCTGGTGCTGGCCGGGGCGGCGGCGGCGGGGCACCGGCGGCGGGTCTACGATTCGGTAGTGCTCAAGGTGCTGGGCGCCACGCGGCGGCGCGTGCTGGCGGCCTATGCCATCGAATACGGCCTGTTGGGTGCCGCGACGGCGGTGGTCGCCGGGCTGGTCGGCTCGGTCGCCGCCTGGGCCGCCGTGACCCAGATGATGGAATTCGACTGGCTGTTCCAGCCCTGGGTGATCGTCGCCACGGTCGCGGGCTCGGCCGCGCTCACGCTTGCCTTCGGCTTCCTCGGCACCTGGCGCGCCCTCGGCGACAAGGCCGCCCCGCTGCTCAGGAACGAGTAGGCGTCCCTCGATACGGCCCTCCGGGCCTACTCGGGATGAGGACCTTTCCCTGTTCCCTCATCCTGAGTAGCGGCGAAGCCGCGTATCGAAGGATGGCCTCCCGACGGACGCTTGATTTCGGCCCCCGGCGGGCCATATGTTAGCGACGTTCAATCCCAGCTTCGGAGAGGATGCTCATGGCGTTCGGAACGGAACGGACCGTGCTGCGCACGGGGCAGGCGAGCGAGGTATTCGATGCCGGCCTCAGGGCGCACATGCTCCGGGTCTACAACTACATGGCCTCGGGCCTGGCGCTGACCGGGATCGTCGCCTATGCGATGGCGTTTTCCGGGCTCTACGCCCAGATCGCCCAGACCGGGCTGATCTGGGTGGTGATGCTGGCGCCGCTCGGCTTCGTCTTCTTCCTGAGCTTCAAGATCCAGACCATGCGCGCCTCGACCGCGCAGACCCTGTTCTGGGCCTTCGCCGGGATCATGGGGCTCTCGATGGCGAGCATCTTCCTGGTCTTCACCGGGGCCAGCATCGCGCGGGTGTTCTTCATCACCGCCGGCACCTTCGCCGCGATGAGCCTCTGGGGCTACACCACCAAGCGCGACCTGACGGGGATGGGATCGTTCCTGTTCATGGGGCTGATCGGCATCGTCCTCGCGGCGATCGTCAACATGTTCATCCAGTCGAGCGCGCTCCACTTCGCGATCTCGGCGATCGGCGTGCTGGTCTTCGTCGGGCTCACCGCCTACGACACCCAGCGGATCAAGAACGAATACGCCGAGTGGCACGATTCGGAGACCTCGTCGAAGCTCGCCATCATGGGCGCGCTCCGGCTCTATCTCGACTTCATCAACCTGTTCATGCTGCTGCTGCACTTCTTCGGCGACCGCCGCTAGGCGGGTTCCGGTACCGGGTTCAGGGGGCGCCTTCGGGCGCCCCTTTCCGTTGGGCGCTGGAGCGACTTCCGACCGGACCCGGTCGCACCCGGCATCCCCCCTCACCCCGGCCCTCTCCCCGCTGGGGAGAGGGAGAGTTGCGGCGCCGACCCTTCCTTATCTTCTCCCCTCCCGCTTGCCCCGGATCGCAGTCCGGGGCTCGCGGGAGGGGCCGGGGGAGGGTGGACCGGCCGTCGTGACGCGGGCGGAGCGGCGATTCGATCTGAAACGGTCTGGCTTAAGGGGCTGGACGCGGCGACCGGGCGGCGGGATCATCGGGCGGAGACGGGTCTGGGAGGACGGAATGACGGGAACGGTCTATGCGGGCGTCGGACACTGGCAGGCGAGCAGTCCGAAGGTCCGCACAAGCGGCTTCTTCCGCCGGCGCGGCGGCGACGACGGCTGGCGGCCGCTGACCGAGGGCCTGCCGGAGGATCCCGAGGTCCGCGCGATCGAACTGCATCCGGCGGATGCCGGAACCGTGCTCGCCGGCACCCAGGACGGCGTTTACCGCAGCGACGACGGCGGCGATACGTGGGCCTCGCTCGCGCTGCCGGGCGAGATGCGGACGGTCTGGTCGATCGCCTTCGACCCGCGCGACGCCGACACCGTGTTCGTCGGCGTCGAGGGGTTCGCGATCTGGCGCACGCGCGACGGCGGGGCCGGGTGGGAGCGGCTCGACGTGCCGGCGCCGGGCGGCATCCCCGAATGCCCGTTCGCCACGCGCGTCACGCGGATCGCCATCGACCCCAACCGGCCCGAGCATGTCTATGCCGGGCTCGAAGTGCTGGGCGTGGTCAGGAGCCTCGACGGCGGCGACAGCTGGGCCGACGTGAGCGGCGACCTGCTGGCCCTCGCAGCAGCCAACGAGCATCTGCAGAGCGGGCTGCTCACCGGCGACCCGCATGAGGGGATGGTGGACATCCACGCGATCTCGGTCAGCCGGAACCGGCCCGGAAGGGTCTATCTCGCCAACCGCATGGGGCTGTTCTCGACCGGGGACGCGGGCGAGAGCTGGACGGAGCTCGGCATCGGCCGGTTCTCGCCGGTGACCTATGCGCGCGACGTCTACGTGTCCTCGCACGATCCCGAGCGCGTCTTCGCCGCGCTCAGCCCCGCCTCGGTCAGCGATGCGGGCGCGCTCTGGTGCTCGGACGACGGCGCGGAGACCTGGCGGCGCTTCGACGCCGACCTGCCGATCGGCGCGACCCTGATGAAGGTCGCCGAAAGCCCGCTCGACCCGGCCATGATCTATTGCGGTGCGCGCAACGGACAGGTCTTCGGCACCGAGGACGCCGGCGCCACCTGGCGCGACGTGCCGCTCCCCGACGGCGTATCGGGCATCTACGCGATGGCGTGCGCGTAGGGGGTCCGGGGACTCCCCCACCCTCCCCCAGCCCCTCCCGCAAGCCCCGGACTGCGATCCGGGGCTTGCGGGAGGGGAGAAGATAGGGAGGGTCGGCGAAGGAATCCCCTCTCCCCGCCGGGGAGAGGGTTAGGGTGAGGACTCCCCACCATTTGTAAAGAGGGCTGTTGCACGCGTGAGTACGCGTGCTGCGCATCGGGTGTCGATCCTGCGTCACGCCGCATCGGCCTGTCTCGCGCGGGCGGGATCGAACAAGGTCTGGCTTTCGAGCATCGCGCAGGCGACGCCGAGCAGGCGGTCGGCGACGCCGCGCAGCGCACGCGCGTGGCCGTGGCCGCGGGCTCTGAGGGCGGTGTATTTCGCCTTGCTGAGGGGGTCGCGCTGTATCGCGATCCTGGCCCAGTGATAGACCGCGTTCTGGAGCCGGTTGTGCGACGCGAGACGCCGGATCACGATCAGCGACTTGCCGGACCGCTTGGTCACGGGAGCGACACCGGACAGGCAGCGCAGGGCCTGATAGTCTCGCCGGCGCAGGGCATCGTGTGCTTCTGCGAGCAGCGTGGCGAGGACGATCCTGCCGACGCCGGGAAGCGATCTCAGGATGTCCACGTCACGCTGCGCTTGCCCTCCCGGCGCGTCCTCCGGGGCGGCCGCCGATCGGGCCAGCGCCGCGGTCAGGCGGTCGATCTCGCGACGGGCCCTGGCGAGCTGCTGCGCGGCGACGGCGAGCTGGGCGAACACGACGTCGAGCTGGGCGATTGCGGCCTCGGCGGTGCCGGGCGCGACGGAGACCGCCGGCTCGCGCAGGATGCGGAGCGCGGTTTCGGCATCGATCCGGCGCACCCGATGGTGCTTCAGCAGCTTGGCGACGGTGGCGGAACGGACCCGCCGCGCCTTCGCGGGCGTCGGCGCAAGAGACCAGAGTTCGCGGACCCAGGCCTTGGCGAGATCGCTCTCGAGCTCGAGGAGCTGCGGGTAGTAGCGCCAGAGCTGCTGGCGGGCCCGGTTCGCCAGCCGGGTCCGCTCGCGGGTCAGGTCGCCGGCGATGCGCGACCAGGCGCGCAGCTCGACGATCTCCGGCGCCGCCGCATCGAGACGCCGGAACGCATGGCGGTCGGTCCGCAGGGCATCGCCGAGCACGCGGGCGTCGCGCCGGTCGTCCTTGGCGCCGGCCGGCGAGAAGCGGTCGCGGAACCGGTCGAGCTGCTTCGGGTTGACCGCGTGCACCGCGAAGCCGCGCTCCATCATCGTCTCGACCACCGGCCCGTGCGGCACCTCGATGGCGACCCCGATGACGTGCGCTTCGACGCCCGCCGTGGCAAGCACCCAGCCCGCCATCTCGGCCAGCCCGGCCCCGCCGTGACCGAAGGCGCGCTCCCCCAGCACCGTGCCGACGCCGTCGACGATGCAGACCCGGTGGCTCTCCGAGCCCCAGTCGATGCCCGCAAAATACTCAAACATGTCCATCGCATTCCCCTCGCGCCGTTGTGCCAACGGACCGCCACGATGCCCGCCAATCCCTGTACCGGCGCTCCAGGCGCAAACTCCCCACCGGGCGTCCATCGTGGCCAGGGACCGGGGCACAGGTCCTCACCAGGCGCTCAAGGCGCAGGGGGCAATCGGTCGCTCCCGATCCCTTGGCCCGTCCCGTCCGCAATGGACGGAACCCCACAATGGCAGGGCGCTTCGATCGACGACACCCGGCCACTGGCTTCGCCTCCGCGCTACGCGCTCCGGCAAAGCCAGTGGCCAGCCGGCACCGCCGCAATCAAGGTCACGGAAATCGCCAAGCAACGCCTGCACCCCAAACGGCCAAAGCGTTGTGAGAGGTACAGGGGGCCTCCCGGCCGCGGGGCGGTCTAATTCAACTCCGTCAGGGACGATTTGAGGGTCCGGACGAACCCTTCGAGAATGGCGGATCGCTGTCGGTCCCGGGGCAGCAACAAGGCGACCTTGAAGGTCACGCCGGGCTCGAATTCGATGAAGGCGATATCGCCGTCCCGGTGGCGGCGGGCGGTCAGCGGATCGACCAGCCCGACCCCGGCGCCGTGGCGGATATAGGCGCACACCGATTCCATCGTCTGCGTCTCGACCGCGACGTTCCACCGGGCGTTTCGGGAGAGGAACGCCCGTTCGGTCTGCGAATGGACCGCGTGCTCCGGGAGAAGCGATATGAACGGCGCGCCGTCGAGATCGTCGGGGCGGAGGGATTTCCGCCCGGCGAGCGGGTGATCGCGCGGAACCGCGCAGACGCAGCGAAACGCGAACTCCTCGATCCGCACCGAGGGATGGTCGACGGGGGTCTCGACGATCGCCAGATCGTAGAGCTGCGTCGTCAGCAGTCCCTGCATCATCTCCGAACGGCGCGCCAGCACGGTGACCCGCAACTCCGGCCGGCCGGCGCGGAAACGGCTCACGATCCGCGGCAGGAAATCGACCGCGATATCGGGATAGGCGGCGATCACCAGGTTGCCGAAGGTCTGGTCGCGGATCTGGCGCGCCCGCTGGGCGGTCAACTCGACGCTGTCCAGCGTGCGTTCGATATCCGAGGACAGGTAATGCGCCTCCGGCGTCGGCGCCAGGCGGCCCCGGACCCGCCGGAACAGGGGGAAACCGAGCTCGCGTTCGAGATTGGCGATCAGGCCGCTCGCCGAGGGCTGGGAGATGCCCAGCGCCTTCGCCGCGCCGGTGACCGTGCCGGTCGTCATGATTTCGCGGAAGCACTCGAGCTGGCGAAAATTCAAGGCGCCACCGGCGGTCCCGTATCATAGGAAGACCCTATGGTATACGGAAAACAAACTATTGTTCACTATGGCCGGCGATCCGCTACCTTTTCCACTCCGGCGCGTGAAGACGACGAGTTCTCCGACCGCTCACGCCGCCGCAACAGGCCCGACCGCGAACGGTCCGGCCCGATTCTGGGGAGATATCGGATGAAACGCAGAGCCATCGTTTTCGTGCTCGGAGCAGCGTTGTGCGCCGCGATCGCGGGGCCGTTGGCGGTCTCGCACACCGCCGAGGCCCAGGGCATGAAGACCGTCCGCGTCGGCATGAGCTGGATCCCGAATGTCGAATACGGCGGGGTCTGGCTGGCCCTGGAAAAGGGGTATTTCGCCGAGGAAAAGCTGGACATCAAGTATTTTCCGGGCGGGCCCAACGCACCCAAGCCGCTGGTAACGCTCGCCGCCGGCAAGGTCGATATCGGGTATGGCGGCTGGCTGCCGTTCCTCGACGCGGTATCGCGCGGCAACGACTTCGTCCTGGTCGCGGCGACCTTCTCGGTCTCGCCGCTCGGCATCCTGTCGCTGGGTGACAATCCGATCACCAAGCCCGCCGATATCGTCGGCAAGAAGATCCTTGCGCAGGGAGCCAAGGAGCGCAAAGCCATCTCCGCGACGCTGAAGCTCAACAACCTGCCCGACAAGTGGCAGGCCGTTCCGGCGGGCTACTCGCCGGAGCCGCTGCTCAACAAGCAGGGCGCCGGCTACACCGCCTTCGGGACCAACCAGGCGGTGTCCCTCGAACTCAAGGGCCTGAAGCGCGGCAAGGACTTCCACTTCGTTTCGTTCGCCGATCTCGGCTACCGCTCCTACGGCACCATCATCTTCACGACGCGGGCCTATCTGGAGTCGAACCGGGCCACGGTCGTCGGTTTCCTGCGCGCTCTGACGCGCGGGTGGATCGACAACGCCCGCGATCCGAGCGTCGCCGCCGGGCTCGCGGTCAAGAAATACGGCGCCGATCTGGGGCTGAATCCCAAGCAGCAACTCCGCCAGAACCAGATCCAGATCGAGATGATGAAGGATCCCAAGAACCCGGCGCAGAAGATGCTCGTCATCGATCCGGCGACGATCTCGGGACCGCTCTACGCGGCCGCCAAGGCGTCGGGACGCAAGAACCTGCCCCCGGTCTCCAAGCTCGCGGATGCGTCGTTGATGAAAGAGGTCTACGACAGCCTCAAGTAGAAGCGTGATCGCCAGGGGGGAGCGGGGGACCGTCCAACCCGCCCCCCGAAGCCGTCGGGAAACCCGCCGGGACAGTGCCGCGTGACGGACCGGCAACGCCAGGCCGTGGACCTCCTGATCCGCGGCGCCGATATCGTCTGCCTCGACGGGCCGGGAACCGTCGTTCCCGATGGCGCCATCGCCATTGCCGGCGACCGCATCCGCTGGATCGGGCCGAGCGAGGAGGCCGGGCGGCTGTTCCATGCCGGCTCGACCGTCGACGGTTCGGGCGGGATCGCCATGCCCGGGCTGGTCGACACGCATGTCCATACGGCGCAGCACCTGCTGCGCGGCAAGATTGCCGAGATCGCGCGACGCGAGCGGGTCAAGATCCCGATCTGGAAGAACTATTACATCCCGTTCGAGGCGATGCTCGATCCCGAGGACGTCCATCTGAGCGCGCTCGCCTGCTACGCCAACATGATTACCGTCGGCACCACCTGTTTCGCGGAGGCCGGTGGACCTCATCCCGAGGAGATGGGCCGCGCCGCGCTGGAGACCGGCATTCGCGGTTTCCTGGCGCACTCGACGATCGACCAGGGCGAAGCCTTCCCGGATTCGATGCGATCGTCGACGGACCGTGCCCTGGAGACCAATGTCGCGTTGGTGCGGCAATGGGCGGGACAGGACCGGGTCCGGGCATGGCTGTCGCTTCGCCAGATCATCACCTGTTCGCCGCCATTGATCGGAATGACGGTCGAGGCGGCGCGAGAGCTCGACACCCGCATCCACGTCCATCTGTGCGAAGGCTCCTACGAGGTCGACTACACGATGGAGCGGTTCGGCAAGCGCCCGGCCGAATATATGGAGAGCATCGAAGGGCTCGGAGATTTCCTCCATACCGCCCATTCGACCCTGGTCTCGCCCGGCGAGCTCGATCTCTACGCGGAGCGCGACTGCTCGGTCGGCCATTGTCCTTTCAACAACTATCACGTCGGCCCCCACCCCCTGCTGCGCATGTGGCAGCGCGGCATACGGGTCGGCCTCGGGACCGACGGGGCGGCCTCGTGGAGCTCGCTCGACATCTTCCGGGCGGCCCACGCGGCACGCATCGGCCAGCAGGCGGTGGCCGGCACGCCGCTCCACTTTCACGACATCATGCCGAGCGAGCAGCTGATCCGGGTCGCCACCAACGGCGGCGCGGCCGCGCTCGGACTGGAAGCGGAGATCGGCAGCCTTGAGGTCGGCAAGAAGGCCGATATCCTGATCGTCGAATGCGGCGAGCTGGATCAGTTGCCGCGCTACGACCCGCTGTTCGCCGTGGCGGCCATGACGGTGGGGCGCGACGTCCGGACGGTGGTGATAGACGGCGAGGTCGTCATGAAGGACCGCGAACTCCTGACGATCGACCGCGACAGGCTGGTGCACGAGTTGGAAGCGCGTCTGCCCGATATCATGGAGCGGTTTCGAAGCGTCGCTCCCTGAGACACGGCGCCCGAGGAATATGGCATGACCGGCGCGGCGATCTCGATCGAGCACGTCACCAAGCGATTCCCGCTCAAGGGGCAAAGCGAGGGTGTGCTTGCCCTCCAGGACGTCACCATCTCGGTCGATCGGTCCGAGTTCGTCGCCCTGCTGGGACCGAGCGGGTGCGGGAAAAGCACGCTGCTGCGCCTCGTCGCCTCGCTGGAGCGTCCCACCGAAGGCACAGTCAACATCGGCGGGGAAACGCCGGACAGCCTTGCGGCCCGCCATGCGCTCGGCGTCGCCTTCCAGGACCATGCGCTGCTACCGTGGCTCAACGTGCGCGACAACATCGCCCTCCCCTTCAGCCTGGCCAACAGGCCGGTCGACCGCGAGGCGGTCGGCGCCCTGATCGAGCTGGTCGGGCTCGACGGGTTCGAGACCGCGCGTCCGGGGCAGCTTTCGGGCGGCATGCGCCAGCGCGTCTCGATCGCCAGGTCGCTGGTCTTGTCGCCGGAGATCTTGCTGCTGGACGAGCCCTTCGGCGCGCTCGACGCGGTCACCCGGCGTCAGATGAATATCGAATTGCAGCGGATCTGGTCGCGCCAGCGGATCACCACGGTCCTGGTCACCCACTCGGTCGACGAGGCGCTGTTCCTCGCCGACCGGGTCCTGGTGCTCAGCGCGCGGCCAGGCCGGATCATCCGCGAGGTGACGACGCCGTTCGAACGTCCGCGCGATCCCGCGGTCATGCGGAGCGCCGCATTCCACGATCTGGTCGACGACCTGACGGAAGCCCTTCACCCGAGCGAGGCGGCGGGTCATGCCGGGCATTAAGGCATTTTCCGACCTTATCGGGTCGGGACGGCCGGTCCACCCTCCCCCGGCCCCTCCCGCAAGCCCCGGACTGCGATCCGGGGCAAGCGGGAGGGGAGAAGGTAAAGGGGCAGTCGGCGCCGCAACTCTCCCTCTCCCCAGCGGGGAGAGGGCCGGGGTGAGGGGGTGCGGCAGAGGGACCAACGACGGCGGATGCGGGCGCCGGGGCGCGGCCCGGAGGGCGGCGCGGGCCATGACCGGGGCGGGAAATGCGGGCTAGCGCGCGCCTGATGACGATCGCGTACGGGACCGCCGGCCTGGCGGGTTTCTTCGTGCTCTGGCAGATCATCGGGCACTACCAGCTCGCCGGCATGTCCTGGCCGCCGCTGACCTCCGTGCTGCAATTCCTGTTCGATCCGGATCGGCAGGCCTTGTTTCTGAGGGCGATCGACGCGACGCTGAGTTCTGCGGCGGCGGGCTACGCGGCCGGCGCGCTCACCGGCGTCGCGCTGGCGAGCATCGCCTATACCCTGCCGGTGCTGCAGCGCGGTTCGGACCGCTTCGCCGCGGTCGTCAACTCGATCCCCTCGATCGCGCTCGGCCCGATCTTCCTGATCCTGATCAGCCGCGAAGCGACCCCCGCGGGGGTCGCTTCGATACACGTGTTCTTCATCGTCTACGTTTCGATGAACTCCGGCCTCGCCAGCGCATCGCAGGCCCACGAGGATCTGTTCTCCGCCCTGGGGTCCAGCCGGCTGAAGCGCTTTCTGCGCCTCAACTTTCCCTCCGCCGTGCCGGCGATCGCGAGCGGGCTGCGCCTGTCCTGGCCGGCGGCCTTGATCGGCGCGATCATCGGCGAATGGTTCGGTGCGCCGCGCGGCATCGGGATCCTGATCATCAACTCGATGCAGAACTTCCAGATCGACCTGCTCTGGTCCGCGGTTTTGCTTGCCGCCATGGTATCGCTCTTCTTCTTTGGCCTGCTGACGCTCCTGGAGCGGGCGGCCTATCGCCGTTTCCGGTAGCGGACCGATGGCGGCGGCAACTCTCGACGGAACGGGATCGGCGGGCCGGCGCAACGTCGTGGTCCGCTTCTTCGTGCTCAACTGGGGGATCCTGCTGATCCTCGTCGCCTGGGAGGGCTGGGTCGCGGCGAACGACTTCAACCCCATCGTCATGCCGTCGCCGCAAGGCGTGTTCATGGACATGATCTCGAACCCCGGCATCTACGTTGAGAACACGTCGGTGACGCTGTTCGTCGCCGTGGTGGGGCTGGCGGGCGGCCTGGCGGTGGGCACGGGCCTCGCCGTCCTGACCTGGTTCTCGCCGCTGTTGAGCGGCCTCGTCAGCCCGACGGCGGTGCTGTTCAGCTCGGTCCCCGTGGTTTCCATGATCCCGATCATCGCCCGCATCCTCGGCTACAACATGGCGACCGAAATCGCGATCGTCGTGATCATCACTTTCTTCCCGTCATTCGTCTTCACCACGGCGGGGCTGCGCGACCTGCCGCATGGCAGCAAGGACCTGTTCTCGGTCCTCGGCGCATCGCGGCGCGCGACATTGTGGCGGCTCGCTTTGCCCGCGGCGGTTCCCAACATGGCGATCGCGCTCCGGCTGGCGGCCGCGCACGCCATTCTGGCCGCGATGATCGCCGAGTTCCTGATGGGGACCACCGGGCTGGGCTATCTGTTCGCGGTCACCAAGCAGGAGTTCCTGACCGAACGCGCCTTCGGCACCAGCGTCATCGCCACCGCCGTCTCGGTCGCGGCCTTCTTGGCGACCTCGTTTCTCGAACGCCGGCTCCGCGCGCGCTTCACCTGACGGGGCGGGACTTGCGCGCCGCGGGCTGGCCATGCTTCCGCCCTCCCCGGTCACGGACGGCAGGACGGAAACGACTTTTGGAAGAGGGAATGGTGGGCGCGGCTGGGATTGAACCAGCGACCCCTACGATGTCAACGTAGTGCTCTCCCGCTGAGCTACGCGCCCGGCCGCCGAGGGCACGGTTCTATCGCCCCGGACGCGCGTTTGGCAAGTGCGGCGCGGATGACAGGGCGGGGGCGATCCGCTACACCTTTCAGGTCATGAAGAATTCCAAGTCGCCGCGTATCCAGGCATCGAACCATCACGAAATCCTGTGGCCGAAGGAACAGGCCGCGCCGCTCGTCCTCGCCTCCCCGCATAGCGGCGCCGCCTACCCCGACGCGTTCGTCGCCGCCTCGCCGCTCGACCCGCTCGACCTCCGGCGGTCGGAGGACTGCTTCGTGGACGAGCTCTGGCTCGGCGCCCAGGCGCTCGGGGTGCCCCTGCTGCGGGCCACCTTCCCGCGCGCCTTCGTCGATGCCAACCGCGAGCCGTTCGAGCTCGACCGGGAGATGTTCGAGGACGCGCTGCCGCCTTACGCCAACGTCAACTCGACCCGCGTGGCGGCCGGGCTCGGAACGCTCGCGCGGGTGGTGGCGAGCGGCAAGGAGATCTATCGCGGCAAGCTGCTCTTCGCCGACGCGCTGGAGCGGATCGAGACCTGCTACCGGCCCTATCACGCGGCGCTCCGGGACCTGATCGAGGCGACCCGCGAGCGGTTCGGCTACTGCATCGTGCTCGATTGCCACTCGATGCCGTCGGTCGGCGCGCCGATGGACCCCGATGCGGGGCGCGGCCGGGCGGATTTCATCCTCGGCGACGGCTTCGGCACCACCTGCGACGTTTCTATCGCCGCGACCGTGGAACAGGCGCTGGAGAGCCACGGCTACCGGGTCACCCGCAACAAGCCCTTCGCGGGCGGCTACACCACGCGGCATTACGGGCACCCGGACCTCGGCGTGCACGCGCTGCAGATCGAGACCAACCGCGCGCTCTACATGGACGAGGACGCCATCGCGCGGCTCCCGGGGCTCACCGACGTCGCCCGGCACATGACATCCGTGGCGGCGGCGCTGATCCGCCTCAGCAGGGTCGACCTGGCCGCCGAATGACCGGCGCCGCGCTATCGAGGCCCGGGATCGCCGTGCGCGACGCCGCGGAGGGCGATTTCGCGGCGATCGCGGAGATCTACGCCCGCCACGTCCGCCGCGGCACCGCCTCGTTCGAGATCGAGCCGCCCGGCGTGGAAACGCTGATCGAGCGGTGGCGCGCGGTGCTCGCCGACGGGCTGCCCTATCTGGTCGCCGAGACGGACGGCGCGGTGAAGGGCTTCGCCTACGCGACGCTCTATCGCCGGCGCCGCGCCTACCGCTTCACCGTCGAGAACTCGATCTACGTGCGCCGGGGCGACGCGCGGCGGGGAATCGGGGGGGCGCTGATCGAGGCGCTGATCGAGCGCTGCGCCGCGCTCGGCTACCGCCAGATGCTGGCGGTGATCGGCGATTCGGGCAACGCCGCCTCGATCGGCTTCCACCGGCGGCACGGTTTCCGCCATGCCGGCACGCTGCCCTCCGTCGGCTACAAGTTCGACCGCTGGGTGGACAGCGTGCTGATGATCCGCCCGCTCGGCGACGGCGACTCATCGCCGCCCTGAGCCCGGAATTCCCGAAAAAAGGGTGGCCGCCCGAAAGCGGCCACCAAATTGGGAGGAAACGTCCAAGATCGGGAAGTCGCATACGGCTTCCTTGGACGACGAAGCCGCATGCCGCGCGCCGGAAATTAGCCGGGCGCGGAGCCGGGTCAACGGACAAATTGTCGCGGGGTCAGTGCGAGGCGATCGGCCGCGAAGCGTCGGATGCGTGCCGGTAGGCGTCGACCGCCTCGTGCAGCAGCAGCTCGGGCTGCGGCGTGAATTCGTGCCCGGCGCGGCGGAAGGTCTCGGCCGCCGTCGCGATCGGGTGGAACGCGTAGCGCAGGCAGTCCGCCGGCAGGAAATCCTCGAGAAACGCCGTGGCGAGCGGCCAGTTGTCCCGCTGCGCCTCGGCCAGCGCGCCGACCAGCATCCGCTCGTCGTCCGAGACGCGGCGGCATTCGAGCGGCGGCAGCATGAATTCGCGCGTCGCCGAGCGGCCGATCAGGCAGCACAGCCCGTAGAGGCTCCGCGACAGCGACTGCCCGTCCGCCGCGCCGAGCGACTCGCCGAGATGCCGTTCGACGCAACGCCACGACGACCGGTCCCAGCCCCAGGTCCGCACGCTCCAGACGACGATACGATCGGCCGTCGAAAATCCGCACATACAGGTCATCGCCCCACCCCCGGAACTGTCGAGATGGCCGGATTTTAACTGCAACTGCGACGCGTTCGCAACTAAAAACTTGCGGTTTTTTTGGGCGGTGAGATTGACCGGGCGCGGATATCGCGGCGGCGGGCGATGGGGCGAACCGGGGTCGGAGGCCGCCGATCCGGGCGCGCCACTTACGCCTCCGGCGGGCGCGTGCTACAAAGCGGTCGCCGCCGGGCGGGTTAGCGAAACGAAATCAAGGCATTATGACCGATCCACAATCCGGTTCGCGCATCGGGATCGACATCGGCGGCACCTTCACCGACGTGGTCTATATCCGCGACAGGGCGCTCTATCGCGGCAAGTCGGACACCACCCATTACGACCTCAAGGTCGGCTTCATGAACGCGACGAGAGCGGCGGCGGAACGCGCCGGGGTCGCGCTCGACGACGCGCTGCGCGGGGCCGAATCGATCGCCTACTCCACCACCGTCGGGACCAACGCGCTGATCGAGCGGCGCGGCGCGAGGCTCGGGCTGATCACCACCAAGGGGTTCGAGCACACCGTCCATGTCGGGCGCGCGCGCAACTGGGGCGACGGGCTGCCGACCGAGAAGAAATACGACCGCGGCCGCGCCGTCCGCCCGACCCCCCTGATCCCGCAGGACCGCATCGTCGGCATCCAGGAGCGCATCGACAATCTCGGCAACGTCATCGTCCCGATGCGCGACGAGGACGTGCGCAGACAGGTCGGCTACCTGGTCGACCGGGGGGTGCGCGGCTTCGTGGTGGTGCTGCTCAACGCCTATGTGAATCCGGACCACGAGAAGCGCGTGGGAGAGATCGTCGCGAACCAGTTCCCCGAATGCTATCTCGGCCACATGCCGGTCTTCCTGTCGCACCAGATCTCGCCCAAGGCGGGCGAGTACCGGCGCTCGATGACGGTGATCGTCGACGCGTACTTGCGCGACCTCACGGAAGGGCACGTGCTCCGGCTCTCCGACGATCTGCGCGAGATCGGCTATAAGCGCCCGGTCTTCGTCGCCAAGAACACCGGCGGGCTGTCGTCGCTTTCGCGCTCCCAGGCGCTGCACCTGCTGGGCTCGAGCCCGGCCGCCTCGGTGATCGGCTCGGACCGGCTCGGCGAGATCGTCGGCGCGCCCAACGTGATCGTCTCCGACATGGGCGGCACCAGCTTCGACGTGGGCCTCGTGGTCGAGGGGCGCGACCGGGTCTACGAGTACGACCCCGTCGTGGACCGCTTCCGGGTGCAGATTCCTTACGTCGCGCACTGGTCGGTCGGCGCCGGCGGCGGGTCGATCGCCACGGTGGTCGACGGCGAGCTCAAGGTCGGCCCGGAAAGCGCGGGCTCCAACCCGGGCCCGGCCTGCTACGGCCGCGGCGGCGAGGAGCCCACCGTCACCGACGCCGACGTGGTGCTGGGCTACATCAACCCCGAGAACTTCCTGGGCGGGCGCATCCGGATCGACGCGGCGCGCGCCGAGGCCGCCATAAGGTCCCGCATCGCCGAGCCGCTCGGGCGTTCCGTCACCGAGGCGGCGTGGGACATCAAACGCCTGATCGACGGCTATATGGGCCAGGAGATGTACCGCATCTGCGCGCTGACCTCGGGCCAGGACCCGCGCGATTTCGCGCTGTTCGCGCTCGGCGGGGCGGGGCCGGCGCACGCGACCGGCTATGCCGACGGCGCCGATGTCGGCCGGGTCGCGACCTTCCCGGTCTCCAGCGTGTTCGGCGCCTTCTCGACGCTCACCATGGACGTCCTCCAGACCTATGAGCGCACCCTCCACCTCAACCTCCACTCGCACCGCGACGGGAGCTACGCCGAGGACAATATCGAGCGCTTCAACCGCGAGGTGGAGACGCTGATCGCGATCGGCGAGCGCGACATGGCCGAGGAGGGGTTCGACCTCTCCTCGGTCACGCTCGAGCTCGAGGTCCACATGTGCTACGGCCAGCAGCGCCAGACCCTGCCGGTCCCGGTGCCGGGGCTGCGGCTGGAGCCGGGCGGCGACGTCAAGGCGATCTGCGACGACTTCAACGCGCGCTACGCCGAGAAATACGGCGAGGGCGCGTGCTACCCGGAGGCCGGGATCGAGATGGTCGAGATGCGCCTCAACGCGGTCGGCCCGGCCGAGAAGCACGAATTCGCCAGGCTCAAGCGCGACCGCAACCCCGGCAGGTCGAGAGTTGGCTCGCGCACGGCCTATTGGGGCCCGGAGCACGGCCATATCGACACCCCGGTCTACCGCCGCGAGACCCTGGGCGCCCGGGTGACGCTGCCCGGCCCGGTGCTCTGCGAGGCCGACGACACGGTGATCGTCGCGCCCCCCGGCTGGAAACTCCGCACCGACGACTGGGGCACCGGCTGGATCGAGCGCGTGGAGTGAGGAGGGCCCTCCCCCGGCCCCTCCCGCAAGCGGGAGAGGAGAGGTACGGAGGGGTCGGCGCCGCAACTCTCCCTCTCCCCAGCGGGGAGAGGGCCGGGGTGAGGGGGAGACCGGGCGCGCCCGCGCCGCTGTCCCTACGCTAACCGCCCGCCCCGCTCGATCAGGTCGCGAAGCGCGCGCCGGTCGGCCTTGCCGGTGCGCCCGGTCGGCAGGGCGTCGCCGATATGGACGGCGTCGGGGCGCTTGTAGGGGTCGATGCGGCCCTCGGCCCAGCGGCGCAAACCGTCCGCGGCGGGCGCGGCGCCCGGCCTGGGGACGATCAGCACGTGGATCGCCTCGCCGAGCCGCTCGTCGCCGACGCCGGTCGCCAGCGCATTGCCGACATCGGGATGATCGAGATAGAGCCGTTCCACCTCGAGCGGCGAGATCTTGTTGCCGCCGCGCACGATCAGTTCCTTCGCCCGCCCGACCAGCTCGACGAACCCGTCGGGGCGTTCGCGCGCCAGGTCGCCGGTGAGGAAATAGCCGTCCGGATCGTAGCTCGCCGCGGTCAGCGCGGGCGCGTCGAGATAGCCGTGCATGTGGTATGGCGAGCGCAGCGCGAGCTCGCCCTCCGCGGTGAACCGGTATTCGATGCCCTTGCCGGGCCGCCCGATGCTGCCGGCGGCGGCTTCGTAGTCGTCGGGCCTGACGTAGAAGTCGGCGGTCCCGCACTCGGTCATCCCGTACACGTCCCACAGCCGCACGTCCGGAAAGGCGCGGCGCAGCCGGCGCGCCAGCGCGGCCGGCAGCACCTCGCCCCCCGACAGGATGTGTCCGGCCCAGGGATGCCGCGCATCGCCCAGCTCCGCCAGCATCGCGCGCAGCATGGTCGGCACGAACGGCGCCCGGTCGATCCCGCCGCCCACCAGGTCGGCCAGCACGCGCGCCGGGTCGAAGCGCTGACGCAGATGCACCGCGCCGCCCCGCCGCAGGGTGATCTGCGCCACCCATTGGGCGAAGGCGAAGGTGAGCTGCAGCGGCACCAGGCTGCGCCCGCCCTCCTCGAAGCCGATCTCGCCGTCGATTTGGTCGAGCTTGGCGGAGAACCGCGAATGCCCGACCACCATCGCCTTGGGCTCGCCGGTGGTGCCGGAGGAAAACAGGACGAAGCCGGCGCCCTCCAGCAGCCGGCGCGGCGGCGGAGGCGCGCGGCCGAGCGGCCGGACGGCGGTCGCGGTTTGCAGCGAGGCGGGGGCCGCGAGCTCCGGATTGGCGTTGACGACGATGCGCACGCCGATCCGGTTCAGCGTCTCGGCCACCGACGCCTCCACCGCGTTGCGATGGATCGGCACCGCCACGCCGCCGGCGAGCCAGACCGCGAGAAAGGCGATCACGTCGCGCGCGCGGTTGGAGGCGGCGACGGCGACCGGCTCGTGCGGCAGCAGCCCGGCCGCCCGCAATTCGCCGGCCAGCGCATCCGCCTCGGCCCGCAGCGCGGCATAGGTGAACGCCGCCGCCCCGTCGTCGAGCGCCGGCCGGTCCGGCCAGGCGCGGCAGGATTGCAGGAGCCGGTCCGCCAGCGCGCCGGTAACCGCATGCTCCGTCACGGCTGCTATAGTCTCACCCCGTGCAAGCGGCGACCTCCGCGCGGGAGTTTTCCACCCGGGCGGCAGGCGCGCAAGCGAGGGGGATTAGCCCGTGGCCTACCGGCATCTGATTCTCGAACGGCGCGGCGCGGTGGCGGTCATCACGCTCGACCGGCCGGCGCGCGCCAACGCGATGCACAGGCCGCTGCTCGACGAGATGACGGCGGCGTGCGCGGAGGTGGAAGCGGCGGAAGACATCCGCGTCGTCGTGCTGACCGGCGCCGGCAACGCCTTTTCCTCGGGCTTCGATCTGAAGGAGCAGGCCGAGAACCCGCCGCAAGGCGTCGCCGGCTGGCAGCCCGTGCTGCGGCAGGATTTCGACGCGGTGATGCGGTTCTGGCACCTGAGCAAGCCGACGGTCGCGGCAGTGAACGGCCCGGCGCTCGCCAGCGGGTTCGAGCTGGCCTGCGCCTGCGACATCACCATCGCGGGCGAGGACGCGGTGTTCGGCGAGCCGGAGCTGAAATTCGGCGCCGGCATCGTGGTCATGCTGCTGCCCTGGCTCGCCGGCCCGAAGCTCGCGAAGGAGCTCTACTTCACCGGCGCCGACCGGATTCCGGCCCGCCGGGCCTATGAGATGGGGCTGGTCAACCGGATCGTGCCGCCCGGCGAGGCGCTGGAGAGCGCGCTGGAGATGGCGCGCCAGATCGCCGTCATCGACCCCAACCTGGTGCGCCAGACCAAGCTCGCGGTGAACCGCGGCATGGAGCTGATGGGCATGGGCGAGGCGCTGGAAACGGCGCTCGACATCGACCTCCACATCGAGGCCGAGGGCTCGCCGGACAAGCGCGCGTTCCTCGACGTCGCGCGCCGGGAGGGGCTGCGCGCGGCGCTCGCCTGGCGCGACGCCCGCTTCGCGGCGAAGTAAACGGCCCGCCCTCCCCCGGCCCCTCCCGCAAGCCCCGGACTGCGATCCGGGGCAAGCGGGAGGGGAGAAAATAAGGAGGAGCCGGCGCCGCAACTCTCCCTCTCCCCAGCGGGGAGAAGGCCGGGGTGAGGGGGAGGCCGGCAAGGGGGTGCGGCGGCACCTGTTCCGTGGCGACTGGCGGCATGTTAAGAGGGTGCGCGCGAAGAACTCCGGCCCGATTCCGGGGTCACGGGGAGCTCTTGGACGAGGCCGGAAACGCACCGAATGGGTGAGCTCTTCGACCGCCATGTCAGCCTGTTCGACGGGCTGGTCTACGACCGCGACGTGTACGGCAAGCGGCCGGGCTGCGATCCG
Organism: Alphaproteobacteria bacterium; assembly: GCA_965117055.1. GTDB lineage: Bacteria > Pseudomonadota > Alphaproteobacteria > MPNO01 > MPNO01 > MPNO01. The sequence goes on from OZ220750.1 coordinate 4,198,957, forward strand.
GAGCTGATCTGCCGCGGGCTGGAGCCGGCGACCGACATCGAGCGCCGCGGCATGGCGCGGCTGAACGACGTCGACGCCGACATCCTGACCCACAAGCTGTCGTCGATCGTCGAGGAGGCGCGCGACGTCTACATGGCGCTCTCGATCTCGGAAGGGATCATCACCGGCGACATGAATTGCGGCATCTTCACCGCCTCGGGCGATCCGGTGGTGGTGGGGACGGGTATCTATTTCCACACGCTGCTCAACAACGCCCAGCTCAAATACATCCTCAAATACTACCGGGACGACCCTTCGGTCGGGCTCGCCGACGGCGACGTGTTCTTCTTCAACGAGGAGCTCGCGGGCGGCATCCACAACCTCGACATGTTTTCCGCCATGCCGATCTTCTGGGAGGGCGAGCTGGTCGCCTGGGCGGAGGTCGGCGGGCACCAGGGCGATACCGGCTCGATCACGCCGGGCGGCTTCGCGCCGACCGCGAAATCGCGCTACGAGGAAGGCTTCCACATGCCGGCGGTGCGGATCGGGCGCGGCTTCCGGCTCCGCCAGGACGTGCTCGACTACATGTCCGGCACGGTGCGCAACCCGCTGGTCTTCGCCGCCGACCTGAAATCGCGCGTCGCCACGCTGTTCCAGATCCGCCGCCGCTTCCTGCGCGAGGTCGAGCGCCGGGGCGTCGAGCAGGTCGTCGGCGGGATGCGCCGGGTGCTGGTGCGCGGCGAGGAGAACGCGCGCGCCCGGCTGCGCGAGATCGACGACGGGGTGTTCCGCTCGGTCCTGTTCAACGACGACCACGGAACCTTCTTCGGGCTCACCCGGGTGCCGGTGACCGTGGTCAAGGAAGACGACCGGCTGGACGTGATCCTCCAGGGAGTCTCGCCGGAGAACCACGAGGGGCCGTTCAATTCGAGCTGGCACCTGACCCGGGCGGCGACGGCGGTCTACCTGTTCTCCTATTTCTTCCGCGGGCTGCTGCCGGCCAATGCCGGGCTGCTGGAGCCGGTGAGCTACCACGTCGAGGGGCCGTCGATGATGAACGCCCCGGACGAGCTCGCGCACGGGCTCGCCAACCAGACCTGCTCGTTCGCCACCCAGAACATGTACATGGTTGGCGCCAAGATGCTGTTCGCGAGCGAGCACCGCGAGGCCGTCCAGGCGCCGCAGTCGCGCAACTACTCGCTTCCCATCTTCGGCGGGATCAACCGGCGCGGCTATTACGGCGCCAATTTCGGCGGCAACGCCAATGCGGGCGGCGGCGGCGGGCGCTACGACATGGACGGCGAGCACGCGCTCGGCTTCTACTGGGGGCCGTGGACCGACGCCGGCGAGGTCGAGGAGCAGGACGAACGCCTGCCGCATCTGATCCTGTCCCGCAAGCTCGACAGGAACTTCCACGGCTTCGGCAAGTATCGCGGCGGCACCCCGCTCTTGGAGGTCGCGATGGGCTGCGGCGAGGCCGATTGCGCGATGAGCTCGTGGGGGAGCTGCGACAAGCTGAGCTTCAACTACGGGCTGTTCGGCGGCTATGCCGGCCCGCCCAACCCCAGGCTGGTGATCCGGAACAGCGACCTCGCCGAGCGCGTGAGGGCGGGCGAGGACGTCGAGCTCGGCCAGTACGCGCTGCTGGCGGAGAAGCCGCTCGGCGGCGATTACGTCGTCACCTCGTCGTCGAAGGACGCCGAGGGGTTCGGCGAGAACGACCTCGTGGTGCACTCGGTCGGCGCCGGCGGCGGCTACGGCGACGTGCTGGAACGCGACCCCGAGCTGGTGCTGGCCGATTTGGCGGACGGGCTGATCACAAGCGACGTGGCGGAGAAGATTTACGGCGTCGCGCTCGACGAAACCGGAACCCGCGCCGACGAGACCGGGACCGAGCGCCGCCGCGCGCGCATCCGCAGGCAGCGCCTCGCGAAGGGCCGGACATTCGACGACTTCGTCCGGGACTGGAAGAAGAAACGCCCGCCGGCGAGCGCCCTCGAAAAATACGGCCACTGGCCCGAACCGAGACTCGAGACCTACGACGCCCCCTTCTGGGGCCTCTACCGCAACGGCGGGGCGCGGCGTGGGTAGGTGGCACCCGGCATCCCCCCTCACCCTAGCCCTCTCCCCCGCGGGGGAGAGGGGATTCGCTTGGCGACCCCTCCTTAGCTTCTCCCCTCCCGCTTGCCCCGGATCGCAGTCCGGGGCTTGCGGGAGGGGCCGGGGGAGGGTCGGCCGATGACGACGCCCCTAGACCGCCGCCTGGAAGCCGCGCCGGCGCCGTTGTTCGCGCCGCTGGGGCTCGCCCTGCCGCTCAGGGTGGAGCAGACCGGGCGCGAGGCGTTCGACGCCGATCCGGCGCTGGCGAGCTTCGTGCTGCGTTCGGCGCGGGCGGTGCTGGAGGCGGATGCCGTCGCCGCCTCCTTCGATGCCGACCGCGCGCCTTCGGAAGGGACGCTCGCGCTGACCCGGCGGCTGGCCGACGAGATGGAAGAGGAAACGGCGGTGCTCGGCACGCTGGCGGCCCCCTCCGGCCTGGACGCCGAGGGAAAGGTCGAGGACGCCGCGCGGCTGACGACGGCGGCGGTCGACGGGCTGTGCGGCGCGGGCGCGGCCGGGCTGGTCATGCTGGAGGCGACGGACGACCCGGATGCCGCGCTGTTCGGCGCTTTCGACGCCGCGTTCAATCTCGCCGCGTACTACCAGGTCCCGGTGCTCTATCTTGCGCGGCGGGGGGTGGACCCGGGCGTCCTCGACGCCGCGCGGGCGGCCGGCGCGCGCTGGGCGGTCGGGCCGGGCGACGCCGACGGCGCGGTGGCGTCGGTCCCGCTCGGCCTGTTCGACGGGGACGGCGCGTCGGCCTGGGCGGCGGGGCTGCCGGGCGGCGTCCGCCTCTTCGTCTCGTCCTGGGAGGTGCCGGCCGGGACGAAGGTGGAATGCGTCGCCGCGCTGCGCCGCGCGCTTTGCGGCTGAGAGGGGGAAGGGTTGTACAGTATCGATATCGATATCGGGGGCACGTTCACCGACGGGTTCTTCTCCGACGGCGAGCGGGTCGAGACCGGGAAGGTGCTCACCACCCCGCACGACATCACCGAGAGCTTCATGAGCTGCGTCGAGGCGGGGAGCGCGGCGTTCGGGCTGGAGCTCGGCGACTTCCTGCGCCGGACCGGGGTCGCGCGCGTGTCGACCACGGTCGGCACCAACCTGCTGGTCCAGCGCAGCGGCCCGCGGCTCGGCCTGATCGTCACCGCCGGGCACGAGAAGGACCTCTACGCCAGGAACGCGAAGGCGGGCGTCCTCGACCGCTTCGTCGAGTCCGGCATGGTGGCGGGAGTCGAGGAGCGGGTCGACGACCGCGGCCGGGTCCGCGAGAAGGTCGAGCCCGAACCGCTGCTGGAGGCGGTGCGCGCGCTGCTCGGCGAGGGCGCGCGGATGATCGGCATCAGCTTCCGCAACGCGTGGCGCAACGCGGACAACGAGGTCCGCGCGCGCGGCCTGATCCGCGAGCGCTACCCGGTCCATTACTTGCGCTCGGTGCCGCTCCAGATCGGCACCGAGGTGATCCACGTCGCCGACGACCACGGGCGGACCAACTCGCTCGCGCTCAACGCCTACATCCACTCGGAGATGGCGCGCACGCTCTACCGGGCGGAGGACAAGCTGCGCGCCGCCGGCTACGAACGGCCGCTGCTGGTGGTCCATTCGAGCGGCGGCAACGCGCGGGTGGCGAGGACGGTCGCGCTGAACACGCTCAATTCCGGCCCCGCCGTCGCGATCCGGGGCGCCGCCCATCTCGCCCGCCGGCTCAGGCTCGACCGGGTGGTCACCACCGACATGGGCGGCACCAGCCTCGACATCGCGATGATCCGGGGCGCGGCGGCACCGTTCTCCGCCGAGCCGACGGTCGAGGACATCCCGCTCTCGACCCCGATGATCGAGGTCGAGTCGCTCGGCGCCGGCGGGGGCAGCATCGCCTCGGTCGCGAACGGCAGGCTGCGGGTCGGGCCCAAAAGCGCCGGCGCCGCGCCCGGCCCCGCCTGCTACGCGCGGGGCGGGATGGAGCCCACGGTAACCGACGCCAACCTGCTGCTCGGCTATATCGACCCGGAAGCCTTCATGGGCGGGCGGATGAAGCTCGATGCCGCGCTTGCCGAACGCGCGATGGAACGCCGCGTGGCGCGCGAGAAAGGCATCGGGGTGGAGAACGCGGCGCTCGAGGTGCGCGAGGCGATCGACCGCCAGATGGCGCTCGAGATCCGCCGCCGGCTGCGGGCCGGCGGCTTCGACCCGGCGCGGACCGCGCTATTCTCCTTCGGCGGCTCGGGTCCGCTGCACGCCTGCGCGGTGGCCGATCTCCTCGGCATCGCGCGGGTCTACGCCTTCCCCTACGGCTCGGTGTTCAGCGCCTTCGGCTCGTCCACCACCAACGTGCGCCACGCCTATGCCCGGACCCTCGGCGTGCCGATGACCCGGATCGACACGGCGGACGCGGTGCTGGAGGGGTTCCGCGACCAGGCGCTCGCCGACATGCGGGGCGAGGGGTTCGAGGCGAAGGCGGTCAGGACGACGGCGGAGGTCGTGGTGACGACCGGGAAGCGGTTCAAGACGGTGCCGGTGCGCGGCCGCCGGGGAACCGTCGCGAAGACGCTGGAGGGGGAGCGCGGGCGCATCCAGTCGGTCCACCTTTCCGCCGAATGCGAGGTGCCGCACTGGACCCCGGTCAAGGCGACGGCGAGGGCGGCCCGCGCGCCGCGCCCGCTCGGCCGGCGCACCGTGCGCTGGGTCGCGGGCGGCCGGCTCGCCACCCAGGTCTACGCCCGCGACAGCCTGAGGCCGGGCCACGTCATCCGCGGCCCCGCCATGGTCGACGGCCCCGACACCTCCTACGCGGTGGCGCCGGGCTGGCGGCTCGCGGTCGACGACTATTCCAACTTCGTGCTCACCCGCAGCGAGGGGTAGCGATCCGCCCCCTCGACACACCGCTCTCCGGAAAGCCCTTGACCGCCGCCGCGCGTCTGCCGGAGAGTCGGGGAACCGGCGGCGAGTTCCGCGGCCGGGTCGACGGCGTCAGGGGCGTGCCCGAATCGACAGCCATTCATCGGCGGATCCGTTTCGCGGCGCGGGAGGCGCGGCGATGACCCCGGCCACGCGGGCGGCCGGCTCCGTCCCGATTCCCGAGGCGCGCCCGGACGACGACGCCGCGTTCATCGAGATCGAGTCGCTCAACAAGACCTTCGTCGGGCAGGACGGCGAAGAGGTGGTGGCGCTGGAGGGCCTCGATCTCAGCGTGCGGCGCGGCGAGTTCGTCACCATCGTGGGGCCGAGCGGCTGCGGCAAGTCGACGCTGCTCTCGCTGGTCGCGGGGCTGCTGGAGGCCACCGAAGGCCGGATCCGCATCGGCGACACCGCGGTCACCGAGCCCTATACCGATCTCGGCTTCGTGTTCCAGAGCGACCTGCTGCTCGACTGGCGGACGGTGACCGGCAACGTGCTGCTCCCCTGCGTGATGCGCGGGCTCGACGAGAGGGCCCATGTCGACCGGGCGCGGGAGCTGCTCGCCTCGGTCGGGCTGGAGGGGTTCGAGGGCAAGCGCCCGTTCGAGCTCTCGGGCGGCATGCGCCAGCGCGTCGCGCTGTGCCGCGCCCTCCTCCTCGACCCGCCGATGCTGCTGATGGACGAGCCGTTCGGCGCGCTCGACGCGCTGACCCGCGAGCAGATGCAGGTCGACCTCCAGACCATCTGGCACCGGACCCAGAAGACCGTGCTGTTCGTCACCCACTCGATCTCGGAGGCGGTGTTCCTGTCCGACCGGGTGATCGTGATGACGCCCCGGCCCGGCGCCATCCGCGCGATCCTCGACGTCGACCTGGAGCGGCCGCGCGACCTCAACGTCCACGACACGCCCCGCTTCACCGGCATCGTCCACGAGATCAGGGTGATGTTCCAGGAGATGGGCGTGATCCACCGCTGACGCGCGAGGAGCCGCGATGAATTGCCGCTTTGTCCCCGGAACCCCCGCCCAGCGCCCCAAGGTCGCCATGCCCGGACTTGTCCCCCGTTGTCACCCCGGACTTGTTCCGGGGTCCAGTCACGCCAGGCAAGCCGATCCGGGGGTCGAGCCCGGGTTTCCGGGGCATTCTGGACCCCGGAACAAGTCCGGGGTGACAACGGGGGGCGGAGATGTCTTCGCTCACGGGCACGGAGCCCGCGTCGAAAGTCTGAACCGGACAGCAGTGGAACAAGTCCGGGCATGACGGAGGGAGGGAACGAGATGAGGTGCAGGGATAAGCCGCGATGAATTTGTGGAACCGGAAATGGACGCGCGACGCGTTCTGGATGGTGGTCTCGTTCACCGCCCTGGTCGGGATCTGGTGGGGGGTGGTGTGGCTGTTCGAGACGCCGAGCTATTTGCTGCCGGGGCCGGACGAGGTGCTGTGGTCGGGCCGCGACAACGGGCTCCAGATGATCCCCCATTCGGGCTGGACGATGCTTTCGGTGCTGGCCGGGTACCTGCTCGCGGTCGTCGTCGGCATCCCGATCGCCATCCTCGTCGTCTCCTCGCCGACCCTGGAACGCATCCTCTACCCGCCGATGGTGGCGACGCAGAGCATCCCCAAGATCGCGCTGGCGCCGCTCTTCGTGGTCTGGTTCGGCTTCGGCATGTTCCCCAAGGTGGCGGTGGCGTTCCTGATCTGCTTCTTCCCGATCGTGGTCGACACCATCGTGGGCTTGCGCAGCATCGACCCCGCGCTGGTGCAGCTGGCGCGCTCGATGGGCGCGCCGCCCAGCCGGATATTTCTCCGCCTGCGCCTGCCGGGCGCGCTGCCGAGCATGTTCGGCGGGCTCAAGGTCGGCTCCGCGCTCGCCGTGGTGGGCGCGCTGACCGGCGAGTTCATCGGCTCGGATAACGGGCTCGGCTATCTGCTGCTGAGCGCGGCGGGCGAGCTCGACACCGCGCTCCTGTTCGCCATTCTGTTCGTTCTTTCGCTGCTCGCGATGGCGTTCTTCTACGCCATCGAGATCGTCGAGCGGCTGATGATCCCGTGGCACGTGTCGCAGCGCGCGCATGCGGGTTGAGGAGAGTAGGGAAACACGGAAACCGAGGAGGAAACCATGAGAAACGCAATCGCGATCGCGGCCGCCGCGGCGCTGCTCGCCGTCTCGCTTTCGGCCCAGGCGGCCGACAAGGTCTCGCTCAGGACCGACTGGATCAAGAGCGCCTATCACGCCATCTGGTACCACGCCAAGGACAAGGGGGTGTTCGCGAAGAACGGCATCGACGTCGACATCCGCGACGGCCGGGGCTCGGTGATCACCGCCCAGACCGTCGGCAACAAGACCGTCACCTTCGGGACGGCGGACGGCGGCGCGGTGATGGTGCTGGTCTCCAAGGGGCTGCCGGTGAAGATCGTCTCGTCCTATCTGCGGACCAACCCGGTCGCGATCATTTTCCCGAAGAAGAACGGCTGGAAGGGCTGGAAGGACCTCGCCGGCTCGCAGATCGGCTTCTCGGCGGGCGGCGCGACGGCGGCCTATTTCAAGGCGCTCGCCAAGAAGAACGGGATCGAGGGCAAGGTCAAGCTGATCTTCATGGAGCCCGCCGCCAAGCTCGCCGCGCTGTTGCAGGGCAAGGTCGACGCGATCGATTCCTTCGGCTTCCTGCAGGCGCCCAAGGCGACGGCCGCGGGCATCCCGTCGACCTATTTCAGCTACGCCTCGGGCGGCATCGTGGTGCCGGGCCTCTCGCTGATCGCCCATAACGACACCATCTCGGGCAACCCCGATCTGGTGAAGCGCATGGTGGCGAGCGTCCGCGAGGCGATGGCGCTCGGCCAGAAGGAGCCGGAGGCGGCGATCGCCTCGCTGCTCAAGGTCGCGCCCAACCTCAAGCCGGACATCTCGCTCTCGATCCTCAAGGCGTCGTTCGACCTGTTCGTGAACGAGGCCAGCAAGGGCAAGCCGTCGGGCTGGACCGCGCCGGGCGACATCGAGAAGGCGCAGAAGACGCTGATCGAGTTCAAGCGGATCAAGAAGGAGCACCCGATCGACGCCTACTTCACCAACGCGTTCGTTCCGAAGTCATGAAGACCGCGCGCCATCCCCGCCCGCCCGAGGTCGAGGGCCTCGGGCTGGAGGAGATCGCCGCGCGCTACGTCGCCCGGTTCGGCGACCGCAAGCCGGACTGGGCGGCGTTCGCGGACGCGCTGATCGACGGCTACCGCCGGGCGCAGCACCGCTTCATCGGCAACACCTCGGGCAAGCCGGATTCGGGCACGATCCCGGCGCGCGCGTTCACGCTGAGCGTGATGTACGTGCCGCCGGGCGAGGGCAACGCGCCCCACACCCACGAGGTCGAGGAGGTGTTCTTCGTCCTGCAAGGGCATCTCACCGTCTTCTTCGAGGAGGAGGACGGCAGGCGGCTCGACGTGGCGCTCGGCCCGTGGGACTGCGTCTCGTGCCCCGCCGGCGTGATCCACGGCTATTCCAACGACACCGTGGAGCCGGTCTACCTCCAGGTCATGGCCGGCAAGGCCAACCCGGAGTTCATGGGCTACGCCGACCAGTCGCTGTTCGACGAGCGCGACGCCCATGTGCGGGAGGGGAGAAGGTAAGGAGGGGGCGCTGCCGCAACTCTCCCTCTCCCCAGCGGGGAGAGGGCCGGGGTGAGGGGGGCGCCGCCCCGCCCCTCACCCGATGCGCAGGATCCGCTCGCCGAGCGGCTGCACGGGGCGGTAGTTGTTGGGAAAGATGGCGGCGAAGGCGGCGATCTGGGCCGCCGACATCGACAATCTCCCGGTCGGGATCGCCCAGGCGACGCCCTCGCTGCATGGCGGGGTGGTCAGCGAGCCCCGGTAGCGCCACGCCGTCCCGCCGGCCGGAACCAGCGACGCGAGGTCGAGCGTGCCGGGAACCGGGCGCGGCTCGCAGGGTTCGGTGGGGAGACGCGCCCAGACCGGCGCCAGCGTCCGGTTCGCCGCGCCTTCCTCGATCAGGACGCCGGTGACCGCGACCGCGCCGTCCGCGCCGCGGTGCACGAGATGCAGCTCGAGCGGCAGGCGGACGCCGTCGACCAGATGCTCGCTGCCGTGGTGGAAGTGGAACTGCGCGAGGTCGTAGCGCACCCGGTCGAGGAGGATGGAGCTGCCGGGTTCGGGATCGACCTGCACCGTGCGGCCGGTGTTCCCGACCGAGACGCGGGCGCGGCGGTAGTCGAAGCCGATGGGGTCGAGCCGGGCGCGCCGGGCGCCGGCGAGATCGATCGGCGACTGCTCCCTCCCACACGCGCACAGGGCGAAGGTCGGATCGAGCGAGCCCCAGCAGGCCGGCCCGTCATCGGCGCCGTAACCCCAGCCCGGCGCGGCGCCGGGCACCGCCGCACCCGGTTGCCGGGACCCCCCCTCACCCCGGCCCTCTCCCCCACGGGGGAGAGGGGGTGTGCTTGGCGACTCCTCGCGACCTTCTCCCCTCCCGCTTGCGGGAGGGGCCGGGGGAGGGCCGGCCATGCCCTACCCGAACGCCACCGGCAGGGTCCTGGGGCCGCGCACGGTGCCTTCGGACCAGCGGACCTCGCCGTCGACCCGGTAGTCCGGGATGCGCCTGAGCCATTCCTCGATGGCGACCCGCAGCTCCATGCGCGCCAGGTTGGAGCCGACGCAGCGGTGGATGCCGAGGCCGAAGGCGCCGTGCCGGTTCTCCCGCCGGTCGAGCACCACCTTGTCGGCATCCGGGAACATCGCGGGATCGCGGTTGGCCGCCGGGAAGGACAGCAGCACCATCTCTCCCTTCTTCATCGGGCAGCCGCCGAGCTCGACATCCTTTCTGACCTCGCGCGCCATGGTGACTGGCGAATAGGCGCGCAGCAATTCCTCGACCGCCGTCGGCATCAGCTCCGGCTCTTCGATCAGGCGCCGCCGGTCGTCCGGGTGCCGGCCGAGATGCAGGATCGAGGCGCCGATGGCGCTCCAGGTCGTGTCGATCCCTGCGACCATCAACAGGTTCAGCGTGCCGAGCACGTGGTTTTCCTCGAAGGGCACGCCGTTCAGCGAACCGTCCATCATCGCCCGGATCAGGTCCCGTTCCGGCCCGTCCGGATCGGCCTCGGTCCGGCCCTCCTTCCTGAGCGCGATGTGATGGCGGAAATAATCCCGCATCGCCTTGGTCGCGTTCCTGTTGCGCTCGTCGTCGGAAGCGCCGACTTCCAGAATCTCGTGGATCCAGCGAATGAACAGGTCGCTGTCCCGGACCGGCACGCCGAGCATGTAGGCGATGATGCGCACCGGGATGTGGCGGGCGTAGTGCTGCGCGGCGTCGCAACCCCCGTCGGCGACGAACCCGTCGATCAGCGCGTTGCAGATCCCGCGCGCCAGCGGCTCCAGCTTGCCGACCTCCTCCGCGGTAAAGAAGGGCAGCAGCACCCGCTTGTGCTCCTTGTGCTCCGGCGGGTCGGAGGTGAGCGGCGGCGCGGGTAGCGGCGGGTCTTCGAACTTGCGGTCGCGCAGGACGACGCGGCGCGAGGTGAAATTCCCGGTATCGTAGGCGATCGTCCTGACGTCTTCGTAGCGGGTGGGCAGCCAGGCGCCCTCGAAGCGTTCGGTGCGGGCGATCGGGCCCTCGCGCAGCGCGTCCCAGATCGGGAAGGGGTCGTCGCGCCAGCGCGGATCGAGATGGTCCCAGTCGGTGCGCCAGTCCGTGACCGGCGGGCGGGCGGTCCCCGGGCCGTCCTTGCCGCCGCTCATCCCGAATCCTCCGCGATCTCGACGGCGTATTCCGGGCAGTTGGCCGCGGCGAGCCGCGCCTTGGCCTCCAGTCCGGGCGGCACCGCGCCGTCGCCCGCCGCCCGCGCATTGCCGTACTCGTCCAGCGCGAACAGCTCGGGCGCCAGCGCATGGCAGCGATTGTGGCCCTCGCAGCGCCCCGGATCGACCCGTACTCTCACCACCTGCTTCCCTTGCCGGCTCCCCGCCCGAGTTGGCGTTCCCGCGCATGTTCCACCGGCCGGCGGAAAAAGAAAAGGGCGCGCATGCCAGCTCACCCGCCGTCGCCGCCGGAGAGCCGGCCCTCCTCGTCGACCGGAAGAACCCGGGCGGGAAGGTCGACGCCCCAGCGCCAGAGCACGAGGTTGAGGTCGTCGGGTCCCGCGCCGGCCGCGAAGCTCCGGACCCGCATCCCCGCGTATCCCGCCGAGATCAGCCGGTCGGCGAGCGCCTGCGACGCCGGCATCCCGCCCGCCAGCATGTCCGCCTCCCATGTCGGGCAGGAAAGGTCGGCCTCCGGGACATCCATCTCCCGGCGGCGCGCGGGATCGAGCGCATCGAAGACGGGCGCGACGTCGACCTCGTAGGCGCAAAGGGTGAGCGGCTGCATCGGCCGGCCCAGCGGCTGGGCTTCGCGGATCGCGGTCAACGGGGCGAGCGAGGTGTAGAGCGCGGCGATCCCGCGACGGTTGAAGCGCCCGCCATGCCGGCTCGCGTCCTCGCCGGACAGCGGCGTCCACGACCATTGGGGATTGTGCGCGCGATAGACCGTTCCCCGGAAACGCATGCGCCGGCGGCCGGCTCAGGCGTAGCCGCCCGCGGCGATCCGGTCGAGATAGGCGTGCACCGCGTCGGCCCTTCCCTCGCGCACCAGGCGGTCCGGCGTGAGCCCGCCGAAACCGGGCAGAGGCTCCGCCCGGAACCAGGCATAGGCGGCGAGCGGCGACCCCGTCGCGCTTTCCACGCGGTTGAGTATTTCGAGCATCTGGCGGAGCCGGGTCTGGGTCTTGCGGGCGCGGATGCGCGACGCCCGGCTGAACGCGTCCCTGCCGAGCCCCAGCGTGGCGGCGATCTCGGACTTGGTGGTGCGCAGCGCATCGGCGACCAACGCCGGCGAAAACGCCCGATCCTCGACGAACTCCTCGAACCGCAAGGTGGAACCTCACTAAGTTTCACGCAATATAGCGTTATATTGTGTGGAGTGCCAGAAATTCCAGAAATCGACGAACACCCTTACACGATGGCGTTCGCCGTGTTGCGGGTCGTCGTCCGGCACGTCGTATACAGGGACGCACAAGGCGTCCCTGGGGTCATGTTGACCGGATCCCGTATGTCCCTTTTCGGGCGACAATCCGGTGGGTTGTATTGGCTTGGAATTTAGACGTTCCGAACCTGTTTATTGCTTTCCCGCCTTCATCGTGAGCAGCAGCGAAGCCGTATCTCGCAAGATCTCAATTCGGCGCGGTGTTGCCGTGTTCGGTGGACGCGGAACGCGCGGGATAGCGGACGTAATCGGCCTTCGAGGCGTCCTGCATCGCGCGAATGTCCCGGAAGATCGCCGCCACGTCATAGCCCAGCCGCGCCGCATGCTCGTCCCGCACCGCCCGGATTTCGGCGACTATGGGATCATTCCGCGTCGTATCCATGGTCATCTCCCATCAATTCGCTGGGCGCGCAGATTACCGGCGGTTCGTAGCCTTCCTCCCGGCACACCCGCTCGATCCGGGATCGCATAGCGGCGTTCGCGATATGCCGGAAGTTCCAGGTTACCGGATAGTTCACACCGTTCGTGACGGCAATCGCGATGTGCGCGGCATCGTCGGCGGCCTGACGGGGAACCGCGCCGTGGTCGACCAACTTCCGGGCGAGGTTCTCGGCGTCTGCGGTCGCATCGAGAAGCGTCGCCGCTTCGAGCGCCGCCAGTCGGGACCGGGCCGCTTCCGCGTCACCCGCCCGCGCTTCGGCAACCACGAGCTCCGACGCGACGAGATGGAACCGTTCGGCGGCTTTACGCCACCATTCCCTAGTCAACTCCTGATAGGCCGCGACCACCACGTCCCGGGACGGTCGGGCGGTAAGATAGCTGACGATCGAGGTTTCAATGTAAACGGTGGGCTTCATTCTCTTCGCATCGCTGGCGGCAGGATCTCCGGAGGGCACGGCAAACCGGCCCGTCCCGCGCCCCGTAGCCCCGGCAGGGCATGACGCCGGTCGTGTCGGGGCGGTCGGGCGGGCGTTCCATCGTCATCGGGTCTCGCGATCCTGGCGGACGGCCTATCGGTATCGGGCAAGCCGCGACATCGCAAGCGCCCGCATGCCGGCTCACTCGTCGTCGACCGGAAGAACCCGGGCGGGACGGTCGACGCCCCAGCGCCAGAGCACGAGGTTGAGGTCGTCGGGTCCCGCGCCGGCCGCGAAGCTCCGGACCCGTATCCCCGCGTATCCCGCCGTGAGCGGCTGCGTCGGCCCTTCCCTCGCGCACCAGGCGGTCCGGCGTGAGCCCGCCGAAACCGGCCAGAGGCTCCGCCCGGAACCCGGCATAGGCGGCGAACGGCGACCCCGCCGAAACCGCATTTGACCCGACGGAATCGGCCGGATAAATTACGGATAATGAGCTATCTCAATATTCAATCCGTTCGCAGTCCATTCGACGACCCCGCGCTTGCATCCCTGGCCGTCGCGGCATTGACGCGCGCCGACGCGATGGGCCTGCTGTCCCGGCCCGTCACCTGTCTGGACGATTCGGCGATACAGCGGCTGGAAACCGGCCTGGCCGAAGCCGGTATCGGCCGCAACTTTCTTGCGGAACTCCGCCGGCTGCCATGCTCCGACACGGCCCGGCTTTCCGCCCTGCTGGGGAGGATCAACGAGGCCCTCGACCAGTCCCCGGCCCCCGCGCATGAATGGCGCGCCTTGCAGGGCGTCCTGGGAGTGGACCTGCTGACCCGCCTTCTGGGCATTTCCGAGTCCAGCGCGCGCCGCTACATTTCCGGCAGCCGCTCCACGCCGGACCGGATCGCCGACCGTCTCCACTTCCTGGCATTCGTGGTCGGCGATCTTGCCGGCGCGTACAACGATATCGGAGTCCGGCGCTGGTTCGACCGCCCGCGCGAACGGCTCGAAGGCCGCACGCCCGCCCAGGCGCTCGGCGACGAATGGTCGCCGGGAGACGGAGCGCCGAAGCGCGTGCGCGAGCTCGCCCGGGCGCTGGCGTCATCCCCGGCGACGTGATCGCCTACCGCCACGCGGATCCGCGCTTTCCCTTCCTGCGGGAGGATTCTTTGCAGGCCGCCGGCCGGTGGAACGCACCGGGCGAGCTGACCCACTACTTCAGCGATACGCCGGACGGCGCCTGGGCGGAGTTCCTTCGCCACGAGGAGATCCGCGACCCGCAAGACCTCCCCACCATCCGCCGCGCGCTTTGGGCCGTCGACATCGGCGAAATCCCGTCGCATCGGCCCGACCTGCCTCAACGGACTCTGACGGGCGGGCCGGACACCTGGCCGGCATGCCGGGTTGCCGCCGATCGGTATCGCGACCGTGCGGACGGCATCGCCGCGCCCGCGGCGGCGCTCAAGCCGGGCGGGGCGCGCGGATGGCGTGTCGACGGCGGACTCCAGCCCGGCCCCGACCGGGACGGGCAGGTCTTCGCGCTCTTCGGCCGACGCCCGGACCTTGTCGGCTGGGCCGCGACCGGCGAAGGCCGCCCAAGCGCGGACCTGCTGCCGAAGGTCCGGCATTTCGAACCGAACGAACCCGGCCGCTGACGATCGCCCGGTGAATCGGCATTCGGGAGATGCACGGCGAAGAAACTTCTCCGGGCCGGGTTCGGGGTCGCGTCTCCGGGGGCGATGCGGGAGTTTCCGGAGTTTCGTCGGCCGCGGGCGACAGACCTGGCGAGGGAGCTATTTCGACGCCGGCAAGCGCTGCCTGTACCAGCGGTCTCCCGATCCGGGGTCGCCGAACAGGACATAGTCCAGATCGGCCCGGGAGAGCGACTCGATTTCTTCCCCGCCGTCGTAGCGGACGATCGCGCCGCCCGTGCCGTCGTAATTGAAGACCAGGATCTCGATGGTATCGTGGCCGTAGACGTTGCCTTCGTCGGCGATCTTCTCAAGCAGCATCCGGTATCTCCCTCCCGTCAGGGGTTCTATCCCACCATGGGAAGATATCTCCGCTCCGCCGCCTGTCGAAGGGTTTCCCTCGCCCCCCAACGTCGTCATGCCGGGGTTCGTACATTGCTGTCCGGTTTAATTCTGGCGGGCCCGGCGAAAGCCTTGAGCACAAGCGGGTTCCCGAAGGATCGCAGGATTCGAGGCTCGGATTTCGGCAGGCCGGCATCTCCCTCGTCGCCATCTCCTGTGTCCCGGTTTTCCCCTCGCCGTCATGGCCGGACTTGTTCCGGCCATCCACGTCCCTCCGCCGCCTCGCCCGCTCCCGGCTCGCACCGCGATGCCGCAAGACGTGGATGCCCGGAACAAGTCCGGGCATGACGAAGGAAGGTACGAGCGCGATCCTGCCCCCCCCTACCACCCCGCCTTGTCGATCACCTTCTGCGCCTGGGGGGCGAGCTCGGCGATGCGGGCGATCGGGATGCGGTCCTCGCGGAAGCCGCTTTGCGCCTTGACCTCCGGGGACGGCGCGACCGCCGGGTTGACCGGGTATTCGAAATTGACCGAGCCGTAGAGCTTCTGGGCCGCCTCCGAGGTCAGGAATTCGAGGAAGCGCACCGCGCCCGGCCTGGTTGAGGAAGGTCGATTCAAGGGGATTCCGGCGGCCTGAACATCAAGCGGAATACACCTTAACCCAGCCGTCAGGATGTCCGAAAAGGCGAGGCCACCTCATAAGCGATCCTGATCCCCTCACGTAGCGCGAAGAATCCGCCCGTCGCTGGAAAACGGCATGAGTGGTCGACCACAACGATCGCGCATATCTGACGCCATCGACTCGTCTTTCATCCTGAGAATGCGAAGGCTCGCCTATGCTGCTGCACCCACGATGGCGTGGGAGCCTGCCGGTCGTCTTGCCGAAGCCTCTCGCGGAGGCCCTTGGCCCGCGCTTTACAATTTCATGCCGAACGTAACCCGCCCGGCTTGCCGCGTATCGCCCGAACCCAGACCTCCCGCGGAGAGCTCGGCCCCCACCGAGAAACGTCCTCGGTGGTAGGTCGCACCCAGACCCATTATGAGGCGGGTCCTCGTCGACTCGGAATAAAGCCTCTCTCCCGAAACGTCGACGCTCGTCCGCGCTCCGCCGAGGGTCCGCGCGAGGTCCATCGATCCGCGCAGCGAGAGTACTCCATCATCGAGATCGCGCTCGGTTGCGGCGGCAAGACCCAGACCACCCGTGAAGTGTGAGGCGTCTTTCAGGGAGAATCGTGCGCCCACCGCGTCGGTGAACGGGTCCACGTCGATGGCCGAATGCGTCATCCGGGCGCGGGGCGTGAGGGTCGTCTTCCCCCGCAGCTTCATCCCCTTGCCGGCCTCGATGTCCAGGACGCGGCCACGCGCGGCCACTCCTTTCTTGAGACTTCCCAGCGCACTCGACGCGAGGTCGACCTCGTGGCTCGTGAACGAGAAGCGGCCGCGCGCGTACCAGTCATCGTCACCGCTCCAGGAGCCGTCGAGCGCCACTCCGTATCCTTCCGCTTCGATCGTCCCTCCCCCGGCCGACGAGGCAACCTCCGCCGAACCCCTTACGCTCCGCATCGATATCGAACCCCTGGCGTTCTCGCCGAGCGGGATATCGAGACCCGCCAGGGCCGTGAAACGGTCGAAATCGAACTCCGCTCCCACGCTCGCGCGTTCGGATGCATAGGACCCCTTCCCGCCCGAGAGCATCACCCAAATGGGCGAGCCGGGCGACGCGATGCGCTCATCCGAGAATCCTTGGGCGTCGAGCCTGAGCAGAAAGCCGGGCAGCGCCTCATAGACGGCGGCGCGAGGCGCGTACTCCTCGATGATGGTGGGCGGCGGCATCTCGCAGTTGGGAGGCGTGCCGGCCTGTCCTTCGGGGCACATCGGCGGCGGCGGCATCTTGCAGTTGGGAGGCGTGCCGGCCTGTCCTTCGGGGCACATCGGCGGCGGCGGCATCTCGCAGTTGGGAGGCGTGCCGACCTGTCCTTCGGGGCACATCGGCGGCGGCGGCATCTCGCAGTTGGGAGGCGTGCCGACCTGTCCTTCGGGGCACATCGGCGGCGGCGGAGGTGGAGGTGAAGTCTTTCTGGACTCCTTGAAATCCGCCGCCGAGAAATCGCGGTCGGCAACGATGCTTGTCGACCGCGCGGAAATCGTCCATGGGTCCGTGCTGGTATCGACGGTCACGCCGTCCAGCCGGATCGACACGTCGAACGCCCCGTTCGGCGCTTTCCTCGGGTCGCCGTTCCCGTCCACGACCACTCCCGTCGGGCCGTGGTGCAGCAGGACACCGTTGACCGAGATGCTCGTCTCGCCGCCGTCGTTGACGATCCAGTTTTTGCCGAGGACCTGGCTAACCCGGCGTCCGTTCAGGTTCATGTTGACGGAGAGCTTGGGCTTGATGGTTGGATCGTTGGCGGGGTCCGCGCCAGGTGTGTCGCCCGTCGCCAGCATCGCGATGCCGGAATCCGCACCGAGGGTGCCATGCGACCAGATGTCGACCCGGCCGCCGCCCGCCAGATACACCCCCGCCGCGTCCGCGCCCGAGCCGCCGCGCACCGGACCGTGGATCGTGACCGCGTGCTTGCGGTAACCGCCCTCGCCGATGGACGCCGCGCGGTCCACATTGCCGCCGACGACCCGGCCTATCCGAACGCCGGAGGCACCCGCGCCGGTGACGGTGACGGAGCCGCCCATCGTTATGGTTATGCCGCCGCTGTTGGCGGCGGCGCGGTTCTCGGCCACGATGCCGTGGGCGTTGGGGCCTGACGTGGTGACGGCATTGCCGGTCGAGGTCCTTATGTCGATGTCGCCGTCGCCGCTTCCTTGGTGGCGCCCGAAGATGCCGTAGGAATTCGTGCCCTTGGTGGTGATCGAGCCGCCCCGCACGTCGATATCGACGTTGCCGACGCCATCGCTGCGGCCGAAAATTCCGTAGGAGAAGGTGCCCCTGAGGCTGCCGTGTATATCCGTGCTTTCCGCCCGAATGACCGAATTCCTGACCCGGATCACCACGTTGCCGTTCGCGGAGTGCTTTCCATAGACGGGATGGGCGATATAGCCCTCCGTCGTGACCCGGGAATTCTCGATCAGGATCTCGATGCCGCCCTCGCCGGAGTGACTGCCCTGGACGGCTATGGCCTGGTGACCCGCCGCGGCGATGGCGCTGTCGCGAACGGTTACGCGGGAAGTCCCGCTGCCTAATTCACGCTGGCTCTGGATCGCCAAATCGTTGAAGCCCGACACGTTGACGGTGCTGTCCTTCACGATGACCACGCTGTCGTATGGGCCGCCCGTCACGGAATTAACGCCACGCACGCCGTAGAAGTCCCCGCCGCTGACGCGCGAGCCGCCCTGAATGCGGATTTCGAGGTCGCCGCTGCCTTGCTTGGAGCCGATGACGCCGTGAATGGCCGAGTCGATTTCGGTCTCCTCGTCGATCGTGATGAGGAGGTCGCCCTGACCGGAATGCAGGGCGCTGACGCCCTGGCCCCTGGGAAGCTGGGTGTTCGTTATGTCGGTTGCGCGGACATGAATGTCGACGTTGCCGGTGCCCGAATGGACCACATCCACGGCGCCTTGCGAGCCGGAGACCGTGCCCGTGATGTCGATGTCGCTCCGCACCTGCGCATCGCCCGTTCCGGAGGGGCCGACGGTGATGTCGATCTTTCCGGTGCCGGCGTGACGGGCGCGGACGCCGGGATTGTCCACGGCATCGATGTCGATGCCTTCGGCGTCGATGTCGATGTCGGAGGTGGAGGCGTTGTCCTCGCTGCACGCGATCCGTTCGCCGCTGCCGGGGGTGCTGCTGCACACGGCGGTCTGGGCTCTTGCGGGCTCCGCGCCGAGGCCGAGCGCGAGGAGCAGGACAAGGCTGCCGATCGCCAGCGCGGCCGTGCATGGGCTCTTTCCTGGAGTTGCGGCGACGCCTGCCGGGCCGGCGGGCGGCAACGCCGCCGGAGCGAGACACGCTGCTACGCGCGGGAAACGCGACAGGAAGCCCCGGAAGGACGGAGAGAGTGCCGGACCCGTCGGGCGGCGGGCACTCGGGCTCGGGCGGGAATGGCGTTCCCGCGGAACGCGCCCGGTGCGGCCCACGGCCTCGGCCGCGCGCCGCGGGCGGTGTCGGCAAGGAGGGCGGCCGTCCCGGCGAGGACGACCCGGCTCCAGGCTCCCGGTATTAGCGGCAAAAGATCCCCGAGCCGTCGACGCCATTATCGACCACGCCTCTCCCAACTCTTCACGGCCGCCACACCGAGTCAGGTTCAAGCTCCGGCGGCACCGGTGTCCCGGCGCTTCGGTCTCTCGACTGAGCTAATCAGTTCGAGCAGACAGTTTGCTGTGCCCTGGATGCGTGGCGCTCCCACGCCACGTGTGGGGACACAACCAACAAGTATATCTATATAAATGTAAAGAATCTATAGTAATATTAATAAAAATAATATTGGGTCAGAGGTTTAACCCGGATATTTCACGAAGGTTGCGGATTTTGGGGGTTGGCGCGATTTTCGGCGCCGGCGCTGGGGTTGGCGGTTTTGTGCGCGCGATTTGGCGGCCGGTTTGGCGCCCCGGGTCTTCTTTGGCCGATTTTCGGCTGCTTTCGGGCGAGCGTCCGGGTTGCCGGGCGCGGGTTCGGCGCGGCCCGGGCGGCGTTCCGGGTTATCCGGGTTCGAGCCGGGCGGCGACCAGGCGGAACAGGTCCCGCTCGGGGCAGGCGGACGACAGGTGGAAGCGCACCCGCCTGGTGTTGCGGGTGATCGCGGCGCCGATCTTCGCCAACTTGAGGCGGATGGTAGCGCATTGGGGCGCGCCATCCCGGCGCCGACGAGCCCGAACCGCCCGATCCTTCCCCCCAAGAATCCGGGAAACGCTCCGGCTAAAAGGCCGATGGCCAGCGAAGCGTACTAGCCCGGATTTCTCAAGCGCTTGCTGCATCGGGGCTCCGGTTTTGGGATAATGCTTTTTGCGACAAAGGCTTATCCCGGACCGGAGGAAGTCCCCGATGCGCACACACTGTAACCCGGATCTGTTCGGTTTTGCACCCGTCGGGGACCGTTCGGTGGTCGCCGCGTTCGATGGCGGGGCGATGACCTCGGACGCCGGCGCGCTGCTGCTCGGCGCCGCCGACCGGGCGGTCGGGCTGATCGATCGCTTCGCCGCCTGCTTCGTGGATCGTCGCGATGGCAGGCTGATCGAGCATGAGCTGCGCACCCTGGTAGGCCAGCGGGTGCTCGGCATTGCGCTGGGCTACGAGGATCTGATCGATCACGATACGCTGCGCCACGATCCGGCGATGGCGGTGCTGGCCGGCAAGTTGCGGGCGAAGCGGCGGGGCTGCGCGCCGCTGGCCGGCAAGTCGACGCTGAACCGGCTGGAGCTGGGCGGCCCGCGACCGGGGCTGTATCACAAGATCGGCCATCGCCCGGCGGCGGTCGAGGCTGTGTTCGTGCAGCAGTTCGTGGCGGCGCATCGCACGCCGCCGGCGCAGATCGTGCTGGACCTGGATGCCACCGACGATCCGTTGCATGGGCATCAGGAGGGGCGCTTCTTCCACGGCTACTACGACGGCTGGTGCTACCTGCCGCTGTACATCTTCTGCGGCCGCCATCTGCTGGCGGCGAAGCTGCGGCGCGCGAACATCGATGCCTCGGCCGGCGCGGTCGACGAGGTGGCCCGGATCGTTCGCCAGCTGCGCCGGCGCTGGCCGCATCTGCGCATCCTGCTGCGGGCGGATTCGGGCTTTGCGCGCGAGGCGTTGATGGCTTGGTGCGAAGCCAACCGGGTCGACTACCTGTTCGGCCTGGCGCGCAATCCCCGGCTGGCGGCGGAGCTTAAGGGGGCGCTGGCGGCGGCCCGGGCCGAGGCCGAGGCGAAGGGTCGGCCGGCCCGGCGCTACAAGGATTTCCTGTGGTCGACCCGCGACAGCTGGTCGCGCCGGCGCCGCGTCGTCGGCAAGGCGGAGTGGACCGGCGGCAAGGCCAATCCCCGCTTCGTGGTGACCTCGCTGAAGCCTGCGGACGCGCGCTGCCGCCGGCTCTACGAGACGCTCTACTGCGCCCGCGGCGAGATGGAGAACCGGATCAAGGAATGCCAGCTCGACCTGTTCGCCGACCGCACATCGGCCCGCTCCATGCGCGCCAACCAGCTGCGGCTGTGGTTCGCCTCGATGGCCTATGTGCTGCTCTGCGCCTTGCGGCGGATCGGCCTGGCCCATACCCGTTTCGCCAAGGCAAGCTGCGGCTCGATCCGGCTCAAGCTGCTCAAGATCGCCGCCCTGGTGCGTATCAGCGTGCGCCGGATCAAGCTCGCCATGGCCTCGGGCTGTCCCTACCAGAGAGAGTTCCAGGCCGCCCACGACCGATTATCCGCCGCCGCGCCGTAAGCGGCCCAACCGAACCCACCCCCAGCAACAACACAGGCACAGCACCGGACAGACCACCCGCCAGAGCGCGGGCGCTGCAACGCGCCTCCAACCCGCCGTTCCGGACGTCCCCCACACAAACGCAAAAACCCCGCCCACAATCACCGTCCCGTTCCAAGGTTTGAGAAATCCGGGCTAGGCCGCAAAAAAACTCTTGGACGGTCGGCCGGGCCTGTCCCCGCGAAGGCGAGGGCCGACCATGACGTGGAGGATCGAACGGCCCCCGCGCCCCCTACCACCCCGCCTTGTCGATCACCTTCTGCGCCTGCGGGGCGAGCTCCGCGATCCGCGCGATGGGGATATTGTCCTCGCGGAAGCCGCTTTGCGCCCTCACCTCCGGGGGCGGCGCGATGGCCGGGTTGACCGGGTATTCGAAGTTGACCGAGCCGTAGAGCTTCTGCGCCGCCTCCGAGGTCAGGAATTCGAGGAAGCGGACCGCGCCCGGCTTGTTCCTCGAATGCCTCGCCACCCCGCCGCCCGAGATGTTGACGTGGGTGCCCCGGCCGGCCTGGTTGGGGAAGATCAGCCTGACCGCCTTCGCCCATTCCCGGTGCGCCGGCACCGGCGACGCGCCGAGCTTGCCGTAATAGTAGTTGTTGACGATCGAGACGTCGCAGACGCCCTCGAAGATCGCCTTCACCTGCGCGCGGTCGTTGCCCTGCGGCCGCCGCGCGAGGTTGGCGACGACGCCCTTCGCCCAGGCGAGCGCGCCGGCCTCCCCGTGCGCCGCGATCATCGAGGCGATCAGCGCCCGGTTGTAGACGTGGCTCCCCGGGCGCGCGCAGATGCGGCCCTTCCAGCGCGCATCCGTCAGGTCCTCGTAGCGCCCGATCGCGTCCGCGTCCTTTGCCTTTCTTGACACCACCACCACCCGGGCGCGCTTGGAAAACGCGAACCAGCGGTCGGCGGGATCTCGCAGATGGGCCGGGATGTTCTTTTTCAGCACGGCCGAGTCGATTCGGGCCAGCAGGTTCTTGTCGGCATAGACGTAAAGGCGCGCGATGTCGACGGTGAGCACCACGTCGGCCGGGCTCCGCGTGCCCTCGGCCTGGAGGCGCTGCGCCAGCCCCTTCCTGGCATAGACGGTGTTGACCTTGACCCCGGTCCGCTCCTCATAGGCCGCGATGAACGGGTCGATCAGGAAGGGCTGGCGGTGGGAGTAGATGTTGAGCTCGCCGTCCGGCGCGCCCCGGGCCGCCGAGCCGGACGCGACCGCCAGCACGGCGGCGAGCGCGGCCGCGGCGCTCCCTCGGGCAAGTCTCGAATTGCGCGGTGACATCATGCGAGCGAGCCTCCGAAGCAGCGGTTTGTACAGGATCGCGGCGGCGTCCCGAAAGGGGGCGAGGTAGACATTGGCGAGGCGGTGGCTCTCCGCCCCGGCGCCGGGAAGGCCGAAGCGAAGATCCGGACCCCGCTCGGCGAGGCGGAGGCTGCCGCCGATCCAGTCCCAGACCGCCAGCACGGTGCCGAAATTCCGGTTCGCGTGCCGCGCCTCGACCGAATGGTGGATCTGGTGCTGGGCGGGGGAGATCAGCAGGCGCTCGACGATCCGCCCGTAGGAGATGCGGACGTGGCTGTGGCGCAGATTGGACCCCGCGACGTTGAAGGCGAAGACGATCGCGTTGGCGCCCAGCACGGTCACCAGCTCCACCCGGTCGCCGAGAAAGAAGACGAAGGCGGCGATCGCTCCGGCCTGCACCAGCGTCGAGCGCAGCGCGAACAGGACGCCCTCGACCGGGTGGGTGCGATAGACCGTGAACGGCGTCAGCGTCTCGGCGGTGTGGTGCACCCGGTGGAAGCACCAGAGCACCGGCCAGGCATGGAGCCAGCGGTGCAGAAGGTATCTGGTGGCGTCGTCGAGCAGGAACAGGAAGACGGTGAATCCGGCCGCCACCGCCCAGCCCGGCGCGCCCGCGAGCATGAGCGCACGCCCGTCGAACCAGACATGCATGGCCTCGAACAGGAGGGTCGCCACGGCGAGCTTCGAGACCAGGCGCGGCACGACACCCATCATGACCGCCTGGTTGAGGACCGCGATCCGGTAATCCGCCCGCGCCGAGCGCGACCACCAGATGCCGGGGCTGAACAGGCGGCCGAGCGCGTTCCGCAACGTGCCGCGCGCGGCGATCCACTGAAACGCGAACGCCAGCGCGAAGGCGCTGGCGAGGTAGCCTAGGAACACCCGCTTTTGCGGGTTGAGAAGCTGGTCGGCGAGGCGGTCGACGAATTCGACGACGAGGCTGTCCATGGCCGGCCGGTCCCGGAAAAAGGAGGCGGGGCCCGGACGTCGTCGCCCGGACCCCGCCCGAGGAGGATCAGTCGTTCTCGGCCGAGGCCTTGTCGCCGAGACTGTCCATCAGCGCCTTCATGTCCCCGGTCACGTCGTTGTTGCGCGCCTTGACGCCGAACTTGTCGATCAGGAGCTTCTGGATCTTCCCCATGTGCAGCATGTACTCGCCCCAGGCCGGGCCCTGGTCGCGCACGTAGTTGCCCTTGGAGTCGATGTCGACCACCTGGCTCGCGTTCAGGAGCAGCGGGCCGGCGCCGATCATCCGGTTGAGCCGGGTCGCGGTCTCGCCGAGATTGTTCTTGCCCGCCTGCAGCGCGAGCGAGAAGCCCTTGAGCTCGCCCCAGTGCTTGGCGTAGGCGCGGAACGCCTTGGCGGGGTCGCCCTTGGCGTCGACGATGGTCTTGAGCTTGACCATGTCCTTGTAGACCGAGCCGGCGTATTTGAACGTGGCCTCGGCCAGCACCTTCTCCCAGTTCGCCGAGATCGTCGCCGCATGGCCCTCGAGCGCGGCGCGCTGGGCGTCGGTCAGCTTCTCGCCCTTCGCCGAGGCGAGCAGCTTGCGCCCGTCGAGGAAGGCCTTCGCGATGCTGTGCAGATAGGACGTCCTGTTGCCCTTGTCGTAGACCGAGGCGTCGAACCCGGCGGCGTAGTAGGCGGGGCCGAAGGTCATCTCGGTCTTGAGGTCGACCTTGCCGTCCTTGTTCATGTCGGCGGCGGCGAGATCCCTCTGCTTGGCGATGTCGTAGACCTGCTTCGGGGTCAGCTTCAGCGTGTGCGCCGGCGTGCCGAAATAGCCGAACGCCTCGTCCCAGGCGTGCTCCTTGCCGGTATAGGCCGCGCCCTTCTTGTAGGGCTTGTCGTTGGGCTTCTTGTCGGGCCGGAGGTACTCGTCGAGATAGCCGTCGACCGCCTGGTTGTAGGACACCGCGCCCATGATGAACTTGGAGATCAGCTGGCCGTAATCGTAGCCGTTGGCCGCGTCGAACCCCTTGTCGGCGGACGACGCCTTGTCGATCCAGAAGGCGACCAGCTCGGGGCCGGTCATGCCGTTCGGCATCCCGGCGACGGCGGCCTTGTAGGTCTTGCCGGCGAGGTTCTTGCCCTTGCTCAGCGAATCGACCGCGGTCTGCTTGACGGCGAACTTGCCCTTGGTCGCCGGCGCGACGATCTTCCGCCCGGCGTCCTTGCCGGAGAAATAGGACATCATCCTGGCCTTGAGCTCCGGGTTCGGCTTGCCGTTCCCCTTGCCGACCAGCTTCTTCAGCGAATCGTGCAGCGCATGCCGCGCGATCTGCCCGCCATAGGACACCGACGTGGTCTTCTTGCCGGCATACCCCTTCACCGTCACCGGAAACCCGGAATAGACCATCCCGTCCGCCAGCGCGGTGCCGGCGAACAGACCCCCCAAGGCGACCGCAGCCGCTCCGACGCCAATTTTTCCGATCATTTCCCCATTCTCCGTAAGATATGCCCGGTTTCTAATTGAGAATGCGTGACAATCGCAACTAAGTCAAGCCGATTTTCGGGTGGACGGGCGCGAATGGTGAGCGGGGGCGGCGGAGGGTGTATTCTTGGGCCGGACGAGCGATGCGGGGAGGGCGGCATGGGGCTCGAGATCGTGCCGACGGGGGCGACGCTGGGAGCGGTGGTGACGGGGGTCGATCTGGCGGCGCTTGACGACGCGACGTTCGCGGCGATCGAGCGGGCGTGGGACGAGCACGCGGTGCTGGCGTTCCCGGACCAGCATTTGACGCAGGAAGAGCAGGCCGCGTTCAGCCGCCGCCTCGGCCCGCTGGAGCGCAGCCTCACGGCCAACAACGTCGGCGCCGATCCGGAGATCATCGTGCTGTCCAACATGCGCGACGACGGCACGCTGTGGGCGGAGAAAAGCGCGCACGGGCTGTTCCTCCAGGGCAACAACCGCTGGCACACCGATTCGTCCTACAAACGCATCCCGTCCAAGGGCTCGGCGCTCGCCGCCCGGGTGGTGCCGGAGACCGGCGGCGAGACCGCCTTCGCCGACATGCGCGCCGCCTGGGACGCGCTCGACCCCGACATGCGGCGCCGGCTCGACGGCAAGTCCGCCGTCCACAGCTACGCCTACAGCCAGGGCCGGGTCGGCGGCACCGAGACGCTCAGCCCGGACGAGTGGGACGCCCTCCCCCCGGTCGAGCACCCGATCCTCCGCCGCCACCCGAAGACCGGCCGCCCCGCCCTCTATATCGGCCGCCACGCGAGCCACATCGCGGGCGAGAACGAGGCGGAGAGCCGCGCGCTGCTCGAACGGCTGTGCGCGGAGGCCTGCCGCCCGCCGCGCGTCTTCGTCCACAGCTGGAAGGTCGGCGACCTGGTGCTGTGGGACAATCGCTGCGTGCTGCACCGCGGCCTCGGCCACCCGCCGGACCAGCCGCGCCACATGACCCGCACCACCCTCGCCGGCGACGGCGCGTCCAACGAGTGGTCGCTTACCGCCTAGACCAGCTCCAGCGCGCCTCCCCTCGCGCCGGTGGCGCGGAGGATGGAGTACCAGATCGAGTCCAGCATCTCGGTGCCGGAGACGCCGATCGCGGGCTGGCGCTTCTCGGTCCTGAGCAGCCCGCCATCGCGGTCCCACGCCTCGATCTCGGCGACCGCGCAATCGAGCGCGGGATCGCAGACCAGTCGCGCCTCGCACTCGTCGAGCCCGGTCGAGACCAGCGCGCAGGTCACCATGGTGTTGACGTTGCGCGGGTAGAGCCGGGCGACGCCGCGCACCGGCCCTTCGTAGATCGCGGTCTCGCGGTCGATCGCGCCGGGGTCGAGGCCGCTCTCGGTAAAATCGATGTTGTCGGGGTGCTTGCGGAAGGTGATCCGCACCCGGCGCCAGCTCCCCCGCCGCATCAGGAGCTCGTCGCCGCCCAAGAGCGCGCCGGCGGGCAGGAACAGGCTCGTTCCGCTCTCCGCCGCCGCGTCCTCCAGCGCGGAACGGAGCGCGTCGTCGGCGAGCGCGGTCACCGAGAGCGGCATGTAGCCCGCGAAGCGGAGGAAGGAAGCGCCGAAGCGCTCGGTGATGCCGGGATGGGCGCATTCGACGATCAGATCGGGGCGGCGTTCGACGGCCTTGTCCAGGTCCTCCAGGCGCAGCGCCGGATCGAGCCCCGCCAGCGCCCCGGGGCTCCGGTTGTAAACGAACGCGCTCTCGAACCGGCCGCCGCTCCGCCCGATGCGCTCCACGATGGAGCGGCCGATATAGCCGTAGCCGACCACGCCGATGCGCGTGGCGCTCACGTCACCGCCTCCCGCGTCTCCGCCCGGTACTCCCGCCACGCGCCGCTCGACATGACGGCCTCGATGGCGTCGACCGCGTCCCAAACGTCGACGTAACGCATGTAGAGCGGGGTGATGCCGAACCTGAGGATGTCCGGGTCGCGGAAGTCCGGGATGAGCCCGCCGGCGATCAGCGCCCGCGCGATGGCGTAGGCGTCGGGGTGGCGGAACGAGACCTGGCTGCCCCTCCGCGCGGGCTCCCTCGGGCTCGCCAGCTTGAGCCCGCGCTTCGCGAGCCTTTCGTCGGCGAGCTCGATGAAGAGCCCGGAGAGCCGCCGCGACTTGGCCGCGAGCGCCTCCATGTCGACGCCGTCGAAGCAGGCGACGCCGTCGAGCACCGCGCGGAGCGACAGCACCGGCGGCGAGCCGACGAGGAGCTTGTTTATCGAGTCCGCCGCGCGGTAGCGGTCCTCGAAGCGGAACTGATCGGCATGGCCGAACCAGCCGGTCACCGCGGGCTCGAAGGCGCCGATGGCGTCGCGCGAGACGTAGACGAAGGCGGGCGCGCCGGGGCCGCCGTTGAGGAACTTGTAGGTGCAGCCGACCGCGTAATCGACCTTGCAGCGGTTGAGCGCGACCGGCACCGCGCCGGCCGAATGGCAGAGATCCCAGACGATCGGAGCGCCGCGCGCCCGGCAAAGCGCGGTCAGCCGCTCCATGTCGCGCAGCGCGCCGGTCCGGTAGTCGACATGGCTCACGAGGACCAGCGCGGTGTCGCCGTCGACGGCGTCCGCGATGCCGCCCGGTTCCGCGAGGACCAGCTCGCACCCCCCGCCCAGCAGGTCGATCGCGCCTTCAAGGATGTAGACGTCGGTCGGGAAATCGCCGCGTTCGGCGACCGCCTTGCGCCGCCCCCCGCCCTTGCGCAGGAGCGACGCCGCCAGCTTGAAGATGTTGACCGAGGTGGAATCGGAAACGACCACCTCGCCTTCCGATGCGCCGATCAGCTTCGCGATGGCGTCGCCCGCCCGGCGCGAGAGGAAGAACCAGTCGGCGTCGAGCCAGCTCCGGATCAGCCCCTCGCCCCATTCCTCGGCGACCGTCGCGCCGATGGAGGAGGCGGCCGTCCGGGGCAGCGCGCCGAGAGAGTTGCCGTCGAAATAGAGCACGCCGTCCGGCAGGCAGAACCGCGCCCGGCACTCCGCCAGCCCGCATTCCTCGTCCAGTAGCTCGCAGTCGGTGCGGTTCATGGGGGCCTCGCGGCGGGAGCGTAGGTCAGGCGGGGCGGAGTGGCAAGGCGGGCGGCCCTCGACAGGGGCCTATATCGATTGCCTGACAACCGACCGTCGGGCGCGGATGGGCACCGGGAACGCCGTCCCGTCGCGGCGGGCGCGGGAACCGCCCGGCCTCGCTCCCGTCATGGCCAGCGAAGGCCGACCATCCACGTTTTGTTTTTGTTTCCAGCGCCTTAAAAAAACTCGTGGATGGTCGGCCTTCGCCGACCATGACGATGAGGAGATAGAGGTAGAGACGCTTCCATTTAAATCGGACAGGCCCTTGTTCACGAGAAATTTGGGATGCCGCCGAAGGGGTCAATGCAAACAGTGTCCTGAAGCCGGTATCGAGCCGAATATTAAATCTAACATTAATAGCCCTCCGGCTCTCGGTCAAAAGAACAATAAAACTCTCGACAGGAACTATACCGTATTCTTGAGCCTCTTTCCCGTAATCGCCAAAATTCGGCTTTAAACACTTGACATGGACTCCCCCCGTGCTGGCCAGCCCGGGCGGGTGCCTTGGACAGGTGCGGAAAGAACGGTTGCACCTGGACAAGGAAGATCGAGGTCGAGAAACCCTATCGACTCCCGGTGCCGATTCGGTGCAAATGGAAGGGTCGGTGCAGCTACACACCGGCTCAAGCTCTCCAGGAAGGGAAGCGCCCCTACCCTCTTCTTACCGGATCGGCATTGCTGTCCAAACTCACGAAAGACAAACCATGTCCGTATTTGAAGAAGACAGGATCGTTCGTCTGGAATGGGTTTCGTTCATCAATAAAGATCGTCCTCAGGTTTCCTTCGATATCTCCTATCCCAATCTCGATATCAACGAACTCATCGTCACGATAGACGCCAGAGAGATAGGGTCTGCCACACCGGACCTCGTTGTACAGGAAGCATTCGGGCAGCTGGCCAAGGCGCTCGGAGACATGTCGGAAGAGCTAGACAGGCGACTCGCCGGCAGTAGCCTCTAGAGCCTGTCCGTTTCAGATAGAAGCGCCTTTACCTCTGCCTCCTCACCGTCATGGTCGGCGAAGGCCGACCATGACGGAAGAGAACGGATGAAGCGGTTCCAACTAAGACAGACGTGCTCTAATTGTACAAGACATATTTCCTCTCTGTCGTATTTGCCCGACTCCTTGAGAACCTTCTTGATTGTCTTCACGGACTAATCGACTCCTTCGGATCCATAAGTCCCCGGGATGGACGTGGAGAGTCAACCGTTATTTTGAAGAATTACCATGCACTTAATTACAATTAATATACTTTGTTGACGGGGAGGAACGGTCCGCCACGAACCGGATATGCTCCCGGCGCCTCCCGGAGCGCCGGTGGGCCTCTCGCCCGCCAGGTTATCCATATAATCCCCTATCGAAGAGCCGCGCCGCCTCACCCCGCCGCCTTCGCCAGCGCGACCACGTTGCGGATCAGGGCGAGGCCCCGGCCCGCCTCCAGGCCGAGGATCGATTCCGGGTGGAACTGGACCGCCCAGACCGGCAGCGTGCGGTGGCGGAGCGCCATGGTCACGCCGTCGGCGGTCCAGGCGAGGACCTCCAGCGCGTCGGGCGCTTCGTCGCGCGCGACGTAGATCGAGTGGTAACGGCCGACCGGATAGCGCCGGGGCAGGCCCTCGAACAGCGCCCCGCCCGCCGTCTCGATTTCCGAGGGCTTGCCGTGCACCGGGGTGTCGAGGATGCGGAGCCGGGCCCCGAAATGCTCGGCGATGCCCTGCAAGCCGAGGCAGACGCCGAAGACCGGAATGCCGCGGCCGACGCAGGCGCCGACCGTCTCCGCCACCCCGAAATCGGCGGGCTCGCCGGGGCCGGGCGACAGCACGACCAGCCCCGGCCGGCGCTCGTCCAGCACGTGGTGGCCGAAGCCGAAGCGCAGCGTCTCCACCCGCGCCCCGGTCTGGCGGAAATAATCGGCCAGCGTGTGGACGAAGGAATCCTCGTGGTCGACCAGCAGCACGTCGAGTCCCTTCCCCTCCGTCCCGCCGCCGTTTTCCAACGGAGCGGCAGGCGCGTCGCCGGCGATGGCGTCGAGAAAAGCGGACGCCTTGACGCCGATCTCGTCCTCCTCCTCCGCGGGGTCGGAATCGTAGAGCAGCGTCGCGCCGGCCCTGACCGAGGCGACACCGTCGCGGAACTGGATGGTCCGGAGCGTCAGCCCGGTATTCATGTTGCCGTTGGCGAAGGCCGCGCCCACCGCGCCGCCGTACCAGCGCCTGGGCGAGCGCTCGTGGTCCTCGATGAACCGCATCGCCCATTTCTTCGGCGCGCCGGTCACGGTAACCGCCCAGGTGTGCGACAGGAATGCGTCCAGCGCGTCGAACTCCGGCCGCAGCGCGCCCTCGACGTGATCGACGGTGTGGATCAGCCGCGAATACATCTCGATGTGGCGCCGCCCGATCACCCGGACCGAGCCGGGCTCGCAGATGCGCGACTTGTCGTTGCGGTCGACGTCGGTGCACATGGTGAGCTCGGATTCGTCCTTTTCCGAGTTGAGCAGCGCGCGGATCTGGCGGGCATCCGCGATCGGGTCCGCGCCGCGCCGGATCGTGCCCGAGATCGGGCAGGTCTCGACCCTCTTCCCCTCGACCCGGACGAACATCTCGGGCGAGGCGCCGACCAGGTATTCCTGTTCGCCGAGATTGATGAAGAAGCCGTAGGGCGCGGGATTCGCCTTCATCAGCCGCCGGAAGATTACGGAAGGCGGCTCGGCGGCCGGCCGCCAGGTGTCGACGCCCGGCACGGTCTCGAACAGATCGCCCGCGCGGAAGCGCTCCTTCGCCTTGCGCACGGTCTCCGCGTAGTCGCCCGGGGCGTGGTCGCTGCCGGCCTCGCCGGGGGGCGCGAAGCGGAACGGCTCGTCGGGTCCGCCGCGCCCGATCCCCTCGGTGGTCTCGCCGTCGACGTCGAACTCGTATGACCGCCAGGTGGCCTCGCCCCGCTGGTGGTCGACGACGAGCAGCCGGTCGGGCAGGTAGAGCACGAGGTCGCGCCGCCCGTCCGCGCGGTTGCTCTTGCGCTCCAGCGGCTCGAACTGGAAGGCGAGGTCGTAGCCGAACGCGCCGTAGAGGCCGAGGAAGCGTTCGCGGTCGGGCGCGCGCAGGAAGTCGAGGATCGCGCGCACCAGCGAGAACACCGAGGGCTGGCGGCTCCGCTCCTCCTCGGGGAAGCGTCCGGCGGGCTCGCGGATTTCGACGTCGAAGCCGTCCCCGTCGATCGCGCGGTCCGCGACGAAATCCCATTCCGGCAGGCGCCTCGCCAGAGCGCCGGCGATGACGCGCCCGCGCGGCGACAGCGCGGTAATTCGCGCCGAGCGCCCCACCGCCGCGAGTTGGAGCGGCGGGTCGACGAAGCCCATGTCCCAGCGCGTGTAGCGCCCGGGATACTCGAAATCGGACGACAGCAGCACGCCGCGCCGTGCGTCGAGCCGGTCGACCAGGATCGTCCGGGCGTTCTCGTAGGTCTCCGGCGCGGTCTCGCGGCGCACCAGCACGCCGCCCGGCGTGGTGAAGCTGTCTGTGTCCTCGGGCTTCGACATGACGACCCTCCTTCGCCGGGGTCGCCGGGCCGCCATGACGTTTCGGGAAAAGAAAATGGCCGCCGGGTCCCCGGCAGCCACACAAGTCACGCGAAAAGTGCCGGCCGCCGATTCAGGCGCGCCGCCACCGGTTCATGGAGATCGAAACCGTGTTCCGCATGACGGGACCTACGATACCGACGGAACGCGCAGCGTCAATGGGGCGGAACGGAGAATTCCTCCACTGCGGGTGCCGGTTGATATCCGGGGCGCCGAAATGCCCAAGCGAATTCAGGAGCCGTCGACGGGAAACTAGGGTTCACTGGAGGATTCCTCGATAGATCGATGCTGCGGGTATGCCGATCAGGAGCGCCGCCGCGACTTCCTCCGCTGTGGCGTCAATCTAGACGTCCGCCTCCATCTCGGCATTGCTCGGCTGGTACGAGCGCGGTTTCACTCGCACCCTGCGCCGCTCGATCTTCACCGGCTCGTTCGGTACGTCGCTCATGGCAGGACTCCAATCAGCACCAATGGCACGGCGGGAACGCCCCGTCCCTGCCGCAAGACGTTGAGCAGATCGCGCTCGTAGTACGGCACGCCGCTCGACATTTCCTTTTCAAGCTCCTTCATCGGCAGGATCTCGATCCCAACATCGATGATGTCGGAGACGTAGAAGCTCAGATGCTTCACGAACAGATCGTGCGCGACGAAGGTGTAATGGCCGAACTGGACCTCGACCGCCACGCGATCCTTCACGAAATCGGTCTGGTTGTAGGACATGATCGGCTCATGTCCCGCCGCCTGTATCGCTGCTTTCTGCTCGTCCGGCGAGCGTCCGTAGATGCCCCGTAGCAGCCGCTCATCGTCTGTAACCCAGAAAGTGTTTCGGCGCTCCCGCCAGCCCGTGGCCTCCAAGCCCTGCCTGAACAGGGCGTTCATGTCCGGCGGCGAATACAGCATCCGCCCCGGCATCGTCCGTTCCTTCGATTTCTTGGTCCTGCAGGCCGTGGCATCCACCGAGTCGATGACCTTCCGAACCTCCTTCCAGAGCTTGGGCCTGTGGACCAGAAGGTATTCCTCGCCGTTCAGGTGCGAGTACTTGGCGCCGATCCTCACCGGTGGCCGCCGCGTGGCAGGGCCGGGTCATAGATCGGCTTCCCCATAGGGCGGGTGCGAAGTTCTCCGGCTTCGAGCGCCGCGACCCGCTGGCGGGCGATCCCGACGTAATCCTCCACGACGTCGCAGCCATAGCCCGCGCGACCGTGCTTGAGAGCCGCGACCACCGCCGATCCGACTCCCATATACGGGTCGAACACCGCGTCGCCTTCGTTCGTCATGGACAGGACCAGCCGCTCGACCAGCTCGACCGGGAACTGGCAGGGGTGGATCGTCTTTTCAGGGTGGTTGTTCTTGACGTTGGGAAACTCCCAAACGTCGGTCGGGTTCTTACCCTTCGGGTTGCCCGACAGCCTCCCGGCGTTCGGCCCCTTGAAGTGCTTTTTGCCTGGATACTTGGACGGCACGCGAATCGGATCCAGGTGCCAAGTGTAATCGTCGCCCTTGGTCCACCAATTGATCGTCTCGTACCGGCCGGATAGCCGCCGTGTGCAATGTAGCCCATGCCCGAAATGCCAGACGATCCGGTTGCGGAGCTTCAACCCCCGCGACCTGAATATCGGATAGAGCAGCGAGTCGAGCGGGACGATTTCTCCGTTGTCGACGAAGTTCCCCACCTGCCAGCAGATCGAGCCCGCTTCGTCCAGTAGCCGGACACACTCGCCGATCACCCGTTCTTGCATGGCGAGATAGACCTCTAGGGCCGATTTGCGCTCGTAGGACTTGCCGAGATTGTAGGGCGGCGACGTGACGATCAGCTTGAACTTCGCGTCGGGAAGCCGGGCCATGAACGGAACGTTATCCTCACATGCGAGGAACGCGGGGGAGGTCACCGCTCCTAAGCGATCGGTTCGCGATACCGAAGCCGCTTCTCCACTATGGTGGGAAAGCGCAGGACGCTCGGCCTTGGGCATGTTCTTGCCCCGTCCCCCGATGCAGGCTTCATGGACCTCGACCGGGTCCGAGAATAGACGAGGCGATTCGGCAGACCAAGCCTCCCCGATTCGATTCGGCCCGGTCCGCTCGGTCTTCGCCGCCTCCCCCATCTCCCGGTGAGCGCTCTTCGAACCGCTCCGTTCCATGACCACCCTCCCAGTGAAGAACATAACAGGAACATTACAGGTCTCGCAGAGCGCCCGCAAGGATGGGTTGCAATTTTTCTTCCATAGACACGAAAAAGGCTCGGGGACGGCCG
This sequence comes from Alphaproteobacteria bacterium, assembly GCA_965117055.1. Taxonomy (GTDB): domain Bacteria; phylum Pseudomonadota; class Alphaproteobacteria; order MPNO01; family MPNO01; genus MPNO01. The sequence continues at coordinate 4,232,899 of OZ220750.1, forward strand.
CAACGTTACGCAGCGGGCGGGGGCCTACCCGGTTGCGGCGGCCCCCTCACCCCGGCCCTCTCCCCGCTGGGGAGAGGGAGAGTTGCGGCGCCGACCCTTCCCTACCGTCCCCCCCTCCCGCTTGCGGGAGGGGCCGGGGGAGGGCGGGCCGTCCCTCGATACGGCTCCTGCGGGGCCTACTCGGGATGAGGAAAGCTATTGAAAACACTCAACTTATCTTCATCCTGAGTAGCGGCGAAGCCGCGTATCGAAGGACGCGCCTCGGTTCCTTCCACGCTTCCAGTCAAGACGGACACGCCAAAGGCGCCCCGCTTTCCTCAGCATTCGTCGGCGATGTGCACCAGCCTAGTCTTCATGGTCGATCTCGGGATGGTGCCGGGCGGGACCGGCTCGACGCGGGCGGTGAAGATCAGCTTGTCGCGGAGGGCCTTCTCCAGGGCGCGCGCGAGCCCCTCGGGGTCGCCGGCCGCCTCCCCGTGCTCGACCTCGATGCGGAGCGGTGGATCCGCGGCCGGGCCGGGCTTCGGCAGCACGATCCTGAGCGCGCCGGTGGTGTCCGGGCGGAAGCCGGCGACGACGTCCTGGATCGCCGACGGCCAGACGTTCACGCCGCGCAGGATCAGGAGGTCGTCGGTGCGCCCGACCACCCGGATGCGCGGGCCGGTCCGCCCGTTGTCGCAAGGGCCGTTCCTGACCACGACCCGGTCGCCGCTGCGGAACCGCAAGAGCGGCGCGGCCTCGCGGTCGATGTGGGTGAACACCATCTCGCCCTCGATCCCGTCCGCATCCGTCGGCAGCACGTTCCCCGTGTCGGGGTCGACGATCTCCATTACGACCATGTCGGGCGTCAGAAAGTGGCAGCCGTCTTGCATGTCGCTCTCGGCGGCGTAGACCGGGACCACGTCGCCGTTGCCGACGGATTCGGTCACGGTGGCCCGCCAGGTCTCCTCGATATGGCGGCGGATCCCGGGGACGCCGCCGCCCGGCTCGGCGCCCACGGTGAGGCGCTTGACCGGCAGATCGGCCACGTCGATGCCGCGCTTCCGCGCCGCCTCGGCGAGGTAGAGCGCGTAGGACGGCGTGCAGGCGAGCACGTCGGCGCCCAGCAGCGCGATCGAATCGAGCAACCGGTCGGTCTCCCCGGCGCCGATCGGGAGAAACGTCGCGCCCAGGCTCTCGATACCCTGCGCGAGCGGGATGCCGCCGACGAAGAAGCCGATGCTGAAGCCCATCGCGACGGTCGAGCTGGCCCGCACGCCCTGGCACCAGAAGACGCGCCGGATCGCCTCGCGCCAGAGCGCGGAATCGTGCGCCGTCACCGGGATGTAGGAGGGCACGCCCGTGGTGCCCGAGGACGCGTGGACCCGGACGATGCGCTCCCGTTCGACGGCGGCGTGATTGCCGAACGGGGGATGCAGCCGTTGGCTGTCGCGCAGATCCTGCTTGGTGGTGAAGGGAAGATGGGCGAGGTCGTCGACGCACCTTATGTCCTCGAACGCCGCCCCCGCCGCCGCCAGCTTCGCCGCGGCGAAGGGGGAGCGCGCCTTCAGCCAGGCCATCTGTTGGCGCAGCTTCCGGTCCTGAAGCGCCCGCATTTCGTCCGCGCTCGCGGTCTCGACCGCGCTCAACGCGATGTCGTTCATGCGATACTACCCGGGAATAAACCCATTGGTCCGCGCCCAGGAGGTCCATTCGATCTGTTCGTCGGATACAGGCTCAAGACCCTTCGTCAGCCGATGATTGTCCGCGAAGATCATCAGATTGTCGCAGGACCAGCGAGCCGAGGGTGCTATCAGCCCGTCGAGGCCGAGAAACGCCAGCGCCGCCCCGATGCGCTGCGTTGGGGCGTAATCGCGGTCTCCATAGCGGGACAAGTCCACGCCGAGCTCGGATAGATGGGTGCGGGCGAGGCGCATGGTCCGTGCGGCCGTGACGGCCAGTCTCGTCACCTTGATCGGACGCCGACCTGGAATCGGCGTCAGTTGGGCGAGGAAGGACGCGACCTCCGCGATGGCTCCGTCGCGTTCCAGGCTCGTGTAGAGCACATGGACGCCGGGGTCGCGCTGCGGCGGTGGCGCCCACCTCCCGCCGCTGATCGAAGGCGCTGTCGGATCCGCGCCGACACGGGTTGCCCGAAAAACGTCTCCTTGAAAGCGATCCGTGGGAAACCGGCTCAAGCGGTCGACCAGACGCTGATCGTGGATCATGCCTCGCGGACCCTCGCCGCTTAGACATACACGCCGTCGCGAAGCTGGTTGACCAGCCGCCGTACTTCGTCGATCCGTCCTTCCCGAATGAGTTCCGCCGGAGACGCTCCGCCGAGATGCTTCTGCGGCGAGAATATCCACTGGCGGGCTTCGTCCGGTTCATAGAAGTCGGACAATTGATCGACGATGAACTCGAGCTCGAGCAGGGTTTTCTCGGTGCGGGCGTGCGGATAGGCGCGGCCCTGATTCCAGCGCGATACCGTCTCCGGTCGCGTGCCGAGCATGTTCGCGACCTCGATGTGTCGCATCGCGCCCTTGGTGCGGATCGACTCCAGTCTTCTGGCAACCGCGCTACCGATGGGCATACGTCCCGCGGGCGTCATCGTTCGCTCTCCTGGTTCGACGCAACGGTATGAACAGGATATTGTGGTTTTTGATGCGAAATCAATTGATGTTTTTGTTGACAGGTGGGCGCGACGATACTGAAAGCGGCCTGGTCGATCCCCACACCCCGTCTCACACATGCATGTGGGCGGCCAGCGTCTTTTCGGTGATGTCGGCCGCCGCGCCGGCGAGGACGACTTCGCCGCGGTCCATCACGATCACCCGGTCGGCGATTTCGAGCGCGAAGGAGAGGTTCTGCTCGACCACCAGCAGGGCACGTCCCGCCGCCTTGGCGTCGTGGACGAAGCCCGCCATCCGCTCGACGTTTTCCTGCTGCACGCCTTCGCTGGGCTCGTCGAGCAGCAGCAGTTGCCCGGTCTCGGCGATGCCGCGGGCGAAGGAGAGGATTTTCCGCTCGCCGCCGCTCAGCGTGCCGGCGGACTGGGCCATGCGCGCCTCCAGGATCGGGAAGGCGGCGAGCAGCGGGGCGTGCCGGTCCGCGTCCATTGCGGCCATGAGGGTGAGGTTTTCGCGCACCGAGAGATTGTCGAACACCGGCCGGTCCTGCGGGCAGTAGACCAGGCCGAGGCGGTGCCGCTCGTCCGGCGCGAGCCCGTCGAGCGGCCGACCGTCGAAATGCGCGGTGCCCGACCGCAACGGCAGGTGGCCGGTCAGGAGGCGCATCAGCGTCGTCTTGCCGACCCCGTTGCGGCCGAGCACGCAGCAGGCCTCGCCCGCCGCCACCGCGCCGCCGACTGCGCGCACCACGGTGGTCGCGCCGTAGCCGCCGGTTATCCCTGAGAAGGAAAACAGCGGCCCGGCCCCGGTCATGCCGACGCCCCGACATAGACCGCGCGGACCCGCTCGTCCGCCTGGATCTCCGCGACGGTGCCCGAGGCCAGCAGCCGTCCCTGGTGCAGCACGAAGACGCGGTCGGCGAGCTCGCGGACGAAGGTCATGTCGTGCTCGACGATCACCGTGCAGGCGTCGAGCCGCGCGCCGACCCAGCGGATCGCCTCGATCACCTCCCGGGTCTCGGCCCGCGACAGGCCGGCCGACGGCTCGTCGAGCAGGATCAGCCGGGGCTCGGCGATCAGCACCATGACGAGTTCGAGGATCTGGCGCTGGCCGTGCGAGAGATCGCCGGCCTTGCGGTTCTCCTCGGCGAGGAACGGGAAGCGCGCCTGCGCCTCGCGCAGGATCGCGCTCGACCACAGATGGCTCCGCCTGCGGACCAGATCGCCCAGCCGGGCGCGGCCGCCCCACAACCCGATATTGAAGTTCTCCGCCACCGTGAGGTCGGGAAACAGGCTAGGCGCCTGGAACTTGCGGCCGACGCCGATGCGGCTCAGCAGGTCGGCCGCCGCGCCGGTCCGCGCCCGGCCGAAGATCCGGATGCGCCCGCTTTGCACCGGCAGCTCCCCGGTCATGGCGTTGAAGCACGAGGTTTTGCCGGCGCCGTTGGGTCCGATCAGGCAGTAGATGCCGGGCCGGTCGACCGCCAGATCCAGCCCTTCGAGGATGCGGACCTGCCCCATGCGGACGCGCACGTCGTCGAGCGCGAAGCCGGTCTCCTCAGCGCCGGCCGGCCGGTCGGGGCCGTCGAGGGTGCGCCCGGCGGGGCGGCGCCACAGCCGCTCGAACAAAGGCTCCACGAACCCCATCAGCCCTTGCCGGAAATAGAGCACGACGACGATGAAGATGGCCGCGAGGATGACCTCCCAGTACGAGATTTCGTCCCGCAAATCGGCGGTCAGGATGCCGATCAGCACGGCGCCGACGACCGGGCCGTAGAGCGTCGCCCGCCCACCGACGGCGGCCCAGATCACCAGATCGGCGGAGAGGATGAAGCCGCAGAGCTGCGGCGTGACGAGGTTCTGCTGCGGGGCGTAGAGCGCGCCGCCGATGCCGGCGAGCACGCCGCTGAGCCCGAATACGACGGCCTTCACGTTCTGCACCGCGAAGCCGCAGAAGCGCACCCGCTGCTCGTTCTGCGCGACCGCGCGCCAGAGCACCCCGGCCGGCGCGCGGCGAAGCCAGGCGATGGCGAGCACGCAGACGGCGAGCGCAGCCGCCGAGATGTAGTAGAGGTCGGTGAAGTCGCCGAGCCCGGGCAGGCCGGGGATGTTCTTGAGCCCGTTGAAGCCGCCGGTCACGTCGTTCCAGCTATTGGCGATCTGGAAGGCGAGCAGGGTGAGCGCGAGGGTGATCATGGCGAAGAACGGCCCGCTCAGCGTGCGTCCGCGAAACACCAGCAGCCCGATGCCATAGGCCAGCAGCCCGGGCGCCAGCGCCGCCCCCGGCAGCAGCACCAGCAGCAGCCAGCTGTCCTCGAAATGGATCAGCGAAAGGCCGGAGAGATAGGCCGCCAGCCCGAAGAACATCGCCTGGCCGAGCGGCAGGAAGCCGGCCTGCCCCCAGCACAGGCCGATGCCGAGCGAGGCGATGGCGTAGAGGAAATAGAGCGCGAGCGTATAGGCCCAGAACTCGCCGACCAGTTCCGGCAGCACCGCGAGCGCCGCGATGAGCGCCGCGCTATGTACGAGGAAAGAGGCCATTCGGGCGCAGCCAGAGGAACAGGATCGCGATGACCAGCACGGTGCTGTAGCCCCAGGTCCGGTCGGAAACGGCGCTCACGATGCTTTCGACGCCGCCGATGACGCCGGAGCCGGAAATCAGCCCGACCAGGCTGCCGAGCCCGCCGACCACCAGGACGAAGAAGGATTTCAGGATGAAATCGAGCCCCAGTGACGGATTGACCGGCAGGAGCGGCGCCAGCATCACGCCGGCGAGCGCCGCCAGGCCGCAGCCGAAGACGAAGGTGTTGCGGGCGAGCGACGTGACCGGAATTCCGACCGATCCGGCGAGCTCGGGGTTGTTGACCACGGCCCGGATGCGGCGGCCGGTGGCGCTCCGCACGAACCACCAGACCAGCCCCGCGACCAGCGCGATGGAGAGCGCCGTCAGCAGCAGCCGGTAGGCGGGATAGCCCGCCCCCAGCACGTCCACGCTGCCGGTGAGCGGCGTCGCGACGCTCCTGAAGCCCCGTCCGTAGACCGCCTCGACCGCCTCGCGCAGCAGCATGCTGAGCCCCCAGGTGGCGAGCAGTGTGTCGAACGGACGGGCGTAGAGCGGACGCACCAGGACCCGCTCGACGACCAGACCGAGAAATCCGCACACCAGCAGCGCGAGCGGCACCGCGGCGAGGAACGGCAGGTCCTGGGTCTGGACGAAGAACGCGCAATAGGCGCCGATCATGACGAACTCGCCATGGGCGAGGTTCATCACGTTGAGCAGGCCGAACACCACGGCGAGACCGAGCACGACGACGGCCAGCGTCGATACCTCATACACCACGTTCAGGATGTTGGTGGTGAGGATCGGGTCCATCGCGCTCGCCGTTTCAGCCGGGGCCGGTTACGGGACCGGAGAGTTTTCCGACCTTATCGGTTCGCGGCGAGCCGGCCCACCCTCCCCCTCTCCCCTCCCGCGAGCGGGAGGGGAGAGGGCAGTGAGCAACAGGGAGGGAGTTCTCCCGGCGGGATCAGGCGCAGGTCTGGCCGTGCGCCACCGCCTTGAAGGCCTGGACGATCTCGAAGCTGGTTCCCTTGCACTCGGCGAGGAACATGTCCTTCACGACGTGGCGGTTGGTCATAACCGCCGTGCCGGTCGCCGTCCTGTATCGCAGGCCGTTGGCGGCGGCCATCAGCTTGCCGGCGTCGTTCGTGCCGCCGGCCTTCTCGATCAGCGCCTTCGCGCAGTAGACGCCCGAATAGGAGTCGACGCCGAGCATGCTGAGAGGCGGCGGTTTCGGCGCGAAGGCCTTCGCGAAGCTCGCCTTGAACTTCTCGTTGGATGCGCTCTTCTCGTTCACGAAATAGGACATCGCGCTGTAGAGCCCGTTCGAGCTCTTGTCGCCGATGCCGAGCAGGGTCAGCTCCTCCAGCAGATACGAGATGCGCTTGATCGACTTGTCGAGGCCGAACCCGGCGAAGGTCCGGTTGAAGTTCACGTTGTCGCCGCCGACCAGGGTGATAACCACGAGATCCGGGCTCTTCGCCTTGATGCGGGTCACCGCGTCCTCGAATTTGTTGGGGGCGCCGAGCGGCACGTATTCCTCGCCGACCACCTTGCCGCCGGCCGCGGCGATGTACTTCTTCGCCTGCTCGTTGGTCTTGCGCGGCCAGACATAGTCGTTGCCGATCAGGTAATAGGTCTTCGCGCCCAGCGACTTCGCCAGCCAGGTAATGGAGGGCTGGACCTGCTGCTGCGGCGTATCGGCTGTCACATAGACGTTCGGATTGCATTCGCCGCCTTCGTAGAGCGGCGTGTAGACGTAAGGCACCTTGCCCTTCAGCGCGGCGACGATCGCCTCGCGGACGGCGCTGTTGTGCGAACCGATCACGAGGTCCACCTTGTCGCGCAGCATCAGGCGGATCGCCGTCTTGGCCGCCTCGGCGGGCGGCGCGCCGCCATCGGCGGGGATGATCGTCACCTTTCGGCCGCCAATGCCGCCGGCCGCGTTGATCTCGTCGACGGCGAGCTTGGTGCAGGCCGTGCCGGTCGGTCCGAACAGCGCCGCCGGTCCGCTCAGCGGAAAGTAGGTGGCGAGCTTGAGCTCGTCCGCGGCGCGCGCGCCGGTCAGAACGGCCGGAGCGACCGCCGCCGCGCCCGACCCCAGCGCACCGGCGACGAAGCGGCGGCGCGACATCCGTGCAAAGTTTCTCGGCATGGTTCTGTCTCCCTGTTTGCGGAAAATACCGTCGATTCAACCCGGGGCCGGCGTGGACGGCAGCACCGCCTCGACGGCCATGCCCAACGCCAGCAGCGCGCGGTCGCTCCCGGCCGGACCGTCGAGCTCCATCCCGATGGGCAGGCCGTCGGCGGAAAGGCCGGCGGGAAGGGTGACGCCGGGGATGCCGGCGACGCTGGACGGGCCGGTATTGCGGATGAAGGTGAGGAAGGTCGGCACCCGCTCGCCGTTCAGCTCGACCGTCTCGTCGTCGCCGATGGGGGCGGCGGGGAGCGGCGCGGTCGGGAAGATCGCCGCGACCGCGCCGTTCGCCGCGAACCAGTCGGCATAGGCCGCCTGGAGCGCCGGGCGGGTCTTCGTCAGCGCCTCGCGGTAGACCGGCTCCGGTATGGCGCCCTCGGGCGCGGTCAGGCTTTGCAGCAGGCCGGCCACGTCGGGGCTCGCCGCGGCGCCGGCGAGGCCGGCGAAATCGAGCGGCAGCCCGCTTTCCGACAGATAGCGGTTCAACCCCACGACGGTTTCGTAAAGCGCGATGGGAAATCCCGCCGCCTCGTCGAGCTTCGGAACCTCGGGCATGTCCGCTTCGACGAGCACGGCGCCCGCCGCGGCGAGCGCGGCCAGGGTTTCGTCCGCGACGCGCGCGGTCTCGGGATGGAGGTTGTCGTAGAAATGGGCGCGGGGCACGCCGATCCGCGCGCCTTTCAGCGACACATCCGGCAGATCGTCCGGCACGCCCGCGATCACGCTGTCGAACAGGGCCAGGTCCTCGACCGAGCGCGCGAGCGGTCCCGCCGTGTCGCGCGTATGGGAGATCGGAACGATGCCGTCCTGGCTGTATCGGCCGGTCGTCGGGCGAAACCCGGCCACGCCGCAGAGCGCGGCCGGGATGCGCACCGATCCTCCGGTATCCGTGCCCATCGCGGCCGGCGCCATCCGCGCGGCGACCGCGGCGCCGGAACCGCCGCTGCTGCCGCCCGGGATGCGGTCGGGATCGTGGGGGTTCCGCGCGGGTCCGAACGCGCCGTTGTTCGACGTGATGCCGAAGGCGAGCTCGTGCATGTTGAGCTTGCCCATGACACACGCGCCCTCGTCGATCAGTTTCTGGAGGACGGGCGCGTTGCGCGCCGGGCGGTGGTCGCGAAGACCGGGCGTGCCGCCGGTGGTCGGCATGTCGGCGGTATCGAAATTGTCCTTCACCGGCACCGGCAGCCCGGCGAGGCGGCCGCCGCCCGAGACCGCGCGGGAAGCCGTGTCGAGAACCCGTTCCGGGTCGAGGTGGATGAAGGCGTTAAGCCCGGCGCCGCGCTCGCACGCGGTCAGCAGCGCTTCGGCGTATTCGCGGGCGGAAACGCGCCCTTCGCCGATTTCGCGAAGCGCCCGCGAGGCCGTCCATTCGGTAATCTCGCTCACGATCGTTTCCCTGCGATGTTCCAGTGTCGCGCGGAAACCCGCACGTCGCCATCCTCGGAATTGAGGATTTTCAGCCGCCGTCCGCCGCGGGAAAGGCGAACCGCGCGGCGAGCTGGGTCCGGTTGGATACGCCGAGCTTGGCGAAGATGTGCTTGAGGTGGGTCCTCACGGTGGTGACGGATATCCCGAGCGCCCCCGCGACCTCCATGTCGGTCTTGCCGAGCGCGACCGACATCGCGATCTCCTTCTCGCGCGCGGTCAGCCGGGTCTCGCCCTCGATGCGCTCCATCGCGGCGCCGAGCGGGGCGCGGGACCCGTCGCCTGCCTCCCGCGCGAGCGCGCGGCGCATCGCGTTGGTGAAGGCCGGGCCGATCGCGTCCACGATCTCGATTTCCCGGCGCGAGAAATCCTCCTTGCCGCGGCCGCGCCAGATCCTCAGATCGCCGATATTCGCGCCCCCGGCATAGGCATAGTAGTTGATGCCGTAATAGAGCCCGTCGCGGGCGAGAAAGTCGTTGAAGAACTCGCTCCGCTCCAACGCCGGGCGGGAAATCACCTCGTTCACGGAGGTGGTGCGGCGGCGGCGTTGCAGCGCCGGGGTGATCGGGTCGCGGAACTGGTAATAGGATTCGTAGGACGACAGGTTGTCGTCCGACATGTTGAGGGCCACGCGATCCACGAACCTTCCCCGCTCCTCGCACCACACATAGGACGCGAGGTATTCGGCGTTCAGAAGGTCCCGCAGCAGGGGGCAAAGGCAGACGCGCAGATCGTGGGACGAGTGACCGGCGGACAGCTCGCCCATGATGCGAAAGACGATTTCCGACTCCCTGGAGGTCAGGTTCATCCTGATGCTCTCCGGCGGCGGGGCGCGCGGCCGCGCTTCGCCCCGACAACGCTAACGCCGCCGCGTCCGCCGCTCAACTCCGTCGTCGGGAAAGACGGGGCGTTTCGCCTCGCGGGCGATTTGTGGCACAAACCGTCCGCTCCGGCGGTCGAGGGAAAGGACGAGGCAATGTTCATCGCGATGAACCGGTTCCGCATCGCGCGCGGGCGCGAGGCGGAGTTCGAGCAGGTCTGGCGGGAGCGCGATTCCCATCTCGACGGCGTGCCGGGCTTCGTCGAGTTCCGCCTGCTCAAGGGGCCGGAAGCCGACGACCATACGCTATACGCCTCCCACTCGATCTGGCGCGACCGCGCGGCGTTCGAGGCGTGGACGCGGTCCGAAGCCTTCCGCAAGGCCCATGCGAGCGCCGGCGGCCAGCGCGGCCTCTATCTCGGCCATCCCGAGTTCGAGGGGTTCGAATCCGTCCTCGAACGGTGATCGCGGGCATCGCAAGCGGCTTCGCCCGCCTGCCGCCATCCTGGCAGGGCGCGGCATGGATGACGATGAGCGCGCTGCTCTTCGCCGGGCAGACCGCCATCGTGCGCTATCTCTCGAAGGAGATGCACTTCCTCGAGATCTCGCTGTTCCGCGCGCTGTTCGGCGTCATCGCCATGCTGCCCTGGCTGCTGCGCGCGGGGATCGGCGTCATGCGAACGCGGAACACCGGGCTCTATGCCACCCGCGGATTGCTCAGCACGATCGCGATGTACGGGTGGTTCGGCAGCCTCGCCCTGATCCCGATCGCCGACGCGACCGCGATCTCGTTCACCTTCCCGCTGTTCATCGCGCTGTTCGGGGTGATCTTCCTCCGCGAATCGGCGCATCCGATGCGCTGGATGGCGCTCTTCATGGGGTTCGCCGGGACGCTGGTCATCGTCCGGCCCGGCTTCCAGGAGGTCAATATCGGCATGGTCATGGTGATCGGCGCGGGGCTTTGCATCGCGAGCTCGGCGATGATGCTGAAGGTCGCCATCCGCACCGATCATCCCGACACGGCGGTGCTCTACCAGTCGGTCTACATGCTCCCCTTCGCCGTCATCGGGGCGGCTTTCGTGTGGGAATGGCCGACCGCCGAGCAGTGGCTCTGGGGTTTGCTGCTGGGCGCGGCGTCGGCCACCGCGCAGCGTTTCTACACCCGCGCCTTCGCGGTCGGCGAGACCGGCGCGGTGGCGCCGTTCGACTTCGCGCGGCTTCCCTTCGCGGTGGCGCTCGGCTTCCTCGTCTTCGCGGAGCTGCCGGATTTGTGGACGGTGGCGGGCGCGGCGATCATCTTCGGCTCCTCGATCGTCGCCGAACGCAGCGAGGCGAGGCGGACGCGAGGATAGCGTCGTGCGCTACTCCTCCGCCGCCGGACCCTTGGTCAGGATCGTGACGTTGCGCCCATCCTCCCGCCGATAGTCCACCTCGTCCATCATCGAGTTGACCAGGAGGAGGCCGAGCCCGCCGGGGTCGCGATCGTGCAAAGGGGCGTCGGTATCGACCTCCGGCACCTGCCGGGGATCGAACTCGATGCTGTCGTCGACGATGGTGACGACCAGCGCCCCGCCGTCGCGCCGCACCGCGATCTCGATGCGGTGCGAGTCCTCGTCCCTGTAGCCGTAGGAGACGATGTTGGTGAGCAGCTCGTCGAGCGCCAGGTTGACCGCGTATGCGACGCCCGGCTCCACATCGGCGGCGGCGCAGAACGCGTCGATCCGCTCGGCGACGGCCGGCAGCTCGCCCAGATCGTTCGCCATCGATATGTCGATACGGTCCTCGTTCATCCATCCACCCTTCCGGCCGGCCGCGCAGGGTAGCACGGCGTGGGCCGGAATCGGGGCGGGAGAATTGGGGTGACGCTCGGGAACAGCGTGACCGAGAGCATTTTCCGACCGGCCGCGATCCCCCTCACCCCGGCCCTCTCCCCGCTGGGGAGAGGGAGAGTTGCGGCGTCGACCCCGCCTCACCTTCTCCCCTCCCGCTTGCCCCGGATCGCAGTCCGGGGCTTGCGGGAGGGGCCGGGGGAGGGTGATCGGCGCTTACGCGGCGGGGGAAGACGGGCGTATCATCGCGGAGCGGTTCCACGGAGATAAGGTACAACGGCATGACTGCGATCCCCGTTTCCTTCCATTCCGAGGGATTCCGGCTGGCGGGGGATTTGTACCGTCCCGACGGCCTCCGACCGGGCGAGGCACGGGCGGGCGTCGTCCTCTGCCAGGGCTATACCGGGGTCAAGGACCTCCTTCTGCCGGACAACGCGCGCGTGCTGACCGAGGCGGGCTATGTCGTCCTCGTCTTCGACTACAAGGGTTGGGGTGGAAGCGAAGGGCCGCCCTCGCGTCTGGACCCGCACGGCCGGGTCGCGGACGTGCAGGCGGCGTTGACCTTCCTCGGTGCGCGGGACGAGGTGGACGAGACCCGGCTCGGTCTCTATGGGACCAGCTATGGCGGGGCGACGGCCGTGTGGGCCGGCGCGGTGGACCGGCGGGTGGGCTGCGTCGTCAGCGTCGTCGGCGTCGGCCACGGCGGGCGCTGGATGCGGAGCATCCGTCGCCCGGACGAATGGTTCGACCTCCTCGACCGCTCCGCCGCCGACCGGGTCAGGCGTGCGACGGAGGGCGAATCGGAGCTCGTCCCACGAAGCGAAGTGCTGTTGCCGGACCGCCAGTCGGCGGAGCTCGGCGCGGCGGTGCGGCGGAGCGTGCCGGGAGCGATCGACATGCTTCCGCTCGAATACGTCGACGAGACGCTTGCCTTCCACCCGGAATGGGTGGTGGACAGGATCGCGCCCCGGCCCGTGCTGTTCATAACAACGGACGACGACCGTCTGGTGCCGCCGGAAGAGTCGCACGCGCTCTACGACAAGGCGGGCGAGCCCAAGAAACTGGTGGTGCTGGAAGGCTACGGCCACTACGAGATCTACGCCGAGCCCGCGTTCGGCGAGGTGATGGAGGAGACCCTCGCCTGGTTCGGCGAACACTTGCCGGCCGAGCGGGAGACGCCGTGAAACGGAGCCTGCTTGCCGCTCTGCTGGTCCTCCTCGCGGCGGGCGCGCTCGCGCATTCGAAACTCGGCTCGACGGTTCCGGCGGACGGCGCGGTGCTGGCCGCGATGCCCTCCGAGATCGTGCTGACCTTCTCCAGGCAACTCCGCCTGACCCGCGCGCGGATGACGGGAGGCGGCAAGGCGGTCGATCTCGACCTCTCGGGGCTGGAATCCTTCGCCACCCGGTTCGCGATACCCGTGACCGCGGCCGGCAAGGGGCTTTACCGGATCGAGTGGCGCGGGCTCGCAGCGGACGGTCACACGATGCGCGGCGCGTTCTCCTTCCGGGTGAGGTGAGCCGTGCCGGATATCTGGCAGCTCGCCTCGGTGATTGCGAAATTCCTGCTCTATCTCGGCGTGCTGGGGACCGTCGGGCTGGTATTCGCGCGGATCGTCTTCCGCCTGGAGACGGAGGTGCTGGACACCCCGCTGCGCCGCCGGGCCGCCTCCCTCGGAGTCCTCGCGCTGGTCGCCGGCGCCCTCGGTTTCGCCTTCAAGGCCGCGATGCTGGCGGGCGGTTCCTCCGGCATGGCGGACCCGGAGATGCTGGCCCTCCTCTGGGAAACGCCGGCGGGAACCGGGCTGCTCCTGCTGGGCGCCGGGCTCGCCCTGGTCCTGGCGGGGCTGTGGGGCGGCGGCCTCAACATCTGGATCGCCGCCGCCGGGGGCCTGCTGGTCCTGTGGTCGTTCTCCCGGGTGGGACACGTGGCGGACGCGGGATCGCCGTGGCTGGACGCTTTGCTTTTCGCCCATCTTTCCCTGGCCGCCTTCTGGATCGGCATCCTGTCGCCGCTGCGCGCGCTGGTCGCCGCCAGAGGGCGACTCGCCGAAGCCGCCGCGCTCGGCCGACGGTTCGGGCGGATCGCGAGCGTCACGGTGCCGCTCCTGATCGCCGCCGGGATCGTCATGGCGTGGCGCCTCGTGGGGGACCTCGCGGCCCTGATCGCGACCGGCTACGGGCTCGCGCTGCTGGCCAAGGTGACGGGGGTCGGGGTCCTGCTCGCGGCCGCGGCGGCGAACAAGCTGCGCTTCGTCCCGGCGATGGAGCGGGGCGACGGGCGGGCGGCGGCCGGCCTCCGCCGCTCGATCGCGCTCGAATGGCTGGCCGTGTGCGCGATCCTGTTCATTACCGCCGGCCTGACCGAACTTTCCGGGCCGCCGTCCTGAGGGGTTTCAGCCTTCCTTCAGCAGCCAGCGGAACACCAGGGCGGCGGCGACGGCGCCCGCGAGCTGGGCCAGAATGAAACCCGGGGCGTGGACCGGCATGATGCCGGAGAAGGTGTCGGTCAGGCTGCGCGCGACGGTGACGGCGGGATTGGCGAAGGAGGTGGAGGAGGTGAACCAGTACCCCGCCGTGATGAACAGCCCGACCGCGTAGGGGGTCGCGTCGGGGCGGAACCGGATCGTGCCCAGGATGGTGGCCACCAGCCCGAAGGTCGCGACGAACTCCCCGGTCCATTGCCCGATCCCGGTCCGCGCCTTCAGCGAGGCGGCGAAGGCGGGCTCGCCGAACATCAGATGAGCCACCAGCACCCCGGCCAGACCGGCCGCTATCTGGACCAGGACGTAGAGCGCGGCGTCGCGCGCGCCGATCTCGCGCCGGATCAGGAAGGCGAGCGTCACCGCCGGGTTGAAATGGGCGCCCGAGACGGACCCGAACATCAGGATCAGCACCGCCAGAATGGCGCCGGTGGCGATCGTGTTGCCGAGAAGCGCGAGCGCGACGTTCCCGCCGGCGAGGTTCTCCGCCATGATTCCCGAACCGACCACGGTGGCCAGCAGGAAACCGGTGCCGAGCGCCTCGGCCGCGAGCTTGCGGGCAAGGGAGAACGTCACGGGCGGGCGCCGGGCTCAGCCCGTCTTGCCGATATCGTCGAGACGCTCCCGGAGCGCGAGCCTGTCGAGGGAGACGATCGGCAGATTGACAAAGATCGAAATCCTGTTGGTCAGCATACGGTAGGCGTCGGCGAAGGCGGCGGCGACCTCGGACCGGGTGCCGGCCGCGGCGGCGGGGTCGGGAATGCCCCAATGCGCGGAGATCGGCTGGCCGGGCCAGACCGGACACACCTCGTTGGCGGCGTTGTCGCAGACCGTGAAGACGAAGTCCATCCGGGGCGCGTCGCCGCCGGCGAACTCGTTCCAGTCCTTGGAACGGAACCCGGATACGTCGTGGTTGAGCTTGCGCAGGAGGGCGACGGCGTTCGGGTTGACCTCTCCGGCCGGCTTGCTGCCCGCGCTGAATGCGTTGAACCGCCCCGTCCCCTCGCGCGCCAGGATCGCCTCGGCGAGGATGCTCCGCGCCGAGTTGCCGGTGCAGAGAAAGAGCACGTTGAAGGTCTTGCCGTCCGCCATTGCACCCGGGAAGATACCATGTGGCCGTTACGCTTTTGTGTCAGGGCGGCGCGCGTCGTCGCTGTAGACCGGCACCGGGAGGCTCGCCTATGACCGCCGACGACGCGCTGGCCGAACGCATCCGCCCGATTCTTTCCGGCCGCACGGGCTATTCCGAGCGCAGGATGTTCGGCGGGGTCTGCTTCATGATCGGCGGCAACATGTGTGCCGGTACCTGGAAGGGCGCGCTGATCGTCCGGATCGACCGGGCGAAGCGCGAGACGGTCCTTGCCGAGCCGTACACGAGGCCCGCCGACATGAACGGCCGCGTCATGAAGGGATGGGCGCTCGTCGAGCCCGCCGGCATCCGATCCGACGGCGATCTCAAGTCCTGGGTCGACCGCGCAGCGGCCTATGCGGCAAGCCTGCCGGCGAAGTGAAGCGTCCTCACAGCGACTGGACGATTTCCTCGGTCATCTTCTTGGCGTCGTCGAAGAGCATCATCGTGTTGTCGCGGTAGAACAGCTCGTTGTCGACGCCGGCATAGCCGGACGCGAGGGAGCGCTTGACGAACAGCACGGTGCTCGCCCTCTCCACCTCGAGGATGGGCATGCCGAAAATCGGGCTCTCGGCGTCGGTCTTGGCCGCCGGGTTGGTCACGTCGTTGG
The DNA here is from genome assembly GCA_965117055.1 of Alphaproteobacteria bacterium. Taxonomy (GTDB): domain Bacteria; phylum Pseudomonadota; class Alphaproteobacteria; order MPNO01; family MPNO01; genus MPNO01. The sequence continues at coordinate 4,248,562 of OZ220750.1, forward strand.
CGCCGATCACGTAGGCGACGTCGGCGGCGGCGAATTCGTTGTTGATGTCCTCGAGCTCGAACACCTCGTCATAGGGCACGCTCGCCTCGGCCAGCAGAACGTTCATGTGGCCCGGCATGCGGCCGGCGACCGGGTGGATGGCGTAGGCGATGTCGACCCCCTGCCCCTTCAGCGTGTCGCACATCTCGCGCAGCGCGTGCTGCGCCTGGGCGACCGCCATGCCGTAGCCCGGAACGACGATCACCCTGGACGCGTTCTTGAGCACGAAGGCCGCGTCTTCGGCGCTGCCCGCTTTGACGTTACGCTCGCCGTCGTCGCCGCCCGCCGCCTGTCCGCCCTCGACCCCGAACCCGCCGAGGATGACGCTGAAGAACGACCGGTTCATCCCGCGGCACATGATGTAGCTCAGGATCGCGCCCGACGAGCCGACCAGCGCGCCGGTGATGATCAGCAGCGTGTTCGACAGCGTGAACCCGATTCCGCACGCCGCCCAGCCGGAATAGGAGTTCAGCATCGAGATCACCACCGGCATGTCGGCGCCGCCGATCGGAACGATGATCAGGAAGCCGAGCGCCAGCGCGAGGATCACGATCAGCCAGTAGGCCGCCGGCGCCTCGGCGAGGCAGAGCCAGACGACCAGCAGGACCAGCACCGCTCCGAGCCCGGCATTGAGCGGGTGCTGCCCCTTGAAGACCAGCGGCGCGCCGCTTACCAGACCCTGCAGCTTGGCGAAGGCGACGACGGACCCGGTGAAGGTGACGGCGCCGACGGCGGTGCCGATCGCCATCTCGATCAGGCTCGCCGTCTTGATGTCTCCCACGGTGCCGATGCCGTAGGCCTCGGGCGCGTAGAACGCCGCCGTCGCCACCGCCACCGCGGCCAGCCCGACCAGGCTGTGGAAGGCGGCGACGAGCTGCGGCAGCGCCGTCATCTGGATGCGGAGCGCGATGACGGTGCCGATCGCACCGCCGATCACCACCCCGGCCGCGATCAGCTCGAACGAGACCACGCCGGGATCGGCGAGCGTCGTGACGATGGCGATCGCCATGCCGGCGATGCCGATGGCGTTGCCCCGCCGCGCCGTCTCGGGCGAGGACAGCCCGCGCAGCGCCATGATGAAGCAGATCGCGGCGATCAGATAGGCGATTCCCGTGACGTCGGCGTGCATGGCCCGCCCCTAGCGCCGCTTGCGGTACATGCGGAGCATGCGCTGGGAGACGATGAAGCCTCCGAAGATGTTGATCGAGGCGAGCGTCACCGCGATGAAGCCCATGACCTTGGAGAAGTCGAGCTCGGCGGGGCCGGCGGCGATCAGCGCGCCGACGATGATCACCGAGGAGATCGCGTTGGTGACGCTCATCAGCGGCGAATGCAGCGCCGGCGTCACGTTCCAGACGACGTAATAGCCGACGAATATGGCGAGAACGAATACGGTAAACAGGAATATGAACGGATCGGAGGAGGCGGCGTCCGCCGCCGGTTGCGCCGCGTCTTCGGGTTTCACGCTACATCCTTGTCGGCGGTCGGGAGCGCGAGCGAGGGGTGGACGATCTCGCCGTCGCGGGCGATCAGGCAGGCGGACACGATCTCGTCCTCCCAGTCGATGGCGAGCGCCCCGTTTTCGCGGTCGACCAGGGGGGTGAGGAAGTTGAGCAGGTTGCGGGCATACATCGACGATGCGTTCTCGGCCAGGCGGCTCGGCACGTTGGCATGGCCGACGATCGTGACGCCGTGCTTGGTTACCGCCTCGCCCAGCTCGCTCAGCGCGCAGTTGCCGCCCTGCTCGACCGCGAGATCGACGATCACCGAGCCCGCGCGCATCGCCCTGACCATGTCGGGGGATATCAGCACCGGCGCCGGCCGGCCGGGGATTAGTGCCGTGCAGATCGCGATGTCGTTCTTCGTGAGCGCTTCCGTCAGCACTTCGGTCTCGCGCTCCTTGTAGGACGCGCCCATCTCCTTCGCGTATCCGCCAGCGGTCTCCGCCTCCTCCGTCGCCGCCTCGTCGACCGCGAGGAATTTTGCGCCGAGGCTTTCGACCTGCTCCTTGACCGCCGGGCGCACGTCGTAGCCGGTCACGATCGCGCCCAGACGCTTCGCCGTCGCGATGGCCTGGAGGCCGGCGACCCCGGCGCCCAGAACCAGGACCCGGGCCGGCGGGATGGTGCCGGCCGCCGTCATCATCATCGGCAGCGCGCGCCCGAACGCGCCGGCGCCGTCGAGCACCGCCTTGTAGCCGGCGATGTTCGACTGCGAGGACAGGATGTCCATCGACTGGGCCCGGGTGATACGCGGCAGCAATTCGAGCGAGAAAACGGTCAGCCCGGCTTTCGCGTAGGCTTCCGCGTGGGGCGCATGTTGCAGCGCGGCGAGCGCGCCGATGACGGTCGCGCCCGGCTTCATCAGCCCGACCTCGTCGCCGCCTTCCTCGGCGTCGATCAGCGGGCGCTGGACCTTGAGCACCACGTCGCCGCCGGACAGGGTTTCCGCCTCGTCCGCCGCGATCGCCGCGCCGGCCTCCGCATAGGCCTCGTCGGAGAAGCCCGACTCGATTCCGGCGCCGGTTTCGACGACCACCTCGAACCCGAGTCCCGCGAGCTTCCTGACCGTGTCGGGGGATGCGGCGACCCGCCGCTCGTCGCGCCGCCGTTCTCTTGGTACCGAAAGCTTCATGACAACGTCGCGCCCGGGTGCGGAGGTTGCACGCGTGGGAGAGGCCCGGACCGGCCCCCCGCTTGGTATGAACCAACGAACACCAAAGTCAACCGGTTTGATTCGATGAAGACTATTCCCTTGGCGCAAAGGCCCCAAGTAACGCGGAATTGAACGCTTCCGGCCGCTCCAGCGCGGCGTAATGCCCCGCCCGTTCGATCACCGAACAGGTCGCGCCGGGCAGACTTTCGGCGAGCGCCCGGCAGCGCTCCGGAGGCGCGAGCGGATCGTCCGATCCTGCGATGACGCGGACCGGCGCGGCGATCCGCCGGGCCTCCGTCGGAAGGTCGATGCCGGCCATCGTCGCGACCGCCGGGACGTAACCCTCGGGCCGCGCCGCCGCCATGGTCTCGACGACTTCGGCAACGATCGCCTCCGCTGCGCCCGGCGCGAGCAGGCCGGGGCCGCGGCGCTCCGCGAAGCCGCGTGGCCCGAGCCGCAGGAACGCGCCGGTCCGCTCTTCCACGGCCGCCGCGCGCTCCGCCGGGGTCAGCGCGCCGAAGCCGAACAAGGGATGGGCGAGGACGACGGCGGCGCTCCGTTCGGGAAAGTCGCGCGCGAAGGCCGCGGCGATCGGCGCCGCCACGGATTGCCCGACCGGGCCAGCCTCATCCACGCCGGCCGCGTCGAGGAGACCCGCCAGCGCCCCGGCATAGTCCGCCGGTCCCGGCGTCCCGGGGAGCGGGTCCGACCCTCCGTAGCCCGGCATGTCCCACCCGATGACGCGAAAACGATCCGAGAGCGCGGAATATTGCCGCCGCCACATCGCCGCGTTGCCGCCCAGCCCGTGCAGGAGGACGAGAGCGGGCGACGAGGCTTCGCCCGCCTCGCGATACGCGATACGCCGCCCGTCGATTTCGACGGTTCGGGAAGGCGGCGCCGCGTCGCTGGCAGTCGTCATGGGCGCCCCGGAACCAGGCTTGGACGCAGCGCCGCGGCGCTCCGCCTCAGCCCCGCTTGCCCCTGCCGCTGCGGTATTGGCCGTAGACCTCGTCGAGGGCGGCGAGGCACACCGGGTCGAGGTCGTGCCGGGGCTCGGGCTCGGGTTCCCAGTGGCCGTGCGTGTCGCGTCCGCGCACCACCAGCGCCGATGCGCCGTCGAACGCGGTCTGGCGGACATGCGGCGCGATATAGTGGATGGAGAGCCCGATCCTGGGATTGTCCGAGGTATTGGCGTTGGAACCGTGCACCACCGATTCGTGGTGGATCGAGATCTCGCCGGCGGAGAGCTCGCAATCGACGGCGCGGCTTTCCTCCACGCCGTTGATGGTCTGGCCCTTCATCAGCAGGTTCTCCGGATCCATCGTCTCCTCGTGGTCGAGGATCCCGCTCTTGTGGGTTCCGGGAACGAAGCGGACGCAGCCCGACTCGATCCTGCTGTCGGTGAAGGCGACCCAGGTGGTGACCGTCTCCGCCGGCCTGAGCCCGTAATAGGTCGAATCCTGGTGCCAGGAGACGAAGCGCGGGTCGCGCGCCTTCTTGGTGAAGAAGCTCGACCCCCAGCACAGGATGTCGGGACCGATCAGGTCCTCGACCGCGTCCAGCATCGCCGGGTTGCGCACCAGCTCGTTGAGCCAGGTGAGCGGCATGTGAGCCTTGATCTTGAACCGGCTCTGCAGCTCGACCCCGGTCTCGGCCTCCAGCGCATCGAACCGGGCGAGCAGCGCGCCGGCCTCCGCCCGGTCCATGATCCGCACCGGAAAGACGAAGCCGTCCCGCTCGTAGGCCGCGACCTGCCCCTCGCTGAGAGCCTTGCCCACCGGCGTCCTCCGTCAGACCGGCCGCTCGTCGCTGCTGACCGTGGTGCGCCAGAGGAGGCGCCGTTCGCTCGACGGGAAGTCGCGGCGCGCGTGCATCGAGCAGCGGTTGTCCCAGAGCAGCAGGTCGCCCTTCCGCCAGACATGCTCGTAGACGAACTCGTCCCTCTCCGAATGGTCGAACAGCCGGGTCAGCACGGTCTCGCTCTCGTCGTCCCCCATGCCGACGATCGACGCGGTGATCAGCCGGTCGACATAGACCGCCTTGCGGCCGGTCTCGGGGTGGGTGCGGAAGACCGGGTGTTCGGCCTCCGAGAAGGCGGGCGTGCCGATGTCGTCGCCCCGGTGCTGCGAGCCGTAATTGTAGTGGTGGAAGGCGCGCTTCCCCTCCAGCGAGTCGCGGAGTCCGGATTCCAGCGTCTCGTAGGCCGCGTAGCCGCTCGCGAACAGCGTGTTGCCGCCTTCGGACGGGATCTCGACCGCATACAGGCAGGTCGCCTTGTCGGGCACGTCGGCGTGGATCATGTCGTGGTGGAACATCATGTCGCCGTCGGGCAAAGCGCCGATCGGCTCGCCGTTGGCGCGGATGTTGCTGATCAGCATGATGCCCGGCAGCATGTCGTGCTGGCCGGAAGTGCGGTACTCCTTGGGACGGGCGTTGGCGCCGGGCGTGCCGAAATACCGGGTGACCTCCAGCAGCCGTTCCTGATCGAGCGACTGGTCGCGGAACACCACCATCGTGTGCCCGAGCCAGAGCTCGTAGATCTCCCGGATCGTCGCGTCGTCCGGCCTTATCGCGAGGTCGATGTCCATGACCTCGATGCCGATATGGGGGGTAAGCTTCTTGGTCTTGAGCGGCATCTTCAGCCCTCCTATTCCGCGAGCGCCTCGCCGAGGATCGTACAGCGCCTGAGCAAGCGGCGCTCGGTTTCCGGAAAATCGGTCCGCGCGTGGCACGAACACCAGTTGTCCCACATGACGAGGTCGCCCTCGCGCCAGACATGCTCGTAGATCAGCCCGCGGTCCTCGGCGAAGCCGAACAGCTCTTCCAGCAAGGCGTCGCTCTCGTCCCCGGGCAACCCTTCGATCCGGGCGGTTATCAGCGGGTTGACGTAGAGCGCCTTGCGGCCGGTCCTGGGATGGGCGATCGCCACCGGCTGGACGTAGTGCGGGTAGGCATCGAGGTCGCCGTCGAGCGGCACCTTCTCGGTGACCGAGTAGTTGTAGATCTGGAGCGCGCGGGCGCCGGCGATCCGTTCCTTCGTCGCGTGATCGAGCCGGTCGTAGGCGGCGTACATGTTGGCGAACAACGTGTTGCCGCCGCGCGAGGGGATGTCGATCGCATACAGCATGGTGCCGCGATAGGGCTCGGCCACGTAGCACATGTCGTGGTGGAACCACATCTCGCCGTCGGGCAGCGACCCAATGGGCTTTCCGTTCTCGCGGATGTTCGAGACCAGCATGATCGCGGGGTGGAAATCGGCCCCTTCGGGCCGGATATCCGCCGGCCTGGAGCGCTCGCCCACGGTCCCGAACTGGCCGGCGAAGCGGAGCTGCGCCTCCTGGTCGAGGTCCTGGCCGGGAAAGACGAGGACGATGTGGTCCAGCCAGGCGCGCTCCACCGTCGCGATCTCTGCGTCGGCCAGCGGCTTGGCGAGATCGACCCCGGTGATTTCGGCGCCGATGGACTCGTGCAGCTTTTCGATGCGCAGGCTCACCGTCCGTCTCGCGACCCGTTCCCGTGCGGCTCGGGCCAATAATACGCCCGCCGGGCGGGTAGACAATATTCGTGAGGCGCGTAGACAAATCGCTACCGGGTCGACATTCGCGTCCCTCGAATGCCGGGCGGGAATGTCGGTCTCTGCCGACTCGACCCGCCGGTCGACATTTCCGTCGGCAAAGACGCGCCCGGAAATGCCGACCGTGCGCGTGGCACCGGGGAGTCGGCATATTGGATCCGCGGGTCGGCATGTCGCAGCGGTGCTCGTCCCGGAACTCCTCCGTCACCGGGAGCGCCGTGGGCGGCCCGCGCCGGGTGACGGCCGCGTCGGTAACGATGGCGGTCGCATGATGCACGATCGTGTCCTCCACATGGCCGGGCGGTGCGCCCGGCAATGGAAAGGGGCGCCGAAATCTCCGGCGCCCCTCTTCCCCATTTCGCGTAGTGTGGCCAATTTACCCCAAAACGCGTCCCGAGTCAAGCAAAAAATGCTTTTTCAGGATATATAAGCCGGTAAGTGACGGATTCCACGAGGTTTTTTCTCCCTTCCGATTCCTCCCCGAAACCGCCTCCCGGACCATCGAATCCGTCTCATGCAACTCTCCGGCGTCGCCCCCCACGGTTGTGTCCCCGGGTGTGGTGTAGGAGCTCTGACGTCGGTTGGTAGCTGTGGGTAAGTAGCCCGCCGCAGCGACCGCCGCGAGTCTGGCGGCGGCGGGCTACTTATCCACAGCGGAGGCCATCGCGGTGCCGGTTTAGGGTTGGGCTTGCTGAGTCCACCCGACCGGAGGAGTACCACGATGACCGCCAACGACATGATGACCCTGCGCGCGCTGCTGGAAAAGAGTTCCGACGCCGATCTGCTTCGCGAGATGATCGGCTTTGCGGCCGAGCGTCTGATGGCGCTTGAGGTCGAGGAGTTGACCGGGGCCGCGCCCGGCGAGCGTTCGCCGGACCGGATCAACCACCGCAACGGCTACCGCGACCGGGTCTGGGAGACCCGGGCCGGCACGGTCGAGCTGAAGATTCCGAAGCTGCGCAAGGGGAGCTACTTCCCCGGCTTCCTGGAGCCGCGCCGGATGGCGGAGAAGGCGCTGACAGCGGTGATCCAGGAGGCCTACATCCAGGGCGTGTCGACCCGCTCGGTCGACGACCTGGTGCGGGCCATGGGGATGTCGGGCATCTCCAAGAGCCAGAGCCTGCCCCCGCGAAGGCGGGGGTCTCGCGGCTGTGCAGCGAGATCGACGGCAAGATCCAGGGCTTCCTCGACCGGTCCCTTGAGGGCGACTGGCCCTATCTGTGGCTCGACGCGACCTATGTGAAGGTGCGCGAGGCCGGGCGCATCGTCTCGGTCGCGGTCACCGTCGCGGTGGCGGTCAACGACCAGGGCCGGCGCGAGGTCCTCGGCATGGCGGTCGGCGCGTCGGAGGCCGAGACCTTCTGGACCGAGTTCCTGCGCAGCCTTACCCGCCGCGGCCTGCGCGGCGTGAAGCTGGTAATCGCCGACGACCACAAAGGCCTGAAGGCCGCCGCCACGCGCATCCTCGGCGCAACCTCCCAGCGCTGCCGCGTGCACTTCATGCGCAACCTGCTCGCCCATGCCGGCAAGCAGGGGCGGCGCGTCGTCTCCGCCTTCGTCGCCACCGCCTTCGCCCAGGACGACGCCGACGGCGCCAGGGCCCAGTGGCGCCTGGTCGCCGATCAGCTCAGGCCCAAGGTGCCGAAGCTCGCCGCGCTGATGGACGAGGCCGAAGACGACGTCCTCGCCTACATGACCTTCCCCAAGGAGCACCGCCAGAAGCTCCACTCGACCAACCCGATCGAGCGGCTCCATGCCGAGATCAAGCGACGCACCAACGTCGTCGGCATCTTCCCCAACGAGGACGCCATCACCCGCCTCGTCGGCGCGATCCTGCTCGAGCAAAACGACGAATGGGCCGTTGCAAGGAGATACATGACGCTGGAATCGATCGCTCCCGTGAGCGACAATCTCACCGTCAAGCTGCCCGCCGTGGCAGCCTGAGCGAACCGGCCCTGCCCGCCGGTTACCGCGATCGGCGCCAGGCTCTTACACCACGGCTCGGGACACGATCCCCCCCACTTCCCGACTGTGCGAAATATGGCCTCGAACGTGTCCCAAGTCAAGATAATTTTTCTCTTTCCGATCATTTTCACCCGTTTCCGGTTTTCCGTCCGCCCCCCTGTTGTCACCCCGGAACAAGTCCCGGCATGACGCCGGGAGGGTGCGAGAGGGATTCGTCGACGTCACGTCGAGAGGTATCGAAGGGGGCTTATATCGACTGCTTGACAGCCGACCGTCGGGCGCGGGTCGGCGCCGGGAACGCCGTCCCGTCCCGTCGCGGCGGGCGCGGCAACCGCCAGCCCTCCCGTCATGGTCGGCCTTCACCGACCATGACGAAGGAGGAACGGTCCGCCACCAACCGGACAGCCCCCGGCGCTTCCCTGCCGAACCGCTATGCTTCGCAAGTCAATGGCCGGAAATGACAATGGGTGATGGCGAAATGAGCATTGTTGACCGGAAGCCTCTTGAAGTGCGGTTCAGGTAGAGATAAATTCCCTTGAGTTACCCGCCGGCAGCGTGCTGTCGGCTCAAGGGCCGCTCCTCGGAGCGGCCCTTGCTTGTTGCTGGGGGATGCAAGTGAGAACGCGGGTCTATGTGGATGGCTTCAACCTGTACTACGGGGCGGTCAAGGGCACGTCGCTCAAATGGCTCGACCCGGTTCATCTGAGCAGGTTGCTGCTTCCCCCGGGGTATGCGATCGAGAAGCTGCTCTACTTCACCGCCCGCGTGTCTGGGATATCTGACCCCGGTGCACCGGCCCGCCAGCAGACCTACCTGAGGGCGCTGAGAACGCTCCCGGAAGTCGAAGTACATTTCGGGCGCTTCTTGGCCAAGACGGTTTGGCGGCCACTCGTCAACCTCCCGGTCGCTGGAAACCGGATCGATGCTCCGCAGCCGGTGACCTTGCCTGCCGGCAATCATCCGGTAGTGGGTGCGAATCGCCGAACGCTGCCTGTGGGCAACTATCCTCAGCACGGCAGGCGAAGAAGGAACCGTCGCAGGGGAACGGCACCGCTGGCGGATGCGCTAGTGCGGATCTGTTTAGTTGGAACCGCTTCGTCCGTTCTCTTCCGTCATGGTCGGCGAAGGCCGACCATCCACGATTTGTTTTTGTTTCCAGCGCCTTAAAAACTCGTGGATGGTCGGCCTCCGCCGACCATGACGGTGAGGAGACAGGGGTAAAGGCGCTTCTCTCTAAACCGGACAGACTCTAGTGGCGGAATTCCACACGATGGAAGAAAAGGGCTCTGACGTGAACTTGGCGGTGCATCTCCTCAACGACGCCTGGAACGGGTTGTTCGATGCGGCCGCCGTGATATCGAACGACACCGATCTCGTGACGCCTATTCGGATGGTAACCGCACAGCGGGGCAAACCCGTGTTCATCGTGTGCCCAGGGCGCGGGCAGGTTGCGCCGCAGCTGAGCCGGGCGGCGAGCTACGTGCGGCATGTACGCCCTGCGCAACTGAGGGCGGCGCAGCTTCCGAATACGCTGCCTGGCACTGCGATCTCCAAGCCGGCGGGATGGTGATTCGCAAGAGCGAATCGAGGATCGATTGTGCGCGTTTGGGACGCCCGTCGGCCTCGCGCCCGTCAAGTCGTCGATATAAGTCCCTATCGAAGGATCCCGTCCCCTTTCCTCTTTGCCGAAGGCCGGGAATGTTAGTAGTCTAACGAATCTCCCGACACCGGAAGGAATCGGCGCGTTGAGGCGCGGACTGCTTCGCATATTCCTGCTCGTCGTCGTGCCGGCCGCGGCCGTCGTCGCGGGTGCGCATTACTGGGTCGCGTCGGGGCGCTACGTCACCACCGAGAACGCCTATGTGAAGACCAACCTGATCCAGATCAGCGCGGAAATTTCCGGCCGGGTCGCCGAGGTGTTCGTCGACGAGAACGCCGTCGTGCGCGCGGGCGATCCGATCTTTTCCGTCGATGCGGAGCCGTTCCGCATCGCGCTCGCGGAGGCGGATGCCAAGCTCGCCATGGTGCGCAATGAGATCCTCGCGCTGCGCGCGTCCTGGCGCGGCGCGAGGATGGAGCTCGGGGAGGCCGAACAGGAGGTCGCCTACCACAAGCGGGTCTACGACCGCTTCAGGAAGCTCGCCGGGCGCGGCCATGCCTCGCGCGCGAAATTCGAGGAAGCCGAGCAGAACCTGATCGCCGCCCGCCAGCGGGCCGGGACGGTCCGCCAGAAGGGCCTCACCATCCTTGCCAGCCTCGGCGGCGACCCGGAACTGAAGCCGGAGAAAAGCCCGCAATACCTCGAGGCGCTCGCGGCGCGCGACCGGGCGGCGATCGACGTCAGGCGAACCGTCGTCCACGCCCCGGCGGACGGGAAAATCGGCCGCGTCCGGCTGCAGAAGGGCGAATACGTCGATGCCGGCAAGCCGGTCCTGCCGCTGATCGAGACCGCCGGCGCCTGGGTGGAGGCCAATCTCAAGGAGACCCAGCTCACCCATCTCCGGGTCGGGCAGGAGGCCGAGATCGTCGTCGATGCGTTCCCGGATCTCGCCTGGCGCGGCAGGGTGGCCAGCATCAGCCCGTCGACCGGCGCGGAGCTTTCCGTTCTGCCGGCGCAGAACGCGTCGGGCAACTGGGTCAAGATCGTCCAGCGCGTGCCGGTGCGCCTCGAAATCGACAGGGGCACGCGCCGGCCGTTCGACATGCCCGCCGGCGCCACGGTGTCGGTCAGCATCGACACCGGGCGCGACGTGTCTCTGTTCGACGTGGTGGGCTCCGCGCTCGCCTTCATGGCGCCCGGGAAATGACCTCCGAGAGGGGGTCGGATCCGCCGCGATCCGACCTCGCCCGCTCGATGGTCACCGTCGCGGTGATGATGGCGACGACGGTGGTCATCCTCGACATGACCATCGCCTCGATCGCGCTGCCGCACATGCAGGGGAACCTGGGCGCCAGCCAGGACCAGATCGGCTGGGTGATGACGACCTATTTCGTCTGCCAGGCGATTTCCACCGCCTGCACCGGCTGGCTGGCGGGCAGGCTGGGGCGAAAGCGCACCTTCCTGCTGGCGCTTGCCGGATTCATGGGGTTCTCGGTGCTGTCGGGCAGCGCGACGTCGCTGCCGGAAATCCTCGTCTGGCGCGCCTGCCAGGGCGCGATGAGCGCGCCGGTCATCCCGATCTCCCAGGCCCTGATGCTCGACAACTATCCGCCGGAACGGCACGGCTCGGCGCTGGCGATCTGGGGCACCGGGGTGATGTTCGCCCCCGTCATGGGTCCCGTGGTCGGCGGCTTCATCACCGAGAACTACGGCTGGCAGTGGATCTTCTTCATCGGCATTCCCTTCGCCTTGGCCGGCCTTGCGCTCGGCCTTCTGTTCATGCGCGAGACGCTCGCGAAGCAGGAACGCCCGTTCGACCTGTTCGGTTTCGTCGCGCTCGCCTGCGCGCTGGCGGCGCTTCAGCTTCTGCTCGACCGGGGCGAGCTGAAAGGCTGGTTCGAATCGACCGAGATCGCGATCGAGGCGGCGGTCGTGGTGCTCGGCTTCTACATCTTCGCCGTCCATTCGCTGACCACCGACAACCCGTTCATCTCGCGTGGCATCCTGTCCGACCGCAACCTCGTGCTCGGCCTGTTCTTCATGTTCCTGCTCGGCGTCTGCGTGCTCGCGCTCAACGTCATCCTGCCGATGTTCCTCCAGGTCTTGCGCGGGCTCCCGGTGATGACGGCCGGGTTCGTGATGGCGCCGCGCGGCCTCGGCACCTTCGCCTCGCTGCTGCTCGCGGGCTGGATGGTGCGGCATGTCGACGGGCGCCTCGTGACGGCGCTCGGTTTCGCCTGCGTCGCGGTCTCGTCATACTACCTGTCGACATTCTCGGCCGATGTGGACCTCTACGACGTCTCCTGGGCGGCGTTCGTCAACGGGTTGGGGATCGGTTTCATCTGGGTGCCGCTCACCGTGATCTCCTTCGAAACATTGCCCGCGCGATTCCGGACCGAGGCTTCGACGCTCACCAGCCTCGCGCGGAATTACGGCTCCGGCGTGGGCGTCTCGATCGTCGTGGTGATCCTGAGCCGCACCCGCGCGGTCTCGCATGGCGAAATCTCCTCACGGGTGGACCCATACAGCGAAGGCGCCCAGGCTCCCTACCTGCCGGAAAGCTGGGATCTCTCCTCGCAGGTCGGGCTCGCCGCGCTGGACGGCGAGATTTTCCGCCAGGCCCAGGCGATCGGCTTCACCAACGACTTCCATGCGATCGCCATCGCGGCGCTCGCGACGATCCCGCTGATCGCGCTGCTCCGGACGGCGGGACCGCCGGGGCGGCGGCGGAGGGCGGGCGCATGAAGCTAGACAACAAGCCGAGGCTGCGTTCGGCGCTGAAGAAGCTCTACGCCGCGAAGATCGACTGGTCCGACAGCTACGTTCGCGGAACCGCGGGTCAGGAGGCGATCGACTTCGTCGCCATGATGGCGGGGCTCAAGCCGGTCTACGTCTCGGGGCGCGGGTTCGACGAGGAGGGCTGGCACGCGGCGGTGCTGGAGCTGGCGGCGTCGAACGGCCTCTACGTCGTCGCCGGCCCCTACTGGGAGGCCGGGCGGTCTTCGTCCGACCTGCCCGACTGGTTCACCGAAAGGATGCGCAAGGGGCTCGACGAGGGGCGGGCGCATTACGTGACGAAGGCGCGCGCGGCGGCGGACGAGCTCAAGGAACTGGCGGAGGGAACCCGCCCGACGGTGGAGCGGGAAGCGCGGTTGCTCGGCTTTCCGCTGTGCTGCGTCGAGGCGCATTACGCGGGCGCCGCCGCCTTCGAAGGCGCGGTCTTCGAAATGCTGTCGCGCCGCGCGGACGGCGACGAGGCCGGGATACGGCGCCTCGTCGAGGGCGACGAGCCGGTGCGGCCCGAAACCGACGAGGAACGCGCGCTGCTCTCCGCTGCGATGAGCGTCAACCCGGCCCGCAATACCAGCCTCAACATGTGCGAGAAATGCGCCGCCGACCCGGACAGCCCCGGGGCGAAGCTCTCGGCGACCTACGGCGCGCTGATCGACGCGCTTACGGGAAAGCGGGGACGAAACCGCGCCGGACGGCGCCGGGGTTGAACGGCGCCGCTCGAGTCGGAAAACTGGTCGGCGGTTGTCGGATATGCCATCGATTTCTTTCCCCGATCCCGGAACTCCGGCATGACGGATGAGCGACGGAAGGCGCTGGTCACGGGCTCGTCGAGCGGCATCGGCGCCGCTGCGGCCGTCGCGCTCGCCCGCTCGGGATACGACGTCGCGGTCAACTACGCCTCCTCCAGGGCACGCGCCGAGGAGACGGCGGCGGCCTGCGCGGCGGAAGGCGCGGAGTCCTTCGCGCTCAAATGCGACGTCTCCGATGACGGCGAAGTCAAGGCGATGCTCGCCGCATGCGAGGACGCGTTCGGCCGCCTCGACGTCCTGATCAACAACGCCGGCGCCACGATCGAGACCGGGCCTGAGGACATGGACGCGGTCGATCTCGATGCGTGGGACCGCGTCTTCGCCGTCAACGTGCGGGGCCTGTTCCAGGTCACGCGCGCGGCGGTGCCCCTGCTGCGCAAGTCGTCCGACCCCTCGATCGTCAACACCTGCTCGATCGCCGGGCTGCGGCCCGGTCCGCAACCGTTGCCTTACGCGGCCAGCAAGGCCGCCGTCGCCAATCTGACGCAGACCCTGGCGGGCGCGCTCGGACCCGATATCCGGGTCAACGCGGTCGCGCCCGGCTGGATGGAAGGCGAGTGGATGGAACGCACGCTCGCGGAAAACTACGAAGGGCTGATGGCGCGGCGCGCGCGCTATACGCCGCTCAAGCGGGTCGCCACCGCCGAGGACGTGGCGGAGACCATGCTCGGGCTGATCGAAGGCAACAGGTTCGTCACCGGCCATATCGTCGTCATCGACGGCGGCTTCACCGCCGTCACCTGAGTCCCGCGGAGTCCGAAATGCTCGAAGGCGTCGTCCCCTACCCCCCGGAATTCCAGAGGATTTACCGCGACAAGGGCTATTGGGAGGACCGCTCGCTGCGCGACGAGCTCCAGCCCTGCCTGGAGAAATTCGCCGAACGGGTCGCGGTCATCGACGAGACCGGCCGGTACAGCTATGGCGAGCTCGATCGGCTGTCGACCGATCTCGCCCTCAACCTAGTCGCGCTGGGGCTCAAGCCGCTCGACCGCGTCGTCATCCAGCTTCCCAATGTCCGCGAGTTCGCGGTCGTCTACGTTGCCCTCCAGAAGGCGGGCTGCATCCCGATCGCCGCTCTGGTCACCCACCGCTTCGCCGAGATAAGCCAGTTCGTCGCGCTGTCGGGCGCGGCCGCCTGCGTCATCCCCGACACGATCCGCGGCTTCGACTACCGCGAGATGGCGGAGAGGGTGCGGGCGGAAAACAACCGCTTGGAGCATCTCATCGTCATGGGCGAGGCGACGGGGGATTCGCTATCGCTGCACGAGTTGATCGAACGGCCGTCGACGCTCGGTCCGGACGCGCTCGCCTCCATCGAAATCGATCCGACCGATCCCGCGGTGTTCCAGCTTTCCGGCGGCACCACGGGAATCCCGAAGCTGATCCCGCGCACCCATAACGACTACGCCTACAACTCGAAGCAGGCGGCGCGGGAGACCGAGGTGACGCCCGATTCGCGCCTTCTGATCGTCCTGCCGATCGCGCACAACCTGCCGCTCGCCTGCCCCGGGCTGCAGGGTTACCTGCTCAACGGCGCCGCCGTGGTCCTCTCCACCACCGCGCGCGCACCGAACGCCTTCGAGACGATCGAGAAGCACGGCGTGACCCATGTCATCGGCGTGCCGGCGCTCCATATCGGCTGGATCAACGATCCCGCGGCCGCCGATTTCGACCTGTCCTCGGTGCGGATGATCGGCAGCGGCGGCCAGCGGCTCCAGCCCGAGGTGAAGCGGAGGATGCGCGAGGTCTATCCCAACGCCTTCGTGCAGGAGAATTTCGGCATGGCCGAAGGCACGCTGATGTTCGTCAAGCGCGGCGACAGCGAGGATGCGCAGCTCGAGACGGTGGGCCAGCCGATGTGCCCGGACGACGAGGTGATGCTGCTCGACGAGGAGGACAACGTGGTCCCGTTCGGCGAGGTGGGCGAGTTCTGCGTGCGCGGGCCCTACACCTTGCGGGGTTATTTCGCGGCCGAAGACCACAACGCGCGCGCCTTCACCAATGACGGCTTCTACCGCTCGGGCGACCTCCTGCGCCAGCACCCGTCGGGCAACTACATGGTCGAAGGGCGGATCAAGGACCTGATCAACCGCGGCGGCGAGAAGATTTCTGCGGAGGAGATCGAGAACCTGATCCTCATGCACCCCTCGGTGCGGAACGTCGCCTGCGTGCCGATGCCCGACGCGCGCCTCGGCGAGCGCATGTGCGCCTTTCTGATCCTCCATCCCGGCCGCGGCATCGCGCTGGAAGAGCTGGTGACGTTCCTGGAGACCCGGGAAATCGCGCGCTTCAAGCTCCCGGAACGGATCGAGATCGTCGACAGCTTTCCGGTCTCCGCCTTCGGCAAGGTCTCGAAGAAGACCCTCGTCGAGACGATTTCGGCGAAGCTGGCGCAAGAGTCGGAGAGCTAGCGTGTTTCTCCGCCCACCCCGTCATGGTCGGCTCTGACCCATGCGCATCATCGATCTGCACTGCTACCCCAACACCCAGCCCTGGATCGACTGCCAGGGGCCCTACGTCAAGGCGCTGGCCGAGTACTGGAAGCGCGACTGGTCGGCCAAGGAAGAGGACGAGGTGGTCCGGGATTTCGCCGAGGCCGGCGTGGACGCGGTGCTGGTGGCGCTCGACCTGGAAACGACGGCGGGAACGCCGCCTTGCTCGAACGACTACGTCGCCGGCATGTGGAAGCGCCACCCGGAGCGGATCGTCCAGGCCTGGGGCGCGGTCGATCCTCTGAAGGGCGAGGCGGCCATCGCGGAGGCCGAGCACGCGGTGAAGGATCTCGGCCTGCTCGGCTTCCATTTCCATCCCATCATGGGACATTTCGCGGTCAACGAACCCCGCTTCCACCCGCTGTGGGAGGCGATCGCGGCGCTCGACGTGCCGGTGATGATCGACGTCGGCACGACCGGCATGGGGGCCAGCATGCCGGGCGGCCTCGGCGCCAGGATCCGGCACGCCCACCCCGCGGCGATCGACGACCTGGCGGCGGATTTTCCGGCGCTCAGGATCGTCGCCGCCCATCCCGGCTGGCCGTGGATCGAGGAAATGACCGCGGTCGCGTTGCACAAGGGCAACGTGTTCTGGGAAATGTCCGGCTGGGCGCCCAAATACATCCCCGCCTCGCTGCTGCGCGACATGCGTTCGCGGCTCAAGGACAAGGTGATGTTCGGCAGCGACTACCCCTCGATGCCCTATCCCCGCCTGTTCAAGGAATGGCACGAGGTGGGTTACAGCGACGAATTCCTGGAAAAATTCTTCCACGGCAACGCCGAGGCGATCCTCGGGCTGTAGGCGCGGCCGTCCGGGCGGCCCCCCTCACCCCGACCCTCTCCCCCGCGGGGGAGAGGGGGACTCGCTCGCCGCCTCCTGACCTTCTCCCCTCCCGCTCGCGGGAGGGGCCGGGGGAGGGTGGATCGGCCGGTACGGACCGCCGCGCTACGCCATCCCCGCCCGTTCGAGCACGCCGTCGAGACGCCGTTCGAGCTCGGGCAGGGCGGGGACCATGGGAAGGCGGTGCTCGTTCTCGGGGATCAGCCCGACCTTCTTCATCATGTATTTTATCGGGATCGGGTTGGTGTCGTAGAACACGGCCTGGTTGATCTCGAAGAGGTCGTAGTGGATGTCCCGCGCCTTCCCGAGGTCGCCCTCCCATACCGCCTCGCACATCGCCGCGAGCCGCGCCGGGCGGAGATTGCCGACCGCGTTCATCAGCCCGCAGGCGCCGACCGCCATCATCGGATAGCTGAGGTCCTCGAGCCCGACGAAGATGCGGAAATCCATGCCCAGCTTCGCGAGGCAGCGGCTGACGAAGCCGAGATCGTCGACGGCGTGTTTCATGCCGACGAAGTTGGGCGCCTTGTCCGCGATCTCGCACAACGTGTCCAGCGTGACGCTGACCGCGGCGCGGCCGGGGATGTGGTAGATCATCCACGGCAGCCCGGTCCTCTTGGCGAGCTCCAGGTAATAGGCGGCGAGCCCGCGCTGGGGCGGGCGGATGAAATAGGGAGTCACGATCAGCAGCGCGTCCGCGCCCGCCTTCTCGGCATGCAGCGTCAGCGCCTCGGTGTCGGCGAAGGACTGCGATCCGGTCGCCGCGACGAGCGGTACCCTCCCCGCCGCCGCCTCGATGGCCACGTCGACGGCGCGGTTGCGTTCCTCGACCGTGAGGGTCGCGGGCTCCGACGTCGTCCCGTTCACCAGGATGCCGTGCGAGCCCTCGTCGATCTGGAACTCGACCATCTCGGCGTAGGCCGCGTAGTCGACCGTTCCGTCCTGGAACGGGGTGATCAGGGGAGGAATCGAACCGCGCAGGAAATCCTCCGGCAAATCCATCATGGTCGCGAACTCCTACTCGCCGAGCGCGGCCTTCAGCTGCTCCTTGTTGGTCTCGAAGCCGACATTGGCGCCAAGCACCGACCACGGGTGCTTGAGATCCTCCTGCCAGAGGAGGGACTCCATGACGATGTTGAGCGGCTGGTCCTGGATGGTGAGCTCGTAGACCGCCTCGTCGTAGGAGGCGTGGTTGTGGACCGCCCAGCCGGGCGCCGACAGCATCAAATCGCCCGCCTTCCACTCATAGACCTTGCCCTCGACGGTGGAGCGGCCGCTGCCGGAGAAATAGTAGTTGATCGCCGCCGAGACATGGCGGTGCGGGCGGTCGACGATCTTGGGCGGGCGCACCGTCATGGTCGCGAAGAAGCTCGGCGTGGTGCCGTTGAAGCGCCCGGTCATCGGGTTGAACAGCAGATAGAGCCGCCGGCCGCGATAGTCCTTGCCAAGGGCCTGAAGCTTGTCGAGCTCGCGCTTCACGTCCCGCCACGGCCAGTGCAGCGCGGGCGAGTCGACCGCCTCGGGGTTGATCAGCGTCTCATAGGGCATCAGCCAGGCGCCGTCGTCGGTCAGCTGGAAGGTGCCGTAGGGATTGACGTCGCGCCGGTCGGGCTCCGCCTCCCCGGCCGGCCCCTCTTCGCCGCCGCCGACCGCCTCGATCAGCGGGGGCGGCTCCTCGTCGACGATGTGGACGTTCATCTTCTCCAAGAGCGGCGCGTTGGAATAGGACAGCCGGACCTGCACATCGCCGGTGTCGTTGACGTGCCAGTAGGTCGCCATCGACGGGAAATTCCACACGTCGTAGAGCCCGAACGGGATGCGCTTGCCGTTGACGATCGAATGCCCGCCGCCGCCGATGCAGAAATTGACCTGCGTCGAGTTGTGGCGGATCGGCGCCGACTGCTCGCCGGGCTTGAGCACCTCCAGCGTCACGCGAACGCCGGGCTGAAGCCCGGGTCCCACGCCGAGCTTCTCCCAGTCCGGATGGGCGACGATGGAATGGCGGCGTCCGTTGCCGGGCCGGTCGAGGCCCGCGAGGCGTTCGACTTCCTCGTCGATCTCTTCCTTCGCGATGACCACCGGCTCCCAGAGATCGGGCTGCGGGGTGCTGTACCCGCTGCGGTCGATGAAGACGGCCTTCTTCTGCGTCATGTCCGGGCTCCTCCGGTGGTACCGCCGCCGCTCGACGGGTGGGGAAACGGCGTCAAGGGCGGCCGCGGGGATATCGAAAACGTAGCCCCCGGTCCGTCGACGGTCAATCAGCCGCCGGGCGTGCCGAGGGCCGTACCGATCTGCGCCGTCACCTCGTCGATCGCGGCCATCCCGTCGACGGTCTTGAGCACGCCCAGCTCGCGGTAATAGGGGAGGAGCGGCGCCGTCTGGGCGTGATAGGCGGCGAGCCTGGTCTTGACCGTTTCTTCGTTGTCGTCCGGGCGCTGCCTGAACCCGGTCCCGCCGCAGCGGTCGCAGACGCCTTCCCGGGCGGTCGGCCGGAACCGCCTGTGGTATCCCGCCCCGCAATCCGCGCAGGAAAAACGTCCCGAGATGCGCTCGACGAGAACCCCGTCATCGACCGCCATCTCGATCACCGCGTCGAGCCGCTTGCCCTTGCGCCGCAGCAATTCGTCGAGCGCTTCCGCCTGCGCCACGGTGCGGGGATAGCCGTCGAGAATGAAGCCTTCGGCGCAGTCCGGCGCGTCGATCCGCCGATCGATCATCTCCACCATGACGTCGTCGGGAACCAGTTTCCCGGCCTCCATGATGGACTTGGCGACCATGCCGATCTCGCTGCCGGATGCCACGGCGGCGCGCAGCATGTCGCCGGTGGATAGCTGGACCAGCCGGCGGGATTCCTCAAGACGTTGGGCCTGGGTGCCCTTTCCGGCACCCGGTGGACCCAACAGGATGAGGTTCATCCGCGTCGTCCCCGGAGCCGCGACTTCTTGATCAGCCCTTCGTATTGATGGGCGATCAAATGCGATTGCACCTGGGCGACCGTATCCATCGTCACGGTCACGACGATGAGCAGACTCGTCCCGCCGAAATAGAACGGGACCGCGTATTGCGAGATCAGGATCTCCGGCAGGATGCTGACCGCCGTCAGGTAGATCGCGCCCACCACCGTCAGCCTCGTCAGGATGTAGTCGAGATGATCGGCGGTGTTCTTTCCGGGCCGGATTCCAGGAACGAAGCCGCCGTATTTCTTGAGGTTGTCGGCGGTGTCGACCGGGTTGAAGACGACCGAGGTGTAGAAGAAGGCGAAGAACACGATCAGCGCGGCGTAGATGAACAGGTAGACCGGCTGGCCGCGCCCCATCAGGGCGGTGAAGGTGCCGAGCCAGTCGGGGCCCTGCTGGGAGGAGAACCCGGCGACCGTGATCGGCAGCAGCAGCAGCGAGCTTGCGAAGATCGGCGGGATGACGCCGGCGGTGTTGATCTTGAGCGGGATATGCGAGCTCTCGCCGCCGAACATGCGGTTGCCGACCTGGCGCTTCGGGTACTGGACCACGACCCGGCGCTGGGCGCGCTCGATGAACACGATGAAGGTGATCACGGCGACCGCCATCACCAACAGGACGACGATGAAGATCGCCGACAGCGCGCCGGTGCGGCCGAGCTCGAGCGTGGCGGCCAGCGCCGCCGGCAGGTTGGCGACGATGCCGGCGAAGATGATCAGCGAGATGCCGTTTCCGACGCCGCGCGCGGTCACCTGCTCGCCGAGCCACATCAGGAAGATGGTCCCGCCGACCAGCGTGATCACCGTGGTCGCCCGGAAGAACATGCCGGGATCGATCACGGCGGAGCCCTGGCTTCCGGTCATCCCCTCGAGACCGACGGCGATCCCGTAGGCCTGCAGCGCGGCCAGCACCACCGTGCCGTAGCGGGTGTACTGGTTGATCTTCTTGCGGCCCGGCTCGCCTTCCTTCTTGAGCTGCTCGAAATAGGGCGAGACCGCGGTGAGCAGCTGCATGATGATCATCGCCGAGATGTACGGCATGATGTTGAGCGCGAAGATCGTCATACGGCCGAACGCGCCGCCCGCGAACATGTCGAACATGCCGAGGATGCCGCCGGCCTGCTGGCGGAAGATGTCCTCGAGGATCGCCGGGTCGATGCCCGGGATCGGGATATAGGTGCCGAGGCGATAGATAATCAGCGCACCGAGCGTGAACCAGATCCGCTTCTTGAGCTCGGTCGCCTTGGCGAAGTTGGCGAAGTTGATTTGAGAGGCAAGCTGCTCGGCGGCCGAAGCCATGGGTTAGTCTCCCGACCCTGCGCCGTCCCCGTTGTCCGGCGCGCCGTCCCCGTCCGTCGCCCTGGCCGCCGCGTGCGCGCCGGCATCGACCGAGATGCTGCCCCCCGCCTTCTCCACCGCCTCGACCGCCGCCTTCGACGCGCCGGAGACCTGGAGCGACACGCTCGCCGATATCTCGCCCTTGGCGAGAATCCGGATGCCGTCGCGGCGGGTCTTGACCAGCCCGGCGGCGACCAGCGCCTCCTCGGTGATCGGCTCCTTCGGATCGATCTTGCCGGCATCGATCGCCGCCTGCAATCGGCCGAGATTCAGCACGCGATAGTTCTTGCGGAAGATATTGTGGAAACCGCGCTTGGGAAGACGCCGGTAGAGCGGCATCTGGCCGCCCTCGAAGCCGAGCAGGGAGACGCCGCTCCGCGATTTCTGGCCCTTCTGGCCCTTGCCCGACCTCTTTCCCTTGCCCGAGCCGATGCCCCGGCCGACACGCTTGCGCGTCTTTCTTGCGCCCGGGTTGTCGCGGATTTCGTTCAGCTTCATCGAATCGCTCCCGGCCTATCCCCGGCTCGGCTCGTCCACGGAAACCAGATGCGCGACCTTGCGGATCATCCCGCGCACCGCGGGCGTGTCCTCGAGCTCGCGGCTACGGTGCATCTTGTTGAGCCCGAGCCCGATCAGCGTCGCCCGCTGGTCCTTGGGCCGGCCGATCGGACTGCCGATCTGGGTGACGGTCACCGTCTTGCGCTTCCTGGCCTTCCTAGCCATTGGCCTCGGCTCCCGCCGGCTGGCTCCGGGCGTCCTCGCCCGCGCGGCGGCCGATGATGTCGCTGACCTTCTTGCCGCGCCGCGCCGCGACCGAGCGGGGCGAATTCAGCCGCGACAGCCCGTCGAAGGTGGCCTTGACCATGTTGTAGGGGTTGGCGGTGCCGATCGACTTGGCGACGACGTCGTGCACCCCGAGGGTCTCGAACACCGCGCGCATCGGGCCGCCGGCGATGATCCCGGTACCCGGCGGGGCGGCGCGCAGCACCACCCGGCCGGCGCCGAACCGGCCGACGATGTCATGGTGCAATGTGCGTCCTTCGCGAAGCGGCACGCGGATCAGCTTGCGCTTGGCCTGCTCGGTCGCCTTGCGAATCGCCTCCGGCACCTCGCGCGCCTTGCCGCTGCCGTAGCCGACGCGGCCCTTCGCGTCGCCGACCACCACCAGCGCGGCGAAGCCGAACCGGCGCCCGCCCTTCACCACCTTGGCGACCCGGTTGATGCTGACCAGCTTGTCTACCAGCTCGCTCTGTTCCGAATCGTCGGATCGGCGGCTGCCGCGGTCGGATCGGGGACTTCGTGCCATCGTCAAATCCTCAGAACGCGAGACCGCTCTCGCGGGCCGCTTCGGCCAGGGCCTTGACCCTGCCATGATAAACATAGGAGCCGCGGTCGAAGACGACATCCTTGACCCCGTTGGCGATCGCGCGCTCGGCGACCAGTTGGCCGACCCGGGCCGCGGCTTCCTTGTCGGCGCCGCTCTTGAGGCTCTCGCGCAACTCCTTCTCCAGGCTCGAGGCCGCCGCCAGCGTCCGGCCGGCGCGGTCGTCGATCACCTGGGCCGAGATGTTGCGGTTCGACCGGAAGACCGACAGCCTGGGGCGGTCGTTGTTGCGCCGCCTCAACCGCCGCCTTACCCGGGCGCGGCGCTTTGCGGAGAGTTCGGACACGTTCGCCATCGGCCGCCCCTACTTCTTCTTGCCTTCCTTGCGGACGATGATCTCGTTCGCATAGCGGATGCCCTTGCCCTTGTACGGCTCGGGCTTCCGGTAGGCGCGGATCTCGGCCGCGACCTGGCCGACCTGCTGACGGTCGATGCCGGACACCGCGATATGCGTCGGCCGTTCGCAGGCGATGTCGATCCCGTCGGGGATCGCGTGCCGGACCTCGTGGCTGTAGCCGAGCTGGAGCACCAGCTCCCTGCCCTCGACCGCCGCGCGGTAGCCGACGCCGTTGATCTCGAGCTCGACCTTGAAACCCTCGCTGACGCCGGTGACGATGTTCTGCAAGAGGCTCCGCGTGGTTCCCCACATGGCGCGGGCGCGCTTGGTTTCGCCGCGCGGCGCCACCGTCAGCTTGCCGTCTTCCTGGGTCAGCTCGACATCGTCGGACAGCGTCATCGACAGCGCGCCGAGCTTTCCCTTCGCGCTCACCTCGCGCCCGGCAACCGCCACCTCGACGCCGGCGGGCAGCGTGACCGGGACCTGTCCCACTCTCGACATGCGGCCTCCTAGAACACCATGCAGAGGACCTCGCCGCCGACATTGGCGGCGCGGGCCTCGCTGTCCGACATCACGCCCCGCGGCGTGGACAGGATCGAGATGCCGAGACCGTTATAGACGGGCGCCAGGTCCTTGATCCTGGAATAGACGCGCCGCCCCGGCTTGGAAATCCGCCGGATCTCGCGGATCACGGGCTCGCCCTCATGGTACTTGAGCTCGATGCGAAGCTCGGAAATTCCCTTCTTGAGCTCGCTCTCGCTGTAGCCGCGGATAAACCCCTCGCGCTGGAGCACATCGAGGACGTTGGCGCGCAGCTTCGAGGAAGGCGCGTCGACGGCCGTCTTGTTGGCCCGTTGACCGTTGCGGATACGGGTCAGCATATCGCCGAGGGGATCGCTCATCGTCATCGTCGCGATTCTCCTACCAGCTCGACTTGACCATGCCGGGGATCAGCCCGAACGCGGCGAGTTCGCGCAGCGCGATCCGGGAGATTCGGAACTTGCGGTAGTAGCCGCGCGGGCGTCCGCTCAGCTCGCAGCGGTTGCGGATGCGCACCGGCGAGCCGTTGCGGTTCATCTTGGCGAGCCTGAGGCGCGCGTTGAACCGCTCCTCCATCGGCAGATCGCGGTCGTTCGCCATCTCCTTCAGAGCCTTGCGCTTCTCCGCATCGCGGGCGGCCAGCCGCTTGCGTTTCTTGTTTCTCTCCACGGCGCTCTTCTTCGCCATTCGTCGGTTCCCGGTTCTTTGCGTCAGTTCACGAAGGGAAACTGGAATCCCGTAAGCAGCGACCTCGCCTCTTCGTCGTTCTCCGCGGTGGTCACAACGACGACATCCATGCCGCGCATCTGGTCGACGCTGTCGTAGTCGATCTCGGGGAAGACGATCTGCTCCTGCAACCCCAGCGCGTAGTTGCCGTGGCCGTCGAAGCTGTTGGGCGACAGGCCGCGGAAATCGCGCACCCGCGGCAGCGCGATGGTGATCAGCCGGTCGAGGAACTCGTACATCATCGCCCGTCTCAGCGTCACCTTGACGCCGACCGCCATACCCTCGCGCAGCTTGAACTGGGCGACCGACTTGCGGGCGCGGATGACGATCGGCTTCTGACCGGCAATCAGGGTCATGTCGCGGGTCGCGGCGTCGATTTTCTTGGAATCGCCGACCGCCTCGCCGACCCCCATGTTGAGCACGACCTTCTCCAGCCGGGGCACCTGCATCGGATTGGCGTAGCCGAATTGCTCCTGCAGCGCCGGCCGGACGACCTGTTCGTAATGTTCCTGGAGGCGGGCTGGCATCGCGTTCGTCCCTAGTCGATCAACTCGCCGGAGGATTTCGCGTAGCGCACCTTGCGGCCGTCCTCGAGCATCCGGAATCCGGTGCGCGTCGGCTTGTCGGAGGCCGGATCGAGCAGCGCCACGTTGGAAACGTGGATCGGCGCTTCCTTCTCGACGATGCCGCCGGTCTGGGTCTGCGTCGGGCGCGTGTGACGCTTGACCACGTTGACGCCCTGGACGATCAGCCGGCCTTCCTTCGGCATCGCCTTGAGCACGCTGCCGCGCTTTCCCTTGTCGCGCCCGGTCAGCACGATCACGTTGTCGCCCTTGCGGATCCGCTTGATCCGTCCGCCCTTCGACGCCCGTGCCATGTCACAACACCTCCGGCGCAAGCGAGATGATCTTCATGTATTGCTTGGCGCGCAGCTCGCGCGTGACGGGGCCGAAGATGCGCGTCCCGATGGGCTCGCCGGCGGGGCTGATCAGGACCGCGGCGTTGCGGTCGAAGCGGATGGCGGTGCCGTCGGGCCTGCGGATCTCCTTCGCGGTGCGGACCACCACCGCCCGGTGGATGTCGCCCTTCTTCACCCGCCCGCGCGGAATGGCTTCCTTGACCGAGACCACGATCACGTCGCCGACCGACGCCCAGCGGCGCCTCGACCCGCCCAGGATGCGGATGCACTGCACCCGCCGGGCGCCCGAGTTGTCCGCTACGTCGAGATTGCTTTCGGCCTGAATCATACCGTCCTCACGTCGCCGGGGCGGCGCCCGCCTCGTCGATCACCTCCCACCGCTTGGACCTGGACAGCGGCCGGCATTCGCGGATACGCACCACATCGCCTTCCCTGCACCGGTTCGCGGCGTCGTGCGCCGTGAACTTGCCGGACCGGCGGATGATCTTCTTGTAGATCGGGTGCCGCACGCGGCGTTCAACCCGGACCACCACGGTCTTGTCCATCTTGTCGCTTACCACGACGCCTTGCAGAACCCGTCTCGGCACCGCTCAGCCCTCCCCTTCGGCCGCGCGGCGGCGCTCGTTGACAATGGTCTGGATGCGCGCGATGTCGCGCCTGACCTCGCGCACGCGGGACGTGGCCTCAAGCTGCCCGCTGGCGCGCTGGAATCTGAGATTGAGGGCTTCCTTGCGGAGCGCCCTCAGCGCCTCGGCGAGCTCGTCGGGCGTCTTTTGCCTGACTTCCGCGGCCTTCATCGTCAATGCCCCCCCGCCAGGCGCCGCACGAAGCGGACGGGAATCGGCAGCTTCGCGGCGGCGAGCGACAGCGCGGAGCGCGCCACGTCGTCGGGCACGCCGTCGATCTCGAACATGATCCGGCCCGGCTTGACCCGGCACGCCCAGTATTCGGGCGTCCCCTTGCCCTTGCCCTGGCGCACCTCGGCCGGTTTCTGCGACACCGGAACGTCGGGGAAGATGCGGATCCAGACCCGGCCCGAGCGCTTCATGTGGCGCGTGATCGCGCGGCGCGAGGCCTCGATCTGGCGCGCGGTGACGCGGCCCGGCCCCATCGCCTTCAGCCCGTAGGCGCCGAAATTGAGCGTCGTGCCGGCCTTCGCGTTGCCGTGGATGCGGCCCTTGTGGGCCTTTCTGAACTTGGTTCGCTTCGGGCTCAGCATCGCTCCGTACCCCCGGCGCCGCCTAGCGGGCGGTCTGCATTTCCTGGTTGGTCCTGTCGAGCGCCATCGGGTCGTGGGCCATGATCTCGCCCTTGAAGACCCACACCTTGACGCCGCAGGTGCCGTAGGTGGTCCGCGCCGTGGCGATCCCGTAATCGACGTTGGCGCGCAGCGTATGCAGCGGCACCCGGCCCTCGCGGTACCATTCCATCCGCGCGATCTCGGCCCCGCCGAGCCGGCCGCCGCAATTGATCCGGATGCCTTCGGCGCCAAGCCGCATCGCCGACTGGACGGAGCGCTTCATCGCGCGGCGGAACGCGACCCGGCGCTCGAGCTGCTGGGCGATGTTCTCGGCCACCAGCTTGGCGTCGATCTCCGGCTTGCGGAATTCCACGATGTTGATGTGGACGTCCGAATCGGTCATCCGGGAGACGTCCTGGCGCAGCTTCTCGATATCGGCGCCCTTCTTGCCGATCACCACGCCCGGCCGGGCGGAATGGATCGTCACCCGGGCCTTCTTGGCCGGCCGTTCGATGACCACGCGGCTGACCCCGGCCTGCGACAGGCGCTTGAACAGGTAGTCGCGAAGCTTGAGATCCTCGTGCAGCAGATCGCCGTACTGCGTATCGGCGTACCACCGCGAATCCCAGGTGCGGTTGATGCCGACCCTGAGCCCTACCGGATTGACCTTCTGACCCATCAGGCGTGTTCCTCGTCTTCCTCGCGTTCGCGCACCACGACGGTCAGGTTGCTGAACGGTTTTTCCAGCCGCCCGACGCGGCCGCGGGCGCGCGCGCGAAACCTCTTCATCACGAAGCTGCGCCCGACATGCGCTTCGGCCACGACCAGCCGGTCGACATCGAGCTGATGGTTGTTCTCCGCGTTGGCGATCGCCGATTGCAGCACCTTGCGGACGTCCTTGGCGACGCGCCGGCGCGAGAACGAGAGCGCGGAGAGCGCCGTCGAGGCGTCCATGCCGCGGATCATCTGCGCGACCAGGTTGAGCTTGCGCGGGCTGACGTGGATGGCCTTGAGATAGGCCATCGCCTCGTTCTCGCCCAGGCGCGGCGGTGCCGACGGCTTGCCCATCTCAGCCCCGCCTGGCGCGCTTGTCGGCCGCGTGGCCGTGATAGGTGCGCGTCATCGCGAACTCGCCGAATTTGTGGCCGACCATGTTCTCGGTCACCAGAACGGGCAGGAATTTCTGGCCGTTGTGAACGCCGAAGGTGAGCCCCACGAATTGCGGGAGAATGGTGGAGCGCCGGGACCACGTCCTGATGATCTCCTTGCGCCCCGACTCGCGGACCTTCTCGGCTTTCTTGAGCAGATAGCCGTCCACGAAGGGCCCTTTCCAAACCGAACGAGACACCGTCTGCCCCCTCTATCTCTTGTGACGCCGGCGCATGATGAGCGCGTCGCTCTTCTTCTTGCGCCGCGTCCGCTTGCCCTTGGTCGGCACGCCCCACGGCGTCACCGGGTGGCGGCCGCCCGAGCTCCGGCCCTCGCCGCCGCCATGCGGATGGTCGACCGGGTTCATCGCGACGCCGCGCACCGAAGGCCGCTTGCCCAGCCAGCGGTTTCGTCCCGCCTTGGCCTTCTTGATGTTCTGGTTGTCCGAATTGGAGACCGCGCCGATCGTCGCCATGCAGCGCGCCGGCACCATCCGCGCCTCGCCCGAGGTCAGGC
Organism: Alphaproteobacteria bacterium; assembly: GCA_965117055.1. Lineage (GTDB taxonomy): Bacteria > Pseudomonadota > Alphaproteobacteria > MPNO01 > MPNO01 > MPNO01. The sequence goes on from OZ220750.1 coordinate 4,276,435, forward strand.
GGAGCTGGGCGTAGCCCGAATCCTTGCCGACGAGCTGCGCATAGGTGCCCGCCGCACGCGCGATCTGCGCGCCCTTTCCGGGGCGCATCTCGATATTGTGGATGATCGTGCCGACCGGGATGTTCTCCATCGGCATGGCGTTTCCCGGCTTGACGTCCACCGACCTGCCGGCAACCACCACATCGCCGGCAGCGAGTCGCTGGGGCGCGATGATGTAGCTCTGCTCCCCGTCCTCGTATTTGAGCAGCGCGATGAAGGCCGACCGGTTGGGGTCGTATTCGATCCGCTCGACCGTGGCGGGCACGTCGAACTTGCGCCGCTTGAAATCGATCTTGCGGTAGAGCCGCTTGTGGCCGCCGCCGCGCCGCCTGGCGGTGATCCGGCCCGCGTTGTTGCGCCCGCCCTTGGCGGACAGGCCCTCGGTCAGCTTCTTGACCGGGCGACCCTTCCACAGCTCCGAGCGGTCGACGAGGATCAGCCCGCGCTGCGAAGACGTGACCGGGTTGTATTTCTTCAGCGCCATCGCCTAGACCCCCGTCGTCACGTCGATCGATTGGCCTTCGGCGAGCGAGACCATGGCCTTCTTGTAGTCCGACCGCTTTCCGATGCGGCCGCGGAAACGCTTCGTCTTGCCCTTCTGGCGGATCGTGTTGACCGCGGTGACCTCGACGCCGAACAGCTTCTCCACCGCCGCCTTGATCTCGGGCTTGGTGGCGTCGAGCGGCACGCGGAAGGTGATCTGGTTGTGCTCGCTCGCCATCGTCGACTTCTCGGTGATGATCGGCGAACGCAGCAGCTCGCAGGCGCGGCCCTCGGAGACCCGGACGGGACCGGTGCGCTTCATGACAGCCGCTCCTCCAGATGGGTCACCGCGTCGCGCGTCAGCACCAGCGTCTCGCGCCGCAGGATGTCGTAGACATTGGCGCCCTGCTGCGGCAGGACGTCGATATTGGGCAGGTTGGCGGCGGCGCGGGCGAAGTTGGGGTCGAGCTCCGGCCCGTCGATGATCAGCGCCGACGTCCATCCGAGAGCGGCGATCCGCTCGGCCAGGGCGGCGGTCTTGTGATCGTCCGCCTTCGCGGCGTCGAGGATGATCAGCTGCCCTTCCTCGCGCTTGCTCGACAGCGCCGAACGCAGCGCGAGCCGGCGTACCTTCTTGGGCAGCTTGTGAGCATGGCTGCGCGGCTTGGGACCGAACGTCACCGCGCCGCCCGCGAACTGGGGCGACCGGCGGCTGCCGTGGCGGGCGCGTCCGGTGCCCTTCTGCTTGTAGGGCTTGGCGGTGGTTCCGCGAATTTCGCTGATGCCCCTGGTGTTGTGGGTCCCGGCGCGCCGCTTGGCGCGCTGCCAGTTGACGACGCGCGCGAGGATGTCGCCGCGGACCGGCGCTCCGAAGACCGGCTCGGCAAGCTCGATGGAGCCGGCCTTCTTGTTGTCGAGGGTCACGACATCAATCTTCATCGCCGTCCCCCTCCCGTTCCTCGGCCTGCTCCGACTCCGGTTCGGCCGGCTCCGCCGGCGTCTCCTCCGCCGCCCTCACGGCGCCCGGAAAAGGCAGCCCGTCGGGAGCCCGGCGTTTCTTCGCGTCGGAAACCAGGACATAGCCGCCCTTGGCGCCGGGCACCGCGCCCGCGACCAGGATCAGCCCGCGGTCGGCGTCGGTCGAATGGATCTCCAGGTTCTGCACCGTGGTCCGGGCATCGCCGAGATGGCCGGCCATCTTCTTGCCTTTGAACACCTTGCCCGGGTCCTGGCTGTTGCCGGTGGAGCCGTGGCTCCGGTGGCTGATGGACACCCCGTGGCTCGCCTCCAGACCGCCGAAATTGTGCCGCTTCATCGCACCGGCGAAGCCCTTGCCGATGCTGGTGCCGACCACGTCGACATGCTGGCCGGAGACGAAATGGTCCGCGGTCAACTCGGCGCCCACGTCGATCACCGCGTCGTCGGAGACGCGGAATTCGGCGAGCTTCCGCTTGGGCTCGACCCTGGACTTCGCGAAGTGGCCCCGCATCGGCTTCGAGACGTTCTTGACCTTGGCCGCGCCGACGCCGAGCTGGAGCGCCGTGTACCCGTCGCGTTCCGCCGTCTTGACCGCGACGACCTGGCAGTTGTCCACCTTGAGCACCGTCACCGGCACGTGCGAGCCGTCGTCGCGGAAGGCGCGGGTCATGCCGAGCTTCTGGGCTATAAGACCGGTCCGCATCGATCCGTCCTCAGAGCTTGATCTCGACATCGACGCCGGCGGCGAGGTCGAGCTTCATCAGCGCGTCGACCGTCTGCGGCGTCGGATCGATGATGTCGAGCAGCCGCTTGTGGGTGCGGATCTCGAACTGCTCGCGCGATTTCTTGTCGATATGGGGCGAACGCAGCACCGTGAACTTCTCGATCCGCGTGGGCAGCGGGATCGGGCCGCGCACCTCGGCGCCGGTGCGCTTGGCCGTGTTGACGATCTCGCCGGTCGACTGGTCGAGTATCCGGTGGTCGAACGCCTTGAGGCGGATGCGTATGTTCTGGTTATCCATTTGCTGCTCTCCGCCCCTGGCCGGGTGCTACTCGATGATCTGTGCGACGACGCCGGCGCCGACGGTGCGCCCGCCCTCGCGGATCGCGAACCGCAGACCCTCGTCCATCGCGATGGGCACGATCAGCTCGACGTCCATCGAGACGTTGTCCCCCGGCATCACCATCTCCGTCCCCTCCGGCAACGCAACCTGGCCCGTCACGTCCGTCGTCCGGAAGTAAAACTGCGGACGGTAGTTCGAGAAGAACGGCGTGTGACGGCCCCCCTCCTCCTTGGTCAGAATGTACGCCTCCGCCTTGAACTTCGTGTGCGGCGTGATCGAACCCGGACGCGCCAATACCTGGCCGCGCTCCACCTCGGTCCGCCCGACCCCGCGCAGCAGGCAGCCCACATTGTCCCCAGCCTCGCCGCTGTCCAGAAGCTTGCGGAACATCTCCACGCCCGTAACCACCGTCTTCGAGGTCTCCTTCAACCCGACGATCTCGACCTCCTCGCCGACATTGATCGTCCCCCGCTCGATCCGGCCCGTCACAACCGTCCCACGCCCCGATATCGAGAACACGTCCTCGATCGGCATCAGAAACGCCATGTCCTTCGGGCGGTCCGGCTGAGGAACGTAATCGTCAACCGCCGTCATCAGCTCCAGCACCGAACCCGTCGCCGCCGGACCCTCGCCGCCCTCCAGAGCCTGAAGCGCCGAGCCCCGCACCACCGGAATGTCGTCGCCCGGGAAGTCGTAGCTCGACAGCAACTCCCGGACCTCAAGCTCTACCAGATCCAGAATCTCCTCGTCGTCCACCTGGTCCACCTTGTTCATGTAGACCACGATCGCCGGAACCCCCACCTGGCGCGCCAGCAGGATGTGCTCCCGGGTCTGCGGCATCGGGCCGTCCGCCGCCGACACCACCAGGATCGCACCGTCCATCTGAGCCGCCCCGGTGATCATGTTCTTCACGTAGTCCGCGTGACCCGGGCAATCCACGTGCGCGTAGTGGCGCGCGCCGGTCTCGTACTCGACATGCGCCGTCGCGATGGTGATCCCCCGCGCCTTCTCCTCCGGCGCCTTGTCGATCTGGTCGTAGGACGTGAACTCCGCCCCGCCGGCCTCCGCCAGAACCTTGGTGATCGCCGCCGTCAGCGTCGTCTTGCCGTGATCGACATGCCCGATCGTCCCCACATTGCAGTGCGGCTTCGTACGCTCGAACCTAGCCTTCGCCATCTCAATCCTTCCCCGGTCCGGTCTGGCCGACTGCGGCTACGCCATCTTGGCGCGGACTTCTTCCGCGATGCCTTGCGGAACCTGCTCGTAATGGTCGAAATGCATCGTGAACTGGGCCCGCCCCTGGCTCATCGAACGCAGGTTGTTGACGTAGCCGAACATGTTGGCGAGCGGCACGATCGCGGTGACGACGCTGGCGTTGCCCCGGCCGTCCATCGCGCTGATCTGGCCGCGCCGGCCCTGCAGATCGCCGATGATGTCGCCGAGATAGTCCTCCGGCGTCACCACTTCCAGCCGCATCACCGGCTCCAGCAGCTTCGGCGCGGCGCGCGACACGCCCTCGCGAAACGCCGCTCGGGCCGCGATCTCGAACGCCACCGCGGACGAGTCGACCTCGTGGCTGTCGCCGTCCAAGAGCGTCACCGCGACGTCGATCACCGGGAACCCGGCGAGCACGCCGACCTCGCTCGCGCCCCGAATACCCTTTTCCACCGCGGGGATGAACTCGCGCGGTACCGTGCCGCCCCTTACCGAACTGACGAAGTCGTTTCCGCTTCCCCGCTCGCCCGGCTCGAAGCGGAGCGCCAGCTTGGCGTACTGCCCGGCGCCGCCGGTCTGCTTGCGGTGGGTGTATTCGTGCTCGACCGCCTTGGAGACGGTCTCGCGATAGGCCACCTGGGGCATGCCCACATTGGCGTCGACCCGGAATTCCCGGCGCATGCGGTCGACCAGGATTTCCAGGTGGAGCTCGCCCATCCCCTTGAGAACGGTCTGTCCGCTCTCCGCGTCGACCGAGACCCGGAAGCTCGGATCCTCCTGGGCGAGACGGCCGAGCGCGGAGGACATCTTCTCCTGATCCGACTTGGTCTTGGGCTCGACCGCGATCTCGATCACCGGATCGGGGAACTCGATCCGTTCCAGCACCACCGGATGGCGCGGGTCGGACAGTGTCTCGCCGGTGGTGGTGTCCTTCAGACCGGCCAGCGCGACGATGTCGCCGGCATGCGCCTGGCTCGCCTCCTCGCGCGAATTCGCGTGCATCAGGAGCATCCGGCCGACCCGCTCGCGCTTTCCCTTGACGGTGTTGAGGATGGTCTCCCCGCTCTTGAGGACCCCGGAATAGATCCTGATAAACGAAAGAGACCCCACGAAGGGGTCTGTCATGATCTTGAAGGCCAGCGCGGAAAACGGCTCGTCGTCGCTGTTGCTGCGCACGATTTCCTTGTCGGTGCGCATCTCCACGCCGCGAATCGCGTGGGTCTCGTCGGGCGCCGGGAGATAGTCGATCACGGCATCGAGCAGCGGCTGCACGCCCTTGTTCTTGAACGCCGAGCCGTTGAGCACCGGCACGAAGGCGCCGGCGACCGTGCCTTTGCGGATACAGGCCCTGAGCGTCTCTTCGTCGGGTTCGGTGCCCTCCAGATAGGCTTCCATCGCCGCGTCGTCCTGCTCGACGGCGACTTCGATGAGGGATTCCCGGAAGCGCCGCGCGCTGTCGGCGAGGTCCGCGGGGATCTCGCCCTCGACGAATTCGGCCCCGAGGGTTTCGTCCTTCCAGACGACCGCCTTCATCCGGACCAGATCGACCACGCCGGCATAGCCCGCCTCGACGCCGATCGGGAGTTGCAGGACCAGGGGCCGCGCGCCCAGGCGGTCCTCGATCATCTCCACGCAGCGCGGGAAGTCGGCGCCGACCCGGTCCATCTTGTTGACGAAGCAGATGCGCGGCACCCGGTACTTGTCGGCCTGGCGCCAGACGGTCTCGGATTGCGGTTCGACCCCGGCGACGCTGTCGAACACGGCGACCGCGCCGTCCAGCACCCTGAGGCTTCGCTCGACCTCGATGGTGAAGTCGACATGGCCGGGAGTGTCGATGATGTTGACCCGGCAATCGCGCCAGAAACAGGTCGTCGCGGCCGAGGTGATGGTTATGCCGCGTTCCTGCTCCTGCTCCATCCAGTCCATGGTGGCGGTGCCCTCGTGGACCTCGCCGAGCTTGTAGGACCGGCCGGTGTAGTAGAGCACGCGTTCCGTCGTGGTCGTCTTGCCGGCATCGATATGGGCCATGATGCCGATATTGCGGTAGCGGGAAATTGGCGTCTTGCGCGGCATGACCGATCCGGGCGGGAAGAGATTGCTACCAGCGGTAATGGGAGAAGGCCTTGTTGGCCTCCGCCATCCTGTGGGTGTCTTCCCGCTTCTTGACCGCGGCTCCGCGCAAGCTCGCCGCGTCCTGAAGTTCGTTCGACAGCCTTTCGGCCATCGTGTACTCGGAACGGTTGCGCGCGCTCTCGATGATCCAGCGCAGCGCGAGCGCCTGGCGGCGCGACTGGCGAACCTCGACCGGCACCTGATAGGTCGCCCCGCCGACGCGGCGCGAACGCACCTCGACCATCGGCTTGACGTTTTCCAGCGCCTCGTGGAACACCCGCAGCCCGTTCTGGCCGGAGCGGCGCTCGATGGTTTCGAGAGCGCCGTAGACGATCTTCTCGGCGGAGGATTTTTTGCCCTGGAGCATGATGCAGTTAATGAACTTGGTCAGCACCGCATCGCCGTATTTGGGGTCCGGCAGGACCTCCCGCTTCTCCGCCGCGCGCCGTCTCGGCATCCCCGGATCCCCGCTTACTTGGGCCGTTTGGCGCCGTACTTGGAACGGCGCTGGCGGCGGTCGGCAACGCCCTGGGTGTCGAGCGTGCCGCGGATGATGTGGTAGCGCACGCCGGGCAGGTCCTTGACGCGCCCGCCCCGGATCAGCACCACCGAGTGTTCCTGGAGGTTATGCCCTTCGCCCGGGATATAGCTCGTCACCTCGAACCCGTTGGTGAGGCGGACCCGCGCGACCTTGCGCAGCGCCGAGTTCGGCTTCTTCGGCGTGGTCGTATAGACGCGGGTGCAGACGCCGCGCTTCTGCGGGCAACCCTGCATGGCCGGCACCTTGTTGCGCACGACCTCCGGAGACCGCGGTTTCCGAATCAGCTGGTTGATCGTCGGCACGCCACCTCTTCCTTTCCACCGCGTTCCGCGCGCGGAACCCCGTCCGCAAGACAAACGCGACCGCGGTCGCCTTGCGCGCCGCGGCTGGCTTGGGATCTCCGCGATCCCGGTTCGACTTTTCGTCCCGGCTCAAGTGGGAACTGCGTCTAGGACCCGCTCCTACCGCCAGCCCCCGAAATGAGCGCCGGAATATAGTGGCGCGCCCAACCCCCGTCAACCCGGAAACGCCCGGATTTCAAGGGAGTTGAGCGCGCCGTTTTCGCCTGCCGGGTCGGCCCGCTACTCGCCGACCGGCACCGCCGGATCGTCGCTCTCGTCGGTCAGCTGGGCCGGCTCCTCGGCCGCCGCGAGCTCGGCCATGTCGCGGTCCTTGACCGCCGCCAGCTCGCGCATCCGGTTCATGAACGCGCCGGTTCCGGCGGGGATCAGGCGGCCCACGATGACGTTTTCCTTGAGCCCGGAGAGCTGGTCGACCCGGCCCGAAATCGCCGCCTCGGTCAGCACCCGCGTGGTCTCCTGGAACGATGCCGCGGAGATGAACGACTGGGTCTGGAGCGACGCCTTGGTGATGCCCTGCAGCACCGGCTCGGACGTCGCCGGCTCCAGCGATTCGGCTTCGGCCGCCGCGTTGACGGCCTCGTACTCCAGCCGGTCAACCTGCTCGCCGATCAGGAAAGTGGTGTCGCCCGGGTCGACGATCTCCACCTTTTGCAGCATCTGGCGAACGATCACCTCGATGTGCTTGTCGTTGATCTTCACGCCCTGCAGCCGGTAGACGTCCTGGATCTCGTCGATCAGGTAGGAAGCCAGCTCCTCGATCCCCAGCACGCGCAGGATGTCGTGCGGCACCGGGCTGCCGTCCATCAGCGCATCGCCGCGCTCGACATGGTCGCCCTCCTGGACGCTCACATGCTTGCTCTTGGGCAGCAGGTACTCGACCGGCTCGGCGCCCTCCTCCTCGGGACGGACGATGATCCGGCGCTTGGCCTTGTAGTCCTTGCCGAACTCGACCCGGCCGGGACCCTCGCTGATCACCGCGAAGTCCTTGGGCTTGCGCGCCTCGAAAAGCTCGGCCACCCGCGGCAGGCCGCCGGTGATGTCGCGCGTCGTCGCGGTCTCCCGCGGGATTCGCGCCAGCACGTCGCCGGCATGGACCCTGGTGCCCGGCTCGACCGACAGGATGGCGCCGACGGACAGGTAGTAGCGCGCCTCGGTCCCGTTGGGGAGCTGCACCACTTCTCCATCGTCGTCGCGCAGCGTGATCCTGGGGCGGAGATCGGTGCCCTTGTGCTGCTTCCAGTCGATCACCTCCTTGCTGGAGATGCCGGTCGCCTCGTCCACCACGTCGGCCATCGAGGTGCCGTCGACCAGGTCGACATAGTTGGCGATGCCCTCCCGCTCGGTGATGATCGGCCGGGTATGCGGGTCCCACTCGACGAGCTTCGCGCCCTTCTCGATGGCGGTTCCCTCGTCGGCGAGGAGCCTCGCGCCGTAGGGCACGCGATGGCTCGCCCGCTCGCGCCCCTGGTCGTCTTCCAGCACCAGCTCGGTATTGTGCGCGACCACCACCGGACGGCCCTCGCTGTCGATGACGACGTTGCGGTTGCGAACCCTGACGGTGGCGTCGAACGCCGCCTCGACGCTCGACTGCTCGGCGCCGCGCTGGGCGGCTCCGCCGACATGGAACGTGCGCATGGTGAGCTGGGTGCCCGGCTCGCCGATCGACTGTGCCGCCATGATCCCGACCGCCTCGCCGAGATTGACCCGCGTGCCGCGGGCGAGATCGCGCCCGTAGCAGGACGCGCAGACGCCGCCCTTGGACTCGCAGGTCAGGACCGAACGGATCTTCACCGATTCGATCCCGGCCTGGTCGATGGTCTCGACGATCGCCTCGTCGATCAGCGTGCCGGCCGGAACCAGCGCCTTGCCGTTCAGGGGATCGACGATCTCAACGGCGGCGCAGCGTCCGAGCACCCGCTCGGCCAGCGTCTCCACCACCTCTCCGCCCTCGACCACGGCGCGGACGGTAAGCCCCTGCTCGGTCCCGCAATCTTCCTCGATGACCGTGCAGTCCTGCGCGACATCGACGAGCCGCCGCGTGAGGTATCCCGAGTTCGCCGTCTTGAGCGCGGTATCGGCGAGCCCCTTGCGCGCGCCGTGCGAGGAGTTGAAGTATTCGAGAACCGACAGCCCCTCCTTGAAGTTGGAGATGATCGGCGTCTCGATGATCTCGCCCGACGGCTTCGCCATCAGGCCGCGCATTCCGGCGAGCTGCTTCATCTGGGCGGCCGAGCCGCGCGCGCCCGAATCGGCCATCATGTAGACCGAGTTGACCGGCTGGCCGGGTTCGGGATTGGAAATCCCCTCCATCATCTTCTTGGCCACCTCGTCGGTGCAGTGCGACCAGGCATCGACGACCTTGTTGTATTTCTCGCCCTGGGTGATCAGGCCTTCCTGGTACTGCTGCTCGAACTGCTTGACGCTGTCATGCGCTTCCGAGACGAGGTTTTCCTTGGCCGGCGGGATGACGAGGTCGTCCTTGCCGAAGGAAATGCCGGCCTTGCAGGCATGCGCGAAGCCCATCCCCATCAGCCGGTCGGCGAAGATCACCGTCTCCTTCTGGCCGCAATGGCGGTAGACGATGTCGATGACGTTGGAGATCTCCTTCTTGGTCAGGAGCTGGTTCAGCAGCGCCGTGCTGACGTCGGGATGGCGCGGCAGGATCTGGGTGAGCAGCGCGCGGCCGGGCGTGGTCCGGAGGCGGACCCTGGCCGCTTCCCCGTCCGCGTCGACTCCGTCGATCCGGACCTCGACCTTGGCGTGCAGGTCGACCGCGCCGGTATCGAGGGCCTGCTCCAGCTCGCCGATGCCGGCGAACACCATCCCCTCGCCGTGCTGGCCGTCCCGTTCGAGCGTCAGGTAGTAGAGGCCGAGCACGATGTCCTGCGACGGAACGATGATGGGCTTGCCGTTGGCCGGGCTGAGGATGTTGTTGGTCGACATCATCAGGACGCGGGCTTCGAGCTGCGCCTCCAGCGACAGCGGCACGTGGACCGCCATCTGGTCGCCGTCGAAATCGGCGTTGAAGGCGGTGCAGACCAGCGGGTGAAGCTGGATCGCCTTGCCCTCGATCAGGACCGGCTCGAAAGCCTGGATGCCCAGCCGGTGCAGCGTCGGCGCCCGGTTGAGCAGCACCGGATGCTCGCGGATCACCTCTTCCAGGATGTCCCAGACCTCGGGGCGCTCCTTCTCGACCATCCGCTTGGCGGCCTTGATGGTGCTCGCCATGCCGTACAGTTCGAGGCGCGAGTAGATGAACGGCTTGAACAGCTCCAGCGCCATCTTCTTGGGCAGCCCGCACTGGTGCAGCTTGAGCTCCGGCCCGACCACGATCACCGAACGGCCGGAATAGTCGACGCGCTTGCCGAGCAGGTTCTGCCGGAAGCGGCCCTGCTTCCCCTTCAGCATGTCGCTCAACGACTTGAGCGGACGCTTGTTGGCTCCGGTGATGACCCGGCCGCGCCGGCCGTTGTCGAACAGCGCATCGACCGATTCCTGCAACATGCGCTTTTCGTTGCGCACGATGATATCGGGCGCCCGCAGCTCGATCAGCCGCTTGAGGCGGTTGTTGCGGTTGATCACCCGCCGGTACAGGTCGTTGAGGTCGGAGGTGGCGAAACGGCCGCCGTCGAGCGGCACCAGCGGGCGCAGCTCCGGCGGGATCACCGGAACGATGTCGAGGATCATCCATTCCGGCCGGGTGCCTGAATCGATGAACGCCTCGACCAGCTTGAGCCGCTTGACGAGCTTCTTGCGCTTGGCCTCCGACCGGGTCTCCTTGAGGTCGATCCGAAGCTGCGTGCGCTCCTCGTCGAGATCGATCGCCGAGAGCATGATCTTCAGCGCCTCGGCCCCGATTCCGGCGGTGAACATGTCCTCGCCGAACTCGTCCTGGGCCTGCATGTAGTCTTCCTCGGAAAGCAGCCTCTTCTCCTCGAGAGGCGTCATCCCGGGGTCGATCACGACGAAGTTCTCGAAATAGAGGACCCGCTCGATGTCCTTCAGCGTCATGTCGAGCAGCAGGCCGATGCGGCTCGGCAACGATTTCAGGAACCAGATATGGGCGACCGGCGCGGCGAGCTCGATATGTCCCATGCGCTCGCGGCGGACCTTCGACAGCGTCACCTCGACGCCGCATTTCTCGCAGATGATGCCGCGATACTTCATCCGCTTGTACTTGCCGCACAGGCATTCGTAGTCCTTGATCGGGCCGAAGATCCGGGCGCAGAACAGCCCGTCCCGCTCCGGCTTGAAGGTGCGGTAGTTGATGGTCTCCGGCTTCTTGATCTCGCCATAGGACCACGAGCGGATGCGGTCCGGGCTGGCGATGGAAATGCAAATCTCGTCGAAGCTCTGCGCGTTGGCGATCTGCCCGAAAATGTTGATGAGTTCGTTCATGACTTCATCCCTTGCGTGGCCGAGTTGCCTGCTGCCCGTCGTAGTGTGCCCGGAGGTCCGTCAGGACCGCTGGTTGAGCTCGACGTTGAGACAGAGCGACTTCAGCTCCTTGACGAGAACGTTGAATGACTCGGGAATGCCGGCTTCGAACGTGTCGTCGCCGCGCACGATCGATTCGTAGACCTTGGTCCGGCCGGAGACGTCGTCCGACTTGACGGTCAGCATCTCCTGCAACGTGTAGGCGGCGCCGTAGCCTTCGAGCGCCCACACCTCCATCTCGCCGAAGCGCTGGCCCCCGAACTGCGCCTTGCCGCCCAGCGGCTGCTGCGTGACGAGGCTGTAAGGGCCGATCGAGCGGGCATGGATCTTGTCGTCGACCAGGTGGTGCAGCTTCATCATGTAGATGTAGCCGACGGTGACCGAGCGGTCGAAGGGCTCGCCCGTCCTGCCGTCCCACAGCTTGGCCTGGCCGCTCGAATCCAGCCCGGCCATCTCCAGCGCCTCGACGATGTCGACCTCGTGCGCGCCGTCGAACACCGGGGTCGCCATCGGCACGCCCGAACGCAGGTTCTGGCCGAGCTCGATGACCTCGTCGTCGCCGAGCTCCGCGACCACCTCGTCGTGCACCGCCTTGCCGTAGATCGACCTGAGCTGCTTGCGGACGGCGTTGATCCTGCCGTTGCGCAGCACCTTGTCGAGGGTCTCGCCCACCCGGCGCCCGAGCCCGGCCGAAGCCCAGCCGAGATGGGTCTCCAGGATCTGCCCGACATTCATCCGGGACGGCACGCCGAGCGGGTTCAGCACGATATCGACCGGGGTTCCGTCGTCGAGATAGGGCATGTCCTCCATCGGCACGATCTTGGAGATCACCCCCTTGTTGCCGTGACGGCCGGCCATCTTGTCGCCGGGCTGGAGCTTGCGCTTCACCGCGACATAGACCTTGACCATCTTCATCACGCCGGGCGGCATTTCGTCGCCCGCCTGAAGCTTGTCGACCTTGCTGTCGAACCGGTCCTGGAGGCGCTTCTCGCTCTCGTCGAACTGCGCCTTGAGCGCCTCGACATCGGCCATGGCGGCTTCGTTCTCGACGACGAATTGCGCGAGCTGCCTCGCCGAGTACTTCTCCATGACGGCCTGGGTGACCCGGCTGCCGGCCGCCTCGTCACCGGGGCCGCTGACCGTCTTCTGGCCGGACAGCAGATCCCTGAGCCGCGCCTGATAGCTGCGCTCCAGGATGGCGCGTTCGTCGTCGTGGTCCTTGGCCAGTCGTTCGATCTCCTCGCGTTCGATCGCGAGCGCGCGCTCGTCCTTGTCGACGCCGCGCCGCGAGAACACGCGGACTTCCACCACCGTCCCGTTGACGCCGGGCGGCAGCCGCAGCGAGGTGTCGCGGACGTCGGACGCCTTCTCGCCGAAGATCGCGCGCAGCAACTTCTCTTCCGGCGTCATCGGGCTCTCGCCCTTCGGCGTCACCTTGCCGACCAGGATGTCGCCGGGATTCACCTCGGCGCCGATATAGACGATGCCCGCCTCGTCGAGGTTCTTCAGCGCCTCCTCGCCGACATTGGGAATGTCGCGGGTGATCTCTTCCTGGCCCAGCTTGGTATCGCGGGCCATGACGTCGAATTCCTCGATATGGATCGAGGTGAAGACGTCCTCGCGCGCGATGCGCTCGGAGATCAGGATCGAGTCCTCGAAGTTGTAGCCGTGCCACGGCATGAAGGCCACGAGCACGTTGCGCCCGAGCGCGAGCTCCCCGAGATGGGTCGACGGCCCGTCGGCGATGATGTCGCCGGCGTTCACCCGGTCGCCGACCTTCACCAGCGGGCGCTGGTTGATGCAGGTGTTCTGGTTGGAGCGCTGGAACTTGCGCAGATTGTAGATGTCGACGCCGGGCGCAGACAGCGAGGTCTCCTCGGTGGCGCGCACCACGATGCGCGTGCCGTCCATCTGGTCGACCATTCCGCCGCGCCGGGAGACGATCGTCGCGCCGGAGCCGCGCGCCACCGCCTCCTCCATCCCGGTTCCGACCAGCGGAGCCTCGGTCTGGATCAGCGGCACCGCCTGACGCTGCATGTTCGAGCCCATGAGCGCGCGGTTCGCGTCGTCGTTCTCGAGGAACGGGATCAGCGCCGCGGCCACCGACACCAGCTGCTTGGGCGAGACGTCGATGAAGCCGATGGTCTCCGGCAATGCGAGAACGAACTCGCCGCCCCGGCGGCAACTCACCAGGTCGTCGGTGAACTTGCCGTTGCGGTCGAGATTGGCGTTAGCCTGGGCGATGGTGTAGTTGGCCTCGTCGATCGCCGAGAGATAGCGCACATCGTCGGTGACCTTGCCGTTGACGACCTTGCGGTAGGGCGTCTCGATGAAACCGTAGCGGTTGACCCGGGCGAAGGTCGCGAGCGAGTTGATCAGGCCGATATTGGGCCCCTCCGGGGTCTCGATCGGGCAGATGCGGCCGTAATGGGTGGGGTGCACGTCGCGCACCTCGAACCCGGCTCGTTCCCGCGTGAGGCCGCCGGGGCCGAGCGCCGACAGCCGCCGCTTGTGGGTGATCTCCGACAGCGGGTTGGTCTGGTCCATGAACTGGGAGAGCTGCGAGGAGCCGAAGAACTCGCGCACCGCGGCGGCCGCGGGCTTCGCGTTGATCAGGTCGTGCGGCATCACCGAATCGAGCTCGAGCGCCCCCATGCGCTCGCGGATCGCGCGTTCCACGCGCAGCAGGCCGATCCGGTACTGGTTCTCCATCAGCTCGCCCACCGAGCGCACGCGCCGGTTGCCGAGATGGTCGATGTCGTCGACTTCGCCGATCCCGTCCTTGAGCTCGACCAGCGTCTTGACGACCGCGAGGATGTCCTGCTTGCGCAGGGTGCGCACGGAGTCCTCGGTCTCGAGTCCGAGGCGCGCGTTCATCTTCACCCGTCCGACAGCGGAGAGGTCGTAACGCTCCGCATCGAAGAAGAGCGTGTTGAACATCGTTTCCGCGCTGTCGAGCGTCGGCGGCTCGCCGGGACGCATCACACGGTAGATGTCCATCAGCGCTTCTTCGCGCGACCTGTTCCGGTCCACCCCGAGGCTGTTGAGGATGTAGGGCCCGACATTGGTGTGATCGATCCACAGGGTCTTGAGCGCGGCGACCCCCGCCTCCTTCAACTCGGCAAGGGCCTCCTCGGTAATCTCGTTGCCCGCCTCGAGGTGGATCTCGCCGGTCTCTTCGTCGATCAGGTCCTCGGCCAGATGCTGGCCGATCAGGTCTTCGTCCTCGACGCGGAGATGCGTCAGCCCGGCCTCGGCCAGACGCCGCGCCAGGCCGGGCGTCATCTTCCTGCCCGCCTCGGCGACGACCTCCCCGTCGTCCGCGTTGACCAGATCGGCGGTCAGCTTGGCGCCGCGCATCCGCTCGGCATCGAAGCCGGTCTTCCAGACGTCCTCGACACGCTCGTAGGTCACCGAGTCGTAGAAGTAGTCGAGCAGCTCCTCGACCGTCATGCCGTGCACCTCTTCGGGCGCCACGTCCTCTCCGGCGGCCGCGCGTTCGGCCCTCAGCGCTTCGGTTTTCCTGGAGTCGAGCGCGAACAGGAGCGTGGTGACCGGGAGCTTGCGACGCCGGTCGATGCGGACATGAACCAGATCCTTGGCGTCGAACTCGAAATCGAGCCAGGAGCCGCGATAGGGGATGATGCGCGCCGCGAACAGGTACTTGCCCGACGAATGGGTCTTGCCCTTGTCGTGGTCGAAGAAGACGCCGGGCGAACGGTGCATCTGGGAGACGATCACGCGCTCGGTGCCGTTGACGACGAAGGTGCCGTTGTCCGTCATCAGCGGCATGTCGCCCATATAGACATCCTGCTCCTTGATGTCGCGGACCGAGCGCGCCCCGGTATCCTCGTCGACATCGAAGACGACCAGCCGAAGGGTGACCTTGAGCGGCGCGGCATAGGTCATGTCGCGCTGCTGGCATTCGTCGACGTCGTATTTCGGCGGCTCGAGCTCGTATTTCACGAATTCGAGCGTGCCGTTCTCCGAGAAGTCCTTGATCGGGAAGACCGAGCCGAACACTTCCTGGAGCCCGCCGACGCCGCGCTCCTCGGCGCCGGCATCCATCTGCAGGAACTTGTCGTAGGACGTCTTCTGAACCTCGATGAGGTTCGGCATGGCCGCGGCGGCCTGGATGCGACCGAATTCCTTGCGAATGCGTTTCCGACCGGTAAAGGACTGTGCCATTGCCACCTCTTCAAATGCGCGCGGCGGAGCGGCCGCGGCCGCCGTGCAACGCGCTGCGATCTGTCAGACTTGTGCGTGCGCCGCGGGGCGGACGGACCCCCGGGCATACCGCGCCGGAGTCGGCGCGGCGCCCGGGAATCGCGGCCGCCCGCGGTTGACCGGCGGTCAATTACTTGACCTCGACGGTCGCCCCGGCTTCCTCGAGTTTCGTCTTGATCTCGTCGGCCTCGTCCTTGGACACGGCCTCCTTGACCGGCTTCGGAACGCCCTCGACGAGATCCTTGGCCTCCTTGAGGCCGAGCCCGGTGATCGCGCGGACTTCCTTGATGACGTTGATCTTCTTCTCGCCGAAGCTGACGAGGATCAGATCGAACTCGGTCTTCTCCTCCGCGGCCTCGCCGCCGTCGGCCGGCGCCGCGGCGGCGACAGCGACCGGCGCCGCCGCGCTCACGCCCCACTTGTCTTCCAGCAGCTTGGACAGCTCGGCGGCCTCGATGACCGTCAACTGCGACAGATCCTCGACCAGTTGCTCAAGATTGGCAGCCATGTTCGCTTTCTCCTCTCAGATACCCGTGGCGGCCGGTCAGGCCGCGTCCTTGTTCGCATAGGCCCCCATCACGCGGGCCACCTGACCCGCCGGCGCCTGCAGCACGCCGGCAAGCCTGGTCGCCGGCGTCTGGATCATCCCGACCAGCCTGCCTCTCAACTCGTCGAGCGAAGGCAGCTTGGCCAGCGCGGTCACCTGGGCGGCGTCGAGCACCTGCTCGCCAAGCCCGCCGCCCATGATGCCGAGCGTGTCGTTCTTCTCCGCGAAGTCGACCGCGACGCGCGCCGCGGCGACCGGATCGTCGGAATACGCGATCGCGGTGGGGCCGATGAAGAGCCCGTCCAGACCTTCGAAGGCCGTGCCCTTGAGCGCGAGCCTGGTCAGCCGGTTCTTCGTGACCTTGAAGAGCGCGCCGGCATCCCGCATCTGCCGCCGCAGATCGGTCGCCTGCGCGACCGTCAGGCCGACCGGCCTGGTTACCACCACAAGGGTCGCCGCGCCGAACAGCGCGTTGAGCATGGCGACCTGTTCTTCCTTTTGCGCCCGGTTCAACGATCGTCTCTCCTCTCGGACCGGCGCCCGGAAGCCGCCGGTCGGGTTGCGACTGGACCTCCTTCCGGAGATCCGGCTTCCTGTCCCAGAAGCCCGAGCCGCCCGCGCCCGGAACGAGCGCAACCGATGAACTCGCGACCCCTGTCTGTGCGGGACTTACCCGCCGGTCGACCGGCGGCGCCTGCAGTCTCGGACAGGTCTCCTCCCGGGCCGGAGCCCGGGTCGGAACACGCCGCGCCGACCGACGGCGCGGCAAGAATGGCTCGGCCCTATGCCCCGCCGATCACGCTCTGGACGTCGAGCTTGATGCCCGGGCCCATCGACGAGCTCAGCGCCACGCGCTTGACGTAGGTTCCCTTCGCGCCGCTCGGCTTGGCCTTGACGATGGCATCGGCCAGCGCGCGAATGTTTTCCTTGATGTCGTCCTCGGCGAAGCTCGCCTTGCCGATCCCGGCATGGACGATCCCGGCCTTCTCGACCCGGAACTCGACCTGACCGCCTTTCGCCGCGCGGACCGCCTCGGAGACGTCCTGCGTGACGGTGCCGAGCTTGGGGTTGGGCATCAGCCCGCGCGGGCCGAGGATTTTCCCGAGCCGGCCGACCACGGCCATCATGTCGGGCGTGGCGACGCAGCGGTCGAAATCGATGGTGCCGCCCTGGACGCTCTCGGCGAGGTCCTCGGCGCCGACCAGGTCGGCTCCGGCCTCGCGCGCCTCGTCCGCCTTGTCGCCGCGCGCGAACACGGCGACCCGCACCGACTTGCCGGTGCCCTTGGGCAGCGAGACGACGCCGCGCACCATCTGGTCGGCATGGCGCGGATCCACCCCGAGATTCATCGACAATTCCAGGGTTTCGTCGAACTTGGTGCTGGCGCGTTCCTTGACCAAGCCGACCGCCTCGTCGAGCGCGTAGAGCCGCTCGCGGTCGATCCCCTCATAGGCCTTGGCGAGGCGCTTTCCCTTCTTGGCCATCGGCTTACTCCATCACCTGCACGCCCATCGACCGCGCGGTCCCGGCGAGCATCCGGCACGCGGCCTCGACGTCGTTGGCGTTGAGGTCGACCATCTTCTTCTCCGCGATCTCGCGCAGCTGCGACATGCGGACCGCGCCAACCATCTCGTGCCCGGGCTCGTTCGCGCCGGACTCGAGCCGCGCCGCCTGCTTGATGAAATAGGAGGCCGGCGGGGTCTTGGTCTCGAACGAGAACGAGCGGTCGGCATAGACCGTGATCACGGTCGGGATCGGCACGCCCTGTTCCTGGTTCTGCGTGTGCGCGTTGAACGCCTTGCAGAACTCCATGATGTTGACGCCCTGCTGGCCGAGCGCGGGCCCGATGGGGGGCGACGGATTCGCCTGCCCCGCCGGCACCTGCAACTTGATGAAACCTGCAACCTTTTTCGCCATCTTTCGCCCGCCGCCTCAGATATCCACCAACCGCCCCGCCGTCAGAGCTTTTCGACCTGGGCGTATTCGAGCTCGACCGGGGTCGAGCGGCCGAAGATCGAGACCGCCACCTTGAGCCGGGCGCGTTCCTCGTCGATCTCCTCCACGGTTCCGTTGAAGGAGGTGAAGGGACCGTCGCTGACCCTGACCTGCTCGCCGACGTCGAAGGTGATCGACGGCTTGGGCCGCTCTACCCCCTCCTGGACCTGGCGCAGGATGCGCTGCGTCTCGGCCTCGGAGATCGGCGACGGCTTGCCGTGCCCGCCGCTGCCGAGGAACCCGGTG
Source organism: Alphaproteobacteria bacterium (assembly GCA_965117055.1). GTDB lineage: Bacteria > Pseudomonadota > Alphaproteobacteria > MPNO01 > MPNO01 > MPNO01. The sequence continues at coordinate 4,294,681 of OZ220750.1, forward strand.
ACCTTGGGCGTGTCCTTGACCAGGTGCCATGTCTCGTCGGTCAACTCCATCTTGATCAGCACGTAGCCCGGGAAGAACTTCCGGTCCGCGCGCACCTTGGCGCCGCGGCGCATGCGGACCACCTCCTCGGTCGGCACCAGGACCTCGTCGAACATGTCGTCCAGATGCTTCTGCACCGCCTGCTCGCGGATCGACTGGGCGACCTTGTTCTCGAAGCCCGAGTAGACGTGGATCACGTACCAGCGCGCCGTCATTCCCTAGCCCCCGAGACCCAGCACCGCGCGGACCGCGACCGAAAGGATCTGGTCCACCACGAAGAAGAACACCGCGGCCAGGGCGACGAAGATGAACACCATCACCGTCGTCACCAGGGTCTCCCGGCGGCTCGGCCAGGTCACCCGGGCGACCTCGCGGCGAACCTGCTGAACGAACTCGATGGGGTTGATTTTCGCCATCTGTCCTCGACCGACCGTCACCCGTCAGACGCCGCACCGGCTGGCAGGAGTGGAGGGATTCGAACCCCCAACCCCCGGTTTTGGAGACCGGTGCTCTGCCAATTGAGCTACACTCCTGTGGCCGCGCCCGCCGTCTCCGGGCTCGAACCTGCTACTCGATGATCTGTGCGACGACGCCGGCGCCGACGGTGCGCCCGCCCTCGCGGATCGCGAACCGCAGACCCTCGTCCATCGCGATGGGCACGATCAGCTCGACGTCCATCGAGACGTTGTCCCCCGGCATCACCATCTCCGTCCCCTCCGGCAACGCAACCTGGCCCGTCACGTCCGTCGTCCGGAAGTAGAACTGCGGACGGTAGTTCGAGAAGAACGGCGTGTGACGGCCCCCCTCCTCCTTGGTCAGAATGTACGCCTCCGCCTTGAACTTCGTGTGCGGCGTGATCGAACCCGGACGCGCCAATACCTGGCCGCGCTCCACCTCGGTCCGCCCGACCCCGCGCAGCAGGCAGCCCACATTGTCCCCAGCCTCGCCGCTGTCCAGAAGCTTGCGGAACATCTCCACGCCCGTAACCACCGTCTTCGAGGTCTCCTTCAACCCGACGATCTCGACCTCCTCGCCGACATTGATCGTCCCCCGCTCGATCCGGCCCGTCACAACCGTCCCACGCCCCGATATCGAGAACACGTCCTCGATCGGCATCAGAAACGCCATGTCCTTCGGGCGGTCCGGCTGAGGAACGTAATCGTCAACCGCCGTCATCAGCTCCAGCACCGAACCCGTCGCCGCCGGACCCTCGCCGCCCTCCAGAGCCTGAAGCGCCGAGCCCCGCACCACCGGAATGTCGTCGCCCGGGAAGTCGTAGCTCGACAGCAACTCCCGGACCTCAAGCTCTACCAGATCCAGAATCTCCTCGTCGTCCACCTGGTCCACCTTGTTCATGTAGACCACGATCGCCGGAACCCCCACCTGGCGCGCCAGCAGGATGTGCTCCCGGGTCTGCGGCATCGGGCCGTCCGCCGCCGACACCACCAGGATCGCACCGTCCATCTGAGCCGCCCCGGTGATCATGTTCTTCACGTAGTCCGCGTGACCCGGGCAATCCACGTGCGCGTAGTGGCGCGCGCCGGTCTCGTACTCGACATGCGCCGTCGCGATGGTGATCCCCCGCGCCTTCTCCTCCGGCGCCTTGTCGATCTGGTCGTAGGACGTGAACTCCGCCCCGCCGGCCTCCGCCAGAACCTTGGTGATCGCCGCCGTCAGCGTCGTCTTGCCGTGATCGACATGCCCGATCGTCCCCACATTGCAGTGCGGCTTCGTACGCTCGAACCTAGCCTTCGCCATAACTACCTTTCCCCGGTGTGGTCTGGCGCGACGGTCCGCCGGGCGGTCGCGCGCAAATCGTGGTTGGAGCGGGTGATGGGAATCGAACCCACACAACCAGCTTGGAAGGCTGGGGCTCTACCATTGAGCTACACCCGCGCGAGGTTTCTGGGCCTTTCGCTGCAATGGCCGTTCGCTCCACCAAGACGCTCCGGATCCTCCGAGCCCGCCCGAGCACCGTCGCGGAGGGCTGGTGGAGGGGGTTGGATTCGAACCAACGTAGGCAAACGCCAACGGGTTTACAGCCCGTCCCCTTTAGCCACTCGGGCACCCCTCCGGACCCGCCGAACTAGGCGATCTGACTTCCCATGTCAACGACATGAAAAGGTCGAAAGCGCCCGTCCCGGACCATGGGAGGCGCGCCATGCAGGATTAGTCGTTCGGTTAATGACGATCCCGATTATAGTCGCTCCCATGACGAGAAACAAGGGCAAGCGGCGGGGGCGCGAAAGCCGCTCCGCGGTCTGGCTCTACGGCCGCCACGCGGTGGCCGCGGCGCTTGCCAATCCGAAGCGCGGGCGGGTCCGGTTTCTCGCCGAGAACGAGGCCGCTGCGGCCTTCGCGGAGCACGCGCCCGAGATCGTCGAGCGCGCGGTGCTGCGCCAGGTGCTGCCGGAGGGCGCGGTGCACCAGGGGCTCGCCCTCCTCGCGGAGCCCTTGCCGGATGCCGGGCTCGACTCGCTTCTGCGCGCGGCGGAGGCGCGGAAACGCGCGGCGCTGGTGGTCCTCGACCGGGTGCAGGACCCGCAGAACGTGGGCGCCGTCCTGAGAAGCGCCGCGGCGCTCGGCGCGCTCGGCATGGTGATCCCGGACCGCCGCGCCCCGCCGGAAACCGGCGCGCTGGCCAAGGCGGCTTCGGGCGCGCTCGAACGCGTGCCGGTGATCCGGGCCGCCAACCTCGCCCGCGCGCTGGCCGCGATGAAGGCGCGCGGGTTCTGGTGCGTCGGTTTCGACGCCGATTCGGAAACCGAGCTCTCGCCGGGCGCGCTGCCGGATCGCTGTGCGCTGGTGCTCGGCGCGGAGGGCGGCGGGCTGCGCCGGCTGACGGCGGAGACCTGCGACCTGATGCTGCGGATCCCGATGGAGGAAGGGGCGGCGAGCCTCAACGTCTCGGCCGCCGCGGCGATCGCCCTCTACGCCCACTCCCAGGGAACGTGAACCCGCTCAGGCGGGGCAGGCAATCGCGCGGTGCAGGGCGCGCACCGCCTGGACGAAACACTCCATCGGGGCGGCGGTGATGCCGGCGCCGATCTGCCCGATCCCGGCCTCCCGGTGGGCGATCCCGGTGTTGACGATGGGTAGAATCCCGCTGTCGGCGACCTTGCGCACGTCGATCCCGGCCGGCGCGGCGGCGAAATCGAGGATCGGCAGGGTGAAGGCCGGGTTCTCGCCGATGGTCACCCGGCGCATCTCGCGGCTGGCGGCGATCGCCTCGCTCGCGCTGCCGCCGACGAAGCGGACGATGGCGGGCGCCGCGGCCATGGCGAATCCGCCGAGCCCGGCGGTCTCGGTGATCGCGCTGTCGCCGATATCGCGCGCCGCGTCCTCCCGGGAGAAACCGGAGAAGTAGAGCCCCTCGACGACGGGCGCGGGGGCGGCGAACCAGCGGTCGCCCGTTCCGCTCATCTGGATGCCGAACTCCACGCCGTTCCGCGCCATCGCGATGACCATCGACGAAAACGGCACGTCGTGCGCGGCGTCGAGCATCGCCTTGCAGGCCGCCATCGAGAGGTTGATGAAGAAGTGGTCGTTGCCGGCCATGAACGCGAACGCCCGGGAAACCGCGTCGGGATCGGCGCCCGAGCGGAGCGCCGGCGGAACCAGCCGCTTGATCAGGAGCGAGGTGGCCGCCGCGTTGCGGTTATGCGCCTCGTCGCCCATGTGGAGCGCCTGCGCGATCAGCGGCTTGAGCGCGATGGGACCGCTCTCGTCGAGCGCGCGGGCGAGGATGCCGGCGAGCTCGCCCCGCATCCAGCGCAGCCGTTCGATCACCTCGGGTCCGTTGGCGCCGAACCGCAGCACCTTGCCGAGCCCCTCGTTGAGCCCGGAACAGGCGACATTCCCGGCGTCGGCGTTCTCCACGATCCACATCGGCATCGAGGGCGAGGTGACACCGGACATCGGACCCACCGCGCAATGGTGGTGGCACGAATCGAATTCGATCCCGCCCGCATCCACGAGCGCGCGCGCCGCATCGAGATCGTCGGCCCAGCCTTCGAACAGCACCGCGCCCAGCACCGCGCCCCGCATCGGCCCGCACATCTCCTCCCAGGCCACCGGCGGGCCGGCGTGGAGGATCGTGCGCGCGCCCATCCCCGGCAGCACGTCGATCGCCGGCCCGATTCCCTGCACCGTGGGCTCCGCGGCCAGGAAGCGTCCGAACGCGGCCCGGTTCGCGGCTTCGATTTGCGTATGCTCCACCAGGGTCGCGAGTTCCATCCCGGCCTCGCGCGACCCGCCGGCCGGGGGTCGCCAGTCGATGTCGCGGACGGCGCCTCCTTCCTCCTGTATGGCCTCGGCGAACGCCCCGATGCCAAGATTGAGCACCGCGGGGGCGCGTTTCAGCATGTCTTCGCTCACGCCGCCTCCCCGCCCGAGATTTCGGCCGCGGCGCGCGCCGCGCGGGCATTGCTCTCGGCGACGATCATGCCGGCCTCGCGCAGCGCCGCCTCCTGGCGTGACAGGCATTGGGGATCGGCGTCGGTACCGCACACCGAGCCGACTACGGCCGGACCGTCGATTTGGCGGATCGCGGGCGCGAGGACGGAGGCGGGGTCCTCGTGCGCGCCGGTCCCGAGCACGACGTCGATCAGGATCGCGGCGGTGTCGGGGGCCGAGGCGGCGTCCCGGATACGCTCCAGCCGGAGGCCGAAATCGATCATCGGATGCGGCCGCCCGCGGGTGAAGGCGTCGTCCCCCAGATCGAGCATGACATGCGCCCCGCCGGGATTGCCGTCCAGCGCGTCGCCGGGATCGAGCGGCGCGTTGGAAAGAATCCGTCCGAGAACGGGCGCCGCGACCGCCTGGGCCTCGTAACAGAAGGTGCCGCCGCTGAAGAGGCCGACGAGCCGGTTCCGGCCGGGCGTCCGGGGGACATCCGGCGGAGCGTTCGGAATCGGAGCGCCCGCCGCGAGGCAGGCCGCCTCTTCGAGCGTCGCCGCGAAACGCACGTTACCGGGGAGGGCCTTCGGCAGGGCCGCGCCGATGAGACAAGCGACGACCGGCTTCCCGGTCCCCGAGGCGGCGTCGAGCACGCGGCGCATCACGGAATCGTCGGGAGGCTTGGAGACCAGGACGACGGTCCGGGTGGCCTCGTCGTCGGCCAGCATGGCGAGCGCGCGCAGCGTCGTCGCTCCCCCGATTTCGGCCGACAGGTCCCGCCCGCCGGTCCCGATGGCGTGCGAGATCCCCGCGCCGCATCGGTCGACCAGGCAGGCGACCTGCTGCAACCCGGTGCCGGAAGCTCCGACCGCGCCGACATCGCCGCGCCGCACCCGGTTCGCGAAGCCGAGCGGCACGCCGCCGACGATCGCGGTGCCGCAATCCGGGCCCATGACCAGCCTGCCGCGCTCTTCGGCCTCGCGTTTCAGGGCGATTTCGTCGTCGAGCGAAACGTTGTCGGAGAAGATCATCGCGTCGAGCCCGAGGCGGAGCGCCTTCATCGCCTCCGCCGCGGCGTACTCGCCGGGGCAGGAGATCAGCGCGAGGGTCGCGCCGGGCAGGGCTTCCCTCGCCTCGGCGAGGCTGCGGGGCCGCCCGGGTGGGGTATCGTCACCAGCGGCGGTCGGGGACCCGGCTTCGCTCTCAAGCAAGGCCGCCGCCGCGTCGAGCGCTTCCGCGAGAACCTCGCCGTCATCTCCCTCCACGACCACCAGGAGATCGTTCGGCCCGGCTCCCGTCTCCGCGACCGGTACGCCGTGCTCGGCCAGCATTTCTAGGTTGGCGGGCGTCGCCATTACCGCAGACGCCCGCGTGACGCCGGGCCGCGCTTCGAGCGCCGCGGCGAGGCGCATCAGGGTCACGGAGTCGCGGTAGAGGCCGCGCAGCAGCAGCGTCTCGACCGCCATCGGGGTGCCTTACGCGGGCAGCTTGTCCATGTCGACGATCGCCGCCACCATCCCGCCGCCGGCCGGCCCCTGCTGGAGCGCGGCGACCGAGACGAAGACCGCCGGATCGCCGACCGCGGCCGAGACCACCCCGCCCACCGTCGCCTTTGTCGTAAGGGTGTGGTGCACGTCGGAATCGTTGAGCGAGACCTGCCGCCTGCCGCGCAGCCGCCCGGTCGGGTCGGTCTCGCACTTGACGAAGCAGTTGACCAGCGCATCGCCGAGATCCGACGGGTGCGGCCGGTCCGGCAGGTTCAGCCCGGCGTCGCGGATCGCCTCGTAGATCCCGTCCGTGTCGATCGCGTCCTTCATCACCGAATGGCCGATGCGGAACCGGCCGCCGGCGCCCTTCCGGTTGCCGACGACGACGATCTGCGCCGCCAGCTGCTCGTTGCCGCTGGAGCACGACGCGACCGACGAATAGACGTCGAAGTCTTTCCCGATCTGGTCCTCGCGCGGCATCGGGATCTCGCCGAGCGCGTAACCGATGCCGAGCGCCGCGGTGGCGTTGGCGATCGACATCGATTCCATGGTCTCCTCGGTGGCCACGGTATGGCCGCGCGCCTTGGCGTCGGCGATGGTCTCGACGGTGAGCAGGGGGGACTTGGACTGGACGTAGTGGATGTCGGACGCATCCTCGATGCCGGCGTCCAGCATCGCGAGCTTCACCCCCGCGGCGACCTTCTCCACGCCCGCCGGCCGGCCGATGTCCTCGGGCGCGATCGCCTCGGACATGGCGATGCCCATGGCGAGCCGTTCGGCCTCCGGGTCGGCATCGGGATCGTCCACCCGCGCGAACACGTTGATATGGGGCGAGATGACGCCGGGGCAGCCGCCCGACAGCGCGATCGGCACCCGCATGGCGGCCTCGCGTCCGCCGCTCCCCCCGGCCACCAGGAAGTCGCGCAGCACCCGGTCGACCAGGATGCGGCCCAGATCGTTGACCCCGCCATTGCCCTCGGTCTTGGCGACCAGCGCCACGATGTCGTCGACGCCGAACCCCTCCTCCGCCATCGCCGCCTCGATGCCGGCGGTATCCTGAACGCTCTCCATCGGAACCTTGCGGGCGACGATCGCCATGGCTTCCCCCTTCGATTTCCCGTAACCCTGCCCCGCAGGCTAGCAGAGACGCCGCCGCGCTTGAACGCGGGCCGGAGCGGCGCTATTTGTGGCCGGCTGCCGGATTAGCTCAGATGGTAGAGCGGCTGATTTGTAATCAGCAGGTCGGCGGTTCGAGCCCGTCATCCGGCACCAGCCTTTTCGTTGGTATACGGGTAGAATACGTCAGGGTTGTCGCCCTATTTTGTCACTTTCGACAGCGAGTTTGTCGCCGTTGTCCTCGTTTTGAGCTCGACGATGGCCACGCGGGGGAGGCGTTCCTTGTTGGCGCCGTGCGTCAACCGCCTGCCATCACGGCCTACCGATAGCCTGTGATCGCCATGATCTCGCGGTCCGTCGCGCATGCTTCGGCAAGCCGCGCGTGCGTAGTAGGGGCCGTGAAACTTGGGACCTTTCAAGCCCAAGCGGCCCGACCCCGACAATTTTGCCAAGGCCGCAATCGACGCTTGCAGCAGCAGCGCATCCCGGACGCCTTCGCTTGGCTGGGGGGCTCGGGGTCGCCGCACGCGCCCGCCCCGTCCAGCTGATGTTTCTTGTGGGCTCCAAGTCGAGCGGCAGCACCTTCTACAACACGGGGCAGCCTGCGCTCACACAAGCTGATTGGGTATCCCGCCCCGGGATAGGCGGTTGCGCTGCTGGTGTCGTTCGTCGAGAGGTGGCGGGCTTCCGAACGTCCAGATGTGTACGGGGCAGTGCAGGGGCCCCGGTCCTTTCCAAGTTGCCGTTCAGGCGACCGGAGCGCATATTCCGCGCCGGTCCCGGAAAGCCAAGGAAAAGCAAACAAAACCCCGGGCGCATACCAGATGGCAGAGGCGGGTCCGGAGCGTACGAGGTGAATATGGCCAGTCGGACGACGGACGTCAAGCGGTTCTCCTACACAGACGATATCCTAGGCCAACTCTCAGTCTCGCTGTCGGAGGAGCGCCTGACCACCTATCTTGATGCTGCCGATGGAGACCGCAAACGGGCCATTCGCCTGCACGTCTGGAACACGGGCATCAGCGCCGCGTTCTACGGGCCGCTGCAGGGGCTGGAGGTGGCGCTGCGCAACGCGATGCACCGGCGCCTTGCCGGCGCGTACGGCGAAACCTGGTACGACAATGGCAACGCGGAGCTCGACGCGGGCGCAAGGGAGCAAATCGTCCACGTGCGCGCACGCCTAGCGGGTGATGGCCGCGCCGACAACCCCCACCGAATTGTTGCGGGGTTGTCTTTCGGGTTCTGGGTTGCGCTGCTGCGTCGCGGAGGCCCCTTGGCGACGGCCGCAGGGCGGATTACGAGATGACGCTCTGGCGACCAGCCCTGCGCGGGGCATTCCCGCATTGCGCCTCCCTCAATCGCAGGCAGGCCCACCAGCCATTAGACGCATTGCGGTTGTTGCGCAACCGGACCGCTCATCACGAGCCGATTTTCACGCGAGACTTGGCGGAGGACCACGACCGGATACTCGAAGTGGTGGGATGGATTTCTCCAGAGACGCGGAGGTGGATCGCCCACCACAGCCGCGTTCCTGGATTGCTCCAGACTTCGCGCTACGCGGGAAAATCCGGGTTTTGAAAATGAAAGTCCCGAACGGGCGGGCGGCACGCCACGATTGCCGATCCTCGATCTACGCGAAACGCGGAGCCACTGGCTGGACCCAACGCACTGCACAAATTCCTGCTCGGCCCGGATCCCGATGATCTGCTCTACCCTGAACCTCGATCGTCTCGTGTCCGTCTCCTCGGTGATGGATTTTCCCATTGGACAAGGGAGATTCTAGGGCGCAGGTCAGGCTGGGCCCGACCGTGTCGAGAGTTCGGAGATGTTCCTTTCGCCCCGCGGCGCGACTTTCCCGCCAGCCCCGACCGTCGAAACGTGAATTGTGGCTCGCACTTGCCCGCGTTGTAATCTCCAGGCCAGCGGTTCGAGCCCGTCATCCGGGACCAGCCGTGCGCCTCCGCCCAGATAGACGGTTGCCAACGCTTCGCCGGTCATCCATAAGGTTCGCGGCATATTCCCGTGACCGGTCGTCGAGGCGTGCGCGTCCCATGCCGCCGTGCCCTCGTCCCCTGGCAGTCGACCGAAGGACGAGGAGACGGTCATGACCGGCGCCGCGAACGCGCTCCCGGATATTACGCTCCACGACACCTCGCCCAAGCTGCTCCGGTGGAACGCGGAGACGCGCGGCGGCCGGCCCTGCCTGAGGGAGAAGCATCTCGGCATCTGGGAGACCATGACCTGGAGCGAAGCCGCGGCTAACGCGAGGCAAATCGCCTGCGGGCTCAAGACCCTCGGCATGGCGCGTGGCGACCGGGTGTCGATCATCGGCGACAACCGGCCGGTGCTCTACAACGCGATCCTCGCGATCCAGTCGCTCGGCGGCGTGCCGGTGCCGATCTACCAGGATTCGGTGGCCGACGAGACGCGCTACGTCCTCAACAACTCCGAGGTGCGCTTCGTCTTCGCCGAGGACCAGGAACAGGTCGACAAGGTCCTGGAGATCAAGCCCGACTGCCCGACCATCGAGGGGGTGATCTACGACGACCCGCGCGGGCTCAGGAACTACCGCGAGGCGTTCCTGTGCAGCACCGAGGACCTGATGCGGGACGGCCGGGCATACGACGCCGCGAATCCCGGGTTCTACGACGCGGAAGTCGACCGGGGAACGCCGGACGACACCTCGGTCATCCTCTATACCTCCGGCACCACCGGCAATCCGAAGGGCGTCGTCCTTTCCTACCGGAACGTGCTGGTCAGCGCGATGAACTCGGTGCGGCTGGAGGGGCTCGGCGAGACCGACGAGGTGCTGGCCTATCTGCCGATGGCCTGGGTGGGCGATCACATGTTCTCCTGCGGGCAGGCGCTGGTGGCGGGTTTCTGCGTGTCCTGCCCGGAATCGTCCGACACCGTGCTCAACGATCTGTGGGAGGTGGGGCCGACCTATTTCTTCGCGCCGCCCCGGATCTTCGAGAACGTCCTGACCACGGTGATGATCCGCATCCAGGACTCGGGCTGGGTGAAGCGGAAGCTGTTCTTCCACTTCCTCGAGATCGCGAAGCTGTACGGCAAGAAGATCCTCGACGGCGAGAAGGTCGCGTTGGCGAACCGTCTCCACTACGCGCTCGGCTCGCTGCTGATCTTCCGGCCGCTGATGAACACGCTCGGGCTGACCAGGGTGAAGCTCGGCTACACCGCCGGGGAGGCGATCGGGCCCGACATCTTCGACTTCTACCGCAGCATCGGTTTCAACCTGAAGCAGCTTTACGGCATGACCGAGGCGAGCGTGTTCATCACCATCCAGCCGAACGGCGAGGTCCGGTCGGACACCGTGGGGCGGCCGGCGACCGAGGTCGAGCTCAGGATCGAGGGCAACGAGGTCCAGTTCCGCAGCCCCGGCGTGTTCGTCGAGTACTTCCGCAACCCGGAAGCGACCGCGGAGACCAAGACCGAGGACGGCTGGTGCCGCACCGGCGACGCCGGCTTCATCGACGCCGAGGGCCACCTCAAGATCATCGACCGCGCCAAGGATGTCGGCCGTCTGAACGACGGCACGCTGTTCGCGCCCAAATACATCGAGAACAAGCTCAAGTTCTTCCCCGACGTTTTCGAGGCCGTCAGCTTCGGCCACGAGCAGGACTACGTGACGGCCTTCATCAACATCGACCTCGAAGCGATGGGCGACTGGGCGGAGCGCAACGGCATCTCCTATGCCAGCTACCAGGAGCTCGCCGGCCTGCCGCAGGTCTACGACATCGTCCAAAGGCGGGTGGAGCAGGTGAACCGGGATCTCGCCGCGGACTCCGATCTCGCCGGCGCGCAGATCAGGCGCTTCCTCGTGCTCCACAAGCAGCTCGACGCGGACGACGGCGAGCTGACCCGGACCCGGAAGGTCCGCCGCCGCCACGTCTCGGACAAGTACGGCTCCCTGATCGAGGCGCTCTATTCCGGGCAGGACCGTTGCGGGATCGAGACCGAGGTGACGTTCGAGGACGGCCGCAAGGGCATGGTGCGCGCCGATCTGCAGATCCGGGACGTCGCCCCGTCCGAAGCGGAGAGGAGCGCCGCGTGAGCGCACCGGAAGACGCGGCCGCCGGGGCGCCGATGCTTCGCCTGGACAGGATCTCCCTCGCCTTCGGCGGGGTCACGGTGCTCGACGACGTGAGCTTCGACATCCGCGAGGGAGAGATCCGCGCGATCATCGGCCCCAACGGCGCCGGCAAGTCGTCGATGCTCAACGTGATCAACGGCTTCTACCACCCGGACGACGGCACCATCACCTACAAAGGCGAGACCCGGACGCGGATGCGGCCGGACCAGGCGGCGCGGCAGGGGATCGCCCGGACCTTCCAGAACATCGCCCTGTTCCGCGGCATGAGCACGCTCGACAACATCATGACCGGGCGCAACACGATGATGCGCCGGAACTTCCTCTGGCAGGCGCTCTATCTCGGCCCGGCGCGGCGCGAGGAGCTCGAGCACCGGGCGCATGTCGAGAGGGTCATCGAGTTTCTCGAGATCGAGGCCATCCGGCGGGTTCCGGTCGGGCGTCTGCCCTACGGGCTGCAGAAGCGAGTGGAGCTCGGCCGGGCGCTCGCCGCCGAGCCCGATCTCCTCCTCCTCGACGAGCCGATGGCCGGTATGAACTCGGAAGAAAAAGAGGACATGTGCCGGTTCGTGCTCGACGTGAACGACGAGTTCGGGACGACGATCGCGCTGATCGAGCACGACATGGGCGTGGTGATGGATATTTCGGATCGCGTGGTGGTTCTCGATTACGGCCGTCTGATCGCCGACGGCTCGCCCGACGAGGTGCGCGGGAACGAAGAGGTCATCGCCGCCTATCTCGGCGTGGTGCACGACTGACGGCGGGCGAGCGGGGAAGCGGGCATGGAGTTTCTCGAGTCGGTCACGGTCACCCCGTTCGTCATGATCGCGCAGGACTTCCCGGTGTTTTTCGGCGAGGTCGTGTTCAATGGCGTTCTGACCGGCGTGCTCTATTCGCTGGTGGCGCTCGGTTTCGTGCTGATCTTCAAGGCGTCCGGGGTGTTCAACTTCGCGCAGGGCGCGATGGTGCTGTTCGCCGCGCTCACCCTGGTCGGGCTGATGGAGCTCGGCCTGCCGGTATGGCTCGCCTTCATCCTCACCATGGGAGCGATGGTGGCGCTGGCCTATCTGGTCGAGCTGCTGGTGCTCCGGCACCTGGTCAATCAGCCGGACATCATCCTGTTCATGTCGACCATCGGGCTGACCTTCTTCCTGGAAGGGTTCGGAGAGACGTTGTGGGGCTCCAACGTCAAGAAGCTCGACATCGGAATCCCGGATGTCCCCGTCGATGTCGTCGGGATGCTGTTCAACAGCTTCGACCTGATCGCGGCGCTCGCCTGCGCCCTCCTGGTGACCGGGCTCGCGTTCTTCTTCCAGTACACGCCGACCGGGCGGGCGCTCCGGGCGGTCGCCGACGACCATCAGGCAGCGCTCGCGGTGGGCATTCCGCTGAAGAAGATCTGGATCATCGTCTGGTCGGTCGCCGGCATCGTGGCGCTTGTCGCCGGGATCGTCTGGGGCGCCAAGAGCGGGGTGCAGTTCTCGCTTTCCCTGATCGCGCTCAAGGCCCTGCCGGTGCTGATCCTGGGCGGCTTTACCTCGGTGCCGGGGGCCATAGTGGGCGGCCTGATCATCGGCGTCGGCGAGAAGATCGCGGAAGTCTACTGGGGTCCCGCGGTCGGCGGCGCCATCGAGAACTGGTTCGCCTACGTGCTGGCGCTGGCTTTCCTGTTCGTGCGGCCGCAGGGCCTGTTCGGCGAGCGGATCATCGAGAGGGTCTGATTCATGCTTTACCGGGAAACAGGCCAGTTCAAGACGACCTACGCCGCCGACCAGGCGATTTTTCCGATCTTCCAGGACCGCGTTTTCCTGTTTGCGGCGATCGCGTTCGCTTATGTCGCAATTCCCCTGATCGCGTCGGAATACATGCTCCAGGCCGTGTTGATTCCGATGATGATTTTTTCGATCGCCGCGCTGGGTCTGAACATTCTGACCGGCTACGCCGGCCAGCTTTCGCTCGGCACGGGGGCCTTCATGGCGATGGGCGCCTATTCGGCTTACAAGATCACCACCGGGTTCCCGGAGCTCAACATCATCGTTGTTTTTGTGCTGTCGGGCGTGGCGGCCGCGCTGGTCGGTATCGTGTTCGGACTCCCCAGCCTGCGCATCAAGGGATTTTATCTCGCCGTCGCCACGCTGGCGGCGCAATTCTTCCTGATCTGGATGTTTAATCGTGTCCCGTGGTGGTACAATTACCATTCCAGCGGGACGATTACCGCTCCGCCGCGCGAGGTCGCCGGCATCATGCTCACCGGCCCGACGGCGACCGCCGAGACGCGCTACCTGCTGGTTCTCACATTCTGCGTCCTGGGCGGCCTGCTCGCCAAGAACCTGGTGCGGAGCAGGGTCGGACGGCACTGGATGGCGATCCGGGACATGGACATCGCCGCCGAAATCATCGGGATTCGCCTGCTCCCCAACAAGCTGCTCGCCTTCGCCATCAGCTCGTTCTATTGCGGGGTGGCCGGGGCGTTGCTGCTGTTTTCCTATCTCGGCAGCGCCGAAACCGAGGCTTTCGACATATTCGTCTCCTTCGACGTCCTGTTCATGATCATCATCGGCGGGCTGGGCAGCATCCTCGGAGCCTATCTCGGCGCCGCCTTCATCTGGCTGTTGCCCATATTCCTCACCAACGCGCCGCAACTTGTCGGACTGTACATGCCGGTCGATTTCCAGAAGCACCTGGAAGTCATGATCTTCGGCTCGCTGATCGTCGTTTTCCTGATTTTCGAGCCGGCCGGGCTCGCCCGGCTGTGGCAGATCGGCAAGGAAAAGCTGAGGCGATGGCCGTTCCCGTATTGACGGGTTCGGTTGACGCCGGATTCGGGCGCGTGATAGCGTTTCCCGCGCGTTCCGGGTTGGAATTTTCGCGGGTCGGGCGATGTCGGGCCGGCGGGCGTAAACGTCAATCACCTCAAGGGAGGACCTCATGAACCTCAAGAAACTGGGCCTGGTGCTGACCGCGGCGGTGGTCGGCCTGCCCGCCGTTCCGGTCACCGCGATGGCGGCGGGAGAAATGTTCATCCCGCTTCTCGTCTACCGCACGGGACCGTACGCGCCGAACGGAATTCCGGCGGCGAACGGCATGGTCGACTACCTCAAACTCCTCAACGCGCGCGACGGCGGCATCAACGGCGTCAAGATCGTCTGGGAGGAATGCGAGACCAAGTACAACACGAAGCTGGGCGTCGAGTGCTACGAGAAGCTGAAGAAGAAGGGGCCGACCGGCGCCGCGATCGTCAATCCGTTCAGCACCGGCATCACCTATCAGCTCATCCCGAAGGCCTTCGTCGACAAGGTGCCGATCCATTCGATGGGCTACGGGCGCACCGCCGCGGGCGACGGGCGGGTCTTCAAATGGGCCTTCACCGCGCCGACCAGCTACTGGAGCCAGGCGACCGCCTTCATCAAGTACGTCGGCGAGCAGGAGGGCGGCCTCGACAAGCTCAAGGGCAAGAAGATCACGCTGATCTACCACAACAGCGCCTACGGCAAGGAGCCGATCCCGACGCTGAAGATCCTGTCCGGGAAGCACGGCTACAAGCTCGATCTGCTTGCGGTCGACCACCCGGGCCAGGAGCAGAAATCGACCTGGCTGCAAATCCGCCGTCTGAAGCCCGATTACATCTTCATGTGGGGCTGGGGCGTGATGAACCAGGTCGCGATCAAGGAGGCCGCCGCCATCAAGTTCCCGATGGACAAGTTCATCGGAGTCTGGTGGTCCGGTTCCGAGAGCGACGTCCGCCCCGCCGGCGAGGCCGCCAAGGGCTACAAGGCGGGCAACTTCCACGGCGTGGGGTCCGGCTACGACATCCACCAGCAGATCCTCAAGACGATCTACAAGGGCGATGTCGCGGCGGCGAAGAAGAACAACTGGGGCGAGGTGCTCTACAATCGCGGGCTGACCAACATGGTCTACGACACCGAGGCCATCCGCACCGCGATGGGCAAGTTCGGCAACAAGCCGATGACCGGCGAGCAGGTCCGCTGGGGCATGGAGAACCTCAACCTCACCCAGGACAAGCTGACCAAGCTCGGCTTCAAGGACTTCATGCAGGCCCACCGCATCACCTGCGAGGATCACGAGGGCGGCGGACCCGTCATCTTCCAGCAGTGGGACGGCAAGCAGTGGAAGCTGATCTCGAAGTGGTACAAGCCGATGTACGACATCGTGCGCGAACAGGTCGAGAAGGAAGCCGCCAAGTACGCGAAGGAGAACAACATCACGCCTCGCGACTGCTCCAAGGAGGGGTAAGTCCTTCGCACCGAGTAGTAACGGAACCGTTGGCATGGCGGAGAACGGAAGCGCCCTTCTCAATGTGAACAACATTGAGGTGATCTACGACCGGGTGATCCTGGTCCTCAAGGGCGTTTCCTTCCACGTTCCCGAGGGGGGCATCGTCGCCCTCCTCGGCGCCAACGGAGCCGGCAAGACGACCACGCTCAAGGCGATATCGAACCTGCTCAAGGCGGAGCGGGGAGACGTCACCAAGGGAACCATCGAGTATCGCAACGAACGGATCGAGAAGCTGACCGCCCACGACCTGGTCACCCGCGGCGTCGTGCAGGTGATGGAAGGGCGCCACTGCTTCGAGCATCTGACGGTCGAGGAAAACCTGCTGACCGGCGCCTATATCCGGGGCGACAAGAAGAACTTCGCCGACGACCTCGACATGGTCTACCGCTACTTCCCGCGGCTCAAGGAACGTCGCAGGGCGCAGTCCGGCTACACCTCGGGCGGCGAACAGCAGATGACCGCGATCGCCCGCGCGCTGATGACGCGCCCGAAGATGATGCTGCTCGACGAGCCGTCCATGGGGCTCGCCCCGCAGCTCGTCGAAGAGATCTTCGGGATTGTGTCGCGCCTCAACGAGGAGGAGGGCGTGACCATCCTGCTCGCCGAGCAGAACACCAACATGGCGCTGCGCTATGCGCGCTACGGCTACATCCTGGAGAACGGCCGCGTGGTTCTCGACGGCGAGGCCTCGACGCTGCGCGAGAACGAGGACGTCAAGGAGTTCTATCTCGGCCTCTCCACCTCCGGCCGCAAGAGTTACCGGGACGTGAAATCCTATCGCCGCCGCAAGCGCTGGCTCGCCTGAACCGATGACCGACTGTTTCGACGCGCTCGAGACGCGCTCTCCCGACGAGCGGGAGGCCCGGCTGATGGAAGCGCTGCCCGGGCAGGTGGCGCGCGCCAGGGAGACCGCCGGTCAGGCGGAGGTCCTTTCCGGTATCGAACCCCGCGACATCGCCAGCCGGGAAGCGCTCGCGGAACTCCCGGTCATCCGCAAGAGCGATCTGATGGAACGCCAGGCCGAGATGCCGCCCTTCGGCGGGCTCAACCGGCTTCCGGACGGGAAGCTGACCCGCCTGTTCCTGTCGCCGGGGCCGATCGCCGAACCGCAGGGAAGGCGCCCCGATTACTGGCGGATGGCCCGCGCGCTCTACGCCGCCGGGTTCCGCGCCGGCGACATCGTGCTCAACTGCTTCTCCTACCACTTCACGCCGGCCGGCATGATGTTCGACGGCGCTGCGGCGGCGATCGGCTGTCCGGTGATTCCGGGCGGCACCGGCCAGACCGAGAGCCAGATCGAGGCGATCCGCCGCTTCCGGCCGGTCGGCTATGCCGGCACGCCCGATTTCCTGAAGATCATCCTCGACAAGGCGGACGAGACCGGCGCCGACATCTCCTCGATCCGCCGCGGCGGGGTCGGCGGCGGCGCCCTACTGCCGCCGCTCCGCAAGGAATACGACGACCGCGGCATCGCCGTTCTGCAATCCTACGGCACCGCCGATGTCGGTCTGATCGCCTACGAGTCGGAGGCCCGGGAAGGCATGATCCTCGACGAGGAGATCGTCGTCGAGATCGTCCGCCCGGGAACCGGAACCCCGGTGCCCGAAGGGGAAGTCGGCGAGGTTCTGGTCACGCTACTGGACGAGGACTATCCGCTGCTCCGCTTCGCGACCGGCGACCTCTCCGCCATGATGCCGGGGCAGAGCCCGTGCGGCCGCACCGCGCCGCGCATCAAGGGATGGCTCGGCCGCGCCGACCAGCGGACCAAGATCCGCGGCATGTTCGTCGATCCCGCGCAGATCGACCGCGTCCTGGAACGCCACTCGGAGATCGGCCGGATGCGGCTTATCGTCAACGAGGAGGGCGGCATCGACGCTCCGGTTCTCCAGTGCGAGACCGGCGGCGGCCCGGAAGACCTCGCCGACGCCGTGGCCGGGACGTTCCGGTCCGAATGCAAGTTGCGGGTCGCGGTCGAGCTCGTCGACGCCGGCAGCCTGCCGAACGACGGCAAGGTGATCGACGACCGGCGCGATTACGGCTGACCGTCCGGGGCCGCGCGGGCGGGCTCCGGTTCGCGCAGCGGACCGCCGCCCAGCGTCAGAGACAACAGGACGATTCCGACGATCATCAGCGTCCCGGCGCTCAGGCCGAGCGACCAGTGGATGCCGATCAGGCTGCCGCCGAAGCCGACGGTGATGCCGCTGAAGGAGCGCAGGCCGAGCGAGGCCATGTTGTAGAGCCCGACCACACGGCCGCGGATCGCCTCCGGCGCGTTGAGCTGCACCAGCGTCATCGCCATCGAGTTGTAGGAAAGATCGAGAAAACCCGCGGCGAACAGCAGCCCGAGTGCCAGCGTGTAGTTCTCCGAAGATGCGAAGCCCGCGATCGCGCAGCACCAGAGGACCACCAGGATGAAGGCGGTCCGGGGGCGCGCGCTCAGCAGTCCCCGGCTCTCCAGGACGAACCCGGCCATCAGCGCCCCGGCCGCGGTGGCGGCGAGCAGGGCGCTGTAGTGCAGGCCGTCGTCGTGTCCCAGATGGTGCGCGAATTCCGGCATCTGCGCCTGGTGCGCGTTGCCGACCAGGAACGCGGCGCAACCGGCCAGGACGATCATCGAGACGATGGTGCGGTCGGAAGCGATGTCGCGCAGCGTCGCGAGGATTTCGGCGAAACCCGCGAACGCGCGTCCGGGCGGGCGCGGGCCGGAGCGGAACGCGGGCCCGTACGGCGCCTTCCACAGCCACAGCGCCAGCGGCAGGTAGATCAGGACGTTCAGCAGGATGCCCCAGGCCGGTCCGAGGGCGATCATCAACGCGCCGCCCACCGCCGGCCCGAGCAGGATGCCGAGCTGCCGCCCCGACGCGATCGTCCGGACCGCGCTCTGGAGCTGGGCGGCCCCGACGATGTCGTGGACCAGGAGCTGCGCCGCGGGCGCCCAGATCACGCCTGCGAAGCCGTGCAGGATCAGGAGCACGACGGCATGCCACATCTCGAGCGAATCGGTCAGGAACAGGATGCCCCAGCCGGACGAGACGACCATGAACAGGACCATGCCGAACTGGATGATCCGGCGCGGGTCGAACCGGTCGGCGAGCGCGCCGGCATAGACCGAGAACAGCAGGAACGGCACCCAGTGGGAAAACACCGCGAAGCCGGCGAGCGCGGGCGATTCGAACTTCTGGAAGATGATCCAGTAGCTGATCACGTGCTCGATATTGTCCGCCATCATGGCGAGCATCGCGAAACTCAGATAGGCGCGCCCGCCGGGATGGCGAAGCGCCGCGAAGGATCGTGGTTCAGTCATTCATGTTTCCTGGGCATTTTCCGACCTGACCGGGTCGCGGCGGTCCCGTACCGTCCTCCCCCTCACCCCGGCCCTCTCCCCGCCGGGGAGAGGGAGAGTAACGGCACCCACCGCGCCTTACTTCTCCCCTCCCGCTGGCGGGAGGGGCCGGGGGAGGGTGGAGCTACGCGGTACGGACCCGATAGATAGGCGACAGGTTACGGCCAAACCGCTCAGCGGATCATCGATTCCGGCAGGAACAGGGCGATGTCCGGAAACGCGATCAGCAGGGCGGTGCAGATCAGCATCGCCCCCCAGAAGGGGATGATGCCGCGGAATATCTCGCCCATCGGCACGCCCTCGGCGATCCCCTTGACCACGAACACGTTGAGCCCGAGCGGCGGGCTGATCAGGCTCATCTCCAGGATCACCACCAGGAGCGCGCCGAACCAGATCGGGTCGTAGCCCATGTCCTTGATCAGCGGGAACACGATCGGCAGCGTCAGCACCATCATCGCGAGCCCTTCGAGGAAGGTGCCGAGCACGATGTAGCCGATCACTATGACGATCAGCACCGCCACCGGAGCCAGATCGAGCCCCGGCATCGCGGCCGCGAGCTTGGCCGGGATCTGGGTGACGGCGAGGAACGGGTTGAACAGGAAGGCGCCGATCACGATCAGGTAGACGAAGGCGAAGGTCTTGACCGTCTCCAGAATGCAGAACTTGAGCACGCCGAGGGTGAGCCTTCCGCGGACCACGGTGAGGACGAAGGTGAGGAACGCGCCGACCGCCGCCGCCTCAACCGGCGTGAAGACGCCGAGATAGATCCCGCCGAGAACCGCGAACACGATGCCGATCAGCGAGAACGAACGGCCCACCATGCGCGCGCGTTCCCGCCACGGCAGCCGCTCCGCCTTGGGCCCGATCGCCGGGTTGAGACGGGTCAGGATGGCGATCGTCACCATGAACAGGCCGGTGAGCAGGATGCCGGGCAGCACGCCGGCCAGGAAGAGCTGGCCGATCGATTCCTCGGTCAAGAGCGCGTAGATGATGAACCCGGTCGAGGGCGGTATCAGGATGCCCAGCGTGCCGCCCGCCGCCACGCAGCCGGTGGCGAGGCGCGGGTGGTAGTCGTGGCGCTTCATCTCCGGCAGCGCGACCCGCCCCATCGTGACCGCCGAGGCGAGGCTCGATCCGGAGACCGCCGCGAACCCGGCGCAGCCGACCACGGTCGCCGACGCCAGCCCGCCCGGCCAGTGCCCGACCAGGCTGCGCGCCATGTCGTAGAGGTCGCGGCTCATCCCCGACACCATCGCGAAGTTTCCCATCAGCACGAACAGCGCGATGATGCTGAGGTCGTAGTTGTAGGCGATCTCGAACGGAACGCTGCCGAGCAGCGCCAGCGTCGGGTCGAGCCCGCTCAGCGCCCAGTAGCCGAGCGCGCCAGCGATCGCCAGCGCGATACCGATCGGCACGCGCAGGAAGATCAGCAGGAACAGCCCCGCGAGACCGAGAATGCCGACGAGGGTGGGGCTCACGCCGCTTCGTCGCTTTCCGGCCCGGGCACGAAGATGCGGATCGCCAGCACGAGAGCCATCGACCCGGCGCCGAACGCCACCACCCAGTAGAACGGAAAGAACGGGATCGTCAGCAGCTGGGAAGCCTCGGCGAATTCGCGCACGTCGACCGACTGGACCACCGCGCGCCACGCGATCAGGGCGAACATGGCGCAACCGAACAGATTGATCGCGGGGTCGAGGACACGCTGCACGCCCCGGCCGAGCCGGTTGTAGAGCAGCTCGATGACCACATGCGCCCCGCGCCACGCGCAATAGGCGAAGCCCAGAAAAGTCATGATCAGAACCGCGAACTGGGTGAGGTCGAAGACCCCGGTAATCGGCGCGTTGAAGAAGTAGCGGCCGACCACGTCCGCCGTGGTCAGCAACATGAGAAGGAAGAGAACGGCCCCGGCGATATACGCCGAGGCCGTGACCAGGATGCCGACGGCCCGGGAGACCGGACCCTCGCGAGAGTCCATCAACCCTTGGCCAGGTAGTCGGCGAGCATCTGCTTATAGGTCGGGTCCGATTTCCCGTAGCGCTTGACCCAGTCAGCGACGATGGTCTTGAAGCGCGCGGTCCAGGCCGCCTTGTCGGCCGCGCTCAACTCGGTGATGTTGGTGTCTTCCCGGGTCCGCACCGTCTTGAGGCCCGCCGCGCGCGCTGCCTCGTAGAGCTTGGCGCCCTTGAGGCTGAGCGGCAGGCCGCGCTGGGCGTCGACGGCCTTCTTCTGGTCGGCGGAAAGGCCCGCATAGGTCTTCTTGTTCATCACCATCATCTGCGGCGAATAGCCCATCGGCAGGTCGACGATGAAGTTCTTGACCACCTCGGCCAGCTTGAAACTGTTCACGGTCGAGATGCCTACCAGCGCGCCGTCGACCACACCCTTCTCGATCGCGCTGTAGGTCTGCGGCATCGGCATCCCGACGGGGATCGCGCCCAGCCCCTTGATGATCGCCGCCTGGTCGCGCGACGGCGTCCTGAGCTTCATGCCCTTGAGGTCGTCTGGGGTGCGGACGACCTTGTTGGTCATCAGCACCGGAACGTCGGTGGTCCAGAGCCCGAGAACCTCGACGCGCGCGTACTCGGACGAGAGGTGCTTGTCGAAGATCTTCCACATCGCCGTGGTCGCCTCGGTGGGCGAGCCCCATTGCAGCGGAATTTCCACCACCATGGTCTTCGGGAACACCGTCGAGGTGTAGCCCTGCAGCCCGAACTCGATGTCGGCGATGCCGTTGACCACCCGCTTGAAGGCGCCGGGCGGCTTGCCGCCGATCTGCCCGCCGGGGAAACCGACCACCTTCAGGCCGACATTCGCCGCCGCGATGCCCTTGCCCCAGGGCGTCATCAGCTTGGCCCAGACATGGTGCTTGGGGCTGGTGAAGAACGCCATCTTCAGGTCGCGCGCCTCTGCCTGCGAGACCCAGCTCGCGCCGGCGAGAACCGCCCCGGCCACGCCGAGCGCGGTCAGCCCCTTCAACACCGAACGCAACGAAACCCTCATGTGTCCATGCATCGCTATTCCCTCCCCGATAGGAGCCTTGTCGCCCTTCGACGGGCGCCACAGCTGAGGCGATTCTACGGGGGGAGACCGTCCGGGTGTCAAGCGCAAGCGCGCTTGTGCCGGGTCGCCACCCTCCCCCAACCCCTCCCGCAAGCGGGAGGGGCGAAGATAAGGAAGAGTCGGCGCGCTAATCCCCTCTCCCCCGCGGGGGAGAGGGTCAGGGTGAGGGGGGTCTCTGCGCCAACGGTCGGGCGGCGGCGCCGTCCGCCTCTTCGCCCAGCGCGAGGCGGCGGAGCGCGGCCCCGACATTCACCACGTCCTCGTTGCCGTAACCCATCAGCGTCGCCAGCTGGTAGGTCTCGCGGGTCGCGTTGGAAAGCAGCGACGGCGATTTCGTGTCGGCCGCGAGCTTGGCGAACAGCGAAACGTCCTTGAGCGCGATTTCGGTCGCGAAGAAAGGTCCGTCCTCGCCGGTGACGATCCGCCTGGACAGCGCGCCCAGCGCCGCGCTGTTCGACGTGCTGTTGGAAAGCACGTCGAGCAGCCGGTCGAGATCGACCCCGAGCTTGGCCGCCAGCGCGAAGGTCTCGGCATACATCGCATGGATGCAGAGCCCGTTGACGTTGTTCAGAATCTTGAAGATGTGGCCGGTCCCCACCGGACCGCAATGCACGAAACGCTCGGAAACCGCCTCGAAGGCGGGACGGCAGCGCTCGACGATGTCCTCGGACCCGCCGACCAGAAGCACGATCTGCCCCTCCCAGGCGTGCTGCTCCATGCGCAGCATTGGCGCGTCGATGACGTGCACCGAACGCGCCTCGGCCTCGGCGGCCAGCTCTCGGGTCACCGCGGGATCGCTCGTCGAGAAGTCGATCAGCACCGAATCCTGGCGCGCGTTGGCGATCAGCCCGTCGGGACCCTGGTACACCGCCCTGATCGCATCGATGCTTTGCAGACAGGTGCCGATCGTCCCGGTTGCCGCGCACAGCCCGGCGAGCCCGTTGGCCGGCTTCGCCCCCATGCCGACGGCGCGGTCGACCGCCGACGCGTCGATGTCGTGAACCGAGAGCTCGAAACCCTTCCTGAGAAGGTTGCGCGCGAGCCCCTTGCCCATGGTCCCGGCGCCGACCAGCCCGAAGCTGCGTTCCACCGTCATCCTCCCTGCGATCACTCGGCGGCCCGATCTTCGGCCGCCGGCGGGCGCCAGCGCAAGACCGGGCGGCGCGCGGCCGCGGTCTCGTCGAAACGGCGGCGCGGCGCCTCGCCGGGCGCGGCGTGGAACGCGTGGGCCTCGCCCGCAAGCGCCCGCTCGGCGATGCGCCGCAGCGTCGCGATCAGGTGATCGAGGCTTTCCTTCGACTCCGTTTCGGTGGGCTCCAGGAGAAGCGCGCCATGCACCACCAGCGGGAAGTAGATCGTCGCGGGATGGTATCCCTCGTCGATCATCGCCTTGGCGAGGTCGAGCGTGGTGACGCCGGTGTCCTTGAGGAACGCGTCGTCGAACAGGACCTCGTGCATGCAGGGACCGTCATAGGGAAGGCTCATCAGATCGCAGAGCCCGGCCGAGACGTAGTTGGCGTTCAGCACCGCGTCCGAAGAAGCCTGGTTCAGGCCATCGATGCCGTGGCTCAGAATGTAGGCGAGCGCGCGGACGAACATCCCCATCTGGCCGTGGAAGCCCTTCACCCGGCCGAACGAGGTCCCCGAAGCGTCGCTCTCGACCAGCCGCAGCCCGTCCGGCCCCTGCGCTACATACGGCACCGGCGCGAAAGGAGCGAGCGCTTCGCAGAGCGCGATCGGGCCGCTGCCCGGCCCGCCGCCGCCATGCGGCGTGGAGAATGTCTTGTGCAGGTTGAGATGCATGCAGTCGATGCCGAGATCGCCCGGCCGAACCCGGCCAACGATGGCGTTGAAGTTGGCGCCGTCGCAATAGAAATAGGCGCCCGCGTCGTGGACCGCTTCGGCCTGTTCCAGGATCTCGTCCTCGAACAGCCCGCAGGTATTCGGGTTGGTCAGCATGAAGGCGGCGACGCCGTCGTCGAGCGCCGATTTGAGCGCCTCCAGGTCGACCCGTCCCCGCGCGTTCAACGGCACCGCCGCGACTTCGTAACCGCACATCGCGGCGCTCGCCGGGTTGGTGCCGTGCGCGGAATCGGGCACCAGCACGCGCTTGCGCGCATCGCCCGCCGCCTCGTGGGCCGAGCGGATCGTCATCAGCCCGGTCCATTCGCCGTGCGCGCCGGCGGCGGGGGAAAGGGCGATCGCCGGCATCCCGGTAAGGGCCCTCAGCCAGTCCGAAAGCCGCTCCATCAGCGCGAGCGCGCCCTGCACGGTGGACTCGGGTTGGAGCGGATGGATGTCGGCGAACCCCGGCAGGCGCGCGAGCTTCTCGTTGAGCCTGGGGTTGTGCTTCATCGTGCATGAGCCCAGCGGGTAAAGCCCGGAATCGATCGCGTAGTTCTTCTGGCTGAGCCGTGTGAAGTGGCGCACGACCTGCGGCTCGGAGAGACCCGGCAGACCGATCGGCGCCTTCCGGGCCAGCCCGCCGAGACGATCCTTCATGTCCGGCGCATCGGGCAGATCGACGCCGGTTCTGCCCTCGGCGCCCTGCTCGAAGATCAGCGGCTCCTCGAAGCGGAGTCCGCGATGGCGGATAGCCTCCATCCCAGTGCTCATCGGAGAGCCTCCCGGAGGGCGGCTTCGAGGGCCGCGATGTCTCCTTCGTCGGTGGTCTCGGTCGCGGCGACCAGCAGGAACGGCGCCGCCTCCGGTTCGCCGGGCAGGAGTCGGGAAACCGGGACCCCGGCGAGCACGCCGCGGCCGGCGAGCTCGTCCACCACCTCCGCAGCGGGCCGGTCGAGGCGGAGAGTGAACTCGTTGAAGAAGCTGTCGTTCACCACTTCCGCCCCGGCGACCGAATCGAGCCGGTCGGCGAGCGTCGCGGCTTTCGCGTGGTTCAGCCGCGCGAGCCGGGAAAACCCCTCTTCGCCGAGCAGGCTCAGATGGATGGTGAAGGCGAGCGCGCACAGACCGGAATTGGTGCAGATGTTGCTGGTCGATTTCTCGCGCCGGATGTGCTGTTCGCGCGTCGCCAGCGTCAGCACCCAGCCGCGCTTGCCGTCGGCGTCGAGCGCCTCCCCCGCCAGACGCCCCGGCATCTGCCGCACATGACGCTCGCGGCACGCGAACAGACCGACATAGGGTCCGCCGAAGGTGAGCGGATTGCCGATCGACTTGCCCTCGGCCGCGACGATGTCGGCCCCCATCTCGCCGGGCGACTTCAGCGCGCCGAGCGCCACGACTTCGGTCACCGCGACAATGAGCAGCGCGCCGGCCTCGTGGCACGCCTCGGCCAGCGGCGCCAGGTCGCGCACCCGGCCGAAGAAATCGGGGTACTGGACGACGACGCAGGCGGTCTCGGCATCGATCCGGTCGGCAAGCGACTCGATCCCGTCGAAGTCGGGCGGCAGGCGGTCGAGCCGGGCCGGAAGGAACCTGAGACCGGTCTCCGTCACCTCGCGGTAGTGCGGATGAAGCGCGCCGGACAACACCACGCCCGCCCGCTTCGTCACCCGCAGCGCCATGTTGACGGCTTCGAGACACGAGGTCGCGCCGTCGTACATCGACGCGTTGGCGACATCCAGTCCGGTAATCAGCGCGACCTGGGTCTGGAACTCGAACAGCGCCTGCAGCGTTCCCTGGGATATCTCCGGCTGATAGGGCGTGTAGGAGGTGAGGAATTCTCCCCGCTGGATCAGCGCATCGACGCTTGCGGGTACGTGGTGGCGGTATGCGCCCGCGCCGAGAAAGAACGGGACGGATCCGGCCGGAACGTTTCGCGCGGCGAGCGCGCCGAGCGCGCGCTCGACCTCGATCTCGCCGGCATGGTCGGGCAGGTCGAAAACCGGATCGCGCGCCGCCTCGGGCACGTCCCGAAACAGGCTGTCCACGGACGGCGCGCCGATCGAGGCCAGCATCGCCCCCCGGTCGGCATCGGTCAGCGGCAGGTAGCGCATGGCTCGACCTCCCGTGTCGATCAGAGGGCGGAAACGAAACTGTCGTAGGCGGCCTGGTCGAGCAACGCTTCGACCTCCCCGGGATCGGTCATCCTGACCTTCATGAACCAGCCGCCCGCGGTGGGCTCGCGGTTGACCAGGCCGGGATCGTCGGCCAGCGGCTCGTTGACCTCGACCACTTCTCCGCTCACCGGGGTATAGACCTCGCTCGCCGCCTTCACCGATTCGACGACGGCCGCCTCCTCGCCCTGCGCCACCGCGCGGCCCGGTTCGGGCAGTTCGACGAACACGACGTCGCCGAGCTGATCCTGCGCATAGTCCGATATCCCGATCACGGCGATGTCGCCTTCCACGCGCACCCACTCATGTTCCTCGCTGTATCTGAGCTCGGCCATCGCCTCACCCTCCCTTGCCCTTGAAATAGCGGTGCGGAACGAACGGCAGCTTCGCGATGCGCGCCGGAAGCGCCTTGTCGCGGACGACGACCTCGACGGCCCGACCCGCCTCGCTCGCTCCACTGGCGACGTAGCCCATCGCGACCGGCCCGCCGACGCTCGGCCCGAAGCTGCCGCTGGTGATCTCGCCGAGCGTGCCGCCGCCGGACTCCCGGATCTCCGTGTGCGCCCGCGCCGGCGCACGGCCCTCGGGCCGGATCCCGACGCGGCGGCGCGACGCGCCATTGGCGAGCTGGTCGAGGATCGCGCCGGCGCCGGGGAAACCGCCCTCCGCCCGCCTGCGCTTTCCGACGGTCCAGCCGAGCCCCGCCTCGACCGGCGTGACGGTCCGGTCGATGTCCTGCCCGTAGAGGCAGAGCCCCGCTTCCAGCCTCAGCGTGTCGCGCGCGCCGAGCCCGGCCGGCTCCACTCCCGGAAGATCGAGCAGCATGCGGGCGATCCGTTCGGTGTCCTCGGCCGGTATCGAGATCTCGAACCCGTCTTCGCCGGTATAGCCGGAACGCGTGATGGCGAGCCTGACGCCGTCGATCTCGAACGGCGCGGCGGCCATGAACGGGAGCGTATCGGCGCCCGGCGCCAGACCGGCGAGCGCCGAAGCCGCTCGCGGTCCCTGGAGCGCCACCAGCCCCCGATCGAGCTCCTCGACCGTGCATCCGGAAGGCAGCGCGGCACGGATATGGACGATGTCGGCCGCCTTGCAGGCGGCGTTGGCGACAATGAACAGGTAGCCGCCGACATTGGTGACGATGAGATCGTCGAGTATGCCGCCGGCCTCGTCGGTGAGCATGGTATAGCGCATGCGGCCGGGCGCGAGCCCCCGGATGTCGGCCGGAACGAGCGCCTCGAGAGCCCCTTCCCTGCCCTCGCCGCGGATGACCAGTTGGCCCATATGCGAGACGTCGAACAGCGAAGCCGCGCTTCGCGTGTGCAGGTGCTCCCGGACGATCCCGGTACCGTACTGGATCGGCATGTCGTAGCCCGCGAACGGCGCCATCCTGGCGCCGAGGGCCCGATGCAGTTCGGTCAGCGGTGTCGATTTTGCCAGCCCGGCTTCGGGGTCGCTCATCGGGTCCTCCGACAGACAGCACGCGCGCGCGATGCGCCGCGCGCCCCCTCTGTCTGTGGACCTGAGAGAATCACGGAACCCGCCGGTTCCGCTTACCCCTTCGGTGGAACCGCTCCCCTGTGGACGGAGCGGCCCGCTTTCCAGAGACACATCGACCTGCGGTCCGTTTGCCTGAGAGTTTCCGGGGCCCTTGCTCCTTCGGCGCCGGTCGTGAACCGGACTCTCCCGCAGGCGTCTTCTGTGTAGCGCAGCGTCCGGCCCGAGCCGGACAGGTTTTATCTAATGAGCCGGCAAATCCGCGTCAACCGCCGGCACGGCCGCCGGACCGGTTGAACTCAAGCTGGCCGCGATCCAGTTGAAAGCCGATGAAGAGGTTGAAGTCGCTCGCGTTCCGCCCTTCCGCGATCGGTATCCCGACGGAGATTTCGTCGCGATAGACCACCCGGTTGACGCCGCTCTCGAATTCCATCTCGATGGGGAAGACCCGCTTGCCGCGCGGCGCCGGATGAAACTCGGGAATCGCGACGAAATAGGCGAAACGCCCCTTGCCGCCGCGGCTTGCCGGACCGCGCTCGATCAGGAAGTCCAGCACGAGATCGAGCTCGACCGCGTCCTTCTCGACATTGCACTCGCCCTCGAAATTGACGAGCCGCCCCCTGAGCACGACGTCGGTCACGTCCCGCCCGGCTCCGTCGGCAAACTCGGTCAGCCTGTCGGCATATTCGAGAATCTGGACCTGCGGACAGATCCGTTGGGCGAACCTCTCCTCGCCGCCGCAGCCATACGCCAGCAACGATATCGCGGCCGCGGCCGCCGCAACGGCCGATCTTCGCCGGATGGGCAAGGAAGAATGGCCTCTCGGACGCGCCATTCCGTCCTAGAGGTCGTTGTGGGTGCCGTCGCAGACCGGCTGGTTGGACGTGCTCTTGCAGCCGCAGAACCAGATCGTGCGGTCCGCCTTCGCCTCGTACTGCATGGGCGCGAGGCCGGTGCCCTTGTGAGAGCCGTCGCAGAACGGCTGGGACTGGCTCCGCCCGCAGGCGCACCACCAATATTCGTTGCCCGCCTCGACCTCGATGCCGTAGGGCTCCTTCTGCGCGATAACCGGTTCCGCCATGCCAAGGTTCCTATCCGAATGACGCTGTGGTATCTGATGTGGCACTCTAGTGTTCCGCCCCCCCATCCTCAAGGCACGGATCGGGACGGAGTCAGGGGTCGATGAAAAAGCCTCCGCTGAGAATTCTCCTCGCCGGGCCGCGCGGCTTTTGCGCGGGCGTGGACCGCGCGATCAGGATCGTCGAGCTGTCCCTCGAGAAATACGGCGCGCCGGTCTATGTGCGCCACGAGATCGTCCATAACCGTTTCGTGGTCGAGGCGCTCGAAGAAAAGGGCGCGGTATTCGTGGAGGAGCTGGAGGAAGTTCCGAACGGCGTTCCGGTCGTATTCAGCGCCCACGGAGTCGCACGGGCGGTTTTCTCGGAGGCGAACGAGCGCGAGCTGTTCTATCTCGACGCCACCTGTCCGCTGGTCACCAAGGTCCATGTCGATGCGCGCCGTCACGAGACCGAGGGCCGCCAGGTCATCCTGATCGGCCATGCCGGCCATCCGGAAGTAATCGGCACGATGGGCCAGCTCCCCGAGGGCAGGATGATCCTGGTGGAAACCGTCGAGCAGGCGCGGACCGTCGAGGTGGCCGACGCGGAGCGGCTTTCCTTCGTCACCCAGACCACCCTGTCGGTCGACGAGACCGAAGCGATCGTCGAGGTTCTGAAGCAGCGCTTTCCCGCCATCGAGCCGCCGCGCAAGGAAGACATCTGCTATGCCACCACCAACCGGCAGGCGGCGGTCAAGGCGATCGCGCGGCGCTGCGACGCGCTCGCCGTGATCGGCGCGCCCTATTCGTCCAACTCCAAGCGCCTCGCCGAGGTCGCCGGGGACGCCGGTTGCGAGAAGGCGATCCTGATCCAGCGCGCCCGGGAAATCGATCCCGCCTGGCTGGACGGCGTGGCAACGCTCGGCCTGACCGCGGGCGCGTCGGCGCCGGAGATCCTGGTTCAGGAACTGATCGATTATTGCCGGACGCTGTTCGACGTGACGGTGGAAGAGGTCTCGCTGATCGAGGAGTCGGTCGAATTCAGCCTGCCGCGGGCGCTTACGGCCTGACCCGGCGGCCGACGCCGAGATGGCGGTTTACACCGATGTTCCCGACGACGCGCTCGAAGCGTTCGTGAACGCCTACGACATCGGCGGCATTCTCTCGTGCAAGGGAATAGCGGAGGGAATCGAGAACTCGAACTACCTGCTCCAGACCGAGCAGGGGGTATTCATCCTCACCCTCTACGAGCGCCGGGTAGCGCCGGAAGACCTGCCTTTCTTTCTCGGCCTGATGGACCACCTCGCGGCGCGCGGCATCGCCTGTCCGACCCCGGTGCCGGGGCGCGACGGCAAGGCGCTGCGCGAACTCTGCGGGCGGCCCGCCGCCATCGTCACCTTCCTCAACGGGATGTGCGTGCGCCGGATCACGCCCGAGCATTGCGCCGCGCTGGGCCGCGCGGTCGCCGAGATGCACCGCGCCGGGGAGGATTTTTCCGCGCGGCGGGAGAACGCGCTCGGCCCGGCCGGCTGGGGACCGCTGTTCGCGACCTGCCGGGATTCAGCGGACGGGATCGCTCCCGGGCTCGACCGGGAAATCGACGACGAGCTGAGTTTTGTCGATACGCATTGGCCCGCCGGCGCCGCGAGCGGCGTGATCCACGCCGATCTCTTCCCGGACAACGTGTTCTTCCTCGGCGACAGGCTGTCCGGGATCATCGACTTCTACTTCGCCTGCAACGACCTCTACGCGTATGAGCTCGCGATCTGTCTCAACGCGTGGTGCTTCGAAGCGGATCTCAGCTTCAACGTCACCAAGGCGCGCCGCATGATCGCGGGGTACCGCTCGGTGCGGGAGCTGGACGGGGAGGAAATCGCGTCCCTTCCGGTGCTGGCGCGCGGCGCGGCGCTTCGATTCCTCCTGACCCGGCTCCACGACGCCGTCTTTCCGCCGGAAGGGGTGCTGGTGCGCCAGAAGGACCCCCTCGAATACCTCTACAAGCTGCGCTTTCACCAGAAGGTGGAGGAGCCGGGAGCCTACGGATTCGACATATGAACCCTGTCGACATCTTCACTGACGGCGCGTGCAGCGGGAATCCCGGACCCGGCGGCTGGGGCGTTCTTCTGCGCTACCGCGCGACCGAGAAGGAGATGTTCGGAGGCGAGGACGCGACGACCAACAACCGGATGGAGCTGATGGCCGCGATCAAGGCGTTGGAGGCTCTCAAGCGCCCGACCAAAGTGCGGCTGCATACCGACAGCACCTACCTCAAGGACGGCATCACGCGCTGGATATCGGGGTGGAAATCCAACGGATGGAAGACCGCGGCGAAGAAGCCGGTCAAGAACGTCGATCTCTGGGAGCGCCTCGATGCGCTCGCCGCCGGGCACGAGATCGAGTGGCGCTGGGTGAAAGGCCATGCCGGTCACCCGGACAACGAACGCGCCGACGGCCTGGCGCGCAAGGGCCTCGCGCGGACGCGCGAGGCCGATGCGTAACCGCGTCTTCCGGGATCAGAGCTGGCTAAGGATCGTGCCGGCGTCGCTGACCTCGTATCCGCCGCCCTCCTCGAGATTGAGCTGGGTCACGGTGCCGTCGTCGACGATCATCGAATAGCGCCGCGACCGGACCCCGAGCCCGCGGCCGACGAGGTCGAGCTCGACGTCGAGCGCCCTCGCGAAATCGGCGCTGCCGTCCGCCAGCATCTGCACCTTGTCGCCGACATTCTGGCTCTTGCCCCACGCATCCATGACGAACACGTCGTTGACGGCCACGCAGGCGATGGTGTCGACACCCTTGGCCCTGATCGCGTCGGCCTGCTCGACGAAGCTCGGCAGGTGCTTGGCCGAACAGGTCGGGGTGAACGCTCCCGGAACCGCGAAGAGCACGACCTTCTTGCCGGAGAACAACTCGTCGGTCTCGACCGCCCCGGGACCGTCCGCGCCCATCGCGGTCAGGGTTGCGGAAGGAATCTTGTCGCCGACCTTGATTGTCATGTCATGCCCTCGCTGGTTTCGATCACGGTGACATAGGCGAAAGGCTGCCGCTTGTCACCCTGCCCGGCCGCACTTTCCGGGTTCAGCGTTCGGCGATCCGGGGAGCTGCGCCGCCGGCTCTCTCTATCGCGTCGAGCACGATCGCCTCGGTGAGGAGTTCGGGGAGCGCCTCGCCGTTCGGCCGCGCCGGCCCGTAAACCGCGTTGAACGGTATGCCGAAGCGTCCGAACGACTTGAGATAGGCGCCGATCTCGTCGCTCGGCCGGGTCCAGTCGCCGACCATCGCCACCACGCCGTCCCCCGCGAGCCGGCTGCGAACCGGATCGTTGTTGAGCACCAGCGCCTTGTTGACCTGGCACGTGATGCACCAGTCGGCGGTGACGTCGACGAAAACCACCGCGCCCGACGCGACCGCCGAGGCGATCGCTTCGCGGTTCAACGGCGTCCAGTGCGCCTCGGCGGTCCTCGCGCCGCCCGCCCCGGTGCCCGACCAGACCGCGATCGCCAGCGCGGCCGCGCCCGCGACTCCGGTCAGGCCGCGTCCGAGCCCCGCCGTCCGCCCGGCCCCGGGTCTGGCGAAGACGAGCCCGAGGAGCAGAACGGCCAGCGCCGCGCCGACCGCAACCGCGGGCCAGGTTCCCAGCTGCACCGCGAGCACCGTCACCAGCCAGACCGCGGTGCCGAGGAGAAGGACCGCGAGACCCCGGCGGAGGGTGATCATCCACGGCCCGGGGCGCGGCATCCGTGTCGCGATCCCGGGGAAAGCGGCGCCGGCCAGATAGGGCAGCGCCAGCCCGATTCCAAGGCACAGGAACACGGCATAGATCTCGATACTGCCGCGGGACAGCGCGAAGCTGACCGCCGTGCCGAGGAACGGGGCCGAACAGGGAGTCGCCAGCAGCGTCGCGAAAACGCCGGTGAGGAAGTGGCCCGCGACGCCGTGGGACTTCCCGCCGCTCGCCCCGACGGCGATGTCCGATACCGCGCCGGGCAGCCGGATCTCGAACAGGCCGAAGAGGTTGGCGGAAAACAGGGTAACGACGATCGCCATGAAGGCGAGGAATACCGGCTGCTGGAACTGGATTCCCCAGCCCACGGTCTCGCCGGCGAGGCGGAGCCCGGCGACCCCGGTCGCCAGCGCCAGGAACGAGACCAGGATCCCCGCCGCGGAAGCGAGAAAGCCCGTTCTCACTTCTCCCCGGTCTCCGCCGCCATGCCCCATCGCGGAAACCAGCTTCAGCGACAGGACCGGGAGCACGCAGGGCATCAGGTTGAGGATCAACCCGCCGGCGATCGCGAGCAGGAGCACCAGCCACAGGCCCATGTCCATCGACTGGCCCGGCGCCGGAGAAGCGGTTTGCGCGGCCGAAGGCGTCAGCGCCTGCTCGGATGCGCGGACGCCGTCGACCACGGTAAACCGGATCTCCCGCCCGGCCAGACTTCCGCCTTCCCTGGGCGGGGCCAGGGCGGCGATGCGGGCGAACGCGGTCTTGCCGTCGTCACCGATCCGGTAGTCGGGCGCGCCGAAGGCCCAGCCTTCCGGTCCCTCGACATAGATATCGGGCCGCGACAAAGGTGCATCGGCGGCGAGGGTGACCTCGAGCGCCTGGGTAACCTCTCCGCCCACGGCCGCCGCGGACGCGACGCGGATGGGGCGGCCGGCATCGCTGCGCGGGACCAGCGCGGCATATCGTTCGATCAGACCCGCCTCCACCGAGCTCGCCGCCGCCCCTCGCGGCAGACGAAGCGCGAGGTCCGCGACATAGGGCACGCAAACGTCGTCGCAGGTCAGGTAGGGGATTTTGGCCCGGAGACTCAGCGCCCTGCCGGCGTCGGTTGCCGTCGCATTCACCGGCAGCACCACCTCGTCGCGATAGCCCAGGGTCTCGAGACCGATCACCGAGAATCGCTCCGGCGCCGGCCAGGAAAGCACCGCGCGGCCGAGATTGTCGGAGCCCGACCAGTCCGGCTGCGGCGGGAACCCGGCGTCGCCCGGCGACCGCCAGTAGATCTTCCAACCCGGGTTCATACGGAAATGGATGCCGAGGCGCAGCGTCCCGCCGTCGCCGACGGCATTCGACGCGGCGACCAGGCGGACGGCGCCGTGCTCGTTGGTCCACCACTGGGAGGCCGCCGCGCGCGCTTCTCCCGGATACGCGGCCCACAGCGCGAGCACGGCGAGACCGAGAAATGCGGCCAGACGGGATGTCGAATCGCGAATCACGACGGATGCACCATTATCGCTCTTGCCGATCCTGGGCTATACTCCGACCGACGGCCGGTGCGGCATCGGTACCGGATATATAGATCGGCGATGCGCGGCGGGAATTCAAATTGTTGCGCGCGTCCGGTTTTTCCGGCGCCCGTTCGGTCCGCGGTTCGGTCCTGTCGGGAGGGCTTGAGATGAGTGCCGAGGACGAAAGCCAGGGCTATCTGACGGGCCAGCTTCTGGTGGCGATGCCCCAGATGGAGGATTCTCGCTTCGTCAGGTCGGTGATCTATCTCTGCGCCCATACCGCCGAGGGCGCGATGGGTCTGGTGGTCAACAAGCTGATGGACAATATCAGCTTCCCCGACCTGCTCGACCAGCTCAACCTGACCGGGTCGGACGCGCCGGACGGCATCAAGGTCCATTTCGGCGGTCCGGTCGAGACCGGCCGGGGCTTCGTCCTGCATTCCGCCGACTACGTACAGGACGCGACGCTGGTGATCGACGACACCGTAGCGCTGACGGCGACGATCGACATTCTGAAGGCGATCGCCACCGGCAAGGGACCGAAACACAGCCTGCTCGCGCTCGGCTATGCCGGATGGGGGCCGGGGCAGCTCGACGACGAAATACAGCGGAACGGCTGGCTCTCCGTGCCCGCCGACGACGGTCTCATATTCGGCGGGGGGCTGGACGAACGGTGGGAACGCGCCATCGCGAAGCTCGGCATCAACGCCAGCATGCTCTCGGGCGCCGCCGGCCGCGCCTGACACGCGGCGTCAGGACAGCGACGAAGCGATCTCTTCGTAAGGCGGTATCGCGGCCTCCGGGCCGAGGGTCGAGACCGTCGGCCGGCCGGCCCTCAGGCGTTCCGAAATTCGGGCGATCGCGTCGCGGTCGACCGCGTCCACCGCATCGGTGATCTCCTTCGTCGGCAGCACGCGGCCGAAGATCAGCGTATGCCGCGCGATCTGTTCCGTCCGCGCGGCGGTGCTCTCCAGCGACATCAGGATTCCCGCCTTGAGCTGAGCCCGGGCGCGCGCGATCTCCCGGTCGTCGGCGTCGTCCGCCATCGTCTTCAGATTGACGCAGATGCGTTCGACCACCTCGGTCGCGCTTTCCGCGCCGGTCCCCGCGTAGATGCCGAACAGCCCGCTGTCGGCATAGCTCGAGTTGAAGCTGTAGATCGAATAGACCAGCCCGCGCTCCTCGCGGATGTCCTGAAACAGGCGCGAGGACAGGCCGCCGCCCAGCGCCGCCGAGAACACCGCCAGCGCGTAGTAGTCCGCATCCCGGTGCGCGATGCCCTCCAGCCCCAGCACGAGGTGCAACTGTTCGAGCGTCCGGACTTCGCGGCCGTCCCCGCCCGCATAGATAGCGGGCTCCGGCGCGGCCGCCGGGGCGCCTCGCAGCCCGGCGAACGCATGCTCGACGTTGCGGGCGAAGTCGTCGTGGTCGAGCTTTCCCGCCGCCGCGACCACGATCCGGTCGGCCGTGTAATGGCGGGCGATGTAGTCGACCAGCGCGGTGCGTTCGATCGTCCCCACCAATTGCGGCGTGCCCAGCGTCGGGCGGCCGACCGGCTGGTCGGGGAAGGCGGTCGCCTGGAAACGGTCGAACACGACGTCTTCCGGCGTGTCGTTGCTCTGGCCGATCTCGCGCAGGATCACCGCCCGTTCGCGCTCCAGCTCTTCGGTATCCAGAACGGCGTGCTGCATGATGTCCGCGACGATGTCGAGCGCGAGACCTTCGTCGCCGGCCAACACGGTGGCGTGAAAGGCGGTGACCTCGCGCGATGTGTAGGCGTTCAGATGCCCGCCGACCGATTCGATCTCTTCGGCGATCGCGCGGGCCGAGCGCCGGCGGGTGCCCTTGAACGCCATGTGCTCGACCATGTGGGCGATGCCGTTGACGTCGGCGCGTTCGTGCCGGGTGCCGACACCGATCCAGGCGCCGAGGGACACCGTCTCGACAGATTCCATGCGGTGCGTGACGACACGGAGCCCGCTCGGAAGACGCGTCGACCGGACGGTCATGCGGCCCCCCTCAGGCCGATCCGCTCGCGCACGAAGGTCTTGATGGGCGCGGGATCGTTGGCGAAGGATTCGACCCGTTCGGGCAGCTCCATCAGCTTCTCCAGGCGGGGCGGCAGGGACGGCCGGTTGCCGGTCGCGTCCTCCACGGCGTCCGGGAACTTCGCGGGGTGTGCGGTCGCCAGCGCGATCAGCGGGATGTCGGGGTCTCGTCTTTGCGCCCGCCCAACCCCGTATCCGACGGCGGTATGGGGATCGAGCAGGACCCGCGAGCGTTGGAAGACCTCGGCGACGGTCCGGCGGGTCTGATCGTCATCGCGCTTTCCGGCCGTGAACAGGTCCCGGATGCCCGCCATCGCCACCGCCGCCACGGTCATCCTCCCCGACTGGCCGAAGCGTTCCATCGCGCGGCGCACCGCGGCCGGGTCGCGGCGAACGAAGTCGTAGAGCAGGCGTTCGAAATTGCTCGACACCTGGATATCCATGCTGGGGCTGATCGTCGGCACGACCTCGCCGATCTCCATGGCGCCGGTTTCGAAGAACCGGGCGAGAATGTCGTTGCGGTTGGTCGCGACGATCAGCCGGTCGATGGTCAGACCCATGCATTTCGCAACGTAGCCCGCGAACACGTTGCCGAAATTTCCGGTGGGTACCGAGAACGCAACGGACCTGTGGGGAGCGCCGAGAGCGACCCCGGCGGTCACGTAATAGACCGTCTGCGCGGCGATCCGCGCCCAGTTGATCGAGTTGACCGCGGTCAGCCGGCAGTCGGCCCGGAAGCGTGCGTCGCCGAACATCGCCTTCACCAGGCCCTGGCAGTCGTCGAAGGTCCCCTGGACGGCGATATTGTGGACATTGGCGGCATCGACCGTCGTCATCTGGCGGCGCTGGACTTCCGACACCCGTCCCTCGGGGTGCAGCACGAAGATCTCCATGCCGGCCCGGTCGCGGCAGGCCTCGATGGCCGCGGAGCCCGTGTCGCCGGACGTGGCCGCGACGATCGTCACCTTCTCGCCGCGCTTCGCGAGAACGTGGTCGAATAACCGGCCGACGACCTGGAGGGCATAGTCCTTGAAGGCCAGCGTCGGCCCGTGAAACAGCTCCAGCAGCCAATCGTTGGCGTCCAGCTGGATCAGCGGCGCCACGGCGGGGTGCTCGAAATCCGCATAGGCGGCGGCCGCGATCTCGACGAGCGTTGCCTCGTCGATCTGGGGCGCGGCGAAAGGCGCCATGATACGGGCCGCGACCTCGCGATAGGGAAGGGCCGCGAACCCGGCGAGCGTTTCGGCGTCGAATTGCGGCCAGGTCTCGGGCAGATAGAGGCCGCCGTCGGGCGCGAGCCCGCTCAGCAGCACATCCTCGAAATGCAGCGGCGGGGCCTCGCCCCGCGTGCTCACGTACCGCACCTGCCGCCCTCTCCACCCGGTTGAGGGGCATATACGCCGCCAGCCGCCCGGGGACAACCGACGCCCCTCGTCATCCCGGTCCGAAATTCCTATGCTCCGGCCCCGATGACCGGCCTCGACCGTAACACGCTCAGCCTCGGCCTGTTCGGCGCCAATTGCTCCGGCGGGCTCGCCACCTCGACTTTTCCCGACCGTTGGGAAGCGACCTGGGAGAACAACCTCGCGCTCGCCCGCATGGCGGACGATGCGGGCATGGACTTCATGCTGCCGCTCGGGCGGTGGATCGGTTACGGCGGGGAAACCAACCACAACGGCTCGAACTTCGAGACCCTGACCTGGGCCGCGGGTATTCTCGCCGCCACCGAGCGCATCATGGCGTTCGGAACCCTGCACGTGACGCTGATCAACCCGGTCTTCGCCGCGAAGCAGATGGTCACCTGCCACCATATCGGCGGCGGGCGGTTCGGGCTCAACATCGTCTGCGGCTGGTACCAGAAGGAGTTCGACATGCTGGGCGTCGATCTCGGCGCCCATGACCGCCGCTACGACCTCGGCCAGGAATGGCTCGACATCGTCAACCGCGTGTGGACCGAGGACGCGCCGTTCGATTTCGACGGCGATTTCTTCACGCTCAGGTCGACGGTGCTGGAGCCCAAGCCGTTCGACCGGCGCCGTCCGATGCTGGTGAGCGCCGCGATGTCGCCGACCGGGCGGGCCTTCGCGCTCAGAAATGCCGACATGCTGTTTACCGTCGTCTGGGATGTCGACGAATTGCCGGCCCAGGCGGCGGAAATCCGCAGCGGGGCGGAGGCGGCGGGGCGCGAAGTCGGCATTTTCACCAACGCCTATGTCGTCTGCCGCCCGACGCAGAAGGAGGCCGACGAGTACCACCACCACTACGCCGTCGAGCATCGCGACGCCGAGGCGGTCGAAACCATGGTCGTGGAGCGCGGCTGGGACCGGCCGGGCATCCCCGAGGAACGCCGGCAACTGTTCCGCCTGCGCGCGGCCGGGGGGAACAGCGGCTTTCCGATCGTCGGCGACCCCGACAGCGTCGCCGAGACCATGCGCCGGCTGTCGGACGGCGGGGTGACCGCGCTCGCGCTGGGGTTTCCCAACTATCTCAAGCACTTCCCCTATTTCCGCGACGAAGTGCTGCCGCGGCTGGAACGGATGGGGCTCAGGGTTCCCGCCGGGCGCGGCTGAGGGCGACGCCGGCGGCCAACCGGACGTTGCGGGGCGCCGCCATCCATATGCAGAAGATCGAAACCAGCGCCAGCGCGATGCAGAGCGTGAAAGCGGGCCCATAGCTGCCGGCGCGGTCGAAGATCGCCCCGGTGATCCACGGGCCGGCGCCGGCGCCCAGATTGCCGCCGACGCTGACGAAGCCGAACACCACCGCGAAGCGCGGCCCGGAATAGATATCGGCCGCGATGGTGCCGTATAGCGCGCCGAGTCCGTAGCCGAACAGGCCCTGGCAGGCGACGATCGCATAGACCAGCAGCGGCGAAGGCGCGGCCGGGAGGACGAGCAGCAGGACGTAGCAGAGCGCGAAGCCGCACAGCGCGATCGTCCAGCCCCACTCCCTGCCGATGCGGTCGGACAGCCCGCCGACCCCGATCTGCCCGAAGATCCCGCAGAACCCGACCAGGCCGAGGGCGAGCGCGGCGAAATCGGGCGCAAAGCCGACATCCAGCAGATACCTGGTCTGGTGCACCTGAACCGCGTACCAGGCGAACAGTCCGGTGAAATAGCCGAACGTGACCCACCAGAAACGGGAGGTCCGCAACGCGCGGGCCAGCGTCCAGTCGGTGGCGACCCAGAGCCGGTCCACCACCGTGTCGGGCGCGCGGGCGGTCGTCTCGTCCCCGCGCCGGTTGACCCCGTCGGGCTCGAGTCCGACCGAAGCCGGATCCTTTCGCTGGGCAATGACGTTGAGAGGCACGATGACCGCGACGAGCAGCACCGCCAGCGACAGGCAGGCATGGCGCCAACCGTCGGTTTCGATGACCCGCTGTATCCACGGCAGGATCACGATGGCGCCGACGCCGACGCCGGAGAACGCGATCCCGGTCGCCAGTCCGCGGCGGCGCAGGAACCAGTTGGGCAGAAACATCGAATGACCGGCATAGCTCATCGAGACGGCGAAGCTCACCGTCATGATGCCGAGGGTGAGATAGAACCCGACCGGCGTCGTCGCCATGGTGGCGCAAACCAGCCCGGCCGCGGTGACGGTGGCCCCGACCGGAATGATCAGGCGCGGCCCGAAGCGCGTCATGACGAACCCGAGCGTCGGCACCAGCATGATGGACGCCGCGAATCCGATCGAGAACACGGCCGCGGTCACGCCCCGGTCCCAGCCGAACTCGTCGAGAATGGGGGGGAAGAAGAGCGAGAACGAGGTCCGCGCGCTGACCCCGACGGACATCGTGACGAACGCGATCCCCACCACCACCCAGCCGTAATAGAACGGCAGCCGGGCGGCGAGCGAACGGCCGTTCATTCAGGCCCCGGCGGGCGCGGGGACCGGGCTGCCGCCGCGGTTCTCGCGGATAAGGATCGTCAGCGCCGCCGCCGTCAGGGCGAGCGCGAAGGAGACGTACCAGACCCAGTCGTAGCGCGCGAAGAGGTCGAACAGGTGGCCGCCGAGGAAGGCGCCCGCCGCGGCCCCGAGCGAGTGCGCGGCGAAGATGAGCCCCATGGTGAAACCCATGATGTGCCGCCCCATGTGGCTCGCGACGAGGCTGGCGACGATCGGGAAGGTGGCGTAGTCGAAGACGCCGAAAAGGACCGCGAACGCGAACAGGAGCGTCGAGTTCCCGGCAATCTGCAGCAGCACGAGAAAGGTGAGCGCCCGCATGAAGTAGATCGAGGCGAGCAGCGCCGGGCGGTGGAACCGGTCGGAGAGGTGCCCGAACGCGATCATCCCGGCGAGGCTGAACGCGGACATGACCCCGTAGGCCGTGGCGCTTTCCAGCGGAGGGAAGCCGCAGGCGACGGCGTAGGGGATCAGGTGGATCTTGATCACCCCGGCGGTGGTGAAGCCGCAGATCGCGAACCCCGCGGCGAGCAGCCAGAAGGTGCCTTGCCGGGAGAGCCCCAGGGTCACGGCGCGGAAGCCCTGGCGCCGGCCCCGGTTCCGGTCCGGGCGCGCGTCATAGGGCGGCGCCTCGCGGCGTCCGATCAGGAGATTGACCGCGACCGCCGCGGCCACCACGGCCCCGCCGGCGATCCACAGGCTCGACCGCCAGCCGAACCATCCGATCAGCACCGCGAGCAGCGGCATCAGCGCGAGCTGTCCCGCGGTGCTGCCCGACGTCGCGACCCCGGTGGCAAGGCCGAGGCCGCGGTCGAAATACGACGCGACCGTGGTGGAGACCAGCGAGGGGGAGATCGCCGCGAAGCCCAGCCCCCCGACGATGCCGTAGAACGCCACGAGCTGCCAGAGTTCCGACGCCAGCGCGGTGAGGCCGATGCCGAGCGCGGCAAGGGACATGCCGAGCGCATACACCAGCCGGGGGCCGTGACGGTCGAGCATCATGCCGGCGATCGGCGCGATCAGCGCCATCGTTGTCAGCATCGTCGCGCTGGCCAGCGAGACGCGGCCATAGCTCCAGCCCAGATCCTTCTCGAGATAGGGCATCAGGAGCCCGATGGAGTTGCGCGCGGTGATCACGATGCCGAGCATGAGGAACAGCGCGCAGACGACGACCCAGCCCTTGCCGGTCGAGCGCGTCTCCATGTCGGATGCTTGTCCTGCGGCCAAGGAACCCCCGTGCCCGGCAACCCCCCGGACGGGCGAGCGGCAATCGAGGGACCCCGTTACTGCCGGTTATAGGCGGATTCGGCGAAGGGTTGCCAGAGTGGCGGTTGACGCCGTTGTCGCGTATTCCAATTTCCGGTATGAAGTGATACGAAAGTTGGAAATTCCAACAATCGACCTGCGAGGCCCGCAATGCCGTTGGTCACCGTGAAACCGAAATTCCAGGTCACCATCCCCGCCAAACTCCGCAAAGGGCTCGACCTCCATGAGGGCGATCTCATGGAGGCGACCCTCGTCGAAGACGGCATCCTCTTTCGTCCCAAGGAGGTTGTGGACCGTAACGCGGCCGCCGACCGGATTGCGTCCCTTCTGGCGCGGATCGAACCCTCGCCCGAGGACGCCGGCCGCTCCGAGGACGAGATCTTCGAAGAGATTCTCTCTGACATCGCCGAAGCCCGCAGAACTCGCCGCGCACGCCCGGCGTGAGGGTGGTGCTCGACTCGGGCTCAAACGAAAAGCCTCCGTCGTAAGGCGGAGGCTTGTATTCGCCGGTGGATGACCTTGGGACACCGAGCCCGCGCAAAGGGTCGATTTGCTGCGAAAAGTAAATCGACCGCTTCTCGATTTGCTACAATAGATACTATAGATCCTGATTTCTGTTATGCAACGGTGAATTTGGCATGCCGCTCGTTTTCGGCCTCGATATCGGCACGACATCCATAGGGTTCGCGGTCATCGATCACGATCATGACCGAGCGACGGGCAGGATTCTGCGTCTCGGGGTCCGTATCTTCCCCGAAGCCCGAGACCCTAAAGGAGTGCCCTTGAACCAGGAACGGCGGGCGGCGCGGATGCGCCGCCGCCAGTTGCGCCGGCGCCGCGAACGGCGGCGTTCTCTGGGAGATTTGCTTTTCGAGGCGGAGCTTTTGCCGGATCGGGATTCGTCGGAATGGAACGAGGTCATAAAGGCCGATCCCTACGACCTGCGCGGGCGGGCGTTCGCGGGCGAATCCCTTTCGCCCCGCGAAACCGGACGGGCGATCTACCATCTCGCCCAGCGCCGCCACTTCAAGGGGCGGGATACGGACGAGATTTCCGAAGAGACCGAATCGGACAAGGAGAACGAGGAAGACGTCGACGAGAAGAAGGCGAAGACGGACCGGGAAAAGACCCGAAACGAGCTGAGGGACCACGGCGGGACAATGGGCGCTTGGCTGGCCGAGCGCGGCCCGCATGAGCGTAAGCGCGGGGTGCACGCCACGCGGGCGATCGTTGAGAAAGAGTTCGACGAAATCTGGGCGCCGCGCCTCCCCGATGGGTTCCGGGAACAGGTTCGCGACGCGATTTTCAGCCAGCGGCCGGTTTTCTGGCGCAAGAACACGCTGGGAGAATGCCGCTTCGTTCCCCGCGCGCCGCTGTGTCCGAAGGGTTCCTGGCTGTCGCAGCAGCGGCGGATGCTGGAGAAGCTCAACAACCTCGAGGTGGCGGGCGGCAACCGGCGGCCTCTCCAGCCGGAAGAGCGCAAGGCTATCCTCGACAAGTTGCAAACGCAGGCGTCGATGACATGGGGCGGCGTAAGAACGGCGCTCAAATCGGTTTTCAAGGCGCGCGGCGAACCCGGCGCGGAGAAACGCCTCAGGTTCAATCTAGAGGAAGGGGGCGAGAAAAAGCTTCTCGGCAACGCGGTCGAAGCCAAACTCGCCGGCATCTTCGGCGACGGCTGGCCGAACCATCCGCGCAAGCAGGACATCAGGGACGCGGTGCACGAATACGTCTGGCGCGCGGACTACGGCGAAGTCGGCGAACAACGGGTGGTCATCCTCCCGGCGGCGGAGCGCGGGATACGGAGGAAAGCGGCGGCGCGACGTTTCGCGGAGGAATTCGGCGTTGCCGAAGACCGGGCCGCGCAACTCGCCGCATTGAAGCTGCCGACCGGATGGGAGCCTTATTCAGTCGACGCGCTCCAGGCCATGCTACCCCGCCTGGAGGAAGGCGTGCGGTTCGGGGCCCTCGTCAACGGCCCGGATTGGGAGGGCTGGCGGAACGAGACGTTCCCTGACCGGGACCGCCCGACGGGCGAAATTCTGGACCGCCTGCCGAGCCCGGCCGACAAGGACGAGAGCCGTCGCATCGCCGGGCTTCGCAACCCTACGGTGGCGCGCGCGCAGAACGAACTGCGCAAGGTCGTCAACAACCTGATCGACATGTTCGGAAAGCCGGACCTGATCCGCGTGGAATTGACGCGCGACGTGGGCCTGTCGAAGCGCGAGCGGGAGGAAAAATCGCTCGGCATCCGCCGTCAGGAAAGGCGCCGGGAAAAGGCGCGCAAAGACCTGGAGGAAAACGGCATCGCCAACCCGTCGCGCCGCGATACCGAGAAGTGGATGCTCTGGGAAGAATGTGGCCGCCGCTGCCCTTATACCGGCGATCTTGTCTCGTTCGACGCGCTGTTCCGCGCCGGGGAATTCGAAGTGGAACACATCTGGCCACGTTCCCGGTCGCTGGACGACAGCTACCGGAACAAGACGCTCTGCCGCAGGGACGTGAACGTCAGGAAAGGCAACAGAACGCCGTTCGAATACTTCGATCAGGACGGGCTCGACGAATGGGAGGCCGTCTTGAACCGCCTGGACGGCATGAAGGCGTCGAAGGGGGGCATCGGCATGTCTCCCGGCAAGATCAAACGGTTTACAGCTAAATCCATGCCCGAGGATTTCGCCGCCCGCCAGTTGAACGACACCGGATACGCCGCGCGAGAGACCGTGGCCTTCCTGAAACGGCTTTGGCCGGATGTCGGGCTAAAAGATGCGCCCGTTACCGTGGAGACGGTCACCGGCCGCGTGACCGGGCACCTCCGCCGGCTCTGGGGCCTCAACAATATCCTGTCCGACGACGGCGAGAAGACCAGAGCCGATCACCGCCATCACGCGGTCGATGCGCTGGTCGTCGCCTGCTGCCATCCCGGCATGACGCAGCGTCTTTCCCGCTACTGGCAACAGGAGGACAACCCGGTAGTTCCCGAGCCGCCGTCCCTGCCGAAGCCCTGGGAGACGATCCGCGCCGACGCGGAACGAACTGTCGATGAAATCGTGGTCTCCCACCGCGTCCGGAAGAAGGTCTCCGGCCCGCTGCACAAGCAGACGATTTACGGCGATACGGGCGAGGAAGAGACCGGCAAGAACGGAACCGTCTATCGCTACTTCGTCACACGCAAGAACGTCGAAGCGCTGAGCAAGAAGGAGCTGGAAGAGGAAATCCGGGACGAGGATGTCCGCAAGATTGTCAAGGGATGGGTAGACAGGCGCGGCGGCGATCCGAAGAAGGCCTTTCCGCCCTATCCGAAACGGGGACGTAAGGGACCGGAGATTCGCAAGGTG
Organism: Alphaproteobacteria bacterium; assembly: GCA_965117055.1. Lineage (GTDB taxonomy): Bacteria > Pseudomonadota > Alphaproteobacteria > MPNO01 > MPNO01 > MPNO01. The sequence goes on from OZ220750.1 coordinate 4,338,885, forward strand.
CGTTTGCTCAAGAAACAGCAGATCGGCCTGATGGCGCGGGCGGCGACCGGCTATGCCGATTTGGGCAACAACCATCATATCGCGATCTATCGGCGACCGGATGGCACGGTCGATTACGAAGTGGTCAGCCTGTTTGACGCATTGCGGCGTCTAGCGCGAAGAGAACCGGTCGTCAGACGGAACTGCGGCAACGGCGCGCGGTTCCTGATGTCGCTGTCGCCGGGAGATTCATTGAAGCTCACCTGGAACGGCGAAACCAAGATGCGAATCGTCGAGAGCGTTTGGGCAGCGGGTCCCGTGGTCATGGTTGACCATGACGACGCGGTTGGAACAACGAGGTTCAGACCGAACGCGAAATCAATCGTGACAAATGGCGGGAAGAAAGTTTCTGTCGACCCCATCGGTCGCGTCCGTCCCGCCAACGACTGATCCAGCCCGGCGATGATCCGCAAGACGGTCGAGTTCTCGACACTGGGCACCCGCCTTTCGGTCTCGCATAGCCAGCTTGTGGTCGAGCGGCCGGACCTCCCCAGGGCAACGCTGCCTGTCGAGGATCTGGGCGTGGTGATCGTGGACGATTCCCGCGCGACCTACACGCAAGCGGTGTTTCTGGAGCTTCTGGACGCCGGCGCCACGGTGCTGGTAACCGGGCGCGACCATCTGCCGGCCGGGATGATGCTGCCGTTCGACGCCCACCACGTCCAGACCGAACGGCACCGCGCCCAGGTCGAGGCCAGCGAGCCTACCCGGAAACGCGCCTGGCAAAGCCTGGTGCGCGCCAAGATCGGCCAACAGGCCGCCGTTCTCGCCCATTTCACGGGACATCACGGAGGTCTCGGGCCGATGGTCCGCCGCGTGCGCTCGGGCGATCCCGAGAACGTCGAGGCCCAGGCCGCCCAGCGCTACTGGCCGCGCCTTTTCGGCAAGGAGTTTCGCCGCGACCGCAAGGCGGAGGACGCGAACGCACTGCTGAATTATGGGTACGCCGTGGTGCGGGCGGCGGTGGCGAGGGCCATCGTCGCCGCCGGCCTGATCCCCTCGCTCGGCGTGCATCACCGACACCGCGGCAACCCGTTCTGCCTCGCCGACGACCTGCTTGAGCCGTACAGGCCTTACGTCGATTGGCGGGTACGTCTCATGGTCGGCGACGCTGGCGGGCCGGTGCCCGACCTGTCGGAGCGGGATACCCGCGCCTCGCTCCTCTCCCTGCTCAACGAGACGATCCGCGTCGGCGGGCGCCGCGAACCGCTGTTGCTCGCCCTCCACACCAGCGCGGCGTCGCTGTGCCGGACCCTGACCGGCGGCGACCGGGCCCTGTCCCTGCCGGAAGGATTACCGGTCGAGCCCGACCTCGTCGATGCCGCAGAAGCCGGCTGAGCCTGCGGTGACCGCGAAGGCTATTCCCTGGGGGTGGCGCTCGATGTGGGTGATCGCGATGTTCGACCTTCCCACGGACACACCGAAGGCGCGGAAGGCCTACACGCGGTTCCGGAAGGACCTGCTGAACGACGGTTTCACGATGATGCAGTATTCGGTCTACATCAGACACTGCGCGTCGATTGAGAACGCCAAGGCCCACGTCGCCCGCATGGGCCGCTGCGTCCCCTCGGCAGGAGAGGTGCGGTTCCTGACCATCACTGACAAGCAGTTCGGCCGAATCGAGGTCTATGTCGGAAAAAACCGGGAGGAACCGGCACCGCCGCCCGCCCAGTTGGAGTTTTTCTGATTGCCGGGCGGGCGGAAAAGTCAGCGATATCAGCCCCCTACGGTCGGGGTAATTGTAGCAAATCGAGAAGCGGCCGCAATCCGCAGCTCGTGTTATCCCTACGAGTTCCACTAACGCATTGTAGCAAATCGAGAAGCGGCCGCAATCCGCAGCTAGTCCACGGCATGCGCTTCCATTCCGATGATTGTAGCAAATCGAGAAGCGGCCGCAATCCGCAGCTGCGACGGCGCGCTGCCTTGCATTGTGCGAATTGTAGCAAATCGAGAAGCGGCCGCAATCCGCAGCCGGTAGACGTCGTAGGCCAGCGCCAGCGAATTGTAGCAAATCGAGAAGCGGCCGCAATCCGCAGCCGGACATGAGGTTCAGCGGTCAGCTCTCGAATTGTAGCAAATCGAGAAGCGGCCGCAATCCGCAGCTATGGCGCGTCTCATGGCGAGACGGATCAGATTGTAGCAAATCGAGAAGCGGCCGCAATCCGCAGCGTGATGTTATCGCGGCCTCAGCCAATTTCTCGACGGCTTATGATCTATTTGCGTTTGTATTGGCATATTGCGTAATTAAGTAGCCGGCACGATTCGGACAGTCCGTGACGGCACCCGTGAGCACCGGATGAGCGGGGGGGGGCCGCCCGCCCCCCTACTCCGCCGCCTCGCTCGTCTCGCCGATGGCCGGGCCCATCGAGGCGGCGAGGTCGTACCGCTCCAGCATCTCGTCGACGAGGCCGGTCGCCGCCTGCCAGTCATAGGTGCGGTAGGCGTGGCCGCGGGTGACGAACTGCGCGCCGGCATAGAACATCTCGTACTGGGCGTGGCGCGAGGCGAACTCGGAGCCGATCGCGTCCCAAGCGAGCTTGAGGAACTTGACCCTGGGCTCGGGGTCGGAAACCGGCGATTGCTGCGTGCGCCCGATATAGTCGGCGAGCGCCGGGTTGGCGAAATCCCGCGCCGAGGACGGCAGCATGATCAGCGCGCCGCCCGCGAGCTCGCGCAGCTTGGTGATGAAGTTCGGGTACAGCTCCTGCGTCAGCACCTGCGAGGTGTACATCAGGTTGCGGTCGGGCACGTAGTAACCGTGATACTCGCCGCCGCCCGCCTCCATGCCGTAGACCAGCCCCTTGACCATCGCGGTCTGCGCGGCGAGATGGCCGAGCTGCTCGCGCACCGAAGGAATGCCCGTCGTGCCGATGATGTCCGTGATCTTGTGGGCGACGCCGACCAGGAACTGCATCTTAACCATCAGGCGGGTCTGGGCCTGGTAGTTCTGCATGTAATGCGCGTAGGTGTCGGAGAACTGGGCCCGCGCCATGTCGGTGTCGCGGTAGACGAAAACCCGCTCCCAGGGAACCTTGACGTCGTCGAAATAGATCAGCGCGTCGTTCTCGTCGAAATGGGTCGACAGCGGGTAGTCGTACTCGGTCGTGACCGCGCCCTCGTAGGACCGCCTCGACATCACCTTGACGCCCTTCTGCGCCATCGGGACGGCGAACGAGATGGCGTATTTCTCCTCGCCCGGCTTGAGCGGCTGGATGTTGGCGCACAGCACCTCGTTCGCCATGATCGAGCCGGTGCCCAGCATCTTCGCGCCGCGCACCGTGATGCCTTCCGGATCCTCGTCGACCACGCCGCAGGTCAGGAACTCGTCCCCCTGCTCGCCGGTGTCCTTGGACCGGTCGGCCTGCGGGTTGATGATGACGTAGGTCATGTAGATGTCGTTGTCGCGTGCCCAGGCGTAGTAGTCGAGCAGCGCCTGGGCACGCGCCTCGCTGTGCTGGCGAAACAGGTGGATGCCCATCACCTGCCCCGCCATCGACGACGCGATGTGGTCGGGCGACCGGCCGAGCCACCCGCCGGAGAGCCGCATCCAGGCGACGATCGCCTTCCGCCTCTGGACCAGCTCTTCGTAGGACCTGGTGAGCTGCCAGGCGCGGTTGACCCGCTCGCCGCTGGTCGGCGATTCGAAGGTCATCAGATCGAGGTTCTCGGGACGGCACTGGAAATCGTAGAGCGCGCAGGCCGAATTGACCGCGTTCCGATAGGCCGGATGGACGGTGACATCGCCGACGCAGACGCCGTCGAGATAGACCTCGCGCCCGTCCCTCAGGCTTTCGCGGTGTTTGGTCCCGTCCTTCGGCATCCGGCTACCCCCTCCTCTCGAACGCGGCGCATCATAGCAATATTTCCCCAAGTTGCAGCGCAGAGGGCGGGTACCTATGGTGCCGCCGGCCGCGAGCGCGGGGAGGAGTTGCGATGGAGCATGTCGAAGGGGGCTTTCCGGAGCCCGGCCCGGTTTACCTGGAGCCCACCTGGTATTTCGACTACGACACGCCCGCCGTCGGCGCGTTCGCGCGTTCGAGGACCGCCGGCGCCGACACGCCGGTGGCCAGGGCGGTGGCGCTGTTCTACGCGATCCGCGACGAAATTCGTTACGACCCGTACACGATTTCCGACGACCGCGCCGACTACCGGGCGAGCGGCGTTCTGGAATCGGGCGCCGCGTTCTGCGTGCCGAAGGGCAACCTGCTCGTCGCCTGCGCGCGCAGCCTCGGAATCCCCGCCGGGCTCGGGCTGTCGGACGTCACCAACCATCTCTGCACCGAACGCCTGCTGAAGCTGATGGGGGGCAGCAACCTCTTCATCCACCACGGCTACGCGGTGCTCCATCTCGACGGGCGCTGGATCAAGGCGGCGGCGACCTTCAATCTCGAGCTCTGCCAGAAGTTCGACGTTCTGCCGACCGAGTTCGACGGCTCGGAGCACGCCCTGTTCCAGGAATTCGACAGCCGGGGCCGGCGCCACATGGAATACATCCGGGATCACGGGGTCTGGTCGGATTTCGACTTCGACCGGGTGATCGGCGATTTCCGCGACCTGTACCCGGATACGCTGTTCGAGGATTGCGCCGTCGAGCGGGCGAAGAACGCGGCGCGAAAGGCGGCGCGGTTCGAGGACGAACGGCCGGTCGTGTGACCGCGGAAGACGCGGCGGCGGCGCTCCTCGGCGAAGCGCGGCTGCGCGGCGCACCGGTCGACGCGCTTCCGGAATCCAGCCGACCGCTGGACGACACGGGCGGTTACCGCATCCAGCGGGCGCTGCGCGAATGGTTCGCCGGCCGTGGCGATCCCCCGCCCGCCGGCTACAAGCTCGGCTGCACCACGCCCGTCATGCAGGAAATGCTGGGCGTCGACGCGCCGGTTTATGGCGGGATTCGCGCGGGCGACGCCCATCGGAGCGGGGCCGCGCTGCCGTCATCCGCTTTCCGGGCGCCCGGCATCGAATGCGAGATCGCGGTCCGGCTCCGCACCGATATCGACGCCCGCGGCCGGCCGGCGAGCCGCGAGGAGGCGGCGGAGGCGATCGCCGAAACGATGCCGGCGATCGAGATCGTGGACAACCGCTACGGCGACTGGTCGGCGCTCGGCACGCCGACGCTGATCGCCGACGATTTCTTCCAGGCCGCCTGCGTCCTGGGAGCGCCGGCGGTGGGCCGCGATCCGATGACGCTCGACGCCGTCACCGGCCGGACCCTGGTTGACGGGACGGAGACCGGCCGGGGCAGAGGCGCCGACGTGCTGGGCCATCCGATGGACGCGGTCGCGTGGCTGGCCGGCGCAGTGGGTAGACACGGCGCATCCCTGCGCGCGGGCGCGCTGATCATGACGGGTTCTCTGGTGAAGACGGTCTGGCTGGAGCGCTTTCCCGCGACGGTGTGGGTCGAGATCGACGGGATCGGGACGGCCGAGGTCACGCTGGACTGACGATCCGGACAAGAGGATTTCCGGCCTTGTCGGTTCACGACGAGCCGGCCCACCCTCCCCCGGCCCCTCCCGCAAGCGGGAGGGGAGAAGGTAAGGAAGAGCGGGGAAACTATTCCCTCTCCCCATCGGGGAGAGGGTCAGGGTAAGGGGGATACCGGGGACGACCGCCCGGTCGGATATTGCTCTACTCCTCGACCGCGACCGCCTTGCCGCCGACGATCTTCTGGCCGACCGCCGGCACGCCGCCCTCCTCGCCCCAGCGGGGCGCCGATTCGATGTGGATGCCGAACTGGTCGAGCATCCTCATGCAGCTCTGGTCGACCACGTCCTGGAGGGTCACGGGCCGGTTGTAGAAGGCCGGCACGGGCGGAAAGATCACCGCCCCGAGCCGGCTCAGGCGAATCAGGTTGTCGAGATGGCCGGAATGAAGCGGCGTCTCGCGAATCGCCACCAGCAGCGTGCGGCGTTCCTTGAGCACGACGTCCGCGGCGCGGCTGATCAAATCGCCGGTATTGCCCATGGCGACGTTGGACATCGTCTTGATCGAGCAGGGCGCGATGATCATTCCCTTGGAATGGAAGGAGCCGGACGAGATCGACGCGCCGATATTGCCGACTTCGTGCACTTCATGGGCGAGCGCGTTGATGTCCGCGATTTCGGCATCGTGCTCCATCTTGAGCGTCAGCTTGGCCGACCGGCTCATCACCATATGGATCTCGTACGCGCCGGTCTGGCGCAGCATCTCCATCAGGCGCACGCCGTAGATCGTCCCGGTGGCGCCGGTGATGCCGACGATGATGCGCTCCATCGACAACCCTCCAAGGAAGCGTTCTGGTATAAGAGCGGCGCTAATCTAGCGAACGACGGACATTGCGAAAAGGACGCCGTGATGCGCTGGCGGGGTCGACCACAAGCGACCGGAAACCGGGGCGAAGCGTCCGGCGGCAACAGGGAGGGCGGCTCGCCCGTCCGCGCGCGAGCCCTCGCCACGGTGAGCGCCTGCGCGGCGACGGCGTTGCTCGCCATCGGGCCGGGCTTCGCCGCGCAGGACGCGGCGTCGACCGGCGTATCCTCCTATCCGTCGATGATCGGCAAGATCCTGCGCTATCCGGCGCGCGACGAAGACACGCTGATACGCCTGCCCCGCCGCTTCAACCTGGGCTACACCGAGTTGCGCGCGGCCAACCCCTTTGTCGATCCCTGGCTGCCGGGCGCGGGCACCGAAATTCTGATTCCGGCCGCCCACATCGTCCCGGACGCCGCGAAAAAAGGGCTGGTGCTCAATCTGGGAGATCAGCGGCTGTACCATTTCAAGCCGGACGGGAAAACGGTGGTCTCGTTCCCCGTGGGCATCGGCAGGGAAGGCTGGTCGACGCCGATCGGACGCACCAAGGTGGTGCGCAAACAAGAGAAGCCCACTTGGTACGTGCCCAAATCCATCAGGGCGGAACGCCCCTACCTCCCGGCGGTCGTGCCGCCGGGGCCCGCCAATCCGCTGGGCTCGCACGCGCTCTATCTCGGCTGGAACTCGTACCTGCTGCACGGCACCAACAAGCCATACGGGATCGGCCGCCGGGCTTCGCATGGCTGCGTCCGGCTGTACCCGGAACACATAGCCCGCCTGTTCCGGGAAATCCCCATCGGCACCCCCGTCACCGTGGTCGACCAGCCGGTCAAGATCGCATGGGCAAATGGCGAGCTGATGCTCGAGGCGCATCCGAGCCAGACCCAGGCGGACCAGGTGGAGTGGGGAGAAACGATGATCCGGGAAAGCGTGCCCGAGATCGCCTACAGGCTGATCTACGCGGCACGCGCCGAAGCGGGGAGGCTCGACTGGAGACTGATTCGCCGGGAGCTGCGCAAACGCAGCGGAGTCCCGGTCAGCGTGCTGAAACCCAGGGACGCCGCGGGTTAGCGCCCATGGGGAACGGCCCGGACGCCGACGTCCGGGCCGTCCAGCCTCTTTCTTCGCGCGGCGCTTATTTCCGCATCTTCTCCTGCATCATGCGGTCCATCTTCATGGCCGCGGACTTGGCTTCGTTGGCGGCGCGCTCTGCCGCGGCAGCCGCGCGTTCGGCGGCGCGGGCCGCGTCTTCGGCGCGCTTTCCGGCCGCATCGGCCTTCGCACCGGCAGCGGCAGCCGCGTCGGCGGCCTGCTTCGCGGTCGCCTCGGTCGCCTCAAACCGATCCGTCGGCACCGTGTCGCAGGCCGCGAGGAACATCACGGGCAGCGCGACGAGTGCACAAGTCTTCAAAGCCTTCATTATCGTATCTCCTTCGTCGGTCGAATACGGTTGCCGTCCGATGCTTGTCACCGAAGCATGGATCAGCCGGCCGACCGGGCGGCGTCAATGACGGTGAACCGGTAGAACCTACAGTATCGCGCGAAGTTGCGCCAGTATTCGCGGCGATGTCGCGCCCGAAATGCGACATTCGGGGAGGCGGCTTGACCGTTGGAGGGAGCGAAAAGCGGCGCTAGAATTTTGTCCTGCGCTCCGGGATTGCCAGTCGACCGCCGAAACCGGCGCAACTGCGGGAGGGGTGTTTCGATGCTGCTCAACTGGGCCCTGGCCAAGGTGGCGTCCACCGGACGCCTGACGCTGATCGACGCGAACGGGCGCACCCACCGGATAGAAGGATCGCCCGGGCCGGAATGCACCGTCCGGCTTCACGACCGCCGCTTGCATCTGCAACTGGTCGCCAATCCCTGGCTCCGGGTGGGCGAGGCCTATATGGACGGCACGCTTACCATCGAAGAGGGCACGCTAGGCGATTTCATCGAGTATTGCTGCATCAATTCCAGCGAGGCGGCAGACAATCCGGTCTTCAGGCTGTCGGAATGGCTGAACCGCAGGACACGCTGGCTGCAACAGCACAACCCGATCGGCCGCGCGCAGCACAACGTCGCTCACCATTACGACCTGTCGGACACGCTCTACGACCTGTTCCTCGACAAGGACCGGCAATATTCCTGCGCCTATTTCACCGACGACGACGACACGCTGGAAGAGGCGCAGGAGAACAAGAAGCGTCATCTCGCGGCGAAGCTCCGGCTCGCCTCGGGCCAGCGGGTGCTCGATATCGGCTCGGGATGGGGCGGGCTCGCGCTCTATCTGGCCGGCATCGCCGATGTCGATGTCACCGGCGTGACCCTGTCGGAGGAGCAGCACCAGGTCGCGGAGCGCCGCGCGGCGGAGGCCGGCCTGTCGGGTCGGGTGCGGTTCCTGCTCGAGGACTACCGCCACCGCACCGGCCGGTACGACCGGATCGTCTCGGTCGGCATGTTCGAGCATGTCGGCGCCCGGCATTACCGGGAGTTCTTCGCCAAGCTGCGGGAACTCCTGCCCGAGGACGGCGTCGCCCTGCTCCATTCCATCGGCCGCATGGAGCCTCCGGGCACGACCAGCGCGTGGCTTCGGAAATACATCTTCCCCGGCGGCTACACGCCGGCCATGTCGGAGGTGCTCGCCGCGCTGGAAAGGGAAAAGCTCTACGTCACCGACATCGAGATATTGCGGCTGCACTACGCCAAGACGCTGTCCCACTGGCACCGGCGTTTTCAGGACAATCGCGAGCGTATCGCCGGCCTGTACGACGAGCGTTTCTGCCGGATGTGGGAATTCTACCTGAAGGGCTGCGAGATGGCGTTCAAGTACTGGAACCAGATGGTGTTCCAGATGCAGATCGCCCGCAACCAGGACGCCGTGCCGCTGACGCGCGACTACATCACCGACTGGGAGCGCGCGCGGCTGTCCGCCGAGAAACGACCGGACGAAATCGCCGCCTGAGACCATCCACACGCCCGCTTGCCGACATCGACCTTGCCGGGCCGACGATTGGGCTCGATGTCCCCGCGATTTGGGCCGTGTGAATAAGTTTCGCCCCCAATAAAGACGCGGCGCGGCGGCGGCGGCGCTACCGATTCGGACCCCGCTCCGTTACCGTCCTTGCCGCGCCGGGGAGTTGGGTGTGGCCGAAACCGTTTCCGTCATCGAGAGCGAGAACGAGCGCGAGGACCATCGCGCCCCGCCCGCCAACGTCGAAGCCGAGATGGGGCTGCTCGGCGCGATCCTCATCAACAACCGGGCGTTCGAGCGGGTCTCGGAATTTCTCGCCGCCGAGCATTTCAGCGAGGAGTTCCACCGCCGCATCTACAGCGCCTGCAAGACCCTGATCGAGCGCGGCCAGAAGGCCGATCCAACCACGCTGCGCCATTTCTTCGAATCCGACGACGTGTACCGCGCGATCGGCGGTGCGCCCTATGTCGCCCGGCTCGCCGCCAACGCGACGACGGTCATCAACGCCGCCGATTACGGGCGGCTGATCCACGATCTCTATCTCCGGCGCGAGCTCATCGAGCTCGGCACCGATGTCGTCAACGACGCCTTCTCGGGCGATCTCGAGGTGACCGCGGTCGACCAGATCGAGACCGCGGAACAGGGCCTCTACGATCTCGCGACCAGGGGAAGCTACGAAGGCGGCTTCCAACCCCTGAAGGAAGCGCTCGCCGACGCGGTGGACATGGCCCAGGCCGCGTTCAAGCGCGACGGCAAGACCGTCGGCGTGCCGAGCGGCTTCACCCAGCTCGACCTGATGCTGGGCGGGCTGCACAAGTCGGATCTGATCGTGCTCGCCGGCCGCCCGTCGATGGGAAAGACGGCGCTGGCCACGAATATCGCCTTCAACGTCGCCAGGGCGGCCGGCGCCGAGGCGGAGGACTCCTCTCAGGGCACGCCTGTCGTCGGGTTCTACTCTCTCGAAATGTCGGCCGAACAGCTCGCCAACCGGATGGTCGCCGAGCAGACGCAGATCGCGTCCGACAAGATCCGCCGCGGCGAGCTGAACGAGACCCAGTTCGAGAAGCTCGTCCGGGCCAGCAGCGAGCTCGAAGGCCTGTCCTTCTACATCGACGATACCCCGGCGCTCACCGTCTCCGCTCTCCGGACCCGGGCGCGCCGCCTCAAGCGGCAGCACGGGCTGGCGCTTCTGGTGGTCGATTACCTGCAACTGGTCTCGGGCTCGAGGAACGCGCGCAACGAGAGCCGGGTGCAGGAGATCTCGGAGATCACCCGGGGGCTCAAGACCCTCGCCAAGGAGCTCGACGTTCCCGTGCTTGCGCTCTCCCAGCTCTCCCGCGCGGTGGAGAACCGGGAGGACAAGCGGCCGCAGTTGGCGGACCTGCGCGAATCGGGGACGATCGAGCAGGACGCCGACGTCGTCATGTTCATCTTTCGCGAGGAATACTATCTCGACCGGCAGCAACCGTCGCAGCGGGCCGACGAAGACGAAGGCAAGTTCATGGAGCGTCAACAGCAGTGGGAAGACCGCCGCAACAAGGCCTCCGGCATGGCCGAAATCATCGTCGCCAAGCAGCGGCACGGCCCCACCGGCCGGATCATGCTCCGCTTCTTCGCCGAGGTGACGAAGTTCGACAATCTGGAAGACCCGGAGGACGGGCGCTACTGAACCCCGACCGGACCGATCGCGCCTGGATGACCGTCGACCTCGACGCGGTCGCGGAGAACTGGCGCACGCTCGCCCGCCGCGCGCGAGGCGCGGTCTGCGCGGCCGTGGTCAAGGCCGACGCTTACGGGCTCGGCGCGGCGGAGGTGGGCACCGCCCTGAGCCGGGCGGGGTGCGGCGTGTTCTTCGTGGCGTCTCCGGACGAGGGAGTCGCGCTGCGGGAAGCGCTGGCCGGAACTCCGGCCGAAATCCTGGTGCTCGACGGCAATGTCGAAGGCGAGACGGAGCGCTTCGACCGCCACGGGCTGACACCGGTTCTCGGCACGCTGGACGGCCTCGCGATGTGGTCCCGATTCGCCCGCGACCGGGGCGGCCGCCGCGCGGCTCTGATGCTGGATACGGGCATGACTCGGCTCGGCCTGGGTCCGGCGGAAACCGACCTGCTCTCCTCGGAACCCCACCGTCTCAATGGGATCGAACTGTCGTTCGCGATGAGCCATCTGGCCTGCGCCGACACGCCGGCCCACCCGCTCAACGCCCATCAGAAATCGGCTTTCGATGCGATGCGGCAGGGCCTGCCGAGCACGGCCTGCTCCCTCGCCAACTCGGCGGGAATCTTTCTCGGGCGGGACTTCCACTACGATATGGTGCGCCCGGGCGCGGCGCTCTACGGGCTTTCGGTGGTGTCCGGCCGGACCAACCCGATGAAACGCACGACCCGGTTGCAGGCAAGGATCCTCCAGCTGCGTTTCGTTGACTCCGAAACACCCGTTGGATACGGTGCCGACCGCCTGATCGCCGCCGGTTCCACGCTCGCCACCATAGCGATGGGCTACGCCGACGGGCTGCCACGCGCCCTCGGCGACCGCGGCAGGGGGCGCATCGCAGGCAAGACGGCGCCGCTGGTCGGACGGGTTTCCATGGACCTCGCCACGCTTGACGTAACCGGTATCGCGCCCGACCTCGTGCGCCCGGGCCGTGTCGTCGACCTGATCGACGACGAGCACGACGCGGACGCGCTCGCCGCCGAGGCGGGCACGATCGGCTATGAAATCCTCGCGAGGATCGGCGGACGCGTGCGGCGCATTTATCGCCGCGGCGAGGACGGTTCCCACGCATGAACGCCGTTGCCTCGGTCGGGCGCGCGACGCTCAACTTCCTCGCCGCCGCCGGCCGCCTGACGCTCTTCGCGGGTACGGGCGCGATGCATTGTGTCCGTCCGCCGTTCCACTTCCGGCTGATCGGCCGGCAGATGATCGAGGTCGGCTACTACTCCCTGCCGGTGGTCGGGCTGACCGCGCTGTTCACCGGGATGGTGCTGGCGCTCCAAAGCTACAGCGGATTTTCGCGGTTCAACGCCGAGAGCGCGGTCGCGGTCATCGTGGTGCTGTCGATCACGCGCGAGCTCGCCCCGGTTCTGGCCGGGCTGATGGTGGCCGGCCGGATCGGCGCCGCCATGGCGGCCGAGATCGGCACCATGCGCGTGACCGAACAGATCGACGCGCTGACCGCGCTGTCGACCAACCCCTTCAAGTATCTGGTCGCGCCCCGTCTGATCGCCGGCACCCTCACTTTGCCGCTCTGCGTGCTCGCGGCGGACGTGATCGGCGTCTTCGGCGGCTACCTCGTGGCGGTCAACAAGCTGGGGTTCAACACGTCGGCGTATCTCAAGAGCACGTATCAGTATCTCGAGGTCGGGGACGTGGTTTCCGGGCTGGTCAAGGCCGCGGTCTTCGGCTTTCTGATCGCCCTGATGGGCTGCTACCACGGCTACCACTCGCGCGGCGGCGCGCAGGGAGTCGGCGCCGCGACGACCAATGCGGTGGTGTCCGCGTCCGTGCTGATCCTCGCGTTCAACTACCTGATCACCGAGGCGTTCTTCTCGCGATGACCGGAACCGGAACGACGACGGGCGGCGCGGACCCGGCGATCCGCATACGGGGCCTTTGCAAGGCGTTCGGGGACAATCGCGTGCTGGACGGGCTCGATCTCGATATCGCTCGCGGCGAATCCCTGGCGGTGATCGGCGGATCGGGCACCGGCAAATCGGTCCTGGTCAAGAACATCGTCGGCCTGATGCGGCCGGATTCGGGCAGCATCGAGATCGACGGCACGGAGACGGTGGGACTCGCCGGCGCGGCCCGCGACAAGGTCCTCGCCGGGTTCGGGGTGCTGTTTCAGGGCGCGGCGCTCTTCGACAGCATGTCGATATGGGAAAACGTGGCGTTCGGCCTGATCCACAACCGTGGCATGCCCCGGGAAGAGGCGCGGGAGGCGGCGATCGTCAAGCTGGCGCAGGTCGGGCTCGGCCGCGTCCAGGCGGACCGCTACCCGGCGGAGCTATCGACCGGCATGCAAAAGCGGGTCGGCCTTGCGCGCGCGATCGCGGCCGAGCCGCAAATCCTGTTCTTCGACGAACCCACGACCGGGCTCGGCCCGATCATGGGCGAGGTGATCAACGACCTGATCGTGGAATGCGTGCGCAGCCTGGGGGCGACGGCGCTTACCATCACCCATGACATGGCGAGCGCGCGCAAGATCGCGAACCGGATCGCGATGATCCACGACGGCAGGATCATCTGGGCCGGCCCCGCCCGGGATATCGAGGCGAGCGGGAACGCGGCGGTCGATCAGTTCATCCATGGCCGGACGGAGGGCCCGATCCGTACGGCCACCCGCGCGGCCTGAGCGGCGGCGGCCCGAAACCCGCCGCGGGAGGCATCCAGAATGGCCCGCCAGGCCAGCCGATATGTCTGCCAGGAATGCGGCGCGGTCTCTCCCAAGTGGAGCGGCCGGTGCGACGCTTGCGGCGCATGGAACGCGATCGTCGAGGAACAGGCCCGTCCCGCCGCTCCGCGCGGGCTGGGGGCGGGCCGGGGGAAGGCGATCGAACTCGTCCCCCTTGCCGGCAGGGAAGCCGACCCGCCGCGCCTCGCCTGCGGTATCGCCGAGTTCGACCGGGTAACCGGGGGCGGGATGGTCGGCGGCTCGGCGCTGCTGATCGGGGGCGATCCCGGCATCGGCAAGTCGACCATGCTGTTGCAGGTTGCCGCGGCGCTCGCCGCGTCGATGCCGGTGGTCTACATCTCGGGCGAGGAAGCGATCGACCAGATTCGCCTGCGCGCCCGGCGGCTGGGGCTTGGCGAGGTCCCGGTGGGTCTCGCCGCGGCGACCAGCGTGCGCGATATCGTCGCTACCCTGGACAGCGGCGAGCCGCCGCGGGCGGTGGTGGTCGATTCGATCCAGACCATGTATGTCGATACGCTGGAGTCCGCGCCCGGAACGGTCGGCCAGGTTCGCGCCAGCGCGCAGGAATTGATCCAGCTTGCGAAGCGCCGCGGTTTCTGCCTCCTGCTGGTCGGACACGTCACCAAGGACGGCTCCATCGCGGGTCCGCGTGTGCTCGAACACATGGTCGATGGCGTGTTCTATTTCGAAGGCAAGAGCGGCCACGAATTCCGCGTGCTGCGCGGCCTGAAGAACCGCTTCGGCCCGACCGACGAGATCGGCGTGTTCGAGATGACCGGGCGCGGGCTCATCGAAGTCTCCAACCCCTCGGCGCTGTTTCTCGCCGAACGCCAGGACGATGTCCCGGGCGCCGCCGTGTTCGCGGGCATGGAAGGGACCCGGCCGGTGCTGGTGGAGATCCAGGCGCTGGTCGCCCCCTCTCCGCTCGCCACGCCCCGGCGCGCGGTCGTCGGCTGGGATTCCGCCAGGCTCGCAATGGTGCTCGCGGTGATCGAGACGCGCTGCGGGATCGGCCTCGCCGGCCGCGAGGTCTATCTCAACGTCGCCGGCGGAATGCGCATCTCCGAGCCCGCCGCCGACCTCGCGGTGGCGGGCGCGGTGCTTTCGGCCGTATCGGACCGCCCCGCCCCCGCGGATGCCGTGATGTTCGGCGAAATCGGGCTGGGGGGAGAGGTCCGCGGCGTCGGCCGGCCGGCGCTCAGGCTGCGCGAAGCGGCCAAGCTCGGCTTCTCGCGCGCCATCGCGCCGGCCCGCGGCGACGGCGAGCCGGCGCCGGACGCAGGCATCGAAATAACCGGAATCGACCACCTGAACGACCTCGTCGCGATGTTCGGACCGCCTCGCCCGGCGCGGGACGAGAGCTGGCCGCAGCTGGACAGGGCCTAGCGTGTCGCCGCTCGACCTGGCGGTGATCGCCGCCATCGCGGTGGCCGGGCTCCTCGGGCTGTGGCTCGGCGTGGTCCGCGTGGCGCTCGGGATCGGCAGCTGGATCGGCGCGGCGATCCTGACGGTTTACGGAATGCCGATGCTTCGTCCGACGGCGCGGGAATGGATCGAAAGCCCCTTCCTCGCCGATCTCGCGGCGGGCGGCTCTATCTTCCTCGTCGGGCTCGTGCTGTTGACCGTACTGACCCACCTGATCGCGGAGAGGGTGCGGGGAACCGCGCTGGGAGCGGTCGACCGCTCGCTCGGGCTGGTCGCCGGGCTGGTTCTCGGAATCGTGATAACCTCTGGCAGCTATCTGGTGGCCGAACGCCTGCTCGAAATTCCGGCCCGGGAAAGCGAGCGGCCGGAATGGCTGCAGGGTTCGCGGACCGCGCCGCTGCTGGGCTGGACCGCGCGCTCGCTGCTTTCCCTGCTGCCGGAAGAGTGGCGCCGGGCCAGCGGCACCGGGGATATCGCGCCGGCGACACCCGCCAATGCCGGAGAGGATGCGGAACGGCTGATGACACCGGTCCCCGAGAAACCGGAGCAGAAGGACAAGTCCGGCTACAGCAAGGACGAGCGGCGCGAGATGGACCGCCTCTTCAACGCCAACCAATGAACGCGGGGCGCATGGCCTTTTCCACGGGCAGGGACGAAGACAAGCCGCGCGAGGAATGCGGCGTGTTCGGCGTCTGGAATCACGCCGACGCGGCGGCGCTCGCGGCGCTCGGCCTGCACGCGCTGCAACATCGCGGGCAGGAAGCGGCGGGGATCGTTTCCTTCGACGGCGACCGGTTCCACAGCCACCACGCTCCGGGCGAGGTGGGTGAGAACTTCAGCGACGAAGCGGTGATCCGACGCCTGCCGGGCGACCGGGCGATCGGCCACAACCGCTATTCGACCACCGGCGAGGCGGTGCTGCGCAATATCCAGCCGTTGTTCGCCGACCTGTCCTCGGGCGGTTTCGCGATCGGGCACAACGGCAACCTCACCAATGCCCGGCGAATCCGCCGGGAGTTGGTGGAACGCGGCTGCCTGTTCCACTCGACGACCGACACCGAAGTCATCGTCCACCTGATCGCCACCTCATCGAAGGATTCGGTGGTGGATCGTATGGTGGATGCGCTGGAACAGATCGTCGGCGCCTATTCCCTTGTCGCGATGACCAACACGGCGCTGATCGGCGTCCGCGACCCGCTCGGCGTGCGGCCTTTGGTGCTGGGCCGTATCGGGGAAGGCTGGATCCTCGCATCGGAAACCTGCGCGCTCGACATCATCGGCGCCGAATACGTGCGCGACGTCGAGCCGGGAGAGATCGTGGTCATCGGCGCGGCGGGGGTGGAGAGCTTCGCCCCGTTCGCGCCCCGCCCGAAGCGGTTCTGCGTCTTCGAATACATCTACTTTTCCCGCCCCGATTCCACGGTCGATTCGGTCAACGTGTACGAGGCGCGCCGCCGCATCGGCGAAGAGCTCGCCCGCGAGCAGCCGGTGGGCGCCGATCTGGTCATTCCGATACCCGATTCCGGCGTGCCGGCCGCGCTCGGCTACGCGCGGGAGGCGGGAATCCCGTATGAAATCGGCATCATCCGCAACCACTATGTCGGACGGACCTTCATCGAGCCGAGCGAGCGCATCCGCCATCTCGGCGTCAAGCTCAAGCACAACGCCAATCGCAACCTGATCCGGGGCAAGCGGGTGATCCTGGTCGACGACAGCATCGTCCGGGGCACCACGTCCACCAAGATCGTCGAGATGGTGCGCAATGCCGGAGCGGCGGAAGTCCACATGCGCATCGCCTCGCCGCCGACCACCCATTCGTGCTTTTACGGGGTGGACACGCCGGAACGCAGCGAGCTGCTGGCGGCGCGCCACGACGTCGAGGAGATGATGCGGCTGATCGGGGTCGACAGCCTCGCCTATCTTTCGCTCGACGGGCTCTACCGGGCGCTGGGAGAGCCGGGCCGGGACGAGGCGGCGCCGCGGTTCTGCGATGCCTGTTTTTCCGGCAGCTATCCGATCCCCCTTGTCGACCGCCACGAAGGAGACACCGACGGCCAGCTATCGCTGCTCGCGGAGACGCGCTGAATGGCCCCCGAGCCGCGATTGCAAGGCCGCGTCGCGCTGATCACCGGCGCGTCGCGCGGGATCGGAGCCGCCGTCGCCCGCCGCTTCGCCGCGGAAGGCGCGCGCCTGGTGCTGGCGGCGCGCAGCGTGGGCGGGCTGGAAGAGGTCGACGACGAGATCCGCGCCGCTTCGGGCGGCTCCCGCTCGGCCACGCTGGTGGAGGCGGATTTCGGCGATGCCGGCGCCGCGGACAGGCTGGCCGCCGCGATCGCGGAGCGTTTCGGCCGACTCGACATCCTGGTCGCGAATGCCGGGATGCTGGGAACGCTGGGCCCCATCCACCAGATCGACCCGAAGGAATGGGAGCGCGTGCTCGCCGTCAACCTCGGCGCCAATTTTCGGCTGATCCGTGCTTTCGATCCCGTTCTGCGTGCCGTCGAGGCGGGCCGCGCGATCTTCGTCGGCTCCGGCGCGGCGCGGGGCGGACACCCCTATTGGGGGAGCTACGCGGTCTCCAAGGCGGGGCTGGAGACGATGGCGCTTTCCTGGGCGGCGGAGACCGCGAAGACGCGGCTCCGGGTCAATGTGGTCGATCCGGGCGGCACGCGAACCGCGATGCGCGCCGCGGCCTATCCGGGCGAGGACCCCGATACGGTCAAGGCGCCGGACGCGCTCGGCGACATTTTCGTCGCGCTCGCCGCCGCCGACTGCACGCGGCATGGCGAGGTGGTGCGCGGATGCTGAACCCGCCTCCGGCGAACCTCGCCGGCTTCATGTCGCATAAGGATTCCTGCCCTTGCGCAGCGCGATCCTGATCGGGACGCCGGCAAGGCCGAAGTCGTCCCGCAAACCGTTGATCAGATAGCGCAGGTAGGACTCGGGAACCGCCGACGGACGCGTGGTGAACAGCGCGAAGGTGGGAGGCCGCGCCTTGACCTGCGTGATATAGCGCAGCCTGAGCCGACGTCCGTTCACGATGGGCGGCGGGTGGCGCTCGACCGCCTCGGCGAACCAGCGGTTGAGCGGCCCGGTGTCGACCCGCCGGTTCCACACCTCATGGATGTCGAACACCGTCGGCAGAAGGTCGTTCATCCCGCGCCCTGTAAGGCCCGAGAGAGCGAGCACCGGGATGCCCCGGATCTGGGGCAGCGACCGTTCGAGCCGGTCGCCGATCTGTCGCATTCGGCCGCTCCGGTCTTCGACCGCATCCCACTTGTTGACCGCCAGCACCATCGCGCGGCCCTCGTCCGCGATTTGCCGCGCGATGGTGACATCGGACCTTTCGAGACCCTCGATTCCGTCGACCAGCAAGACCGCGACATGGGCGAAACGGATGGCGTTCGCCGTGTCGGCGGCGGTCAGCCTTTCGAGCCGCTCGCTGACCCGCGCCCTGCGGCGCAGCCCGGCCGTGTCGATCAGGCGGATATCGCGGCCGCGCCATGACCACGACACCCAGATCGCATCCCGCGTGACCCCCGGCTCCGGACCGGTGAGCACCCGCTCCTCGCCGAGCAGCCGGTTCACCAAGGTGGACTTGCCGACATTCGGACGCCCGACGACCGCGAGGTTGAGCGCGCCGCCCCCGCCGTCGCCGTCTTCCGCCATGACCGCGTCGCGCGCTTCGGCGTGCGGCGCCAGGACGTCGTAGAGATCGGACAGCCCTTCGCCGTGCTCGGCCGAGATGGGCACGGGTTCGCCGAGGCCGAGCCCGTAGGCTTCGATCAGACCGGCCGCGCCGGCTCCGCCCTCGCACTTGTTCGCCGCGAGCACGACCGGTTTCGAGACCCGTCTCATCATGTCGGCGAAATGGGAGTCGAGCGGCGTGATACCGGCGCGGGCGTCGACCAGCATCACCAGCACATCGGCTTCGTCGATCGCCCGCCCGGTCTGGACCTGCATGCGGCCGGACAACGTTTCCCCGCGTTCGTCCTCGAGCCCCGCGGTGTCGATCACCTTGAAGGACAGGCCGAGGAGGCTGCCGTCGCCTTCGCGTCGGTCGCGCGTTACTCCGGGAGTCGGATGGACGAGCGCCTGGCGGCGGCCGACGAGGCGGTTGAAAAGGGTCGACTTGCCGACATTGGGCCGCCCGACGATGGCGACTGTGAACGGCATCACCTGAGCGCGATCAGCTCCGCGTCCTCGGTCAGCAGGAACACCGTTTCTCCGGCGACCGCGGGCCCGATGAAAACCGAATCCGGCACTTCCACGCGGCCGAGCGGCTCGCCGGTATAGGGCGAGACGGACCAGACCTCGCCGTCGCTGCTGGCGATGAGGAGCCGGTCGCTCGCCAGAACCGGGCCGGACCAGTGGATGGGGCCGGTCCTGTCCTCCTCGTCCTCGAATTGCGGCAGCGCGCGAACCCAGCGCACCCGCCCGTCGGCGCGCGACAGGCAGACGAGCTGGCTGTCGTTGGAAACCAGGTAGACGAACTCTCCCGCGACCCAGGCGGTGTAGGTGCCCCCGACCCGCTGCTCCCACAATCGGCGGCCCGTCCTCAGATCGATCGCCACCGTTCGACCGCTATTGCTCACGCCGATCACCCGACCGCGGTCGATCACCGGCATTGCGCGGACATGCGCCAGGCTGGAGACGGGATCGGATTGACGGAGCGCCACCAGGCGGTCGGACCACAGCTCTCGCCCGTTGGCCGCGCGCAAAGCGACCACCGCTCCGGAAGAGAACGGCGCCACGACGATCCCGCCGTCGACGGCGGGAGAGGCGCCGCCGGCCAGCCCGGCGGGCTCGGCGATTTCCTCATGCGACCACAGGACCCGGCCCGAGGCGGCGTCGAGCGCGACGAGCTCGTTCGACAGGGTCACGACGAACACCCGGCCGCCGCGCGCGGTGGGCGCCGCGCGAATCGGGTTGGACAGCCTGCGTCGCCACAACTCGGTTCCCGTCGCGGCGTCGAGAGCGAAGACCTGGGCGAAGCCGGTGGTGACGTAGAGCCTGCCCTCGGCGACCGCGAGCCCTCCGCCGAGGGTTCCGTCTTCCCGGGTCTCGTCCCCGAGCTCCCGGTTCCACAGGAACGACCCGTCGTCGAGATCGAACACCCGCACCTCGGCGTCGACATCGAGGGTATAGACCCTGCCCTTGGCCACGACCGGCTGCGCCAGGAGTTGCCCGTCGTCGCCGGAACCGCGCCCGATGTCCACGCGCCAGCGCAAATCGAGCGAACCGGGCGCGGCCAGGTGATGCATCGCGTGGCTGGGGAGCCCGCCCGCTTGAGGCCAGTTCGCGTTGGCCGCGGGCGGCGGCAGGGCGACTTGCAGCCGGGCGATCCGGGGGTCGGGGGCGAGCGTCTCCTCAAGGCCGACGACGGGCAGGCGCTCGCCGGGCAGCGGCGGGTCTTCCGCTTCGCCGAAAAATCCGCCGCCGCACCCCGCGGTCAGCAGCAGCGTTCCGACCGCCCCCGCGCGCAAGACCTTTCGCATGCCTGCCATGCCGGACGGCATCATGTGCCGGCGACCATTCTCAGCAGATGGGTGGCGCGCAGGCGCACATTCGGCGGCGCGTCGGCGTCGTCGACGATTCTCTGGAAATAGGTCTTCGCCTGTTCCGGATCGCCGGCATTGCGGGCGATCAGGCCCAGGGTCTCCAGGGCCAGATGACGCCACGCACCGTCCGGTCTCGCGAGCGGCTCGATATCGGCCGCGATCTTCCCGGTATCCGCGCCCGGGGCGTCGAGCGCGTTCTGCGCCGCGAGCAGCATGGCGAGATCGCGCATCGGCCGGTCGATCGTATCGTCCGCGGCGAGCGCGCCGAAGGCGCGGGCCGCGCCTGCGCGATCGCCGGAAGATGCGCGGAGCGCGGCCGCATGAAAGCGGGCGAGGACGCCATAGGCGGTATCGGACTCGGCGCCGAGCGCGCTGAACAGCGCCTCGGCGTCGCCGGTCTTGCCTTCCTCGGCGAGTGTCTTGGCGACCGAGAATTTGGCTCCCGCCTCGAGCTGCTGGTCGGTCCGGTATTCCTGCCAGCCCGTATAGGCGGCGATCCCCAGCACCACGACCACCGCGCCTCCGATGACGTATTTGCCGTAGCGCCGCCAGAGCTTTTCCGCCCGCTCCTGGCGCAGCTCCTCGTCGATCTCGCGAAAGATGTCGGCCACGCTCGGCCCTCCGCCGGGTCCGGTCCGTTTCGGCGGTCAGCACCGCCTGCGGTCCGCCGGGCAATGGGATTACAGCCTCGCGGCGAAAACCGCAACATTCGCGGCGGCCGCGACCGGAATACGGTCAAAGCGCTCTGGACGGCGCCGCCCGAATAAGCGATATAGATAGGGTCACAAAACTGTCATCCCAAGGGGGCGCGGCGGCGGAAGAATGGCGACGGTACTCGATTTTGGTGCCTACCGGCAGGAACCCAGATTCGTCTTTTTCGACCGCCACGACCTCAGCCGCCTTCTCACCCTCTACAGCCGCCGCGTCACCATGGGCGAATGGAAGGATTACGCCATGGGCTCCGGCGACGGCATGGCGACGTTCTCGGTCTTCCGCCGCGCCTCCGACCGGCCGGCCTATACCGTGGTCAAGGTGGCGGCGGGCGACCGCGGCGAGACCGAGTACATGGTCTATGACGGCGCGCGGCGCCTTCGGCGGGGCGCCTCGCTGGGCGCGGTTCTCGAGCTGTTCGAGCCGAGGCTCCGGCTGGTCTGACCGGCCTCACTCGTCGATGAGGACGTGGCCGGTCGGCGTCCACTTGAAATAGGGCACCGGACCGTCGTCCCCGTTTCCGGCGACCTCCCCGAAGGAAGCGCCGAAATGGGTCAGCACTCTGCGGGTGATCTGGGCGAGTTCGAGCTTCAGCGCTTGCTCGACGGTAAACCATTTCAGCCCCAGCAGCTCTCCCGACTCCCTTACCTCCCCCGTCACATGGTCGTGGGCCAGGACAAAGAACCGGGCGTTGAACCTGACCGGGCGGATCGGCGGCGTAACCGCGCGCGCAATGTAGGAAAGGGCGCCCAGCGCCGGTGCGAACCCCGCCCCGAAAAACCCCTCCCAACCGCGCGGCGGCGGAAGGCGGGGCTCGGGATCCGGCCCGCCGACGATCAGCCCGGTCTCTTCGAAGGTCTCGCGGATCGCGGCCACCGCCATCGCGCGCGCCCGCGCGGGGCTGAGCCGCCGTTCCAGCCGCGCCGAAGTCCCGGGAGCGAGCGGGGTCGCGCAGCGCACTCTCGAGTCCCGCGCGTCGATCCGCCCGCCCGGGAAGACGAATCGGTTGGGCATGAACCGATGCCTGGCGTGCCGCTCGCCCATCAGCACCTCCAGCACGCCGGCATTCTCCCGGTAGACGATCAGCGTCGCCGCGTCGCGCGGCCGCGCGAGGGGGTCGCCGGGCGCGCGCACCGGCGGCGGCGAGGGAGAGGAATTCATTGGCGTAGCGCTCGGCGGGGTATCGAGACCGTCCCGGAAATCCCGGATGGGAGCGCGGGCACGGCCTCCCAATCCGATGTGCGTCTCAGGACCGCGCGGCGAAGCGCCTCGATATCGGGCGCGCCGACGCAGAACGCGGCGATCCTGAGCTCTTCGATCATCCGTGCCATGCGTTTCGCCGCCGCCCCGGCCGTGTCGACCCCATGCTCCAGCATCGGTGCCGCCGTGCCGACCAGCGAGGCCCCGAGCCGGATCGCCTTGGCCGCGTCGACACCGTCCCGGATGCCGCCGCTCGCGAAGACCGGGCTGTCGGGGACCGCCCGTACGACGTCGATCAGGGCGGCGGCCGTCGGGATCCCCCATCCGGCGAAGCTGTGCGCCACGGCCCGGAGCTCGGGATCGGACTGGCGGTGGGCCTCGACCTCGCTCCAGCTGGTGCCCCCCGCCCCCGAGACATCGACCGCCGCGAGCCCGCAATCCACCAGTCGGGCGGCAACGGCAGCCCCTATACCGTTGCCCACCTCCTTGCCGACGATCGGAACGTCGAGCGATGCGGCGAGCTCCTCGACCTTGCGGTAGAGCCCGGTCCAGTCGCGGTCGCCGCCCGCCTGCACGGCCTCCTGCAGGGGGTTGAAATGGAGGAACAACGCGTCCGCGCCGATCGTCTCGACCGCGCGCCGCGCCTCGTCCGCGCCGTAGCCGTGGTTGAGCTGAACGGCGCCCAGATTGGCGAAGAGCAGGATGTTGGGGGCAACGTCGCGCACCCCGTAGGAAGCGACCAGTGCCGGCTGTTCGATCATCGCGCGCTGGGAGCCGACGCCCATCGCGATGCCGAGAGACTCGGCGGCGGCGGCGAGGTTGCGGTTGATGTCCCGCGCGCGTTCCGTCCCGCCCGTCATGCTGGCGATCAGCAGCGGCGCCTTCAGGCGACGCCCGAACAGCCGCGTCGAAAGATCGACCGAGCCGAGATCGAGCTCGGGGAGGGCGACGTGCTCGAAGAAGAACCGCTCGAAACCCGTCGACACCCCCTTGCCGGAGACATCCTCCCCAAGGACGGTGTCGATATGCTCCTTCTTGCGGGTTTCGATATCGCCGCTCATCGCACCTCAGCCGGCGACGAGGCGCACCGTCTGCCACTCCTCGTCGAGCGCATCGAGATCGACATTCGCCGCGTCGTTAAGCGGCGCCATGTACCGCCCGGCGAACGAAACCTCGAGCCCGTCCTCGGCGAACGGGTAGGGATCGAGCGCATAGCTGGCGCCGTCGCGCGGGGTGAGCGCGACGGTGACGTCCTCGTGCCGCGACCTCGGCACGTGGGTGAAGGTCTGGGGCTTGCGGTCGGCCGCGCCGTTGCAGTTGAAGTAGAGCGCCATGGTGTCGAAGAACTGCAGCTGCTTGTAGTTCTGCATCACCTGGGCCTCGTCCACCCAGGAAACGGTATCGGGATTCTCCGCGAGCGCGTGCTTGAGGCGGGCCTGGCGTTCCAGCTCCCCGTTCAGCATGCCCTCCGCCGTGGCCCGGTTTTCCGCCGCGAGGTTGTCCAGCAGGACATGATCCGACATGCCGTAGCGGCCGTTGTAGAGGCCCCAGCTGTGCATGCTCGACAACAAGCCGCAATAGGCGTGGTGGCGGCTGTTGAAGTCGGGCGAGGCGGCGGAGGTCTTGACGATCTCCGAGAACGGCGTCTGGACGAGGTTGTAGGGCAGCCCGGTCGCCGGGTCGATCCTTCCCTCCGCGTCGAGATCCGCCCAGCCGGCATCGTGGTGGTCGACGATGTAGAGCACCGCTTCGCGCGGCTCGACCGGCTCGAACCCGTCATTGCCGAAGGCGCGCGCGAGTTGCCCGGCGAAGGTCGTGTGCTGGGCCATCGTGATGACGAAACGCGGCTCTTCGGGGGGTGCGCTCTGGACGATCATCTCTCGGGCCTCCGGATGGGGTTTGCCCGGACTATAGCACGCCGCCGGGCGCGAACCGCTTCCCTGTTGTCGCCCCGGACGGAGCGAAGCGGAGATCCGGGGTCCGGGACACGGTCGGACGGTGCTGGCGTCCGCCGCCACCGCCCCAATTTGTCGTCATGCCCGGACTTGTTCCCGGCATCCACGTCCCTCCACCGCCTCGTCCGCCCCCCGCTCGCACCGCGATGCCGCAAGACGTGGATGCCCGGAACAAGTCCGGGCATGACGTGGTGGGGAAAGCGGGGCGACACCGGGGCACCGGACGCGCCTACTCCCACTCGATGGTGCCGGGCGGTTTCGAGGTCACGTCGTAGACCACCCGGTTGATGCCGCGAACCTCGTTGACGATCCGGGTGCCGATGCGCGCGATGGTCGCGTGGTCGAACGGGTAGCTGTCCGCCGTCATGCCGTCGGTGGACACCACGGCGCGCAACGCGCACACCCGGTCGTAGCTCCGCTCGTCGCCCATCACGCCGACCGTGCGGACCGGCAGCAGCACCGCGAAAGCCTGCCAGATTTCGTCGTAGAGTCCGGCCGAGCGCAGCTCTTCGAGATAGATCGCGTCGGCCCGGCGCAGGATGTCGAGACTTTCCTCGGTGACTTCTCCGGGGATGCGGATCGCCAGACCCGGCCCCGGGAACGGATGCCGCCCTATCATGGTCTCGGGCAGGCCAAGCGTCCGCCCTAGCTCCCGCACCTCGTCCTTGAAGAGCTCGCGGAGCGGCTCGACCAGCGCCATGTCCATGCGCTCGGGCAGACCGCCGACATTGTGATGCGACTTGATTACCGCGCTGGGCCCGCCGGTCACCGAGACGGACTCGATGACGTCGGGGTAGAGGGTGCCCTGGGCGAGGAATTCGGCGCCGCCCGCCGCCTCCGCCTCGGCCGCGAACACGTCGATGAACACGGCGCCGATGCGCTTCCTCTTCTCTTCCGGGTCGGTGACGCCCGCCAGCTCGCCGAGAAAGCGTTCCCTCGCGTCGACCGCGCGGAGCGGGATGTTGTAATGGCCGCGGAAGAGCTCGACCACCGATTCCGTCTCGCCGGCCCGCATCAGGCCGGTATCGACATAGACGCAGAAGAACCGCTCTCCCACCGCTTCGTGAAGCAGCACGGCGGTGACGGCGCTGTCGACGCCGCCCGAGAGTCCGCAGACGACGCGCCCGTCCCCGACCTGCTCGCGCACCCGCTCGATCGCCCGGTCGCGATAGGCGGACATGGTCCAGTCCCCGCCGCAGCCGGCGATCCGGTGGGTGAAGCTCCTGAGCAGCGCCGCCCCGTCCGGCGTGTGGACGACCTCCGGATGGAACTGGACGCCGTAATAGCCGCGGGCGTCGTCGGCGATCGCCGCGTAGGGCGCGCCTTCGCTGACGGCCGCGGGAGCGAATCCCTCGGGCAGCCGGGTTACCCGGTCGCCGTGGCTCATCCAGACCTGCGCGCGGTCGCCCTTCCGCCAGACATCCTCGAACAATCCGCAGGCCTCGGTCACGGTGAGTTCCGCGCGGCCGAACTCGCGTTCCTCGGCGCTCTGCACCGCCCCGCCGAGCGCCGCGCACATCGCCTGCTGGCCGTAGCAGATCCCGAGAACCGGAACGCCGAGGTCGAACACCGCGCCGGGGACCTGGGGCGCCTCTTCCCGCGTGATCGAGTCCGGCCCGCCCGAGAGCACCACGGCCTCGGGCGCAAAGTCCCGGATGGCGGCCTCGTCGTAAAACCACGGGTGAATTTCGCAGTAGACGCCGTTCTCGCGGATACGGCGCGCGATCAACTGCGTCACCTGGGAGCCGAAATCCAGGATCAGGACGGCCTCGCTGGAGCGCTCCATCCGGGGTCGCCGTCCCTAACCCTGGGGCGCGGCGAGAACCGCGGCGTCGGGCCAGCCGAAGGCGAGCTCCTCGATGGCCGCGCCGCCAAGCGATCCCGCCCGGCGGCCGACAAGCCGTCCGCCCAGCGCCTCGTAGAAGTACCGCGCCGGGTTGCCAGCCAGCACCCAGACGATCAACGACGGCCCCAGCGCGGCGGCGAGGTCGAGCGCGAGGCCGGAAAACAGACGCCGCCCGACGCCTCCGTCCTGACGATCGCCGTCGACATAGAGCGTGTAGACCTCGCTGTCATAGGCGAATCCGCGCGCGCGGGCGGGGCCGCCGCCTGCGAATCCGATGACCCTGCCGTTCTCGGCCTCCGCGACCAAGGTCTTTTCGCCGGGCGTGGGATTCCGGATCGTCCGCGCCCAGCGTTCGGCCCGGCCCTCGGTGCGGCGCATGCCGACCAGGAGCTTGTCTGGCAACAGCCCGGGATAGGCGTCCTGCCAGCCGGCGACGTAGATCCGCGCGATCGCCGCGGAATCGCCGGGACGGGCGGGTCTCAGCAGCACCGTCACCGCGCCTCACTCCCCGCGCCGGTAGTTGGGGGCTTCGCGGGTGATCGCGACGTCGTGGACATGGCCCTCGCGCACGCCCGCGTCGGTGGTCCGGCGGAACCGGCAATTCGCCTGCATCTCGCCGACGGTCGGGTTGCCGGTATAGCCCATGGCCGCCCTGAGCCCGCCGACCAGCTGGTGCAGCACGCCGGCGGCCGGCCCCTTGTAGGGCACGCGCGCCTCGATCCCCTCGGGGATGAGCTCGAGCTCGCGGTTCACCTCCTGCTGGAAATAGCGGTCGGCGGAGCCGCGCGCCATCGCGCCGATCGACCCCATGCCGCGATAGGACTTGTAGGACCGGCCCTCGTACAGGAACACCTCGCCCGGGCTCTCGTCCGTGCCGGCGAGCAGGGAGCCGATCATGGCGCAATCCGCGCCGGCGGCGATCGCCTTGCCGAGGTCGCCGGAGAAGCGGATGCCGCCATCGGCGATCGCCGGCACGCCGGCCTCGCGGCACGCCTCGGCGCATTCGAGCACGGCGGTGAACTGGGGCACGCCGACGCCCGCGACCACACGGGTGGTGCAGATCGATCCGGGACCGATGCCGATCTTGACCGCGTCCGCCCCGGCGTCGACCAGGGCATGCACCGCCTCCGGCGTCGCCACGTTGCCGGCGATGACGTCGGCGCGGTTCGACATCCGCTTGATCCGCCCGACGGCGTCGATCACCGCGCGGGAGTGGCCGTGCGCGGTATCGACCACGATCGCGTCGGCCTCCTCGTCGATCAGCGCCGCCGCCCGTTCCGCCCCTTCGTCGCCGACGCCGGTCGCCGCCGCGACCCGGAGACGCCCCTTCTCGTCCTTGGTGGCGTCGGGAAAGCGCTGCGCCTTCTCCATGTCCTTCACGGTGATGAGCCCGACGCAGCGATAGTCGTCGTCGACCACCAGCAGCTTCTCGATCCGGTGGGCATGGAGCAGGCGCTTGGCCTCCTCGCCGTCGACCCGTTCGGTGACGGTGACGAGGCCGTCCGCGGTCATCAGCTCGCGCACCGGCTGGTCCCGCCGGCTGGCGAAGCGCACGTCCCGGTTGGTCAGGATGCCGGCCAGCCGGCCGCCTTTCTCCACGACGGGGATGCCGGAGATCCGGTGCGCGGCCATGAGGTCGAGCGCATCGGCGAGGGTGGCGTCCGGTTCGATGGTCACCGGGTTGACCACCATGCCGGACTCGAACTTCTTGACCCGCCGGACCTCGCCGGCCTGGAGATCGATGTCGAGATTCTTGTGAATGACGCCGATTCCGCCGGCCTGCGCCATGGCGATGGCGAGCGCGCCCTCGGTCACGGTGTCCATCGCCGCGGAGATCAGCGGGATACCGAGCGGAATGCGCCCGGTCAGGCGGGTCGCGGTGTCGGCTTCGCGTGGAAGGATGGCGGATTCGGCCGGCACAAGAAGGACGTCATCGAAGGAAAAAGCCTCTTGAATGTCCATGCGCGGGCCGTTGTCCAGACGCCCGGCAAGATACACGAGGCGCCCGCGAATCCCAAGCGGGGCACGATTAGGTTGGCAGTATCTCGCACGGGGAGTTACCGCCCAGGCACGGTGTCGGGGAGCCATGCCCGACACCGACGGACGGGCGATGACACCTCCCGCGCAATTCAGAGATTCCGACTCAACTCACCGAGGGCGACCCGGAGCACGCGCTCCCGCCAGGGGTGGAACCGCTTCAGCACCGTCTCGCTGGTTTCGCTATAGAAAAAGATGAACCCGTCCTCCGCGACCGGCACGAGCGTGGAGCGCGTTTCCCCATCGTCATCCCTGTCTCGAAACTCAAGAAAGGGTGCACAAATAAGGCTTCCGCTGAATTGGTGTCCGACGCCGTGAATCGCGAAAACCAGCCGCGCGAGACGCTCCCACCGCATGTTGAGCGCGACCCATGAACGAAAGTCCGCGAAATTGGCGAAGTAACCGAGGTGGTGTTTGGCGTTCTCGACGATCTGCGCCCGATAATAGTGGCTGCTATCTTCTTCTTCTACGGTTACCCATGAGTCGCCGGAAGGCGTGACCCTCTGCAACGCATGGGTGACGTCCGGGGAGATCGACTCCAACCTTTCCTTCAAGTCTGTCCTCAGACCGACCGCTAACTGAAATACTTGCCCGTAGCGTTGTCTCCTTTCGGTCGCTGTTCTTGCCGCAGCATCGATGAGGCTGTCGAGCGTCGCTCTGACAGTCGCATGCTCCGACAGAACGGTTTCGGACATGGCTGCCGCCCTGACGAACTGAACCCTTTGAAGTTTCGCAATCAGTTCGACGAGCGATTTGAGGGTGCCGCTGTCGGCAGCTTCGAGAGCATTCAGATAATCTGTCCTGTCGTCTCGCGTCACCACAAGGGGGAACAGGTCATGCTTGATCAGAACGGACGATGTGATCGCTCGCGCCAACCGTCCGTTGCCGTCCTGAAATGGGTGGATCTGCGTGAACCGGTGATGCAGCCACGCCGCCTGGACCTCTGCCGGCACACCGTCGACATCGTGATTCGCGTGAATGGCGACGAGCCTGTCCATCTCGGACGCGACCTGCTCCGGCGGGCAGTATTGATAGGTCACGCCATCCCGGATCGGGGAGTTGGGTTGAGTCTTCCAATCGCCCCTGACGAGCGGGATCTCGACGGCCCGGCCCAGGGAATCGACCCCCTCGGTCGTTGTCTGGCTTCGGAGCAGCGCCGCGTGAAACGCCTTGATGTAAGAGGTGGATAAGGGGCGCCCGCTTTTTACGAAGTGGAACACGCCTTCGAGCGCCTGTTTTTGGTCGTTCAGTAATTGCAAAACGACGTCTCGCGGCTGATTCGTCGAGCCGTGGGTCAGCAGTTCCGCTTTGAAGCCCTGCTCGATCAGCGTTTGCGTCACCCCGCGATCGATGTCGTAGACGTTCTCGATGACGCCGGTTTCTATCGCCCATTCGCGGCTCAACCGCTCGGTGAAGTCGGCAAGAAGCTGTGTCCCCTTGAGGCGCTCCCGCTGCTCGCGCCACACCGTCCTGATCCCCGGAATCTCCGAGGCCGCCAGTTCCCGCGGATCGACCTCCAGATCGGTGATACCGGTGGAGGATCGCCAGATTTCCTTGATCGCGATGTCATCCATCTACTGCTCGCTCTTCGCTGGCGCCGGATGTTGCGAGCCGGGCTTCCACGAGCCCGATTCCCTTTTCAGACAAAGCCCAGACGCCACGCTTCGAATCCTTTCGGAGATGGCCGTCCCGAACCAGGAGAAAACGTGCCGTATGGATGGTATTCCACCAGCGTTCCTCGCCCGACGGGACGCGTTTGAAATCGTGAGGAAGCAGCCGCGCCTTCATACGTTCTCTCATGGCCGGGCGCAGGTCTCGCACGCGCGCGGCGCCACCCAGTTCGTAGATAGCCTCTAGCAGCGGCACGAAAAACTCCTCCTCCGGTAGTTTGAGAAGGCGTTTACCGGTTGGTATCGACCGCCGCCCGGGATCCCGCCTGTTCGAGCCACCCTCGGCAAGGTAGCGCTCGGCAGCGTCCAAAGCTTTTCCAAGAGCCGAATCCGCCGTGTCTTCCAACGGTTCCGCCCACACCTTCAGGCGGCGCATCGATTCGTCCGAAATGCGGATAGTCGGCATTCCACTGCCCCTTTTCGCCGGACTGCACGAGCTATGTCGGTAACAATAGTACAATATCACATTGTTACAATCAAAATCCAAGTCGAAGAATCTGCCGGCACCTCACCCCTCCCCGCCACCCCGGAATCCGCGGGCGACGAGGTAGAGCTCGGCGGATTCCGGGCGCGAGGCGGCGGGCTTGACACTGCGCACCTCGCGGAAGGCGCGCTTGAGCTCGGCCACGAAGCCGGCGTCGCCGCCTCCGTGGAACGCCTTGACCACGAACGCCCCGCCCGGCTTGAGCACGCGGCTCGCGACATCGAAGGCGAGCTCGGCGAGGCGCCGGTTGCGGATCTGGTCGGTGCTGCGGTGGCCGGTGGCGGCGATCGCCATGTCGGAAAGCACCAGGTCGACTTGGCCCGCGAGGCCGTCGATCAGCGTCTCCGCCGCCGCCTCGTCGTCGAGATCCACGAGCCGCGTCTCGGCGCCCGGCACGGGGTCCATCTCCGCGCGGTCGACGGCGACGACGCTGCCGCCGGCGGCGCGGTCCGCGGCGACCTGCGTCCAGCCCCCCGGCGCGGCGCCAAGGTCGAGAACCGCCGCGCCGGGACGCAACAGGGCGAACTTGTCGTCGATCTCGACCAGCTTCCAGGCGGCGCGCGAACGATAGCCGTGCTTCGCGGCGGCGGCGACATAGGGATCGTTGAGCTGGCGCCGCAGCCATCGCGTGGAGGAGGGCTTGCGCCCTTTGGCCGTCCTGACGCGGACGGTCGCCTGCCGCCCCCCGACCTTCTTGCCCCTCCCCTTCCGGTCACGCCCGGCCATGCGCGGGACCGGTGCCGAGCTCGGCGGCAAGCTGGAGCAGGATTCCTTCCCTTACGCCGCGGTCGGCGACGCGAAGCCGTCCCGCCGGCCAGGTCCGGCAGATCGCTTCCAGAACCGCGCAGCCGGCGACCACGAGGTCGGCGCGTCCGGCGCCGATGGACGGGTGCGCGGCGCGTTCCGCGTAGGTCGAGCGGGACAGCCGGCCGCTGACCTGGTGAATTTCGTCGAAGGTGAGATAGGAGCCGTCGACGACGGCGCGGTCGTAGCGTTTGAGGCCGAGATTGACGCCGGCGATCGTGGTCACCGTTCCCGCGGTCCCGAGCATCTGCATCTCGCCCCGCTCGATCCTGCGGCGAATGCCGTGCTCCTCGTCGAACGGCGCCAACATGGCGGCAATCTCGGCCACCGTGGCCTGGTATTCCCCGGCCGAGAAATCGCTCGGGCCGTGCCGTTCCGTCAGGGTGACGACGCCGACCGGCAGCGATATCCAGCCGAGGATGTCGGGCGCGCCGTTGCCGGAGAGCCTGAGCCAGACGATCTCGGCGCTGCCCCCTCCGACGTCGAAGATCAGCCCGTAGGGAACCGACGGATCGAACAGCGGCAGGCAACCCATCAGGGTGAGACGGGCTTCCTCGCGCGAGGAGATGATGTCGAGCTCGATTCCGGTCTCGCGCGCCACCCGGGCGAGGAAGCCGGTGCAGTTGGCGGCCCGCCGCGCCGCCTCGGTGGCGACATAGCGGGCGCGCGCGACCCGGTGACGGCGGATCTTCGCGGCGCACACGTTGAGCGCGTCGACCGTGCGGCCGATCGCCATCTCGCAGAGCTCGCCCGTGGCTTCGAGCCCCTGTCCGAGCCGGACGATGCGGGAGAAACCGTCGATCACCGTAAACCCGTCCGCGCTCGGTCTCGCGATCAGC
Source organism: Alphaproteobacteria bacterium (assembly GCA_965117055.1). Classification (GTDB taxonomy): domain Bacteria; phylum Pseudomonadota; class Alphaproteobacteria; order MPNO01; family MPNO01; genus MPNO01. The sequence goes on from OZ220750.1 coordinate 4,371,108, forward strand.
AACCGGCAGTTGTTCGTGCCGAGGTCGAGGGCGGCAATGGTGCGGCCCCGGCGGCGGCGCCTGCCCGCCTGCGTCCGGGGAGATCGCGTTCTGTGCCCTGGCCAATCGTCCACGTCCGTCGCCCCTCCACGGCCAAATTCTACAGGCAACGTTAGATATCGAACAATCGGCGAGCGGGGCGGTCGGACACACGACCTTGATCGGCCACCGAATGGCGCTATTCTCTGCCCCGCCGAAGCTGCTGGGGGATAGTTTAACGGTAGAACTCTCGGCTCTGACCCGAGCAGTCCTGGTTCGAATCCAGGTCCCCCAGCCAGATCCCGTTCTTCCAGGGATTTTCCCGGTCTTTGCCCGGCGAGCGCTTGGACGGCTCCGTTTGGTTGGAACCGCTTCATCCGCCCTCTTCCGTCATGGTCGGCCTTCGCCGACCATGACGGTGAGGAGACAGGGGTAAAGGCGGTTCTATCTGAAACGGACACGCTATAGCGGCCCGGGCGTTCCCGGGTCAGCCCGCCCGGATGCCGCGCAGCCGCTCGCCGCGCCGGCGCAGCAGCTCCAGCGTCGTCAAGAGCAGGATCGAGACGCAGACGAGCAGCGTCGCCACGGCGAGGATGGTCGGGCGGATCTCTTCCCTGATGCCCGAGAACATCTTCCACGGGATGGTGCGCTGCTCCACGGAGCCGACGAACAGCACCACCACGACCTCGTCGAACGAGGTGATGAAGGCGAACAGCGCGCCTGCGACCACCCCCGGCAGGATCAGCGGCATGACGACCCTGAAGAAGGTCCGCACCGGGCTGGCGCCGAGGCTCGCCGCGGCGCGGGTCAGCGAACGGTCGAAACCGACCAGCGTCGCGGTGACGGTGATCAATACGAACGGCGTGCCGAGCGCCGCGTGCGCGACGATGACCCCGAGATGGGTCGATGAAATCCCGATCCGCGTATAGAAGAAATACATCCCGGTGGCGGAGATGATCAGGGGCACGACCATCGGCGAGATCAGCAGCGCCATGACGCCGGTCTTGAAGGGAAACTCGGCGCGGCTCAGCCCGAGCGCCGCCAGCGTGCCGAGAAAGGTCGAGATCAGCGTCGCGAAAATCGCGATGACCAGGCTGTTCCGGACCGCGTCCCGCCACGATTGCTCGGTGAAGAACTCGCGATACCACCTGGTGCTGTAACCGGCGGGATCGAGCGACAGCATTTCCGGGGTGAAGGTGAAATAGGGAAGCTCGTTGAAGCTCAACGGCACGATCACGAAGATCGGCCCGATCAGGAACACGAAGACCGCGGCGCAGATCGCGCGATAGGCGTAGTGCCATGTCTTCTCGGCCGGGGATGCGTAGATCGGCGGGGGCATCGTCCGGCTCAGCCCAGCTTCAGATTGTCGATGCCCACGAGCCTGTCATAGAGCAGGTAGAGCGCAAGCACGAGAGCCAGCAGGAGGGCGCCGAGCGCGGCCGCGAGCCCCCAGTTCAGCGTCTCGCTGACATGGATGGCGATGAAATTGGAGATGAAGGTCCCGGTGCGCCCGCCGACCAGCGCCGGGGTGATGTAGTAGCCGATGGAGAGGATGAACACCATGATGCAGCCGGCCCCCACGCCCGAGACCGTGTTCGGCATGTAGACCCTTACGAAGGCGGTGAACGGCGAGGCCCCGAGCGAGCGGGCGGCGCGCGTCAGGGACGCGGGAATCGTCTTCATCACCGAATAGAGCGGCAGGATCATGAACGGCAGCAGGATGTGAACCATCGCCACGAAGGTGCCGGTCTTGTTGTGGATCATCTGGAGCCGCCCGTCCTCGGAAACCAGCCCGGTGAGGACCAGCAAATCGTTGAGCACGCCCTCGGTCTGCAACAGCGCGATCCACGACGTCGTCCGCACCAGAAGCGACGTCCAGAACGGCAACAGGACGAGAATCATCAATAGATTGCTGAGTCGCAGCGGCAGGGTCGCCAGGAGGTAGGCGACCGGATAGGCCAGCGCCAGGCAGAGCACGGTGATCAGCGCGCTCATCCAGAGCGTGCGCCAGAACAGCGTGAGGTAGATGCGGCGCGGCTCCGATTGCCTGACGATCTCGCCCCGGTCGTTCAGCTTCATGTCGACGGAAGCGAGGAAATAGCCGCTCGTCAGGACGCCGGACTCGCGATGGATCAGCCGCCAGGTGTTCACGTCGCCCCAGCGCTTGTCGATCCTCAGGATCTGCTCCCGGTAGGGCGGATCGGCGATGCGCGCCGCCCGTCTTCCGGATTTCCTGAACAGGCTCGACATGCCGGGCTTCTCGTAGTTGAGCCGGCGCCCCACGCGGCCCAGCGTCTTCTCCTCGAAGGCGGTCCGCATGTCGAGAGCCAGGGCCTTGAAGACGTCCTCGCCCGGGACCTCCGCGCTTTGGGGATCCCAGTGCTCGATGGCAATGACGGTGCGCGGCAGGATCGACGGCACGATCCGGTTGTCGACGCTGCGGAACAGCATGTCGCCGATCGGCAGCAGGAAGGCGACCAGGATAAAGCCGAGCAGGGGCACCGCCAGCGATAGCGCGCGTATCCGGCCGCGTATCGATGCCCTCCGAAGGCTGACCTTCAGCGGTACCCCGTCGGCCGTCCGCATGACCTCGTCTGTGGCCTTCGACATCGGGGCGGCCCGGTCGTTGGGCTAAACCCGGACGCTGGCCGGGCGGGACGCTCTCTCCACCCCGCCCGGCCGCAAGCCCGCTACTTGGCGAGCCAGGCGTTGAACCGCTCGTCGAGCTCGGCCCGATGGTCCGCCCACCAGACGTAGTTGAATATCAGGGTGGTCTTCGCATTTTTCGGATTGGTCGGCATGTGCGGTTTCATGTCGATACCGAGCTTCGCGTGCTTGCCCACAAGCGCGATGGACGACTTTCGCGCCGGCCCGTAGGAAATGAATTTCGCCTGGTCGGCCAGCCGCTGGGTGTCGGTGGCGAAGCGCAGGTATTTCTTGATTTCCGCGAGCTTCGTGGATCCTCTCGGCACGACCCACCCGTCCAGATCGAAGGCCTGCCAGTCCCACATCATGGCGATCGGCTGTTTCTTTTCGGCGATTGCCGAGAACAGGCGCCCGTTATAGGCCGACGCCATGACGACCTCGCCGTCCGCCAGAAGCTGCGGCGGCTGTGCGCCCTTGGTCCACCAGATAACGTGGTCCTTGATGGTGTCGAGCTTGGCGAACGCCCGCTTCACGCCTTCCGGCGTACTCAGCACCTTGTAGACATCCTTGCCGGGAACGCCGTCCGCGATCAGCGCCCACTCCAGATTCGTTTTCGCGACCTTTTGCAGTGCCCGCTTGCCGGGGAACGTCTTCAGGTCGAACACGTCGGCGATCGTCGAAGGCTGCTTCCCCTTGAAGGCGTCGGTGCGGTAGCCGAAGGTCGTCGAAAAAACGATCTGCGGAATGAAGCAGTTGGTTCCGCCGATCGTCAGGGAGCCCGCGATGAAGTCCTTCGTAGCCGGCGTGCCGTCGGGCGCGGCGGCAAGCCAGGTGTCCGGGTCGACGGCTTCGGCCAGCCCCTCGTCGCAGGCGACGATGGCATCCGCGGCCTCCATATCCACGATATCCCAGGTCACCTTGCCCGATTCGACCTGGGCCCTCAGCTTGGCGAGGCCCTCGGCGGCCGAATCGTCGTTAATGATCTTTACGCCCGGGTTCGCCGCCATATAAGGGTTGTGATACGCGTTCTGCTGGCTCGCCGTATAGGCGCCGCCCCACGACACGATGGTCAGATCGACCGCCTGGGCGCCGCCGGCGGACAGGGCGACGGCGGACACGACCGCCGCGGATTTCAGTATTCGTTTCATCGGGACTCTCCCATTTCCGTGACAAAATGAGCCGGACCGTCCGGTCCGTACGCAATCGCCGCTTTATCCGGGCGCGGACACGGCTCCCGCCGCGTCGAGCGCCCGGCAATCCTCCGCCGCCCAGCCGAGGCGGACCCGCGTGCCTTCGCGCAGCGAGGCGTGCCGCTGCGCGTTCGGCACCTTGACAATAAATTCGTCGTTCCCGGCGACGGTGAGGCGGGCGCGGATGTGGTCGCCGAGATAGATCAGCTCCTCGACGCGGCCGCTGACCACATTGTCCGCCGCCTCCCCGTTCGGGTCGATCGCGACGCGCTCGGGGCGGAGCGAGAGCGTCGTCGGCTCCCGGTCGCCGTCCACGTTCACCTTGAGCGCGCGGATTGTCGCCCCGTCGTCGAGCGCCACCTTGCAGAACTCCCCGTGAACCGATTGGACGGTGCCGTCCAGCCGGTTGTTCTCGCCGATGAACTGCGCGACGAAGCAGTTCTCGGGCTCCTCGTAGAGCACGCTCGGCGTCGCGAGCTGCTGGATGACGCCGTCGTTGAAGACCGCGATCCGGCTCGACATGGTGAGCGCCTCGGACTGGTCGTGGGTGACGTAGATCACCGTCACGCCGAGCGTCTCGTGAATATGCTTGATCTCGTACTGCATTTCCTCGCGCAAATTCTTGTCCAGCGCGCCGAGCGGCTCGTCCATCAGCACCAGCGCCGGCTCGAACACCAGCGCCCGCGCCACCGCCACGCGCTGCTGCTGGCCGCCCGAGAGCTGCGCCGGCCGCCGGTTTCCGAACCCGGACAGCCGGACCATTTCGAGCGCCCGCTCGACCCTGCTCTGGATGTCCGCTCGGGGGAGCCGCCGGACCTGCAGGGGAAAGGCCAGGTTCTCCGCCACCGTCATGTGGGGGAACAGGGCGTAGTTCTGGAACACCATGCCGATGCCGCGCCGGTGCGGCGCGACGTGGTTGATCGGCCGGTCGTTGAGATAGATCTCGCCGTGGGTCGCCGGCTCGAACCCGGCGAGCATCATCAGGCAGGTCGTCTTGCCCGACCCGGACGGCCCCAGCATGGTCAGGAACTCGCCCTCCTCGATGTCGAGGTTGAGGTCCTTGATGACCAGCGTCTCGCCGTCATAGCTCTTCTGGACGCGGTCGAACCTGACGATGCTGGGTCTATCCTGGTCCATTCAGTCTCTCGCCCGGGGCGGGCGAACCGACCGGCTCAAGCGAGCCCTGACCGGCATCCCGACCGCGTGAGCTCAAGCGGATTGCGCCGCCGGCGGCACGATAGCAGACACGGCCGCGCGGGCGAAGGCCGGAGCGCCGGAAAGGCGGGACGGGTCAACTTCGCACGATGTTGTGGTCCGGCCCGTAGGGAAACCCGGTGATGTCCTCGGCGCCGTCCTCCGTCACCACCAGGATGTCGTGCTCGCGGTAGCCGCCGGCGCCGGGCCGGCCCTCGGGAATCATGATCATCGGTTCCATCGACACCACCATGTTGGGTTCCAGCACGGTGGTCACGTCCTCGCGGAGCTCGAGCCCCGCCTCGCGGCCGTAGTAATGGCTCAGCACGCCGAAGGAGTGGCCGTAGCCGAAGGTGCGGTTCTCCAGCAGGCCATAACGCTCGTAGATCGTGTTGAGCTCGGCCGCGATGTCGCAGCACCGCGCCCCGGGCCGGATCAGCTCGATCCCCGCCTCGTGCACCTCGACATTGATCTCCCACAGCCGCAGGTGCTCGTCCGGGCACTCCTCGGCGAACAGCGTGCGTTCGAGCGCCGTGTAGTAGCCCGCCGGCATGGGAAAGCAGTTGAGGCTCAGGATGTCGCCGCGCTCGATCCGGCGCGAGGTGACCGGGTTGTGGGCGCCGTCGGTGTTGATGCCGGACTGGAACCAGGTCCAGGTATCCATCAGCTCGACATGGGGCTGGCCGCGGCCGATCTCGCGCACCATCGCCTGGGTGCCGTGCAGCGCCACCTCGTATTCCGGCACCCCGACCCCGATCGCCTCCACGCAGGCCGCGCCGCCGATATCGGCGATGCGCGCGCTCTCGCGGATCCAGGCGATCTCCTCGTCGGACTTGACCATGCGCATGCGCATGGCGGGCTTGCCGACGTCGACGAGCTCCGCGGTGGGGAGCGCGCCCTGAAGCTTGCGCAGGTTCTCCAGCGTGATGTGGTCGAACTCGATGCCGAGCCGGCAACCGTCCGCGATCAGCCGCTTCACGGCGGCGAAGTAGTTGTCCCGGTGCCAGTCGGTATAGACGAGGTTGTCGCCGAAGCTGCGCCGCCACGGCTGGCCCGCGTCGATATTGGCCGAAATCGTGGTCTGGTCCCGGTGCGTGACCGCCAGCCCGTAGCTGCGCCCGAAGGAGCAATAGAGGAAGTCGCTGAAATAGGCGATGTTGTGATGGGAGGTGAAGAGGCACACATCGATCCGCCGCTCCGCCATGTGGGCGCGCAGGGCGGCGAGCCGGCGGTTCATCTCGGCGGAGGAAAAGGTCGGCTTGACCTTCTCTCCGTTCCTGATGGTCTTGAGCTGTTCCATCGTCGTCACCCTGGCTGTCGGAGGCATCGCCGGCCGCCGAGAATATGCGGAACGGCCCGCCCGGGCGAATGTCCCGCCGGCCGGTTGCGGCGTAACGCGCCGCGGCCTGGAGCCTGTCCGATTCAGGCAGAAGCGTCTTTGCCCCTGCCTCCTCATCGTCATGGTCGGCGCAGGCCGACCATCCACGAGTTTTTAAGGCGCTGGAAACAAAAACAAAACGTGGATGGTCGGCCTGCGCCGACCATGACGGAAGAAAACGGATGAAGCGGTTCCAGCTAAGACAGACGTGCTCTAGGCACGATGCGCGCGGTTCTATAAGTGTTCGGGACATGCAACCGATCGCGGCGACACCCGACCTGCCGAGACCCGGATGAAGCCGGCCCCGTTCACCTATCACCTGCCGGGGACGGTCGACGAAGCGGCGGCGCTCCTTTCCGCCCATGCCGGCGAGGACGCGCGGATTCTCGCGGGCGGCCAGAGCCTGGTGCCGACGATGGCGTTCCGGCTCGCGCGTCCGGCCCACCTGATCGACATAAACGGCATTTCCGGCCTCGAAGGCATCGCCGTAAATGCCGACTCGATGTCGATCGGCGCGCTCGCCCGGCATTGCGATTTCCACCGGCCGGTGGAGGACGGGCCGCTCGGCGCGCTGCTCTCAGGCGTAGTCCGCCATATCGGCCATTACCCGATCCGCATGCGGGGAACCTTCTGCGGCAGCCTCGCCCACGCCGACCCCGCGTCGGAATGGTGCCTGGTCGCGGCGACGCTGGACGCAAGGCTGACGGTGCGGAGCGTGCGCGGCGAGCGCGGGATCGAGGCGGCGCAATTCTTCGAATGGGCGATGACGACCGCCCTCGGCGACGACGAATTGCTGGTCCGGGCGGAACTGCCCCGCCTCGCGCCGGACACGCGCTGGGGCTTCCGGGAATTCGCCCGCCGCGCCGGCGATTTCGCGCTGGCGATGGCGCTCGCCGTCTACCGGGTCGAGGGCGGCGTCATCGTCGAGCCGAGGGTGGGGCTCGGCGGGGTGGAGGCCTGCCCCCGCCGCATTCCGGAGGGCGAGGCGGTTCTCGCGGGGAAGGCGCCGGGCCCGGACCTGTTCCGCGAGGCCGGCGCGGCGGTCTCCGAAGCGGTGGACGCGATGGCGGATTCCCACGCGAGCGCGGAATACCGGAGCGAGATCGCCGCCGTCATGGTCGAGCGCGCATTGACGGACGCCGCCCGATGACCGCGCCGCGCGAGGTCTCCTTCACGGTCAACGGCGAGGCGTACACCGTCCGCGTCGAGCCGCGCAAGACGCTGGCCGATACGATCCGCGAGGATTGCGGGCTGACCGGCACCCATCTCGGCTGCGAGCACGGGGTGTGCGGCGCCTGCACGATCCTGCTCGACGGCGCGCCGGTGAGGAGCTGCCTGATGTTCGCGGCCCAGGCCGAGGGCGCCGAGATTCGGACGGTGGAAGGACTCGCCGACGGCGACGAACTGCACCCGCTGCAACGGGCGTTCATCGACAATCACGCGCTGCAATGCGGGTTCTGCACCCCGGGCTTCCTGATGCTGGCCTTGGGCGTGCTGGAACGCGAACCCGATATCGACGAGGACGGGCTGCGCGAGGCGCTGGCGTCGAACCTCTGCCGCTGCACCGGCTATCTCAACATTCTCGACGCGGTGAAGGACGCCGCGGCCGCGATGAAGGCCGGGCCGGGATGACGTCGCGTCGCGCGGCGTGGATCGGCGAGCGGGTGGAGCGTCTCGAAGACCCGCCGCTGGTCGGGGGCGCGGGCCGGTTCGTCGCCGACATCTCGTTCCCCCGCCAGCTCCACATGCGGGTCGTTCGCTCCGACCGGGCTCATGCGGAGCTCCTTTCCGTCGACGCGACGGAGGCCCGGGCGGCGCCGGGCGTCGCCGCCGTCTGGACCGCGGTAGACGTCGCCGATATCGGCCCGATCGCGTTCCGGGCGACCCGGGTCAAGGGGCTGGAACCGTACCGGCAACACATCCTGGCGCGCGGAAAGGTCCGCTATGTCGGCGAGCCGGTCGCCGCGGTGTTCGCCGACAGCCCGTACCGCGCGGAGGACGCCGCCGAGCTGGTCTCCGCGTCGTACCGCGACCTGCCGCCGATCCTGTCGGCGGAAGACGAACCGGGCCCGTTCGATACGGAGCGCTCGACCGAGGCGCATGTGCTGGAGAAATCGCGGGGCGACATCGCCGCCGCGTTCGAGAACGCGCATGCGACGGTCGAGATCGAGGTTTCGGTCGGACGCCATTCCGCCGTGCCGATGGAAACCAGGGGCGCGGTCGCGGTCCACGACGCCGGGCGCGACATCCTCGAACTTTACGGCGCCACCAAGCGGCCGCATTTCAACCGCGACCAGATGGCCGCGGCGCTGGGCCGCCCGCCCTCCTCCGTCCAGTTCTACGAAGGCCATATCGGCGGCGGGTTCGGCGTGCGCGGCGAGCTCTACCCGGAGGAATACCTGGTCTGCGCGGCGGCGCTCCGCCTCGGCCGCCCGGTCAAGTGGATCGAGGACCGCTGGGAGCATCTGCAGGCGGCCAACCATTCGCGCGAGCAGACCCACCGCATCCGCGCGGCGGTGGATGCCGACGGCACGGTGCGCGGCATCGACGGCGCGTTCCTGCACGACCAGGGCGCCTATATCCGCACCCACGGGGTCCGCGTGCCCGACATGACCGCCGGCATGATGCCGGGCCCCTACCGGATTCCGGCCTACCGGTCGCGCGGACATGTGCGGCTGACCAACAAGACGCCCGCCGCGACCTACCGCTCGCCCGGCCGCTACGAGGCGACATTCGCCCGCGAACGCCTGCTCGATGCCGTCGCCGCGCGCCTGAATGCCGACCCGGTCGACATCAGGCGGCGCAACCTGATCGCGGCGGCGCAAATGCCGTTCGCGGGCGGCATCGACACCATCGACCACGAGGTGGTCTACGATTCGGGCGACTACGCGAGACTGCTCGACAAGGCGCTGGCGCGCGCCGGCTGGGACGAAATGCAGTCCGAAATGTCGACTCGCCGCGCGAACGGCGAGATGGCGGGTGCCGGGCTCGCGCTGTTCGTCGAGAAGAGCGGCCCCGGCCCCGCCGACGGGGTGCGCATCCGGGTCGACACGACGGGCGCGGTCGAGCTCCTCACCGGCGGCGCCTCGCTGGGCCAGGGCTTCGAGACCGTCATGGCGCAGATCTGCGCCGAAACGCTGGGGGTGGACTACCGCCGGGTGCGCGTGGTCCACGGCCGCACCGATCTCATCGATTACGGCTTCGGCGCGCATTCCTCGCGGGCGACCGTGATGACCGGCGAGGCGGTCCGGATCGCCAGCGGGAACCTGCGCGCCAGGGCCATCGAGGCGGCGGCGGAACTGCTCCAGGCGCCCGCCGACGCGCTCGATGTCGTCGACGGGCGGGCGGTGCGGACCGACCGCGAGGGCGGCGCCGATATCGGCCTCGGCGAGATCGCGCGCAGGCTGGCGCCGGGCTCGCCGTTGCTCGCCGGGCGCGATCCCGGCCTCTCGGCGGAAGGCTGGCACCGCACCGATTTGATGGCCTACCCCTACGGCGTCCACATCGCCGAGGTCCGCGTCGATGCAGGCACCGGCGCGGTCGATGTCGAGCGATTCTTCATCGCCTACGATGTCGGCCGCGCGGTGAACCCGATGCTGGTCGACGGCCAGCTGATGGGCGGCTGCGTGCAGGGACTTGGCGGGGCGCTGCTCGAGGAGTTCCGCTACGACGAGACCGGCGCGCCGCTCTCGGTCACCTTCGCCGACTACCTGATGCCGACGCTGGCCGAGACCCCGCCCATCGACCTGCTGCTCACCGAGGACGCGCCGAGCCCCTATAACGGCCTCGGCGTCAAGGGCGCCGGCGAAGGCGGCATCAACGCGGTCGGCGGCGCCATCGCATCCGCCATCGACGCCGCGATAGGCATCCCCGGCGCCATCGACCGCCTGCCGGTGACGCCGGAGCGGCTGAGGGCGGTGCTGAAGGAGGCGGGGAGGGTGTAGAGGCGGGGTTGACGCCCCGCCACGCGCAACGAACCGGCGGCGTTCAATCCCGCGCCAGCGCCGACTGAATGCGGAAGAACTCCTGTATTTCGCTGGAGACGTCGATCCGTTCGGAAAGCAGCGTCCCATGGGCGATCTGGTTGCGGACGCTATAGAGCTGCATGGTCCGCTTCCACTCGCCGCTGCCCTTCTCGAGAACCAGCGTCAGACGGTTTTCGAAGCTCAGGCCCGAGAGTCGGCGGTCGTCGGGATCGTACAGCGACCAGGCGCGACGATACCGCCAGTCCCCGTGCGACTGCGCGTGCCGGATAGTTTCCCGGCAGGCATCGTCTATGTCGGTCTCCAACTGGCCCCAGGCGAGAACGAACCACGCTTGATCGTTGAGTTCCTGCTGGCGTGCGATGCCCTCGCGCTCGTCGACCTCCCCGGCCGCATCGTGCTGCTCGCGCAAGTCCGCGAGAAAGCCGTCGATCCGTTCGTACGATCCCGCGATCGCCGCAAGGTCGCTCACCGCAGAAACCGTCTCAGCCAATCCCGCGTGACGGACTCGCGGTCGCACCGGTGTTCGGCGGGAGCCGCCTGCCAATCCGGCTCCTCGAAGTTTTCGGCCACATCGACAATGAAGTAGCGTCGACCCTGGTGCTTCATATCGACACGACCATTGTTGCCGATGATCCATAGCGCATGCGGTGCGAGCCTGACCACGTTGCCGTCCCGGCGGCGGAGTTCGAGCGTCGGCATCTGTTTCGCCGCGACCCCGAACTTCCGCATCAACTTTTCATGCATTAGAACGGGTGCGCCCGCATGGGCCTCCCATCCGTCCGGCAGCCACTCGCCAATCGCGGCGTAGAGCCCGTTCAGGCGCTCTTCCCAGTCATCGACGCGCCGCCTTATGTGCGCCGCATCGACCGTTTCGCTCGTAACCTCGTCGAGAACCGTGCTCATCGGACCTTTCCATACAGCCGCCTGTTCGGTGCTGCCGACCGTTGACCGCGCCGCGACGGCCTCTCTGTACCTTATAGGAAGCATCGCGCGCTCCTTCAATGTCGAGGGCCGGAGCGGTTGGGGGGGCGGGGAGGGTGTAGGGCACGAGGCACCGAGTAGATCTGTTCTCCCCGTCGTCATGGTCGGCGCAGGCCGACCATCCACGAGTTTTTCTTTGTCGGCGGAACAAAAAAACAAAACGTGGATGGTCGGCCTGCGCCGACCATGACGGGGGAGCCCGGGAAACGGTTCCAAGTACAACGGCTAGGCTCTAGGTTATCGGGAATCGGAGGCCCGAAATGTCGAGCAGTCAGAACGAAGCGGCCGAACGGCACCGCAGGCGCGTGAGGCGCGAAGGATGGATTCGCCGCGCCGTGAGATTGTGGCGGGTCGGTTCCATCCTCGACGGTCTCGCATGGCGCGGGGCGGCACGCGCCTGGCTGCGTGAGCGCTTCGGGCGGTCCCCGGACTTTAAGCGCCTGCTGGCCACTGCCCCGCTGGAGGGCATCGACATCGAACGGTCGCGCGACCCCGGCCGTAAGGTGGACCTCTGAAATACCCGATCGACACGAACGTCGTCCCGGAGTTGTGCGAGCACGACCGCTACGATGCGGCGGTCGCCGATTCGATGCCGTTCCTGAGTCCGCCCGAACCCGGATGAACGTCGATATGTCTTTGACACCATATGCATACGATACCATGTTATTCCAGTGAACTGGACAGTAGAGTTGCACGTTGAGTTCGTGCCGGAATTTCGCGGTCTGCACCAAGACGTCCAGGATGAGATCTATGCCATCGCCCATCTGCTGGAGCATTTTGGACCGCAGCTCGGACGTCCTCGCGTGGACACGTTGAACGGCTCGCACCATGTAAACATGAAAGAAATGCGCTTTGGCGCAGCCGGTGGAACATGGCGCCTCGCCTTCGCATTCGACCCCGAGCGCAAGGCCATACTGCTCGTTGCCGGAGACAAGTCGGGAAGCAGTTCCAGGCGGTTCTACCGGACGCTCATCCGCAAGGCCGACGAGCGCTTCGACCGTCACCTCGCCCGGCTTGCCGACAAAGGAGGATCGCGATGAACGTGAGCCTGAAGGACATGATGGGGGACCTCGACCCCGCAAGGCGCCGCAAGATCGAGGATCGCGCCGCGGAGCTCATCGCCGAGGAGATGACTCTGCGGGAGTTGCGCAAGGCGCGGCAACTCACCCAGGTCAGCGTCGCGCGCGAGCTCGGCATCGGCCAGGACGGCGTCTCGCGGCTCGAACAGAGAAGCGACATTCTGCTGTCCACGCTGCGCAGGACGGTCGAGGCGATGGGGGGAAGCCTGTCGCTGATCGCCCGGTTTCCCGACCGGCCACCGGTCGAGCTGTCGGGACTCGCCGAGCCGGATCCGCGCGACTGACCCGCGGAGCCCGCGAAGGAGTAGCCGATGCCGACGCGATCCACCGCCGGGTTCGGCGTGGGCGCGAGCGTTCCGCGCAAGGAGGATGCGCGGTTCCTGCGCGGGCGCGGGCGCTATGTCGCCGACATCGCGATGCCGGGCGCGCTGGAGGTCGCGTTCCTGCGGAGTCCGCTCGGGCACGCGCGGATCCGCGATGTCGTCAAACCGGGCGGGGGAAATGTCTACCTCGCCGACGACCTGCCCGGTCTCAAACCGGTCCGCGTGGTGCCCGACATTCCGGGCTTCAAGCCGGCCGACCACTGGCCGCTCGCACGCGGCAAGGCGCGTTATGCGGGCGAGCCGATCGCGGCCTGCGTCGCCGCGACGCGGGCCGAAGCCGAGGACCTCGTTGCCGCCACGGTCGCGGACCTGGAACCCCTCCCCGCCGTCGTCGAGCCCCTCGCCGCGCGGAACGAACCGGCCGCCCTGGTGCACGAAGACTGGGGCGACAACGTCTATGTCGCGCTCCCCATCGCCGGCGGCGACATCGACTCGGTGCGCGGCGCGCCGGTCCGCGTCACCCGCGACTACCGCATGAACCGCCAGTCGACCATGCCGATGGAGGGGCGCGCCGTGCTCGCCCACTGGGACGAGCGTGCCGACGAGCTGGTGGTCCACCTGACCTCGCAGATCCCGCACATCATGCGGGTGGGCCTCGCCGAAATGCTGGGCCTCCAGATGCGCCAGGTCCGGGTGATCTCGCCCGATGTGGGCGGCGGGTTCGGCGGCAAGGCGCGGATGATGCCGGAGGACCTCGCGGTCTGCGCCATCGCGCTCCAGACCGGCCGGCCGGTGCGCTGGATCGAGGACGTGTCCGAGCATCTGAGCGCCGCCTGCCAGGCGCGCGAGCATGTTTACCGTATCACCGCCTATGCGGATGCGCGCGGCATCGTCGCCGGGATCGACGCCGAGATTACCATCGACGGGGGCGCCTACGCGCTCTGGCATACCGGCCCGTTCATGGAGACCGGCATGGCGGCGCGCAACCTGCCGGGCCCCTACCGGATCGAGCACTTCCGCGCCGAGACCTGGACGGTCGCCACCAACAAGCCGCCGCTCGGCGTCTATCGCGGCGTCGCGCGGCCGGGCGCCTGCTTCGCCATCGAGCGGACCGTCGACGAGGTCGCCCGGGAAGTCGGCCGCGATCCGCTGGATGTCAGGATCGACAACATGGTCGGGCCCGACGAGATGCCCTACCGCACGGTCTGCGACATGAAGTTCGACAACGGCGACTACCCGGAAGCGGTGCGCCGGGCGGCGCGGCTGGTCGACTACGAGGGCGTGCGCGCGCGTCAGGCCGGGCCATTGCCGGACGGGCGGCTGCTCGGCGTCGGGCTCGGCAGCTTCACCGAGCAATCCGCCCACGGCGCCGAGGAATGGGTGCGCCGCCGCACGCCGATCGTCGCGGGCTACGAGACCGCCACGGCCCGGATGCACGCCGACGGCACGCTGCACCTCCTGGTGGCGATCCACAGCCACGGCCAGGGGATGGAAACGACGCTCGCCCAGATCGCCTGCGAGGAGCTCGGCATCCACCCGGACGACGTCTCGGTCCGCTTCGGCGACACCGCCGTCTCGCCCTTCGGCATGGGCACCTTCGCCTCGCGCTCGATCGTGATGGGCGGCGGCGCGGTGTCGAACGCCTGCATCGCGCTGCGCGGCAAGATGGCCAGGATCGCCGCCCACCATCTGCAATGCGACGCCGGCGACATCCGGTTCGCGGACGGCGAGGCGGCGGGGCCGTCGGGCTCGATCCCGCTCGCCGGGATCGGCCGCATCGCCCATCTGCGTCAGGAGCAGCTGCCCGACGGCATGGACCCGGTGCTCGACGTGACCGAGACCTGGGAGCCCACCGAGTCCTCGGGCGTCTTCTCCTATTCCACCCATGCCACCGTGGTCGCGGTCGACCCGGCGACCGGCGCGGTCGAGATCCTCGACTACGCCGTGGTCGAGGATTGCGGCACCGTGGTCAACCCGATGGTGGTCGACGGCCAGATCGCCGGCGGCACCGCGCAGGGCATCGGCACCGCGCTCTACGAGGAGGTCGTGTTCGACGGCGACGGCCAGCCGCTCGCTACCACCTTCGCCGACTACCTCCTGCCCGGCGCGGCCGAGATCCCCGCGCTGTCTATCGGCCACATGGCGACGCCGGCGACATCGACCAAATTCGGCATGAAGGGAATGGGCGAAGGCGGCGCCATCGCCCCGCCGGCCGCCATCGCCAACGCGCTCGCCGACGCCTTCGCCGCGACGGGGGCGCAGTTCAACGAAACCCCGCTGACCCCGAGGCGGGTGCTCGCGGCGATCGGGGCGGCGGAGGGGGCGGAGTAGGGTTGCGCAGTCGTCGTCGCGGGCACAAAGTACACTCAGATGTACATAAGGGATGCGATGTGACCGAGAAGTATTCGATCGCGGACGCACGCCGCAACCTGCCACGGCTGATTCGCGAGGCAGAGAACGGCAAGACCGTGGAGTTGACCCGGCGCGGAGAACCGGTCGCTGTGCTGGTCGGCCACCGGCAGTTCAGGCGGTTCTCCGGGAACCGGCGGGGCTTCGCGGCAGCGTACCGCGAATTCCTCGTGACGACCGACCTCTCCGAACTCGATCTCGACCCGGACGATCTGTTCGAGGGCGTACGGGACAAGAGCCCGGGCCGCGACGTGTCTTTGTGAGCCGTGCGGTATTTGCTGGATACGTTTGTCGCAGTAAGGACAACAGGGGATTTGACCGATTCGTCTTTCGGACGAAAACATGCGCAATCGCGCGCGGAGATTGAACCCCTTCGCGGGCGGGTATCTTATATCGCCGGATACTAATATTCCCGTGCGACAGTGCTGCGCACGACTGCGCTTCACTTGAAGCGGAGCCGCTGTCTGCATGCTTACGCCCCTCGACAGCTCCGAGGCCGAAGCACATCGAAGTATGCGGTCCCGCCGGAAGGCAAATGATATGCTGGTCAAATACTGCAAACGCGAGCACAACATAGCGAGAGGTTTCCGCACCATCCGTCTAGGAACCCTAAGGTCCTATCATGACGACGATCCCAACTTTCTGCGCGCCGATGATCACGAGGGGCGCTACAGCGTTTCCAAGGAACACGGCGTTGCCCTTAGAGGAAGGGAGGCAGCGGAGTTCGCCAATGTCGTTGGGGGGAACGCCGAGATTGCCGAGGGCGCAAAGGCGGTGCGCCACGAGCACTTCCCCAACTGTTTCATCTATTGTCTGAGCAAAGCCCCTCCGAGCCTCACCTTGGCGCACAGCCTTGATCCAGACTATGATGACTGGTTTGAGATTGCCGACGAAGCGCGTTTCACATCAAGGTTGTTCCGATTGTTTACCGAACAGGTACGATCGACCGACCTTGAACTGCCCAGTGGCATATCGTCGTTTCCTGATTGGAAGGTTCTCACTATCGGTGATCCAGTGGTTTATGGCGAGCGGCAGGAGGTCCTTAATTCCGAGAACTTCGACGAGGTGATGGAGCCAGTTCGAAACTCGCTTAAACGGATTTTCCTCAAGCCGCCCACCCACCAAGACATCAAAGAATACCGAATAGCTTTTGTGGTCACGGACAGCAAAAGAAGAGTGATCAGCGTTAAGGCACAACCAAAGGACATCCAGCTATTGCCGTCAGACCCAATCCTCTCGACCGTCGGCATAGCAGCTTGATCATTGCCGGGACCGACTACATCGGGCCTACATTACAGAACGCCACTATGCTTGAATCCGCGAGCAGCTCGCAACGTGCACTTCCGAGATGCGACGTCGCAACTTTGTCCACCCGTCATTAGCGAGGGATTTCGTTTCCTACCAGAAGGGACCCTACGGTCGATGCGTACCGGCTTGCCGACGGTGTCCGTCGTTTTCGTCAGGGTTGCTCCCTCCCGCGCCAGGGTACCGCATCGTCGCCAAGGCGCACGATGAACGCCTCCAGTCCGACCATCGCAGCCGCGCCCCACCGCCGAGCCGTGGCCATGTCCTTTCGCCAAGCGTATCCTCGCCATGTAATCAGGCTCCTGGTCTGGTCGCCTATTGAATTGGCTCAACCCGCGACATCCACGGGTCCCCGCTTTCCCGGAATCACATCGACAGGCCTCGAGATCAGCCACTTCGATCCGTTCTGGATCGCCTGCGATATCACCTTGGCGCCCTTATGTTGTAGGAGCGGCTCTGTCCGCGATGGGCGATTATGGGTCCCCCGGCGAATCTTAACCACTTTTGATCTGGCGAGAACACGTCGATGGGCACTAAACAAACGGATGGAATATAGAGGTCCCCCGCAGGTCTCTCGAAGAGCTCGTTCTCAATCAGTTGTGTGTAAAGGTACAAAGCGGTTTCGATCACTATCGCGTGGTTGTACTGGACGCCGGCGACCAGCAAGTTGCTCAGGATGTAGGCGTCACTGTCCGCAATCATCTTGTCTCTGACGTCAGGTTGCCCAGTGGGCTTTAGCAGACGGTCCATAGGTGGAGAGTGAGCACCTTCAGTGTTGACTGTGACCTCTAGAATTTTTCGCAGTGAAATGCCCTGTCCGTTGAATATCACCAACTGCTGAGCGAGCCAATCGTCGCAATCAAGAGTTGGAGTTGAGGTCATATCAAATAGGTTCTTACTGTGAATCATCCATGGATCATCGTTTGTTGGTTCGTGGAGCCACTCCGCCATTCCGGCCAATGGCCAGTGAATGGTGAATACAAGCTGTTGCTTTGACGGTTTGGAAATATAGGTCTTGCCCGCGTCTGGCTCGTCTATCTTGGTCATTTGCATGGCGAAGAACAACTCTCTTGAGATGGTCAGCGTTCTGCGGTCTACTGATATCTTTCGAACTCTGCTGAATAGGAGGTTTGCAGCTTTGCAAATTTCATCGTTCAGTAGCCGTGTCCTTCGGTCACCTCTGTCGCCGAGCACCAACTTTCTGATGAACAAAGAGCAGGCCCTAGCCAGAGCCTTCGTCGTCTCGCCCTGCGGGTAGGTCCCCTCCAAAGCGGCAAACCCCGCGATTACCACCTGGAGGTCGATCATCGTCTCCAGGATTCTCATGCGTTGATCTCTTGCCGGATTCGGGGCTATAGGCACACCTTCTGATGGAACAAATGGCAGCTCTTCCGGCTCCTTGCTACTCATTCTATTCTCCGCTTTCTCTATTGGAGAGGACGCGGTAGCGCCATTGGAATCCCCTCGGTGCTGAGTCGAGTCCCCTCGATAACAGCTACGTCTTCGCCTCACCAAAGCGTCCCGAGACTCCTACAAGGCCACGCGTGCCTGGCATCAACTCAACTGGCGCAGGTATCAGCCACTCGGCACCCACCTCGATCGCTCCGTGTATCGGGCAACCTCCTCGATGACTGAATCGTCGCTCCCATCACAACTTGATCACCGAAAAGCCGCCCGAGTCCATCACGTGATCGATGTTTCTGCGCGCCTATCTGGGCATCCGCATGTAGAGCGCGTCCATGTCGGCAGCAAGGCTGTCCTCGATCCTCCGGACGGCGAGGTGCGCGTCGAGGTGCGCTTCGACCGGGAAACGGTCTGGCTGACCGGACAACAGATGGCGGAGTTGTTCGGGCGGGACCGCTCCGTCGTGATCCGGCACATACGAAACGCCTTCCGAGAAGGAGAACTGGAACCGGAGGTAACTCGTGCAAAATTTGCATTGGTTCGATCCGAGGGGGGACGGAAGGTCTCGCGCGAGGTGGACCACTACACTCGACGTGATCGTCTCCGTCGGCTACCGCGTCAAGTCCCTGCGCGGCACGCGGTATAGTCAACCTGTTGGCGGAGCCCGCCGCGTAACCCGCTTCGGCGAATACGGTGTCGAGGCCGTCGATCTCGCCGACCTCCCCTCCTTGCCATAACCCGGCGACGCTGTTTCCATTCCGGATCGCGCTGTCCCGAAGGGAGACCCCCATGCCGCTCACCTGCGCCCATCTGGTCGGCAGCCTGCCCTATCCGGACGCCGACACGACGTTCCGTGAGATTACGCGCCGCCTCGGCGGGCACCTCAAGCGCATTCCGGACGGCGAGACCGGGGAGCGGGCGCGCTGGATCTTCTGGCAGCGGGCCAAGGTCGCGGAGCACCCGGCGATGGAGATCGCGGCGGACGAGGACATGGCGCGGATCCACCAATGGGACGGCAAGCTGATCCGCGAGTGGGAGCTGTTCCGTTTCAGGCCGGACGTCGATCCGGCGGCGGTCGAATTCGATCCCGGCTACGCGCCCGAGGCCATCGCGTCCTACGCCCGGTTCGCCGCGCTGCGCGAAGCGGGCACGCTGCCCGAAGGGGTTCGCTTCCAGGTCTGCCTGCCGACGCCGATGGCGGTCGGTTACTGGTTCGTCTCGCCCGCCGCGCGGCCCGATTTCTTCGCCGCCTACGAGCGCGCCTTCAAGGCCGATCTCGCGAAGATCTGCGCCGCGATCCCGCGCGAGGACCTGGCGATCCAATGGGACGTCTGCCAGGAGGTGCTGGCGTGGGAGGGCTATTTCCCGAACCGGCCGGACAGCTACAAGGAAGACATCGTGGGCATGCTGGCCCGGCTCGGCGACGCGGTGCCGGAGCCGGCCGAGCTCGGCTACCACCTCTGCTACGGCACGCCGAACGACGAGCACGTGGTGATGCCGGAAGATCTCGCCAACGCGGTGGAGATCGTCCACGGCATCCTCGCCGGGCTCGCGCGGTCATTGCAGTTCGTCCACGTCCCGGCGCCGAAGCACCGCGACGACGACGCCTATTACGCGCCGCTCGCGGGCCTGCGCCTGCCGGAGGGGTGCGAGCTCTATCTCGGCGTCATCCACCACGACGACCGTGAGGGCGACAGGCACCGCATCGCCGCCGCGTCGCGGACGGTGTCCGATTTCGGCATCGCCACCGAATGCGGCTGGGGCCGCGGCGACCCGGCCCGCGCCCCCGGCCTGCTCGACAGCCACCGGATCGTGCTGGAAGGGAGCTGATCCGCGCTTGCCGTTGCCTCGGGTGCCGCGCTAGCCTGTCCCTACGCTCGCAGGGAAACATGGAGGGCACGATGAATCCCCGTCTCATCGCCGTCGCCGCGGCCGGCGCCGCCGCGCTCGCCGTCGCGACCGCCCAGGCCGCGCCCAAGGTGCTGGACCTGACCCACCCGCTCCCGACCTACAAGCCGATGGCCGACGATCCGACGAAGGCGGATCTGACCAAGCCCTGGGGCGATGCGAGAAAGTTCCCGAGCTTCGGCGCGCCGGCGATCCTCGCGATCGGCCAGTTTCCCACCAGCGACGGGCATTTCGATCTCGGGACCCTCACCGTCGGCGAGCATCACGGCACCCATATCGACACCGCCGGCCACTACATCAACAACGAGAAATCGATGGAGCCCGGCGGCATCGCGCCGGGCAAGCGCAAGCTGGTCCACCAGCTCACCGCCGAGGACCTGATCGGCAGGATCGTGCTGATCGACGTTTCCGGGCGCGTCCAGGCCGAGCTCGACAAGAACGGCGGCAAGCCCAGCCCGGACAAGTCGGTCACCGACTTCTCCAACTCCTCGCCCAACGTGGTCGGCGCCGACGACATCGCGGCGGTCGCCGACAAATTGCAGGACGGCGACTGGCTGGTGCTCAACTTCGGCTGGTCGCGCTTTTACTTCCAGGGCGCCGACTTCATGAAGGACCCCTATATCAACGGCTTCAACTATCCCGGGCTGAGCAAGGCGGGGGTCGACAAGCTGATCGAGGTGATGGAAGCGAAGAAGATCAGGATCAGGGGCATCGTCGCCGACAATATCGGCATCGACTCGGGCGAGTCCGGGGTGGGCGACGACGACAAGTGGACCAATTCCTGGCACGCCCATGTCCGGCTCTTGCAGCGCGGCCTGCTGTTCGTGGAGAACGCGGCCAATCTCGGTCTGCTCGCCCAGGTCGACGACCCCGGCAAGTGCCTGCTGGCGGTGGGCGCGCCGAAGCACGTGCGCGGCACCGGCGGTCCCTCACGGGTGATGGCGATCTGCAACTGACGCCGGCAGCGCGGCGGATCGGGGTTACTCCGCGCCGAGGAGGGAGAGCGCGAAACCGGCCGCCTTCCTGACCGTCCGGCTGTCGTCCCCGGCGGCGCGCTGCCTGAGCGGCGCTATCGCCGCCGGATCGGCGAGATAGCCGAGGCTCTCGGCGGCGAGCCTGCGGACCTGCGCGTGACGGTCGGAAAGCCGGCCGATGAGCGGCGCCACCGCGCTGGCGTCGTCCAGCCGCCCCAGCGCCCGCGCCGCCGCCATCCGCACCTCGGCGCGGGAGTCCTTCAGGATGGCAAGAATCCGGGGCGCCGCGTCCGGTCTGCCGAGCACGGCGATCGACCTGACCGCGGCGGCGCGAAGCCTTCCATCGGAATCGCCGAGCCCGTCGGACCCCGCGAGGAACGCCGCCGCCTCGTCCGAATCCGTATAGCCGAGACCGTGGATCGCGGTGCGCCGGACCCGGTAAAGGGCATTCGCCACCACCACGTCCCCGGTCGTGGTCCCGGCCCGGTCGCGGCGCCGCGCGGCGGTCGTCAGCACGTCCTCTCCGCGCGCGGCGTCGAGCGCGAGGAGCGTGCGGAACGCCGCGTCGAGCAGGCTCGCTTCGGCCACCGTCCGGGCGGCGTCGCGGGAACGCTCCGGGCCGGTGCGGGCGAACAATCCCGCCGCGAGGCGCCGGGCGTAGGCCGCGACGGCGGGCGCATGATCGGGTCGACCGCGCCTTTCGAGAGCCCGGATCGCGGCGTGCTGCACCATCGGTTGGGGATCGTCGAGCAACGGAACCAGCGTGGAGGCCGTCTCCCGGTCGCCGACGGTCGCGAGCGCCACCGCGAGCGCGCTCCGCAGCCGGGGGTCCCGCGCCCGGTCGAGCATCGCGGTCAGCGGCGCCCTGGCGGAAGCCGCGCCGGTCCTGCCGAGCGCCCGGACGATGGGCAGCGCCTCCCGCTCGGTTCCCGCCCGCTCCAGCAACGTCAGCAACGGGGCCGCCGCGTCCGCATGACCGGTCGCGCCCAGCGCGGCGATCGCACGGGGCCGGAGCGAATCCGGTTTCCCGCCGTCCGCGAGAGCGACCGCCGCCAGCGCGGCCACGGCCGTCTTGTCGCGATAGCGCCCCAGCGCGTCGACCGCCCGGCGCTTGACCAGGACGTGCTCGCCGCCGCGCAGCACCGCGACCAGCCTCGCCCGGGCCCGGTCGCCGCGCACCCCACCGAGCGCCCAGGCGCAGTCGCCGCGCAACTCCTCGCGGCTCTCCCGGTCCAGGCACCGGAAAAGGACCGGCGCCGCCGACGGGTCCCCCAACTGCCCCAGCGCCAGATAGATGCGGCCGCGCACCCCGTGATCCGGCTCCGGCGCGGCCAGCGTCGCCAGCAGATGGGGCACCGCCTCCTTCTGGCCGCGATGGCCGAGGGAATGGGCCGCCCGCTTGCGCACGCCCGGATCCGCGTAGCCGAGCGCCGCGATCAGCGCCTCATAGGGTATGCCCGCATGTTCCCAGCCGTTGGCGCCCGCCCCGCCCGGCGCGGCGAGGGCGAGGAGAACGGCCAGTCCCGTTACCCGCGGAACGGTTCGCCGGGTCGGATGCCCGTGCGGTCGCACGCTATCTCCCCTTCCCTCTCCAGAACCTTTCGTAGTCGCGCAGGATCGCCTTGCCGGTATCGACGTCGCCCGACAGCAGGCACTCGACGCCTTCCGTGAGCAGCTCCTCGCGGAAGACCGGGTCCCGTTCGATACGGGCCTGCACCGTTGCCTTGAAATCGCGCGTCAGGGGCATGATTCCGGACCTCCTGTCTCTGGCAAGATTGTCGCCCCGGACTTGTTCGGGGGTGACAACCGGGGCGAACGGCACGGCATGATCGTCGCCGAACCGGCCCGTGCCCGGAAAGCGTTTGTCGCACGAGACCCTTCTCGCGTTCAACATCTCCCTAAGGCGACCGCTCTTGGGAAATCCCCCTAAAACCTGAGCCTCGCCTTCAGCACCTTGCCGGCCGGGCCCTTGGGGAGGGCGGGTTCGATGCGCACGTGGCGGGGGTATTTGTAGCCCGCCATCCGGTCGCGGCAGAAGGCGACGATGTCCTCGGCCTCCGCCGCGTGCGCCCGCTTGAGGCTGACGAAGGCCGCGATGTCCTCGCCGAGGTCGTCGTCCGGGATGCCGATCACCGCGGCCTCGGCGACCGCCGGGTGGGTCATCAGCACCGCCTCGACCTCGCCGGGCGCCACGGTGTAGCCGCCGCGCAGGATCATGTCCTTCTTGCGCCCGACGATCCGCACATAGCCCTCGCGAGAGAGCGTGGCGAGGTCGCCGGTCCGGAACCATTCGCCTTCGAACACGGCTTCGGTGTCCTCGGGACGGCCCAGATAGCCGGTCATCCGCGCGGGGCTCCTGATCCAGAGCTCGCCGGTCTCGCCCGCATCCAGCGCCGCCCCGCCGTCGTCCACGACTTTCAGATCGACGCCCGGCACCGCGCGCCCGATCGCGTCGGGCAGGTCGGCGGGGTCCGCCGCGCGGTAGGAGATCGGCCGGAACAGCTCGGTCATGCCGTAGCCGCGCACGATGCGCGTGCCGGTCTTCCCGCGCCACAGGCTCGCGAGCTCCCACGGGCACGGCGCCGCGCCGGAGAGCGCGTAGCGCAGGCTGGAGAGGTCGGCGCCGGCGAGCGCCGGGCTGTCGAGGATGCGCCGGAACATCGTGGCGACGCCGGGGAAGACGGTCACGCGGTGGCGTTCGATGGCAGCCAGCGCGTCGCCGGGATCGAAGCGCGCGAGGAAGGCGACCGACCCGCCGGAAAGGAGCGGCGCGAGAACCGATCCGAAAACGCCGAGCGAATGAGCGAGCGGCAGCGCCGACAGCGAGACGTCGTCCCCGGAGAGGTCCATCACCGGGCCGCGCCAGGATTCGAGCGCCCACGCGACCGCCGCCTGGGACAGGAGAACGCCCTTGGGATCGCCGGTGCTGCCCGAGGTGTAGAGCACGATGGCGGCGTCGCCGGGGTCGGTTCCGACGGCGGGGAACGTCGCCGCGTCCTCGCCGATCCGCTCGATCAGGCGGTCCGGCGCGAAGTCGTCGAGGATGCGCCCGCGCTCGCCCGCCGCGAGCCTCGGGTTGAGCGGCAGCACCGTGGCGCCCGTCTTGAGCCCACCGAACAGCGCGACGACGAGTTCGGCCGGGTCTTCGAGCCCGAGCGCGACGCGGCTGCCGCGCCCGATGCCATCCGCCGCCAGGGAAGCCGCGACCGCCCCCGCCCTGCCCTCGAAGCGCCGCCAGTCGACGGGCTCCCCGTCCGACAG
This sequence comes from Alphaproteobacteria bacterium, assembly GCA_965117055.1. Classification (GTDB taxonomy): domain Bacteria; phylum Pseudomonadota; class Alphaproteobacteria; order MPNO01; family MPNO01; genus MPNO01. The sequence goes on from OZ220750.1 coordinate 4,395,164, forward strand.
CAGCACCTTCTTGCCGGGCCGCTTCCGGGCCTCGTTCTCCAGCGATTGCGCGAGATGGGCGGCCATCGCGGCTACGGCAGCAGCGCCTCCACGTCGATGCCGTCCCACACCTCGGACGGGAAGCTGTGGCGCGGGGTGAAGGCGTCGAGGCTCGGCTTGGCGGTCGCGTCGACGCCCCATTTGGCGGTGAACCCGTCATTGCCGGCGGTCGACGGATCGAGATCGGAGCCGCGCGCGCCCGGGATCACCAGGATGTCGCGGTCGGGCTGGCAGCGCGTCGCGATCGCCCAGTTGACCTCGCGGTCGTCGAACACGTCGATGTCGTGGTCCACCACCACGACGCGCTTCATGTAGAGGTCGGCGCCGAGCACGGCCATCATCGCGTTCTTCGCCTGGCCCTCCAGCCGCTGCTCGATGGCGACGAAGCAGGTGAACGGGCTCGGCACCCGCACCGCCTTCACCGAGGGGATCATCGCCCTGACCGCGCGGTAGAGATTGGCCTCCATCGGAATGGTCGAGAGCAGCATGTGGTCGAGATGGCCGACGGTGATGTCATGGAACATCGCGCCTTCGCGGTGGGTGACGGCGTTGACCTGCACCACCTCGCGGTCGCGCGCGCCGAGGCTGTAGCCGGTGAACTCGCCGAACGGCCCCTCGGCGATCCGGGCGCGCGGCAGGATCTCGGCCTCGAGGATCATCTCCGCCTGGGCGGGGACCAGCACGTCGGAGGTCTCGCAGCGCACCAGCTCCAGCGGTTCGTCGAGCAGCCCGCCCATGATCCCGCGCTCGTCCTCGTCGATCGAGCCGATGGCGAGGCAGCCGAGCGCGATCGCCGGATGCACGCCGATGGCGAAGGCGACGGGCAGCGCCTCGCCGCGCGACTCGGCGATCTGGTAGTACTCCCAGAGATGCTTGCCGAGCGTCAGGTGGATCGAGGTGGTGTCCCTGCCGGTGATCATCAACCGGTTATAGGCGCAATTCCACATCTCGCCGTCGGGGTCTTTGGCGAACGAGATCGCCGCGGTGATATAGGCCCCGCCGTCACCCTGGTGGTGTTCGAGCTGGGGCAAGCGCGAGAGGTCGATCTCGGCCCCCTTGAGCACCACGTCCTTGCACGGCCCGGTATTGACCTCGCGCGGCGCGACGGGTTCCTCCATCGCCTTCAGGTACTTCTTCAGCATCCCGCGGGGCGGCGCGTTCATCGCCATCGCGAGCCGCGACCGGCTGGCATGGAGGTTGGTGAGCACCGGGTAGTCGCTGCCCCTGACGTTCTCGAACAGGAGAACCGGGCGGCGCTTCGCCTCCTTCTCGATCTTGACCACCGCGGCAGTCACCTCGTGGCCGGGGTCCATCTCGCGGGAGACGGTCACGAACTCGTCCGGCCGTTCGCCGCGCACGCGTTCGAGATAGGAGGGGAGGTCCTGGGCCATGCTACGCCTTCGCCGGTCGGGGTCCGGCGGCACGCTAGCGAAAGGGGCTTGGGCTCACAAGGCGCGGGGCGGAACGATCAATCCGGCGTGTAGTGCTCGACGCCGTCGAGGTCCTCGTCGCGGCCGCGCAGCTCGATCACGTTGAGGTCGGGGTCGCGCACGAAGACCGAGACGTTGCCGTCCTCGCCGAACCTGACCGGGCCCTGGCGGATCTCGATGCCGTTCCGTTCAAGCGCCTTCACGGTGTCGGCGACGGAGGAGACGCGGAGCGCGACATGGGTGATGCCGGCGTATTTGGTGCCTTCCACGTCCATCAGCACGTTGCGCCCGCCATGGTCGTCGTTGGCGTTGACGATCAGATTGATCTCGACGCCCTGGGGGTTCCTGATGATGAGCACCGCGTCGAACGCGACCTCGCGCTCCAGCTCGAAGCCGAGGGTGCGGTAGAAATCGAGCGCCCGGTGCGGATCGGCAACCCGGATCCCGATATGGTCGACCTGCTCGATGGCGATGGCGCCGGCGGTCATTTTCGGTCTCCCGCTTTGGGTGGCGGCATTCTAGCCGGGCGGCGCGGTCGGGCGATAGCGGCGCGTGCGGGAGCGGCGCAGCCGGACCGGAAAGTTCTCCTTATGGTAGTGCAAAATTGGTATAGCTCCATTATATTGGGCGAATGAGCGACGAGATCCTCACCATGCTCGGAGTGGGCGCGACGCTGCTGGCGTCGGGCGCGTCGTTCGCCCTGTTCATGTTCCGCCAATTGGTTCGCCTCGAGGGCAGGATGGGCGGGCTCGAGGGCAGGATGGGCGGGCTCGAGGGCAGGATAGGTGTGCTGGAAGGCCGGTTCGACGGGCTTGAGAGCAGGATCGGTGTGCTCGAAGGTCGGTTCGACGCGCTCGAAATCAGATTCGACAGGCTCGAGGACAGGTTCGTTCGGCTGGAAGAAAAGGTCGACGACCTCGCGAAGGGCCATCAGGCGCTCGCCCGCGAGCTTTCCGAGTTCCGCGGCGAGACCCGCGGGCGGCTGGGCGAGCTTGCGGCCGGGAGCGTCGCGGGGTGAGCGACGGGATCCTCGCCATGCCTGGAGTGGGGCGACGCTGCTTGCGCCGGGCGGACCCGGGCGCCTCGGCGACCTTCCGGCCACCGCGTAATCGCCCCTCAATTCTCCCTTGCCACGGCGCTTTCGTGCCAGCGCCTGAGGATCGCGTGCTGCAGCCAGCCGAGGGCGGCGAAGATCGCGATTCCGGCGAGCGAGATCAGCAGCAGCGCCGCGAACATGCGGGGGATGTTGAGCCGGTAGCCGGATTCGAGGATCCGCCAGGCGAGCCCCGACGCGGTGCCGCCGGTGCCGGCGACGAACTCCGCCACCACCGCGCCGATCAGCGCGAGCCCGCCGGCGATGCGGAGCGAGGACAGGTAATAGGGCAGCGCGCTCGGCACACGCAGCCGCCACAGCACCTGGCGCCGGCTGGCCCCGTAGAGCTCGAACAGGTTGTGCAGATTGTGATCGACGCTCTTCAGTCCGAGCGTGGTGTTGGCGACCACCGGGAAGAAAGCGACGATCCAGGCGCAGATCAAGAGCGCGATCTCGATGTCCTCGACCCAGACGATGATCAGCGGCGCGATCGACACCACCGGCGTCACCTGGATTATCACCGCGTAGGGGAACAGGCTCGCCTCCAGCCAGCGCGAGCGGGCGAACAGGATCGCGATGCCGAGCCCGCCGAACGCCGCCAGCAGGAACGCGCCCAGCGCCGTCTTCATCGTGTTGAGGAGCGAGGGCAGCAGGGTCTGCCAGTCCTTCGCCAGCGTCTCCAGGACCAGCAGCGGCCCCGGCAGCACGTAGTGCTTCACCTCCCAGGCGCGCACCGCGCCCTCCCAGACGGCGAGGACGGCGATTCCGATCAGGAGCGGCGCGATCGTCCGCGCGGCGCGGCCGGTCGCGTGCGCCGCGCCGGCGGAGTCGGGGGCGCGCGGCTCCCCGCTCACATCCGGCCGTGGAACCACTTGGCGACGGCGAGCGTGGCGGCATCCTCGCCGCGGCTGCCGATCAGCTGCACGCCGATCGGCAGCCCGTTCGGGCCGGTCGCGAAGGGGAGCGTCACGCAGGGCAGGTGGAGCAGCGTCCAGGTGGTCTGGAAGATCGGATCGCCGGTCGTCCCGAGCCCCTCCGGCGCCTCGCCCGGCGCGCTCGGGGTGAGCAGCACGTCGCGGTCGCCGAACGCTCCGCCGGCCGCCGCGCGGCAGGCCCTGGCATGGCTCTGCGCCGCGCCGAGCGTCGCCTCGTCGTAGCCCAGCCCCTCCTCGATCATGCCGCGCAGCCGCTCGCTCAGCCGGTCGCGATGGTCGGCGTATTGCCGCGCGAGGCTCTGGGTGAGGCCGGCGTTGAGGATCACCCGGTGGCTGTCGGGGATCGCCTCGAAGTCGTCCGGCAGGTCGAGATCGGCCACGTCGGCGCCGAGATCGGAGAGCTTCGCCGCCGCGCGCTCGACCGCCCCGCGGCTCACCGCGTCGGCCTTCTTCCAGTGATGGGTGCGGCAGAGCCCGATCCGGGGCGGACGGCCCGGACCGTCGGCCGGGACGGCGGGATCGGCGCCGCGCACGACGTCGTAGAACAGCGCCACGTCGTCGACCGACCGGGCCATGTAGCCGAGCGTGTCGAAGGTCGGCTCGAGCGCCAGGATCCCGGTGAGATCGACCGTCCCGTGGGTCGGCTTCAACCCGACCGCGCCGCAGAACGCGGCCGGGCGGATCAGCGAGCCCGCGGTCTGGTTGCCGAAGGCGATCGGCACCATCGACGCGCCGACCGCCGCCGCCGAACCGCTCGACGACCCGCCGGGCGTGTGGCCCGGGTTGTGCGGGTTCTTCGTCTTGCCGGGCTGGAAGGTGGCGAACTCGGTGGAGACGGTCTTTCCCATCAGCACCGCGCCGGCCCGGCGCATCGCCGCGACGCAGGCCGCGTCGCGCTCCGGGCGGTGGCCGCCGTGGATGGCGGGCGCGCCGTACTCGGTGGGGAGCTCGCCCGAATCGATCACGTCCTTCACCGCGAACGGCACGCCGTGCAGCGGCCCCCCGGACGGAGACGAATCGGCCTCGCGCGCGCCCCGGATGGCGTAGTCGGGATCGAGATGCGCCCAGGCCTCCACGTCCGCGTCGCGGTCCTCGATCCGCTCCAGGCAGGACCGGACCAGCGCTTCGGAGGTGATCTCGCCGGCGGCGGTTTTCCGTCCGGCCTCGGCCGCCGTGAGCCGCCAGAGTTCGCTCATGTCGTGTTCCTTCCCGGAAACCGCCCGCCCGTCTTAGCCGAGCCCGCGGCAGGACGCCAGCAGGAATGGACGGCCTTCCCGACCCGTCATGGTCCTCGCAGGCCGCTCCCCCTCACCCCGACCCTCTCCCCCGCGGGGAGAGGGGGCGTCGCTGCATCGCCTCGGCCTTATCTTCTCCCCTCCCGCTTGCCCCGGATCGCAGTCCGGGGCTTGCGGGAGGGGCCGGGGGAGGGTGGGGCATCGATTCGCGCCTTCCGCGCGTCCGGCCTCGACTCCCGAATGTCCCTATCGCATAAATCCCGAACGCCTGCTTTCCCTTTTCGGGCAAAGCGGAGCCGCCCCTCAGGCGGTCTCCTCGGGCACCGGCGGGCGGGCGTCGAGCACCGGGGCGGCCCAGGCGAGCGCGATGTCCTCCATCTCGCGGGCGTTGGTCGAGTAGAGGTTGAAGGTCCCCTTCTCGCGGCCCGGCTTGACCCGCTTGACGTAGCGCGGCCCGTCGTCGGCGAGCTGCACGATGCACAGCTTGCCGATGCACTCGGACGGCACGCCTTCGTAGTCGCGGGTGTAGAACAGCAGCCACCCCTCCTCGATGGGCAGCATCGAATCGCCCTCGACCTCGACCGCCACCGTCTGCTGCGCGTCGAGCCCGTTGGGGCAGCGAACCATGCGGAGTCCCTGGCCCATCGCGTGGTCGTCGATGGCGTTGACCTCGGCCCCGGCGCCGACCCTGCCGACGACGGCCACGTTGGCCAGCCCCTCGACCAGGTCGAGCACGTTGCAGTCGAGCGCGGTCGCCACGTCGGTCAGCCGGTCGAGCGTGATCGAGACCTTGCCGGTCTCCCATTTGTGAAGGTGCCCGGCCGAGGTGCCGAGCATCCCGGCGAGCACCTGGAGGGTCAGCCCGCGGCGCTTGCGCCACTGCCTGATCCGGTTGGAGATCGCGGTTCCGTCGGGTCGGAGCGCCATGTCTTTCGTCTCCCGGTTGAAAAATTATGCCGATTGTCGCTTGACATAATTTTTCCTATGAAGAAAAATGGGTAGATCAGATATGAGCAGGAGATAACCCATATGCAGAAAAATCGCAAGCGGCTTTCGGGCCCCGAGGCGGAACGGCTCCAAAGGCTGTCGGCAAGCGGGGTCGAGCTCCGCCACCTCGAATGGACGTTCGGCATTCCCGCCGACGGCCTGGAAGCCCTGCTGGACGAGTTGCGGCGCGGTTACCGCAACGCGCCGCCGGCGCCCGAGCCCGACGAAGCGGCGGAGCCGGAGGGCGCCGGCCCGCCGCTCCCCTCGCCGCCGCTCGAACGCGCCCTCGAAGCGCTCGGCGACCGGGTGACCGCGACGCTGGCGGGCTACGCGCTCGACGGCGCGCCGGCCTCGATCCCGGACCTGATCCGGGCCGCCCGCGCGGAAGGCGTCCGCATCCCCTATCCCGGGATCGATCCGCTGCCCCGGACCTGGGCGGCCGGACCGAGCGCCCGGCACGCCGCCTGAAACCATCGCCTGGAAAGGAGAGACCATGGCAAGCGAAGCACGACCCGAAGCCCCGGATCGCGGTCCGGGGCAAGCCCCCATTGCCGACGAGAACATCGGCCCCACCCCCGAGACCGCCGCCAGGCTGCGGCGCGACCTCGTCGCCCGGCTGGCGCAAGAGGGCCGGCTCGGCCGCGAGCAGGTCCGCGCGGCGCTCGAGGTGCGCCGCGTCTGGGAGGCGTTCGGGCGCGGCCTGTTCCCCGGCGCGCGCGCGATCGCGCCGGTCGGCCAGCGCACGAGGCGCGCCATGTTCGTCGACCCGATCGACCGCCTCACGGTCGAGGAGGAGCGCGCCTGGCGGCTCCGCTACCGGCCCTGGGCGCGCGAGATGGCGGTCACCGTCGCGGCCGGCGCGATCCGCACCACCCGGCTCCAGCTGATCCTCGACGTGGTGGTCGACAATCACGGGCTGCGCGAGGTCGAGGGCTGGTACCGCATGCGCCACGGCGGCGCCATCGAGCACATCCGCGCCGCGCTCCACCGCTACGCCGAGATCGCCGGCTGGGTCGATGAACCGTACCCCGAGACGCGGAAATCGGCGGCGATCCGCGTCAACCAGGACAACCGGATGGGGCAAGAAACGCCCGGAGATCCGGACGAAGACGAAAAAGATTACCTGTGAAGAAATTTGTTGCTTGACCCGGGACGCGATCGACCCCATATTTCCTATACTACGCGAAGTGGGGGCGCCGGAGACCGGCGCCCCTTTTTCGTCCCAAGCCCTCCCCCGGCCCCTCCCGCAAGCGGGAGGGGAGAAGGTAGAGAAGAGCCGGCGCCGCGAGTCTCCCTCTCCCCCAGCGGGGGAGAGGGCCGGGGTGAGGGGCGGGCCGAAATAGCGCATGGAACGGATTCGGGGGTCCAGAGGCGGATTTTGGGGTGGAATCGGAAGGGAGAAAAAGGACCTTGATTTCAAGGGTTTAGAGACCAAATTATCCTTAACAAGCATTTTTTCTTGACTCGGGACGCGTTTTGGGGTAAATTCCCTACACTACGCGAAATGGGGGAGAGGGGCGCCGGAGGGTTCGGCGCCCCTTTCTCGTCCCGGGCGGTGTGGGGGTTCTCCGGCACCTTACCCCTTTGTCGTCATGGCCGGACTTGTTCCGGCCATCCACGTCTTGCAGCACCTCGGTGCGGGCCGGGAGCGGGCGAGGCGGCGGAGGGACGTGGATGCCCGGAACAAGTCCGGGCATGACGGGGAGGGGATTCGGGCCGGAACGATTCCGGCCTGCTCGGTTCACGACGACCCGATCCACCCTCCCCCGGCCCCTCCCGCGAGCGGGAGGGGAGGAGTGGAGAGGAGTCGGCGCCACAACTCTCCCTCTCCCCGGCGGGGAGAGGGCCGGGGTGAGGGGCGGGCCGGAATCGCACATGAGACGGATTCGGGGGTTCCGGGGCCGATTTCGGCCAGGAATCGGAAGGGAGAAAAAAGGCCGTTATTTCGGGGGGTTAGCGATTAATTTACTCTGAACACGTATTTTTTGCTTGACTCGGGACGCGTTTTGGGGTAAATTCCCTACACTACGCGAAATGGGGGAGAGGGGCGCCGGAGGGTTCGGCGCCCTTTTTCGTTGCCGGGCCGGACGCCCGGCCATCCGCAAGAGAAAGGGACAGGATCGTGCCAGGCCCATCGAAGGCCGAGGCGGCCATGCGCGCGGTCGCACGGAGAGACATCGCGCGGCGCATCGGACCGCCGCCCGGGCGCCCGCCGCCGATCGACGAGCAGAATGTCGCCGGGATCGCCGCGTTCGGCTGCACCCGCAAGGAGGCGGCGGCGTGGTTCGGGGTGCCGGCGGCCGAGTTCAGGGAGCGGCTCAAGGAACCCGCGCTCAAGGACGCCTGGGCGCAAGGCAGGGCGCGCGGGCGGGTGCTGATCCGCCAGACCCAGTTCCGGCTGGCCGAGAACAGCCCGCCGATGGCGCAGCATCTCGGCCGCACGATGCTGGGCCAGGACACGCCCGCCAGGGCGCCCGCGCGGAAGAAACCCGCGCGGATCGTCATCGACACGGGGATCGACCGTGGCGAGTAGGGTCAGCACCGGCTACCGGCCGCGCCCGCTCCAGGCCGGCATCCACCGCCGCCTCAAGCGCTTCAGCGTGCTGGTCTGCCACCGCCGCTTCGGCAAGACGGTGCTCTGCGTCAACGAGCTCGTCGACCACGCGGTGCGCGCGACCCGCGGGAGCCCGCGCTACGCCTATATCGCGCCGCTCTACCGCCAGGCCAAGCAGGTCGCGTGGGACTACCTCAAGCACTACACGAAGGCGATCCCGGACCGGCGGGTGCACGAGACCGAGCTCCGCGTCGACCTCCCCAACGGGGCGCGCATCCAGCTCTACGGCGCCGACAACCCGGATTCGCTGCGCGGCATCTATCTCGACGGGGTGGTGCTCGACGAGTACGCGCAGATGAGCCCGCATCTCTGGGGCGAGGTGATCCGCCCGGCGCTCGCCGACCGCGAGGGCTGGGCGGTCTTCATCGGCACGCCCAAGGGGCACAACGAATTCTGGCGCAAATACCGCGCGGCGTGCGCCGACCCCGACTGGTACGCGGCGCTGTTCCCGGCCTCCGAGACCCGCATCCTGCCGGAGCCTGAGCTCGAGGCCGCGCGCCGCGACATGACGCCGGAGCAGTACGCGCAGGAGTTCGAGTGCTCCTTCGAGGCGGCGATCCGGGGCGCCTATTACGGCAAGGCGATGGCGGAAGCCCAGCGTACCGGGCGCATCCGCGCGGTGCCGCACGACCCGGCGCTGCCGGTCGACACCGCCTGGGACCTCGGGGTGGGCGATCCGACGGCGATCTGGTTCGTCCAGCTCGCCGGGCCCGAGATCCACCTGCTCGACTACTACGAGGCGGCGGGCGAGGGGCTCGACCACTATGCGCGGATACTCCAGGCCAAGGCGGCCGAGCGCGGCTGGGTCTATGGCAGCCACTACGCGCCGCACGACGCGCTGGCGCGCGAGCTCGGCACCGGGCGGACGCGCGAGGAGCAGGCGCGCCGCCTCGGGGTCGCGCTCACCGTGGTGCCGCGCCACGGGATCGAGGACGGCATCAACGCGGCGCGCGCGATCCTGCCGCGCTGCTGGTTCGACGCGGCGCGCACCGAGCCCGGCATCGAATGCCTGCGCCAGTACCGCGCCAAGGTCGACGGCGCGACGGGCACGATCGGCGATGCGCCGGTGCACGACCAGTTCAGCCACGGGGCGGACGCCTTCCGCTACCTCGCGATGGGCGTGCGCGACCGCTTCGCCCCGCCCCCGCCGCGCGGCGGGGACACGATCGACGACCATCTGCGCCGCCATTTCGCGGCCAGGCGCAGCGCCCGCGACGGGCTGATCTGAGGGCGGCGAGCGGCCCCCTCACCCCGGCCCTCTCCCCGCCGGGGAGAGGGAGAGTTGCGGGGCCGACTTCCCCTCTCTTCTCCCCTCCCTCTGGGAGGGGTCGGGGGAGGGTGCCGGCCACGACGACGAACGAACAGGAGAACCGGATGAAAACCGACACCGACAGCGCCGGACCCGACGAAACCGTCCGCTACTGGCGCGGCGAGCTGGAGCGGGCGGAGCGCGCCGAGCGCGACTGGATGCGGCGCGCGGAGAAGACCGTCGAGCGCTACCGCGCCGAGAAGCGCGTCGACGGCCAGCGCCGCTTCAACATCCTCTGGGCCAATACCGAGCTCCTCAAGCCCGCGGTCTATTCGCGGACGCCCGCGCCCGACGTGCGGCGGCGCTGGCTCGACGACGACCCGGCGGGGCGCGAGGCGGCCTCGGCGCTCGAACGCGCGCTCTCCTATCTCATCGACGACGGCGGGTTCGACGCGGCGATGGAGGCGGTGCGCGACGACATGCTGCTGCCCGGCCGCGGCGTGGCCCGGATCGTCTACGAGCCGGTCATCGCGCGGCGGCCGCTCGCGCGGGCGGGCGAGGTCTTCCTGCTCGACGGGCGGCCGGCGGAGCCCGACGGGTTCGACGGCGAGACCCCGTATGTCGAGGAGATCGTCGACGAGCGCGTCTTCTGCCGGCACGTGTTCTGGAAGGACTACCGCGAGCAGCCGGCGCGGTGCTGGGACGAGGTCGGCTGGATCGCCTTCCGCCACTCGCTGACCCGGGCCGAGCTGGTCGAGCGGTTCGGCGCGGCGGGAAGGCGGATCCCGCTCGAAGGCACCGTGAGCGCCTACGATGGACGCGGCGGGGAAGGCGCCGCGCCCGAGGACGCGAGGCGCGCCGTGGTCTGGGAGATCTGGGACAAGGCGAAGCGCCGCCGCGTGGTGATCGCGGACGGCTTCGACCGCGCGGTGGAGGAGACCGGCGACCCGCTCGGCCTCGCCGGCTTCTTCCCCATCCCGGAGCCGCTCTACGCCGTGAAGACCTCGGATTCGCGCATTCCCATCCCCGAGTTCACCCTCTACCAGGACCAGGCGCTGGAGCTCGACGAGCTCACCACCCGCAAGCGGCATTTGATCGCGGCGCTCAAGGCGCGCGGCGTCTATGCCGGGGTGCTGGGCGAGATCGAGCGGCTGCTGACCGAGGCCGGCGAGAACGAGATGATCCCGGTCAAGGACTGGGACCGGTTCCGCGACAAGGGCGGGCTCGCCGCCGCCATCGAGTGGCTGCCGATCGAGCGCATCGCCCAGGTGATCGTCTCGCTGAACGGCCACATCGCCCAGCTCAAGGGCGAGATCTTCGAGATCACCGGGCTGTCGGACATCCTGCGCGGCTCGACCCGGGCGAGCGAGACCGCCACCGCGCAGCGGCTCAAGGGCTCGTTCGGCGCGCTCCGGATGCAGCCCCGCCAGCGCCCGATGGAGCGCTTCGTGCGCGACGTGCTCCGCCTCAAGGCGGAGGTGATCGCCGAGCATTTCCGCCCCGAGACGCTGGCCCGGATGACCGGCAGGCCGGTGCCGCCGGCGGTTCTCGCGCTGCTCCGCGACGAGCGGCTGCGCGGCTTCCGGATCGACGTCGAGACCGAATCGACGGTCCAGCCCGACGCCGAGGCCGAGCGCCGCAACGCGGTCGAGTTCCTCGCCGCCTCGACGCAGTTCTTCACCGGGATCGCGCCGCTGATCGCCGCCGCGCCGCAATCGGCGCCGATGTTCCTCGAGATGTTCCGCACCGCCGCGCGCAGCTTCAAGCCGGGACGGCGGCTGGAGGAGGTCATCGCCCGGACGAGCGAGGCGCTGATCCGCGAGGCCGAGGCGGAAAGCGGCGGGAGGACGCCATGACGCGCTACGTCTGGAGCCGGGAAGAGGGCCGCTGGGTGCCCGCGGGGACCGCGCCGCCACGCCTGCAGATCGTCAACCGCGACGCGCCGTTCGCCGAGGGCGTGAGGAGCATGGCCGACGGCAAACGCTACACCGCCCGCCGCGCCTGGGACGAGCACTTGCGCGCGCACGGCATGGTCGAGATCGGCAACGACGCGGTGGAGCGACCCCCCTCACCCTGACCCTCTCCCCCGCTGGGGGAGAGGGGATTCGCCTGCCCATCCCGCCTCTTCTTCTCCCCTCCCGCTTGCGGGAGGGGCCGGGGGAGGGCGGACCGAACGGAGACAAAGACATGCCCATCCTCGAAACCCTGTTCGGCAGCCGCGCGGCGCAGCCCATCGAGGCGGTCGGGCGCGTCATCGACGACCTGTTCACCTCGGACGAGGAACGGCTCGGCAAGGAGGCGCTGCTGACCCGCCTCGCCCAGCGGCCGGCGCTCGCCCAGATCGAGGTCAACCGGATCGAGGCGCAGCATCGCTCGGTCTTCGTCGCCGGCTGGCGCCCGTTCATCGGCTGGATCTGCGGCGCCGCGCTCGCCTGGAACTTCATCCTGCGCGACGCCCTGGTCTGGGCCTTCGCGGTATGGGCGCCGGGCACCCCGGTGCCGGCGGCCTTCCAGCTCGAACACCTGCTGACGGTGCTCCTCAGCCTCCTCGGCCTCGGCGGCCTGCGCACCTTCGAGAAGTTCGGGGGGCGGACGAAGTGACTGTCGCTCCTTGACCTGTCCCACCAACCGTTTACGGTTGCGCCGTCGAACCTTGCAGGGAGGCCGCCATGACGGGAGATGCGCGGCGACCGAACGCTTTGCGCTTCGTGATCTTCGAGGAAGAGGGTGCATGGGTCGCGATGTGCCTGGAACGCTACATCGGTACGCAGGGCCGCACGAAGGAAGAGGCCATCGACGGCCTGAAGATCGTCTACCGTGCCGAGCTCGACGAGTCCGTGGCCCGCACCGGCGAGCCGTTCGGCGGCATTCGGCGAGCACCGAAGAAATTCTGGGAGATGCACGAGTCGGACGATCCGTCGATCCTTCGCGGCCGCATATGCGACGACGGGGTCGGCGCGGGAATGGGAGAGCGGCTTGAAATCGCGGCGTAGGCATGATCGCGGAACGCACTCCCCCGGGCCCTGCCTTTGACGACTACTGCAAATGGCTTACGGAAGAGGGCGGCAGCGTCCGGCACCGACAGAACCGATGGGGCGGCTACGCTGTGCTGCACTCGCCGGATGGCACCCTTTGCGTCGTGATCCCGAAGACGGCCATGAACGAGATGCTGGTCTCGGAGTTGATCGAGTATCTCGATACCCGGCTCGGACTGGTCTCGCCGTGGCGGAGGCATCCACCGATGCCCCAGGGGGATGCCGATGACGACCCCGAAGCCTGACAAGGACCGCTTCATCGAGATGACGCGGGATCTGGACCGCGACGAAGATCCGGCAAACCGGAGGGACCCATGAAATACGTATTGCTCGGCAAGCAGAGCGGCGAGTGGCTCGGCAGGCACGACCGGCGCAACCGGCTCGCCCGCGCCAAGGCCAAGGAGCTCGGGATCAAGATCCAGTCGGTGCTCTACACCCAGGGCGAATACGACTTCGTCGACACGGTCGAGGCGCCCTCGCCCGAGGCGATGCTCAAGTTCTCGGTGTGGTACGCCAAGCAGGGCTTCGGCTCCTTCCAGAGCATGCCCGCCTTCGACGGCAAGACCATGGCCGAGGCGTCGAAGGAGGAGTAGCGGGGCGCCCCAACTGTCACCCCGGACTTGATCCGGGGTCCAGGCCCCGGACTGGGATCCGGGGCAGGCCTGCCCCGGACCGCGATCCGGGGAAGCCCGGCGAGGCGGAGCGTGTGGCTCTGGACCCCGGCTCAAGGCCGGGGTGACAATCGAGGCGGTTCGGAAGGCCATGCGGACCTACTGGGTCTACATCCTCGCGAGCGGGCGCAACGGCACGCTCTATGTGGGCGTGACCAACGACATCGTCCGGCGGGTCGCGCAGCATCGGGACGGCACGGGTGCGTCCTTCACCCGCAAATACAAGGTGACACGGCTCGTGCACGTGCAGCCGTTCGAGGATATCGAGTACGCCATCGCGCAGGAGAAGCGGCTGAAGAATTGGCGGCGGGAATGGAAGCTCACGTTGATCGAACGGGAGAATCCGGAGTGGCGGGACTTGTACGAAGACATCACCGCCTGATGCCGCCCCCCTGACCGCACAGACTGTCACCCCGGACTTGATCCGGGGTCCAGGGAAACAGGCAAGAACGATGCCCGCCGCTCTGGACCCCGGATCAAGTCCGGGGTGACATCGGGGGTGCAGGAGGTTGCGGCACCCCTTTGGAGGCTGAACGAGATGACCGAGGTCGCGAAACGGCGCATGCGGTACGGGTACACCGAGTGCGGCCTGGATAACGTATTTATCGAGGGGATCGAGATGCGCGGCGATGAGGTGCTGTACATCCCGGCGGTCAACGAACTGCACAAGACGATCGCCCGGGGCATCGTCGAGAGCGGAACGGGCATCAGCGGGCAGGAGCTCAGGTTCCTGCGGACGATGATGGCGTTCACCCAAGCGGAGCTGGCAAGGCACGTCCACCACGACGCCCAGTCGATCGCGCGATGGGAAAAAAACCAGACGCCGATCCAGCCGGCATCCGAGATCGTCATCCGCCTGCTGGCCGTCGAGAAACTGAACCTCGGCGAGCGCGGTCCGATCGAGAAAATCGCCGCCAGATGCGTGCCGGCCGAAACCCGCGCGGACATCGTGATCGACGGAAGCGGCCCCCCGAGATACAGGCTCGCGGCCTGATTTCGGGGCCATAATCGTCGAACTCTCCCACGGCCCATCGGGGCCGTTTTTTTCTGCCGCGTAACGGGCAGAGTCACACACCAACCCCCCGGAGGAAACATGACGGACGACACCAACGGGGCGGCTTCGGCCGCCGCGCGGAACAGCCTGCGCGAAGACCTGGAAGAGGCGTGGGACCGGCTTTCCTCGGAAGCCGGAGAACCGGAACCGGAGGCGAAGGCCGCTTCCGTCGAGGACGAGGACGAAACGGCCGTCCCGGAGGACGACGCCGCGCCGGAGGACGAGCCCGAAACCGCCGTCGTCCCCCTCGCCCACTGGCCGGCGGAGTGGCGCGAGCGGTTCCAGGCGCTGCCGGAAGACGCCAAGCCCTACGCGCTCGACCTCCACCGGCAATTCGAGAAGGCGCATTCCGACCGCAGCCAGGCGCTCGCCGAGCGCGAGAAGGAGCTCGACGGGCTCCGGGCGGTCGACGCGGCGCTCGCCCCGTGGCGCGAGACCATGCGGGCCGAGGGGCTGACCGACGGCGAGGCGGTGAAGCGGCTGATGGACGCGCGGGCGGCGCTCGAACGCGACCCCGGGGCCGCGCTGTCGGCGATCGCCGAGTCCTACGGCATCGCGCCGCCGGCCGGCGCCGCCGCCGCCCCGCCCGAGCGGCGGGACGCGCTGACGGAGACGCTCGAGCGCTACGCCGCCGAGCAGCACGAGCTCCGCCTGATCGCCGCGATGGAGGCCGAGCTCGATTCCCGCGCCCGCGCGGTCGACGCGGCGGGCGAGAAGCGATTTCCCCATTTCGAGGCGGTCCGGCCGAAGCTCGCCGCGCTGATGCGCGCCGGCGCGGCGGACGGCTTCGAAGACGCCTACGAACAGGCCGTCTGGGCCGATCCCGCTCTCCGGCAGAAGGCGCTGGAAGCGCGCGATGCCGAGCTGGCGGCACGGCGCGAAAGCGCCCGCAAGGCCGAGGTGGAGAAGGCGAGGAACGCCGGACGGGCCGCGCTCAGCGGCTCCGAACCGGCGAAATCCGCGCTGCCGCCCGCCCGGTCGCATCGCGAGGAGCTTGAGCGCGTGTGGGACCGGATGGTCGGCGCGTAACAACCCCAACGAAAGGAAACGACACATGGCGAACGCCAATCTGGGCGATCTGGTCACGACCACGCTGCGCAACCGGCGCGGCCAGCTCGCCGACAACATCCTCAACCACAACGCGGTGCTCCGCTTCCTCAACCGGACGGGCAACGTGGACCCGGCGGACGGCGGGCGGACCCTGGTGGAAGAGCTCGAATACGCCGAGAACCAGACCTTCAAGTACTATTCCGGCTACGAGGCGCTCGACGTCTCGCCGTCCGACGTCTTCGACTCCGCCGAGTTCGAGTGGAAGCAGGCCGCCGTGGTGGTCTCGGTCTCGGGCGCCGAGGAGCGCAAGAACGCCGGCAAGGAGCAGTCGCTCCGCCTCGTCGACCGGCGCATCAAGAACGCCGAGAAGACGATGATGAACAACCTGTCGGAGGGCGTCTATTCCGACGGCACCGGCTCGTCGGGCAAGCAGATCGGCGGGCTCAAGGCGCTGGTCGCGGACGACCCCACGACCGGAACCGTCGGCGGCATCGACCGCGCCTCGTTCGAGTTCTGGCGCAACCAGGTCTACGACTTCTCGGAAGCCTCCGTCGAGGCGGGTTCGGAGACGATCCAGAAGGCGATGAACGCGCTCTGGCTCAAATGCCTCAGGGGCGCCGACGCGCCGACCCTGATCGTCGCCGACACCGCGTATTTCAACCACTACTGGCAGTCGCTGCAGGCGATCCAGCGGATCTCGTCGGAGGAGGACGCGGGCGCCGGCTTCCGCTCGATCCGGTTCTACGGGCCGGGCGGCTCGGCCCCGGTGATGTACGACGACAAGTGCCCGGAAGAGCACATGTACATGCTGAACACCGACTACCTGTTCTGGCGCCCGCACAAGGACGCCAACATGGAGCCGCTGGAGAAGCGGCAATCGGTCAACCAGGACGCGACCGTGATCCCGGTCGTCTTCATGGGCAACCTCACCATGTCCAACGCCGCCCGCCAGGGCGTGATGCACGCGTAGCGGCACGGGGCGGCGGTCCTCCGACCGCCGCCCGCCTCCCCCCGTCATGCTCGGCGAAGGCCGAGCATCCACGAGTTTTTTCCTTGGCGGAGGGAGAACAAAAAAACAAATCGTGGATGCTCGGCCTTCGCCGAGCATGACGGGGGGGGGGAGAGGGAGACCCACCTTTCCCCCCCCCCCTCCCGCTTGCGGGAGGGACCGGGGGAGGGCGGCGATCGTGTCGACAGGGCGGCGGTCGGAGAACCACCGCCCGCCCTCTCCTCCGTCATGCTCGGCGGAGGCCGACCATCCACGAGTTTTTTCTTCGGCGGAGGGAGAACAAAAAAACAAATCGTGGATGCTCGGCCTTCGCCGAGCATGACGATAGGGGGGAGAGGGAGACCCACCTTCCCCCCTCCCGCTTGCGGGAGGGGCCGGGGGAGGGCGGCGATCCTGTCGACAGGGCGGCGGTCGGAGAACCACCGCCCGCCCTCTCCTCCGTCATGCTCGGCGGAGGCCGACCATCCACGAGTTTTTTCTTCGGCTGCGGAACAACAAAAAAGCAAATCGTGGATGCTCGGCCTTCGCCGAGCATGACGATGGGGGTGATCAGGGCAGGAAGGTCTCGACAAGGTCGTTCCAGTCCGGGTTGGACTCGTGGATCAACCGGACCTTCCAGGCCCGCCGCCACCGCTTGATCGCCTTCTCCCGCCGGATCGCTTCGCGGATGTCGTCGTGAGGTTCGGCGTAAACGAGGCGTGTCAGCCCGTAACGCTTGGTGAAGCCGTCGATCAGGCCTTCGCGGTGCTCGTGAACGCGGCGCGCGAGGTCGGCGGTCACGCCGACATAGAGGGTGCCGTCGGGCCGGTTCGTCACGATGTAGACCCAGCCGCCCGCCATCCGTCGATGCTGGCGGCGAGAGCGACAGGACGCAACCTCCTCCCCCGTCATGCTCGGCGAAGGCCGAGCATCCACGAGTTTTTTTCTTTGGCGGGGGGCCGGATTGTCGGCCCCTCTTTCCACAACACCAACCGAAAGGACGATCCATGGAACCGGTTCCGGACGATGTCGGCTACTGGGAGAATTTCGCGGCCGGGCAGCAGGGCGGCGGGCGGGACGACTGCATCCCGCATTTCTACATGCGCGCGGTGCGCAACGCGGCGCGGAGCGAGGCGGAAGGGCGGCCGGTGTTCGACGAGGCCCCCTACGTCAAGGTGCTGGTGCCGGGCGACCGCAACAGCATCGTCGACCGCAGGGTGGGCGATTCCGACCGCGAGCGCTGGCCCGGGCAATGGGCCGCCTTCCTCGCCAGGCGCGAGCGCCCGGCCGGCACGCCGATCGGGCACTGGCCCTATCTCACCGTCGCCCGCGCCGCCGAGCTCAAGGCGCTGGAGCTGCTGACCGTCGAGCAGGTGGCCGGGGCCGACGACGCGCTGGTCGAACGCATCGGCGGGGACGCCGCCGCGCTGGTCGAGCGCGCCCGGCAGTTCCTCCAGCCGCAATCCGAGACCGAGACCGAGCTCAGGGAGCAGATCGCCGCGCTCAAGCGCGACGTCGACGTGTGGAGGGGGCTCGCCGAGTCGAACAACCCGCCGGAGGACGCGGAATGAGCCTGCTCGACATCTGCCGCGAGGCCGCCGCCGAGGCCGGGGTGGCGCCGCCCGGCGCGGTGATCGGCAGCGCCGAGACCACCGCGATCCGCCTGCTCGCCGCCGCGCGCCAGGAGATCTTCTCGATGGCGGAGAGCGCGGACTGGAGCGCGCTGGTCGCGGAGCACCGCTTCGCCGCCGCCGCCGGGACCGCGCAGCCGGACGGGCTGCCGGCGGATTTCGCCCGGATCGTCGACGGCACCGCGTGGGACCGCGCGCGCGCCCGTCCGCTCGACGGGCCGCTCTCCGCCCAGCGCTGGCAGGCGCTCCGCGCCTCGGGCGGCGGCGCGGCGGCGCGGCCGGCCTTCCGGATCTTCGGCGGCGCGTTCCACCTCCACCCCGCCCCGACGCAAGCCGGCGGCGAGATCGCCTTCGAATACGTCACCCGCGACCTCGTCGCCGCGCCCTCGGGCGCCAGGCGGCGGAGCTGGGAGGCCGACGACGACCGCTTCGTGCTGTCGGAAGAGATCGCGGCGATGGGCGTCAAGTGGCGCTTCAAGAAGGCGGTCGGCCTCGCCTATGACGACGACCTCGACGAGTACCTCGGGGTGCTCGGCCGCGCCATCGCGCGGGACGGCGGCAGGCCGGTGTTGCGGGCGGGCGGCGCGGCGCCCCCCTTCCCCGCCGCCGCCACCCCGGCGGGCGATTTTCCGGAGGCCTGACGATGCTCAAGCGACGACGCGCGAGACGGCGCGGCGGCTCCGCGATCACGGTGACCGTGCCGGCGCCGGTGGGCGGGCTGAACACGCGGGACTCGCTCAACCTGATGCCGCCGACCGACGCGGTCCGGCTCGACAACTGGAACCCGGGGATCAGCGCGCTCTCGGTGCGCGAGGGCTACCGGCCGCTCGCGGCGGGGATCGCGGCGGGTCCGGTCGAGACGCTGGCCGCCTTCCACGCCGGCACGGTGAGCAAGTCGATCGCCGCGGTCTCCGGCGGGCTCTACGAGATTTCCGGCGCGCCGCATCTGCTCGCCGGGGGCTTCGACTCGGACCGCTGGCAGACCGCCGCTTTCAACGGCCGGCTCGGGCTGGTCAACGGCATCGACCCGCCGCAGGTCTTCGACGGCAGCGGCATCGGCGCCATGCCGGTATCGGGTCCGGAGCTCGCGCCGGAACGGCTGCTCGGCATCATGACGCACCGCTCTCGCACCTACTTTCTGGAGCGCGACAGCCAGGATTTCTGGTACTCCGACGTGAACGCGCTGGGCGGCCGGCTCGCCCGGTTCCCGCTTTCGCGGGTCGGGCAGTTCGGCGGCAACCTGGTCTGCATGGGCTCGTGGAACGTCGAGGGCGGCTCCGACGTCTGGGGCGGCGGCGGGATCGGCGAGGACCTCGCGGTGTTCTGCATGTCGTCCGGCGACATCGTGGTCTATCGCGGCGACGATCCCGGCTCCGACTGGTCCCTGGTCGGCGTGTTCCGCGCCGGCGCGCCGGTCGACGTGCGCGGCGTCGCGCGGCGCGGCTCCGACCTGCTCGCGCTGACCTCCGAGGGGCTGATCTCGATCTCGCGGCTGGTGAGCGAGGGCTCGCTCACCCCGAACGGCGTGGTCTCGGACAAGATCCGCCCGACCCTGGTCGACGCGGTGCGGCGCCACGGCGCCAATACCGGCTGGCAGGTGCTGGTCCATTCCCGCGCCGGGCGGACGATCGTCAACGTGCCGCTCGGCGGCGGGCGGTTCGAGCAATACGCGATGGACACCCAAACCGGCGCCTGGGCGCGCTGGACCGGGATCGACGGGCATTGCTGGGGCGTGTTCGACGAGAACGCCCATTTCGGCGCGGCCGCCGGGACGGTCAACCGGATCGCCGGGAACAGCGACGCGGGCGCGCCGATTACGGGCGACGTGCAGACCGCCTTCAACGCGTTCGGACGGCGCGGCGTCGTGAAGCGCTGCATCGGGCTCCGCCCGGTGCTGCGCGGCCGGTCGGAGGCGCGGATCGGGCTCGGCGCGCTGGCCGATTTCCGGGACGGCGAGCCGCCGGCGGCCGCCGCCGGATTCGGCCCGACGGCGCCCGGCTGGGACGAGGCGGGCACCTCCTGGGAAGACTGGGACGATCTCGTCTGGGAAGGCGGCGGCGAGGCCGCGATCGCCGAATGGCGCGCCGCCGACGGGCTCGGCTACGCGCTGGCCGCCCGCCTCACCTCGTCGAGCACCGACGAACTCGAATGGGAAACGCTGAGCTGGCAGCTCGAAACGGGACGGGGACTGATCTGATGACCGCTCTGACAGGCAAGAAACCGAAGGACACCTACCGGGACCTGCTGCAGGTCTCCAACGCCAACCGGGGGATCGACGACTCGCTCCGCCCGGTCGAGGACGGCGAGGGCACGCCGAGCGCGCTCGAGCTTTCCGCCGCGCGGGTCTCGGTCGGCGGCAACGAGCTGGTGCTCGACCGCGACGGCGACACCTCGATCGCGGCCGCCACCGACGACCGGATCGATGTGCGCGTCGGCGGCGCGGATCGCCTCTCGCTCGGCGCCGATTCGCTCGACATCAAGCTCGCGGGCGCCGAGGATTTCCGCTTCCGCGAGGATGCCCTGGACGTGCTCGCGGGCTCGACGCTCACGGTGAAGAGCGGCGCGACGCTGGCGATGGAGACCGGCGCGGCGCTGACCGGCGTGCCGGTGGTCCCGACCGGCATGGTCGCGCCCTTCGCCGGGCCGGCCGCGCCGGAAGGCTGGCTCCCCTGCGACGGGCGCGAGGTCTCGCGGACCGGTTACGCCGCGCTCTTCGCCGCCATCGGAACCGCCTACGGGGCCGGCGACGGGGTGGATACGTTCGCGCTGCCCGATCTCCGCGGCCGGACGGTCGCGGGGCTGGACGACATGGGCGGCACCGCCGCCGGCCGCCTGACCGGGCGTTCCGGCGGCGTCGACGGGGCCGCGCTCGGCGCATCCGGCGGCGCCGAGACCCACACCCTCGCCGAAGCCGAAATCGCCGAGCACGACCACGGCCCCGGTTCCTTCGAGGGAGAGGCGAGCGGAACCACGGACAGCGGCGGCGCCCACACCCACAACCTCTCGAGGCGCGCGGGTTCGGGAACCGGCAACGCCAGCAGCTACCGGCTCACCGGCAGCGGCAGCGGCGGAAGCGCCAGGGACGCAACCCTGAGCGCGGGCGCCCACACGCACGACTTCTCGGCGGACGTGACGCTGACCGGCCGCTCCGGGACGGCGGGCGGCGGAGAACCGCACAACAACGTCCAGCCGACGATCGTCCTCAACTACATCGTCAAGACCTGACGCGGTCCCCCCTCACCCCGGCCCTCTCCCCGCTGGGGAGAGGGAGAGTCGCGGCGGCGCCGACCCCTCCTAATCTTCTCCCCTCCCGCTTGCGGGAGGGGCCGGGGGAGGGTGGACCCCCAGAACCACCGACCCAACCCCAGGAGAACGCCATGGCCATCGCGCAATACAAGATCCTCGACGTGACCGATGACGGTTTCGTCACCGTCAAATGGGCGAGCGACGACGGGCCCGCCGTCACCTATCCGGTGCCGTTCGACGACGACGGGACCCCGCTCGCCGGGGCGGCGCTCGAGGACTGGCTCGCCGGGCTGTGGGACGACGACATCGAGCAGCGCATCGACCGGAGCAAGTCGTTCGAGGCGGTCCGCGCCGCCAAGCGCGCGACCTTCAAAAACATCCAGGACAAGGTAAACGCCCGGCGCCGCCCGCCGGCGGAAACCCCCTGACCCGCTCGCCCTCCCCCACACCCAACCAACACAAGGAGACCACATTGCTGACGCTCGCCTTCGGCCGCGACGCGGAGATCGCCCGCTGGGTCGGCGACCGGCTCGGGATCGACGATTTCGGCGCTTGCGCCGCGATCGGCGTCGTCGAGGACGGTCGGCCGATCGCCGGGATCGTCTATTCGGGCTGGCGCGACCCGCCGGGCGCGCTGGAGATGACGGTCGCCTCGACCTCGCCGCGCTGGTGCCGGCGCTGGGTGCTCGACGCGCTGTTCCGCTACCCGTTCGAACAGCTCGGCGCGCGCCGCGTGCAGGCCACGATCCGGCGCGGCAACCGGACCGCCAGGCGGTTCGTCGAACGGCTCGGCTTCCGCTACGAGGGCATGGCGCGGGAAGCCTGGCCGACCGGAGAAGACGCCGCCCTCTATTCGATGCTGCGGCGCGAATGCCGCTGGACAGGAGACAGAGATGGGAAAGAAAGCCCCCAAGCCGCCCCCCGTACCGGACCCCGCCGCGCTGGTCGCGGCCCAGGCCCGGGCCAACCGGATCAGCCGGTTCACCCCGCAGGGCGACCTGCTCTACGGCACGGTGAGCGATGACGGGAATTTCGCCTTCGACCCCGGGGCGTCGACCCACGCGACGATGGTGACCGAGACCCCGTATCAGCGGGAGTTCCGCGCCCTCCAGGAGGCGATCGGCCGGGTGCTGGCCGACCGGGCGCTGGACCGGGCGCGCGGGCTGGATTCGGGCCGGCTCGACACCGAGGGCCTGCCGCCGGAATTCGACGGGGAAGACCTCGCGAGCTTGCGCGGCCGCGCCGAACGGGCGGCGTACCGGCGCGCGCTCGACCTGCTCGAACCCGAGATCGAGCGCGGCGAGAACCGCCTCCGCCAGAGCCTCGCCAACCGGGGCCTCCCGATCGCGCCCGGCAGCGCGGGCGGCGACGAGTACGGCCGGTTCCTCGACGCCGGCAACCGCGCGCGGCAGGACGCGGCCCATGCGGCGGTGGCGCAGGGCGGGGCGGAGGCCGACCGCGAATTCGGCCGCGCCGCCGCCGCGCGCGACCGCGCCTTCGCCGAACGCGCGGCGCTGCGCCGCCAGCAGTTCAACGAGCTCGCGGCGCTGCTCGGCGGGCAGCAGATCGCGCCGGTCGGCCTGCCCTCCTTCGCGCCCGCCGCTCCGGTCGACGTGCTGGGCGCCAACGCGCTCGCCCAGCGCGCCGGGCGCGACCGCTACAACGCCGAGTTGCAGCAGTGGAACCGGTTGGGCCGCGGGCTCGGCGGCGCGCTGGACCGGGCGGCGCTGCTGTTCCGGCAATGACGCCGACCCACCCGACCGCCACAGGAGGAACCATGGACGACCGCTACACCGAATCCGCCGCGCCGTTCAACGGCGAGGACCGCCTGCTCCTCGCCCGCCTCGACGAGCGCACCCGGGCGATCCACCA
Source organism: Alphaproteobacteria bacterium (assembly GCA_965117055.1). Classification (GTDB taxonomy): domain Bacteria; phylum Pseudomonadota; class Alphaproteobacteria; order MPNO01; family MPNO01; genus MPNO01. Next base: position 4,418,293 of record OZ220750.1, read on the forward strand.
GCAGCTCGAGAAATTCGTCACCCGCGACTCCTTCCGCCCGGTGATGCTGATCGCCTACGGCATGATGGCCTCCGTCGCGCTCGCCCTCCTCGGCGCAGTGCTGGAGCAGGTGTTGGGGTAGGGGGGCGTTACGGTCAGCGAGGATCCTCCCCATACCCCCTTGACTAACAGTGTTTTTACATATATTAACACTGCTGGTCACAGGAGGGAGCGAACAGTGAAATACCAGCTTCTGGAAGCCCATCTGCTCGAATGCAGGGAGTCGGCGGTACCGATGACGTTCGACGAGGTCGAGGAAATCATCGGGACCGGGCTGCCGCCGTCGGCCTTCAAGCATCGGTCCTGGTGGTCGAATAACCCTTCCAACAGTGTTATTACCCATGCCTGGCTCAGCGCCGGGTATAAATCGGCGGAGGTGGACATGACGGGTCAAAAGCTGGTGTTCCGCAAGTCGGGTCCCGACGGCTCGCTTTCCGACACGGGCGACGCCGGCCCTCCGACGGTCGATCCGGAGGCCGCCGGGATGCCGCGCCAAAGCATCCTCGACCGCATCTCGGGCGCGCTCAAGGGCACGGTGACGGTGAAACCGGGGACCGACCTGACGCAACCCGTGGACGTGGAATGGGAGGCGGCCCGGTAGCCGGCGATGCCCGTGTTCCTGCTCGATACCTGCGCGGTGATCTGGATCGCGCGGGACGAACCGTTGCGCGAGCCCGCCGCGAGCGCGTTGGCGGAACTGTACGCCGAGGAGGGCCGGTTGGCGGTGTCCCCGATCACCGCGTGGGAGGTCGCGATGCTGGCGGCGAAGGGGCGCATGGCTCTGGCGCTCAGGCCCGAGATCTGGTTCGACAGGATTTGCGCGATACCCGGCGTCGCTCTCGCCGAGATGCCGCCGTCGGTGCTGATCGCGTCCTGCTCCCTGCCGGGCTCCCTGCACGCCGATCCCGCGGACCGCATCCTCGCGGCGACCGCGCGGGCGTTCGGATACACGCTGGTGACCCGCGACCGCCGCCTGCTCGACTACGGCGGCGAGGGGCATGTGCAGGTCATGGCGTGCTGAGGCCCGCCTCCCCGACCGGCTCGACGCAGGCAGGTTCGTCGTTGGCGGGCTTGTTGACCAGGGTGCTCACCGGGTGGGCTGTCATCGCGTCTGCCGGGTAGGAGCCGAGCTCCACAGCCTCGCCGGCGAGCCACGGGTCGCGGGCGTCGGGCGGGAGGATGACCGGCATCCGGTGGTGGACCCGGGCGACCAGCGCGTTGGCGGAGGTCGTCAGGATCGTGCAGGTCTCGATCCCGTCGCCGGGCGCGAGCTCCGCCATCGATCCGGGCAGCGGGACGCCGGCGCGCACCGTCCAGCGCTCCCACAGCCCGGCGAAGGCGAACGCCCCGCCCCCGGCCGGCTCGAACAGCCAGGGCTGCCTGCCCTTCTCGCGGCGCGCCCACTCGTAGAACCCGTCGGCCGGGATCAGGCAGCGCCTTGCCCGCCAGGCGGCGCGGAAGGAGGGCTTCTCGCTCGCCGTCTCGGCGCGGGCGTTGATCGTCCGATAGCCGATTTTCGGGTCCTTCGCCCAGGCCGGGATCAGCCCCCAGCGCAGCATCGAGAGCCGGCGTTCCCCCTCTTCCGCGCGAACCGCCGCGACCTCCTGCCCCGGCGCCACGTTGTAGCGCGGCCGCAAATTCGCCGCCGGCCCGGCGAGGCCGAGGAGCTCCTGGATCTCCCGTAGGGAGAAGCGCTGGGTGAACCGCCCGCACATGGGAGGAGATTAGGAGATTGGAGGAGCGAGCCGAAGCCCTTGGGGCGGCGTGGGCGGGAGGTCAAGGGGAAACGAGAAACCACTTGTCAAGTCTTTTATTGTTGATTCCCGAAGGGCCCCTCTCTAGATTTCCGAACTAGAATCCTGCGGGGCCGGGAAGGAGTTCTCGATCCGAGCCCTCGGCGCGTCAAGGGAAAGGAGGATACCGCCTGACGCGGTACAGAATCATGGATATCGAACTTACGGCGCTGAAGCAACGCCTGTTCAGAGATTCCAAGGTGAGGAACATCAAGTTCTTCCCTGGACCCGATGGCGATGCCTCACCAGAGGATTTCGCTCGAGAGATCAACAAGTTTTTTGCCGATGCAGAGCACTCTCCAAAGACCTTCGATCCAGCAGCGGACCTCGATGAATAGGTTACCCTCGCCACCCCACACAAGGGCACCTGAAACACACAGGTGCCCTTTTTGATGTCGTATCGTGAGCTCTATGACCGCGCGCAAGGCCAGCCGGGCAAAGTGTCGACCAGGTGGATACGGGATCAGGTCATCGACATTACCCCCGTAACCGCCGTCAAAGAGCAGTGGACAGGCCTGATCGATGAGACCCGGATCCGCGGCTTCTACGTCGAGGGGCCGCTCGGCCCACCCATCGTACTGGCTGAAAATGAAGTTCTCATAACCCTGGCCCGGACCTTGAACCGGGACTGGAGACGGATCGTTTACACCAAGGAGCTCATGCACGCGTTCGACACGGACGAAGAAAAAGCGGACACGCCGGAAAAGTTCGAACTCCAGATGGAAGACCTGGGCGACCCTTCCGCCGATATGTCGCCTCAGGCCAGAGCCGAGATAAAGGCGTTCTGGAGAGCTCTCGGGGTGCTCTGCAGTGCAGAGCTAAGGGAACAGTTCCGGTTGGCGGTTGAACGGCAAGAGATGAGTGCTGCTGTGGTTGCCGCTCGGTTACGTATACCGGAACGGTATATCCGTCACCTTGTGCGCGACGATTTCCAAAACATTGTTGACGGATTGATGTAAGGCCTCGGCGGTCACCGTTCGAGGACAAGCTATTGATGCTCCACAACTAGGCGTTAACCCAAGTTTAACAGCCTATTTTGAAGTTTGTTGTTTGTCAGTGTGTTACCGGGCCGGTTTTGGGCGTATGGCACTACATTCGGGTGATTTACGCCGGATTGTCGATCAGACGATCATCTTCTTGATGCCTCCTGGAGCGGGGTCGGCGCCGAGTGCCCGATAGATGGCCTGCTGGCGGTGTTCGGCGCGGGTGGGCTTTCGCACATGAAGGGTGCGGCCGTCCTTTCGCCGGAATGTGGCGGTGACGCGCTGCTGGCCGTGGAGGATGGCGCGCAGCGTGTCCCAGCTTGCGTGTTCGCCGTGGTCTCGCAAGCGCCGGCGGATGGTCTGCACCAGCTGGTAGGCGATCACGGTGATGAAGAGGTGGCCGTCGGAGCGCTTCTGGGTGCGGTGGAAGATGGGGCGCAGGCCGAGCTCGGACTTGAGCGAGCGGAAGACGGCCTCGACATCGGTGAGCGTGGTATAGCTGCGCCACAGCGTCTCCTCGTCCCAGTCGTCCAGGTTGGTGCGCAGACAGTAGACGCCGGGGTGGGAGATCATGGTTCCGGCGCGCGGGCGGCGCTGCCAGGTGACGGCGCGGGCCTTTTCTCCGCTGTCGTCGGCGCGGACGTCGACGACGTAGTGGGCGCCGGCGCCGCGGCTCTTCTCCCTGATGCGGCCGATGCGCTGCCAGACATGGTCGAGCCTCTTGCGGGTGCGCGGCCGCTTGAGCCCGTCATCGAGCTTGCGGAGCTCGTCCTCGAAGCGCGCGGCGAAGCGTTCGGCGATGCCGCGCTCCTTCTTCGCCCGCGCCTCGGAGTAGCAGTAGAGCCGCGCTTCCCCGCTCCGGGCGTCGACCTCCTTGTGGACATGAACCGTCTGCCGCGAGCGCGTCTCGAGCGCGATCGCCAGGTCGGGATCGAAGCGGCGGGTGCGTTCGCGGCTGACCGCCAGATAGCGGTAGCCGGTCTCGCGCAGCCAGACGACGTTGGCCTCGGTGGCGAGGCCTGCGTCCATCACCACCAGGGCGTCCGCCGGCGCGCCCAGGGCATCGAGCATGGGCGCCAGCGTGGTGTCCTCGTTGATGGCGCCCGGGAACACCTGCGAACGGCGCACGAAGCCCGAGCCGTCGAGCGCCAGCCCCAGGGTGAGCAGCGGGCAGTCCGAGCGCTTCTCCTTGGAATGGCCGCGTTCGGCCTTGGGCTGGGCGGCGGCCTCGCCTTCGAAGAAGGTGTTGGTCAGGTCGTACAGCGTCACCGTGCGGGGCAGGCTGAACAGGTCCGTCGCCTGCGCGAACAGATGCGCCTCGATCGCCGCGCGCCGCGCCAGCAGGGCATCGGAGGCGCGGTACAGCCGCATCGCGCTCATCCGCTCGAAGTCCACCCCGAGAAGCTCGCCCAGCGCCGAACGCTCGCACAGCCAGCGCCACGAGGCGCGCTCCGAACCCGGCGCCGCCATGCGCGCGACGATGGTGGCCATGGCCAGGGCACGCTGCGTGGCGTTCAGGTCCAGCCGCTCCAGCAGGCTCTCCAAGCCGAGTTGCTCCATGGCCCACAGCCCGACATTCTCGACACCGACCGAGCGCGGCCGGATCGGCTCCAGCGTGCTCAGGTCCACGCTCTGAAGATCGGGTCGCTCTGCGGCGCCGGGCGGCGCCCGGTTGAGGAGTTGCGCGGCAATGTGCTGGGCATGACGCTCGACCTCTTGCGGGCAGTCGAGCGGCACCAGCGCGCCCTGCCGGTCGAGCAGCTGCCGGACCCGGGCACACAGCACCGGCCAGTCCCCGCGCTCGATCGGGAAGTCGCTGCCGAGGTTGAGCAGGGTACGCTGGCGTACCCGGTTGCCGCTGCGCTCGGAGCGCACCAGGCGGTAGGTGAAATAGTCGCCGCGTTCGGTGCTGCGGCTCCTGGCGCGGCGGATGAACATGGCGCAAGGATAGCGGCGGGCGCGGTCTAATGGAATAGACGATATACAATATTATGTCACTACAACTCCCCGCCCGAAACCAAAACCACGCAAAATCAACGCGTTGAAGAACGCCCACCGCCGAAAACAGACAAACCTCGGCACCAGACCGTTAAACTTGGGTTAACGCGGCAAGGTCGAAGCCCAGGGGACAAGGCGACCGGCACCCGTCAGGCGCTCAGCCCGTCTCCAGCTCGGTTCCGATCCGGAGCCGGTCGATGTAAGCCGCGTAGGCGAAGCGGCGGTCGCGTTTGCGGCCCGTGGTCTCGACGAGGATGCCGGCGGAAATCAGCGCCTCGACAGCTCGCGTCGCGGTGGGCTTGCTGACGTCGACAAGCCTCATCGCGGATCGGACGGTGACGATGGGATGGTCGGGAAGGCGCTCGAACAGCCGGGCGGCGGAAACCGACGCGATGTCCAGTGTCAACAGGCGGTTCCGATCGGCCGAGATCAGGGCGAAGAGCTCGCGCGCCGAAGCGACGGCCTCGTCGGCGATCGTGGCGACCCCTTCGAGGAAATAATCGGTCCAGCCTTCCCAGTCGCCCTCGGTCCGGACCGCGTTGAGCCGCCGGTAGTACTCCTCGCGGTGCCGCTTGAAGAACAGGCTGAGGTAGAGGAGCGGCGATTTCAGCAGACCCCAGTGTTCGAGCAGGAGAGCGATCAACAGGCGGCCCAGGCGCCCGTTGCCGTCGAGATAGGGGTGGATGGCCTCGAACTGCACATGCGCCAGCCCGATCCGCACCAGCGGCGGCAGCGCGTCTCCGGCATGAAGATATTTTTCGAGCTCGCCCAGAAGCGCGGCGAGCGACTGCGGCGGCGGGGGCACGTGAACCGCATTGCCGGGCCGGGTGCCGCCGATCCAGTTCTGGCTGCGCCGTATCTCGCCCGGCTGCTTGTCGGCCCCGCGCGCACCGCTCATCAATCGCAGATGCGACTCGTTGAGGAGCCGGACCGAGAGCGGCAACCCGTCGGGCCTCGCAAGCTGGTCTCTCGCAAAGCTCAGCGCTTCGAGGTAGTTGCACACTTCCTCGACATCCCGGTCCGGCGCGGCTTCGGATTGGGCTTCGTGACTCAGAAGATCGACGAGGCTCGCCTGGGTACCCTCGATCTGCGAGGTGATCACCGCCTCCTTGCGGACGAAGGCGTAGACGAACCAGTCGAGGGAAGGGACCATTTCTCCCGCGAGGTCGAGGCGCGCCAGGGCGTGCTCGGCCGAACGGAGCGGTTCGCCGAGAGGTCCCTCGACATCGAGCGCCGGACCGCGGGGCGGTAGAGGCAGAGGCACGAACGCGGACACTTCTTCGCCCGCGACGGCGCCGCGTTCGTATCGGCCCGTGATTCGGGTCATGGTTTCGCGTCTCCGGCACGAGTCCGTAACCTTCCAAAGGGAAAAGGCACGGTTCCGTTTCCAATCGTCGATTTAGGGAACGATTACGTTATTAGCGATGACAGAAAGTCAAGAGATCGTTATTCTTGTTCTGCCTGAGCGCCGATCGCTCCATCGGCGTCGGCAATGTCCGGAAAGTCCTGTTAAAGGGAATTGAATAGTCCGCACCGCTATCAAGAGTTGCGGAGAAATCTTGAATAACGGCGCGCCGCCCGCCGCGCCCTACCCCTCGGCCAGGAATTCCGTAATCGCTTGCGCCACCTCGTCGGGGCGGTCGAACTCGGCCATGTGGCCGGCGCCCGGTATCGCGCGGATCGTGGCGGGGCCGGCGATCGCGTCGGCGATGCGCGCGGCGTAGGATTCGGGCATCACCCGGTCGTCTTCGCCCCGGAGCAGCAGCGTGGGGCACGCGATGCGCCCGAGCCGGGTCGCCAGCCTGGTGTCGCCGAGCGGCCACAGGAGGCGCGCCGCGGCGTTGTTGGCGCGCTGCATCATGATGTCCCATTCCATCGTCTCGCCCGGGTCGTCGCTGCCCGACACAATCCAGGCGTCGAATTCCTCCGGCCGGTTGGTGAGCAGCGGCGAGCGCTCGGCGGGACGCTGGGCGAACACGTCGGCGATCGGCTCGGCCTCGTCGAACAGGCCGAACGGCGCGATCAGCACCAGCCGGCCGACCGTATCGGGCCAGACGGCGGCGATGTCGGCGGCGAGCGCGCCGCCCGTCGATGCGCCGATCAGCGCGCCGCCATCGGCGTCCGCGGCGCGATGGGCGTCGCGCGCCGCCAGCAGCCAGTCGACCTGCTCGTCCAGCAGATCGGCGGCGTGACCGCCCGGCGCGCCGGGGAGCGACGGCGCGACGACGCGGTGCGATTCGGCCAGCCGGTCCAGCACCGGCAGCCAGCGGGGCAGGCCGGGGAGGCCCGCGAACCAGCAGAGCCCGGGGCCTTCCCCCTTCTCCCAGATCCGCAATTCCCCGCCGGCGACCGTGGCGGAGCGTTCCGAATGGCCGGTCATACGGCGACCGGCTCGGGCACCGCGCGGCTCTGGCTCGGCATCGGGTTCGGCCACCAATGGTCTTCCCACTCGTCGTCGAACAGATCGGCGATCTGGGGCAGCACCTTCTCGGCGAAGAGCTGGGTGTTATGCCGTGTCAGGTCCTTCGACATGTTGCCGAAATGGAGCAGCAGCATCAGATGGCCGACGTTTAGCTCGATCGCCACCTCGCGGAGCTGGTCTGCGACCTCGTCGGGGCTGCCGAGGATGACGTGGCCCTGTTCCAGCACGTTGTCCGTGTGCGCCTGGAACGGGCGCGCGGCGATCGCCTGATCGGCCGCCATCGTGACCTGCGAGGCGAGGCGCGCGCGCACCGTCGCCTCGGAGATGTAGCCCGGCGGGCGCGCGAATTTGGGATCGAGATGGAGGCAGCGGTCGTAGAAATAGCTCGCCGGCCCGGCATAGAGGTCGACCGCCTCTTCGCGGCTCTCGGCGACGCCGACCGCCTGGAGAAAACCGGCGTGATAGGGGTTGGGCTCGGCCCCCATCGCCTTCATCTCCTCCCAGAAGCCCTTCATCACGCCGAGCCCCGCCTTGTAGCCCCAGTAGGAGAGATAGGCGTAGACGAAGTCGTTCTCGTAGCACATGCGCCAGGTCTCGACCGAGCCCGAGCCCGGCACCCAGACCGGCGGGCGCGGCTTCTGGACCGGCCGCGGCCACGGGTTGACGTAGCGCAGCCGGTTGAAGCGGCCGTTATAGGGGAACGGCTTTTCCTCGCGCCAGGCGCGGGTGATCAGGTCGATCGCCTCGTAGTAGCGCGGCCGCAGGAGACTCGGGTTCTGGCTGTAGGCGTAGCAGGTGTCCATCGGCGTGCCGACCGGGAAGCCGGCGATCAGCCGCCCGCCCGATATGCAGTCGATCATCGCGAACTCCTCGGCGACCCGGACCGGCGGGTCGTAGAGCGCGACCGAGCTTCCCATCACGCAGATCGCGGCGTCCATGGTGCGCCTGGCCAGCGTGGACGCGATCAGGTTGGGCGACGGCATCAGCCCGTAGCCGTTGGAGTGGTGCTCGTTGACGCAGATCCCGTCGAACCCCCGGTCGGCGGCGAATTCGAGCTCGTCCATGAAGTCGTTGTACATGACGTGCGCGCGCTCGGGATCGAACAGCGCCGGGTCGATGTCGACCCAGACGCCGGGATGCCGCTCCTTGAAGTCGTCGGGGAGCTCCGTATAGGGCATCAGATGGAACCACAGCACCTTCATCGCGGGATCGGCCTTTCGGATGGGACAGGTGTCGGTCGGGACGCAGGATAGCGCCCGCCGCGCAGCGCTGCCAGCCGGTCGCCGGCGAAGGGGATGCGCCCGGGCGCGCGAACGCCCGGCCGTGGTGTCAGGGAACCAGCTTGAGCGCGGCGAACAGCAACCCGCCGACGCCGAAGGCGGTGGCATACATTCGCCGCTCGCCGGATTGCATCCGGTCCATGAGGTCCGCGCCGAGCGCGGCCATGTCCCCTTTCAGCTCCGTTCTGAGCGCCGCCACGTCCCCCTTCAGCTCCGCTCGGAGCGCGGCGATGTCCGCCCTGAGTTCCGCCTTGACGTCCGCCAGATCCGTCGTAAGCGCGGCCTTGACGTCCGCCAGGTCCGCCCTTGTCGCCAGATGTTCGAGGTCGGCTTCCGAAGCCGAGCGGACGGCTTCGGCGACGGCTTCCGCCTGTTCGCGCTTCATGCCCGCCTTTTCCATGCGGCGGGCGGCGGTCAGGGTGTCGAAAGCGGCGGTCATCGCCCGAGCCTAACCGAGACCGGACCGCCGTGCAACCTGGGCGTGTATTCACCCCTTCACGAGGGTGTAGGTCTGCGTCTCGGCCGGCAGGCCGGCGAGCGCGGCGGCGAGATCGCCGGGCGCCGCGCCCTCGTCGTAGGCCGCGAGATAACGCCCGGAGCACGCCGTTTCCAGCCGGTCGCCCGCGAACGGGAACGGATCGAGCGCGTAGACGCCCTCGCCCTTCGGCGTCACCGTCACGTCGGTGTCGGTGGTCGCGTCCCTCGGCACGCAAATGAAGGTCTCGACGCCCCGGTCGGTCGCGTGGCGCAGGTTGAAATAGAGCGCCAGCGTGTCGAAGAACTGGAGCTGCTTGTAGTTCTGGGCGATATGCGCCTCCTCGACCCACGCGGCGGTCTCCGGGTCGGCGGCGAGCGTCTCCCTGATCCGCTCCTGGCGCGCGATCTCGCCCGACAGCATCCGGTCGACCTCCTCGCGGTCCCTGGGGCCGACCGGGATCGAGGTCGGCCCGCCCGGCCGGGTCCGGAACTCGGAATAGCCGTAGCGCGCGTTGTAGAGCCCCCAGGAGTGCATCGACGAGATCAGCCCGCAATAGAGGTGGCGCGCCTCGTTGACCTCGGCCGAGCGCCGTCCGGTATCGGTCCCGCCCGGCACCGGCGCGTTGCCCACCCCGCAGGGCAAGCCCGTGCGCTGGTCGAGCACCGGGTCGCCGTCGAATTCGTCCCAGCCGTAATCGTGGTGGCTCACCACGTAGACCATCTCCTCATGCGGCTCGCAGCGCTCGAACGCGTCGTTGCCGAAGGCGCGCACGAACTGCCCGCAAAGCGCGTTGTGCTCGCGCATCGAGCAGAGGAAATGCGGTTCGCCCGGCGGGGCGGTCTGGATCATCATCGCCTCGTCCCTCCCCGGAATGCGATGGAGACCCGCTCATTTAAGCGGAAACGGAGCGGCTTGGCATTAGAGCAATATCCGACCGGACGCGGTCGCGCCCGGTTGCGGCGCCCCCTCCTTACCTTCTCCCCTCCCGCTTGCCCCGGATCGCAGTCCGGGGCAAGCGGGAGGGGCCGGGGGAGGGTGAACCGGCTTCGCCCTACCCCTGGGGCGGCGGGGCGCAGGCGCGGTCGTAGGGGAAACGCTCCCGGATCAGGCCGTTATAGGCGAAGATGTCGAGGGTCGCCTCGAACGCCTCTTGGGTGATCTCGATATGGGGCGTCCAGCAGCCGAGTTGCCGGTAGCTCGCGATGCAGCCCTCCAGCACGGCGAGGTCGATGTCGGGGAAGTACGATTTCTCGGCGCCGGCGATCTCCGCCGCCGGCGTCTCGTTGAGCCAGAGGCGCGCCTTGCGGTAGGCGCGGGTGAAGGCGCGCGCCATGCCGGTCTCGAGCCAGTCGGGCCGGGCGCACAGGCTGGAGAAGCCGCAGAGGCCGACCTGCCTGCCGACCTCGGCCACGACATGGCCCACGCCGTCGGCTTCGAGCTGCTGCGGGAACGGCCCCTGCTGCTGGACGTATCGGCCGGTCCCGTCGCGAAAGGCGCGGTCGATCTCGGCGGCGTTGCCGGGATGGATCGCATCGATCCGGTCGTAGTCGATGCCCGCCTTGTGGCAGGCGTATTTGAACATCGCGAGCGGCTGGCCGCCGCCGAACAGCACCACCGGGGCGCCTTCGAGCTTCCGCCAGTCGAAATCGGGGTCGGGCTCGCGCCCGGTCAGGAAGAACCCGTCCATCTCGTTGATCTGGGCGAAGTGGACGACGCCCGGGTCCTCGCCCCGCGACAGCGGCCCGAACGCCTGGCTGAGCGCCGACTGCACCACGTGCGCGCTGCCGTCCTTCAAGGCCGCGATGGCGGACACCCCGGGCGGCGAGACCGACCACTCGGCCTCAAGCCCCTCCTCGGCCAGGAACCCGCCCGCCATGGTCGCGATCAGCGGCGAGTAGAAGGCGGAGAACAGGGAGAACTGGATGTCGATCCGGGTCATGGGCGGGGTCCCTTCGAGCAGGGTGAAGCGGTGGCGCCCCTGCTAGCCCGCCGCGCCGGCGCCGTCCATCGTTTTGTTGTCGGCGCGCGGGATCGCCGCGTAGGATGATCGACCGGCCACCATGGGGAGGGACCGATGGTAGCGAAGCACGAATTCTGGTCGCGCGTTTTCACCTTCGTTCCGACGCCGCTCAAGGACGACGGCGAGGCGATCGACGAGGACGGGCTGCGCCGCGTGCTCGATCACCAGATCGGGAGCCGCGTGGACGGGGTCTGCGTGTTCGGCTCGACCGGCGGCAACGGCTCGTTCTCGGAAGACGAGATGATGCGCGGCATCGAGGTCGCGGCGCGGCATGTCGACGGGCGCATCGCGGTGATCGCGGGCACCGGCGCGCGCGCCACGTCGGCCTGCACGCGGCTTTCGCGGCACGCGGAAGCGGTGGGCTGCGACGGCGTGATGATCCTGCCGATGACCTACTGGCCGCTGACGCTCGACGAGGTGCGGGCGCATTTCGAGCGCGTCGCCGACGCGATCGGGCTGCCGATCTGCGTCTACAACAACCCGTGGACGACTGGCATCGACATGCCGCCCGAGTTCCTCGCCGAGCTGGCGCGGCACGAGAACATGCGCTGCGTCAAGGAGAGCACCGGGGACCTCACGCGGATCAGCCGGATCCGCGCGCTGACCGGGGACGGCGTGGCGATCATCGCCGGCTGGGAGTCGACCAGCCTCCAGGCGTTCAGCGCCGGCGCGACCGGCTGGGCGCCGGTGGTGACCAACTTCCTGCCCGAAGACGCGATGGCGTTCTTCCGCGCCGCGGTCTACGACGGCGACCTGGCCAAGGCGCGCGCGGTCTGGGACCGGCTGTTCCCGATCTGCGACACGATCTGCGCGAAATCGCATGTCCGGGTCGGCCATACCGGGCTCGACATCCTGGGCCGGCCGGTGGGCCCGCCCCGGCGGCCGCTCAGGATGCTCGGCGAGGAGGACCGCGCGGCGCTCAGATCGCTGCTCGAGGATGCGGGCGCGTTCGGCGCGGACATCGCCGCCCAGTAGCCCGCCCCGTGTGGTCCGGCCGGCGGGTTCCGCGTAGACTGCCGGCACCGGACGGATATCGGGATCGCGAAGGAGGGACCGGTTCATGGCGTTGAGCGAGAGACTGACCGGGCTGATCGACGTTTCGGCACCGCTCTGGGCGGGCGAGGCGGAGGTGGTCCGCACCTACTGGGATTCCCCCGTGCGCAACCACGAGAGCGAGCTCCTGTGGCTCCGCCGGCAGTGCTCCAAGGAGTTCAACGGCACCGGCATCGGCGAATACAAGAACATGGGCGTGTTCATGGGCCCGGTCACCGAGCTCGGCGAGATCTTCCCCAGGATCGACACCGGCGAGGGCGGGGTGGACCGGCGCTACGCGCTGGAGCTGATCGAGATCCTGCACGACGAGTTCGACCACTACGCCCGCTTCGCCGACATCTACGACGCGATCCGCGGTCCCGACACCCCGCCGCTGAACCCGCACGAACTGGAGACCTGGCCCGAGGAGGACGCGCTGACCGCCACGCGCCACCGCCAGAACGCGGAGCACGGCTCGCTCGGCGTCCGCGCCAGCCGCTTCACCGAGGGCGGCTACTGCACCCTGTTCCGCGAGGGGATGCGGCTCGAGGGGCGGGGCGGCGTCGACGACATGATCGCCGAGGCCTGCACCAAGGTCTACGAGGACGAGTTCGGCCACATGCTGGAAGGCATCGTGGGGCTCGACGAGGAGGGCTGGTCGGAGGAACAGTTCGACCTGCTGGAAGCGCTGGTGCTCGAACAGCTCAGGCTCCGCATCCCGATGCGGAACGCGGAGTTCAGCTTCCCGCTGAGCGAGGAACGCGTGCAGGCGATCTACGCCGGCGACATCGAGCCCGAGACCTTCGACTACGGCCACGCCGAAGCCGCGATGGCGTGAGGTCCGCCCTCCCCCGGCCCCTCCCGCAAGCGGGAGGGGAGAAGATGAGGAGGGAAGAGACAGCGCCGCGAGTCTCCCTCTCCCCGGCGGGGAGAGGACCGGGGTGAGGACTCCCCACCATTTGTAAAGAGGGCTGTTGCACGCGTGAGTACGCGTGCTGCGCATCGGGTGTCGATCCTGCGTCACGCCGCATCGGCCTGTCTCGCGCGGGCGGGATCGAACAAGGTCTGGCTTTCGAGCATCGCGCAGGCGACGCCGAGCAGGCGGTCGGCGACGCCGCGCAGCGCACGCGCGTGGCCGTGGCCGCGGGCTCTGAGGGCGGTGTATTTCGCCTTGCTGAGGGGGTCGCGCTGTATCGCGATCCTGGCCCAGTGATAGACCGCGTTCTGGAGCCGGTTGTGCGACGCGAGACGCCGGATCACGATCAGCGACTTGCCGGACCGCTTGGTCACGGGAGCGACACCGGACAGGCAGCGCAGGGCCTGATAGTCTCGCCGGCGCAGGGCATCGTGTGCTTCTGCGAGCAGCGTGGCGAGGACGATCCTGCCGACGCCGGGAAGCGATCTCAGGATGTCCACGTCACGCTGCGCTTGCCCTCCCGGCGCGTCCTCCGGGGCGGCCGCCGATCGGGCCAGCGCCGCGGTCAGGCGGTCGATCTCGCGACGGGCCCTGGCGAGCTGCTGCGCGGCGACGGCGAGCTGGGCGAACACGACGTCGAGCTGGGCGATTGCGGCCTCGGCGGTGCCGGGCGCGACGGAGACCGCCGGCTCGCGCAGGATGCGGAGCGCGGTTTCGGCATCGATCCGGCGCACCCGATGGTGCTTCAGCAGCTTGGCGACGGTGGCGGAACGGACCCGCCGCGCCTTCGCGGGCGTCGGCGCAAGAGACCAGAGTTCGCGGACCCAGGCCTTGGCGAGATCGCTCTCGAGCTCGAGGAGCTGCGGGTAGTAGCGCCAGAGCTGCTGGCGGGCCCGGTTCGCCAGCCGGGTCCGCTCGCGGGTCAGGTCGCCGGCGATGCGCGACCAGGCGCGCAGCTCGACGATCTCCGGCGCCGCCGCATCGAGACGCCGGAACGCATGGCGGTCGGTCCGCAGGGCATCGCCGAGCACGCGGGCGTCGCGCCGGTCGTCCTTGGCGCCGGCCGGCGAGAAGCGGTCGCGGAACCGGTCGAGCTGCTTCGGGTTGACCGCGTGCACCGCGAAGCCGCGCTCCATCATCGTCTCGACCACCGGCCCGTGCGGCACCTCGATGGCGACCCCGATGACGTGCGCTTCGACGCCCGCCGTGGCAAGCACCCAGCCCGCCATCTCGGCCAGCCCGGCCCCGCCGTGACCGAAGGCGCGCTCCCCCAGCACCGTGCCGACGCCGTCGACGATGCAGACCCGGTGGCTCTCCGAGCCCCAGTCGATGCCCGCAAAATACTCAAACATGTCCATCGCATTCCCCTCGCGCCGTTGTGCCAACGGACCGCCACGATGCCCGCCAATCCCTGTACCGGCGCTCCAGGCGCAAACTCCCCACCGGGCGTCCATCGTGGCCAGGGACCGGGGCACAGGTCCTCACCAGGCGCTCAAGGCGCAGGGGGCAATCGGTCGCTCCCGATCCCTTGGCCCGTCCCGTCCGCAATGGACGGAACCCCACAATGGCAGGGCGCTTCGATCGACGACACCCGGCCACTGGCTTCGCCTCCGCGCTACGCGCTCCGGCAAAGCCAGTGGCCAGCCGGCACCGCCGCAATCAAGGTCACGGAAATCGCCAAGCAACGCCTGCACCCCAAACGGCCAAAGCGTTGTGAGAGGTACAGGGGGGCCGCGCCCACCCCTAGAGAATGAAGCTCACCGAACCCAACCCGCCGAGCTCCTCGCTGTCGAGGATGGCGCGGCGTTCGGCGATGCGGAGGCCCTCGTCGGTGGCGCGCAGGCGGTAGCGGTAGCGCCCGACGTATTCGCCGATGCGCTCGTTGCGGCGAAAGCGGTAGACGATGAAATTGGCCTCGGCGACCAGCTCGTCCCCTTCGCGTTCGACGACGCGGACGTTGGAGACCATCCGGCGCGTGCGCGAGCGCGGGCTCTCGGCGTGCGCGTCCGCGCTCTTCAGCCGCTTGACCCGGCCCCGGATGCGCCGGATGTCGTCGGCGATGGTGAACAGCGTGTTGCGGGGATCGCCGTCGGGAACGTCGTTGGGCGGCACCAGGTAGCGCGCGTCGGGGGTCAGCAGGCCGAGCCAGTCGTCGAGCCGCCAGGCATCGAGCAGCGCCGCCTCCTCGTAGAACAGCGCCTCCACATCCTCGCGCCGGACGGCATCGACGGTCATGCAGCCCCGCCTTCGGTCATCAGCGCGTTCCAGCGGCGCCAGAAAGTGCGCAGATGGAGCTCGTCGGTGTTGAGCTGCTCGCCGGTCTTGTTCATCCCGCGCGAGATTTCCGACCATTCGGTCTCGCGCCAGGTCGCCAGCCCGCTTTGGACCAGCTCGAGCGCCTCGACGTCGTCGGGCGTCGCGAGCCCGCCCGGCCCGTAGAAGGTGAGGAAGCTGTCGAGCCGCCGCGCCCGCGAGGTCTCCGATTCCTCGGCCGGCCCGAGCGCCCAGGCGGTCACCCGCATGCGGTCGACGGCGGTCGGCCAGAAGGTGCGGACGGTCACCGCCGAGCCGTCATTGATCACCAAATTGGGGAACACCACCAGGTTGCGGTTGGTGTCGGCGACGCGGCGCGCGCGTTCTTCGCCCAGGCGCTCGACAAGCTCGGCCCGGATCGCCTCGATCTCCGGCTTCGCGTCCTCGCCGTAAAGCGGGATCCAGGCGGCGACCGGCCGGCCCCGGAAGTTGACGTTGTCGACCGCGGCGTGCCCGTTGCCGAGCGACTTGCCGACGCCCGGCGCCGGCATCATCAGCCCTCTGGGCAGGCTGACCGAGACGCCCGAATCCTTCATGTAGTCGAGATAGGTCGCGTGCGTCGCGTGCAGGTGGTAGTCGTCGAAGCTGTTCTCGACCAGCAGCTTCCAGTTGGCGCGGATGTCGTATTCCTGCGTACCGGAGACGATTTCGAGTTGTCCGGAGGGCGACTGGTCGACCACCAGGTCGAGATATTCCCTGGCGCCGGCGAGATAATCCGCCAGCGGCTCCGGATCGCCGCCGAAATGGGCGAACCAGAAGCCGCGATAGTCCTCCAGCGCGGGCACCTCGGCGAGCGCGAACTCGGCCTTGTCGAAGGACGCGCCGTAGGACTCCGCGCCCGGGACGTGGGTGAGCGCCCCGTCATTGTCGTAGGTCCAGCCGTGATAGAGGCAGATGAACCGCGTCCGGTTGCCTTCGCGCTCGCGGCAGACCATGGTGCCGCGATGCCGGCATGTGTTGAGGAACGCGCGCGCGCGGCCCGCGCCGTCGCGCACGAACAGGACCGGACGGCCCGCCACGTGGCGGGTGCGGAAGTCGCCGCTTTCCGGAATCTCGGAGTCGTGGCCGAGATAGATCCAGCACCGGTCGAAGATCCTGCGGCGCTCGATTTCGAGAAGCCCGGGGTCGACGAGAACCCGCCGGTTGAGCCGGAAGCGCTCCCTCTCGGGCTCGTCGACGATGAAGGGCCGGTCCATTTGCCGCCACTGATACCCGCCCCCGCCCCGCCCGTCCACAATGCCCGCGCGGCGGCGAGCCGGCCGTCTTCTCGGTGGAAACCCGAAGGCGAGGACAATGTCGGACCGTGTGGACGATCTCCGGTACCTCCCCCGTTATCGTCATGCCCGGACTTGTTCCGGGCATGACGGAGGGAGGGAAAGGCGTGGCCGAGGAGACCGCGCACCGATCCTGCCGCACGCCAATGAAATTGGGAGCCGAGACACCAGCGGCCGCAAGGGAGAGACGATGAATACGTTCGGAGCAGACCTGATCCAGTCCCTCGAGGAGGCGCTCGCCCACGCGAAAGGGGAAGGTTCGGCCGTCCTTCATGAGTCCGTAACGCCGCGCGAGGTGCGCAGGCAGGCGAAGCTCACCCAGGCGCAGATGGCCCCGCTGATGGGCATGAGCTTGTCGGGCTACCGCAAATGGGAGCAGGGAGCGCGTCGGGTCAGCGGCCCGGCGGCGACCCTTCTGCGCGTCATCCAGAAGGAACCGGAAGCGGTCAGGCGCGCGCTCTCGTCCTCGTGACGCGGCGCGAGGCCTCGGAATCGAGCCCGCCGTGAAACAACTCGGGCCGCGGGATTACGGCTTCATCGGGCTGCTGGCGGCGATCAGCCTGATCAACCCGCTTTCGATCCACTTCTATCTGCCGGCGCTTCCCGCCATCGAGGCCGCATTCCAGGTCACCACGGCGACGGCGCAGCTCACCTTCAGCGTCACCATGTTCACCCTCGCCGTCGTGACGCTGGCGATCGGCTCGCTGTCCGACGGGCTCGGGCGCAAGCCGGTGCTGCTCGGCGGGATCGTCCTGTTCGTCGCGGGCTCGGCGATCTGCGCGGTCGCCGGGGGGATCGAGGCGCTGATCCTCGGCCGGCTGTTGCAGGCGGCGGGCGCGGCGAGCGGGCTGGTGCTCGCGCGCGCCATCGCGCGCGACGTCTACGGGCTCGAACGGCTGACCCAGATCATCGCCATCCTGACCATGGCCTATGTGATGGGGCCGATGGTTTCGCCGCCGCTCGGCGGCGCCGTGGTGGACGGGCTGGG
Organism: Alphaproteobacteria bacterium; assembly: GCA_965117055.1. Classification (GTDB taxonomy): domain Bacteria; phylum Pseudomonadota; class Alphaproteobacteria; order MPNO01; family MPNO01; genus MPNO01. Next base: position 4,435,829 of record OZ220750.1, read on the forward strand.
CTGGCGCTGGATCTTCTGGCTCGCCGCTTCCGCGGGCGCGCTGCTCGTCGTCTTCTCCGTCCTCCTGATCCCCGAGACCCGTCCCGCGGGGGCGAGGATCCAGGGCGCGCGGGCGATGGTCGGCGCCTACCGGCGGCTGTTCCGGATACCGCGGTTCACGCTGTACGTCCTCCACACCGGATTCGTCACCGGCTCGTTCTTCGCCGTCGCCGCCGCGTCGTCCTTCCTGATGACCGGGATGCTGGGCCGCCCGGCCTCGGAGTACGGGCTCTATTTCCTGTTCTTCCCGGCGGGCTACCTGCTCGGCAACTTCATCGCCGCGCGGATCGGTTTGAGGGTGCCCATCGACACGATGGTGATGGCGGGCTCGGTCCTCAACCTCGCCGGCGCGGTGGCGCTGGCCGCGGCGCTGTGGCTGGCGACGCCGACGACGCTCGGCATCTTCGTCCCCGGCTTCGTCATCACCCTGAGCCAGGGGCTCGCGCTGCCGAGCGCGCAGTCGGGCGCGATCGCCGTCGACAAGGACCTCGCCGGCACGGCGTCCGGCATCGGCGTGTTCATGCAGATGTTCTTCGGCGGGGCCGCGTCGCAGGCGACCGGGCTGTTCGCCGACGGCACCGCGAACCCGATGATCCTGACCGTATTGCCGCTCGCCCTCGCGGCCCTCGCCGTCAGCCTCGCGCTCAGGCGGCTGGACGGGGCGGGGCGGTAGCGCAGGCAACCCGAGCGATCAGGACGGGAGCCCGGCGCCCTCCTGACGGAGCGGATCGACCACGCTCAGGAACGGAAAACGGTGAAAGTCCGTATCGCGCGTGCAGATCGCGCCGATGCCGTGTTCACGCATCACCACCGCGGTGTGGAGGTCGTGACACAGATTGCCGCGCACATCCGGCAACTCGTTCAGCGTCTGCGACAATACTGCTGCATGTCGAGGCGTCGGCGACAGCAGGTCGAACCCGGGCGAGTCCAGCAAGGCCTGGAGGAAGCCCCATGAATCGGCGGGTGTCCAAGGGTTGGTGGAGATGCGCGGGTGCGTGGTGACGCGTAGGAACTCGTAGCAAATGTTCCAGGTAAGAAATGCCGGCGCCGGCTCCTCGCGAGCCCGTTGAACGCAGATGTGGCAGGCATCGTGAAACGGAGAATCGAGATCGACCGCGTAGATCAGGATATTTGTGTCGAAGACCAGGGTTCAGACCCCGTCGACGAGTCGGTAAAGCTCCTCGCGATCGGCGACGTCCACGCGGATTCCGCCGCTCCGCCATGTCGGCAGCGGCGGCAAGACATCCGCGCCACGACCGCTCAATGCAGGCGCGGACAGCACACGTCTGAGTCCCGCCTCAACGAGGGCGGACATAGTGGTTCCGCGCCGCGCCGCTTCCTCGCGCAGCCGCTGCATCACGGTATCGTCGATGTTCAGCGTCGTTTTCATATGGGAAACCATACCATTAATATTGTTGTATTGTTCATGGAAAATCACGCCTGCGCCGAACATGGACTCGGGCCACGGGCACCGGTTATCCGGGTGCAACGAGTTCGGCGCTTCGATAGCGGCTTCTATCGATTGCTTGACGGGCGCGAGGGCGACCATGGCGGAGCAGGGCTGGGCGGTTCCTGTGCCCGGCGCGATCACCCGGCGAGCGGGAACGACCACGGGCTCGCCTCCTCGGCGGACCGTTCGGCGACGTCCCAGTTGCGCCATCCGCCCCACAGCCGCTCGGCGTCCTCCTGGCCGAACCGGCGGACCGCCGCCATGTCGACGCCGTGGACCCTTCCGCCCTCGACGCGCACGATCCCGTCGACGATGACGGTATCGACGTCGTCGCCGACGCCGACATCGACCAGGCTCTTGATCGGATCGCGCACCGGGCCGTAGCGCAGCGTGCCGCGGCCGGAGAGGTCGATAATCGCGATATCGGCCTTGGCGCCCGGCGCGAGCCGGCCGAGATCGTCGCGGCCGAGGACGCTTGTGGCGGCGAGCGTGGCGGCCTCGAAGACTTCGGCCGCCGTCGCCTCGAGGAAGCTCCCGCTCATGATCTTGCCGACCAGCGAAGCGCAGCGCATGTTCATGATCATGTCGCGCGGAAACGTGTCGCTGCCGAGCGCCACGTTGACGCCCGCCTTCCTGTAACTCGCCCAGCTGTCGAGGCAGCGGCCCCGCCGGGCGAGGTTGATCGGGCAATGCGAGACCGTCGCGCCGCCCTTGGCCATCAGCTCGAGGTCGCGCCCGGCCGGATGGTTCATGCGCGGGTTCTCGGCGACGAAATTGCCGTGCCCGATCAGCACGTCGGGCGCGCAGAGCCCGACCGAGTCCAAGAGCTCGATGGGCGTCATGCCGTGCTCGGTCACGATCTGGAAGAACTCGACCACGTTGTAGGCCGCGTGGATCGAAACCGGCACGCCGAGCGAGTCCGCCGCCTTGCGGGTCTCGCGCAGCAGCTCGAGCGACATCAACTCGGTGGTGAACGGGATCAGGATCCCGCTTATGCGCCCGTTGGCCGCGCCGGCGTGCTCGCCGATGAAGTCGATCGCCGCCCGCAGCCCGCGCCGCCCCTTCTCCTCGTCCCAGTCTCGCACCAGGCGGCCGTCTTCCCCGCCCACCCAGTCGGCCGAGGCGTAGGACGGCGCCAGCCAGGCGCGGATGCCGAGCCGCTCCGCTTCGGCGAGCAGCGCCTGCTGCATCGGCAGCTGGGCGCCGAAATCCATGAAGGTCGTCGTGCCGTTGCGCAGCAGCTCGGCGATCGTATAGGTCGCCGCGTCGATGCGGCGTTGGGCGGCCGCCTCGTCCTCGTCCGCCCGCTTGACCCAGTCGCCGGCATCGCCGCCGTGCGGGCGGCCGCGGCGGGACGGCAGGGTCTCGAAGAAGGGCTGGCCGAAATACTCCGGCCGCCCGGCATCGGTGATCAGCCGATGGGCGGCGCGGTGCCCGGAATGGATGTGGGTGTCGATGAAGCCGGGCGAGACCAGCTTCGACGCCGCATCGATCTCGCGGTCGACCCGGCCGTCGAAGTCCGCGCCGACATGGACGATCGTGTCGTCCTCGTAGACCACCACCCCGTCGCGGATCAGCGTATGCGTGGCGCCGGAATACCCGACCACCCAGCCGCCGCGAATTAGCGTCCGCATTGGATTCTCCCCTGGCCGCCGCGTTCGCCGGATATCCTCGCCCGCTTCGCCAACGATCGCTACCCGCCCGGCGTCGGAACCGTGCCGTCGGGCAGCGACTCGATGTGGTCGGCGATGGCGCCGGGGCGGGTGAACCAGATGCGGTCGGCGCGCGGATGCTCGACGATGTATCTGAGGATCCGGCGGAGCTCCGCCAGGCGGTAGGGCTGGCCGACGATGAAGGTGTGGAGCGAGAGCGCATAGACCAGCGGCTCGCGTTCGCACTGCTTCAGCATCTCGTCGATCTGGTCGGTCACCATCTCGGTGAGCTGGCGCGGCGTGTGGTGGCGGTTCAGGAGCGCCGGAGAATCGTTGAGCTCCACCGGGTAGGGCACCGAGAGGATCGGCCCGAATTTCGTCTTCATCCAGACCGGCTGGTCGTCGAGCGGCCAGTCGAGCACGTAACGGTAGCCGGCCTCCTTGAGATGGTCGAGGGTCGCCCCGGTCTCGGAGATCCACGGGCCGAGCCAGCCGCCGGGCCGCACCCCCTCCTTCTCGATCAGGATGTCGGTCGCCTCGCGGATCAGCACCCGCTCCTCGTCCTCGCTCAGGTCGCCCTGGCGCTCGGAGTTGGTGCGGCCGTGGCCGACCACCTCGTCGCCGCGCGCGCGGAGGCGCTCCATGATTTGCGGCGCGTAGTCGTAGACCGCCGTGTTGACCAGGTGGCAGGCCGGCAGGCCGAGCTCGTCGAACAGGTCGAACAGGCGCCAGATGCCGACGCGCAGCCCGTAATCGCGCCACGCGTAGTTGCGGATGTCGGGCTGCGGGCCGGGGGCGGTCGGGGTGTGGCCCATCCCCTCGCCGTAGCTGAAATGCTCGATATTGAGCCCGATATAGAAGGCGAGCCGCTTGCCGTCCGGCCAGTCGTATTGCGGGCGGTCGACGATCGCGGAGTAGTCGTAGCGGCCGTGGCTGCGGATTTCCATCAAGCTCCCCCGTCAGGCGATGCGCGGGGGACGGTACACCAGCGATCAGCCCTCGGGAACCACCGCGGTCGCCTCGATCTCGACCTTGGCGCGGTCCTCCATCAAGGCCGAGACCTCGACCGCCGCCATCGCCGGGTAGTTGCGCCCGATAGTCTCGCGATACGCCGCGCCGACCTCGGCCAACTGGGAGAGATATTCGCGCTTGTCGGTGAAATACATGGTCATCCGGACGATGTGCTCGGGCCCCGCGCCGGCTTCGTCCAGCACGGCGACGATATTGGCGAGCGCCTGGCGGAACTGCTCGGCGAAGACGTCGCTCTCGAATTCCTCTTGGGCGTTCCAGCCGACCTGGCCCGCGACGAACACCATCCGGCCCGACGCCGCGACGCCGTTGGAATACCCCTTGGGCCGACGCCAGCCCGGCGGTTGCAGGATTTCCATCGATTCCCCCTCGGCGCTTGTCAGGATCGTATAAAATAGCCGAAGTCCAATCGTCGAGCCCCGCAATGTCCGAAACCCAGTCGAGCGACCGGCCGCTTTCCGGCCGCCATGCGCTGATCACCGGCGGCGGGCGGGGAATCGGCGCGGCGGTGGCCGATGCGCTGGCCGGGCTGGGGGCGGACCTGACGCTGGTCGGGCGCGACGCGGCGGTGCTGGAGGCCAAGGCCGCGGGCATCCCCGGCGTGTCCGTGACCGCCATCGTGGGCGACGTCAACGACGAGGAGTCGATGGCGGCCGCGTTCGAGCGCGCGGGGCCGGTCTCGATCCTGATCAACAATGCCGGAATCGCCGAAAGCGCGCCGTTCGCACGCATCGACGACGGCCACTGGGAGCGCACGATCGCGACCAACCTGACCGGCACGTTCCGCTGCACGCGGATCGCCTACCCGGCGATGGCGAAGGCGGGCTGGGGGCGGATCGTTAATATCGCCTCGACCGCGGGCCTCAAGGGCTACGCCTACACCGTCGCCTATTGCGCGTCCAAGCACGGGGTCGTCGGGCTCACCCGCGCGCTCGCGATGGAGGCGGCCAGGACCGGGGTGACGGTCAACGCGGTCTGCCCAAGCTTTACCGATACCGACATGGCGACCCGGGCCATCGCCAACATCGTCGCCAAGACCGGGCGCGGCGAGGACGAAGCCCTGAAGGAGCTCGCCAGCATCAACCCGCAGGGGAGGCTGGTGCTCCCCGAGGAGGTCGCCGAGACCGTCGCCTGGCTCTGCCTCCCCTCCTCCGCCGCGATCACCGGCCAGGCCATCGCGATCGCCGGCGGCGAGGTGCAGTGATGGACGATGCCTCGCCGCGCGCCGCCCCGCCCCGGACCGGCGACTTCGAGACCGGCGTGGGGGCCGGCGACGGGCTGGAGCTCCGCGTCTGGCTCCGCCTGCTGACCTGCTCGACGCTGATCGAGCACGGCGTGCGCCACGGGCTGCACCGGAGCTTCGAGACGACGCTTCCCCGCTTCGACGTCCTCGCCCAGCTGCAGCGCGCCGGCAAGCCGCTCTCGATGGGCGAGCTCTCGCGGCGGCTGATGGTGACCAACGGCAACATCACCGGGCTGGTCGACCGGCTGAAGAGCGAGGGTCTGGTCGACCGGCGCCGTTCGGACGGCGACCGGCGGGTCCAGATGGTCTCCCTCGAACCCGCCGGCGCCCGGCTGTTCGAACGCATGGCGGCGGACAACCGCCGCTGGGTGACGGAGATGATGGCGGGGCTCTCGCGCGAGGAGAAGGAATCGCTGTTCGCGCTGCTCGGCCGGCTCAAATCGGCCGTGCTCGACGCCGGCGCCGACGATGGAGACACCGGATGACCACGACCAGAGGCGCCGATCTCGCGCCCGAGCATTTCGACTGGAAGGTGGACGGCAAGGTGGGCACGCTCACCATTAACCGCCCGGACCGCAAGAACCCGCTCACCTTCCAGTCCTACGCCGAGATCCGCGATACCTTCCGCGCGCTCAAATACGCCGACGACGTGAAGACGGTGGTGGTGACCGGCGCCGGCGGCAATTTTTGCTCGGGCGGCGACGTGCACGACATCATCGGCCCGCTGGTCCGGATGGAGATGCCCGAGCTGCTCGACTTCACCCGCATGACCGGCGATCTGGTGAAGGCGATGCGCGCCTGCCCGCAGCCGATAATCGCCGCGATCGACGGCATCTGCGCGGGCGCCGGCGCGGCGATCGCCATGCAGTCCGACATGCGCTTCGGAACCCTGGACGCGAAAATCGCGTTTCTCTTCGTCCGGGTCGGTCTCGCCGGCTGCGACATGGGGGCGTGCAGCGTGCTGCCCCGGATCGTCGGCCAGGGGCGCGCCGCCGAGCTGCTCTATTCGGGGCGCAGCATGAGCGGACAGGAAGCGCTCGACTGGGGCTTCTTCAACCGCGTCTGCGAGCCCGGCGAGCTGCTGGAAACCGCGCAGGCGGAAGCGAAGCGCCTCGCCGACGGCCCGACCTTCGCGCATGCGATGACCAAGCGCATGCTCCACCAGGAATGGCCGATGGCGCTCGACGAGGCGATCGACGCCGAGGCCGACGCCCAGGCGATCTGCATGCAGACGAAGGACTTCCGGCGCGCCTACGATGCCTTCGCGAAGAAGGAGCGCCCGGTCTTCGAGGGCGATTGATGGCGGACCGCAGCTTTCTCGACTGGCCGTTCCTCGACGACGCCCACCGCGCGCTCGCGGCGGAGGTCGAGGCGTGGGCCGACGAGGTCATAGCCCCGCTGGAGCACGAGGAACCGCGCGACGACGCGGCGCTCGACGCGCTCTGCCGCCGCCTGGTCGGGCTGCTCGCCGACGGCGGCTGGCTGCGCTACTGCGTGCCGGGATCGCATGGCGGGGCGACGGAGGACCTCGACGTGCGCAGTATCTGCCTGATCCGCGAGATCCTCGCGCGGCGCTCCGGGCTCGCGGATTTCTGCTTCGTGATGCAGGGGCTCGGCTCGGGCGCGATCTCGCTGTTCGGGACCGAAGCGCTCAAATCCCGCTATCTGCCCGAAATCGCCGCCGGCAAGCGGATCGCGGCGTTCGCGCTGAGCGAGCCCGCGAGCGGCTCGGACGTGGCGGCGATGACGACGACGGCGACGGCGGACGGCGCGGATTACGTGCTCGACGGCGAGAAGACGCTGATCTCGAACGCTGGGCTCGCCGCGCAATACGTGGTCTTCGCCCGCACCGGCGAGGCGGACGGCGCGAAGGGGATTTCGGCCTTCGCGGTCGACGCCGATACGCCGGGGCTCAGCGTGCCGGAACGCTTCCCCGTCATCGCGCCGCACCCGCTGGGCGCGGTCCGCTTCGCGAATTGCCGCGTGCCCGCGACGCAGATGCTGTCCGGGCCCGGCGACGGCTTCAAGGTGGCGATGGCCTCGCTCGACGTGTTCCGCTCGACCGTCGCCGCCGCCGCGCTCGGCTTCGCCCGCCGCGCGCTCGACGAGTCACTGGCGCGCAGCCGGAGCCGGATCGCCTTCGGCAAGCCGATCGCCGAGACCCAGCTGATCCAGGAAAAGATCGCCGACATGGCGGTGAAGATCGACGCGGCCGCCCTGCTGACCTACCGCTCGGCCTGGACCAAGGACCGCTTCCGAGGCCGGGTGACGCGCGAGGCGGCGATCGCAAAACTCTACGCCACCGAGGCCGCGCAGGAAGTCGTCGACCAGGCGGTCCAGATCTTCGGCGGCCAGGGGGTGATCGTCGGCAACACGGTCGAACGCCTCTACCGCGAGATCCGCGCGCTCCGCATCTACGAAGGCACCAGCGAGATCCAGAAGCTGATCGTCGCCGGGCAGACGCTGGCGGGGAATTGAGGCCTTACCCGGCGGCCGGCTGGGGAACGAAGCGGCCGCGAAATTCGCCGCGCAGCTCCGAGACTTCCCGGGCGAGGGCGTCGACCTTGTTCTCCACCCGGTCCATGCGCGCATCCACCCTGCTCTCCAGCCGCGCGAACAGCCGAAGCACGATCATCGCGAACGTCCCGCCGGAGGCGAGCAAGGTCGCCCCGACTCCCAGCATGGTGACGATCTCGGCGCTCATGTCATGAACCTACAGCCTGTCCGCCCTGTCTGCAACCCCAGCGTGTAGACCGACCGTGGCGTGTCCCTCGATATGGCTCGATCTGAAACGGACAGCCTGTTGGAGCGATATCCGACCGTCCGCGGTCGCAGCCGAACCCCTCACCCCGGCCCTCTCCCCGTCGGGGAGAGGGAGAGTTGCGGCGCCGACTGTTCCTTACCTTCTCCCCTCCCGCTTGCCCCGGATCGCAGTCCGGGGCTTGCGGGAGGGGCCGGGGGAGGGTGATCTGGCCCTTGGCGCTCACGCGCGGCCTACCGCCTTTTCACGTCGGGCGTCATGTTGTAGTTCGCTATGGAGCGACGGGGGACGGGAAGCATGGAGACGGCCGATGCCTGAGCCCGGCGGACCGACCGCGCATCGGGACCGCTTCGCGGCGGAGAACCTGCCGCCCCGGGAGCTCTGGCCGGCGTTCGATTACGACAGCCTGCCGGAGCTTCGCGCCTACAAGCCGCGGATGAATTGCGGCGCGATCCTGCTCGACGATACGGCCGCCGCCGGCCACCGCGACCGTCCGGTGCTTCATCTCGGCGACACGACCTGGACCTACGGCGCGCTCCAGGACCTGTCGGAGCGGATCGCGCGCGTCCTCGTCGAGGATTGCGGGCTGGTGCCGGGCAACCGCGTGCTGCTGCGCTCGGCCAACACGCCGATGCTGGTCGCGTGCTGGTTCGCGGTGCTCAAGGCGGGCGGGATCTGCGTGACCACGATGCAGCTCCTGCGCGCCCGCGAGCTCGTCCACATCGTGGAGAAGGCGCGGATAAGCCACGCGCTGTGCGACCTCTCCCTGATGGAGGAGATGGAGGAGGCGCGCGACCGGACCGGCGGGCTCCTCCGACACCTGCTGACCTTCACCCCGCTCGGCGACCGGCCCGACGGCGCCTCCCTCGACCGGGCGGCGGCGGAAAAACCTTCGGGCTTCGCCAATTGCGACACCGCCGCGAACGACGTGGCGCTGATCGCGTTTACCTCCGGCACCACGGGCAACCCGAAGGCGACGATGCATTTCCACCGCGACGTGATCGCGATGTGCGACTGCTTCCCGCGCTATTTCGACATGTCGGCGCCGGACGACGTGTTCGCCGGCACGCCGCCGCTCGCCTTCACCTTCGGGCTCGGCGGGCTGACGACATTTCCGATGCGGTTCGGCGCCTCGACGCGCTTCTTCCCGGGCCCGATGTCGCCGGAAGAGACGATCGAGGCGGTGGAGCGCTACCGGATCACGAGCCTCTACACCGCGCCGACGGCCTATCGAATCATGGCCGACATCGCCGACCGGCACGACCTGTCGAGCCTGGTCAAATGCGTCTCCGCCGGGGAGACCCTGCCGAAGGCGACCTGGGAGGCCTTCCACGGCGCCACCGGAATCCCGATCGTCGACGGGCTCGGCTCGACCGAGATGCTGCACATCTTCGTCTCGGCCCGGCGCGAGGAGATGCGGGCGGGCTATACCGGGCGGGCGATTCCGGGATACCGGGCGCGGGTGGTGGACGAGGCGGGCGAGGACCTGCCGCCGGGAGAGCCCGGCCTGCTCGCCGTCGGCGGACCCACCGGCTGCCGCTATCTCGACGACATCGAGCGCCAGCAGGTCTACGTCCGGAAGGGGTGGAACTATCCGGGCGACGTCTACGCGATGGAGGAGGACGGCTATTTCCGCTACGTCGCGCGGGCCGACGACATGATCATCTCGTCCGGCTACAACATCTCGGGGCCGGAGGTCGAGGCGGCGCTGCTCGACCACCCGGCGGTCGCCGAATGCGCGGTGATCGGCAAGCCGGACCCGGCGCGCACCAACATCGTCAAGGCGTTCGTGGTGCTGCGCGAGGGAACGGAGCCGGACGAGGCAACCGTCCAGCGCCTGCAGGACTTCGTGAAGGCGGAGATCGCGCCCTACAAGTACCCGCGCGAGATCGCGTTCGTCCCCGACCTGCCCAAGACCGAGACCGGCAAGATGCAACGCTTCCGCCTGCGCGAGCGGGAGATGGAAAAACCCACCGGTGGATGAGCGGGGCCCGGCGCAATTCGATGGACCGGCGAAAACGGTCCGTTCTAGGATGACGGCAATCGCATCGCCCGCTGCCGTGGGAGGGAAACGATGAACCGTCATGCGCTCCGCAAGATACTGGCAGCCGCCCTGGTCGCCTTGCCCGCCGCCTTCGCCGCGTCCGGCGCCGACGCCGCGCCGCAGGTGCTGGCGCTGTTCTCGACCGACCGGCCGGTGGCGCTCGCCTGCGATGGCGGGACGTGCCGGGCCGAAATGCCGACTCTGTGTCTACAGCCCGGCCGGCGCGCGCCGCGGCCGGGGCGCGGCTATCGCCTCGCCGAGGGACAGGGGGTCGCCTTGGTGGGGCGCCGTCGCGACGGCACGGAAATGTCGATTCCGCTCGGGCATGAGGTGGCCGTAACCGCGGCGCGTACGCATGTGTCGGTCGAAATGTCGATCCCGCGCGCGCTGATCGACAAATACGGCTTCGAAACGGCGGGAATCGGCATTGGCGAGGTCGTCGCCGCCGTTCCGGTCGCCGATCCGGACGATCTGCGGCCGCAGACGGCGGGCGAGGTCGCATGGGCGGCCGGCGAGGCCCGGCGGCTTGCCGCCGCCATCGTCGACCGGGAACCGGACCGGATGCCGGCGGTGCGGCTGATGACCCGGATTTCGAACGCCCTGCCGGCGGGCAACGCCGATGCGGTCTGGGCGTCGATGGTCGGGGACGCGAAGCGCGACGGCGTCTCGGACACGGCGATCGGCTTCGCCCGCTTCAACTACGATCTCTGCAAGTTCAAGACCGCGAACCGGATCGTCGCCACGTTCAGGGAGTGCCTGCGCGGATTGAGCGGCGACTCGATGGAATACCTGAACGAGGACCTGGAAAAGGCGTTGGGGGCCGGAAGCTAGTCGGAGCGCAGTTGGCGGCGAAATTCGTCACGGAGACTGGCCACCGACAAGCCGGGATGTCCCGAAAGCTCACGAATCAACTCGGACGTGGACCAACAGACAGACGAATTCTGGCGAGGAAACAGGAAGCCCACGTACTCGATGTTGTGGTCGTCCTCATAGTCCAACAACACGTAGCCTAGAAGCTGATAAAACCAAAGCCCTAGGGCTCTCTTTCGCACCGTGGTCTTGATTTCCCAAAGGCAGCCGTCGACGACGATGTCACCATCCGCACCGCCCACGTCTCGGGCGCCCACAAACTTTGGGTTCAGCGTCGCGGGCATACCGCGCCAGTTGGCGTAACGCTGCACAAACGCGGCAGCCAAGGCGACAACGTCTTCCACCCAAGACCCGGGAACAGCACGCAACAGGTCTTCGGCATTGCCGGGCAATTTTGCGCCCAAAAATATTGGGGGCCATCCCCTCCCGCTGCGCCGGACCGCTTCGAAAAGAGACAACATCAAACAAAAGCGGGCAAGACGCGCTTCTTCATCCGCAGTGGGTTTGCGGCTATTCGCCGATATCGCTTCGGCCGTCCGGTCGAGGTGGTCGAAGAACTCAAGGACGCAATTCAACGCCAGCTTGGCCGGGAAGTGTGCGCCATACCTCACGGAGAACATCAAGGGAGATAGGTCCGGCCTGGGGTCAGACCGGTTCCAGATCGTGAAGTGACCTTCATCGGTTTCGTTTTCGAAGAAGTGTTGCCAGTCTTCTTCGCCATCCGGGGCTGCGCCAAGCGCGGTGACCGTGTAATCAGGGAATCTGGACGGGGACTTCCGCAATTCATGAATGACATCGTCGGTATCCGCAACCATCCAAGCCCCTTCCCGGGCCATTGTCATCCGTTCAGCGGGTGTGATTGCAAAGTGATACCGGATGCGATAGTCGATGGCGCCCCCGATCAAACTATGGACCGTGGACGGCGTGCCTTCGTCCAAGCGGCAGATCGTTTCCCGTCCGTCTAACTCGTTGCGGGCCTCATTTAGCAGACGACGGTTCCTCCTGGCTGGAAACATCTGTCTGAGGAACCTGCCCACGGGCGAACCAGGTTTTTCGATTTGGCCCGTAAGAGACACGCATGCGCTCCGGGAAAATAATGGAGATGGTCCCCGGCCCGCCTGAAACCCGCTTCAGGAGCGCCCCAGCGGCAGCGGCTGTTCGGACAGCATCGCGCCGACCACGACCTCGCGGACGCGGCCCGCGTCGAGGCCGTATTCGGCGATCATGTCGACCGAGTCGGCGAGGACGGTGTCGGCGTCCTGCATGATCTTGAGCCGCTTGAAGAGGTCGGGGCGGGCGAGCCCCATGCTCTCGCCCACCAGCTCCATGAAGTTGACCACCTCGAACGGCCAGTCGCGCTCGTGGGTGCAGAGCTCGCGGTGGCAGGCATGGTAGATCCCGGCCAGCGCGTCGACCCCGGCGGCCTCCGCCGCGGCGAGTTGTTCGGCATGCACGTCCCGCTTGTAGTCGGGCAGCACCGAGAGCGTGTTGCACATATAGCCGACGCGCGGCTGCGCGAGATCGACGAACTCCAGGCCGGGTACCGCGCGCAGGATGCTCTCTGCGGCCTCGGCGATGCCGGCGACGCCCGGGTGCTCGTGCAGCCCGACCCGCTTCTCCACCCGCCGGGTCATCAGCGGGCGCAGATCGTCGAGCCGGCTCTCCAGCCAGATCACGAAGGGGGTGAGGTCGAACGGCGAATCGCCGGCCCCTTCATGCGTCTCCAGCGCGGCCTCGCCGAGATGGATCTGGCAGCTCGGGCACCAGGACAGCACCTCGTCGACGCCGGATTCGGCGAAGCGGTCGATGGTGCGCCCCGACAGATCGGCGAACTTCTCCAGATCGCCGGAGCGGAACTGGTAGACGCCGCAGCAATGGCTCGGCCCGCCGCGCACGACGTATTCGACCCCGAGCGCGTCCATAACGTCGAGGCAGAGGAGCGCGATATGGGGCGTCTTCAGCACGTTGCAGCCGGTGTAGAAGATCGTCTCGGGGTTCTCCGGCTCGGGCGCGAGCGCGCCGATCTGGCCCAGCCGCGCCAGCAGGTCGGGTGGGAGCTGGAGGCGGGAAAGGGTCTGCACGCCCCGGCTCATCGCGCCGAACTGCTTGCCGCCGCCGGTCCTGAGGTCGCCGGCCGGGCGCGAGGCGCGAAGGTCCGCGATCCGGGCGAGCGCCAGCATGAAGCGCGGGTTGACGCCGTATTCGCAGGCCGGGATGCAATGCCCGCTGCCGGTGCAGATTTCCGCCCAGCGGCGCGCCGCATCGGGCCCCTCCCCGGTGCGGATCAGATCGATGACGCCAGCGGCCACGGCTTCGGCGTCGGACACGTCGAGCCCGGCCGGCCCCGGCATCGGACAGACGCGCACGCACTCGCCGCATTTGGTGCAGGCGTCGAGAATGCCCGCGCGGCGCGCTTCGAGAGCGGCGAAGAAATCCTGCGACCTGTCGAAACCGTCGAGCATGGGGGGAGCCTATCACGACCCGGTGCCGGCGGGCGACCCGACAGAGCGGGTTCCGCCTAACCCGGATTTCTCACGAGCGGCGGGCGCTTCTTGTGTCCAGCGCACGGGAACGATTACACGACAAGGGTTTGCCCGCTCGCCGGTGGTTTCGGTGAAGCACGCAGTCTGTCGATCGCCCCGTTGTCACCCCGGCCTTGAGCCGGGGTCCAGGCCTGCCCCGGACCTCGATCCGGGGAAGCAGGACGAGAGCAGTGCCTGTGGCTCTGGACCCCGGCTCAAGGCCGGGGTGACAGGCTTGGGTCGGCCGCGGTGCAGGCTCCTCTTCGGCCCTCGGTGAGAAATCCAGGCTAACGTTGCATGCGGGAGCCTGTAGTCGAACGGGACGGGTGAGAAAGGAACTCGCTGGAAAAATGCGAGAGTTTTCCGATATGCTCGGTGTGGTTGCGGTGCAGGAGAGTTCCGATCATGTCCACCTTCGAATGGGCGGCCCTCGCGGTCGCCGTGGCGTTTCTCGGGTTCCTGTGGACCTTGCATCGGGACATGGCCAGCGTGCGGGAACGGCTCGCCAAATTGGAAGGGTCTGTCGATACCCTGACCAGGTTTCTGATAGATCGGGAACGCCCGGCCGCAGGGGAGTAGCATGCCCGAAACCCCGAAGACGGGTTCTGTGTTCATTTGACTTTACTGGACGGTTGACGGGCTGCGCGCCTTGCAGGAACGCGACGCCGCGGTCGAACGCTGGTTGCGGGACGAGGTCGTTCCGGTGGCCGCGGCCATGAACGCCGATTCCGAACGAGCGATCCCTGCCGACCGGGTTTTCGATGAAATCCGGGGCCTTCATGCGCGTCGCTCGAAGAAACCGGAGACCGATGCATAGGGTCGTCTTCGCCCCGCAAGATGTGGAAAGATGCCTCAGGAAGCCTGGAACGAAGCGAAAATGGCCGACAACAACACCCTCATAGACTGGCCGGAGGAAGGCGTCGCGCGGGCGCCCTATGCGGTGTTCTCCGATCCCGACATCTACGCGGCCGAGATGCGGCGGATCTTTCGCGGGCCGGTCTGGCACTATCTCGGGCTGGAGGCGGAGCTGCCGGAGCCCGGGGACTACCGTCTGATCGACGTGGGCGACACGCCGGTGATCGTGCTGCGCAACGCCGGCGGCGGGATCAACGCGCTGGTCAACCGCTGCGCCCACAAGGGGACGATGCTGCTGTTCGAGCCGTTCGGCCGGGTCGACCGGCTGATGTGCATCTATCACAACTGGTCGTACGACCTTGAGGGGTGCCTGAAGAGCGTGCCCTTCGCCAAGGGGATCAACGGCAAGGGCGGCATGCCGGCCACCTTCGACATGGCGGAGAACGGGCTCGACCGGTTGCGCGTCGAGAGCCTCGGCGGGATAATCTTCGGCACGTTCTCCGACGCCACGCCGCCGCTCGAAGCCTATATCGGCGCGCGGCTGATGCCGAATTACCGCCGCATGACCTCGCGTCCGTTCAAGGTGCTCGGCTATTACAGCCAGTATCTCGATTCCAACTGGAAGCTCTATTTCGAGAACGCAACCGATCCCTACCACGCGACGATCCTCCATGCCTGGGCGACGCGGCTGAAGCTCAACCGCTTCACCATGGAAGGCGCGATCGAGATGAGCGAGCGCGGCTGGCACCATCTGAGCTGGTCCAAGATGGCGACCGACCGGCACGGCGAAGTCTACGAGACCGAGGCGTTCCGGAGCGGCGGCGAGGATTTCGACGAGTTCGGCCTCAACGACCCCTCGGTGATCGAGCAGTGGGACGAGTTCGGCGACGGCATCACCACGGCGATCCAGACCGCCTTTCCCAACTTCGTCCTGCAGCAGATCCACAACACCATCGCCACCCGCTACCTGGTTCCGCGCGGGCCGGAAGGCTCGGAGCTGGTCTGGACGGTGCTGGGCTATGCCGACGACGACGAGCGGCAAACCCGGATCCGGCTCAAGCAGGGCAATCTGATCGGACCCTCGGGCTACATCTCGCTCGAGGACGGGATGGTGGGCTCGCTGGTGCAGAAGGGGATCGAGGGCGACAAGGACAAGTCCTCGGTGATGGAAATGGCGGGCCGGTCCGTCGAGAGCATCGTCAACAGCCGCGCGTCCGAATGCGGCGTGCGCGGCTTCTGGACCGCCTATCGCGCGCTGATGGGCGTCTGATGGCGACCCTGGTGGAGGATTCGGCGCATGTGCCGGCGGCGATAACCGCGCTGATGGCGGAATACGTGCACGCGATCGACGACGACAGGCTGGAGGACTGGCCGGATTTCTTCACCGATCCCTGCGTCTACCGGATCGCCACGCGCGACAACGAGGAACGCGGCCTGCCCGCCGCCCTGGTCTGGTGCGATTCGCGCGCGATGCTGCTCGACCGCGTCGTCTCGGTACGCCACGCCAATGTCTTCGAGCCGCACCGCTACCGCCACATGGTGAGCGCCATCCGCGTCCTCGGCGCGGAAGGGGCGGAATACCGGGTCCACTCGAACTATCTGGTGACCCGGACGATGCGCGACGGGACGATGGCGGTGTTCTCGACCGGCGCCTATCGTGACGTTATCGTGGTCGGCGACGGGGGTGCGCGGTTCAGGGAGCGCGTCGTCGTCTGCGACCACGGCATGATCAACAACCTGATCGCCATACCGATCTGAGTTCGGGGCGGCGGGTACGGAGGACGACATGCGCAAGCACTTGATCTGCGGGACGCTGTTCGACGGCCTCGACGAGACCGCGAAGACCGACCGGACGGTCGTCATCGACGACGACCGGATCGCCTATGTCGGCCCGTCGGCCGAAGCGCCGGATCAACGGCCGGGCGAGGAGGTCGTCGACCACAGCGCCGATTTCGTCATGCCGGGGCTGATCGACATCCACGTCCATCTGAGCTACGGCGACGCCCAGGCGAACGAGGACATCGACATGTTCTCGCCGCCGGAATACCGGGCGCTGCGCGCGCTCCGCGCGGCGCAGACGGTGATGAAGGCGGGCTACACCTCGATCGCCGATCCGGCCTCGACCGGGCGCACCACGGTCGGCGTCCGCGACGCGATCAACGCCGGCATGTTCGACGGGCCGCGCATCACCACCTCCGGGCGCCAGATCACCGCGCGCCAGGGGCTCGCCGACTGGTACCCGATGTGGATCGGCGTCCCGGAAAGCTCGGTCGGCGTGCTGGTGCGCAACACCGACGAGGCGATCGAAGAGATCCGCATGCAGGTCAAGGACCGGGTGGATTTCGTCAAGATCGCGCTCGACGGGCTGCACCGCAAGGATTCGGACGGCGAGTTGATGGCCTGCTTCAACCAGCGCGAAATGGACGCGATGGTGGAGGAAAGCCATCGGCTCGGGCGCAAGGTCATCGTCCATGCGGTGGGGCGGGAGGCTGTGCTGACCTCGGCCCGCGCGGGCGTCGACATAATCTTCCACGCCTTCGAGATGGACGAGGAAGGGCTGGACGCGGTGCTGGAAAGCGGCGCCACCCTGTCCCCAGCGCTCACCTTCATGGCCAACACCATCGAGTTCACCCGCCCGACCGACCCCTGCTTCAAGTGGCGGCCCAACCAGAACCGGCGGGTCATCGACGATGCGTGCGAAATGCTGATCAGGGCGCGCGAGCAGGGCGTGCCCTTCATGGTGGGCACCGATTCGGGCTTCGCGGTCACCCCCTACGGGGAGTGGCACGCGAAGGAGCTCGAGCTGATGGTGGACGATCTCGGCTTCACGCCGGGCGAGGCCCTGAAGGCGACGACCAGCGGCAACTCGGCGCTGTTGCGCGAGCGCGGCGACGTGGGCCGCCTCGCCGAGGGCGCCTACGCCGACATCACGGTCGTCGCCGGCAACCCGCTGGACGACATCGCGATCCTGCAGAAGCGGGAGGCGATCAGGGCGGTCTATCGCGGCGGCGAGCCGGTCGACCTCACGCCCGAGCCGCGGGCTTCCGGTTACCGGTGGGAATACTCCTACCGGCAGTGGAACGACATCTACACCCGCGAGCGCGTCGCCGAACTCCACTAGGGCGCGTCCGCTTTCGTTGGCACCGCCTCGCCCGTTGTCTCCCGTCATGCCCGGAACAAGTCCGGGCATGACGGGAGAAGCGGTGAAGCTGAGAAGACCGCACAGCCGATGCGTAGTCACACGAACTTCAAGATCGGGACGCCAGATCGTTTTCCGACCCTATCGGGTCAGGACGGCGCGGTTCGCCCTCCCCCGGCCCCTCCCGCAAGCGGGAGGGGAGAAGGTAGAAAGGGGTCGGCGCCGCTACTCTCCCTCTCCCCAGCGGGGAGAGGGCCGGGGTGAGGGGCACGGGTAAAGGCGCTCTTGTCGGAAACGGACAGGCTTTAGGTCGCGGGCGTAGCATCGAACACTTCGGGACCATCGGCCGGCCGGTCCGGCGCAAGGAGGATTCGCGCCTGCTGACCGGGCGGGGCCGTTTCACCGACGACTTCTCCCTGCCCGGCCAGGCGTATGCGGCGATGGTGCGCTCGCCCCACCCGCATGCGCGCATCCTGTCGGTGGACAAAGCCGCCGCCCTGGCGCTGCCGGGGGTGCTGGCGGTGTTCACGGGCGCGGACTGCGCGGCGGACGGGCTCGGCGGGCTCGACCACAGCCCGCTGCCCAGGACCCGCTTCGACCTCAAGCTGCACGGGCCGGGCGGGGCCGAGGTGTTCGTCGGCGATCACTCCCTGCTGCCGCTCGACAAGGCGCGTTATGTCGGCGAGGCGGTCGCGATGGTCGTCGCCGGGACCGCCCCGGAAGCGCGCGACGCCGCCGAGGCGGTGTTCGTCGACTACCAACCGCTGGAAGCGGTCACCGACACCGCGGACGCCGCCGGACCGGACGCGCCGCCGGTCTGGGACGGCCGGCCCGACAACGTTCTCGTCGAGACCTTCTTCGGCGACGAGGCGGGCACCGAAGCCGCCTTTGCCGTCGCCGCCCATGTCGTCACCCGCCGCTTCGTCATCCCCCGGGTGACCGGCTGCCCGCTGGAACCCCGCTCGGCGCTCGCCGTCTACGACGCGGAGACCGGGCGCTACACCGTCCACGCCGGAAGCGGCGGCGCGGTCCGCCAGAAGCGCGAGATCGCCGCGGTGCTCGGCGTCGAGCCGGACCGCGTGCGGGTCCACGCCTACGATGTCGGCGGCAATTTCGGCACCCGCAACCGCTGCTATGTCGAGTTCCCGCTGGCCGCCTGGGCGGCGCGGAAGCTGGGCCGGCCGGTCAAGTGCACCGTGGACCGTAGCGAAGCCCTGATCAGCGACTACCAGGGCCGCGACCTGGTGACCGAGGTGGCGCTCGCTTTCGACCGGGACGGCGCGATCCTCGGCCTGCGGGCGGAAAATCTCAGCAATGTCGGCGCGCGCTGCGTCTCGCTGTCGCCGCTGTCGAAAGGGTCGGGGATCGTTACCGGCTCGTATCGCGTGCCGGCCGCGTGGCTGCGCTCGCGCGCGACTTTCTCGAACACCCCGCCGACCAACGCCTATCGCAGCTCGGGCCGCCCGGAATGCATTTTCGCGATCGAAAGGCTGATCGAAATCGCCGCCGAAGAGCTGGGCGTCGACGCGGTGGAGCTGCGGCGCAGGAACCTCGTCGCGCCGGACGAGATGCCCTACCGCAACGCGGTCGGCATGACCTATGACAGCGGAGAATACGAGAAGAGCCTCGATATGGCGCTCGGGCTCTCCGATCCGGACGGGTTCGCCGCGCGCAGGGAACAGGCGGAGGCGCGCGGCCGGCTGCTGGGGCGCGGTGTCGCCCACTACGTCGAATCCTCGATCGGCACGCCGGTCGAGCAGGCCCGGATCCGCGTCCTCGGCGCCGACCGGCGGGTCGAGGTGACGATCGGCACCCAGCCGAGCGGCCAGGGCCACGAGACCAGCTTCGCCCAGGTCGCCGCCGAACGCCTCGGCGTCCGCTTCGACGAGGTCCGGATCGTCATGGGGGATACCGATGTCGTGAGCGTCGGCGGCGGGTCGCATTCGGGCCGTTCGATGCGGATGGCGGGAACGGTGATCGTCAAGGGAGTCGATGCGCTGCTGGAAGAGGCGAAGCCGGTCGCGGCCGGGCTGCTCGAAGCGGCGGAAATCGATATCGTCTTCGAGAACGGCCGCTTCGCGGTCTCCGGCACCGACCGCACGGTGACGCTCTACGAAGTCGCCGCGGCATCGGATGGCGGGGAGCTCGGGATCGTCGCCGACAACGAGATGCACACCCCGGTCTTTCCCAACGGATGCCATGTCTGCGAGGTGGAGGTCGATCCGGAGACCGGCGATGTCGGCATCGTCCGCTACGCCGCGGTGGACGACGTGGGCCGCGCGATCAACCCGCTGATCGTCGACGGCCAGACGCATGGCGGCATCGTCCAGGGGGTCGGCCAGGCGATGTGGGAGGTCTGCGTCAACGATCCCGGAAGCGGGCAGCCTCTGGCGGGCTCGTTCATGGATTACGCCCTGCCGCGCGCGGACGCATTCCCGTTCTTCGAGACCGCGCTGAACGAGGTTCCCTCGCCCACCAACCCGCTCGGCATCAAGGCCGGCGGAGAGGGCGGCACCACGCCCGCGCCGGCGGTGATCGTCAATGCCATCGTGGACGCGCTGCGGCCGCTCGGCGTGACCGATCTCATCATGCCCGCGACCCCGTTCCGGGTGTGGCGCGCGATCCGGGCTGCGAGCGGGAGGGGAGAAGATAAGGAACGGCCGGCGCCGCAACTCTTTCTCTTCCCGGCGGCGAGAGGGCCGGAGTGAGGGGGAAGTCGGTGGCGACCGTGCCGTGCGTTGCCCGGTCAGGTGTCGAACATGCTGTCGGGCAGGAAGGTCGCGATTTCCGGGAACGCCACCAGGATCAGCAGGCAGACGCCCATGGCGAACCAGAACGGCCAGATGCCGCGGAAGATGGTTCCCATGGGGACGTCGGGGGCGACGCTCTTGACGACGAACACGTTGACCCCGACCGGCGGGCTGATGAGGCCCATCTCGAGGACGATCACCACCACGATCCCGAACCAGATCGGGCTCATCCCGAGCTGGGTGATCACCTCGAACACCACTGGAAGGGTGAGGACCAGCATGGCCAGCCCCTCGAGGAAGGTGCCGAGCACGATGTAGGTCGCGAGGATGATCAGCAGCACGCCGGTCTTGCCGATATCGAGGTTCACCAGGAAGGTCACCAGATCGGACGGAAGCTCGGTCAGCGCCATGAACGGAATGAAGATGTGGGCCCCGATCAGGATCATGAAGACGGTGGCCGTGGTCTGCAGGGTTTGCAGGATGACGAACCGGACCTTCTCCCGGTCGAGGGATTTGCGGTAGAGCGCCACGCAGAACGCGAGGAAGGCGCCGACGCCGGCCGCCTCGACCGGGGTGAAGACACCCATGTAAATGCCGCCGATGGTCGCGAGCACGATGACCACGAATGTCGAGGAACGCCGCAGCGTCGACAGCTTCTCGGCCAGCGAGCTGGCCGGCCCCGCCGGCCCCAGCTCGGGCTTGATGCGGGTCACGATGGCGATCGCGACAAGGAACAGACCGGTCAGCAGCAGTCCCGGAACCACGCCGGCCATGAACAGCCGGCCGATCGATTGCTCGGTCAGGATGGCGTAGATGATCAGGCCGGTGGACGGCGGGATCAGGATACCGAGCGTTCCCCCCGCCGCCACCGCGCCGGTCGCCAGGCTGTCGCCGTAGTCGAACCGCTTCATCTCGGGTAGCGCGACCCGGCCCATGGTCACCGCCGAGGCGATGGAGGAGCCGCTCAGCGCGGCGAAACCGGCACAGCCGGCGACGGTCGCCGATGCGAGCCCGCCCCGCCGGTGCCCGAGCCAGGCATAGGCGGCGTTGAACAAATCCGCGCTCATCCCCGACACGCCGGCCAGGTTGCCCATCAGCACGAATAGCGGGATGACGGTCAGCGGCAGGGTCGCCGCGATCTCGAAGGACTCGCTCGACAGGCTGCTGAGCGCCGCCTTGGTGCCGATCATCGTGGCGGTGCCGAAGAAGCCGACCGCCATCATCGCCATCGCCACCGGCATCCGCAGGAACAGGAGCACGAACAGCGCGACGAGGCCGATGACTCCGATGGCGGTGGCCGACAAACCCGGCTTCCCGATTACATGTCGGTCGAGGCGCCCGCCGCTCGGGCCGGGTCCCGCCCCCGGATCAGGGTTATGGTTTCCGCCAGCAGGACGAGGCCGTAGAGCGCCATGCCGAAAGCCAGCGCCCAGAAGAGAGGTTGCAACGTCAGCTCGAGCGACAGCGTGGTCTCGCCGTATTTCGCGGCGTTGATGCCGCTCTCGACGAGCATCCAGACCAGGACGGCCATCATCGCGCAGCCCGCCGCCTTGACGACGATGTCGGTCCAGCGGGTCAGCGTCGGCCCGGAAACGATGCCGAGGATTTCGACCACCACCTGGCCGCCGCTCCGCCCGCTATACCCGACGGCGAAAGCCACCGTCAGGACCAGCAGGATCTGGTTGAAATCGTCGGCCCCGAAGATCGGCGCGTTGAAGACATAGCGAAAGACCACCGCCACCACGGTCAGCACGGCGAGCCCGACCACGGCGGCGCCGCCGGCATAGAGCGCGACCGGGCGGACCGCGCGGTCGACGAGGTCGAGCACGCGGTCCGCGGCCGGTTCGATCCCGAACACGGGTTCGACCGTCCCGCTGGCGGGCCGGGGCTTACTGCGTGACGGCCTTGTAGATGGCCCGGGCGGGAACCCCCTTCTTCTCCTGGGCAGCGAGATAGGCTTCGACGGACCGGGCGGTCGCCGCATCGAACGCCGCCGCGGCTTCCTTGGACAGCTGGTGGAACTTGACGCCTTTCTGCTCGGTCATCGCGGTCTTCAACTGGCCGGCGTCGATATTGCCCCAGAAATTTGCCGCCATGGCGCTGTATCCCGCGCCGGTGTGCTTGTCGACCGCAGCCTTGTGCTCCCGCGACAGGCCGTTCCAGACCTGCTTGTTCATGGCGATGAAGAACAGCGAGGTGGGACCGTTCAGACCGGCGGTCACGTATTCGCCGGGCTCGGCCAACCGCCACGGGCGATAGAGCGCGCCGGGCGAGATGTAGACGCCGTCGAGGACGCCGGTCTGCAAGGCATTGTAAATCTTGGAGACCGGCATATAGACCGCGGCGGCGCCCCAGGCCTTCAGCTGAGGTATGTTGGCCGGCGACGGCGCCCTGATCTTCATTCCTTTCGCGTCGGCCAGACTGGTGATCTGCTTCTTGCGGGTGATCAGGACCGGCGGCCAGTTGGAGAACAACGCCAGTACCTTGATCTCCTTGTATTCGGGCTTGAGATACTGGTCGTAGACCTTCCAGATCTTCTCGGTCACCTCCTGCGAGCTGTTGCCGACGCCCGGCTGGCCCACCACCATGGTGCGCGGGAAGATGGTCGGCGTGTAGCCTTGGATGCCGAAGGTGATTTCGGCCACGTTGTCGACCACCCGTTTGTACTGCGCGACCGGGCCCTTGCCGAGTTGACCGGCGGGGAACAGCTTGACGGTCAGCGAACCGCCGGTTTCCTCGGCCAGGCTCTTCGCGAGCGCCGGAATGACGCCGCGGTTGATCGGGTGTTTGGGCGACATGAAAGTCGCCGCCTTGAGTTGGACCGCGTCGGCCGATGACGGCATTCCGGCGCCGGCGGCGAAAGCGCCGGCGGCCAGGGCCGCGGACAGAAGAAATCCCGTTGGGACATGCCTCATTGGTTCCTCCCGGTAGCAGTTTCGTGAGCGCGGGTTGTGCGGTTACGAACTCCAGATACAGGATCGTAGGTGCAAACTTTATATCCGAACGCGCCGCGCATGTCGCAGGCCCCAATTGGCTTGGCATCGCGGGCGCGTCCGTGTAACCGTCAGGAACAGCGCTCGCCGAAGCTCAGGGGACAAACCCATGCTGTTCCGATCCCGGTCGGCCGATAGACCGTTCCATTACGGCCTGTTTCCGCTGGAGACGCTGCCGCGCGACGATTCCGTGATCGCGGCGGAGGCCGGGCGCGCGCGCCTCGAAGCTCCGGAGAGAGCGCGCGCCGAGGGCCGGCTCGTGGACGCGCTGGAGAAATTCACCCGGCTCTACGCCGAGTTCGCCGACGCGGACGCGGCGAAGGAAAAGGCGCCGGTCTCGGACGACCCCGCGCGGCGCGCGGTCGACATCAAGGGTGTCGGCTATTTCATGGACGCGAGCCAGGTCGGCATCTGCGCCATCCCGGACAACGCGTGGCTCGCCGGCGCGGAGCGCTGCGACGGTCACGACCGCGCCATCGTCGTCCTCGTCGAACACGCGCGGATCGCGGAGGCAGGCAATCCCGCCCATGAATGGACGCTGCCGGCGGTGGCGGCGAACGCGGAGATGCGCGCGGCCGAGATCGCCGCCCTGATCGCCGGCCATATCCGCGTGATGGGCTACGGCGCCCACATGCACGGGGTCGGCGCCGAACGCCTCGACACCGACCGGCTCGCCGTGCTCGCCGGGCTCGCGGTCCGGCAGGGCGAACGTATCGTCAACCCGTTCGTGGACGAGGCGTTCTCGCTTTGCGTGGTCTCCACCGACTACGGGCTGGCGGTCGACAGGCCGCTGGCGGCGGGAGCGGCGGGAGCGTCGAGAAAGTTCGGCTACTGGCTCGGGCGCAACGGCGCGCGGTCGGGGCGCGAGCGGAACCGCCGCGCCAGGCGGCGCACCGATCTCGGACCCTTCGCCATGGAGACCGTCAAGCGCGTCGACCGGCCGACGACGCTGATCGCGGACGACGAGGTGCCGCGCGTCTCCAAGCGCGCCAGCTTCTTCGAGCGCGCGTTGCAGGGCGATCTCGGGGTGAAGGCGCAGATGGCGCGCCGGGTGTTCGCCTTCAAGCACCCGCTCTCGCTCAGCCAGCTCAATGTCATCCGTAAGATGGTGCCCTATCAGGACGGGCCGGTCGCCGAGGTCGACACCGGCCGCTTCCAGGACGCGGAAGCCAATACCAGGGCGCTCAAGTCGCTCGCCTATTTTCTCGGCGCCGACGTCGCGGGCGTGTGCGAGGTGCCGCGCTACGCCTGGTATTCCCACAAGGAGAACGGCGAGGCCATCGAGCCCTACCACAAATACGCCGTCGTCATACTGATCGACCAGGGCTTCGACACCATGGAAGGGGCAAGCGGCGACGACTGGATTTCCGGCGCCCAGTCGATGCGCGCCTATCTGAGGGGCGCCGAGATCGCCTCGGTGATGGCGGACCTCCTGCGCGCCGTCGGCTTCCCGGCGCGCTCGCAGACCAACGCGGACAGCGATGTGCTGCACATCCCGCTGGTGCTTTGGGCCGGGCTGGGCGAACTGTCCCGGATCGGCGAATTGATCCTCAACCCGTTTCTCGGGCCGCGGCTCAAGACCGTGGTGCTGACCACCGACATGCCGCTGGTGCCCGACAGGCCGATCGATTTCGGTCTCCAGTATTTCTGCAGCAATTGCTTCAAATGCGCCCGCGAATGCCCCTGCGACGCGATCCCGTGGGGCGACAAGGTGATGTTCAACGGCTACGAGATCTGGAAGCCGGACGTCGAGCGCTGCACCCGGTATCGCCTCACCAACGTCAAGGGCTCGGCCTGCGGGCGCTGTATGAAGACGTGCCCGCTCAACAAGGTGGTGGACGCGGACGGCCCGCTGGTCACGCGCGTCGCTAGCTGGCTCGGCATCAACGCGATGTTCCTGAAGCCGCTGATGGTGCCGGTCGCCGCCTGGCTCGACGACGCGCTGGGCAACGGCAAGCGCAACCCGGCCAAGAAGTGGTGGTTCGACCACGAGGTGATCGACGGCGTCACCACCGCGCCAAAGGCGACCAACCAGCGCGACATCGACCCGTCCAAGAAGCTCGACCCGGCGAACCAGAAGATGGCCTATTACCACGCCAGCATGATGCCGCCTCCCGACTCGCCGGAACCCTTCATGGTGGACCGCAAGCAGGCGCTCGCTGCGAAGGACGCGATCGAGACCCCGGACGAGGCGCGCGCGAGGCGCGGCAACGGCGCCGGCACGCCCGATCATTACGTCGCGACCCCGCCCTTGGGCTCAACCGACGCGGAGAAGGAGCTGGTCGCGAGTCCCTACGCGAAGGACTAGAGCCTGTCCGTTTCCGACTCAACCGCTGCCAGGGCCGGGGCGCGCCCTTCGATACGCGGCTGACGCCGCTACTCAGGGTGAGGATATTGTTGAAATTGGCCAACAAAACCTCCTCATCCCGAGTAGGCGCGCCAGCGCCGTATCGAGGGACGCGCCACGGGCTGGCTACAAGCCTCGCTTACAACTCTAACGGACAGACTCCAGGCGCCCCATCTCCGCATCATGCCGCTTGTCGACTGTAACGGCCGGAGAATCGGCTACGAGGCCGGCGGGCCGGACGACGGCTCGCTGCCGCTGCTCATTCTCCTGCCGCCGGGTGCGGCCGGCGCTTCGATCTGGCGGCCCATCGCGGCGCTGGTCCGGGACCGGTTTCGCACCGCCGCGGTGAACCCGTCGGGGTACGGCGAAACCGCCGCCTTCGCGGGCCCGGCGCCGATGACGATCCGCGACGAAGCCGAAGCGGCGGCCGCGGCGATCCGGGCCGAGCTGGCGAACGGCGCGGGCGGGCCGGCCCATATCGTCGGCCACTCCTATGGCGGCACGATCTCGCTGGTGCTGGCGCTGGAATGGCCGGAGCTGGTGGGCCGGCTGACCCTGCTCGAACCCGCGCCATACCCGCTGCTGCGCGCGGCCGGCGAGACCGTCTTCGCCGACGAGATTTCCGGGCGCAACCGGGACTTCATCGACACGGTGCGCGGGGGCGGGCTCAACGACGCGGCGATGGAGGCGTATCTCGACTATTTCAACGGCCGGCCGGGCTATTGGCGCGGGCTCGACGGGGACACGCGGAACCGGATGCTGGCCCTGCCGGAGCGTCTGGCCGACAACCTGGACGCCGTCGAACGGTTGAAAATGCGCCCAGCGGACCTCGCGGCGATCGCCGCGCCGGTCGCGGTGATCCGCGGCGCGGCGACCGATCCCCTGCACGCCCGGCTGTCCGAGCTGGTCGCCGGCGCGATCCCCGGCGCCACGCTCGCCGACCTGCCGGGCGCGGGCCACATGATGACTCTGACCCACGGCCCGGAGATCGCGGACATGCTGCGGGTCAGCGCCGGCGCGGCATCATGAAGGGGAGTGCGCAGAGGAAGCTCAGCAACGCCATCGAGCCCATCGCCAGGAAGGCGAGCCCCCAGGCGTTGGCGCCCCCCAGCGGAGCCGCCAGATCGAGCACCACGCCCACCAGCGCCGGCGCGAACAGGGATCCGCTGAACCCGAATATCGAATGCACCGCGAGCGTCGCCCCGCGATGCCCCACCGGAGAGGTCGCAACCGCGCCGGCGGTGAGCGCCGCCGAGTCCGCCTGGATCGCGGCGGAATAGAGGAAACACAGGACAACCACGACGGCGAAGGGCAGCGGAGAGGAAAATCCGGTCGCGATGCTGATCGCGAAGGTCCCCAGCATGACCCAGGCGATCAGGCGCGCGCGTCCGATGCGCAACGCGAGCTCCGCGCCGGCAATGCTGGAGACCACCGAGATGAGGGCGAATACGGTGGCGAAGAGCGTTGCGTCGAGCTCGAACCCGGCACCGGCGCCGAGGCAGAACACGATAAACGGAACGATCCAGGAGCGCATGGCGAACAGCTCGGCCCCGTGTCCGGCATAGGCGATGATGTAGCCCATCGTCTCGCGCGAGCGCAGAACCGGGCGGAAATCCAGCACGTGGCCGCGCTCTTCGACCGCCGCCTCGGGCGCCCGCGGCACGACCGCCAACGCCAGCACGATGCCGGCCAGCACCGGCCCGGCGGCGGTGAACAGAAATGCCCCGCGCCACCCGAACCACTCATGGGCGACGCCCCCGAGCGAATAGGAGAGCGCGGTGCCGATGCTGAAGCTCGCCGTGTAGAACGCCACCGCGCGTGCGTGCCGGGTCTCCGGCAGCCGGTCGGTGAGCATCTTGAGGCCCGGCATGTAGCTGCCGGCGAGCCCGGCGCCGGCGATCACGCGCCATGGCAGGGCGGACCAGAAACCGTCCGCGAAGAGCGCCAGCCCCGCCAGGCCGAGGGCGGAAAGCGCCGCGCCCAGAATGACGATGCGGCGGGCGTCGACCCGGTCGGTTATCGCGGAGAGGAGCGGGACCGCGAGGACATAGCCGCCGAAAAACGCGCCCGACAGCCACCCCGCCATCGCGTTGCTCATCTGCCAGGCGGGCTGAAGCACCGGCAGCAGCGACCAGTAGGCCGCGAAACCGGCCATCGTCAGCACTTCGGTCAGGCACACCAGGGCGATCAGCGCGGCCGGCCGCCGCAATGCGGTGGAAGCCTTCACGGGCACGCGGTCCCTCGATACGGCCCTTCGGGCCTACTCGGGATGAGGTGTTTCGGTTTGGGGGCCACCACCCCACCTCCTCACCCTGAGTAGCCGCGCAGCGGCGTATCGAAGGGCGGTCTCACCCCCTCGCCCGCCAGACCCGCGCGGTGGCGGTTGCCGTCGCGAGCGGGACGCCGTCGCCATCCAGCAGGCGGCCCTCCATGAAGCAGATCGTCTTGCCCGTCCGCACCGTCCGGCCCTCGCCGATCAGACGGCCGGGCCGCGCGGGGGCGAGGAAGGTGGTCTTCATCTCCAGCGTCGGCACGCGGAACTCCGGGCCGATCCTGGCGATCGCGGCGAACGACATCGCCATGTCGAGCATGGTCGTCACCATGCCGCCCTGCAGCACGCCGAGCATGTTGCAGAACGCGTCTCTCCCCTCGAAGCCGATCCGGAACGCGCCGCTCCCGGCGTCGCAGGAAATCGGCCGCGCGCCGAGCATCGCCGCGATGGGCGTCTCCTCCAGCAGGCGCGGCACCCAGGGCGGGTATTCTTCCGGCAAGGCGTCCATCTCCGTAAACTAGACGCTCGACCGGGCAGGCAAAACCGGCACGCGGAACCAAGGGGGCTGGCATGGCCGACGAACTCTGGCGCTGGACGGCGGAAGAGCTGGTCCGGGGCATCCGGACGCGGGCGATTTCGAGCCGCGAGGCGGCGGAGAGCTGCCTCGCGAGGCTCGATGCGGTCAATCCGCGGATCAACGCCGTGGTCGACCCGCTGGCCGACGAGGCGCTCGCCACCGCCGACCGGGCGGACGATGCGGTCCGCCGGGGCGAGGCGCCGGGGGTGCTCCACGGGGTCCCGGTGACGGTCAAGATCAATGTCGACTATGCCGGCCGGGCGACCACCAACGGCGTGACCGCCTTCGCCAACATGGCCGCCGAGGAAGACAGCATCTCGGTCGCCAATCTGCGCAAGGCCGGCGCGGTGATCCTCGGGCGCACCAACGTCCCCGGTTTCTCCACCCGGTACTTCACCGAC
The DNA here is from genome assembly GCA_965117055.1 of Alphaproteobacteria bacterium. Classification (GTDB taxonomy): domain Bacteria; phylum Pseudomonadota; class Alphaproteobacteria; order MPNO01; family MPNO01; genus MPNO01. Next base: position 4,464,773 of record OZ220750.1, read on the forward strand.
AACGATTTGCACGGGCGGACGCTCAACCCGTGGGATCCGGGCCGCACGCCGGGCGGGTCGAGCGGCGGAGCGGCGGCCGCGGTCGCCTCGGGCATCGGCCCGATCGGGCACGGCAACGACCGCGCCGGGTCGGTGCGTTACCCGGCCTATGCCTGCGGCGTGGCCGGGTTGCGTCCGAGCCTCGGCCGGGTGCCCGATTTCAACCCGTCCGCCGCCGAGGAGCGCGGCATCTCCTCGCAGATGGCGAACGTCCAGGGCCCGCTCGCGCGCTCGATCGGCGACATCCGCCTCGGCCTGGAAGCCCTGGCCGCGCCCGATCCGCGCGACCCCTGGTCGGTCCCGGTGCCGCTCGACGCGGGGGAAGCGGCGGGAAGAAGCCGCGCCGCGATCCTCCCGTCGCTGCCGGGCGTCGACGCCGATCCGGCGGTGACGGAGGCGGTCCGTAAGGCGGGCGCCTGGCTCCAGGACGCGGGCTACGACGTCGAGGAGGCGGCCCCGCCCCGGCTCGACGATGCCGCCGGCCTGTTCTGGCCGATCCTGATGGCGGAGGAGCGCGCGGCGACGGCCGCCGAGCGCGCGGCTTCGTCGAGCGGCATCGAACGCTACGGCGACGAGGCGGTGAAGCGCGCCCGCGCCTCGGTCCGCGCCTATGCCGGGGATCTCGATTACGAAGCTTACGTCCGGGCGCTCGCCGCGCGGACCACGATGCTGCGCGAATGGTGCGCCTTCTTCGAGCGCCACCCGATCCTGGTCATGCCGATCTCGTGGCAGCGCCCCTACCCGATCGACCACGACCAGAAGGGCGACGACGCGGTGCGCGAAATGCTCGATGCGCACCGGCCGATGCTGGCGATCTCGCTGCTCGGCCTGCCCGGGCTCTCGGTCCCGGTAAGCCTCGCGGACGGCGTTCCCGTCGGTGTGCAGATCGTCTCGGCCCGGTTCGGCGAGGAACGCCTGCTCGCGGCGGGCGAGGTCATCGAGGCGCGCGCCGGCATCGCCACGCCGATAGACCCGCGCGGTTGAGGAGGGCGCAATGGCGGATCGGGATGCGATGTTCGAAGCGCTGATCGAAGCCTCCGGCGTGCCGATCTCGGCGGACGAGAAGGCCGATCTCCGCAAGACCTACTTCACGCTGATGGACCTGGCGGAACGCACCCGCCGGCCGGGCCGGAGCTGGGAGGTCCGGACGCTTCCCCATTTCACGCCACCGGCGCCGGGCGATGACGGCTGAGCTTCCGACCGTCGCCGAGGCCGCGCGCGGGTTCCGCGACGGCACGCTGTCGCCGGTCGACGTGACCGCGCTCTGCCTCGAACGCATCGAGCGTTACGACCCCGGCCTCAGTACCTATCACCGGGTGTTCGCGGACGAGGCGATGGCGGCGGCGCAGGCGGCCGGGGACGCGCTGGGGCGCGGCGAGGATCTCGGGCCGCTGCACGGCATCCCCATCGCGCTGAAGGACGTCTTCTACTGGAAGGGCAAGAAGACGACCTCCAACTCCCGCGTGATGCTCGATTTCGAGGCGGACGAGGACGCGGGCGCGATCGCCCGGCTCAAGGCGGGCGGCGCGGTCCTGCTCGGCCAGCTCAACACCTACGAGTTCACCTTCGGGGGCCGGCCGTCGACCGAGCCCCCCTTCCCGCCCGCGCTCAACCCGTGGAACACGGCGCGCATCACCGGCGGGTCGTCGAGCGGATCGGGCGCGGCGGTCGCCGCCGGCCTCTGCCTCGGCGCGCTCGGAACCGACGCCGGCGGCTCGATCCGGCTGCCCGCGGCGTTTTGCGGTATCGCGGGGCTGAAGCCCACCATCGGCCGGGTCAGCGCCTATGGCGACATGCCGCTCACCTACTCCTTCGATTGCGTCGGTCCGATGGCGTGGACCAGCGAGGATGCCGCGATCATGCTGCAGGTCCTCGCCGGGCACGATCCGCGCGACCCGATGAGCGCCGACGTCCCGGTGCCGGATTACGTCTCGGGCCTGGAGGACGGGGTGAAGGGCCTCAGGGTCGGCCTGCTGCGGCATTTCTACACCGACGATTTCGCCTCGCCGCCGGAGATCGCCGCCGCCATCGACGGCGTGGCGCAAACCCTCGCGGGACTTGGCGCGGAGGTGGAGGAAGTCTCGGTCTCGTCCCTGATCGACTGGCATGCGGTCGGGCGGGTCCTGGTTCCCTCCGAGGCTTTCGCGATCCACGAGGAACGGCTGCAAACCCGCTGGGAGGAGTACGGCCGGCTCGCGCGCAACCGGCTGATGCTGGGGAGCCTGTTCCGCGCCGTCGACTACATCCAGGCGCAGCGCCGGCGGACCGAGCTGCTGGCCGAGCTCGAAGCGGTGCTGGCGCGCTGCGACATCGTGGTGACCACCGGCATGATGACGCCCGCGCCGCCGTTCGACGACACCGAACCCTTCCCGTTCATCGACGTGCCGACCATCGGCGTTCCATTCAACCTCACCGCCCATCCCTGCCTCGCGGTGCGGGCCGGCTTCTTCGAGGACGGAACCCCGATCGGCGCGCAGATCGCCGGCCGGCACTGGGACGAGGCGACGGTGCTGCGCGCGGCGCACGCCTTCGAGCGCGCCGCCGGGCTGCTCGACCGGAGGCCGCCGCTCGACGGTTGAGGACGGAAAAAGAGGGAGATAGCGATGGCGGGCTTCGACAAGGTTTCGATCGACGCGCTCTTTCGCATCGACGGCGACAGCGCGCTGGTCACCGGCGCGGGGGGCGGGCTGGGGCGGATCGCGGCGCTCGCCCTCGCGGGAGCGGGCGCGCATGTGGCGGTCACCGACATCGACGAGGCGGCGGCGGAGCGGGTTACCGGGGAGATACGGGAAGCCGGCGGGATAGCACAGCCGTGGCAGCTCGACGTCGCCGACCGCAAGCGGATCGACGAAGTCATCGACGACGCCGCGGAGCAGTTCGGTGGGCTTCATATCCTGATCAACAATGCCGGCATCGCGCGGCGCGGGCCGACCGAGACGTTTCCCGACGAGGACTGGGACAAGGTGATCGAGGTCAACATGACCTCCGCCTTCGTCTGTGCCCGGCGCGCGGCGAAATACATGCTGGCCCAGGGCGAGGGGCGGATCGTCTCGATCGCCTCGATCATGGGGTTCCGGGCCAACACGATCTTCCCGCACATCCCCTACCAGGCGAGCAAGGGGGCGATCGTCAACATGACCCGCTCGCTCGCCGTCGAATGGGCGGACCGCGGCATCCGGGTCAACGCCATCGCGCCGACCTTCTTCTACACCAATCTCGGCGCCGACATGCGCCAGCGCCGGCCGGAGGTGGTGGCGGAGATCGAGGCCCGCACGCCGCTCGGCCGGCTGGGAGAGCCCGAGGAACTCGCCGGCGGCATCCTCTATCTCTCAAGCCCGGCGTCCTCGATGGTCACCGGCCACACGCTGGCGATCGACGGCGGCTGGCTCTCGGTGTGACTCAGTCCTGCGTCAGGCCGGGCCGCCACAGCACGTCCGCCGTGCCGCCCGCATTGGCCTCGCGCGCGAGCACGAAGAGGAGGTCGGAGAGCCGGTTGAGGTAGGTGAGCGCGTCCGGGTTCGCCTCCTCCGCCGCGGCCACCGCCCAGGCCGAGCGTTCCGCCCGGCGCGCCACCGTGCAGGCGTGATGCAGATGGGCCGCCGCGCTGGTCCCGCCGCGCAATACGAAGGATTTCAGCGGTCCGAGATCGGCCGAGACCGCATCGATTTCACGCTCCAGCCTCAAGACCTGTTCCGCGCGGATGCGGAGCGCCTTTCCTTCGTCGGCGGAACCGTCGCCCGGGGTCGAGATGTCCGCGCCGAGATCGAACAAATCGTTCTGGATGCGGGCCAGGATCGCATCCGCCTCGCCCCCGCCGGCGTGGAGCCGCGCGAGCCCGATCGCCGCGTTGGCCTCGTCGATATCGCCGATCGCGGCGGTCCGGGCGGCGTGCTTGGCGATACGGGTGCCGTCCGACAGCGAGGTCTCGCCGCGATCCCCGCCGCCGGTATAGATCCTGTCGAGCTTGACCATTCCGGCGCCTCAGTGGTTTTCTTCCTTCCGTCATGGTCGGCGAAGGCCGACCATCCACGATTTGTTGTTTGTTTCCAGCGCCCTAAAAACTCGTGGATGGTCGGCCTTCGCCGACCATGACGATTAAGGAGACAAGCCTACAGCATCACCTCGCCGCCGCAGCAAGCGATGCACTGGCCGGTGATGAAGGCGCTGCCGGGGGAGGCGAGGAACAGCACCAGACCGATCAGGTCGTCGGGGGTCTCGGGCCGTTTCAGGATGCGCTTGCCCTGGATGAAGCCGTGCAGCGCGTCGTCCATGCTGGCGTGCTCCATCTCGGTCGGGGTGTAGCCCGGCATCACGGCGTTGACGTTGATGTTGTCGTCGCCGAGCTCGCGCGCCATGGACCGGGTCATTCCGACGACGGCCGCCTTCGACGTGACGTAGTGCATGAACCCGGGCGAGCCCTGCGGAACCGTGCCCGACGAGATGTTGACGATCCGCCCCTCCCCGGCCGCGCGCATCGCCGGCGCGACCGCGGCGGCGCAAAGCCAGGAGCCGGTGACGTTGACGTGGATCACCCGGTTCCACTCCTCGTAGGGGATCTCGTCGAAGCCGCGGCGCGGGATGGTCGCGAAGATCGCCGCGTTGTTGATCAGCACGTCGATCCGGCCGTGCGCGTCGAGCGTCCCGGCGACCATCGCCTCGACCGAGTCGGGCGATCCCACGTCGGTCTCGATCGCGAGACACTCGCCGCCCCGGTCGCGTATCTCGGCTTCGACGCTCGCCAGATTGTCCCGGTTCAGCTCGGCGAGGACCGGAATCGCGCCCGCCCCGGCGAAGGCGAGCGCATATTCGCGGCCCAGACCCTGCCCCGCGCCGGTGATGACGACGACCTTGCCGCTCACGTCGAAACGGTTGTTCGACATGGCGCTCCCTACTCCGCGGCTTCGCGGGCGGCGCCGTCCCCGCTGACCGCGTAGAACCGCTCCGCGTTGCGGAAAAGGATCGCGTCGCGGTCCTCCCCGCTCAGCTCCTCGTGCTCGAAGATCTCCTCCAGATGGTGGAGGCACAGCTCGGTGTTCACCTCGTGCGGGAAGTCGGACGAGAACATGAAGGGCGTATTGCCGACCTTCTTGATGGCCTCGGCGAGCATGTATTCGTCGCCTTCGGCGCCGACGAATATCCGGTCGCGCCGGATCAGGTCGCGGATGTAACCGCCGACCGACTGCCCCTCGGCAAGCTTGAGCAGCTCGCCCCGCCAGTCGAGCGGGACGAAGTTGTCGTGCGAGGACTCGAAACGCTCGATGCAGAACAAGAGCCACGCGACGCCGCCTTCGAGGAAGCCGATCCTGAGGCCGGGGAAGCGGTCGAACACGCCGTTGAAGACCAGCCCGCCGAGCCCGATCATCATCGCCAGCGGGTGGCCGATGGCATGCGCCGGGGCGAAGACGTTCATCTGGTCCATGCCGAAATTGATGTGGTTGCCGGCATGCACCGCGAGCGGGCAGCCGAGGCGCTCGGCCTCGGCATAGATGGGCCAGTATTCCTTCGAGCCGAGATTGCCCTTGATGCCGGTCCCCGACAGCATCCCGCCGGTCATGCCGAGCCCGGTCACGCAGCGCGTGAGCTCCTCGACCGCGGCGCCGGGCTCCTGCATCGCGAGCAGCCCCATCCCCTTGAACGTGTCGGAGCGCTCGACATAGGTCTCCGCGAGCCAGTCGTTATAGGCCCGGGCGACCGCAATGGCGTAGTCCGAGTTGGCGACGTGGCCCATCGTCAGCCCGTTGGTCGGGAACAGAACGGCGCTCTCGATCCCGGTCGCGTCCATGAATTGGAGCCACTCCTCGACGCCGACATGCTTGCCGTCGCCGAACGCGCCCGGCGGGTTGGTGCCGGTCGGCGTATGCAGATGGCCAAGCGGCGGGAACCAGGGCTGGCCGGCGAAGATCCCGTGCGCGTATTTCCAGTCGCGGTAGACCTTGGGCATCCGCTTGCCCATCGCCGCGGCGTCTTCGAAGACATGGCCGTCGGCGTCGATGATTCTCGGCTGTGTCATGGATTTTCTCCCATGGCGATGTCCCGGCCGCCGGCTCAGCGCATGGCCGCCGGGAGGATGGTGACGATCCCGGGAAAGATCATCAAGAGGGCGATCAGGACGAGCTGGATCCCGACGATGGGAACCGCCGCGCGGTAGATCTCGCCCATGCTCAATCTCGGCTGCACGCCCTTCATCACGAACAGCAGCACGCCGAAGGGCGGCGTGATCCCGGCCAGCTCGAGCTGCACGAGAATCAGGATGGAGAACCAGATCGGATCGAGCCCGAGCGCCAGCACCAGCGGCATGAAGACGGGGATCGAGACCATCATGATGGAGATCGTGTCGATGAAGCAGCCGAGGATCAGCACCATCAGCTGCATGATGATCACCATCGCCACGGGCGAGAGATCCAGCTCGGCCACCGCGTCGACCAGCGAGGAGGTCGAGCCGGTGGCGGCGAGAATCTGCGAGAATCCCGCCGATCCGACGATCACCAGCAGCATCATCGACGTCGTGACGGTGGTCGACATCAGGGCCGTTTTTACCGCCTCCCAGGTGAGGCGGCGATAGCAGGCGGCGATGGCGATGGTCGCGACCACCCCCATGGCGGCGGCCTCCGACGGCGTCGCGATCCCCATGAAGATGAAGCCCGTCACGACGACGATCAGGCTGAGCAGCGGCGCGACGCGGAGCAGGCTCCACAACTTTTCCGCCAGCGTCATCGGCGGGGCGATATAGGGCGGGGCGAGATGCGGCTGCAGCTTCGCCCGCAGGGTGAAATAGGCGAAGTAGAGCGCCGCCAGCACCAGCCCCGGCAGCAATCCGGCGAGCAGCAGCTTGGCGATCGACACCTTGGCGAGGGCGCCGAGCAGCACGCCGAGCGCGCTGGGCGGGATCAGCACCGCGAGCCCGCCGCCGGCGAGGATCGAACCGACCGAGAACTCCGAGCGGTATTCGCGCTTGCCCATCTCGGGCACCAGGGTTGAGCCCAGCATGGCGACCGACGCCATGCTGGCCCCGCTCAGCGCGCCGAACAGCGTGCCGCCGCCGACCGCCGAGACCGCGAGGCGGCCTGGCAGGCGTCCGATCCAGACATCCGCCGCGTCGACCGTCATGTTGGCGAGCCCGGTCCGCATCAGGAGCTCACCCATCAGGATGAACAGGGGAATCGGGATCAGCGCGAACTGGCCGACCGAGGAGAACGCGCTGGTCGCCAGCAGGGACAGCGCGACCTCGCCGCCCATGAAGAAGTAGAGCCCGAGGATGTTGAGGGTGAGGAAGCCGAAAGCGACCGGCATGCCGCTCGCCAGCACCACGGCGAGCAGCACGAAGAACAGCAGCAGCAGGAGCGACCAGTCGAGCTCCATTGCGCGGCCCTCAGGTCCCGCCGAGCGGGCCGGCGCCGTGCCCGCCGCCCGCCCTCAGCGCCGCTTCGGGGTCGCGCGCGCCGAGATAGGTCAGGAGCCGCGCGAGGAAGGCGAGCGTGAGCGCCGCGCTGCCGAAGGGCACCGCGACATAGGGATAAATGCGCGGGATGTTCCAGATCCGCCCCATCTTCACGTCGTTCTGGGCGTACTCGACCGCCGCGATCCCGGTGCGCCAGGCGAGTATCGCGCAGACGATCAACCCGACAACCGAGACCGCGATGCCGATCGCCCGCTGCGGCCGGGGTCCCAGGGCGTCGATCAGAATCTCGACCCGCACATGGCGGTCGCAGAGCAGGATCCAGGGCGCGGCGAGAAAGGTCATCCAGACCAGCGAGTACTCGGAAAGGTCGAACGCCCAGGGCGCGGCCCAGCCGAACAGGTTCCGCGTCACCACGTCATAGGTAATCCAGAAGCTCATCGCGAGGATGAGCAGGGCGCAAGAGTAGGCGAGCCACCGGGCCGGCCGCTCGACCAGCCTTGCGAAACCTCTCACCGTCTACGGCCTCGATTCGTCCCTCGATACGGCCCCTTCGGGGCCTACTCGGGATGAGGGTTCGCTTTCAACGATTCCCTCACCCTGAGTAGCCGGGAAGCGGCGTATCGAAGGGCGCCGTGCCTACGCAGCCGCCTTGTCGAACAGGGCCTTGAGCCTCGCGCCGTTCTCCGGCGACTGCTTGAGGATCTTGGCCCACAGCTTCTCTTCGGTCAGGTCGACGAACTTTTTGGCATCGGCCGGCGGCAGTTCGACGATCTTGAGCCCGTGTTTCTCCATGACCGCGTGTTCCTCGTCGCGGGTCTTCTTGCACCACTCGGCGCCGATCTTGTCGGCCGACCGCGACGCCTCGATCAGGATGTCCTGCAGCTCCTTGGGCAGCTTCTTGAAGCTGTTCGGGTTGAGAAGATGGGTTGAGCGAACCGTGTAGAAAGTCGGCGAGACGATGTACTTGGCGTGCTCGTAGAACTTGAAGTCGAGCAGGCCGATATCGGGCCAGCCGAGCCCGTCGACCACGCCGCGCTCCATCGACGTATAGGCCTCGGCAGGCGCCACGGTGACCGGCACCGCGCCGAGCGCTTCGAGGATCGGGTCGTAGAGCGGGATCGAGCGGATCTTCCGCCCCTTGAAGGTCGACAGATCGGTCGGGTTGAACGTGACCTGGAACACGTAGCCCACGCCGCTCATCGGGATGCCGAGCAGCATCACGCCCCGCTTCTTCATCAGGATGTCGGCATAGGCGTCCAGCACACCGACCTCGCGCAGCCGTTCGATCGAGGCGCTGCCGCTCGCCAGCGAGATCGACGACGGCATGGCGCCCGCGAAATAGGCGTTGGCCGAATGGCTCATGTCGAACACGCCCTTGGCGACCGCCTCGGGCGCATCGAATCCGCTGATCACCTCCGAACCGCCGGCGTATTCGATCTTGAGCTCGCCGCCCGACATCCGATCGACCTCGGCGGCGAGGAAGTCGTAGCACTTACCCCAGACCGTCTTGCGGTTGATGATCGTGATGTAGCGCAGCTTGTGCTTGGGCTTCGCGATGGCCGGGAACCCGGCGATGACGCCGCTCGCTCCCATGGCCGCCGCGGCGGTCGTCTTGACGAACTTCCTGCGCGAGAGAGCGCTTTTCGTTTTCTCGCTCACCGTGTTCTCCCCTTTGACGGTTTCGATCGACTGGCGAACCCCTGACAGGGCGTCCCGCAGGGAATGTTAGAGGATGGCCGCTGCCGGCTCCACCCGGGGCGGCCCGGTTTGGTTGGAACCGCTTCAGCCCTTGTTTCACCCCGTCATGGTCGACCGAGGTGCAAGCGTCCGGTTCAGGGGTTCCGGGGAGTTCCACGCCATTGGTCGGGGACAAGGTGGGGCGGTGTCGACGTCCCCCGGCACCTTTGCCCCTTCGTCGTCACGCCCGGACTTGTTCTGGGCATGACGGGAGAAGCGGTCGAGCTGAGGAGACCGCACAGCCGGCGCGAAGTCACGCGAACTTCAAAATCGGGACACCAGGGCATTTTCCGACCGAACGCGGTCGCACCCGGCTGCCGGGAAACCCCCTCACCCCGGCCCTCTCCCCGGCGGGGAGAGGGGGCCCGCTTGGCGACTCCTCGCTTCCTTCTCCCCTCCCGCTTGCGGGAGGGGCCGGGGGAGGGTGGACCGGCCGTCCCGATCCGATAGGGTCGGAAAATGCTCCAAACCGGACGTGGACCGGGCCGCTACCGCCACCCGCCGCCGCCGTTCACGTACACCGTGTCGGCGGTCATGAAGCCGCAGGCGTCGGAACAGAGGAACAGGACCAGCTCGCCGATCTCCTCGGGCGTGCCGAAGCGCTTCATCGGCACGTCCTCCAGCATCCGCGCGGCGAGCTCGGGCGAGGTCGCGGCGGCGGCCTGGAAGGGGGTGTCGATGGGGCCGGGGGAGATCGAGAGCGCGCGGATGCCCCGGTCCGCGAACTCGCGCGCGACGCCCATGGTCATCGTCACCACCGCGCCCTTGGCCGAGGCGTAGTGGACCGAATGCCCGGGCCCGCCGCGGCGATGCGCCATGCTCGCCACGTTGACGATGACCCCGGACCCGCGTTCCAGCATGTGCGGGAGGACCGCCTGCATGGCGTGGAACGTGCCGTCGACATTGAGCGCGTAGGTCTCGCGCCAGAGCGCCGCGTCGATGTCGAGGAAGGACGAGCGTCGGCCCGCCGCGCCCGCGCTGTTGAACAGGAAGTCGATCCCCCCGAAAGCCTCGATCCCGGCGGCCACCGCCCCGTCGACGGCGGCGCGGTCGGTCACGTCCGCCGTCACCGCGATGGCGTTCCCGCCCGCGGCGGTCTTCGTCGCGCCCTCGGCATCGATGTCGGCGGCGACGACGTTGGCGCCCTCGCGGGCGAAGATCTCCGCCGTCGCCCGGCCGATGCCGCTGGCGGCGCCCGTGATCAGCACGGTCTTGCCGTGGAAATAGTCCGGCGTCTTCGTCATCACCCCCCCTTGGCCCGGATCTTCGCCCACGAATCGCGGAGCGCCACCACCCGGTTGAAGACGGGCCGGCCGGGGCGCGAATCGGGATCGGGCCGGAAATAGCCCTGGCGCTCGAACTGGACCGGCGCGTCGCCCGGCCCGGCCAGCGCGGGCTCGAGCATGCAGTTTTCCAGCACGGTTCGCGAATGGGGTTGAGGTCGTCGAGGAAATCGCCGTCGGCGCCCGGCTCCGGAACCGAGAACAGGTGGTCGTAGAGGCGAACCTCGGCCGGAACCGCGTGTGCGGCGGAGACCCAGTGGATCGTACCCCGCACCTTGCGGCCGTCCGGTGCGTCGCCACCCCGGGTCGCGGGATCGTAGGTGCAGCGAAGCAGCACGGGCTCTCCCGTCTCGTCCTTCTCCACGCCGGTGCAGGTGACGAAATAGGCATAGCGCAGCCGCACTTCGCGGCCGGGGGCGAGACGGTGGAATCTTCGCGGCGGGTCCTCCATGAAGTCCTCCCGTTCGACCCAGATTTCGCGGGAGAACGGGATTTCGCGGCTGCCGGCGTCCGGATCGTTGGGGTTGTTCCGGGCAGGGAGCATCTCGGTCTCGCCTTCGGGCCAGTTCTCGATCACGACCTTGAGAGGGCGCAGCACGGCGAGCCGGCGTTCGGCGGTGTCGTTGAGCGCGTCGCGGATGCAGTGGTCGAGCAGCGCGGGATCGACGAGGTTGTCGGCGCGCGCCACGCCGACGCGCCGCGCGAAGTCGCTGATCGCTTGCGGCGGCACGCCGCGCCTGCGCAGCCCCGCCAGCGTCGGCATCCGGGGATCGTCCCAGCCCGCGACATGCCCCTCCTCGACCAAGCGGATAAGGCGCCGCTTCGACAGCACGGTATGGGCGAGGTTGAGGCGCGCGAACTCGTACTGGCGCGGGCACGCCGGCACCGGCAGGTTGTCGATCAGCCAGTCGTAGAGCGGGCGGTGATCGGCGAATTCGAGCGTGCAGAGGGAATGCGTCACCCCCTCGATCGCGTCGGACTGGCCATGCGCGAAATCGTAGGTCGGGTAGATGCACCAGGCGTCGCCGGTGCGCGGATGGCTGGCCTTGAGTATCCGGTAGAGAACCGGGTCGCGCAGGTTGATGTTGCCCGAGGCCATGTCGATCCGGGCGCGCAGCACGCGGGCGCCCTCGTCGAACGCGCCCGCCCGCATGCGGCGCAGGAGGTCGAGATTCTCGGCGGGCGGGCGGTCGCGGCAGGGGCTCGCGGTTCCGGGTTCGGTCAGCGTCCCCCGCATCGCGCGGATTTCGTCGGCGCTCGAATCGTCGACATAGGCCTTCCCTTCGCGCACCAGATGCTCGGCCCATTCGTAGAGCCGCTCGAAATGATCGGACGCGAAGTGCAGATGCCCGCCCCAGTCGTAGCCGAGCCAGCGGACGTCAGCCTGGATGGACTCGATGAACGCGGTCTCTTCCCTGACCGGGTTGGTGTCGTCGAAGCGGAGATGGCAGCGCCCGCCGAACTCCCGGGCGACCCCGAAATTGAGCACGATCGACTTGGCATGGCCGATATGGAGATAGCCGTTGGGCTCGGGCGGGAAGCGGGTCACCACCTCCCGGGTGCGCCCGGCCGCGATGTCTTCCCCGATTATGCTCCGGATGAAATCGCCGGGCGCATCGTCGTCGGTCATCCGGCGTTCAGGTCCCACAGCCGGCATTTCTCACCCGCAGTCGACCGGAAGCCCGCACTGCGGACGACCCCGAGGCTGTCACCCCGGACTTGTTCCGGGGTCCAGGCTCGCCCCGGACCCCGATCCGGGGAAAGCCGGGCGACAGCGGTGCCTGACAGTCTGGACCCCGGAACAAGTCCGGGGTGACAGCTTTGGGAGCCGACCGCTGGGAAATCCGTGCCGGAGCGTATCTATGGATAGAAGCATCGCTCCCCTGCCTTTTCCCGTCATGGTCGGCGGAGGCCGACCATCCACGAGTTTTTAAGTTGCTGGAATCAAAAACAAAACGTGGATGGTCGGCCTCCGCCGACCATGACGCCGAGGGGGCGGGTGCGGGCATCGCCGGGCCTTCCGGAAATCCAGGCTACAGCCACCACTGGATGACGTATTCCCAGGGCCCTTCGCGGTTGACCAGGTCGACCCGCTGGAGGGCGATCCGGTAGCCGTCCGGCGTCTTCCTCAGATAGTGGCGGTACTTGCCGGTGAAGCTGCGGATGTCGTAGCGTAGGTATTCCGCGCAGTGGAAGCGCGAGCGCACCACCACGTCGCCGTTCGGGTCCTCGGATTCGACGATCGCGTTGGAGACCACGTGGCACAACCGGTTCTCCGGCGCCTGGCTGTGCGCCTGGGGGTGGTTGTTCCGGCGGATCCGCATCTTCATCATGTTGAGGTTTTCCCAGAAGATGTTGGGCACCCCCTCGCCGTCCTCCTGGTCTTCCGAAACCGGCATCCAGTAATGCCCGTCCTCGGCGAACAACGCGAGCCACTCGTCCCAGCGCTTCTCGTCGAGGATTTCCGCCTGGCGGTAGAGGAACCGCTCCACCGCGAGCTGGGTTTCGACGCTCACCGTGGCGGACGAGAACCTGTCGCCCGCCGCCAGCTTTTCCGCCGCCGCGCCCATCGCCTTACGCCCCCGCGCCGTTGGCGGTCATGTAGTCGCGCCAGGCGTGCATCATCGAGCGCATCGGCAATTCGCTCATCGAGGACGGGGCGGAATACATGATCCCGTTCTCCTCGCTGTCCTGGCCGGCATTGCGGTGGAAGCTCACCCATTCGATGGCGTTGCTCTCCAGCCCGTGCTGGCATTTCCACCAGTTGAACAGGTCGTCGGCGTTGACCATCGTCGAGGGCGAGTTCACCAGGTAGTAATAGGCGAGCGAGCGCTGGTAGATCGCCTCGGGCGCGCCCTTCAGCCGGAAATGCCAGATCTCGCTCAGCGTCCGGTCGGGACCGATCGGGCGGATGGTGCGGAGCTGCTGCAGCGGCGGCTGGACCGAGTTGCACGGGTAGAGCAGAACGTGGTGGAGGTCGACGCCGAGAATCTCCTCGGCCTTCTGCTCGCCGTAGGACGCATACATGCGCTCGACGTATTCGTTGGTGTCGGGATCGTCCGGGCGGAGCCCCATATAGCCTTCCAGCGTGCAGTGGCCCTGCGGGAGGCCGGTGGTGCCGAACTTGTCCCAGCCGTCGATTCCGTGGCGTACGAAGTCCGACAGGAAGCCGTAGGACATCGGCGGCTGCTTGCCGTCCTGCTTCATCTCGTTCTCGACGCTGCGCGCCGCCGCGCCGGTCGACTCGTGGGTCGCGCCGGGATGCGAGGCGTCGATCTGGTTCTCCAGAAAGAGCTTCCAGTTGGACTGCTGGATCATGTGGAAGCAGTCGCCGACCACCTCGATCTCGCCGTCGGGCGAGCGGTCGACGAGCTGGTCGAGCGCCAGCCCGGCGCGCCCCAGATGGGTCGCCAGGTCGGGTCCGTCCTCGGCCAGCGAGGCGAACCAGAAGCCGCGATAGTTGTCGGCCCTGGGCGCCTTCCGGATGTGGAAATCGGGGCTCGCCATGTCGAAGCGCGTCCCTTCGTAGCCCTTGGCGCCGGGCACGCTCTCCAGCCTGCCGTCGAGCTCGAACATCCAGGCGTGGTAGGAGCAGCGGAACAGCTTGCCCGCGTTGCCCTTGCGCGCCGAGCAGATCTGCGCGCCGCGATGCGGGCAGCGGTTGTAGAGGATGTTGATCTCGCCGTTCCAGTCGCGGGTCATCATCATCGGCTGGCGGCCGACGCGGGCGAGGTAGTAGTCGCCCGGCTCCTTCACCTGGCTCTCGTGGCCGATATAGATCCACAGCCGCTCGAAGATCCGCTCCATCTCGAGGTCGAAGATTTCCGGATCCACATAGGCCTTCCGATGCACCCGGTCCGGTTCGACCAGGGCCGCGATCTCGCTTTCTGACCAAGTCATGTCTTCTCTCCCGTGGCGGCCCGATCATTGCGGCTCGCCCCGCAATTGACTAGAGCATTTTCGCGGCAAATGGAATCGAGCAAGGGGAGAACGGGACAGTGGGCGATTTCGAGGATCGCGCGGTGCTCATCACCGGCCCGGCCAAGGGCATGGGTGCGCGGATCACGCGGCGCTTCGCGGAGGAAGGGGCGGACCTGGTGCTGGCCGGGCGGGATACCGATGCCATCGCGCCGGTCGCCGAGGAGGTGCAAGCGATGGGCCGCGGCGCGATCGTCGTCCCCTGCGACGTGACCGATCCGGGCGCGGTCGAGGCCGCGGTCCGGGCGGGGCTCGACGCGTACGGGAAGATCGACGTGCTGGTGAACGTCGCGGGCGGGACCGGGCCGCTGGGCACGTCGTCCTGGGAGATCGAGCCGGACGACTTCGACCAGATCGTCGAGCTCAACATGAAGGGGGCGTGGCTCACCATGCGCGCGGCGATTCCGCACATGATCCCCCGGCGCTACGGCAAGATCGTCAATGTGGGCGGCACGTTCGGGCTGCGCGGCCGCCAGGGCCGGATGGCCTACTCCGCCTCCAAGTGGGGGTTGAGGGGGATCACCAAGTCGACCGCGCTGGAGGTCGGGCCGCACAACATCAACGTCAACTGCGTCTGCCCCGGCATGGTCGACGGGCCGCGCTTCCGCAAGGTCTGCGCCGAGCGCGCGGAACGCCTCGGCATCACGGAAGAGGAGGCGCGCAGGCAGCACGAGGACGAATACGCGCTCAAGCGGATATCCACCGATTCGGACGTCGCCGAAGCGGTGCTCTTTTTCGCCAGCGACCGCTCCCGTAACATCACCGGCCAGGACCTCGCCGTGGACGGCGGCTGGGTGATATAGGGAGCCTTGCGATGAAAACGGTCGACCTCCTGATCGAGGGCGGGACGGTGGTCTCGCCGACCGCGACCATAGAGGCCGATATCGCGATCGACGGGGAGACGATCGTCGGCATCTCGGCCGGCGAGATGTCGCCGCCGGCGCGCGAGACCGTCGACGCGCGCGGGCTCCACGTCCTCCCCGGCGCGGTGGACAGCCACGTCCATTTCCGCGAGCCCGGCTACGACTACAAGGAGAACTGGGAGACCGGCACCGCGGCGGCGGCCTGCGGCGGGACCACCACCGTCTTCGAGATGCCCAACACCCACCCGCCGACCGGCTCGCTGGAGGCGCTGCGCGACAAGCAGGCCCGGGCCAAGCGGCAGGCCCATGTCGATTACGGCATCTACGGGCTCCTCGACGAGAACAATATCGACGTCTTGGAAGACCTGACCAAAGCCGGGGTCAGCGGCTTCAAGTGCTTCATGGGCAACACCTTCGGCGACCTGCCGGCGCCGTCCGACGGCGCGATGCTGGAGGGCTTCGAGATCCTCGCGAGGCTCGGCATGCGCTGCACCGTCCACGCCGAGAACGCCTCGATCATGGCCCGGCGCGAGGAGAAGATGAAGGAGGCCGGGCGCAACGACGCCCGCGCCCACCTCGCCGCCCGGCCGGAGATCTGCGCCGTCGAGGCGGTCGGCCGCGCCACCGCCTTCGCCGAGTGGACCGGGGCCAGGCTCCACATCGCGCACAAATCGTCGGCCGACGGGCTGGATCTGGTGCGCCGCGCCAAGTCGCGCGGCGTCGACGTGACGGTCGAGACCTGCCCGCAATATCTGATCTTTACGGTCGACGACATGGATGCGCTCGGCGGCCAGCTCCGGGTCAACCCGCCGATCCGCGAGAAGGG
This sequence comes from Alphaproteobacteria bacterium, assembly GCA_965117055.1. Lineage (GTDB taxonomy): Bacteria > Pseudomonadota > Alphaproteobacteria > MPNO01 > MPNO01 > MPNO01. The sequence continues at coordinate 4,480,898 of OZ220750.1, forward strand.
CCACGGCGAGGCGCTGTGGGCGGCGCTGCATGACGGCACGATTGACATGATCGCCACCGACCACGCGCCCCATCTGCCGGAGGAGAAGGCGTCCAACAGCATCTGGGAGTGCGAATGCGGCTTCCCCGGCGTCGAGACCCAGATGCCGATCATGCTGACCCAGGTGGCGGAGGGAAGGCTCACCCTCAACCAGTACGTCGAATGGTCGGCGGCGGCGCCGGCGCGGGCCTGGGGCTGCTATCCGCGCAAGGGGCTGATCGCGCCCGGTTCCGACGCCGACATCGCCATCGTCGACCTCGGCGCGGAGGGCAGGATTTCGCGCGACGAACTCCACTCCCGAAGCCACATGACGCCGTGGCACGGTTTCGAGACCACGGGGCGGGTGGTCCACACCCTGGTGCGCGGCAGGATCGTGGTCCGCGACGGCGTGCTCGCGGACACCGCCGGCTGGGGCCGCCCGGTGGTCCAGGACATGGCGCCGCCCGCGCCCCGCAACGCCGACAAGACCACCGAAGCGATCACCGCCTACCGGCCGGACTGAACGCGGCGCCATCCCTTCGATACGGCGCTCATTGGATAACCTGACGGGTGGGCGCTCTCCGCTATTCGTCGCAAACTGTACGGCGAATAGGAAACCGTCCCGCGCGCCTTTCCCGCCGCGTGCAACCGGGTCCGGCGACTCTTGTCCCCCGGGGACGCGAATCTGCCCGCCATGCGAAACATCACTGCGCGCGGAGCCGTTTATTGCCACTTACGAGGCGTTCTTGAGAGACTGGATAGGTCAACAAGGCTGACCTTTGTTTCACGTGAAACGTTCGAACCGAACCGGTTGCCGTGGGCAGGTCAATCTGGCTCGTGCCGTGCTACACTCTTCTGCATAGTGCCGTTTGGAGCGGTCGAACCGATGCTGTCGTCGCTGGGCACGTCGAGGTTACGGGTCAAATGATGGTGCTCGCGCTCGCGCGGGGCGTGGTCGGGAGAGCGGGGCGCGGCGGTGTCGAAGCTCGTGATACGAGAGTGGGTATGTGGACAACTCAGGTGGGATCCATAGCAACCATGGATACACGCACTGCGCGCGTGACCGACCGTGGCCGATCCCCGTGCTCGCCCGGAGGCCTCCGATGCCGATAACCAGCCTGTACTTGACCGACTTCGGCCCGTTCGAAGAGATCGAGTTCGAGTTTGACCGTCAGGTGAACGTCTTCACTGGGCCAAACAATTCAGGCAAGAGTTCGGTGCTACTGATGCTTGCGGAACTACTGGTCTATCCCTTTACAGCCCCCGACAAGCTGTATCGTTCAGACCGACCAGAGTGGAAGCTCCGCTACTCTGCGGGAACACAGGTGAAGTCCGCTGGCGGATACTTGCCAAGCGACCCTGAATCGGTCATAGCGATTTTCGAAGTCATTGGCCATACCAGTTTCGTTCCCGCACAGCGATCCGCGACAGATTTTCGTGCATCCGGACCCTCTGCGAAGGAGGATGTCGAAGCGCGCACGGAAAAGTTAGCAAATATGCTTGCGCGTGCACGTCCAAAGATGCTGAGAGAATACGGTTTCGAAGAACTGCGCAACGCCACGCGGGAGGTGAGGAGTAAGGAACATCCGGAATTAAAACGGCGCGGTGACTTAGCCTTGGCCTATTCGTCGTCGTGGGTCGACGACACGGAAATAGTCCAAAAAATTATCGACATCGACTACGCCGCCTATCGGCAGGATCGACCGGAAGTCAGAAACGTGATCGACAAGATCATTTCGATGGTTTCGGAGATTACCGAAGGATATTCAGTGAGTTTTGCGGGAGTAGGGGAAGACGAGGGAGGACTCTTCCCCCGGATTACCACTCCTTCCGGCACCCTTCCACTGGATGTGCTGAGCCAGGGAACGCAATCGCTCATCCAGACTGTCGCGCACCTGATGATCGGATACGGCGAGTACTACGAGTATTCTGCGGACTTGGAACGGAAGCCCGGAGTTCTTTTGATCGACGAGATCGATGCTCATCTCCATCCATCTTGGCAGCGACGCATCATTCCAACCCTGATCCGGCACCTCCCCAAGCTGCAGATTTTCTGCTCTACCCACTCTCCCCTGATGCTCGCGGGACTCGAGTCGGGCCAAGTACAGTTGCTTAGACGGGGACAAGATGGAAGGGTTTCCGTATCTAGGAACGAATCGGACATCGTGGGGTGGAGCGCAGACGAGATTCTGCGGAACTTCATGGAGGTGCCCACTCCCACAGACATTGGAACTGCGGAGCACGTCACCCGCCTTGAGGAGTTGCGTCACAAGGAGACGTTGACGCGTGCCGAATCCGGGGAACTGGAAGCACTTCGCAGGGCGGTGGGTAGCGAGCTTCTCCGCGGTCCCATGTCCACTCAAGTGGAGCAGTTCGCCGACGAGCTGAAGCGTGCGAGGGACAAGAGTTCCGCCGGGTAGTGCGAGGCCTCGTCCGGCTCCGAAATCAGGGAATGGTCGAGGCGGAGTCGCGAAGCATGCATTGGGTAGAGCGTGGCCCCGAGCCCGATGGGTTGGAGAGAATCCGGGCTCGATACTCACCTCGCTGGATTCGGTACTACGGTTCCGGCGACGGCGACAAGCCGAGCGATTCCAGATGGCGCGACTTCTCCGACGACCTTGCCGATGTCTTTCACGGCCTTTGTGGGTATTGCGAGGAGATATGCCGGGGAGAAGTGGACCATTTTCGTCCCAAGTCCCGATACCCGGACCTCGTCTATTCCTGGTCGAACTGGTTGTTTGCCTGTCACGACTGTAACCATGCCAAGGGGGAGAAATGGCCTCCTTGGGGCTATGTGGATCCGTGTGCAAGGTCCGGGGGAGCGCGCCCGGAACGCTTCTTCACCTTCGACATCCTGACGGGTGAAATACTTCCGAAGGAAGGTCTGAGTCCCGTGCGCCGTCGCAAGGCGCAAAATACCATCGACGACCTGCGGCTCAATGAATGGCACCATCTGCGGAAGAGACTCCAGTGGCTTCAACTCATCTCCGCAGTCATTCCCGACGAGCCGGCCGAGATGACGGCTGAATCGGAAGAACAGCGTGCGCACTTTGCCGCGCGCACAACCCCCTATTCGAGCATCACGCGGCGGTGGCTGTCCGATAGAGGCTACGGGTAGAGTCGAGGACTGGCGCGTAGGCTCTACGGTCTCGGCCGCGACCGGCGTAACTACGGGGACGGTATCGCATGTTCTGGAGTGCGCAACGACGGGTCGCGCCCACCTCGCCGCCCGGCCGGAGATCTGGGCCGTCGAGGCGGTGGGCGGCGGCGCAGAGGGGCGGATTTCGCGCGACCAGCTTCACTCCCGTAGCCACATGACGCCGTGGCATGGCTTCGAGACCAGGGGGCGGGTGGTCCACACGCTGGTGCGCGGCAGGATCGTGGTCCGCGACGGAATGCTCGCGGACACCGCCGGCTGGGGCCGCCCGGTGGTTCAGGACATGGCGGAACCGGAACCGCGCAACACCGACAAGACCACCGAGGCGATCACAGCCTACCGGCCGGATTAAGGGGGTCGGCGGGCCCCCTCACCCCGGCCCTCTCCCCGCTGGGGAGAGGGAGAGTTGCGGCGGCGTCTTTCCCCTGTCTTCTCCCCTCCCGCTTGCGGGAGGGGCCGGGGGAGGGTCTTGCTACCGCTCGGACCGGCCGAGCCCGAGCAGCTCCTCCACCACCGTGAGCTGGATCTCCGCCGCGGGGGCGAGATCGGCGAGCGGCACCGATTCGTTCGCCGCGTGGCCTTCATGCGCCGCGCCGGGGCCGAAGGTCAGGATCTCGATCCCGTCGTCCGCGAAATAGCGCCCGTCGCTCGCGCCGACGGCGATAAGCTCGCGCGGCGGGGCGCCGGTCGCCGCTTCGACCGCGCGGTGGAAGGCGGCGATGCAGGGCGCGTCCGCGGCCGAGGCGAAGCCGTTGGTGCCGGTCAGGAACTCGAACGCGTAGCTCTCCTCCGGCTCCCCGGACGTGGCGAGCGCCGCCCGCATCTCGGCGAAGGCCGCGTCCACCTTCTCGTCCGCAAGCGTGCGCCGGTCGATCTCGATGACGCATTCGCTCGGCACCGCGTTGGTGTTGTGCCCGCCCCTTATGGTGCCGATGTTCATGGTCGATTTGTGCCCGCCGCGGCGGCGCACCGTCAGCCTCGGGCCGATCTCACGCTGAAGGGTCTCGATCAGCCGAATCATGCGGAGGATCGCGCTGTCGCCGGCCTCGGGATCGCCGGCATGGGCGGCGCGGCCCCGGGCGGTCAGCCGGGTCCAGAACACGCCCCGTTCCGCGGCGATCGCCTGGCACTCGGTCTGCGCGCCGAGGACGAGGTAATCGGGCCGGACGACCCCCTCCTCGCGCAGGAAGGCGAGCCCGTTCGGCCCCAGCCGCTCCTCGTCGCCGACGAAGGTGAACACGACCTCGCCGTCGCGCGGCCCGCCGGCCTCGGCGATGCGCTCGGCGAGCCAGAGCTGGACCGCCATCGAGGCCTTGCAGTTGCCCGCGCCGAGCCCGTGCAGCCTGCCGTCGATTTCGGTGGCGGCGAACGGATCGGTGCGCCAGTTCGCCCGTTCGCCCACATCGACGGTGTCGACATGGGCGTTGAAGACCAGCGACGGCCTGCCCTCCCCCATCCGCCCGACCGCGTTGGCGACCCCTTCCGCGCGCGAGAGCGTTTCCGTCGCGTAGCCGGCGGCGGCGAGGCGTTCCGCCGCGTAGGCGCAGATCGCCGTGGTGTCGCCCGGCGGGTCGGTCGAGGGGATGGCGATCAGGTCGCTCAGGATCGCCTTGACGGCTTCGGTTATCTGTTTGCGCTGCATGGTCCGACCGATTGAAATGGGAGGAAATCAGGAGAGGTCCTAAATGCCCGAAGCGACACCCGACGGCAACATCACCGTCATCCGCGGCGGAACGGTGCTTCCTTTCGACGGAAGCGACCGGGTCATTGAGAACGGAGAGGTCTGGATCCAGGGGACCGAAATCCGCGCGGTCTGCGGGGCGGGAGGGTTCGCGGCGCCGCCCGGCGCGGAACCGGCCGTGGTCGAGGCGGCGGGCCGGATCGTGATGCCGGGGCTGATCAACGCCCATTCCCATTCCTACTCCGCGCTGCTCAAGGGCACGGTGGATGCGGTGCCGCTCGACCTCTACATGATCCGCGCCATCGCGGGCGGCAGCGACCGGACGCCGCGCGAAGTCTTCGTGTCCGCCCAGGTCGATTGCATCACGCTGCTCAAGTCGGGCGTCACCTCGGTGATCGACCACTATTCCGAACGCCCCCAGACCACCGCCGAGGGGCTGGAGGCGGTGGCGGCGGGGTATCGCGAGGCCGGGCTGCGCGCGCGCATCGCGCCGATGTTCGCCGACCTCCCCTATCTGGAGACGGTGCCGATCGACCCGGGCCGCCTGCCCGCCGATTTGCGCGGATTCTACGAAGGGATGAGCCCGCCGGACGCGCAAGCCTATTTCGATACGATAGATCGGGCGCTAAACGATCTGGATACCGGATCGGGCCGGATCGGGCTGCTGATCGGGGTGGACGGGCCGCAGCGCTGCAGCGACGCGCTGATCGAGATGACCGCCGACGCCAAGCGCCGTACCGGTCTCGGCCTCCACACCCACATGCTGGAGGCGAAGACCCAGGCGGCGATGCGCGACCCCGCCGAAGGCTTCGTGGCGAAGCTGGCGAGGCTCGGCATCGTCGACGGGAAGAGCTCGTTCGCGCATTTCGTCTGGTCGGCCGACGACGATATCGCGGCCGCGCGCGAGGCCGGGCTGACCGTGATCCATCCGGCGCCGTCCAACATGATGCTGGGCTCCGGCGTCTGCCCGATGCTGCGCCTCGTCGAGACCGGCATCCCGGTCGCGTTCGGCTCGGACGGCACCAATTGCAGCCCGGCCGCGCTGCTGGAGACCATCCGGGTCGCCGCCTACCTGTCGCGCGTCACCGAGCCCGACCCGGACAGGTGGATCGACGCCCCGGGCATGCTCGCGCTGTCGATGGAAGGCGGCGCGCGCGCGATGGGCGAGCCCGGGTGGATCGGCACGCTCTCCCCCGGGGCCAAAGCGGACATCCTCGTCATCGACACGCGCAACCACTGGCACATGCCGATGGGCGATCCGTGGCGGCACGTCCTGTTCTACGAGCAGGGGGCCGGCACCGAACACGTCTGGATCGACGGCCGGCAGGTGGTCCGCGACGGCGCGGTGCTGACCGTCGACGAGCACGCGATCCTCGCCGAAGCGAGCGAGATCGCCGCCCGTTTCGCCGAGCGCATGGGCGGGCGGGAGGATTTCATCGCCCGGCACCACGACCCGTTCCGCGGCATGCTGCTCGAAGCCCACGCGCGGGATATCGGCGTGGAAAGGCTGATCCGGCTGCGGTGAGCGGCGGGGGTACCTGCTTCGAGACTCGCGGTCGCCCCGCTTGCCACGCCGCCATATGTCGATATATTCTCGTTTCATCGACACGTTAGGGCGTCATGTCGACGGGATCGACATGTTCGGAATACGTGTCGAGAGAAGCAGGATACATCGACATGGCGTTCGATCCCAATCGCCCCTTCAATGACCTTCCGAACCTGCCGCCGGCTTCGGAAACCGAGACGAAGGCCATTCTTCGGAGTTGCATTGCGGCGCGCGCGGCACTGGCGGAGCTCCGCGTCTCCGGGAACCTCATCCCGAACCAGGCGATGCTGATCAACTCGATCCCCCTGCTCGAAGCGCAGGCGAGTTCCGAAATCGAGAACATCGTGACGACGGCCGACCGGCTGTTCCGCTATGCCAGCGACGCGACGGGTCGAGCCGACCCCGCCACCAGGGAAGCGCTGCGCTACCGCACCGCGTTGTACCGCGGTTTCGAGATGCTGAACCGACGGCCGGTTTCGACCGCCATCGCGGTCGAAGTCTGTCGAACGATCAAGGGCGTGGAGCTGGACATTCGCAACACGCCGGGAACGGCGCTGGTGAACGATGCGACCGACGAGGTCGTCTACACGCCGCCGGAGGGAGAGGACGTTCTCCGGAGCAAGCTCGCCAACTGGGAGCGCTACATTCACGAGACCGAGGAGATCGACCCGCTGATCCGCCTTGCGGTCATGCACTATCAGTTCGAGGCGATCCATCCGTTCGTCGACGGAAATGGCCGGACCGGACGCGTGCTGAACCTGCTCTATCTCGTCGACAAGGGCCTGCTCGACATTCCCGTTCTCTATCTCAGCCGGCACATCATCCGGAACAAGGCGCTCTACTACCGATATCTGCTCGAAGTGACGACCCGGCAGGACTGGGAAGCATGGATACTCTTCATTCTGGAGGCTGTCAGAACGACGGCGGAATGGACCACGGCGAAAATCCGCGCGATCCGGGAGCTTCTCGACGAGACGGGCGCCGCAATTCGACAGCGGATGCCCAAGATCTACTCCCGGGAACTGACGGAACTGATCTTCGTGCATCCCTACTGCCGGATCGGCGACGTGGTCAAAGCGGATATCGCCAAGCGCCAGACGGCCGCCGTCTACCTGAAGGCCCTCGCGGCCCAAGGCGTCCTCGAGCAAATCAAGGCGGGGCGCGAGAACCTCTACATCAACCCGCCGCTCCTCGCGCTTCTGGCCGAACGCGAGTGACCATGCGCGAGGCGGCGGCCGCGACGGAGACGAAGGTTCGGGAACCGGTTTCGGGGCGGAATCGGAAGGGAGAAAAAGGGACTACGAATCAGAGATATGGAGAATAATATAATCTGAAAGAGAATTTTTTCCTTGACCCGGGACGCGAATCGATCCATATTTCCTACAGTCGGGAAGTGGGGGCACCGGAAGTTTCGGCGCCCCTTTCCGTTGCCGGGCACACCGCCCGGCCATGTGGAGGATCACGATCGTGCCCGCGACCGCCATCGTCACCGACCCGGTCGTCACCCGGAGCGGGCCGCCGACGGCGCTCCCGGTGACGGAGGGGTTCCGCGACGTGCCTCGTATCCGCGACGAGCACCGCCTCGACATGTTCGACCCGCGGATCGAATATGCCGACTCCCTGGTGTTGCACGCGCGTACGTTCGGCTTTTGTCGACGGAAATGCCGACAGGCGGGTCGAGTCGGCAAATGTCGACATTCCCGCTCGGCATTCGAAGGACGCGAATGTCCGTAGTGGCTCAGTTTGAAACTGACCCAAGTCCAGCCGACGTGCAACCGACTCAACCGATGGCGTCGGAGAGTAACGAGTAACAGTGGGTGGATCGCGTCAGACAGACACCCGCTGGCCAGCGTGCGGGCGTAACCTATGCACGAAGAGGAAAAGAACATGAGAGACGAGTCCAGGTACGTGCATCACGCCGTGCAAGCCGCAGCGGGGGTAATCCGTGAGGCGCTCGCCGCTGGCGAGGACGCGGCGATGGTCAGTGCCGACAACAGCGCGATGTGGGCCGCCGCCCACCTCGCGCTCGGCACAGGAACCGAGATCGGCACCGGGGACGCGCTCCCGCAGCTCGTCGAACTCGGCGGCCCACTGGCCGAGAACGAGCCGATGCTCGGGAGCATCGAAATGTGGGTGCACATGGTCGCTGTGAGTCGAAACGGGCCACACGACCCCGGCACGAACTACACGGCGATCGACGCCGAACTGTGCGCGAACGACGAGGGCGACTTCGGCGCGCACTACGCTGCACGCGCCATGCATGCCGCGGGCGCTCGCACCGTGTTGTGGCTGCACGCGGACCGCTTCGCCGGGCAACCGGCGCCGCCAGGCGCGGCAAGGCTCATCGAAAGCATGACCGCGCCGGTAGCAGCGGCAGGGATCGGGAGCATCCTGTGCTTCGAAGGGGTGGTGACCGACGGTTGGACGCTGCAAATCGCGTGCCCTGCCGGCGCGCGCCCGGTGCACCTCGCGCGCTACGGGAGCCCGCTCGACACCGCAGGCGCGGAGCGCCCTGCAAGGGCCGGTGCCGAAGACATCGGGTACGTGAAGGCATTGGCGGTAGCAGTCGCCGCAGGCAACGGAAAGGACGCCACAGGCGTTATCGGCGAGGCCGAGGCGAAGCAGCTCTGCGACGCAAGCGCCGGGTGCGCGAGGATGCTGATCGGATGGACGAAGGCGGCGGTGCGGCAAGCGAGCACGGGGAAACTCGAATGGGAGGACTTCGAACGGACCGCGCCTCCAGCCGAGCAACGGCGCGCGCTGCTCGTCTGCGCCGAAAGCGCCGAGCGCATGGCCCGCGCGATGTACGAGAACCGCAGGAAGCTTTGAAGGGGGATGACCCGAGCGCGATGTCGGGTACGGAATTTCAGAGTGAGCCACTACCCGAATGTCGACCCGGTAGCGATTTGTCGACTCGATGTCATGCACCCTGTCCACCAATCCAAGCGGGACAGCAGCGGACTCGTTCCAGGCATCCACGTTCCGCCGCCGCCTCGCCCGGCCCGGCTTGTCGCGCGATGCCGCAAGACGTGGATGCCCGGAACAAGTCCGGGCATGACGAAAAAAGGGGTAGACGTCGGACGGGGGCAAACGCGAGGACCGCCGGTCCGGGTCCGGCCATGACGGGGCGGGGGGTCGGTCCGGGCGTTTCCGCCGGAATCGTGCGTGGGACGGATTCGGGGGATTCGGGACGGAATCGGAAGGGAGAAAAAATCTCCTTCTTTCCAGGACTTAGAGACGAATTTATCCTGAATAAGAATTTTTAGCTTGACTCGGGACGCGTTTTGGGGTAGATTTGCCACGGTCGAGAAGTGGGGCGCCGGAGGTTTCGGCGCCCCTTTTCGTTGCCGAACCGGCGGAAAGGAGGGGAACATGCTAATGTCGCGAACCATGCCGAAGAACGGGTCATCGCTCCGGGCGTCGATCCCCTCGGTCGACGGGCTGTTGCGGGCGGACGCCTTGCGGGAGGCGGCCGAACGCCACGGGCGGACGCTGGTGGTGGAGTCGGCGCGCGAGGTGCTGGACGAGGTGCGCGGCGCGATCGGGACGGGCGCGGAGACCGATCCCGGCGCGCTCGAAACCGCCGCCCTCGCCGCCCGGATCGCGGCGCGCGCCGAGGCGGCGGCCGCGCCCTCGCTCCGCCCCGTCTTCAACCTGACCGGCACCGTGCTGCACACCAATCTCGGGCGCGCGAGCCTCGCGGCGCAGGCGGTCGAGGCGGCGGTCGAGGCGGCGGCGCGGCCCTCGACGCTGGAATACGATGTCGGGCGGGCCGGGCGCGGCGACCGCGACAGCCATGTCGAGGGGCTGCTGCGCCGGCTGACCGGCGCCGAGGCGGCGACCGTGGTGAACAACAACGCGGCGGCGGTCCTCCTCGTCCTCTCGACGCTGGCAAGGGGGCGCGAGGTGCCGGTCTCGCGCGGCGAGCTGGTCGAGATCGGCGGCTCGTTCCGCATGCCGGACGTGATGGCGGAGGCCGGCTGCGTCCTGCGCGAGGTTGGCACCACCAACCGCACCCATCTCAGGGACTTCGCGGCGGCGATCGGCGAGCGGACCGGGCTGGCGATGAAGGTGCACGCCAGCAACTACGCCATCCAGGGCTTCACCTCCGAAGCGCCCGAGGCCGGGCTCGCGGCGCTCTGCCGGGAGCGCGGCGTGCCGTTCGCGGTCGATCTCGGCAGCGGCGCGCTGATACGGCTCGAACGATACGGGCTCGCGCACGAAACGACCGTGGAGGAGACGCTCGCCGCCGGCGCGGACGTCGTCACCTTCAGCGGCGACAAGCTGCTGGGCGGCCCGCAGGCCGGGCTGATCGTCGGCCGCCGCGACCTCATCGCGGAGATCAAGCGCAACCCGCTCAAGCGGGCGCTCCGGGTCGACAAGATGACCCTCGCCGCGCTCGCCGCCACGCTCGCGCTCTATCTCGATCCCGACCGGATCGCTGAGCGCCTGCCGACGCTGCGCCAGCTGACCCGGCCGGCCGACGAGATCGCGGCGCTCTCGGCGGACATCGCGCCCGCCGTCCGGCAATCCGTCGGGGCGGGCTTCGAGGTGGAGACCGTTCCCTGCCTCGGCCAGATCGGCTCCGGCGCGCTTCCGGTCGCCAGCATTCCGAGCCACGGCATCGCGATCAGGCCGAAGGCCGCGCGCGGCGGCGGCGCGCTCAAGCAGCTGGCCGCGGCGTTCGCGGCGCTTCCGGTGCCGGTCATCGGGCGCATCGCCGACGGCGCGCTGACCTTCGACCTTCGCTGTCTCGACGACGCGGAGGCGTTCCGCGCCCAGCTCGCGCAGCTCCGGATCGGGGACGCCCCCGGAAAATGATCGTCGCGACGGCGGGCCATGTCGACCACGGCAAGACGTCGCTGGTGCGCGCGCTGACCGGGATCGACACCGACCGCCTGCCCGAGGAAAAGCGCCGCAACCTGACGATCGATCTCGGCTTCGCCTACGTGCCGATGGAAGGCGGCGGCGTAATGGGGTTCGTGGACGTGCCGGGTCACGAGCGCTTCATCCGCAACATGCTGTGCGGCGTGGCGGCGATCGACTACGCGCTGCTGGCGGTGGCCGCGGACGACGGGGTGATGCCGCAGACCCAGGAGCATCTGGCGATCCTCGACCTGCTCGGCGTCGGCGCGGGCGCGGTGGCGATCACCAAGATCGACCGGGTCGATCCGGAGCGGGTCGAGGAGGTGGCCGAGGAAATCGAGCTCTATCTCGACGAAACCGGGCTCGCGGGCGCGCCCCGCTTCCCGGTCTCCTCGATCGACGGGAGCGGCGTCGAGGCGCTGAAAGCCCATCTGGATTCGGTGGCGGGAGAGATCCGCCGCCGCCCGGCCGACGGACATTTCCGCCTCGCCGTCGACCGGGCCTTCACGGTCGTGGGCGCCGGGCTGGTCGTCACCGGAACCGCGTTCTCGGGCGGCGTGTCGGTGGACGACCGGCTCCTCCTGTCGCCGCGCGGGGTTCCCGTGCGCGTGCGCGGCATCCATGCCCAGGACCGCAAGGCGGAGAGCGGCCGGGCCGGCGAGCGGCTCGCGCTCAACATCGTCGGCCAGTCGCTCGGCAAGGACGACGTCGCGCGCGGCGACTGGGTGGTGGCGGAAGCCGCTCATTTGCCGGTCCGGAGGATCGACGCGAGCGTCCGTATCCTGGCGGATGAGTCCCGGCCGGTGGCGCACTGGACGCCGGTGCACGCGCATCTCGCCGCCGCCGACGTCACGGGAAGGCTCGCGCTGCTCGAAGCCCGCTCGCTCGCGCCGGGCGAGTCGGGGCTCGCCCAGCTCGTGCTCGACCGGCCGATCGGCGCGATGCACGGCGACGGCTTCGTGCTGCGCGACCAGTCGGCGACGCGCACCATCGGCGGCGGGACGGTGGTCGACGTGCTGCCTCCCGCGCGCGGCCGCGCCCGCCCCGCCCGGCTCGCATACCTGAAGGCGGTGCGACGGCCGGACGCGCGGGACGCCTTGCAAGCCGCGGTCGACGGGGCCGTGGACGCGGTCGACCTGGTGAAGTTCGCGCGGGCCAGGAACCTGACCGGGGCGGCGCGGGAGGGCGTCTACGCATCGGCGGACATGGTGCGGCTCGGGGACGGCGAGCGCGACGTGGCGTTCCCGCAACGGCGCTGGGAGGCGCTGAAATCGACCGTGGGGGCGGCGCTCGCGCGATGGCACGAGGGCAACGAGGACGCGGTCGGGCCGACCGAGGCCAATCTGCGCTCCGCGATGGAGCCGCGTATCGCGGTCGACCTGCTGAGGCTCGCCATCCCGGAGCTGGAACGGGAGGGCGTGCTGGTCCGCGAGGGCGCGCGCGTCCGCCTTCCGGACCACCAGCCGAAGATGACCGCCGGCGACGAAGCGCTGTGGCGGAGGCTTGAGGCGCTGCTGGAGGACGGCGGAACGCGGCCGCCGCTGGTCAGCGAGATCGCGGAAGCGACCGGGTTCGATACTCGGAGGATCTCGACCTTTCTGGGCCGCGCCGCCAAGCTCGGCCTCGTGGTGGGCGCGACGAAGAACCGCTACTACCTGCCCGCCGCGCTGCGCGGCCTCGCCGACAGCCTGGAGGACGCGGCGAAGCAATCCGCCGACGGCGCCGTCACCGCGGCGTCCTTCCGCGACAAGGCGGGGATCGGCCGCAACCTCGCCATCGAGGTGCTGGAGTATTTCGACAAGATCCGCTTCACCCGGCGCGCGGGCAACGAGCGCCGGATCCTGCGTGCGGCCGACGAGGTGTTCGGCGGGCGGGCGGGACCCGGATGACGGCGAGGCTCTAATGTTTCACGTGAAACAAAGGTCAGCCTTATTGACCTATGTTTCACGTGAAACATTGGCGTGAAACGGTTATTTCCTGCTGTCCCCCGGGGACGGAAGAGGCCGGCATCCGCGCCGCCGGGAACCGGCTCGCAACGGTGCGCGGCGGCGGAAACCGGCGCGCCGCCAACGGCTTGCGGACCGGTCTTCGCAGAACGGCTCCGCGCGGCACGAGTCATCATTGCATCATGACTATGAGTCATCAAGATGCGTCGGCCCCCTGTACCTCTCACAACGCTTTGGCCGTTTGGGGTGCAGGCGTTGCTTGGCGATTTCCGTGACCTTGATTGCGGCGGTGCCGGCTGGCCACTGGCTTTGCCGGAGCGCGTAGCGCGGAGGCGAAGCCAGTGGCCGGGTGTCGTCGATCGAAGCGCCCTGCCATTGTGGGGTTCCGTCCATTGCGGACGGGACGGGCCAAGGGATCGGGAGCGACCGATTGCCCCCTGCGCCTTGAGCGCCTGGTGAGGACCTGTGCCCCGGTCCCTGGCCACGATGGACGCCCGGTGGGGAGTTTGCGCCTGGAGCGCCGGTACAGGGATTGGCGGGCATCGTGGCGGTCCGTTGGCACAACGGCGCGAGGGGAATGCGATGGACATGTTTGAGTATTTTGCGGGCATCGACTGGGGCTCGGAGAGCCACCGGGTCTGCATCGTCGACGGCGTCGGCACGGTGCTGGGGGAGCGCGCCTTCGGTCACGGCGGGGCCGGGCTGGCCGAGATGGCGGGCTGGGTGCTTGCCACGGCGGGCGTCGAAGCGCACGTCATCGGGGTCGCCATCGAGGTGCCGCACGGGCCGGTGGTCGAGACGATGATGGAGCGCGGCTTCGCGGTGCACGCGGTCAACCCGAAGCAGCTCGACCGGTTCCGCGACCGCTTCTCGCCGGCCGGCGCCAAGGACGACCGGCGCGACGCCCGCGTGCTCGGCGATGCCCTGCGGACCGACCGCCATGCGTTCCGGCGTCTCGATGCGGCGGCGCCGGAGATCGTCGAGCTGCGCGCCTGGTCGCGCATCGCCGGCGACCTGACCCGCGAGCGGACCCGGCTGGCGAACCGGGCCCGCCAGCAGCTCTGGCGCTACTACCCGCAGCTCCTCGAGCTCGAGAGCGATCTCGCCAAGGCCTGGGTCCGCGAACTCTGGTCTCTTGCGCCGACGCCCGCGAAGGCGCGGCGGGTCCGTTCCGCCACCGTCGCCAAGCTGCTGAAGCACCATCGGGTGCGCCGGATCGATGCCGAAACCGCGCTCCGCATCCTGCGCGAGCCGGCGGTCTCCGTCGCGCCCGGCACCGCCGAGGCCGCAATCGCCCAGCTCGACGTCGTGTTCGCCCAGCTCGCCGTCGCCGCGCAGCAGCTCGCCAGGGCCCGTCGCGAGATCGACCGCCTGACCGCGGCGCTGGCCCGATCGGCGGCCGCCCCGGAGGACGCGCCGGGAGGGCAAGCGCAGCGTGACGTGGACATCCTGAGATCGCTTCCCGGCGTCGGCAGGATCGTCCTCGCCACGCTGCTCGCAGAAGCACACGATGCCCTGCGCCGGCGAGACTATCAGGCCCTGCGCTGCCTGTCCGGTGTCGCTCCCGTGACCAAGCGGTCCGGCAAGTCGCTGATCGTGATCCGGCGTCTCGCGTCGCACAACCGGCTCCAGAACGCGGTCTATCACTGGGCCAGGATCGCGATACAGCGCGACCCCCTCAGCAAGGCGAAATACACCGCCCTCAGAGCCCGCGGCCACGGCCACGCGCGTGCGCTGCGCGGCGTCGCCGACCGCCTGCTCGGCGTCGCCTGCGCGATGCTCGAAAGCCAGACCTTGTTCGATCCCGCCCGCGCGAGACAGGCCGATGCGGCGTGACGCAGGATCGACACCCGATGCGCAGCACGCGTACTCACGCGTGCAACAGCCCTCTTTACAAATGGTGGGGAGTCCTCACCCTGACCCTCTCCCCCACGGGGGAGAGGGGATTCGCTTCCCGCTCTTCCCTACCTCTCCCCTCCCGCTTGCGGGAGGGGCCGGGGGAGGGTGGACCGGCGGGACGGGGGATCCGCCGGCGTGTCATGGCGTCGTCGGCGCGATTCCCGGTTGACGGGGCCGGCGGCGGCGCAGCACTCTCGCCGGCGCGGAAAAGAAACGCGGCCCGGTGGCGCGCCCGGTCTTCAAAACCGGTGAGGGGCGTGAGACGTCCCTGGTGGGTTCGACTCCCACTCTTTTCCGCCATCCGTCACGGCGCGCCGTAGCGTTCCTCCCAGGCCGCGACGGCGGCTTCGAAGCATTCGATCGGCGCGCGCACGACCCCGGCGCCGATCTGCCCGCCGTCGCGCCCGGCGATGCCGATATCCATCACCGGCAGCACTCCGGTCTCCACCACCCGGTGGATGTCGATGCCGGTCGGCGTGCCGCGATAGCCGAGATAGGGGATTTTGTAGTCGGCGTTCTCGCCGACGGTAATCGCGTAGAGCTGGAGGTTGCGCTCGACCATCGCCGCGGCCGAGCCGCCCTGGTATTGCTGAAGCGGGAAGGCGGCGGCCTGCGCGAACCCGCCGAGGCCGACGGTCTCGGCGATGATGCTCTCCCCGCCCATCCAGGCGATCTCGTTTTCCCTGTGCCCCTCGAACAGCTTGGCGTCGACCGAGGCGTGCGGGCCAAGAAACCAGCGGTCTCCCAGCCCGCTCACGCGGATCGCGAAGTTGTTGCAGTTGAACGCCATCGCGCTGACCACGCTGGAGCCCTCGATCCCGGCGGCGGCGTCGGCGGTGCACTTGGCCGCCGCCATCGAGAGCCTGAGGAAGAAGTAGTTGTCCGCGGTGAGCGCCTCGACGGTCCGTTCGACCGCGCCGTCGGCAACGCCGTCGAGATGGAGGAGATGGGGAAACAGCGCGCAGGTGAACAGGAGCGAGGCCGCGGTGTTGCGGCTGTGCAGCTCGTCGCCCATGTGCAGCGCGCGCCGCATCAGGGGCTTCAGCGGAATGCCGCCGGCGGCCCGGACCGCCTCGGCGAGGACGGGCGCGATGGTGTCCTGGACGAACAGCAGGCGTTCCTTCACCCCCTCGTCATAGACGCCGTAGTTGAGGCGGCGGGGGTCGGTCCCCTCGTACATGTTGCAGAAGCCGGTATTGCCCTCGGCGCGGTTCTCGACCACGAACACCGGCATCGAGGCGGTGTAGATGCCGGCGAGCGAGCCGACCGCGCCGTAGTCGTGGCAGCCGTCGACGACGATCTCGCCGGTCCCGAATTTTCGCGCCGCGTCCTCCGCGTCGGAGGCGAGCCCCTCGAACAGGGCGCCGCCGATCAGCGCGTCGCGCTGCCCGCCGGCATAGTCCTCCCAGGGCATGGGCGGTCCCGAGGTGAGGACGGTATCGGGCTTCATTCCCGGCAACGCGTCGATCGCCGGCAAGATGTCGATCAACACCGGCTCGGCTTCGTTCAATCGCGCGAAAGCGAGCGCGTTGGCTTCGGTTCTGTCCATGCTTCCCACCCGGTTTCCGGTCGGCGCGCGGTTGCCATCAAAATGGACTGGGGCTAGTCTCCGCCGCAAGGGCCGGGACCGGCCTGTCTTGGGGATTCAACCTGCTGGAGCGGACGTCATGGCTGCGGATACCACCAACCTGCCCTTCGTGAGAAACGCCTGGTATATCGGGGCGTGGTCGGAAGAACTCGAGAGCGGAATGCTCGGGCGGACGATCATGAACCAGCCGCTGGTGTTCTTCCGCGACGCGGACGGCAAGGTGGGCGCGCTGGAGGACCGCTGCTGCCATCGGGGCGCGCCGCTGACCCACGGCACGGTGATCGAGACCGGGCTCCAATGCGGCTATCACGGGCTGGTCTACGACACCACCGGCGCCTGCGTGACGGTCCCCGGCCAGGACAGGATCCCGCCGGACGCCAGGGTGGTCAGCTACCCGGTGGTGGAGCGCAACCAGATCGTCTGGATCTGGATGGGCGACCCGGCGCGCGCCGACGAGAGCCAAATCGTCGACTACCCCTATCACGACCAGCCCGGGAAATGGCCGCATCGTAAGGCGATGTTCCAGATCAAGGCCAACTACATGCTGATGATCGACAATCTGATGGACCTGACGCATCTGGGCTATGTCCACAACCGGACGATCGGAGGCGACCCCAACACCCATGTCACCGCCGACATGGAGACGAGGCCGACCGAGAACGGCGCCTATTTCATCCGCTGGCTGCCGGATTGCCAGCCGCCGCCGACCTATCAGAAGGGCGGCCAGTTCGAGGGCCGGATCGACCGGTGGCAGGAGTTCGAATACGTCGCGCCGGGCATCGTCTTGCAGTGGTCGGGCGGTCTCGACGTCGGGCGCGGCGCGCGCGAGAATCGCGACCAGAAGGGCTTCCACCTGCGTCTCCTGCATGGCGCGACGCCGGAGACCGAGACGACCTTCCATTACTTCTGGTCGACCGCCAACGGCTACCGCCAGGACGAGCCGCAGGCGACCCAGGAGATGTACGACGAGATCTACCCGACCTTCATCGAGGACAAGACGATCATGGAGGCGCAGCAGGAGCGCCTCGACCTCGATCCCGACCGCAGCCTGGTGCCGATCGCCGCGGACGGCGCGCTGGCGCTCGCCCGCATCGCCATCGACCGGATGATCGCGCGGGAACGGGCGGCGGTCGCCCAGGCCGCCGAATAGAAGCGGCGGCGCGCACGCCATCATCGGCGGCAACCGGGCCGCCGGCCGTCCGGGCCGGCGCGTCCCGCCTTGGAGACTGTTGAATGAGCGACCCGGAGTTCGATGTCGTCGTCGTGGGCGCCGGCAACGCGGCGCTGTGCGCGGCGCTGGCGGCGGAGGAGAACGGCGCGAAGGTGCTGGTGCTGGAACGCGCGAACGAGGACGAGTCCGGCGGCAACTCGCGCTTCACCGCGGGCGCCATGCGGGTGGTCTATGACGGGGTCGAAGACCTCAAGTCGCTGATGCCCGACCTCACCAACGAGGAAATCGCCAACACCGATTTCGGCACCTACACCCAGGACCAGTTCTACGACGACATGGCGCGCGTCACGCAGTATCGCGCCGATCCCGACATGGTCGAACTGCTGGTCACGCGCTCGCGCGACACCCTCCTCTGGATGCGCGGGAAGGGGGTGCGCTTCGCGCCGATCTGGGGCCGTCAGGCCTTCAAGGTCGACGGGAAGTTCAAGTTCTGGGGCGGGCTCACCGTCGAGGCGTGGGGCGGCGGTCCCGGCCTGGTCGATTCGCTGCACGAGATCGCGGCGAAACGGGGGATCGAGATCCGCTACGGCCACCGCGCCACGGAGCTGATCTTCGACGGCGTGACGGTGAGCGGGGTCAGGGTGAAGACCGCGGGCCGGATCGAGGATATTCCGGCGAAGGCGGTGGTGCTTGCCGCGGGCGGTTTCCAGGGCAATTACGAGTGGCGCACGCGCTATCTCGGCCCCGGCTGGGAGCTCGCCAAGGTGCGCGGGACCCGGTTCAACACCGGCGACGGGATCCGCATGGCGCTCGACATCGGCGCGATGCCCTACGGCAACTGGTCGGGCTGCCACGCGGTCGGCTGGGAGCGGAACGCGCCCGAGTTCGGCGACCTCGCGGTGGGCGATCAGTTCCAGAAGCACAGCTACCCGTTCGCCATCATGGTCAACGCGACCGGGCGGCGCTTCGTCGACGAGGGGGCGGATTTCCGCAACTACACCTACGCCAAGTACGGCCGCGTGATCCTCGAGCAGCCGGGGCAGTTCGCCTGGCAGATCTTCGACGCCAAGGTCCTCCATCTGAAGCGCGACGAATACAACATCCGCCAGATCACCAAGGCGACCGCGAACACCCTGGAAGAGCTGGCGCCGCAGCTCGACGGGGTCGATCCGGATGCCTTCCTCGACGAGGTGAAGGCGTACAACGCCGCCGTCCGCACCGACATTCCCTTCAACCCCAACGTCAAGGACGGGCGCCGCACCGAAGGTCTCGCGATCCCCAAGTCGAACTGGGCCAACACGATCGACGAGCCGCCGTTCGAAGCCTATGCGGTGACCTGCGGCATCACGTTCACCTTCGGCGGCCTGCGCATCGACACCGAGGGTCAGGTGCTCGATACCGAGTCGGAGCCCATTCCGGGCCTCTACGCGGCGGGAGAGCTGGTCGGCGGCATCTTCTATTTCAACTACCCGGGCGGCAGCGGGCTGACTTCGGGCTCGGTCTTCGGCCGCATCGCCGGCGCGGCGGCGGCGACCGCCTAGACCTTGGCCGGAACCGCTTCCCTCCGCTTTCTCTCGTCATGGTCGGTGGAGGCCGACCATCCACGTTTTGTTTTTTGTTCCCGGCACCTTAAAAACTCGTGGATGGTCGGCCTCCGCCGACCATGACGAACCGAAAACCCGATCCCGCGCGAAGGGAACCGCCGTGCCCGTCATCGTCGCCGAGAACGACCCGATCATCCGCAACATCCAGGTCGTCCTCGACCCAGACACGCCTTCCGACCGGCAGGACGCGATCGCCGACTACTTTTCGGTCGACCTGCCCGACTTCGACGCCTGGCGGACAGAGCTGCGCGGCCGCGCGCCTTCGGTCTTCCCGGCCGAGTTCCGCATGGCCGACGATACCGACGCCTTCAGGGCCGCGTTGCCCGACGCCGAGGGAGCGATGGTCGAGGGCATGGCTTTCGGCGCGGCGGAGCTCGATTGCGCGCCCAATCTCAGGATCGTGCAGAAATTCGGCGCCGATCTGCGCAATATCGACCTCGAAGCCTGCGCGGCCCGCGGCGTGCCGGTCAGGCCGCTCAGACGGCGCGTCAACGGCGCGGTGGCCGAGCACGTCTTCGCCCTGATGCTGGCGCTCGCCAAGAAGATCTGCGAGATCGGCGGGCGGATCGACATGGCGAGCCTGGAGGAGATCGGCTACGCGCCGGCACTCTATGACAGCCGCCATTGCGGCCGCTCCAACTGGGGCCGGATCCGCGGGCTCGGCACGCTGGAAGGCGCGACGCTGGGCGCGGTCGGGCTGGGCGAGATCGGCCGCGAGCTCGCCAAACGCGCATCGGCCTTCGGGATGGAGGTTCTCTACTACCAGCGCCGCCGGCTTCCCCGCGAGGTGGAGGAGGCGCACGGGGCGCGCTATTGCGGCTTCGAGGAGCTGCTGGAACGCTCGGACTATGTGTCGGTCCAGCTTCCCTCGAACGCGGAAACGAGAAACATGTTCGACGCGGCGGCGTTCGGCCGGATGAAGCCCGGCGCGGTGCTGATCAACGTCTCGCGGGCGGAAATCCTCGACCGCGCCGCGCTGCTCGGGGCGCTCGAAAGCGGCCGTCTCGGCGGTGCGGGACTCGACGTGTTCTGGGAAGAGCCCGCGGCGCCGGACGACCCCCTCACCCGCTTTCCCAACGTGGTGATCACGCCGCACACGGCGGTGGCGGCCCGCTGGAACGGCGCGCGGGACGTGGAAGAAGCGGTGCTCGCCTTCGCGGAGGCGATCGGCTGAGCCCGGACGCGACCCGGCGGATCGCGGAGTTCGCCGCGGGCCTCGCCTTCGACGACCTCCCGGAGGCGGTGCTGGAACGCGGCAGGGTCCACGTTCTCGACTGCCTGGGCCTCGCCATCGCGGGCGCCCGCACCGACGCCGCCCGGATCGCGCGGGACCATGTGGACGCGCTCGGCATCGCGGACGGCGCGGCCTCGGTCCTCGGGACGCCCCGCCGGACCGCGCCCCGCTTCGCCGCGCTTCTCAACGCGGCAGCGATGCACGCGGACAATTTCGACGACACCGGCCCGCAGGCGGTGGCGGAACGCAACGGCGGCATCCACGCGACCGCGCCGGTGCTCGCCGCCGCGCTCGCTCTCGCCGAGGAACGGGGCGCGGACGGGCGCGCTCTGGCGACAGCGCTCCACGCGGGGATCGAGATCGCCTGCCGGATCAACCACGCGATCGACGCGCGTCACTACCAAAGCGGGTTTCACGCGACGGGGACCCTTTCGACCTTCGGCGCGGCGGCCGCGGCAGCCATGCTCCGGGGTTTGGACGAGGCCCGGATCGGCCATGCGCTCGCCTTCGCCACGAGCGCGGCGGGCGGCGTACGGCAGAATTTCGGCTCCACGGTCGAGATCCTTCACCCGGGCCTCGCGGCGGAGGCGGGTATCGTTGCCGCGGACCTGGCCGGTCGCGGGCTCACCGGCGGCGCCGACGCGCTCGGCGGCAAGGTGGGGTATTTCGAGGCGGCGGGCGGGGGGTTCGAGCCTAAGTGGCTCGAACGGCTGGGCGATCCGTGGGCCATCGTCGATCCGGGAATGTGGATCAAGCCCTTTCCCAACGGCGCGCTGACCCACCCGGCGATGACGGGCCTGCTCGCGCTGAAGGACGAGCATGGACTCCGCGGCGAGGACATCGCGTCGATTTCGGTGAGGACCAACCGGCGCGTCCTGGGCACCCTGATCCACCACGACCCGAAGACCGTCGGCGAGGCGCGTTTCTCGATGCAGTTCGCGCTCGCCCTGATCGCCGTGGAGGGCTGCGCGGGCCTCGCCGAGTTCACCGAGGCGACGCTCGCGCGCGCCGATATCCGCGCGGCAATGGAACGGGTCCGGTTCACGGCCTACGACCGGCCCGAACCGGACTACACCAACATGACCACGCTGCTCGACGTGGCGCTGGCCGACGGTGCCCGTCTCCACCGGCGCTGCGACTGGGCGCAGGGGTCGACGCAATCGCCGATGAGCTTTGGCGCCGCGTGCGAAAAATTCCTGCAATGCACCGCGTTCGTCGGCTTCCCGCCGGACTCGGCCGAAGCGCTGATCGACACGATCCGGGATCTCGAGTCGGTCGACGACGCGGGCCGGATCGCCCGGATTTGCCAGTGGGACGGGGAGAAGCAATAGTCGTTCGCCGCAATCGGGAGGAAGCGATGCACGACATCCGGCGCGTGGTCACCGGCCACGACGAGAACGGCAAGGCGGTGGTCGTCATGGACGGCGCCGCGCCCAACGTCCGCACCCGGCCGGTCGGCGACCTGGTCGCGGCCCAGCTCTGGCGGACCTTCCAGACCCCAGCCGACAACAGCGGCCACGAAGACCCCGCCACGGGCGAGATCAAGACGCCGCCGCCGCCTGGCGGCACGGTGTTCCGCATTACCGAGTTCCCGCCGGTGACGCCCGAGGTGGAGGCGCTGGAGCACAGCGCGGTCGCGGCGGCGCTGGGCGCGATCCCGGCCGGCGACATCGCCAACAAGCACCCCTTCATGCACCGCACGAACTCGATCGACTACGCGATCGTGCTGTCGGGCGAGATCGACATGCTGCTCGACGACACCGAGGTGCACGTGAAGGCGGGCGACGTGATCGTCCAGAAGGGCACCAACCACGCCTGGGTCAATCGCGGCACCGAGCCGTGCCGCATGGCCTTCATCCTGATCGACGCCGAACCGGTTGCGGGCGCGGTGTGACGCCCCGGCCGACCGCTCAGGCGGCCGCCTCCAGCTCCGCGGCGGTGAGCTCGCGGGTGCCGTACTCGGCCGGCGAGGTGATTTCGAGCATCTCCAGGTCGTCGGACCATTCGACGACCGAGTGCTTGATCTCGGGCGGCAGCATGTGGACCGAACCCGCCCTGAGGGTCTCCTCGCCGTGCCCCTCGTACCAGAACGTCACCCAGCCGCTGACGACGTAGACGATCAGGAAATCGATGTCGGTGTGGATGTGGGCCTCGATCGGCGGCGGGCCGTCGCCGCCGCGGATCAGATGCGCGCCGTACTTGCCGCCGGTCGCTTCCTCGACGCCGAAATGCCGGTAGACGAACTGATCGCGGATACCCTCCTTGCCGTAGACCGCGCCGTCGGCGTGGTCGATCACCAGCTTTTGCTTGAATTCCGACATCGGACCCTCCGTTCCGTCTGGACGATGCGGAAGCTTACCGCAATTCGGGGCGCTATTCGAACGGCAGGAGGACCGTCGCCCCGGTGGTTTGCCGGGCCTCGATCGCGCGGTGCGCCGCGGCGGCCTCGCTGAGCGGGTAGAGGTGGTTGACGGCGGGTTCGACGGCGCCGCCCTGGACCGCCTCGAACAGCTCCTTCGCCCCGGCGGCCAGATCCTCCCGCTTCGCCATGTAGTGCATGATCGCGGGCCGGGTCAGGAACAGCGAGCCGCGCGCGCCGAGCTCGATCACGTCGACCGGGTCGGGCGCGCCGGAGGCGTGGCCGTAGCTCGCCATCATGCCGAGCGGGCGGAGGCAGTCCATCGAACGGCGGAACGTGTCCTTGCCGATCGATTCGTAGACCACCGCGCATCCCTCGCCGTCGGTGACCTCCCTGACGGTGGCGACGAAGTCGCCCTCGCCGTGGACGATCGCGTGATCGCAGCCGGCGGCGCGGGCCTGCTCGGCCTTTTCCCCGGTGCTGACGGTTCCGATGACGGTGGCGCCGAGATGCTTGCCCCACTGGCACAGGATCAGCCCCATGCCGCCCGCCGCCGCGTGCACCAGGATCGTGTCGCCGGGCTCAACCCGGTAGGTCCGGCGCAGGAGATATTGCGCGGTGAGGCCCTTGAGCATGAGCGCGGCGACGGCGCGCGCGCCGATTCCGTCGGGCACGCGGACCGCCTTCTCGGCCGGGTAGATGCGTTCCTGCGAATAGGCACCGTGCGGCGGCATGGCGTAGCCCACCCGGTCGCCCGGTGCGAGCCCCTCGACGCCTTCGCCGATTTCGGTGACCACGCCCGCGCCCTCGAAGCCCAGCACCAGCGGCAACTCCGGCACCGGCCAGGGATGCGGCATGCCGCGGCGGTGATAGGTGTCGACATAGTTGACGCCCACCGCCTCGTTGCGGACGCGGATCTCTCCCCTGCCGGGCGCGCCGACCTCGACCTCTTCCCAGCGGAAGACGTCGGGCGCGCCCTTTTCGTAAATCACCGCCGCCATCGGCATGTCGCGACTCCCCAACTGCATCCGGGCGCAGAATAGCGGCGGGGCGCGGCGGGCTACAGGGTTTGCCGGGGTTTGCGGCATTCGACATACTCGCCTCGAAACAACGGTTGCGGAGGTCCCTGGAATGGAGTTTCACGGCCCGTCCACGGTCGACGAGGCGGTTTCGCTGCTGGCCGCGGACGAGGAGGCGCGCTGTCTCGCGGGCGGCGCGACGCTGGTTGCGATGATGAACGCGGACCTCTTGATGCCCTCCGCGCTGGTCAGCCTGCGCCACATCGAAGCGCTCAGGGGGATCTCGACGGACTCCGGTGGCGGGCTGCGCGTGGGCGCCATGACGACGCATCGCGAAGTGGCCCACGCGACCGGCCTCGACGGCGCGCACGCGCTGCTCGCCGAGACCGCGCGGGTGATCGGTCACCCGGCGATCCGCAACATGGGAACCATCGGCGGATCGATCGGGCACGGCGATCCGCAGGCCGACTATCCGGGCGCGCTGGTGGCGCTGGACGCGGCGGTGGAGGTCCGGGGACCGGACGGGACGCGGATCGTCGCGGCGGGGGAGTTCTTCGTCGACTATCTGGAAACCGCGCTCGAACCCGGCGAGCTGATCGCCGCCGTCACCCTGCCGCCTTCGCCGGCGGGCGCGTTCGGTGCCTACGAGAAATTCGCCCGTGTCGAAGGCGACTACGCGACCGTCTCGGTCGCCGCGGTCGTCGCGATGGAAGACGGGCGGTGCGGTTACGTCCGGGTCGCGCTGGGAAGCTGCGGACCGACGCCGGTGCGCGCCGGGGCGGCGGAGGAACGCCTGTCGGGAAGCGCGCTGGAAGACGCCGACATCGCGGAAGCCGCCGCGATCCTGCGCGAGGAATGCGATCCGGTCGACGACGTCCGGGGTTCTGGGGAATACCGGATGATGCTGGTCGAGCCTCTGCTGGGCCGCGCGCTGCGGGCGGCCGCGGCGAAGGGAGAGGCGCGATGAGCGAGGCGATCCCGATCTCGTTGAAGGTCAACGGCCGCACGCACCGGCTGTTCGTCCGGCCCTGGCACACCCTCCTTCAGGTGCTGCGCGAGCAGGTCTCGCTGACCGGCTCCAAGCGGGGCTGCAACCAGGGCGTCTGCGGCGCGTGCTCGGTGACGATCGACGGCGCGCTGGTGCGCGGCTGCCTGACGCTCGCCGCCGACGCGGCGGGGCGCGACATCGTCACCGTGGAAGGGCTCGCCGAGGGCAACGCGCTCTCGCCGGTGCAGCAGGCGCTGCTCGACCACGGCGCAGTCCAGTGCGGGTTCTGCATGCCCGGCATGGCGGTGGCGGCGACGGCGATGCTGGCGGACAACCCCGACCCGAGCGACGAAGAGATCCGCGACGGGCTTTCGGGCAATCTCTGCCGCTGTTCGGGCTATGTGAAGGTGATCGAGGCGGTGAGGTCCGCGAGCGGGAGGAGCGTGTGATGAACGAGTATGTGAATCCCGTGGGCCAGGGAATCCCGCGGCTCGAGACGCGCGACAAGATCACCGGCAAGGCGGTCTACGCCGACGACATGTCGCGCCCCGACATGCTGTTCGGCGTCATCGTGCCGAGTCCCTACGCGCATGCCCGGATCGCGGGCTACGACATTTCCGCCGCGCTCGCGCTCGACGGCGTCGCGGCGGTGGTGACGGGCGAGGATATCGGCGACAACAAGATCGGCCCCTTCATCAAGGACGAGACCGCGCTCGCCGTCGGCAAGGTCCGCTATATGGGCGAGCCGGTGGCCGCGGTGGCGGCGGTCGATCTGGAGACCGCCAGGGAAGCCGCCAGGCTGATCGACATCGCCTACGAGGAGCTGCCGGCGGTCTTCGACACCGACGCGGCGATGGCTGCGCACGCGCCGGTGCTGCATGAGAATCCGGACGGCTACATCAAGGTGTTCGAGGCGGAAAGCGACGGCAACGCGATGGCGATCATCGAGATCGTCGAGGGCGATGTCGCCTCGGCCTGGGAGCGCTGCGCGGCGGTCGTCGAGGGGAGCTACGAGACCCAGGCGCAGTGCCACTCCTACATGGAGCCGTGCTCGGCGCTGGCCGAGATCGACTCGAACGGCAAGATCACCATCTGGTCGTCCAACCAGTCGGTGTTTCACGTCCAGTCCTTCGTCGCGGACTCGCTCGGGCTGCCGATGTCGAAGGTGCGCTGCGTCACGCCGCAGGTGGGCGGCGCGTTCGGCGGCAAGATGGAGCAGACCGTGCAGCCCGCCGCCGCCGCGCTCGCCCGCGCCACCGGCCGGCCGGTCAAGGTGACGCTCACCCGCGAGCAGGACTTCGAGATGATCCGCGCGCGCCACCCGGGCAAGGTGTGGATGAAGACCGGCGCGGCGGCGGACGGCACGCTGCTCGCGCGCGAGGTCAGAATCGTGCTCGACGCCGGCGCCTATGCCGACGACAGCCCCGGCGTGGCGGGAATCGCGGCGCTGTTCTGCCGCGGCCCCTACCGCATCGAGAACGTCTCCATCGAGGCGCGGCCGGTCTACACCAACAAGCTGCGGTCGGGCGCATTCCGGGGCTTCGGCGGCCCGCAGGTCGCGATCGCCGGCGAAACCCAGATCGACGAGATCGCGGACAAGCTGGGCATGGACCCGATCGATGTCAGGCTCAGGAACGCCGTCCAGCCCGGCGAGGAATGGATGATCGGCGTGGCGCTCAACAAGGCCGGGCTTTCCGAATGCCTTGAGCGCGTCCGCGAGGCATCCGGATGGAACGACAAGCGCAAGGCGGCGTCGAACGGGACCGGCCGGAAGCGCGGCATCGGGCTCGCCTGCGTCCCCCATATCTCGGGCGTGCTGACCTCGGGCGCGATCGTCCGCATCCTCGAGGACGGCACCGCGGTGCTGAACACCGGCGCGGTCGACAACGGCCAGGGCTCGGACACGGTGCTGGTGCAGATCTGCGCGGCCTCGCTCGGGCTCGACGTCGAACAGGTGAGCGTCGCGACGCCGGACACCGACGGCTCGCCCTATAACTGGGGCACCACCGCGAGCCGCGTGACCTACATGGCGGGGCGCGCGGTGGTCGCCGCATCGGAGGACGCCGTCAACCAGCTCAAGCAGCGCGCGGCGATCATGATGGAGTGCGCCGAGGAGGATCTCGAGCTCCGCGACGGCGGGAGGATCGGCATCAAGGGCGTGCCGGAGGCGGAGGTCGGGTTCCGCGACATTTCCGGCTTCTCGCACTGGGTCGCCGGCGGGCCGGTCATCGGCACCAATTCGCTCGCCTATGACGGACCCGATTTCGACCCCAAGCGCGGCTACCTCAAGGGCTTTCCGTTCGGCAAGATCGGCACCTGGATCTTCGCCGCCCAAGCGGTCGAGGTGGAAGTCGACGAGGCGACCGGCCGGATTACGCCGCTCAAGATCTGGTCGGCGCACGACATCGGCAAGGCGATCAACCCGACGGCGGTGGAGGGCCAGATCCAGGGCGGCATCGTCCAGGGGCTGGGCTACGCGCTGTGCGAGGAGATGGTTTGGGATTCCGGCCGGCTCGCGAACCCGTCCTTCATGGACTACAAGATCCCGGGAATCATGGACGTGCCGCCCGAGATCGAGACCATCCTGGTCGAGGACCCGGACGAGGACGGTCCGTTCGGCGCCAAGGGGATCGGCGAACCGCCCATCGTCGGCGTCGCGCCGGCGATCTCCAACGCGGTCGCCCACGCCACGGGAACCCGTCTCAAGCGCCTGCCGATGACGCCGGAGCGCGTGCTGCGGCGCTTGCGGGAGTAACGGTTCGCGTTCGGCGCGAAATGATCTAGAGTCCGTGCCGCCATCCGCATCCGAATGAGGTATCGACCATGGCCGATTCTGGAGTGGCCGCGTCGGCCCAAGCGGCCGACTACCATGTCGTGACGCGCGGCGTGCATCACCTCGCGCTGACCACGGAGGACATGAAGGCGACGACCGAGTTCTTCGTGAACGTGATCGGCATGCCGCTGGTGCACGCGATGAAGGTCCCGGAAGGCGTCGGCACCGGGCCGGGGAATCGCGGCAACCCGCCCTGGGAGTGCATCCGCCATTACTTCTTCGACATGGGGAACGACAGCCTGCTCGCGTTCTTCGAGATCCCGAAGGGCGAGAAGCCGCAATCCGACCGCGACGCCATCGGCGGCATGCAGCACTGCGCCTTCTCGGTCACGGCCGATCGGTTCGAGGAGATCCAGCAACGCCTGACCCGCCACGGCGTCCCCTTCGACGGGCCGATCGACATCCTGCCGGGCATGGTCTCGATCTATTTCAGGGACCCGAACGGCATCCGGCTGGAAGCGTGCTGCCACCCGACGGAGGGCGAGAACCAGGGCGTGATCCCGAAGGTCACCCAGACCAAGGCGGAAGCGGCGGCAGAGCTCGAAACGCTGGATGTCGATTCCGCCTGGATCGACGCGATGACCGAGGTGCTGCCGGCGGAGCAGTAGGGCAACACCCGACTGCCGCCCCCTCACCCCGGCCCTCTCCCCCACGGGGGAGAGGGAGAGTCGCGGCGCCGCCTCCCGCTCCTCATCTTCTCCCCTCCCGCTTGCGGGAGGGGCCGGGGGAGGGCAGACCGGCTCTATGGAACGGGAATCCTATTCGGCGGCGATGCGGCCCGGGCGGTTGGTCCACCGGGCGAGGAGCTCGTGGGCCTCGGTGGCCTTCTTCTCGAGCTCCTTCTTGCCCGAGATCCGGCAGGTGAGCTCGAGCCGGATGTCGTTGGGATCGAAGAAGTAGATCGACTTGACGAATTCGTGGTCGGTGATCCCGAGCACGTCCACCCCTTCTTTCTCCAGACGCGCCTTGGCGGTTTCCAGCGCCGCCTCGTCTTCGACCTCGAGCGCGAGATGGTTGACCCAGCGCGGCGTGTCGGGATCGCGCTTGGTGATCTCGTTGTCGCCGAGATCGAAGAAGGCGACGTAGGACCCGTCTCCCATCTCGAAGAAGATGTGGACATAGGGCGAGTACTCGCCGGTGCTGGGCACGATGTCGGCCGAGACCACGTGCGCCAGCGGCAGGCCCAGCACGTCCTCGTAGAAATGCCGGGTCTCCTCGGCGTCGCGGCAGCGATAAGCCCAGTGATGAAGGCTCTTGATCGAAGGCATCATGGCGTCTCTCCTCGACAGGCGCCCGGGTTCAGGCGGCGACCGGCGCGCGCACGGGAAAATAGGTCTCAAGCCAGTCCGTAATCACGCGGCGCACGCGGACGTTGCTTTCGGCGAACATGAAATGGTCGGTATCGGCGGTCAGGTGCAGATCGGTCGGCTGGCCGGCGCGCTTGAACATCTCGATCGACTGCTCGGTGGGCGTCACCGAGTCCTCCGAGCTGTGCAGCAGGAGCAGCGGGCGCGGCGCGATGTTGCCGACCACGTCGTCGGCGACGAAGTCGTACATCGACTGCGCCGTCTCGACGGGAAATTCGCTGACCGAATTGGCCGCCAGGTTGTTCCTGAGATGGGGCGGGATCGGCACGATGTCGTAGCGCGGCACCATCAGGGATTCGCCGGTTTCCGCGCGGTGGCGCTTGCCGGCTTCGAGCATGTCGGTGAATTTCTTCCACGCTTCCGGGGTCGGGTGCTGGCCGCGGAACTTGCGCGCGCCGTCGCCCCAGCCGCCGGACGAGATCACCGCCGCGATCCGGTCGTCGACGCCGGCGGTGTAGACCGCGACCGCCGCCCCGAAGCTCGAGCCGACGGCGCCGATGCGCTCCGGATCGACCTCGGGGCGCTCAGAGAGCCAGGCATGCGCCGCCCTGGTGTCGTCCACCTGTTCGAGACAGATGATCCGTCCGAACTCGCCGTCGCTCTCGCCGCAGCCGCGCATGTCGAAGCGCAGGGTCGCGTAGCCCAGCCCGGTCAGCATCCGGCAGGGCAGGACGCAGTTGCCGGAGGTCTTGTTGCCGCCGAATCCGTGCAGGACGAGAAACGCCGGGCGGCGCTCGCCGGGCTCCATGTCGTCCGGGAGATGCAGGACGCCGCGAAGCGTAAGCCCGCCGGACCGGAAGCTCACCTGTTCTTCGCGCGGCACGCCGCCTCCCCGTTCAATCGCGGTCCGCACCATAGCGCAGTTCCAGATCGGCGACGAGGGCGCGGGCGGCGGCGGCCGCACTTTCGACGGTCTCCGTCCCGTCCGGAAGACGGGTCGTATCGCCGAAATGGACATCCACACGGCGCAGCCTCGGCCAGCGCCGGTGCCTCGGCAGCACCTCGAACGTTCCCGCGATAAAGGCGGGCGCGAGCGCGACCGGGCGTTCGGTGAGCAGGATGCCGATCCCGCGCATGAAGTCCTGCATGCGCCCGTCCGGAGAGCGCCAGGATTCGGGAAACCAGACCACGCTGTCGCCCCGTTCGATCAGCCCGCCCGCGATGGCGAGGCCCTCGGCCGGGCCGCGGTCGTCGATCGGGAAGAGCTGCGCGATCCGGGCGAGCCAGCGGAGACCCGGGGAACCGAAGACGCGGGCGCGGTCGGCGCTCCACCAGAGGGTCCGAAACGTCCGCCAGGGCAGCGCCGCCGCGAGGACGAGCGGGTCGATGTCGCTTGCATGGTTGGCGATCAGAATCAGGGGCTTCCCGGTATCGGGAGCCGCGCCGTGCCGGCGGACGCGGAACGCCGCCTTCATCGCCAGCCGGTTGAGCCAGTAGGCGATCCAGCAGACCGTCCGGGCGAGCCCCCGCGGGCGAGCAGGGAGAACGACCTCCGCCGGCCCTTGCGCCACCGCCCGCGGCGCGTCGATGGCGGCGCGGACGAGGTCCGCCAGGGTCACCACCTCGGCGAGCGCGTCGGGTGCGAGCGTCACGCCGAGATCGCTCTCGATCTGCTGGGCGATTTCCAGCCAGGCGAGCGAATCGACGCCGAGGTCGAGTTGCGGGCTGGTCGCGAGACCGATCGTCTCGTCGCCGAACCGGGCGCGCATGAGAGCGAGAATGCGCCCGGCTCCGGGGTCCTCAAGAAGCGCATTGTCCTCGGCCGACCGTTCTTCGCGCCCGCCGCTCCCGCCGGCGGCCTCGAACATTTCGGGCAGGCGGAACCGCCGCAGCTTGGCGAGCCGGGTCCTCGGCAGCGCCTCGCGGTGGATACGGTAGGCGGTGACCCGCTTGTAGGGCGCGAGGCCGGCACCGGCCTCGGTGACCGCGATGCGGATCGCGTCTTCCAGCCGCTGGGTTTGCGCCCGGCGCAGCGCGTCCTCGTCGGGAACGATCAGCGCGGCGAGGCTCCCGTCGAGCTCGAACACCCCGGCCTCGGCGATCAGCGGGCTCGCGGCAAGCGCGGCCTCCACCTCCTCGGGACCGACGTTCTTGCCGCCCGACAGCACGATCACGTCCTTGCTGCGCCCGGTGATGATGAGCGAGCCGTCGGCGTCGAGGCGGCCGAGATCGCCCGAGCGGAACCAGCCGTCCCCGGTGAACACCGCTTCGGTGGTCGCGCTGTCCCCGAAATAGCCGGAGAAGACGTGCGGTCCGCTGAGCTGCACTTCGCCGATCCCCTCTCCGTCGGGATCGGCGATACGGAGGCCGCTGCCCTCGACCGGCTTGCCTTCGGTGCCGATGCGGCCCGCGCCGTAGCGGTTGTAGGTGGTGACCGACGAGGTCTCGACCAGCCCGTACCCGGTCAGCACCTGGAAGCCGAGACCCTCGAGCCGCCACGCCGCGTCCTCGTCGAGCCTGGCGCCGCCGGAGACCACCATCCGCAGCCTCGGCGCGAAGCGGCGCCGGACCGGCCACATGAGCCACCGGCCGATGCGGGGGCCGCCATTGCGCGAGACCGCGGCGGAGATCCGCCAGAGGGTTGCGAACAGCTTGCCGCCGACGCCGCCCGCGAGCCGCCCCCCGATCCCCTCGACCAGGGCTTCGTAGAGCCGCGGCACGCCCACCATGACGGTGGCGGAAGCCTCGCGGAGCGCGGCCGCCACGTCCGGTCCCGTCGGCGCCTTCGGCAGGATCACGGTCGAGCCGCAAGCGAACGGCACCATCAGCCCGGCCATGAAGGGATAGGCGTGATGGAGCGGCAAGGGCAGCGCCGCCCGATCGCTCGTATCGACGAACCCGCCTCTTGCCAGCGCCTCGATGTTGAACATGAAATTGCCGTGGGTGAGCGGGACGCCCTTCGCCACCCCGGTCGTCCCCGAGGTGTAGATGATCGCGGCCAGATCTTCGGTGGCGACGGTCGGGAGCGATCCGGGCGCTTCGTCCATCAGCATCGACCAGTGCGCGGGTTCGAGGCCGGCCTCCCCGTCGAGACGCCAGACGCCGGACAGGCCCCCGGTGACCGCTCGCGGCAATTCGGCCAGGATTCCGGCATCCGCGAACAGGGCGCGGGCGCCGCTGTCGTCGAGCGCGCGCCGGAAATCCTCCGGCGAGCCCATGTCGTCGAGCGGCACCGCAACCGCGCCGACCGCGGCGAGGGCGAGGCGGAGAACGACCTGGGCATCGCTGTTGACGCCGATGACGCCGACCGGCACGGAGTGGCCGAGCCCCCGCTTGAGCAGCCCGCCCGCCAGCGCCAGCACGTCGCGGTGCAGGTCCCGGTAGGTCCGGGTCTTCATCCCCGCATCGCCGAAGGCGATCACCGCCGGGGCGTCGCCGAAGCCGGGCAGGTCTGCGATCAGGCTCTGAAGGGTGCGGTTCATGGCGTCGTGCCTCGCCGCGGCCTGGCGTTTCAGTGCGCGCGCGGACTCTTCATGAACGTCTCGCGGTCGGCGGACACGATTTCGACGTCGTGCACCTCGCCGTCGCGCAGCAGCCTGAGCGCGACCGTCGATCCCGCCGGTCCGGTGTTCCACATCCTGCGG
Organism: Alphaproteobacteria bacterium; assembly: GCA_965117055.1. Classification (GTDB taxonomy): domain Bacteria; phylum Pseudomonadota; class Alphaproteobacteria; order MPNO01; family MPNO01; genus MPNO01. The sequence goes on from OZ220750.1 coordinate 4,513,758, forward strand.
TACATCTCGGCGATCGACCCCACGCTCGTGTCGTTGACCGCGAGGACCACGTCGCCGGCCTCGACGTTCGATTCGGCGCAGGGTCCGCGCTCGGAGACCGAGGTGATCAGCACCCGGCCGAGCGCCTCGATGCTGTAGATGCCGAGCCAGGGCCGGCTCGGGCCGGGGCGCCGTCCGTAGCGCAGCAGGTCGTCCACGGTCGCCTTGTAGAGGTCGATCGGGATGAACATATTGCCCGCGCTCGGCCCGCCGCCGGGCTCGGCGTCCTGCACGAAGAGGGAGCCGAGGCCAACCAGCCGCCCGAGATCGTCGATCAGCGCGGCGCCGCTCCAGTGCGGGTGCGGCGGCGCGGTGAAGATCGCCTCGTCGAGCAGGTATTCCCAGTAGCCGGCGAACTCGCGCTTCGAGACGATCTGCGCCTTGATCGCGTTGCCGATACCGCCCCTGGCGGCGGCGACGACCCAGTCCTTCTCGCTCAGCCCGCCGGTCTCTCCGAGCGCGATCGGCCGCGCGCCCAGCGAAGAGCCGCCGCGCAGGATGCCGAACCCGGTCTCGTAGTCATAGGCGAGCACCTGGGCCTGCGTGACCCCGGTCTCGTCCGAACCGAGCACGATGTGGTCGGTCTCGGCGATCAGGTAGCCGATGGTGAGGAACAGATCGTCCTCGCCGACCAGGATGGCGTTGCCCTCGCGCTCGGTGCCGAGATAGGACGAGCTGAACGCGTCCTCCGGCGCCTGCGACCGGAGCTGCACGACCGAGCGCAGCACGTCGGGCAGCTCGAACCGGTAATCCGCCGGATCGGGCCGCGCGGCGCGGCCGATATTGGGATCGACCAGATGCGACAGCGCCAGCGGCTTGTGCCCGTTTGCGTGCTCGATTCCGCTCATGACCGGATGGGCTGGTGAAGACGAAGCCGGAGAATAGCATTCCGGCGCGGGCAGCGGGTAGGCCGGGAGAGGCGTCAGGCGGGTCGGGCCGATCGGGAGCGAATCATTTCTTGTCCCGATCGAACGCCATCAGCAAGGGCGGCAGGAGCAGAAAATCGGCCAGCAGCGCGAAGGATATCGTGAGCGTGACCAGGAGGCCGAGCGCCCAGCTGACTTCGAAGCCGGACGAAGCGAACACCAGGAACCCGAGCGCCAGCATGGCCGTCGTGGTCCACAACGCATATCCGACGGTCCGGAAGGCGCTTCGCACCGCTTCCGGCGCGGAAAGACCGTCGCGGCGAGCTTTCAGGTACTTGGTCAGGAAATGGATCGTATCGTCGACGACGATCCCGAAGGCGATCGCGGTCATCACCGATCCGGCAAGCCCGACGCGCCCCACCAGATAGCCCCACAGGCCGAGACTGATCGCCGCGGGAAGGAAATTCGGCACCAGGCTGATCAGACCGATCCGCACGCTCCGCAGAACGAAGACGAGGATCAGCGAGATCAGGGCCATGGCGACGATCGTACCGGTGAGCATGCTCTCGATGTTTCTCTGCGAGAGATGGGCGAAGACGATGCTGACGCCGGACGCTTCGGAGGCGAGTCCCGGCGCGTTGGTCCGCACCCATTCGAGGGCGCGCGCATCCAGCTCGCGCTGGGCCTGGGAGGTGAGGCTGCGCAGCACGACGGTCATGCGCGTGGCCGACTTGCCGACGTCGATGCGGTTGTTCAGGTCCCTGCCGAACGGGAGGGACAGCTCGTACAGCAGCAGGTATTGCGCGGACAGGTCGGGATCGTCGGGCAGACGATAGAAGTCCGGATCGTCGCCGTGCATGTTCCGGTTCAGGCGCTTCATGATGTCGGGAAAGGCCTGAACGTGAAACACCTCCGGCTGCTTCCTGAGCCATTCGGCGAACGCCTCGACCTTGCGCAAATAGGCGGGATTGGTGATTTCACCCTCCCCACCCGACTTGAGCGAGTATTCCAGGGTTTCGATACCGGTCAGGTTGTCGATGACGAAATCGGTGTCCTGCCGGAACTGGTACCGCTCGCTCAGATATCTGGTCCAGTTGTCGGTCAGTTCGAGCCGGGGAATGCCGCCGATCAGCAGGACCGCGACCACGGCGGAGGACCAGAGCAGAACCGTTCGCCGCGCGACCACGAATCGGCCGAGGCGGTCGAAGAACCCGGCCCCCTCGCCGCGAACCTTGCGCGGACGCACCGGAAGGATCGAGAGCAACGCCGGCAGCAGGGTGAGCGAATAGACGAACGCGCAGAACACGCCGAAGGCCACGAGATTTCCGAGGACGCGGAACGACGGCGAATCGGAGGCGTTGAGGCTGAGGAATCCGATGACCGTCGTCAGCGAGGTCAGAAACATGGGCCATGCGTTGACGCGCATCGACTCGGCGATTGCCGCGTCGCGGTCCAGACCCCGGCTCAGACCCGCGAGGGCGGTCTCGACGATGTGGACCGAATGGGCGACCGCCACCGTCATCACGATGATCGGCACTCCGGAATTGGCCGGGTTGAACACCGTGCCTATCCAGCCGGCGAAACCCACCGTCGTATTGGTGGTGAACACCAGCAGGGCGAGGATCGCCGCGGTTCCGAGCGCGGAGCGGAGAAGAAGCGCCGCGACGGCGGCGATGATCAGGAACACGATCGGGGCGAAGGTCTCGAGATCGCTCTTCGTGGCATCGGCGAACGCCCGGTTCAACGGAACGTCGCCGGTCACGTAGTAGTCGATGCCGGGATGGCTGGCGCGCGCCTCGTCGAGCACGCCGCCGATATAATCGGTGATCTCCACCACCGCGGCATCGGGATTGTCCGGCAGGGCGAAGTCGATCACCAGCCCGGCGACCTTCCCGTCGCGCGAGACCAGGCGTCCGGCGATGTCGACGGCGTTCAGCGCGGTTTCCCGGACCCTTGCCAGATCGGCGTCGGTCAGCGACCCCGCGTCCTCGACAAGGGGCTCGACGATCAGCTCATCGCCGTTCGCCCGGCTGTGGGAATAGTTGGTGAGCGAGTCGACCCGGGTGGAATGCGGCGACTTCCACGCCGCTTCGGTCAGCCGCTCGACGACGCCCAGGGTTTCCCGGGTGAACGCCGATCCCGTTCGGGGCGCGATCGCGATCAGCGCCCTGTTCGACGCGCCATAGGTCTCCTCGAGCGCGTCCAGCGCCGCCATCTGGGGATTGTCTTCGTCGAACAGGCTGCGGTAGTCGTTGGTCACGCCCACGAAACCGGCGCCCGCCGTCACCGCGAGCATCGCCAGGCCGGCCACAACGAGGACCCACCAGCGACGGCCGAGAACGAAGGCGGTGTAACGCTCCAGCATGACCTGACCCGTCATCCGGACCTCCGGCCCCTCGGCGCGCGGACGGAATCGGTCGCCGGACCGCGCAAACCGGTTTTCATTCGCCTGGCTTCAAGAATGCCTGCCTACCATTTGGACGACTGTTCGGCGTAGATGTGGTCCGGCAACTTGTAGCTGATGCCCTCCTTGTCGAACACCGATACATCGAGAATGGTGGCGATATTGGTGCTTTCCGGGGCACGGTCGGGGTTCAGCTTGTTCTTCAACCCCTCGATCCGGTTCAGCAGCCGGAATTTCCACAGGAACCCGAGGGTCGAGCTTTCGGGATACTGGAGCTCGTCGGCCAGGTCGTCCCCGATCAGCGCGCGCGAGACCTGCGCGATGTACCCGGCCAGCTTCTGGCGTTCGTTCCTCTCTTCCAGGCCCGCGAACAGGGGGGCCGAGTTGATCAGGGACGAAGCCATGACGATCGATTCCATCGAGGGAGGGGGCTCGCATATCCGGCCGATCCTGAAGATTTCGAGCGCTTCGGCTTCGTCGCGGAACAGAATCGTCTCGGGAATACCCATCAGATACCCCGAATACCGCCATACGGCCATGAAGCTTCGCCGTTCCTCTTCGTCGAAGGAAGCCCCGAGGCTCTTCAGGTGCTTCAGCAGTCGCGCCGAAAAGGCGGAGATCGCGAACCCCAGATGCGCCGAGCTGAGAGGCAGGCCGAGCTCGTCGACGTCCCAATCGTCGGATCTCGCCAACAGGTGCCGCAGCTTCGCGTGGACCAGCCTCACCCGGATGGAGTGCGTCCATCCGTCGGCGTGCCGTTCCATTCCGCCGGGCATGAAGATTTCCAGCATGTGGCGGTTGTTCTGCTTCAACCGTCTCACGCCCTGGTCGCGCAGCCTGCCGGTCAGAAAGAACGACTTGGCGATATTCGTCGAGAACCCTTCGACCAGCACGCCGCCCACCATCCCGGCGAGCACCAGCCGGGTGTTCCGGTGGAACATGCGGCAGCCCGGCAGAAAGGAGGACAGGTCGACCCATTCCGGCGGTTCGGCGCAGGAGGCGAAGAATTCACGGACCGACCGGGGGGCGCCGCGGAGCGCTTCCCCGTCGCCCGTCATGCCCGCCCCGATCAGCCGGCTCGATTCCTCCTGCCCGAGGGCATCGAGGTCGGCGATCGCCGCCTCGGCCACCGGATCGCCGATCATGGTGTGCGCGACGTAGTTGTGCGCCCTTTCGGGATCCGTTTCCCGTCCCTGCGCGTAGCCATCGATGTAGACGCTCGGGATCTTCATCGTCTGACGGTCTGAAATCGATGGCCCGGCATTAGCGGCTGGACACCAGTGATGGGGGAACCGGCGGTCGGAAATGCCACCCCTTTGTTATATACCATAATCGGATGGAGTATGTCGCGAACTCACACAGTCCGTCGGAACAAACTCGACGGACCGTCGCGCGCCGGCGAAACGCCCGCCGAGAGCGCCGCCGCGACTTGTTCCACTGCTGTCCGGTCCAGGCGTTCGGGGGCTCGGGGGCAAGGTCGGGCGGTGTGGGCGACCTTCGGCGTCTCCCCCCTTGTCGTCATGCCCGGACTTGTTCCGGGTATCCACGTCTTGCGGCATCGCGGTGCGAGCCGGGAGCGGGCGAGGCGGTGGAGGGACGCGGATGCCCGGAACAAGTCCGGGCATGACGATGGGAGGAGTACGGGCGTGGCGAAATCCGAGCCTCGAGGCACGCGATATGTCCGATAATCCTTGAAAATCCTCATCGCCAGTGAGGATTTTCAAGGATTATTGCTCGGAAATCGACCCGCCACCGCCCCCGCTTCTCCGTCACGCCAGCCCGGCCGCGCGGACGGCGGACAGGTAGCCGCGGCTGACCGGCGCCTCGTGGCCGCCGGTGAGGTTCAGGATCGTGCGGCCGTTCTGCCGCGTGGTTCCGGTCACGTGCGACTTGGCGACCCAGTAGGAGCGGTGGACGCGCAGCCCGTCCGCCCCCTCCAGTTCGGCCACCGCGTCGCCGAATCGCATGAGGACCAGCGTCGAACCCGCCGTCGTGAAGGCCTCGACGTAGTGATCCGCCATTCTGAGATAGACCAGGTCGCGGCCGAGATGGGGCGGCAGGCGGTCGAGGAAACGCGGAGCCGTCCGTCCGGCGGTGTCCTCGTCGGCCGGCGCTGCCCGACGCCGTGGCAGGATCGAAACGACCAGGAAGCTGATCGCCAGCATCAGAACGGCCACGCCCGGGTAGATGACGATCAACGCATTGTCGCCCTCGTAGTCCGGCCGGAACAGGATTTCGGCGGTATGGACGACGCCGGCGCCCGGGATCGCGGCCAGCAGCGCCGCCCCTGCGACCGCCAGCAGGCGCGCGGGCGCCGGCGCTGCATCGGTCAGACGCAGCGTCAGCATCACGACGCTGCCGCAGACCAGCCAGTTCGCGCCGAGCGCCAGCGCCCAGTAGCCGAAGCGGCCGGAAAGCCCGATCGAATCGTAGGTGCCGAAGGGTCCGATGAAGGCGAACAGACCGACAAGGCACGCCAGCACCGCGCCCTGCCGGGCAAACGACCGGGCGCCGAGCAATTCACGATGCGTGAACGACAATTCCTGCAACCGACGAATTAATCCGGTCCGTTCCCGTAACCGACAATGACTTGCCCGCCGGGCGCGATCAACACTGCCGTCCGCTGTTCAACCGCAACGGGATGAAAGACGATGACCGTAACGAAAAGAACGCTTGCCGCCGCCGGCCTCGCCATGGCTCTGGCGCTTCCCGCGACCGCGGCCGACCTGGAAGTCGTGGTCAGCGGCCTGAAATCGACCGAGGGCGATGCGCGCATTGCCGTTCACAAGCGGGTCTCCGGCGGGAAGTTTCCGGGCGGCGGGGTCGTCGCGGCGACCTACCGCCCGGCCAGCAAGGGCGAGATGCGCGTCGTCTTCGCCGGACTCCCGCCCGGCGAATACGCGGTGGCCGCGTTCCACGATGCCGACAGCGACGGCAAGCTGGCCCAGAACATCGTCGGAATGCCGACCGAGGGTTTCGGGTTTTCCAACGGAGCGACCGGGTTCATGGGACCGCCCAGCTTCGACGACGCGGCGGTGACCGTCGGTGCGAAGGACGCGCGCGTCTCCGTGGTCGTGCCGATCGCCTATCCGGGGTCCTGACGATGAAACGGGAACTCTCGCGCCGCGCGGCGCTGCGCGCGCTGGCCGGACTGCCCGTCCTGACGGCGGCGGGCGCCTTCGCCGGAACCCGGGAGGACTTCGCGAGCGCGCTTGCGCGGGATCCCCGGCTGCTCGGCTTCGCGACGGCGCGGGCCGAGACCCTCGCCGCTCCGCTGGAGACGCTGAGCGGGCGTCTCCCGCCGGGTCTCGCGGGCGTGCTCTGGCGGAACGGCCCGGCCGAGCACGAGCGTTTCGGCCAGCGCTACCGCCACTGGTTCGACGGCGACGGGATGGTCCAGGCCTTTACCTTCGCGGACGGAGGGGCGACCCACCGCGCGCGCATCCTGGACACGCCCAAGCGGCGCCGCGAGACACGGGCGGGCAAGCGGATCATGCCGGCCTTCGCGACGCCGGGCGCCGAACCGCTCGCCGGCCCCGACGACATGAATGCCGCCAACACCTCCATGCTCGCCCATGCGGGACGCCTGATGGCGCTCTGGGAGGGCGGGTCAGCGCTGGAGGTCGACCAGGAAACCCTCGCGGCCGGAAAGTTCGTGGCCTGGCGCCCCGATGCCGCGGGGCTGCCGTTCTCGGCCCATCCGAAGGTGGAGCCGGACGGCACGCTCTGGAACATCGGCTTCGTCACCCGGCCGCGCCCGTCGCTGCTGCTCTACCGCATCGACCGGCGCGGACGGCCGGTCAGGGTCAACCTCGTCGATGCCGGGCCGCTGGGGATCGTGCACGACTTCGTGGTGACGGCGCGCCACCTGGTCCTCCTGTTGCCGCCGTTCGTGCTGGAGCCGGACCGTCATGCGACTTTCCTGGACTCCCATGTGTGGCGGCCGGAGCTCGGCACCCGCGTCCTGACGGTCGACAAGGACACGCTGCGTCCGGTGCGCCGCCACGAATTGCCGCCGGGCTTCCACTTCCACCACGGCAACGGCTGGGAGGAACCGGACGGAACGATCCGGCTGGATCTCTGCCAGTCGCCCGACCCGCGCTTCGTGACCGAGGATCTCCGCGACGTCATGGGCGGCGCGATGCGCTTCGGGTCGGTCCATCCGCGCTACCGCCGCGTCGTGCTGCGACCGGACGGGAGCGCGGAGATAGAAGACGGGGCTTCCGGGGTGGCGGAGTTCCCGCGTATCGACCCGCGCTACACCGGACGGCGGCACCGCTCCGTGTTCGCCCTCGCCGGCGACGAGGGCGGGGACGGCTGGCCGCTTCGGCGGATCGCCCGAATCGACCCGGAGCGCGGCGGGGTCGACCGTTGGGCCTACCCGCCGCACCAGGTCCCGGAGGAGCACGTGTTCGTGCCGCGCGGCGCGGCGGAGGGCGACGGCTGGCTGATCGGCCCGTTCCTCGACACCGGGCGCGGGGCCGCGGGGCTCAACGTGTTCGAAGCCTCCCGGGTGTCCGACGGCCCGCTGTGGCGCGGCATCCTCCCCTACCCCGTGCCGCTCGGGCTGCACGGCATTTTCTCGCCAGCGTGATCGTTCTTCTTCATATTTTCCCAATGTGTGGCACAATCGTCGCGACGGCGAATGCTTCGTCGGTTCGTAGTAAGTACTCGTCGGCATTGGGACGTCATTTGTTGAAGGAGACATCGGATGAGACGGTTACTTGCGGCTGCTGCCGCGTTGACGATGGCGGCGTCGGCCGCGCAGGCGGACATGAAGGTCGGTGTCCTGATGGGCTTCACGGGACCGATCGAGTCGCTTACCCCCAACATCGCGTCCGCGGCGGAGCTCGCCATGAAGGAAGCGACCGATTCCGGCGCATTCCTGGGCGGCAAGAAGGTCGTGCCGGTTCGCGGCGACTCGACCTGCGTCGATGCGGCTGCGGCGCAGGCGGCGGCCGAGCGCCTGATCACTTCGGACGGGGTGGCGGCGATCATGGGCGCGGACTGCTCCGGCGTCACCATCGCCGTCGCCAACAACGTCGCCGTTCCCAACGGCGTGGTCATGGTCTCGCCGTCGGCCACCTCGCCGGCGATCACCACGCTCAAGGACAACGGGTATCTCTTCCGCACCGCGCCGTCGGATGCGCGCCAGGGGGAGGTTCTGGCCCAGGTCGCCAAGGCGCGCGGCATCAAGACCATCGCGGTCACCTACACCAACAACGACTACGGCAAGGGGTTGTCGAACTCGTTCTCCAACGCCTTCAAGGCGGTCGGCGGCAAGGTCGCGCTGGCCGCGTCGCATGAGGACGGCAAGGCCGACTATTCGGCCGAGGTCGGCGCGCTCGCCGCGACGGGGGCGGAGCATCTCGCGGTGTTCGGCTATGTCGACAAGGGCGGCAAGGGGATCATCCAGGCGTCCCTCGACGCCGGCGCGTTCGACAAGTTCATCCTGGCCGACGGCATGGTGGGCGAATCCCTGATCGAGGCCATCGGCAAGGCGCTGAACGGTTCGGTCGCCACCGCGCCGGGTTCGGATTCGCCGAACGCCAAGACGTTCCAGGCCACGGCGAAGAAAGCCGGGGTCAAGGGCGCTTCCCCGTTCGCCGCGGAGGGCTATGACGCGGCGGCGCTCATCATCCTCGCCGCGCAGGCGGCGGGCTCGATGGACCGCAAGGCCATCCAGTCGAAGATCCTCGACGTCGCCAATGCGCCGGGCGAGAAGATCGGCCCGGGCGAGCTCGCCAAGGGTCTGAAGCTGCTCGCCGACGGCAAGGCGGTCGACTACCAGGGCGCGACCGATGTCGCGTTGACCGGCGGCGGCGACGCGTCGGGCAGCTACAAGGAGTACGAGGTCAAGGACGGCAAGTTCGCCACGGTCCGCATCCACTGACTTCGTAACGAGACGCGAAGCGGCCCGGCGCGACCGGCCGGGCCGCTTCACGCCACAGGCGCGGCGCGGTATAGGGAACCGCATGATCCGCGTTGTCGACCTGCACAAGCATTTCGGCGGGGTGCGGGCCGTCGACGGCGCGACCCTCGAAATCGGCGAAGGCGCGATCACCGGCCTGATCGGGCCGAACGGGGCGGGCAAGACCACCCTGTTCAATGTCATCGCGGGGGTCTACCCGCCGACCTCGGGCCGGATCTTTCTGGCCGACGAGGACATCACCGGGCTCAGGCCGCACCAGCTCTACCGCAGGGGCCTGGTGCGCACGTTCCAGATCGCCCACGAATTCGCCACGCTGACCGTCATGGAGAACCTGATGGCGTCGGTCGGCAACCAGACCGGCGAAAGCCTCGTCGGGGCCTGGCTGCACCGGGACCGGGTGAGCGTCGAGGAGGTCGAGCTTCGCGACCGGGCGGAGGAAACGATCGAGTTCCTCAACCTCGGCGAGGTCGCCGACGCGCCGGCCGGAGAACTGTCGGGCGGCCAGAAGAAGCTGGTCGAGCTCGCCCGCGTGATGATGACCGGCGCGAAGGTGGTGCTGCTGGACGAGATCGGGGCGGGGGTCAACCGCACGCTCCTGCGCTCGATTTCCGGGGCGATCCTCCGCCTCAATATCGAGCAGGGATACACGTTCTGCGTGATCGAGCACGACATGGAGCTGGTCTCGCTGCTCTGCGATCCGGTGATCGTGATGGCGGAGGGGAAGGTGCTGGCCGAGGGGCCGGCCCCGGACGTGCAGTCCGACGAGCGGGTCATCGAAGCCTATCTCGGCACAAGGTCGAGAAGCGGACCCCGCGGAACCGCCGGTTCCGCATGAGCTACCTCGCCGGAGACGACATGCGTGGCGGGTATGGCGGCGGCGACATCCTGCGCGGCTGCACCGTCTCGGTCGACCGGGGCGAGATCGTGGTGATCGTGGGACCGAACGGGGCCGGCAAGTCCACCGCCATGAAGGCGCTGTTCGGCATGGTGCGGCTGCGCGAGGGAGACGTGCGCCTCGACGGAAGGAGCATCGCCCGCCTGACGCCGCAGGACCGCGTGAAGCTGGGCATGGCGTTCGTTCCGCAGACCGGCAACATCTTCACCACCATGACGGTCCAGGAAAACCTGGAGATGGGCGCCTTCCTGCGCCGCGACGACATCTCGGGGAGCATGGAGCGTGTGTTCGGCCTGTTTCCCGTCCTCTGGGAAAAGCGCCGCCAGACCGCCGGGGAACTGTCCGGCGGCCAGCGCCAGCAGGTGGCGATCGGCCGCGCGCTGATGACGCAGCCCGACGTGCTGATGCTGGACGAGCCGACCGCCGGCGTGTCGCCGATCGTGATGGACGAGCTGTTCGACCGGATCGTCGAAATCCGCCAGGCGGGGATCGCGGTTCTGATGGTCGAGCAGAACGCCCGGCAAGCGCTGTCCATCGCGGATCGCGGGTTCGTGCTGGTGACCGGAGAGAACCGCTTCACCGACAGCGGACACGCGCTTCTGGCCAACCCCGAAGTGCGGCGCTCGTTTCTCGGCGGCTGACGGACGATGGAAATCGACATCGTCAACGCGCTGGTGCTGCTGGCCAATTTCGTCATTGTCCCCGCCATCGCCTACGGAGCGCAGCTCGCGCTGGGCGCGCTCGGCATCACGCTGGTCTACGGCATCCTCCGTTTCGCCAATTTCTCCCACGGCGACCTGATGGCCTTCGGCACGATGGTCGCGATCCTCGCGACCTGGCAGTTGCAGGCCTGGAACATCGGGCTGGGTGTCCTGCCGACGGCATTGCTCGCCCTTCCCGTCGCCATCGTGGGAGCCGTGGTCGTCGGCCTGGCGGCGGACCGCGCGGTATTCCGGTTCTACCGGACCAGGCGCAGCGCGCCGATGATCCTGTCGATCGCTTCGGTCGGCGTGATGTTCGTGCTGAACGGCGTCGTCCGGGTGATCATCGGCCCCGACGACCGGTCCTTCGCGGACGGCGAGCGCTACCTGATCAATGCGCGCGAGTTCAAGAACCTGACGGGCCTCGCGGAGGGCCTGACGATCCGCACCTCCCAGGTCCTGACCCTGGCGCTCGCGGTCCTCGCGGTCGCGGCGCTGTTCTGGTTCCTGCGCTACACCCGCGCCGGCAAGGCGATGCGCGCCTATTCCGACAACGAGGATCTCGCCCTCCTTTCGGGCGTCGAGCCGGACCGGGTGGTGCTGCTGACCTGGGTCATCGCCGCCGCGCTGGCCGCCGTCGCCGGCACGCTCTACGGGCTCGACAAAAGCTTCCAGCCGTTCACCTACCTCCAGCTCCTGCTTCCGATGTTCGCCGCCGCGATCGTGGGCGGCATCGGCCAGCCGCACGGCGCGATCGCGGGAGGCTTTCTGGTCGCGTTTTCCGAAATCGCGCTGACCTACCCGTACAAGAAGTTCCTGCGTTACCTGCTGCCCGAGGACATGCAGCCGGACGGCCTCGTGCAGCTCCTGTCGACCGACTACAAGCTCTCCGTATCGTTCGCGATCCTGGTGGTGGTCCTCCTGTGGCGGCCGACCGGGCTGTTCCGGGGCCGCGTGCTGTGATGGAGAGGGCGCGCGCCGCGATCGGTTTCGCCGCCATCGGAGCGGCGCTGCTGGCCATCGGCTTCGGCCAGTCCTGGTCGGTCAGCCTCGCGGTGCTCAACCTTTGCCTGATCTCGGCGGTGATGGCGCTCGGCGTCAATATCCAGTGGGGCTACGCCGGGCTGTTCAACGTGGGCACCATGGCCTTCGCCGCGCTGGGCGGGCTGGCCGCGGTTCTGGTCTCGCAGCCGCCGGTGCACGCGGCGGTCGCCGCCGGCGGGGCGAAGCTGCTGGCCGCGGCCGCCGCGGCGGTCCTCGCGGCGGGGCTCGTCTGGTACCCCTATCGGCGCCTGCCGCGCGGCGCGCCTCGCACGGTCGTCGTGGCGCTGGCGGCGGCGGTCGGGTTCTTCATCGTCGGCGCCTTCTTCGATCCGGCGGTGGAAGCCATCGAGGCGGTCGATCCGTCGACCAGCGGCTATCTCGGCGGGCTCGGACTTCCCATCGTCCTGTCCTGGGCGGTCGGCGGGGCGTTCGCCGCCGGCGCCGCCTGGGCGATCGGCCGCGTGGCGCTCGGCCTGCGCGCGGACTATTTCGCGATCGCCACGCTCGGCATCTCCGAGATCGTGATCGCGGTGCTGAAGAACGAGGACTGGCTGGCGCGCGGGGTGAAGAACGTCACCGGGCTCGACCGGCCGGTGCCCTACGAGGTCGACCTCCAGCAGGCGGGCTGGTTCCTGGAGCTGGTCCGCGCGCTCAACGGAAGGACGCTGGCCGGCCTGACCGAGGCGGAATACGCCGCAGCGCTGCGCGACCTGACGATCGAGGCGTCCGGAATCTTCGTCAAGCTCTGCTACGCGGGCCTGTTCGCGGCCGTCCTTCTCGTCATCCTGTTCCTCAGCGAACGCGCGCTGCGCTCGCCCTGGGGGCGGATGATGCGGGCGATCCGCGACAACGAGACCGCCGCCGAGGCGCTCGGCAAGGACGTCTACCGCCGCCACATGCAGGTCTTCGTGCTCGGCTCGGCGGTGGTCGGCGTGGCGGGCGCGATGCTGGTGACGCTCGACGGCCAGTTCACGCCCACCAGCTACACGCCGCTGCGGTTCACCTTCCTGATCTGGGTGATGGTGATCGTCGGCGGCTCGGGCAACAATCTGGGCGCGGTGCTGGGCGGGTTCATCGTCTGGCTGAGCTGGATCGAGGCCGAGCCGCTCGCGCTCTGGGCGGTGGAGTGGCTGACCGCCGCGATGGCCCAAAACGACCCGCTCCGAGCCCACCTGGTCGAGGCGGCGGCCCATGTGCGGCCGATCCTGATGGGCACGATCCTGCTGCTGGTGATGCGCTTCAGCCCGCGCGGCGTGATTCCGGAGATCGTCGGGCGGTAGGGAAGTAGGGAATCCTTACTCCGTCCTGACGATCCTTCCCTCGATTTCGGGCGAAACCGTGCCGGCGGCGGCGATGCGGTCGATCAACTGGCCGGCCGTCAGGCCGCCGGACCGCGAATCGATGAGGACTTCGCCGGACCGGAGCGCGGTGTAGCCGTCGCCGCCATGCGCGAGGAAGTCGACGGTGGCGAGCGTGTAGGTCCGGCGCGGATCGAGCGGCGCGCCGGCCACCGCGATCCTCGCGATTCGAGACCCGGTCGGCTTCCGGGGATCGAACGCGAAGGCAAGGCCCGAGACCTGCGGAAACCGGCCGGATGCGCGCTCGACCTGGCCGACGCCGTTCTCCAGCGCCTCCCGGATCGACGCGCCGGCGAGGCGGAGCTTCACCGTGCGGTTGCCGAAGGGGAGCTCGGTCAGCACCAGCTTGCGGGTGATCTCGGTGCCGGCGGGATAGATCGTATCGCCCCTGATACCGCCGCCGTTGACCAGCGCGATGTCGCTCCCCGTCGCCGCCCGCATGGCGTCGGCCAGCAGGTTGCCGAACGCGGTCTCGCCCGAGCGCACCGCGACGCGGGTCGTCACCAGCGGCGTCGCGCTCTCGCCGATGACCGCCCCGAGATCGCGGTCGAGCCGTTCCCGGTATCCCGCGACCTTCGCGGCGACCCCCTCGTCGCCGGCGAGCCCGGCGGTCGGGCGCAGGCGGAAGCCGGGCGTCCACACCGCGCGGTTCCGGCGCTTTTCGATTCTGAGATCGAGGATCGCGACATGATTGCCCTGCGAGCCCGCTTTCATCGCCGCCTGGCGGCCGTCATGGCGGGCGAGCAGGAGGTGATCGTGGCCGCCGAGCAGGATGTCGATCTCCTTCGCCTTCGCCAGCAGCGCCAGGTCGCGGGAGAGCTCGTCATGGGTGAGCGCGATCACGAGGTCCGCGCCGGCCTTCCTGAGTTCCCGCGCCAGCGCGGCGCCGGTTTCTGCGAACGGCGCGAAGGTCACGTCGTCGCCCGGCTTGGAGATTTCCGGCGTATCGGTCGTGACCAGCCCGAGAAAGCCGATCCGGTAGCCGCCCTTCTCGAGAATCGTCGTGGCCGGCGCTCCGGGAAACCCCGCCCCCTTGTAACGGACATTGCCGGCGAGCCAGGTCATGCGCGATTCCGACAGCCGCCGCCGCAGGATTTCGGCGCCGAAATCGAATTCGTGGTTGCCGACGACCCCGACGTCGAACCCGATCGCGTCCGCCAGAGCGATCATGTGCGCGCCCTTGTCGATGCCGGACATCAGCGACGGCGAGATCATGTCGCCGCCGAAAGTGACAATGGCGTGTCCGCCCGCGTCCCTGGCCCGCGCGCTTTCCTCCGCCACGACCGCCGCGATCCGCGCCGCGCCGCCCGCCCCTTTCCGGCCCTCCATCCGGTCCCAGTCGTTGACGTGGACGATGGTGAGGGAGAGGGGTTGCGCGGCGGCGGGAGGCGCGACGAGCCCCAGGACGACGGCCGCGGCGGCGGCGATCGCAAATTTCTTCGGGCGATGACGTGTTCGCATGGTTCGATCCGGATTCTCTCGGCAAATGCGACCGGTGGGCCGGCCGCGACCGACCGTCAGCCTAAAGCCTGGCCCGCCGGAACGGAATCATCCCCTCCTCGTCATCGCCTGCGCCCTTCGATACGCGGCTTCGCCGCTACTCAGGGTGAGGGAGCCCAGAGAAGACCCTCATCCCGAGTAGGCGCACCAGCGCCGTATCGAGGGACGCGCGTTGACTTCCCGAACGGCCGTTACGACACTCCGGGCGTTCGACGGAAGGACATTGCCATGCGAACCACAACCGCCGTCGCCGCCCTCGCGCTCGCGCTCGCCGCCGCCCCCGCCGGCGCGAAGGAGCTTCGCTTCGCCTTCCAGGGCGACGCGGATTCGATGGACCCCTATACGCTCAACGAGACGTTCACGCTGGGCTTCCTCGGCAACATCTACGAGGGGCTGATCCGGCGCGGTCCGGACCTCTCCATCGAGCCCGCGCTCGCCGAACGCTGGGAGATCGTGGCGCCCGACCGCTGGCGCTTCCACCTGCGGCGCGGGGTGAAGTTCCACGAGGGCGAGGACTTCACCGCCGACGACGTGCTGTTCTCCGCCGGCCGGGTGCGCGCCAAGGGCTCGGACCTCACCACCCGGCTCGCCGGCGTGAAAGAGATCGTCAAGGTCGACGACTACACGGTCGAATTCGTGACCGAGGCACCCAACCCCATCCTGCATGTCGAATGGGGCAGCTGGGGCATCATGTCGAAGAGCTGGTCGGAGAAGCACAACGCGGCCACGCCCGAGGCGATAGCGGACGACCAGGAGAAATACACCACCCGCCACGCCAACGGCACCGGCCCGTTCCGGCTGGTCAGCCGCGAGGCCGGGATCAAGGCGGTGGCGGTGCCCAACCCGAACTGGTGGGACAACGCGAACAAGGAGCACAACCTGACCAAGGTGACCTTCACCCCGATCGCCTCCGACGCGACTCGGGTGGCGGCGCTGCTCTCGGGCCAGGTCGACATGGCCTACCCGATCCCGGTGCAGGACATCGGGCGGATCGACAGGAACGCCGGCACCAGGATGCTGGTGGGGCCGGAGCTCCGCACCATCTTCCTCGGCATGGACCAGTTCCGCGACGAGTTGCTCTATTCCGACGTCAAGGGCAGGAACCCGTTCAAGGACCGGCGGGTGCGCGAGGCGGTCTACCGGGCGATCGACATCGAGGCGATCCGCCGCAAGGTCATGCGCGACCTCTCCAATCCGTCCGCGATGATGATCGGACCCGGCATTAGCGGATTCACCGCCGGTTTCAAGCGCCTCTCCCACGATCCCAAGCGGGCCGGGGAACTGCTCGCCGCCGCCGGCTACGGCACGGGGTTCGAGGTCGGCATGGACTGCCCCAACGACCGCTACGTCAACGACGAGGCGATCTGCCAGGCGGTGGTCTCGATGCTCGCCAAGATCGGCATCCGGGTGAAACTCAATGCCCAGCCCAAGGCCAAGTACTTCCCGAAGATCCTCGCGCCCAGGCTGGAGACCAGCTTCTATCTGCTGGGCTGGACGCCGGGCAGCTTCGATTCGTGGAACCCGCTCTACAACCTGCATGGCTGTCCGCGCGTCGGCGCGGACGCGCCGATCTGGGCGGCGGCGGACCGCGACCGGATTTCCAACGGCAAGTTCAACCTCGGCGGCTACTGCAACCCCAAGGTCGACGCGCTGGCGGCGCGGATCCTGGCCGAGACCGACAAGGGCGCGCGCGACCGGATGATCAAGAACGCCTGGTCGATGACCATCGGCGATATCGCCCACGTGCCGCTGCACCAGCAGGCGCTGGCCTGGGGCGTGCGGGACGGCGTCACCGTGGCGCAGCGCCCCGACAACCAGTTCGCCTGGCGGCATGTCAGGGTGAAGTAGGGCGGGACGCCAGCCTCGCTTTCGATGAAATCGGTGCGACGCGGCGTCCCTCGATACGGCGCTGCGCGCCTACTCGGGATGAGGAGACGTTTTGGTTTCCCCCCAACCCTCACCCTGAGTAGCCGCGAAGCGGCGTATCGAAGGGCGAGCCCCGCACCATGATCGCGCTCGTCATCCGCCGGCTGTTGCAGTCGGTCGTCGTCATGCTGGCGGTCGCGCTGATCGGGTTCACGCTGTTCCGCTATGTCGGCGATCCCGTCGCGCAGATGGTCGGACAGGAGACCTCGCTCCAGGAGCGCGCCGAGCTCCGCGAGGAGCTCGGGCTCAACGATCCGGCGGTCGTCCAGTTCGGCCGCTATGTCGGCGACATCGCGCAAGGCCGGTTCGGCATCTCCTACGCCATCGACCGCCCGGTGGCGGACCTGATCGCCGAGCGCCTGCCGGCGACGCTGGAGCTCAGCCTTGTCGCCGCGCTGTTCGCGCTGCTGGCCGGCATCCCGATAGGCGTCTACGCCGCGCTGCACCCGGCCCGGCTGCTCACCAAGGCGTTCCTCGCGATCTCGCTGATCGGCATCTCGCTGCCGACCTTCTTCATCGGCATCCTTCTCATTCTGGTGTTCGGGGTGTGGCTCGGCCTGCTCCCCACCTTCGGCCGGGGCGCGGTGGTCGATCTCGGCTGGTGGACCACCGGCCTGCTGACGGCGAGCGGCTGGAAGTCGATCCTGATGCCCGCCTTCACGCTCGGCATGTTCCAGCTCACGCTGATCATGCGGCTGGTGCGCTCGGAAATGCTGGAAGTGCTGCGCACCGACTACATCAAGTTCGCCCGCGCGCGCGGGCTGACCGACCGGGCGGTCAATTTCGGACACGCGCTCAGGAACACCCTGGTCCCGGTCATCACCATCACCGGGCTCCAGCTCGGCTCGATCATCGCCTTCGCCATCATTACCGAGACGGTGTTCCAGTGGCCGGGAATGGGGCTGTTGTTCCTGCAGGCGATCCAGTTCGCCGACATCCCCGTGATGGCGAGCTACCTGGTGCTGATCGCGCTCTTCTTCGTCCTCATCAACCTCGCCGTGGACATCCTCTACCACGTGGTCGACCCCAGGCTCCGCATCGACCGCGGGGTGGAGGCGGGGTAGCGCCGTGGCCGCCCTTCGATACGCGGCTTCGCCGCTACTCAGGGTGAGGGATGGGTTGCGAGCAACCAAGAGAGCCCCCTCATCCCGAGTAGGCGCGAAGCGCCGTATCGAGGGACGCGCGGGTTCGACGCCATGACCGCCCTCGCGCGCATCCGCGATCACGATCTCTGGCACGACTTCACCGCCTCGCGGATCACCGTCGCGGCGGCGGCGGTCACGGCGGCGATCGTGCTGGCGGCGCTGTTCGCGCCCTGGATCACGCCGCAGAACCCGTTCGACCCGGCGGAGCTCGACCTGCTGGATGCCTTCACCCCGCCGGTCTGGGCCGAGGGCGGCGACTGGCGGTTCGTGCTGGGGACCGACGACCAGGGGCGCGACCTCTACTCGGCGATGCTCCACGGCGCGCGGATCTCGCTGCTGGTGGGCTTCGCCTCGGTCCTGCTCGCGGCGTTCATCGGCGTCACGCTCGGCCTCGTCGCGGGCTATGCGGGCGGCGCGGTCGATGCGACGATCATGCGGATCGCCGACATCCAGATCAGCTTCCCGGCCATCCTCATCGCGCTGCTGATCGACGGCGTGGCGCGCGGCATCCTGCCCCGCGACCGCCACGACGAGCTCGCGCTCTACGTCCTGGTATTCGCCATCGGCGCCTCCGGCTGGGTCCAGTTCGCGCGCACGGTGCGCGGCTCCACCCTGGTCGAGAAGAACAAGGAATACGTCCAGGCGGCGCGGGTGATCGGGGTGCGCCCCGCCGCGATCGCGCTGCGCCACGTGCTGCCCAACGCGATGGGGCCGGTGCTGGTGATCGCGACCATCGGCCTCGCGGTGGCCATCCTGACCGAGGCCACCCTTTCCTTCCTCGGCGTCGGGGTGCCGCCGACCCAGCCCTCGCTCGGGACGCTGATCGACATCGGCCAGGATTTCCTGTTCTCCGGCGAATGGTGGATCGTGGTCTTCCCGGGCGTTCTGCTGGCGGCGCTGATCCTCGCCGTCAACCTGCTCGGCGACTGGCTGCGCGACGCGTTCAACCCGAAGCTCCGCAAGGGGGTCGCGCGGTGACCGCGCCGCTTCTCGAAGTGGAGAACCTGCGGGTCGAGTTCCCCACGCGGCGGGGCACGCTGGTCGCGGTCGACGGCGTCTCGTTCTCGATCGCGCGCGGCGAGGTGCTCGGCATGGTCGGCGAATCGGGCGCCGGCAAGTCGCTCACCGGCAACGCGATCATCGGGTTGCTGGAGCCGCCGGGCCGCATCGCCGCCGGGACCGTCCGCCTCGCCGGGGAGCGCATCGACGGCCTGCCCCGCGAGGAGATCCGCCGCATCCGGGGGCGCCGGATCGGGGCGATCTTCCAGGACCCGCTGACCAGCCTCAACCCGCTCTACACTGTCGGCGAGCAGATCGTCGAGACCGTCCTTACCCATCTCGACATCGGCGCCCGCGCGGCGCGGACGCGGGCGCTGGAGCTGCTGGGCGAGGTCGGCATCCCGGCGGCCGGAGAACGCATCGACCACTACCCGCACCAGTTCTCCGGCGGCATGCGCCAGCGCGTGACGATCGCGCTCGCGCTGTGCGCCGAGCCCGAGCTGATCGTCGCCGACGAGCCGACCACGGCGCTCGACGTGTCGATCCAGGCGCAGATCGTCCGCCTGCTGAGGCGGCTTGCGAACGAACGCGGCGCTTCGGTGCTGCTGATCACCCACGACATGGGGGTGATCGCCGAGACCGCCGACCGGGTCGCGGTGATGTATGCCGGCCGCCTCGCCGAGATCGGGCCGGTGCGCGACGTGATCAAATCCCCGGTCCACCCCTATACGCGGGGATTGATGGACGCGATTCCGGCGGTCGGGCGCAACGTCGACAGCCTCGCCCAGATCGACGGCGCGATGCCCAGGTTGCACGAGATCCCCGCCGGCTGCGCGTTCCACCCGCGCTGCCCGGCCGCGATCCCTCGCTGCGGCCGCGACCGGCCTTCGCTCGCCCCGAACGGGGGGTCGGAAGTCGCCTGCTGGCTCTATCCCGGGGAGCCGGCCGATGGCTGAGGCGCCGCTGGTCGAGGTCGCCGGACTCAAGCGCTATTTCGACGTCTCGCCGCCCTTGCTCAACCGCGCGATCGAGGGGACCGGGCGCCGGATCGTCAAGGCGGTCGACGGCGTCGGCTTCTCGATCGCGCGCGGCGAGACCTTCGCCCTGGTGGGCGAATCGGGCTGCGGCAAGTCGACGGTGGCGCGCACCGTCGTCGGGCTGCACGCGCCGACCGCGGGCGCGATCCGCTACGGCGGCGCCGAGATCGCCGCGCGGGACGCCGGACCGCAGGTCGCCCGCCTCCGTCGCCGCATGCAGATGATCTTCCAGGACCCCTATGCCTCGCTCAACCCGCGCTGGCGGGTGCGCGACATCGTGGGCGAGCCGATCCGGCACAACCGGCTGCTCTCCGACCGCAGCGCCATCGCGGAACGGGTGGCCGGGCTGCTCACGCAGGTGGGCCTGTCCCCGGTGGACGGGGAAAAGTACCCGCACGAGTTCTCCGGCGGGCAGCGCCAGCGCATCTCGATCGCCCGCGCGCTGGCCGGCGAGCCGGAGTTCATCGTCTGCGACGAGCCGACCTCGGCGCTCGACGTCTCGGTCCAGGCCCAGATCCTCAACCTGATGAAGGAACTCCAGCGCGCCCTCGGCCTGACCTACCTGTTCATCTCGCACGACCTCGCCGTCGTTTACTACATCTCGTCGCGGGTCGCGGTGATGTATCTCGGCCGGATCTGCGAGCTGGCCGACACGGCGGCGCTGTTCGACCGCCCCCGCCACCCCTATACGCGGATGCTGCTGGAAACCATCCCCGACCTGGAGATGGGCGGCCGCGACCGGGAGCCGGTGGCCGGCGAGGTCCCGAGCCCGATCGACCCGCCCCCCGGCTGCGCCTTCCACCCCCGCTGCCCGCACGCCAACGCGCGCTGCCGGACCGAGAGACCGGAGCTGAAGACCGTCGGCGGCACAAGCTTAGCCTGCCACGCGATCGAGGAGGGACGGCTGGGGTGAGCCCGGCACCCCGCTGTCGCTATCTCCCGTCCGAATGCGCGGAAAGGAATTCCCCGACGGCCCGGTTGAATTCCGCCGGGCACTCGACGTTCGAAATATGCCCGGCGCGGGCGAGTTCGACGAATTGCGAACCGCGCACCGCCCGGTGCATCTCGCGCATCGCCTGTGGGGGGACCCCCGCGTCCCGGCCGCCCGCGACGAATAGGATCGGAGCGCGGATCTCCCCGAACCGCTCCTTGTAGTCGAGTCCCAGCAGGGCATGCACGCAGCCGGCATAGCCGGCGGTCGAGGTCCCGGCGACCATCGCCACGAGCTTCTTCGCCGCGTCCGGTTCCGACGCCAGGAACGCGGCGCCGCACCAGCGCTCGACGGTCGGTTCCGCCAATCCCGGCATCCCCTCGCGCCGGAGCGCGGCGATACGCCGCTCGCGCGCGCCGCTCAGTTCGGGGGGATTGTCCGGCCGGGCGTTGGCGACGACGACGCGATCGAGGCGCTCGGCGTGCCGGAGCGCGAGACCGACGGCGGTCATCGCACCGATCGAGAGGCCGACGACGTGGCTCCGGCCGACCCCGATCGCGTCCCAGATGGCGACAACGTCGTCGGCGAGCATGTCGAGGCTGTACGGCCCGTCCGACGCCGTGCTGCCGCCGTGTCCGCGCGTGTCGTATCGCAGAATTCGATAGCCGCCGGCGAACGCGCGCGCCTGTTCGTCCCACATCGCCAGATCCGTCGCGAGCGCGTTGCTGAAGGTGAGCCACGGCGCCCCTTCCCGCCCGGAAATCGCGCAGTTGAATTGGATGCCGTTCGCCTCGACGATCATTCGGACCCCCTCGGAGACACGGTCGAACGTGGCCCCGAACCGGCCAGCGGGCAAGCCGCCATTCGCCGTCCGGCTTGCGGGCTCCCGGATTTTTCGCAACGCTCGCCTTGAAGATCCCGGTCCGGGATTCGCGAAAGGGAGGAAGCCATGGCGGCGCCGCGCAGGGAAATCCGTCTCGACGACCTGATGGAACCGATCAGCCACTACACCGACGCGGTGCTGTGCGGCGACTTCCTTTTCCTGTCGGGGGCCGGACCGTTCGATGGGGACGGCGCCCTGATCGGCGAAGGCGACGTGGTCAGGCAGTGCGAAGCGACCTGCGCCAATATCGACCGGGTGCTCTCCGCAGCCGACATGTCGCCGAGCGACGTGGTCTATTTCAAGGTGCTGATGGAAGAGGTGAACGACGGCCCCAGGATCAATCCGGTCCGCGCCGAGTTTCACGGCGACTCCCGTCCCGGCAGTACCCGGGTCGGGGTGGGACATCTCGCGCTGCCCGGTATGTTGCTGGAAATCGAGTGCGTCGCCTACAAGCCGGCGAACGGGGGGCCGCCGAAACAGGAAATCCGGTGCGAAAGCCTTTTCGAACCGCCCAGCCACTATGTCGACGTCGTGAAATGCGGCGACTATGCCTTCATTTCCGGAACCGGGCCGGTCGGCCGTGACGGCGGCGCGGTGCTCTGGGGAGATCCCGAGAAATAGGCCTTCAAGACGATGGAGAACATGGAGGTCATGCTCGATGCCGCGGGCATGGGCTTCCAGGATGTCTGCAAGGTCGTCTGTTACCTGGAAAACGTGCGGGACCGGCCGCGGATCGACGTCGCGCGCAAGCACTTCTTCGGCGACAGCCGGCCCTGCAGCACCCTGTTCGGGGTCCGGCGCCTCGCGATCCCGGGGATGAACCACGAGATCGAGGCGATCGCGTACCGGCCGGGCGACGGAGCCCCGCCGCGAACGGAAATTCGCGCGCCGGGCATTCACGAGCCCATCAGCCACTACACCGACGCCGTGCGGGCGGGCGATTTTCTCTTCGTTTCGGGCCAGGGCCCGTTCGACGACGCCCTCGGACTGCCGGGCGATACGATGACCGCGCAAGCCACGCAAATGCACGACAACCTGCAACGCATCATGGCCGAGGCCGGCTTCGGTTTCGAGGACGTCGCGAAGGTCACGGCCTATCTCGACGATTGCGACGAACGCCGGGAGCTGAACGCGGTGCGCAGGAAATATTTCGGGCCCCACAGGCCGGCCAGCACCCTGTTCGGCGCCAACCGGCTCGCCCTCGACGGCATGAAAGTGGAGATCGACGCGATCTGCTACCGACCCGGGGGCGGAGGCGCGCGGTAGTCAGGTTCGCCTTCCACGCGGTGGAGGAAAGGCGGCTGGTCCGGGGCCGTCCCTCGATACGGCGCTGGCGCGCCTACTCGGGATGAGGGACTCTTGCTGGGCATCCCAACCCTCCCCTCACCCTGAGTAGCGGCGAAGCCGCGTATCGAAGGGCGCCCGTCAGAACTTCCGTTGGAAGTCCTTCCTAGCAGCCGCCTTCAAGCCGCCCCAGTCCTGCTCGATCAGCGCGATCTTCTTGCGCCGCGACCACCCCTTGACCCGCCGCTCCATCGCGATGGTGTCGGTGGCCCACTGGAATTCCTGATGCCAGACGAGCTCGACCGGCCGCCTGGATTGCGTATAGCCGGGGATCGTTCCGCTGTTGTGTTCGCCAACGCGCTCCTCCTGAGATTTCCGGGTCACCCCGGTATAGAAGCTGCCGTCGGCGCAGCGGATCATGTAGACGAATGTCGGCGGTTGGTGCGTCGCCATCTCGATTGACCGTGTGGGCCGTCCCTCGATACGCCCCCTTCGGGGGCTACTCGGGATGAGGGGCCTTTCTCTTTGAATTCAATGATTTCCTCACCCTGAGTAGCCGCGCCAGCGGCGTATCGAAGGGCGCCTCTACCCCCCGAACAGGTCGCCGAACTTCTCCGTCACCCGCGCTTCCAGCTCGGCGCTGTTGCGGACCACGGCGGGGAAGTCGTCGCCGCGCGCGAAGGGCCGGCAGGCGTCGACCACGACGCGGGCGTTGCGGCGGTCTTCGTGGCTGTAGCACATCGGGTCGAGATGGGTGCTCCAGCCGCCCCTGATCACCTCGATCCCCTCGCGCGGGTCGCAGCGGGTGCACATCGCCCACAGCACGTCGTTCATGTTGGCCGGGTCGATGTCGTCGTCGACCACCACCACCCAGCGGTTGGCGTAGGCGCCGGCGTGGCATTGCGAGGCGATCATGCCGGCCTGCTTGGAATGGCCGCCATACATCTGCTTGATGGAAACCGTGAGCCACATCCGGCTACCGCCCGCCTCGTGCGCCCACACCCCCTTGACCTCCGGTACGCCGGCGGCCTCGAGCTGGTTCCACACCGCGCCGCAGCGATAGGTGCCGCGGTAGAACGTGTCGTCGTTGGGCGGCACGCCGGGGATGGCGCCCAAGAGGATCGGGTCGTCGCGGTGCATGAAGGTCTCGACCCGGATCGCCGGCTCCGGGTGCATGTCGCCCGCGTAGTAGCCGGCCCACTCGCCGAACGGCCCTTCGTCCACCAGGTCGTCCTGGCTCACGAACCCCTCGAAGGCGATCTCGGCGTTGGCCGGGACGGGGAGCCCGGTCCTCGGCATGTTGATGATCTGCACGCCTTCGCCGAGCAGCCCGCCGGCGCAGTCGTACTCGTTCGCGCCGTGCGGCATTTCGAGCCCGGCGACCATGAACAGCGCCGGGTGCATGCCGGCGACCACGGCGACCGGGCAGCGCTCGCCGCGGTCGAAATACTTGTTCATGATCATGTTGCCGTGCTTGCCCCTGGACACCATGACCGAGGCGGTCTTCGCGTCATGGGCCTGGATCCGGTAGGCGCCGTAATTGATCCAGCCGGAATCGGGGTCCTTCATCACCACCATGCAGGCGGTGCCGATGTAATAGCCGCCGTCGCGCTCGTGCCAGCGGGGCGACGGGATGGTCGTGATGTCGATGTCGTCGCCCTCGAACACGTTCTCGTTGAGCGGGCCCCCGTTGACCTCGACCGGCTCATGCACCGGCTGGTCGCGCATGTAGTCCCGCCAGCGATTGACCAGCGCGACCTCGGGCGTATCGATCGGGAGGCCGAGCGCGAGGTTGATGCGCGGCACCGAGGTCAGGATGTTGGCGAGCACCCGGTGGCCCTTGGGGTAGCCCGGCACCTCGTCGAACATCACCGCCGGGTTGGTCATCTTGCGCATCGCGATGTCGACGATGCCGCCGATCTCCTCCTCGCGGTCGGCGCCGGTGACGGTCTCCAGCTGGCCCGCCCGTTCGAGCTCGTCGACCCAGTCCCTCAGATCCTTGTTCGCCACGCGCGTTCCTCCCCTGTCGCAAATCCGGCGCGGGCATCATAGCGGCGCGCGGGAGCCGCGAAAAAGGTTCCCGGCATCTCCGGCGCCCCCCTCACCCCGGCCCTCTCCCCCGCGGGGGAGAGGGGGATTCGCTCGCCGACCCTTCCTTACCTTCTCCCCTCCCGCTTGCGGGAGGGGCCGGGGGAGGGCGGGGCACGCCACCGGGTCAGGCATTGCCGACCCGGAACGCGCCTTCGTGGCGCACGACGACGGAGCGGAGCTCGTCGAGGTCCGCGCAGCCGAGTTGGCCGAGGGTCGCGCGGAGGTCCTCGACGAACAGGTCGATCAGGTGCCCCGGCCCGCGCGCGCCGAGCGCTCCGAGGCTCCACAGGAACGCCTTGCCCGCGAAGGCCGCGTCCGCGCCGAGCGCGATCGCGCGCGCCACGTCGACGCCCGACCGCACGCCGCTGTCGAGGATTATCGTCGCCCGGCCCGCCACCCGCTCGGCGATGCCGGGAAGCAGGTCGACCGGCGGCGGCAGGGCGTCGATCTGCCGCCCGCCGTGATTGGAGACGAAGATCCCGTCGAGCCCGAGCGAAACCGCGCGCTCGGCGTCGTCGGGGTGGAGCACGCCCTTGAGCACCAGCGGCTTCTGCCATCTGTCGCGGTAGCGCGCGATCTCGTCCCAGGTGAACGCGCCGCCGTATTCGCGCTGCACGAAGGACGCGGTCTCGGCGAAGCTCGGGCGGGCGCCGATATAGGGCGCGAAGGAGACGAAGCGGGGGATACCGTTCCCGAGCAGGGCGCGGAACCACCGCGGCGAGGACAACGCCTCGAAACGCAGCCGGACGGTCATGCGGAAGGGGTTCGATATCCCGGACTTCACCTCGCGCGGGCGGGTGGTGCGGATCGGCGTGTCGACGGTCAGCACCAGCACATGCGCGCCGGCGTCGGCCGCGCGGCGCGCGAGGTCGAAGCCGATCTCGTGGTCGTCGCGCGCGAAGCGGTAGAGCTGGAACCACAGCACGTCGGGCGCGATCTCGGCCGCCCGCTCGACATCGATGCCCGACATCACGCCGAGCGTATAGGGGATGCGGGCCGCCTGGGCGGCGCTAGCCATGTAGGTCTCCGCGCCCGGAAACACGGTGCCCGGCCCGCCGATCGGCGCGATGCCGATGGGCGCGGCGTAAGGGCGGCCGAACAGGGTCGTGTCAGCGGCGGGCGGCTCGATCACGCGGGCGTAGCGCGGCACCAGCTGCACGTCGTCGAGCGCCGCCCAGTTGCGCGCGATGCCGGCATCCGCGCCCGCCCCCCGTCCATGTACTCGAACGCGAAGCGCGGCAGCACCCGCCGCGCCCGCCGCCTGAGATCGTGCGCCGTGGGATAGCGCCGCTTCAGCGCAAGCTCTTCCGCGTTCACGCCGTGTTCCGTCATCGTCCCGCCTCCCCTCGGATATTGTGACGACGGCGGCGCCGCGCGGCAAAGCCCGGGGTCGTATCCGGTTCGAACGAGACCGGTCCTCTCCCGTCATGGTCGGCGCAGGCCGACCATGACGGAAGGGGTCGGGAAAGAAAACGGCTGACGCCGGGCGCCGGATGGCGCAGTTTCCGGCCCGGCACGACGGCGGCGGGAGAAGCATCATGGCGCGGGACGACGGCGGCGCGCAGACGCGCGGCGAATTCCGGCTGGGGGAAGAGTTCGGCGGCGAGACCATCCATGCCGACCTGACCGGCCAGCGGAGCTATCACGACTTCCTTGAGCTCGACAAAATTCTCGACGCGCAGCCCACCATCACCGGCGAGCACGACGAGCCGCTGTTCTTCATCCTGCACCAGGTCAAGGAGCTCTGGATGAAGCTGATGCTGCACGAGCTGGAGGCCGCGTTCCCGCACATCCGGAACGACGACCTCCGCCCGGCCTTCAAGATCTTCGCCCGGGTCAAGCGCATCCAGGAGAATTTGATCCAGGCCTGGCACATCCTGACCACCATGACCCCGGCCGATTACCTCAAATTCCGCGACGGGCTCGGCCAGTCCTCGGGCTTCCAGTCGTTCCAGTACCGCTCGATCGAGTTCGTCTTCGGCAACAAGCAGCGCGAGACGATGGCGCCGTTCGGGCACCGGCCCGACATCGTCCGGCGCCTCACCGAACTGCTCGAACGGCCGAGCCTCTACGACGAGGCCGTCATGCTGCTCGCCCGGCGCGGCTACGCCATCGACGAAACGGTGCTGGACCGCGACTGGTCCGAGAAGCGCGAGTCCAACGATTCCGTCATCGCCGCCTGGCGGGACATCTACCGCGCGAGCGGGGAGCAATGGGGGCTCTACGAGCTCGCCGAACACCTGATCGACATCGACGATCTGTTCCAGACCTGGCGGTTCCGCCACCGCAACGCCGTCGAACGGGTGATCGGCCACAAGATCGGCACCGGCGGCACCAGCGGCGTGGGCTACCTGACCAGGGCGACCGCGATCAGGCTGTTTCCCGAGCTGTGGGCGGTGAGGACGGGGTTGTAAGGGGGGGACCCGGTTGGGGGTATCTTGCATTTGCTGTGATAACTGGATATATGTCCTGACATCCGCGGGAGGCTGACCATGGGCAATTCATCGCAGCAACGCGCCACCGAAAGGTACCGCCGCCGTCTGGCCGAACAGGGCATGGCCCGCTTCGAGGTTCTGGGACGCGACACGGATCGCGCGCTCATCCGTTCGCTGGCGAGACGACTCGCCGAACAGGGACCGGAGGCGGAGCGCCTGCGAACCGTCGTCAGCGAGGGAGTCGACGAGGGAACGCCGCGCAAGGGCGGAATCCTCGAAGCCCTACGGCGCTCGCCGCTCGTCGGCGAGGACATCGTTCCTCCCCGCCCCTTCGAACCCGGCCGTAAGGTCGATCTGTGAGCCGCTATCTGCTCGACACCAACATCATCAGCAACGCCACGAAGCCGGTCCCCTCGGAGTCACTCCTGGCCTGGATGGCGGAACAGATCGACGAGGACCTGTTCATCGCCTCGTTCACCGTTGCGGAAATCCGGCGCGGAATACTGGAAAAACCCGCCGGCCGGAAACGGGTCGAGCTGGAGACATGGTTCTCCGGTCCGGAAGGCCCGCCGGCGCTGTTCGCTGGCCGGATATTGCCCTTCGACGAGAAGGCCGCTCATGCGTGGGCGCGGTTCATGGCGGAGGGCAGGGCGACGGGACGGCCTCGCAACGCACTCGACACCATCATAGCGGCGACGGCGGAGGCTAACGATTGCATCGTCGTTACGGACAACGTGAAGGACTTTGCCGGGGTGGAGATCTTCAATCCGATACGTGGAACCGGGATGTAAGTCCACGTGTTGCCCGTGCCGTGCGAGGAATGGAGCGATATCCATGGCCGCCACTGAAATGGAGTTGGAACGGGCGGTAGCGCAGACGCGGAAGGAGCGCGATGCCGGCCATGCGCTCTCCACCCGGTACGACCGGCGGAGGCGGCGGGTGGTCGTCCGGCTGAACACCGGTATCGAGATCGCGTTTCCGGTGGCCCTGACGGAACGGCTGGCCGGCGCCTCGCCCGAAGACCTCGCCGAGATCGAGGTCAGCCCGACCGGGCTCGGCCTGCACTGGCCCAAGCTCGACGCCGATCTCTACGTCCCGACGCTGTTGCGGGGCGTCGTCGGCCCCTCACCCTGACCTCTCCCCGCTGGGGAGAGGGGACTCGCGTGGCGCTTCCTCGCCGCCTTCTCCCCTCCCGCTTGCGGGAGGGGCCGAGGGAGGGTGAACCGCGCCATCCTGACCCAATTCTCTAGAACAGGGCCGACTCTCTCCCAAACCACCGCGCATCCCCCAGCACCACCGACGTCTCGATCTGCCGCTCGGGCACGGTCCAATACCGCCTGAGCAGCCCCGCCTTCTCCTCCTCGCCCACCAGCTTGAACCCCCGCCCTTCGTAAAACCGGATCGCCCATGTCGCCGCCGCCCAGGTGCCGATCAGGATGGGGCGGTCGACATCGCGGCAGAGCGCGTCGAGCAGCGCGGTGCCGATGCCCTCTCCCTGGCGTTCGGGGCGGACATAGGCGTGGCGGATCAGGATCACGTCCTGGACGGGCTGGACGCCCATCACGCCCTGCAGCGCGCCGTCCTCCTCCCAGCCGCTGAAGGCGATGCCGGCGGCGATCTCGGCGGCGAGCTCGCTTTCCGGCATGTAGGGCTCTTTCCAGCGGTCGGGCGGGATGATGCCGCGATAGGCTTCCGCCGCCGCGTCGATGACGGCGAAGATATCCGGCCGGTCGGCGTCGGCGAGGGCGCGGATCACGGCGCTGCGAGGAAGTCCGCGACGAGCGCGGCGACCGCCTCGGGGCGCTCGGCGAAGGCGCTGTGCCCGGCGCCCTCCACAACCTCCAGCCGCGCGTCGCCGAACCCCTCGGCATAGACCTCGCCATGGCGGGCGGGCACCAGCCGGTCGTCCGCACCCTGCACCACCAGCGCCGGAGAGCGGTAGCGCGCCAGCCGCCCGGCGAGGCGGCGGCTGTGCAGATAGGGCGGGTTGAAGCCCACGCGCGAGGCGAAGCGGAACAGCTTGTAGCGCAGCACCTCCCGGTCGATGTCGCCGCGCAGATCGGGAAACATCTCGCGGGCGGTCTCCGACTCCGCGTCGCCGAACAGCAGCGCGCGGAGCCCGGCGAAGGAGACCCCGTCGGCGGGATGGGTCTCCCAGAACACATCGGCGATCGGCGCGCCGGGGACGAACAGCCCGGTCGGGCCGACCAGTGCGAGGCGCTCGATGCGCTCCGGATGGCGCACCGCGATCTCGGCCGCGATCCAGCCGCCGATGCACGACCCCGCGAGGCGGAGGGTCCCGAGCCCGAGCGCGTCGAACAGTTCGAGATAGTGGAAGACGAGGTCGTCGACCGTCTCCAGCTCCTCGTCCTCCGAGCTCTCCGCACATCCGGGATGGGCCGGCGCGACCAGCGCGAACTTCTCGGCGAGCGCCTCGTGGAACGGCAGCCAGCCGAACGAAGCGCCGTGGATGTCGGCGATCCCGTGCAGGTAGACGACCGGCGGACCCTCTCCCGCCTCGGCGACCTGGACCGTGCGCCCCCGCGACAGGGCGACTTCGCGCCCGCTCATTCGGCGGCGCTCGCGGCCGGGCGGTCGGCGAGCATCGGGTATTTGCGGGCGAACAGATCGGCCGAGCGTTCGCGCAGCGCCGGCGCCACCTCCTCGGCGAACAGCCGCGCGCTCTTCCTGGCGAGCGCGTCCTCCATGTTGCCGAAATGAAACTGGATCAGCAGGTTCCCGACCTCGGCCTGCTCGATCAGGTCCCACAGCTTCTCGCGCACCGTGGCCGGGCCGCCGACCACGATGGACGCCTTGGATTCGAGCTCGTCCCAGTCCTCGGCGTCGCCCAGCATCGGCGCCCCGGCGGTGGAATTCTCCAGATAGGCCCGCCACGACCGGACCGATTGCGACGGCACGCCGGGGCCGAAGGTAAGGGTTCGCCCGGTCCGCCTCAGATGGCCCTTGAGGCAGTATTTGAGGAAGTACCACACCCCCTCCTCCGCCTCTTCTCTCGCCTGTTCGTCGGTCTCGCCGACATAGACCGACAGCAGCACGCCCATCCGGAACGGGTTGTAGACATCGCCGTTGCGCCCGAGGATCTCCGCGAAGCGCTCGCGCGCCTGGCGGGTCGCCGCCCCGTGGGTGCGCGACGACAGGAAATAGTCGAATCCCCGCTTCGCCACCTGGTCCATCGTCTCGGCGCTGAGCGCGCCCGGGATCCACACCTGGGGATGCGGCGTCTGGCGCGGCTTGGGCCAGATATTGACGTAGCGCAGCGGATAGGACGGCCCCTCGTGCTCGAACGGCCCGTCCTCGGTCCAGGTCCGCATGATCAGGTCGATCGCCTCCCAGAAGCGCTGGCGGGCCTGCGGCGAGGGGATGTTGTAGTTGTAGGCCTCCGGCCCGCCGCCCACCGCGAACCCGGCGATCAGCCGCCCGCCGGAGATCGAATCGATCATCGCGTATTCCTCGGCGACGCGGAGCGGGTTGAGGTGGAGCGGCAGCAGATTGCCGAGCACGACGAGCTTCGCCCGCTCGGTGCGCTGGGTGAGCGCGGCCGCGATGATGTTGGGCGACGGCATCAGCCCGTAGATGTTCTGGTGGTGCTCGTTCAGCACCAGCCCGTCGAAGCCGAGCCCCGCCGCCTCGACCGACTGGTCGATATATTCCTGGTACAGCCCGTCGGTCTTCTCGCGGTCCCACAGGCTGTTGGGCACCGTCACCCAGCCCGTGTCGTACCGCTCGTCGAAATCGGGCGGCAGGTACGGGTAGGCCATGAAGTGCCAGTGGAACAGCTGCACCGGATGCATCGGCGGACTCCCTCGGTTCGGGGCGGCGCAAGTGTCGGTTATCGCCCGGCCCGCCGCAAGCCGGCCCCCCTGTACCTCTCACAACGCTTTGGCCGTTTGGGGTGCAGGCGTTGCTTGGCGATTTCCGTGACCTTGATTGCGGCGGTGCCGGCTGGCCACTGGCTTTGCCGGAGCGCGTAGCGCGGAGGCGAAGCCAGTGGCCGGGTGTCGTCGATCGAAGCGCCCTGCCATTGTGGGGTTCCGTCCATTGCGGACGGGACGGGCCAAGGGATCGGGAGCGACCGATTGCCCCCTGCGCCTTGAGCGCCTGGTGAGGACCTGTGCCCCGGTCCCTGGCCACGATGGACGCCCGGTGGGGAGTTTGCGCCTGGAGCGCCGGTACAGGGATTGGCGGGCATCGTGGCGGTCCGTTGGCACAACGGCGCGAGGGGAATGCGATGGACATGTTTGAGTATTTTGCGGGCATCGACTGGGGCTCGGAGAGCCACCGGGTCTGCATCGTCGACGGCGTCGGCACGGTGCTGGGGGAGCGCGCCTTCGGTCACGGCGGGGCCGGGCTGGCCGAGATGGCGGGCTGGGTGCTTGCCACGGCGGGCGTCGAAGCGCACGTCATCGGGGTCGCCATCGAGGTGCCGCACGGGCCGGTGGTCGAGACGATGATGGAGCGCGGCTTCGCGGTGCACGCGGTCAACCCGAAGCAGCTCGACCGGTTCCGCGACCGCTTCTCGCCGGCCGGCGCCAAGGACGACCGGCGCGACGCCCGCGTGCTCGGCGATGCCCTGCGGACCGACCGCCATGCGTTCCGGCGTCTCGATGCGGCGGCGCCGGAGATCGTCGAGCTGCGCGCCTGGTCGCGCATCGCCGGCGACCTGACCCGCGAGCGGACCCGGCTGGCGAACCGGGCCCGCCAGCAGCTCTGGCGCTACTACCCGCAGCTCCTCGAGCTCGAGAGCGATCTCGCCAAGGCCTGGGTCCGCGAACTCTGGTCTCTTGCGCCGACGCCCGCGAAGGCGCGGCGGGTCCGTTCCGCCACCGTCGCCAAGCTGCTGAAGCACCATCGGGTGCGCCGGATCGATGCCGAAACCGCGCTCCGCATCCTGCGCGAGCCGGCGGTCTCCGTCGCGCCCGGCACCGCCGAGGCCGCAATCGCCCAGCTCGACGTCGTGTTCGCCCAGCTCGCCGTCGCCGCGCAGCAGCTCGCCAGGGCCCGTCGCGAGATCGACCGCCTGACCGCGGCGCTGGCCCGATCGGCGGCCGCCCCGGAGGACGCGCCGGGAGGGCAAGCGCAGCGTGACGTGGACATCCTGAGATCGCTTCCCGGCGTCGGCAGGATCGTCCTCGCCACGCTGCTCGCAGAAGCACACGATGCCCTGCGCCGGCGAGACTATCAGGCCCTGCGCTGCCTGTCCGGTGTCGCTCCCGTGACCAAGCGGTCCGGCAAGTCGCTGATCGTGATCCGGCGTCTCGCGTCGCACAACCGGCTCCAGAACGCGGTCTATCACTGGGCCAGGATCGCGATACAGCGCGACCCCCTCAGCAAGGCGAAATACACCGCCCTCAGAGCCCGCGGCCACGGCCACGCGCGTGCGCTGCGCGGCGTCGCCGACCGCCTGCTCGGCGTCGCCTGCGCGATGCTCGAAAGCCAGACCTTGTTCGATCCCGCCCGCGCGAGACAGGCCGATGCGGCGTGACGCAGGATCGACACCCGATGCGCAGCACGCGTACTCACGCGTGCAACAGCCCTCTTTACAAATGGTGGGGAGTCCTCACCCCGGCCCTCTCCCCGCCGGGGAGAGGGAGAGTCGCGGCGCCGACCCCGCCTCGCCTTCTCCCCTCCCGCTTGCCCCGGATCGCAGTCCGGGGCTTGCGGGAGGGGCCGGGGGAGGGTGGGCCGAAAGATCGGATTCGGCTTCAGGACAGCGCCCGCGGGCGAACGAAGCAGGCGAGGCGGCCGGCGCCGGGCGCGATCTCCGGCCAGCCCGCGGCGTCGAATTCGATGCCGGCGAGCGCGCAGGTCGGGTAGGCGGCGGCGAGCAGGTGCATCAGGTCGTCCGGCCCCTCGCCCGCCAGCGCGCCGGCGAGCACGTGGAACCCCGGGTTGTGCCCGATCATCATCGCCGATTCGTGCCGATCCGGAAGCGCCTGGGCGAGGGCGAGCAGGCCGGCCGGCGAGGCGTGGTAGAGGTCCTCGGTGGTCTCGACGTCAGGCGCGCCGTCGAGCACGTCCGCGACCAGAGACCAGGTCTCGACCGCCCGGCGCGCGGCGGAGCAGAGGACGTAGCCGGGGGCGCAGCCGTTCTCGTTCATCCACCGCGCCATCGCCGGCGCGGCCCGCCGGCCGCGCGCGGCCAGCGGCCGGTCGAAATCGCCGAGCCCGGGATCGCCCCAGTCCGATTTCGCGTGCCGCAGGAGATAGAGCGTGCGCATCGCCGGTCAGGATAGGCCGGCGAACGCCCTCCTGTCAGGCCCGGCGTCCCCCTCACCCCGGCCCTCTCCCCGCTGGGGAGAGGGAGAGTTGCGGCGCCGACCCCTCCTTACTTTCTCCCCTCCCGCTGGCGGGAGGGGTTGGGGGAGGGTCCTGCTACAGGTACCTCACCAGCGGATCGCGGCCTTCAGCGTTATCCCGTGTTCGGGCGGCGCGTTGTCGTTGGCGGGCTCGCTGCGGGTGGCGTCGAGGACGATCTCGAAGCCGGGGTCGTCCGGGCGGGCCGCCGTGAGCCGCCCGCCGAGGCGCCAGTCGCGCGCCCCGCCGTCGGACAGGGCGAAGCCGACATTGGGCGTGCCGGTGAAGCCGCCGCCGAACATCGCGATGCCGTAGCCCAGCTCGCCCTCCAGGCGGCTCGACGCCTCGAAAGCGGCCTCGCCCTCTGCCGGCGCGAGGCCCGCCAGCGTCTCCCGGTCGAGCAGCGCGTCCATGCCGCCCGACGGAGAGGCGCCCCAGGATTGCCGGAGCGACAGCGACAGGCCCCGGTCGGTCGTCGGACGCGGGTCCCAGGAGAGCGCGCCCGACGCGCCCCATTCGCGGAAGCCGGACGCCTCGTGCGCCACCAGGGCGCGGCCCCGCAGGTCGAGGCGGAGCCCGTTCGCCGCATCCGCGAAGGCGAGACCGCCGCCCAGATCCGCGCCCATCCCGGTCTCCGCGTCGCCGCCGTCGAGCCGCGCGCCGAGCTCGAAGGACGGGGTGACGCTCGCGCCGTCCTTCTCGTTACCCAGCGGGAAGCGCCGCGCGCCCTCGACGCCGCCGCGCAGCAGCCATACTTCCGCGTCCGACGCCGCCAGGTTCCCGTTGCCGCCTCCCCGCACCGCGTCCGAAGACGTCCGGGCGAGGCGCGCATCGCCCTTGACCGCCAGGGTCAGCCCGTCGCCGTCTTCCGGCCGCAGCACCTCGCCGCGCAGCCCGGCCGCGCCCATGCTCATGGCGAGGTCCGCCGTCAGGCCGGCCCCGCCGTCGGGCGTCACCGTCACCTCGCCCGAGCCCCAGCCCGCCGCCGCCCACAGCGACAGCCGCTCGCTCAGCGTCAGCCCGGCATAGGGGTAGAGGCCGGTCAGCACCGCCTCGATCTTGCCGCCGCAGTTGTCGCCGCACGCACCGCCCCGGCGCCAGCCGCCCGCGCCGGTGGAGTGCCCGATCGCGAGACCCGCGATCCAGTTCGCGGTGGCCCAGTCCGCGCCGATCAGCCCCGTCGTCACCTCGCCGTCGACCGTCAGGCTTCCCTCGCGGCCGTCGAACCCGGCGATCGAGGCACGGCCCCACAGCGCGGCGAAGCCGGCCCCGTCCCGGCCCCCGCCGGTCAGCGCGAACGAGGTGCCGGTGACGAAGTCGCGCTGCGTCAGCGCGCGCGACTCCGGCTCGGGCTCGGCATCGTCGGCATCCATCTGCGCGAGCCACGCCGTCACCGACGCCAGCGCCGCGCGGGCCTCTTCATCTGCCCCGGACCCAGTTCCGGGGTCCTCGCGCTCCGCGGCGGCGTCGTCGCCGGTCGCCGCGGAACCGTCGGCACGCCACGACGGCAGCGCCTGGCCGGCGAGGCTTCCCTCCGCCCCTAGCGTTCGCGCCGCCGCGAGCCGCGCCTCCACCGCGTCGAGCACCTGGCCCGTCACCGTGCGCCCGAAGCGCGCGAGCCACGCCTTCGGGATCGCGTCGGAGTTCGTGATGGTCCCGGTGGCCTCGCCGTCCGCGATGCTCGCTCCTTCGGCGTTCGAGAGCCTGAGCGTCAGCGTCTCGCTGCCCTCGTCATGGTCGTCCTCCAGCACCGGCACCGAGACCGTCTTCTCCGTCTCGCCCGGCTGGAAGGTCAGCGTGCCGGACGTGGCGGTGTAGTCCGACCCCGCCACCGCCGTGCCGTCGGATGTGGCGTATTCCACCGTCACCGTGCCGGTCGACTCTCGGTCCAGCGTCACCGCGAAGCCGAGCGTCGCGTCCGTGCCCTCCTCGGCCCGCGCGTCCGCCACCGACAGCGCCGCCGGCGCCAGCACCTCGAACGACAGCGAGAGGGTTCCCAGCGTGGAGCCCGAAGCGCGCCGCGCCGCATAGGCCGTCGCGGAGAGCGTGTACGCCCCCGCCGGCAGGGTCCCGCCATGGAGCGTGCCCTGCATGTCGTCGCCGTAGAGCGAATAGGGCGCGATGTTCTCCGTCGCCGACACCGTCTTCGCCCCCGAGAGCGACAGCGCGACGCTGCCCACCGTGGCGTTCGTGACCACGTTGGCGCGGATCGCGAAGGTCCCCCCGGAGCGCCCGCCGAGGTCGACCTCCGCGCCGTCCGTCAGCGCCGCCACCGTCGACTGGTCCGACGCATCCAGCAGCACGAAGCCGGACAGCACCCCCGGCGAGGACTCCGTCCCCGCCTCGACCTCGACCTTGAACGGCGCCCTGAGCGTGCCCAGCGCCTTGCCCGCGCCGTGCGGATGCTCATGAGCCGTCGCGGTCAGGGTGTACGACCCCGCCGCCAGCGCCCGCCCGTGCTCCGCGCCCTCGGCATCGCCGAAAAGCGAATACGGCACCACGTTCTCGGTCTGCCTGTGCTCTTCGCTTTTCGCGACCGGATTGCTGAGCGTCAGCACCACGCTGCCGACCTCCGCGTCCGGATCGACCTCGGCGCGGATGCCGTAGATGCCGACCGCCGACACCGTCACCGTGCCGCCCTCCATAATCGGACCCAGGTCCGCATCCGTCACCGCATCCACCAGCACGAGACCCGTCAGCACCCCCGCCCCCGTCACCGCCGGCTCGCGGGTCACCGTCACCGTGTAGGTCCGCGCATCGCTGCCGTCGCCGGGCGTCACCGTCACCGTCACCTCGGTCTCGCCCTCGGCGAGCGCCAGCTGGTGGCCGTCCCGCTCCTCGTCCGCGTCCCCGGGCGCGATCGTCACCGTCGCATCGGCGTAGACCGCCGTGGCCACGACCTCCGCTTCCGCATCCGTGGTCCGGCTCGTATAGCGCGTCGTGGCGCTGGTGAAGATCGGCGAGATGTCCAGGTCGTCGATCCACAGAGACGCCAGCTCCCCGCGCGCCGCCGGCGCGCAGACACCGGCGCGGTTACGGAACACCTGCTCCGCCGCCCGCCAGTGCGCCGTCGCCGGCAGGCGCACCCGCAGCAGGCCCCGCTCGTTCGTCGTCGCCCGCACCGGCACCGTCCAGCCGAGGCCGTCCGCGTCCGCCACCGGCGTGCCGGCGCGCCCGTTCTCCACCGTGAAGTCCGAGGCCGCGAGCGTCGCGAGCGCATCCACCGCCACCGCGTCGCCGGCCGCGTCCAGGAACGCGACCGACACTTCGACCCGACATCCCCCGGACGATGCGTCGGACGATACGTCGGACTGGCCGGGCCCTCCGGCGGCCGCCTCCGGCACCGAACCCGTCATCTCCGTTTTCAGCGGCAAGGTCAGCTCCGGCGCGTCCGAGCGCAAGCTGACCGAGACCCGCTCGCCGACATTGTCGGCGCCCCAGGTGAAGCCGGGACTGGCCCAGACATATGTGTGCTTTGACGGGACATAGATGCTCTCTGGCGGTTTGACAAAGTATCCGGTCCTGGCGTCGAACCGAAACGAGCGGCTGCCGACCTGGAGAATCCAGGACTCCGAGGCGGGGGGAGGGTTGCCTGAGAATGAAATATTGAGGCCCGCATCGGCGAGGCCCGCCTGAATTATTTTGATCAATGCGATCACGTAGCTCTTGCCGTTGCGGGTGAAATTCCAAGTCTTGGCGCCGCCGGGGGAAGAAATGGAACCCCTTGAAAGAGAGTAGCCGTAACCCCCGTTGACTTTCGCCACCGTCAGGCAGGCCGTCGCGAAGGCGTCGGCAGGCTGGCCGGCCGGGCAGTCGGGGGTGTCGTTGGTCGCGCTCAGGGTGAAGGCCGCGACCTCGTTGCCGTTCCCGTCCGCGAGCCGGTTGCCGCTGCCCGTCGCGGGCTTCGTATAGCTGACCGTCACGCCGGTGTCGGTCGATACCGCCGCGCTGCCGAGCGTCAGCGTCACCGTCCTGCCGTCGATCGACGGCGAGCCGGTCAGGGTCTCCGTTTGCTCGGTGCCGCCCGACGGCGTCTTCTTCACCGTGAACGCGCCGTTGGCGAGATCGGGCGCCGCGGCGAGGTCGTCGTCGAAGGCGATGACCAGCGAGGCGCCGGTCACCGTCGCCGAGCCCGCCGCCGGCGCCACGTCGTCGTCATTGTCGTTCACCGCCGCGGTCACCGTGCGCGGGGCGAACCCGGCGACGCTGTGGGTGAGCGTTACCGATTCGTGGTTCCCGTCGTCGTCCGCGACGCCCGTCACGGTCACGGTCTGCGCGGTGTTCCAGTCCGTTGCGGTGAAGGTGAGCGAGGCCGGACTGACCGTCGCCGCGTCCGCGTCGCCACTCGCGATGCTCACCGTCACGCTCGCCGACGGCCGTGCATCGAGCTTCACGGTGTAGCCGGCCGTGCCGCCCTCGTCCACCGCCACATCGGTCCGCGAAAAGACCAGGCCCCTGGCGGCGCCGTTGATGCGGATCCTGGTGGCGTTGGAGCCAGCGTCCAGGAAACTGTCCGTCGACGAAGCATCCCGATATTCGGCCACGTCGCGGATGCTCCACCCCGAAGCGGATACCGCGTCTTCGTCATCGGAAGCGGTGCCCAGCCAGATCGCCGCACCGCCCTCCGCGACCACCCAGTAGTCGGTCGACGGGTCGAGCGTGACGGTCCCGGACGCCGTGAAGGCGTAGGTCTTGATGGCATACAAAGCGAGGGCCGCCGGCCCGCGCAGCACCGCCACTTCGACGCCGTCGGCCGAGCCGCTGAATATCTTCACCGTCGGGGGAATCGTTCCCGAGTGGTTATCGGTGTAGAGCAGGAGGTCGACACTGCGCAGGGTGTACCCCCCGGCGTTGCTGCCGGTCGTGAAGCGCTGCGCCAGGTCGTTATGGTTGAAACGGCCGCGCACGCCTTCCCGCATCTGCCCGAGGTTGCTCACCAGCGCGTCGGCGGAGGGGGGCATGGTGTTGGAGTCGAGCGCGGGGTTGACGGTATACTGGTGCGGATAGGTGTCGCTGATCAACGCCTCGTTGTTGTTATCGTCGTCAGTGAAGCTCACCTTCACCCTGATCTTCTCGAACTGGTCGTCCCTGGTCAGCGTGTAGCTGCTCGACGTCGCCCCGGCAATGTTCAGCGGCTTCGACCTGCCGTCCACCCGAAGCCACTGATAGCTGTAGGACACGCCGGTCAGCCCGTCGGCATCGGCGATGCCCGTGGTCGAAGCCGTCAGCGTCTGGCCCACCGTCGCTATCCCCGAAATCCTCGGGGCGCCCGTCGCCGCGTCGTTCACCGCGGTCACGTCGATCGTCATCGTGTAGGCGTCGGCGCTCTCCGCCTCCCCGTCGCTCACCTTGAACGTGAACGTCGCATACCCGCTCCCGTGCGCGTTGGCGGCCGGCGTGAACACCAGGTCCCCGTTGTCCAACTGCGCCGTCGTCACCACCCGGTCCGCCGTCACCGCGGCGCCGTCGAGCTCCAGCGAGCCCGCCGACGGTCCCGTCACAATCTTCACGCTCGCCAGCGCGTCGTCCGCGCCCGCGAAGTTGAAGTCGCCCGCCGCGAAGCTGTAGGGAGTGTCCTCGTCTGTCGTGACCGAGCCGTCCGACGCCGTCAAGCCCTCGTCCACGGCCACGCTCGACGACGCGGCGGCGGCGCACGGGCCGCCGAGCAGCAGCGCGGCGAGCGCCAGGCGCGACAGGAAGCGCGGAAATGCCGGAGAGAACCCGGGCCCCGCCGGAGGGCGGACGCAACCCCGGCTCCCGGCTCCCGGCTCGACTATAGCGGCGCGCCATGCCCGAACTATCGACCGCATCATCGATTCATGCCCTTCCATTCGACCGTGACCGCGACACGCGGACGAACGGACGGGATTATCGCTGAAATTTTGTGTTAAATATGTGGAGTTATTGGTTTGTTTTGTGGTTTTTTAAAGGTTTACAGGGCGGATTCGCCCTGCCGGGTGCCATCCCGGCGCGCGCGAACCGCGCCATTTTATTGCGGTTTCCGATATATCTTATATATCATATTTGTAATTATATTGATTTAGGGGATTTCGGGCCGGATTCAGGAGCGTCGCCGGGCAACCCGGCGTGCCTGCCTTCCTTGCCCCCCTGTTGTCGCCCCCGCCTTTCCCTTGACGGTCGCGGCGAAAGGGTGAACGCTCGGACGATGGACGACGCGCGACTGCAAACCGCCGTGGACGAGGAGCGGCCGGCCTCGCCGCTCGCCGGCAGCCCGGACCGCTTCATCAACCGCGAGCTGTCTTGGCTCGCCTTCAACGAGCGCGTGCTCGAGGAGGCGTCCAACACCGCGCATCCGCTGCTGGAGCGGCTGCGCTTCGTCTCGATCTCGGCGGCCAATCTGGACGAGTTCTACATGGTCCGCGTCGCCGGGCTGAAGAGCCAGATCCAGGCCGGCGTGACCGCGCGCAGCGCCGACGGGCTGACGCCGGCAGAGCAGCTGCGCGCGGTCAACGCGCGCGCCCGCACGCTGATGCGCGAACAGCAGCGCTGCTGGCGCGCGCTGCGCGAGGCGATGCGGGACGAAGGGATCGAGGTGCTGGAGCCCGAGGCGCTGACCGGCGACGAGCGCGCCTGGCTGACATCCTGGTTCGTCGAGGAGATCTTCCCCGCCCTCACCCCGGTGGCGATCGACCCGGCGCATCCCTTCCCGTTCATCCCCAATCTGGGCTTCTCGCTGGTGCTGTCGATGAAGCGGAAGGGCGAGGAGCCGTCCGCCGGCATGGTCGCGCTGCCGACCACGATCGACCGCTTCGTCCGCCTGGAAAGCCGCCGGTCGGCGTTCGTCGCGCTGGAGCAGGTCGTGCGGGTCCATCTCGACCTCCTGTTCCCCGGCTTCGAGCTGCAGGACGTGGGCGCGTTCCGGGTGATCCGCGACAGCGACATCGAGATCGAGGAAGAGGCCGAGGACCTGGTGCGCGAATCCGAGGAGCTCTTGCGCCGGCGCCGGCGCGGCTCGGTGATCCGCCTCAAGATCAACGCCGAGGTCCCGGCCGCGCTGCGCGCCTTCGTCGTGGAGAGCCTGGGGGTGGACGAGGAGGACGTGTTCGACGTCGACGGGCTGCTCGGCCTCGCCGAGACCTCGCAGCTCATCCCGCGCGACCGCCCGGACCTCGTCTTCGAGCCCTATTCGCCGCGCTTCCCCGAGCGCATCCTCGACTACGACGGCGACTGCTTCGCCGCGATCCGCCAGAAGGACATCGTCGTCCACCACCCCTATGAGAGCTTCGACGTGGTGGTGAGCTTCCTGCGCCAGGCGGCGGAGGACCCGAACGTGGTGGCGATCAAGCAGACGCTCTACCGCACCGGCGAGGATTCGCCGATCGTCGCCGCGCTCCGCGACGCCGCCGAGCGCGGCAAGTCGGTCACCGCGCTGATCGAGCTCAAGGCGCGGTTCGACGAGGAGCGCAACATCCGCTGGGCGCGCGACCTGGAGCGCGCCGGCGCCCAGGTGGTGTTCGGCTTCGTCCAGCTCAAGACCCACGCCAAGGTCTCGCTGGTGGTGCGGCGCGAGCAGAACGGGCTCCAGACCTACGCCCATTTCGGCACCGGCAACTACCACCCGGTCAACGCGCGCATCTACACCGACCTGTCGCACTTCACCTGCGACGCGACGTTCTGCCGCGATGCCGCGAAGCTGTTCAACTACATGACCGGGACCGGCGTGCCGGACGGGATGGAACGGGTCTCGGTCTCGCCGATCGACATGCGCGACACCCTGGCCGGGCTGATCGACGCCGAGATCGCCAACGCGCGCGCCGGAAGGCCGGCCTGGATCCTCGCCAAGATGAACTCGCTGGTCGACCCCGAGATCATCGACCGCCTCTATTGCGCCTCGCGGGAAGGCGTCGGCATCGACCTGATCGTGCGCGGCATCTGCTGCCTCAGGCCGGGCGTGCCGGGGCTGTCGGACAACATCCGGGTCAAGAGCATCGTCGGCCGCTTCCTCGAGCACAGCCGCATCGTCTGCTTCGGCGCGGCGCATCCGCGCGGCTCGTCGAAGGCGAAGGTCTATATCTCGTCCGCCGACTGGATGCCGCGCAACCTCGACCGGCGGGTCGAGACCCTGATCCCGATCCTCAACCGAACCGTCCACCGCCAGGTGCTCGACCGCATCATGGGCGCCAACCTGATGGACGAGGCGCAGAGTTGGACACTCGCCGGCGACGGAACCTATCGCCGCATCGACGCCGCCGCGAACGCCTTCAGCGCCCACCAGTACTTCATGACCAACCCGAGCCTGTCGGGGCGGGGAAGCGCGCTGAAAGACGAAGACTCGACCGCCCCCGCCTGAGGCGGAGCCGGCCCGAGACCCCCCTCACCCCGACCCTCTCCCCCGCGGGGGAGAGGGGGATTCACGGCGGCGCCTCCCCTCTTCCTTCTCCCCTCCCGCTTGCGGGAGGGGCTGGGGGAGGGTTGCTCACCGGCAGCTTGAAAAATGCTGTAACCGCGGTTTTCCGGACGTGAAGCCGGATCGCTCCTTCCCGGTCTCCCCGGCGGCATCGACGACATGGTTCGAGCAGGAGGATTCCTTGACGCGCGAACGCCGGTTCGCCATCTCTGCCCCGTACGCCCCGGACCCGCCTCTGCCGACCGGTATGCGCCCGGGGTTTTTTGTGCTTGGATCGGCCCACGCCGGCTTCGGTCGTCGGCGCGCCACGTATTCCCGCTCCCGGTAGATGCCCGCAACCGAACCGATCGAGGCGCTGGACCCGCCGCCCGGATACGCCCCGGCCGATCCGCCGGTCGCGGTGGTCGACATCGGGTCGAACACCGTGCGGCTGGTGGTCTATGACGGCTATCGCCGGGCGCCGGTGCCGATGTTCAACGAGAGCGCGGCCTGCGGGCTCGGCGCCGGGCTGGCGACGACCGGGGAGATCGGCGCCGACGCGGCGGAGCGGGCGCTGCGCGCGATCGCCCGGTTCGGCCGGCTGGCGCGCGGGATGGGGGTCGAGCGGCCCGCCTTCATCGCCACCGCGGCGGTGCGCGAGGCGTCCAACGGAACCGACTTCGCGCGCGAGGTCGAACGCCGCTGCGGCGAAACCGTCCGCGTGCTGAGCGGCGGGGAGGAGGCGCGGCTGTCCGCCCTCGGCGTGGTGTCGGGCATGCCGCGGGCCGACGGCATCATGGGCGATCTCGGCGGCGGCAGCCTGGAGCTGGTCGACATCCGTCGCGGCAAGATCGCGCGCCACGCAACCCTGCCGCTCGGCATCCTGCGCTACGCCGGGCGCCGCCCGTCCGCACGCAAGGCGATGCTGGCGGAGGTCCGGGCCGGGCTCGCCGCCGTGAGCTGGCTGCGCGGCGGCGGCGGGCGCGCGTTCTATCCCGTCGGCGGGGCGTGGCGCGCGGTCGCCCGGCTCCACATGGCGCGCGCCGACCACCCGCTCCACATCATCGACGGCTACCGCCTGCCGGTGCGCGAGATGCGCGACCTGGCCGACATGGTGGGCGGCCTCAGCCCGCGCTCGCTGGAGCAGATCGCGGGCGTCTCGCGGCGGCGGCGGGACTCGCTCCCCGTCGCCTGCGACCTCCTGGGCGCCGTGCTGCGCGAGACCGCCGCCAAGACCATCGTGTTCTCCGCCCAGGGCCTCCGCGAGGGCCATCTCTTCTCCGGCCTCGACGCCAGGGAGCGGCGCGGCGACCCGGTGCTGGCCGCCGCGCTCGCGCTCGCCGCGCGGGAGGCGCGGTTCGGCCCGGTCGGCGAGGCGTTGTTCGACTGGATCGATCCGCTGTTCCAGGGCCGCCGCAAGGGCCGCAAGCGGCTGCGCCGGATCGCCTGCCACCTCGCCGATATCGGCTGGCGCGAGCATCCCGACTACCGCGCGGTGCAGACGATGAACCGGATCCAGCGCTTCCCCTTCATGGGGCTCAGGCACGACGAGCGGGCGTTTCTCGGCTACGCCGCCTTCGTGCGCTACGGCGGCGATCCCTCCACGGCCGAGGCGCGGCCCGCGCACCGGCTGATGTCGCCGCGCCGCCGCCACCAGGCCCGGGTGATCGGCGAGGCGATGCGGCTCGCCTTCCGGGTCTCGGGCGGGGCGAGGAGCGTGCTCGACCGCTCGGCGCTGGCCGTCGACAAGGACCGCCTGTCGCTCCGCCTGCCGGACGACGGCTCCTCGCCGTTCGACGATTCGGTGGCCCGCCAGTTCGACGCCCTGGCCGCCGCGAGCGGCA
This sequence comes from Alphaproteobacteria bacterium, assembly GCA_965117055.1. Classification (GTDB taxonomy): domain Bacteria; phylum Pseudomonadota; class Alphaproteobacteria; order MPNO01; family MPNO01; genus MPNO01. The sequence continues at coordinate 4,557,734 of OZ220750.1, forward strand.
TGCGCCGGGGGCGGATCGAGGGGTAGGCGCGGTCCTCCCCGTCGTCATTCCAACCGGCCAAGGTCGTACCCGGTTGCCGTGTGCCACCCCCTGTACCTCTCACAACGCTTTGGCCGTTTGGGGTGCAGGCGTTGCTTGGCGATTTCCGTGACCTTGATTGCGGCGGTGCCGGCTGGCCACTGGCTTTGCCGGAGCGCGTAGCGCGGAGGCGAAGCCAGTGGCCGGGTGTCGTCGATCGAAGCGCCCTGCCATTGTGGGGTTCCGTCCATTGCGGACGGGACGGGCCAAGGGATCGGGAGCGACCGATTGCCCCCTGCGCCTTGAGCGCCTGGTGAGGACCTGTGCCCCGGTCCCTGGCCACGATGGACGCCCGGTGGGGAGTTTGCGCCTGGAGCGCCGGTACAGGGATTGGCGGGCATCGTGGCGGTCCGTTGGCACAACGGCGCGAGGGGAATGCGATGGACATGTTTGAGTATTTTGCGGGCATCGACTGGGGCTCGGAGAGCCACCGGGTCTGCATCGTCGACGGCGTCGGCACGGTGCTGGGGGAGCGCGCCTTCGGTCACGGCGGGGCCGGGCTGGCCGAGATGGCGGGCTGGGTGCTTGCCACGGCGGGCGTCGAAGCGCACGTCATCGGGGTCGCCATCGAGGTGCCGCACGGGCCGGTGGTCGAGACGATGATGGAGCGCGGCTTCGCGGTGCACGCGGTCAACCCGAAGCAGCTCGACCGGTTCCGCGACCGCTTCTCGCCGGCCGGCGCCAAGGACGACCGGCGCGACGCCCGCGTGCTCGGCGATGCCCTGCGGACCGACCGCCATGCGTTCCGGCGTCTCGATGCGGCGGCGCCGGAGATCGTCGAGCTGCGCGCCTGGTCGCGCATCGCCGGCGACCTGACCCGCGAGCGGACCCGGCTGGCGAACCGGGCCCGCCAGCAGCTCTGGCGCTACTACCCGCAGCTCCTCGAGCTCGAGAGCGATCTCGCCAAGGCCTGGGTCCGCGAACTCTGGTCTCTTGCGCCGACGCCCGCGAAGGCGCGGCGGGTCCGTTCCGCCACCGTCGCCAAGCTGCTGAAGCACCATCGGGTGCGCCGGATCGATGCCGAAACCGCGCTCCGCATCCTGCGCGAGCCGGCGGTCTCCGTCGCGCCCGGCACCGCCGAGGCCGCAATCGCCCAGCTCGACGTCGTGTTCGCCCAGCTCGCCGTCGCCGCGCAGCAGCTCGCCAGGGCCCGTCGCGAGATCGACCGCCTGACCGCGGCGCTGGCCCGATCGGCGGCCGCCCCGGAGGACGCGCCGGGAGGGCAAGCGCAGCGTGACGTGGACATCCTGAGATCGCTTCCCGGCGTCGGCAGGATCGTCCTCGCCACGCTGCTCGCAGAAGCACACGATGCCCTGCGCCGGCGAGACTATCAGGCCCTGCGCTGCCTGTCCGGTGTCGCTCCCGTGACCAAGCGGTCCGGCAAGTCGCTGATCGTGATCCGGCGTCTCGCGTCGCACAACCGGCTCCAGAACGCGGTCTATCACTGGGCCAGGATCGCGATACAGCGCGACCCCCTCAGCAAGGCGAAATACACCGCCCTCAGAGCCCGCGGCCACGGCCACGCGCGTGCGCTGCGCGGCGTCGCCGACCGCCTGCTCGGCGTCGCCTGCGCGATGCTCGAAAGCCAGACCTTGTTCGATCCCGCCCGCGCGAGACAGGCCGATGCGGCGTGACGCAGGATCGACACCCGATGCGCAGCACGCGTACTCACGCGTGCAACAGCCCTCTTTACAAATGGTGGGGAGTCCTCACCCCGGCCCTCTCCCCGCTGGGGAGAGGGAGAGTTGCGGCCCCGACTGCTCTTTACCTTCTCCCCTCCCGCTTGCGGGAGGGGCCGGGGGAGGGCGACCCGAAAAGATCGGGCTTGACCCTAATGTTTCACGTGAAACAAAGGTCAACCTTGTTGACTTATGTATCGCGTTAAGAAAATGCCCTAACTGAGCAACGGGGACAGCCGGCGAAACATCGTTTCGTCCACCGCCAGGTTTCCCGTCCCCCGGGGACGCGAATCGCCGTTTTCCGGCCTCCGGCTCTGTCCGTCGACGGATCGGGCCGGGAAACGCGGCCGCTATTCGTGTCACTTCATGACACGAATAAGGCGACTTTACGTTTCCGCGACCGGCCCCTTCAGTTCGCGTAAAGGCTCGTCTGCATCCGCCGGAAGGCGGTCCGCACGGCGGAGAGGTTGCCGAGCCGGCCCCTGCTCTCGCTCACGCCGCCGTAGCGCGCCGTCAGGTAGGATCCGAGCTTCGGCGTCGCGAGCTCGCCTTCGCCCTGTTCCTCGTAGGCCCGGAGGATGCCGAGCAGGAGCTCCCGCAGCTCCCCGTCGGCCTCTTCGAGACCGTCCCGACGCACATCCTCGGCGCGCTCGCGGCGGGTCCTCGGCGGATGCTCGTACAGCACGTAGCCGAACACGTCGAACAGGTCGCTGTCCGGCGCATCGACGAGTTGGCGGATATCGTTCAGCCGGCCCCGGTCGTACCCTTGGTCGTCGAGCCGTTCCAGAAAGGCCTCCCGGTTGTCCGGGTCGGACCAGACCGCACGAAGCTGGTCCTCATCGGCGATCATGCCGGACAGGTCGCCGAACAGGCGATTGAGGAACTCGGCGGCCGATATGGGCTTCCCGTCCGCGCTCCAATAGGTCGTCGCGGCAACGTAGCGGATGGTCCGTTCCTTGCCGTCGGCCAATTTGACGACGATCTTGTCGGGCGGGTCCTCGATCAACCCGCCGTCGCCGTTATCCTCGGGGTCGACATACACCGGCGGACCCGGCACCGGCCGCGACGGCACCGGTTCCTCCGGCTCGCCGTCCCATTCCGGATCGTTGAAGTTCTCGTGCGCCTTCACGAAGTCCCAGATGGTGAAGAAATCCTTGCCCTCGAAGGTCCGGGTTCCGCGCCCGATGATCTGCTTGAACTCGATCATCGAGCGGATCGGGCGCATCAGGACGATGTGGCGGATGTTGAGCGCGTCCACCCCGGTCGACAGCTTGTGCGAGGTCGTGAGGACCGTCGGGACCGTCTTCTCGTTGTCCTGGAAGTTGCGGAGATGCTGGTCGCCGAGGGCGCCGTCGTCGGCCGTCACCCGGTGGCAGTAGTCGGGGTGGGTGCTGTCCTTTTCCTGGTTGATCAGGTCGCGCACTAGCGCGGCGTGGTCCTGGGTGTGACAGAAGACCAGTGTCTTCTGGCTCTGGTCGGTCTGACCCAGGAATTCCCGCACGCGGCTCAGCTCACGCTCCCGGATGACGATCTTCCGGTTGAAATCCTCTTCGGTGAACCGTTCGCCCGCCTCGACCTCGCCCCTGATGACATCGTCTTCCGGGACATAGACGTACTCGTCGATGGTGCTCGCCATCTGGCGCACCTTGAAGGGCGTCAGGTAGCCGTCCTCGATCCCGTCCTTGAGGGCGTAGGTGTAAACCGGCTCGCCGAACCAGGCGTAGGTGTCGGCGTTGTGCTTGCGCTTGGGCGTAGCCGTCAGACCGAGCTGAACCGCCGGCTCGAAGTGTTCGAGGATTCCGCGCCACGCGCTCTCGTCCCGCGCCCCGCCGCGATGGCATTCGTCGATCACGATGAAGTCGAAGAAGTCGGGCGGATAGCCGGTGAAGACGGGTTCGCCGTCGCCCGTCATGAAGGTCTGAAATATGGTGAAGAACACGCTCGCGTTCTTCGGCGCCCGGCCTCCCCTCTTGCCAAGGGATCGCGGATCGATGCGCACGACGGCATGGGACGGGAAGGCGGAAAAGGCGTTGTAGGCCTGGTCGGCGAGGATGTTGCGGTCGGCGAGGAACAGGATGCGCGGCCGGCGTTCGGGCTCGCCTGCGAGGCTCCATTTGGTGCGAAACAGTTTCCAGGCAATCTGGAACGCGATGGAGGTCTTTCCGGTCCCGGTCGCGAGGGTGAGCAGGATACGCCGCTCGCCCCGCGCAATCGCCTCAAGCGCCGCGGCGATGGCGCTGTGCTGGTAGTAGCGGGGTTGCCACTTGCCCCCGTCGGGCTCGAAATCGACCGTGCCGAAGGCGTCGCGCCACGGGTTGGGCTCGGCGAACGTGCGGTCCCACAACTCCTCCGGCGTCGGGAAGGGCAGGTCGATATCGCCCTCGGCCCCGGTCGCCATGTCGATGCCGTACCATTCGAGCCCGTTGGAAGCATAGGCGAAGCGGGCGCCGAGCCGGCCGGCATAGTCCTTGGCCTGCCCGACGCCTTCGGTATGGCCGAGGCCGGCCCGCTTGGCCTCCAACACGGCGAGCTTCTGCCCCTTGTGGAACAGGACGTAGTCGCAGGAGAGCCCCCTGCCCCGCTTGCCGCCGGCCTGGATGCGGCCGGGACAGATCATCTCGCGCCGTATGCGGGAGCCCTCGACGACGTCCCAGCCGGCCGCCCGCAGCACCGGATCGATCCGCTTGGCGCGGGTATCGGCCTCGGTCTCGTCGTGCAGGCTCATGGTGGCGCTTACATTAAGTCAGTCCGCCGGCAAAGGCGCGTTGCAGGAGGGATTGTCGGAGGCGATCAACTTTGGATAGTTTCTCAAAATAGCCCTGGTTGAGACCCGTACACATTGATTTGAGGCGTGCAAATCTTTCCACCAATTCTTTCTGAAATCTAATTTCAGGCAAAGGCATTCGGAAAGCGGCAAGGTTCTTTGCGGAAAGATTCGGTTGCGCAGCTCCGCCTGCATACCTCTCAATCTCGGCAGCACAAGTAGATGACGCAAAATAGGCCGCCAAAAAATCGGGAATAATCTTCTCGCCACACCTAACAATCACTAGTGACGAAGCTATAGCTGCCATTCCATCAAATTCTACCTTTGCGAACTTTCCCAATGAACCGCGAAGGCAAAACAGAAGATCGTCTACTTTGGTTTTCCCTCTAGATAATCGATGGTAACGTCCCTCCGGGATATAGTTCATTGTAGACCAATCAATCAATCCGTTTTCTAAGTGACCTGCGTTAATGAAAGGAATACCGGAGGGAACAAATGTATTGCGACCTGGATAGTTCTTGCCCCTATCACCATTTTCAAATCGACAAACAGAACCGATAGAGACCCAACTTTCAGAATCCACAAAATTGCCGAACAGTTCAGCAACGCCTTCTTCGAATAAATTCTCGGCATCGTGTAGATTCGCTTCAGCGTGAGCGCGGGCACGGCATAGGCCCTCGAAGGCCTCGTCCAGAACCTCAACGATCCGCCGTTGTTCTTCTAGTGGAGGAAATCGCACAATCAACCGCTTGATGTGCCGATAGTGGCGAGCGTATCCCTGTGAAGGGGCTCGATTCCCCTGAATATAGTAGTACAAATACTTCGGCTCCAAGAACAACTTCGGCCTAAGTATTTTAACGCCGTCGGCCCCCACAACGAAATCGAAATCTATAAACTTTACAACTTGCGTATGGTCGCCGAATATAACGACTGGCCGCTCCAACTTACATACATCTTGGTCATCGTTCCAATATCCGCTAATAAAATCCGCCTCTTGTGAAACAATGGGAAACTGCCCGACTGAAGTAAATTGACTTTTCTTTATCTTGCTGGGCACACGAAAGGGGTCAAGGCACTGGTCAAGCGGCTGCTCTTCCCATCCAGCCATCACAGCATCCCCCGGATATTCTCAAGAATCTCCGCCGTTTCGGCGTCGCGAGCGAGCATGTCGGCGATGATCTCTTCGGGGCTGCGCAGGGGCGCTTCCTCGGGCGCGTTGGGATTATTGACCGAGAGGTCCAGCGTGTCGGGGTCAAGGTCGGCGCGGGCGACGCGCCAGCTTTGCGGTCCCTCGGCGAAGCTCTCCTGCAATTCGACGAACTCCGCCAGGTCGTCGTCGTTGAGCGGGCTGGTCTTGCCGAGGGAGCGGCCGGGGTCGAGCCGGTAGTACCAGATGTCCCGCGTGGGCGCGCCCTTCTCGAAGAACAAGACCACCGTCTTGACGCCCGCGCCCTGGAAGGTGCCCGACGGGCAATCGAGGATGGTGTGCAGCGTGCAGGAGTCCAGCAGGTCCCGGCGGAGCGCCACCGAAGCGTTGTCGGTGTTGCTGAGAAACGTGTTTTTGATGACGACCGCCGCCCGGCCGCCGGCGCGCAGCTTGCGAATGAAGTGCTGGAGGAAGAGATAGGCGGTCTCGCCCGAGCGGATCGGGAAGTTGTGCTGGACCTCGCGCCGCTCGCCGCCGCCGAAGGGGGGATTGGCGAGCACGATGTCGTGGCGGTCGCGCTCCTGGAAGTCCATCACGTTCTCGTTGAGCGAGTTGGTGTGGAGGATGTCGGGCGCCTCGATCCCGTGCAGGATCATGTTCATGACGCCGATGACGTAGGCGAGCGACTTCTTCTCCTGTCCGAGGAAGGTGTCGCGCTGCAGGGTCTCGTATTGCGAGGCGGTGAGGTCCGCGCGGCGCATGTACTCCCAAGACTCGCAGAGGAAGCCCGCCGAACCCACCGCGCCGTCATAGACGGTCTCGCCGATCTTCGGGTCGACGATCCTGACCATCGCGCGGATCAGCGGGCGCGGCGTGTAGTACTCGCCGCCGTTCCGGCCGGCGTTGCCCATGCGGCGGATGCGGGTCTCGTAGAGTTCGGAGAGCTCGTGGCGCTGGTCCTGCGTGTTGAAGGACAGCCCGTCGACGATCTCCAGCACGTCGCGCAGGATGTAGCCGGAGCGGAACTTGCCGCGGAGCTCGGTGAAGATTTCGCCGATCTTGTATTCAATGGTGCGCGGGCCTTCGGCGGACTGCCGGAAGGACGCGAGGTAGGGGAACAGCTTGCGATCGACGAAGGCGATCAAGTCGTCGCCAACCGCCGCCGCGTTGTGGTCGAACGCCCCGTCCGGCCCCCTGGGCGCTGCCCACACGTCCCAGCGGAAATCGTCGGCGATCAGGGGCGCGTAGTCTTCCCCGTTCAGCTCCGCCCGGTCGCGGCGCTCGGCCTCAAGATCGTGCAGGTATCTTAGGAACAGGACCCACGAAATCTGTTCGACGTAGTCCAGCTCGTTGGCAATGCCTTCCTCGGCCCGCAAATGGCGTTCGATGGCGTTGAATGCGTTTTCGTACATATGCCGTCCCTGAATCGAAGCACTCGATCTATCGCCTGATCTGCATTTCTTGCTAATGGATGCCGCCGTGTCCAGCGAAAGCCCCGACCTTCGAGAAAACCGAAGCTGTCACCCCGGACTAACGCCCTGCCATCCTGCCCGTCATGGTCGGCGGAGGCCGACCATCCACGTTTTGTTTTTCAGGCCGCAAGGAAAACTCGTGGATGGTCGGCCTCCGCCGACCATGACGGGGGAGAGCCGCCCTTGTGCCTCACCCGTCCCCCACCTCGACCACCACCGCCATCGCGCTGTCGCCGGCGGCGCAGCCGGTGAAGAGGCCGTAGCCGCCGCCGCGCATCGCGAGCTCCTCGATCAGCTCGATCACCGCGCGCATGCCGGTCGGGCCCTGCGGGTGGCCCCAGATCAGGGAGCAGCCGTAATTGTTCATCTTGTCCACGTCGGCGCCGGTCTCGCGGCAGAACACCACGTCGTTCACCGCGAACGGGTTGTGGGTCTTGATCGCCGCCACGTCGTCGAGCGCGATCCCGGCGTCGTCGAGCGCGCGGCGGGCGGCGCCGATCGGGGCTTCCGGCATGTGGCGCACCTCCGCCCGCGCGGTGCCGAAGCCGGCGAGGCGGACGGATATGCCCGCGTCTTGCGACAGGGCGCGGGCGCGCTCGCTTCCGGTCACCACGAAGCCCGCGTTGCCGTCCGCCGGGTGGGTCTGGCCGGCATAGGTCACGGTGCCGTCCTCGTTCACCGGGCGCAGCCGGTCGAGCCCTTCCCGCGTGGTCTCGTGGATGCCCTCGTCGCCGTCGAGCACGCAAGCGGTCTTGCGGTAGCGCGCGTCGGGCACGTCGAGCGGCAGCGTCATGTAGCGCTTCTGGAACGCGCGGTTCACGGCGAGGGCGTCCCCGTACTGCTCGTACCGCCGGAGCACCACGTCGTGCTGTTCCTCGGTGGTGATCTGCCATTTGCGGGCGACCGTCTCGGCGGTGTCGATCATCCCGCACTTGGCGTAGGGGTCGTCGGAGAAATTGCCCAGCACCCAGTCCTCGTGCGCGCCGGTCCCGCCGGGGGCGTGCGGCGCGGGGTAGTAGATATGCGGCCCGTTCGAGGTCCTGTCGCCCGACATGACGAGCGCGACATCGGCGCCGCCGGTCTCGATCTCCTGGCTCGCCGCCTGCAGGCAGCGCGCGCCGGTGGCGCAGGCCTGGTTGACGGTGGGGCCGGGAATGTGGTCGGCGCCCATCATCGCGGTCACCCAGGGGAGGCCGAAGAAGCACTGCCTCTGGGCCACCGTCAGGCCGAGCACGCCGTAGTCGATGTCGTCGAGCGCGACGCCGCGCCTGGCGAGCTCGCCGCGCGCGGTGTGGGCGAGGTATTCCATGCTGTGGAGATGGGCGAGCCCGCCCTGCCAGCGGGCGAACGGCGTGCTCCAGTAAACGCCGTAGGGAATGTGAGCGTCGCGCATGTTGCCGTTTCTCCTGTTTCCGTGCACACCCGTCCGGCCCCCTCCCCGCCTCCCCCGCAAGCGGGGGAGGGGTTCCGCCTCACCTTCCCCCCTCCCGCTTGCGGGAGGGGCCGGGGGAGGGCATTGCGGCGATGCCGGCCCAAGCCCTAAATTACGCCCTCGAACGATGTCCTCATCGCCGGGAGCAAGATACCGATGCCCCTTCTCGATATCCATCACGTCGCGATCAAGACGCAGGACCTCGAAGCCACCGACCGGTTCTACGAAGAGGTGCTCGGCCTGGAGAAGATCGACCGGCCCGATTTCGACTTCCCGGGCACGTGGTTCGACCTCGGCAGCACGATGTTCCACATCATGGCGGGCGACGCCGGGCTCGACAACGACGGCAACCCGACGCATGGCAGCGCCTCGGTCGACCATGTCGCGGTCAAGGCGCACGACTACGACGCGATGAAGAACCGGGTGGTCGAGCTCGACATGCCGCACCGGGAGTTCGCCATCCCGACCTTCGGGCTCTGGCAGCTCTTCGTGCGCGACCCCAACGGGGTCATCATCGAGCTCAACTTCACCGTGGCCGACGAGCCCGAGGGCAGCACGGGCCCGGGCACCGACAACCTGTTCGTCCCAGGCGAGTTTTGAGTTCCGCGCAAGCGCCGGGACGCGGCGGGCGACGATGACGGACGCCACGCCGCCGCGTCCGATGCGGCCGGAAATCGAAGGGCTCGGCGAGTCGCTGATCCGCGCCGTCGCCGAAGCCAATATCGGCCGCGACGACGTGATCCCGCTCTGGTTCGGCGAGCCCGACACGCCGACCCCCGACTTCATCAAGCAGGCGGCGGTCCGCGCGCTCGCGGCCGACCGCGTGTTCTACACCCAGAACCGCGGCATCCCGCCGCTGCGCGAAGCCATCTCGGCCTATGCGAGCAACCTGCACGGCCGCGGGATCGGGACCGACCGGATCACCGTCACCGCGTCGGGGATGAGCGCGCTGATGCTGTGTTCGCAGCTCATCGTCTCCCCGGGCGACAACGTCGTCGCGGTCGGCCCGCTCTGGCCGAATTGCATCGAGACGGTGCACGTGATGGGCGGCGAAACGCGCATCGTCCCGCTGGAGGCGGGCGAGGACGGCGGCTGGCGGCTCGATCTCGACCGCTTCTTCGAGGCCTGCGACGACCGGACGGTCGGCGTGCTGATCAACTCGCCGGCCAACCCGACCGGCTGGGTGATGACCGCGGAAGACCAGCGGACGCTGCTCGAATGGTGCCGGGAGCGCGGCATCTACGTCATCGCCGACGAGGTCTATGTCCGGCTCGCCTACAACGCGCCCCGCGCGCCTTCCTTCATCGACATCGCCGAGCCGGACGACCGGGTGCTGGTGGTCAACAGCTTCTCCAAGTCGTGGTCGATGACCGGCTGGCGGCTGGGCTGGCTCACCCACGCGCCCGAGCTCGGCACCGCCTTCGCCAAGCTCAACGAGTACAACCTCGCCTCGCCCACCACCTTCGTCCAGCACGCCGGCATCGTGGCGGTCGAGGAAGGGGAGCGGTTCGTCGAATCGCTGCTCGAACGCTATCGCCGCAACCGCGACCTGGTGGTGCAGCGCCTCGGCGCGATGCGCCGCGTGCGCCTGCCGCGCCCCGACGGCGCGTTCTACGTCTTCTTCGCGGTCGACGGCGTCTCCGACAGCCTCGCGCTGGCGCACAAGCTGATCGAGACCGCCGGCGTCGGCCTCGCCCCCGGCCGCGCCTTCGGCGAAGCGGGCGAAGGCCGGCTCAGGCTCTGCTTCGCCGCCGAGGCCGGGACCCTTTCGCGGGCGCTGGATCGGCTGGAGCCCCATCTGAACTGACCATCCGGTCCACCCTCTCCCGGCCCCTCCCGCCAGCGGGAGGGGAGAAGAAGAGGCGGGATGGGCGGACGAATCCCCTCTCCCCCGCCGGGGGAGAGGGTCAGGGTGAGGGGGGACCGCGCAACAAGATTTCGCCCGCTCGGTCCGGCGGGACACGATGCTGCGAATTTCGGCTGCGGCCTTGCGCCGGGCTCCCGCCTCCCCATGTCTCGATCCTCTCCACTTCGGAAGGGTATCGCGATGGAAGCGCTTGCCGCGCGCGGGGCTCCGGATATGCCGGGCGACATCGAGATCGCGGACATCACCGACGAGGCGCGCGCCAACCCCGCCTATGACGGCCACGAGCGGGTGGTCCGCGCGGTGGACCGGAACGCCGGCCTTCACGCGATCGTCGCGATCCACGACCGCACGCTCGGCCCCGCCATCGGCGGCTGCCGGATGTGGCCCTACCGGGACGAGGGCGAGGCGCTGACCGACGCGCTCAGGCTGTCGCGCGGGATGACCTGCAAGAGCGCGCTCGCGGGCGTTCCCTTCGGCGGCGGCAAGGCGGTCATCCTGGGCGATCCCCGGAAAGACAAGTCGGACGCGCTGTTCCGCGCCTTCGGCCGCGCGGTGGACGCGCTCGGCGGGCGCTACATCACGGGCGAGGATGTCGGCGTCACCGTCGCCGACATGAACCGGGCGGCGGAGGAAACCCCTCACATTCTCGGCACCGGCGAGCGCGGCGGCGACCCTTCTCCGTGGACCGCCTACGGCGTCGCCGTCGGCATCGAGGCGGCGGTGCGGCACCGGCTCGGCCGCGACTCGCTCGCCGGCGCCACCGTCGCGGTGCAGGGGGTCGGCAGCGTGGGCTACAAGCTGTGCGACCGCCTCGCCTTCCGGGGCGCGAAGCTGATCGTCACCGACGTCTCGCGCGAGGCGGCGGAGCGCGCCGGCGCGGCGTTCGACGCGAGGGTAGTCGCGCCGGAGGAGATTTACGACGTTAAGGCGGACGTCTTCGCGCCCTGCGCGCTCGGCGCCGTAATCGACGACGACACGGTGGGGCGCCTGCGCTGCGCGGCGGTCGCGGGCTCCGCCAACAACCAGCTGCGCGAGGCCAGGCACGGCGAGGCGCTCCGCGCGCGCGACGTGCTCTACGCCCCCGACTACGTCATCAACGCGGGCGGGATGATCGCGCTTACCCTCCATCTCCACCCGGACGGGTTCTCGCCCGAACGCGCGGGCGAGCGGATCGCGGAGATCGGCTGGACGCTCGCGGAGATCTTCGAGCGCGCCGACCGCGACGGCACCTCGCCCGCCGCCGTCGCCGACCGGATCGCCGGGGAACGCCTCGCCCGCCCCGCCCGCCGGAGCTGGTGAGGCCGGCCCGCCCTCCCCCGGCCCCTCCCGCGAGCGGGAGGGGAGAAGATAAGCATGGAGTGGTCGCCGCAACTCTCCCTCTCCCCAGCGGGGAGAGGGCCGGGGTGAGGGGCTAGCCCGCATTTCTCACGAGCGGCGGGCGATTCCTGTGTCCAGCGCGCGGAAATGGCTGCGCGACAAGGGCTTGCCCGCTCGCCGGCGGTTTCGGCGAAGCACGCAGTCTGTCGTTCGCCCCGCTGTCACCCCGGCCTTGAGCCGGGGTCCAGGCCTGCCCCGGACTGCGATCCGGGGAATCCGGACGAGAGCAGTGCCTGTGGCTCTGGACCCCGGCTCAAGGCCGGGGTGACAGGCTTGGGGTCGGCCGCGGCGCGGGCTCCTCTTCGGCCATTGGTGAGAAATCCGGGCTAGTAATCCCCCCAGGCGCGCTGCACCGCGGGGCGGGCCTCGATGGCGTCGTGCCACCGCTTGACGTTGGGCCAGTCGTCGAGGCCGATACCGTTCGCCCCGTGGATGTGCACGTCGGGATAGGACGAGATGTCGGCGATCGAGTAGTCGCCGGCGAAGTACTCGTTGTCCGCCAGATGCCGGTCGAAGACGCCCAGCAGGTCGCGCAGCACGCCATCGTAATGCGCCTTGGCGGGCGGCACGTCCTCGCCGAAGCGGTGGAAGAACAGGCCGAACTGCTGGGCGAGCGGGGTGAAGGTCGAGCTGCCGAAGAAGAACCACTGGTCGACCGCCGGGTCGTCGGGATAGAGCGCGCCGCCCGCCTTGACCGCGAGGTATTTGAGGATCGCGCCGGACTCGCAGAGCGTGACCCCGCGGCCGCCGGGACCGTCCGGATCGACGATCGCCGGGATCTTGTGGCCCGGGCTGATCTTCATGAACTCGGGGTCGAACTGCTCCCTTTCGCGCAAATTGACCGGCCTGATCGCGTAGTCGAGCCCGGTCTCCTCGACCGCCTGCCGCGCCTTGTAGCCGTTGTCGGTGGTCCAGAAATAGAGATCGATCACCGCACCCTCCCCCAGCTTACCGGGCGCAGTCTACCGGACGGCGGTTCGATCGCCTATCGTCCGGGCCGAAGCGCCGATTGCCCGGAGACGCCGCCGTGGCCGACGACCTCACCGCCTATCTCGAAGCCGAGCTCGCGAAGCCGCCCTACCACCGCTGGCTCCGGCCGGTGCTGGAATCGGTCGAGGCGGAAGCGGACGCGCTCACCGTCAGGATTCCGGCCCGGCCGGAGTTCGCCCGCATCCCGGGCGAGCCCGGCTTTCACGGCGCCATCGTCGCCGGCGCGGTCGATATCGCCGCCCATGCCGCGATCACCATCAGGACCCGGGGACCGACGCCCACCGTCGATATCCGGGTCGACTATCTGCGCGCCTCCTCCGGCGCCGACCTCCTCGCCCGCGCCCGGATCGTCCGCGCCGGGCGCAGCCTCGGCACCGTCCGCGTCGACGTCGCCGAGCCCGGAGGACGGGCGGTGGCGGCCGGAATCGCGACATTCTATCTGAGGCGCGATTAAGCCCCTGTTCCAACGGGCGAAAAAGTTTTTGTACGGGTTTTGTTCTTTTCGCTTGCAGGCGTGAACAAATCATGTACACTGAGCCTTCGTTGCACCGCGAGAGCGGCTATGGAATAAGAAGCGGAGGGTTCGATGAACAACGGCAGTCTCAGGCTGGTCGAGAAGGACGCCATGGATCGCAACAAGGCACTGGACGCCGCGCTGGGCCAGATCGAGCGGAACTTCGGCAAGGGCTCGATCATGAAGCTCGGCGAGACCGACCGCCCGGCCGATATCGAGGCGATCTCCACCGGCTCGCTCGGGCTCGACATCGCGCTAGGCATCGGCGGGCTGCCGCGCGGGCGCGTCGTCGAGATCTACGGGCCCGAGAGCTCGGGCAAGACCACGCTGGCGCTGCACGCCGTCGCCGAGGCGCAGCGCACCGGCGGCACCTGCGCCTTCATCGACGCCGAGCACGCGCTCGATCCGGTCTACGCCGCCAAGCTCGGCGTCGACGTGGGCGAGCTGCTGATCAGCCAGCCCGACGCCGGCGAGCAGGCGCTCGAGATCGCCGACACCCTGGTGCGGTCGGGCGCGATCGACGTCATCGTGATCGACAGCGTCGCCGCCCTGGTGCCGCGCGCCGAGCTGGAGGGCGAGATGGGCGACACCCATGTCGGGCTGCAGGCACGGCTGATGAGCCAGGCGCTGCGCAAGCTGACCGGCTCGATCGCGCGGTCGCGCTGCCTGATCGTCTTCATCAACCAGATCAGGATGAAGATCGGCGTGATGTTCGGCAGCCCCGAGACCACGACCGGCGGCAACGCGCTGAAATTCTACGCTTCGGTCCGGCTCGACATCCGCCGCATCGGCGCGATCAAGGACCGCGACGAGGTGGTCGGCAACCAGACCCGCGTCAAGGTGGTCAAGAACAAGCTCGCGCCCCCCTTCAAGGCGGTCGAGTTCGACATCATGTACGGCGAGGGGATCTCGAAGACCGGCGAGCTGATCGACCTCGGCGTGAAGGCGAACATCGTCGAGAAGTCGGGCTCGTGGTTCTCCTACGGCGATCAGCGCATCGGCCAGGGGCGCGAGAACACCAGGCAGTTCCTGCACGACAACCCGGAAATCGCCGACGCCATCGAACGCGCGGTGCGCGAGAACGCCGGCCTGCTCGCCGAGGCCGTCGTCATCGACCGCGAGGACGACGGCGAAGAGGGCGAGCAGCGGGCGATGTAGAGCGTTGCCGTCCGGTACGGCGTGAAGGCCCTCCCCCGACCCCTCCCAGAGGGAGGGGAGAAGAAGTGAAGGACCCAGCGGCAAGTCTCCTCCCCCGCTCGCGGGGGAGGCCGGGTGGGGGCTGAGCGGCCGCCTTGGCCGGCGGACGCCCCTCCCCGCCGCGCTGGACAGACGCACGCCCGCGTTATACTCAATCCGGGCACGGCACAGGCGGACGGCGGCGGGGATCATGCTCGGCACCAACGACTTGCGGACGGCGTTTCTCGACTATTTCGCCGCCAACGGGCACGCGATCGTGTCCTCTTCGCCGCTGGTGCCGGAGAACGATCCGACGCTGCTCTTCACCAATGCCGGCATGGTGCAGTTCAAGAACGTCTTCACCGGGATCGAGACGCGGGACTATTCGCGCGCCGTGACCTCGCAGAAATGCGTCCGCGCCGGCGGCAAGCACAACGACCTGGAGAACGTGGGCTACACCGCGCGCCACCACACGTTCTTCGAGATGCTGGGCAATTTCTCCTTCGGCGACTACTTCAAGGAGACCGCGATCGAGCTCGCCTGGTCGCTGATTACACGCGATCTTGAGGTGCCGGAGGACAGGCTGCTGGTCACGGTCTATGCCGACGACGACCAGGCGTTCGATCTGTGGCGCCGGATCGCCGGGCTCGGCGAGGAGCGGATCCTCAGGATCGCCACCAGCGACAATTTCTGGTCGATGGGCGAGACCGGGCCGTGCGGGCCGTGCTCGGAGATCTTCTACGACCACGGCGAGCATATCCCGGGCGGCCCGCCGGGCAGCCCCGACGAGGACGGCGACCGCTTCGTCGAGATCTGGAACCTCGTCTTCATGCAGTTCGACCAGCCGCGCCCGGGCGAGCGCGTTCCGCTGCCGAAGCCCAGCATCGATACCGGCATGGGGCTCGAACGGATCGCCGCCCTCATGCAGGGCACCAACGACAACTACGCGATCGATGCGCTGAGGACGCTGATCGAGGCCTCCGCCGACCGGTCCGGCACCGACCCCGACGGCGAGCACGCGGTGGCGCACCGGGTGATCGCCGACCACGTTCGCGCGTCCAGCTTCCTGATGGCCGACGGCGTGCTGCCGTCGAACGAGGGCCGGGGCTACGTGCTGCGGCGGATCATGCGGCGCGCGATGCGCCACGCCCACATCATGGGCGCGGACGAGCCGCTGCTGTGGAAGCTGGTGGCGACGCTGGTCTCCGGCATGGGCGCGGCCTTCCCGGAGATCAAGCGCGCCGAGCCGCTGATTACCGAGACGCTGCGCCACGAGGAAACCCGGTTCAAGGAAATGCTCGAACGCGGGCTGCGGCTGCTCGCCGACGAGACCGCCCGGCTGGGCGAAGGCGAGGACCTCTCGGGCGATGTCGCCTTCCGCCTCTACGACACCTACGGCTTCCCGCTCGACCTGACCCAGGACGTCCTGCGCGGCGAAGGCCGCGGCGTCGATTCGGCGGGATTCGAGGCGGCGATGGAGCGCCAGCGCGCCGAGGCGCGCAAGAGCTGGGCGGGCTCCGGCCAGACCGCGGAGGACGAGCTCTGGTTCGATCTCCGCGAACGCGCGGGCGCGACGGAGTTCCTCGGCTACACCACGCTCGCGGCGGACGCCGGCGTGGTCGGGCTGGTCACGGGCGGCCGGTCGGCGGATCGCGTCGAGGCCGGCAGCGAGGTCTCCGTCATCGCCAACCAGACCCCGTTCTATGCCGAGGCGGGCGGCCAGATCGGCGACCGGGGCGTGCTGGAAGGCGAGGACGGCACGACCGTGGAGATCGAGGACACCCGGTACTATGCCGACGACCTGATCGTTCATGTCGGCAGGGTCGCGAGCGGCGCGGTCGCGGTCGGCGACGTGCTGGAAATGCGCGTCGACGCGGCGCGGCGGGCGGGGCTCCGGGCGCATCATTCGGCGACCCACCTGCTGCATTCGGCGCTCAGGCGGCGGCTCGGCGCGCATGTCACCCAGAAGGGCTCGCTGGTCGCGCCCGACCGCCTGCGTTTCGACATCAGCCACCACGCGCCGGTCGAACGCGACGCGCTCGCCGGGATCGAGACCGCGGTCAACCGGCAGATCCGGGTCAATACCGAGGTCGCGACGCGGCTGATGACGCCGGACGAAGCGATCGGATCGGGCGCGATGGCGCTGTTCGGCGAGAAATACGGCGACGAGGTCCGGGTCGTCACGATGGGCGAGGATGCCGGGGATCCTTGGTCGGTGGAGCTCTGCGGCGGCACCCATGTCGCGCGCACCGGCGACATCGGCGCGTTCAAGATCGTCGGCGAGAGCGCCGTCGCGGCCGGGGTGCGCCGGATCGAGGCGGTGGCCGGCGAAGCCGCCATCGCCCATCTGGCGTGGCAGGAAGACGTGCTGATGCGGGCCGCGAGCGCGCTCAAGACCGGCCCGGCCGAGATCCCCGAACGGATCGAGGCGATGATCGAGGACCGGCGCAGGCTGGAGCGCGAGCTGTCCGAGACCCGGCGCAGGCTCGCCACCGGCGGCGAGGCGGGCGCGCCGCAGCCCGCGAAGCAAATCGACGGCATCGCCTTCGCCGGCCGCCGCGTCGACGGCGTTCCCGCGAAGGAGCTGCGCGGCATGGCGGACGACCTCAAGAAGCAGATCGGCTCGGGCGTGGTCGCCCTCGTCGCGGTCGGCGACGGCAAGGCCTCGCTCGTCGTCGGCGTGACCGACGACCTCACCGACCGCTTCGACGCCGTCGCGCTGGTGCGGGAAGGCGCCGCCGCGCTCGGCGGCAAGGGCGGCGGGGGAAGGCCCGACATGGCCCAGGCCGGCGGACCCGATGCGAGCGCGGCCGACAAGGCGCTGGACAGCATAGAAAACGCGCTTTCGGCCGGCGCCGGCGCGGGCTGAACCGCGGCCGACCGATGTCGGGTTCGCCCGATCTCGCGATCCGGCTGCACGGAATGATCGATCCGGGGCGGTCCGCCGAACTGGCCGCGGCGGCGGAAAACAGCGGTTTTCGCACGGTCTGGTTCGCCGAAAACCTGTTCCAGCGCGGCGTGCTGCCCGCGGCGAGCGCCAGCGCGGCCGCCACCCGGTCGATCGGCATCGGGATCGGCGTCTTCAACCCCTTCAACCGCCACCCGAGCCTGATGGCGATGGAAGCGGCCGCGCTCGACGAGCTCTCCGGCGGCCGGACGATCCTCGGCATCGGCGTCGGCGTGCCGCCGCTGATCGACCGCTTCGCCGCGTTCGAGCGCCCGCTGGCCGCGATGCGCGACACCGTGGCCATCGCGCGGGCCATGCTCGCGGGCGAGACGGTCACCCATCGCGGCAAGGTGTTTTCCGCCGACGGGATCGGTCTCGGCTTCGATCCGCCGCGCGCCGGCATGTCGATCCAGATCGCCGCGATGGGTCCGAAGATGCTGCGCGTCGCGGGCGAGATCGGCGACGGGGTGCTTATCAGCAACATGTGCCCGCCCGCCTTCACCGGCCGCGCGGTCGCGCTGGCGGCGGAGGGGGCGGAAGAAGCGGGCCGCGCGCCGCCGCGCGCGGCGGTGAAATACGTCCCCTGCGTCGTCGATTCCGACCGGGAGGCGGCGCGGCGCGCGATCAAGCCCGCGATCGCCGCCATGCTGGGCGGCTACGAAGAAGCGTTCGCCGATGCTCCCGACGCGCTCGCGGCCCTCCGCTACGGCGGGGCGATCGATCCGGAGCGCTATGCCGCGACGCTGGACCGCCTTCGTGCGGGCGAAGCGCCCGAGGCGGTCCTCGACGAGGCGCTCGTCGATCAGTACGGCATCGCCGGGTCGGTGGGAGACTGCCTGCGCCGGATCGACGAGCTCGGCGCGGACGGGGCGACGGAAATCGCCCTCACCTTCCTCGGCGACGACCCGGAGAGGGACATCGCCCTGGTCGGCGAAGCGGCGGGGGGCTGACGGGACGCCGTGGACGGGGGAAGCGCAAGCAAGGCCGGGCTGGTGCGGATGGAAGACGTCGCCAAGACCTTCGCCAACGGCACCGTCGCGCTGGAAGGCCTCACGCTCTCCATCGAAACCGGCTCGTTCACCAGCATTCTCGGCCCGTCGGGCTGCGGAAAGTCGACCGCGCTCCGGCTGATCGCGGGCCTCGGAGACGCGACCTCGGGCACCGTCCGCCTTGCCTCCCGGACGGCCGGGCGCGACATCGGCTTCGTCTTCCAGGAACCGACGCTGATGCCCTGGGCCACGGTGTTCGACAACGTGTTCCTGCCGCTCCGTCTCGCGGGCCGGGCGAGGTCGGAGGCGCGCGGGGACATCGACCGCGCCCTCGATCTCGTCGGGCTGGCCGGGTTCGCCGGGGCCTATCCGCGCGAGCTTTCCGGCGGGATGCGCATGCGCGCCTCGATCGCGCGGGCGCTGGTGACCGGGCCGCGCCTCCTCCTGATGGACGAACCCTTCGCGGCGCTCGACGAGATCACGCGCTTCAAGCTCAACGACGACCTGCTCGCCCTGTGGAAGAGCGAAGGATGGACGGTCGTCTTCGTCACCCACAGCGTGTTCGAATCGGTCTATCTCTCGAACCGCATCCTGGTGATGACGCCCCGCCCGGGACGGATCGCGGCCGAAATCGCGGTCGATGCCCCCTACCCCCGCAGCGAGACCGGTTTCCGGACCTCGGATGCCTATAACCGCCACTGCCGCGAAGTGTCGGCGCGGCTCGCCGAGGCGATGGGTGGCTGAGGATCCCGGTCTCGCCCGCGCGGCGGCGCTTCACCGCGGCGGGCGCCTGGCGGAGGCGGTCGCCGCCTATCGGGGGGCGCTCGCGGACGATCCCGACAATGCCGGCATCTGGCACAACCTGGGCGTGGCGCTCGCGGAGACCGGCGAGCCGGGCGCGGCGCTCGACGCCTTCGACCGCGCGCTGGCGCTGCGCCCGGACTACCTCCACGCTCACGCCAACCGGGGCGGCGCGCTGCAATCGCTCGGGCGTCACGCCGAGGCGGCGGCGGCCTATGGCGAGGCTCTGAAGCGCGACCCGGCGCTCTACGAGATACGCCTGCGGGAGGGGCTGATGCTGCTCGCTTCCGGAGACCGGGCGGGTGCGCTGGAGGCTTTCGGCAAGACGCGCGCGATCCGGCGCAACCCCGTCGCGATGGGCGCCGACCACCCCTCCTTCAGCCGGTCGTCGCGCCCGAAGCTCGCCCATGACGCGGCGCAGCTCCGTTATCTCGCGGAGGCGGAAGGCGGACGATTTGCCGACCTCGCGGCGCTCTATGACGGGGCCGCGACGGGAATGCCCGAGGGTACGGCCCCGATGCCGCTGCCGGACGACATCCGTGCCGCGCTGAAATCCACCTACAACCGCGCCATCCACACCCGCGAGGCCCGGGAAACCGGGCAGGGTGCGCTACACGCGTCTTTCGACGGGCAGGACATCGAGAACCGCTATCGGGCGACCGCGCCGGGCATCGCGGTGATCGATGAGGTGCTCAGCCCCGAAGCGCTCCACACCCTGTCCCGGCACCTCCTCGAAAGCACGATCTGGCACGACTGCGAGCACATCCCGGGATTCCTCGCGGCCTATCTCGAAGACGGGCTCGCCTGTCCGGTCCTGCTCCAGATCGTGGACGAGCTCCGCGCGGCGCTGCCCGCCGTCCTTGGGCCCCATCCGCTGATGCAGACCTGGGCGTTCAAATGCCTCACCGGCGCGCAGGGCATCGATGTCCATGCCGATTCGGGCGCCGTCAGCCTCAATTTGTGGCTCACCCCGGACGAGGCGAACCTGGAACCGGACGTCGGCGGGCTCACGGTCCACCGCGCCCTGCCGCCCGAGGGATGGGCGATCGCCGACTACGACCGGGACAGGGACCGGATCCGCGAATTGCTCGATGGCGGCGCGGCCGGCGCCGTCACCGTCGCATACGCGCAAAACCGCGCCGTCCTGTTCCGCTCGGATTTGTTCCACGAGTCCGGACGGGTGCGGTTCCGGCCGGGCTACGCGAACCATCGCATCAACATGACGTTGCTGTTCGGCGACCGGCGCTGAGTACCCGCGGCCGAGCGTGCCAATTTTGGTATTTTTCTTTATTTTGAAACAAACCTGTGCTAGAAGCGGGCCTCCCCATCACGGAATCCGGCGATGCAGGACCTGACCGCATCCGACAAGTACACCGCCGCCCCGGTGCGCCTCGGCGAGCCGGACCCCTATCCCGACCGGGTCGCGGGCGAATTCGTCTGCCGCGTGGTCTCGAACGACATGGTGAACGAGTCCAACCAGCTCCTGGTGCTCGATGCGCCGGAGCGCGCGCTCCGCGCCAGGGCGGGCCAGTTCTTCCATCTCCTCTGCCCCACCCCGGACGGCGCGGAAGTGTGGATGCGCCGGCCGATGAGCATCTACCGCATCGACCGGGCCGGCGGACGGCTCGAATTCCTTTACAAGTGCGAGGGGCGCGGCACGCTCGGCATGTCGATGCTGGAGCCGGGCGGGGAGTTCAACATCGCGGGCCCGCTTGGCATCGGCTTCAGCCTGGAGCCCGGCTGGAAGAACATCGTCGTCCTTGGGCGGGGCGTGGGGCTCGCCACGCTGGCGCCGCTCTCCCAGCTCGCGGCCGAGCACGACGTGAGGATCGCCGCGATCCTGAGCGCGCGCACGCCGGAATTGCTGATGTCGCGCGACTTCTTCGCCGATCTGGGCGCCGACGTGATCACCGTGGTCGACAGCGACGAATCGAGCGCGGTCGAGAACGTGGAGGCGATCCTCGAGGGGCTGATCGCGGACGGGAAGGCCGATGCCTTCTTCACCTGCGGCTCGAACCGGCTGCTGATGCTGATGAAACGGCTCGGCGCCGCGCACGGCATCCCGGGCCAGGTGGCGATGGAGCAGCTGATGTGCTGCGCGCTCGGCGCCTGCTACATCTGCGTGCGCACCTTCGAGGTGGACGGCAGGCACGTTCTCAAGCGGGTCTGCCGGGAAGGGCCTGTCTTCGATATCCAGGAGGCCGTGGGATGGTAGATCTTTCGATCAGGATCGGGGACGTCGACCTCGCCAACCCGGTAATGCCCGCGTCGGGTGCGTTCTCATGGGAATACGCGGACGTGATCGACCTCAACCGGCTGGGCGGGCTGGTCGCCAAGACCATCTGCAAGGAGCCCCGCAACGGCAACCCGACGCCGCGCATGGCGGAGACCGAGGCCGGAATCATCCAGTCGATCGGCCTGCCGGGAAAGGGCGTCTACTACTTCCTCGATCACATCGTGCCCGAGTACAAGAAGTTCACCCCGCCCTTCATCGCCAGCATCTCGGCGGAGACGGCCGACGAGTTCGCCGAGATGTGCTCGATCCTCAGCGTGCCGGAGATCGACGTGCTGGAGGTCAACATCTCCTGTCCCACCCGGAATGCGACGGGCGGGAATTTCTCCCTGCACGAAGAGCACACCGCCCAGGTGATGCGCGACATCCGCGCCGCGACCGACCACCCGGTCTGGGCCAAGCTGTCGCCCAACGCGGGGGACATCGTCTCCATCGCGGTCGCCGCGGAGGAGGCGGGCGCGGACGCGCTGGTGATCGCCAACACCTTCCTGTCGCTCAAGATCCGCACCGACAACTTCCGCCCGGCGCTCGGCAACAAGTTCGGCGGGCTGGTCTCGCCGGCGCTCAAACCCATCGTGCTCAGGATGGTCTATCAGGTGGCGAAGGAAGTCACCGTGCCGGTCATCGGCATCGGCGGCGTGACCAAGGCCGAAGACGTGGTCGAGTACATGCTGGCCGGCGCGCACGGCGTTGGAATCGGCTATGCCGGGTTCCGCAACCCGACGGCGCTCACCGCCATCATCGACGATCTCGAGGAATGGTGCGGCGCGCGCGGCATCGAACGGATCACCGACCTGATCGGCGCGGTGCGCGACGACGACATGGAGACCGACACCCTGGTCGCCGCCTCGGCGGGGGTGTGACGCGGCGCTCCCGTCCCTCGATACGGCGCTTCGCGCCTACTCGGGATGAGGGAGGCTTTTTCGGCCACCCGCAACCCGCCCCTCACCCTGAGTAGCGGCGAAGCCGCGTATCGAAGGGCGGCGCTCAGTTGGTCGACTGCGTATCCTGCTCCTGCGCCTCGTAGGCGCGTAGCCGTTTCTCCTTTTCGCCGGACGCGGCGTCGACGATCCGCTCGAGCACCTGGTCGTCGGTGACCTCGCCCGGCCGGCGCAGCGCGCGCAGCTTCTTCAGCACCTCTTCCGATACGACGATCGTCGGCACCCGTCCCTCCCCGCCGCCGGCGCTACAGCAACGCCCGCAGAGCCTCCTCGAAGGCCTCGTCGTTCCAGCCGAACGGCCCCTTGTCGCCCGCATAGACCACCCGGCCCCCGGCGTCGATCAGGAACTGGCGCATCGGCAAGCCGACATACTTCTCCTCGACATCGTTGTCGATGCGGTCGACCAGCATCGGCATTTCGATGTCGAGGGCGATCTGGCAGGCCGAGGCGACTTCGCTGCGTTCCTCGTCGGTCGTCGGCTCTTCGTAGATGACGTCTTCGATCAGGTTGTTGGGCACCTGCCAACCGTTGGCGGGATGCGCTTCCCGGATATAGATCAGGAAGAATTCGACCCGATCCCTGTAAGCGTTGTAGAGCTCGTTAAGGCGCACGGCCTTGCCGCGGAAGGGGGGTCAGGTGAACGAGCCGAACGCGATCGCGACCGGCTTCCCCCGGTAATCGGACAGGCGCACCTGCTCGCCGGTCCGCTTGCGGTCGCGGTCGAGCCGGTCGGCGACGAAATCCGGCGCCATCGCGCCCGGCCGCGGGACCGCCGCCTCGCGCGCCTTCTGCTCTTCCATGTGGGCATCGAACTGCGCCTCGGTAATATCCGAGATTTCGAGCCACACGTCGCGCCGCTGCGCCATGTCCATGGCGCGGTACTCTTCGAGCGTCACCGGGCTCTCGGTCGCTGCGTTGGTCATGGGCACGTCCCTATCCGCGCTGCCGCCCCAACTTAGGTCGGGCGCCGCGCGCCTTCAATCGACGGAATTCAGATCACCTCGCGGGAGCCGTCGGAGTAACGGATCTTCACCGTCACCGTGCCCTCGTTCATCAGCCAGGGCCGCACGGTGAAGGACCGCGCGCCGGACGAATGCATCGGGTCGGAGGCGGCGATCTCCTTCGCCTCTTCGAGGCTGCCGGCGCGGATGATGACCATGCCCTCGCCGAGCCATTCCGTCTCGTCGTCGTTCCAGAACGGCCCGGCGCCGAACATGATGCCGCGCTCCTCCAGCGAGACCTGAAATTCGAGATGCGGCCCGATATTCTCCATCACCGGCCCGAGCCCATTCGTCGGCGTTGTGAAGACGACGTAGAGCTGTTTCTGCAGCATGCCCTCGCAGGCATTCATCACGTCTTCCTTCATCACCCTGGGGCCGGCCATGCTCTTCTCCTTCCGTGGGTCAGCGGAACGGCGCGCGGAAGCGGCGCGCGAATTCCCTCTTGTGGCGACGCCGCCAGACCTCGACGGTCCACGGCGTATCGGTTGGACGGGCCAGCGGGCCGGCGACGAACACCCGCGCCCTCACCGCCCGTCCGCCGTCGACGAGGACGGTGCGCTCGGCGTCTACATATTCGTCGCTCTCGAACTCCGCAAGGCGGCGGACCGCATGACGGTCCAGCCCTTCGGCGAGCAGACCGTCGACCGCGTCCCCGGGGGCGGGAATCGCGACGGGATAATGGCGGTAACGGATATAGACGCGCCGGTAGCCTGGGAGCGTTGCCGGGCGCAGTTCCCGCCGGCGTATCCACGAACCGAGGATGTGAGACCGAACGTCGGGATCGAGCAGCGTGCCGTAAAAGAAATAGCGCAACGGCCTCAGTGAACCTCCGCCGCCAGCAGGGCGCCTCGCGATGCCATGAAATAGAGGCCGAGATGGTGTGCGAGCGCCTGCGGGTGGGACGCGGTTTCCGGCAGTCCCAACTCCGCCGCGGTCGCCAGGTCGAGGCCGTAGGTGGCGCAGCCGGGCTCGTAGACCACGATTTCGGCGAGATCGGGCATCAGACCGTGATTGCGCGCGGACAGCATGGTGAGCACGAAATCCATCACGCAGATGTCGGTGCAGATACCGACCACGAGCGCGGTCTCGACGCGCCCCGCGCGGGCCCAGTCGACGATCCGGTTGGCGCCGCCGTCGGCGTCGATCGAGCCGACGAAACCGTTGATGCAGTCCTTCTCGATCAGCGTGGCGTGCTCGCAGCCGTGCAGCCAGGCGAGCTCCGGCACCAGCTCCTCCTGCCCCGTGCCGCGCTCGCAATGGGGCGGATAGGGAGGCTCGGGCTTGCCGGGCGTGTGGGTGTCGAGGAAAGCCGCGATCGGCCAGCCTTCGGCGGCGAAGCGGCGGGCGAGGCGGTCGGTTTCCTCGACCATGCGCGCGACCTGGGCGTTGGGAACGGGCGGCGCGAGAGGCCCCGCGCCGACGGTCGCGAAACCGTTCACCTCGTCGACGATGACCAGCCCGGTGCGCTGCGCCGCCGCGTCGAACGGCGCCAGCGCGACCGGCATATGCGTCTGAAGCCCCTCCAAGAGGGTGTCGATGTCGGCGCTCATCTCCAGCCTCCGCGATCCGGTTGCGAGAAGGAAAGTCTACATGTCGGGAGCGTCGATGCCAGATTCGCCGAGCTGGCGGCGGAGCGATGCCTTGAGGCGGTCGAGCCCCGCGTCGTCCGCCGCCTCGCAGCGGGCGACCAGCGCGTCCTCGGTGTTGGACGCCCTGAGCAGCCACCACCCGTCCCCGGTGCGCACCCGGACTCCGTCGACCTCGCTCATCTCGGCACCCTCTTCGCGGAGCCTGTGGCGGATTTCGTCGACCACGGAGAACTTGCGCGCGTCCTCGCACGGAAAACGGAGCTCCGGCGTGGAGACCGCCGATGGCAGCCGGTCGCGGATTTCCGCGAGGGTCTCGCCGGAGCGCGAGAGGAAGGCGAGGAGCCTGACCGCCGCGTAGATCGCGTCGTCGTAACCGAAATAGCGGTCGGCGATGAAGATGTGCCCGCTCATCTCGCCGGCCAGCAGCGCGCCGGTCTCGGCCATCCTGGACTTGATCAGCGAATGCCCGGTCCGCCACATCATCGGAACCCCGCCGAGCCGGGCGATCTCGTCGAACAGGAACTGGCTCGCCTTCACGTCGGCGATCACCGTCGCGCCGGGATGGCCGGCCAGGACGTCGCGCGCCAGCAGCATCAGGATCTGATCGCCCCACAGGATGCGGCCGGCGCCGTCCACGACGCCGATGCGGTCGCCGTCGCCGTCGAAGGCGATGCCGACCTCGCAACCCCGGGCGGTCACGGTGTCGATCAGTTGCCGGAGATTGCCCTCCACGGTGGGGTCCGGATGGTGCGCGGGGAACCTGCCGTCGATGTTCTCGTTGAGCAGGACATGCGTCCCGGGCAACAGGCCGCAGAGTCTTCGCATCGCTTCGCCCGCCGAGCCGTTGCCGGCGTCCCAGGCGACCTTGAGCGATCGGTCCCCGTCGAAATCCCCGACGATCCGCTCGACATAGGCGTCGAGCACCGGGACCTCTTCGCGCGCTCCGTCTCCGGAGGCAAACGCGCCTTCGGCGGCGATCCGCCCGAGCCGCGCGATGTCCTCTCCGTGGAACGGTCCCGACGATGTCAGAAACTTGAAACCGTTATGGTCGGGCGGGTTGTGGGAGCCGGACACCATGACGCCGGCATCGGCCGCGAGATCCTGCACCGCAAAATAAAGCATCGGCGTGGGGCCGAGCCCTACTCGGACAACGTCTGCACCGGCGCCAATCAGCCCATCGACGAGGGCGTTCTCCAGCGCCGGCGAATGCAGTCGTCCGTCATAGCCGACGCACACGCGTCGGCCCTCACGGTCGCGGACAATGGTTCCGAAGGCGCGCCCGATCGCCTCCGCATCGGCCTCCGCAAGCGTCTCCCCCACGACCCCCCGGATGTCGTAGGCGCGCAGGATCGTCGGGTGAAGCGCCCTTGCCCCGCCGACCGCGCCGGCGGTCATGCCGGGCCTTCGATCGTCCGGCGTCCGACGCTCCGGTATTCGAAGGCGGCGCCTTCCATCTCGTCGAGCTCGTAGATGTTGCGCATGTCGACCATCGCGGGCGTCTTCATCAGGCGGTGCATGCGCGCGACATCGAGGGCGCGGAACTCGTTCCACTCGGTGACGATGACGAGGCAATCCGCGTCTTCCATGGCGGCGTAGGAGTCCTCGCACCAATCGACCCCGTCGAACAGGCTCCTGGCGGCGGCCATGCCCTTGGGATCGAAAGCGCCGACGCTTGCGCCGCGCTCCAGCAGCCCGGCCAGAATGCCGAGGCCGGGACTCTCGCGAATGTCGTCGGTATTGGGCTTGAAGGCGATCCCGAGAACCGCGATGCGCTTGCCGGCGACCGAGCCGCCGCAGGCCGCCTCGACCTTTTCGATCATGCGCCGCGCCCGGGATTCGTTGACCTCGACGACGGTCTCGACGATCCGCACCGGCGTTCCGGCCTGCCGCGCGGCGGACACCAGCGCGCGCGTGTCCTTGGGCAGGCAGGAACCGCCATAACCCGGCCCGGCATGCAGGAATTTCGCGCCGATCCGCCCGTCGAGTCCGATCCCGCGGGCAACGTCCTGCACGTCGGCGCCCACCTTCTCGCAGAGATCGGCGATCTCGTTGATGAAGGTGATCTTGGTCGCGAGGAAGGCGTTGGCCGCGTATTTGATCATCTCCGCGGTCTCCAGCGCGGTTAGGACGATGGGGGTCTCGAGCAGATAGAGCGGGCGATAGACGGCTTGCAGCAGCCGGGCCGCGCGTTCGCTCTCGACTCCGATCACCACCCGGTCGGGGCGCATGAAATCCCCGATCGCCGAGCCCTCGCGCAGGAACTCGGGGTTGGACGCGATGTCGAACGTCCCGGGCGCGCGATGTTTCGAGATGAGCTCGCCGATCTCGCGGCCGGTGCCGACCGGGACGGTCGATTTCATCACGACGACCTTGTAGCCGTCGTCCATCGCCCGGGCGACTTCCTCGGCGGCCTGGCGGACGTTCTGGAGATCGGCCCGGCCGTCGCCGTGGCGTCCGGGGGTTCCGACCGCGATGAACACCGCCTCCGTACCGGCGACGGCTTCCTCGATCTCGGTGGAGAAGGAGAGCCGCCCCGCGTCGACGTTCGATTCGACCAAGGCTTCCAGGCCGGGTTCGTAGATCGGGATATCGCCGCCGCGCAGCTGCCGGATCTTCGCCGGATCCTTGTCGACACAGACGACGTCGATGCCGAATTCCGAAAAGCAGGCGCCGGACACCAGCCCGACATAGCCCGCACCGACCATTCCGATGCGCATTGCTTGACCTTTACTCCCGGATCCTGGGGCCGCGAAGGGCCGCGGCCTCGCCCGTTCAGCTCCCGAGCAGGATTTCCTTCGCCTGGTTGATCTTGGCGGCGAGATAGGTCGAGCCGCCCTGGTCGGGGTGTATCTTGAGCATCAGCCGGCGATGCGCGTCGCGGATTTCGTCCGCGTCCGCGCCGCGGCGAACGCCGAGGATCTCGTAGGCCTCGTCGACCGTCATCGGTCGCCCGTCGGACGACTCGCCGCCACCGGCATGCGCGCCGGGATCGCCGCCGCGCCACTCCGCTCCGTGCACGCGGTCGAGATAGGATTCGAGCAGCTCGGCCGATTGCGCGTCGTTGACCCGGCAGTCGCGAAGCAGCGCGAGCAACTCCTCGAGACTGAGCTCCTCGACCAGCCGGCCGCGGAACGGTCCCTCGAGGACGGTGCCTTTCAGCTCTCCCGTGTCGTGGTCGAGCGACATGCGGAGATACGCGGTCTCGACATCGGAGGACTGGCCGGGCGAAGGACCGCGAAAGCTTCGGGCCGCCTGGGCGATACGCCGGGCGCGGAACAGCATGGGCAGCAGGCCGGCGGCGATCATCGCCGCGTAGCCGATGCGCCCGGTGACGACAAGGTAGGTCGCGATGCCTATGCCGAGGATCGCGAACGTCCACTTGAAGATCCGGAGGATCACCTTCGGATCGGTGCCCTGGATACCCCGGGCCAGCAAATAGAGGCCGATGGCGACCGCGACGACGAGGATCAGGTAGGACATCGCCGGTTTCGACCGCGTTCAGCCGATCTGCTTGGTGATCTGCAGCGCCGCCCCGCCGGTGCGCTTGCCGTAGTCGCTGAGCGCGAGGCGGCCGCCGGCGGCGAAGACCGCGACCGCGCCGAGCAGTTCCCGGAGCTGCCGGGCGGACGACGAGTCGAAATTGCAATAGGCGCCGCCGGTCAGCTTGGCGATCTGCCGGAACGCGCGCATGGCGATCGGCTCGCCGCCCTCCTGGAACATGAAGGCGGGCGTCCCGAGCACGCCGAGGCGGCCGGCGTGATGGCACAACCGGTCCACGTCCTCCTCCATGCAGTCACCGACGAAGACCAGGGCGTTGACCTTCTTCTTCTCGGTCTCCTTGAGGGTGTGCCTGAGCACCTTGCCGATCTGGGTCTGCCCGCCGAGACAGCGGACGGCGG
Source organism: Alphaproteobacteria bacterium (assembly GCA_965117055.1). GTDB lineage: Bacteria > Pseudomonadota > Alphaproteobacteria > MPNO01 > MPNO01 > MPNO01. The sequence goes on from OZ220750.1 coordinate 4,586,690, forward strand.
TCATCCGCCGCACCAGATCGCCGGAGGAATCGACCCAGGGACTCGCCTTGCATTCTCCGAAGCCGCGGTAGAAGACGAGCTGAACCTCCAGCCCGCCAAGAACCTCGGTTTCGCGGAACATCTCGGCCTGGATGTGGCAGGCCCGGTCCCAGGTCGGCTCGCGGCTCGCCGTCGCGTCCATCGCGAAAACCAGCCGCCCTTTCCCGCCCGCGGTCTTCAGGTTCGGAGTCTGCGCGAGCCGGTCGAGGAAGTTCGCCACATCGCCGCTCGACGACCTGGCTGCCTCGCTGCCCGTTCTGCGGGTCACATCCTTCGACATCGGTCCCACTCGCTGTCACCGGGAGAGATAGTGTAAGCCTTCTCCCGCAACCAGGCGTCGAAACCCTAGCGAAACCGGCCCTTTGCGGCCGATTCGAATATAGAGCGCGCCCGGCTGGCCGACAATGGCCCGATCCGCCCGTCTCAGCCCTTATGCAGCGTCCCGTCGGGCACGAAGGCGTGGAACACGAATGCGAAGGTGAGGTCGTGCACCTCGTCCTTCCACTCGCCTCCTTCGCGGCGTTCCACGATCACGTTACCGATATCCCGGCCCTCGGCGATGATGCCGCTGTCGAGCGCCGAGTTCTGACCCGCCGTCCAGCGCAGGCGGATATCGCCCGCAATCAATTCGCCCTTTTCGCGGACCAGGTCGAGCGGCCAGGCCTCTTTCCCGACCTTGACGACATAGGCCATCGGCGCGATGCCCTCGGGCAAGTCTCCGCGATAGAGGAACGGTCGGGCGGCGCGGTCGTATCCCGTATAGGGGTTCATACCGTAGGGCCGCATGTTGGCCTGGTTGGGCACGAGGACGCGGCCGTCCGCGTGGCGTTCCTTGAACAGAGCGAAGGACTCGACGCGGGCGGGCAGGAACTTGAGCACCTTGCCGTTCAATTCGCCAACGATTCCGGTGCCGGTGAATTGCTGCCACCAGCTCTCGGTCTGGCGGTCGTACATGACGAGATCGCTGTTGCGCAGCTTGCCGGTGGTGCCGAAATCGAGCACCCGGCCGTCGAGCCGCCGGTCGAACACGATCGCCGAGTTGCAGAGCGGACAGTAGGTCACGGAAACCGGCGTGCCGCCCACCGTGTCGTTCACGATCTCGTGCCAGATCAGGATGCGCAGGGGGTACGCGCGGGCATCCTTTCCGATCTTCACGCTGATGACCGGTTCGGTGTCCGCGAGGTCCTTGGCTTCGGCGAGCGGCACGAATTCGGGATCGTCTATCGACGGTATCCCGTCCTTCGGCGGTCCGCCCGACATGATCTCGGAAAACGCGACGGAGTGCCGCGAGAAATCGGTCTTCGGCCAGAACGGCTTCCAGAGTTCGGGATTGGCCATCGCCGATCCGGCGAGCAGGAGGAACGCCGCGGCGCTCCCGATGGCGAGTGTGCGGGCGAGAATCCTGGATGTTTCCACCATGGTCCTGTTCCTCCGGAACGACATGCGACCCCTAAGGTTGGGTCATCGGCGGCTATCGCAAGGAAACGCGTTCTCACAATCGGGTGAGCATAACCCGTCCGCGCGCGATCCGGCTCAGACCGGCCGGGCCTCGCCGGTTTCGGCCGACCGGACGATGGCTTCGAGCACGCCGGTCGCATGGCCGATCTCTTCCGGCGGGATGGGAAACGGCGGCCCACCGTCGACCGCGCCGGCGAAAGCCTCCAGGCATTCCCGTATCGTGGTGTATCCGGGATAGTCGTAGCCGTCCCAGCGCCGGTCCTCGCGGCCGCCGTCGACGAAATCGGCTTCCAGCCGGTCGAGCGCGTGGATCTGGGCCCAGCCGTCGGTGCCGATGACCCGCAGCTGGTAGAGATGGGCGGTCGCGGCGACCGTGCCGAGATAGCCCGTGCAGCCGCTCGCGAAGTCGATCAGGACCGAGGTCGCGTCGTCGACCCCGAACGGGAGCGCGATCCGCTTGCTCCGCGCCCGCACCGTCGTCATCGGTCCGGCGAGCGCGACGAAGGCATCGACCACATGGATGCCGAGCGAGGTCATTCCCCCGGCCGGGCTTTCCGCGGCATCGGCCCGCCAGGTCTCCGCCGCCCGCCTCAAATCGGCCGAGAAATTGCCTTCCAGATGCAGAATCTCGCCCAGCCGGCCCTCGTCCAGGATCGCCCGCAGCGCGCGGAAATTGGGCGCGAACCGCCGATTGTGGCCGATGGCGAGGGTCACCCCCGCCCTGTCGACGGCGCCGATGGCGGCGTCTGCGTCGGCGGCGGACAGCGTCAGCGGCTTTTCGCAGAAGACGTGCTTGCCCGCCTGGGCCGCCGCCACGATCTGCGAGCGGTGCAGCGAATGCGGCGTCGCCAGCACGACGGCATCGATGCCGGGATCGGACAGGACGGCGTCGTAGTCGGATCCCAGCGCCATCCCCTTGGCCGCGGCGTAATCCTCGACCTTCGACGGCGTGCGCGTGACGGCGCGGGCGAACCGGATGGCGTCGGACCCTTCGCCGAGCGAATCGACCAGCGTCTGGCCCCAGCGGCCGAGGCCGACAACGGCCGCGTTTATCACGGTCAGGCGTCCGTCTTTTCGCGCGGAACCAGCATGTCGTACCAGGGCTTGTTGTCGCGCGTCCTGGTGTCGTCGACGTGGAGCGCCTTGACCTCGGTGTACTCGTTCAAGCCTTCCTCGCCGAACTCGCGCCCGATGCCGGACTGCTTGTAGCCGCCGAACGGCATCCGCTCGCTCAACAGGTGCCAGTCGTTGATCCAGACCGTGCCGGTCCGCATCCTGCCGGCGATCTCCCGCGCATGGTCGAGATCCTCGCTCCACACGCCGCCGCCGAGACCGAAGATCGAATCGTTGGCGATGGCGACGGCCTCGTCCTCGCTGTCGTATTTGAGGACGCAGAGCACCGGCCCGAAGATCTCTTCCTGGGCGATCCGCATGTCGTTGGTCACGTCGACGAAGACGGTGGGCTCGATGAAATAGCCTTTGCCCAGCGGCCCGTCGGTCGCGCGCGCGCCGCCGCAGGCGAGCGTCGCGCCTTCCTTCTTGCCGAGCTCGATATAGTCGAGGACGGTTTCCATGTGGCGCTCGGACACCACCGGCCCGAGCCTGGTCGCGGGGTCGAGCGGATCGCCCATCGGCAGCGCTTCGAGCTTCGCGACCATCTGCCCCACGAAGTCGTCGTGCCGGTCCTTGGGCAGCAACAGCCGGGTGCCGGACTCGCAGACCTGGCCCTGGTGGTAGAACGACGCGAAGATCGAGCCGTCGACGGCGATGTCCCAGTTGGCGTCGTGCAGCACGATATTGGCCGACTTGCCGCCGCATTCGAGCGTCACCTTTTTCAGCGTGCCTGAGGCCTTCGCCATGATGTCGCGGCCGACTTCCGTCGAGCCGGTGAACGCCACCTTGTCGACCAGCGCACTCGTGGTCATGACCTCGCCGATGCTGCCGCCCGGCCCGGCGACGATGTTGACCACGCCCGGCGGGAAACCGATCCCGTCGACGATCCGGGCGAGCTCCAGCGCATTGAGCGGCGTGTCGCTCGCGGGTTTGAGCACGATCGTGTTGCCGGTGGCGAGCGCGGGACCGAGCTTCCAGACCGCCATCAGGAGCGGGAAGTTCCACGGGATGATCGAGGCGCAGACGCCGATCGGCTCGCGGATCGTGTAGTTGAAAGACCGCCCGGGCCGGGACATGCCCTCGATCTCCCTGGCCTCGGCGTTGTAGCGCTTGGCCATGTCGCCGAAATACGCCATCTGACGCTGGGCGAGATAGGCGTCGGCGCCGCATTTGGCGATGGTGCCGCCGGAGTCGCGCGCTTCGTTGGCCGCGAGCTCCTTCTGCCGCTCCTTCATCGCCGCGGCCAGCTGGCCGATCAGCGCCGAGCGCTCCTCGCCGCTCATGCAGGGCCAGGGTCCCTCGTCGAATGCCTTGCGCGCGGCCAGGATCGCCTTCTCCGCGTCGGCCGGGCTCGCCACCGGGATATCGGCGATCGCCTCGCCGTCGAACGGGTTGATGCTGGGCTTCGTCCTGCCGCCTTCGGCGTCGACGAACGCCCCGTCGATGTAAAGCTGATAGGTCTCCATCGTCCCCGATCTCCTTCGCGATGCGGCCCCGGCCGGCCGCGCGGAGATATACCGGGGGCCGTCCGACCGGTCCATAGCACGCCCGCCCCGCGCCGCTATAATGCCGCCCTTCGCGGGACAGGCCGGAGGCTGGCGTGACGGAAGAGACCGGGGGCTACGAGACCATCAAGGCCGAAAGGCGCGACGGCGTGCTCGAAGTCACGCTCGACCGGCCGGAGGTGATGAACGCGATCAACGAGCCGATGGCCGACGAGATCATGGACGCGCTCGCGGTCGTCGAGCTCGACCGCGAAATCCTGGCCGTGATCCTCCAGGGCAACGAGCGCGCGTTCTGCGCCGGCGCCGATTTGAGCGGGTTCAAGGACGAGATCCACGAGCGCTATGACAATTACCGCGCACGCTACAACGTCCGCCGCAACCGGGTCCTCTACAAGTTCATGCAGGCCTACACCAAGCCGGTGATCTCCGCGGTGGAGGGATACTGCCTCGGCGGCGGGTTCGAGCTCGCCATGTTCGGCGACATGATCGTGGCCGGCGAGGACGCGCAGTTCGGCCTGCCGGAAGCCCGCCACAGCCTGATCCCGGGGGCCGGCGGGACCCAGAACCTGCCCCGCATGATCGGCGCGGCGCTCGCCAAGGAGCTGATCTGGACCGCGCGCCGGATCGGCGCCGAGGAGGCCAGGTCCTACCGTATCGTGAACCACGTCACGCCCAAGGGCGAGGCGCTCGCCAAGGCGCGCGAGATCGCCGCCGCGATGGCCAAGAACGGCCCTCTCGCCATCATGATGACCAAGCAGGCGATCAACCGCGGCATGGACATGCCGCTGATGCACGGCTTCATGCAGGAGGCCGATCTGGCCTACATGCTGGCCTGGTCGGAGGACCGAGCCGAGGGCCTGAAGGCGTTCGCCGAGCGCCGTCCGGCGAAGTTCAAGGGGCAGTAGCGCCCACCCCGCCTTCTCTCTAGAACCACACAGACGCCCGGACCGGCAGGCAGCCGGGCGCGTTTACCGGAGTCCCGCCGATGCCCGATCAATCGTACCGCACCTTCCTCGCCAATTTGCAGCAGCAGGGCGAGATGATCCACTTCACCAAGGAAGTGGACCCGCTCTCCAACATGTCGGCGGTCGAGTGGAAGACCTATAACGACCTCGGCAAGTCGAGCCTGTTCACCAACATCAAGGGCCATGACGGTTGGCAGGCCTGCAGCCAGATCCTCGCCGACCGCGGCAAATGGTCGATCGGGCTCGGCATTCCGGAAGACGAGATGCTGGAGACCATGTCGCTCCGGCTGCGCGAGCCGATCCCGACCGAGGACGTCGATCCCGCCAGCGCGCCGGTCAGGGAGGTGATCCTCAAAGGCGAGGATGCCGACCTCAACGACATCCCGGCGATGCTCACCTCGGAGAAGGACGGCGGCCGCTTCCTCGCTTCCGGCATGGCGATCATCAAGGACCCCGAGACCGGGATCCGCAACATGTCGATCCACCGCCAGCAGATCATGGACCGCGACAAGACCGGGTTCCTGATGCTGCACCGCCAGGCGCGGCGGATTTACGACATGTACTGCGCGCGCAACGAGCCGACCCCCGTGGCGATGGTCTTCGGCGTGCATCCGGCGATCTTCTTCGGATCGGCCTATACCACCCGCTTCGGCGTCGACGAGCTCGAACTCTCCGGCGGTCTGCTCGGCGAGGCGGTGCGGATGGTCAAGTGCGAGACCATCGACGTCGAGGTCCCGGCGGAGGCCGAGCTGGTGATCGAGGGCGAGGTGCTACCCAACCATCTCGAGCCCGAGGGGCCGTTCGGCGAGGTGCCCGGCACCTACGCCATGCAGGGCCACTCCGAAATCTTCAAGGTCAAGGCCATCACCCGGCGCAAGGATCCGATCTTCTACGCCATCCATTGCGGCTTCCCGGTGACGGACACGCAGCAGACCACCGCGCTCGGCATCGAGATCGCCACCCGCGAGCATCTGCGCAATGTCGAGGGCGGGCTCGATCTGCGCGACGTGCGCTGCGTCACCGCGGCCGGGTTGATGATGCTGGTGCTGAAGATCCGCCCGCGCGTGGAAGGCCAGGCCAAGACCGCGCTGATGGCGGCGCTATCGGGCCCCTATCTCCACCCCAAGGTGGCGATCGCGGTCGACGAGGACATCGACGCTTCTGACCTCCGCCAGGTGATGTGGTCGATGACCACGCGGGTGCACGCGGAAAAGGACGTCGTCCTGATTCCCAACACGCGCGTCTTCCCGCTCGACAACATCTCGCCCATCGTCGAGGGGATGGACAGCCTGCACCGGATCGGCACCAAGTGGCTGGTCGACGCCACCATGCCGGCGCCGACCCAGGTCGAGGCGCGCGCCCGCTTCGAACGCGCGATCCCCAAGAACTTCGACAGCGTGAACCTGGACGATTTCCTTCCCTGAGCTGCGGCGCGCGCGGCTCGGACGGAACCCCTCCCGTCATGGTCGGCGGAGGCCGACCATCCACGAGTTTTTTCTGCGTCGACCAAACAACAAAACGTGGATGGTCGGCCTTCGCCGACCATGACGCCGGGTGGTCGCTGCGCTGACCGGGGCGACCTCAGGCGGCGATACCGGGCGGCAGGATATCGGCCTCTTTCAGCACGTGCTCGCGGTAGATCTCGGTAATCGACGCCCAGCGTAGCCGGACCGCCTCCTCGCAGACCTCGAGGGTGCGCTCCTCCAGATCGGGCGTGATGTATTTTTCGCAGAGCGCCATCTGGCGGTTGGAGTGCTCCAGGTCCGCCTCGGCGTGCTCGACGAAGAAGGCGATCTCCTTCGCGTCAGCCTCGTAGCCGTAATGCTTGGCGAAGGACGGGATGGTGATTTCGACGTTGAGCGCGACCTGCTGGCCCTCCTGGGTGGACTGCATGGCGAGCGCGACGCCGATCGGCTCGTCGCGCAGGCAGTGGACGTAGTGGAGAGTGCGCGCCCACCAGGCCGGTCCCATCTTCAGCGACTTGACCTCCCCGGTGGTCAGCCCGGCCGCGTTGCAGAAATCGAAGATCATCTCCATGTGATCGTGCGGCTCCTTGCCTTCGCCCGGCGAGGCCATCAGCCCCTCTTCCTCGGCCAGGTTCTCGACCAGCGACAGGCCCACGTCCTTGGGTGCCCGATAGAAAAGGAGGCCGAAGGAAGGCAAGGCCTGTTCGACGAACTTATAGTGGTTCGCCATGTAGATCCCGAGTGCCCTGAGCGGCAGCGACCCGTCGGTCATCGCCTGGAAGAACGGATGCTTCTTGGTGTGCCAGGTCTCCCGCAAAGCGACGATCTTCTCGCCGATTCCGGTGGCGGTGCCGTCCATGTCGCTGCCTCCCTCCGCGTTGGAACGCGGGATGCTACACACCGCCCACGCGCCCGGCAAACCGGGGGCGGCGTCAGCTCATCAGGCGCTTCCTGACGCCCCGGCGCGCGAATTCGAGCAGCAGCGCCGAGACGACCAGGATGTAGCCCACGTCCCACAGCGCGATCCAGCCCCATTCGCCCTGGAAGGCGGATCGGGCGAGGCGCACGGGATGCAGGAGAGGCAATGCTTCGGCCACGACCAGCCACGCGCCCGGCAGGCGTTCCCGGATCGGGAAGAACACGTCGGAGAACAGGAAAAGCGGCGTGAGGAACAGGGTGAAATAGAAGCTGAACACGTCGATCGTGGGGATGCGGATGGTGAAGGCGAAACCGATCGCCGAGAACAGGAGTCCGGCAAGCGGAATGACGACCAGCGCGGCGAGCCCTCCGGGGAAGGGCACCAGACCGAACAGCATTGCGACGATGAAGAACCCGCCGCCGTAGAACAGCGAACGGGTCATCGACCACAGCACCTCGCCGATCAGGATGTCGTCGGGTCCGACCGGCGTGGTGAGGATGCCGTCATAGGCTTTCTCGAAATGGATCCGGACGTAAACGTTGTAAGTCACCTCGAAGCTCGCGCCGTGCATCGCGGCGACCGCCAGCATCCCGGGCGTCAGGAACTCGATATAGCTCATCCCGCCGATGCCGGAGATATAGGCGCCGACACCAATGCCGATCGCCGTCAGGTAAAAGACGGGCTCGAAGAAATTCGGAAGGATCGTGAGCTTCCAGGTGCGCCTGTAGAGCGTCGCGTTGCGGCGCCAGACCGACCAGGCGTGACGGAACGACAGGTCCAATTCAGCCCTCCTCGTCGAGACGCGTTCCGCTGAGCGAGAGGAACACGTCCTCGAGATTGGCGGGGCGGAGCACGATCGGCCTGCGGTCGCCGCCGTCGAGGTCGCGCAGCGCGTCCTGGAGGCGGCTTGCGTCGTCGGCGAACGCCATCGTCCGGCTTCCGGCGCGCAGATGCGGGACGCCGTTTCCGAGGCTCGCGAGAAACCGGCGCTCCTCCGCTTCGTCGCAGTCGAATTCGATCGCCTCGCGCGCGAGATGCGTGGAGATCAGCGCGCGCGGCGAATCGTCGGCGATGGCGCGGCCCTTGGCCATGATGACCACCCGGTCGCAGAGGCGCTCGGCCTCGTCCATGTAATGCGTTGTAATCAGCACCGTCGTCCCGGATGCCCTGAGCGCCCGGACCCGCGACCACAGCCCCTGGCGGACGTTGGGGTCGAGCCCGGTGGTCGGCTCGTCGAGAATCAGCAACTCCGGCATGTTCATCAGCGAGAGCGCGATGGCGAGCCGGCGCTTGAACCCGCCGGACAGCCGCCGGACGACCATGTCGGCGTGCGAGCCGAGCTGGAGGAAATCGACCAGCGTATCGACCCGGCGGGCGATGGTTTCGGCGTCCAGCAGATAGTGGCGCCCGAAGATCTGCATGTTCTCGCGTGCCGTCGCGGTCTCGATCAGCACGTTGTCCTGCAGCGTCACGCCGAGCCGCGCCCGCACCTCCCGGGCGCTCCGCGCGACCTTCATGCCGAACACGGAGACCGTGCCGGCGCTCGGCTGGGCGGCGCCGTAGATCATCCGCAGCGTCGTCGTCTTTCCCGCGCCGTTGGGGCCGAGCAGACCGAAGCACTGACCTTCCGGCACGTCGAGGTCGAGCCCGTCGACCGCCGGGCGCTCGCCGTAGCGCTTGGTCACGTCCCGCATCGAGACGACGGGCGAATCGGGCTCGGTCGAGGTCATCGCGGCGTCACGGTCCCCGTCTCTACACACCTGGCGGCATGGAATGCCATTATACGCCGGTCCGTGAACTCGCCGCGTCGATGCCGACGACAGGGAGACAACCGCCATGATGGTCAGCGGTCACAGGGATTCTCGGCTCGTCCTGGTCATGCAGACGGACCACTCCAGGGTCGCCGGACTGCTCGCGGCGCATTGGGGAAACGCCCGCTTCGCCGAGCCGGCGCCCTACGAGTCAATGGTGCTGGCGGCAGAGGAGCACGATGCCGGGTGGTGGGAATGGGAGGCCCGCCCCACCCTCACCGACGAAGGCTACCCGATGGACTATATCGGGAGCGTCAGGGATCTCGGCTCCATCTGGCTCGAGTTCTTCCGGCGCGGGATCGAGCGCGTCGCGGAACAGGACCCCTATGCCGGGCTGATGATCCTCATGCACGCCGAGGGGCTGTGCACGCGGGGCAAGGGGTTGATTTCGCACATGCCGGATTTCTCGGCGATCCCGGAGGTGCGCGATGCGCTCGACCGCTGGGAAACCAGGCGAGAGGAGCTCATCGACCAACTGCGAGGGTCGGCGACGCACCGCGACTTCGCCACCGACCGGGCACTCTGGCGGAACTTCCAGCTCATGGAGGTTTTCGACCAGCTGGCCCAGTTCATCTGCAACCGCTACCCGTTCGACAGCGAGGCGCGAAAGAACGGCCCGCCGAACAGGCTCCCGCACGTGCCGGTGGCCCCGGGAGAGGATGACGTTACGCTGACGGTGGACGTGCTGGACGGGGAACGCGCCCGTGTCGACCCCTACCCGTTCGACCGGAGCCCGCTGCGCATCCCGATCCCGGCGCGCCTCGTTCCCGACCGGCCCTACGACAGCCAGGAAGCGTTCCTGCAGGACTTCTACCGGGCGGAGCGCTGCGTCATCGACTACAGCCTCCACGCCGCGTAGCGCCGCCGGGACCGCTTGGTTGGACGGCGGGAAATGACCTACCATCGCGGCTCGGAATAACACAGGGACGTTCGCATGACTGAAACCTCGGTCGTCGAACGGAGCGCCGGCGTCGCGGGCCCGCCCCGCCTGGACGGAATCGACCATGTCAGCTTTCCGTGCCGCGACCTCGACGAGGGCGTCCGGTTCTACCGTGACGTGCTGGGCGGGAAGATGCTGGTCAGGGAAGACGCCTTCGCATTGTTCGACGTCTGCGGCGCGCGGATCGGCATCGGTTCGTCCGGCTGCACCTTTATCGAGCCGGGCAACGAATATCCGCATATGGGTTTCGCCTGCAGCGCGGATGCCCTCGCCGCCATGCAGGATTGGCTCGCCGCGTGCGGTATTCCTACGACGAACCCGTGGACGCGGCACGGCGTGGAGGCCCTGCTGTTCTTCCGCGACCCTTCGGGCAACGTGATCGAACTCTTCTGCCACGAGGGCTACGAGGGCGCGGCCGATCTGCCGCGGGGCCCGGCGCGCGGCCACGGCATAACCATCGATATCGACTCGATCGCCTATTCGGAGTGGCACCTGCCGGAGGGCTTCGATCCGGCCTAGCGGGCCGCCCCTGTCACGGCCTTTCCCAGCCCGCGAACCCGCCCCTCGACGACCCGGAACAGCGGGTGCGGGTCGGGCGCGTTGACCGAGCCCCAGCGGTCGCGCAGTTCTGGAGCGCGGTCGGCAAGCTTCTTCATCAGATGCGTCCATTCGAAGGCGATCTGGCCGTCGGTCAGGTCGATCGGTCCCGCCGGACCGGAAGACGCAATCCGGCCCGCGTCGAAACGGTAACCGCGAGCGGCCGCCTCCTCGTGGACAGCTCTCAGATAGGCGGCGATGGATGCCGGCGGGTCCGGCTGGGCGCGGAACCGGATCAACTGGGGATGATTCCGGTAGCCCTTCGTCCGGCCGCGCAGCACGGCTTGCGCAAGCAGGGCTTCGCGCCACAACGCCACCAGCCCGCGCGAATCGAGGTATCGGGGATGAATGCTCCACAGCCGCATGGCGAGATCATCGCGCCTGACCGGCGCTTGCCCTCGGGGCTTCCTGCGCCGCCTGTTCGGCGGAGGACACGCGAATCTGCGTCAGCTGGTTCCGCTCGCGCCCGACCACCTCGAAGCGGAAACCGTGAAAGACGAAGATCCGGCCGATCTCGGGGATGATCCTGGCTTCGTGGATGACCAGCCCCGCGATCGTCGCCGCCTCCTGGTCGGGCAACTCCCAGTCGAAGCGCCGGTTGAGGTCGCGGATGGTCACGTCGCCGTCGATCAGATAGGAGCCGTCGCGCTGGCGCCGGACCCCGATCGGGACGATGTCGTGCTCGTCCGAAATGTCGCCGACAATCTCCTCGATGATGTCTTCGAGGGTGATGATGCCCATCAGCGCACCGTACTCGTCGACGACCAGCGCGAAATGCTCGTGCCGGCGTCGGAAGGCCTGGAGCTGATCGAGCAGCGTCGTCGTTTCGGGGACGAACCAGGGCGGCGCGGTGATGCGGTCGATCTCGAGCGAATCGAGGTCGCCGGAATGCGCGCGGACGGCGCGGGCAAGCTCCCTGGCATGAAGCACGCCGACGACGTTGTCGGGATTGCCCCGCCATAGCGGGATCCGGGTATGCGGGCTGCCGAGGGCCTGGTCGACGATCTCGGACGCCGGCAGGTCGGCGTCCAGCGCGACCACGTCCTTCCGGTGCCGCATCACCATTTCGACCTCGACGTCGTTGAGATCGAGGATGCTGCGCAGCATCGCGCGCTCCTGGTCGGCGGAATTCCCGCTGCCCGGGTGGAGCTCGATCGCGCCGCGCAGCTCCTCCAGCGCGCGGGCGCGCTCCTCGCCCTCGCGGGAATAGGCCTTGAAGGCGCCGAGTATCCCGCGGATCACGATCTGGAACCCGTCGGTGATCGGCCCGAGCACGGCCACGATCACACGGAAGACCGGTGCGAACAGCAGCGCCACCCGGTCGGGATTGTGGAACGCGTAGGTCTTGGGAAGGATTTCTCCGAATATCAGCACCAGCAGCGTCATCGCGACGGTCGCATAGACCACCCCCGCCTCGCCGAAGGCGGAGATCAATACGCTGGTGGCCAGCGCGGAAGCGAGAATGTTGACCAGATTGTTGCCGAGCAGGATGGCGCCGATCATCCGGTCCTTGCGGTTCCGCAGCCGGTTCACGATGCCCGCGCGGCGGTCCCCCTTGCGCTCCAGCTGATGCATCCGGGGATGGGACGCGGCGGTGAGCGCGGTCTCGGAGCCGGAGAAAAAGGCCGACAGCAGGATCAGGATGGCAATGCCCGCGAGCGTCGCGACCAGCGCAATGGTCATTCGGCGAGCGCTCCGGCGAGCAGCCGGTCGAGGGAAGAGGCTTCCACGTCGGAGGTGACGAACGCCTCGCCGATGCCGCGCGCGAGAATGAAGGTGAGCCTGCCGTCCCGTACCTTCTTGTCGTATTTCATCGCTGCGACGAGATCGCCGGCGGTGCCCGGATCGATACCGAGATCGCCGATTTCGACGGGCAGTCCGACCGACCGCAGATGGCGCCGAACCCGCGCCGCGTCCTCGACCGGGCACAGGCCGAGCTCGGCCGACAACGAGAAAGCGAGGACGAGACCGACGGCGACCGCCTCGCCGTGCAGCAGGGCGCCGTCATAACGCGCCCGCGCCTCGAGCGCATGGGCGAAGGTATGGCCGAGATTGAGCAATGCGCGGGCGCCCTGCTCCCTCTCGTCGCCGGAGACGATGGCGGCCTTGGCGGCGCAGCTCTCGTGCACCGCGTATTTCCGGGCCTCGCCGTCTCCGTCGATCACCGCATGGCCGTTTTCCTCCAGCCACGCGAAGAAAGCAGGGTCGTCGATCAGCCCGTACTTGACGATCTCGGCATAGCCGGCGAGCCGTTCGCGGCGCGGCAGCGTGTCGAGGACGCCGGTGTCGCACAGCACGAGCCGCGGCTGGTAGAACGCGCCGATCAGGTTCTTGCCCTGAGGCGCGTTGATCGCCGTCTTGCCGCCGACGGCGCTGTCCACCTGCGCAAGCAGCGTGGTCGGGATCTGCACGAAGCCGATACCGCGCAGCACGAGGCTCGCCGCGACGCCCGCGATATCGCCCACCACGCCGCCCCCGAGGGCGACCAGAACCGACGACCGCTCGGGTCCGGTCCGGAGAATCGCTTCCACCAGGCGCTGCAACTGCTCGAAGCTCTTGGTTCCCTCGCCGTCCGGCAGAACGAAGCGGCGATGGACGAGACCCGCCGCGTCCAGAGACGTTTCGAGGCGCCGCAGATGGAGCCCCGCCACCGTTTCGTCGGTGACGACGAACAGCGGCGCCAGCCCGGCGAGCGGCGCCAGATGCGCGCCGGCGACGTCGATCAGCCCGTCGTCGATAAGGATGTCGTACGAGCGATCGCCGAGATCGACTCGAAGGGTCTGGCTCATATCGCCGGTTGCGCCGTCCGTTCCTCGACGAGGAATTCCTCTATTGCCCGCGCCACGCGCGCGGCGGTCGCGCGCGGCTTCTCTTCCGTGGTGTCGACCACCAGATCCGCCTCCGCATAGACCGGGTGCCGTTCCTCGATCAGCCGCGTGAGCACCGTGCGGGGATCGTCCTCCTTCAGCAGCGGACGGTCGTTGCGCCGCGCCACCCGGCGCAGAAGCAAGTCGAGGTCGGCCCGCAGCCAGACCGAAATCGCCTTGCTCCGGATCGCCGCGCGGGTGTCGGGATCCATGAAGGCGCCGCCGCCGGTCGCCAACACCTGCCGGGGCCGGTCGAGCAGCCGCGCGATCACCCGGCGCTCTCCGCTCCGGAACTCCTGTTCGCCATATAGGGCGAAGATATCCTCGATGGAACACCCGGCGGCGGATTCGATCTCGTCGTCCGCGTCGATAAACGGCAGGCGATAGCGCCCGGCGAGCTCGCGGCCGATACAGGTCTTTCCGGCTCCCATCAGCCCGACAAGGACGATGGAGCGGGGAATCTCGGGAGTGTCGCGTCCGGTCAAGACGACCGCCCTTCGGCAAATGCGCGGCAGCCCCGGATTTTCACCGCCGCAAGACGGCCCGCCGCAAATTTGCCACAGTCATACATTACTGAAGAAATTATAGTATGGATCGCGTTCGTTGTCGTCGGCATCGGCGGCGTAACGCGTACCGCTTCGCCTTCTTCGGGGTTCGAGTCGCTCAATGCACAGGTTGTCCCGCGTCCTGCTTGTCTGCGTCGCGCTGGCGATTGCCGCGGTCGCGGCAATTTTGGTGGTGTCCGACATTCCTTCCCCCCTGGCCAAGAAGGAGATTGTCATCCCCGATGAACGCCTGCCCCGTTAGATTCTGGACGACACTGGCGGTCGGCGTCGCGACCGCCGCTTGTATCGCGTTCGGCGCGACCGCCAGCGACCGCTCCACGCGGGACGAAGGCCGCATCCGGGTCGCTCAGACCGGTTCGACGGAACCGCAGGGTTCCCCGGTTCGCCTTGTGCCTCCCGCGGACGCGCGTCCCCGCGAAACGCAGGAACCGAAGAAACCGCAGGCGACCGAAACGGAGGACGCCCCACCGTCCGGTACCGACGGGGTGACGGCCACCGCGCTCAGCGATCTCGACACGGCGGCCGTCGGGTTGATCGACCCGGCGGAAGGAGGGCTGGGCATCTCGATCTGGCATGGCTCGAAGCGCGCCCTGATCGAGAAGCTGCTGACCAGGCTGCCGGCGAGAACGCGCTCGGTCGCGACCCGCAAGCTGGCGGTCAGGCTTCTGGCGACCCGGGCGGAAGCGCCGCAAGGCGCGTCGAGCGGCCCGGACCTCCTGACCTCGCGGGTCTCGCGGATGGTGGAGCTCGGCGAGGTGGATGCGGCGAGCCGGCTCGCGAATCAAATCTCGGTGGAGCGGACCGACGAAGCGCTGGCCCGCAATGCCGTCGAGGCGCTTTTCCTGCAGAACGACAATGCCGGAGCCTGCCAGCGGGTGCGCGACTTCGTCCGCCGTTCGCTCGACGCCTACTGGCAGCGCGCTTTCGCGTTCTGCCTCTTGCTGTCGGGCGACGGCGCGCGGGCGGACATCATCGTCGACATTCTCTCCGAGCGCGGCGAGGACGACATCGAGCTGTTTTCGGAACTGATCGAGACGCTGAACGGTGGCGAGCCGGCGGCGGTCGAAAGCCTGCCCGATCCCGCCGGCCTCGATCTGGCGATGATGCGCGCGGCGAATATCCGTCTCCCCGCCGACGTGCTGAGCTCGGACCGTCCGGCGGTCCTGCGCACCGTGGTCGCGAGCCCGAACGCGGATCTCGACCTCCGTCTCGAAGCCGGCGAACGCGCCTTCCTCTACGGCGCGATCGACGCGGAAGCGCTCAACGAACTCTACGCCGCGGTGCCGTGGCAGGAGGCGGAACTCAAGGATCCGGTGACGACCGCGGAAAGCGCCTGGGGACCGCGCGGCCGTGCGCTGCTGCTGCGAACGGCGGCGGCCGGGGAAAGCCCGTCCATTCAGGCCCTGATCCTGAGCCGCGCTTTCGGTCTGGCCCGGGAAAAGGGCGGCCATGACATCGTCAGAGGCGCGAGCGCCCCGATCCTGAAGTCGATTCTGCCCGGACCGGCTCTCGGCTGGTTCGCGCCGGAAGCGGTGTCCACGCTGCTGGCCATTGGAGACGTCGAAGCGGCGCGGGCCTGGCTCCGGCTCGCCGATGGCGACGACGAAACCGGTCCGCAAACCGACGAAACGATGGCCCGGCTCTGGGCGCTCGACGTTCTCGCCAAGCCGGCGTCCGGGGAAACGGAAGTGGACGAACGGGCCTTGCGGGAATGGCGGCGGGCCGCGTTCGCCGAAGACCCGGAGGCAGGGCGCAAAGCGACGGTCCTTGCGCTGTCGCTCTTCGAGGCGCTCGGCGTCGCCGCGGGTCCCGGCCGCTGGAGCGCGCTGCTCGCCGAAGGACTGCCCGGCCAGGTCCCGGCGCCCAACGTCGCGTGGACCCGCGCCCTCGACGAGGCTTCCGCCGACGGGCGGGTCGGCGAAACCGTGTTGATCGCGCTGCTCGGCCTTTCCGGCGCCAACGCCGATCCGCCGGGCGCGGCGGCAATTGGAAAGGCGGTCGAGAGCCTGCGGCGGATCGGCCTCGAAGCGGAGGCGAGAGCGCTCGCATTGGAAACCGCCGTCAGCCACGGGTTGTAGCGCGCATGGCCGACGAGGCGCGACACGTCGACTCGTTCCTCGAGATGATGGCGGCGGAGCGCGGGGCGGCAGGCAATACCGTGGCCGCCTATCGCCGCGATGCGGAGGATTTGCTCGAATTCCTGTCCTCGCTGCCCGACTGGCCGGCACTCGAGTCGGTCGAGGACCGGCATCTGCGGCTCTACCTGTCGTCCCTCGCCGCCCGGGGCCTCTCGGCCCGGACGACGTCGCGGCGCATCGCGGCGCTTCGCCAGCTCTTCGGATTCCTGATTGCGGAGGGCGTGCGCGACGACGATCCGTTCTCGCGGATCGACCCGCCGCGGCGGGGCCGTCCCCTTCCTTCCCTGCTGAGCGAAGACGAGGTAGCGCGTCTTCTGGCCGCCGCGAAGACACGCCCCGGGATCCGCGGGCTCCGGCTCTACGCGCTGCTGGAACTCCTCTATGCCAGCGGGCTGCGCGTCAGCGAGCTGGTGTCCCTGCCGGTCGGCGCCCTGGCCGGCGAGCGCAGCCTGATCTCGGTCCGCGGCAAAGGGGCCAAGGAGCGGCTGGTTCCCATCGGGGAACCGGCCCGGGCGGCGATCGCGGCCTACCTGCCGCATCGCCACAAATTCGCGCCGGGCGGCGCGACGTCGAAATTCCTGTTCCCCTCGCGTTCCCGGGACGGACACCTATCGCGCTCCCATTTCGCGCGCGAACTCAAGGTGTTGGCCGGCGAGTGCGGCCTTGACGCGACTCGGATGTCGCCGCATGTACTTCGGCATGCGTTCGCGACCCACCTGCTCGCCAACGACGCGGATTTGAGGAGCGTTCAGCGCATGCTGGGCCATGCGGATCTGGCCACCACCGAAATCTATACCCATCTCGTGGACGAGCGGCTCAAGCGGTTGGTCGAGGCTCATCACCCCTTGGCGAAAGGCGAATAGAAGGTGACGGAGCGAAGCATTCCGAGCTTTCTCGACTTCGAGCGTCCGATCGCCGAGCTCGAAGGCAAGATCGAAGAGCTCCGCCATCTGGGCGACGTCAACGACTTCGAGATCGCGGACGAGGTGCAGCGGCTGCAGCAAAGGATCGAGCGCCTGCTGCGCCAGACATACGGCAAGCTGACGCCGTGGCAGATCGTCCAAGTGGCGCGCCATCCGGCGCGGCCGCACTGCGTGGATTACCTTCGCGGCCTGTTCGACGGATTCCGCCCGCTCGCCGGGGATCGTCTCTACGCCGAGGACGCCGCGATCATCGGCGGAATCGGCCGGTTCCGGGGCCGGTCGGTGGTGATCGTCGGCCAGGAAAAGGGCGCCGAGATCGAGTCCCGGGTGAAGCACAATTTCGGCATGGCCCGGCCCGAGGGCTATCGCAAGGCGCAGCGGCTGATGCGGCTCGCCGACCGCTTCGCGCTGCCCGTGGTCACGCTCGTCGACACGCCGGGCGCCTATCCCGGGATCGGCGCGGAGGAGCGCGGTCAGGCCGAGGCGATCGCCCGTTCGATCGAGACCTGCCTGTCTCTCCGCGTGCCGCTGGTGAGCGTCGTCATCGGCGAGGGAGGCTCCGGCGGCGCGATCGCCATCGCGGCCGCCAACGAGGTGCTGATGCTGCAGCACTCGATCTATTCGGTGATCTCGCCGGAAGGCTGCGCGTCCATCCTTTGGCGGGACGGAGAGCACGCGCGCGAGGCCGCGGAGGCGCTCAAGCTGACCGCGAAAGACCTGCGGGAGCTGGGCGTCGTCGATACCGTCATCGAGGAACCGCTGGGCGGCGCCCATCGCGGCCCAGAGGACACGATCGCCCGCGTCGGCGACGGGATCGCCGGCGCGCTGGATGCGCTCGCCGGGATGGACGCGGCCGCGCTGGTCGATCACCGGCGACGAAAGTTCCTGGAAATGGGAGCGGCCTCGCTGGCGTGAGGCGAATACCCGCCGCGCGGTCGGGGATCAGGCGACCCGGCCGTGGCAGTGCTTGTATTTCTTGCCCGACCCGCAGGGGCATGCGGCGTTGCGCGGCACCTTGCCCCAGGTCTCCGGAATCTCCGGGTCGAGATGGCGGCCGAGCGGTTCGTAGAACGTCCAGCCCGGCGGCACCTCGTCGACCGCTCCGGCGAGCGCGGCGCTGCGCGGTATCGGTCCCTGGGCGAGCGCGGCGGCGGGGTGCGCGCCGTCCGGCTCCGCGCCGGCGAACGCGCCAGCCAGGGCCGGGTCGTCGCGCCGTTCCACGATGTCTCCCTGCTCTCCCCGCGGCGCCAGATCGTCCGGGTCCCGGATCTCCAGATCGAGATGGCACATCACCGACGTCGTGGTTTCGCGGAGCTGGTCGAGCATCGTGTTAAACAGGTCGAACGCTTCGCGCTTGTACTCGTTCAGCGGGTCCTTCTGCCCGTAGGCGCGGAGCCCGATGCCCTGGCGCAGATGGTCGAGCGCCAGCAGATGCTCCTTCCATGTCTGGTCGAGAAGCTGGAGCAGAATGCTCTTTTCGGCGAGGCGCATGATCGCCGGCGTGTAGTTGGCCGCCTTTTCCGCCATCAGCCGGTCGCCCTCGGCGATCATGCGGTCGGCGATCTCCTCGTCGGCGATGCCCTCTTCCTCGGCCCAATCCGCCACCGGCAGGTCGCGGCCGAGGAGGCGCAGGCCTTCCTCGTGCAGCGTGTCGACCTCCCACTGCTCGGCATAGGCGCGCTCGGGAATGCAGCGCGACACTGCCGTCCGGATCGCCTCGTGACGCATGTCGGCGATCGTGGAGGACACGTCCGTGGCGGTCATCAGGTCCTTGCGCTGGTCGTAGATCACCTTGCGCTGGTCGTTCATCACGTCGTCGAAGCGAAGCAGGTTCTTGCGGATTTCGAAGTTGCGCTCCTCGACCTTCTTCTGGGCCTTTTCCAGCGCCTTGTTGATCCACGGATGGACGATGGCCTCGCCCTCTTCGAGCCCGAGGCGGCGCAGCATGCCGTCGATCCGCTCCGATCCGAAAATCCGCATCAGATCGTCTTCGAGAGACAGGAAGAAGCGCGACTGGCCGGGGTCGCCCTGGCGGCCGGACCGGCCGCGAAGCTGGTTGTCGATGCGCCGCGCCTCGTGGCGCTCGGTCCCGATCACGCAGAGCCCGCCGGCCCCGATCACGATCTCGCGGTTGGCTCCGACCTCGGTCTCGACTTTTGCGCGGATCTCGGATTCCTTCCGCTCGCGCTCGGCGTCGGATTTGAGCGCCGCGAGCTCCTGGACGACCCGCATGTCGGCGTTGCCGCCGAGCTGGATGTCGGTGCCCCGCCCGGCCATGTTGGTGGCGATGGTGATCGCGCCCGGCTGGCCCGCCTGGGCGATGATATAGGCCTCCTGCTCGTGATAGCGGGCGTTGAGCACGCTGTGCTCGATCTTGCGCTCCTTGAGCAGTCCGGAGAGGTGCTCGGACTTCTCGATGGAGACGGTGCCCACCAACACCGGCTGCCGGCGCGCGTGGCATTCCGCGATCATGTCGAGGATCGCCTTGTTCTTTTCCTCGAGGGTACGGTAGACCTCGTCGTCCTCGTCGGCCCGGATGCAGAACTCGTTGGTCGGGATCTCGGCGACTTCCAGGCCGTAGATCTCGGCGAGCTCGGCCGCCTCGGTCATCGCGGTGCCGGTCATCCCGGCGAGCTTCGGGTAAAGGCGGAAATAGTTCTGGAAGGTGATCGAGGCGAGCGTCTGGTTCTCCGCCTGGACCTCGACGCCTTCCTTGGCTTCCAGCGCCTGATGCAGCCCCTCGGAGAAGCGCCGCCCTTCCATCATGCGGCCGGTGAACTCGTCGATGATGACGATGCGGCCGTCCTTGACGATGTAGTCGGTGTCGCGCTCGAACAGGACGTGCGCGCGCAGCGCCTGGTTGACGTGGTGGACCAGCGAGATGTTGGAGATGTCGTAGAACCCGGCGCCCTTGAGGAAGTCTCCCTCGGCCAGCAGGGTTTCGATTTTCTCCGAGCCCGCCTCGGTCAGCGCGACGGTGCGCTGTTTCTCGTCCTTCTCGTAGTCTTCCGGGCCGAGTTGGGGGATCAGCTTGTCGATCCGGCGATACATGTCGGTCGTATCGTCGGTCGGACCGGAAATGATCAACGGGGTCCGCGCCTCGTCGATGAAGATGTTGTCGACCTCGTCGACGATCGCGAAATTGAAGGGCCGCTGGACCATCTCGTCCATCTGGAACTTCATGTTGTCGCGCAGATAGTCGAAGCCGAACTCGTTGTTGGTCCCGTAGGTCACATCGGCGGCGTAGGCGGCATGACGCTCGGAATCGGTGAGCCCGTGGACGATGCAGCCGACGGAAAGGCCGAGGAATTCGTAGATCTGCCCCATCCAGGCGGAGTCGCGCCGGGCGAGGTAGTCGTTCACCGTCACCACGTGGACGCCCTCGCCGGCGAGCGCGTTGAGATAGACGGGAAGGGTCGCGACCAGCGTCTTGCCCTCGCCGGTCTTCATCTCCGCGATCATGCCGCGGTGCAGGACCATCCCGCCCATGAGCTGGACGTCGTAATGGCGTTGCCCGAGCGTGCGCTTCGCAGCCTCGCGCACGGTGGCGAACGCGTCGTACAGCAGGTCGTCGAGCGATTCGCCGCCCGCCAGGCGTTCGCGCAGCCAGTCGGTGCGCGCCTTGAGCGCATCGTCGGAAAGGGCCTCGACCTCCGGTTCCAGCGCATTGATCGTCCCCGCTTCGCGCGCGAGACCCTTCATCAGGCGCTCATTGGAGCTGCCCATCAGACTCTGCGCGATACGGCCGAACATCGGGATTCCTCGGACCAACCTGTCGGGTGTATCGGGACGGGCTCGCTCCCGGAGTTCTCCACAGATAAGGAGACCTCGGAGCGCTGTCAACGAAGGGCGGCGCCCGCTCCTCCCTCCCCCCGCTGACAGGGTGCATCCGATCCGCTATAGAAGGCGCTGGAGAAGGATGTCGACATGACGCCGTTCGAGACCGCCTCGCTTTGGGCCGCATACGGCCACGTCGTCGCCACCGTGGTCATCGGCCTCGGCCAGATCGCCATCGTGTGGTACGGCATCCGCGCGATGCAGGCGATGGGCAACCAGCGCGCCCACGAGCAGGATGGCCGCCACGAGGAGACGATGCAGGCCCTCGCCGACGCCGCGCGCGCCAGTGAACGGCGCCACGAAGAACGCGAGCGAGAGAGCGGGAAACGCGAGCGCGAGAACGAGCGCCGGCACGAGGAGGCGATGCAGGCGCTGGAAGCGCTGATCGAACGCACGGGCGGGCGCCGGCGTGACTCCGCCCCGCCGCTCCCGGCAACCGGGGTGGCGTCCGCGCGGCGATGGACACGCGAGCCACGGCGCGGCATAAGCCTTCGGTCCGACAACCCCTTCCTCGGGAACCTCACGCCTTGGCGAATATTTCCCCTTTGGCGCCGGACGCCTTTCCGGCGCTTCCCCCGGTCGCGGGAGTCCGGCTGGCCGCCGGCGCGAGCGGCGAACGCTATGCCGGGCGGGACGATCTCCTTCTGGTCGACCTCGCCCGAGGCACGACCGCGGCGGGCGTGACCACCCGTTCCTCGACGGCAGCGCCGCCGGTGCTCTGGACCCGCGAGATGCTGCGCCACGGCCGCGCCTCGGCGCTGGTCGTCAACGCCGGCAACGCCAATGCCTTCACCGGGCCCGCGGGCGTGGATTGCGTCGCCGTCACCGCGAAGGCCGCGGCCGCCGCGCTTCGCCGCCGGGCGCGCGACGTGGCGATCGCCTCCACCGGCGTGATCGGCGTTCGGCCCAACATCGAACGCATCACGGAGACGATCCCCGGCCTCGCCGCCGCGCTGACCGACGATGCCTGGGAAGCCGCCGCGGATGCGATCCGGACCACCGACACCTTCGCGAAGGGCGCGGGCGCCACGACGCGGATCGGCGAAAGCCCGGTCGCGATAAGCGGCATCGCCAAGGGTTCGGGCATGATCGCCCCGGACATGGCGACCATGCTCGCCTTCGTCTTCACCGACGCAAGGCTGCCGGCGCCGGTCCTCGACCGGCTGCTCCGCCAGGCAGTGAACCGCTCGTTCAATTCGATCACCGTCGACGGCGACACCTCGACCAGCGACATGGCGCTCCTCTTCGCCACCGGAAAGGCGGGCAACGACACGGTGGACGACTGGCGCGACCGCCGCCTCGGGCCGTTCCGCGAAGCGCTCGGCGCGGTCTGCGGCGACCTCGCCCGCCAGATCGTCCGCGACGGCGAGGGCGCGACCAAGTTCGTGACCATCCACATCTCCGGCGCGACGTCGGAAGCCGCGGCGAGGCGGATCGGCCTGGTCGTCGCCAACTCGCCTCTGGTCAAGACGGCGATCGCCGGAAGCGACGCGAACTGGGGCCGCATCGTCGCCGCGCTCGGCAAGACGAGCGAGCGCATCGACGTGCGGGCGCTGACGATCTCGATGGGCGGCGTTCGGATAACCGACGGCGAGTCCCTGGTCGAGGGCTACGACGAGACGCCTGTCGCCCGGCACCTCGCCGGTTCGGAGGTCGAGATCGCCATCGATGTCGGCGTCGGGCGCGGGCGGGCAACGGTCTGGACCTGCGATCTCACGCACGGCTATATCGACATCAATGCCGACTACCGAAGCTGAGCGGCCGGTTCTCCTGGTCGCCGCGGTGGCGCTGGTCGATGCCGACGGGCGGGTCCTGATCGCGCAACGCCCCGAGGGCAAGGCGATGGCGGGACTCTGGGAGTTTCCCGGCGGCAAGGTCGGCCCGGGCGAGACGCCGGAGCAGGCGCTGATCCGCGAGCTCGCCGAAGAGCTCGGCATCGACGTGACGGAAGCCTGCCTCGCCCCGTTCACCTTCGCCTCGCACCGCTATGACGATTTCCACCTCCTGATGCCGCTCTATGTGTGCCGGGTGTGGGAGGGTTCCGTGCGAGCGATGGAGGGACAGGTCCTCAAATGGGTGCGCCCAATGCGGCTCGGCGACTACCCGATGCCGCCGGCCGACCGCCCGCTGGTCGCGATGCTGCGGGACCTGTTGTGAACGGCCCTTCGACCCTCCGGGTTTGGGGAATCGTCGCTCTCTGCTTCTGCGCGCTCGGGCTGACCTTCGCCGCGCGGTCCTCGGTCGGCGTATTGATGCCGATCTGGGAGGTGGAGCTCGGCTGGTCGCGCGGGCTCAGCTCGACGGGAAGCTCGCTGGTGCTGGTGATGATGGCGCTGATCTCGCCGATCGCCGGCGACATCATCGACCGCGTCGGGCCGCGCCACGTCTTCGCCGCCGGGCTCGTCTTCATGGGCGGAGCGATCGCCGCGAGCTCGCAGGTCTCCCGCGAATGGGAATTCCTGCTCCTGTTCGGGGTAATCGGCGGCATCGGCCACGGAGCGATCTCGCTGCCTCTCGTCACCACGATGATGGCGCAGCTCCTGAAGCGGCATAGCGGGCTCGCGACCGGATTCGCTCTCTCGGGCTCGACGGCGGGCCAGCTTCCGGTGCTCACCCTGCTCGCCCTCCTGGTCACTCTGCTCGGCTGGCGGGACGCCTATCTGAGCTTCGGGTTCGGCCTCCTCGCCCTGATCCCGCTGGCCTGGCTGATGCTCAAGGGCGTGGGGCGCGAACCGCGCGGCCAGGCGGGACATCATACGGATGCCGCGACTCTCTGGGCGCGGCTGGGGATTCTGGCGCGCAACCGGACCTTCGTCCTGCTGAGCTGCTCGTTCGTTCTCTGCGGCTTCACCACCGCCGGCGTGTTCGACGTTCATTTCGTCCCCTACGCGGTGAGCTGCGGCTTCCCCCTGGTCGATTCGACGGCGGCGCACGGGGCGCACGGCATGGGCAACATGTTCGGGCTGATCCTGTTCGGCTGGCTGTCCGACCGGATGCACCGGGCGCGGCTGCTGGCCGCGATGTACGCGGCCCGGGCGCTCCTCTTCATCCTGCTGCTCAACACGACGGGGAACCTGACGCTCCTGTTCGTCTTCACCGTCGCCTTCGGCATCCTCAACTTCGCCACCCTCGCCCCCATCGCGAGCCTGATCGCCTCGCATGTCGGGATCCGCATCATGGGGCTCTCGATCGGGCTGATCTTCGGCGCGCATTCGATCGGCGCGGCGGCGGGCGCGATCTTCGGCGGCTATTTCTACGACCTCACCGCGCGCTACGAGGGGGTGTGGCTGATCTCCCTCGGGCTTGCCCTGGTCGCCGCAGTCTTCGCCATCATGGTGCGCGAGGAGCCGGACGAGAACCGGCCCCGGATGGGCGTGCCGGCGCCGGTTGCCGCCTAGGACGCCTCCGGCCCTCGCCGGTCGGGGCTTGCGCGCTCACCGGCGGATCGCTCCTCCACGTCGAGCGCGTCGGCCAGGCGGGCGGCGGCGCTGCCGGGGCGAAGCGGTTTCTGCTGGCTCGCGGCGGGCGCCCAGCCGGTCAGATACAGGACCTGGAAGGTCGCCGGAATGCGTCCGTCGGCATCGCCGAACAATTCGCGGTATCGCGCCGCCGACGCCGCGAAGACCACCCGTGGCGTCGGAGTCCTCCGCCGGTTCGCGAGCGCGTTGGCCTCGCCCATGGCCCGGAGGTCGCGCATCAGTGCGAACGCATCGCGCCAGGTGACGACGACGGTGTCGCTGTCGGCGACGGGCAGCGCGAAGCCCGCGCGCTGAAGCAGCGCCCCGCCATCGCGGACATCGGCGAAGGGCGCGACCCGCGGGCTGGCGCCGCCCGAGACCTCGCTCTCCGCCTCGAGCATGACGCGGCGCAGCTCGTGCAGGGTCTCGCCGCCGAAGCAGGCGGCGAGGAAGAGCCCGTCCGCGACCAGGACCCGGCGAATCTGCGCCAGCACGCCCGGAAGGTCGTTGACCGCGTGGAAGCTCAGCGCGCCCAGCACCAGATCGAAGCTCGCCGGCGCGAAGGGTACGGCCTCCTCGTCGGCCACAACCGGAATACCGGTTCGGTTCCGCGCCAGCGCCTCGGCCGTATCGCAAACGACGAGGCGCTCGACCCCGGCGCGCGCGGCGAGAAGCGCGCACAGCCGGTCGCCGAGCGCGCCCACGACCAGCACACGGCGGAACGCGCGGTCGATGTCGTCGAGCCGGTCCGCGAGGCGGTCGGCGACCTCGTCATGGAGAAAGGTCGCGCTTTCGCCAAGACCGGCGCTGCGGTTCCGCCGCCGGCGGACCGCCGCCCGGTCGAAGATTTCGGTGGGTCCGGCCATGACGGCGTTATCGCACCGGCGGGGATACGGCTCAATCGGGCCATTTTCATGGCGGATGGGCGATGCGCGGCGCTGGCCGAATGCATAAAATCCGGTTCGACGAACGGGAGGTGGCAGACCATGGCGAAGACGGTGACGGCGGAAGAGTTGCGGGCGA
Source organism: Alphaproteobacteria bacterium (assembly GCA_965117055.1). GTDB lineage: Bacteria > Pseudomonadota > Alphaproteobacteria > MPNO01 > MPNO01 > MPNO01. Next base: position 4,612,315 of record OZ220750.1, read on the forward strand.
TGCTGCTCGACGGGGAGGAGCTCGCGCTTCTCGACGTCCGCGAGGAGGGTGCGTTCTCGGAATCCCACCTCCTGTTCGCGAGCTCGCTGCCCCTCGGCCGGCTCGAATTCGGCATCGATGCGCTGGTGCCGCGCCGGGGAACGCGAACCGTGCTGTGCGACGACGGCAGCGGGCTCGCGGAACGCGCCGCGGGGAAGCTGGCCGGCTTCGGCTACATCGATGTTTCCGTCCTCGACGGCGGAACGGCGGCGTGGGAACGCGCGGGGCACGTCCTGTTCAGCGGCGTCTACGTGCCGAGCAAGGCGTTCGGCGAGTATGTCGAGGAGACCTGCCACACCCCCAACATCACCGCGCCGGAGCTCAAGGCGCGGCTCGACGCGGGCGACGATGTCGTGGTGCTCGACAGCCGGCCGATGGACGAGTTCCGGCGGATGAACATTCCGACCGCGATCGACGTGCCCGGGGCCGAGCTGGCCTACCGGGTCCACGACATCGCGCCGTCGCCGGAGACCACGGTCGTGGTCAACTGCGCCGGCCGGACGCGGAGCATCATCGGCGCGCAGTCGCTGATCAAGGCGGGCGTCCCCAACGAGGTCATGGCTCTCCGCAACGGCACGATGGGCTGGGAGCTCGCGGGCTTCGAGCTCGAACGCGGCAACGAACGTCCCCCGCCCGCGGTCACCGCCGAGGGCCTCGCCCGGGCGCGGGAAGGAGCGGCGAAAGTCGGGGCAAGCCGGGGCATCGAGACCATCGACCGCGACCGGCTCGAGTCCTGGCGGGCCGAGGCCGACCGGCGTTCGCTGTTCCTGCTCGACGTACGCGGCGTCGACGAGTACGAGGCCGGGCACCTTGCCGGATCCCGGCCGATCCCGGGCGGGCAGCTCGTCCAGACCACCGATGCGGTGATCGGCACCCGCAACGCGCGCGCGGTGCTGATCGACGACACCGGCGTGCGGGCCACGATGACGGCGGCGTGGCTGGTGGAGATGGGTTGGCCCGAGGTCGCGGTCTACCGCCTCGATCCCTCGGTCGACGAGATCGAGACCGGGGCCTGGGAGCCCGTCGTGCTCGGGCTGGACCGGGCGGAGGCCCGATCGGTCGGCGTCGACGCGCTCGCCGCCGGCCTCTCGGACGGCACGATGGCGGCGGTCGATCTGGCCGGCAGCCGCGCCTATCTGGCGGGCCACGTGCCGGGCGCCGGGTTCGCGCTGAGATCCCGCCTCGACGGCGCGGTCGACGGGCTGCCGGCGGTGGAGACGGTGGTGCTGACTTCCTCGGACGGGCGTCTCGCCCGGCTCGCGGCGGCCGAACGCGGGAGCGAATTCGCCTATCTGGAGGGCGGGACCGAGGCCTGGATCGCGGCGGGCATGCCGCTCGCCGAGGGCGAGGAGCTGATGCTCGACGGCATGGACGATGTGTGGCTCAGGCCCTATGACCGGGGCGGCGACGTCGCCCAGGCGATGAACGCCTATCTCGAATGGGAGCTTCAGCTGGTCCAGCAGGTTGAGGCGGACGGCACCGCGCGGTTCCGGCGCTTCGACGGGTGAACGCCGCCGCGCGGGCTCTGATCGACCTGATCCTGCCGCCGCGCTGCCTGTCCTGCGGCATACCGGTGAGCGATCAGGGAACGCTGTGCGGCGTCTGCTGGCCGGCGCTCACCTTCATCGGGGCGCCTTTATGCGCGACCTGCGGCGTCCCGTTCGCCTTCGAGGTGCCGGGCGAGACCGTGTGCGCCGACTGCCTCCGCAACCCGCCGCGCTATGACAGGGCGCGCTCGGTGCTGCGCTACGACGACGCGTCGCGCGATCTGGTGCTGGCGTTCAAGCACGGCGACCGGACGGATTCCGCGCCGCCCTTCGGCCGCTGGCTCGCCAATGCCGCGGGCGAATTGCTGGACGGCGCCCCGCTGCTGGTTCCGGTGCCGCTCCATCCCTCGCGCCTGTTCGCGCGGCGCTACAACCAGTCGGCATTGCTGTGCGCCAGTCTCGCCCGCACCGCCGGGCTCGAATGGTCGGCCGACGGCCTTGCCAGAACGCGGCGGACGCGGTCGCAGGGGCCGTTGAGCCCGGCCGAGCGCCGGCGCAATGTCGGCGGCGCGTTCGCGGTAACCCCCTCCGGCGGGAAAGTAGTCGCCGGACGGCGGGTCGTGCTGGTCGACGACGTGCTGACCACGGGCGCCACCGCCGAGGCATGCGCCCGGGCGCTGCTTCGCGCCGGGGCGGACGGCGTCGACGTATTGACGCTCGCCCGCGTCGCGACGCTGAATGGCGCCGGGAACGGGTAGAATATTTCGCGAAGAATCGCATATTGGAGGCGGGAAAACACGGGGTCGAAACGGTGAGCGACATCGAAGTCTATTCGAGCCTCTGGTGCCCGTTCTGCAGCCGGGCGAAGGCCCTGCTCGACCGCAAGGGCGTCGCGTACCGGGAGATCGACGTCGACCGCGACCCCAATTTGCGTCAGCAGATGATGCACCGGGCGGGCGGACGCCGCACCGTGCCGCAGATCTTCATCGACGGCAGGCATGTCGGGGGATCCGACGACCTCGCCGACCTCGAACGCGCCGGCGAGCTCGACGCCCTGCTCGGGATCGGATAGTGGCGGAACCGTTCACGGTCGCCTGCATCCAGACCAATACCGGCAACGACCCCGCCGCGAACCTGTCGTCCGCTCTCGCGCTCGCCCGGGAGGCGCGGGGCGCGGGCGCCGACCTGATCGCCTTTCCGGAGGTGGTGTCGCTCATCGAGCCGGATCGCGATGCGCTGGTCGCGAAGGCAGGCGCCGAAGAAGAGCACGAGGCGCTCGCGGGGTTCGCCGGGTTCGCGTCGGCGGCGAAGCTCTGGGTGCTGGTCGGCTCGATCACCGTCGGGCTCGGCGGCGGACGGCTCGCCAACCGGTCCTTTCTGGTGGATCCGGAAGGCCGGATCGCGGCGCGCTACGACAAGATCCACCTGTTCGACGTGGATCTTCCGGACGGGCGGAGCCCGCGCGAATCGGACCGCTACGACGCGGGAGAGGCCGCCGTTCTGGCGAAGCTGCCCTGGGGCGGGCTCGGGATGACCGTCTGCTACGATCTCCGTTTTCCGGTGCTCTACTGGAAGCTCGCGCAGGCAGGCGCGGATTTCCTCGCAGTGCCGTCGGCGTTCACGCGGACCACCGGGCGGGTCCACTGGCATGCGCTGCTCAGGGCGCGCGCGATCGAAACGGGCTGCTACGTCATCGCGCCCGCGCAGTGCGGCGACCATGGGGGCGGGCGCCAGAGCTACGGACACTCGCTGGTGGTCGAGCCCTGGGGCGAAATCGTCGCGGATGGCGGCGAGGAGGTGGGCTTCGTCCTGGCCGAGATCGATCCCGCGAGGGTCCAAGAGGCCCGGGCGGCGATCCCCGCGCTCGGGAACGCGCGGCGCTACGACCCGCCGTCGAGCCTGAGCGCATCGGAATAGCCGGAACCGCGAACCGCGAAGATCCGCTGGACCAGAGCGCGCGCGGGCCGGGCGACCTCGCCGTGTTCGTAGGCGATCGTCGCGAGCGTGCCGTCGACCGCGCACAGGAGCTCGCCGGGCCGGAGCAGAAAATCCGGGTTGCGCGGCCGCCCGAACCGCGCGTTGCCCTCGGCGAAGGTCTCGTAGATCAGCACGCCGCCCTCGGCCACCGCGCTGACGATGTCGGGGAGGATGGGCCGGAAAAGGTAGTTGGTGACCACCACGGCGGCGAATTCCCGCGTTCCGGTGGGCCATTCTCCGCCGCTCTCCAAGTCGGCCTCGATCAGGGCGAAGTCCCCGCGCCCGAGCAGGTCGGCGACGCCGGCGGTATAGCGGTCGACGCCGGTCACCGGATGGCCGCGTTCAAGAAACAGGCGCGAATGCCTGCCGGTTCCGCAGGCGAGATCGAGCACGGGGCCGCCCGCGGGAACCGCGCCGGCGAACCGCGCCACCCAATCGGAGGGGACATGCCGTTGCGAAAGGTCCATTGCCTGACACGGGTAAGATCGATGCGCGAAGTCGGGATAGAACCAATGCCCCGCGCAGGCCCGCCGCGCAATGCCCGATCGACCTCGGAGCTCGGAACGATGGAAAGCCCCGATACTGTCGGGGTAGGCTTGGGCGGCCGATAACAAACAGGTAACGAGCCGGGCGGTGCGGGGAATGGACATTTCGACGGTTTTCATCGAAGGCACGCCCCGGCTCGCCGTCGACCGGGCCGGGTCGGGTCCCCTGGTGCTGTTCCTGCATGGAATCGGCGGCAACCGGTCGAACTGGACCGCGCAGATCGAGGCCGTCCGCGACTCCTTCCATGCGGTCGCCTGGGACGCGCGCGGTTACGGCGACTCGGACGATTACGAAGGCCCGCTCGATTTCGGGGATTTCGCGCGCGACGCGCTCAGGGTCCTCGACCGCTTCGAGACCGGGAGCGCGCATTTCGTCGGGCTCTCGATGGGCGGGCGGATCGCGCAGGATTTCCATGCCCGCTTCCCCGACCGGGTGGCCACGCTGGTGCTGTGCGACACGATGTCGGATTTCCGGGAGTCGATGTCGCCCGAGAAGCGCGCCGAGTTCGTCCGGCTGCGCCAGGCGCCGCTCAAGGCGGGGAAGGAACCGCGCGACATTGCGGACGCGCTGGTCGACAGCCTCGCCGGACCCGGCGCGGACCGTGCGGCGCGCCGGCAACTGTGGGACAGCATCGCGGCGCTCCACAAGGAGTCCTATCTGAAGACGATCGAGGCGTCGCTTTCCTTCGACCGGTCCGCCGAAATCGACCGGATTTCCGTTCCGACGCTCCTGCTCTACGGCGAGCATGACCGGCTCACCCCGCCGGCGGTCGGAAAGGCGCTGCATGAGCGTATCTCCGGCTCCGAGTTCGCGGTGATCGAGGAAGCCGGACATCTTTCCAACATCGAACGACCCGAAGCCTTCAACGCGGCGCTGCTCGCCTTCCTCGCCAAACATCGCGACCGCGCCGTCGCAAGGCACACGGGAAATGCAGGGAGGACCGCGATATGAACCCCGATCTCCTCGTCCGTGAAGCGACCGGCGGATGCGCCGGCCCGCCAGCTGTCGGCGAGAGCGACGGCCTCCCGGTCGGCGCCCTGGTCGGCCACGACGGGACGGCGACGCCGCTGGCCCTGCGGCTCGGCGGCACCGCCGTCCGGGTCCGGGGCTATCTCGCGCCGTCGCTCAGCGCGCGGCCGGGACGGCTGCTGCTCACCGAGGCATCGCTCGCGCCCTGCCATCTCTGCGGCAACATCCACGGCGTCGCCGTCGGCCTGCTTGTCGAGCCATCGGCGCCCCGGGCAAGCGAAATTGCGATGCACGATGCGGTGGAGGTCGCGGGCATCCTCGATTCGGGCGCGCCGGAGATCGTGCTGCTCGATGGCGCCATCGCGCTCCTGCCGCAAGCCGGCCCAGAGGCGGGAGCCGACGCGAAAGCGTGGCTGCGCCGATTCCTCGACGAGCGTTCGGAACCTGTCGCGCAGACCCGCCCGCCGCGGCCGGCGCGGCCGGTAACGGGTTCCGGCACGGCCGACATCGTGCTTACCAACGGAAATATCCGCACCGTCGACCGCGTCTCGACGACAGCCGAGGCAGTCGCCATACGCGACGGGCGCTTCATCGCGGTGGGCGACGCGGAGGAAGTCGGGACCCATGCCGGGCCGGATACCGAGATCCTCGATCTCGGCGGCAGGACCGCGATACCCGGGCTGATCGATTCCCACATCCACCAGTTCTATCTCGGCCTCAACCTGCCGACGGTGCAGCTGCTCGACGCGCGGTCGATCGCGGACGTGCAGGCGAAGATCGCGGAGCGGGCGGAGGTTACGCCGAAGGACGAGTGGATCGTCGGCACGTCCGGCTGGCATGAGAGCCTGCTGGCCGAGGGTCGGATGCCCACCCGCTGGGAACTGGACGAGGCGGCGCCGGACAACCCGGTGATCGTCCCGCGTGGCGGGCATGTCGTGACCGTCAACACGAAGGCGCTGGAACGGGCCGGGATCGCCGACGAGACGCCGGACCCGGTCGGCGGCGTGATCGTCCGCGATCCCGACTCGGGCGCGGCCACCGGCGTGCTGCTCGAAAGCGCCGCCTATTTCGCGCGCCGCGTGGCGCCGCTGATCCCGCCGGAGGACGAGATGGCGGACCTCCTGAAGGCGGCGATGAAAGAGCTCAACTCATACGGCATCGTCAGCGTGACCGACCCGGTCATCGACGAAACCAGCATCGCGGTCTACAGCCGGCTGCGCGACGAGGACGCGATCACGGTGCGCACCGAGCTGCTCTACAAGGCCGCCGACAGGGCGGGCACGGAGCGCGGTATCGCCGCCATGAAAGCGGAGACGAGCGACGGCATGCTCTGCTTCGCCGGCATCAAGTTCATGCTCGACGGGGGCGTCGAAGGAGCGAGGCTGAACGAACCCTATCGCATCGTGCCGGGAGAACAGCCGCGCTCCGACTATCGCGGCCTGCTGATGACGCCCCCCGGCGGCGAGGACGAATTCGTCGAATGCCTGAAGCTGGTGGCCGAGGCCGGCATGCAGGCCCAAACCCACGGCGTGGGGGACGAGGCGATCGACGTGATCGCCCGCTGCTACGCGGCGGTCAGCGAGGAACTCCCCATCGCCGACCTGCGCTGGACCGTGATGCATGTGTTCCTGCCGACCGACGAGGCCATCGAGACCATGCGTCGTGTCGGCGTTCTGGCGACGGTTCAGGACCATCCCGTCCTTCTGGGCCACAACCAGCGCCGCTGGTGGGGCGACGCGAGGGCTCACGCCGCGATCCCGATCCGCAGGTTGATCGATTCGGGGCTGCTGGTCGGCGGCGGCACCGACGGTCCCGTGGTGCCGGTCGATCCGTTCCTGTCGATGTGGTGGATGGTCACCCGCGGAACGCTGCTGGGCTACAAGCTGGGCGAAGATCAGGCGATCGGCGCCGCGGAGGCGCTCGAGCTGTACACCATCAACAACGCGCGGATCATGGGTGTCGAGGACGAGCGCGGGTCGATCGAGCCGGGCAAGCTCGCCGACCTTGCGGTCCTGTCGCAGGACATCGTCGAAGTCGATGCCGACGAGATCAGGAATACCCGCGCCTTGCTGACGATGGTCGGCGGCAAGGTTGTCCATCGCGATGGCCTGTAAGGCTTTCATGTCACGGCCGCGCTTGTGCCGGAGGAGACGGGGTGGAACACTCCGCGCAATGAAATCGGATGCGCCCGGTTGACCAATAGCGTCATCACCTTTCGCGGGGTCGAGGTCAGGTTCGCTACCGAGACGATCTACGACGACCTCAGCTTCGATGTCCGGGAAGGCGAGTTCTTTTGCATTCTCGGTCCGTCGGGCTGCGGCAAGTCGACGTCGCTCAGGGTCATGGGCGATCTGCTCGGCGCGGCCGGCGGCCGGGTGACGGTCGATGGACGACCGCCCCAGGAGGCCTGGCAGGAGATTGCCTATATCTTCCAGTCGCCGCGCCTGGTTCCCTGGCGAAACGCGCTGGGCAACGTCGTGCTGGGCATGGAGCTCCGTTTCGAGCGGATGCCGAGAGCGGCGATGGAAGAACGGGCGCGCGAATTGCTCGACCTCGTCGGACTCGCATCCGACATGCACAAATACCCGTCGATGCTGTCGGGCGGAGAGCGTCAGCGCGTGGCCATAGCGCGTGCGCTCTCGGTCGATCCCAAGATCGTCCTCATGGACGAGCCGTTCTCGGCGCTCGACCTCAATACGAGGCGGCGGTTGAGGGAAGAGATCATCTCGATCTGGCGAAAGACCGAAAAGACCATCGTATTCGTGACCCACGATATCGACGAGGCGCTGGTGCTCGCGGACCGGGTATTGTTGCTGTCGAACAAGCCGACCCGCATCCTGGAGACCATCGAGATCGCCGAGCAGAGGCCGCGGACGATCGACGGTTCGGCCGAACTGAATGCGCACAAGGCCCATCTGCACGCGCTGTTCCGCACCCTCGAGGCGGGTGCGGCGGAAGACCTGGAATTCCAAAGGGAGGAAACGCCATGAAACGGTTGCTACTGGGGACCCTGGCCGCCATCGCGCTCGGCGCGGCGCCCGGGGCCGTCGCGAAGGAAAAGATCACCTACGCCTATCTGATCGAGCCGGCGATGGAAGGTGTGCTCTACGGGATCAAGAGCGGGATCGTGAAGTCGGACCTGATCAAGATCGAGATGTCCTCGCTGGGAATCCCGGCGCTGATCCAGTCGACGCCGACGCGGCGCTATGACGTGATCATGAACGCCGTGATGTCGATCCCCCGGGCCCAGGCCCGCGGATTGCAGCTCGTGGTGCTGTCGACCGCGCTCCGTTCCCCAGCGGGACGCGAAGGCGGCGCCATCTGGGTGAAGGCCGACAGCCCGTACAAGACCGTCGCCGACCTCAAGGGCAAGAGGATGGGCAACGTCGCGCTGCAGTCCACCGGAACCACATGGCAGCGCATCGCGCTCTGGAAGAAACACGGCATCAACGTCTCCTACAAGGGCGGCGACTTCAACTGGGTCCAGATGCCGGCGCCGGCGCTGCTCGGCGCGCTGGAAGCGGGCCGGGTCGACGCCGCCGGGCTGATCCACTCCCAGGCCTACAAGGCCGACAAGTCGGGGAAATACCGCGTGGTCGCCTATACCAGCCGCGACATCCACGAACTCTTCGGCGTGGACGTGGTCCCGGCGGTCAATGTGAGCTACCCCAACAAGCTCAAGGCCCGGCCGGCCGCGTTCAAGGAGTTCAACCGGATGCTCAAGGCCTCCGTCGACTATGCGCTCGCCAATCGTCGCAAGGTGGGCGAGGCGATCAGCAAGGAGCACAACATCTCGCCGGATTTCTTCGAGGCGTGGCTGACCCGGTTCTCGTTCTTCCCGGCGACGGTGAGCAAGGCCGACGCCAAGGCGTTCGAGACCGTCTGGCAGGGCGCCAAGGAGCTGGGCATCCTGAAGAACTACCCCGAGGCCGAAACGGTCATCTGGGAGCACGCGATCAGGGACTAGCCCCGGCCGGGTTTCGCTGACGGTGGGAAGCCCGAACCCGGACGCCGCGCGTCGCGACATGCGGCGCGCGGCGCATCTGTTCACCATCGGGTTCCTGATTCTCTGGGCGGTCTACGCGCAGACCGTCGAGCCCTTCATAATGCCCGGCCCGGTCTCCGTGGCGATCCGGCTCTACGAGTTCTTCACCGACTATCATCTGGTGAAGCATATGTTCTGGTCGTTCGCCCATATCGGCGGCGCGATTCTGGCTTCCTTCCTGATCGGCAGCGCGTGCGCGTTCCTGGTCTTCTACCTGCCCGCCTTCCGCATCATGGTGCACGGACGGCTGAGCCCGTTCCTCAATTCCTTTTCCGGTATCGGCTGGACCCTGCTCGCGATCATCTGGTTCGGGGTCAACGATTTCACCGTGATGTTCGCGATCAGCATGGTTCTGATCCCGTTCTCGATCATCAACATGCGCGAGGGGCTTGAGGCCATCGACCGCGAGATGCTGGAGATGGGCGCAAGCTTCGGGCGCGGCCGCTGGCGGGCGTTCCGCCTGTTGATCCTGCCGGCGCTGTTCCCGTTCATCTTCGCCACGCTCAGGATCAGTTTCGGCGTCTCCTGGAAGGTGGCGCTCACGGCCGAGCTGTTCGGGGGCGACACGGGTCTCGGCTACCTGCTCAATCTCGCGCGGCAGGATTTCGACATGCCGATGATCCTGGTCGTGATCATCGTCATCATCATATTCGTCTACAGCACCGACCGATGGGTATTCGCGCCGGTGCAGACCCGGCTTGCGAGGCATCATGCGGCTGTTGGCTGACCGAATTGCCGCGCGGGTCAAGCCGCGGCGCAGCTGGCGGCTCCGCGAACGCCTGCTGGCCGAGGGGCTCGTGGTGCTTGCCGTCGCCGGGTGGTGGCTGGCGGCGCGCGGAATGCCGGACTTCATCCTGCCCGGACCGCTGGCCGTGGCGGAGCGGGTGATCGATTTCTTCATCCTCTCCGGCATCGTCGACGACTCGCTGGTGAGCACCGTTCGCGTCGCGTCGTCGGTCGTCGTGGCGGTCACGCTCGGCGGGGCGCTCGCCTTCGTGCCGCGCCTCTGGCCGGCCGGGGAAGCGATCGTTCACGAGCGTATCAAGCCCTTTCTCAACTCTTTCCCTTCGGTGGGCTGGGCGATCCTCGCTTCGATCTGGTTCGGACCCTCAAATTTGTCGGTCATCTTCGTGCAGGTCGCGATCCTGACGCCTTTCTGTCTGGTCAACATCTCCGAAGGTCTCAAGGAGCTCGACCGCGAAGTTCTGGAGATGGCCCGGAGCTTCACCCGCAACCCCGTCAAGGTGTTCTGGCGCATCACGGTGCCGCTGCTGATGCCCTATGTCGTCGCGGCGTTGCGGATCGCCTATGGCGTGGGCTGGAAGATCGCGCTGGTTTCCGAATTGTTCGGGGCGGAAAGCGGCATCGGCTTCCTGATGCTCCGCGCCCTGACGGCGTCGGACGCGGTGACGCTGTTCGCCGCCTGCTTCGCCATCGTGCTGATCTTCATCGCCGGAGAGAAGCTGGTGATCGATCCCCTGTCGCGGCGGTTCGCGGTGAAATGACCGGAATTCTTCCGCGCGGTGCGAGGCTGGCGCTCGCGGGAGGCGCGCTGGCCGCCTCGGCCTTCGCCGCCGGGGCGGCGGCAGCGCAGGCGGTCGATCTGGAGCTCGTCATCGCAACCGACGTCTCGCGAAGCATCGACTGGGAGGAGGCCCGGTTGCAGCGCGAGGGAATCGCCTCCGCGTTTCGAAATCCGGCGGTCATCCGCGCGATCCGGTCGGGTTTCCTGCGCAGGATCGGCGTGGCCTATATCGATTACTCGAGCCGCGCCTTCAACAAGGTGGTCGTCGACTGGACGGTGATTCACGACCGCGCAAGCGCCGAGGCCTTCGCCGCCCGCCTGCTCGCGGCGCCGCTGACATTCGGCCGCCGCACCTCGATCAGCGATGCCATCGAGATGGCGCGGGAGATGATCGAGACCAACGCGATCGAGGGGACGCGGCGCGCGATCGACGTCTCCGGCGACGGGCCGAACAATCACGGGCGTTTCGTCGATGAGGTCCGCGACGCCACCATCGCCCGGCGGATTACCATCAACGGTCTTCCCATCGTCAACGAACGCGGCGTATTCGGCCGCAGGTTCCATTTGCCGGACCTCGACAAATATTACCTGGGCTGCGTGATCGGCGGTCCCGGCGCGTTTCTCGTGGTCGCCAACAGCTTCGAGGACTTCGCCCGCGCCATAAGACGGAAGCTGATCCTCGAAATCGCGGGAACCGCGCCGCGTATCGACCGGGCGTCTTCCGCCTATCTCGTCCGGGTATCGTCGCCCGGGCGTTTGCGCGCCTCGCCCAGCGGTTACGTCTACCCCGGGGGTTGCGACATCGGCGAGCGCATGTGGAGGGATTTCTGGAGCGACCCGTGAGCGAGAAAAAGGCCGCCGCTCTCGTCAGGCACCGCGCTCGTCCGCGCCCAGCAGATTGCGCACCGCCTCCCCGTCCAGCCAGCGGCGCACGTTGCGCGCGCCGTGCCGCACCGCTTCGACCTGCGCGCCGGGCACGCTGGCGGAGTTGTGCGGTGCCGCGATCACGTTGGGCAGGTCGAGGAACGGATGGTCGATACGGAACGCGCCGTGCCGCACCGGCTCGATCCACCAGGATTCGAGGCAGGCGAAGAACCGCGGGTTCGCGACCAGGTGACGGTAGAGCGCGTCCTGATCGACGATCTCGCCGCGCGCGACATTGACCAGGATCGCGTCCTCCTTCATCCAGCCGAGCTCGCGCGCGCCGATCAGCCCCGCCGTCGCACCGGTCAGGGAGAGCGAGATCAAGACGACGTCGGCGCGGCGGAGCACGGTTTCCAGCGCCGCCAGCGTGCCGACGAACGCCACCTCCTCGCCGGTCTCGCCGCCGCGGTTGACGGCGTGGATCCCGGCGCCCAGCGCCCGGAACAGCCGCGCCGCCTCGCGCCCGACCCCGCCGAAACCGAGGATCGCGCAGACCGCCCCGTCGAGCGTCCGGTTGGGAACGAACTGGTTGAACCGGCCTTCGCGCATCTCGCGGTGCTCGACCGGCAGGCGCTTGGCCGCGGCCAGCGTCATGGCGAGCGCGAACTCCGCCATCGGGCGGGCGAAGACGCCGGCGTTGGAGGCGACCGGCAGATCGCGCGGGAAGAGATGGAGCGGCACGTGATCGACCCCCGCCGTCAGCAGCTGGACGAAGCCGAGCGACGTCATCGCGGCCACATCCTCCGCCGTAATCTCGATCCGGGGGTTCCAGGCCATCAGCACGCGCGCCCTTGCCCGCGCGGCGGCCCAGCCCTCGGACGAAAGATCGGGCCGGAAGAGGAGCTCGCCGACGGAGCCGAGTTCCTGGCGATAGGCCGCGCGCGCTTCGGGCGTCGGATCGTGGCCGACGAGGATGCAGGGCGGAGTCGCGATCATCCGGGGTGCCCACGAAGTTGACGCCCCGGGCGGCGGGGACGGGATGGCCATTCTATCCCGGTTTGTTGCGGCAGGGTGCGGAAACGGGTAGATTTCCGCGCTCGGTGGAGACCGATGCGGAAGCAAAGGCCATTCGATTCAGTCGGTTAGAGTCGCAGGCGCGCAACAACGTGTAGGTCCTGGATGATCCTGTACAACCTGCGCTGTGCCGACGACCACGAGTTCGAAGCGTGGTTCAGGGACAGCGACACCTTCGACCGGCAGGTCGCGGACGGGGAAGTCTCCTGCCCGGTCTGCGGCGACGCTCGCGTGGGCAAGGCGATCATGGCGCCGCGCCTGTCGCGGACCGCGAAGAAGGGCGCCGGCGACACGCCGCACCCGGCCGAAATCCACGGCCGGTACGTCCAGGCGTTGCGCGACGTGCGCCGTCAGGTCGAGGACAACTGCGACTATGTCGGTCAGGACTTCGCGACCGAGGCGCTGAAGATCCACAAGGGCGAAACCGACGAGCGCAACATCTACGGCGAAGCGACCGAGGACGAGACCAAGACGCTGATCGAGGAGGAAGTCCCGTTCGGCCGCGTCCCCTGGGTCCCCCGCGAAGACGCGTAGTTTCCGCCTCTCCTACGCGCCGGTGCGTTCGGCGGCCGCCATGTAGTTCACAGACAGGTTGCGGGTGAGCTTCCACTCGTCGGTCAGCACGTCGTAGCGCACGCCGTCGAGCGCGCCGAGCTTCGCGCCCGCGGCTCCCAGCGCCCGCGACAGCTCCGACGGACGAACGAAACGCCGCCAGTCATGGGTGCCCCGCGGCAGCCAGCGGAGCACGTATTCCGCGGCGACGATGCCGAGCGCGAAGGATTGCGGGGTCCGGTTCAGCGTGGCGAAGAACAGCTTCGCTCCGGGCTTCGCCGCGGCAACGCAGGAGGCGACGAAAGCCCCGAGGTCGGGAACGTGCTCGACCACTTCCAGGGCGGCCACCGCGTCGAAGAGCCGGCCTTCGGAAACCAGCTCCTCGACCGTGCCCACGCGATAGTCGATCTCGAGCCCCATGCGGGCGGCGTGGTCCCCGGCGATGGCGATATTTCGCGCGCTCGGGTCGATGCCGGTCACCCGGGCGCCGAGCCGCGCCAGAGGCTCGCAGAGCAGCCCCCCGCCGCAGCCGATGTCGACGATGTCGAGACCGGCGAGCGGCGCGGGCTCCCCGGGCTGCCGTCCGTTGGCGCGGCACAGGGCGTCGCGGATATAGCGAACCCGGACCGGGTTGATCCGGTGCAGGGGGCGGAAATCGCCCTCGGGGTCCCACCACGCGTCGGCCAGCGCGGAGAATCTCGCCACTTCGGCTTCGTCGACCGGCGCCGGGTTCGGTTGCTTGCCACCCATCTTCCGTATATGTATGCGCGCCCTCGCGGAAGGGCCAGCCGGAAGTCGCGCCGGGCCGCGCGGCGGCGCCGGACCGCATGGCGCCGCGACGGCGGATTCTCCAGCGTATGAGGCCTGGCACCGTCCGGGCAGAGGAGCGCTGACTGGTGCGTCTCGTCCAGAAATTCGGTGGGACCTCGGTCGCCGACATCGACCGCATCCGGGCCGCGGCAGGGCGCGTCGCCGCGGCGGTCGAGGCGGGCAACGAGGTGGCGGTCGTGGTCTCCGCGATGGCCGGCACGACCGACCGGCTGGTGGAATGGACGCGCGAGATCGCCCCCTTCCACGACGCGCGCGAATACGACGTCGTGGTCTCCTCGGGCGAACAGGCGACGGTGGGTCTGATGGCGCTCGCCCTCCAGGCGGCGGGGGTCGATGCGCGGTCGTGGCTGGGCTGGCAGGTGCCGATCCTGACCGACGACGTTCACGGCCGCGCCCGCATCGACGACATCGATGCGGACGAGCTCCTGAAGCGCATGGCCCAAGGGCAGGTGCCGGTGGTCGCCGGGTTCCAGGGGCTGAGCTCCGCGAGACGCATCACCACGCTGGGGCGCGGCGGCTCGGATACCTCGGCGGTGGCGCTCGCCGCCGCGCTCGGCGCCCATCGCTGCGACATCTTTACCGACGTGGACGGGATCTATACCACCGACCCGCGCATCGTCTCCAAGGCGCGCAAGCTCGAAAAGGTGACCTTCGAGGAGATGCTCGAGATGGCGTCCCAGGGCGCCAGGGTGCTGCAGACCCGGTCGGTCGAGATGGCGATGAACCACGGGATCGAGCTGCAGGTGCTGTCGAGTTTCGTGGACGCGCCCGGTACCTTTGTCGTCAACGAGGACGAGCACGTGGAACAGCAAGTCGTCAGCGGCATCGCCTATACCAGGGACGAGGCCAAGGTCACCATCGTCGGCGTGCCCGACCGGCCCGGCATCGCGGCCAGCATTTTCGGTCCGCTGGCGGAGACCAGCATCAATGTCGACCTGATCGTCCAGAACGTCTCGGCGGACGGACAGCGGACGGACATCACCTTCACCGTCGGCCAGGCCGATTACGAACGCGCGCTGGCCATCATCGAGGACGCGCGCGGGAAGATCGGGTTCAGCCGCGTCGAGGGCGACCCGGAAGTGGTCAAGGTTTCGGTGATCGGGGTCGGCATGCGGTCCCACGCGGGCGTCGCGCAAAAGATGTTCAACGCGCTCGCGGAAAAAGGCATCAACATCCAGGTGATATCGACGTCCGAGATCAAGGTCAGCGTCCTCCTCGCCGAGGAGTACACCGAGCTCGCGCTGCGGTCGCTGCACACCGCCTACGGCCTCGACGACGGCGAGACCGCATGAGAACGGCGTCTTCGAGGCTGCCGGAAGACCGGCGATGAACAGGATTGCGGCCAGGGCGCGGCTCGATGCCCTGTGGCGCCGGGGCCGCGAGTTTCTCGGCGTCGAATACGCGATACTCGGCGGCGCGATGACCTGGGTTTCGGAACGCAACCTGGTCTCGGCGCTGTCCAATGCGGGCGGTTTCGGCGTCGTCGCGTGCGGCGCGATGACGCCGGACCTGCTGAGCGGCGAGATCGCGGCCACGGACCGCCTGGCGACGCAGCCCTTCGGCGTCAACCTGATCACCCTGCACCCGGAGCTGGACGCCCTGATCGACGTATGCGCCGACCATCGGGTCTCGCATGTGATCCTCGCCGGCGGCCTGCCGCCCGCGGCCGCGATCAGGCGGATCAAGGACGGCGGCGCCCGGGTTCTCTGCTTCGCGCCGACGCTCGCGGTCGCGCGCCGGCTGGTGCGGCTGGGCGCGGACGCGATCGTCATCGAGGGCGCGGAGGCGGGCGGCCATGTCGGGCCGGTGGCGACCAGCGTGCTGGCACAGGAAATCCTGCCCAACATGGACCAGGTGCCGGTCTTCATCGCCGGCGGAATCGGGCGCGGCGACGCGATCCTGAGCTATCTGGAGCTCGGCGCTTCGGGTTGCCAGCTCGGCACGCGCTTCGTCTGCGCGACCGAGTCGATCGCCCATCCCGACTTCAAGCGCGCCTTCATCCGCGCGTCCGCGCGCGACGCGGTGACGTCGGTGCAGATCGACCCCGATTTTCCGGTCGTGCCGGTGCGGGCGCTCCGGAACAAGGGCACGCAGGAATTCATCGAGACCCAGAGGCGCGTGATCGCCAAGGTCCGCGCCGGCGAGATGGCGCAGGACGAGGCCCAGCTGGAGATCGAGCATTTCTGGGCCGGCGCGCTGCGGCGCGCGGTGATCGACGGCGACATCGAGTCCGGATCCCTGATGGCGGGACAGAGCGTCGGCATGGTGGTCGACGAACGGACGACCGCCGAGATCATCGGCGAGCTGGTGGACCAGGCGCTCTCGGCCATCGAGGCAAGGGCGGGACACCGGGATTGACTGCGATGGCGCAGACTGGCATCGGCGGTCATCGCCAGGCACTCCGGAGCCTCCGGACGATCATGGCCGGGGACGGATCGGCGCAGGACCGCCTCGACGAGATCGTCAAGGTAATCGCGGCCGAGATGGTCGCCGAGGTGTGCTCGGTCTACGTGATGCGCGCGGGCGAGCTGCTGGAGCTGTTCGCGACCGAAGGGCTCAACCCGTCGGCCGTGCACCATACGCGGCTCCGGGTCGGCGAGGGGCTGGTCGGCGAGGTGGCGGCCAGGGCGCGTCCGCTGAACCTGCCGGACGCCCAGAGCCACCCGCTGTTCAGCTACCGTCCGGAAACCGGAGAAGAGGTCTATCGCTCGTTGCTCGGGGTGCCGGTGCTGCGCGGCGGCCGGGTCCGCGGCGTGCTGGTCGTGCAGAACCGGGCCCGGCGTCACTACACCGAAGACGAGGTCGAGACGCTGGAGGTGATCGCCGTGATCATCGCCGAGCTGATCGCCTCGGGCGGGCTGGTCAGCCCGGTCGAGACCGCGCCGGCCCAGGGCAACGCGGTTCTCGCCATCCGCCTCGAAGGCGTGCGGATCAACGAAGGCCTCGCCATGGGCGAAGCGGTCCACCACACGCCGAGGGTCAGCGTCCCCCAGCTTCTCGCCGACGAACCGGAAGACGAGCACCGGCGGCTCGCCGAGGCGTTGTCGTCGATGCACAGCGAGCTCGACGACATGCTGACGCTGGATGCGTTCGGCCGGCCCGGCGAGCATCGCGACGTGCTGGAGGCGTACCGGAAGTTCGCGGAAGACCGCGGCTGGCTGCGCCGGATCGGCGAAGCCATCGACGGCGGGCTGACCGCCGAAGCCGCGGTCCAGAAGGTGCTCGACGACACCCGCGCGCGGATGCGCCAGATCACCGACCCCTATCTCGGGGAGCGGATGGCGGACCTCGAGGACCTCGCATACCGGCTGCTGCACCATTTGTCCGGCGAGCTTCGTCCGGCGGACCTGGAGGACCAGCCGGAGTCGATGGTGCTGGTCGCTCACTCGATCGGACCGGCGGAGCTTCTCGACTACACCGGCAAGCGGTTGAAGGCCCTGATTCTCGAGGAGGGCTCGTCCAACTCGCATGTCGCGATCGTCGCCCGCGCGCTCGGGATCCCCGTTGTCGGGCGGATCAAGGGAGCGCTTTCGCAAGTCGACCCGATGGACCCGGTGATCGTCGACGGCGACCATTCCCAAGTCTATGTCCGGCCGGGCGAAGACATCCAGCAGATGGTGGCGGACCATTTCTCCGAACGGGAGCGCCGGCTTGCCGCCTACAGCGCGAAACGGGACGAACCCGCGGTCACCCGCGACGGGGTGGAGATCAGCCTCAACATCAACGCCGGCCTGCTGATGGATCTCAAGTCGCTCGATGCCAGCGGCGCCGACGGGATCGGGCTTTACCGCACCGAGATCCCGTTCATGGTCCATTCGGAGTTTCCCACCGTGGAGGCGCAGACCGATTTGTACCGCCGCGTGCTCGAAGGCGCCGCGGGACGGCCGGTCAAGTTCCGCACCCTCGATATCGGGGGCGACAAGCAACTCCCCTATTTCCGCGATTCCTTCGACCAGAACCCGGCCATGGGCTGGCGGTCGATCCGGGTCGCGCTCGACCGGCCGAGCATGCTGCGCCAGCAGCTCCGCGCCCTGATCGTCGCCTGCGACGGACGGCCCCTCAGCGTGATGTTCCCGATGATCGCCGAGGTGGCGGAATTCGAGGCCGCGCGCTCGATCCTCGATATGGAGATGGATCGGGCGGAACGCCGCGGCCGGCCCGTTCCGGAGCCGCTGGAAGTCGGCGCCATGCTGGAAGTTCCGAGCCTGATGTACCAGCTCGACTCGCTGCTGCCCCAGGTCGGCTTCCTCTCGGTCGGCAGCAACGATTTGTTCCAGTTCCTGTTCGCCGTCGACCGCGGCAACCCCCGCGTCGCCGACCGCTACGACGTGCTGTCCCCGGGGCTGCTCTCGGTGCTGGAGGGCCTGGTCCGGCGATGCGTCGAACACGGGGTCGAGATATCGATCTGCGGCGAGATGGCGGGCCGGCCGATCGAGGCGATGGCCTTGATCGGCATCGGCTTCCGCAACCTGTCCGCCCCGGCCGGCACGGTGGGAGCGGTGAAGACGATGATCGCCGGACTCGACGCGGGCGCGCTGGCCGAATTCGTGAACACGCTGCTCGGCCTGCCGGACCACAGCATCCGGGAACGCCTGCGCGACTACGCGATCGACCACGGGATCGAGCTGAACGAGGTGTGAGCCCGATCCCGCCGCGCCCCGGCCTCTCCCCTACCCCGTCATGGCCGGACTTGTTCCGACCATGACGGGGAGGCGGTTCAATCTGAAACGGATAGGCCCTAACCCGGATTTCTCACCAAACGCCGAAGAGGAGCTCGCACCGCGGCCGACCCCAAGCCTGTCACCCCGGCCTTGAGCCGGGGTCCAGAGCCACAGGCACCGCTCTCGTCCTGCTTTCCCCGGATCGGTGTCCGGGGCAGGCCTGGACCCCGGCTCAAGGCCGGGGTGACAGCGGAGCGGAGGACAGACTGCGCGCTTCGCCGAAACCGCCGGCGGGGGGCAAGCCCTTGTCACGCAGCCATTCCCGCGCGCTGGACACCAGAAGCGCCTGCCGCTCGTGAGAAATGCGGGTTAGAGCGGATCTGTTTCGGTTGGAACCGCTTCATCCGTTCTCTTCCGTCATGGTCGGCGAAGGCCGACCATCCACGTTTTGTTTTTTGTTTCCAACGCCTTAAAAACTCGTGGATGGTCGGCCTTCGCCGACCATGACGGTGAGGATACCGGGGTAAGGGCGCTTCTATCTGAAACGGACAGGCTCTGGGTCTACGACACGCTGTGCTCGCGCGGGTTCCAGCGCGTGCTCAAGCTGGTCGATTTCGGCGCCAAGGCGACCGAGCCCAAATACCGCAACAAGCGCGCCCGGATGCACGGCCGCTTCAGCGAGTGGCTCCAGGACGGCGACATCCCCGACGATCCCCGGCTGGAAACCGAGATCGCCGCCGTCCGGGTGCTGCGCGAGGACGAGTCCGGCCTCCTCCTCGCCCCGAAGCGTGAGATCAGGCAGAAGCTCAAGGTATCGCCGGACGGCTCGGATGCCTGCGTGTTGTGTCACGCGGGGTCGGTGAGGAAGACGGGCGGCAAGTCGCTGCGGATTGGGGGGACGGGGGGCGCTGAGGCGGCTACTGAGGATGCCGCTTGCAGGTGAAGCGCCCGGCGTTCCTTTCCGCGTTGAGATAGATCTCGCATTCCCCGACCATCAGGTCGACTGTCGCGTTCAGGGTGATCCAGTGAACTGTCGTCTGGACGTAAAGCGCCGCGAGCAGGGCCACAAGGAGCGCGCTGTAGAGCATGGCCCTCGCCCGCGACCGCCGTCTCCGCCGCGACCAGGGTTCGAACGTCTCCGCCCGATTGGAGCGAGGGTTAGGCGCGGACGATTTGCTCGGGTGAAACCGGTTGGGGATCATGCGAATGCCCCGCTGCGGATGGGCGGCGGGGGGCGGTGAGGAAACGTTAGGGTTAGGTTGTCCGTATCAGAAAGTAGGTAAAAATCCCAGCGATCAATATCGGGCCGACATCGCTCCTTATGACGCTATAAATCCCGCCCGCCGCTAGAGCCAGGACGGAGACGATGAGCGCCAGTTTCCGCATATAACTCATCGTCGCTAGTCGCCAGTCTCCCGCGCAGCCAACATCGCGTCGGCGATTTCGTAGCACCGAGCTGCGAGTGCGTTGAAGCGCGCATCAACGCCACCCGACGCCTCCATCAAGGTCGGCGTCTTGAATTCTTCGCTTAGCGCCACCTCCCAATCGGTGGCTGCCAGTGCCTGCCCCGCGAACCAGTCCCGGAGGGACATGCCCTGCTGACTGGCACTGTGACCAAGGGAGTCGTGTGAGCGCGGTCGTGGAAAAGCGGGTTCGCCGCCGTGCTTGGCCATCATCTTCCTGCCAATTCGATTTCAGCCGTCCACTTATGGCGAGCAAGGCAAGCGCGCGCAACTGAACGGCGCATTGGCACCCCTCCTTGACAAGGAATCGACTTCCGCCGCAACCGTCGGCCCGTGCCCGACGACATGCCCTACGACGAACACGGCTCCCACTCCCGTCCGTTCCGGGACGTCATGGAAACCGTGGTCAACCGGCTCACGGCGGAGGCGAAGGACCGCATCGCCCGGCGCCGCCTCGTCGAGGAACGCTGGCTCGCCGACGTCGCCCAGTACGAGGGCCGCGACAATCAGAAGCTGATCGACCGCCTCGCCGCTCGGCGATCCATGACGCCGCGGTCGCCGGCACCGGGTTCATCGAGGGCCCGATCCCGCCTCAAAAAAGCCCTCCTTCCATGATGGATCGTCTGCCCTATATTCGGGAATTGCGGGGGCAGACGGGGAGGCAGGACCCATCGCCGTTTCCAGGGACGCACCGGGCAACGATTCGCCGGCCGGGGGGTTCGACGCCGTCGAGGTGGGCGCGGACCTGCGCGAGGCCCGGGTCCTGCTCCGGCGGAGCCTTCCCGAAATCTCGCAGGATCTGCGCATCCGTCACGTCTATCTCCTCGCCCTGGAAGAGGGACGCCTGGACGAGCTGCCGGGTCTCGCCTATCAGACCGGTTTCCTGCGCGCCTACGGCAACTATCTCGGCCTCGACGGAACCGGGTTGGCGGACCGTCTCAAGGCGGCGCGGGAGGCCACGGGAGAACGCGACCGGCTCCAGGTATTCGCGCCGGTAGACGAAGGGCACCTGCCGACCCGGTCGGTGCTGCTGCTGGCCGTGCTGCTGGCGGTCGCGGTCTACGGCGTCTGGTACTTCGTCTCGAATACCGAAGGAGACCCGGTCGAGCGGGTCGCCGCGCTGCCGGACCGGCTGGCCAGCCTGCTCGAAGGGGAGCCCGAAGCCGGCGGCGAGCCTCCCGCGGCAAACCCCGCCGGGGATGCGGCGCCACCCGAATCCCCCGCCGAACCCGTGCCGCAACCGCCCTCGCCGGAAGCTCCAGAGGTAAAGGACGAGAGCGGCGAAGAGCCGGTGGAGACGGCTGCCGCCGTACCGGAGCGATCGATTCCCGCGACCGAACCGCCGGACCGGTCGCCCCCCGCGGAATCCTCCGGGGAGACTCCCGCGGAGGAACCGGCGAATGCAACCCCCGCAGCCGCGGAAGAAGACCGGCCCGCGATCCCATCGGCCCCC
Source organism: Alphaproteobacteria bacterium (assembly GCA_965117055.1). Lineage (GTDB taxonomy): Bacteria > Pseudomonadota > Alphaproteobacteria > MPNO01 > MPNO01 > MPNO01. Next base: position 4,633,801 of record OZ220750.1, read on the forward strand.
GAGGAAACCGACACCGTCCCGCCGTCGGAGATCCTTACGACCTCCCTCCCCGCGCCCGCGCCGCCCGCCGCCGACGACGGCGCTCCGACGCCGGAGGGGACGGCCGCCGGGGACCGGCAGGAGAACACCGTCTCCCGCGTCGTGCTGCGGGCGACGACCGACAGCTGGATCGAGATTCGTTCGGACGGCGAGTCTCCGCTCTATTCGGGCCTGCTGCGGGAGGGCGAAAGCTACGCCGTTCCCGAACGGCAAAAGCTTACGATGGTCACCGGAAACGCCGGCGGCCTCGACATCCTGGTGGACGGCGAGGCGATCCCCCGGCTCGGCCCGCCCGGCGCGGTCATCCGCGATATCGACCTCGACCCCGACAGCCTGCGCGGCCGGGCCGATCCATGACCGGGCGCCTGTCTTTCCGTCTGCAGCCACCCTCCCCCGGCCCCTCCCGCAAGCGGGAGGGGAGAAGATAGAGCGGAGTCGGCGCGGCGAGTCTCCCTCTCCCCCGCGGGGGAGAGGGCCGGGGTGAGGGGCGTTCCCGCGTTTTTCCCTTGGCGGAGTTGCGCTATAACCCGCGCGTTCAGGAAAGCGGGACATGGCCAGACTTCAGCCGGTTCGCGGCACGCACGACCTTCTGCCTGACCGGGCGCGCGCATTCCGCCGCGTCGCGGAGGCCGCGCGCGCGGTTTCGGAGCGCTACGGCTATCACGAGATGGCGACCCCGATCTTCGAGTTTTCGGAGGTTTTCAAGCGCACCCTAGGCGACACGTCCGACATCGTGACCAAGGAGATGTACACCTTCACCGACCGCAGCGGCGCGGAGGTGACGCTGCGCCCGGAAGGGACCGCGGGCGTGGCGCGGGCCGTCATCTCGGGCGGCCTCGCCCAGCACCTGCCGCTCAAGTATTTCTACGCCGGCCCGATGTTCCGCTACGAACGGCCGCAAAAGGGGCGGTTGCGGCAGTTCCACCAGATCGGGGTGGAGCTGCTCGGCGTCGCGGAGCCGCTGGGCGACGTGGAGGCGATCGCGCTCGGGGCGGCAGTCCTCCAGGAGCTCGGCGTCGCCGGGCAAACCGCCCTGGAGCTCAACTCGCTCGGCAACGCGGAGAGCCGGGAAGCCTATCGCAAGGTATTGGTCGAGTATTTCGAAGCCCGGCGGGACGGGCTGTCGGAGGACAGTCTTTCGCGGCTGGCGCGCAACCCGCTCCGCATCCTCGATTCGAAAGACGCGGGCGACCGCGCCGCGATCGCGGAAGCCCCGCTGCTCGCGGACAGTCTCGACACGGAGTCGTCGGATTTCTTCGCGGAGGTCCGCGCTGGGCTCGACCGGCTCAGCATCGCCTACACGGTCAACCCGCGCCTGGTGCGCGGGCTCGACTATTACTGCCACACCGCGTTCGAGTTCACCACCGATGCGCTGGGCGCGCAGGGCGCGGTGATCGCCGGCGGACGCTATGACGGGCTGGTCGGCCAGATGGGCGGGCCGGAGACGCCGGGGATCGGCTGGGCCGGGGGCATCGAGCGCCTGTCGATGCTGGCGCGCGAGCCCGATCCGCCGCCGCGGCCGTTCGCGCTGGTCCCGGTCGGAGCGGAGGCAGAGGCCCGGACCCTCGTGCTTGCCGACGCGCTCAGGCGCGCCGGGTTCGCGATCGAGCTCGGCTACCGGGGCAATCTGCGGCGCCGCCTGAGCCGGGCGGATCGCCTGAACGCGCGCGCCGCCGTCATCCTGGGCGAGGACGAACTTTCGCGGGATGTCGCGACGGTGCGGGACCTCGACAGCGGCGAGCAGGAAGAAATTCCCCTCGCCGCCCTGTCCGACCGTCTGGCCCGGTACCGGTGAACGGGCGGGACCGCCGGTGAGCATGGACGAAAAGCTCGACAGGCTCCTGCGGCGCCACGAGGAGCTGGCGGCGCGGATGAGCGGCGGGGACATCGGCGACACGCAGGCCTTCGTCCGCGCGTCCAGGGAATATTCCGATCTGACCCCGGTCGTCGAGGCGATCCAGGCGCTCCGCGCCGCGGAGCGCGAGGCGGAAGGGCTGGAAGAGCTGGCGGGCGCCGAGGACGGAGACGCCGAAATGCGCGCGCTCGCGCAGGAGGAGCTGCCGACGGTGCGGGAGGCCATCGCCGGGCACGAGCATCGGCTGAAGGTCCTGCTGCTGCCGAGGGACGCCGCCGACGAGAAGAACGCCATCCTGGAGATCCGGGCCGGCACCGGCGGCGACGAGGCGGCGCTTTTTGCGGCCGACCTGTTCCGCATGTATCAGCGTTATTCCGAGCTCCACGGCTGGCGTCTCGCCCTGATGCAGACCACCGAGACCGGGATCGGCGGCTTCAAGGAAGCCATCGCGGAGATCTCCGGCTCGGGCGTGTTCGCCCGGCTCAAATTCGAATCCGGGGTCCACCGGGTGCAGCGCGTGCCGGAGACCGAATCGAGCGGCCGCATCCACACCTCGGCGGCGACCGTCGCGGTGCTGCCGGAGGCGGAAGAGGTGGATGTCGAGATCGACGAGCGCGATCTCCGGATCGACGTCTTCCGCGCATCGGGTCCGGGCGGCCAATCGGTCAACACCACCGACAGCGCCGTCCGCATCACCCATGTCCCGACCGGGATCGTGGTCTCGCAACAGGACGAGAAGTCGCAGCACAAGAACCGCGCCAAGGCGATGAAGGTGCTGCGCGCGCGGCTCTACCAGGCGGAACGCGCGGCGCGGGACGCCGAGCGGGCCGCCGAGCGAAAGTCGCAGGTCGGCTCGGGCGACCGGTCCGAGAGGATCCGCACCTATAATTTCCCCCAGGGCCGGGTGACGGATCACCGGATCAACCTCACCCTCCACAAGCTCGACCGCATCCTGTCCGGGGAGGCGCTGGACGAGGTGATCGACGCGCTGACGACCCACGACCAGGCCGAGCGCCTCGCCGAGATCTCTTGAGCCGGACCGTGGAGGCGCTGCTTCGCGACGCCGGGGAAAGGCTGGAGGCGGCCGGCATCCCCTCGCCGCGCGCGGACGCGCGGATTCTCCTGCGGACGGCCCTCGCCCGATCCCTGGAAGCGTTGATCCGCGAGCCCGATGCGTCCGTCCCGGCATCCGGCGCCGAACGGTTCCTGGCCCTGGTGGCGCGCCGCGCTCTCCGGGAGCCGGTATCGCGCATCCTCGGCGAGCGCGAATTCTGGAGCCTGCGCTTCTCCCTCTCCCCGGACACCCTGGACCCCCGGCCTGACAGCGAAACGGTCGTCGAAGCCGCGCTCGAATGGTGCGGGGAACGGCAGGGCCCGCTGCGGGTCCTCGATCTCGGGACGGGGACCGGGTGCCTCCTGCTCGCGGTTCTCGAATCGCGGCCGGGGGCGACCGGCATCGGGACGGACATCGCGGAGGGGGCCGTCGCGCGGGCCGCGCGGAACGCCGCCGCGCTCGGCCTTTCGGACCGCGCCTCCTTCCGCCGCGCCGACTGGGACGCGGGCATCGCCGGCAGGTTCGACCTGATCCTGAGCAACCCGCCCTATATTCCCACGCCGGAGATCGGCGGGCTCGAGCCCGAGGTTTCGTCGTGGGATCCGCAGGCGGCGCTGGACGGCGGGGCGGACGGGCTGGATGCCTATCGGCGAATCGCCCCGGCGGCGGCGGGCCGTCTCGCGCCGGGCGGCGCCGCGTTTCTGGAGATCGGCGCCGGGCAGGAAGAGCCGGTGGAGGCGATCATGGCGGCGGCGGGCCTCACGCGATTCGTGCGCAAGGCGGATCTCGGCGGGAACGTCCGCTGCCTCGGCTTTTCACACCGGGGTTGATCCGCGCGCGAACAGCAAGATAATGGTTGGAAAGAAGGGGCTCGCGGTCTAGCCTGACGATCTGGCAAAGCAGCAAGCCGTTGGCTCAGGACTGCAGGCCGCAACTAAGGCGCACCCCTACAGCACGCCGCCCGGGTCTCAAGACGCCGCCGCCGCGAAGCGCGGCCGGGCGCCACGCTGGGGGAAAAGAGACAGCCTGACCTGAACAGAGAAGATGGGACCTATGAGACAAGGATCGAATCCGAAGCGTATGCGCGGCCGCACAGGACGCAAGAACACGCATCCACGGTCACAGACCTTCGAGAGCAACGGTCCCGAAGTGAAAGTTCGGGGAAACGCCCAGCAGGTGGTGGAGAAATATCTTGCGCTTGCCCGGGACGCATCGTCGGTGGGCGACCGCATCACGGCGGAGAGCTACTTCCAGCACGCCGAGCACTATTACCGGGTGATGACGGCCAACGGCGCCGGCGAAGACCGCAACGCCCAGGGCCATCGCCAGAACCAGCAGCACGAACAGCGGGCCGACGGCAACGGCGGCGCGCCGCGGCAGCCGATCGAAGTCGTCTCCAACGGCAGCGGGGCGTCCCCCGAACAGCCGTCGCAGAACGGGCTGTCGGGGAGTCCCCCCCAGGAAAGCCCGGCCCCGGAGCCGCAGACCCAGGAATAGGGCCTGCCCGAACCCTTCGATAGGGACGCAGTATCCCCCTCACCCTAACCCTCTCCCCGCTGGGGAGAGGGGACGCGCTCGGCGACTCCTTGTCTTCTCCCCTCCCGCTTGCGGGAGGGGCCGGGGGGGGGGGGGGCGGGTCTTGCAGGGCCCCTGCGGGGTTTCCATATATCCATCGCCGAGCGGACGCCGGAAGGGTTCGCTCGCCCGCCCGCCTGATTCAGGGGGCATATGATGCAATGTCTGTAACCGGAGTTGCAGCCGATGGATTTCGACCGTTACACGGAACGGGCGCGCGGCGTCGTGCAGGCGGCCCAGTCCCAGGCCGTCTCGCGCCACCATCAGCGCCTGACGCCCGAGCACATTCTCAAGGTCCTGCTCGAAGACCGCGAAGGTCTCTGCGCGGGGCTGGTCCAGGCCGCCGGGGGCGATCCGGCGGCGGCGCTGGAACGGACCGAGGCGGCGCTCGACAAACTTCCCAGGGTCGAGGGCGGCGACGACCGGCTCTACATCACCAACGAAGCGTCCCGGCTTCTTTCCGCGGCGCGGGAAGCCGCGGAAAAGGCCGGCGACAGCTATGTCACCGTCGAGCGTTTGCTGCTCGCCGCCTGCCTCGCCAGGGGTTCGGAAACGGCGGACATCCTGAAGGCGAGCGGCGTGACGCCGCAATTGCTCAACGCCGCGATCGAAAAGCTGCGCAAGGGCCGCACCGCCGACACGGCGAGCGCGGAACAGGGCTATGACGCGCTCGAGCGCTACGCGACCGACCTCACCGAACGGGCCGAATCGGGCAAGCTCGACCCGGTGATCGGGCGCGACGAGGAGATCCGCCGCACCATCCAGGTGCTGGCCCGGCGCACCAAGAACAACCCGGTGCTGATCGGCGAGCCCGGCGTCGGCAAGACCGCCATCGTCGAGGGTCTCGCCCAGCGCATCGTCAACGGCGACGTGCCGGAGCCGCTGCGCGACAAGCGGCTGATGGCGCTCGACCTCGCCGCTATGGTGGCGGGCGCCAAGTATCGCGGCGAGTTCGAGGAACGGCTGAAGGCGGTGCTGGAGGAGATCGAGGCGTCGCAAGGCGACATCGTCGTCTTCATCGACGAGCTGCACACGCTGGTCGGCGCCGGCGCCGCCGAGGGCGCGATGGACGCGTCCAACATGCTCAAGCCGATGCTGGCGCGCGGCGAGCTTCACTGCATCGGCGCGACGACGCTGGACGAGCACCGCAAGCACATCGAGAAGGACGCGGCGCTGGCGCGGCGCTTCCAGTCGGTGTTCGTCACCGAGCCCACGGTCGCCGACACGATTTCGATCCTGCGCGGTCTCAAGGAAAAGTACGAGCTTCACCACGGCATCCGGATCACCGACGGCGCCCTTGTCGCCGCGGCGACGATGGCGAACCGCTACATCGCCGACCGGTTCCTGCCCGACAAGGCGATCGATCTCGTCGACGAGGCCTCCTCGCGCCTCCGGATGACGGTCGATTCCAAGCCGGAGGAGATCGACGAGCTCGACCGCCGCATCGTCCAGCTCAAGATCGAGCGCGAGGCGCTGGGCAAGGAAAACGACGAGGCGGCGCGCGAGCGGCTGGAAACGCTGGAACGCGAGCTCGCCGATCTGGAAGAGCAAGCCACGGAGCTGACCGCGCTCTGGACCCGCGAGAAGGACAAGATCTCGGAAAGCCAGAAGGTCAAGGAACGACTGGACCGGGCGCGCTCGGAGCTGGAAACGGCGCAGCGGGGCGGCGACCTCGCGCGCGCGGGCGAGCTCGCCTACGGGCTCATCCCGCAGCTTGAGAGGGACCTCGCCGAGTCCGAAGAGCGGCCCGAAAACGGCGGCACGCGCATGCTGAAAGAGGAAGTCACCGACGGCGACATCGCATCCGTGGTGTCCCGCTGGACCGGCATTCCGGTCGACAAGATGCTGGAGGGAGAGCGCGACCGCCTGCTCGCGATGGAGGAGACCCTGGGCCGCCGGGTGATCGGCCAGGACGACGCCGTCGCCGTGATCGCCAACGCCGTCCGGCGCGCCCGGGCGGGGCTCCAGGACCCCAACCGCCCGCTCGGCTCGTTCATGTTTCTCGGCCCGACCGGGGTGGGCAAGACCGAGCTCACCAAGGCGCTCGCCGAATTCCTGTTCGACGACGAGGCGGCGATGGTGCGCATCGACATGTCGGAATTCATGGAAAAGCATTCCGTCGCCCGGCTGATCGGCGCGCCGCCGGGCTATGTCGGCTACGAGGAGGGCGGGTCGCTGACCGAGGCGGTGCGCCGCCGGCCCTATCAGGTGGTGCTGTTCGACGAGGTCGAGAAGGCCCATTCGGACGTCTTCAACGTCCTCCTCCAGGTGCTCGACGAGGGACGGCTGACCGACGGGCACGGGCGGCAGGTGGATTTCCGCAACACGCTGGTCGTGCTCACCTCCAATCTGGGAAGCGAATGGCTCGCCGAACAGCCGGAGGGCGAGGACACCGCCGTCCTGCGCGATCGGGTGATGGAAGCCGTTCGCGCCGCCTTCCGTCCGGAGTTCCTCAACCGGCTGGACGAGATCCTGCTGTTCCGCCGGCTCGAGCGAAGCCACATGGCGGCGATCGTCGACATCCAGCTCGCCCGGCTCGAAAGCCTGCTGGAGGACCGCAAGATCGCGCTCGACGTTTCCGGCGACGCCAGGACATGGCTCGCCGAGCAGGGCTACGACCCCGCTTACGGCGCGCGCCCGCTCAAGCGGGTCATCCAGCGCAGCCTGCAAAACCCGCTCGCCACCCTCATTCTGGAAGGCAGGGTGAAGGACGGGGAAACCGTGCGGATCGGCCGTGCCGGGAACGGGCTGTCGTTCAACGGAAGCGCGGTCGAAGCGTCGATCGCCGCCTGAGGCGCCGCGACCGATCCCCGACCGCCACCGCGATCGCGGACAGGAAAAGGACGTTTACCCCTTGAAATCGTACGGCTTGCCCCAACATTTAGAATGATTCCAAGAAATAGGCAGGAACGCCATGTCGCAGACATTGCATCCCACCAGGATCGACATTCCGGACAACACGCGCCGGGCGATGGTCGAACTCCTCAATTCCCGGCTCGCCGATGCCGTCGACCTGTCGAGCCAGATGAAGCAGGCTCACTGGAACGTCAAGGGTCCGGCGTTCATCGCGCTGCACGAGCTGTTCGACAGGGTCCACGCCGCCGTGCAGGTCCATGTCGACGACATGGCCGAACGGGTCACCGCGCTGGGCGGAACCGCGCGGGGAACGGCGGCGGTCGCCGCATCCGCCTCGACCCTCCCGGAATACCCGCTGGACGTTTATTCGGGCGGCGAACACGTGGCGGCGGCCGGCACCGCCCTGGCGTCGTTCGGCAAGGCGGTTCGAGCGGCCATCGCCGAAGCCGGAGAGGTCGGCGACGCGGATACCGAGGATCTGTTTGTGGGCGTGTCGCGCGACATCGACAAGAACCTCTGGCTGGTCGAGGCGCACGCGCAGTCGGAGCGCTGAACCGGGCTGCCGGGGCCTACGCCGCGGTCAACGCGGTCAGCGTTTCGCTGACGTCCCAGAGCCGGCGCGCGACGTCCTGGTCGTAGGAGACGGGCGAAGACGCGACCTGCTCCCGTTTCTCGAAATACCGCCCCGTCACGCCCTCGACCTCGGAGGCGCCGGCAAGATAGACCGCCGTATCGGCGCCGCGTTCCGGTTTCAGGAGAAACGGGCGGGCCAGCCACACGGCCGCGCGCTGCACGGGTCTGAGGTCGCGGAACAGGGCCGTCGAGACCACCCCGGGATGCAGGCAATTGGCGGTGACGCCGGTTCCTTCGAGGCGTCGAGCGAGCTCGTACGTGAAGTACACGTTCGCCAGTTTCGACCGGCTGTAGGCGGCGATGGGCGTGTAGTCTCTCTCGTTCTGCAAGTCGTCGAAATCGATCTCGGCCTTCCGGTGCGCGCCGGAAGCGACGGTGACGATCCGCGCCGGCGAGCATGCCTTGAGCCGGTCCAGCAACAGACCGGTGAGCAGAAACGGCGCCAGATGATTGACGGCGAAGGTGATCTCCAACCCGTCCTCGTTCAGAGCGCGTTCCGGCCGGGCAAGCACGGCGGCGTTGTTCACCAGTACGTCGAGACGGTCGAACCGTCGCAGATATTCTTCCGCCACGTTGCGGATCTGCCGCTGGGAAGCGAGGTCGGCGACGAGCAGGTCGAGCGAACCGCTGCCGCTGCGCCGTTCGATCTCCGCCAACGCGGCGCGGCCGCGGGTCTCGCTGCGGCACAGCAGCACGACCCGGGCGCCCTGGCGCGCGAGGCCGATCGCCGCCGCCTTGCCGATACCGGCATTGGCGCCGGTGATCAGACAGGTCTTGCCCTTCATTCCGGCCGTCATGGAACCGCTATGCGCCCGGTGGCGGCGACGTCCCCGCGACTTCTCGTTCGGTCTCGTCAATGACGGAATCGACCACCGCCCGCAACGCTTCCGGGCCGTCCGCTCCGTCGAGCATGGCCTGACGGTACACGTCTTCCTGACGGTCCGCGCTGTTGCCCAGGGCGACGATTCGCGGGATTCGGGCGAGCGCCGCCTCGCAATCGAGCGCGCGGGCATGGTCGGCAAGCGCGGCGACGAGCTCGTCCACCAGGTCGGCCACGTCGGTCCGGCCGCCGCGCCCGTCGGGATGCGGCAGGAAGGCGAACGTGCCGTAACGCTGCGCCAGCCAGCGCCCTTCCTCGATCGACTCCGGCGGCGCCCCATCCAGCCGGTCGCCCGCATCCAGCCTCTCGTTCAGGTGGCGGATGAGACACGCGTAGAGGGCCGCGATGGCCACGGCGTCCTCGATGAGCGGGCAAATGTCGCAAATCCGGAGTTCGATGGTCGCGTAGCTCGCCGACGGGCGGATATCCCACCGGAGCTCGCTGCCGTCCTCGATCGCCTCGATGGCGAGGTAGCGCTCCACCACGGCGTCGTATTCGCGGCGCGTGCGCATCGCGGGAGGGGTTCCCGTACGCGGCAGCGCGGCGACCGCCATCTGGCGATACGATTTCAGCCCGGTCAACCGGCCCCCGTAGAAGGGAGACGAGCAGGAGAGCACCAGAAACACCGCCAGGTAGCCGCGCAGCGCGTGCAGGACTTCGATCCTGCGGTCGTCGTCGCCGAAACCGGCATGGATGTGCATCCCGCCGATGAAGAACTGCCGCACGCTGTCCTGCATTTCCACTTCGGCGCGCTGGTAGCGCTCCTTCTCCGTCACCTTCTGATCCTGCCATCGCGCCCAGGGGTGGGTGGAGGATGCGATCATCCGGGCGCCGTGGTCCCGGGCGGCCTCGATCGCGCAACGCCGGGTCTCCCCGAGGCTTCGCTCGATCTCGACGATGGAGTTGCACACCCTCGAATTGGTCTCGACCTGAGACCGCATGAACTCATTGACGACCTTGTGCTCGCCCGACGATTCGCTCGCCTGCGCGAAAATCCGCTCGTCCGGATCCGGCACCACGTCCCGCGATTCGGGATCGACGATCATCAACTCCTCTTCGATGCCCAGGGTAATGTCGGTCATCGCGATACGCGCGCCTTTCCGATCGATGCTTTTTCGGGTTCTTCCCTGCGCGTCGGGCCAAGGCAACCGCCTACCCCGAAACGACGCGCCAAGTATTCGTGACGCTCGGAGAAGTGTCTACGGGGAGGAACATAGAATTAGAGCATTTTCCGACCTTGTCGGGTCGGGTCAGCGCGATTCACCCTCCCCCAGCCCCTCCCGCAAGCGGGAGGGGAGAAGGTAAGGAAGGGTCGGCGCCGCAACTCTCCCTCTCCCCAGCGGGGAGAGGGCCGGGGTGAGGGGGATGCCGGATACGACCGCGTCCGGTCGGATATTGCTCTAGCGAGCGCGAAGGACGATATCGCCGTACCAGGCCCGGGCCTTGAGGCCGCTGTTGTCGGAATCGGTCATGATCGCAACGCCTTCGAGGCGGTCGACCTTGCGTCCGAACAGGCGAAGGAAGTCGGCCCGGACGTCTCTCCGGTGGGTCCGCCAGACGCCCGCGGATGCCGCCCCTGAATCGAGCGCGAACATCGTCACCTTCGAGGTGAACGGGTTGGGCCAGAACTCGCCGACCTTCGCCCGTCCCGCCCAGACGTAGCTGATGCTGAACGGCAACCCGAACAAACCCTCTCCCGGAGCGACCACGTAGACGCGGGCCGCGAAGTCGTCGCCGTCCCTGGTCCGCTCGTCCGTTACCCCGGGCGGCTTCTCGATCCGCCAGCTCCATTCCAGGATCGGTCTCGCCGTGAGGTCGATCTCCTTTTCGAGGTAGAAGCTCGACGCCGACGAAACGCTGTCCGCCTCCAGCACCCGCCGGCCGTCGAGCTCGACGATGCGATAGCGGGTCCGGCCCTCGAATTCGCGAACCTTCCAGCCGTCGATGTCGCCGGAGGAGAACCGGCCCAGCGGGAGCGGATCGGCGCGCGCGGGAACGACCGCCAGCACGGCGGCGAGGGCGATCGGAACGCAGCGCATCATGTCGCGCGGATGCCCGCCACCGCCGCGTGGATGTCGAGCAGCGGACCCACCGTTTCCGGCGGCCGGCGGCCGAAGCCGCATTCGGTCGCGACGCCGTAGCCCGGGAAGAACCTGTCGGCCGTGGCCATCCGGCGGCGCGTCCCGTCGACGCCGTCCGTGTCGTGGACGAGGCCGAGAAAAAGCCTCGTCGCGGGTTTCAGGGCGAGGTCGCGCAGCGGCTCGAAATAGGCTTCGTCGTCCCGCTCGACGGGTACGGGCATGTGGATCCAGTCGATCGGCCGCTCGATGCCGGCGGCGAGCCGGTTGGCGAGATCGACCATGGGTCCCATGTCGCGCGGTTCGACGAAATGCCTGCCGCCGAACGAGCCGTAGCAGAAGTGGTAGCCCATCTCGATACCGGCCGGGATCGCTTCGCCGCATTCGATCAGGCGCTCGGCGATGCCGTCCCAATGGAACGGGAAATAGCTTTGCCGCGCGCCGTCGAACGCCTGCATGTCATGCGCGTTGTCCCACTGCCAGGCGATGCGGTCGTGGGGCAGAGCGGCGGCGACCTCCTCGATTTCCATCTTCATGCGCGCGACGTATGACGGCTCGACGCGGATCCGGTCTTGCGGGGCGATCGCCGAGTTCAGAACGTTGAAAGGACTCGGAACCGCGATCAGGAGCCGGGCGTCGCCCGCTATTTTCCCCTCCTCCCGCAACGCTTCGAATGTCGCGAAGCTCTCCATGGCGCACCGGGCGTAGCCGAGCGGACGCATTTCCAGGGCGTCCGGAGACACGCCGTCGCGAATTTTCCACCAGGTGGTGTGCGCGATGCTCTTGCCGCCGATGAACGCGGTGGCGTTCCGGTAGTCGCCTTCCGACTCGATCGGCTCCAGCTGGGGATGGTCTCTGAACACATGGTCCTGCCAACGAATCCAGGTCAGCCGTTCGCCGGTTTCCCCGTCCGGAATGCGCTTCACCGCGCTGCCCAGCCTGTCGGAGACGGCGGTGAAGACCTCCCGCGCGTCCGCCAGAGGGATGCTGCCGCACAGATGGATTTCGCGTTCGCTCAAGACAGGATTCCCCGGTTCGTACGATTGCTTTCGATCTTGAGGGAAAGGCCGAACCCCGACAAGAAGCGGGGGACGGAATTGCAATCCGGTCAACTGGTTGCCTAGACAACTAAATTCCGGCAGCCTGTGTTCGTTTATCGGGGAACGATACCGTGCCACGATCGCCCAACATCCTGCTCATCACCTCGGATCAGCACCGCTGGGACTGTTTCGGGTTCGAGGGGCGGCGAATCAGGACGCCCTGGCTCGACCGGATGGCGGAAGGGGGGACGCGGTTTTCCGCGGCCATCACGCCCAATCTCGTCTGCCAGCCGGCGCGTGCGTCGATCCTGACGGGCATGCTGCCGCTCACCCACGGCGCCTATGACAATTTCGTCGATCTCGATGCGCACACCGCCGAAAGCGGCTGGGCGCGGCGCCTGTCGACCGCCGGCTATGTCAGCAAGTTCATCGGCAAGGCTCATTTCGGCGAAGACCCGAAGGCGACGCCTTACGGCGCGCCGGAGAGCCGGGAACAATCGGCCGGTTTTCCGGCGGACTGGTCGGGGCCCTATATGGGCTTCGACGACGTGGAGTTGATGATCCTCGGCCACTGGCACGAATTCCTTCCCTGCGAGAAGCCCCCCCGCGGCCACCATTTCGAGCGCTGGTTCTGGAGCCACGGTAAGAACGGGGAAGCGTGGTCGCTGTGGTCGCAGGATTCGGGTCCGCCTCCCGATGCCGCGCAAACCTGGTTTTCCCGTTTGCCCGACCTGTGGCACTCGACCACCTGGGTCACCGACCGCACCCTTGCCTTCCTGGACGAATGCGACCGGGAGAAGCCGTTCTGCCTCTGGGTGTCCTACCCGGACCCGCATCATCCGTTCGATTGTCCGGAACCGTGGAGCCGGCTGCACCACGCGGACGATGTCGACATATCCCAGACCCACAGGCGGGATCTGGATCGCCGGCCGTGGTGGCATCGGGCTGCGCTGGAGAACGAGCCTCGGGCGAGAACCGAACGCTCCCGTATCCTGCGCCGCGAGTACAGCCGGATCGAGCCGCAGACCGACCGTCAGCTCGCCGAGATGACGGCCAACTACTTTGGCGAGATCGCGTTCATCGACCACGGCGTCGGCAGGATATTGGGACGGCTGGACGAGCTGGGCCTCGCGGACGACACGCTTGCCGTCTTCACCGCCGACCACGGCGAGTTGCTCGGCGATCACGGCCTCTATCTCAAGGGACCGACGCCCTATGAGGGCTTGCTCAGGGTCGGGCTGATCCTGCGGGGACCCGGCATCGAAGCGGGGCGCGTCGTGCCGGACCCGGTGTCGACGGTGGACCTCGCCGCGACGTTCTACGACTACGCCGGGATCGACTGCCCCGAAGACATCCAGAGCCGGTCGCTCAAACCCGTCGTCCGCGGCGCCGAGAGCCGGGAGGTCGCCTACAGCGAATGGAACCTGCATCCCAGCCGCGCCGGCGTCGAACTCCAGCTGCGCACGGTCCGGACGGCCGACGCAAAGCTGACCGTGGACCTCCTCTCGGGAGAGGGCGAGATGTACGACCTCGCGAACGACCCGGACGAAATGGACAATTTGTTCGGCGACTCGGCGCGTCAGGGCCTCCGTCGCGAGTTGATGGACATGATTCGGGCCCGCCCCGGTAACATCCTGTCCGAGTTCCCCGAGCATCGGGAATAGCCCGGCATGACGAACCCGAGACGCGCACCGGATCCGCTTCGTTTCGACCTGAACCGGATCACCGGGTACCGGCTGTCGACGCTGTCGAATCGCCTGACGCTCTGGTCCGCGCGGGTCTATCGGCGCGAATTCGGCGTGGGCTCGCTCGAATGGCGGGTTCTTGCGAGCCTCGCCGCGCTCGGCCCCGTCTCGGCGCGCGACGTCGCGGAGTTCGCGGTGCTGGACAAGAGCAATGTCAGCCGGGCGGTCCACCGCCTGACCGAACGAAGGCTCGTCGAACGGAGCGACCACCCGGTCGACGGACGAAGCCGGATCCTGACCCTGACGCGGGAAGGCAGGAGGTTGCACCGGAAAATCTCCGCGCACTCCCGCCAGCGGGAGGAGGATTTGTTCCGGGATTTCACGGAAACCGAACGCGAGAGCTTCGCGGCGTTTCTGACCAGGCTGGACGAGCGCGCCCGGGTGCTCCTCCGGGCCACCGAGACGTAGGCGCGGCATGAAGATCGTTCTCTTGGGCACCGGAACGCCGGCGCCATCCCTGCAACGCGCCAGCTCCAGCTATCTCGTGGATTGCGGCGAGAGCGTCGTCCTGTTCGACTTCGGTCCGGGCGCCTACCACCGGATGATGGAGGCAGGATACCGGGCGACCGACATCACCGACCTGGTGTTTTCCCATCTCCACTACGACCACTGTCTCGACTATGCGCGGCTGGTGATGACGCGCTGGGACCAGGGCGCCGGCCAGGTCCCGGAGCTCAATGTCTACGGCCCGGTGCATACCGCGCGCATGACCCGGCTCCTGTTCGCTGCGGACGGCGTGTTCGGGCCGGATATCGAAGCCCGGACGGCGCTGGAGCCCAGCGTGCAGGTGTACGAATCGCGCGGCGGCACCCGCCCCCGGAAGCCTCCCCAACCCGTCGTGCGGGAGATCGCGAGCGGCGATACCGTCGAGGGAAACGGCTGGACGCTCGCCACCGTCAGCGTCCCGCACGCCCAACCGGTGCTGGAATGCCTCGGCTTCCGGCTCGACACAGGGGACGGCAGCTTCGCCTATTCGGGCGACGCGGGTCCATCGGCCGCTTTCGCGCGGCTCGCGGCGGGAGCGGACGTGCTGGTTCACATGACCTATCAGATCTCGGGCACCGCGCCGGGCCCCGAATGGACGCGCGGCGCCGCCGGACATCTGGAGGCCGCGCGGGTCGCGGCGGATGCGAAAGTCCGAACCCTGGTGGTGAGCCACGTCTCCAACCAGATGGACGTGCCCGGCGTGCGCGAACGTCTGATCGCGGAGATGGCGGAAATCTTCGATGGCAACATCGTCTGGGGCGAGGACCTAATGCACGTTCCGGTCGGCGGTCCCGAAGCCGGGCGGCACACCGGCTAGTGTCGTGTTTTCGAAGTTTCCATCCCCTTCCACGGCACACCACCACGTGATGCTCGGACTTGTTCCACTGCTGTCCGGTTTAGATTGGCTGGATGGGGTGCAAGACGTTGGTACAGGCGGGTTTTCGGCCCTTCCGCCGGATCGGGACACGGGTTGCGGCCGGGCCGCACCAGCCGTCCTTGTCGCCCCGCTGTCACCCCGGACTTGTTCCCGGGTCCAGACTGTCAGGCACCGCTGTCGCCCGGTTTTCCCCGGATCGGGGTCCGGGGCGAGCCTGGACCCCGGAACAAGTCCGGGGTGACAGCGGGGGTGCGGAGACGGTCTCGCCCATCGGCACGGAGCCCGTCCCGAAGTTAAACCGGACAGCAGTGGACTTGTTCCGGGCATGACGATGGGTGGGAAAGGCGTGGCCGGAGAGACCGCGCATCGGCCCTGCTGCATGCCTATGAATTTCGGAACCGGGATATCTAGGCATCGCGCGTTGCCCGGGAGCGCGTGCGGATGATAAGGTTGCCATGACAACTAAATCGGGCGGTCGCCCGAGCAGGAGGCAGGAGATGACGTTCAAATCCTATGGCAATTGCGTAGCCGCGGCGGGGATCGCCGGCGCGCTGGCTCTGGGCGCCGGACCGGCGGCCGCGGCGTGGAAGCCCGCCGGTCCGGTCAACCTGATGATCGCCTTCACCGCGGGCGGCGGCGCCGACACCCAGGCGCGGCTGATCGCGACCGAGCTGGAGAAGACCCGGGGCTGGAAGATCATCCCGCAGAACGTCACCGGCAAGGGCGGCGGGGTGATGGCCCGCAAGCTGAAGGACCAGCCGAACGACGGGCTGACCTTCGGCATCGCGGTCACCCAGACCTTCGTCTACAACCCCCTCGCGATGAAGAAGCCCGGATACGCGGTGGACGACTTCACCTACGTCACCACCACGGCGGGCACGCAGCTCGGGATCGTCGCCAAGACGAACCGCGGCTGGAAGTCGATCCAGGACGTGATCGCGGCGGCGAAGTCCGGAACCACCGTGAAGCTCGGCGCCATGGGGCCGAAGCTCGCGGATATCGCCTACGTCATGGAGCAGAAGTTCGGCGTGAAGTTCAATACCGTCATGTTACGGGGCGGAAGGGCGGTGCTCAACGCGATCACCGCGGGCGACGTGGATGCCGGCTGGGTGGCCGGAATCCAGAACAAGGGCGTCAAGGCGGGCGATCTGGTCAATCTCGTGTCGGGCGAGACCACGCGCCTGAAAATTTCGCCAGATATACCCACGCTCCAGGAAATCGGCATTCCCTATACCGCGGGAGTCAAGTTCCTGATCGTGGCCCCCAAGGGCATTCCGGCCGATTCTCGCAAGGGGATGGCGGACGCCATCGCCGCGGTGCTGACCGACAAGTCCACCAAGGCGGCGAAGTTCGTCCAGCGCGCCTTCGGCGGTCCGAGCCTGATATCCGGGGCGGCGCTTGAGAAGCTGGTCGCCGACAGCGTCGAGAGCAACAGACAGCTGATCGCGGCGACGCAGTAGGCGGGCTTCCCGGGGCCGGGTCGGGCCGCCGGGACCGAAATGCGCGGCGATCCCTGGTCGCTGGGCGTCGCGGCGGTGTTCGCCGCGTTCGCCCTCCTGACCCTGGGCGTGTGGATCCCCGCCGACGTCGAGACCGGCGTCGTCGAGACGTTCAGGCGGCGCGTCGTCATCGGCGATGCCATGGCGCCGACCGCGGTCGCCGTCGGCATGATCGTGGCGGCAATCCTGCTGGCCGCCTCAGCGGTGTTCGGGCGCCGTCGCGAGGAGGCCGCGCCGGACCGGCAAAGCCTCCTGTTCGTCGTCCGGCTCGCGGCGGCGATCGCCGCGGGCCTCGTGCTGATGAGCCATACGGGACCGCTGGTCGTCGATGCGATCGATGGGCTGGGCGGCACCATCGGCAGCTATCGCGAGCTGCGCGACACCGTCCCCTACAAGTATCTCGGCTACCTGATCGGCGGCGCGGTGCTGGTGGGGGGCACAATCGCCGTCGTCGAGCAGCGGTTGACGCGGGGCGCCGCGCTCGCGGGCATTGTCGCCGCGGTCGTCCTCGCCGGGCTATACGACCTGCCTTTCGACGACCTTCTGTTGCCGCCCAACGGCGACCAGTGATGGGCCTTCTCGATCACGTCTGGCTCGGCGTCGTCGCGGTATTCACCGACGCCCCGGTCGCCGTCGTCTTCGGCCTGCCGATCTCGATCACCGTTGTCATGGTGGCGCTCGGCTTCCTGGGCGGCATCGTGGTCGGCGCGACGCCGGGCCTCGGCGGGCCGTTCGCCATGGCGATCTCGCTGCCGATCCTGATCACCATCTTCGGCTTCAACCCCGACGCCCTGCTGCCGGTCCTCGGTTTCCTGATCGGCATCATGAAGGGCGCGACGGTGGGCGGCGCGGTGCCGGCGATCCTGTTCAACACTCCGGGAACGCCGGATTCCCTGATGACCACGCTCGACGGGTTTCCCATGACCCGGAAGGGCGAGGCGGGCAAGGCGCTCCGCATCGCGCATTTCTCCTCAGCCTCCGGCGACACGTTCTCGGATCTCGTCCTGTTCACCTGCGCGCCCTTCCTCGCCATCGCGGTCGAGGCCTATCTCGATTTTCCGGAGAAGGCGGCGCTGATCATCCTGTCGCTCGCCTTCATCTCGGCGGTGGTGGGGGATTCGGTCTGGAAGGGCGTGCTCGCGGCGCTGTTCGGCATGTTCTTCGCCTTCATCGGCACCGGCGAGGACCACCATCCGCGCCTCTCGCTCGGCTCGGACGCGCTGGCCGGCGGCCTGCCCCTGATCAGCGCGGTGCTCGGCGTGCTGATCGTCGGCGAGGTGTTCCGGGCGCTGGAGGAGATGTGGCGGGAGAAACGCGCGACCGACGCGATCGCGGCGCCGGCCGCGTCGGGCGACAACCGCCTCCGGTTGCGCGACATCAGGCGCATCGCGCCGTTCGTCGGGATGTCGGCCGGTATCGGCACGATGGTGGGCGCCCTGCCCGGCATCGGCTCGACCCTCGCGGCGACCCTCGGCTACGCCACGGGACGCAGGCTGCACAAGGGCGCGGTGCGGTTCGGAGAGGGCGCGCCGGAGGGCGTCGCGGCCACCGAGGCGGCCAACAGCGCGGTCTCCGGCGCCAACCTGATCCCGGTGCTCTCGCTCGGCATCCCCGGCAATGTCGCGGCGGTGTTCATCATACTCGCCACCGAGACCATCAGCGGCTTCAACCCCGGCCCGGCGGTGTTCAGGCTCACCCCCGACCAGGTCAACAGCGAAATGGTCGTCGCCTTCGGCCTGTTCACGACGATGGTCCTCGCCAACCTGCTCAACTGGACCGTGGGCGGGGCCTTCATGCGCTCGATGGGAATCATGGTGCGCATTCCGAAGCAGCGCCTGCTGCCGGTCGTATTGCTGCTGACGCTGACCGCGATCTATGCGCAGCGCCCGGAGATGCTGTCGATCTACACCACGCTGTTCTTCGGGTTCGTGGGCTACGTCCTGCGCAAGCTGCACTTCTCGGTGTTGCCCTTCGTGATCGCCTTCATCCTCGCCAACAACCTGGAGGAAGCGGTGCGCCAGGCGTTTTCCGCCACGGGAGCCGACCCGTGGTTCCTGTTCTCCAGCCCGATCTCCATCGCCTTCATGGCGCTGGCGGTCTTCGTCGTAGTCTTTTTCTCCCGCGGCCGCGGAGATCATCAAACCAAAGGGATCCAGCGCGATGAATGAAGGCCGGAACCTGCTGTTCATCATGTCGGACGAGCACAATCCGAAGATGCTCGGCTGCTACGGCCACGACATGGTGCGAACGCCCAATCTCGACCGGCTGGCCGAGCGCGGCACGCGGTTCGCCGCCGCCTACACCAATTCGCCGATCTGCATCCCGGCGCGCGCCGCCTTCGCGACCGGACGCTATGTCCACGAGATGCGGTATTGGGACAACGCCCATCCCTATGACGGGGCTATCCCGAGTTGGGGGCATCGCCTGCAACGCGAAGGGCACCGCGTCGAGGCGATCGGCAAGCTGCACTATCGCGGCGACGACATCGATTCCGGTTTCGACCGGCGGATCGAGCCCATGCACGTCATGGACGGCATCGGCCAGGTGTGGGGCTCGGTCCGCGATCCGCTGCCGGCCGAGCGCCCGGCGAAGATGCTGAACCGGATCGGGCCGGGCGAATCGAACTACAACCGCTATGACCGACTGATCGCCGACCGGGCCAAGGCGTGGCTCGCCGACGCGGCGACGCGCGACGAGAAACCCTGGGTGCTCTATGTCGGTTTCGTCGCGCCGCACTTTCCGCTGGTCGTCCCTCGGGAATATTACGACCTCTATCCGCTCGACCGCCTGCCGGAACGCAAGCTGGACCCGGAGAAGGGCTATGTGCGCCATCCCTGGCTGCAACGCATGGACGACTTCCAGCAGGTCGACCGCAACCTCTCGGCGGAGGAACGTCTGAAGGCGGTGGCGGCCTATTTCGGGCTTTGCACCTATGTCGATTCGCTGATCGGCGAGGTGCTGGAGACGCTGGAGGCGGTCGGACTCGGGGAAACGACCCGCGTCGTCTACACCAGCGACCACGGCGACAACGTGGGCGCGCGCGGGCTCTGGGGAAAATCCAACATGTACGAGGAGTCGGCGGGTATCCCGCTGATTCTCGCGGGACCCGGCATCGCGGCGGGCGCGGTCTGCGACACGCCGGTTTCGCTGCTCGACGCCTATCCGACCATCCTTGCCGCGACCGGGCTGGCGCCGACCGAACAGGAAGCCGCGCTGCCCGGGCTGTCGTGGCTCGACATCGCCGCCGCGCCCTACGACCCCGAACGCGTCGTGTTCAGCGAGTACCACGCCGCCGCCTCGCCCAGCGCCGCGTTCATGCTGCGGCGCGGGAACAGGAAGCTCATCCACTATGTCGGTTACGAGCCGGAGCTCTTCGATCTCGCGGCGGACCCCGAGGAAACGGCCGACCTCGCGCCGTCGGACCGCGCGACAGTCGCGGAATACGAAGCGATCCTCCGCGCGATCTGCGATCCCGAGCTTGTGGACCGCCGTGCCAAGGACGATCAGAACGCGCTCACCGACCGCTACGGCGGCCCGGAGGCCGCGTTCAAGACCGGCACCCCCGGCGCGACCCCGGTTCCCGGCCAGGCACCCGAGTGATCGAGACATCGAGCGACCGGATACTCTTCGGTCATGTGGGCTTGTCGCCGAGGCCGGACTCGCTGGTCGGGCTGCTCGATGCCCTGAACCAAGGGCGAAGTTGACTCGCGCCATGCGCGGCCCGACGCTGTCCCCAACCCGGCACGGAGACACGCGGGCATGGCGTCGAACAAAACTCTCTATCTCGCAAACCCATACGGCTTCTCGGCTCAGCAGAACCGGGGGCCGTTGCAGGAACTCCGCACCGCCCTGGAATCCCTTGGTGCGGAGATCTGGGAGCCGTTCGAGCGCAACAACCAGGTCGACCGGGCCAGCCCCGGCTGGGCCTATCGGATAGGCCAGGCCGATCTGCGCGACGTGCGGGATGCCGACGGCCTGTTCGCGGTAGTCAACGGCTGCCCGCCGGACGAGGGCGTGATGGTGGAGCTCGGCATGGCGATCGCCTGGCAAAAGCCGGTGTTCCTGTTCCGCGACGACTTCCGCCGCTGCACCGACAGCGAGGTTTATCCGCTCAACCTGATGCTGTTCACCGGTCTGCCGGAGTCCGGCTGGGAGGACTGGTGGTACGGTTCGGTGGAGGAAATCGCGGATCCCGGCAAGGCGCTGGTCAAATGGCTCAAGGAAGACGCGCGCGTTTGAGCGGCATGCCATGACCGACCTCGCGCCGGATTTCGACCGAACCGTCCGGGAACTCATCGACGGCAAGACCAAGCCGCTCGGCGCTCTCGGCCTTGTGGAATCCGTCGCGTTGCAGATCGCGCGAGCGACGGGAACCACCGCTCCGCGCCTGGAATCGTGCGAGTTGACGCTTTTCGCCGGCGACCACGGGATCGCGGCTGAAGGCGTTTCCGCCTATCCGCAGGCGGTCACCCGGGAAATGGTGCTGAACTTCCTGCGCGGCGGCGCCGCGGCCAACGTGTTCGCCGAAGCGGTCGGCGCCTCGGTCCGGGTCGTCGATTCGGGCGTGGCGGGAGACCCGATCCTGTATCCGGACCTCCTGTCGCACCGCATCGCACCCGGAACCCGCAACAGCCGCGTCGAACCCGCGATGACGGAGGCCCAGCGAGACAACGCCGTTCGAACGGGCCGTGCGTTGGCCGAAGATTGCGCGGCGGACATTCTGTGTTTCGGGGAAATGGGGATCGGCAATACTTCGGCCGCGGCGCTCATCGCGCACAAGGTCCTCGATCTGCCGCTCTCCGGCCTGGTCGGACGCGGCACCGGACTGGACGATGCCGGGCTGGCGCGCAAACGCGCGGTTCTGGAGGAGGCCGCGGCGCGGGTCGAAGGCCCGCTGGGCGCCGCCGCGGCGCTCGCCGAGTACGGCGGATTCGAGATCGCGATGATGGCGGGCGCAATGCTGGGCGGGGGACGGTCGCACCGCCCCGTCCTCGTGGACGGTTTCATCGCCACCGCGGCAGCCCTGTTGGCCCTTCGGATGGAGCCGGTCGTCGAGCGAAGCCTGATCTTCGCCCACCGGTCGGCCGAGCCGGGTCATTCGGAAATGCTGGAGGCCCTGAACGCCCGGCCGATCCTCGATCTCGACATGCGCCTTGGCGAAGGCACCGGCGCCCTGCTGGCCTGGCCGGTGCTGCGGGCGGCGTCCGCGATGCTGACCGATATGGCGAGCTTCGAAAGCGCCGGGATCAGCGGACCCGCTTGAAGGTAGGATGGCCCGATGGGGTCCGCAATCGCGCGTGAACGGGTACTGATCCGCCTGGCCTGCCAGATGCTCACCCGGTTTCCGGCGGCGCGGCGGGTCGATTACGCCCCGGCGCTCGACGCCGCGGCGGTCCGCTACTACCCGTGCGTCGGGATATTCGTGGGGCTCGCGGGCGGAGCCGTGTTTGCCGCCGCCCACGGGCCGCTCGGCCCACCGTTGGCCGCAATTCTGGCGATTGCCGCGACTGTCCTCATTACCGGGGCGATGCACGAAGACGGTCTCGCCGACACCGCGGACGGAATCGGCGGCGGTCAGTCGGCCGAGCGCGCGCTCGAAATCATGCGTGACAGCCGGATCGGCGTTTACGGCGTGCTCGCCCTCATCCTTGTCCTCGGCGCCAAGGTCTTCGCCCTGTCGAGCCTGCCGCCATGGATCGGCTTCGCCGTCATTGTCGCCGCGCACGGCCTCAGCCGGTGGAGCATCGTTCTCGTCATCGCGACCGCGCGTTATGTCCGTTCGTCCGGCACCGCGAGCCCGGTCGCGGGCCCGGTTTCTTCCCCGACGCACCTCGTTGCCGGAGGAACCGCCATTGCCTGCCTGGCGCTGGCCGCGTATGCCGTATCGCCCGAGGCAGCAGCGGGGGTTCTCGTCGGGCTCGCCTGCGGGCACGTCGCGATAAGGGCCGCTTTCCAGGCAAAGCTGAAGGGCTATACGGGCGACTGCCTGGGCGCCACCCAACAGGTGAGCGAACTCGGCGCCTATCTGGGCCTGCTGGCTTGCCTTTAACCGGAAACCCCGGCCGCGAGCGCCGCTTGCAGCCGGGCCCAGGCGGCTTCGTCGGGCGGCAGGCCGAACCTCAGCCAGTCGGGCCGCTCCGGGAAATCGCGCACCAGTATTCCGGCGCGTCCCAGCGCCGCGGCGATCGCGGGCGCATCGCGGTGCCCGACCAGACGGAATAGCGAAGTCCCCCCGACCGCCGCCAGCCCGTGCGCCGAGAGGAGGGAATCCAGCCTCTCGCCCGCCCGCGCCAGCCGTTCGGCCATCTGTTCCCGCCAGGCTTCGTCCCGGAGCGCGGTTAGAGCAACGCGGATGGCGATCCCGGAGACCGGCCACGGACCCAGCGCGGCCTCCACCCCTCGCGCAATGTCGGGTTCCGCGATCAGGAAACCGAGGCGCAGCCCGGCCAGCCCGTAGGCCTTGCCGAACGACCGCAGCACGATCAGCCCGGGCTGGGGAACCGCCGGAACCACGCTGAGCCCGGCTTCGGAGAACTCGGCGAAGGCCTCGTCGACGATCAGCCGGCTTCCCGAGAGCGCCCTGCGGACCTGCAGTTCCCGGAGTATCTTCGGATCCAACCTGCGCCCGTCGGGATTGTTGGGATTGCAGAGGATCGCGACTTCGCCCTCCTCCAGCACTGTTGTGTCGGCGCTTTCGACCACCGAGGCGCCGGCGGCGTTCCAGACGGCCGCAAATTCTCCGTAGGTCGGCGAACGGATCGCGACCCGCCCGGCCGGAAGGATACGGGGCAACGAGGAGATCAGGATTTGCGTGCCCGGCGCGACGGCGACCAGATCCGGATCGCGCGCGCCATAGGCCGCCGCGGCGGCTTCCTTGAGCTCCCGGATATGTGCGGCCTCGGGCAGGCGCGTATAGGCTGTTTCCGGAATCGACCGTACGGGATAGGAAAACGGGTTGATGCCCGTCGAAAGATCGATCAGCGGTTCGGGCGCTTCCGGATATCGTTGCCGCAGCAGCGACAATTGGCCGCCGTGGTGGATCATGCGGCGCGCATCGCGATAACCGTCATGTGGTTCGAGACCAATTTCCTTCTCCTGACCGCCGCCCTCCTCGTCGAGGCGGTCTTCGGCTATCCCAAACCCTTGTTCGCCCGCCTCGCCCATCCCGTGGTGTGGATAGGCGCGATCCTGGACGGGATCGAACGCCGCTGGAACCGGCCGAACTTGCCCGATCGGCGGCGGCGCCTCAACGGCGCCTGTTGCGTGCTCGCGGTGCTCGCGGTCACCGCGGTTCCCGCCGCGCTCTTGCAAGGCGCCGCCATGCTGCTTCTGCCGTGGTGGATCGCCGCGTTGGCGGTTGCGGTCCTTGCGTCCTCGATGCTGGCGCAACGCAGCTTGCACGAGCATGTGGCGGCTGTCCGGGACGGGCTTTCGGGCGGCGGCCTCCCCGCCGGACGGGATCGGCTGCGCCACATCGTGGGTCGCGACACGGAGGCCCTGGATGAAGCGGGCGTGTCTCGCGCCGCCATCGAGAGTCTGGCGGAGAACTTCTCCGATGCGGTGGTTGCGCCCGCCATATGGTGCGCATTTCTCGGGCTGCCGGGCGCAGTGGCCTACAAGGCCGTCAACACGGCGGACAGCATGATCGGCCACGACAACGAGCGTTTCCGAGACTTCGGCCGGTTCGCGGCGCGCCTCGACGACCTCGTCAACCTGCCGGCATCGCGCCTCGGCGCCGTCTGGATCGTCCTTGCGGCAGCGACGATCCGCGGCGCCTCGCCCCTAGGCGCGTTGCAGGCCGTCCGGCGGGACGCATCCGGCCACCGCTCCCCCAACGCCGGCTGGCCGGAGGCTGCCATGGCGGGCGCGCTGGGGCTGCGCCTCGCCGGACCGAGGCAATATCCCGGGCGGTTTGTCGACGACGCATGGATGGGAGACGGGCGCGCGGACGCGACGCGGGAAGACATCGGAAGAGCCCTCTGCCTTTACCGCCGGGCCTGCGCGTTGCAGATCCTGGCGGCCTTGCTGGTATTTCTCGCTATCGCGCCATAGCGATCAGGCGGTCGATGTCGAGATGGGCCGCCAGGTGGTCCGCGAGCTCGTCGAGAGTTCTGTCGATCAGGGCGCGGTGGCTGTCGATGGCGGTTTCCGCGCCGAAAGCGCGCAACCATCGGGCGCGGTAGCGGTCGCTCGCAAACACCCCGTGCACGTAGGAGCCCGCGATCCGGCCGTCCTCGGACGAAGCGCCGTCGGGCCGGCCGTCGGAAAGGCGATGGACCGGCCTTTCCGTATCGGGGCCCTGGGTCCGTCCCATGTGGATCTCGTAACCCGAGAAACGGGTGCCGTCGGGGATCGTCTGCCCGGCGATTTCCCGAACCGTCTTCGGATCGCTCAGCACGGTATCGACGTCCAGCAGCCCCAGGCCGTCGGCCGTTCCGGGCGGCCCCTCCAGGCCCTGCGGGTCGGCGATCGTCCGGCCCAGCATCTGGTACCCGCCGCACAGGCCCAGAACGCGGCCGCCGCGGCGACAATGGGCGAGGATGTCGATGTCCCACCCTTCCTCCCGCAGCGCGGCGAGGTCCCCAATTGTCGCCTTGCTGCCCGGAAGGATGACGATATCCGCGTCCGCCGGCAGGGGCGTGCCGCGCTCGACCACGGTGAGTTCGACCTCCGGTTCCGCGTTCAGAGGGTCCAGGTCGTCGAAATTGGCGATCCGCGGGAGATGGGGCACCGCGATCCGAACCCGCCCGCCGCCGGAGGATTCCCGAAACCTTCCCTCCGAAAGATCGTAGGCGTCTTCGGCGGGGAGCAGCCTCGCGCGGTCGAAGAACGGCACCAGCCCGAGCGCCGCCCATCCGGTTCGCCGGGCGATCTCCGCCATGCCGCTGTCGAAGAGTGTGGGGTCGCCCCGCATCTTGTTGACGATGAAGCCGACGATCAGCGCGGCGTCGGAGGCGGCGACGACGGCCTTGGTGCCGACGAGGGAGGCGATCACGCCGCCCCGGTCGATGTCCCCGATCAGCACCACGGGAATATCGGCGGCGGCTGCGAAGCCCATGTTGGCGATGTCGGCGTCCCGAAGATTGGTCTCCGAAGCGCTGCCGGCGCCTTCGACGACGATGAAATCGGACTCCTCGCGCAATCTCGCGAAACTCTCCATCACCCTGGGCAGGAGCCCGCACTTGATCTCCTGGAACTCGCGGGCGCGGGAGACGCCCTCGACCCGTCCCTGAACGACGATCTGCGCGCCGGTATCGGAGGTCGGCTTCAACAGCACGGGGTTCATGTGAACGCTGGGCGCCGCCCGCGCCGCGCGCGCTTGGAGCGCCTGGGCCCGGCCGATCTCTCCGCCATCGGCCGCGACGGCGGCGTTGTTCGACATGTTCTGGGGCTTGAAGGGACGGACGGTGTGCCCGCGGTTGGAAAGCGCTCTCAACAGCCCCGCGGCCAGCACCGACTTGCCGACATTCGACCCCGTCCCCTGCAACATGATCGCCCTAGCCCGCATTTCCCGCCACGGTCATGGCCTGCGCGGCGCTGTCCGGCCGACAGGGCGGGAGAGCCGCGCCGCGCGATGCGGGCTAACGGGCATCAGTACTCGATGCCCTCCTGGGTCTTCACGCCGGCCTTGAAGTGGTGCTTGACCAGGGTCATCTCGGTGACCAGATCGGCGGCCTCGACCAGCGGCGCCTTCGCGTTGCGGCCGGTGACGACGACGTGGAGCTCCTTCGGCCGCGCGGCTAGCCCGGCGAGCACCTCCTCAACGGAAAGGTAGTCGTAGCGGAGCGCGATATTGAGCTCGTCCAGAACGACCAGACCGAAATCCGGGTTCGCCATCATCGCGACGGCGGTTTCCCAGGCTTTCCCGCAGGCCGCGATGTCCCGTTCCTTGTCCTGCGTTTCCCAGGTGAAGCCTTCGCCGAGCGCGTGCCACTCGACCATGTCGGGCGCCATGTCTTCGAGCGCGATCTTCTCGCCGGTCGACCACGCACCCTTGATGAACTGCACCACGCCGACCTTGCGGCCGCGCCCGATCATGCGGAGCGCCAGTCCGAAGGCCGCCGTGGATTTGCCCTTGCCGGTGCCGGTGTGGACCATCAACAGCCCCTTCTCGATGGTCTTGGAGGCGACCTCGGCATCCTGAACCGCCTTCCTGTGGGCCATCTTCGCCTTGTGGCGCGCGCCGTCGTCCTTTCGTTCGGTCATCCTGTTCCTTTGACGATCATGGGGATCCCGGCCACCATGAAGTGCACATGTTCGGCGCGCGCGGCAACCTCGCGGTGCAACGCGCCCGCGGCGTCGCGGAAGTCGCGGGCCAGCCGGTTGTCCGGGACGATCCCCAGACCGACTTCGTTGGAAACCAGCACGGTGCGCCCGCGGCGCCGCTCCAGCGCCTCCAGAAGTCCATGGAAAACCTCTTCGACGGGCCGGCCATTCAGCATCAGATTGCCGAGCCACAGCGTCAGGCAATCGACCAGCGCAGGGGTCCCATCCGGGCACTCTTCGAGGGCCGAAGCGAGGTCCAGCGGCGCCTCCACGGTCTGCCATTCGGTTCCGCGCCGCGCCTTGTGCGCCTCGATGCGCACACGCATCTCCTCGTCGAGAGGCTCCGCCGTCGCGATGTAGCGCCATGGCGGCGGCATCGCTTCGACCAGGGCTTCGCCGTGACGGCTCTTGCCCGACCGGGCGCCCCCCAGGACCAGATAGAGGTCGGAGATCGGCATACGGTTCCCCGCGGATGCGTAGACCGCCGAAGCGCCGCCTTGTAACATGGCGCCGAGGGGAATGCAGGGCTTTCGGCCCGGAGCCGCGACTGTCCTCGCCGCCGGAAAGATCTTGGTCGACCCAGAACACCGCACCAACGGAGAGCCCGACCCGCGCGACCGGCGGCCGGTGCTGCATATCTGCCTGACCTGCCGCCCGGCCGGGCTGGCTGCGGACGCGCCCAACGACCCGGCCGCGGGATCGCGGTTCCACGATGCGGTGCGGCGGCGGCTGAGAGCCCGCGATCTGGACGCGTCGATCCGGGTCAACCCGGTGACCTGCATGGCCAATTGCGAACAGGGATGCAGCGCCGCCCTGTCGGCGCACGGCAAGTGGGCCTACGTCGCCGGCTACCTCTCGCCGGACCTGGCCGACGACGTGATCGACTACGCGCTTGTCTACGGCGCGTCGAGAACCGGCGTGGTCATGCCGTCGAAGCGCGCGGCCTCGCTGCGCGACGCGGTTATCGCCCGCGTTCCGGCCCATCCCGACGATCTCCCCGAAGCGAGAGACACCGCATGAGCTTTTCCGCCGAAAAGATACCGGCCACGATCATTACCGGCTTCCTGGGCGCGGGAAAGACAACGATGGTCCGCCATCTGTTGAGCAACGCGAACGGCAGGCGTCTCGCGGTCATCGTCAACGAATTCGGCTCGGAAGGAGTCGACGGAGACACGCTCAGGAGCTGCGGGATCGAAGACTGCCCGGAAGAGAACATCGTCGAGCTCGCCAACGGTTGCCTGTGCTGCACCGTCGCCGACGATTTCATCCCCACCATGCGGACGCTGATCGACCGCGACGAGCCACCCGACCACATCGTCATCGAGACGTCCGGCCTCGCGCTGCCGAAGCCCCTGATCAAGGCGTTCGAATGGCCGGAAATCCGGTCCCGGATGACGGTCGACGGCGTCGTCGCCGTGATCGACGGCCCGGCCGTCGCCGAAGGCCGGTTCGCCGACGATCTCGACGCGGTGAACGCAATGCGGGAGGAGGATCCGTCCATCGATCACGACAATCCGCTGCAGGAACTCTACGAAGACCAGCTGATGGCGGCGGATATCGTGGTGCTGAACAAGACGGACCTGCTGGAATCCGGCCGGCTGCCCGAGCTGCGCGAGGAAGTCGCCGCCTCCGCGGGACGGTCGTTGCGAATGATCGCGACCCGGGAGGGGGCGGTCGATCCGGCGATCCTGCTGGGGCTGGGCGCCGCGGCGGAGGACGATCTCGAATCCCGGCCGTCGCACCACGATGGCGAGGAGGACCACGAGCACGACGATTTCGAAACGTTCGAGGTGGCGCTCGGCGAAATTCCATCTCCGACGGCATTCGCCGGTCGCCTGACCCGCGTCTCGGCGGAGCACGATATCCTCCGCATCAAGGGGTTCGCCGCGGTTGCCGGGAAGCCGATGCGTCTTGCGATACAGGGGGTCGGCCGGCGGGTGAATCATCATTTCGACCGCCCTTGGGCCAAGGATGAGAGGCGCGAAACCCGCCTCGTGGTGATCGGGCAGAGCGGTCTCGATCGCGCGGCCGTCACGGAGGCGCTTGCGATCTGAGCCATGCACCTTCTGTTCCGCGAAGCGCATAGCCTCGACGAGATCGATTCCGCCGTCGATCTGGGCCAGAGCCCGGCGGACATGGTGTTCCTGTCCTTCGCGGACACCGACCTCGCCGCTGCGACCGTGGCGTGCCAGGAGAACGGCGCGGACCTTCCCACCCTGCGACTGGCCAATATCGGCCGTTTGCGTCACCCCCTGTCGGTGGATGTCTATGTCGACGAGGTCATCGCCAGGTCGCGAATCGTGGTGGCGCGCCTCCTTGGCGGGTTCGAGTACTGGCGCTACGGCATCGAGGAGATCGCCCGCGTCTGCGTGGAGTCGGACATTCTGCTGGCGCTGCTGCCGGGAGACGGCCGGCGGGATGCACGGCTCGCCGAGCTGTCCACGGTTCCGCGGGAGGCGCTGGACCGCCTGGACCGCTGCTTCGCCGAAGGCGGTCCGCACAATGTCGGCCTCGCGCTGGAGTACATGGCGCATCTCGCGGGTCGAGGACCGGCGCCCACGGCTTCCCTCCGGCCGGTCGCGCAGTTCGGCGAGCACGCGCTGGCCCCGGATCCCGAGGCAGGCACGGCAACCGCGGTCATCGTCTTTTACCGCGCCTATCTCCTGGCCGGAGACATCGCGCCGCTGGAGGAGCTGGCAAGGCGTCTGTCGGAACGCGGTATCCGAACCGTCGGCCTCTATGTGGGTAGCCTGAAGGACCCCGAGACGGCCTCCCACGTATCGCGCCGGCTCAAGGAAATCCGGCCGGACATCGTGCTCAACGCGACCGCGTTCTCAGCGCGGCGGGACGAGAGCGGCTCGCCGCTCGATGCGGCCGGGGTGCCGGTGCTTCAGGCGATGCTGGCGGGATCGTCCCGCGACGCCTGGGCCGAGTCGGCCCGCGGGCTGTCGCAGTCGGACCTGGCTATGCAGATCGTTCTTCCGGAGCTCGACGGCCGGCTTTGCTCGACGGCGATTTCCTTCAAGTCGGAGGACCGGAGGGAGGACCGGCTGGAATACGCGCGGACGAGCCACGCGCCCGATCCGCGGGGGATCGCGCTGGTGGCGGAACAGGCGGCGCGCTGGATCGGGCTGGCCGCCCGCCCGCGCGGAGAGAGACGGATCGGCATGGTGCTGTCCGATTACCCGGCGGCGGGCCAGCTCGCCCACGCCATCGGTCTCGACACGATCGAAAGCGCGGTCGAGATCGTCTCGCTGCTGCGCGAAGCGGGCTACGACGTGGCGGACAATGTGTCTTCTCTCGATCTCGTTGCCGCCCTATGCGATGGGGCGCCGCGGCCGTTTCTCGATCTTGCGGCCTATCGCCGCCTGTTCCGGACGCTGCCGGAGCAGGCCCGGACCCGCATTACCGAGGTTTGGGGAGCGCCCGAGGACGATCCGGCGGTCGAGGAAGGCGCGTTTCTCGTTCGCTACGGGCGATTCGGACGCCTTGTCGCCGCGATCCAGCCCGATCGCGGGCAGATTCTCGACCGCAAGAGCCTCTATCACGACCCCGACGTGCCGCCGCGCCACGCCTACGTCGCCTTCTATCTTTGGCTGCGCTGCATCGAGTCGATCGACGCCATGATCCATCTCGGCGCGCACGGGACGCTGGAATGGCTGCCGGGCAAGGCGGTCGCGGTATCGGAAGCCTGCTTCCCGGCGGCGCTGCTCAGCGGCATTCCGGTCGCCTATCCGTTCATCGTCAACAACCCCGGAGAAGCCGCGGCCGCGAAGCGCCGGCTGGGGGCGGTGACCATCGGACACCTGACCCCGCCCCTGAAGACCGCCGGGTCGCACGGTCCCGCGCTGGAGCTGGAGCGGCTGATCGACGAATACGCGGGCGCCGACGGTCTCGACAAGCGGCGGACCGCGCTGCTGCGCGCCGACATCCTCGATCGCGCGGATACGCTCGGCCTGCTGGAGGAATGCGGCGCGGGCGTCGACATGTCGGAAGACGACCGGCTGGCGCGGCTCGACACCTATCTCTGCGACGTGAAGGACCTTCAGATCAGGGACGGGCTCCACGTGTTCGGCCGCATTCCCGAAGCCGGCCGGCGAAGCGCGCTGCTGTCCGCCTTGCAAAGAAGTGCGCCGCCGCCTTTGACCTCCGATCTCGAAGCACGGCTGGACGCCTGCGCCGGCGCGGAACGGCAGGCGCTGCTCGACACGCTCGACGGCAGGTTCGTCGAGCCGGGTCCTTCCGGAGCGCCGACCCGGGGCCGCGGCGACGTGCTGCCCACCGGGCGCAACATGTTCACCATCGATCCCCGCGCAGTGCCGACCCATTCCGCCATGGTCCTGGCAAGACGCACCGGCGACGAGCTCATCCGCCGTCACCTGCAGGAAAAGGGCGACTGGCCGAGATCGCTGATGATCGACCTGTGGGGCAGCGCCGCCATGCGCACGGGGGGCGAGGACCTCGCCCTGGCGCTGGTGCTCGTCGGAGCGGAGCCGGTGTGGAGCGAAGGGTCGAGCCGGGTGTCCGGCTTCGAGATCGTGCCGGCGGAAACCCTGGGCCGCCCCCGGGTGGATGTGACGCTGCGCATCTCGGGCCTGTTCCGCGATGCTTTCGAAGCCCAGATCGCGATGTTCGACGCGGTGGTGCGGGCGATCGGACGGCGTCAGGAACCGGGCGAGGTCAACCCGCTCGCGGGCATCGCCGGCAATCTCGACGACGAGGCATTCCGGGAGGCTACGGCCCGCATTTACGGGGCCGCGCCCGGCGCCTACGGCGCGGGCGTGTCCGCGCTGATCGAGACCGGCGCCTGGTCCGCGAGGGACGATCTCGGCAACAGCTATCTTGCGTCTTCTGCCAGCGCCTACGGAAAGGGGCTCGACGGCCGGCCCGATCCGGAAGGCTTTTCCGATCGCGTGAGGAGCGCGGATGCGCTGGTCCACGCGCAGGACCACCGGGAGGTGGACCTTCTCGACTCCACGGATTTCGCGGCGCATGAGGGTGGGTTCGCCGCCGCCGCCAACAGCCTCGGCAACCAGCCGAACGTGTATCACGTGGACACGGCCGAGCCGGAGGAACCCCGCGCGCGAACGCTGACCGAGGAGATCGCCCGAATCGTCCGGGGCCGGGCATCGAACCCGGCCTGGATCGCCGGGATGATGCGGCACGGCTATCGGGGCGGCGCCGAGATCGCGCGTTCCGTGGAGGGGGTGTTCGCGTTCGCGGCGACCGTGCCCGACCGGCTGGACCGCCAGTTCGATGGAATCTTCGACGCGACGCTGGGCGACGGCGAGGTCGATGCGTTCCTGAGGGAACACAACCCGGCCGCGCGGGGCGCGATGATCGATCGGTTCAACGAAGCGCTCGACCGCGACCTGTGGCGACCGCGCAAGAACTCGACCGCGGCGTTCCTGCGCGAGGAGGCCCGGTGAACGCTCCAGCGACCAAAGGCCGGTGCCCGTCGCTTATGACGCCGATGGAAGCGGGCGACGGGTTGCTGGTGCGCGTCAAGCCGCGCGCGGCATCCCTGACCGCCGAGCAGGCGGAGACGGTGGCGGCGGCGTCCCGGCGATGCGGCAACGGCATCGTCGAGCTGACCAACCGGGGCCATCTCCAGGTGCGTGGATTGTCGCTGGTCGGCGCGGAGGATTTGTGCCGGTCGATGGCCGAAGTCGGCTTGGCCGGACCGTCGCCCCGCGCGGAAGCGATCAGGAATATCCTCGCCGACCCCCTCGGACCGGACGATCCCGGCGCGCGCTTCGATTCGCATCGCTTGGCACGCGGTTTGAGCGCCATCCTGGAAGACGACCGGAGCCTGCACCACCTGCCCGACAAGTTTGGCCTCCTCGTCGATGCCGGAGTCGCCCTGCCGCTCGTCGGCAGCGTCGCGGACATCATGGTCCGGTCGGACGGCGACGGCGCGGCGATAGCCCTGGACGGCGGCGATCGGCGGTTGGCTTTGCCGGTTCGGGACGTGGAAGACGCGGTTTGGCGATTGCTGTCGGCGTTCCTGTCCTGGGCGGAAGACGCCCCCCCCGCTCCGCGCATGAAAGCGATGGTCGCCGCCTGCGGTACGGAAGCGGTGTTCGATGCGGCGGGACTCCGTGGCGAGAAATATCCAGAATCGAACGCCAACAAACCATCGAAACGCCCGCAACCGGGCTTTACGCCGATCCCGGGTTCGATGGGCGGCTGTTTCCTGATCGGGGCGGCTTTCGGCGGTCTCGAAGCGGAAACGCTTGCCGATCTCGCCGATCTGACCCGGGCGTTCTCGGACGGGACGATCAGGCTTACCCCTTGGAAGGCCGTGGTGTTGTCGGGCGTATCCCGGTCGGACGTCCCTGTCCTTCGCGAACGGGCGTCGGAAGCGGGGCTCGTCGCAGAGCCGTACGACGCCCGGGCCCGGATCGTCGCCTGCGCCGGGCGTCCGCGCTGCGCCTCGGCGGAGGCCGATACCAGGGCGGACGCCGGCTTCTTCCTCTCCGCGAATTCGGTGCCACACGGGCTGTTGCACATTTCCGGCTGCGCGAAGGGCTGCGCCCACCCGTCGCCCGCCCCATTCACGCTCGTCGCGACGGCGGGGAAATACGGCCTCGTCCGGAACGGCAAAGCGGACGATGCACCGGAGCGCACGGGATTGTCGCCGCGGGATGCGGCGCGCGCCCTGGCGTCGACTCTCCGAACCCCCGGTTTCGTGCCGAAGCGATGACCGGCCGCTACGACTACCTTCGCGATGGCGCGGCAATCTACGAGAAATCCTTCGCGACCATCCGTTCGGAAGCCGATCTTTCGGGCTTTTCCGATGTCGAGTCCCGGGTCGCGGTCCGGATGATTCATGCCAGCGGCATGGTCGACCTGACCGAAGCCATCCTGTTCTCGCCGGATTTCGCTGACGCCGCGCGAAGCGCCCTGAACGGAGGAGCGCCGATCCTGTGCGACGCGAAAATGGTCGCGAGCGGGATCACACGGTCGCGCCTGCCGGCGGAAAACGAGGTGATCTGCACGCTCGGTAACGCCACCGTCCCCGATCTCGCCCGACGCCTCAGGACGACCCGGTCCGCGGCGGCCCTGGAACTGTGGCGCGAGCGGCTGGAGGGCGCGGTGGTCGCGATCGGCAACGCGCCCACCGCCCTGTTCCGGCTGCTGGAAATGCTGGACGACGGAGCGCCGGCACCGGCGGCGGTGATCGGCGTGCCGGTCGGGTTCGTGGGAGCCGCCGAATCCAAGGAAGCCCTGGCGGCGAGGAACGATCCCCCTCATCTCATCGTGCGCGGCCGGCGCGGCGGCAGCGCCATGGCCACCGCCGCGGTCAACGCGCTGGCGAGCGAGACCGAATGAGCGCCCCGGGCAAGCTGTTCGGGATCGGCACCGGACCCGGCGATCCCGAGTTGCTGACGCTGAAGGCGGCGCGCCTGCTGCGCGAAGCCGAGGTCGTCGCCCATTTCGCCAAATCGGGCGAGACCGGGCACGCGTGGCGTATCGCCGACACTTTCTTGGGGCCTGACACGGAGGAGTTGCGGTTCGACTACCCCTACACGACGGAAATTCCGAAGGGTTCCGCTTCGTACCGCGACGCCATGGCGGCCTTCTACGACGGGGCGGCGACGGAGATTGCCGCCGTCCTCGACGGCGGCCGCGACGTGGCGCTGCTCTGCGAGGGCGATCCGCTGTTCTACGGCTCGTTCATGTACGTGAACGACCGGCTCGCGGAGCGTTACCGAACCGAGATCGTGCCGGGCATCGCCGCGATGACCGCCTGCTGGAGCCGGGCGGGTACGCCGATGGCGCGCGGCGACGATTGCCTGTCGGTGCTTGCCGGCACCCTGGACGAGGACGCGCTTCTGCAGCGCCTGGAATCGGCGGACGCGAGCGTCATCATGAAGGTCGGAAGGCATCTGCCGAAGATCCGCCGGGCGCTCGATCGGGCCGGGCTGCTCAAGCGCGCGATACTCGTCGAGCGCGGCTCGATGCCGGGGGAAAGGATCGTTCCCGTTGCAGAATGCGGCGCGGGCGATGCGCCCTATTTTTCGCTGGTGCTCGTTCCGACCGACAGGGCGGCATCGTGAGCGGGCGCATCCATGTGGTGGGGCTGGGTCCCGGGGACGCGAGTCACCGCACGCCGGCGGCGGAGGACGCGCTGCGGGAGGCGCGGCATCTCGTGGGCTACGGACCCTATCTGGCCCGGATACCGGTACGCGACGGTCAGACCGTCCATGCCTCCGACAACCGGGAGGAATTTCAACGCGCAAGTCACGCCCTGAGGCTCGCAGCGGACGGCGAAATCGTCGCCATCGTATCGTCGGGCGATGCGGGCGTGTTCGGGATGGCGGCAACCCTGTTCGAAGCGCTCGAGGCGGAAGGCGCGCCGGATGCGGAAATCTCGATCGTCCCTGGAGTGACGGCGATGATCGCGGCGGCGGCGAGGGCCGGCGCGCCGCTGGGCCACGATTTCTGCGCGATCTCGCTTTCGGACAACCTGAAGCCCTGGGAGACCGTGCTAAGGCGGGTGCGCGCGGCCGCCGAGGCCGATTTCACGATGGCTCTCTACAATCCGATCTCGAAGGCGCGACCCTGGCAGCTCGGCGAGGTGTTCGAGCTGTTGCGCGGTCTTCGCGCGCCCGACACCCCGGTCGTCTTCGCGACGGCAGTGAGCCGGCCCGATGAGGAAATCGTGGTGACGTCCCTGTCCGAAGCCCGTCCGGAGATGGCGGACATGCGGACGCTTGTGATCGTGGGCTCCAGCGAGACCCGCCGCGTCCCGCGCGGCGCCGACGGCGTCTGGGTCTATACGCCCCGAAGGGCATCCGTCCCGGCATGACATGCCGTCAGCCAGCGCCAGGCATCCTCCACCGTCGGCACGGCCGGTCCCGCCGACGGTGGACGGTCGACCATGACAACTGGAATCCCCGCGTTTCGGGCCGCCGCGAGCTTGGCGACGGTCGCCGAGCCTCCGGAATTCTTGGTGACGATCACATCGATCCGGTGTTTCTCCAGCAGGCGCTCTTCGTGTTCCAGGGCAAACGGTCCGCGCGCCGCGATGACCGTTGCATTGGGCGGCAGCAGGTCGGGAGGCGGCGGATCGACGCTCCGGACGACGTAGCTGTGCCGAGCCGTATCGCGGAACGGGGCGAGGTCCTTGCGGCCGATGGTAAGGAAGACCCGCCTTGGCGCCTCTCCCAGCGCATCCGCGGCGGCTTCGATGTCCGGCACGCGGGTCCAGCGGTCGCCGGCGGCCTCTTCCCAGGCCGGGCGGAGTATCGCGAGGCAGGGGATTCCGGCGGCTTTCGCGGCGGCGACGGCGTTGGCCGAGATGACACTGGCGAAGGGATGAGTGGCGTCGACCACGGCGCCGGTCCCATTGCGCCGGGCATAGTCCGCGAGCCCTTCCGCACCGCCGAATCCGCCGATCCGGGTGTCGAGCGGCGAGGCCTTGGGAGACCGCGTCGCGCCGGCGAGCGACAACGTCCCTTCGAAACGCTCGTCCCGGGCGATCAGCCGGGCCAGCGCGCCGGCCTCGGTCGTTCCGCCGAGCAAGAGGACTTTCAGTCGTGACACCGTCCGGCTCTCCCGCGCCGACGGAAACCGCCGGTACCGTCCGGCGATGGCTGTCGATTATCGGGGTGGGAGAGGACGGCGTCGAGGGATTGTCCACCGCCGCGAGACGGGCGGTCTCGGAGGCCGAAACGGTGTTCGGAGGGCGGCGGCATCTGAAACTGCTGGCCAGCCTGATCCGGGGCGAAACGGTCCCCTGGCCGAGCCCGATCCGCTCCGCGATCCCGCGGATCGCGGCGTTGCGCGGAACGCGGGTCGCCGTTCTGGCCTCGGGGGATCCGTTTCATCACGGGATCGGCTCGGTCGTGGCGGAAGCGGTGGAGGCGGACGAAACGACCGTGTTCGCGGCCCCGTCTTCGTTCAGCCTCGCAGCGGGCCGGCTGGGCTGGGCGCTTCAGGATACCGGGCTGGTGTCGCTATGCGGCCATCCGCCGGAGACGCTGCTTCCGCATCTTCAGCCTGCCCGTCGCGTGCTGGTCCTGTCGGCGGACGAGACGACGCCCGCATCGGTCGCACGCCTGTTGAACGACAATGGATTCGGCGCGAGTGAAATCGTCGTGATGGAGGCGTTGGGCGGGCCGGCGGAGCGTGTCCGCGCATGCCGCGCCGACGTCTTCGACGTCCGGGAAATCGCGCGCTTGAACACGTTGGCGATCACCGTCGACGCTTCGGCCGAAGCGCGGGTGATTCCGGTGGGCGCCGGTCTCGACGACCCGATGTTCGAGTCGGACGGCATGCTCACGAAGCGGGAAATCCGGGCGGTGACGCTTTCCAGTCTTGCCCCCCGCGCGGGCGAAATGTTGTGGGATATCGGCACAGGCTCCGGGTCCATTGCCATCGAGTGGCTGCTGGCCCATCCGGCCAATCGCGCCATCGGGTTGGAACGGCGCGAGGATCGGGCGGCGCGCGCGAAACGGAATGCCGAGTCGCTCGGCGTGCCGCATCTGAAGGTCGTGGTCGGCGAAGCGCCCGGCGCGCTGGGCTCCCTTCCGGCGCCCGACGCGATCTTCGTCGGGGGAGGAATAGCCCGCGCGGGCGTGCTGGAGGTCGCGTGGAGCGCACTCTCGCCGGGTGGACGGCTGGTCGCGAACAGCGTCACCCTCGAAAGCGATCTTGCCCTGGGCGCGTTCGTCGGAAGCACGGGAGGCACGCTGACCCGTCTCTCGGTCGAACGGCTCGAACGGCTCGGCGAAATGCAGGGGTTCCGGCCGGCGATGACCGTGACCCAGCTGCGGGCGACGAAACCGTGATCGTCGTCGGAATCGGATGCCGCCACGACAGCCCGGCGGCCCGTATCGCGGAAGCGGTCGGGCGGGCGCTCGCGACGGCGGGGATACCGGTGGACCGCGTCGACGCTCTCGCCACGCCCGAGTTCAAGGCGAACGAGACCGGAATTCTGAAAACGGCGGCGGAAATGGGCCTGCCGCTGAGTCTGGTCGAGCGTTCGCGGATGGACGCGGTTCAAGCGCTTTGCGCCACCCGTTCGGAGACGGCCGAACGGGCAACCGGGCTCGGCGCGGTCTCGGAAGCCGCGGCCATCGCGGCGGCCGGACGCAACGCCGTCCTGATACTGCCCCGGCTCGCCTGCGACGGCGTAACCTGCGCGGTAGCGCGTGGCGAGGGCGCATGACCGTCCATTTCATCGGCGCGGGGCCCGGCGCGCCGGACCTGATCACCCTGCGCGGCCGCGAATTGCTGGCTCGCTGCCCGGTCTGCCTCTACGCCGGTTCGCTGGTGCATCGCGACATTCTTTCCCACTGCCCGGCGAATGCGCAGATCGTCGACACCGCGCCGATGAGCCTCGACGAGATCGTCGGGGAGATCCGGGCCGCCCATGACGCGGGAAAGGATGTCGCCCGCCTGCACTCCGGCGACCTCTCGGTCTGGAGCGCGGTCGGCGAGCAATTTCGCAGGCTCGACCGGCTGGGCATTCCCTACACCATGACACCCGGCGTTCCCGCGTTCGTCGCCTCGGCGGCGGCGCTCCGGCGCGAGCTGACCCTGCCCGGGGTCGCGCAATCCCTGGTGCTCACCCGCATCTCCGGCCGGGCCTCGAAAATGCCGGAGCGGGAGACGCTGGAGACCTTCGCAGCGTCGGGAGCCACCCTCGCGCTTCACCTTTCGGTACATGCGCTGGACCGGATCGTGGCGGCCCTTCTTCCCCATTACGGTCCGGATTGCCCGGTGGCCATCGTCTGCCGGGCAAGCTGGCCGGAGGAGCAAGTCGTCCGGGGGACGCTCTCGACCATCGAGAGGATCGCCGCCGCGACGCCGATGGAGCGGACGGCGACGATTCTGGTCGGACCGGTGCTGGCGGCCGAGGATTTCCGCGAAAGCGCGCTCTACGATCCGGAATACCGCCGCCGTTTCCGGGAAGGTTCGACCGGATGCGACTAGCGCGGCGCCTTCCCCGCGAGCCTGCCGTCGCGGTCGAAGAGCAGGATATCGATCGCGATATCGGCGCCGGCGACGACATCCTCGGCCGTACGTTGGGCGGCTCGTGCGATTTCATCGCCGAGCGCCAGCCCCTCCTCCTCCGCGATCCGGAACGCGAGCGCCGTCGTGTTCGCTTCCGCGATGGCACCGGCGGCCGCCTCGCTCGCCCCGACATCCCTCGCCACCGCGGCGAGGGCCGGCAGGTCGACGGCACCCTTTCGCGAGTGGAGATCGAGCCGGCCCTGGGCGAGCTTGGTCATCTTCGCCACGCCGCCGGCGACCGTAACGCGGGGCACGGGATGCCTGCGCAGATACTTCAACATGCCGCCCACGAAATCGCCCATGTCGATGAGCGCGGACTCGGGGAGGTCGTAGTACCGCTGCACCGCCGCCTCGGAGGTAGACCCGGTCGCGCCGGCGACATGGGTCAGGCCGGTCGCCCGGGCGACATCGATTCCGCTGTAGATCGAGTGTATCCACGCGGCGCAGGAATAGGGGACGACGACCCCCGTTGTCCCGAGAATGGAGAGACCGCCCACGATCCCGAGGCGGGGGTTCATCGTCTTCCCGGCCAGCTCCTTGCCGCCGGGGATGGAAATCTCGACTTCCGCGTCGCCCGGCACGCCATGAACCTTCGCGACCTCGGAAATGGCGGCGGCGATCATTTGCCTGGGCACAGGGTTGATCGCGGGCTCACCCGGTTCGACCGGCAGCCCCGGCTTGGTCACCGTGCCCACGCCCGGACCCGCCCGGAAACGCACGCCGCCCCGAGATTTCCGGACCGTGACCTCGACCAGCGCCCCGTGGGTCACGTCGGGGTCGTCGCCGGCATCCTTGACGACCGCCGCCGTCGCCGCATCCGCCGCGATCTCGTGGCGCGCCAGCACGAAATCGGCCCGGCCGCCGCGCGGCAGGGTAATCGTCACCGGATCCTCGAACGTGCCGGTCAGCAATGCGCCGAAGGCCGACTTGGCGGCCGCCGTGGCGCAGGCGCCGGTGGTCCAGCCGCGCCGCAGCGCTCGATCGCGTACCATGGCACTGGAAATAGACATTTGCCGGGCGGCTGTCATCCGGCTAAGGCATCGCGATGATCGGCGAAAAGCTGGAAGACATGCTGGACGGAAGCCCGGTCTTCGAACCTGGGAGCGTCTGGCTGGTCGGTGCCGGTCCGGGCGACCCGGGCTACCTCACCGTGAACGCGCTGCGCGCGCTGCAGCAGGCGGACACGATCCTGCACGATGCGCTGATCGACGACCGTATCCTCGAGCTCGCGCGACCCGAGGCGACGAAAATGTATTCCGGCAAGCGGGCGGGCAAGCATTCGATCGATCAGGCGGCGCTCTGCGCCCGTATGGTCGGACTGGCGCGGTCGGGCCAAAGGGTGCTGCGTCTGAAGGGCGGCGATCCGATGGTCTTCGGCCGAGGCGGCGAGGAAATTCTGGAACTCGCCGAGGCGGGGGTCCCGTTCCGAATCATTCCGGGCGTCACGGCGGGGCTGGCGGCGATGGCGGTGGCGACGATCCCGGCGACCCAGCGCGACGTCAACCGCGCGGTCGTGCTGGCGACCGGGCACGCGGCTTCCGACGCCGAGGAGACGGACTGGGCGGCGCTCGCCGGGCTGGGGCAGCCTCTGGTGCTTTACATGGCGCTGCGGCGGCTCGACAGAATCGCCGATGCGCTGATGGCGGGCGGCATGGCCGGGACGACGCCGGTCGTAGTAATCTCCTCCGCCACGCGTTCGGACGAGGACATTCTCGTTTCGTCCCTGGGCAGCATTGCCGAAGACAGGAAACGCCATCCCATCGATCCGCCGGCGGTCGTCGTCATCGGCGAGATCGTGAAGATGCGCGAACGTCTGTTGCGCATGGCGCCGGCCTTCGCGGGGGCGCTTGCTTGACGGCACCGGCCCTGCTCGTCGCCGCGCCCCGCTCGGGGGCCGGCAAGACGACGCTGACCGTCGGCCTTATCGCGGCGCTCTCCCGGCGCGGACGGCGGGTGCGCGCGCTGAAATGCGGACCCGACTACATCGACGCGGCATTTCACGGCGCCGCCAGCGGCAGCGACTGCGCGAATATCGACAGCTGGGCGATGTCGCCCGGCCACATGGTGGCGATCCTGCGTTCGGCCGCGGACGCAGTGGACATGTTGATCGTCGAGTCCGCGATGGGCCTGTTCGATGGTGTCGCCGGCAACCCCGGTCGCTCCGGCGCGGCGGCCGATATCGCGGTTCGTTTCGGCATTCCCGTCGTCCTCGTGATCGACGTCTCCGGTCAGGCGCAATCGACGGGAGCGGTCGCCAAGGGATTCGCTTCTTTCGATCCCGACCTGGAGGTGGTCGGCGCGATCCTGAACGGGGTTGCCAGCGAACGTCACCTGCGGAGCGCGTCGGAAGGGCTGGCCGCCGCGGGAATTCCCCGGCTGGGCTGGATACCCAGGCGCAAGGAATTTTCCTTTCAGGACCGCCATCTGGGTCTCATCCAGGCGCGCGAACGGCACGACCTGGCGCGCGAAATCGAAGCGCTCGCCGACCGGATTGCGGAGACCGTCGATCTCGGCGGATTGGAAGCCCTGGCCCGTCCGCCGCTGGAAGCGCGCGACCCCGAGCCCGTCGATGGGTTCGCCACACGCGCGCTCGACCCGCCCGGCCAGCGTATCGCGCTCGCCGACGACGACGCGTTCTCGTTTTTCTACGCCCATATGGCGGCGGATTGGCGGGGCCGGGGCGCGGAGATCGTCCGCTTCTCGCCATTGAACGACGAGCCTCCGCCGGAGGACTGCGACTGCTGCTGGCTGCCGGGCGGTTATCCCGAACTCCATGCCGGAAAAATCGCAGGCGCCCGGCGGTTCCTGGAAGGGCTGGCGACTTTCGCGGATGCGCATCCGGTGCACGGCGAATGCGGCGGCTACATGGTGCTCGGCGCGACGCTGGAGGATGCCGACGGCAACGTCCATGAGATGGCCGGGCTCATGGGCCACCGCACGAGTTTCGGGAACCGGAAGCTCCATCTGGGATACCGGCGCGCGATAATCGGTCGCGATTGTGCGCTGGGTGACGCGGGTATCGCGGTCCGGGGTCACGAGTTTCACTATGCGACGTTGCTCGACGATGGGGCGGACGAGGCTTTTCTGAGCGTCTTCGACGGCGAAGGCACGAAGCTCGGCGATGGCGGCGGGCGGCGCGGCAACGTGACCGGCACCTTCTTTCACGCCATCGCCCGGGAGACCTGAACCGCCCTCGCCGCTTGACCGCATTCGCGGCGAGAGGCTATTGCTAACGGGCTCGGCGAGAGTGAGGCTTGCCGGGCGAAGGGACGGAGAAACGCATGACCGCTCAGACGCAAAGCCGGGTGTCGATCCCGACGAATCTCGTCGCCATCGCCCTCTGCGCCTTCATCGGAATGGCGATCGTCGGAATCGCCGGTCATGCGCAGACTTCCGCGCTGCATGACGCCGCGCACGACACGCGCCACGCGGCGGGCTTTCCCTGCCACTAGAGCCGACCCGTCCCGATTTCGAACCGCCGCCGCCGTCGCGAATCCCGTTGAAGGGGCTCCTTTCAGGGGATAACATCGATCCGGGATAGCGAATGAGGGATCTTCGACGATGGCACACGATCACGCTCATAACGCTCCTCCATCCGACACGACGATGCGTGTAAAGGCTCTGGAGACGCTGCTCACCGAAAAAGGTCTGCTCGATCCGGCCGCCATCGACGCCTTGGTGGACACCTATGAAAACCGCATCGGCCCGCGCAACGGCGCCAAGGTCGTGGCCCGGGCGTGGACGGACGCGGAGTACAAGAAACGTCTGCTGGAGAACGGTACGGACGCCATCGCGGAGCTCGGCTTCAGCGGCGTGCAGGGCGAGGACATGGTGGTCGTCGAGAACACCGAGGGCGTGCACAACATCGTCGTGTGCACGCTCTGCTCCTGCTACCCGTGGCCGACGCTCGGGCTGCCGCCCATCTGGTTCAAGAGTGCGCCCTACCGGGCCCGCACGGTCATCGATCCGCGCGGCGTTCTCGAGGAGTTCGGCGTCGAGCTGTCGGAGGACATCGAGGTACGGGTCTGGGACAGCAACGCCGAGCTCCGCTACCTGGTGCTGCCGCAGCGCCCGGCAGGCACGGACGGGATGAGCGAGGAGGAGCTGGCGGGGCTGGTGAGCCGCGACTCGATGATCGGCACCGCGCTGGCCGACGCGCCCGCCGGTTAGCCGATCCGCAGGGGAGCAAAGCGATGAACGGCATACACGACATGGGCGGCATGCAGTGCATGGGCCCGATCGAGCGCGAGGAGAACGAGCCGGCGTTCCACGAGGAATGGGAAGGCCGGGTGTTCGGAATGTTCTTCACCAACTTCGCGGAAGGCCATTTTAACGTCGACATGTTCCGCCACGGCATCGAGCGGATGGGCCCGGCGGAGTATCTGGAGACCTCGTATTACGAGCACTGGCTGCACTCCTACGAGACGCTGCTGGTGGAACGCGGCGTGCTGGCCGAGGGCGAGCTCGAAGAGAAGATCGCGAGCCTTCGCGAAGCGGGAGGTTGACGATGCCAGCTCTCACACCGGATATCGTGCCGGGTCTCGTCGCCGGCGGCGCGTCATGCCGGATGGATGCGGACGTAGCCCCGAGGTTCAAGGTGGGGGACAGGGTCACGGCGCGCAACGTGAACCCGATGTCGCACACAAGGCTGCCGCGCTATATCCGGGGCAAGACCGGGGTCGTTGCGCGCGACCACGGCGTCTTCGCCCTCCCCGACACCTCGGTTTGCGGCGTCCACAGCGACCCGCAGCACGTCTACAGCGTGCGCTTCGAGGCGAGCCATCTCTGGGGCGAGCACGCGAATGCGAACTCGAGCCTGTATATCGATCTGTTCGACGACTATCTCGACCTTGCATGAGCGGCGCGGGCTCGCCTGACGAATTGCCGGAGCTTCCCTGGGACGCCGAAGACGGGCCGGTCTTCAAGGCGCCGTGGGAAGCGACCGCGTTTGCCCTGGCGGTCCGGCTGTCGGAGGCTGGTAAATTTACCTGGCCCGAGTGGGTCGAATATCTGTCGTCCGAGATCGCGGCGGCTAAGCAGCGGGGCGATCCCGACCTCGGGGATCGCTACTACGAACACTGGCTGGCCGCTCTCGAGAAACTGGTGATCGACAAGGGGCTGGGTTCGGAGAGGGAGCTTGCCGCGCTCAAGCACGACTGGACCGAGGCGACAATTCACACGCCACACGGCCAGCCGATCGAGCTGAAGAAGCGCACGCCCGCCGACTGACCGCCTACATTTCCCGCCAGTCGCCGGCTCCCTCGAAGGCGGCGGCGGCACGGTAGATCGTTGCCTCACGCCACTTCCCGGCGACCAGCATCATCCCGACCGGCAGCCCGTCGCTCATACCACAGGGAATCGACATGGCGGGATGCCCGGTCACGTCGAACGGCGACGTGTTGGGCAGCATCTCGAAAGCGCGCTGGCAATAAAGAGCGAGCGGCGCATCGTCGGGCGGCAGCGGGGTCGCCTTCATCGGCAGGGTCGGCATGAGCAGGAGATCGTAGCTCCGGAACGCTTCGTCGTAGTCCCCGAGGA
This sequence comes from Alphaproteobacteria bacterium, assembly GCA_965117055.1. Taxonomy (GTDB): domain Bacteria; phylum Pseudomonadota; class Alphaproteobacteria; order MPNO01; family MPNO01; genus MPNO01. The sequence continues at coordinate 4,678,249 of OZ220750.1, forward strand.
GCTTTCGGGCCAGGTTCTGCGACTTGGCATAGTAGTGCCCGCCGAAATGTTTGAGGTAGTACTGCCCGATCAGCATGCAGATCTTGAGCGTGTCGGAGAGATCGTCCGCGCCGCGCCGCCAGCCCGCGTGGTAGTCGAGCAGCGACGTCGTGTACAACCCCTTCCAGCCGGTCCCCATGCCGTTACCGAGCATCATCTGGTTGGTCAGCCCCTCGATGGCGATCGGCGTCCAGATGGCAGGGCCGTCGAGATGGGCCGGGACGGATACCTCCTCGACCGACGCGCCGAGGCCGCGAAAAATTTCGGAAGCCGCCCGCACCCTGGCGTCCACGTCGGGCTCGGAGGACGCATGTCCGAAACCCTCCCTCACCACGCCGATCCTCAGGCCTTCCGCGCCCTGCCCGACGGCGGCGACATAGTCGTCCACCTGCGGGTCGTATTGCCGCGGGTCGAGGCCGTCCGCGCCGGCGATCGCCTGGAGCATGACGGCATTGTCGCGCACGTTCCCGGTCATCGGTCCGGTGTGGTCGATGGTGGTCTCGATCGGCATCACGCCGGTATAGGGGACCAGGCCGTGGGTCGGCTTCAGGCCGTAGCAACCGCTATAGGAGGACGGGATCCTGATCGAGCCGCCCTGGTCGCCGCCGATGGCCACATCGACCTCGCCGCCCGCGACCAGCGCCGCCGAACCTGAAGACGAGCCGCCCGCCGAGTAGCCGGGCTTGTGCGGATTTTCCACCTGACCGTGAGCGCTGGTATGGCTGCCGCCGGACAGGCAGAAATATTCGCAATGCGCCTTGCCGACGATGGTCGCGCCGGCGTCGAGCAGGCGGGTGGCGATGGTCGCGTCGACATCGGGCGTGTACCCCTGGAGCGTGGATGCGCCGTTCATCATCGGCACCCCGGCGAGGCAGACATTGTCCTTGAGGGCGACCGTCCGGCCCGACAGGGGCCCGTCCGCCGCGCCGCGGATCTCGGTCCTCACATACCAGGCGTTGTAGGGGTTGTCGTCGGCCGGGGGGTGGCTGAACTCGCCGCGCGGATACTTCACCGGCGGCAGATGGTCCGGCATCGCATCGACCGCGTCGTAGGCGTCCAGCGTGCCCTGCATGACGTCGAGGAAGTCCTGGATACGGTCGTCCGGCATGCTCATGCTCAGCTCCGCGACGACTTCCTTGAGCTGGGCGTGTGTCGGTCTCTGCGCTGTCATGTCCGTAAATCTCCCGTTGAGAACGAACCCCGGGCGGCGTGGGAACGCCGGACGGTCGATCCTCCAGTCACACTATCCGGCGAAGTTTTGGGTGTGAAGGCAAATCGCCGTATAGCGGACCGGCGGCCGACCGGAGCCTGCGAACCGTTCCCGGCGCCTTCTCCCATGCCGCCCCTTCGTCGTTTCGACCGGAGCGGCGCTTGACGGGCTCCAATGGGCAGGGATAGTGTTTCGTGGCTTGGCGCGTGGGTCTGTGGGTCTGAAGGGTGAGAGGACCGACCGGGATTCGCTGCGATCGGAAGAACCATTCCGGGAGGAGGAGCGCTCGGACCGCCGGCCGCGAGCCGGAAAGCCTCCCATGAGAGTCGACAGCGAAGGATGCCGGGCGACACGAGGGAGAAACGCATGACAGCTCAAACGCAAAGCCGGGTGTCGATCCCGACGAACCTTGTTGCCATCGCCCTCTGCGCCTTCATCGGGCTGGCGATCGTCGGAATCGCCGGTCATGCGCAGACTTCCGCGCTGCATGACGCTGCGCACGATACGCGTCACGCAGCGGGCTTCCCCTGCCACTAGGCATGTTCTCCCGCATTCTGGTCAGCGGGCTGTTCGCTGGCTTCGCAGCCGGGCTGATCGCGGCCCTGTTGCAACTGGTCTTCGTCCAGCCGCTCCTGCTCCAGTCCGAACTCTATGAGAGCGGGCAACTGACCCATTTCGGCGCCGCGAACACGGCGAGCGCGCACGCGGCGGCCGGCGGTATCGACCTGTTGCGCGACGGCTTGAGCGTGCTGTTCACCACCCTCATCTATACCGGCTATGCCCTGATCCTGGTCGCCGCGATGGCGCTCGCCGAAGATCGGGGGGTCGGCATTACCGTGCGGCAAGGCCTCCTCTGGGGCGTCGCCGGTTACGTGGCGGTGCAGTTCGCGCCCGCGGTGGGGCTGCCGCCGGAACTGCCGGGCTCCGCCGCCGCCGAGATGGGCCTGCGTCAGGCGTGGTGGTTCGGCACGGTGGCCGCCACCGCGGGCGGTATCGCCCTGATCGCCTTCGGAAAGGGGTGGACGGCCCGGGGCATCGCCGCGGTTCTGATCCTCGCACCCCATGTCATCGGCGCGCCGCATCCGGAGACTTTTTCCGGGCCGGTGCCGCCGGAGCTCGCCGGCATGTTCGCCGGCAGGGCGCTGGGGGTCGGTCTGGTCGCTTGGGTCCTGCTCGGGCTGTTTGCGGCCTGGTTCTGGATCCGCGAAGGCAAGCGGGTGGAGGACGCTCCGCGCACCGCCTGATCGTCCATGCCGCGCTCTCTCGCGCTCCTTCTGATCGGCCTGCTGCTGGGCGGCGGCATCGGGTTCTTTCTCGCCGCCGCGAACAACGTCGCGCTCGACGGACACCATCATCCCGCCGCCGAGGATGCCGGCCACGGCGGGACCATCGACCTGCCCGCCGGCCCCGACGCGCCGACGCTCGATTTCCGCGTGGCGGGAGACGCGGGTTCGGGCTGGAACCTGCAAATCCTGACGACCGGCTTCCGGTTCGCCCCGGAACGGGTGAACGCGCCGCACCGTCCGGGAGAGGGCCACGCCCATGTCTATGTCGACGGAAGGAAATCGGCCCGGATCTACGGACCCTGGTTCCATCTCGGCGCGTTGCCGTCCGGCAAGGTTACGCTGGGTGTTTCGCTCAACGCGAACGACCACAGTCTCCTGTCGGTTGCGGGGCAACCGCTGAAGTTGGAGAAAACGATCACCGCCGAATGACTCAGTCCTCTCTGGCTTCCAGGAGGATCGCGGCGCTTTCGGTTCTCTTGTCCCTGCGCGTCCACCGCCCGGCATCGACCGTGGCGATGAAATCCTGCACCGCGGCGTTGAAGGCGGCGGGCTCTTCGAGATTCGCCGTGTGTCCCGTCCTCGGCAGCACCGCCAGCCCCGAGGTGGGGATGGTCTGCTTGAGGAACACGCCGGTCGGCAGCGCCGGTCGGTCCTCGTCGCCGTGCAGGATCAGGGCCGGCACCGTCATCTCCGCCAGGCGCTCGCGCAGCTCCCATGGCGAGGGACGGCGCATCTGCACGCCGCGCAGGGTGAGCGCGGCGCCGCGCCCGGAATGCTCCTGAAGCTGTTCGATGAATTCGACGAAGCCGCGCGGATCCTTGTTCTCCAGCTGCTCGCGCCCGGGCCCGGAACCGTAGATCGGCGCGAACGCCTCCGGTCCTTCCGTCTCCCAGCGCCGGGCCACCGCTTCGACCTCGGCGCGGAAGCGCTCGGCGGTGTCCGGCTCGGCACCGAAACCGACGCCGCCGATGACCACCGAGAGAGCGCGGTGGGCGTAGTCCAGTCCGAAATGCATCGCCGCGAAACCGCCCATCGACAGGCCGACGCAATGCGCCTTGTCTATTCCGAGATGGTCGAGGGTTTCGGCGATGTCGGCGACGGCGCGGGCCTGGCTGTACATTTCGACGTCGTCGGGCACGTCGGACGGGGGGTAGCCGCGCGCGTTGAAGGCGACGCAGCGGTAGCGGCGGCCGAAATACCGCATCTGCTGCTCCCAGGCGCGGTAGTCGCCCGAGAATTCGTGCACGAAGACGATGGGCGTGCCGGACCCAATCTCCTCGTAGTAGAGACGAACGCCGTCGCCGGTGGTGAAATGGGGCATGGTTCCTCGCCGATGTCGTTCCGACCCTTTACCCGCGAGACCATAGTCTTTCCTTGCCGCCGGCAGTAGCGCCGGGCTCTACTGTCTATCGGCCCAACAGGGAGGATGACATGGCGGCACAGACCGGGAAGAGCGACGAGGAATTCTTCGCCGAACGGGGGTTCGGGCTCAAGATCGGCTTCGGCGAGCGGCCGGCGCTGATCGTGATCGACATGCTGAAGGCATTCACCGATCCCGACCGGATGCTGGGCGCCGATCTCGACGCCGAGATCGAGGCCATCGTGCCGCTGCTCGACGCCGCGCACGAGCGCGATATCCCGGTGGTCTTCTCGACGGTGATCTACGAGGACGACGACCTCAGAGACGCCGGCATCTGGGCGCTCAAGCAGAAGGGCGTGGTGACGCTCAAGGCCGGGGACGACGGCGTGGAGGTCGATTCGCGGCTCGACTTCCGGCAGGGCGACACGCTGCTGGTGAAGAAATACGCTTCCTGCTTCTACGGCACCGACATCGTCTCGCGGCTGATGGCGCATGGCGTGGACACGCTGATCATCACCGGCTGCACGACCTCGGGATGCGTGCGCGCGACCGCCGTCGATGCCTGCCAGGTGGGGTTCCGGCCGATGGTGGTGCGCGAGGCGGTGGGCGACCGCTCGCAGGCGGCGCACGACCAGAGCCTGTTCGACCTCAACGCCAAATACGCCGACGTGGTCTCGCTCGACGAGGCGCTGCAATACCTCTCGACCGTGGGCCACAACCGACCGGCGACGGCGTGAGGAGCGCACCATGGAACACGGACGTTTCGACTATTCGGCAATCGCGGATCGGGAGCCGTTGCGCTTCCCGAACGGCGCGCGCGTCGCGGTCTGGGTGATCCCCAATATCGAGCATTTCCACTGGGACAAGCCCTCGACCTCGGTCACCGCGGTGACCGCGCATCTCAAGCCCGACGTGCTGAACTATTCGTGGCGCGATTTCGGCGTGCGGGTCGGCATTTGGCGGATGATGGAGGTGATGGAGCGCCACGGGGTCAAGGGCACCGTCGCGCTCAACTCGGAGGTGTGCGAGCAATACCCGCGCATTATCGAGGCCGGCAACGGGCTCGGCTGGGAGTGGATGGGGCATGGCAGCACCAACTCGGTGCTGCTCAACGACCAGCCGGAGGACGAGGAGCGCGGGCTGATCCGCGACATCGTCTCGACCATCGCGGACGGCACCGGAACCGCGCCCAAGGGATGGCTCGGCCCGGCCTTGAGCGAGAGCTTCAACACGCCCGACATCCTCGCCGAGAACGGCATCGAGTATGTCTGCGACTGGGTCAACGACGAGCAGCCCTACCCGATGAACGTCAAAACGGGCTCGCTGATCTCGATGCCCTATTCGATCGAGATCAACGACATCCCGGCCTTCCTGGACCGCGGGCTGGGCGCCGAGGAGTTCTACCGGATGATCGTCGACCAGTTCGACGTGCTCTATGAGGACGGCGCGGTCTCCGGAAGGGTCATGGCGATCTGCCTGCACCCGTTCCTGATCGGCCACGCCTTCCGGGCCAAGTATCTCGACAAGGCGCTGGACCACATCACACAGCGCCAGGAGGTCTGGGTCACGAGGGGCGGCGAGATCAACGACTGGTACCGGGCGAACTACATGGGGGCCTGACGCCCGTCCTCGCCCGCATGCGGGCAAGCGGCGAAGTGGCCGTCCGCGTATTGCCGCATGGCGGGGTCCTCATGCGCGCAGGACTCGCGGGCGATCGGGCAGCGCGTGCGGAACACGCAGCCCGACGGCGGGGCCAGCGGCGACGGCAGGTCGCCCTCCAGAAGTTCGGCGCGGCGCAGGCGTTCCACCGCGGGGTCGGGAACCGGCGCCGCCGAGATCAGGGCGCGGGTATAGGGGTGGCGGGGCCCGCGAACGAGGTCTCCGGCTGGGCCGTATTCCATCGAACGGCCGAGATAGAACACCATGATCCGGTCCGAGATGTGCTTCACCACGCCGAGATCGTGGGAGATGAAGATCAGCGACAGGCCGAGATCGCGCTTGAGGTCGCCCAGCAGGTTGACGATCTGCGCCTGCACGCTGACGTCGAGCGCCGAGACCGGCTCGTCGCAGATCACCAGCCTGGGCCTGACGATCAGCGCCCGGGCGATGGCGATGCGCTGGCACTGGCCGCCGGAGAATTCGTGCGGGTAGCGGTCGACGTGCTCGGGCAGCAGCCCCACTTGTTCCATGGTCTCCGCCGCCCGTGCCCTGACCGTGCGCCTCGACATGCCCGGTTCGTGGACGGCGAGCGGCTCGGCGACGATCTCGCCCGCCGTCATCCGGGGATCGAGCGCCGCCAGCGGGTCCTGGAAGATCATCTGGATGTCCTGGCGACGGCGGTGCCGGTCATCCGCCGCCATGGAAAGGAGGTCCCTGCCCTCCCAAAGCGCCTGCCCGGCGGAAGCGGCGACGGTCCCGATCAGGGCGCGGGCGAGCGTGGATTTCCCCGATCCGCTTTCGCCGACGATGCCGAGCGTCTCGCCGGCATCCAGGTCGAAGCTGACGCCGCGGACGGCCCGCAGCTCCCGCATCCGTGCCCAGGGCGCGGCGCCTTCCCGCCGGACCGGGAAGGTGACGGACAGCGCCCGGACCGAAAGGAGCGCCGCGCTCATGGCGCGCCCACCAGCGGCAAGTGGCAAGCGGCCAGCCGGCCCGGAGCGAGCGGCGCGGTCTCCGGCCGTTCGCGTCGGCAGCGATCCTCGGCCCGCGGGCAGCGCGGCGCGAAGGGGCATCCCGCGGGCGGCAGGCTCGCGCTGAGCGGATCGCCGGGGATCGCGGGCAGGCGCTCGTCGTCGCGGTCCATCCGTGGCACCGCGTCGAGCAGCCCTCGCGTGTAGGGATGGAGCGGCGCGGCGAACACGCTCTCGACCGGGCCGCTCTCCATCGCCCGGCCGCCATAGAGGACGACCATCTCGTCGCAACTCCCCGCCACCACACCGACATCGTGGGTGACCAGGACGATCGCCGTGCCGAATTCGGAGCGAAGCTCAGCGAGCAGCCGCAAGATCTGCGACTGCACGGTGACGTCGAGCGCGGTGGTCGGCTCGTCGGCGATCAGCAGGCGCGGGCGGCAGAGCAGCGCCATCGCGATCAGCACCCGCTGGCGCATGCCGCCGGAGAACTCGTGCGGGTACATGCGGATCCGCGCGCGCGCTTCCGGCACCTCCATCGCGTCGAGCAGGCGAATCGCCTCGTCCAGCGCCGCGCGCCTTCCCATGCCCCGGTGGAGCGTCAGCACCTCGGTCATCTGGTCCGAGATCCGCATATAGGGGTTGAGCGCCGTCATCGGGTCCTGGAAGACCATGGCGATCTCGCGCGAGCGGATCCGGTTGAAGGCGGCCTCGTCGAGGCCGAGGAGCTCGGTGCCGTCGAACGACACCGAGCCGGCGGCGGTTCCGTTGCGCGCCAGCAGGCCCATGACGGCGAGCATGATCTGGCTCTTGCCCGAGCCGCTTTCTCCCACCACGGCGAGCGACCGGCCCGCCTCGACGGAAAGATCGACCCCGTTGACCGCGTTGACTCTGCCGTCGGGCGTCTCGAACGACACAAGGAGATCGCGCACCTCGAGCAGCGCCATCGCTCAGCGATCCTTCGGGTCGAGCGCGTCGCGCAGCCCGTCGCCGAGGAAGAAGAACGAGAACAGCGTGACCACGAAGAAAAACAGCGGGAAAAGGAGTTGCCAGAGCGTGCCGTACTGCATCTGGCCCGCGCCCGAGGCGATCAGCGCCCCCCAACTCGTGGTCGGCTCCTGCACGCCGAGGCCGAGGAAGCTGATGAAGCTCTCGTAGACGATCATCGAGGGCACCAGCAGGGTGGCGTAGACGATGACCACGCCGAGCAGGTTGGGAACGATATGGCGGAGGACGATCCGGCGCGGCCGGACGCCGATCGCCACGGCGGCTTCCACGAACTCCCGGTTCTTCAGGCTGAGGGTCTGGCCGCGCGCGATCCGGGCCATGTCGAGCCAGCTGATCAGCCCGATGCCGATGAACAGCATCAGGATCGAACGGCTGAACACGACCATCAGCAGGATCAGCACGAACATGTAGGGGATCGCCATCAGCACGTCGACGATGCGCATCATCGCGCCGTCGACCCGCCCGCCGAAATATCCCGCCGTGGCGCCGTAGAGCGTCCCCACCACCACCGAGATCAGCGCGCCGACGATCCCGACGGCGAGCGAGATCCGCGTCCCTTGCACGGTGCGCGCGAACAGGTCGCGGCCGACCTCGTCGACGCCGAAATAGTGGCCGTTGGCGAACGACGGCCCGCCCTGCTCCGCCACGTTGCCGAGCATCGACCAGTCGATCTGTTCGTTGGTCCAGGGCGTCACGAGGTCGCCGAACACGGAGAAGGCGGCGACCGACCCGAGCACGGCGAGGCTCGCCACCGCGGCGCGGTTGCGCAGGAAGCGCGCCCTGGCGTCCTGCCAGAGCGAGCGCCCGCCTGCGGGGTCCGACAAGCCGCGCAGGCCGCGCCGTCCGAGGAGGGGATTCATCGACTCAGTACCGGATCCGGGGATCGATCCAGGCGTAGAGAAGATCGACCAGCAGGTTGAACGCGACGATCAGCGCGCCGGTCAGGATCGTCACCCCCATGATGACCGGATAGTCGCGGTTGAGCGCCGAGTTGACGAAGAACTGCCCGATTCCGCCGGTGGCGAAGAAGACGTCGATCACCACCGATCCGGTGATCATCCCGACGAAGGCGGGGCCGAGATAGGAGATCACCGGCAGCATCGCGGGCTTCAGCGCATGGCGGAACACGATCCTCCGCCCCGGCAGACCCTTGGCGCGGGCGGTGCGGATGAAGTTGGCGTTCAGGACCTCCAGCATGGACGAACGCGTGATGCGGGCGATCGAGGCCATGAACGAGGTCGAGAGCGCGATCACCGGCATCACCAGATAGGGCCACTGCCCGCCCTGCCAGCCGCCGCCCGGCAGCCAGCCCAGCCAGAGGGTGAAGACCAGGGTAAGGATCGGCGCCATGACGAAGTTGGGCAGCACCTGCGCGCCGACGGAAACGCCGACCGCCAGGTAGTCGAGGAAGGAATTGTGGCTCACCGCCGCCGCGACGCCGAGCGACACGCCCACGAGCACCGCCACGGCGAAAGACCACGCGCCGTAGGTCAGGGTGACGGGAAAGCCCTGCGCGACGATCTCGTTGACGGTCTGGTCCTTGTACTGGAAGGACGGGCCGAAATCGAACGCGGTGACGATGGAAACGAGGTAGCGCCAGATCTGCACGGCGAGCGGCTGGTCCAGCCCGTATTTGCGCTGCAGGTTGTCCATCACCTCGGGCGGCAGCGCGCGCTCGGTGTCGAACGGCCCGCCCGGCGCGGCATACATCAGGACGTAGGAGACGACGATCAGGATCAGCAGCGTCGGAACCGCCACCGCCACCCGCTTGAGGAAGTACGAGATCATCGGGCCGGCTGGAACGGGTCGCGCGTGCGCAGTTCCGGAAACAGCGAGAAGTCCCGGTCCCTGGTGAGCAGTTCCTCGACGCCATGCGCGATGCATATCGCCGCAATGCGGGCGTCGTGTACCACGCCTCCGACAACATGCGGCCGGCTGACGAATGCTTTCAGAATGTCGATGAAGTCGCCGGTCTCGCCGATCATGCGGTTGGATGGCGAGTCGGCCCAGGCGCGGAACTGGCGCCAGGCATGGTCCGGCGAGGTCGCCCGGTCCCGCCAGATGCGCCGATTGGTTGCCACGCTGAGGAACTCGTAGCAGCACGGCCAGGGGATCGCCCATCCCCGGTCGCCCTCGACGAGTTCGGTCATCACCGCATGGGCTTCGTCGCCGAGACGCGCCTCGCGGCGGTGCGCGTAGACCAGCAGATTGGTGTCTACCGCGATCACCTCGCGCCGGGGTCGCCGTAGATCGTGTCGCGCAGCTCGGGCCAGGAATAGCCTTCCAGCGGGTCCGGCGCGTGGGGCTCTCCCGTCCTCAGATCGGCCAGCCGGTATCGCGTGCGCGGCGTGGGAGCAGCGAGCACCCGGCGCAGCCCGTCCTCCACCAAGGCGCGCAAGGGGCGCCCGGTTTCCTTGGCATGACGCTTGGCGCGCAGCAGCAGCTCGTCGTGGATGTCGAGCGTGGTCTTCATTGACCCATATTACCCATATATCTCTATATGGCAAAGCAATTCATCTCTCCGGTCACTTCGCGACGCGGTAGAGGTTCTTCGCGTACCAGTTGTTCTCGACGTTGTTGTAGGGCCAGCCCTTGATGTCGCTCTTGAGCAGAAACGTGTTGGCGTAGTGGTATATGGGGACGATCGCCATGTCGTCCGCGAGTATTTCCTCGACCTCGGCATAGATCGCCGCGGGATCCTTCGCCGTCCTCGATTCCCGCATCAGCGCGTCGACCTTTGCGCTCGAATATCCGCCATCGTTGGCACCGTGGGTGGTCGTGAGCAGGTCGAGGAAGGTGGAGGCCTCGTTGTAGTCGCCGCACCAGGCCGACCGGGCCACGTCGAACTCCCGGTTCTTGCGGATGTTGAGGTAGGTCTTCCACTCGAAATTGGCGAGCGTCGTGCGCACGCCCAGCTTCTGTTTCCACATCTGGCCGATCACGGTGGCGATCTGCTTGTGGCTCTCCGACGTGTTGTAGATCAGCTTCAGGGTGAGGTCGCGGACCCCGGATTCCTTGAACAGCCGTTTCGCCTCGGCGTCGCGCTCGCGCTGGCTCAGCTTCGCGTAGGCGATGTCCGGCATCCGGAACCCGGCGGTCTTGAAGTGGGTGAAGTTGTAGGCCGCCCACTGCCCGCCCTTGAGGAGCCGCTTGACGATCACGTCGCGGTCGACCGCCAGGCTGAGCGCCCGGCGGACCCGCACGTCGCGGAGCGCGGGGTTGCCGCTCTTCGTGTGGTTGATCGCGTAGTAGTAGGAGCAGAGCCGCGGCACGCTCCTGGCCTCGTCGGGCAGCTCCTTCTTCAACCTCGGGTACTGGCCGGGCGGCAAGGGCTCCAGGTGGTCGAGCTCGCCGGCGCGGTAGCGGGTGAGCGCCTGGTTGACGTCGTTGATCACGAGCCCCGTCACCTTCTCCATGATCGTCTTGTCGGCGCCCCAGTACAGCGGGTTCTTCACCCGCGTGTGGAACTCGTTGAGGACCACCTCTTTCAGGACGTAGGCGCCGTTCGAGACGATGTTCCCGGGCGCGGTCCATTTCGCGCCATGCGCCTCGATCGTCGCCCGGTGCGCGGGAAACAGGGTGGCGTAGGTGGTCATCGCCGGAAAATAGGGCAGCGGCCGGTCGAGCCTGACCTCCAGCGTATGGTCGTCGACCGCCCTGACCCCGAGCGCCGACGGCGGCTTCTTGCCGGCCAGGATGTCCTTCGCGTTGGTTATCTGGGTCAGCTCGACGTACCACCCGTAGGGCGAAGCGGTCTTCGGGTCGGCCGCGCGGCGCCAGGCATAGACGAAGTCGTGCGCGGTCACCGGGTCGCCGTTCGACCATTTTGCGTTCTTGCGAAGCTTGAACGCGTAGGTCCGGTTGCCGTCGGACGCGGCATACGAGGTGGCGACGCCGGGGACCAGATTGCCGTCGGCATCCTGGCTCAGCAGGCCCTCGAACAGGTCGCGGATGACGTGGAATCCTGCGACCTCCTCGTTCAACTGCGGATCGAGGGTGGGGAACTGGTCGAGCAGCCGGTAGGTGAAGGTCTGGTTGTCGGACAGCGCCTCCCCGGTGACCGGATGCGTCCCGGCGGCCTGCGCGTGCGCGCCCGCCACCAGCGCGACCACGGCCGCCGCCGCGAGGATCGGGGTAAACGTCATTCGGGGTTTCGCGACCGGCATGGCTCTTTCTTTCGGGGTCCAATATTCCCGGCGGGAGGCTAGTCGATTGCCAGATTCGGCTCTAGCGGGATCGAAGGAGCGGCGGCGCTCAGGTCAGGCGATCGACCTCCGCGAGCTCGGCCTCGGACAGCGACCAGTCGGCGGATTGCGCATTGCGCGCGACCTGTTCGGGCGAGGTGGCGCCGGCGATGACGCTCAGGATGTCCGGCTGGCAGGCCAGCCACGAAATCGCGAGCTCCAGCAGGCCCCGCCCGCGCGCCGCCGCGAAGCGCTCGAGACGTTCGACCGCTTCCCAACGCGAATCCGGCACGAACCCGGCCGAGAGCCGGGTGCCCCCCGGCCACTCCGCGCCGCGCCTGTACTTGCCGGTCAGCAGCCCGTTGGCGAGCGGGTAGTAGGGCAGGATTCCCATCCCGGCGTCCGCGCAGGCCGGCACGACGTCGTCCTCGATCTGGCGCTCCAGCAGGCTCCAGGGGTTTTGCGCGGTGACGAAGGCGCACCAGCCGCGCTCTTTCGAGACCGCCCGGGCGCGCGCGATCTGTTCGCCGGAGAAATTGGAGCAGCCGACGAAGCGCACCTTGCCCTGGCGGACCAGCGCATCGAGCGCCTCCAGCGTCTCCTCGATGGGCGTCGACGGGTCGGGCCGGTGGAGCTGGTAGAGGTCGATCACGTCGGTGCGCAGGCGCTTCAGGCTTCCCTCGACCGCCTTCGTCACCTTGCGGCGGGACGCGCCGCCGCTCCAGCCGAACTTGGTGGCGATCAGAACGTCGCGGCGGCGAGGCCCGAGCGCGTTGCCGATGAATTTCTCGGACTTCCCGTTGCCGTAGGACTCGGCGGTATCGAACAGGGCGATGCCGGCATCCAGCGCGGCGTGGATCACCGCCCGCGATTCGCGCTCGCGCAGCCGCCGGCCGAAATTGTTGCAGCCGAGCCCGACGACGGAGGCGGTCAGCCTGTTGTCGCCGTCACCGAACGATCTGAATTCCATCCGCCGCTCCCCGCTCCTGCCCTAGCCGTCATGGTAGGGGAGCAGGCGGGTGGCATTAAGGGACGTTGTCTCCTGACCGTCACTCCCCCGCGACCGGGCGGTGGGGGTCCAGACACCCGTCGATCTTCGCGACGCGCTCTCCGATGATATGGAGTTCCTTGCGCATGTCGGTCAGTCCGCTGTGAACCGCCAGCCAGATGGCCCCGAAGCCGAGCACGAAGGCCGGGACCGTCACGGCGGCCAGCGGAAGCGCGGCGTCGACGATGTTGGCGAAGTCCATACTCGCTCTCTTTGATCAGGCCCGCCCCGCCTTCCAGGCGTTCCAGGCACGCAGGTTGTCGTGCGCCGATGCTTCGTGGTCCACGAATTCCCGCGACTCGGCCGCGTCCTCGGCGGTGAACTCGAAGCGATAGCCGTTGGGGTCGTGGAAGTAGATCGAGCTGCAGATGCCGTGCCGCACGGGTCCTTCGTAGGGGATTCCGGCGGCGGTCAGACGTTCCGCCCACCGGGCGAGCGCATCGTGGTCGGCGACCCGCATCGCGAAATGAAGATCCATGCCCCAGCGGGTCTTGTAGAGCTCGTCCGGATCGTCCTGCTCGCGAAACGGCACGTCGAAATAGGCGACATAGCTGGATTGTCCCGCCTCGGCGCCGTGGCTGCCGATGTCGAAGAAGATGTGCATGTAGCTGACCGCCTCGCCGGTGGTCGGATGCTCGTCGATCTTGAGCGCCATGACGAGGGGAAAGCCCAGCCGGTCCTCCCAGAACGCACGGGTTTCCTCCGCGTCGCGGCAGCGATAGGCGGAATGGTGGAGGCCGAGCGCGTCGATCTCGCGGTTGGCGGCGGTCATGGTCCGCGTCCCGTCGCTGTTGTCGTCGGGGCGACTGTAGCAGATACGGCCTTGTCGTCGACGCGGGATCGGCTCATGCCCGGAGCGCGCTTCGATCCGATGCGGCTTTCAATCGGGGAGCGCGGGCGTATCCTCCCTGCCGCACCGAGTCGCGTTCGACAGGATGGGAGGGCTTCGCATGGGATCGCCCGGATCCAGACTCCACATCAAGAACGGCATCGTCATCACGATGGAGCCGGGCTCCGGCCCGGAGGTCGCCGATATCCTGGTCGAGGAAGGGCGCATCGCCGCTATCGGCAAGACCGGGCCGGTCGCGGACGCCGAGGTGCTCGACGCCAAGGGGCGGATCGTCCTGCCGGGGCTGATCGACAGCCATGTCCATATCTGGCAGACCGCGCTCCGCGGGATCGCCGCGGACTGGACGGTGCCGCAATACATGCGCGCCATGCATCGCGGCCTGGCGACCCGCTTCACGCCGGACGACATCCGGATCGCCAACCTGATGGGCGCGCTCGCGAAGCTCGACGCGGGCGTGACCACCGTGGTCGACTGGTGCCACAACAACCCGACGCCCGGCCACACCGACGCGGCGATCGACGGGCTCGAGGCCTCCGGCGCCCGGGCGGTGTTCCTGCACGGCTCGCCCAAGCCCGACCCCGGGCCCGGTCAGAAGCATTTCAGCGAGGTTCCGATGCCGCGCGCGGAAATCGAGCGCCTGCGCGCCGGCCGCTTCGCCTCGGAAGACCGGCTGGTCACGCTGGGTCTCGCGGTGCTGGGTCCGCAATACGGCGTGCACGAGGTCTGTCTCGCCGACTACGCGCTGGCGCGCGAGCTCGACCTCATCGTCAGCACCCATACCGGCGGCGCGCCGCTGCTCGCGCCGGGCACCTTCGAGGCGCTGATCGAGGCCGGGCTGATCGACGGGCGGTGCAATATCGTCCATGCCAACAACTTCGCGCCCGGCCTCACGCGCGCGCTGGTGGAGGCCGGCGCGAACTTCACCGTAACGGCGGAAGTCGAGATGCAGATGGGTTTCGGCGATCCGTTGACCGGCGTCCTGCGCGACCTGGGCGCTTTGATCACCATCGGTGCCGATGTCGAGCCGGCGGCGGCCGGCGACATGTTCACCGCCATGCGCACGACCCTGAACGCGCAGCGCAATATCGACAACAAGGCGCTGCTCGCGCGCGGCGAGCCCTTGCCCGACACCGCCAGCATTACCTGCCGCGAGGCGCTGGAATGGGTGACGGCGAACGGCGCGGCGATGACCCGGATGCCGGACAGGATCGGCACGCTGGCGCCCGGCAAACAGGCGGACATCGTGCTCCTGCGCGCGAACGACGCCAATCTGTTTCCGGTCCGCGACCCGGTCGGCGCGGTCGTTCGCCAGGCCGGCCCCGGCAATGTCGAGACCGTCCTGGTCGGCGGCCGGATCGTCAAGCGCGACGGCCGGCTGCTCCACCCGGGTCTCGTGGAAAAGCGCGACGAATTGATGAGGTCGGGGACCCGCATCCTGGAGGAAATCGGACTTCCGACCGGCGCGGCGGGCCTGCACTGACGCAAGGCGCCGGCGGGAGCGGAACCGGAGTCTCGTGACAGCTTTCCGACCGCGAACCTATACTCCGCGTGCCGTGGAAAACACACTCACCATCGCGCTGGAGGTCAACGGCGCGACCCGCGAAACGCCGGTGTCGACCGCCGAAACCCTGCTCGAAACGCTCCGCGTCCGTCTCGGCCTGACCGGCGCGAAGCGGGGCTGCGACCAGGGCGTATGCGGGGCGTGCACCGTGATGGTCGACGGCCGGGCGGTGCGCGCCTGCCTGTCGCTCTCGGTGAATTGCACCGGCCTGGAGATCGTGACGGCCGAGGGGCTTGCGCGGAACGGGGTCCTGGATCCGGTGCAACGCGCCTTCGTCGACTCGGGCGCGATCCAGTGCGGGTTCTGCACGCCGGGGCTAACGGTCGCCGCCAGGGCGCTGCTGAACGATAACCCCCGGCCCACGGTGGAACAGATCCGCGAGGCGGTCTCGGGCAATATCTGCCGGTGCTCGGGCTATGTGAAGATCGTCGAGGCGATCGAAACGGCGGCGCGAGGCTGAGATGGCGGAGTCCGCGACAATCGGGGAAATCCGCGCGGTGGGCGCGCGGCTGCCGCGCAACGACGCGGCGGAAAAGGCCGCGGGCGCCGCGCGATATCTCGACGACATCGAGCTGCCCGGGATGCTGCATACGGCCTTCGCGCTGTCGCCGCTGGCGCACGCCCGGATCGTCTCGGTGGACACGGAATCCGCGCGCGCCCATCCGGGCGTTCATGCGGTGCTGACAGGCGAGGACCTGCCCCGGCTCGGCGGCGGGGCGATCAAGGACATGCCGTTCCTCGCCCGAGGGAAGGTCCGATACATGGGCGAGCCGGTCGCGGCGGTCGCGGCGGAGACGCCGGCGATCGCCGAGGCGGCGGCGCTTCTCGTCGACATCGAGTACGAGGAGCTTCCCGCGGTGCTCACCGTGGAGGACGCGCTCGCCCCCGGCGCGCCGCCGGTCCACGACGACATCGGCACCTACGAGGCGTCCCACCCGGTCGAGCACGGCGGCAACGTGCTGTCCCGTCAGGAGATCGTCGAAGGCGACGTCGATGCGGCGTGGGCCGAATGCGACGTGATCGTCGAGAACGCGTTCTCAACCGGCGCCCAGTACCATCACGCGCTGGAGCCGACCGGCGCGGTGGCGTCGTTCGACCCTGGCGGCAAGGTCACGGTGTGGTCGACCACCCAGTCGGTGTTCCGTGTCCAGGCCGAGGTCGCGCAGCTGCTCGACATGCCGATGTCGAAGATCCGCGCCATCTCGCCCCGCATCGGGGGAACCTTCGGCGGCAAGGGCGGCGCGCATCTCCAGCCGGTCGCGGTCGAGCTGGCGCGCCGGGCCGGGCGACCGGTGAAGGCGGTGCTGCCGCGCTCCACAGACTTCATGTCGATGCTTCGCCGGCATCCGGCGAAGATTTCGATAAAGACCGGCGCCAGGGCCGACGGAACTCTGGTCGCGCGCGAAGTGGAGGTGACGCTCGAAGGCGGCGCCTACTGCAACGAGAGCCCCGCCGTCCTCGGCTTTGCGCTGCTGATGGCGCGGGGTCCGTACAGGATCCCCAACGTCCGGGCGACGGGCCGCGCGGTCTACACCAACAAGCTCCGCGCGGGCGGCTTCCGCGGCTTCGGCAACCCGCAATCGACCTTCGCCGGCGAGTGTCAGATCGACGAGCTCGCCGACGAGCTCGGGCTCGATCCCTTCGATATCCGGCTCAAGAACGCGATGCGCGCGGGCGACACGTGGCTCGGCGGCCAGACCGTCGAGGCCTGCGGGCTGGTCGAGTGCATCGAGAAGCTGCGCGCGGCCACCGCGGCGCGGCCGCGCGAGGCAGCGCCGTCCGCGGGCAAGAAGCGCGGTCTCGGCATCTCCTGCATTGCCCATGTCTGCGGTTTCCTCTCCACCGCCGCCAGCGTCCGCCTGCTGGAGGACGGCTCCGTGACCGTAAGCACGGGGGCGGTGGATTGCGGCCAGGGATCGGACATCGCGCTCGCCCAGATTTGCGCCGGCGCGCTCGGCCTCGACATCTCGAAGGTGAACTACGTCAACCCGGACACCGATGCCTCGCCCTACAACTGGAGCACCTCGGGCAGCCGGACCACCTACCTGGTCGGCCGCGCGGTCGCCGCGGCCTCGGAACAGGTCAGGGACCGCATCTTCGAGCACGCCGCGGAGATGATGGAATGCGCGGCGGAGGATCTCGAGCTGCGCCCCGGCGGACGGGTCGGGATCGCCGGCATCCCCGACCGCGAGGTGAGCTTCGCCGCGGTCTCCGGCCGGGCCCATTGGGGCGTCGGCGGGCCGATCATGGGCCAGAACGCGCTGATGTACGACGGCGAGCGGTTCGACCCGAAGCGGGCCATCGTCAAGGGCTTTCCCTTCGCCAATATCGGCACCTACGTGTTCGGAGCGCAGGCGGTGGAGGTCGAGGTCGACGAGGCCACCGGCCGCATCGCCGTGGTCGAGGCGTGGTCGGCGCATGACGTGGGCCGCGCGATCAATCCGCTCGCCGTCGAGGGGCAGATCCAGGGCGGTTTCGTCCAGGGCATCGGCTATGCGCTGACCGAGGAGCTGGTCTGGGAGGATGGCGCGCTCGTCAACCCGTCGATGATGGACTACAAGGCGCCGTCCGCCATGGACGTCCCCTTCGCGATCCACCCGATCGTCGTGGAGCATCCCGAGCCATCCGGTCCGTTCGGCGCCAAGGCGGTCGGCGAACCCGGCCTGATCGGGGTCGCGCCGGCGATTTCCAACGCGGTGGCCCGCGCGACCGGAACGAGGCTGCGGGAAGCCCCGATGACCCCGGAACGTGTGCTGCGCGCCCTCCCCCGGCCCCTCCCGCAAGCCCCGGACTGCGATCCGGGGCAAGCGGGAGGGGAGAAGTAGCGAGGGATCGGCGCCGCAACTCTCCCTCTCCCCAGCGGGGAGAGGGCCGGGGTGAGGGGGGACCGCGTCCGGACGGATGCGCCCTAGACGTAGACCGCCTGCGCGCAGCCGGTGTCGAAGCCCTCGATGGGCGCGTAGAACACGCGTGCCGCGCGGCGGTCGGCGAAGGCTCCGGCGAGGACGATCCAGGACCGGATTTCGCCGGTCGAGCTGCCGGCCGCCAGCATCGCGGGATCGGTCAGCCCGGCCAGCGCTTCGCCGTCCGCGGCGCACAGCCGGTCGAGGAACCATTCGTCGAAGGCGACATCGATGCGGCCCTGGTCCGGCGTGCCGACGGAGTGCGACAGCCCGCCGGTGGCCACGATGCCCACCCGCCGGGACTCGGGCCATTCCGCGATCGCATCGGCGAGCCAGCGCCCGACCGCGAAGCATCGCCGGGCCGAGGGCATCGGCGCCGAGGCGCAGTTGACGAATACCGGGACCATCGGCACGCGGCCCTCCGGATCGAGCTTGTGCAGCGGAACCATGATCCCGTGATCGGCCTCCCAGAATTCCGACACCGCCCAGTCCACTCCTTCGTCGAGCCCGCGCTCGATGAGGTAGCGCGCGAGCTCGGGATCGCTTCGTACCTCGCGCCAGGGATAGCCGACATCGCGCGTCTTGCCCTCGACCGGGCCGGAGAAGCTGTCGAACAGCCCCATGCAGAAGGCCGGCATGTTGTCGATGAAGAACTTGTTCACGTGCTCGGCCGAGACGATGAGGCAGACATCGGGGGCGGCCTCGCGGAGCGTCGCGGCCAGCCGCGCGTAACCCGCATCGAACGCCGCCACCTTCGCCGGGTCGGCGGCCTCGCGCGCGTTCACGATATGGGCGAGATGCGAAGTCGCGATCCCCAGGCAGAGCTCAGCCACGTCGGTCCGCCTCCCCGGCGATCGCGGCGAATTCGCCGGGCGGGTGGCCGTGCAGCATGAAATACTTGAAGACGAGGTTGGGGAGCGCGCCGCGGTCGAGCAGCGCCAGCCAATCGGGAGTTTCGAGCGCCTCGCGTGCGTCCGCGTCCAGCGGGTAGCGGGCAATGTACGCCGCCGGGTCCGCGGCAAACGCCTCGCGGCCTTCTGCCTCGCCGAGGTCGAACAGGGCCCGGTTGAGCCAGTATCGCGCCGATGCGGGCGGCGGGCCGGTCACGATCCGCCGCCCCGCCCGCCGGAACCGCGGGTCTGAATGCCGCGGTTGTGTCTGCTGGCGAGCTTGCGCCATTCGGTGACCACCACGTCCGGCCGGTAGAGCCGCTCCCGGTTCCAGCCGTCCTCCTCGGCGTAGAACCGCTCCATCGCCTCGCGGGCGAACACGTCCTCGTCGTTGAAACGGTCGACGACCATCTCGCGCCAGTAGGTGTCGACCTCCCGGGCGAACCGTTCCCGCTCTTCCGGGTCCGCGGTCCGCATGCCCCAGGTGACCATGTAGTAATGCGAATGCTCGTCGATCGGGACGTACCATTCGAAATGGGTTATGCCGAGAGCGGGGAAGGGATCGACCTTGAGCCCGCAGGGCATCCAGAGCGAGGTGTCGGTGACCTTGGAGCCGGCCTGGTCCTCCTCCGGCATGGTTCGCGCGGCGACCCGGTTGCCTTCGATCTCGGTCTCCCAGACCGAGATCTTGCGGCCCGCCCCCTTGACCACGCCCTTGGGGCCGCCGGGCGCGTCCACCACCATGTCCTCGCGCGTCACAAAATAGCTCG
Organism: Alphaproteobacteria bacterium; assembly: GCA_965117055.1. Taxonomy (GTDB): domain Bacteria; phylum Pseudomonadota; class Alphaproteobacteria; order MPNO01; family MPNO01; genus MPNO01. The sequence goes on from OZ220750.1 coordinate 4,697,988, forward strand.
CCAGCGGCACCGCCCGGCGGAGATCGCTCAGGAGCTCCGAGTTGCGGTGGATGTAGATATGCGACGCATCGACGCCGTTTTCCGCCGCAAGCCGCCAGTTGCTCTTGACCGCGCCCCGGTCGCCGTCGGGCGCGATGTACATGTCGTCGTCGAGGAAGCCCGGCTGGACGTCCTCGGCCAGAGGCGGCGGGTCGCCGTCGCCGATGAAAACGAAGACGACGTTCTGGCGCTCCTCGACGGGATAGGTCCTGAGCGCCACCTTGCCGATCAGGGCGCTCTCGGGATCGGTGACGATCGCGACCAGCCTGCCGTCCCTGAGATCGTAGGTGAAGCCGTGATACCAGCAGGTCACCGTGTTGGCGGAATAGCATTCAGGGCGCGCGGAGAACGGAACGCCGCGATGGGCGCAGCGGTCCTCGATCGCGTATACGCGCCCGTCGATGCGCTTGAACAGCACCCGCTCGCCGAGGAGCTCCAGCCCGAGGCATTCACCTTCGGCAATCTCCTTCGAAAAACACGCGGGGTACCAGTGGTTGCGGAAGCCGAGCGCCGCCTTGAGATAAGACGCCCAGGGCTTGCTGGCGAAATCCTCTTCCGGTTCCGAGGCCATATCGGTGCTTGTGTCGGCCATGCGGAGCCCCCTCCCCTCAGTCCGACAGGAAACCCAGCACCAGGCGGTTGAACGCGTCCGCGTGTTCCACCTGCGCCCAGTGGCCGCAGCGCGAGAAGACGTGCATCTGCGCGCGCGGCATGAGCCGGGTCATCTGGAGACCGACATCGAGCGCGCCGAACCGGTCGTCCATCCCCCAGACGATCAGCGTCGGGGATTCGATATTGCCGAGGTCGGCGTAGAGGTCCTCCTTCTTGTAGGGGCCCTGGCGCCTGGCGAACAGCTCCAGATTGTCCGGCTCGATCGTCGTCAGGAAGCGTTCCTCGACGACCTCGTCGGTGAGGAAGGAGGAATCGTAGACCAGGGTTTCGAGAAGCTCGCGCAGCTTCTCCCGCGTCGGCCCCTCGCCCTTGTAGTAGCGGGCGATCAGCTTGATCCCCTCAAGCGGGCTCGGCACGAAGATCGGGTTGTTGATCGCGCCGACGCCGAGCACCACCAGGCGGTCCACCCGTTCGGGCCTGTCGATGGCGAGCTTGAGCGCGACCTGCCCGCCCATCGAGTTGCCGATGTAATGCGCGCGCTCGATCCCGGTCTCCGTCATGAACGCGTCCAGCACCCGGGCGTTGAATCCCAGGCGGCCCTCCTCGATCGGGATCTTTTCGCTCTTGCCGAATTGCGGCATGTCGACCAGCACCGCGCGGAAGCGTTCGGAGAGCGCGCCTACGTTGCGCCGGAAGTTGCTCTCGCTGTTCGCGCCGGGCCCCGCGCCGTGGAGGCAGATCACGGGATAGCCCTCGCCCACCTCCTTGTAGTGCACCCGGACACCGTCCGCGGTGACGAATTGGCTGTCGGACAAATCTCCGCGCGGCGCCATGGACGTTCTCCTTCTGGTGGCCGCCTATGTTATCACCCCGCACGGTTCGCGGCCCCATCGGGGGGAGGACGGAAGACATGACACATCCCGAGCTCGGAGCGGAGCGGCAGGCGTGGTTCGACCGGGCCGCCTCGCTGATCGACGTGGAGCGCATGCGCCGCATGGTCTTCGACCTCACCGCGATCCACAGCCCGACGGGCCGCGAGCGCGCGGCGAGCGAGTTCATGGTCGCCCGGCTCGCCGAGGCGGGGCTGGACGCCCGGTACCGGCCGATGGGCGCGGAATCGGGCAACGCGGCCGCGCGGCTGCGGGGGCGCGGCGGCGGCCCGAGCCTGCTGCTCTACGCGCCGATCGATACCCATCTCGAGGCCGATCCCGCGACCGACATCCCTTGGGTCGGCCCGGAGCTGCGGCAGGACATGATTCCCGATCCGATCCTGCGCGACGGGCTGGTGGTCGGGCTCGGCGCGGCCAACCCGAAGGCGATGGCGGTCACCCAGGCGGAGGCCGCCCGGGTGGTCTCCGAGGCGGGTATTCCGCTCGGCGGCGATCTCCTCGTCGGGTTCGCCGGCGGCGGCATGCCGGTCGACCTCGCCGCGGCCGGGAACCGGGGGCTGTCGGACGGGGTCTTCCATCTTCTCGCGCGCGGCGTCCACGCCGATTTCGCGCTGGTGATGAAACCGGGCAACGCGGTCTATCACGAGGAGCCCGGGCTCTGCTGGTTCAAGGTGTCGGTCAAGGGAACGATGGGCTATGCCGGGATCGCGCGCGGCGTGCCGGGCTTCCGGAGCTCCATCGCGCCGGCGGCAAGCGTCATCGCCGCCCTGGAGGAATGGCTGCCGGGCTACACCGAGCGCAACAGCTCGGGCCAGGTCGCGCCGCAGGGCTGGGTGTCGGCGGTGCGCGGCGGCTGGCCCGACCGGGCGGCGTTCCCCTCCGCCACCACGGAAATCCATCTCGACATCCGCTGCAACCCGCGCACGCCGCCCGCCGAGGTGGCCGCCCAGTTCGGCGCGGCGATCGACGACGTCCGCGCGAAGCACCCCGATTTCGACCTCGACTGGGAAATGACCGCGTCGCTCCCGGGCGCCAGCACCGACCCGGAGAGCTGGATCGTCAAATCGGCGATCGCCGCCTGGGAGGCGGTCGAAGGGCGTCCTCACGAGCCGCCGCGCCGCACCGGCGGGCAGACCGACATCTCGACCATCCGCAATCTCGGCATCCCGACCGCGCGCACCGGCTGGGTCAGCATGCCGGAAGCGGCGCCGGACGAGTTCCGCGAAGGGCTGGGCGGCATGGGGGTCGCCTGCGCTTCCGACCTCGCGCATACCTGCCGCAAGCTGGTCTACTCGATCGTCGACACCTGCACCCGGACGCGCGAGGAGGTGGGCTGCGTCGGCCGGCCCTGAAACCCCCTACCGGTCGTGGGGCGGGTTCCGGGCGGCCTGTATCCGCTTGATGCGCTCGGGCCAGGTGGAGCGGATATAGGCGAGGACGTCCCAGATCTCGTCGTCGGTCATGACCTCGCCGAACCCCTCCATGCCGCTCTTGAACCCGCTGATGCCGCGCGCCTCCATCAGCGCCTTGCCGCCGAGCTTGGTGTAGTCGAACAGAAGCCGGTTGTCGTGGTGCCAGGTATGGCCGGTCGCATCGTGCGGCGGCGCCGGCAGCAGCCCGTCATCGCCGATCCTCCGCCAGTTGGGCTGGCCTTCGAGCTCGGCGCCGTGGCAGGAGGCGCAGTGTTCCTTGTACAGCAGCTTGCCGTTGCGGAGATCGCGGTTGTCGAGCTCGTGGCCGGCGAGCGCGACGCCCGGAGCCAGCAGCACGAGCACCGCCAGCAAGCGCCTCACGCGACCTCCACCCAGGTCTTCATCCCCGTCGCCTGGTGCCCGAGCGTATGGCAGTGGATCAGCCACTTGCCCGGGTTGTCGAACACGCAGAGCACGTCCCGGCTCTTGCGCGGATCGACCAGGGTGGTGTCGCGGTAGTGACCGAGCGAGCCGTCTTCGCGCAGCTCGTGGAAGTGGTGTCCGTGAATGTGGATGCCGTGCGGGAACGCGGTGTCGTTCCGCATGGCGATCGACGCGGTCTCGCCGCGCGCGAAGCGTTGCCACGGTTCGTCGGGCATGCCGGAACGGCCGTTGAACGCCCAGAAATCGTCGCCGCCGTGGCGCGAGCCCATCGCGCCGCCCTGCATGGCGAGCGTCAGGCGTCTTACGCCGCCGCGGGCGGGCTTCGCGACATCGGGCGGCGGCAGGGCGGCGATGGGCTCCGCGATGGGCGCGGGGTTGCCGCCTTCGACGGCGATCGTGCCGAGCGGATAGGGCTCGCCCCGGGGCAGCAGGTGGAAGTCGACCGGCCCCGCCACGTCGAGCACGATGTCGGTCCGCTGCGCGGGCGCCAGCACCGGCTCGCCGACCGGCTCCGGTTCCGCCAGCGGCATCCCGTCCTGCGCCACGATCTTTCCGGCGCCGCCGCCGATCCTCACCCGGAAGGTCCGCGCGGTCGCCGCGTTGATCAGCCTGAGGCGCACCCGGTCCCCCATCCGGACCCGGTCCCGGGAGAAGAACGCGCGCGCGTAATTGCCGAGGCGCCCGGCATGGGAGAGATCGTGCCGGTTGCCGAAGCTCGGGTGCAGCTTGCCGTCGGGCGTGAGGCGCCAGTCGTCGAGGACCACGGTAATGTCGCGGTCGACCCTGGGCGGGTCGCGCTCGTCGACGATCAGCGGACCGTAGAGCCCCTTCGCCACCTGCTCCCAGGACCGGTGATGCGCGTGGTACCAGTAAGTGCCCGGGTACGGCGCGGCGAAGTCGTAACGGAAGGTGGCGCCGGGCGCGACCGCGTCCTGGGTGAGCCCCGGCACCCCGTCCATCGCGTTGTCGATGTGGATGCCGTGCCAGTGGACCGCGCTCGGCCGGTCGATGCCGTTCTCGAACGCAACCGAGACCCGCCCGCCTTCCCGCACGCGGATTTCGGGACCCGGCGTCCGGCCGTTGAAGCCGAGCATCGCCGCCGGCCCGTGACCCTCCTCGTCGGGCAGCAGGCGGACCGTGACGGGCTCCGCCTTCAGCCGCATCGCCGCCGCCCGCCCGGCCGCCGGCAGGAGGGCGCACGCGGCCGAGGTCGCGAGGAACTGCCTCCGGTTCATGGCGCGGCAAACATGGCACGGATCGGGACACGCTCCAAGGCGGGAGGCGTGCAACCCTCGCGCATTGCGCAGCGCTTTGGCAGGATGCGACCGCCATGGCGCGCGAGAAGACGGACGAGCCGCCGCTCTACCTCACCACCCGGGAGGTGGCGGACATGCTGCGGGTGAGGGAGCGCAAGATCTACGATCTCGCGGCGGCGGGCGAGATCCCGCATCGCCGGATCACCGGCAAGCTGCTCTTCCCGCGCGCCGAGCTGATGGACTGGGCGGGGCTCGGCAGCGAGGGCGCGCTGTCGGAGCGGCCGATGGTGCTGGCCGGCTCGCACGACCCGCTGCTCGAATGGGCGGTCAGGGAATCGGGTTCGGGGCTGGCGACGATCCTCAACGGCAGCGCCGACGGGCTGCGGCGCTTCGTCGACCGCGAGGCGGCGCTGGCCGGCATCCATTTCCACGAGCGGGGCGGCTGGAATATCGGGACCGTCGAGGACTGGCGGCTGGTCGGCTGCGTGCTGCTCGAATGGGCGGTTCGCGCGCGCGGGCTGATCCTGTCTCCCGAGGTCCACGACCGGGTGAAGGGCGTCGCCGATCTCAAAGGGATGCGGGTGGCGCTGCGCCAGCGGGGCGCGGCGGCGGCGGCGCTGTGGGACGAGCTTCTGCATCAGGCCGGGATGACCGCCGAAGCCGTGGTTCCGCTCGCCACCCCCGCCTGGACCGAAGCCGACGCGGCGGCGGCGGTGGCGGCGGGCGAGGCCGACGCGGCGCTCGGGATCGAGGCGATGGCGCGCCAGTTCGACCTGCCTTTCCGGCTCCTGGTGCTGGAGCGGTTCGACCTGGTGGTCGACCGCCGCGCCTATTTCACCGGGCCGGTGCGGACGCTGCTCGACTTCGCGGGCGGCGGGGCGATGAAGGAGAAGGCGAAGGCGATGGGGGGCTACGTGCTGTCCGACACCGGCCAGGTGCGCTGGCTCTCGCCCTGAGGTCAGAGCTTGATGGCCGCGAGCAGCGCCGCCAGGAACACGGCCGCGGTGCCGATCTGCGACGTGGTGACCCACTTGATCGTGTCGGCCGACGACTGCGTTATCTTCGTTTCGAGCGCGGAGCGCTGGACGTTGAGTTTGTGGTCGATTTCCTCGCGCACCCGACCGATTTCTTCTCTGATTTCCTGACGCACTCGGTCGATGTCCGCCCGCACCCGGTCGATGTCCTCGCCCGTCGCGAAGTCGCGGTCGGCCCAGTGCGCCTGCTGACGCACGACGACGCGGGCCTGCTCCGGCGGCATTCCGGCGGCGACCAGCTCCTCGACCGCGAGCTGGGTATCGAACAAAAGGACGGAAGACGCTTCGGTCATGGGCCCATGCTATACCGAACACGCTATGGTTGCAACTCTTTCGGGCATGGCTTACCCGGCGTCGCGCGCGAGCGAGGGGACGCAGACGGTCCTGCCGTCGGCCAGCGCCTCGACCTGCACCTCGACGCCGTAGACCGCGGACAGCGCGTCTTCGGTCAGCGCATCGGCGGGCGCGCCGGTCGCCCGCACCCTTCCCTCGTGCAGCAGCGCGACCCCGGTGCCGACGGCGAAGGCGTGGTCCGGGTCGTGGGTCGACAGGATCACCGTGAGCCCGTCGGCGGCGAGTCCCGCGATCTCGCGCAGCACCAGGGTCTGGTTGCCGAAATCGAGGCTCGCGGTAGGCTCGTCCATGATCAGCACCGGGGTCTCCTGGGCGAGCGCGCGGGCGATCAGCACGAGCTGGCGCTGCCCGCCGGAGAGCCTGGTGTAGTCGGATTGGGCGAGATCCTCGATGCGGAGCCTGGCGAGCGCCCTGAGCGCGGCCTCGCGGTCGGCCTCGCCGGGCTGCGAGAACATGCCGAGCCGCGCCGTCCGGCCCATCGTCACGATTTCGAGCGCCGGGTAGGCGAAGGGCGCCGCGTGCGCCTGCGGGACGTAGGCCGCGCGGGTCGCGATCTCGCTCCGCGCGAGCGCCGCCAGCTTCGTGCCGCCGAGCAGGACCTCGCCGCCGCGCGCCGGGATCAGCCCGAGCATGGTCTTGAACAGCGTCGTCTTGCCGGACCCGTTGGGGCCGAGCAGGCACAGCACCTCGCCGGGGCCCGCGCCGAGCGCGATCCCGCTGCCGACCTCGTGGCCGGGATAGCCGATCGCGAGGTCGCGGGTCTCGATCGTCATGCCCATACCCGGCGCCCCCGCCCGAGCAGCCACAGGAAGAACGGCGCGCCGACCACCGCCGTCAGGATGCCGAGCGGCACCTCGACGGCCGAGATCGTGCGCGCCAGCGTGTCGGTGGCGAGCATGTAGCCCGCGCCCAGCAGCGCCGACGCCGGCAGGAGCCGCCCGAAGCCGGGGCCCACGAGCATCCGCGCGATATGCGGGATCACCAGCCCGACCCAGCCGACGACGCCGGCGACCGCGACCACGCTCGCGGTGATCAGCGTCGCGCAGACGATGACCACCAGCCTGAGACGCCCCGCCTCGACGCCGAGCGCGCGCGCCTCCTCGTCGCCGAGCGCCAGCACGTTGATCCGCCAGCGCAGGAGGATCAGCGGCACCAGCCCGGCCAGCACCACCGGCGCGGCGGGCAGGATGTCCTCGGTCTTGACGCCGGCCAGGCTGCCGAGCAGCCAGAAGGTGATCGCCGGCAGCTGGTCGTAGGGATCGGCCAGCACCTTGAGCAGCGAGGTCGCCGCCCCGGTCAGCGCGCCCACCACCACGCCGGCCAGCACCAGGATCAGCGTGCGGTCGCCGACGCTCACCGAGGCGGCGACGAAGCCGACCAGCGCCACCGCGGCGAGCCCGCCCGCGAACCCCATCAGCTGGATCGCCAGCACCGGGAGCGAGAGGAAGATGCCGAGCACCGCGCCGAGCCCGGCGCCCGCCGAGACGCCGAGGATGTCGGGCGAGACCAACGGGTTGCGGAACAGCGTCTGGTAGCAGGCGCCGGCGGCGGCGAGCGCCGCGCCGACCAGCAGCGACGCCGCGACCCGGGGCAGCCGGATCGAGAGCAGCACGGTTTCCGCCTGCCCCTCCCCATCGCCGCCGGCGAGGATCGCGAGCGCCTCGCCGAGCCGCAGCGGGTAGGGGCCGATCAGGAGCGCCGCGAACGACCCGGCGGCGAGCGCGGCCGTGAGCCAGAGCGCGGCCCCTCCCCCGCCCGCCAGGCGGGCGGTCAGGGCGCGCGTCCCCTCGCCCATTCGAGCAGCCGGTCGAGCTCGGCCTCGCCGAGATCGACGTGGTACCAGAGCCGGTAGAACGCGGCGGTCTCGGCGCGCAGATCGCCCTTCCAGAGGCCGGGGTAGAACACGCCGGCGAGCCATTTGAGGCCCATCAGCCGGTTGATCGAGGGCGGCCGGTCGATCCAGCCGAACGGCGCGGTGGGCGACAGATAAACCCGGCCGCGGCGCACCGCGTCGATCCCCCGCCACAGCCGGTCGCGCCAGACCCGGGCGTAGAAGATGCGGTCCCAGGTCACGACGGTGTCGGGGTTCGCGACGATCACCTGTTCGGGCGAGGCCTGGACCAGCCCGTAACGGCCCGGCACCTCGGCCACGTTGCGCCCGCCGGCGCGCTCGATGATCTCGGTGTTGATCGAGCCCTTGAGCCCGGTCTCCAGCCCGTCCGGCCCGCGCGCGAGATAGACCCGGGGGCGCCGCGAGGCCGGCACCGCGCCGAGCGCCGCATCGAGCGCGGCGAAGGTCTCTTCCACGTCGCGCGCCAGCGCCTCGCCGCGCTCCTTCACGCCGAGCGCGCGGCCGACCAGGCGGAGCGAGCGGGCGGTCTCGGAGAACCGGCCGTTGACCAGGATGTAGGGGATGCCGGTCTGCTCCTGCACCCGGTCGGCGAGGTCGATATAGGTGCCGCGCACCGAGCCGAAATCGACGATCAGATCGGGCCTGAGCGCCAGCACGCGCTCCAGGTTGGCCTCGCCGCCCCGCCCGGTGAGCCGCCCGGTCTCGGGGAGATCGCGATAGGGTGCGGCGATATAGGGCTTCTCGTAGTCCCTGAGCGCGCGCGGCCAGCCGAGCAGCACCTCGGGCCGCATCGCATAGAGCATGATCGCCGCCGGCGGGCCGGAGGCGAAGACGCGCTCCACCCGATCCGGCAGCTCGACGACCCGCCCGGCGGAGTCGGTGACGCTCCGCGCGTCGGCCGGCACGGCGGCAATAACCAGCCCGGCGAGGCCGGCGAGAAGGGCACGAACGATCATCCCGCCCCTTTGTGCATCACCTTGACCGGCGGGGGAAGGCCCCCCCTCACCCCGGCCCTCTCCCCGCCGGGGAGAGGGAGAGTCGCGGCACCCCTCCCTAACTTCTCCCCTCCCGCTTGCCCCGGATCGCAGTCCGGGGCTTGCGGGAGGGGCCGAGGGAGGGTGGGCCGGAGGCTACTCGTACTTTACGGGGCCGGTGCGGATGGGCCAGATTTCGTCCAGGTAGTCGCCGCTGTCGCGTTCCCTGACCGCCTGCTTGAACCCGGCCTCCTCGGCGCGGCGCTTGAAGGCCATGCCCTCGGGCGAATGCCGCGCGATGCCGTCGAATATGGTGGCGATGGTCTGGCTGCTCTCCAGGCCCATATTGGCGATCGCCTGGTTGATCGCGAGCTTCTGCATCATCAGCTGGTTCTTCGGCACGCCGGCCAGCCGCTCGGCCAGCTCGTCGACCCGCGCGTCGAGCCGCTCGGCCGGCACCGCGTCGGTCACCAGCCCCATCGCCTTCGCCTCCGCCCCGGTCGCCAGGTCGCCGGTCAGCAGCATCCGCTTGGCGCCCTCCGCGCCCAGCCGGTAGACCCACATCGCGGTGCTCGGGCAGCCCCAGACCCGCGCCGGCGGATAGCCGATCCGCGCGTCCTCGGCCATCACCACGAGATCGCAGCAGAGCGCGATGTCCGACCCGCCCGCCACGGCGTAGCCCTGCACCTTGCAGATCGTCGGCTTGTAGGAGCGCCACAGGCTCATGAACTTCTCGGTGTAGCCCTTCATCAGGGCGTAGTCCTTCATCGGGTCCCAGGGCATGCGCTCCTGCACGCCGGCGCTCGGCCCCTCGGCGAAGTCCCGGAGGTCGTAGCCGGCGCAGAAGGCGGCGCCCCGCCCGGCCAGCACGATGACATGGACCCGGTCGTCGGCGTTGGCCTCGGCCACCGCGTCCGCGATCTCGCCCGGCGTCGCCGCCGCGATGGCGTTCAGCCGTTCGGGCCGCTCCAAGACGATCCTCGCGACCCGGCCGTCGCGTTCGTATGAAAGGGTGGTGTAGGCCATGCGGCATCCTCCTCTTCGTCCGGTCCCGGCCGTCACGGTGGGCGCGGTCCGCCCTCCCCCGGCCCCTCCCGCAAGCCCCGGACTGCGATCCGGGGCAAGCGGGAGGGGAGAAGGTAAGGAGGGGTCCGCGCCGCAACTCTCCCTCTCCCCGCCGGGGAGAGGGCCGGGGTGAGGGGCCGCCCGATCACCTTCCCCGGTATTCGGGTTCGCGCTTTTCGGCGAACGCGCTCATGCCTTCCCGGACGTCCTCGGTTCCCATGCAGATCGCGTAGAGCTTGCGCTCGTAGTCGATCCCGGTCAGCAGGTCGGTTTCGGTCGAGCGCAGCACCGCGTCGCGACCCGCGACGAACGCCATCGGGGCACGCGACCCCAGCTCGCGCGCCAGCGCCTTCGCGCGCGGCAGCAGGTCGGCCTGGGGCACGACCTCGGTCACCAGGCCGATCGACGCGGCGGTCCGGGCGTCGATGCGCTGCCCGGTCAGCACCATCTGCATCGCCCAGCCGAGACCGACGAAGCGGTAGAGGCGCTGGGTTCCGCCGCTGCCGGGTATCTGGCCCAGCTCGATCTCCGGCTGGCCGAGCAGGGCGTTGTCGGAGGCGATGCGGATCGTGCACCCCATGGCGAATTCGAGACCGGCGCCGAGGCAGTAGCCGTTGATCGCGGCGACGGTCGGCTTGCCGAGGCGCTCGACGGCGGTCGGCAGATCCTTTCTGAGCGTCGCCGAAGGCCCCATCTCCGAGACCAGCGTCCGCTCGGCGAGCTCGGGAATGTTGGCGCCCGCGCTGAACGACTTGTCGCCGTGCCCGGTGAACACGATGGCGCTCACCGCCTCGTCGGTCTCCGCGCGGAGGACGCAGTCCAGCAGGTCGACCCGCATCCGGTGGCTCATCGCGTTGTGGCGCTCCGGCCAGTGCAGGGTGACGATCAGCAGGCCGCCGTCCCTCTCGGTCAGCACGTTCTCGTATTCCATCGGTCGTCGCTCCTCTCTTCCGGCCGCCGCCAAACCATTTTCCGACCTTACCGGGTCGGGACGGGCCGGGGGAGCGCGGGGTCGGCGAGCGATTCCCCCTCTCCCCGCCGGGGAGAGGGCCGGGGTGAGGGGGGACCGCGTCCGGTCGGAAAATGCCCTAACCGAGCAGCCGCAGCGCCTCCCGGGAGACCGGGCTCGGCGCCTCCGCGGACCCGGTGAAATAGGCCATCGAGGCCGCCAGCACCCGGTCCCGCCACGCGCCGGGCGCCATCTCGCGCCAGTTCTCCAGCGCCGCCTCGGTGAACTTGTAGTCGTGCGACCAGCGGCCGCGCAGAGCGAGGTGGCGGCGCGCGGCGGCGGCGAGCGCGTCCGGGGAGCCGCCGCTTCGCAAGTAGTGCAACGCCTTGCGGGCGGCGGCGACCGGACCGCCCGGCAGCTCCGCGAAGGCCGCGCGCAACGCGTCCGCGCCGCCGCCCGGGACCGCGAGCGGCGCCAGCTCCTCGATCCGGAGATCGGACCGCGCCTCGCCGACCCGGCGGCGGAAGCCCGGCATGAAGGCCGCCGACTGCAACAGCGCCAGGAGCCGGGTCTCTTCGCTCCGCGCGTGGCGGAACGCGTAGTGGAACGCGTTGGCGGAAGTCTGGGCATGCACCGGGACCACGCTCGGCCGTCTCAGCACCAGCTCGGCGGCGGCGGCGAACAGCGCCTCCCAGATCGAGTCGGCCGAGACGCCGTTCCTCAGGAGGTCGATGACCGCCCGGCCCGCGTCGCGCTCGGAGACCTCGCGCAGCGCGCGCAGCAGCCCGTCGCGCGCCGCGTCGTCGCGGCGGCCCCGTTGCCAGGTCTTCGGGACCTCGCCGAGCGTCGCCCGGAATTCCCGCCAGGTCCGGTCGGCCGGCAGGTCGTGCGTGGCGGGGTTGGGGTCGTAGCCGCGGTTCTGCAGCGCCGCGGCGAGCGAGCGAAGCACGGGCGGGGCGTATTCGGGGCCGACGATGGGGAGCAGGCGGTGGACGTTCTGCGCCGCGATGGTCTTGTGGCCGATCGCGCGAAGGTCCCGGATGGCGTATCGGAAGAGGATTTCGGAGAGCTGCCCCGGCGGCGCGAGGCGGGCGAAATCGAGGATCGCGGGATCGACCGCCTCGACATCCCAGCGGTCGAGCGCATCGACCAGGCGCCGGCGGGCCTCGGCCGGCGTTCGGGCGGCGGGCGGCGGCGGCGGACCCATCGTCCAGCCGCCCGCATGGCGCTCGCGTTGCTGGGCGCGCTTGAAATAGTCGAGCGCCCAGAACAGCGGCAGCCAGCCCTCTTTGCCCGGCAGGGCGAGCGCCGCCAGGTGGGCGGATTGCAGCGCGAGCACGCTGTGGTAGCGGAAGCCGACATGGGGGAAGGGCCGGACGCGGCGCGACGTCGCGACCGCCAAGGCGGCGAGCGTCCTGCGGCGGTCGAGGCCGTCCCCGATCAGCGCCGCGAGTTCCGCCGCGGCGCGCTCGCGGGGCGTTTCCTCGATCAGCCGGTGCAGCGCGCCGACCCCGGGAAGGCTCCGCGCCACACCCGGCCCGCCGCCCAGCCCCAGCGCCGCCGCGCCACCGGCGGCGCGCAGGAATTTTCGACGATTCACGGGACGTACTATACGCCGGATTCGCGGGGCGGGGCCGGTGCCCCGGTGGTCGGGCCGGGTCACCTGCAAGATGACGCCATAGTCCGGAGCCTTCGTCGGCCCGCTGGTGATGCCATCCGGTCGACGGTTTGCCCGCGGGGCGCGCGGGTCCACGGGCGATCGATCGCGTTCGCCGGAGGTCTAGGCCGATAACCCGCTCGCGGGGCGCCTCCTCCATCGGCCGAAGCAGGGTGCCGGCCCCGGGAAGGGTCCGCACCAATCCCGGTCAGTGCTCCAAACGCTGGCGAACACTGTCCTGATTGTCCCACCATTGCGCGTCATGGTCGTAGCTGGCCGCGATTTGCTCAAGCATGGTAGCGGTGAAGGGGTGTTCGAACGTCACTTCCCGGGACCATCTTCGATATTGTTCTGCAAGCTCGCGTTCCTGTGTTCCGCCCTCTTCTCTAAGAGTCGCCCCTCGCGCGTTGCGGATACCGATGAGCATGCCTCTAGCGACTTCCTGCGACCCGACGTCGTCAATAGCTTCGCGCGCAGGTTCGCATGGCCAAATGCCGTCATCGCCGGGCGGACAATGGGAAAGCAGCCGCCCGATCATCTGGTCTCCAATATCGGCGCGGCCGTATTCGCGAGTAAGCGTGCGCACTTGTTCCAGCCATTCCTTTAGCTTCCCCAAGTCGATACTGCCATCGGCCTGTGTTCCGGGAATCCGGCTAGCATTGGTTAGGAGCGCATAAGCGGCGTGAGCCACAGCGGCGCGGTTGTCAGGATTCGGCAACTGCCATTCCTCGGGGTCCTCTCCGCCGTCCTCTCGCTTAAAGGCCAGCGCGAGCGCCTGCATGAACAAAGCGGGCGTTTCGGAAAGCTGCGCTTCCAAGTTTCGAATTCCGTGCTCGGAACGCTCAAGTGCCCGAATGAACAAGAACTCAAGCTGGGCGAGTTCGTTGCGGGACGTGTCGCCGCGTTGCTCCAGCGTATCGAGCGCTTTAGAGACGTAATAGCTATCAAGTCGGTAGTGGCCTGGAGGCTCGGCGCCATTGCTCGCAACCTCTGTCAACAGATGTATTAGCCGGGGAGAATCGATGAGTTGCCAATCCAAGTGGGCGGCGTGGAACGCGGCGCGTGGCCGATCCACGTTGAGCAGCTCGTCCACGAACGTCGCCGTCGCTGACGCATCGTGCCGGCCCCAACGGGGATCCACTTCCTTCCAATATCGCCGCTTGAGGCGCCTGGACAGCCGGTCGACGTGTTGCCAGGTCCCGTTTTCAAAAGGTGCGCAGCGCAGTAAGCGAATACGCGCATCGTCATCGGAGCCAAGGCGCACGAGCAACTCTGCAAGAGTGTCGTCGCGGTCATTTAACTCCAGCTTAGCCAGAAAACCGACGAGACATTGCTCCCACTTGTCTCGCAGGTCATCCGAAGGCTCGGCCATAACGTCTTGGAGAAACTCCGCCGCCCGCTGAATGCCGACGCAGATTTCGGCCATGTGCCACCCCACCGCGTGGGAGGCGTCGCCGCCTCGGCACAGCTCCTTGATTCCGTTGAGCCCCGCCTCCGCCCATACGTCCCACAAGGCGTCCCGTCGCTGGCGGGCAATTCGTTCCTCTCTCTTCCGATAATCGAGCTGTTCGTCCTCAACCTCGTCTGCTGATTCATCTATCCACTGGTTCAGGAAGAGCCATTGATGACGCACGACAGGGTCGGGGGACTCGAGCTGCGCATAGGCCTGTCGGGCGTGCTCCGTCGCGGCGCTGTTAATTTCGCGATGCTGTCCGCGGCGGGTTAGGGCGCAGCGCCGTATGCGCTCGCGCAACGCCGCCTTTTGGCGATCGCTGGGGTTTGTATCGTTCCAGTCGGTAACGAGTTCCCACACCCGGTCGCGATGGTCAGGATCCAGCGATCCAAGGCGCTCGACCAGATCGCCGAGCGTATGCTCGTCGTGCGTGGATCTGCCAAGCGCAAGCTCGATTGCCTTGAGTTGACCATCCCGCGCCTCGCCAACCGTGGTGACTTCACCGGCGTCGTAAGCGTCCGTGCGCCAACGCGGCTTGTTGCTGAAATGCCCGATCTTCGACCCAAGACTGAACTGATCGACACAGACCTGCCAGCAAACGTCCGGGAACTTCACGGTGAGAGTCTCCAGCGCCCGGTTGCGCTGATCGAGCAAAGCGGCAGTCTGAGGCATCCAGAAACGGAAGATTGCCGCAAGCGAGCCCATGGGCGTGTTGGCCCAGTTGTCATCGATTTTCCACGCGCACAGTCTGGCGAGAATGGATGTGACGCGGACCAGACGCTCCGGTTTCCAGGCGAGCAATTCGAGCGCCCAAAGCATGCCTGAGCGCGGACAATCGCCGAAAATTCCGGTATCGGCGGGCTGCAATAGCGCGGCGATCTGCGGGTCGTCGCTGTCGAGGTCCGCCTCGGTGATGCTGAGAAACGCATCCGGCGCGGCCTCGGCGTATTGCGGCAGATCGTTGTTCTGAGACAACCACGTCGACGCGGCGGAGGGGGTCAGCAAGCTGCGGACGACGCCACCGACACCGGCCTCAAGGTCAATCCCGAGGCGGTCGCCAACGAGAGCATTGCCGTGTACCGCCAAAAGCACGAGCGTATCGCAAAGGCCCTGACGCAGGGCTGACGAATGGTCTCGGCTTTTTCCGTAGAGGTTGGCCGCCCACCGCTTGTCCTGCGGCAGTTCCAGCGCCGGGTCTTCTTCTGACAGGACCGTTTCGGCGGCGAACAGGAAGTCTTCCAGATCCCGCTTCGTGATGACCCGATGCGCGGCGTAGAGGGCATCGACCTTGGAGACGACGCCTCGGAGATGACCGATCGACCAGACCGGGGGTTCGTCCAATGTTTGGAGCTGCGCGACCGTTCGCTCGGCATCTTCGTAGGGTCTGTTGGTCAGGCAGTGCAGTATCTCCCCGTCCGCCTCGACGCTGGAATCCCAGGCGCCAACGAATATGAACGGAATCATCGACCGCGCGACGGTGTTGTCGTTGGCCCAGTGCGGGACCTTCACGCCCGCAACCTGCGCGAGGCGCCGCCGAAGGATAGTCGGCGAGCGCGCGGATTCCCGCGCGAGCAGGTCTATCCGGGCATCGTCGAGTCCCGTGTCGCGCAGAGCCTCACGGAACGGCTCGTATCCGAGCAGATCAAGCGCAATGTCGGCTTCGTCTGTCACCGTATTGCGGCCCCGCACGATGATCGTGTGGGTCTTCTTGTGAAGTCCTGCCAGGGCCTTTTCAACTTCGGAAGAAGCGACGATTGCAACGAAGTTCGACGAAGTCCCGGCGACGGCCCTGAACGCGGCAAGCGAACGGACGACGACGGCGCGCTCATATGCGCCGGGGCATGAACCCTCGGGCCGACCCAGCGCGCAGCTCAGGAAAGCCAGCGCCTCCAATGCGGAGTCCGCGGTCACGACAAAAGGGTCCGCGGGAGGTGCGTTCAGCCATTTCTCGAGCTGTTCCTTGTGTCGTTCGGCGGCGGGAGCGAATAACTCCTTCGGCAACTCGGGCTCTGTGACGCCGGCCCATTCACGCCAGATCCGGTCAAGCGTGACGACTTCCCGAGCGGCGCCTCCCTGCAATTCCCGCATCTGGGTCTGCGCCGGTATCGACTGTTCCAGCCACTGTTCCAGGTCGCTCGCGTCGAAGGCACGCACATCCTTCCATTCGTCCCGCGTTTTCTTGTCGTTGGCCCAGTTGACTTTGCCAAGCCAGTTTCGCGGCGTCACAAACACGAACGTCTCGGATTTTCGTTCCTTGGCGGGGACGCCGCCGGTACGGGCCTGATAGTCTTTTTCCGCCTTGGTTTGGGGGGTCTTGTCGCACCCGAATTCCCAGCCGGACTGTCCGCGGGGTATCCAGGGTGTTGCCGATTCCGACGTCACTCGACCGTCCCAGCCCTTCCGTTGGGAGTTGTCGAAGGCCGGAAAATCGACCGCAGTCAGATTGGTGCCAGTCGAGTGCACCAGCGTACGCAACAGCGCCGGAAGCTGAGCCCGCGCATCTAAGGTATCCGCCCAAGCGACGATCTGATGGGCGGTGATCTGGAGATAAGCGGGCGCATACGCGCGGACGGCGATATCGTCCTCACGCGCGCGCGCCTCGAATTCGTCGTACCGCGCCTGCATTTCGAGGAGCAGCGAAGCGTCCGCTTGGAATGCTTTCTCAAACCGCATAGCCATCTCAGGCGATAGGGCGGCTCTACCGTTCAGAACATTCGATAGGGCAGGTCGACCGACGCCAAGCATCTCGGCGGCTTTCTTCACCGAGAGCTTCGCCGGGAAAATCGATTGCCTGATGTGGGTTCCCGGATGAACCGGGGGCTTCTTACGTCGCGATGCCATAGCGTCAAGGCCATTCTCTTGGGTTAACCCTGCACCCGGGGAGGCAAACGGCGAGACTCCCGCAGAGATTCCTACATGTTATACAGATCTGTATTGTGTCGCGCAACACACTACTTCAATAGTCTCCGCAGTCTGTCACCGGTGGTGGGACTATGTGCCGGCATGGCGACGCTCTCACAGCCGCGGCCGCGAACCAAGATATTAGGATGGCCGATCCCAGCGAGGGCTCAAGCGTGCCACTGGCCTCACATTCGCCCGCCTCACGCGCCATCCGCCACGACCGTTTCGAGATAGGGCCTCAGCACCAACCGGATGCGGGTCTCGCGGGCGTATCGGACGATTTGCGCCGGCCGCGCCCTGTCCGACCGTATGGCGTTGCGGAGTCCTTCGAGCGCGATGTCGAGACCGACATGCGTACCGAGAAGGGACTTTCGTCGGCTTACCTTCCCCGCTCCAGCCGCCTAAGCGCCTCGCGGCGGGTGAGGTTGGAGAGGCCGGGATGGGCTGCGACGAAGGCCCGCACCCAGGCCGGGTCGGTCTTGGCGTATTCGCGGAGCGCCCAGCCGATGCCCTTGCGCAGGAAGAACTCCGGATGGCCGATCGAGGGCCGGATCGCGTCGGCGAGCAGCGCCGTGTCGGTCGCGCCCCTGGCCCGGAGCTGGGCGAGGATCGCGGTGCGGCGCTTCCAGATGTCGCCGTCTTTCGCCCATTCGCGCAGCGCCGCCCCGGTCGGGCCGGGATGCGCGGCGAGCATCGTCCCAACCCCCTTGCCGGCGATCGCGTCGACATGGTCCCACCAGGCGCCGGCCGTCACCAGCTCCTCGATCAGCGGCAGCCGCGCCGGCTCCAGCCAGCCCGCATAGCGCGGGAAGACCAGCAGCTCGACCGCCGCGTAGCGTTCCTCGCGGTGGGCGGCGTTCCGCCAGAGATCGAGGATCGCCGCCTCCCACGCGGCGGAATCGGCCAGCGGATGCGCCCGGAACGCCGCGCGAGCGATCCGCCGGCACTCCGGCACGCCGACCCCGAAAAAGGGCAGGTCGGACTTCATGTAGGCCTGCTGCTGGGGCGCGCGGACCGGGTCGGCGGCCTCGCGGAGCGCGGCGATGACGGTCTGGCGAATCACTTCCGCGCCCTCCGCTGTCCTGCGTTGGGGAAGAAGAGCTGCTGCCCGTCCACCCGGTGGGACGCGATGGCGGCCTGGCCCTCGGGAGACAGGATCCAGTCGACGAAGCGCCCGGCGAGCGCCGCCCTGACGCCCGGGTGGCGCGCCTTGCTGACGGGGACGATGCCGTACTGGTTGAACAGCCTGGGGTCGCCCTCGACCGCGATCCGGTGGCCGCCCTTGTTGCCGAAGGCGGTCCAGCTCGCGCGGTCGGCGAGCACGTAGGCGCCCACGCCGATCCCGACATTGAGCGTCGCCCCCATGCCGGAGCCGGTCTCGTGGTACCAGCGGCCCGAATGCGCCGCCGCGTCGATCCCGGCCGCCCGCCAGAGGCGGAGCTCCGCCTTGTGGGTGCCGCTGTCGTCGCCGCGCGAGGCGAACGCCGCCCGCGCCCGGGCGATCCGGGCGAGCGCGGCGGCGGCGTCCCGCGTCCCCGCCACCTCGGCCGGGTCGTCCGGCGGGCCGACGATCACGAAGTCGTTGTACATCACGTCGAAGCGGGCGGCGCCGTGGCCGTCGGCGACGAACTTCTCCTCGGCGCCGGTGTCGTGCACCAGCAGCGCGTCGCCGTCCCCCCGCGAAGCGTTGCGGATCGCCTGGCCGGTGCCGACGGCGACGACGCGGACCTCGATGCCGGTCTTCGCCCGGAAGAGCGGCAGGATGCGGTCGAACAGGCCGGAGTTCCGGGTCGACGTGGTCGACTGGAGCAGGATGAACCGCTCCGCCGCGGCGCCCCCCGCGAAGCTGGCGGCGAGCAGCAAGGCGAGGACGAGGTGGATCATCCGGCCCCGCCCAGCCACAGCCGGCCCTCGCGCCACGCCCTGGCGGCCTCGGACCGCGGCGCGTCGAGGAGCTGCGCGGCCGGCCCCCGCTCGACCGCCCGGCCGGCGTGCAGGAACACCGCCTCGTCGGCGAGCCTGCGCGCCTGGCCCGAATCGTGGGTGACCAGCACGATCGCGACGCCGTCCTCATGCGCCTCGCCGATCAGCCGCTCGACGGCGTGGGTCGACGCCGGGTCGAGGCTGGCCGTCGGCTCGTCGAGGAACAGGAGGTCGGGCTGGCAGGCGAGCGCGCGGGCGACCGCGAGGCGCTGCTGCTCGCCGGCCGACAGCACCCGGGCCGGGCGGCGGGCGAGGTTGTCCAGCCCGGCCCGCTCCAGCGCCTCGCCCTCGCGGGCGGCGCGCTCGGCCCGGCCCACCCGGCGCGCGGCCAGCGCGAAGCGGAGATTGGCGCGCGCCGAGCGGCGCAGCAGCACCGGGCGCTGGAACACCATCGCCTGGGCACGGCGGCCGTCGCGGTCGAGCGGGCGGCCGCGCCACCTGACCTCGCCCGCGCCCGGCGCGATCAGCCCGTGCAGCAGGCGGAGCAGCAGGCTCTTGCCGGCTCCGTTGGCGCCCATGACGACGGTCCGGGCGCCCTCCCTTATGTCGAGGTCGATGCCGTCGATCAGGCGCGCGCCGCCGGCTTCGAAGGCGAGCCTGCGGGCGCTCAGCATGGCGGGCTCAGGCATAGGCGAGCCGGGCGGCCGAGGCGCGGAGCGTCATCACCGCGCCGGTCACCGCGACGGCGATCGCCACCAGCACGACGCCGAGCGCGAGCGCCAGCTCGAGATTGCCCTTCGAGGTCTCGAGCGCGATGGCGGTGGTCATGGTTCGGGTGGCGTGGGCGATGTTGCCGCCGACGATCATCACCGCGCCGACCTCGGCCACCGCCCGGCCGAACCCGGCGAGCGCCACCGTCAGGAGGGCGTAGCGCGCGTCCCATAGCAGCGCGCCCAGCCGCGCCGCCGGGCCGATGCCGAGCGAGGCGAACTGCTCGGCGTATTCCCGGTCGAGCTCCTCGACCACCTGGCGGGTCAGCGCGGCGACGATGGGGGCGACCAGGATCGTCTGGGCGACGATCATCGCGGCCGGCGTGTAGAGCAGGCCGAGCACGCCGAACGGCCCCGCCGCCGACAGCATCAGGTAGACCGCGAGCCCCACCACCACCGGCGGCAGCCCCATCAGCGCGTTCAGCGCCACCGCCGCCGCCGCCCGCCCGGGGAACCGGAAGGCGCCGACCGCCGCGCCGAGCGGCAGCCCGATCAGGCAGGCCAGCGCCACCGCGCTCAACGTCACCCGGAGCGACAACCCGACGATGCCCACCAGCTCCGCGTCTCCGCCGAGGATCAGCCCGACCGCCCGCGCCAGCGCCCCCCAGAACCCGTCCATCCCCTGCAAAATCTCCTTGAAGTAATTTAAACAGTATTATACTGGAAAATGCAGTCATTCGACAACGCCGAGCGGGATGGGCCATGCGCGTCCTCTCACTGCTGTCCGGTTCAGGTTTTCGACGCAGGCACCGCGCCCATCGGCGAGACCGCCTCCACCCCCCTCTTGTCACCCCGGACTTGTTCCGGGGTCCAGTCACGCCGCGCACGCCGATCCGGGGGTCAAGCCCGGGTTTCCGGGGCATTCTGGACCCCGGAACAAGTCCGGGGTGACAGCGGGAGGCAAAGACGACATGTAGGGAAGGCGCCAAGCAAGGCGCCGGCAGGTCCAGCGCCCATTTCTCGACTATGAGAAATATGGGTCGATTCGTGTCCTGTGTCAAGCCGAGTTATCCACATGAGGAAAAATTGTCTCGTTCCGCTTGTGAGTCGCGCCGTGCTGCGCCACAACGGGGCGATGGCGGGAACCGGCGCGAAAACGATCCAGGCGGTCGAGGATTACTTCGCCGACCTCGGCCGCATCCGGGGCTCGGGCGGGGCGACGGGGGAGCTCTCCTACCACCCGGCGCTCGGGACCCTGCTGAACGCGGTCGGCGCGACGCTGAAGCCCAGGGTGTTCTGCGTCGGCGAGCTCGCCGACCAAGGCGCGGGCCGCCCCGATTTCGGCCTCTACGCGGCGAAGCAGGTCCAGAAGGGTCGCCCGCGCGAGGGGCAGGTGCCGGAGCGCGGCGCGGTCGAGGTCAAGCCGGCGGGCGACGACGCCTGGCGCGCGGCGGAAGGCGATCAGGTCAGCCGGTACCGGGGCCGCCACCGCGGCCGGAGGGCGCTACCTGACCGACCGCGATTTATCCGTGACCGCCGGCTGGGGCCATTACGGCCAGGGCGACGCGGTGATGCCAAGCCAGGGCCGCGCCGCCGAACGCGTCTACTCAGCGGGCGAGCGCGCAGGGCCGCGCCGCCGAACGCGTCTACTCAGCGGGCGAGCGCGCGGCGATGGGCGACGCGCTCCCCGCGCTCGGCGAGACGACCTTCGACATCCACCTCAACGCCGAAGCCTTCTGGCGCAACGTCCCCGCCGCCGTCTGGAATTACCGCCTCGGCGGCTACCAGGTGCTCAAGAAATGGCTGTCGTACAGGGAACGCGACATCCTTGGGCGGGCGCTCAGGCCGGAGGAGGTGCAGCACTTCACCGATACGGCGCGGCGGATCGCTGCCATCTTAGAGAAATATGACGAATAAGTGCCCTTCGCTGGAGAATAAAGGCATATGTCCACACCGAATGTTGTCGACAAATTTCGAGGCCATCGCCTCAGATATCAACAGTGCATGGAAGAAATCAAGAGAAGGGTTGAAGTCGTCGATGGATTCCTTAGTGGCAAGTGCCAAGCCATGTATATCCAGACTCTTGGCGAGTGCCTTTGTCTACAATTACGGAAAATTTTAGAACTAATAGCACTTGCTTCGTTGGCAGCAAACCATCATGCCTACAAGAAATATCGTGTTAACTTCGAACGCGACTGGCATAGCGGTCGCATATTCAAGACTTTGGAAAAGATAAACCCTGACTTTTATCCTGAACCTACCAAACAAATATTGGATAAAACCGGACAAGTCGTAGTCGGATCAGAGAAGATCGAAGCTGGCTTTCTGACCAAGGAAGATCACGTAGATCTCTACAATAGGTGTGGCGCCATTTTGCATGTCCAGAATCCTTTCTCACCCAGCGACCAAGACATTCACTCATTCATCTCCGATGTGCCGATGTGGATGGAAAAAATAAGAGTGCTGCTGAACCATCACCATGTTCGTTTGACGGACGAGGATGTCCATTTTGCCGTTTTGATGAAGGCAAAGTCCGATGGCAGTGTTCAAGTGGCCGAATTTCATAAGTTGCCCGAGGAAGAGGCGAAGAGGTTTGAGTCAATGACCCAAATGGAAAGAGACCGTGAAATTGGAAGGATGAACCGACAACTGAGAAAGTGACGAGATAGGGCGCGGCAATACAATCACATCGTTTGGGAGACGCCGGACGAATTGCGGGATCGACTGGCCAAGGGCACCGCCTCCATACCCGAGGATGGGCCGATCCGGTCGCCCGACCGCGCTGCCGGCTGAGGCCTTGCCGCCGTTTCCCGTCCCGTCGTGAGACGATCCGGCAAACCGTGCGGCGTGTCCTTTTCGGTCGGAACCGCTCCTCGGTATTGCTCCAATCGTCATGCCCGGACTTGTTCCGGGCATCCACGTCTTGCGGCATCGCGGTGCGGGCCGGGAGCGAACGAGCCGACGGAGGGACGTGGATGCCCGGAACAAGTCCGGGCATGACGGAGAAGGAAACTGGATGGGGTTCGGGGATGTGCGAGACCCCCCACCCCCTACTGCATCAAATCGTTGTCCGGGTGGATCGCGAACTGCTCGAGCCCGGCGTCGTCGGCCTCGATGACGCGGAAGCTCTCCTTCACGCCGGCGTCGGTGAGCTCGCGGGCGACGGTGAGGAGGGTGTTGGGGGCGTGGTCCTCGCAGAGCTCGGCCATCTGGGCGAGCTCCTCGCGGGCGGTGCCGAGCGCCGCCTCGACCGAGGGGGCACCGTAGATCTCGACGAAGTGCTGGGCCAAGCGCGCGGCCAGCGCCTCCAGCTCGTCGGCCTCGATCCTCGTCACCGCGACGAAGGTGACGCGGCCGAACGTCTCGACCCCGAGCCATCCATTGGCGAAGGCCTGGCGCGCCTTGCCGGCGAGGTCGCCCTCGCTCCAGTTGGAGAACTCGAACCCGCCCGGGATGCACCACTCGCCGGTGCGCGCGGGGGCGTAGAAGATCCGCATGTCGCTCTCGTCGAAATGGATCGCGCGGGCGAGGTTCATCGTCATCCCTCGAGCAGGTCGGTGAGCGGCAGGAGCCGGGTCGCATCGCCGTCGCGGAGCAGCATGCCGAACCGCTCGTCGATCCCGACGAAGGTACCATGCAACGTCCCGTCCGGGCGGTCCAGCGCGATCTCCTCGCCCATGCCGTGCGCGAGGCCGCGCCATTCGGCGTGGAGCGGGGGCACCCCCTCGTCCGACCAGCGGTTGATCCACACCAGGGTGTGGCGCGACCAGCTCTCCAGCAGGCGGTCGGGCGCGACCTCGACGCAGCCCTCCTCGTAGAGCGAGGTGCGCTCGGGCGTGGCGCCGGGGGCGTCGGGGTCGTCCGGGATCAGCGGCACCTCCAGCCCGACCGCGAGCCATTCGGGCTCGGCCGCCGGATCGCCGGTCGAGGCGGCGACGCGGAGCCTGCCGCAGGACGCGCCGTTGACCAGGATGCCGCCCTCCCAGGTCAGATGCACCGCGACCTCGGGCGGGGCCAGCGCGCCGAGCGCGTTCTGGAACCCGACGCCGCAGACCGGCAGCATCGCCATCGCGTCCTCCAGCGGAACCTCGGGCGCGAACACGATCGCCGCCGCCAGACGGTCGGCGCCGATATTGTAAACCACCGTGCCCGCGTCGCAGCCGAGCGCGGCCTCGGCGCGGGCCTTGGCAAAGGGGTCGATGCCGCGCTCGACCTCGGCGCCCCGGAACAGCGGCGGGAAGCTCGGCCTGTCGCCGCCGTTCACGCG
This sequence comes from Alphaproteobacteria bacterium, assembly GCA_965117055.1. Lineage (GTDB taxonomy): Bacteria > Pseudomonadota > Alphaproteobacteria > MPNO01 > MPNO01 > MPNO01. The sequence continues at coordinate 4,721,780 of OZ220750.1, forward strand.
TGGCCGTCCTCGATCAGGCCGCGGGCGAGCGCGCGGAACGCCCCGGCCGAGGGCGAGGCCGGCCGCGAGACGACGATCGGCGCGCCGCCGTCCGACGCGGTGCGGATGTCGATGTCGAGCGGGATCTCGGCCAAGAGCGGCACGCCCAGCCCCTCGGCCGCCTCGCGCACCCCGCCATGGCCGAACAGGTGCTCCTCGTGGCCGCATGCGGGGCAGACATGGAACGACATGTTCTCGATCATGCCGAGGATCGGGGTCTCCATCTTGCGGAACATGTCGACCCCCTTGCGGGCGTCGATCAGCGCCACGTCCTGCGGCGTCGAGACCACGATGGCGCCGGTGACCTCGGCGTTCTGGGTCAGCGTCATCTGCACGTCGCCGGTGCCGGGCGGCAGATCGACCACCAGCACGTCGAGCGCGCCCCACTGGACCTGGCTCATCATCTGCTGCAGCGCGCCCATCAGCATCGGCCCGCGCCAGACGACGGCCTCGTCCTCGCGGGTCATCAGCCCGATCGACATCATGGTGACGCCGTGATTGCGCATCGGCAGGATGGTCTTGCCGTCGGGCGAGGCGGGCCGGCCCGAGACCCCCAGCATGCGCGGCTGGGACGGGCCGTAGACGTCGGCGTCCAAGAGCCCGGCGCGGCGCCCCTCGGCGGCGAAGGCGGCGGCGAGGTTGGCGGCGACGGTCGATTTCCCGACCCCGCCCTTGCCGGACGCGATGGCGACGATGCGCTCGATTCCCGGGATCTTCTGGGGGCCCTGCTGCTCGCCGCGGCGGCCGATATTGAGATCGGGCGGCGCGGTCGCCTTGTGCGCCGTCATCACCGCCGAGACCGAGCTCACGCCGTCGAGCGCGCTCACCGCGGCCTCGGCCTCGGCGCGCGCGGGCTCCATCGCGTCGGCCCGCGCCGGGTCGATCTCGATCACGAAGCGCACCGCGCCGCCGTCGACGGTCAGCGCGCGGATCAGACCGGCCGAAACCAGGTCCTGGCCGCCGACCGGGTCGGCGACGCCCTTGAGCGCCGCCAGCACGTCGTCGCGCGCGGTCATTCGCCCCTGCCGTCGATCCGGCCCTCGACAATGTGCTCGAGGTCGAGCCCGTCGACGGTCAGCACCACCCGGGCGGTGAAGCTCCTGCCGGCGGTCTTCTCGGCGCCCGCGTCGCGCATCGCGTCCTCGATCGCCCGCTGCGAGGTCACCCCCACCTGCTTGAGGAACTTGCGCATCGTCATGTTGAAGTCGTCGAACCCCTCGCTCATGGCCGCCCTTTCCGTCTCGTGCGGGTCTGTCGGGGGATGATATACGAACGATATACCAGGAAACAAAACCGCGGGCCGCCCTCCCCCGGCCCCTCCCGCACGCGGGAGGGGAGAAGGCAGGCGGGGATGGGTCCACGAATCCCCCTCTCCGCCCCCGGGGGCGGAGAGGGCCGGGGTGAGGTGGGGGATCGTGGAGCCGCGCGGCAAGCAAGCCCGGCGACAGCCGGTTACGACCGGGTCCGGCCGGTTTGCCGGGTCACCCGGAGAGCAGGGATTTCAGCTCCGACATCCGCAGGAGCAGCATCAGCGGCTCGGCCTCGGAGAACCGGCGGAAGCCGAAATGTTCGTAGAACGACCGCGCCTCGTCGTCGATGGCCTGCACGACGACGGCGCGGGCGCCGATCAGGTCGGCGGCCGCGACGGCGCGGCGGGCCGCGTCGATCAGGAGGTCGGCCCCGAGGCGCCGGCCCCGGTAACCGGTGTCCACCGCCAGCTGTCCCAGCAGGATCACCGGTATCGGTTCCGGCATGCTCCGGCCGACCCGCGAGGAGACCCGGCGCCGTTCGACCGCGCTGGCGGCGAGGCTGTAGAAGCCCGCGACCCGCGCGCCGTCGCAGGCGACGTAGGTGCGGGCGCCGCCCTTTCTCTCGTTCAGCCGCGCCTTGCCCCGCAGCCAGGCGTCCAGGGCGGGAACGCCCGAGGAGAACCGGGAGACGTCGTGACGGTCGGGCCGGAACGCTTCCGGGGCGGTCAGCGGCGCCACTGCGGCTGCCGCGCGAAGCGTTCTTTCAGGGCCGGATCGAGGTCCGCCGGCGCGTCGAGGGCGGCCGTGAACGCGTCCCACGCCTCGTCGTCGAGGGCGATGATGGGGCGTTCGTTGAGGACCTCGATCGCCGCGGCCTCGCTCGACCGGAGCACGAATTCGCTCCGGGAAACGCCCCTGATCGCCGCCGCGCGGTCGAGAAGATGGAGGCGTTCGTCGGAGGTGCGGACGTTCATCTGGGCCATGCTGGGCTCCCTGTGCCGGGTTCGGCGCGCGGGCGCGCTCAAATGCGTATAGCGTTTGTATAGAAGATGGGCAAGCGACCCGGCGAAGGAAAGGCCCGGATCGCGACGGCTCGCTGCCCGGTTTCCCCGGTTGCCGCTCTCGCGCTAGCATGCGAATAACCAATACCGCGTTCCCCGGCCGCTCCGGGGGCTTCGCGAGGGTCGTCCGCGGAGGAGGTCAACCATGCCGGTCCGGTGGTGGAGGGTAGCGGTCGCGGCCGCTGTCCTTGCGTTCGCGCAAGGGGCGCCCGCCGAGGAGCGCCGCATCGTGCTGGCGGCGAGCGCCGGGCTGACCGAGAGCGGGCTGCTGAAATTCATGCTGCCCAGGTTCTCGCTGAAGACCGGGATACGGGTGACGCCGGTGGTGCTGGAGGAAGGCATCCAGGTCGACGTCAAGCTCGGCCCGGCCGACGTGGTTAAGCAGGGGCGGACGGCGTTCCGGGGCGGCAAGACGGTCTATCTCGTCCGCGTGGCGGAAGGCGGCGCCGGGAACCCCGGGCACGCGAAGCGCTTCGTCGACTGGCTGGTCTCGAAGGTGGGGCAGCGGACCATCGAATCCTTCCGCGCCGGCGGCAGGCAGGTCTATCTCGCGGCGGCCGGCGCCGCGCCGAAGAAGGCGCGCCCCAGGATCGGCGGCGACCTCGCGCGCGGCGAGAAGCTCTCCTTCCTCCATTGCGGGCGCTGCCACGTGATCGGGCCGAGGAACCGGATGGGCGGGCTCGGCTCGACGCCGTCCTTCGCGGTGCTCAAGACGCTGAACGACTGGGAGCTCCGCTTCCGCGGCTTCTACCTGCTGAACCCGCACCCCTCGTTCACCCAGATCCCCGGCGCCACCGACCCGTTCGACGAAGCCCGCCCGCCCCCCATCGTGCCGCTGGAAATCACCCTGGAGGACCTCGACGCGATCCTCGCCTACGTCGCGACGATTGAGCCCGCGAAGCTGACCGGGGTGCGGAAGAAGTAGGGAGCTGCCGATGCAACGCGACGCAGCGCGCCAGTACCATGCGCTGAAGGCGGAGCTTGAAGAGGCGGTGCGCGAGGCCGAGGCCGGCGGGTTCGAGACGTTCGACCCCGTGGAGTACGAACCGGCCGCCAATCTACAATGTTCGATCCGACAACGTGAGAAGAAAAATAACCTTTTTCGATAAATTCTGTTGACTAGATACGCGAATCGTGCTCAATTTAGCATGATCGCGGCGAAAGGTGCCGGGAAACCCCCGGCGCTCTTTATTCGGGGCCGCGATTCCCGCCATCGGCAAGAAGGAGTATCGCACCATGGCCCGTCCCAATCTCGGCTACCTGGAACGCGTCGACCTCGAAACCGGCTGGAGCGGCGCCGAGTCCGGCTTCGCGCCCTGGTTCCTGCATCCGGACCGCCTGCGGAGGCTCGGCGACGCGCTCGGCCTCCGCCTCGAACCGTTGCCGGGGGCGCTGGCTGTCGGGCCGCGCCGGGCCGGCCTGGTGTGCCGCGACGCCGCCGCGGGCGCGGCCGCGGCGATGGAGAGCCAGCTTGGCGAGTCCGCCAACGCCCATCTCGGCGCGCTGCTGGTCCGCGCCGCGGAGAGCCGGGCGGAGACCGCCATCTGGGTGGCCGAGCGTTTCGCGGCGGAGCACCGCGCGGCGCTCGAATGCCTCAACCGGCCCGGTAACGACGCGGGCGGTCTGTTCGCGGTGGAGATGGGGCTCTGGCGGATCGGCGATTCGCGCCCGGCGCTCCGCTTCGACGTCGTCGCGGCGCCGGAGACCTGGCTCCCCCCGGAACCGAAATGGCGCCGCGGCCGCTACCCCTGCCTGGTGCTCGGCGGAGGCTGACCGGGCGGGGCGGCGGGCACAATCTGCGTCCGCAAGTATCCGATCGCCACGTTGGCGAAGCTGGGCCGCGCGCCGTCCTGATCCTGGGCGAGATATCCGAGACGCAGATCGTCCAGCAGAACACCGTCCGCCAACTCGCCTTCCACGCCGTCGATCAAATCCCGCCGTTCAGCCACCAGTTCGGAGTGGTTGAGGTTCAACACGGCGATCATGGTGTCCGCCTCGGGAGCCCCGTCGCCCACGATCACGCCGGAAGCGCGGAACCCGAATCTTTCCGCGCAAGACTCCGGGGCCGGGGCGACATGGCAATCCTCGTCGAACCGGTCTTCCTTGTGGTTGCCGCAGGTTTGCCGGGGTCCACGCTCGCCCTCGGGTCCGCAACTCAGGAACAGGTTCGCGTGGTCGAGCTGCAGCTCGGCGTATTCGGGTTTCGAGCGCGGCCGGAAATGCTCGATGTGGCAGTGCCGCAAGGGTAGCGAAATCCCGCGCCCGCAATAGACGCATTGCCCGGTCTGTTCCGCGAACAGGGCAGCCGCCACCACGCCCTTCTGGGGGTGCTGGAGGTCGTCATAGACGGGTTCGATGCGGGCGGCGTGCTGGGCCGCCTTCCACTCCCGCAGTTCCGCCGGTTCGGGGCCCTTGTTCGAGCCCCTCATCCGGCGGCCCGGCGCAGCCGATTCAATTTGGCTTGCCGGGTCGCCACCGCCGCCGATTGCCCCTCGACGGCCTCGTCGAGCTCGCGAAGCGTCCGCTCCGCCGTTTCCAGATCGCCGTCGTCGACCAGGTCGTCGAACGCGGCAAACAGGCGGCTGACCTCATCCGCCCGTTCCGGCGTATCGAGAACGCCCGTGAGGACGTAATTGCTGTCCCGCCCCTTCGACGCCATTGGCTGAGACGCTTCCCGCAGCCCGTTTTCGCGAGCCGTCAGCAGACGGACATGCCGCGCCTCGACGCCGCCGATGACCTGCGGCGAATGCGTGGTGACCACGAACTGGCTGGCCGGGAAGGTCTTCATCAGCGCGGTCAGGATGCGCCGCTGCCAGGCGGGATGCAGGTGCAGCTCGATCTCGTCGATGCAGACGATGGCCGGCGCCTCGGCCACCGGCTTGTCGGGCGAGTCCAGCATCAGGCGGCGCGCCAAGTCCGCCGCCAACACAAAGAACGCCTGCTCGCCGCCAGAGAGAGAATCGAAGGGGATGTTCGCTCCGTCCTTCTCCAGATACAGGGTCCGTTCTTCATTCAGAGGCTTGCGCGAACGAACGGCGGTGAATCCGTCCAGCCGGTCGAGCAGCTTACGGATTTCCGCGAGTTCCGGATCTTCGTACTCTGGATCCTTTCTTTCGCGACTTTCCTGCCCTTCGTCGGCCTCTTTCTCGAAGAACCAGACCTTGAATTCCCCTGGAGAAGACACTGCCGTATTCAGGGAACTGTCTCGATTTCGTTCGGACGAAATCGTTATCGAGCGCCCACCAATATTGTCGCGCGCGTCACGACTCTGTTCGTAGTAAACGACCAGCGGGAGCGGCGACAGCGCACTCTCGAAAAACCATGCGGACAATGGCTCGTCTATGAGAGCTAGGTGTTGATCGGGTTCCTGTATCTCTAGAGGCAGTTCAACCGACGACGGGCGAGCCGACTCCATGCACTGAGGTAGCGCCAGTCCAAGTACGACTTCCGTCCCAGCCGCCCCGACACGCCGTACGCCTCCCGAAAACTGGAACCGCGGGTGATCGTGGGCGGGCGGCAAATGCGACCATGTAAAGGTCACCGCAGCCAACAACGCTTGCAAAACGGAAGTCTTGCCCGCTCCGTTCACGCCGGCTAGCAGCGTCAGCGACTCGTCGAACTCGAGATCGAGCTCGGCGATGCCCTTGAAGTTGCGCAGCTTCAGGGACTTGACGCGGGGAAAATCGACCCTCGCCATCCGACCTCGCCCCCCCTCAATGATCCCGGCGCTTGGAGAAGTAGTCGTCGGTGACGCGGACGCGGGGGCGGTCGCCGGCGGCGAAGGGGTTGTTGTCGGAGTGGTACTGGGAGGCGATGCGGCAGTCGTCGCACATCCGGATCATGCGCGAGGCGTCCTCGTTGGCGAACATCGAGTGCTTGCCGGCGAGCTGCTCGACGATGCGCTCGACGGTCGACTTCACGCCGAACGGCTTGCCGCACTCGATGCACTCATAGGGCTCTTCCTCGTTCATCACCTTCTGATCGAACGCGGCGTCGGAGAGGTCGAGCCGCGGGATCAGCGTCACCGCGTTCTCCGGGCAGACCTGCTTGCAGAGCCCGCATTGCAGGCAGGCGTCCTCCTGGAAGCGGAGCTGCGGCTTGTCCGGGTTGTCGGCGAGCGCGCCCGAGGGGCAGAGCGAGACGCAGGCGAGGCAGAGCGTGCAGGCGTCTGAATCCACCTCGACGGCGCCGTAGGGCGCGCCCTTCGGCAACTCCAGGATTTCGGCGCTGTCCCGGTTGAGCGCCTTCGCCGCGAGCCTGGCGACCTGGCGGCGCGAGCCCATCGGCAGCACCGGCTCGGCTTCGTTCGCTGCCGTATCCGCGCCGTAGAGCGCCTCGTCGAGCGCGTCGGGATCGCCGAGATCGAGCAGGCGGAGACGCCCTTCGCCCCCCATCGCTGCGGCCAATGCGAGCTCGCCCTCCAGCACCTCGCGCTCGGTTTGGGGCGCGAGCAGGATGTCGACATCGGCGAAACCGGTGGCGAGCGCCGCCAGCATCTCGGCATGGCCGAACCGGGCGAGCGATTCGAGCTCGAGCGGGATCGTGGCGGCCGGCAGGCCGCGCCCGAAGCGGGCGAACAGCGCCACCATCTCCGCGCCGAAGCCGGAATCCACCACCAGCAGCCGGGCCGCCTCGCCGCCCGCCTCGCGGTAGGCGCGGGCCAGGGTCTCCATCCGCCGGAACAGGTCTTCCGTCGGCGGCGCGTCGTAGGTTATCGCGCCCGAGGGGCAGAGCGCCGCGCAGGCGCCGCAGCCGGCGCAGACCATCGCATCCAGCGCGACGTGATCGCCCGCCGGCGCGATCGCCGACGTAGGGCAGGCATCGAGGCATTTCGAGCAGCCGGCCTGCCCGGCCCTGGAATGCGCGCACAGCGTCTCGTCGAGCCGGACATAGAGCGGCTTCTCGAAGGTGCCGACCGTCTGGCCGGCCTCGAACACCGCCGCCGCGACGGCGTTGGGATCGCCCGGGTCGGCCCTGAGATAGCCCTCGCGCTTCGCGTGCGCCGGGAACAGCGGGGTTCCGCCGGAAAGGTCGAGGATCAGGTCGCATTCCGACCGCGCCCCGTCGCGCGGCGCGGTGAGCGCGAAGCCGCCGCGCCCGCCGGGCTCGACCTGGCGGAACCCGTCGATGCGGAGCCCGAAGCCGCCGAGCGCGCCCGCGGCCTGCACCAGGTTCCCGGCGATCGCCTCGAAGCCGCGGTCGAGCGGCAGATCGTCGTCCGCGTCGGTCAGCAGCACGGTGACCGACAGTGCATCGGTCAGCCGTTCGGCGGCGGGGAGCGCCACGGCCGCCTTGCCGATCACCAGGCAGCGCCCTTCCGACTCGACGTCGACGGTGCGCGCGGCCGGCGGCGGCAGCAGCGCCTCGGCGACCAGGGCGGCCTGCTTGGGGCCGGCGTCCCCGCCTTCGTCGGACCACCCGGCGCGGTCGCGGATGTCGACGAATTCCGGCATCGGCGCGCCGATCTCCTCGGCCAGCTCCTCGAAACGCGGGCGCTCCTGCTGGCAGGCGACGATCGCCTCGCCGTCGGCGATCGCCTTGGCCGCGTCGTCGATCTGGGTCGTGCACAGCGCGGTGTGGATCCGCGTGCACACCACCTCGGCGTTCTGCCCGATGGCGTCGCGGTCGACCGCCTGGCTCCCCAGGCAGTCGCAGAGAATGAGGGTCCTGGCCAACGCGTCCTCCCCCGGTGCGTCGGGCGTCGCGCAGCCTAGGCCCCGCACGCGGCGCGTGGCAAGCCGTTTGGTCCGACCGGCTGCTCCTTCGTCATGGTCGGCGGAGGCCGGCCATCCACGAGTTTTTTTCTGTTTGGCGAATGAGCAAGAAATAAGAAAAGGAAAACGTGGATGGTCGGCCTCCGCCGACCATGACGGGTAGAGCGACGATGACTGCCCCTTTTCGTGTGGCGGCGGGCGGGGAGTCCGCCCATAATCCGCCGGGCCACATTACGGGGAGCCGGGCTTGTCGGAGCAGAAAGCGGTGCGCGTCATGCACCCGAGCGACGTGTCGGTGCCGCTCGGCATCGTGATCCGCCGGTCGCCGGGGGTGACGCGCTGGGCGCGCTGGACCTGGCAGGTGGTCGACGTGATGCCGGGCGCGGGCGAGGCCGAGTGGCGCGAATTGCGGCGCGACGGCGATATTGTCGAATACCACGCGGCGACGGTGCCGATGGAGCTCTGGGCGTCGGACACCGAGGCCTATCTGGCCGGGCTGTCGGCGCGCGTCCCCGCGGTCTACGTGGTGCTGCGCGAGCCCGAGGACGAGGACGCCGAACACGCGCTGGAGGTGGTGCTCGCCACCGCCTCGCCCTACGAGGCGCAGGACTATCTGGACAGCGGCGAGGAGATCGTCGAGCAGGTGCCGATGCCGGAAGGGCTGGTCGCCTGGGTCCGCGACTTCGTCGAGCGGCACCACGAGGACGAGGAATTCGTCAAGCGGCGGCGCGACAACCGCAAGGAAGGCGAGGCCGAGGACGGCAGGGGCGATCCCCGGATCCGCCAGCTCACCGACGTCTACCGCGCGCCGCGCCGGGGCGGCGGGGAGCGGCTGCATTGAGCGACGGGACGGAAGGCAACGATTTCTGGTCGCGCCGGAAGCGGGCGGTCGAGGCCGAGAAGCGCGCCGACATCGAGGCCCGGGAGGACGAGCGGACCGACGGGGCGCTGCAGGCGCTGGAAGAGAAATCCGACGAAGAGGTGCTGGCCGAGCTCGACCTGCCCGATCCCGACAGCTTGGAGAAGGGCGACGATTTCTCGGCCTTCATGGCGAAGGCGGTGCCCGAGCGGCTGCGCCGGCGGGCGCTGCGCCGGCTCTGGCTCTCCAACCCGGTGCTGGCCAATCTCGACGAGCTGCTGGATTACGGCGAGGACTTCACCGACGCCGCCACTGTGATCGCCGACATGCAATCGGTCTACCAGGTGGGCAAGGGGATGGTCCGCGAGGAGGACCTGGCCGAGGCCGCCGGGGACGAGGCCGAACCGGAAGCGGAGCCGGAGGAGGAAGAGGAGCCCCCGGACGATCCGGAGGAGCCGGAAATCGCGTCCGCGCCGGAACCGGACGCTCCGCAACCCGAAGAACCCGAACGACCCGAGCCGGAGGAGGACGCGCCGCCCGAGCCACGGGCGCGGCGCCACATGCGGTTCGCCTTCGCGGAGCCCGACGGCGGCGGGACCACAGGAATGGACCAATGACCGAGGCATCTCCCGACCCGCGCATCCCGGAAGAGGACCGGCTGCGCGCCGACATGTACGACTTCCTGGCCGCGCTGCTGGCCAAGCCGCCGGACGCCGCGCTGCTCGGCAAGTCGGCCGCGCTCTCGGGCGACGACAGCGAGGTCGGCCGGGCGATTCACACGCTGGGCCGGATCGCCGCGGCGACCACGCCGCAGGCGGTCCAGGACGAGTACAACACGCTGTTCATCGGGCTCGGCCGGGGCGAGCTCCTGCCCTACGCCAGCTACTACCTGACCGGCTTCCTCAACGAGAAGCCGCTGGCCGCGCTGCGCGAGGACATGAAGACGCTGGCGATCGTCCGCGCCGACGACGTTTTCGAGCCCGAGGACCACATCGCCAGCCTGTTCGAGATGATGGCCGGAATGATCGTCGGACGCTTCGCGGAGCCGGTTTCTCTCGACCGGTCGAAAAGATTCTTCGACCGCCATATCGGCCCGTGGGCGAGCCATTTCTTTTCCGATCTGGAAAGCGCAAGGAATTCAGTGTTTTACGCGCCGGTGGGCTCGGCCGGACGGGCTTTCATGGAAATCGAAAAAGAGGCATTCCGTCTGATTTCGGGCTAGCACCTATAAAAATTACTATGCTAGAGTGCGTGTGGGTCAATGGAGGAGGAGCAATGGCCAAACAAACCAAGGGCGAACCGACGAAGCGTCGGGACTTCCTCAAGCTCGCTTCGGTATCGGTCCCGGCAGCCGCTGTGGCGGCGGCCGCGGGTACGACTGCCCAGGCGGCGACGGTGGAAGACACCGGCGAAGGGCTGCGGGACACTCAGCATACCCGCGCCTATTTCGAGAGCGCCCGCTTCTGACCGAAGGGTCGGAAGGATGGCCAAGGGTAGCGAGACGCCCCGCGGCCGTCCGGACGTGAAACCCGGCGAACCGGCACCGCCCGGGTCGCCTCACGGAGGTTAAGATGTTAAGGAAAAAGACCAACGGGGTTGCGAGACGCCCCCAGCGGACTTCGCTCCTTTCGAACATTTCGCAGACATCGGTCGACCGGCGGACCTTCATCCGCGGTTCCGGCCTCGCCATCGGCGGGCTGGCGGCGATCGGCGCCACCGGCGGGATGGTCACCGGGGCGAACGCGCAGAAAGCCGTCCAGGGGGCGGTGAAGACCGCGAAGTCGGTCTGCACCCATTGCTCGGTCGGCTGCACGGTGCTCGCCGAGGTCAATAACGGCGTCTGGGTCGGGCAGGAGCCCGGCTGGGACAGCCCGTTCAACCTCGGCGCCCATTGCGCCAAGGGCGCCGCGGTTCGCGAGCATGCGAACGGCGAACGCCGGCTCAAATACCCGATGAAGAAGGCCGGCGGGAAGTGGGTCCGCATCAGCTGGGATCAGGCGATCGCCGAGATCGGCGACGGCATGATGAAGATCCGCAAGGAGAGCGGACCGGATTCGGTCTACTGGCTGGGCTCGGCGAAGTTCTCCAACGAGCAGGCCTATCTGTTCCGCAAGTTCGCGGCCTACTGGGGCTCGAACAACGTGGATCACCAGGCGCGTATCTGCCACTCCACCACCGTCGCAGGGGTTGCGAACACATGGGGCTACGGCGCCATGACCAACTCCTACAACGACATCCACAACAGCCGAGCGATCTTCCTCATCGGCGGCAACCCCGCAGAGGCGCATCCGGTTTCGCTCCTGCACGTCCTCAGGGCGAAGGAGCAGAACAACGCGCCGCTGATCGTCTGCGACCCCCGGTTCACCAGGACCGCGGCGCATGCCGACGAATATGTGCGCTTCCGTCCGGGCTCGGACGTCGCGCTCATCTGGGGCATCCTCTGGCACATCTTCGAGAACGGGTGGGAGGACAAGGAGTTCATCCGCACCCGGGTCTGGGGGATCGACCAGATCCGCGAGGAAGTGAAGAAGTGGAATCCGGCGGAGGTCGAACGCGTGACCGGCACGCCGGGCTCGCAGCTTCGCCGCGTCGCCCGCACCATGGCCAACCACCGCCCCGGCACCGTGATCTGGTGCATGGGCGGCACCCAGCACACCAACGGCAACAACAACACGCGGGCCTACTGCGTGCTGCAGCTGGCGCTGGGCAACATGGGCGCGAGCGGCGGCGGAACCAACATCTTCCGCGGCCATGACAACGTCCAAGGCGCGACCGACCTCGGCATCCTGTCCCACACCCTGCCCGGCTATTACGGCCTCTCGGCCGGCGCCTGGGCGCACTGGGCGCGGGTCTGGAAAGAGGATCTGAACTGGCTCAAGGGGCAGTTCGCGACCCTCAAGACCGCCGGCGGCAAGGAAAAGAAGCTGATGAACCTGAAGGGCATCCCGGTGTCCCGATGGATCGACGGCGTTCTGGAAGACAAGAAGAACATGGACCAGCCGGACAACGTCCGCGCCATGGTCCTCTGGGGCCACGCCCCCAACTCGCAGACGCGTCTGGTCGAAATGAAGACCGCGATGGAGAAGCTGGACATGCTGGTCGTTATCGACCCGTATCCCACCGTCTCCGCCGTGCTTCACGACCGCACCGACGGGGTCTACCTGCTGCCCGCCTCGACCCAGTTCGAGACGTACGGCTCGGTGACCGCGTCGAACCGGTCGATCCAGTGGCGCGAGAAAGTCGTCGAGCCGGTGTTCGAGAGCCTGCCCGATCAGGTGATCATGGCGAAGTTCGCCAAGAAGTTCGGATGGGCCGACCGGTTCTTCCGCAACATCAAGGTGAACGGCGACGAGCCGTCGGTCGAGGACATCACCCGCGAGATCAACGCGGGCATGTGGACCATCGGCTACACCGGCCAGTCTCCGGAGCGGCTCAAGCTGCACATGGCCAACCAGCACACGTTCGACAAGACGACGCTGCAGGCCGTGGGCGGTCCCGCGGACGGCGACTATTACGGGATGCCGTGGCCCTGCTGGGGCACCGCCAAGATGGGGCATCCCGGCACGCCCAACCTCTACGACATGTCCAAGCGGGTCTCCGAGGGCGGCCTGACCTTCCGCGCCAGGTTCGGCGTGGAGCGCAAGGGCGAGAACCTGCTGGCCGAGGGCGTTTACTCGGTCGGTTCGGAGATCCAGGACGGCTATCCCGAGTTCACCATGCAGATGCTGATGGATCTGGGATGGGACAAGGACCTGACCGCGGAGGAGCGTAAGGCGATCGACGCCGTCGCCGGTGCGAAGACCAACTGGAAGACCGACCTCTCGGGCGGCATCCAGCGGGTCGCGATCAAGCACGAGTGCGCACCGTTCGGCAACGCCAAGGCGCGGGCGGTGGTGTGGAACTTCCCGGATCCGATCCCGCTTCACAGGGAGCCGCTCTACGCTCCGGATCGCGATCTGGTGAAGGATTATCCGACCTATTCGGATCGGAAGCTGTACCGTCTGCCCACCATGTATGCCTCGATCCAGAAGAAGGACTTCTCCAAGGACTATCCGCTGATCCTCACCTCGGGCCGTCTCGTGGAATACGAGGGCGGTGGCGAGGAGTCGCGGTCCAACCGCTGGCTCGCCGAGCTTCAGCAGGACATGTTCGTGGAGATCAACCCCCGCGACGCCAACGATCTCGGCGTCCGCAACGGGGCGCAGGTCTGGGTCGAAGGTCCCGAGGGCGCCAAGGTCAAGGTCATGGCCATGGTGACCGAACGGGTCGGGGCCGGGGTCGCGTTCATGCCCTTCCACTTCGGTGGGCACTTCCAGGGCAAGGACCTCCGGGACAAATATCCGGAGGGCGCCGATCCCTTTGTGTTGGGCGAGAGCAGCAACACCGCGCAGACCTACGGCTACGACTCGGTCACCCTGATGCAGGAGACCAAGACGACCCTCTGCAAGATCTACGCGGCATAAGGAGGTAACAGAGATGGCAAGAGCAAAATTTCTCTGCGACGCCGAGCGCTGCATCGAGTGCAATGCCTGCGTGACCGCGTGCAAGAACGAGCATGAGGTGCCGTGGGGGATCAACCGCCGGAGGGTCGTCACGATCAATGACGGCAAGCCGGGAGAGCGGTCGATTTCCGTCGCCTGCATGCACTGCTCGGATGCGCCGTGCATGGCCGTCTGTCCGGTGGACTGCTTCTACCAGACCGACGACGGGGTCGTGCTGCACTCCAAGGACCTCTGCATCGGCTGCGGCTACTGCTTCTACGCGTGCCCCTTCGGGGCGCCGCAGTTCCCGCAGGCGGGCAATTTCGGGTCCCGCGGCAAGATGGACAAGTGCACGTTCTGCGCCGGCGGTCCGGAAGAAACCCACTCGACGGCCGAGTTCGCCAAGTACGGGCGCAACCGGATCGCGGAAGGCAAACTGCCGCTCTGCGCCGAAATGTGCGCCACCAAGGCCCTGCTCGCGGGCGACGGGGATGTCGTTTCCGGCATCTACCGCGAACGCGTCGTGGCCCGGGGCTTCGGCACCGGCGCTTGGGGCTGGGGCACCGCTTACGGCCAGAAGGGCAGCTGATCTGAATCGCGCGGGGGGCGGGCGACCGCCCCCCGTCCCGATCGGGTCGAACGGGCGGGCTCAAGCCCGCCCGTGTGCCATTTGGACGGGTTCGAGGGCCTTCCGATGACGAAAATGCTACGTATGCTGGCGATCCTGACGCTCGCCCTGACGCCGCTGTTCGCGACACAGGGCTCCGCGCAGGAAGGCGCCGCGGTCAAGCAGGAGATGCCGCGCGCGTCGACGGGCGGCGCCCAGACGCTCGAGGACATCCTTGCCCGGCAGCGCGGCCAGAAGATCGACGACGAGTTCCGCCGCGAGGCGGTGGGCGACCCCGCACGGGCGGCCGCCATCGCCGCGCAGCTCGGCACGCTTGGCGGCGCTTCGGACTCCGAGGTGTTCCGCGCGCTGCGCTACGGCAGCGCCGACGTCACCGTCTCCGCCAAGGGCGCGGCCGCGGGCGTCATCATCCAGGACTCCGGCATGTGGTGGCTGGAGCTCCGGGAGGGGCCGCTGCTGGAATGGGGCGGCTGGCTGCTGGTGGCGATGATCGCCGTGGTCGCGGTCTATCTGGCGGTCCGCGGCCCGATCCGCATCGAGGGCGAGAAGACCGGCCGCATGATCCTGCGGTTCACCGCGATCGAGCGGTTCAGCCACTGGCTGCTCGCGGGCTCCTTCATATTGCTCGGGCTCACCGGCCTGATCGTCCTGTTCGGGCGGGTCGCGCTGATCCCGGTCTTCGGCAAGGACTTCTTTTCCGACATCGCGCTCGCGTCCAAGTGGATCCACAACAACGTGGCCTGGGCGTTCATCGCGGCGCTGGTGATGGTGTTCGTCTGCTGGGTGGTGCACAACGTGCCCAACCGGGCGGACCTGGTATGGCTCGCCAAGGGCGGCGGGCTGTTCTCCAAGCACGTGCATCCGCCGGCGCGCAAGTTCAACGCCGGGCAGAAAATCATCTTCTGGATCGTCATCGTTCTCGGAATCTCGATCTCGGCATCGGGGCTATCGCTCCTGTTCCCGTTCGAGTTGCCGATGTTCGCCAAGACCTTCGAGATCCTGAACGCGCTCGGGCTGCCGCAGCTGGTCGGGATGGGCGAGCTCCAGACGACGATGAATCCGCACGAGGAGATGCAGTACGCGCAGCTCTGGCACACCGTCGTCGCCTTCGTCTTCATGGCGATCATCATCGCCCACATCTATCTCGGCTCGGTCGGGATGGAAGGCGCGTTCGAGTCGATGGAATCGGGCGAGGTCGACATGCAGTGGGCCAAGGAGCACCACTCGCTCTGGTACGAGGAGGTGGTCGCCGAGCAAGAGGGCGCCGCTTCCGAGGATCCCCCGGCCACGCCGGCGGAATAGGATGGCGTTCCGGGCGCTACTCGCGGCGCTGGTTCTGATTCCGTCGGTCGCCGCGGCGGGGGATTTCTTCACCCTCAAGGGTCACGGCGGCCCGATCAAGGGGATCGACGTCTCGCCCGACGGCCGCCGCATCCTGACGGCGAGCTTCGACTTCTCGGTCGGGCTGTGGCGCGGCAACACACCGGTATGGCTGGAGGCCCATCGCGCGGCGGTCAACGCGGTCCGGTTCGTCGACCGGAACAGGGCGGTCTCCGGGGGCGACGACTTCCAGCTCTATCTGTGGGATCTCTCGACCGGCAAGGCCCGGCGCATGGGAAGCCACCAGAACAAGGTCAACGCGCTCGAGCTGTCGCCCGACCGTCGGACGGTGGCCACGGCGAGCTGGGACGGCACGATCGGGCTCTGGCCGCTCGACGGCGGCAAGCCGCGCTTCCTCAAGGGCCATCGCTCCAATGTCAGCGACATCGCCTATACGGCGGATGGCGGGACGCTCTACTCGGCCTCGGCGGACGGCACGATCCGCACCTGGGATCCGGCGAGGGGCACGCGCAAGCGGTTCTTCCTGAGGCACGGGTTCGGCGTCAACACGCTGGTGCTGAACGACTCGGCGAACTGGCTGGCCTACGGATCGCTCGACGGGACGATCCGGGTGGTCGACGCGGAGACCGGGACCCGGATCGCCGATTTCACCTCCGGCCGCAGCCCGATCCTCGCGATGGCGGCCGACCCGGACTTCGCCACGCTCGCGGTAGGCGACGGGGAAGGCTTCATCAAGGTGATCGACAGCCGCAGCTGGAAGGTGCGGCGCAACTTCCGCGCGACCCTGCGCGGCCCGGTCTGGGCACTCCGCTTTTCCCCGGACGGCAAGAACATCCATGCCGGCGGGCTCGACGACGCGATGTATAGCTGGCCGGTCGATTCGCTCGGCACGCACGACCGCATGACCCGGGAGGAACGCACCTTCCTCCGCAAGCCGTCGTCGATGAGCAACGGCGAGCGCCAGTTCCAGCGCAAGTGCTCCATCTGCCACGCGCTGGGACCGGACGGGCTGCGCCGGGCGGGTCCGACGCTGTTCGGCATCTTCGGGCGGCAGGCCGGCACGCTCGCCGGCTACAAGTACTCGCGGACGCTTCGGAACTCGGATATCGTCTGGAACGAGGGGACCATCGACGCGCTGTTCGACGAGGGACCGGACCACTACATTCCGGGCTCGAAAATGCCGATGCAGCGTATCGTGAAGCCCGCCGACAGGGACGACCTGATCGCGTTCCTCAAACGCGCGACCACGGATCGGGAGAAGGCGCAATGAAAACCATGCTGATCGCGTTCCTGGCGATGGCGGTCATCGCCGTCGGCGCGGACATCCTGCTCGACCTGATCGGCTACTCGACCCAGGCGGTCACGTCCGGCCCGGCGGTGCGCAGCGGCTGACGGAATATCGGTCCTTTCGCCTTCGCCAGTTGCGCCTGTCCGTTCCCGAAGCGCATTCCAGGAAACGCTCCGCCCGCGGCCTGCGGCCGGCGCTGGCGCGCGGCATGGGAGCCGCTTTCGTCCTCCTCGCCGCCGGGGCCGCGGACGCCCAGCCGGCGAAGTACGCCTTCGGAGCGGCCAGGGGGCCGGCCGCAGGCACGGCCGCCCCGTTCGGCCGGTATGCGGCCGGGTGCCTCTCCGGGGCGGTTCAACTGCCCGAGACCGGACCCGGCTGGCAGGCCATGCGGCTCTCGCGAAACCGCAACTGGGGCCACCCGAGCGTGATCCTCTTCATCAAGCGGCTGTCGCGCGCCGCGCGCAAGGCGGGCTGGGCGGGGCTCTACGTCGGCGACATCAGCCAGCCCCGCGGCGGGCCGATGACGTCGGGCCACAGCTCGCACCAGATCGGGCTCGACGTCGATATCTGGCTGCGCCCGCCGGACAACCTGAAATTGAGCCGGGCGGAGCGGGAGAGAATTTCCTCGACCTCGGTGGTGGCGAAGAACCGCCTTCGCGTGAATGGACGCTGGACCGATTCCCATTCCCGGGTTCTGGAAGCCGCGGCGAGGGACGAATCGGTCGCGCGCATATTCGTCAACGCGGCGATCAAGCGCCGCCTCTGCAAGACCCGGACAAGCGACGACGCGGAATGGCTGCGCAAGGTCCGCCCGTGGTGGGGCCACAGAACCCATTTTCATGTCCGGCTGCGCTGTCCCGGGAACAAGGCCTGCGTCGAGCAGGCGCCGCTGCCCGAGGGCGACGGCTGCGACAGGACGCTCGCCTGGTGGTTCAGCCGGGAAGCGCTCTACCCGGCCCCGCCCGACCCCGAGGACAGGAGGCCCGAGCTGACCCTGGCCGACCTGCCGCCCGTCTGCCGCGCGGTGCTGAAGCAGCGGTGAAGGGAAATCGGGACCCGCACCGCTTGCTCGCAAGAGCTGCGCGGGACTAGAACCACCAAGCAACGAGAAGGGGCACGGCAGGTCGTCGATCCGTCAGTCCGTGTAGCAAACGCATGAGCGAAATCGTCCCCTCGGTCCACCCGGACCTCGCCCGTCACCAGGCCTCGATGGAGCCCCGCATCTACACCCTCAAGGGCTCGATCCACTGCGCGTTCGCGTACTCGGTCGTCAACTGCACGCTGATCGAGGGCGAGGATTCCTGCATCCTGGTCGACACCATGACCGGCATGGACAACGCCGAGGTCGTCGCCGCCGAGTTCCGCAAGCTCACCGACAAGCCGATCCGGACGGTCGTCTACACCCATTTCCACGCCGACCATGTGAGCGGCGCCGCGGCGTTCGTCTCCCCGGAGGACGTGGCCTCGGGCAAGGTGGAAGTCCTCGCCCAGCAGGACCTCGTCCATCATGTGGCGCGGGATGTCGGCCTGATCGCTCCCATCCTCGGCCGGCGCGCCATGTACCAGTTCGGCATGCGGCTCCCCGTCGGCGAGGAGGGCACGGTGGGCGCCGGGCTCGGCCCGCCGCAACGCCCGGGAAGGCGTTCCTTCATCGCGCCGACGACGACGTTCGAGGAGTCCTATCGCGGCGAGACCGGCGGGGTGAAGTTCGAGATCCATCTGATACCGTCCGAGACCGAAGACCAGTGCGCGGTGTGGCTGCCGGAACATCGTGTGCTGTTGTCGGCGGACGCGATCTACGAATCGTTCCCCAACGTCTACGCGCTGCGCGGCACCCGGTTCCGCGACCCGATGGCCTGGGCGCGCGGCCTCGACCGGCTGAAGGCGTTCGGCGCCGAAACCCTGGTTCCGCATCACGGCCGTCCGGTGGAGGGCGCGGACCGGATCGCCGGGCTACTGACCGACTATCGCGACGCCGTGCAATACGTCCACGACCAGACGCTGCGCTACATGAACAAGGGCTATGCGCCGGACGAGATCGCCGACATCGTCGCGATGCCCGCGCATCTTCGCGGCCACCCGTGGCTCGGCGAGTATTACGGCTCCTACAAGCACGCGATCCCGGCGATCTATGCGGGGTATCTCGGATGGTACCAGGGCGATCCCGTCGCCCTCGATCCGACCCCGAGGGCGGAACGCGCCTCCCGCTTCGTCGACCTGATGGGCGGGCGCGAGGCGGTGATGGAGCGCGCGAGGGAGGCGCTCGACGAGGGCGACGTGCAATGGGGGGCCGAGCTCGCGACCCTGCTGGTGCGCGCCGACCGGGACGACGGGGACGCCCGCCGCCTCAAGGCGGAGGCGCTCAGGCGCTGGGCCTATGGGCGGAAGAACGCGACCTGGCGCAACTGGGGGCTCACCGCCGCGCTGGAGCTCGAAGGGAAGCTCGACATGGCCGGCGGCGGAATGGTGCTGGGGTCGCCGGAACAGGTGCGCGGGTTCCCCCTGACCGCGATCATGAACGTGATGACGGTGCGGCTGATGTCGGAGGCGTGCTGGGACACGCATCTTCGCGTCGCGTTCGAGACCACGGATTCGGGCGAAAGCTGCGCGCTCGAGATACGCCGGGGCGTCTGCCAGTTCCACCGCGCCCCGCCGCCCGGTTGCGACGCGACGGCGCGGTTCGACCGCGGCTTCCTGCTCGACTGGGTATTCGGGCGCGCGACATTCGAGGACGCGATGGCGGAAGAACGGGTCTCGGTCGAGGGCGATGCCGGGGCGGTCGCGGAATTCCTGACCAAGTTCGAGCCCTTCAACCAGGCGGACGAGATCGCCATCGCCGCCCGCTGAACGCCATCCCGAACCGCGCGGCCCGGCCGGCCCACCCTCCCCCGGCCCCTCCCGCCAGCGGGAGGGGAGAAGGTAAAGAGCAGTCGGGGCCGCAACTCTCCCTCTCCCCAGCGGGGAGAGGGCCGGGGTGAGGGGAGCGTTCTAGTATTTCAGCTTTCCGGTCAGCACCGGCCGCACCCTGCCGCCGACGCGGATCGGATCGGCGATGTCGAGATAGAGCCGCGACGGGCGGCCGATCTCGAAGCCCTGCTCGACGACAGCCGGGCCGCGCCTGCCGAGCGCACGAAGATGGGCCGCGAAGGCCGCGTTGGCGCTCCCCGTCGCCGGGTCCTCGTGCGGCGCGCCGTGGAAGGTCAGCATGCGGGCGGCGAAATCGGCATCCTCGCCGTAGGGCTCCTCGGCGAAGACGAACAGCGAGAGCCACCCGCCCTCCGAGATTTCCCGGTAGACGGCGGGATCGACCGCCAGCCGCCGGAGCGCGTCGAGCGTCCGCACGCCGACCAGCAGGAACCACGGCCCGATGGTGGCGAACCGGCACGGGAAACGGCCGTCGAGATCGGCTTCCTCCAGCCCCAGCGCGGCGGCGGCGAGCCCCGGCTCCACCCCGTCCCCGAGCGCCACCGGCGGCGGTTCCATCCACGCGATGCCTCCCGGATCGAAGGCGACCGGCACCCGCCCGGCCGCAAGGTCGAGCGTGTAGGACCCGAGCCCCCGGCCCAGCACCCAGGCGGTGCCGAGCGTCGGGTGTCCGGCGAAGGGCAGCTCGCGGTCGACGGTGAAGATCCGGACGCTGGCCTCGCCGTCACGCTCGGCCACCACGAAGCTGGTCTCGGAAAAGTTCATTTCCCGCGCGATCGCCTGCATCTCCGCGCTCTCCAGGTGGCCGCAGCGGCGGATCACCGCGAGCTGGTTGCCGGCCAGCGGCCGTTCGGCGAATACGTCGACGATCGCGCAGTCCATGCCGGGGCTCCTTCGTCGGGCGGTGCCGGACGAGGGCCGACCATGACGCACGGGACGGGCGAATGCAAAAAAGAAGGGCGGCGCGCGCCGCCCTTCGAAGGTGTCTCCGGGGCCGGCCGCGCCGGTCCCGGAAAAGCGTCTGACGCTAGAACACCACCTTGATGCCGGTGACCAGCGCCATGCCGGAGTTCTCGGACTCGTTCATCCGAGCGACATACCCGGTGCCGGTGCCGGGCGCCTCGTCCAGCACGTTGCCTTCGTTGCCGCTGGAAGCATCGATCGGGGTCATGCTCTCGTTGCTCGTGGAGTCCATCCAGATGATGTTGGCGTGCCACTTCACGCCCGGGCCGAGCGCCCGCGCGTAGGAGCCCATCACCGCCTTGTAGGACGCGTCGGTGTTCGCCATCTCGCCGAGCACGCCCGCGACGCTGAACGAGTTGGCGCCCTGGATGAACCGCACGCCGGCATCGGTCAGGCTGCTCTCGTCGTTATCGTCTTCGTTGGTCACCCGCTTGTGCGCGACCGCGGCCCGGAAGCCGCCGCCGAAGTCGATGCGCGCCGCGACCAGCCAGTCGCTCGTGCCGGTGTCCTTGCAGTAAGGCTCGCCGTCCATCATCGCCGGGCCGTCGCAGCCCTGGTAGGACGTCATGCCGGCGCCGACGCCGAAACCGACGTCGCCGAACTTGCCGCTGAAGCTGACGGCGCCCTCGACGCCGCCATACGCGCCCGGCATTTCGGTGTTGATCCGCCGGTTGTCGTCGCCGGCCGCGTTGTGACCGGCGCCGGGGTTGTAGGTCACGCCGACCTGGAAGCCGCCGAGCTTCGGCGAGATGTAGGTCACCTTCTCCCCGTCGCCGGTGTCCAGCCGCGAGTGCTGCAGATTGTAGTGGTGTCCCGGAGACGCCGGGTTGAGCCAGTCGTTGACGTCGAAGCTGAGCGTCTCGCCCACGCCCGTCGCCCACGATCCCGAGAGACCGGTCAGCATCTTCACCGGGGCGCCGCCGGTGCCGCCGAGGATGATCTGGCCGAACGAGCCGGAGACCGACAGGAAGTACTCGTCGATCGGGTCGCCGTTCCCCGCGCTGCTATGGCTGTGGTGGTTCTGGCCTTCCAGCTCCACGCGGGCGTGGATCTTCATGCCGCTTTCGAGCGTGGCGCGGCCGTTGAAGTGGATCTCGGCGTCGGTCTTGGTGTCCAGCGCCGACGTGTCGGACTTGTTGTCCATCTTCATCGGCAGGCCGTCAAAAGCTGAGTCCGAAAGATCGGGCGCGGCCCCCCCGTTTTCGACGCTCATGTAGCTGTACTTGGTCTCCATGGTGTTGTCGAGGACCCCGCCCACGACGCCCTCGTAGTAGCCGTTCACCGAGATCGACGGCTTCATCATCTTCTTGTCGGCGGCGACCGCACCGCCCGCGGCGAGCATCGTCGCGGCGGCGAGGGCCGTACCGACCGTCAATTGCTTTCTCATAGCCCCTCCTTGGAGTTGATGGGTCGCTGCAACTGCGCAGAAAGATATGGACACGTAGTTCCTGTTATGGTTGCATCTCAAATACAGGTTGTGAGTTGTTCAAGTCGCTGAATCCAATGTGCTTTTGCGCCGCCCTCCGGGCCTGTCCGATTTCCGGGCAGCCCCCGTCCATCCACGCGAATCCGCGCCGAACCGATGCCGGGTATCGTCGTTTTAATGACGGGTGCGGCGGGTCCGGCGCGGCCTGAGGGAGGGGAGGCATGCCGAGGAGAAGCGCGTTCCGGATCGGCAAGCGCGCCGTCGAAGCGCTCCGCGTGAAGCACCGCGACGCCACGTTCTGGGACCGCGACCTGGCGGGGTTCGGCGTCCGCGTCTACGCCACCGGCC
Source organism: Alphaproteobacteria bacterium (assembly GCA_965117055.1). Taxonomy (GTDB): domain Bacteria; phylum Pseudomonadota; class Alphaproteobacteria; order MPNO01; family MPNO01; genus MPNO01. The sequence goes on from OZ220750.1 coordinate 4,744,103, forward strand.
GCAAGGTCTACGTCGTCCAGACCCGCGGGCCGGACGGGCCGAAGCGGGTATCGCTCGGCCGGCACGGCGAGATGTCGCCCGACGAGGCGCGCAAGCGGGCGCGGGCGGCGATCGACCGGCTGAAGCAGGGGGAAGAGCCGTTTCCCCCGCCGCAGCTCACGGTCGCCGAGCTGGCCGGGCGCTACCTCCGCACCCATGTCGCGGTCCATTGCCGGCCGAGCTCGGCCAGGCTCTACGAGATCGCGCTCCGCCGGCACATCGTCCCCGCCTTCGGCGACCGGCCGCTCGGCGCGGTGGGGCGCGCGGACGCGGCCGACCTGCACCGCCGCCTGGGGGATTTTCCCCACATGGCGAACCGGGCCGCGCGGGTGCTCTCGGGCATGTACCGGCAGGCGGAATCGTGGGGCCTGGTCGCGCCGGGAAGCGATCCGTGCCGCTCGCTGCGCTACTACCGGGAGCATCCGCGCGAGCGGTTCCTCGCGCCCGACGAGTACCGCCGGCTCGGCCGGGCGCTGCGCGAGGCCGAGGCCGGGGACCGGTCGTGGCGTCCGGCGGTCGCGGCGATCCGGATGCTGCTGCTGACCGGGTGCCGCAAAAGCGAGATCGTGACGCTGCGCTGGGACGACGTCGACCTGACCGCGTGCGAGCTGCGCCTGAGAAGCGCCAAGTCGGGGCCGCGCATGGTGCCGCTCACCGCGCCGGTCCTGCGCGTGCTCGACGGCATTCCGAGGACCGGCGGCAATCCCTGGGTGATCCGGGGCCGCAAGCCGGGCGCCCACCTGAGCGACCTCTCCTACCACTGGGCGCGGATCGCGGCGCAGGCGGGCCTCGACGGGGTGCGGATCCACGATCTGCGCCACTCGTATGCGTCGCGCGCGCTGGCGCTCGGCGAGGGTCTCGCCGCGATCGGGCGGCTGCTGGGCCACGCCGAGGTCGCGACGACGGCGCGCTACGCCCATCTCATGCGGGACGCCGAGAAGGCGGCGGCGGCGCGGGTCGGCGACAGCATCGCCGCCCATGTCGCGCCTTCCCGCCGCGCGCGGGGCTCCCATCCGGCCGCCGCCGGTTCCCGCTGACGGCCCGCAAGGTGGCGAAACGGCAACGGAGGACCGTCACCAACCGCATGGTGGACGCGCTGGAGGTGACCCGGGACACGGTGTTCTGGGACCGGAAGCTGGCCGGTTTCGGGGTGCGGGCCTATCCGACGGGCGGCCGGGTCTATGTGGTCCAGACGCGCGGGCCGGAGGGGCCGCGGCGGTCCACCGTCGGACGCCACGGCGTCATCGGCGCCGAGGAGGCGCGGCGCCGCGCCGCCCTGGTCATCGCGAAGGCGAAGGCGGGCGAGGAGCCGGGCGCGGCGGGGTCCGCCGGCGGGCCGACGGTGGCGGCGTTCGCGGCGCGCTACCTCGAGGAGCACGTGACGCCGCGCTGCAAGCCGAAGACGGCGAGGACGATCCGGTCCGTGCTCCGCCGTCACATCCTGCCGGCGCTCGGCGGGCTCGCTTTGGCGTCGGTCGACCGGAGGCAGGTCGCGGAGCTGCACCGGAGGATGTACCGGACGCCGTCGACCGCCAACTCTGCGGTCAAGACCCTGTCCCACATGTACGTTCTGGCCGCCGAATGGGGCGCGGTGGCCGAGGGCACCAACCCGTGCGGGGCGGTGACCATGTACCCCGCGCGGCGGCGGGAGCGATTTCTCACCGACGCGGAGTTCGAGCGGCTGGGCCGGGCGCTCCACGAGGTCCGCTGGCTGGGCGGCGCCTCGCCGGGCGCCATCGCGGCGATCCGCCTGCTCGCGCTGACCGGGTGCCGCAAGAACGAGATCCTGTCGCTGCGCTGGGACGACGTGGATCTGGCGGCGGCGGCGTTGCAGCTCTCCGACGCCAAGACCGGGCCGCGCACGGTGTCGCTGTCATCGGCCGCGGTGCGGCTGCTGGCGGAGTTCCCGCGCACGCCCGGAAAACCCTGGGTGTTTCCCGGCCGCCGCAAGGACCGGCCCATGCGCTCGATCGACGATGCCTGGAGGATCGTCCGGGAGCGGGCCGGGCTCGACGACGTCAGGCTCCACGACCTGCGCCATTCCTACGCCTCGCGCGCGCTGGCGCTGGGAGAGACCCTGCCGATGATCGGCAGGCTGCTGGGCCACAGCCAGATGGAAACCACCGCCCGCTACGCGCATCTCGCGCGCGACACCCTCCGCGAATCGGCGGCGCGCATCGCCGACAGCATCGCGGACGACATTTTCTAAGGCGGTATCCGTCTCCCCCTGTACCTCTCACAACGCTTTGGCCGTTTGGGGTGCAGGCGTTGCTTGGCGATTTCCGTGACCTTGATTGCGGCGGTGCCGGCTGGCCACTGGCTTTGCCGGAGCGCGTAGCGCGGAGGCGAAGCCAGTGGCCGGGTGTCGTCGATCGAAGCGCCCTGCCATTGTGGGGTTCCGTCCATTGCGGACGGGACGGGCCAAGGGATCGGGAGCGACCGATTGCCCCCTGCGCCTTGAGCGCCTGGTGAGGACCTGTGCCCCGGTCCCTGGCCACGATGGACGCCCGGTGGGGAGTTTGCGCCTGGAGCGCCGGTACAGGGATTGGCGGGCATCGTGGCGGTCCGTTGGCACAACGGCGCGAGGGGAATGCGATGGACATGTTTGAGTATTTTGCGGGCATCGACTGGGGCTCGGAGAGCCACCGGGTCTGCATCGTCGACGGCGTCGGCACGGTGCTGGGGGAGCGCGCCTTCGGTCACGGCGGGGCCGGGCTGGCCGAGATGGCGGGCTGGGTGCTTGCCACGGCGGGCGTCGAAGCGCACGTCATCGGGGTCGCCATCGAGGTGCCGCACGGGCCGGTGGTCGAGACGATGATGGAGCGCGGCTTCGCGGTGCACGCGGTCAACCCGAAGCAGCTCGACCGGTTCCGCGACCGCTTCTCGCCGGCCGGCGCCAAGGACGACCGGCGCGACGCCCGCGTGCTCGGCGATGCCCTGCGGACCGACCGCCATGCGTTCCGGCGTCTCGATGCGGCGGCGCCGGAGATCGTCGAGCTGCGCGCCTGGTCGCGCATCGCCGGCGACCTGACCCGCGAGCGGACCCGGCTGGCGAACCGGGCCCGCCAGCAGCTCTGGCGCTACTACCCGCAGCTCCTCGAGCTCGAGAGCGATCTCGCCAAGGCCTGGGTCCGCGAACTCTGGTCTCTTGCGCCGACGCCCGCGAAGGCGCGGCGGGTCCGTTCCGCCACCGTCGCCAAGCTGCTGAAGCACCATCGGGTGCGCCGGATCGATGCCGAAACCGCGCTCCGCATCCTGCGCGAGCCGGCGGTCTCCGTCGCGCCCGGCACCGCCGAGGCCGCAATCGCCCAGCTCGACGTCGTGTTCGCCCAGCTCGCCGTCGCCGCGCAGCAGCTCGCCAGGGCCCGTCGCGAGATCGACCGCCTGACCGCGGCGCTGGCCCGATCGGCGGCCGCCCCGGAGGACGCGCCGGGAGGGCAAGCGCAGCGTGACGTGGACATCCTGAGATCGCTTCCCGGCGTCGGCAGGATCGTCCTCGCCACGCTGCTCGCAGAAGCACACGATGCCCTGCGCCGGCGAGACTATCAGGCCCTGCGCTGCCTGTCCGGTGTCGCTCCCGTGACCAAGCGGTCCGGCAAGTCGCTGATCGTGATCCGGCGTCTCGCGTCGCACAACCGGCTCCAGAACGCGGTCTATCACTGGGCCAGGATCGCGATACAGCGCGACCCCCTCAGCAAGGCGAAATACACCGCCCTCAGAGCCCGCGGCCACGGCCACGCGCGTGCGCTGCGCGGCGTCGCCGACCGCCTGCTCGGCGTCGCCTGCGCGATGCTCGAAAGCCAGACCTTGTTCGATCCCGCCCGCGCGAGACAGGCCGATGCGGCGTGACGCAGGATCGACACCCGATGCGCAGCACGCGTACTCACGCGTGCAACAGCCCTCTTTACAAATGGTGGGGAGTCCTCACCCCGGCCCTCTCCCCGCCGGGGAGAGGGAGAGTCGCGGCGCCGACCCCGCCTCGCCTTCTCCCCTCCCGCTTGCCCCGGATCGCAGTCCGGGGCTTGCGGGAGGGGCCGGGGGAGGGTGTGCGCCCGACAGGGGGCCGTGGAATCTAATATCCGAAATAACGATTTGATGACGATTCTCAAATTGGTTGTACAAATCCCGTGCCGTCCGGCCGCCGGCGCCGGCGATTCGGGATCGCGGCCGGTCCGGGCGGCGGCTCGGAGCGCCCGTCCGCGCCACGAAATCCCGCCATCCCGGACGCGCCGGGCGCCCGCAAACCGGCGGATTCCGGGGGTTTTCGGGACCTTGTTGTAGATTTGCAACAGTGACCGAACATTCTCGCGGCGGCGGCGTCGGCGCAGTTGCGGTTTGCCATGTCTTGATTTACTCAAAGACCGGATCGGGGCACCAGCCCGTGTCCCGGTCTTGCTGCGCAGTAGCAGTTGTAACCCAAACTCCAAGGAGGGGCAAAGATGAAGAAGCATTTGCTTTCCGGTACGGCCCTTGTCGCCGCGGCGATGCTCGCCTCGGGCGGCGCGCTGGCGGCCGACAAGAAGATGATGAAGTCGAGCATTTCGGTCGGCGGCTACCACAACGTCATCGTCGGCGGGTTCCTGGACGAGGCCAAAGAGGCCGCCGGCAAGGACAACACGTCGGACACCTCGGCGCTGGACGTCCGGACCAACGGCGAAATCCACTTCAACGGCAGCGCCACGCTCGACAACGGCCTCAAGATCGCGTCCCGCGTGGAGCTCGAAGGCCAGAGCGCCCATGCCACCGCCGACCCGATCGACCACTACTTCCTCTCGGTCTCCGGCTCGTTCGGCCAGATCGTCATCGGCGGCACGCCCGGCGCGGCGGCGATGATCGGCGGCTACAGCGGAACCGGCGTCGGCATCGGCGCGCATCTCCACTTCGACAACTGGGTCGGCAACGCCGGCAAGGCCAACACCTACATCACGGTCGGCGACGTCGATTCGGAGAAGATCACCTACGTCTCGCCCGCGTTCGGCGGCTTCCAGGTCGGCGGCTCCTATTCGCCGGAAATCAGCGAGGGGACGGGCAACGCCCGGGTCGATGCCGACACCGCGATGCATGACGGCCTCGAAGGCATGGCGCGCTACTCCGGCAAGTTCGGGGACGTGGGCTTCGGCGTCGGCGCCTCGATGCGCACCGTCCAGGCCGCCAACAAGGACGCGACCTCCATGGACCAGAGCCGGTGGTCCATCGGCGGCTACGTCGACTTCGGCGGCGGCTTCCGCGTCGCGGCGGCGCACATGCGCAACGAGGACGACAACAAGGCGGCGAACGGCCAGACGACCGATGCCGGAATCCGGTTCGTTCAAGGCTCCAACAAGTTCGCTCTGATGGGCGTCATGGCCGAGCTCGACAACAGCGCCGACACCCGCACCACGGTTATCGGCTCCTACGCGCGGACCCTCGGGCCGGGCGTCGCGGCGCATGCCGACGTCGTGTGGAGCGAGTCGGAGAGCGCCAAGGCCGACGACGGGTCGCAGGACACCTATGACGGTCTGGTGCTGCTGACCGGCCTCAAGGTCAAGTTCTAGCCGACCCCAACCCCACGAAACCCAGGAGGAGTAACGAAAATGGAATGGAAGTACATGAGGGGCATGGGGATCGCGCTTGCTGCGGCCCTGGCCCTCGGACTCGCCGGGTGCGGCGGGGGCGGGGGCGGGAGCGACTCGCCCACGGCGGCGGTCGAGGACCCCGGCCCGACGCCGGAGCAGCAGGTTGCCATGTTGCAGGCGCAGATCAACGCCCTGCGGAAGCAACTCGGTCTGGATGCCGATGACGACCTCGGGGACTCCGTCGCGGGCCTTCAGGCCGAGGCCAAGAGACTTCAGGCTGAGATCGACAGGCGCGACGAAGAGAAGCGCATGGCGGCAGAGGAAGAGGAGCGCGATGCCAGGAACGCCATGGCCAAGAAGCTGTTCGACGGGCTGAAGAGTGCCGCGCTGAACCCCGGCACTGTGACGGCGACATCTTCAAGTATCGCAGGTGATGGAACCGGCTTTACGGCTACGGACTTGGCATTCAAGAAAACCGATGGCACGGCGATGTCGGCAGGAGGCTGGCGGGCTAGCGATCTCGCCGTGACGCTAGCCGGCACCGGCGGTACCCATCACGCCCGCGTCTACCACAATCAGGACGACCCGACGCCGACGCCGTTTGAGGAAGTCTATACGACCGATATCGTAAATGGTCAGTTCCCAGAGTCCGCCATGACAGACTCGCTTATCGAAGGTGCGGACTTCGTGACCGGCTCTGGCATAAAAACCCATGAGGTTCCCGAAGGGGCCGAGTGGGTTTCCGTGCGAGGCAAGTACCATGAGGCGCCGGGCGTTTATCGGTGCAACACTGGGAACACTTGCACCTCTGCCATCCCAGTGGACAGGAAAGGCATCACCCTTTCCAGCAGTTGGTACTTCATCCCGGATGTTGGTGCCATGGTTAGGGTCGAGAATGCCGACTATCTAGCCTTCGGCTGGTGGAGCCATGACACGGGCGCGGCCGTCAGCGTCGCGACGTTCACCGATACGGTCGGTGCCGCGAACGCTGCCGTAGCCGGTGCCGACATGCCGGTCGGCGGAAAGGCCACCTACTCTGGCGGAGCGGCGGGCAAGTACGCCATCTACAACCCGCTTAGCGAAGACAACCACGGCGGGGCGTACACGGCCACCGCGATGCTTGAGGCCACGTTTGGCGGGGCCGCGACCACGCTGAAGGGAGAGCTTGCCGGCTTCATGCTGGAAGGTCAGGCCCCGGCTGAGCCGTGGAAGGTGACGCTGCACGAGTCGACCATAGCGGGCATTGGCGGCACACCGTCATTTGGACAGAACGTCGTCGACGGCAGCCCGGCCGAGGCGATGACCACTTGGTCCATCGGCGACACCGCCTCCGACAAGAGCGGTATGTGGCGGGCGCAGATGTACAATGCAGCCCCGGCAACGTCGGACAATGCGGGAACGCCCAACAACATCCTCGGCACGTTCACGAGCCAGTTCGGCAACGGTGTTGGCGAGATGGTCGGCGCGTTCGGGGCCAGTCGGTCGAAGAACTAACCGCGTAACGAAACCACCCAGGGTATAGGGTTTCGAGGCTCTCCGCCCTGGCAGGACCCCCCGGTGCAGGCGCAAGCCCGCGCCGGGGGTTTTCTTTTGTCGGCCGGGATGCGATGGACAAGGCTTTCAAGATTTTCGTGATCGCGGCGCTGGCGCTGCTGGCGCTGCTTATCCTCCACGGGCTTGCGGTCGCCCAGGACATGTCGGCCCTGTTCCGGCAGGGCATGACGGCCATGACCCAGGCCGCCCGGGAGGCCGACGAGGACCGGCGCGACGCGCTGCTCGACACGGCGATCGCCGCGTTCCGCAAGATGCTGGTCGCGAACCCCGCCCTCGTGCGGGTGCGGCTGGAACTCGCCCGCGCCTTCTTCCTCAAGGGCGAGGACACGCTCGCCAGGCGGCATTTCGAGCGGGTCCTCGCCGGCAAGCCGCCCGCCGCCGTGGCGCTCAACGTGAGCCGTTTCCTGTCGCAGATCCGCGCCCGCAAGCGCTGGTCGGTCCGCGTCGGCGCGGCGGTCGCGCCCGATTCCAACCTCTCCGCCACGACCGGGGAGAAGACCATCCTGATCGACACCCCGTTCGGGCGGCTCCCCTTCACCTACCGGGGCGACAGCAGGAAATCCGGCATCGGCATCGCGGTCTGGGCCGGCGGGGAATACCAGTATCCGCTCTCCGGTCGCTGGCGGCTGCGGGCGGGCGGCGATGTCTCCCGCCGGGAGTACCGGGGAAGCGACTTCGACCGCATGACGCTGTCCGGCCATCTCGGCCCGCGCTGGCTGATCGGCCGCGCCTCGGAGGCGAGCGCGCTGGCGAGCGCGCGGCAGTCCTGGCTGTCGGACGAGGAGGACTGGCGCGACGCGGGCTTGCGCCTGGAAGGCCGCCACCGGCTCAACCGGCGCACCACCGCGTATCTCAACGCCGCGCGGCACGAACGCCGCTACGAAGGGCGCGACTGGCTCGACGGCCCGCTCACCGACATCTCCGCCGGCCTCGGATGGATCGCCTCGCCCACCGCGCGGATCGACACCGCCCTCGGCTGGGCGAGGCAGCGGACGGAGCGCGAGCGCGAGCGCAATTCGAGCCGCTGGCTGCGCCTCGGAACGTCGGTCCATCTGCCGCGCGGCTTCACCCTGGGCGGCGCGCTGACGCTGCGCTGGACGGCATACGAGGGCAGCTGGGCGCCCTTCGTCCTCGGCGGCGGGGAGCGCCGCGACGTCACCCGGAGCCTCCGCGTCAACCTCCACAACCGCGGCTTCACCGTCGGCGGGTTCAGCCCGCAGGTCTCGATGGTCCAGGAGCGGCGCACCTCGAACGCCCAGCTGCACGGCTACGACAGGATCTCCGGCGAGCTGCGCTTCGTGCGGCTGTTCTGATGCCGGGGCCGCCGCAACGCCGGGCCGGCGAGGGCAGAAGCGCCGCCCGCAAGCGCTGGACCGCCACCGGCCGCTGCCGGAAATGCGGCCGGAAGATGAAGAAGCGGGGGCGGATCTGCGGCGAATGCGCGGGCCGGGCGAGCAAGAGATACGGGCCGCGCGACAATCGCTGACGGTTTCGGCGAGCGGCCCACCCTCCCCCGGCCCCTCCCGCCAGCGGGAGGGGAGAAGAGGAGGCCGAGGCGATGCCGCGACTCCCCCTCTCCCCCGTGGGGGAGAGGGTTGGGGTGAGGGGGCGCGACAATCGCTGACGGTTTCGGCGAGCGGCCCACCCTCCCCCGGCCCCTCCCGCCAGCGGGAGGGGAGAAGAGGAGGGCGGGCCGGCGCCGCAACTCCCCCTCTCCCCCGTGGGGGAGAGGGTTGGGGTGAGGGGGGGCGCGACAATCGCTGACGGTTTCGGCGGGCGGTCCACCCTCCCCCGGCCCCTCCCGCCAGCGGGAGGGGAGAAGAGGAGGACGGGCCGGCGCCGCAACTCCCCCTCTCCCCCGTGGGGGAGAGGGTTGGGGTGAGGGGGCGCGACAATCGCTGACGGTTTCGGCGAGCGGCCCACCCTCCCCCGGCCCCTCCCGCCAGCGGGAGGGGAGAAGATGAGGAGCCGGCGAGCGAATCCCCCTCTCCCCCGCGCGGCATAGATTGAAGAAATCCATTTTAACAGTCTTTAATATGTTCTACAGCGATTATGCTCAATTCACCCGCCGGTAGCCCCGGGGGTTCTCGTATTGAAGGGAGGCCGGCCATGAAGGCGGCGACACTCATTCTGGCGGCTCTTGCACTGGCCGCCTGCTCGGGCGGCGGCGGCGGCGGTCCCGAAGAAAGCCGCATCGTCTTCGAGCGCAACTCCCAGTTCTCGACGGAATACCTGCGCGTGTTCCTCAACGCCCGGGAGGACCTCGGCCTCACCGTCAACACGCTGGACGACGCGGTGGACAGCGCACCCTTCGACACCCCGTTCCCGGGCCACCGGGGGAAGGAGTGGCGGTTTCTGAAGGAAGAGAAGCACGGCACGTCGCTGGTCTCCGCCACCGCGACCTGGGACCCCGACAACCCCGAAGACTACCTGATGGCGGGATGGTGGGCGTATTTCCCCGGCCAGCACCCGCCGGACCTCGACCCGTTCGAGGTCGAGGAATGGGCCATCGTCGACGGCCCGGAGATCGACCCGGCGCACCTGCCCGAGATCCCCGCCTCCGGCACCGCCTCCTATGCCGGGCTCGCCGGCGGCATCTATCACTATGTCCCGGGCGCGTCGGCCGACCTGGCGAGGGAGAAGCGGCACTTCGTTCTGGACGCCTGGGAGGGGACGGTCACGCTCACCGCGGACTTCGGCGCGGGGACGGTGAGCGGGTGCATCGGCTGCGTCGGCGACCTCATCCCGCGCGATGCCGTCGTGCCGCTCTCGCGCGGCGACGTCGAGCACGACATCTCCGGCTACGAGATACATCTCGGCGCGCTGCCCTACGGGGAGGGCAATTTCGACGGCAACGCCGCGGAGGTCCGCCACCCCGACCGAGCGCTCACGCCCGGCAGGGCGCGCTACTGGGGCGGCAGCCTGTCGAACCGGCCCGACGCGGACGGCAACCCCAGGGTTGTGACCGGCTTCGCGGCCGCCAGCTACGCGGAGGAGGACCGGGGCCGGGGCTACTTCTTCGGCGCCTTCGTCGGGCTCAGCGAGCGGTTCAGGCAATAGCGGCGGGGTGGGTTGCGGTCCACCCTCCCCCGGCCCCTCCCGCCAGCCCCGGACTGCGATCCGGGGCAAGCGGGAGGGGAGAAGGTTGGGCAACTCCCCCTCTCCCCCGCGGGGGAGAGGGCCGGGGTGAGGGGGGCCGCCGCCGCGCTTCCAACCCGAACCGATCCTGCCTAGACTCCGCGCGGGGAGGCGCCGATGAACCGGAAACCCTCCATCCGCCTCAGCCATGCCGGGTTCCACGTCTTCGACCTGGACCGGATGGTGGATTTCTTCACCTCGGTCTACGGGCTCCGGGTGACCGACCGGGGCGCGCTCGCCGGGCGGGGCGAGATCGCGTTTCTCGGCGCCGATCCGAGGGACCACCACCAGCTCGTGCTCTACCAGGGCCGCACCGCGCGCGACGGCGTCCACCACAACCACGTCTCGTTCGAGGTGAACGACCTCGACCGGCTGCGCGAAATCCACCGGGCGCTCGGCGAGTGGCCGGGCGTCTCGAACCTGCTCACGGTCAACCACGGGGTGGCGTGGTCGGTCTATTGCGACGACCCGGAGGGCAACCGGACCGAGGCCTTCGTCGACACCCCGTGGCATGTCGACCAGCCGTATTACTCCGACGCGCTCGACCTCGCGCTCGACGACGCGGAGATCGCCGAGCGCACCAGGCGGATGCTCGACGAAGACCCCTCGACCGAGCCGGTCGGCGAATGGCGCGCCCGCTTCGCCCGCGAGCTGGGGCTGGAATAGGGGAAATGCTCGGACGGATCCTCTTCGTCGCCGCGCTGCTCGCTTGCGCGGCGCCCTCGCGCGCGCAGGTCGTCCAGATCGACGCCGCCGAGATTCCCAGGCTCATGGCGGAGCATGTGGAGGTCGTCGACATCCGCCGGCCCGACGAGTGGAAGCGGACCGGGGTCATCGAGGGAACCCGCCTGATGACCTTCTTCGACGCCGGGGGGAACTACGACATCGAGGCGTGGATGCGGCAGCTCATGCCGGTCGCGACCGGGGACCGGAAGGTGGCGATCGTCTGCCACAGCGGCAGCCGGAGCCGCGCGGTCAGCCGCTTCCTGCACGAGAAGGCCGGATACCGGCGGGTCTACGACGTGCGCGACGGCGTCGCCGGCTGGCTCGCGGCGAACCGGCCGACGGTGCCCTACCCCTGACGGCGGGCGGACGGCCCCCGCGCCGCCCTCGCCTCGACCCGGGCGAGATAGGTGGTGCTGGCGACGATAATCGACGCGCCGAGAACGGTCCAGAGGTCGGGACTCTCGCCGAAGATCAGGAGCCCCAGCAGCGCCGCATAGACCAGGCGGGTGTATTCCATCGGCCCGATCACGCTCGCCTCGCCGACCGCGAAGCCGCGCACGAAGGCGATCATGCCGAGCGTGGTGAGCAGCCCGATCCCGGCGGCCATCGGCCACTCGATCCCGACCGGGGAGCGCCACACCAGGATCGCCGGCACCAGGAACACCAGCACGCCGCCGATATGGTAGTAGAACAGGATCCGGACCGCCGGTTCGGTGCTCGCCAGCATCCTGATCATCACGTTGGCGACCGCGAACGACATCGCCGCGCCGACGGCGACGACCGCGATCGGATCGATCCCTTCGGGGCCGGGGCGCAGCATCACGATCACGCCGACGAAGCCGAAGCCGGTCGCCCACCAGCGCTGGCGCGTCACCGCCTCGCGCAAGAGCACGATCGCGACGATCGTGGTGAAGACGATCCGCGAGAACGACAGCGACGTCGCGCTCGCCAGCGGAAGCTCGATCACCGAGACCAGCGTGCCGACCTGCGCGATCGAGGCGATGACCAGCCGGGTCGCGTGCAATCCGAGCCGCCGGGTCCTGAGGCCGGAAATGCCGGCGCGCCAGAACAGCGGCGAAAGGAGGATCACGCCGACCGAGTAGCGGAACAGCGCGAGCTCCAGCGCGTCGATCGACCGGCCCAGCGTCTTGATCAGCACGTCGTTGAGCGCGAACGCGACGCTGCCGAAGGTGATCCAGAGGATGCCGCGCAAATTGGCCGGCAGGCCGCGCCACGGCGCGAGAAGAAGGTCGAGACGCGCCTTCAATTCCATTGCCCCCGCCAGACGCCGGTTTGCGACTTTCGCATATAATCCGCCATTCTACCGGAATGACCGAACCGCCCGGGCAGTACGACGAAGCGGCGCTGCGCCGGATTACCGATGTCACCATCGGCCATTACGAGCGGATGGCCGACGACTACTGGGCCGGCACGCGGGATCACGACGTGAGCCAGAACCGGACGGCCCTGACCGATGCGATCGAGGGGGAGCCGCCGTATTCGATCCTCGATCTCGGCTGCGGGCCGGGGCGCGACCTGATGGCGTTCCGCGACGCCGGGCACGAGGCGGTCGGGCTCGACGGCGCGGCGGCGTTCGTCGCGATGGCCCGGCGCATGGCGGGCTGCGAGGTGCTGCACCAGGACTTCCTGGCGATGGAGCTGCCGGCGGCGCGGTTCGACGGAATCTTCGCCAACGCCTCGCTGTTCCACGTGCCGCGCCAGGAGCTGCCCCGGGTGCTGCGCCAACTGCACGCCGCCCTCAACCCGCGCGGCGTGCTGTTCAGCTCGAATCCCCGCGGCAACGACGAGGAAGGCTGGGCCGGCGGGCGCTTCGGCTGTTTCTTCGACCTCGAAACCTGGCGCGGCCGGCTGGGCGACGCCGGCTTCGCGGAGATCGGCCACTACTACCGGCCGCCCGGCAAGCCGCGCCGCGAACAGTTCTGGCTGGCCAGCGTCTGGCGCAAGGCGTGACCGGCCGCCCATCTATCCGGGTCTGTATCGCCGGTCCACCCTCCCCCGGCCCCTCCCGCAAGCGGGAGGGGAGAAGTAAGAGGAGGTCGGCGCCGCAACTCTCCCTCTCCCCAGCGGGGAGAGGGCCGGGGTGAGGGGGGACCGCATCCGGTCGGATATTGCTCTACCGCGCGGGCCGCGGGCGCATCCCGAGGAAAAAGACGGCGAGCCCGAGACCGGCGAGCACGGTCATGACGAGCGCCACCGGCCGCATCGTTCCGTCGTAGAGGTACCCGCTTATCAATATGACCGTCGAGCTGGCGCTGATCTGGCTGAAGCCGAGGAACGACGACGCGGCGCCCGCCATCGACGGGAACGGCGCGATGGCGGCGGCGGAGGCGGGCGGTATCACGAAGCCGACCCCGAACATGAAGACGACGACCGGCGCGATCATCGATGGCGCGGATTGCACCCCCGAAAAGGCCGGCGCGAGGGCGATCGCCGCGGAGGAGAGACATACGAGGTTGCCGGCATCGATCAGGCGCGTGCTGCCGAGGCGGGTCGAAATCCGTCCCGCCACCATCGAGCCGACGATGAAGCCGCCGAGCGAGATCGAGATATACGTCCCGGCCAGGCTCGGCGTGGCGCCCCAGGAATCGATGAAGACGAGGACGCTGCCGGAGAGCCAGCCGAACATCGACGCGTGGATGCAGCACGTGCATATCGTGATCGTCACGAAGCGGCGGTCGGTCAGCATCGTTCCGTAGTTCCGGAGCAGGCGCCGGAATCCCGGCCCGCCCACCTGCCGCGCAGGCAGGGTCTCGGCGAGGCGAAACCAGACGAGAACGAGGATGAGCGCGCCGTAGGCCGTCATGTAGAGGAAGACGGCGCGCCAGCCGAACCAGTCGGTCAGCACGCCGCCGGCGATCGGGTTGGCGACCGCGATGATGCCGAACGCCGCCATGATGTAGCTCAGCACCTGCCCGGAGCGCTCGGGGCCGTAGATGTCGCGGATCGCCGCGCGGGCGACCGCGGGCGCCGCGCCCGCGCCGATCCCCTGAACGACACGGGAGACCACCAGCGTCTCGAAGGAGCCGGCGGCAAAGGCCAGCACCGTGCCCAGCGTGAACAGGCTCATCGACCACAGCAGCACGGACCGCCGGCCGAACCGGTCGGACAGCGGGCCATAGACGAGCTGGACCGCCGCGAAGGCATAGACGAACGCGCTGATCGAGAGCTGCCCGGCCCCGGCGCCGACCGAGAATTCCGAACGAATGCCGGGTATCGCCGGCAACAGGGTGTCGATGGTCGACGCGTGCAGCGCCAACAGCATGGTGAGCGTGGCGCCGAGCAGCAGGGATTGCAGCTTCATGCGGAACGACGGGGCCAAGGGATCGGGTCCAACGTCGGAGTTTAGCGAATTCGGAGGGCGCGGCGTCCGTCCGGCCTTGCGCTTCCTCCGGCGATCGTGGTTCGATCCGGGCGGTCGCGCGGGAGAGAATTCCGATGGCATCGAACGGCATCCCCCAGATCGACATCGCCCCGATGCTCGCCGGGGATCCGGCGGGAAAGCGGAGGATCGCCGGACAGGTCGGCGACGCGCTGGAGACGATCGGCTTCTTCACCATCGTGGGCCACGGCGTCCCCGAAGGCGTGGTCCGCGACGCACGCGATCTCGCTTACGCGTTCTTCGCCCTGCCGCTCGAGGAGAAGTTGCGGGTCCCGCGGCCCAGCGTTGCCGCGACCAGGGGCTACGACCCGCCGGCAAACCAGAAGCTGGCGGCGACGCTCGGCAACGATTCCCCGCCGGACCTCCAGGAAATGTTCGGCATGGGCGATTTCGACCTGCCGGACGAGCCGTACTATACCGAGGGCCACGGCAAGGACTTCTTCTCGCCCAATCTGTGGCCGGAGCGGCCGGCCGGGATGCGGAAGGCTTTCGAGAGGTATTACCGGGCGCTCGGCGGCATCGGCGACGAGCTCATGCGGATCTTCGCGCTCGCGCTCGGGATCGACGAGCGCTTTTTCGACGACAAGATCGCGCGTTCGATCAGTCACATCCGCTTCAACAAGTACATGGCCCAGAAGGAGGCGCCGCTGCCGGGACAGCTTCGGGCCGGCGCCCATACGGACTACGGAACGCTGACCGTCCTCTATGGGGAGGACAAGCCGGGCGGGCTGCAGGCGTTCTCCCCGGACGGCGAATGGATCGACGTGCGCCCGCCGCCCGGCGCGTTCGTGGTCAATATCGGCGACATGATGGCGCGCTGGACGAACGACAGATGGGTGTCGACGCTCCACCGGGTGGTCAATCCGCCGCGCGGCGAGGACCGGGCGGAACGGCTCTCCATCGCCTTCTTCCATCAGCCGGGCCACGACGTCGAGATCCGCTGCATCGAGACCTGCCACGGCCCCGCCAACCCGATCAAATACCCGCCGGTGACCTACGGCGACTATCGGTTCGGAAAGGTCGTCAGCAGCCGGATCGGCGAGGACACGGCGGACGCGGTTTCAGGATGACGTCCCGACCGGGCGGGTCCAGCCGTGCCGGTCGTCGAGACGGCCGTACTGGATGCCGGTGAGCTCGTCGTAGAGGGACCCGGTGAGCGGCGCCGTTTCCGCCAGCTTCGGCACCAGATCCCGTCCTCTGAAATTCAGCCGGCCGACCGGGAGGACCGCCGCGGCGGTGCCGGTCACGAACACTTCCTCCAGCGCGCCGGCGTCGAACGCCGCGACGACCTCGTCGATTCCGACCGAGCGTTCCTCGACGGCGATACCCCGGTCTTCCAGCAGCGTGACGATGCTCTCCCGGGTGACGCCCGGCAGGATCGCGCCGTTCAGCGCCGGGGTCACGACCCGGTCGCCGATCCTGAAGAAGACGTTCATCAGCCCGGCCTCCTCGACGTAGCGGTGTTCGCCGCCGTCGAGCCACAGCACCTGATCGAAGCCCTCCTCGCGCGCCTGCCTGCCGGCGGAAAACGTGGTCGCGTAGTTGGCCGAGGTCTTCGTCTCTCCCACGCCGCCATGCGGCGCGGTACGGGCGAACCGGTCCTCGACCTTGAGCGACAGCCCGGTATCGCCGGTCCGGAAATAGGCGCCCACCGGACAGGTCATGACGATGAACCGGTAGGAGTGGGACGGCCGGACTTCCAGATGGGGCTCC
This sequence comes from Alphaproteobacteria bacterium, assembly GCA_965117055.1. GTDB lineage: Bacteria > Pseudomonadota > Alphaproteobacteria > MPNO01 > MPNO01 > MPNO01. The sequence continues at coordinate 4,760,228 of OZ220750.1, forward strand.
GCGCTGAACACGACGGGCCGGACATAGAGCCCGAACCCCGGCCGGCCGGAAATCCAGCCCCGGTCGACATCGACCAGGCGGGTCACCGCCTCGATGAAGTCGTCTTCGTCGATCTCGGGAATGCACATGCGCCGGCAGGAAAGGCGCAGCCGCCTTGCGTTCCGGTCGGGGCGGAAAAGACGCACCCTGCCGTCGACGCCGAGAAACGCCTTCAGCCCCTCGAACGCCATCTGAGCGTAGTGCAGCGTCATCGCGCCCGGCTCGATCTCGATCGGCCCGTAGGGAACGATCTCCGGGTGCCGCCACGCGCCGTCCCGGTAGCTCATCGCGAACATGTGGTCGGAGAAGACCTCCCCGAACGCCAGCCGGTCGAGGTCGAAATCCCCGAGCCGGCTGCGCGCGGTGCGTCGGATCGTCAATCCCTCCATGGCCGCTCCCCGTCGTCTCCCGAATCGGCACTCAGGACAGCGGGTCCATCGCCGTCCCGATCCCGGCCTCACGGGCGCGGCGATAGATCGACCACGCCAGCGGCATGTCGACGCTCCCGAGGCCCGTCGGTATCGCCATGATGCGATCCGTGTCGCTCAAGCGGCCGGGAATGTTTCCCAGCACGATATCGCCGAAGGAAACGAATTCGCCCGGCAGGCGGAGATCGGGCCGCCGCTGCGCCGCCGCGGCTCTCAGCCCGGCGTCGTTGTCGGCGACCAGCATGTCGATCGCCTCGAACGCGTCGTCCTCCCAGGCGGTCAGCACGTCGAGGGGGATCGCCAGCATGCCCTCCGTCCACCAGTCCGCCTTCAGCGGGCGTTCCGAGCCCTGCGGTATCGACGACACCACGATGTCCATGCCGCGCACCGCATCCTCCACGGAATCCGCCGGGATCAGATTCCAAGGACCCTCATCCGCCATGGCGGCGCAGAATTCCTCGCGGCTTTCCCGCCTGCGCGACGCGATGACCACATCCGTCAGGGACGGAAAAAGCGCCGACAGCACCCGGAGAGACCACTTTCCGAGACCGCCGCACCCGACCAGCCCCAGACGGGCCGGTTCCCGGCGCGCGCAGTGCCGGGCGGCGACGGCGCCGCAGGCCGCCGTCCGCACCAGCGTGATCCACATGCCCTCCATGATCGCCACCGGATGCCCGTGGTCGGGATCGTTGAGCACGATCAGCCCGGAGGAATCGGGAAATCCGCGCGCGGTATTGCCCGGGTAGTAGGAAATCCACTTCATCCCCAGCGCCTTCTCGCCGGCGACCCAGGCCGGCATGGCGTGCAGGAAGCTGTGCGGGCGGCCGGGATGCACGCCGGCCTTCACCGGCACCTCGACCTCGCCCCTTCCGTCCATGCGATAGGTCTCTTCCACGAGGTCGACGATCTCGGGCAGAGGGGGCGCCACCGCCTCGATATCGGCGCGGTCGAGAAGCAGCAGTTCGGGAGGCCGCGGCGTCATGGCGCTCATTCGACGACGAACAGCTCCCAGCCGGGGTCGGTGGAGAGGATTTCGCAGCCGTGCTCGCGTATCGCCACGTGCTCTTCCGGGTTCACCAGGCCGTCCGGGCTCTCGATCTTGGGCTCCGGGGTCAGCGTCATGCCGGCTTGCAGCACGGTCGGGTCGAACCGGTTGATCGAGGGCGGTTCGGTCTCCAGCCCGATGCCGTGGCCGATCCGCTTCGCCGGGTGATCCGAATAGTTGACGAAGCCGGTCTTCGCCAGCAGCGACTGGGAGTATTCGAAGATCTCCGCCATGGAGGTTCCGGGGACCATGCGATCCATGACCTTGAACAGGATCTCCCACATCCCGTCATGCTCGCGGCGCTGGCGGTCGCTCGGCGCGCCGAACACCGCCCAGCGCGTGAAGTCCATCTGGTAGCCCTCGTAACCGCAGCCCCCGTCGAGATAGAGCACGTCGCCGGCCTGGAACGCGCCGCCCGGCCCGGTGGCCCCCAGCGCAATCGGCGGCCCGGACCCGAGATCGGCCCCCTCCTCCATGTAGTTGGCGACGATGCGCTTCTGGATTTCCACCGAGGTAATGCCGGGATGGAGCTCTTCCAGGCAGCGCTTCCATGCCCGCCCGCCGATGGCGCAGGCCTCGCGCTGCGCCTCGATCTCCCATTCCGACTTGATGATCCGGCATCCCCAGATGACGGGCCCCGACTCGACGAACCGGACATTGGGCAGGTCGGCTTGCAGCCGGACGAAATCGCCATAGGGGATGCCGAGCCAGGTATCGCGCCCGAGCTCGATTGCGACGGTGGCGTCCGCGAGGCCGCGGTCCTCGAGAACCGCCCGGATCCCCCAGTCCACGCTCTCGTCGGTGTCGAACGGCACCTCGGGATAAATGCGCCGGTCCTCGACCCAGGACGGGTAGGGACGTCCGTAGAGCCGCGCGAACATGCCGGGGCCGGACCAGCTGACGATGGCGGGTTCCCCTTCCAGCGGAAGCACGAACGCGTTGGGCCGCTGCTTCATCCACGCGGGCGCCCTCTGGCCGCTGAAATAGAAGAAGGTCGTCGGATCGGTCACCACGAGACCGTCGATCCCCCGCTCCCGCATGAGCACGCGCGCGCGGGATATCCGGCTGTCGTATTCCGCTGCCGGCACGGCCATGAGATACCTCGCTGGCGTTGTCTTCCTTTCGCGGCACCGAGCTTACCCGTTGATCCCGGCTGTCGTTAGCGCGTCTTTCCCCACCCGGTAGCGGATGATAAGGATTCCGGCATGAAGACGGTCTTCGCCAAGGGCGGCGAGGTCGCGGTTCGCCGCGACGGCGCCCGCAATCCCGTGGACGCATCCTCATGCGACGCATCCTCTCCAACGCCCGCATCGTAGACGGCACGGGACAGGTCCTCCCGGACCGGTTCCTCGTCGTCGACGGCGGGTCGATCGCCGGCATTCGCCCGATGTCGGACTTCCCGGACACGCCGGATGGGGAAGTCGTCGACGTTGCGGGCCGGACCGTCATGCCGGGCATGATCGACTGCCACGTCCATCTGTCCATCGACGGCGACGCCGATCCCATCGGTCAGGTCGTGAGCGACACCGCGGCGATGTCCGTCCTGCGCATGGCGAGGAATGCCGAACGGACGCTCGCGGCGGGCGTGACGACGGTGCGTGACCTGGGCGCCAAGGACCATATCGACATTTCCTTCCGGCGGGCGGTGGACGAAGGCCTGGCGCCGGCCGCGCCCCGGCTGATCCTCAGCGGCCAGCCGGTAACGATGACCGGCGGCCATTGTTGGCAGTTCGGCCGCGAGGCCGACGGGGCGGACGATGTGCGCCGGGCGGCCCGCGAACAGATCCGCGCGGGCGCCGACTGCGTCAAGCTGATGGCGACGGGCGGTATCCTTACGCAGGGCAACGAGATCGGCGCGGCGCAGCTTGAGGAGGCGGAGATGCGCGCCGCCATCGAGGAGGCCGACAAGGCCGGCAAGCTCACCGCCGTTCACGCGCATGGCGCCTCGGGGATCAAGAACGGCGTCCGGGCCGGCGTGCAGAGCGTCGAACACGCCTATTTTCTCGACGACGAGGGCATCGACCTGATGCTCAAGCGCGACGTCTGGCTGGTCCCCACGGCGGCGGCGGTCGATCTGGTGGTCCGAAACGGGGTCGACTCCGGCATCCAGCCGGACGTGGTGGAGAAAGCGGAAGCCGCCATCGAGAGTCAGCGCGCGTCTTGCACCAGGGCGCTGCGATCGGGCGTGCGGATCGCGATGGGAACGGACGCGGGCACGCCCTACAACCGGCACGGCGAGAACGCGCAGGAGCTGGCCGCGCTCGTATCGCTCGGCATGAGTCCGATGGACGCGATCCAGGCGACCACGATCCGGGGCGCGGAACTCCTCGGCCTGTCGGACCGGCTGGGAACGCTGGAGGTCGGGAAAACCGCCGATATTCTCGTCGTCGACGGCGATCCGCTGGAAGACGTTTCCGTTCTGTGCGCGCCCGAGCGCATCGCGATGGTTTTTCAGGGCGGCGAAATTGTCGCACGCAAGGGAGAAATCGTAGTCTAGCGGTCGCCGCAGCAGGAGAGCCCGCCGATGCCCGTAATTCGCGTCGAAGTCCCTTCGGGAACGCCCGCCGATACGCAAAAATCCATCCGTACGGCGGTCAAGGCCGCGGTGCTCAGGACCCTCGCGCCGAAGGAGACCAAGTACGACTATGTCGCGGTGCGCGAGGTGGTCGCGGAGATCGGCGACGGCGTGCCTCTGATCGAAATCGACCTGCGGCCCGGCCGCGAGGCCGACCGGAAGAAGGCGCTGGCGGATGCCATCGCGGAAATCCTCAACGATACGATGGGCGTGGATGCGGCCGACGTCTACGTGGTGTTCCGCGAGAACCCGGGCGAGAACCACTATTGCGGCGGCACGCCGCTGCCGCCCTGGGTGCCGGCGGACGCCTAGCCTCGTCGGACCTTGCCGTCCAAACGCGTAACGGTATTCGGCGGGTCGGGATTCCTCGGCCGCCGTATCGTGGAACGCCTGGCTGGCGCCGGGAACGACGTGCGGGTGGGGGTGCGCCATCCCGAACGCGTGGCCTTCCCCCGGGAGCACGCCCGAATCGAGGTCGTTCGCGCAGACATATCGGACGAGCCGTCGGTCGCGCGGGCGGTGGACGGCGCGGCCTGGGTCGTCAATACCGTCGGCCACTATGTCGAGAAGCCGGGCGCGACGTTCGACGGGATTCACGGTCAGGGAGCCCTCCACGTCGCCCGGCAGGCGAAGCGGGCGGGTGCCGAACGGCTGATCCATGTCTCGGGGCTGGGCGCCGATCCCGTGTCGGACTCGGCCTATGTCCGCGCCCGAGCGAAGGGGGAGAGTTTCGTCGGGGAAGCCTTCGAGGGCGTCACGGTCCTGCGTCCGAGCGTAATTTTCGGGCCGGACGATGCCTTCCTGAGCAGGCTCGCGGGGATGGCGCGGCATGCCCCGATCCTGCCGCTGTTCGGGGATGGCGGCACGAGACTGCAACCCGTATTCGTGGAAGACGTCGCCGAAGCCTGCGTCAAGGCGCTGGACGATCCGAAGACGCGATCCCGCACATACGAGCTCGGAGGGCCGAGGGTCTACACATACCGGGAGCTGTTGCGGTCGGCGGTCGAGCGGACCGGCCGGCGACCGCCGGCGATCCCGGTTCCCTTCCCGGTGTGGGACGCGCTGGCGGCGGCGATGACGCTGCTTCCCGACCCGCCGTTGACGCGGGATCAGGTGAAACTGATGAAACGCGACAACGTCGTCGGGGAAGGGGCGTGGACGATGAACGATCTGGATATCCGCCCGGTTGCGCTGGAAGATGTCCTGACCCATTGCATCGATACCGGACGGAGGACGCCATGACGCGACCGAACGAAACCGCGGACCGGCAACGGACGATGCGCGCCGGCGCCCTGCTGTGGGAAGCCTGGCGGGACGGAAGGCAGATCGACGCGCTGCCCGGCGACTGCCGCCCGGGCACCGTCGAAGAAGCCTACGCCGTGCAGGACGGGCTCGCGGCGAGCGCGGGGCTTGCCGTCGCCGGATACAAGATCGGCGTGACCAACGCCCGGGTGCAGGCGCGCTTCGGCGTGGACGCCCCTTTCTCGGGCCGCCTGTTCGCCGACTTCGCGGGGGAGAGTCCCCTCTTCGTGCCGCCGGGCCGGGTCAATTTCCATACCATCGAGCCGGAGTTCGATTTCGTCATGGCGCGCGCGCTCGCCCCCCGCGCCGCGCCCTACACGCGCGAGGAGGTGCGGGAAGCGGTCGCAAGCGTCCATCCCGCGATCGAGGTGCCGGACTCGCGCTACACCGACTGGCTCTCGATGACGGCGGCGGACCTGATCGCCGACAACGCGCTCGCGGGTTTCCTTTGTCTCGGGCCGGCGGCGGCGGACGGGCTCGCCCGCGATCTCGCCGCCCAGCCGGTCGCCGTGCGGGTCAACGGCACGCTGGCGAGCGAAGGCGCCGGCCGCAACGTCCTCGGCGACCCGTGGAACGTCCTGGTCTGGCTCGCCAACCATCTGAGCGCCCGGGGCGCGACCCTGGAAGCGGGCCACGTCGTCACCACCGGCAGCGCGACCGACATCGTCCAATGCCGGCCGGGCGACACCGTCACCGCCGATTTCGGCCCGCTGGGCGAGGTGGAGGTCCGTTTCGGGAATTAGGGGCGCTGGGCTCAGCCGGGGTCCATGCCGTCGACCGGGCCGGGATCGGCCATGCCGGGGCCGAACACCTCGCGGCCGCCGAGGAAGGTGCGCTCGACGCGGATGTCCTTCAGCGCGTCCTCGGCGCAGGTCAGTGGATCGTCGTTCAGCACGACCATGTCGGCCATCCTGCCCGGCTCCAGCGCGCCCTTCACATCTTCTTCCCAGGTCACCATGGCGCCGGTCTGGCAGATCATGCGCAACGCTTCCTCGCGGTCGAGGTCGCTCTCGCCGAGGGTGCGCCCGGAATCGGCGTCGTAGCGGGCGAGCGCCTCCCACATGGTCCACAGCATCGAATAGGGCACGTTGTCCGAAGACAGCGCGACCGGAACGCCGGCGTCGATCAGGGCGCGGATCGGCATCGCGCGCTCGCCGATCTCGTGCAGGTTGAAGCGGTCCGACGCCATGTACATGAAGTTGGGCGTCACGGTCGCGATCACGCCGAGCGCCTTCATCCGCCGGATCTGGTCGGCGCTCGCCTCGATCACGTGGATCATCACCCAGCGCCGGTCGCGGATGGAGACCTGCGCGTCGATCGCCTCGTAAGCCCGCAGCACGCGTTCGAGGTCGTAGCAGATCAGGCAGCTCAGCCTGATGCCGAGCCGGGCGGCATGGACGCCGATCTCCACGAACCGCTCGTGCGACAGCGAGTGATAGAAATGCCCGGCCCAGGCCTCGTAGGGATAGTCCTCGCCGATGATGGCGGCGGCGTGCTCGTTGGCGACGTCGACGCACACGCCTTCGAAGCGCAGCATTTCGTCGCCGCTGCCGCGCCCCGCGAGCCTCGTCGCCCATTCGTCGAGGATCCCGGCCATCCTGCGGTCGTCGACCGACGCGCCGGGCACGCTGAGCGGCAGATGGGCCCGCACGACGAGGTCGCCGTCCTCGTGCACCCGGCGATAGGCCTCAAGGATCGCCGGCGTCAGCCCGTGACCCTCGTAGATGCTGGTCGTGCCGGCGGCGGCGTAGGCGGCGGCGCCCAGCCGGCAGCCGGCCACCCGGTCCTCGAAGGTAATCCGCGGCGCCTTCCGCATCAGGGTGTACTCGATCACCGAGGCGTAGGAGCGGTCGAGGAAAACGCCGCTCGGCTCGCCGTCGTCGCCGGTCAGGATTTCGACGTTGTAGGGCGCGGGCGTGTCGCGGTCGATCCCGCACAGCCTGAGCGCCGCCGAGTTGGCGACGGCGACGAACGGGCGGTGGACCCACCAGCCCCAGGGCACACGGATATAGACCGGGTTGTCCGGCGAGACCGCGTCGAGGTCGTGGCGGGTCGGGAAGCGGCCTTCCTCGAGCTGGTCGGGCCGGCTGATATAGGCGAGCTTGGGCGTGCCCATCGGCATGAAGACCGCCCATTCGCCCTTCGGCGTGCGGGCGCAGGCGCTCGCCACCGCCTCGACGATGGAGGCGACCGAGTGGCGGCCGGCGAGCGAGTAGCCGCCGCGCGCCTTCAGCCCCTCGCGGTCCATGTGGGCGTGGGTGTCGATGAAGCCCGGGCACACCGTCCGCCCGCCGAGGTCGACGACCCGCGTGTGGCGGCCGCGCCGGGCCAACACCGCCGCGTCGGAGCCCACCGCCGAAATGCGTCCCCCGGAAGCGCCGACCGCGCTCGCCAGCCGCGACTCCGCATCGAGGGCGATGACCTTTCCGCCGTGCAGGATCAGATCGTGTTCGGGAAACATCGCAACCTCTATTCGGCCGCCGCCCCGGCGGCCGCCTCTTCGGCGCGCAGCCGGTCCATCAGGCGGCGGGCCTGGAGATGGGCCGCGTCGGCGTTGATGTCGATGCGCGCCGCCCCGGGTCGGGCCTCGTTGCGTTTCTGCTGCGCTTCGAGGAAGGCGATGTCCTCGAGGAAAGCGGTCCGGACCTGGTCGTGCATCCCCTCGGTGATGCCGGGCATGGTGAGGCTGGCGCTGTGCGCCTGCGCCCAGAACTGGTGCAGGCTCGTTTCGGTCTCGGGCGTGATGGCGTTCAGGTTGCGGTTCGACATGCCTTGGCCGCGGTCGCCCTCCGGCGCGCCGGTTCCGGTCGGCGCGCCGCCCACGTCGAGGATCACGGCGGAGGGCGCGATGAAGTCGACGATCTGCCAGCGGTCGATATTGCCGGTGAAACCGCCGAGCCTGGCCAGCATCGGCGGCGGCGGACGGTCGACGATCCACCGCGTGGTGCGCACCCCGCGCTCCGTGCGCTCGGTCGTGGCCGGCGTCTCGGCGACCCCCATCTCGCCGAGCGTCGTCGGGTGGACGAAGGGAAGGTGCGAGAGATCGAGCAGGTTGTCGATCAGCAGCTGATGGCCGCACCGGATGTGGAGATAGGACGGCTTGGCGCGCCAGTCGGGGTGATCCAGCCAGTGGAAATCGGGAATGTCGTCCGGGTCCATCCGGTCCGCCCCGCCCATCCAGATCCAGACGAAACGGTCGCGCTCGACCAGCGGGTAGCAGGGAACCCGTGCGCCCGGAGGGATCGTGCTCTGACCCGGTACCGCCACGCATGTCCCGTCGCTGTCGAACTGCAGCCCGTGATAGCCGCATTCGATCCGGTCTTCGCGGACGCGGCCCATCGAAAGCGGGAGCGCGCGGTGACAGCAGCGGTCTTCGAGCGCGACCGGCGTTCCGTCGGAGGTGCGGTACAGCACCACCGGCTCGCCGAGGATCGTCCGCGCGAGAGCTTGCCCCGCCGCCACCTCGTGCTGCCACGCGGCGACGTACCAGGCGTTTCGGACGAAGGCGCTCATCGATTCCGCTCGCTTTCCCACGATCCCGAAGATGGTGACTCCCTATGCCCGACCGGGCAAGTTGGCCGGTTGCCGCGCTTCCGGCTAATCTCCATCCTCTCGCAACACCCCTCCGCGTACCCCGAGATCCGCCATGCCCGACACCGTGAACACCATCTTCGGCCGCGAAGCCTTCCTCGCCCTTCTGGAGAGCGAGGGGGTGACGCATCTGTTCGGCAATCCCGGCACCACCGAACTCCCGATCATGGCTGCGCTGCCGGACCGGCCGGCGCTGACCTACGTCATGGCGCTGCAGGAGGCGCTGGTGGTCGCGATGGCGGACGGGTTCTCGCGCGCGTCGGGCCGGTTGAGCGCGTGCAACGTCCATGTCGCGCCCGGGCTCGGCAACGCCATGGGCTCGCTCTTCAACGCCAACTGGATGGGCTCGCCGATTATCGTCACCGCCGGCCAGCAAGAGCAGGGGCACGGCCTGACCGAGCCGATGCTGTACGCGCCGCTGGCGCCGATCGCCCAGCCGCTGGTGAAGTGGGCGGTCGAGGTCAACCGGCTCCAGGACCTGCCGCGCATCGTGCGCCGCGCCGCCAAGGTCGCGATGACCCCGCCGACCGGGCCGGTGTTCATCTCGCTGCCGGGCGACGTTCTCAACGAGCAGGACGCGCTGGAGCTCGGCCAGCCCACCCGGGTCGACACCGCCGGCCGGCCGACCGACGCGGCGCTGGAACGCCTCGCGGACCGGCTGCTTGCGGCCAGGCGCCCCGTCCTCCTCGCCGGGCACGAGATCGCGACCTCGGATGCGCTGGCGGAAGCGGCCAGGGTGGCCGAAGCGCTGGGCGCGCCGGTCTATCAGCAGACGGTGTGCGACGGCGCCCATTTCCTGTCGGAGCATCCGGCTTTCATGGGCGGGCTCAGCCGGGAACAGCGCGACGTGCGCGAGACGCTCGCGCCCTACGACCTGATGTTCTGCATGGGTTCCGACGTTCTGCGCATGTCGGTGTTCAGCGAGACCGATCCTCTGCCGGACGGTCTGGCGCTGGTCCAGGTCGGTCTCCGCGACTGGGAGATGGGGAAGAACTACCCGGCGGAGATCGCGCTCCGCGCCGACGTGAAGGAGACGCTTGCCGCGCTGGCCGATACGATCGAGCGGAAAAGGGGCGCGAAGGGAGCCGAAGAGGCGGCCGCCTCGCTCGCGGCGCTCGAGACGTCCAACTGGTCGACAAAGCGCGAGGCTCTCCGCGCCCGGACACTGGCGCGCGCCGATGTCACGCCGATGCCTCCAGAGCTTGCGATGCTCCGTATCGTCGATGCCCTGCCGCAGGACGCGGTGATCGTCGAAGAAGGCATCCTGAGCGGCCGTTCGATCCCCGCGCTCTACCCTTTCCGCGACTCGAAGGCGCTGTTCGGCCTCGGCAGCGGCGGCATCGGCTTCGCGATGGCGGGCGCGGTCGGGGTCCAGATGGCGCTGAGGGACCGGCCGGTGGTCGCCGTGGTCGGCGACGGCAGCGCGATGTACAGCATCCAGGCGCTCTGGACCGCCGCCAACGCGAAGCTCCCGATCACCTACGTCATCGCAAATAACGGCGGCTACCGCATCATCAAGGAACGGCTGAAGGCGTTCCACGGCGTCGAGCAATACACCGGCATGGAGTTCAAGGACCCGCCGATAGACTTCACCGGGCTCGCCCGCTCGATGGGGGTCGCGGCGCGGCAAATCGTCGATCCCGACGAAATCGGACCCGCCATCGCGGAATCGACGAGGCGCGACGGGCCGACGCTGCTCGACATCGTCGTCGACGACGGATTCGGGAATGAAGGGCGGTAGAGTACGCCTTGCCCTATAGCGCTCTCCGGCCGATCAGCAGCCGTCCGTAGAGCAGCAGGAACCCGGCATAGCCGCAGCACCACAGCACGGCGGACAGCGTCCAGAGCGGCATCGACCAGTCCGGAATGGCGCCGCCCGCGAGCCGCGCCAGCACGGAAGCGACGACCGACAGATAGACCGCCGCCGTGCCCGCACCCGCCGTCAGCTCCCGCCCGGTATGGCCCAAGGTGGCGCGCGTCATCACGGCGAGCGTCATCGTGCCGATCGCGCCCGCCATCCAGACATGCTGGGCGGAGGCGGGCGGGAGCCAGTCGGACCAGAACACGGTCGCCCCCATGACCAGCATCCCGAGCGGGACGAACGCGTATCCGAGGTGCAGGACCCAGAGCAGGGGTTCGCTCGCGGTGTCCGGGCCGCGCCAGCGGGCGAGCCGTCCGGCCTGAGCGACGCCCGCCGCGAGCAGCAGGTATCCGGTCGCGAGGTCTTCGGGAAACGCGACCCAGGGAACGAGCGCGACCAGGGTGAGAACGAGCGCGATCTTGTCGAGCCGCCCGAATTCCGCCGGCAGGCCCTCGTTGCCGCGCGCCGCCAGCCAGTTACGGGTGAAGGCGGGCACGATGCGCCCGCCGATCAGCGAAATCATCACGACCGCGGCCGCGAGACCGGTGCGGAGCCCGTAGCCCGACGCCGCGTAGACGCCTCCGGCAGCCTCCCAATGGAACAGCGCATTGCCCGCGATGAACACGCCGATCAGCGCGATCACCACGAGGTTCCGCCAATTCCCGCCGATGACGATTTCGCGCAACACATATAGGGCGAGCACGACGAGGCAGGAGACGTCGATCGCGGCCACCGCCCATGGCGCGAGGTGTTCCGACATCGCGACCGCGAATCGGCCGAGGACCCAGAGCGCCAACAATCCGAGGAGGGGCCATCCGGCGAGCGGCCGCCGGTCCGTCCAGCCCGGCACCGCGGTCAGCAGGAAGCCCGCCAGCACCGCTCCCAGGTAGCCGAACAGCGCCTCGTGGGCATGCCAGGACACCGGATCGAAGGCGCTGGGCAGCACCAGCAGCCCTTGCAGCATGGGCACCCAGAGCGCCATCCCGAGCAGCGCCCAAAGCGCGGCGGACAGGAAAAAGGGCCGGAACCCCCAGGACAGGAAGCCGTCCGTCTCTCGTTCCGGGTCCGTCATGTCGGGGCGTACTCCGCTGGCCGCGCTCCCGGCATGGTACAGCCTCGTTCCCGGTTCCGCCGACCCGGCGCTGCCGCCTTGTCCGCCCCCCGGAGTGCCCAATAGACTGTCGGACCAGCCGACGATCCTGACGGCGGAGGAGCGGGGATGGCCACGGCAAACACGCGAACCATGAAATTCGGCGGCTATCACCGCCGCCTGAGCGCAAGAGAGGATGCCGAGCTCACGCATGTCGGCCCGGGCACGCCGGGCGGCGAGTACCTGCGGCGTTTCTGGCATCCGATCGCGCTTTCCTCGGAGCTCGGCGAACTGCCGCTGGCGATCCGCATCATGGACGAGGACCTCGTCCTGTTCCGCGACCTCGGCGGCCGGGTCGGCCTCCTGCATCTCCGATGCAGCCACCGGAACACCTCGCTCGAATACGGCTTCATCCAGGAGCGGGGAATCCGCTGCTGCTACCACGGCTGGCACTACGACGTGGACGGGACGATTCTCGATACCCCCGGCGAGCCTCCGCGCAGCCGGATCAAGGACAAGCTTTGCCACGGCGCCTATCCGACCCGGGAATATGCGGGTCTGGTGTTCGCCTATATGGGCCCGCCGGAGGAGATGCCGGAATTCCCCGTCTACGACAGCTGGGTCTATCCCGAGGGTAACCGGCTGGTGCCCTACAAGATCCACAACCCGTGCAACTGGCTGCAATCGCACGAGAACGGGGCCGACCCGATCCACACCTGCTTTCTGCACGCGCGCGGCAACGAGCTTCAGTTCAGCGAGCAGTACACGGCGCTGCCCTCGCTCTCGTTCTTCGAGACCCCGATCGGCCTCCTCTCCCTCGGAACCCGCCGCTGGGACGACTATCTCTGGGTCCGGGCGAGCGACGTGATCCTGCCCAACGCGGCGCAGTTCGGTCTCGCCGAGGTCGCGTCGGAGGAGAAGTTCGCGCTCTGCGCCTGGGTTTCGCGCTGGATCGTCCCGATCGACAACACCAACGCCTATGCGATCGGGCTGCGCCACTTCAACCCGGTGATCGACCCGCACGGCACCGGCGATCCCGATGGAATCGGCCTCGGCAAGGTCGACTTTCCGGGCCAGGTCGCCGCGCCCAGCCGCGAGGAGGGCCAGCGCAACCCCGGCGACTTCGAGGCGCAGGTCGCCCAGGGCCCCGTCACGATCCACGCCAACGAGACCCGGGGCGTCACCGACGAGGGCGTCATCATGGCGCGGCGCCAGATCCGGCGGGGTGTCCGCGCGGTCAAGCAGGGCAAGACACTCGACTGGCCCTCGCGCGCGAACGGCGATCCCCTGCCCACCTACAACATCGAGCTCGTCGCGCGCGTCCCGAGGAAACCCGGGCGCGACGACGACGAGGTGGTTCGGCGGTTCGGCAGACGGGTCGCCGATATCATAATCGAGAGCGGCGACCTGCCGCCCGGTATCCGCCAGCAGACGGCAAAGGCGCGGGTCGACTCGATGATCGCCGCCGAGTTCTCCTGAACGGCAACGGGACCGCGGTGACCGAACTCCGCTGCATCGTCGACGAACGCTTCATCGTCGGAGAATCGCCGCGCTGGCACGAGGACGAACAGGCTCTCTACTGGGTCGACATCTACCGGCCGTCTATCGAGCGTCTGGAGCCCGCCACCGGCGCGCGCCGGACCTGGGCGACGCCGGAGCGCATCGGCTGCTTCTCGTTCTGCAAGGACGGCCGCCTGATCGCCGGCATGCAGTCGGGCATCGCCTTCGTCGACCTTTCAACGGGCGCCGTCGAGCGGGTCTTCGATCTCGAACCGGAAAACCCGGAGGTCCGCTTCAACGACGGGCGGTCGGACCGGCAGGGACGGTTCTGGGCGGGCGGCCTGATCGAGACCATGGACCGCGAGACCAACGTGCTCTACCGCTACGACCCCGACGGGACCTGCCGGGCGATGGTGGACGGGCTGATCTGCCCCAACGGCCTCGCCTTCAGCCCGGACGGGTCGACGCTCTATCACTCGGACAGCCGGCGGGACTTCATCTGGGCTTGGGACCTCGATCCCGCCAGCGGCGACATCGCCAACCGCCGGGTGTTCGCCGCCAACGATCCCACCGAAGGCCGGCCCGACGGCGCGGCGGTGGACGAGGAGGGCTATTACTGGATCTGCTGCGTCGGCGCCTGGCGTGTCGCACGCTACGCGCCCGACGGCAGGATCGACCGGGTGATCGGCGTGCCGGTGCAGCGTCCGACCGCATGCACCTTCGGCGGCGCCGACCTCGACATACTCTATGTGACCACCGCCACGTTTCCGCTGACCGACGAGGCTCTATGGAAACAACCGCTGGCGGGCGCGGTGTTTGCGCTGGATGCCGGCGTAAGAGGCCTGCCGGAGCCCCGTTTCGGAGCCTGAACTTTCAGAGCATCGCCCCGGCATAGCGTTCGCGCTGCGCGGCGGCGTTGCCGAGCCAGGCCGACAGCGTCATCGCTCGCTTGAGATGGAGCCCGGCATCGTGCTCGTCGGTAAACGCGATGGCGCCGTGCATCTGGATCGCCGACTTGGTCACCCGGAGCGCCGAGGCGGACGCGTGGGCCTTGAGCGCCGCCGCCATGGCCGGGGCGATGTCTCCCTCCCCGCCGGCGATGCGGAAGAGCAGCGACCGGGTTCCGACGATGCGGGTGAAATCGTCGACCGCGCGATGCTGGAGAGCCTGAAACGCGCCGAGCGGCCGGCCGAACTGCTCGCGCGTCCTGAGGTAGTCGAGCGTCATCTCGAGCGCCGCATCCATCGCGCCCAGGAGTTCCGCTGAAACCGCGACGAGAAGCCCGTCGCGGAGCGACGCGGGGTTCCCGAAACCGCGATTCCGCCGTGCGACCAGCGGAGTGGAGACGGCGCCGTCGAATTCGACGTCGCCGAAAGACGCGCCATCGACGGTGCGCCGCGTTTCAATATTGACCCCCTTGGCGTCGGCCTCGATGTGGCAGAGCAGCCGACCCTCGGGACCGGACGCGACGACCAGCATCCCGTCCGCCGCCGCTGCCGCCGGAACGCCGAGGCGGGAGCCTTCCAACACCGCCCCGCCTTCCGGGGTGAGGGTGGCGCGGACCTCGCCGGCGCTTGAATCCGCATCGACCGCCGGAACCACCAGGGCTTCGCCCGCCACGACACGGGCAAGCAGCGCGTCGTTGCCTTCGCAAGCGGCGAGCGCGGCGGCGGCTATCATCGACGCTCCGGCCGGCTCCGGGGCAAGCGCGCGGCCCGCCTGCTCCAGCACGAGCGCCGCCTCGGTCATGCCGAGTCCCAGCCCGCCTTGCGCCGTCGGCACAAGCATTCCGAGCCAGCCCTGCGCCGCCATCTCGCGCAGCACGTCCCGGTCGAAGCCATCGCGGGTCTCGCGCAGCCGCCGCAGCCGCCCCGCCCCGCCGGTTCC
The DNA here is from genome assembly GCA_965117055.1 of Alphaproteobacteria bacterium. Classification (GTDB taxonomy): domain Bacteria; phylum Pseudomonadota; class Alphaproteobacteria; order MPNO01; family MPNO01; genus MPNO01. The sequence continues at coordinate 4,775,546 of OZ220750.1, forward strand.
GGCGAGGAAGCGGCGTGCGCTCTCCTGCAACATGCCCTGCTCTTCCGAGAGGAGAAGGTCCATTTGCGAGCCGCGACGACTATGGGCGGAGGCCGGAAACGGCCGCCGATGGGCCACACTGGCAATCCGCCCGGTCCGAGGCAACCGCAGGATTGCCGGGTTCAGCCGGGGCGGGCCTGTGCCGCGCCCGCGCCGCCGAAAAACTCACAAGTCATTGAAAAGATTGGTAGCGGAGGCCGGACTCGAACCAGCGACCCACGGATTATGATTCCGCTGCTCTACCAACTGAGCTACTCCGCCACCGGAAGGGGACGCTTTACGACCGGCCCCGGAAGGAGTCAAGGACGATCCGACGTGCGGCGAATCCAGCCGCCGCCGAGCACGCGTTCCCCGTCATAGAGCACGCAGGCCTGTCCCGGTGCGACGCCGTGCTCCGGCGCCTCGAGCGCGACCGTGGCGGTTCCGCCCGGGGCGGCGCGGAGCGTTGCGGAAGCCGGCGGGCGCATCGAACGGATCTTTGCCTGCACCGCAACCGGGCGGTCGGGCGGGTGCGCGCCGCCGAGCCAGTTGAGGCCGCCGACCGCGATCTCGCTTCGCGCGAGCGCGGTGCGCGGACCGACCACGACGCGGCGGGCCTCCGGCTCGGTGCGGATCACGTAGAGCGGTTCGCCGGCTCCTCCGACCTTGAGCCCCCGGCGCTGCCCGACGGTGAAATTGACGGTTCCGTCATGGCTGCCGAGGCGCCTCCCTTCGAGGTCGACGATTTCGCCCGGCTCGGCCGCTCCGGGGCGGAGACGTTCGACGATGCGGGCATAGCCGCCATCGGGCACGAAGCAGATGTCCTGGCTGTCCGGTTTGGCCGCCACCGGCAGAGCGAGGCGGGCTGCTTCCTTGCGGACCGCGTCCTTGGTCATCCCGCCGAGCGGAAAGCGCAGGTAATCGAGCTGGTCGCGGGTGGTCGCGAACAGGAAGTAGCTCTGGTCGCGGTCGGCATCCACGGCGCGGTGCAGCTCCGCCCCATCGGGGCCGGGCAGGCGGCGCACGTAATGGCCGGTCGCGAGCGCGTCCGCGCCGAGGTCGCGCGCGAGCCCCATCAGGTCGCGGAACTTCACCGTTCGGTTGCAGGTCACGCAAGGGATCGGCGTCTCCCCGGCGACGTATGAGTCGGCGAAGGGCTCGATCACGCTTTCGCGGAACCGCGCCCGGTAGTCGAGGACGTAGTGCGGAATGCCGATGGCCTCGGCGACCCGCCGGGCGTCATAGATGTCCTGGCCGGCGCAGCACGCTCCCTTGCGCGCCGCCGCCGCCCCGTCGTCGTAAAGCTGGAGCGTGACGCCGACCGCCGCGTAGCCCGCCTCGGCGACAAGGGCGGCGGTCACCGCGCTGTCCACGCCGCCCGACATGGCGATCACGACGCGGGTGTCGGCGCGCGGCTTGTCGATGTCGAGCGAGATCATGGCGGCGGCTCAGTCGTCCAGGTGGTTGACGGTCTCGGACGGCAGGTTGAACTCGATCCCGTCGAGCGCGTCGGTGAGCAAGACCTGGCAGCCGAGACGCGAATTGGGCGTCACGCCCCAGGCCAGGTCGAGCATGTCCTCCTCGTCCTCGCTGGACGGCGGCAGGCGGTCGTAGTCGGCATCGCTCAGGATCACATGGCAGGTCGAGCACGCCATCGAACCCTCGCAGGCGCCCTCGACCTCGATCCCGTTCTCCCAGGCGATCTCCAGCACCGAGCGTCCGGGCTCGGCTTCGATCTCGCGCCGCCCTCCGTCAGAGGATATGAATGCGACGCGGGGCATCGGCAAGGCCTTCAGGCGACACGCTGGGCGGTGCGCCTGCGCAGGCCCGCCCAGGACGAAACGAACCGGTCGACCTCGCCGGCCGTCGTCCGCCAGCCCAGGCTGACGCGGAGCGCGCATCTTGCCGAAGCGGGCTCCAGCCCCATCGCATCGAGTACATAGGGGATCTGGACCCGTCCGGAGGAACAGGCGGAACCGGCGCTGACCGCGATCCCGTCGAGATCCATGGCGATCACCTGCGCCGCGCTCTCGCAGCCCGGCATGACAATCATCGAGGTGTTGGGCAGCCGCGGCGCGTTCGCGCCGACCGCCAGGGCTTCGGCATCGTGCACGCGGATTTCGGCTTCGATCCGGTCGCGCAACCGGGCGAGCGCGGCAAAGCCGTCGAGCCGATCCGCCACGATTTCGGCGGCGCGGCCGAAACCGGCGATTCCGGCGACGTTCTCGGTACCGGCGCGACGCCCACGCTCCTGGCCGCCGCCATGAATAAGTCGCCCGGCCGCGCCGGGATCGCGGAGAACCAGCGCGCCGACGCCCTGCGGCCCACCCATCTTGTGGGCCGAGATCGCGTAGCTGTCCGCGCCCAGCGCCACGAAGTCGACCGGTATCTTGCCCGCCGCCTGTACCGCGTCGCAGTGGAGGCGAGCGCCGTGGCTCCGCGCGATCGCGGCCACCTCGGCCAGCGGCTGGACGACGCCGGTCTCGTTGTTGGCGAGCATCACCGAGACGAGGGTTGGCCGCGGTTCGCCCGCAAGAGCGCGGTCGAGCGCTTCGAGGTCGACGACGCCGTCGCGCGTAACCGTCAGGTGTCCGGCTCCCTCGTCGGCCGATAGAACCGACTCGTGCTCGATCGCCGAGACCAGCACATGTTCGGCGCCGGAACAGCGGATCGCCTGGTTGTTGGCCTCGGTGCCGCCGCCGGTGAAGACGATCCCGGCGGGATCCGTCCCGACCAGCCGGGCGACGGATTCCCTCGCGTCCTCGATCCGTGCGCGCGCGGCGCGGCCCGGCGCGTGGATCGAGGACGCGTTGGCGCCCGCGCGCAGGGCTTCGGCCACGGCATCGGCCGCTTCCGGCCAGACCGGGGCGCTCGCGTTGTAGTCCAGATAGACCGTGGCGCTCATGGCTCGTTTTCCATGCACTCGCCGCCCCGGCGCGGCCAACGTCCTTGGAGTCCGGTACCGCCATTGTGCTATAACGCCAGCGCTTTCCCGGGCCCGGCATTTGGTGCCCTGGTCAGCCCGCCAACATGCGGCGCCGCAACCCTAGTTGCGCGTCATCACCTGTCAACCGCACGGATTTTCGGGCGGTGTCGTGGCGAGAAGGGGTCTCCGGCCATGCCCGAGGTCATTTTCAACGGCCCCGAGGGACGGCTGGAAGGCCGCTACCACCACAGCAAGACCCCCAACGCGCCGATCGCCATATTGCTGCACCCGCATCCGCAATACGGCGGGACGATGAACAACCGGGTGGTGTTCCAGGCCTTCCAGGCGTTCACCCGCCGCGGCTTCTCCGCGCTCAGGTTCAACTTTCGCGGGGTCGGACGGTCGCGCGGCGTCTATGACGAGGGGCTGGGCGAGCTGAGCGACGCGGCGGCGGCGCTCGACTGGCTGCAATCCTGCAACCCGGACGCGCCGCAATGCTGGATCGGCGGCTTTTCCTTCGGAGCATGGATCGGCATGCAGCTGCTGATGCGGCGGCCGGAGATCACCAGCTTCATCTCGATCGCGCCGCCGGCGAGCATGTACGACTTCACCTTCCTCGCGCCCTGCCCGTGTTCCGGGCTGTTCGTGCATGGCGATGGAGATCAGCAGGTGCCCGAGGAGTCGGTCGCCGAGCTCGCGGAACACCTGTCCAACCAACGCGGCGTCACCATCGACTACCGCGTGATCGAGGGCGCGGATCACTTCTTCAACGAGCATCTCGACGTGCTCACCGGGCACATCGACGACTACCTCGACGAGCATTTCGTGCTTGAAGTTGGGGACGAGGACGAATGAACGAACCCGGGAAAAGGCCGAGGAACGCTCGACCCACGGCAGGCGTGGACCAGGACGGCAGACATAACGACCAGCGGGTCGAGGTGAAGATCGGTTCCGGCGGCCGCATCGTGATCCCGGCGGCGTTTCGCGAGGCGATGGAGGCAAGAGAAGGCGATACGCTGGTCGCGGTGATCGACGGCGATGGCGTGGTCCAACTCGCCAGCGCTTCGGCGGCCCTCCGCATGGCGCGGCGCATCGTGTCCGAGGCAATACCTGGCGATGTCAGCCTGTCGGCCTCGCTGATCGAGGACCGGTGCCGGGAGACCGGACGCTAGGGCGTATCCGTTTCGGATGGAAGCATTTCTGCCCTTGCCTCATCTTCGTCATGGTCGGCGGAGGCCGACCATGACGGGAGAGGATGGGGATGGCGGCGGATCGTTGTCTCGCGGGAAGTCCGGATCAGGGCGAATGCAACACGCCGCCGGTTATGGGCCTGGCCACGCCGGTGGTCGTCGGCAGGCTGAGCGGGAGCCCGCGCCGGCTCCGCATGGCGAGAAAGGCGAAGGCCTGCGCCTCCAAAGCGTCGCCCTGCCATCCGAGCGCTTCGACCGGATCGCAGGGGGCGTCCAGCCTGGCGGCGAGCCTCGCCATCATGAACGCGTTGCGGCGTCCGCCGCCGGTGACGAACCAGCGGCGGGGCGGTTCGGGCAAATGGGGAACCGCGCGCGCCACGGCGGCGGCGGTCACCTCGACGAGCGTCGCCGCCCCGTCCTGGGCGGAGAGTTCGGCCACCCCTTCGACGGAGAAATCGAGCCGGTCGACGGATTTGGGCGGCGGCCGGCCGAAGAAGGGATCGGCGAGGTATTCCGCGACCGCATCCTCGGAGACGCGTCCGCTCGCCGCCAGCGCGCCGCCTTCGTCGAACGGCCGTCCGGTGCGGCGTTCGACCCACCGGTCGAGCAGCGCGTTCCCCGGGCCGGTGTCGAACGCGACGGGGGGCGTCCGGTCGCCGACCCATGTGAGGTTCGCCATGCCGCCGAGGTTGAGCACCGCGACGGGACGTTCGACGCCGGCCAGCAGGGCCACGTGGTAGAGCGGCGCGAGCGGCGCCCCCTGCCCACCCGCGACGACGTCGGCGCCGCGGAAATCGTTCACCACCAGGATGCCGAGCGAGCGCGCGAGCGCCGCCCCGTCGCCGATCTGGACGGTCGTGCCTTCGTCCGGGCGATGGTCGACGGTGTGGCCGTGAAAGCCTGCCAGCTCGGGCAGAGGGTGGCCGGCGGGAAGGTGAGACAGCAGTTGGCGGACGGCGTCGGCATGGCGGCGGGTGAGCTCCGCCTCGACCGCATCGTGTCCGGAGGACCGGCCCAGCGACGCGGCGAGCCGGCCGCGGAATTCTGCGGGATAGGGAAAGGTGGCGGACGGTCCGAAGGTCCGAACCGTCTCGCCGTCGGTCTCGATCAGGGCCGCGTCGATGCCGTCGAGCGAGGTTCCGCTCATCAGCCCGACGACCCAGGCGTGACCGTCGCTTGCGGCCATGCCCGCTTCCCGACGGTCAGCCTTCGGGGACGGTCGAGAGATAGTGGTCGACGATCTCCGACCCGGTGGCGAGCCAGACGCCCTCATGGGCGCAGATATATTCGAGACCGCCGTCGAGCGCGCCGATCCGGTGCGGCATGCCGATGACGAAGGGATGGAGGCAGATCGCCATGACCCGGCCGGACTCCGCGCCCTCGCGGTAGAGCACGTCGAACTGGCGCTTGATCATGGTCTCGAACTCCTCGGCGGTTCGACCCATGCGGATCATCGCCGGCAGGTCGTTGATCTCGCCGGAATAGGGGATCGAGCAGATCGGGCGGCCGTCGACGTCCATCCGGTAGGGCTGGTCGTCGTTGATCCAGTCGGCGACGTAGTCCGCGCCGTTGTCGATCAGGTAGTCGAGGGTGTGCCAGCTTTCCTGCAGCCCGGAGGACAGCCAGCCGCGCGGACGCGCGCCGGTCGCCGCCTCGATCCGGTCGAACACGCGCCTCACGGTCTCGCGCTCGGCCTCCGGCTCCATCAGATGGAGGTAGCGCGAGTTGCTCTCGTTGTGCCCCATGAACTCCCAGCCGAGCGCCTTGGCGTCCTCGACGATCTCGGGATAGTCGTCGCACACCTCGCTGTTCAGCGCCACGGTGCCGCGCACGCCGTGGCGCTCCAGCACCTCCATGATCCGGAAGACCCCGACCCGCGCGCCGTAATCCCTGGGCGCCCAGTTGATGAGGTCCGGCGCCATGCCGGTGCCGGTCGGAACCGGCTCGTTCAGCGGGAATATCTCGATATTGGGGATCACCCAGACCGCGAGCCGGGCGCCGCCGGGCCAGGAAAGCTTCGGCCGCCGGTTGATCGGTACGTAGGGGAAAGGCCCGGTGCGGCTGGGCTGCATGATCGGTCTCCCGTCGGTTATCGGTCGGCGGGATGTTAAACCCGCCGGCGATCGGGACGCTAACGGTTTCCGAAAATGCGGCACCTGTGCTAGAGCGTCGCCGCGCCGCGCCCGACCGCGCGCTCTGGAGACCGCCATGACAGGCTACAGTTCGGAGTTCCTGCGAACCGTCGACGAACGGGGATACCTGCACCAGTGCACCGATGCCGACGGGTTGGACGCGGCGCTCGCGCAAGGCGTGCCGAAGCTCTGCTATATCGGCTTCGACTGCACCGCCGACAGCCTCCATGTCGGCTCGCTCATGCCGATCATGCTGCTTCGCTGGTGGCAACGTACCGGTCACAAGCCGATCGTGCTGATGGGCGGCGGGACCACCAAGGTGGGCGATCCGTCGGGCAAGGACGAATCGCGCCAGCTCATTTCCGAGGAACGCATCGCCGCCAACATGGAGGGCATCAAGCGGGTCTTCTCGCAGTTCCTGATCTTCGGCGACGGCCCGACCGACGCGGTGATGATGAACAACGCCGACTGGCTGGACGGGCTCTCCTACATCCCGTTCCTGCGCGAGTTCGGGCGACACTTCTCGGTCAACCGCATGCTCGGCTTCGATTCGGTGAAGCTCCGGCTGGAGCGCGAACAGCCGCTCAGCTTTCTCGAATTCAACTACATGGTGCTCCAGGCCTACGACTTCCTGGAGCTCTATCGCCGGACCGGCTGCATCCTGCAGATGGGCGGGTCGGACCAGTGGGGAAACATCGTCTCCGGCATAGAGCTCGGACGGCGGACCGACGGCGCCTCGCTGTTCGGGGTGACTTCGCCGCTGATCACCACCGCCTCGGGCGAGAAGATGGGCAAGACCGCGGGCGGAGCCGTCTGGCTCAACGCGGACCGCGTGAGCCCCTACGACTACTACCAGTTCTGGCGCAACGCCGAGGACGGCGACGTGGGCCGCTTCCTGCGGCTGTTCACCACGCTGCCGCTCGACGAGATCGCCCGGCTGGAAACGCTGCGCGACGCCGAGATCAACGAGGCGAAGAAGGTGCTCGCCCGCGAGGCGACGGCCCTCTGCCACGGCGCGGACGAGGCGGCGCGCGCCGAAGACACGGCCCGCACCACCTTCGAGGAGGGCGAGCTGGGCGCGGACCTGCCGCGCTATGCGCTCGACCGGTCGGAACTCCAGGCCGGGATCGCCGCCTTCGAACTGATCGCCCGCGCCGGTCTGGCCTCGTCGAAAGCGGATGCGCGACGCCTGATCAGGGGCGGGGGCGGGCGGCTGAACGATCGCGCCTTCGAAAACGAGATGCAGACGGTCACGATGGGCGATCTTACGGCGGACGGGGTGATCAAGCTGTCCGCGGGCCGCAAGCGGCACGTGATCGTGACACCCGTCTGAGAGGGGTCGGTTCCCCGATCATTCAGTGAGCGGCGGCTCCGGCGGGAGGTCTTCCCGCTCGGCCTCGAAGATCCGGAAGATGTTCCGGAAAACGCCGGGCGTCAGAATGCCGAGCGGGTTGACCGAAAATGACGGCTTTTCGATCTTTCCCCGGATCGCATAGGGGGCGGCGAACAGCCCGCCATGTTCCTCGCCCCTGAACAGGATGCCGATTCCCGGCAGCTCGCCAAGCGCCGCGTTGAGTTGATAGGCGGGGATCAGCGTGCCGTCGATCTTCAGCGTCTCGTTGTCGACATCGATGGCGCCGCGGCCGGTCGCGCCGAACCCGACGCCGAAAGCGCGGCCGCCGGCGATGCGGATCGTCGATCCGTCATAGACGAACGGAACGCCGAGTTTCTTGACGCCGACCCCGCGCCCGCCGAGCTCCCGGGACAGAGTGCCCAGGGACGCGACGCGCAGCGCCTCGACCAGGCGGGGCGCGCCGGTCAGGGCGAAATCGCGAACGATGAGCTCGCCTTTCCACTGCCCGGCTTCCTCGCCGGTCCCGCGTTTCGCCGACATTTTCGCGCGGCCGCCCCGAATCCACTTGGTTTCGCCGAGGAGGCCGAAAAGCTCGCCGGCGTTCTCGCTGTTCATCCGGAATACCCCGGAGCCCTGGTCCGGCCGGTAGCTGAGGTCGAACCGCTTTCCGCCGCTGAATCGACCGGCGAGGTCGATCCCGCGCCATTTCCCTCCCTGGCGGCGGGCGTTCAATGAGGCCTCCCGGATCGTCCGGCCCCGGGTCAGCTTCGCGCGATCGAACCGGGCCGAGATGCGAAGCGGCGGCAGCGACGCCTCGACTTCGCCGTCCATGAGCCGCTGAAGGGGCGCGGCATCGAACAGCGGACCCCGCGCCTCGACGGTCCAGCCCCGCGTATCGTCGATCGCGAAGACGCCGGACAGGTCGAAGCGATCGGGGACCGAGAAGGCGTCGACCCGCACCTCGCGGATGCGTCCACGATCGAGGTCGAGCTGCCCGGCCGCGCGGAGATCGCCCGCGACGAGATCGGCGATCCGTATCGCGCTGGCCTCGCCGTTGGCGAATGCGATTTCGAAGGCCGCCCTGCCGGCCACGCCCGACGGCTTCCACCATTCGAGCGGCGTCAGGGCGAGCTCGGCTTGGGCAAGGTCCAGGGTACCGCTCACCCGCCGGGTCTTGTCGGAAGAAACCTCGTAGGACGCGTCGACGGAGAGGGGGCCCTTTATCGCCGGTTTCAGGACGATACCGAATCGTTCCCTGTCGGCTTCGGAAAACCGCGCACGGATCGAGTAGCGGCGGAGGATGTCCGCCCTACCGGTGAAGTCCTCCCGCCAGCCGACCGTGGCCGCGATCCCGGAGATCGTGGCTTCGCCCCCGATCTTCATGCCCTTGGTGTCGAGCGCGAAACGGAGCGCGCCCGCCGTCAGATCCTGACCCAGAAACACCCCGTCGGCCGCGGCGCCGGTCAGCGTGCCGAACGCGTTGAGCGCGGTGTCCTCGAGGGCCAGCGCATCGATCAGCGGGAAGCCTCCCCGCATCCGCATTCCCAACGTGCCGCGAACCTGGCCGGGAACGAGGCCGACCCGGGACGCGTAGCGCAGCCGCGGATGGTCGAGGATCGAAAGCGCGCTGGCAACCGGACCGGAGACCCGCGTCTCCAGCGAGAGATGTGCCCTGTCGACGGACAGCCCGGAAATGTCGATTCGCCCCTCGGCAAGCACGAGATCCCCGACCCGGCCCTCCTCCACAGCGATCTGGATGCGGTCACGATCGATTGTGACCGCGCCCTTCGCATGCGTGACGGGAGGCAGGGGTTTGAAATAGTGCACCGTCGCCCGTTCGAGACCGAGCGTCGCCTTGACCCGTTCGATCTTCGCCCCGGCATCGGGAAAGGAGGCGACAAGATCCGCGTCCACGTCGCGAACGTCGCCCCGGTTGAGATTGGCGAGCAACCAGCGCCTCGCGCCATCGGCGATCCCCTCGGGCCAGTACTTCCCGAGCGCCGACATCGTCATCCCTTCGAGGCCGGCCCGTACATGAAGCCGGGGCGTTGCATCGATTCCGGTGAGCTTACCGGTGAGCGACAGCCTCGGCGCGCCGAGATCGATGTCCAGCCGGTCGATGGCGACCGTGCCGTCCGCGCCGCCGAAACTGCCGTCGAGTACCAGCGACCGGATATCATAACGGTGTCCGCCGAGAGCCGCGGGGCTCAGAGACCCCGCCGCGCCGCTGACGGTGAAACGCGCGTTCGTCACCTTGCCATCGGCGTCGGAAGACGCTTCGAGACGGCCCTGAAGCGGTACCGCGACGCCGCTCGGGTCGGGTAGCCGGGGGAACCATCCCACGAGAACCGGGGCGAGACGGCTGGGGTCGAAACCGCGAAAGTCGAGAGCGATATGCGTCGTCCGGTCATCCAGCCGATACTCCGCGGTACCGCCCACGGATAGCTTCCGGTCGCCCGACCAGGAATCGATATCGAACACACCGATAACCGCGTGTTCCTTGCGTTCCAGGTCGATCGACACCTGCTCCGGGCTCATTTGCAGCCCGAGCAGGCGATCGTCGAGCGAGATCGAGGCGCGATGAATGGCGATTCGATCGAGCTTGCCGAGGACGGACTCTTCGGAACGGCCCCCGTTGCCCGACTCGAACAGCGTGAGGGACTGACCGCCTTCCCCGGCCAGACCGATGCTTAACGAGCCATCCTTTCTCCGGACCGCGGTGACGTGCGCATCGGTGAGCCTGATCGTCTTCAACACCAGGGTGCCGTCGAGCAGTGCGGGAAGCGACAACCCGATGGAAATCTCGGCAATCCGCGCGACGACGCGCTCGTCCTCGCCGCGCAGCTCGGCATCGGAGATCACCAGGTCGAGCGGCCGCTCCGTCCCGCCCCAGGCGAGTACCAGGTCGGAGAAAGCCACCCGGTGGGGCAGGCCCAACCCGGCCAGCCGCTCCTCCAGATAAGGCTTGAGAACGCCGAGCGAGACCGGCCCCTGGGACAAGCGCCACCCGCCGTAGAGACCCAGCAGGATCACGGACACGACGCCGACGGCGAAGATGCCGAGACCGATACGGGACAATCGGCGCATCATTGCGCGGCACTCACCGCTTGACCGGAAACGGCCCCCGGCACAATTTCGATCACCGTTCCCAGCGCCGGAGAATTGCGTTTGACACGAATCGCCGCCGAGTTCGTCGCCGATGTCGAAGCCCTGCCCCGGCCCGCCAGTCCGGCAGCGGCGGAGCTTGCCTTCGAACGCTGGGAGGAGGCCGCGGCCGAAGCGGCGCCGGAGACCGCGCGGCTCGCGCGCTCGCTCGCGGCGGACCCGGCGGCGAGATCAGCGCTGCTCGCGGTGTTCGGAAACAGCCCGTTTCTCACCCAGTGTGCCATCCGCGATATTGCATTCACTTGTGATCTGCTCGCCGATGGCGTGCAGGCGGCGTGGGATCGGACGATGACGGCGCTCGATCGCATTGGGCCGCACGATGCCGGCACGGAAGAGATAATGTCGGCGCTGCGCATCGCCAAGAGAAGAACCTCGCTCGCGACCGCCCTCGCCGATCTCAGCGGCGCCTGGCCGGTCGAGGTCGTCTGCGCCCGCCTCTCCGACTTCGCCCAGCGGGCGCTGTCGATCTCCGCCGACCACCTGCTCGCCGGGGCGGCGGCGGCGGGCGACCTCGCGCTGCCCGCGCCGGACGATCCGTCGCTCGCCTCCGGCTGGATCGTGCTCGGCATGGGGAAGCTCGGCGGGCGGGAGCTCAACTATTCGAGCGATATCGACCTGATCGTGCTCTATGACGGCGCGCTGATCGAATACACCGGCAGGACCAGCCTTCAGCAATGCATGATCCGACTCACCCAGGCTCTGGTCAAGATGATGGCCGAACGCACCAGCGACGGCTATGTCTTCCGCACCGATCTGAGGCTGCGCCCCGATCCGGGATCGACGCCGGTCGCGGTCGCCACCCGGGCGGCCGAGATCTACTACGAGAGCGCCGGCCAGAACTGGGAACGGGCGGCGATGATCAAGGCCCGCCCGGTCGCCGGCGACATCGTGGCGGGGGAGGCGTTTCTCGAATTGCTGCGGCCGTTCGTCTGGCGCAAGAGCCTCGACTTCTTCGCGATCCAGGATATCCATTCGATCAAGCGGCAGATCAACGCCCAGCGGGGCGGCACGACGACGCTGGCCGCCGGGCACGACATAAAGCTGGGCCGCGGCGGCATCCGGGAAATCGAGTTCTTCGCCCAGACCCAGCAGCTCATCTGGGGCGGGCGCGAATCTTCGCTGAGGGTCCGCGATACCTGCGACGCGCTGCGCGCGCTGGCCCGCGCGGGGCTCCTCGAATCGATCGTCAGCAGCCGGCTGATCCAGGCGTACCGGTTTCACCGCCGGCTGGAGAACCGCTTGCAGATGATCGACGATCAGCAGACCCATACCCTGCCGGAGGAGGAAGACGCGTTGCAGCGCATCGCCCTTCTCATGGGGTATGAAGGCCGGGCGGCGTTCGAGGCGGCGCTGCTGGGGGAGTTGCGTGCCGTCGAAGCGCACTACGCCGTCCTGTTCGAAAAGACCCCCGACTTGTCGGGTCCGGGAAATCTGGTCTTCACCGGCGCCGAGGACGACCCGGAAACCCTGGAAACCCTGGCGCGGCTGGGCTTCCGGGAACCCGCCCGGGTCGCCGAGCGCATCCGCATCTGGCATCACGGCCGCTACAGCTCCACCCGCAGCGCGCGGGCGCGCGAGCTCCTGACCGAGCTCATCCCGACCGTGCTGGAGACCCTGTCGACCACCAACGACCCGGATGCCGCGCTGCTCCGTTTCGACGACTTCCTGCGGACGCTGCCGGCCGGGGTGCACATCCTTTCCCTGTTCACCAACAACCCGGCCCTGCTCGGGCTGCTCGCCAGGATCATGGGAAGCGCGCCCCGGCTCGCGGACTGGCTCAGCCGTCACCCGATCATGCTCGAAGGCGTGCTACAGCCCGCGGCGCTCGATTTCAACGCCGGCAGCGACCGGCTGACCGCCGACCTCGAAAAGGCGCTCGACGAAGTTTACTATTTCGAGGAAAAGCTCGACATCTGCCGCTACTGGAACAACGCCCACGTCTTCGAGATCGGCGTCCAGATGCTCAACGGCCGGATCGACGGGGCGGATGCGGGCCGGCCGCTGGCCGATCTCGCGACGGCCTGCGTGCGCGCCCTGCTGCCCGCGACCGCGCGCGAGTTCGCGCGCAGGCACGGCGTCGTGCCGGACAGCGCTTTCGCCGTGCTCGGTTTCGGCAAGCTCGGCGGGCGCGAGCTCACCACCGAGTCGGACCTCGATCTCCTCTTCCTCTACGAGACGCGGGACGAGCACGCCGAATCGGACGGTTCGCGCCCGCTCGCCTGCCAAACCTACTATGCCCGGCTGTGCCAGCGTTTCATCGGCGCCATGTCCGCGCCGACCAACGAAGGGAAGCTGTACGAGGTCGACATGCGGCTGCGCCCGGCCGGCGCGTCGGGGCCGATCGCCACCTCGCTCGCGGCGTTCACGCGCTATCAGAACGAAGACGCCTGGACCTGGGAGCACCTGGCGCTGACCCGCGCCAGGGCGATCGCTGCGCCGGAAGCGTTCGCGGCGCGCATCGAGGAGACCATCGCCTCCGTGCTCACCCGGGAGCGCGACCCCGACCGGCTGGTCTGCGCGGTGGCCGACATGCGGGAGAGAATGGAGCGGGAGCTCGCGGTCGACGACTTCTGGTCGATCAAGCGGTTTCGCGGCGGCATGATCGACATCGAGTTCATCGCCCAGTATCTCCAGCTTCGCCACGCTCACAGCCACCCCGAGGTGCTGTCGACCGACACCACCGAGGCGCTCGACCGGCTCGCCGCGGCGGGCTGTCTGGAGCGCTCGCTGGCCGATGGGCTGATCGAGGCGATGACCCTGTGGCGCCGGCTGCAGGGAATCGTCCGGCTTGCCTTCGGCGCCGGCGTGGCGGGCCGTCATGAATCGCCGGCCCTGCAGGAATTCGTGGCCCGCGCGCTGGGTGAGGCGAACTACGCGGCGCTGGAGGAACGAAGCCTCGCCCTCGCCGCGCGCTCGCATGCGTGTTTCGACGAAATCATCGCCCGGCCGGCGGCGGAGCTGGCGGCCAGGGGCGACGCCGCGACAGGAAAGGATCGACGATGACACCCGACATCGGACGGCGCGCGCCGGACTTCGAAATGGCAACCGACGGCGGGGGCACGGTCTCGCTCGCCGGTCTCGCGGGCAAGAAGGTCGTGCTCTACTTCTATCCCAAGGACGACACGCCGGGCTGTACCAAGGAGGCTTGCGGCTTTCGGGATTCCCATCCCGATTTCGCCGGGCTCGACGCGGTCGTGGTGGGGGTGTCCAGGGACAGCGTCGCCAAGCACGACAGGTTCAAGGCCAAGCACGATCTGCCGTTCACGCTGGCCTCCGACGCCGACGGGAGCGTGTGCGAGAGCTACGACACCTGGGTGGAGAAATCCATGTACGGCCGCAAGTATATGGGGATCGAACGCGCGACCTTCCTGATCGACGAGACCGGCACGATCCGCAATATCTGGCGCAAGGTCCGGGTCAACGGCCACGTCGACAGCGTTCTCGAAGCCGTCGAAGCGCTGTGACGCGTCCGCGCCCGGTCAGTGGGGGCGCGGCAGCTTGAGGTAGCTGTAGCGGTCGCCCGAACGCACGCGAACCGAGATCACGTCGTCGTCCCTGAGCACCGTCAGGCGGATTTCCGCGCCCGGTTCCCCGGCGGCCCAGACCGTCCGGTAGTATTCGGACAGACCGGAAACGGCGACGCCCTCGGCCGACAGGATCACGTCGCCCGGCTGCATGCCGCATTGATCCCCCGGGCCGTTCGCTGCGACCCCGGTCACCAGAAGGCGGTCGTCGGTCTCGTTGACATAAACGCCGAGCCAGGGGCGCGGCGCCCGTCGCGCGCGTCCCGTCCGCACCATGTCGTCCCGAATGGACGCCAGCAGATCGATCGGCACGAACAGGTTGCCGGGCACCGCGTCGCCTCCCTCGACGGAATGCTCGACATAGAGCGAGCCGCAGCCGACCAGCATGCCCGTCCCGTCGATCAGCGCGGCCCCGCCCCAGAAGGGGTGCACGGGGACGGTGCAAATCGCTTCGTCCAGCATGTACTCCCACGACCCGGCGAACTCACGGACGATGACCACCTCGCCCTGGATCGCATGCTTGATCCCGCCGAAAGAGGCGATGACGACCGGATCGTTCGCCGATACGCCGTCCGACCGGCCGATTGGGACGGGCGAGGCGTCGAGCGGTTCGTCGGCGCGCACCAGTCCGAACCCGGTCTCGTGGTCGTAGGCCACCGGACTCGCCGACACGGTGCGGCCGGCGTTGTCGGTGAGCGCGATCGTCTCCGCCTCGGTGATCAGGTATCCGATGGTGAGGACCAGCCCGTCCTCGCCGATCAGCACCCCGTTGCCCTCGCGCTCGGTGCCCAGGATCGTCGCCGTGAACGCGCTCGCGGGAACCTCGGCGCGCAGGCGGAAGACGGCTCCCAGAACCCGGTCGAGATCGTAGGAAAGCTTCGCCGCGTCGGGACGGGCGGCGCCCGCCAGGGCGGGATGGACGATGTCGAGGACGCCGTCCGGCCGGTGCCCGTTGGCTTGCTGGATGCCTGACATGCTTCTCCGATCGCTTGGCGGTGCACGCGGGCGAGGCTAACCGCTTGCCATGATAGACACAAACGGGACGGGAGGCGGCGAACTAACGATCGTCCACCGGCACCAGGGCCTCGGTCAGCAATTCCCGTATGTCGTCGGGCATGGGAGCGGAGACCCGGGCGACCGGATCGAAGAATACCTCCACCGATTCGAGCGTCGCGGTCAGGGTTCCGGTATCGACGTTGTACATCCGGTTCAGATGGGTGCAGCTCTTCTCGCCGACGCGGATGAAGGCGGTTTCGATCCGCAGCAGCTCGCCGGCCTTCATCTCGTGAATGAAGTTCAGGGTGTTCCGCGCGACGACCAGCATCACGCCGCGCGCCTTCATTTCGGAATGCGGGCAGCCGATGTGGCTCCAGATGTGGAACCCCGCGTCGTCGAAGAAATTGCAGTAATGGCGCACGTTCATGTGCCCGAAGTGGTCGCAGTACCAGGAATGAACGACCGCGCGGTGCGTTTCGTGCCAGCGTCCCAACCGATTTCTCCCCCGCCGAAGGCCCGCGCTCTCTTTGTCGATGGCGGGCGGGCTGTCAAGCGGGCACCGCCGCTGGGTTGACGGGACCGGGAGGAGCGCTCCCATTAGTGGCGTGCAGCGGTACGATCTGAAATGGATGTCGTCTAAGAAGCCGCCGAACCGGCGCCCAGCCGGGCCGCGAGCGCCGCCGACATGAAGGCGTCGAGGTCGCCGTCGAGAACCGCCTGCGGATTCCCCTTCTCGATATTGGTGCGCAGGTCCTTGACCATCTGATAGGGCTGGAGGACGTAGGAGCGGATCTGGTGGCCCCAGCCGATGTCGCTCTTGGCCGCGTGCTCGGCCTGGGCCTCCGCCTCGCGCTTCTGGAGTTCCATCTCGTAGAGCCGCGCCCGCAGCATGACGAAGGCCGCGGCCCGGTTGCGATGCTGCGACCGGTCGTTCTGGCACTGGACGACGATGCCGGTCGGCTGGTGGGTGATCCTGACCGCGCTGTCGGTGCGGTTCACGTGCTGGCCGCCGGCGCCGGACGCGCGATAGGTGTCGATCCGGATGTCCTTGTCGTCGATCTCGATTTCGATGTCGTCCTCGATCACCGGATAGGCCCAGACCGAGGCGAAGCTGGTGTGCCGCCTGGAACTCGCATCGAAGGGGGAAATCCGGACCAGGCGGTGAACGCCGCTCTCGGTCTTGAGCCAGCCATAGGCGTTCTCGCCCCTGACGCGCATCGTGACCGACTTCAATCCGGCTTCCTCGCCGAGGCTTTCTTCCAGCACGTCCACGGAATAGCCGTGCGCTTCGGCCCATCGCGTGTACATGCGCGAGAGCATTTCCGCCCAATCCTGCGATTCCGTGCCGCCGGCGCCGGCGTGAATCTCGACGAAGCTGTCGTTGGAATCGGCCTCGCCGGACAGCAGGCTCTCGGTCTCCATCCGGGCCGCGCGGGCGCGGAGATCGAGTAGCGCGGCTTCCGCCTCTTCGACCACCTCTTCGTCGGCCTCGGCTTCGCCGAGCTCGATGAGATCGCGATTGTCCCGGGTTTCCCGGGCGAGCGAGAGATATCCGTCGAGCGCGTTCTCGATCCGCGTCCGTTCGCGCATCACCTCGCGCGCGCGGTCGGGCTCGTCCCAGAATGCGGGATCCTCTACGAGCGCGTTCAGCTCCTCCAGCCGGGCCTGCGACCGTTCCGGGTCAAAGATGCCTCCTCAGCAGTGCAAGCGACCGCTCGATTTCGCCAAGGACGGATTCGATCTCCGCGCGCATGTCTGTCGGCCCTGGGGTTTCCCGATGGCGTGCTGGGCGGGGCTAATATAGGTCGCGCCGGCGGGCGGGTGTAGCCGGGTCCTCCGCGCCGGGCGCGGGGTCCTCGCCGACGACCGGGCTGGGCTGGATTGGCTCGGTTCCGGGCTTGAAGGCCTCCAGAATCACGCCCTTTTCCGATCCCCGGGCCACGAGCCCGGTTTCCGCGTCCACCCGAACCAGCCTGATTCCGGGAGGGATGCGAAACGGGATCGCGGGCTCGTCCTTGAGGACCGCCTCCATGAAATCGCGGAAGATCGGCGCGGCGACGGAAGAGCCGGTTTCGCCCAAACCGAGGGTCCTCGGGGAGTCGAAACCGACGAACACGCCGACCGCGAGATCGGGTGAAAAACCGACGAACCAGGTATCGAGGCTGTCATTGGTGGTGCCGGTCTTTCCGGCGAGCGGCTTTCCGACCGCGCGGATGCGCCGCCCGGTGCCGCGTTCGACAACGCCCTCCAGCATCGAGACCAGCTGATAGGCGCTGCCCGAATCGGCGACCCGCTCCCGGGTGTCGGGCACCTCGGGCTCCTGCTGCCCGTCCCAGGCAACCCCGACGCAATCGGGACAGGCGCGGCGATCGTGCCGAAAGACGGTCTTGCCGTTGCGGTCCTGGATCCGGTCGAGAAAGGTCGGCACGATCTTCCGGCCGCCATTGACCAGCATGGCATAGGCGGTGGTCAGGCGAAGCAGCGTGGTCTCGCCCGCGCCAAGCGCCATCGACAGCAGCCGCGGCAGGCGGTCGACCACGCCGAGCCGTTCGGCGGAGCGCGCCACCGCTTCCATGCCGACCCGCTGGGCCACGCGCACCGTCATCAGGTTGCGCGACTTCTCAATGCCGATCCGCATCGGGGTCGGGCCGTAGAAGCGCCTGGTGTAGTTCGCCGGTTTCCACTTGCCGACCCCCGGACCCTGGTCGATCACGAAGGGGGCATCGAGAACCAGGCTCGACGGCGTGAGCCCGTTGTCGAGCGCGGCGAGGTAGACGAAGGGCTTGAAGGCGGAGCCCGGCTGGCGCCTGGCCTGGGTTGCGCGGTTGAACTCGCTCGCCGCGAAGCTGAAGCCGCCGGTCAGAGCCAGCACCCGTCCGGTATGGGGATCGAGCGCGACCAGCGCGCCGTCGATGTCGGGAACCTGCCGGAGCGCGAAACCGCCATGTCCGGAATCATCCGTTCCCGCCTCGCGCTCCACGAAAATCACGTCTCCCGGGGCGAGTACGTCGGGAACCCGTTCGACCGCCGGACCGCGCTTCTGGCGCTTGAGCCGCTTCCGGGCCCAGCGCAATTGTGCCAGCGGGACCGTGCCCGTCTCGCCGGAAACCAGACGGATTCCGGCGGCGGACTCCGTCACGGACTCGACCGTGGCCAACCGCCAGGCATCCGGCATGCCGGCCGTGT